>NZ_JAXCLX010000001.1:0-2451805 GCF_034044635.1 Dongia rigui
GTCTTGCCGTGGTCAACGTGGCCGATCGTGCCAACGTTGCAGTGCGGCTTGTTACGCTCGAATTTAGCCTTCGCCATGTCCGTACAATCCTACGAGAACCAGATTGAAATTCGTTTCTTCTTAACTCTTTAACTCTGCCCCGGGCCGGTCAGAAGCAACCGAACCGCGGCGAAACTGTTGGAGCGGGTGACGGGAATCGAACCCGCGTAGCCAGCTTGGAAGGCTGGAGCTCTACCATTGAGCTACACCCGCCCGATCACCTCGTCTCCGCTCGCCTAGCCACCTTCTAACGCACCGACCACATGGGCCAAATGCTCGAAGGGGAGCTTGGTGGAAGGGGTAGGATTCGAACCTACGTAGGCCGAAGCCAACGGGTTTACAGCCCGTCCCCTTTAGCCACTCGGGCACCCTTCCATCGCGCTCGACTCCGCCGTAGCGGAGACGCGGACTTATGAGCATTTAACCGCTGGTGTCAACTTGAAATCACAGCAAAAACTCCCGTCCGCGCCGATTTCGATTCCGGCCCGAAGGGAGTTAGGGTAAAGCTCCGTCTGTCAGCACAATCATAGAGTCCGCCATGTCCCCGCGCAAGCCGTCAAAGCCCCCACACCGCAACCGGGAAAGGCCTGACGAACGTCCATCGCGCGCTCCGGCAGGAAATCCGACTCGCAATCGCGATGCCGGCCCCCAACGTTCTGAAACAAAATCACCTTCCCCACCCCAGGCCGGCGGCCCGGGCGGCTATTGGCTGTTCGGCCATCATGCTGTGGAAGAAGCACTTAGGAACCCCCGCCGCCAGATTCACCGGGTTGTCGTCTCGGGGGAGACGCCTGCGTCACTGGGTCGCGGCATCGAGGCGGAAGCCGTCGACCGTGATTTCATCGACAAACTGGTGGGGCGCGACGTGGTCCACCAGGGTATTGCTGCCCGCGTCTCGCCCCTTCCCGAAGTCGACATCTACGAGATTTGCGACCAGGCGCGTGGGCGGGAAAATGCCGTCATCGTCATCCTCGACCAGGTGACGGATCCGCACAATGTCGGTGCCATTCTACGATCGGCCGCAGCCTTCGGGGCGATGGCCATCGTCCTCACCGAGCGCCATGCGGCGCCGGAGAGCGGGATCCTTGCCAAATCCGCCTCAGGCGCCCTGGAACATGTGCCCCTGGTCCGCGTTACAAACCTCGCCCGTGCCATGGAGGAATTGAAGGAGGCGGGCTTCTGGTGCATTGGCCTGGCTTCCGACGCCAAGCAGACACTTTCTTCCATAAAATCAGGGGGTAAAGTGGCTTTGTGCCTGGGTGCCGAAGGTGCCGGGCTGCGCCGCCTGACCCGCGAGAACTGTGATCTACTGGTGCGGTTGCCGACCGCCGGGCCGATCGATCACCTCAATGTGTCGAACGCCGCCGCCATTTCGCTCTATGAATTGGCGCGCTGATTTCTCAAGGATTTTTCATGCGTTTCCTTCTGGTCCTGATCGCCATCCTGCTGCCCGTGGAAGCCCTGGCCCAAACGCCGGATTTCCGGGTCGCCTATTTCAACCGGTTGGACCAGCGCAAGACGGGCGGCTTCACCCTGCAGGATCTGCAACGGATTTCCGCCAAGGAATTCAAGCGGATAGATGACAATAAGGATGGTGGCCTGTCGCTCGACGAATACACTTTTGGAATCCCCTCGAGCCGGCAGGATGCAATCGACTTCTTCACCGCCCGGTTCAAGCGCTCGGATTACAATGGCGACGGCAAGGTCGACTTCACCGAGGATCAGGCCTATTGCGTCGACTTGGTCAACCTCGCCGACAGCAACAAGGACGGCATCGTGACGCGGGACGAGTTCCTGACGGCAGTGGCACAGTAGCGTCGCGATTGCGACAGCCCAGCGGTGCCCAAAGGGCACGCCGCCCCTTGAAACGTGCCGGAATCGCCCCTTATAAATAGGTCTTGCGAGTTATTCTTACTCGCACCCTTGCATTCGACTGAAGGCACCAATGCGCAAGCCCACCGCCCCCGCCCTGTCGCGCCGCCGTTTCTCCGCCCTCGCCCTTGGCACCCTCGCCGCCCCTTTTATCTCCCGCGGCGCTCTGGCCGATGCCGGCGAGGTCAACATCTACAGCGCCCGCCACTACCCCGCCGACGAGACGCTCTATGGCCTCTTCACCAAAGAGACCGGGATCAGGATCAACGTCATCCAGGGCACAGCTGAAGAACTGATGGAGCGGGTGAAGCTGGAGGGTGAGAGCTCGCCCGCCGATGTCTTCGTCACCGTCGATGCCGGCAATCTGTGGCGTGCGCAGGAGGCCGGTGTGTTCCAGCCGACCAAATCGGCGCTGCTCGACGAAAAGATCCCGAAGCACTACCACGAGCCCGATGGCCATTGGTTTGGTTTCTCCACCCGGGCCCGCGTCGTCGTCTATGACATTCGCAAGGTGAAGCCCGCCGATCTGTCGACCTACGAGCAATTGGCGGATCCCGCCTGGAAGGGTCGCCTCCTCGTGCGCTCATCGAACAACATCTACAACCAGTCGCTGCTCGCCTCGATCATCGAGCATGACGGTGATGAAAAGGCGGAAGGTTGGGCCAAGGGCCTGGTTGCCAATTTCGCCCGCCCGCCCAAGGGTGGCGACATCGACCAGATCAAGGCGCTGGTTGCCGGCGAAGGCGACATCGCCATCAGCAACACCTATTACTTCGCCCGCATGCTGTCGGACAAAGACACGGAGGCGCGCAAGGGCCTTGAGAACCTCGCCGTATTTTTCCCGAACCAAGCCGATCGCGGGACGCATGTAAATGTCTCGGGCGCCGGGGTCGCTGCTTACGCACCCAACAAGGCCAACGCCATTGCCTATCTGGAATTCATGGCCAAGCCCGAGGCGCAGGAAATCTTCTCCGGTGCCAATTTCGAGTACCCGGTCGTTGCCGGTTCCAAGGTCTCCGACGTCGTCGCCAACTGGGGCGATTTCAAGCGTGACGAAGTCAATGTCGCAGCCTTGGGCCGTAATAACGCCGAAGCCGTGATGATCATGGACCGCGCGGGCTGGCGCTGACACCACGAGGTCGTCACGAACGAAAACGCCGCCGGCAAAAACCGGCGGCGTTTTTGTTTGCGCTGGGTAAGGCGCGAAACTTTAGACGGTGATGTCGAGGCGCCTATCGCTGGTGCTGCTGACGCCGGTGCGCTCCGAGCTTTCCTCGACCACTTCGGTCTTCTTGAGGTCAGCTTCTTCGGCGACGCGGTTATTCTGGCGCTGCACCGCGTTGGTGCCGGCCGATTGCGAACTCTGTTGAACACCGGCAAACCGGGCCGCTTCAACACCAGCGGCTACGGCGCCTACCTGGCTGATGGACATCGCCCAGGCTCCTGCTCCGTTGAACGTTGCCTTGAAGATTGGCGTTCAATGGCGGAAGCGCAAGCACTATCGCCTACGAATTTAGGAGAGTTTTAAGTAATTTTATTGCCAGCGCGCTGTCAGATCCCTCGACCCGGCTGATATCGCGGGATAATCTCACGGGGTATCAGGCGGCTTGTGACCAAAGTCCGGGAATAAAACCATGACGCTCACAACATCATCTGCACCCCGTCACCTCTCGACCACCGAATGCGAGACCTTCTGGCGGGACGGCTATCTGGTGGTCGAGAACGCGCTGTCGGCCATCGAACTCGGCGCGCTGCAGCGCGAGTTCGACGGCTGGGTCACGGATAGCCGCCAGCATGACAAGCCCTGGGGCACCATCGCCGACGGCCGGCCGCGCTTCGATCTGGAGCCCGGACACACGGCGGAAAAGCCCGCCTTGCGCCGCGTGAACTCCCCGACGGAGATCTCGGACAATTATGACCGTGTGATGTCGCAGAGCCGCGTCCCACTGCTGGTCGCCGACCTCATCGGCCCCAACGTCAAATTCCACCATGCCAAGATCAACTCGAAACTGCCCGGCGCAGCCACTCTGGTGAAATGGCACCAGGACTTCCCCTTCACGCCGCACAGCAATGACGATCTGGTGACAGCCCTGATCTTCGTAGACGAGGTGACGGCGGAGAACGGACCGCTGGAGGTCCTGCCCGGTTCGCATAAAGGCCCGCTGCATACCTTGTGGCATGATGGCCGCTTTACCGGGGCGGTCGATCCGAAGCTAGAAGCCGAGATGCGCGCCGGTGCCAAGCAGGCGCAGGGACCGGCGGGGAGCGTCTGCTTCATGCACACCCGGCTGCTGCATGGATCGGCGCCCAACCGCTCGGCCCGGCCGCGCACGCTGTTCATCTGCGTCTATTCGGCAGAAGATGCCATTCCGCTGTCGCCCAATCCCCTGCCCTCGACCCATGAAGGGCGCATCGTGCAAGGCGAACGCACGGGGCGCGTGCGCTGCGTCGGGAACGAATTGCGTTTGCCGCAATTGCCGAGCCAAGCCTCGTTCTTCGCCCAGCAGGCAGCCAGCTACGACGGCTGACACCAACAAAAAAACTGAGACCCGTCATGCAGCATACCGACGACACCACCCTGCGCCGCATTCTGGAACAGACGCAAATAATTGCGCTGGTGGGCGCCAGCCCCAAGCCGGAGAGGCCCAGCCACGGCGTGATGCGCTTCCTGCAACGCCAGGGCTACCGCGTGATCCCGGTCAATCCCGGTCTGGACGGGCAGATTCTCAACGGCGAACGGGTCTATGCGCGCCTGGCCGACATTCCCGAGGCCAAAACCGGGCATATCGACATGGTCGATATCTTCCGCAATGCGGATGCGGCGCTGGAGCCGACGCGTGAGGCGATCACGATCGGTGCCAAAACGGTCTGGATGCAGCTCGGCGTCATCAATGAGGCCGCGGCCGGCGAGGCGCGGCAGGCTGGCCTCGATGTGGTGATGGATCACTGCCCAGCCATCGAGATTCCGCGACTGGGTATCGCCGCGAAAAAGTAGCTCCCCGCCGTCAGGCGACCGGTTTTTCCAGGCATTCCTCGATCAGGCGGACCAATTCCTTGGGGCCGAACGGCTTGCGCAGGGCGCGGGTCGCGCCGAAGGATTGTGCCGCATCGAGGAAGTTGACCGCACCCATGCTGGAACCACCGCTGATCGCGATGATGGGCATCATCCGATCGATCTTGCGCATGGCGAGGATGGTTTCGATCCCTTCCTGCTCGGGCATGATGATATCGGTCACGACAATATCGGGCCGCTGCTCGGTGAACAGCGCCAGTCCCTCACGACCGTGCCGGGCGGTGACGACATCATAGCCGGCGAGCTTCAAGCCAATGGCCACGGAATCCCGCACCAGCTCATCGTCATCGATCAGCAGTACCCGCACCATCGCGTTCATAGCCCCAGACGTCGCCTATTCCGATGAGATATCTATTCTTAGCCTGCATATCGGCTTCATCGGCGAAGTGGAACCTATTCAGTAAAAATTATTACGACGTTAAGAAAAATCGCTCAAACTACACAACTGAATATTCAGGAAAGAAATCACAAGGATGGGAGAAGGTGTGATGTCCGGTCACGCGGGAGCGGCGATGGGGCGACATGCGGGATCGAGACCGTGAGCATCCGATCGCGCCTTCTGATCCTGGTCACGCTGGCGACCTTGATACCGGCCGTGCTGGTCGGCCTGCGATTTCTTGAGGATCGCGCCACCAGCATCGGCGCGGCGGGCGAAAGCCTGTCGGAGGTCGCCAACCTGGTCCTGCGTGATCTTGACGCCAAAGTCCGGGGCACGTCGCAATTGCTGTATGGCTTGGCGCGGGCGCGCGACGTCGCCACGGATGAGAAGGATCTGTGCTCGGCCTTCCTGTCGAACGTGCGCGAGCAGAACCCGCAATACACCGGCATCCTCACCATCCAGCCCGATGGCGAGTTGTTCTGTGACTCGTTGCGCTCCGGGCGGAAACTCAATCTTAGCGATCGCAACTATTTCCAGCGCGCGCTCAGCCTTGGCGACGGCGTCACGCTGGAGGCGGTGTTCGGCCGGCTGACCGGCCTCGCCGTGCTGCAGATCGCCGAGCCGGCACGCACGCCAAGCGGCGCGGTCGATTTTGTGCTGCTAGCCTCGTTCAATCTGCAGAAATTCGTCGAGGGCTTCGGCGACCAGTTGGAACGTGCGCAGATCCTGCTGGTCAAGAATGACGGCATGGTGCTGGCTTGGCAGCCGAACGACAAGGCCGCAACCAAAGCCGGCACGTCGATCAAGGACACAGGGCTGTTCCAGCATCTTGGTACGCTCGCCTCAAGTCCCGCCGGCGGCGGGCCGGGTGCCACCGTCTTCCAGGAAGGCGCGATGGTGTGGGCGGTGGCCGACAGCGCCGTCACCCGCGAGGCGGGCCTGCACATTCTGGTCGGACGCCCCAAGAGCGAGCTCTTCGCCGATGCCAATCAAGGCCTGCTCGAGGACACAGCGATGCTGGTGGGCGTGCTGGTGCTACTGTTCGCGGGTGTTTGGGCCTTCGCCGAATTCAGCATCCGGCGGCAGATCGTGCAGATCGCCGGCATGATGGGCAAGCTGGGCCAGGGCGACCTCGCTGCGCGCATTCCTGCCCCCTATCCCAAGGGCGATCTCGGCAAGCTGATGGCGCTCCTCAATGAAACCGCGCAATCGCTGGAGCAACAGCGCAACGAGATCGAGGATCTGCACCGCAAGCTGCGCCAGTCGCAGAAGATGGAAGCAATCGGCCATCTGACCGGGGGTGTCGCACATGACTTCAACAACCTACTGACCGTCGTCATCGGCAACGCCGAGACGCTGGCAGATCAGCTCGCCGACAAACCGGGGCTCAAAGCGCTGGCCGACATGTCCGGCAAGGCTGCCGCTCGCGGCGCCGAACTGACCAAGCAGCTGCTGGCTTTTGCGCGACGGCAGCCGCTCAATCCCAAGGCCGTCGATATCGCGCAGCTCCTTGACGGCATGGAGGGCCTGCTGCGCCGGAGTCTGGGTGGGCAGGTCGCGCTCCGGTCGGCCGTCGCCGACGATCTTTGGCCGGCGCTGATCGACCCACATGAATTGGAGAATGCCATTCTCAATCTGTGCATCAATGCGCGCGATGCCATGGCAGATGGCGGCCGCATCACGCTGGAGGCCGGTAATCTTTCCATCGCGGCGGAAGATGGCGGGCAGCATGGCGACCTTGCCCCCGGCGACTATGTCACGGTGGCCGTGACGGATACCGGCATCGGCATGGACCGGGCGACACTGGAACGCGCCTTCGAGCCGTTCTTCACCACCAAGGAAGTAGGCCGCGGCAGCGGTCTGGGGCTCAGCATGGTGTATGGCTTCGTCAAGCAATCGAAGGGCCATGTGCAGCTCTATTCCGAGCCGGGACGCGGCACGGTGGTGCGCCTCTATCTGCCGCGTGCCCTTACCGCCGGCGAGATCGCCGCGCCGGCCGAACCATCGGGCAGCCTGCCGCGCGGCAGCGAGCGCATCCTGCTGGTCGAGGACGACGAGAACGTGCGGTCCTTCGTGGCGAACCTGCTGCTGGAACTGGGCTACCGCGTCCTTGCAACTGCTGGCGCGCGGGAGGCGCTGGCGGCCCTGGCGGCGCAAGATGATTTCGACTTGGTCTTCACCGATGTCGTCATGCCAGGTGACATGAACGGCGTGCAATTGGCAGAAGCCATTCGTGCGCGCAACCCGGCGCTGCCGATTCTGTTCACCTCCGGCTATTCGGAAAAGGAAGTGCAGCTGCAAGGGAAACAGGCGCCCCACTTCATCGCCAAGCCGTATCGACGGCATGAACTGGCGACGAAACTGCGTCAGGTGCTGGAGGCCAGCCGGCTGTGACGGCAGCGCTGCTCATCTTGGCGCAGGGGGCGCTTTGCGTTATGGTAAAGCGAGATCAGGTTTTGCGTATATTTAAGGGGTATCAATGACGCGGGTAACAAGTACCGCCAGCGCTGCGGAACGGCCGAGCGATATCGAGCTGTCGTGGCTGACCAAGGGCCTGAGGCAACCGGGCGGCAAGCTGCCGCTGTTCGACGAATGGGGCCAGAAGGTCAATGAACGGACGATCCGCGCCTGCATCGATCATGGCTGGGCGGAACCCTGGTTTACCAACCCGCTGAAGCCCGACTGGCTGGTCTGCAAGCTGACCGACGCCGGCCGCCGTGCCGTCGAATCCAAGAATCACTGAAATCCAATAAGACTGGCATCCTGGCCCGTGTGCCCTGCGGCGCGCGGGCCTTGGCTTTTAGATGGCCGATGCGGTCCGCAGCAGGTCGAGATGCAATGGATCATCGAGGCTGTTGAACAGGCTGCCGCCTGCGGCATTCGCGGCCGGGGCCTCCCGGTCCGCGGGATCGTTCCTGGAGCCGTCGTCCTCGCCTGAGACCGGCAGGGCCGCGAGGGTCACCAGCATGAGCGGCGAAAGCAGGCTGCCGACCCGGCTGAGGCTGCTGGAGCCCGCGTCGGCCATGGCCGTACCATCTGGGCGCGAATCCGGGCTGCGGGTCGTGCGCAGGCCGCCAAAGAACGCGGCATTGGGCGCTGCCGGCAAAGAGAGTCCAGCCACCAGCGAGGTGCCCGGAATGCTGCCGACGACCGTGTCGCCGCTGCCGGCATCGGCCACCGCCACCTCGCTGCCATGTTCATCGAGAGCTGCGTAGGCCGCCATGTCGGCGTCCATTGACGTGTCGAAGCGATTGTAGATCTCGGACACCGTGCGAGCGCGGCCGTCTTCGGTATAGAACACGTTGCGATTGGCGGCAGCCGCCTTGGGGAACAGGCTGGCGCCGGTGCGCTCGGGGCTGTCCTCCATGGTGCGGAGAAATTTGAGGGCACCGCTGATGCCAAGGAAATGTGCCATGTAGAGGTCGGTGCCGTTGACGTCGCGGCCCAGCTTTTCCTCCAGCTTGGCTTGGTTGTCGGCAGCATGCTCGGCAGCCATCGCCGAGGCAAAGCTGGGGTCGCGGCGGAGTTCCAGGATCTCCTTGCGCGCGGCGGCATCGGCAACCACAAAATGCCCGTCGGACCGGCGCGTGATCTTTTGGGCCAGATCACCCTGCCCATATTCAGCGCCATGATTCTTCACGACCCCCAACCAGGTCTGTTCGACGAATTGATAGAGACCGGCGGCGGATGACGATTTCGCCTGGGCGGACGGGTCGAAGCTGCTCTCGCGGTTGGCCTGGGCCATCAAATAGGCGAAATCGACCCCGGTCGACGCGCTGGCTTCGCGGATTCCGGCGAGGACATCGGAGCGGATCGATACGTCCTGTCCTGTGACATTGACCAATGTTGCCATCGGCGTCATGACCCGGAACCCACTTGCTGCAACGCAACAGGCACAGCAGCGCATGCCGGATGCGCGGCATTTCTTGCCGGGCTCATGCTCCCCATATGCGTCGTTGCACCCATTTCTCTACCGCTTTTGCAGCCAAAAGAGACGTTCTCGCCGGTGTATTAGCAAACCGCGTGCCAAAGGAGTGAGCCCGGTTGTTTTGGTCCGACTTCATCGATGTGTAGCCCTGGCGCCTTGTCCGACTTTAAGTGGCAGAGGTACGATCAAGCGGCAACGTCCCATTGCGAGTAGAGCGCCCGTGAAACCGGAAGACTTCCATCGCATCGTCTTTGAGAGCGCGGACATCGGCATCTACATGACCGCGCTCAGCGGCGTGTTGATGTCGGTCAACGAAGCTTTTGCCAGGATGATGGGATTTGAGTCCGCAGCCACCCTCCTTGCCGAAACGGCCGCCAATCCAGGGACACTCTATTGCGACCCCACCCGGCGGGGTCGATTGTTGAAGAAGATTAGGGCGAGCGGGCACCTGACCAACGAGGTGAGCGAGATCAACCGCCGGGACGGGGGGCGCGTGTGGATCTCGGAATCGGCGTCGATGCACGGCATGGGCACCGACAATGCGGTTCTGATCGGCACGGTCATCGACATAACCGAACTGGTCGCCTCGCAGCAGGCCCTACGCACTGCAGAAGAGCGCTATCGCGGGCTGTTCGAGAATGCCGTCGACGGCACGTTCATCTCAAGCCTTGATGGAAAGATGATCAGTGCCAATCAGGCGCTGGCGCGCATCAACGGTTACGAGACCCCTGACGAGCTGATCACGGCAGTCAACAACATCGCTGTCGAATGGTACGTCGACCCCAAGCGGCGCAGCGAATTTGTAGCACTGGCCGAACGTGACGGCTTCGTGCGCAACTTCGAATCCGAGATCTACCGGCACAAGACGCGCGAACGCATCTGGATTGCCGAGACGGCACGTCTGGTGCGCAACCCCAACGGTACGCCGTCGCATTTCGAAGGCACGGTAGTCGACGTCACCGAGCGCAAGAACTTCGAACGCCAGCTGATGCTGGCGCGGCGCGATGCCGAAAGCTCGAACCGCGCCAAGACCGAGTTCCTGGCCAGCATGAGCCACGAATTGCGCACGCCGCTCAACGCGATCATGGGCTTTTCCGAACTGATCGCCATGATGACACGCGCCGATGCACAAGAGACGCGGGTGCATGAATATGCAGGTGACATCCATGCGAGCGCACGCATCCTGTTCCGGCTGATCGAGGAGATTCTCGATTACTCCAAACTGGAATCCGGGAAGGCCACGATCGACGAGGGCATCGTCGACCTGGCCGAGATCATGCAGCAATGCGTCACCATGCTGTCGGCCCGTGCGGCCAAGGGCGACATTCGCCTGCACCTGTCCCTGCCCCCCGATCTGCCGCGGGTGCGCGGTGACCAGCGCCGGCTGCTGCAGATCGTGCTGAACCTGCTGACGAATGCCGTCAAATTCACCCCCGCCGGCGGACAGGTATCTGTCAGCGCGGCGCGTGAACCCGGTGGCGGGTTGATCTTTGGGGTCGCTGATACCGGGATCGGCATTTCGGCCAGGGATGTCGAACGCATCTTCGAACCATTCGTCCAGGTGAACCGGTCGGCCTTCCACCAACAGGAAGGAACCGGCCTGGGCCTTGCCATCTGCCGCAGCCTGGTCGAATTGCACCAGGGGCGAATCGAGATCACCAGCCAGCCAGGCCAGGGAACCCATGTTCGAGTCCTGCTGCCGGCGAGCAGGGTGGCCCCTGCAGATGACTCCTCCCGGCCGGTGGTACGCCAAGCGGCGGCCGATCCGGCCGGGAGTTGATGAAGCAATTTTTAAGAGATTATCGGGTGCTCCACGGGCCGGCATATGGATGCAGGTTATTGGTGCAATAGTCGGGGTTGCTGATCCAACCATTTCCGCTGCAATTCGTATCGAAAATGCGGCTTTCGGCACACGCCGTCAGCAACAGCAATCCAACGGCAAGGATAAGTTGTGAACGCCATTTCATCTTAATCTCCAGTGCAGGCAACATGTCGGGTCAAAATCGATCGGCAGCACCGCGCCAGTAATTGCCAATGACCCCAGCCAAACACGCCGCATCTGCGAAAGTTGCGATCTGGATGAAATAGATCGCGTAGCATGCTAAATTAACTAGGTTTGTTATCCGGCGAGCGCGTTGGATGTGTGGTGCGCATCCAAGCTTGGGGGCAAGGCGCCATCCGCCGGTGGGCATAATATTTGAGCATTGCGTCGAGAGTTGCATGGAGCCACCGTTCGACATTCCGGAACCGCGGCTGCGGTCACTGTATGATTATTGGCACAGCAAGATGCACGGGCACGACCTGCCGGCGCGCGCCGATATCGATCCGCTTGAGATGAAGCAATGGCTCGGCAACCTGATGCTGATCGAGTTCCATAGCGGCGTGTCCGATTATCAGATCCGTCTCGACGGCACCAACCTCGAGCATTATTACGGCACGCGCCGCACCGGCTTCGGTGTTGAGAAGCTGACGAACGAGGAAGAGCGACGCTTGCTTATGGACCAGTACAGCGCCGTCCTCAGCGGCAAGCGGCCGGCCTATTACGAAGCGGACTTCACCAACAGCGACGGTGTTTATTCGCGCCAAGCCAAACTCATCCTGCCGCTGTCGGCAGATAAGGAGCGGGTCGACATGGTGCTGGTCGGCATCTACTTCCGGTCGACCGACGGATCCGAGTTGAACTGACGCCGTTGGGCCAGACGCAAGGCCAGGGCCCGGGGTTACCCGCGCACGATGTATTCGCGCAGGGACGCAGCCTCCCGCTCGGCGTCTTCGACACGCTTTTTCACCACATCGCCAATCGAGATCATGCCAATGATGCGGCCATCGCTGCGCACCGGCAGATGGCGGAAGCGCCGCGCGGTCATCAGCGCCATGGTGCTCTCGACCGTATCCTCCGGGGCACAGCATATGACGTTGCGCGTCATCATGGTGGCAACGGCGCGGGTCAAAACGGCCACGCCCTCACGAGCGATCTGGCGAACGACGTCACGTTCGGAAAAAATGCCGATCATCTCGCCCTTGGTATCGAGGACGGGGACGGCGCCAATGTTCTCGCGGGTCAAAGTCGCCGCGACATCGGCAATGCTGGCAGTCTCGGACACGGAAATGAGCCGGTCGGGCTTTTGCTTGAGGATGCTCGCAACGGTCATCGCAGCCACCTCTCTTTCAGGCTGAAAACTCAGCCGGTACTTGAGAGCGTAGCGTGCTTTCCCGATAACGCAATATTTTTGCTATGCGGTAGAATCAGGTCGGGCGGCGGTCAGCCATGCCCGGATTTCTTCTCATCTTCGTCGCCGGACTGGTCGTCCGGATCGGACTCGTCGTCGTCTTCGTCATCATCGAGGGCGTCGTCGTCGATGCCGTCTTCGTCCTCATCGGACTCGTCGTCACCCTCGTCCTCGTCGTCGTCGTCTTCTTCTTCGTCGTCGTCGTCGTCATCTTCGTCATCGGCATCATCGTCGCTGTCGTCGCCGACAACGTCGATCGCCTCTTCGTGCTCTTCCGCAGGTGCGAAGGCGCCGCTCGCCTCTTCTTCTTCGGTACGGGCCAACAGTTCCGCCTCGTAAGCGTCATCGGCCGCCCGATCTTCGGCCGCGTCACCTTCTTCCGCCTCACTTGCGACCACGGCCTCAGGCTCGCCGCGCAATTCGATGGCAGCGGCTTCTTCCTCGGCCCGCTCCTGAGCACCTTCGGGGGGCAGAACCGTGTTGCCCTGGGTGCCCAGAGTCGAGACCGCGGACCGCGCGTCGAGCAAGCCGGCCGCCCGCAATTCCTCGATGCCCGGAAGTGCCGCACAGCTTTCGAGGTTAAAGTGCTCGAGGAAACCGGTCGTGGTCGCCCAGGTGACGGGACGCCCCGGCGTCTCGCGCCGGCCGGCCGGCTTGATCCAATCGGCTTCAAGGAGGGAGTCGAGCGTCCCTTTCGAGATGGCGACGCCACGGATCTCTTCGATTTCGGCCCGGGTTACCGGCTGGTGATAGGCGATGATCGCCAAGGTTTCGATGGCGGCACGGGTCAACTTCCGCACGACCTTGCGCTCGATCGACATGCGGTGGGAGAGATCCGGCGCGGTGCGGAAAGCCCAGCGCCCGTCGAACTGCATGAGGTTCACGCCACGGTTGGCGTAATGGCCCTTCAGCTCTTCCAACAACCCTTTGACGTCGGCATCCTCGGGCAGGCGCTGCGCCATGACCTTTTCGGTCAGCGGCTCTGCGGCGGCAAACAGGACGGCTTCCAGGAAGCGCAGGGTCTCGAATCTATCTTCACTCATGATGACGTCACTTCACTGGGTGATGCTGGGGCGGCAGGTTCCGCCCGCTTCATATAGATGGGGCCGAAGAGCCCTTCCTGGCGCAGGTTGATGATGCCCGAGCGCGCCAGTTCCAAAGAGGCCGCAAAAGTGGCGGCCACGGCCGCGCGGCGTTGCAACGGCTGTTTCAGGTCATCCGGCAGAAATTTCTGCAGGATCGTCCAGTCCAGGGTATGGCCGATGATGTCGCCGATCCGCTTCAGCGCATCGTCCATCGAGAACAGGTTGAGCGGCGTGATTTGCAGAATGCCGTCGCGGCGGCGGCCCGGATGCGTGCCGTAGGCCTTGAGAAGCTCGTAGAGGCTGAGCTCGAATACCGGGACATCGACGACCTTCAGTGGCTCCGGCGCACCACGCGTGAAGACGTCGCGACCCAACTGCGCCAGGTTCAGCATCGCCTGCCCAGCCTTCTGCATCGCCTCAAGGCGCTGCAACTGGAACGCCAGGGCCGCCGCCAGCTCGACACCGGTCGGTTCGCCGTCCGCCGGCGGTTCGGGCAGCAGCAGGCGCGACTTCAGATAGGCAAGCCAGGCGGCCATCACCAGATAGTCGGCGGCCAGTTCGAGCCGCAGCTTGCGGGCATGGTTGATGAAGGACAGGTACTGGTCAGCCAGTTCCAGGATCGAGATCTTCTTGAGATCGACCTTCTGCTCGCGGGCGAGCGTCAGGAGGATATCGATCGGCCCTTCGTAACCGTCGAGGTCGAGGCGCAGTTCGCCGTCGTCATTGGCGGCGATCAAGGGAGCATCGTCGGAGGGTGCTGCCGCCGGCTCCGGTGCCGCTTGGGCGACCGGTTCGTCCGGTATCGGCTCGTCCGGCGCAGCCTCATCGGGGGTCAGCGCGTCGGCGTCGGCAGGCGTGTCGTCGGCGACACCTTGTGTCGCCGGCACTTCCGTTTCGTCATCCGCGGTCCAAGGCGCCATCAGCCTGTCAGCCCCGTGAGGGTTACAACAAGATGCAGGAGATAGTCGGAAGCCGGACCCAAAATCCAGCCCAAAATATTGAGATTCATCCCCAACTGGCCACCGATCAGCGGCAGCAGGAAGATGAGGGCGAGCAGGACGAACATGCCATAACGCTCGGTGCGGAAGAACGGCCGCGCCAAGCTTGGCGGCAGGATCCCAGCCAGCACCCGGCCACCATCCAGCGGCAGTAAAGGCAGCATGTTAAAAAGCGCCAGCATGATGTTGAGCCGCATGGAATTTATCAGCGTCTGCACCGACCATTCAGCGAACCAACTGGGTGCCAGAACCGCCACATGAAGCAACAAGGCCGAAACGACCGCGAGGATCATGTTGCTGCCCGGGCCGGCAATCGCCACCAGGGCGGAATCGCGGCGAAAGTGCTTCAGGCGGCGGAAATTGACCGGCACCGGCTTGGCGTAGCCGAAGAGGAAACCGCTGCCCGTCATCAGCAGCAGTGCCGGCAGAATCACCGTGCCGAAGGGATCGACATGTTTCAGCGGGTTGAAGGTGACACGTCCTTGCAGATAGGCCGTGTCGTCGCCCAGGCGCCAAGCGACATAGGCGTGGGATGCCTCATGCAGGGTAATGGCGATCAACACAGGCAACGCCCAGGTCGTGGCGAGCTGTGCCAAATGGCCGAAATCGAGTGTTTCCAAAACTGGCTCCTAGAGTGCGCTCCCCAGACCGGCCGCACTCTCCCCGCATTTTTTACTGAAAATTCAGGCCATTAAAGCCGAAAGTTCATCCTTGAGGTCCGCCTGATCGAAATCCGGATCCGCATTGAGGCGCCGCTGGCCTTGTTCATATCGGGCAAGTCCAGCGGAAGACAAGGGCTTGGCGCCTTTGACCACCTTCTCCATCTCGGCCATGTCGCCGTTGCAGTGGAGTACGACGTCGCACCCCGCCTCAAGACTGCCCTGCGCCAGTTCATCAAGCCCGCCCTTCAGGGCCTTCATCGAGAGGTCGTCTGATAGCAGCAGGCCGGAAAAACCGATCTCGCCGCGAATGACCTCCGAGATAACAGTCCGGCTCAATGTCGCCGGCTGAGCGGCATCGATGGCGGTATAGACGATATGGGCCGTCATCGCCCAGGGAATGTCGTGGAGCGCCCGGAAGGGAACGAAATCGGTCTCGGCCAGGGTGTCGAAATCGGTATCGACCCGCGGCAGGTCGAAATGGCTGTCGACCATGGACCGGCCATGGCCGGGGATATGCTTGATGATTGGCATGACACCGCCAGCCATTAGACCCTCGGCGGCGGCCCGCCCCAGATCGGCCACCAGATAGGGGTCCGTGCCGTAGGCCCGGTCGCCGATGATGTCATGGGCGCCGTCCAACCGCACGTCGATCAGCGGGGCACAATCGACAGTGAGGCCGAGCGCCCGCAATTCGGTCGCCATCAGCTCATGGTTGACGCGCACCGCGCTTGCTGCCCGGGCGCGGTCGGACGCGCCGATGGCGCCGAACTTGTCTGCGGCTGGCGGGTGGCGCCAATGCGGCGCCTTCAGCCGGGCAACCCGGCCACCTTCCTGGTCAACCAATATGGGCGCATCGGGACGTCCGATGCTGGCGCGCAAATCCGCCGTCAACCGTCGGACCTGGTCGGGCTCGACCAGGTTTCGGGCAAAGACGATGAAGCCAAGTGGATCGGCGGCGCTGAAGAACCTGCGCTCCGCATCGCTAAGTTCCGGTCCGGCGCAGCCCAGGATCGCGGCCAACGGCATGCTGTACTCCCCCAGATCGACCTGCCAATTTGCTTTAATTAGCAACCAGACAGGCTTGATTTTTTTGCTTTAATTGTGCGCAAAGTTGCTTTGCCGCAGCCTTGTCGGCGAGCGGGCCAGCCTGGATGCGATAATAAACTTCGCTCGCGCTCTTGTTGAAGCGCTCGACATGCAGCGACAGACCGCCCAGGAGGTCTGGATTGGCCTTTTGAAGGCGCGTCCATTCCTTTTGCGCCGCAGCCTCGCTCTTCACGGCTGCCAGCTGGATGCGGGCCGAGCCGCTCGTCGCCGGTGCCGGCGCTGCTTCAGCGGCCGGTGCCGCCTCAACAGGGGCAGCTTCGGCCGCCGCGGTTTGGGTCGGCTCCTCAGCCGGCACGGGGGCCGCTTCGGAGGTGGCTGGCGCCGCTGGCGGGGTCGCGCCGCTGGTCGCCACACCTGGTTCGGTTGGCGCTGGCACGCTTGGAATCGCATCGACGGCGGGCGCCGCCACACTCGGCACGGCATCAGAGGCCGCCGGGGCGGCATCGGCCGTGGCCGCCGGAGCGGCGTCGGAAGGTGCCGCCGGTTCGGCCGGCGGTGCGGGCGGGGTCGCGGGTTGCTCAGGTGCCGGCAGGACGGTTTCACCCTGGCTCGGCGCGGCTGAATTTTCGCCGTTCAGGATGGCGACATCCTGGTTCGGGACTTCGAGCCCGCCTTCATCGGCCGGCTTCACCTTCTCCGGTGTGCCGTCGGCGGCGATCACGGGCACGGCTTCGCTGCCGCCCTCGCCGCTGCTGCTCCAATACCAGAAACCAGCCAGGGCGAGGACGAGAACGCCGCCCGCCAGCAGGCGATTACGGAGGCGCCTGCGACGATGGGCGGCCTCGGCCTCAGCGTCGGCAATGTCGGCAAGCGGCGGCGGCGCGCCGATACCGCTGAGCAGATCGGGTTGGTCGGTGGGCTTCAGGCCCGTCATCCGGGCGAAGGGCGTATCGAGCGGGTCACTCGGCGCGTGTGGCTTGGGGGCGCCCAAGGCCATGCTGGGATCGGGCGCAGAGAGTGTCGGGCCGACATCGAGCTGTGGCTCGCTGTCGGTATCGCCGGCGCGGCCTGCGTCGGGCTCGGACCCACCGGCAGCGACCGGCGGTGTCGGGGCCAGCTCGCCGCGCAGGCGGCTCAAAGCCGCAGCGACATTGGCCTGGATCTGGTCTGGGCGGGGCGGTTCCGTCGTCATTTAACGCTATCCTTGACGCCAAAGTCGGGAGCCGGCGCAAAGGCGCGGCCAAGTCTTTGAATCAAACCAGTTTGGCGTCGAGTCGGTCAAGTCACCGAGCGGTGATCATCTGGCGTAACTTCCAGATTCGCTTAGGATTTTTCCGCAACAAGCGCGGATGTACCGAACAGTCTGTCGTGGCATTCCAGGGCGAACTTGTCGGTCATGCCGGCGATATAGTCGGCGACCACCCGCCCGCGGCCCCGGCGATCGGCCACGGCAGCCTCCCGCGACCATTCCGATGGCAGCAGGTACGGCTGTTCCAGATGGCACGCGAAGAGGTCCGTGACGACCCGCTTTGCCTGGGTCATGGTTCGATTGATACGCTCGTGCCGGTACATGCGCTGGAAGAGGAAGCGCTTCAAGCCGACATCGTGCTCCCGCACGGCGGCCGAAAAGGCGATGACCGGCTCGGTGCGACTGCGAATGTCAGCAACGCTCTTGGGTGCGGCGGCGGCCAGGCGTTTTTGGCTTTCGGTGATGACGTCGCTGACCATCACGTTGATCATGCGCCGGACCGCTTCATGGATCAGCCGCGTCGGCTCAAGGCCCGGATAGAGTGCCGCCACCTCGGCAAAGACCGGCCCCGCCAGCGGGACATCATTGAGATCCTCGATGGCGAACAGGCCCGCACGCAAGCCGTCATCGATATCGTGGTTGTTATAGGCGATATCGTCGGAAAGGGCCGCGACCTGGGCCTCGGCGCTGGCGAAGCCGTCGAGTTCCAGCGACCAATCACGATCAAATGCCGCGATTGTCGCCGGCACGCCATGGGCAAGATTGCGGGCACCGGCATGGGGACCGCGCAAGGGGCCGTTATGCTTGACGATCCCCTCCAGCATCTCCCAGGTCAGGTTGAGACCGTCGAAACCGGCATATCGCCGCTCAAGCGAGGTAAGGACGCGGAAGGTCTGCTCGTTGTGATCGAAACCGCCAAGATCCGCCATGCAGGCATTGAGCGCATCCTCCCCCGCATGCCCAAAAGGTGGATGGCCAAGGTCATGCGCGAGGGCCAGGGCCTCGGCCAGATCCTCATTGAGGCCAAGGACGCGGGCAATGGTGCGTGCGATCTGCGCCACTTCGAGGCTATGGGTCAGGCGTGTCCGGTAGTGATCGCCTTCGTGATAAACGAAGACCTGCGTTTTGTGCTTGAGGCGCCGGAAGGCCGCCGAATGGACCACCCGGTCGCGATCGCGCTGATAGACCGAACGCATGGGGCTTTCAGCCTCGGGCATGCGCCGGCCGCGCGTTTCCTCCGGATGGCAGGCAAAGGGTGCGGACGACATGATCGGACCCTAACAGGGGTATCTGCGCATGACTATTACAGAAATCGGCATCGCCTCCAAAAAACGTAGGCAAAGTAAGGGCATAGATGGGAGGTATGCAGGGTGGGCGTTTGACTTTCTCACCTGAGTTCCTAAATACTGCAACGAATGATGAACCAGCCCGAAGTGACTGCAATGCCCGATTCCACCGACGCCCAGCGCCAAGTGACCGTCAGCGAAAACGCTGCCAAGCGGATCGCGCAGCTGAAGGCCATGGAAGGCGATGACGATTTGATGCTGCGCCTGTCCGTTTCGGGCGGCGGCTGTTCCGGCTTTCAATACGGCTTCTCGTTCGACAAGTCGACGCAGCAGGACGACCACACTTTCGAGCGCAATGGCGTCAGGGTCGTCATCGACGACACTTCGCTCGATCTTCTCTCCGGCGCGGAAATCGATTTCGTTGAGGATCTGGTCGGCGCCTCGTTCCAGATCAAGAATCCGAACGCGTCGTCGAGCTGCGGCTGCGGCAACTCATTCTCCGTCTGACCCGAACACCCTCGTGAAGATCGCGACCTTCAACGTCAATTCGCTGCGGGCGCGGCTGGCAAACGTGCTGGAGTGGTTGAAGTCTGAATCGCCGGACGTCGCCCTCTTCCAGGAAATCAAATGCACCACCGCTGAATTCCCGCGCATGGAATTCGAGGCGCTTGGCTATCAGGTCGAGGCGGTCGGGCAGAAGAGCTATAACGGCGTCGCCATCCTGTCGAAGACGAAGTTCACGGTCGAGCACCCCGCCCTGCCCGGCAACGATGCCGACGAACAGGCGCGTTACCTGGAAGCCGCGGTCGAGACGCCGGAAGGATCACAACGCCCGCACATCCGCGTTGCCACGATCTATCTGCCCAACGGTAATCCGGTCGAAACCGAAAAGTATCCCTACAAGCTTGCCTGGATGGAGCATCTCAAGCGCCGTGCGGCAGATCTGCTGAAGACCGAGGAGCCGGTGGTGCTGGGCGGCGATTACAACGTCATCCCGACCGATGCCGATGTCTACGATCCGGTGGCCTGGGCCGAGGACGCGCTGGCACGCCCGCAGACACGCGCCAAGTTCCGCGAGATCCTGCATCTCGGCTATACGGACGCATTCCAGCATCTGCATCCAGAAGGCCATCGCTATACATTCTGGGACTATCAGGCCGGGGCCTGGCAGCGCGACAATGGCCTGCGCATCGACCATCTGCTGTTGTCACCGCAAGCCGCCGACTGCCTTGAAAAATGCGAGATCGATCGCACCCCGCGCGGCAAGGAAAAGCCCAGCGATCACACACCGATCTGGGTCGAGCTCAGGGTTTAGGAACACCTCATCTCGTCATCCTCCGCGCAGGCGGGGGATCCACGAGTTACTTCCTTCAGTGGCCCAGGAACTCGTGGATGGTCCGCCTGCGCGGACCATGACGAGATAAAGCGAAGGATCAGAACTCCGTCACCAGCTGCGAGACGCGGGCGTGGTCAGCCGGGAAGTCGACTTCGCCCCAGAGACTGCCTTCAATGCTGCAGGTCTCGACCTGGTGATGTTCAGCGATCTGGCCAATCGCGCGCAGATACCACCACTTCACGCCTTCCGGCGTGTACATCAGATTTTCGAGCGTGTCGGTGAAGAGCTTCGGGCCATCGCCGCGGAACAGCAACATGCCAATGGATTCGCCGTTGGTGCGCTCCGGTGCCAGCGTCTTGCCGATCTCCAAGAGGCGCGTGCCTTTGAGGTGCACCTTCATGTCGTCGGAGTCATAGGACTCCTTCTTGTCGATGGTGACGGTGATGGGAGCCGACGGGCTTGCCATCAGCTTCTGGAAGATCTTCGGTTCGATGACAGTGTCGCCATTGAGGATGACGAAGTCGTCCTTCATCTCGTGACGCGCCATCCAGCAGGAAGCGAGATTGTCGGCGAGCTTGTAGAACGGATTGTAGATCGTGCGGATCTTGAGCTTCGGGCTTTCCAGCTTCTTCAGCAGGGCCACGACATCCTGTGCGTGATAGCCGACCACGACCGCGATGTCGTCAACACCGCCCTGCGTCAGCGCCCAGATCTGCCATTCGATCAGCGTCTTGTCGCCGAGTTGCAGCAGGCATTTCGGCCGCCCCTCGGTCAGAGGCAACAATCGCGAACCCTGGCCCGCGCTCAAGATGACGGCCTTCATGGAAACTCCGATGGCTGATGTCCCGGAACCTGCGGCTCCGACAAAGGATTTGGCGCCGGAGAATCTTGGAAGAGTGCCCGGCTGTCAACCCCTGCAAGCCCTGGGTGCGGCAAATGGCTGCTGCAAAATTCGCATTGAAATCAGCCTGTTGGCTCCCGGGCAAAAGATGAAGAAAGGTGTTGGCATCCGCGCAAAGCTTCTGCTATATGCTGCCCCACCGCGCCGGGCCGTATGGCTCTAGGCTGCGGTTATTCCTCGATAGCTCAGTTGGTAGAGCGTCGGACTGTTAATCCGCAGGTCGCTGGTTCGAGTCCAGCTCGAGGAGCCAGATTAGACGGGTCGGAAGCGACAAGCTTCCGACCCGTTTTTCTTTCTGCGCTCATTTCCCAGCTCACGCTGCCAGAAACGGCACCATGTCGACCCGTGTGTTGCGCTCCGTGACGATGATCTGCCCCGCCGGCACTTCGTGCCAGCAGCGCTGGTCGTCATCGAGCGGTTCGGAGACGATCAGCAACTGGTCGTTTTCATAGCGCCAGAACAATGAGGGCGGCGCCTCGTCGGTCGCGTATCGCACCGCGAAGATATGTGTGCCGTTGGTGAAGACCGAGGTAAAGCGCAGCGCCTCCTTGATCTCGGCTTGCCGCATCAGTTCAACCACTGCTGCAAGGGACTTTTGCACCGCGGACATCGGATCCTTGTCCAGCCCCATCGAGAGCATCAGATAAAAGATCAGCTCGCTGTCGGTCGTGCCTAAGCGATGGACGTAAAAGGGATCGTCCACCAAGGCTTCGATCTTGCGCCGAATACGGTCGTAACCGCCAATCTGGCCGTTATGCATAAAGAGCCACTTGCCGTGAGCGAACGGATGGCAATTGGCGCGCGAGGTGGCGGTTCCGGTCGAGGCGCGCACATGGGCCATGAAAAGACCGGATCGGATCTGATGCGCAATCGAGCGCAGATTGGCGTCGTTCCAGGCCGGCAGGATGTCGCGATAGGTGCCGGGGACCGGCCGCTCGGCATACCAGCCGATGCCGAATCCGTCGCCATTGGTCGTCACATGGCTGCGCCGGGCATTGATACTCTGCTGGATCAGCGAATTCTCTTTCTCGAAGATGACACTGTCGAGATAGATCGGCTCGCCACAATAGGTCAGCCATCGGCACATGATTTCAGCCCTTCTTCACCCAGTCTCTGCCGGGTCCAGACCGGGCAAAAATGACCCGCTTCCACGTCATCGCAGCCATCACACCCGAACCTTGTCAGCCTATCTGCGAAATAGTTAACGAGATATCAAAGGGATAGCGGCCATCCCGGCAATCTGTCCAAGATGGCACAAGCCATGCTTGCCTGGCAGTGAAGATGGTCACATTCCGGATGCCAATCATGCGCCCCCTCCTGCTGTCCCTGCTCTTCCTCGGTCTTGCAGCCTGCACCTCGACCGAGAATCTGGCCAAGCCCGATATTACGGCCCGCGTGGACCAGGCGCCTGAGGTCATGGCCAATTGCATGGCCCAGGCGCTCGCCAACGAATTTCGTGGCGCTTCGCCAGATCTGCTCTTCTTCGGGCCCAAGGCCGAGATCAGCGTTTATTCGCCGCGCGGCGGCCTCATCGCCTTCGTGACGGTTGAGCCGCATCCCAACAACAAGTCGCTGGTGAAGTTCTATAACGGCGATCTCTATTGGCCGACCCATCAGGTCAGCGGCGTGTTTCCCGACATGGCGCGCGACAACTGGCATCGCGCCGATGCTGCCATCAAGGCCTGCGTACCGACGACGGCCGCCAACCCGGCTGCGCCAAGCCAACCCGCCTCGTAAGACGTCAGAACGACAACACGCCACCTTCCTGCATGACCGTCACGTCGAGCACGTCATCGGGACCGGAAATGCCATAGACCGGGATAGCCGGCAGGCTGTTGTAGACGAACGGTGTCGAGAAATAATAGGCGGCGGTGTCGTGCAGCATCACGAAATCGCCGGGCTCCAACAGCGGTAGCGGCCGGCCATGCGCCACCACGTCGCCGGCAAAGCAGCAAGGGCCGGCGACATCCTGAACGACCTTCAACCCCGATTTGGGCCGCGCCTGCGCATCCAAGGCCGATACACGGATCTTCCACATGTCCGGCATGAACACGGTGCGTGTCGCTACCTGCGCACCGGCATGGGTAATGGCGATGGGGCGACCGCCCTGTTCCTTGGTGTATTCGACGCGCGCCAGGATGAATCCGGCCTTGGCCAGAACCGAGCGGCCGAACTCGGTGATGACGCGAAACTCGCCGGCGAACAGATCGGGCACCTCCTTGCGCAAGGCCGCGACGTAATCACCAAAGCTCGGCGTCACGGCCTCGCTCTCGAAGTTGACCGGCAAGCCGCCACCGATATCGAGCGTCGCGATCTGCTTGCGGCCCAGGCGCTGATTGATTTCGCGTGCCAGATTGAAGGTCTTGGCGATACCGGCGGCAATGAGATCCAGCGGGCAACCCTGCGAGCCGACATGCGTGTGCAGCGCCGTCAGCCAGGGCCGGGTCTCATAGGCATCGAACACGCGCTGGCGATTATCGCCATCCTCAAGGCCAATGCCGAATTTCGAACTCTGTGTCGCCGTGCTCATCGCGGCGATGGAACCGCCGCCCACCTGCGGGTTGATGCGCAGGCCGATGATCGAGGCCGAGGTCTTCTTGCCCAGCCACGCATCGACGCGGGCCAGTTCTTGGAAATTGTCGATGTTGAGCGTGGCGCCGTGAGAGAGTGCTGCGTCGATTTCCCAGTTGGTCTTTGCCGGACTGTCGAAGACGATCTCGCCGGCGACAAAGCCGGCCTTGACCGCCGCCTGATATTCGCCGGGGCTCGCCACCTCGCAAGCCATGCCCCATTTGCGCACGAGGTCCAGGACCGTCGGCATCGTATTGGCCTTGGCGGCAAACGCATGGGTAAAGAAATTGGGGAAGCTGGAGCGCAGATCGTTGATGGTCGCATAGAGCGCGTCGGTGTCGATAACGCCAATCAGCGGCGCATCCTCGACCAGCAGACCATCTTGAAAGGCGCGTGCCGCGATCGCGGCCTTGCGCGGTGAAATGGTATCGTCCATCCCAGCTATCCCTGAAAGCGCAAACACAGGGCGTCATAGAGACGGCAACGAGAGAGGAAAGGCAAGACTATTGACGTAATTTCAGCCCTGCAGTGCCGGCATGCCTGAGCTAACCGTCAACCACCGCCTGCAGATGCTTGCCGAAATCGGCCTGCCCCATCAGTTTCTTGCAGCGCTCGAAGCGGTTGACGGCATAGGCCCAGAAATCATCCGCCGGGTTCTGGTTGACGTGCTGGATGATGCCCCAGAGCGTCCAGAGCAGGTCGCACATCGCCTTATAGAGCACCATGCGGCCGCGATCCGCCGGCAGCACCTTGCCGCCGAAATAAGCTTCCAACAGGATCTCGTCCTGTTCCGCACCGAACGCCGCCTCGACCGATACATCTCCCAGGTCCCACATGGGATCGTTGTTGCCGGCATATTCCCAGTCGATCACATGTACGACCTTCCCCGTGTCGAGGAAGTTTTCCGCCAGTGGATCGCAGTGACAGGGCACATTCGGCAACGACCGCTTGCCAAGGGCCACGCGTACGCTCTCCGCCTCCCGCTTCACATCATGGTAGCCGTCGGGCAGAGGTGCTGCTTTCTTTTCCAGGATGCCGAGATACTCATCGATCATCTGGAAGAGTTCGAAGCGGTTGAGGAAGGGCCGGCCGCTGTCATGCACCTTGCGCAAAGCCTCGGCCGAGCGCCGCACGGAGCCGAGATCCTTGAAGCGCTCCACATTCAACGTGGCAGCGCCATCGATAAAGCCCGCCAGTTGCACGCCGTCGGTCTCATCAAAGAAGATCAGCGGCGCATTGACGCCAATATCCGAGGTGACGCGCGCTGCATGCGCCTCGTTCCTGCGCGAAATGTACTCGCTGGTCCCCTCACCTGGAATGCGCAGGACGAATTTACCCTTGGGCGTGCGCAGTAGATAGTTTCGGTTGGTAAGGCCACCCAGACGTTCGGCATTGACCTCGCTGACGCCAAGACCTGCCAAAAGCGGAATCCGCCGCATGGCGTCATGGATGATCTTCTCGTCTTGCATCTTCCGCCCCCTTACGCCTTCAGCCGCTCGTTCTTGGGATCATAGAGCGGACCATCATGCCGCGTCGCCGGCGATTGTTCCGTGAACGATTCAACCGTGAAGTTCTGCGCAATGGCGAGTTCAACGGGTAAATAGGCATAGGCGACCGATCTGCCCAACGTGTAGCTGAAATTGCCACTGGTCGTGACACCAACCACCTTGCCGTCATGTATCACCGCCTCGCCACCATAGAGCGGCAGCGGCTTCTCCAGGACGAAGGTACAGAGCTTCTGTTTAACACCAGCCTCTTTTTGCTTTGCCAAGACATCGCGGCCAATGAAGTTGCCTTTCTTCAGATTGACGCGGAAGCCAAGGCCGGCTTCATAGGGCGAATAGTCCGGCGTGATATCCGACGACCAATAGAGATAACCCTTTTCCATGCGTAGGGAATCGATCGCGCGATAGCCGACATCGGCGATGCCATGCTTCTCGCCCGCCTCGCGCAGAACGTCATAGACATGGGCGGCGTACTCGGTCGGCGCGTGCAACTCCCAGCCCAGTTCACCCACATAGCCAATGCGGATCGCGAGGACGGGCGCCGCGCCAACCGTGAGGCGACGGCAGGTCGAAAACGGGAAGGCGGCGTTGGAGATATCTTCTTCGGCCACGGCTGCCAGCACGTCGCGGGATTTCGGCCCGCAGATATTGATCACGGCGCGGGCCGAGGTCATATCGACTATCTGCACCGACCCATCGCGTGGCAGATGGCTTTCGATCCATTGCTTGTCATGCAGGCCAAAGGCACTGCCGGTGACGAAATAGAAGCGGTCCTCCGCGACACGCGAAAAAGTGAGATCGCATTCTATGCCGCCCTTCGGGTTGCACAGCTGGGTATAGACCGTGCTGCCCACCGGCTTGTTCATGTCGGACACGGCGAGATTCTGCAGCGCCGCCAGCGCGCCGGACCCGATGACCTCGTATTTCGCGAAAGATGTCTGGTCGATCAACGCTACGCCACCGCGCACCTTCTTATGCTCGGCACCGACATGGGCGAACCAATTGGTCTTGGCTCGGTCGAAGGCCGGCTCATCGATGGCTTTCACGCCAGCCGGGGCAAACCAGTTGGGCCGTTCCCAGCCACCGCGCGAGCCGAAGACGGCGCCGCGGCTTTTCAGCGTTTCATAGAGCGGTGAGCGGCGGATGCCGCGCATCGTCTCATGCTCGTCGCCCGGGCGATGCAGCTTGTAGTGATGGCCGTAAAGCTCCACCGCCCGCGGATACATGAAGTGGCGCGTGTTGTGGTGAAAATTGAAGCGCCGCACATCGAGCGGCCACAGGTTGAGGCTGGGCGACCCTTCCGCGATCCACTCCGCCATCATCCGGCCGGCGCCACCGCCGGCAGCGATCCCATAGAGGAAGCCGGCCGAGACGAAAAAGTTGTCGAGCTCCGGCGCCTTGCCCATCACGAAATCGGAATCCGCCGAATAGGGGATCGGGCCGTTGATCAATTCGCGCACGCCGACGGTGTTGATGATGGGTGTCCGCTTGCCACCGAGCTTGGCGAGCATTTCAAAGCGCTCGAAATTACCCGGCAGCAGTTCTTGTGCGAAATGCCGTGGAATGCCCCCGGGGGCAAAGGGCAGCGTATCCGGCTCGTAGCCACCGATCACCAGGCCGCGCACTTCCGGCTTGTAATAGACCAGATGGTCCGGATCACGCATGGTCGGCATCTTCTTGGGCACATCCGGCAACGGATCGGTGATGAGATACTGATGCTCGACGGCAAAGCTGGGGATGCGCACCCCGGCAAGGTCGCCCACTTCATGGCCCCACATGCCGGCGCAATTGACGACGATATCGCAGGTCCATTCGCCCTTGTCCGTCTTCACCACGCTGACGCGCCGGTTCTCGACCGTCATGCCCGTGACGCGCTCGCCAATGATGATACGAGCACCCTTGTCCTTGGCACCCTTGGCCAATGCCTGGCAGACGCCGGCCGGGTCGATATAGCCGTCGGAGGGAATGTAGACCGCCGAGCGAACGTCCTCCGTGCTCATGATCGGGAACAGGTCCTGCGCCTCCTTGGGCGACAGTTCGTTCATTTCCAAGCCGAAGCTTTTCGCCATGGTCAGCGAGCGCTTGTTCTCCATCTCGCGCTCGGTCGAACAGGCAAGACGCAGGCTGCCATATTTCTTCCAGTCGATCGCCATGCCCGTCTCGGCTTCGAGCTTGTCATAGAGTTCGACCGAATGCCGCAGCATGCGCGTCACATTGCGCGACGAGCGCAGCTGCCCGACCAGGCCGGCTGCATGCCACGTCGCGCCATGGGTGATCCCGCTCTTTTCCAGGATCACCACATCCGTCTTGCCCATGCGGGTCAGGTGGTAGGCGATCGAGCAACCGATGATGCCGGCACCGATGATCAGAATTTCCGCGTGTTGACGCCCGCTCATCGTCTCTCAAGGCTCCGTGATGACATGGAAAGGAGTGTGGAAGTCAGGCCGCCGGATCGACGACCAGGATTTCAACGTCGTTCCGCTCCAGCGCCTCGGCGAGCGGCCCGGTCGGCCGCTGGTCCGTCACCAGGAGGTCGACGGCATCGAAGCCAAGTGCCGCTACCAGGCACCGACGCCCGAATTTGCTGTGATCGGCGCCGACGATCATGCGCTCGGCATGGCCGACCAGTGAGCGCGAGACCTCCGCCTCACAGAGATGGTCGTCCATGACGCCGAGACTGATATCGAGGCCGGAGGCGCTGATGATCGCCGTCTTCACCATGAATTGCTGCAGGAAGAGAATGGCGGCCGGGCCGAAGGCGGCGCTGTCATCGGCACGCAATTCGCCGCCGGCCAGATAGACCTTGTTCCCCTGCCCCGTGCTGAGATGCTGCGCGATCGACGCGGAATTCGTCACCACCGTCAGATTGCGCCGCCCCTTCAGGGCCTGCGCCACATATGTGTTGGTCGAGCCGGTGTCGAGAAAGACCGATTCCCCGTCGCTGATCTCATTGGCGATGGCCGCGGCGATCGCCTGTTTGGCGGCCATGTTGTCAAGCATGCGCCGCTGCAGCGGCTGATCTTCGCTGCGATCGCGCCAGCGCACATTGCCGTGGCTCTTCTCGACCAGACCCTTGGCCGACAGCAGGCGGAGGTCGCGCCGGATCGTCTCACCGGAGACATCCAGCGCCTCGGCAAGCTGCGTCACCGCCAGCAATTGGTCGCGCCGCAACACTTCCATGATGCGTGCCTGCCGGCTGTTGAGCCGGAGATCGGAGAGAACTTCGAGATCTTTTGCCATGATGCACCTGCCCCTAATGTTGGGCGTTGATATCGAGAAGGCCGAGCCGGGCGCGGGCGCGCCTGGCCCCGGCGGCGGCGAGCCGATCGAGGACGATGCCGAGAAAAGCAACGCACAAGCCGGCGACAATCCCACGTCCCGGATCGGCTTTGGTTAGGGCGATATAGACTTCCTGCCCCAGGTCGCGCGTCCCCACCAGGGCGGTGATGACCAACATGCTGAGCGACAGCAGGATGACCTGATTGATACCCAGCATGATCTCGGGCAAAGCGAGCGGCATCTGCACACGCCAGAGAATCTGCCGCGGTGTCGAGCCCATTGCACGGGCCGCCTCGATCACTTGCGGGGAGACGTTGCGCAGGCCATGGGCGGTATAGCGGATGGCGGGCGTCACCGCGAAAAACACGATCGCGATCATGGCGGTCACATCGCCCACGCGGAACAGCATCACCACCGGAATCAGGTAGACGAAGGTCGGCAGTGTCTGCAGCGTGTCGACGGCAATGGTGGCGACGCGGTTACCCCAGTCGCTGCGCGACGCCCAGGCACCGATCGGAATGCCGATCATTGCCGCGATGATCGCGGAAATGGCGCAAAGGTAGACCGAGATCATGGCCTTTTCCCACTGGCCGGCAACCAGGATGAAAGCAATGAGCACACCAACCAGAACGGCCAGCTTGCGACCGCCGAGCTGATAGCCGGCAAGAACCAGGCCAGCAAGGATGGCAATCCAAGGGGCGGCCAGGAGGCCCTGCTTCACCGGGTTCATAACGTTCAGCAACAGCCAGGTCCGGACAGCTTCGATAGAATCGAAGAAGTTGATGTTGATCCACTTGACGATCTCGTTGAGGGAATCACCCAATGTCAACACCAGCGCCTTGGGCACTTCCGAGAAGGCGGAAATGAACGTGCCGAGCACAGTCGTCACGAGCAGCCAGGCGACGCCGCCCGCCAAATATGGGTGGCGCGCCAGGAAGGTGCTGCCGGACGAAACTGGGCTGGCCTGCCGCTGCGCGGCTGCCTGGCTGATACGGTCGAGGCTTATGGCAATCGCGACGATCGCCATGCCGGCAACCGTACCACGACCGATATCGCCCTGCCGCAGCGCCAGCAGGACGTCGTAACCCAATCCACCTGCCCCGATCATCGAGGCGATGATGACCATGTTGAGTGTCATCATGATGACCTGGTTGACACCGACCATCAGCAGCGACCGGGAACTGGGGATCATAATGCGCCACATCTTCTGGCGCGGCGAACATCCGGCCATGTTGCCGAAATCCATGACTTCTTCCGGCACCGATCGCAAGGCCAACACCGTCGCCCGTACCATCGGCGGCACGGCAAAGATGACGGTGGCGACCAGCGCCGGGACCGGCCCCGACCCGAACAGCAGCAGGACCGGCACCAGATAGGCAAAGGACGGCATCGTCTGCATGAGGTCGAGCGATGGCTGCACCACCCAGACGGCCAGCCGTTCATGGCGAAACGCCAGGATGCCGAAGAGGAGACCCAGGACGACAGCGATGGGCACGCAGACAATGACCGAGGCCAGCGTCAGCATGGCACCCTTCCATTGCCCGAATAGGGCGATGTAGATGAAGCACACGAAGACCGTGAGCGCCGTTCGCATGCCGCCATAGGCGTAGCCAAGGAGCGTCACGGCACCGATGATCCCCACCCAGGACAGGCGCGGCACAATGACAGCATCATTGGGCGCCAGGATACCCTTGGCGAGAATAGCGATCATGCTATCGAGCGGCACGTCGAGAACCGCCGCCAGCCCACGCGTCAGGAACTGGATGTTTGCCACCAGCCATTTCGCTGCAAGGCCGATCCATTTGGCAAAGTTGACCTCGAGCTTATCTGGATACTTGACCAGCGGGGCCAGACTGTCTTTCAAGAGCCACAGCGCGACGACGGCGATGAGGAAGCCGAGCCAGATCAGCGGCCAGGGCGTCCGCCGATCGTCTCCCTCAAATGCTGCCGTCTCGACACTCATGGCTTCGATCCACGCGCGAGCAGAATCGCCAGGACCATTTCCGGGTCGATCTCGCCCACCACGGCGCCATCGACACGCACGGCGAACGGCTGACCGGCGCCGATGACCCTTGGCGCGATGTCGACGATCTTGTCGCGGGCGTTCACCTCGCCAGCGACCGCCACCCCACTCCATGGGCGCATGATGCGGCCGGCGCTCACGACCTTGGCGCGGTCGACGTCACCCGTGAATTCGGCGACGTAATCGGTCGCGGGATTGAGCACCAGGTCCTCAGGTGTGCCGAGCTGGACCACGGCACCGTCTTTCATGATGGCGATACGATCGGCAAGGCGAATGGCCTCGTCGAAATCATGTGTCACGAAGACGATGGTCTTCTTGAGCACATTTTGCAGGCGCTGCAGCTCTGCCTGCATTTCCCGGCGGATGAGCGGATCGAGCGCGGAAAACGGTTCGTCAAGGAACCACAGTTCGGGATTGGCCGCCAGCGACCTGGCAATGCCGACACGCTGTTGCTGGCCACCGGACAACTGGCGCGGGAAACTCAGTTCCTTGCCCTTGAGGCCGACAAGTTCCAGAACGTCGCGGGCGCGCTGCTGGCGCTCGGCCTTGCCGACCTTCTGCAGCGACAGCGGGAAGGCGACATTGTCGATGACGGTGAGGTGCGGCAGCAAGGCGAAATGCTGGAACACCATGCCCATCTTGTGCCGGCGGATCTCGATCATCTGCGCGGGGCTGGCGTCGAGGAGGTTCTGATCCTCGAACATAACCACGCCGGCACTGGGCTCGATGAGGCGCGACAGGCAGCGAAGCAAGGTGGATTTGCCGGAACCAGAGAGACCCATGAGGACGAAAATCTCGCCCGCGCGCACATCAAGCGTGACATCGCGGACGGCGGCCATCTGTCCGCGGGCAGCGAGTTCGGCGGCACCGAGGTCGGCGAGCTGGGCGGCGTCGAACCTTCGCTCGGTATCGGCACCGAACAGCTTCCACACGTTGCGGCAGGAGAGCTTTACGCCGCCAAGCCGTGCTTCGTTCAAATCTTGCGCGACGCTGGGCGCATCCATTGGCGCGTCACCCTGCCCCATTTAAGACCTTTGAGGAGACATACCCTTGATAAATAAATGGCCGGGCCGCCAGTCCATGACGGCCCGGCCAGTTAGGGAAGCAGGCGCTACTCAGCCCACTGCTTGATCTTCTCCTGGTTGGCAGCAATCCAGGCATCCGCCACGTCGTCGAGCGACTTCTTGTCGAGGTCGACCTCGCCAATCAGCGTGTTCATCTCATCATCGGTGAATTTCATGTTCTTGGCGATCTTATGCGCCACCGGCCACTTGTCGGCGAAACCCTTCCAAGAATACTTGTAGATCTCGCCATGCGGCTTGCCGCAGTCATAGGCCTTGTCGGGGTTCGAACCCCAGGCCGGGTCGTTGTAGCATTCGGGCGTCCATTCCGGGAACTGCACCCACTCGCCCTTATACTTCGCCGGTGCCCAATGCGGGGTGTAGATCCACAGAATGATCGGCGCCTTGCGCTGATAGGCGGATTCAAGCTCGGCGAACATCGCGGCGTCGGTGCCGGCATGGACCACTTCGAAGGGCAGGTCGAGCGCTTCGACACGCTCGTCGTCAAAGCCGCCCCAGGTCACCGGGCCACCGAGATAGCGCCCCTTCGGCGCGGTTTCCGGCGTCGAGAAAGCTTCGGCGCAGCCTTTCAGCGCCTCCCAATTGGGAAGGCCCGGGCACTTCTCCTTCATGTATTCCGGAAACCACCATTCTTCCTTGGCCTTGGGACCGATGGGACCGAGGTTTTCGGTCTCGCCACTGGCATCAGCGTCTGCCATCGCTTCGCGCGCGGTCGTGTCCCAATACTCCATGCCGATGGTGAGATCGCCGGTGCGCAGACCCGTTTGGATGCTGGCAAGGTAATCCGACGTCACCAGTTCGGTGTTGTAGCCGTATGATTTCAGGATCTTCGACAGGATGGTCGCGTTCAGATTGACGCTGGTCCAGTCAAAGAGGGCGATCTTGATCGGATCGGTGCTTTCCGGTTCCGCCGCGGCGGGCATCGAAAAGCCGGCGCCGAGGGCCAAAGCCATGGCGGCACCCATCGCCTTGCGGCGGAAGGTCATCGTCATTCCACGTCTCCCGATTTGCCTCAATCGGCTCCGTTCGTCGGAGCGCTGTGTATTAGTATGAAAATCTAGCCACAGCCCCAAATGGTTCGCAAGTCAATTGTGCGAAATTCGTGGAAACGATGTTGATTTGACCGCACGGTCCAAACGGCAAAGAAAAAGCCGGCTCGCTTCACAGCGGACCGGCCTTTCAACGCGCGTAGATGTCGAAGCAGACGTCAGGCAGCCTGGCTGGAGGCGACGCCCTTATCCTTCAAAAGCTGCTGCAACTCGCCGGACTCGTACATCTCGCGAATGATGTCGCAACCGCCGACGAACTCGCCCTTCACATAGAGCTGCGGAATGGTCGGCCAGTTGGTGAATTCCTTCACGCCCTGACGCAAGCTCGGGTCCTGCAGAATGTCGATGCCTTTGAACTTCACACCAAGATGGCTCAGCACCTGGACGACCGCAGCCGAGAAGCCGCACTGCGGGAAAACAGGTGTGCCCTTCATGTAGAGCACCACATCGTTGCTGCCGATGTCGTCGCGGATACGGTCGAAAACGGGGTTGTCACTCATGGCGTCAAATCCTTTCTGCCTATGCCCGCGATATGGCGGCTGTCAGTTGGAAAGTCAATTGTCGAGACCGAGCACAGGTTCGGCCGTTCGATGGGCATTCTGCCGCCGACGCAGCCAAGGCGCCAGCGAGAAGACCGCAAGGCCGACCCAAATTGCTGCAAAGGTCAGGCCGTGAATCAAGGTAAACGGCTCGCCATAGGCCAAAACTGCCAGGCTCACCTGCACCGTGGGGTTGAGATACTGCATGAGACCCAGCGAGGTGAGGTCGAGGCGATTGGCCGCACCGGCAAAAAACAACAGGGGAATTGTGGTTATGACCCCTAGCCCAATGATGAGACTTTGGTCGTGCCTGGAGCCCATGAGGAAATGCCCCTGCCCGGTCTTCTCAAGCCACAGGGCGTGGGCGAGGGCAAAGGGGACCAGCAACGCGGTCTCGGTGAACAGGGCAAGCATGGCCGGGAGGCGCAGCATCTTTCGGCACAGACCATAGATGGCAAAGGTCCCAGCCAGAGACAAGGCGATCCATGGCAGGCGGCCGAAGGCGAATGTCGTCATCGCCACACCGATCGCAACGATGATCAGCCCGCCAAACTGGATGCGCGTCATGCGCTCCTTGAAGACCAGGACACCCAGCGTCACGCTGAGCAGCGGGCAGATGAAGTAGCCAAGGCCTGCTTCCAGCGCCTGACCGCTTGCCACCGCCCAAATGAAGATGAGCCAGTTCGCCGCCAGGAACAGTGACGAAATGAAGAGGCCCGCCAGCTTGCGCCGGTTTCGGAACAACAAGGATATCTCGCTACGCCGCACCAGAAACGCTGTGCCAAACGCCGTCAGCACCAGCGACCAGATAATCCGGTGATCCAGCACTTCCGGCGGCGACATGAAGGCCGTCGCATGGAAGTAGAGGGACATCAACCCCCAGCTGAGATAAGCGGCCGCAGCAAAGCCGAGCCCCGCGCGATAGGCGGGATGACGCGACATGATCCGCGGCCGTTCGTCTGTCTTTAGGCTGCAGGGGCCGAGGTCTGCAATGCAAGCGCGTGCAACTCGTCACCCATCTTGCCACGCAAAGCGGCGTAGACGATCTGATGCTGCTGAACGCGAGACTTGCCGACAAAGGCGGAAGAGACGACCTGCGCGGCGTAGTGATCGCCGTCGCCGCGCAGATCCTCGATATTCACTTCCGCATCGGGCAAGGCTTCCTTGATGAGGCGGGCAATTTCGCTGGCTTCCATCGCCATGGCAGTGCACTCCGTTCTTTAGGCTGCGCCCATCAGGGTCGGCAGGAAGGCCTCATGCGATTGCTTGAGATCCCGGATAGACATCTTACGACCGTCGAGGACCACATCGGCGGCGCCCGTGGTGCCGATGCGCTCGACCGGCACGCCGGCAGCCATGGCTTTCGCTTCGATGCCGGCTGCAGCCGACGTGGGAACGGCGATGACGTAACGCGCCTGATCTTCGCCGAACCAATAGCCGTGTGACGGGACGTCGCTCTGCGGCGTGGTCAGCGTGACACCGACACCACCGGCCAGAGCCATATCGGCCACAGCCACCAGCAGACCGCCATCAGAGACATCGTGGCAGGTCACGACTTCGCCGGCAACGATCAGACCGCGAACGAAATCGCCATTGCGACGCTCGGCCGCCAGATCGACGGGCGGCGGCGCGCCCTCTTCCCGGCCCTGCGTTTCGCGCAGGTAGATCGACTGGCCAAGCCAGCCCTTGCTCTCACCCAGAACCAGCACGGCTTCATCGTCAGCCTTGAAGGCCACCGTCGCCATGCGGTCGACATTCTTCATCAGGCCCACACCGCCAATGGTCGGGGTGGGCAGAATGCCCTTGCCGTTCGTCTCGTTATAGAGCGAGACATTGCCGGAAATGACCGGATAGTCGAGTGCGCGGCAGGCATCCGCCATGCCTTCGATCGACAAGGCAAACTGCCCCATGATCTCGGGTCGCTGCGGGTTGCCGAAATTCATGTTGTCGGTGATGGCGAGCGGCAAGGCGCCGACCGCCGTGATGTTGCGCCAGCTTTCCGCCACCGCCTGCGCACCGCCCTGCTTCGGGTCGGCAAACACATAGCGCGGCGTGCAGTCCGAGCTCATGGCCAGCGCCTTCCCCGGGACGCCGGGAACCCGCACGACGGCGGCATCGCCACCCGGCCGCTGCGCCGTCTGGCCCATGACGAGGTGGTCATATTGTTCCCACACCCAGCGACGGCTGGCGAGATCGGGCGAGCCGATCAGCGTCTTCAAGGCACCCAGCAGGTCGTTCGGTGCCGGGACGTCCTTGGCATTGATGACCGGCTGTGCGGGTGTCGGGATCCAGGGGCGCTCATAGACCGGCGCCTTGTCGACCAGTGGTGCCACCGGCATATCCGCCTGCACCTGGCCGTCCTTCTTGAGAACCAAATGGCCGGTATTGGTGAGCGTGCCAATGACGGCAAAATCGAGTTCCCACTTGTCGAAGATCGCCCGCGCCTTTTCCATCGCCGCCGGCTTCAGCACCATGAGCATGCGCTCCTGGCTTTCCGACAGCATGATCTCATAGGCGGTCATCTTGGTTTCTCGCACCGGCACCTTGTCGAGGTCGAGTTCGATACCGAGGCCGCCCTTCGACGACATTTCGACCGATGACGAGGTGAGGCCCGCGGCACCCATGTCCTGGATGGCCACGATCGCGTCGGTCGCCATCAGTTCAAGGCAGGCTTCGAGCAGAAGCTTTTCGGTGAACGGATCGCCCACCTGCACGGTCGGGCGCTTCTCTTCCGAATCCTCGGTGAATTCGGTCGACGCCATCGTGGCGCCGTGGATGCCGTCGCGCCCGGTCTTGGCACCGACATAGATGACCGGGTTGCCGACGCCGGCGGCCGCCGAATAGAAAATCTTGTCGGTGTCGGCAAGGCCCACAGTCATCGCGTTGACCAGGATGTTGCCGTTATAGCTGGCATGGAAATTGACCTCGCCACCCACCGTCGGCACGCCCATGCAATTGCCATAGCCGCCGATACCGGCAACCACACCGCTGATGAGATGCTTGGTCTTCGGATCGTTCGGCTCGCCGAAGCGCAGTGCGTTCAAATTGGCGATCGGCCGCGCGCCCATGGTGAACACGTCGCGCATGATGCCGCCCACACCCGTCGCAGCACCCTGATAGGGCTCGATGAAACTGGGATGGTTATGGCTTTCCATCTTGAAGATGGCGGCCTGGCCGTCGCCGATATCGATGACGCCGGCATTCTCGCCCGGCCCCTGGATGACCCACGGCGCCTTGGTCGGCAGTTTCTTGAGATGCACGCGCGAAGACTTGTAGGAGCAGTGCTCTGACCACATGACCGAGAAGATGCCGAGTTCGGTCATGCTGGGCTCGCGCCCCATGATCTCCAGAACCAGCTTGTATTCGTCGGCGCTGAGGCCGTGCTCGGCGACGATTTCGGGGGTAATCTTCGGCGCACTCACGACACGGCCTCCACCAGGCTGTGGAACAAAGCCTTGCCGTCGGTCGACCCGTGGATCGGCTCGATCGCGTTCTCAGGATGTGGCATCAGCCCCAGCACGTTGCGTTGTTTATTGAGGATGCCCGCGATGTGGCGGGTCGACCCGTTGGGATTGTAGTTGGCATCGAGACGCCCTTCCGGACCGCAATAGCGGAAAGCGATGCGATCTTCGGCCTCCAGCTCATCCAGCGTCTTCGGATCGGCGAAGTAATTGCCGTCGTGATGGGCAACCGGCACGGACAGCACTTGGCCCTTCTTGTAACCGGCGGTGAAGCGCGAGTTCGACGTCTCGACGCGCAGGCCCACATTGCGACAGACGAACTTCAAATTCGCGTTGCGCAGCAGGACACCGGGCAGCAGGCCGGCCTCGGTGATGATCTGGAATCCGTTGCAGATGCCGATGACGGCCATGCCCTGCTCGGACCGCGCCTTCACTTCGCGCAGGACCGGCGAATTGGCGGCAATGGCGCCGCAGCGCAGATAGTCGCCATAGGAGAAGCCGCCAGGCACGAGCACCAGATCGACCTTGGGGAGTGAGGTGTCGCGATGCCAGACCATGATCGGCTCGCGCCCGATGGCCTGGGTCAGCGCCGCCTTGGCGTCATTCTCGCGATTGGAGCCGGGGAATACGACGATCGCTGCCTTCATGGCTCAGTCCACCAGATCGATGGTGTAATTCTCGATGACGGTGTTGGCGAGCAACTTGCCGCACATCTGATCAACCGCGGCCTTCGCCTTCGCCTTGTCGCTCTCCTTGAGATCGACTTCGATGTATTTGCCCTGGCGGACATCATCGACGCTGTCGAAGCCCAGTGCGTGCAGCGCATTCGCGATAGCGCGCCCCTGCGGATCAAGGACACCTGATTTGAGGGTGATGTGAATGCGGGCCTTCATAACGCTCCCTTTATCGAAAGAAAGTCAAACTAACTGAAACGAGAGGGGCGCCCAAAAGGCGCCCCGAAACTCCGGGCGAAACCGCCCCTATTGCATCGTACTCGGTCCCTTCATGTCGCGCGGTCCGCCCTCGGGCAAAATACCCAGTCGGCGCGCGACTTCCTGATAGGCTTCCTCGACATTGCCGAGATCGCGGCGGAAACGGTCCTTGTCCAGCTTCTCGCCGGTCTTCACGTCCCACAGGCGGCAATTGTCGGGGCTGATCTCATCGGCCAGAACAATGCGCATTTCATCGTTTTCATAGAGCCGGCCGAATTCCAGCTTGAAATCAACCAGGCGCAAGCCGACGCCCAGCATCAGGCCCGACAGGAAGTCATTCACCCGCAGGGCCAGCGCCAGCATCTCGTCGAGATCCTGCGGCAGGGCCCAATTGAAGGCGGTGATATGTTCTTCCGACACCATCGGGTCGCCGAGTTCGTCCGATTTATAGTAGTACTCGATGATCGAGCGCGGCAGCGGCGTCCCTTCGGGGATGCCGAGGCGCTTGGCCATGGAGCCGGCAGCCACATTGCGCACCACGACCTCGAGCGGGATGATCTCGACCTCGCGCACCAACTGCTCGCGCATGTTGAGTCGGCGCACGAAATGGGTCGGGATCCCAATCTCGCCCAGGCGCAGCATCAGGTATTCGGAGATACGATTGTTGAGCACCCCCTTACCGGTGATGGTGCCCTTCTTCTGGTTATTGAAGGCGGTCGCGTCGTCCTTGAAATACTGTACCAGCGTGCCCGGCTCGGGTCCTTCGAACAGAACCTTGGCCTTGCCTTCGTAAATACGGCGCCGGCGCGACATGGGGTATCTCCAATTCTGCTCGACGACGCCAGAAAGACTCATGTCCGCCGCGCTGCCGAGATTCGGCCATCTTCTAGCAGCATGGGCCGGCTAATACAATCATTGGAGCCGCCGCGATAGCGTCGTCCAAGGCAGCAGAAAATACATATATTACAATTAATTACGCAGAGACCTGCGCTATGAGATGGGCAGCCAGCAGAATGGTGCCGATGGCGATCACCAAAACCGGTCCGGAAAGGGCCAGCCAGCGCCCCGTTTGCCCTCCCTCAGGCAGCCGGATAACGACCTGGTGCCGCAACAGAATGCTGGCAACACCCAGCCCCGCCAGGGTCAAACCCATTCCCAGGGCAATCGCCGTCGCCATGGCTATCCCTGCAAAAATCAGCCCATTTGCCATCGTGAACAGCAGGATCAGGATGGCCCCTGAGCACGGGACAAACCCAGCCGCCAGCGCCAGCAGGTTCCGCTGCCAGGTCGCGTTCCGGTCCATTTGCGCCGCGTGACCCGAGCAGCACGCATGCCCTGCCCCATGGTCATGCGCCCCGCCGTGAGGATGATGATGCATATGTCCACCGCGCGCCCATTCGCGCAGCATCAGAAGGCCGATCGCAATGATCGCCCCATAACTAATGAGGCGCAGCCAGAAGAACTCGTTGGTGGGGGAAACAAGGCTGCGTGACAGGATCAGATGGGCAACACCGACGATGACGATCGCCCCCACGACATGGCTGAGGGCGATCCAGCTTGCCATGCCCACGCCGCGCCAGGGTTGGGCCTGCCGCCCCAGGAAATAGCCGATCACAACTGTCTTGCCGTGACCTGGACCCAAGGCGTGAAAGACGCCGTAAAGGAAAGCAATGACCAAGCCGCTCCAGAGTGCGCCTTTGTCGTCGCCTTTCTTGATTGCCATCAGCCGATCATTGATCGCGCGATTGACATCGCGCTGCCAACCAACAAACGTCCGCCCGATCGTCGTTACCAACCCAGTCGAAACCCCAGCGGCCGCTGCACGCGGCTGCGCCGAAGTGAAAGGCGACGCGCCCTCTTCTGCCCGCGCCAATGGCGCTGCCAGCAACGTGGCGATGAGGAACAGCAGAAAAGCACAGGTCTTCATGGGCAACCGATTGTGACAATTTGCGGGACAACAAAGCCGCCGAAATAGGCGTGTGCCGGATCGTCGGCCACATGCGCCTGGCAAGCGGCATCCCCGTCGATCGCCACCGGCGCCTTCTCGGCCAGCAGCACCTCGACGTAATATTCCTGGTCATAGATCGAGACGGCGAGCTTTTCCTGCCGGGGATCGACGGGATGTGGCAGCTGATAGGTCAGCCGAAACCGGACGGCCCCGTCGACGACGTCAGCCACGAAACCGGATGGCGCCATTTTTCCCAGGTCCTTGCCGTCCAGATAGATATAGGTGAAATAGCGAAAGGCTGCGAGGTTCGGCAAAGTACCTTCCTTCACCTGCTCACTCTCGGCGGCACTGAACTGCTTGTCGCCATCGGCGTCGAACTGCCCAAGCAGGTCTTCGGTAAAAATGTCATCGAAACGCCATTCAGTTTGCAACGACGTCACTTTGCCGTCGACAAAGGAAAAGGCGAGGCGGTTGTCGATGAAGACATGCGGGTGCGCTAGGGCGGCGTCGGGCCGAATGAGCAACAGCACGACGCTCGCCAGCAGTGATACCGAACGCCACCGCATCAGAAGCTGATATCGGGCGCCACCTGAAAAGCGCAATGGCACAACGGGCAAACAACCGTCTCGGTCGCATCGGCCGGCTTCACACCGCGCTTGATCGCGTCATCGAGCAGCAGCCGGGCATCGGCCAGCAGCTGCGTATGTGCCGATTGACCGCCACAGGCCAGCGACAGCGCCTCAAGATCGACAGGCGCCAAAGGCTCGGTGGACAGAGCCCAGGCGCGCACAACGCCTAACCCGGCAACAGAGACCATCGCCCCGGCCCCCAATAGAACCTTACGCCTTGATGGCATACCCGACTCCGCAGCGCAGTGATAACCGGACGGACTTTACTTGAGAACCTTCAACAATTCAGCCGCATTATAGCGATAAAGCGACAGCAGATCGGCGGCCGGCCCGCCAGGCGCCGAGAGTGCGTCGGAATGAAGGTCGCCGCCCACAACAGCCCCTGTATCGGCGGCCAGGCTTTCCACGAAGCGCGGATCATTCATATTCTCGATGAAGATCGCCTTGATATCGCCGCCTTTGATCTGCTCGACGATGTTCTTGAGATCCTGCGCCGAAGGCTCGGCTTCGGTGGACATGCCCTGGACGGCGACGAAGTCGATGCCATAGGCGCGACCGAAATATTGGAAGGCATCGTGGGAGGTCAGGATGCGTTTGTTTTCCGACGGCAAGCTGCCCAACGACGCCGAGAGTTCCGTATCCAACGCCCGGAAACGGGCCTTCAAATCCTCAGCGTTCTTTCTGAACGCGCCGGCCGATTCGGGGGCCGCCTTGGCGAGGCCCGCTGCAATGTTGTCGATATAGGTCAGGACCAGCTTCGGGTCCTGAAAGGCATGCGGATCCGGCCCGCCATGATCGTGATCATGCGCGCCCTCGCCTTCCGCCGCAGGCTCTTCCGCCTCGGTCGACGCCAGAGGCTCGATACCGGTCGTCGCCTCGACGAGTTCGCCCTTGAAGGTCGAGGCATCGATCAGGCGGTCGAGCCAGGGCTCCAGCCCCAACCCATTGGCGACGAGCACTCTGGCGCCTGCCACGGCGCGTTGGCTTTCGGCCGTCGGCTCAAAGGCGTGCGCATCGGAATCCGGTCCGACCAAGGTGGTCAAGGCAATGGCATCGCCGCCAATATGCTGCGTGAGATCGCCAAGGATGCTGAAGGTGGCAACGACCGGCAACTTGCCGTCGGCTTCGGCGATGGCTGGAACCGACAACAACAGTCCAGCCGCCAAACCTGTCATTCGCAAAAGCCGATGCCACATGAACCAACTCCAAATGATACGTTATACTATAACATCTCTAGATTGAGCCGCAGTCGTGCGCAAGCGCTAAATCCTCTGCTTCAACGTAAATCGATGTCGACCCAGCCCTGGCTTTCCGGCCGCCCGCCGAGGAACCGCCAGACCGGCGCCCGGTCCGAATGATTGACCGACGGCAAAGCGATCAGGGACGAAGACACCGTCCCGAAGCCCGTGTTCGAAACGACATACATGGCATCGAACACGTCCCCGCTCGGCTCGTATTCGCGGGACTGCAATACCTTGGTCCACGCATCCCAATCACCGGAGCCCGGATCCGGTAACGCGGCCTCACGCCAGCGCGGCAGAAAATGGCGCGTCCGGGCACTGCTCATGTCATTGAGGTCCATCGCCGTTATCATCGACAGGCCAGGCAACAGGGCAATGGCCTCAATCTCCTGCCCCAGATTGCGCAGCCAATAGGCATGCGTGTTATCGGCAACGACCATGTTGAACGGGCGATAGGCGGCAGCATCAAGCTCCTGCAACATCGCGACCGCCGCTTCCGCATCGGCAAAATCGAGTGCATCCAGCACCAATTCGCCACGCGAGCGCTTGCCGGCCTGCGGCCCCAGCGTGTCCCGGCGGTTGAGGATACCAGCCACGACGCCGAAATCGTTGATGCCGAGCCAGGAACCGCCGGCAAGGACGTCTTTGCCGGCAACCACTTCCGGCCGGTCGGACCAATGGCGCGCTGGTGGCGCCCAAGGACGCTCATGCATTTCATCACGGTTGCTGGCAATGAGGATCGGCCAGTCATGGTCCGGTCGGGAGAGAATGATAACGCTGCACATATGTCCCAACCGGCTGAAAAGCTTGAAAGTTATAGAAGACCTAAACTGCCCCTATTAGACTTGACGGAAGCGCGGCGGCCAACCATTTTTCCACCAAGCTAAGCTGCTTTCTGAACCAGTCAAAGGATTGCAAGGTTATGACCACTTTCGACGAGCGCGAATCCGCCTTCGAGAACAAGTTCAAGCATGACAAGGAGTTGGAGTTCAAAGTGAACAGCCGCCGTAACAAGCTGCTGGGTCTTTGGGCGGCCAAGCTCCTCGGCTTCGATGGCGTCGAAGCGGAGACTTATGCCAAGGAAGTCGTCGCGTCGGATTTCGTCGAGGCTGGTGACCATGACGTCCTGAAGAAGGTCCTTGCCGACTTCCAGGCCAAGAACGTCGATATCAGCGAGCATCGCCTCAGGAAGCAAATGGACGAATTGCTGGCGACTGCCAAGCAGCAGATCATGACGGAAGTGAAGATCTGATTGCTCTCAGAAGTGGCGGATCAACACGGCCACTTCCCGATCGATGTCGAAATTGCAGCGGCGATAGAGCTCTATCGCCGCTGTATTTTTATCGACGACCGTGAGCGTCATCGGCGCGTCGTTTTCGGCTTGCCTCACCAGGCAGCGCCGCGCCTCGTCCATCACCATCTGGCCGATGCGACGGCCCTTCTGGTCTCCGGCGCGCACCACGGCGTTGATATAGGTGTTCGGCTCGGTATAGCGCAGCAAGCCGATCCCTTTGCCGTTCTCGATCAGGATCCGCGCCTTTATCCCTGACTGCTGCAGGTAACGACGAATCTCCTCGGGCTTGGGGACAAAGGCACCAGGCACGTCGGCAAAACCTGTCGTCAACACATCGATATAAACATCGGCCCAGTCGGGCCAGGCATCATGCCAGGCAGCACCGGGCGGCAACGGCAGATCCGGCCCCCATGCCGGATTCCGGCAACTCATATCGTAATCGCTGTAGTAATGGCGGTAACCCGCGGCCTCGATGGCCGCCCGGTGTGGTTGCCAGATAGGCGTCATCGCCAATTCGTTCGACCTCGCCCCCAGTTTGGTGGCGCGTGCGGCGAGTTCGGCTAGCAAATCGGTCGCCAGCGAACCATTCATCCTGCCGTCGGCCAGCCCCACCACTTCGAAGGGCACAACACCGTTCACACCGATGATCGTATCGAGGATGACCGCCACCACGCCGCGCTCGCGCCAGTCGATGATGGCTGCCGGTCCGGAATTCAAGCGCGCCAAAATACGCGGCGCATCTGTCTCAGGGACCGGATGCGCCGCGCAAAAGCCAATCAGCGTATCAAGAGTGACCAAAGACCCGCTGGAAGATGTCGTCGACGTGCTTGAAGTGGTAGTCAAGGTTGAAGCATTCCTCGATCTGCTGCGTCGACAGACGCTTCGTCACCTCGCCGTCGGCCTTGAGCTCGGTCATGAAGTCCTTGCCCTCGAGCCAGACCTTCATCGCGTTGCGCTGAACGGCCTGATAGGAATCCTCGCGGCTCATGCCCGCCTGGGTCAGCGCCAACAACACACGCTGCGAATGCACCAGCCCGCTATAGCGGTCGAGATTGGCCTGCATGTTCTCGGGATAGATGATCCATTTTTCGACCAGGCCGACCAGGCGATTGAGTGCAAAATCCAGCGCGATCGTGGCATCCGGCCCGAACACGCGCTCGACCGAGGAATGACTGATGTCGCGCTCGTGCCACAGCGCCACATTCTCCAGCGCCGGATTGACCGACGCCCGGACGACACGCGCGAGGCCGGTCAGATTCTCGGAGAGAACCGGATTGCGCTTGTGCGGCATGGCGCTGGAGCCCTTTTGCCCGGGCGAGAAGAATTCCTCCGCCTCGCGCACTTCCGAGCGCTGCAGATGGCGCACTTCGATCGACAGATTCTCGATCGAACCCGCGATCACCCCCAGCACGGCAAAGAACATGGCGTGCCGGTCGCGCGGGATGACCTGGGTCGAGACCGGCTCGACCTTCAGCTCCATCTTGCGTGCGACATGCGCTTCGACGCGCGGATCGATATTGGCAAAGGTGCCGACGGCGCCGGAAATGGCACAAGTCGCAACATCGTCACGCGCCGCCACCAGACGCTGCTTGGCGCGGGCGAAGGCCGCGTAATGCGACGCGAGCTTCAGGCCGAAAGTGGTGGGTTCCGCATGGATGCCATGGCTGCGGCCGATGGTCGGCGTCAACTTGTGTTCGAAGGCGCGCTTTTCCAGGGCCTTCAGCAGCCGGTCGAGATCTTCCAGCAACAGATCGGCCGCCTGCTTCAACTGCACGGCGAGGCAAGTGTCCAGCACGTCCGAGGATGTCATGCCCTGGTGCACGAAGCGCGCCGAGGGGCCGACATGTTCGGCAAGATTGGTCAGGAAGGCGATGACGTCGTGCTTGGTTTCGCGCTCGATTTCATCGATGCGGTCAACCTCCCATTTGCCCTTGGCCCAGATTTCAGCTGCCGCTTCCTTCGGGATAACGCCCAGTTCGGCCAACGCGTCGCAGGCATGGGCTTCGATTTCGAACCAGATGCGAAAGCGGTTTTCCGGGTCCCAGATCTTGGTCATTTCGGGACGGGAATAGCGCGGAATCATGAAAGCCTCATTCGAATGGCGGACAGGTCGCTTGATTGGCGCCAAATCAGCGGCAAAGCGCCAAGGAGTCAACCGTTTTTGCCGTTTTAGCGCTAAAGCGACGCAAGATCGCCCTTCAAAGCCGGGCTGAGCCGGGATAGGTTCCCGGGCAGTTCCAGCCTGCTCACCTGAACGAGCCAGAATATGACCGCCTTCAGCCACCTGTTCCAGCCCTTCACCATTCGCAACTGTCAGATCAAGAACCGTATTTTCTCGACGGGGCACGATACGACGATGCCGACGGACGGAACCCCGAACAAGCGGCTGGCCGCCTATCACAAGGCACGGGCGGAAGGCGGCGCCGGCCTCATCATCATGCAGGTGGCTGGCGTCCATGAGACAGCGCGCTATACCTCGCACCTCATCATGGCAACGACCGATGATTGCATTCCCGGCTACCAGGATGTCGTCGCTGCCTGCAAACCTTATGGCACCAAGATTTTCGGCCAGCTTTTCCACCCCGGCCGCGAGATCATGGAAAGCCAGGACGGGACGGCACCGGTCGCCTACGCTCCCTCGGCGGTACCCAATGAACGCTTCCACGTCATGCCGCGGCCGATGTCGCGGGGCATGATCAAGGAAATCACCGCCGGTTATGCCGATGCGGCGCTGCGCCTGCAAAAAGGCGGGCTCGATGGCGTCGAGATTGTAGCGAGCCACGGCTATCTGCCGGCGCAATTCCTCAACGAACGTACCAATTTGCGCACCGACGAATATGGCGGCAGTTTCGAGAATCGCCTGCGCTTCATTCGCGAGGTGGCCCAGGCCATTCGCGCCAAGGTCGGCCCCGACCTGGTCATCGGCCTGCGCATCAGCGGCGACGACAAGGACCATGACGGCCTGCAGGAGAGCGAAAGCCTCCTGGCAATCCAGGCACTCGACGATGTCATGGACTATTTCAATGTGATCGCCGGATCGTCGGCGAGTTTCGGGGGCGCCGTGCACATTGCCCCGCCGATGGCAATCGCCAACGGCTATGTGGCGCCTTTCGCGGCCGCCGTGAAGGCCAAGGTCAAGGCGGCGGTCCTTGTCGCTGGTCGCATCAACCAGCCCCAAGACGCCGAGAAGATCCTGGCCAGCGGTTCGGCCGACCTCATCGGCATGACCCGCGCCATGATCTGCGACCCGGACATGCCGCGAAAGGCCGAGGCCGGGAAGCTGGAGGATGTGCGGGCATGCATCGCCTGCAACCAGGCCTGTATCGGGCATTTTCATCTGGGCTATCCGATCTCCTGCATTCAGCATCCCGAGACTGGCCGCGAACTCACCTATGGGACGCGCAAGCCGATCGTTCGGAAGAAGAAGATCCTGATCGCCGGTGGCGGCCCAGGTGGCTTGAAGGCGGCGGCCGTCGCCTCCGAACGCGGCCATGAGGTCATCTTGTGCGAGGCAGGTGAGCGTCTCGGCGGCCAGGCATTGCTCGCCCAGATGCTGCCAAGCCGCGCTGAATTCGGCGGCATCATCACCAACCTCACCCGCGAAGTTCAGTTGGGCGGTGCTGAGATTCGCACGCGAACGAAAGTCACTCGCGTGCTGATCGAGGCTGAAAAGCCCGACGCCGTCATCATCGCGACCGGTGCCAAGCCGCGATCGGCGGCCGGCGCCGGCATCGAGGGCGTCGATGGCGGTCATGTCGTCACGGCGTGGGATGTCATCCGCGACCAAGCCAATATCGGCCACTCGGTCGTGATTGCGGATTGGCGCTGCGACTGGATCGGCATGGGCCTGGCCGAGAAGCTCGCGCGTGCCGGCTGCCATGTGCGGCTGTGCGTCGACGGCTATATGGCGGGCCAGCGCATCCACCAATATGTCCGTGATCATTGGGTGGGCGAGTTGCACAAGCTCAATGTGGAGATCATCCCCTATGCGCGCCTTTATGGCATTGACGGCGATACGGCATATTTCCAGCATGCGACCAGCGCCGAGCCGATCATTTTCGAGGGGATCGATACGCTGGTGACGTCGCTGGGGCACGAGCGGCAAAGCGAGCTTGAAGACGAGCTTGCCGATTGGGGCGGCGAAATGTATGTGATCGGCGATTGCCTGACACCGCGCACGGCGGAGGAAGCCGTGCTCGAAGGCCTGAAAGCAACAGCAGAGATCTGATCCACTGATGCCCCTGCCCTTCTCGCCCCCCATCCGCGCCAGGATTTTGTGCTTGGTGCTGGGGGCATTGGGGGGTGGCGTCTTCTACCTGCTGCACTTGCCGCTGCCCTGGATGATGGGGGCAATGACCCTTACCACCCTGGCGGCCGTCTCAGGTGTCCGGATTGCGATGATGCCGCGCGTCCGCATGGTCTTCGTCGCCATCCTCGGCATCATGCTGGGCAGTGCCTTTTCCCCCCAGATGCTGGATCATCTGCAGAACTGGGCCATCAGCCTCCTGTGGCTGGCACTTTATGTCGTCGTCACGACCTATCTCGTGCGCCTCTATTACATCCATTTTGCCGGCTACGATGCCGTCACAGCTTATTTTGCCGCCGCCCCCGGCGGCCTGTCGGAGATGATCCTTGCCGGCAGTGCCTTTGGCGGCGATGAGGCACGCATTTCCTTGGCGCATGGCGCCCGAATTCTTGTCGCGGTGTTCGTGCTCTCCTTCGGTTATCGCTGGCTTGGCGGCTATACGCCAACTGGTGCCAGCGCCGCTGCCGCCAGCCTGCCCCTCGACATCGTCGATCTGCTCTGGCTGGGCGGCGCAGGCGTGCTCGGATTCTTTGGCGCCAGGAAATTGCGCATGCCGGCCTATGCCCTGGTCGGTCCCATGATCGTCAGCGCGCTCCTGCATGTCGTTGGCGTGACGGCTTCGCGGCCGCCGGCCGAACTGGTCGCCATAGCGCAGATCGTCGTCGGTTCCATGATCGGCGCGCGGTTCACGGGCCTGCCCTTGCGCCTGGTCCTGCGCGGCATTCTATTGGCTGTCGGGGCGACCGCCGTTCTGCTGATCGTTGCGGCCGGGTTCGGCTTTGCGGTCGATGCCACGGCCGGCGTCCCCTTTGGCTCGGCCCTGCTCGCCTTCTCGCCCGGCGGGCTGGCGGAAATGAGCCTGATCGCCCTCGCCCTCGGCGTCGATGCTGCCTATGTCTCCAGCCACCATGTGGTCCGCATCTTCATGATCGTGGTCGCGGCACCGCTGGTCTTTCGCCTATTGCGCCACAAGGGTTAGCGCCATCGACTTCAATCGCTTGAGATCGGTCTTGCCGGTGCCCAGCACCGGCAGTTCATCCAGGCGATGCAGATCGGCAACCTTCGGAACCCAGATCTTTGGCAGGCCGGCATCATTGAGCCCCTGCCACACCAACTCCGCCCCCATGCTTTCATCGGCCAGGTAAAAGCCCACCAACCGCTCGCCCTTGGCCGCATCCGGCACGGCAGTCACATTGGCGCCATTGACCCCGGGGATGCGCAGCATGGCCTCCTCGACCTTGAGATGCGGCACCATCTCGCCGCCGATCTTCGAGAAGCGCGACAATCGGTCCGTGATGCGGATGAAGCCGTCCTCGTCCAACACGGCAATATCGCCGGTGACATACCAGCCGTTCCTGATGACCTCGTCGGTCTTGGCCGGGTTGTTGAGATAACCCACCATGCGGCCGGGCCCTTTGAGCAGCAGCAGGCCTTCCTCGCCTTCGTTGCGATCTTCGAACGTGTCGGGATCGACGATCCGGGCGGCGACGCCCGGCACGGGATGCCCGACGGTACCCGGCTTGTGACCCGTCTGGTTTTCGCCCACCCCCATCACATTGGGGACGTTGACCGAGACGACCGGCCCCATTTCCGTGGCGCCATAGCCTTCAAGCATGTCGATGCCGAACTTGTCCTTGAACGCTGCGGCAAGGTCCGGCCGCAGCCGCTCGGCGCCGACGACGACATGGCGCAGGCTCTTGAAATCCTCGGCCGGAATACTGCGCAGGTAGGACTGGCAGAAGGTCGGGGTGGAGATCAGGATGGTGGCCCGGTATTTCTTCACCAGGCCTCCTATGGTCTTCGCATCAAGCGGGTTGGCGTGATAGACGGCGCCATTGCCGATCACCAGCGGCAGGCACAGCGTGCCGGTAAAGCCGAAGGAATGGAAGAACGGTAGCACGCCCACGAACTTGTCGGCCTTGGTCAGCCACAGGATCTGCGCGATCGCCTCCAGGTTCGAGATGACGTTGTGCTGCGACAACATCACGCCCTTGGGTTCGCCGGTCGAGCCGGAACTGAACATGACCGTGCAAAGATCGTCGATCGATTGCCCCTTCGGCACGGCGCGGCGCAGCAACAGGGTGGTCGGCGTCAACATGCTGGCGATGTACATGAGCAGTTGCGCCAGCTTGCTCTGCTTGGCCAGCAGCTCCTCGACAAAGACCATGTCCGGTCGTTCGGCCAGCTTGACCTTCGACAGGAAAGCGCGCGCCGTCACGATGGTCTTGATGCCGCATTGCTGGATCGCCGATTCCATGGCGTCTGCACCAATCGTGAAGTTGAGATTGACCGGCACCTTGCCCGCCAGCATCAACCCCATATTGACCAGGGCGGCGGCCACAGAACCCGGCAGCAGAACGCCGACCATTTTATCGGCACCCCGTTCGCGCGTGAACCAGCGCGCCAGAAGCCGCGATCCGGCCAGCGCCTGGCCGAAATTGAGTTCCCGTCCCAGTGAATCCGCCATGGCCATGCGGAACCAGTACCTTTTGGCGGTCCGAATGAAACGCTTTGCAACGAGGTCATCGGGTTGACGGCGATGACGGAAGGCGTCCCCCCCCATCTCCAGCAGGCTCTGGCGCACATCACGCGCCTTGGCACTGGAAGGCAGCGGCTTTCCGAAGGTGATCGTGACCGGATAAAATAGACGGCGCGGCCATTTCCAGAAGAACTTGCCGTCCTTGAAGCTGAAGATCGAGCCCCATACCTGGTCCAGATGAACCGGGATGATCGGCACGTCGATGCCGTCGATGATGCGCTCGAATCCGCGTTTGAACGGCAGCATGTTGCCGGTGCGGCTGATGGAACCTTCGGCGAAAATGCAGACGACATGGCCGTCTTGGAGCTCGGCACGCGCTCGTTTGATGGGCTCCAACACCTTGCCGCCGCCGGTCGGGATTGCCCGCATCGTCTTCAAGAAGGCGCCAAGGCCCGGAATGCCGAAAAACGGCGCATAGACCATGAAGCGCACGAACCGCTGCACGCAGGACCCGACCAGCAATCCGTCGACGAAGGAAAGATGATTGCAGACCAGCAATGCCGGCCCATTGAGAGGCACATTCTGGGCGCCGACGATGCGGATGCGATAAATGGAATGCGTCAGCAGCCACAAGACGAAGCGAATGAAGAAATCAGGCAGCAGATAGAAGATGTAGCCGGTGATCAGGAAGCTCAGCAGGCCGCCCACCATGATTACCTGGTCCGGCTGCAGGCCAAGGAAGCTGCCGAGCAGAAGATTGCTGCCGAAGGCGATCGCGATCGCCAGGAAGTTGAGAAAATTGTTGGCACCGATGATGCGGCCACGTGCTTCCAGCACCGATTTCTGCTGCAACATCGCATTGAGCGGCACGGTATAGAAACCGGCAAAGAAACCAAGCAGCCCGAGACACACGACTGCCGACCAGGTACCGTCCACCGTCACCAGCAGCATCGCCATGATACCCATGCCGACAGAGCCGATCGGCACCAAGCCGAACTCGATCTTGTAGCCGGAAAGGCGGCCGGCAACCATGCTGCCGACGCCGATGCCAATTGCGACCGAGGCCCATAAGCCCCCGGTTTCGCTCTCGGTGAGACCCAGTTCATGGGTGCCATAGAGTGGGATCGAGATCTGCACCAGGGCGGCTAAAAACCAGAACCACGAATTGCCGAGCACGGTGAGCATCAGGCGGCGATCCGCCATCAATTCACGCATGCCCGTGCTGATACCGGCCAGCGGGTTGAAACTGAAGCGCCGCGGTGCCGTCGGCACCGGCGTGCGGCCGATCCCAAAGGCCGCCAGGGTACCCACAATGGCGATGACGAGCGGGACGATACCCATGACCAACGGATCGTGGCTGACGGTCTGATAGAGGGCACCACCCGCCCAGGTGCCGATGATGATGGCAAGGAACGTGCTCATCTCGATCAACGCATTGCCGCGCGAGAGGTCGGATTGCGGCAGCAATTCCGGCAGGCAGCCATATTTCGCCGGGCTAAAGAAGGTAGAGTGCGTGGCGATGAGAAACAGCACCCCCAGCATCATGTTGAGGTCCTGCGCCTGGAACGCCCAGAGCCCCAGCAGCATGGCGGCGATTTCGACGGATTTGGTGACGATCAACACAGATCGCTTTGAGAAGATGTCCGCCAACTGGCCGGCATGCCCGGAGAAGGCCAGAAAAGGCAGGACGAACAGCACGCCGATGATGGTCACATAGGTGTTGGCCATCCACCCGTCGGGCTGGCGCGTGGCAAGATCGATCGCGAAGAACGTGACGACATAGCGATAGAGATTGTCGTTCAATGCGCCGAGGAACTGCGTTACCAGCATCCAGCCAAATCCCGGATCGGTAATCAAGCGCATGTAGGAGCGGTCGTTCATGTCTGAGCCTTCCCCAATTTCTCCTACAAAATCGGGGCTTGGGCCGGCCAAAGTCAAGTTATGGAACGCGAGTCCCGTTCACATTCGACCGCTGGCAGGCTAGACTTCCCGCATCATGACAGACAAAACGATCATCAAAACGACTTGTCCCCGCGATTGCTACGACTCCTGCGGCATCGCCGTCGTCAAATCGGCCGATGGCCGCGTCAAGGTCCTTGGCGACCCGGACCACAATGTCAGTCGGGGCGCGCTTTGCGGCAAATGTGCCATTGCCTATAATGGCGCCTATCTCGACCCCAAGGCGCGCCTGACGCAGCCGCTTCTGCGCACTGGCCCCAAAGGCAGCCGGCAATACAAGCCCATCGGCTGGGATGAAGCCATTGCCATCATCGCCGATGGCTTTAAGGAGATTATCGGCAAGAGCGGACCGGAAGCGATCTGGCACACGCACTACACCGGCACCTGCTCGGCCCTCGCCGGTGGCTTCCCGCAGCGCTTCTTCCACCGTCTCGGCGCCAGTGAGGTCGATCCGGACAGCATCTGCAACGCTGCCGGCCACGCCGCCCTCAATTATCTCTATGGCACCTCGACCGACGGTTTCGATCCGCGCATGGCCAAGGACGCGGCCTGCATCCTGGTCTGGGGCGCCAATCCATCCGCATCGGCACCACATCGTCACAAATTCTGGCTCAAGGAAACCGGGGCCAAGATCATCGTCGTTGATCCGGTTCGCCATGACACGGCTGACCAAGCCGACCTGCATCTGCAACCCTATCCTGGCAGTGACGCGGCCCTCGCCTACGGCCTCCTGCACGTCCTGGTCCGAGAGAAGCTGATCGACCAGCGCTTCATCGACGCCCATACACTGGGCTGGAATGAGCTGCAGCCCCTTATCGCCGCCGCCGACCCGTTGACCACCGAGGCAAAGACCGGCGTCGCCGCCGCCGACATCATTGCCGCCGCCACAATGTATGGCAGCGGCCCGGCCCTGCTGTGGCTGGGCCAGGGCCTGCAGCGCCAGCCGACGGGTGGCAATGTGTTCCGCGCTGTCGGGCTCCTCCCGGCCGCCACAGGCAATTTCGCCAAGCCAGGTGCGGGCCTGCTCTATCTTAACGGCGGCGCGCGACGCGGCATCGATGGCGATTACCTGGAGGCACCGCATCTGCGCCGCAATGAGCGCCAGACCGTCAGCCATATGGATCTGGTCGACCTGCTGCGCGATCGCGCGCGTGCCCAGGCGCTTGTCACCTGGAACATCAACATTGCGGCCTCCAACCCGCGCCAGGCCGCATTGCGCGATGCGCTGAACAGCGATGAGCTGTTCCACGTCGCCATCGATCTGTTCGCAACCGATACCGTGGATCACGCCGACATCATCCTGCCCGCCGCCTCGTTCCTGGAATTCGACGATCTGGTCATGTCCTATTTCGACCTCACCGTGTCGGCTCAAGTCGCAGCGACGGCACCGATGGGCGCGGCTCTGCCCAATCAGGAAATCTTCCGTCGCCTCGCCCGGGCGATGGGCCTCAAAGAGCCTGACCTGTTCGAGGACGACGGCACCATTCTCGATACCCTCGCGCGCCAGCTTGGCCAGCGGGATTTCGCGACCCTGAAGCGCGCCGGTACCGTGCAGCGCTGGTCGGAGCCGGTCTTGCAGTTCCCGGATCTCAAATTCTCGACGCCGTCGACAAAGATCGAGTTCGCCAGTGCTGCGGCTGCGGCCGACGGCCATCCGCGCGTACCGCTGCCGTCGGTTGACGCGCGGCCGGCGGGCAGCAAGCTGCGCCTGCTCTCGCCCGCATCCCGTTGGCTGATGAACAGTTCCTACCATAACGATCCGAAGATCGCGGCCAAGCTCGGCCCCGAACACATCACGCTGCACCCGGATGATGCGGCCGCACGTGGCCTACAGGCCGGCGCCAAGGTGATGGTCAGCAATGCCACGGCTGCCATTGAGATGATCGTCGAGGTCGCCCCCATGCTGCCCCGTGGCGTCGCACTTGCCGCCAAGAGCCGCTGGCCCAAGCTCATCCCGGGTGGCCTCAGCGTCAACGCCCTCAATCCCGGCACCAAGAGCGATATGGCCGAAAGCTCCAGCGTGCACGGGATCGAAGTCGAGGTAACGGCGGCCTGATATCAGGCCTTCACTCGATCCATCTTCGGGTCATAAAGCGGCTGCAGGCTGACCTTGGCGGGATAGCGCTGGCAGGCGATCTCCAGTTCATAGGTGCCGCTCAGCACGTCCTCGGCACTGACGCCATTCTGCGGATCGCGAACATAGCCGATGCCGATATTGGTACCGAGCGTATAGCCATAACCACCCGAAGCCAGCCAGCCGACCTGCTTCCCGTTGCGGAAGATCGTCTCGCGTCCCAGGAGGACGACGCTCTGGTCGTCGACCGTGAAGCAGGCCAGCAGCTTGGGCAGCTTCTTCTGCGACAAGGCGGTCAAGGCCTCGCGCCCCAGGAAGGGCACGTTCTTCTTCAGCTTCACCGCCCAGCCCATGCCGGCTTCGAGCGGCGAGTGGTCCGGCGTGATGTCGGAGGACCAGGCACGATAGAACTTCTCCAGGCGCAGGCTTTCGATGGCCCGGTAGCCGGCATTGGCGATGCCGTGCTGGGCACCGGCCGCCCACAGCGCCTCATAGACTGCGACCATGGCTTCGACCGGAATGTGCAGTTCCCAGCCCAACTCGCCGACATAGGTCACCCGCAGGGCGCGTACGATGGCGCCCGCAATCGAAAACTCCTGCGCGGTGCCGAACGGAAACGCATTGTTCGACACATCCGCCGGGGTTACCGCGGCCAGCACATCGCGTGCCTTCGGCCCCATCAGAGAGAGCACGCCATAGGCCGAGGTGACGTCAATGAGGCGCGCATCGAGCCCCGCCGGTATGTGCGACGAGATCCAGTGGAAATCGTGCGTGGCATAACCCGTGCCGGTGACGATGTAATAGGCATCCTCCGCCACGCGCGTGACCGTGAGATCGCATTCGATGCCGCCGCGCTGGTTGAGCATCTGGGTATAGATGATGCTGCCCGGCTTCTTCGCCAAGTCATTGCTGGCGATCCAGGTGAGTGCCGCCTCGGCATCGCGCCCCACCAGCATGAACTTGGCAAACGAGGTCTGGTCGATGAGCACCACGCGCTCGCGCGCCGCCTTGTGCTCGCTGCCGACATGGTCGAACCAGTTCTGGCGCTCATAGGAATAAGCATCCTTCGGCTCGACACCCTTGGGCGCAAACCAGTTGGGCCGTTCCCAACCGAGTTTCCAGCCAAAGACCGCGCCCTGTTCCTTGAGCTTGGCATAGAGTGGTGAAACACGCACCGGCCGCACGCTTTCCAGTTCCTCATGCGGCCAGGCCATCGAATAGTGATGGGCATAGGCTTCGAGTGTGCGGCTGAGGACCCAGTTCTTGTCGCGATGCACCTGACCAAAGCGGCGAATGTCGACCGGCCACAGATCCATCGGCGGCTCGCCACCAGCGACCCATTCGGCAAGCGCCCGGCCGGCACCGCCACCCGAGGCAATGCCGAAGGCGTTGAAGCCGGCACCGACGAAGAAGTTCCGCACCTCCGGCGCTTCACCCAGGATGAAGTTTCCATCCGGCGTGAAGCTCTCCGGCCCGTTGATCATCTGCTTGACGCCGGCCTTCTCCAGCGCCGGCACGCGCGCCAGGGCCTGCTCCATCAACTGGCCGAAATGGTCCCAGTCGTTTTCAAGCAGCTGGAAAGCAAAATTTCCCGGCAACGCATAGCGATCCTTGCCCGGCAGCCAGGGAATCGGGTTGTGCTCGTAACCACCCATCACTAGCCCGCCGACTTCCTCCTTGAAATAGATGAGCCGGTCGGGGTCGCGCAGGGTCGGCAGGTTCTTCGGCACACCGGCCATCGCTTCGGTCACGATGTACTGATGCTGCACCGATTGCAGCGGCACGTTGACGCCGGCCAGCGCACCGATCTCGCGCGCCCATTGGCCGCCGCAATTGACGATGACATCTGCCGCAATGCGCCCCTTGTCGGTTTGGACCGCAACCGCCCTCCCCTTCACCACCTCAATCCCGGTGACGGCCGTTTCCTCGATGATCTTCACACCGCCCAGGCGTGCACCCTTTGCCAGCGACTGCGCGATATCGGCCGGATTGGCCTGGCCATCGGTCGGCAGAAAGGCAGCGCCCACCAGATCGCCGATGTCCATGATCGGCCACAGATCCTGCGCTTCCTTTGGGCTGAGCAGATGCATCTCGAGGCCGAAGGAATGCGCCGTCGTCGCCTGGCGCTTGATTTCGGTCATGCGTGCCTGGTTGCAGGCAAGGCGCAGCCCGCCATTCATCTTCCAGCCGGTGGCAAGGCCCGTTTCGGCTTCGAGCTTGTTGTAAAGCTCGACGGAGTATTTGAGGAGCTGCGTGATATTGGCTGACGTGCGCAACTGGCCGACGAGGCCGGCAGCATGCCAGGTCGAACCGCTGGTCAGCTTGTGGCGCTCGATCAGCACCACATCCTTCCAGCCGAGCTTGGCCAGGTGATAGGCCGTCGAGCAGCCGATGATGCCGCCGCCGATGATGACGGCGCGTGCCGAGGTCGGAAAATCACTCATAATCTGCTCCTCACATATTCCGGAAGTCGCCGAGCGCGCGCTCAAAGCGCGCCAGATTCTCGGCGGTATAGGCGGCATAGTCGAAATCCAGCGTCGAGTGGATTTCGGAAATCATGCTCCACATCGTCTCGCGCAGCAGCGAGGCGCATTTCATGGCGTGGTAGCGGCGCAACAGAGCGGCATCGGCCTTGCGTTCGAAATAGGCCTCCAGCAGACGGGTCTCATCGGCCACCGGCACTTCGTTGTTCGAGCACAGATTGGCAAGATCGAAGAGCGGTGAGTTGAAGCCGGCATAGTCCCAGTCGATCAGCCACAGCCGATCGCCGCCATCGATGAAATTGCTCGGCAGCAAATCGTTATGCCCATAAACGATTTCGACCGGGCCGACAGCCTTCTCCAGTTCCGCAGCGATATCGAGCAGGCGCGGCAAGGTTGGGAGGTGTCGGCTATTGCCGGCCTTCAGCGAATGGCCGTAATCGCGCAACACATGAAAGACCCAGAAGATCAGAGCCGGTCCGGCAACATGCAGCGGCATTTCGCGGTGACACTTGCGCACCAAGGGCAGGATGCGCGCCAGCATCGCCGGCTGCCTTACATCCTCGGCAGCGAGGGTCTTGCCATCGACAAACTCGAAGACCAATGCACCCGGTGCCGCATGCACGACCTGGGGCGACAGGCCGCATTCGGCAGCCGCACGGCTTGCCGCCAGTTCATTGAAGCGCATGACGCCATGAACGGGGATATCGTCGCCGATGCGGACGAAGTATCGTCGACCGGCATCCTCGACCCGGAAATTGGCGTTGGTGATACCGCCCTTGATGATCTCAGGCTGGATCTTCCCGGACCAACAGGTCAGGGCCTCCACCCGCGCCATCGCCTCCCGCATTGTCCGCCTCGCGACATACTCTTTTGCCCATCATTCGCCATCGATCGGCCAAAAAGTCAACAATGAAGGCACATCGAATGTTGATTCGATGTTGTTATGCCGCGAGCAAGATCAACCAACGCTTTCTTTATCTATTTATATCAATGCCTTAAATCACAAGGCGCGCACATCACCCAGGAAGCCCTTCACCAGCTTGTCGAGCTGCGCCGACTGGCGCGCCAACTCGCCCGCAGAAACGCGGACGGTCGATGCCGCTTCGTTGCTGGCGCGGGCTGCGTCATTGACCAGCGAGATGTTTTGCGTGACCTCCTCGGTCCCCTTCGCCGCTTCCTCGACATTGCGCGCGATTTCGCGCGTTGCCGCAGTCTGCTCCTCGACCGCCGCAGCGATCGTGGCCGAGATTTCGTGGCTCCGCTTGATGGTCTCGGAGATCTGTTGAATGGCGCTGACGGCCGTCGTGGTCGAACCCTGCACGTCACCAATCTGTTGCCCGATCTCCTCCGTGGCCTTTGCCGTCTGGTTGGCTAGGTTCTTCACCTCGGACGCCACCACGGCAAAACCCTTGCCCGCTTCGCCAGCGCGCGCCGCTTCGATCGTCGCATTGAGCGCCAGCAAATTGGTCTGGTTGGCGATGTCCTGAATGAGCGTCACCACCTGTCCGATCCGCTGCGTCGCATCGGCAAGGCCTGTCACGACATTGCTGGTCCGCTCGGCTTCCGCCACGGCATCCTCGGCGACCTTGGTCGACATCGTCACCTGATTGCCGATCTCGCCAATCGACGCGTTGAGTTCTTCCGTCGCTGCAGCAACCGTCTGCACGTTCGAGGACGCTTCGATGGCGCCGGCCGAAACAGCCTCCGCACCGCTGCTGACGGACTTCGCCGAATTGGCCATCGAGGCCGCCGTGCGCTCCATCTCCTCGACCGCGCTATTGACGGTACCCAAAGCTGCCGCCACCTCCTGGTCGAATGCGCGCGTCAATGCCTGCATGCGCTCGGCGCGCTCAAGCTGCTGACGTTGCGCTTCCGCCTGCTCCTTCGCCAAACGCTGCGACTCCAGCATCGAGTTCTTGAAAACTTCGACACTCTGCGCCATCTGGCCGATTTCATTGGTGAAGTCTGTCGCCGGAATGGTCACATCCTGGCGCCCACCGGACAAAGCCAGCATCGCCTTGGTCATCGCGGCAATCGGCCCCACGACCTTGCGACCGATCAGCCCCGCAACCACGATGGAAATGAGAGCCACCACGGCGATGGCTATCGTGATCCAAAGGCGCGCCTTTTCGCTGAGCTGCATTGCGTGTTCATTGGCAACGGTGAACTCCGTGTTGATGCGGCCGATCATTTCCGTGACCAACGGGTCAACTTTGGCAAAGGCGTCGGAGAGCTTCTTCTCGTCGGCGATGATGCTAAGCCTTGTCGCTGCAACCGATTGAAAATCCGTCGCGTATTCCTGTATCAGCTTCTTGATGAGATCGCGGTCGGCGGCAGCCACAGGTGCCGCATCGATATCGGTGAGAAATCCCGTTGTGGCCTTGGCATGTGCGTCGACATATTTGGGGTCGAGGCGCAGCAGAAAATCTTTCTCGGCGCGGCGCAGCATCAGCATCGTGATTGTCATCTTGTCCAATGACAATGTCTTCAGCTTGTCTTCGACCTCATGGACTGATTTGCGCAACTCACCCCGCAGCCCCAATTCGTCATTGAGGCCGATCTTGACCCATTCGACCGTCGTGGCCTTGAAGGCATCGCTGTACTCAGCGACACCAGCGCGAATTCCAGCGATCGCGTCCCGATAGGCCCCCTCACTATCTTCCGATTCCAGTTTCGTCAGCAACTGGTCGATGGATTGCATCACCTCGGCATGCTGCTGGACGTATTTGTCGTCGAGCCGCAGCAGGAAGTCCTTCTCGCGCCGGCGCGCGTTGAGAAACTCGTATCGGAGATCCTGCGCGATGACATAGACCTCCGTCGCCTGGTTGGCTATCCCCTGCTCGGACGCTCGTTGCCCGTCCGCGACGAGGTAGTAGGCAAGTATCCCGAGGAAGCCCGCGAGCGCCACCAAGCTCACCAACTGGATCTGCCACGAGACTTTGAATGTCTTGAACACGTTTGCCACGCAAACCTCCGTCGAGTTACGCAATCGCAGGCGAGTCCAACACTTGGACGTGGCGCTATCCCATATCGGGATCGCATCAGACCATCTGACATCCGCGCGCCAATTCGCCGGGGATGAGTGGCGCCATTAATGGCAGCAAAGTACTTCTGACCCGTTAATTTGAACGGCCAATCAATACGAATTACATCCTAATGCATTGATAATACTAAGATTGTTAGCCTAGGACTAAGCTATCCTCGCTTCACGCCTAAGATACCCTAAATTGTCTATCGACTAGATCGAGATTTAATCTCCTTTCGCCGACACGACTTTTTCAAGGGGATCCGACGACGCCCCGAAATGTCGCGTTTTGTGAGAGGGAGAAGTGATATGTCGAGACCCATCCGCCGCCTGCCGTCCTTGAATGCCCTGCGCGCTTTCTGGGCCGCCGCACGTCACGGCAGCTTCGTTGCTGCGGCCGAAGAACTACATGTCACCGCTTCCGCCGTCAGCCTGCAGGTGCGTCAGTTGGAGGACGAGCTCGGCCAGAAACTGTTCGATCGGACGCCGCGTGGCCTGTCGCTGACGGCCGATGGTGCGGCGATCCTGCCCGGTGTCAGCGACGCGTTCGCGCGCCTGCAGGCGACGCTGATCGATGAGCAGCCGGGCAGCGACCAACAGATCCTCACGCTTTCCGTCGCACCGTCTTTCGCCACCAAGTGGCTGCTGCCGCGCCTCGACAGCTTCTGCCAGCGCTACCCCGACTTCGACGTGCGCGTGATCGCCACGCATGATCTCACCGACTTTGCCAAGGAGAATGTCGATCTGGCGATTCGGTACGGGCGCGGCGGCTATACGGGTTTGGCCAGCGAATTGTTGATGCGTGAATCGGTCTTCCCGGTTTGCGCGCCGCGCCTTGTCGAAACGCATGCCGATGCCGATGTGGCGCAGTTGCTGCGTGCGCTGCCGCTCCTTCACGACGACAGCCCCGATCAAGACGAGACCTGCCCGGATTGGAAGAGCTGGCTGAAGGCTGCCGGCCTTCGCGACATCGATGCACAACGCGGATCCCGCTTCAATCAATCGATCTTCGCCTTGGAAGCGGCGGCCAGCGGACTCGGCGTGGCGCTCGCCAAATCATCGCTGGTGCAGCAGGATCTTGCCACCCGGCGCCTTGTGCGCCTCGGCCATGACGACGTGCCGATCGAGTTCGCCTATTTCCTGGTCTATCCGCCGGAACGGGGCAAAAGATCCGCCATCAACGCGTTCCGCAACTGGATTCAGGGCGAGATCGACGCCCATCGCGGCGCACTGAAGCAGCCCACGGCCCACCATCAAGGAATCCTGCTCGCAACACAGAGTTAATCTCGTTTGGGCAGCGACGGATCGCCCGCTATCTTTGCAACACATGATGACTTGAAAGACGACCTTCGAGTCCGCGGCATTTGACGGGAGCAGCTTGCACCGCGACACCAAAGCTAAAGCGCCACGACAGAAGTCGTGGGTTCCCCTTCTTGAAGGAGTGCCCGAAATGAATACTGACCGAGAAATCCGCATCCTCATCACCGCGCTCTGTTGCGGCGGAACCTGTTGTTGAAATCGTCGTTCAACGCATTCGAAGCATTCGCTTCATTCTGCTGTCATCGACCCGGCTTAGAACAACGCCAGAAGCCGGTGAGGAGGAGTTCACGTGTCCAACATTTCCATCAGCCGCGCAGCGGCCAATGAAAACATCCCGGCCTTCGCCATCGAGGTCGCCGGCATCTCGGCCGGCCTCGCCCTGCGCGAGCGCGGTGGCTTCAGCTTCTTTGCCGCCGATCCGCGGTTCCGCCTGCTCGACGGCAGCCGCTTCCGACGCCTTGCCCAGGTCGAAGAAGCGGCCCGCAATCTGGCGCGCGCCACCGGCGTCTGATCGGTCGGAGGGATCTTCGTTCTGTTGGAGGCGCGTGCCGCAGCGGCACGCGCCTCTACCTGTTAATATATTGAAATAACTTTTATTTTTTGCAGGCCGGTCGGCTGGAGCGATGATCCGGCTTGACGTCACGATCTATACCTAACTAAATTGATAGGGTAGATAGTTTAAACTGATGTCCCCAGCGATTTCCCCGAGAGATGTCGATGTCTGAGAAGACCCGTCGTTTGCCACCGTTGAATTCGCTGCGCGCCTTCGCGGCAGCTGCCGAGCGCCTCAGCCTTGCCGCGGCGGCCGAGGACCTGCATGTGACGCCGTCTGCCGTCAGTCTGCAGATTCGCCAGTTGGAAGATCACCTGGGGCTTCCGGTCTTCATTCGCACCGGACGCGGCCTGCAGCTGACCAACGAGGGCAAGGCGATTCTTCCGGGTATCCTCGAAGGCTTCGACCAGCTGCGCATGGCGTTGTCGTTGCTCGGCCCAAAGAGCGACGAGAATGTGCTGACGCTGTCCGTGGCCCCCTCTTTCGCATCGAAATGGCTGTCGCCGCGCCTTGACGCATTTGCGCAAGCCCATCCGCAGATCGACGTTCGCATTCTGGCCACCGATCAACTCGTGGATTTTGCCGTCGACGAGGTCGACATCGCCATTCGCTATGGCAGCGGCGTCTATCCCGGCGTCACGTCCGAGCATCTGCTGGCGGAACGCGTCTTTCCGGTCTGCGCACCGCAGCTGCTGGAGAACGTGGCACATCCACTGGATCTGCTGCGCAGTCATCCGCTGCTGCATGACGACAGCCCGGATCAGGACAAGACCTGCCCGGATTGGCGCATGTGGCTGCGTGCCGCCCGTGTCAGCGGCGTCGATTGGCGCCGTGGCCCGCGCTTCAACCAGTCGAGCCTTGTTCTCGAAGCCGCTGTCGCGGGGCGTGGCATTGCGCTGGCGAAAGCAACGCTGGCCGCAGCCGACCTTGCCGCCGGCAGACTGGTGAAACTCGCCGAAATCGATCAGCCGATCGAATTCGCCTATTACCTGGTCTATCCGGCTGAACGCCGCCAATGGCAGAAATGCGCTGCGTTTCGCGAATGGATCATGGCCGAAGCCAAAGGCGCGCCCGACGGCCAGTCGCGCTGAACCCGGCGGGTCAGCCCATCATCTTCAGCGCCAGCTTCAACAAGCGGGGCATCATCATCGGCCGCAACAGGCGCGGGTCGTAGCCCTGCATGCGGCGATCATTCTCCTTGAGACACAGTTCAAAGAAGGTGCGCTTGGTAAAGCCGCGCGCCACCGTGGTGGCACCCGCCGTCAGGAAGTTCGATTTCGGCCCCTTGCGCCGACGACGCGTTTCCATCGCCATCGAAACACGCGAGGCGAATTGCTCGCCGATCGCCACCAGACATTTGAGATCGAACCAGCAACGCTGGACGAAATTCAATTCGGCGCGGCGATAAGCGACATAGTTCACGAAGAACATGATATGCCGCGCCTCTTCCTGGATCACCGGCTCGAAAGTCTCGACCAGGGCCGGCGGGAAAAAGCCCGAGCTGCGCGCCAGATCAAACAGCCCGAAGGCGAAGAACGAGTTGATGCATTCGCCAAAGCCCGTGCGCAAAAATCCGAACTCCGGGTCGCGCGGCGGCAGATAAACCGGTTCCGGACCGAGCTCGATCCGGTAGAAGGTCAGCATGTTGTGCAGCACTTCCTTATGCCGCCGCTCTTCGGCCGCGTTAAGGTTGAGGGCCGCCGCAATCTGCGGATCCTTGATGACGTTCGCCTGCCACTCCATGCGCAGCGAGGCGCGCCCTTCGATGGCGACCGCCGTATCCCAGAACGGCAGGCTTGAAAGGCGCGCCAATTCCTCGTCCGACAGTTTGGGCCAGGCGATCACGGCCGGTTTGTACGGGTTATAGGTGTCCGTCAGCAGGCGACAAAAGGCATCGCGATGCGCCTTGCTCCCGGGAACGAGCCCGCCCTTATTCGGATAGGACCAATTATAATAAGGGGTTGGATCGTATTGGGTCATATCGAGCATAGGGGCTTCCATTCGGCGAACCTTACAGAATACTGACAGACTTATGCCACGGGCGGCCCCGCCCGGACAAGGAGCGGCGGTGGTGTCGCGTAAGCGCGCTCACGCGTTTTCGGGCGGTCAGCGCTGCGACATATGGGCGCGGCGGGTCAGTTCCGGTCCGCCAGGATCATGTCGGCCCCTTTCTCCGCAATCATGATCACCGGCGAATTGGTGTTGCCGGAGGTGATCGTCGGCATGATCGAGGCATCCACCACGCGCAGCCGGTCGAGACCGCGAACCCGCAATCGCGCATCCACCACAGCACCCGGATCGGTGCCCATACGCGCGGTACCGACGGGGTGAAAAATCGTCGTCCCAATGTCGCCGGCAAGCCGCGCTAAAGCCACGTCATCCTGGAATTCGACCCCCGGCTTGAATTCAGCCGGTGCAAACGGCGCCATCGCCCGTGTCGCCATCAGGCGGCGCGCGTGGCGGATCGAATCCGCCGCAACTTTGCGATCAACGGGATCCGACAAATAATGGGGGTCGATCGCCGCCGCCATGGCCGGGTCGGGCGAAACGATCTGAACGGTGCCGCGACTGCGCGGTCGCAAATTGCAGACCGACATGGTGATGGCCGGGAACCGATGCAATGGCTCGCCAAAGGCGTCGAGCGATAAGGGCTGCACGTGATATTCGATGTTCGCCGTTGCAAAGCTGGGGTCGGATTTCGCAAAGATGCCAAGCTGGCTCGGCGCCATCGTCATCGGGCCACGGCGCCGCAGCGCATAATCCGCGGCGATCCGTGCCTTGCCCCAAAGATTGCCCGCCATCTGGTTGAGCGTGCGGGCGCCGGTGATCTTGAAGACCGTCCTGATCTGCAGATGATCCTGCAGATTGGCGCCGACGCCGGGCAATTCATGCACCACATCGATGCCTGCCGATTGCAGAACGGCGCCGGGCCCGATGCCGGACAATTGCAGGATATGCGGCGAGCCGATGGCGCCGGCCGCGAGGATGGTCTCTTGGCGCGCGTGCGCCGACACCGCTTCGCGGCCCAAGCGAAATTCAAGGCCGTCGACGCGCCGGTCCACGATCGTCAACCGTTCGACCAGCGCGCCGGTCATGACCGTCAGATTCGGGCGCGACAGGATCGGTCGCAGAAACGCCTTGGCGGTGTTCCAGCGAACGCCCTTGCGCTGATTGACCTGGAAATAGGACGAGCCTTCATTGTCGCCGCGATTGAAATCGTCGACTTTGGGAATGCCAATTTCTGCCGCGGCGTCCCGCACGGCATCCAGGATCGGCCAGTGGATGCGCGGTTCTTCAACGCGCCATTCCCCCGCCCCGCCATGCATGCCTTCTTCCGGCGCGAAATGGCGCTCGGATCGAACGAAGTATGGCAGCACATCGTCCCACGCCCAGCCCGGATTGCCGAGCTGCCGCCAGCCGTCATAGTCCTGCGCCTGACCGCGCATATAGATCATTCCGTTGATCGACGAGCAGCCACCCAGCACCTTGCCGCGCGGATAGTTCAAGGCACGGCCATTGAGGCCGGCCTGCGGCACGGTCTTGAACCCCCAATCCGTGCGGGGGTTGTTCATGCAATAGAGATAGCCGACCGGGATATGGATCCAGATGTAATCATCCTTGCCGCCGGCTTCGAGCAGCAAGACGCGGTTCGCCGGATCGGCAGACAACCGATTGGCAAGGACACATCCTGCCGAACCGGCTCCGACGACGATGTAATCCCATTCTCCGAGAGAGCGGCGCTCCGTCATTGCACCCGCGATCACCGCCCCTTTGCCAGCGCCTTGTCGCTGAGCGACGTCAGCACGTCGATCACTTCCGGAACATAGTTCTGCCCCATGCCGGCAGCATTCGACATGGCATAGAGCTGGTGGATGGCCGAAGCAACGAAGGTCGATACCGGCAGGTTTTCCGCCATCTGCAGGAAGTAGCGCACATCCTTCTGGGCATTGGCGATGGCGAATTGCAGCTGCGTGTTGTCGCCGTCGATCTGATAGGCGGCAAGGCGCTGGAACATGACACTGTTGGCGCCGCCCGCCGTCACGATCTGGCGCAGGGCGTTGAGATCGACGCCGGATTTCTTGGCCGCGGTCAGGGCCTCGGCCGTCACCGCCGCATAACCCAGGGACAGCATGTTGTTGATGAGTTTGGCCTTATGCGCAGCACCAACAGCGCCGCAATAGACCACCGTGTCGGCAAAGCAATCAAGGACCGGCCGGATTTCCTGCAGCGTCGCCGGATCGCCCCCCGTCATCAGGCCAAGCTTCCCGGCCTCCGCTTCCTTGGGCGTTCTTGTCATCGGGATATCGACAAAGCGACCGCCTTTGGCAGCAACTTCCGCCGCGAGCGTCACGGTCGAATCCGGCTGGGCGGTCGTGCAATCGGCGACGATGCCGCCGGACTTCAATCCAGCGAGCAATCCATCCGGGCGCCGCACGATGTCTTCCATTTGGGTGGAATTGCCGACGACCGTGATCACCATGTCGCAAGCGGCCGCCAATTCCGCCGGGCTCTTCGCCTCCTTGGCGCCCTTGGCCAGTAAGTCCTCGACCGGCTTGCGATTGCGATGCGCAAGGACGGAGAGCTTGAAGCCCTTGGCCAGAATATTCTTGCCGATGCCGTGGCCCATGAGCCCGGCACCGATGAGACCGACATGTTGAATGGTCATGCTTTCCTCCCTTGCAATCAGTGTCAGAGCAACCCGCGCTGCGCCAGATTTTTCATCAGTGCGCCGGTGCCGAAGGTCCACGGTTCGACCTCGGTCGTCAGGCGCACGCGATTGACGAGCGCGCCGAGCTTGGGCGTCGCGATGGTGACGACATCGTCGATCTTGTGGGTGAAGCCCATGCCAGGCGCGCCGCGATCTTTGATCGGCGCGAACATGGTGCCGACATAGAGGACCAGCCCATCCGGGTATTGGTGATTGCGGCTCAACGTCTGTTTGGCAAGATCCGTGACGTCGCGGCTGATCTGGTTCATCGACGATTTGTCATCGAGGATGAACTGATCGAGGCCGGTCACCTTGACCGACAGTTCCGCCTGGCGCAGGTCATCGATGGTGAAGGTTGCGTCGAACAGGCGGATGAACGGCCCCAAGGCAGCCGACGCATTGTTGTCCTTGGCGCGCCCCAGAAGCAGGGCCGAACGGCCTTCGAAATCGCGCAAATTGACATCATTGCCCAAGGTTGCGCCGACGATCCGGCCGGTCGGGTCAATCACCAGCACGATTTCCGGTTCAGGATTGTTCCAGCTCGATTCCGGATGAATGCCGATATCCGCACCCGTTCCCACGGCCGACATCGGCTGCGACTTGGTGAAGACCTCGGCATACGGCCCGATGCCGACTTCAAGATATTGCGACCACATGCCCCGCTCGATGAGGGCCTGCTTCAGCGTCTCGGCCTCGGCCGAGCCCGGCTTGATGCGCCGCAGATCGCCACCGATTTCCTTGGCGATGACTTGGCGAATGCCTTCGGCCGCCGTCGGATCGCCCTTGGCGCGTTCTTCAATGACGCGCTCCAGCATGCTGGCGGCGAATGTCACGCCGCAGGCCTTGATGGCCTGCAGATCGGTCGGCGCCAAAAGATAGGGTTTGTGGGGGTCGCGTTTACCGCTCGGCGTATTGGCAAGGCAGGCTTCAAGGCTGCCCAGCGATGGCGCTGACGCCGCGGCGGCCTGCACCGCCGCAGTCGGATCTTTTTCAGCCAGCACGGCCGCCATGGTCGCGAAGGATTTGGAAAGGTCCTTCAACTCGGTGCCGCTCACCAGCACGACGCTCGGGCCAGCCGGGTTGCCGGGCACCCAGGCGCGGCCGATCAAAGTGCCGGCCGTACCGTCGTTGGGCAACACATTGGCCGGTGTCAGTGAAATATCCATGATGTCTTCCTGTCAAAAACGGCCAGCCAAGGTCAGCGCTTCTGCGCGCCGCTCCCGGCCAGCGTTATCACGCCGATGATGATCAAGCCTGTCATGATGAGACGCAAACCGGCGCTGGCGCCATAGGTGTTCAGCATCGTCACCAAAAGATACATGAAGAGCGCGGCACCCCATATGCCCGGCACATTGGCGCGGCCACCGGCCACGGATGTGCCGCCGATGACGACGACCGCAATCGAGGCCAAAAGATACTCTTCGCCCATGTTGAGCGAGGAACCCCCGGAAAAGCCCGACAGCAGCAATCCGCTCAATGCCGCCAACACCGCGCTCAGCACATAGGTCGCAAGCCGCGTCCGCTCGACCGGAATACCGGCAAGCCACGCCGCCCGCATGTTCTGCCCGACCGCCAGGACCGAACGGCCGTAATAGGTTCGCGCCAGAACAACACCCATGATCGCCGTAAAAATGATCCCGCAAATGGCCAGGATGGGAATACCGGCGACCTCAGCGGTGGTAAAATCGGCCAAGGCGGGCGGCGGCTTGATGCGCAGTCCCCGGCCATAGGCGATGGCCGTCGATTGCACCAGGAAACTTGCCGACAGCGTCGCAATGATCGGCGGAATCCGCAGCAGGCGGATGAGACCGTAATTGAACAATCCGACCGCCAGGCCGACACCGATCGCGACGGCAAAGCCGGTCAGGATCATGCCGTCCTGGGTATCCATGATCTTGGTCGTGATCGCCCCGGACAGCGCCATCGTCGCCGGAATGGAGAGATCGACATTGCCCGGTCCCGTCGTGATGACGAACATCTGGCCGATGCCGACGATGATGGTGAAGGTGGCAAAGGAAAGTGCTGCGGTCAGCATCTCGCCGCCGCCCTGCCCGCCGGTGAACAGAATGGTCGCCAGCCAGACGGCGGCGGTCGCCACAAAGGACCAGATCCAGTCTCGCGTCCGCAGGAAATAGATGACGCTGCCGATCGATATCATCGCCGTTCTCCCCGGCTGATCAACGCGCGCAAGGCGAGAACGATGATGAGGATCGCCCCTTGCGCACCGATCTGCCAGTCCGGCGATATGCGCAGGAAAATGAGGAACGAGCCGGTCAAGGTCAGGGTCAATGCGCCGAGCACGGCGCCGATTGGCGAGATGCGTCCACCGACGAATTCAGCGCCGCCCAGGATCGCGCCGGCAATCGAATAGAGCGTATAGCGGTCGGCTATGTGGGCGTCGCCAGAGGTCGTGAGGCCGACCAGCGACAGGCCGGAAAGCACGCCAAAGACTCCCGCCATGGCAAACATCGTCATTTTGATGCCCAGCATCGACCACCCGGCCCGGGCCAACGCCTTGGGATTGCCACCGGCCCCGCGCAGGACCGCGCCATAGGACGAATTCATCAGCATCAAATGCACGACCAGGGCGATGGCCGCTGCCGCAATGATCGGAAACGGGATGCCGGGAACCTTGACGCCCATCAGCGCCTTGATGAATTCCGGCGACTTGCCGCCCGGCGTTGGCAGGATCAGCACCGCTATGCCCAACCACACGAAGGACATGCCGAGTGTCACCACGATCGACGGTAGATCGCGCAAATGGATGAGGGCGCCCATCGCCGCATAGACCGCGATACAGCCCAGCAGCATCAACAGGCCAAGCGTAGGCGTCTCATGCAGATAAGTGGCGCCGATACAGGCAACGAGGCCGACGAACGCGCCGATCGACAGGTCGAGATCATTGACCGTGATGACGAACATCTGGGCAATGGTGGCAAGTGCGATCGGCACGGCGTACTGCAGCATCAGGTTGAGGCCGAAATAGCTCATCGCGTTCGGCTGAATAATAAAAATCGCGGTAAGGACGGCCCCCAGCGACAAGGCCGGCAGTGCATTGCGCAACAGGCGCGCATTCAACGTCCCACGCAGAATCGTCACCGGCAGCATCGTCACGCCACCTCGTGGAACGAAGCGCGCAAGACCCGATCCTCGGTCAATTCGACCCGGGGAATATCATCGACAATCTGCCCGTTGCGGAAGACATAGACATGATCGCAATTGCCAAGCTCGTCGATCTCGGTCGTATACCAAAGGAACGTCCGACCCCCGCGCGCCTCTTCCTTGATAAGATCATAGACTTCGAGCTTGGTGCCGACATCGACGCCGCGCATCGGGTCGTCCATCAAGACGATCTGGGCATTCGACCCGAGTGCACGCGCAAAGAGAGCCTTCTGCTGGTTGCCGCCAGAGAGCGAGAGGATGTTATGATTCATATCCGGGGTTTTGATCCGCAATTTCCGATGCCACGCGGCAGCCATCGTCTCGGTCGCCGTCTGGTCGATTAATGCCCGTTTGACCATACTTCCCAGCGACCCGATCGTGACATTCTCCGCGATCGACCAAAGCGGAAAGATCCCATCGCTCTGCCGATCGCCGGCGATCAGCGCCACGGGTGCGGCCACCTTGGTCTCGGTGTAACGTTTCTTGGCATTGGCGAATATCTGCAGCAGCATGCGGGTCTGGCCGTGCCCTGCCAAGCCGGCAAGCCCCACAATCTCGCCCTTATGCGCCATCAGCTTCCGATCATCGAGCTGGGCTGCAGGTCTGGCATCGACAACCGCATCGGCCGCCCGACGGAATCCGGTCCCGGGAGTGGCTTGAGCCGGTTTCTGTTCGGCGACAGTGCCCATTGCCGCGACCAGTGAGTCGCGCGTGAAAGTGCCGGCCTCACGCGCGGCAACGACCGCACCGTCCTTCATCACCACGATCCGGCTGGAACTGCCGAGAATTTCACCCAGCATATGGGAGATGAGGATGATGCTGAGCCCCTGCGCCACTTGCCTGCGCACGAATGTCAGCAGCTGTTCCGCCGTCACTGCATCGAGCGACGAGGTCGGCTCGTCCAGGATGACCAACCGCAGCGGCGCATCCGTCACGGTGAAGGCACGGGCAATCTCCACCATCTGGCGCCGGCCGATCGGGAGGTCTCCGACGATGTCACCAGGCGCGATATCGTGGCCCGGGAAAATCTCGTCGAGCTTGGCACCGATCAACTGCGAAGCCCGCTTACGCCACCCCCACCCCGTCAATGTGCGGTGGAAAATGCGCGCATTCTCCGCGACCGTCAGATTGGGGCAGAGCGATAGTTCCTGAAACACGCAGCGAATACCGTGCTGATGGGCCGCGGCAACGTTGTAATGCGCAGAAATGTCCGTTCCGCCCACCGAGATGCTGCCGCTATCGGGAACCAACGTGCCGGCAAGCGCACCCATCAGGGTCGACTTGCCGGCACCGTTATGTCCGACCAATCCTAAGCATTCGCCAGGCGATACCGTGAGATCGACCCCCGCCAAGGCGCGCACCGCGCCATAGCTTTTGGCAACACCCGCCAGATGGACAGTCTCACTCACGGCGCCCGTCATCATTACTTGCCTGCGATCACTTTCTGGGCGTCGTCGAGCGAATACTCGACATTGGCGACGCCGCCCTTCTCGGTGGTCTCAAGGCTCTTTTCCAGATCCGCCTGGTTGATCTGCAGGAACGGGACGGTCAGATCCTTCGGCACGTCCTTGCCATCGAGGATCTGCTGCGCCACCCAGAAGGCCAGCGTCGAGACGCCCGGGGCGATCGAGACCGACATGGTCTCATAGCCATTGGCGTCCTTCTGTTCCTTCCACCAGGCCAGTTCATCCTGGCGGTTGCCCATGATGATGAGTGGCGTCGGTCGGCCGGCAGCCTTGAAGGCCTGCGCTGCGCCATAACCGTCGCCACCCTGTGTCACCACAGCCTTTACCTCGGGAAGCGAGGGGAGAATGCCGGCAACGGCCTTCTGCGCCACTTCCTGCGCCCAATCGCCGTGGACTGAACCTACGATCTTGAACTTGCTGTGCTTGGCAACGCCCGCTTCGATACCGGAATGGATCGCATCGTCGACGAAGACGCCAGCGAGGCCGCGGATTTCCAGCACGTTGCCGCCATCGGGGATGCGTTCGTTAAGGTAGTCGACCTGAATGGCGCCCATCTGCTTGAAATCGACCGCGATGCGCCAGGCACAGGGCTCGGTCACGATGCCATCGAAGGAAACCACGATGATGCCGGCATCGCAGGCCTGCTTCACGGCACCGTTGAGGGCGTCCGGTGACGCGGCATTGATGACGATGGCGTTGTAGCCCTGCAGGATCAGGTTCTGAATCTGTGCGGCCTGCTCGGTCACCTGGTTTTCCGAGGTTGTGAAGGCGGAGGCTTCCGCCACCACGCCGTCCTTCACCGCCTGGCCGGTCACCTTCTCCCAGCTCTTCAGCATCGCCTGGCGCCAGGAATTGCCAGCGTAGTTGTTGGAAAGCGCAATCTTGGCCGAAGCCGTATCAGCGAGTGCCACACCCGCATTCATGCACAGGCCGATCGCTGCCAAGGACAGCAGTTTCACGCGAAAGCTCATGTCGTTCCTCCATATCTTTCGTTGGTCATCTATTGGTGCGCAAAATTTCGATCGTCGTGATGACGCCGACGATCCTCTCAAAAAAAAGCCCTATTCCCCGCCCTGGCGCTCCGTGCGCGCCCGCCGATTGGCATCGCGCTTGGCCATGTGCCCGACAATATCGGCCCAGGCGTCGTCGATGAGTTGCGCCATCATTTTCCGGGCGGCGGCTGCGTCCTTGCGCTGGATCGCCCTCAAGACATCGCCATGCAGCGGCACAGCTTCCGCACGCGCACCTTCGATCTGGCTCGACAGCTTGAAGCTGAAAAGCAGCGCGGATTCGATGACATGGCCGGTCGAACTGACGAAAGGATTGTTCGTTGCCTCCAGGATCCCCTGATGGAAAGCAAGATCATGGACAATGTGTTCGGGGGTATCCTCCGGACACCGTTCCATGCCGGCATAGGCTTCAGCGATCTTTTCAATCTGCGCCGGCGTCGCCCGTTCGGCAGCAAGCGCCGCCGCCTCGGGCTCAAGAACGCGCCGCAATTCGGAAAGATGGATCGCGTATTGCTCTGCCTCGCGCGAGGCGAAGCTCCAATTGAGGATATCGGGGTCCAGCATGTTCCATTGTTCGCGACCGCGCACACGGGTCCCAATCTTGGGTCGCGGATCGACCAGGCCCTTGGCTGCCAGCACCTTGATCGCCTCGCGCATGACCGGCCGGCTGACCTTGAATTCATCCGACAGGGCATTTTCGCTGGGCAGGACGTCGCCGGGCATGAACACGCCACCAACGATTCGCTCGCCCACTTCATTCAGTATCTGGCTGTGAATGCTGCGCCGCAAAAATGGCCGTCCGGCCTCGCGCTTGATGAGCACCGCTTTATCCTCCCGGCATTCTTCCGGCCGTTGCAGCCGGTTGCGACATTGTTTTTTCTTTGTGCTGAGCCGTCGCCTGATCCCGCACATTTTTTGTCATACAATATGTCTTATTGCCCCAGTCGGACTGGGGAAGTCAAGGGCAGCGGTCAGCCGTCACCGGCTGCTGGTGCCGCGAGATCCAGTACCTGCTTGGCGGCCGCCGAACTTATATGCTCAGCCCCGCCCGCGACCTGCACCGTTGGCTGCGCAAAGTTGATGCCGTTCTCGTTAAAGGCCGTGCGGATGGCCGCCAGAGCCTTGCGGCGAATGACGAATTGCTCGCCAGGCTTCGTCATCATCTTCATGCGAATCTGAATCGCATAATCGCCGAATTCCTCGACGCCCTGCATCTTCAGCGGCTCGATGATATGCGGCGCGTATTCGGGATTGGCCGCGAGTTCCTTGCCCACTTCCTTAATCAGCTTGCGCGCTTTCTCGAGATCCGTGTCATAGGTGACGCCGATCGTCAGCTTGTCGATGACCCAGTCACGGCTCATGTTCTGCACCGCCCCCAGTTCGCCGAACGGTACCGTGTAGAGCGGGCCGCGATGATGCCGCAGTTTCACCGAACGCAGACTGAAGGATTCGACCGTGCCCTTATAGCTGCCGCTCTGGATGTACTCGCCGACGCGGAACGCATCGTCGAGCAGGAAGAACATGCCGCTGATGATGTCCTTGACCAGCGTCTGCGCACCAAAGCCCACCGCGACGCCGACGACACCGGCACCGGCGATCAGCGGTGCGATCTCGATGCCCATCGATGACAGGATCATCAGCAGGGCAATGACCAGGATGATGACGAAAAGGACGTTGCGCAGGATCGGCAGCAAGGTACGCAGGCGCGCCTGCCGGCGAACCTCCTCATTGTCGATATGGCTGTTGGCTTGCGTGCCTGACAATTTTGCATCGATGACGGCGCGCGCGAAGTGCCACAGGAACTCGGCCACCAGGGCAATCACGATGGCGCTCAACAGGCCGCGCGTCAGGCGTGTCCCCAAGGTATCCTGCATCGTCATGGCGATGAGATCGACATGCCACGCCTTGGCCAGCAACAGCGCCGCCGCGATGATCAGCAAGGCGCGGAGGCCCCGTTCCAGCGCCACTTCGGGCACGCCGCGGACATTTCCCTGCGCACTCGCGGCACCGGCAGGGCGCAGGATGTGGTTGACGGCGTGGCGCATGCCGCGCAAGGCCGCCGGCAGCCCCACGACCGCCACACCCAGCCAGAAGGTCGGCATGGCGGAAGCGACCCAAAGCAGCCACAGCACAGAGAAATAGGCCGTGATCAGCCAGTTGGTCAGCCGGCCATGGTCATGCGCCGGCGGTTCCTCAGGGTGCAGCGCCGCCGGCGGTCGCCGCCAGGTCGATTCGATGCCGATCGCCAGCAGCATCAACCCCAAGATGTAGGCGATCAGCACGCGCGAGCTGAAGGAAAGGCCCAGCGTGCCGAGCAGGCCGACAGTCACCCAGCCGATCGCCAGCCAGCCGACGGCCAAGGTAATGCGCCGATACCAGAACCATGCGGCCACCGTATTGATAGGCACCAGGCGGAAGCGTTCACCGCCTGGCGCCAGGAGGAAACGCCCGACGACCAGTGCAATCCGCAGCACCAGGCAGGCGCTGAGGTAACCCAGCACGATCTCGCGCAGCAAGGGTGGCCAGGTGAACGCCAGAAAAGCGCCCACGCTGCCGATGGCAAAGGCGATCACCAGGCCCAGGCCGAAAGACATGCGGATGCCGGCGGCGCGCAATCGCTCGCCCACGGTCCCCAGCGGCACGGTGACGATCCAGCGCTGCAGGCCCCGCGTCGCGTACCGGAACAGCCATTCGGCCAGAAAGCCCAGCGCCAGGAACCCGACGATCAGCGACACAATCTGGACGATCCCGCGATCCTCGAACTCGACCATCAGGATATCGCGCGCCCGCGTAAACTCGGCCGGCATGTTCGGCACGGTCATGACCAGATTGCCGATATGCTGGCGGATCTCGACTAGGCGCCGGTCCATATAGCTGCTGGGTGCCATCATATCGCCCGAAGCGGCGGGTGCTGCGGCCTGGGCAGTGTCCGGCGCCTTTTGCTGCGCCACCCAATCGCGCACCGTCGGGTCGTCCAGCAGTTGCAGCAGTTCCTGCACCTTGGGTGGCGGGCCGGCCGGCCCATCCGTGGTCTGCGCCTGGGCCGACCCGCTCGTCCCCAGCATCGCCAGCAAACCCAGCAGCCCCAGCCAATGCCTGAACATAAATGCCCCCGATTCAATCCCTTGGCACATGCTGCCTGTTTTTTCGGGCGCTGCCCAGAGCAAGTCCCATTGTTGCACCATACGCAACAACTCGTTTCTACATTGCCTATTTCAGAAACAATTGATTGGCCCCATCTTGTTGCCATGAACGAAGCCGGCGCAACCGAAGCAGCCGGCGAGAACAAGGAAGCAAAGCCATGATCAACTTACGTCCCTTCAACTCCCTCGGCGGCGCCCATCACGGCTGGCTCGACGCCAAGCACCATTTCTCCTTCGCCGATTACTATGATCCCGACCGCATGGCGTGGGGCGCCCTCCGCGTCTGGAACGATGACACGATCGCGCCCAAGAGCGGCTTCCCGCCCCATGGCCATGCCGATATGGAGATCATCACCTATGTCCGCGAAGGGGCGATCAGCCATCAAGACAGCGAAGGCAATAAGGGCCGCACGGTCGCCGGCGATGTTCAGGTCATGAGTGCCGGCACCGGCATCCGCCATGCCGAATACAACCTGGAAGACGAGACGACGCGCATCTTCCAGATCTGGATACTGCCCTCGGGGCGCGGCACGGCACCCAGCTGGGGCGCCAAGCCCTTCCCGAAAGGTGATCGCGCCGGCCGTTTCGTGACGCTTGCCAGCGGCTACGAGACGGATGTCGAAGCCCTGCCGATCCGCACCGAGGCCCGTGTCCTCGGCGCCACGTTGAAGGCGGGCCATACGACCGAATATGCCCTGGGTAACGGGCGCCACGCCTATCTCGTCCCGGCCACGGGCAGGATCGAGGTGAATGGTGTCAAGGCGGAGGCCCGTGACGGCCTGGCCATCAAGGACGAAGCGGTCATCCGCGTGACGGCCCTTGAAGACACCGAATTGGTGATGGTCGATTCCATCTAAAACACGTCGCCCCGACCGTCGCACTGGCTTGATCTCCGGACGGAGGTCAGGCCAGATGGCGGCGATGTTCAAACTCCCCACCCGCGCCACCGCCCCCTTCTGCCCGTCCGAAGTCCGCGGTTCCGTCTTCATCGATCCGGCGCTCCCCGTCTGGCGCCGCCTGCTCAAATTCGCCGGTCCGGGTCTGCTGATTTCCGTGGGCTACATGGACCCCGGCAATTGGGCGACTGATATCGAGGCGGGTTCCCGCTTCGGCTATGATCTCCTCTTCGTCGTCCTGCTCTCAAGCCTCGCCGCGATTGTCCTCCAGACATTGAGCCTGCGGCTCGGCATCGTCACCGGCAAGGACCTTGCCCGTGCCAGCCGCGATGCCTACAAGCCCGCGACGGCGAAGTTCATGTGGCTCTGCGCCGAAATCGCCATCATCGCCTGCGATGTCGCTGAAGTTTTGGGCTGCGCACTGGCGTTGAAGCTGTTGTTCGGCCTGCCGCTTGCCTGGGGCATCGTCATTACCGGGCTGGATACGATCATCGTTCTGGGGCTTCAGGGCCGCGGCTTCAGGCGATTGGAGGCCATCGTCCTCGGCCTCATCGCCACCATCGCCATCTGTTTCCTGGTGGAACTGGTCCTGGTCGGCCCGGATTTCATCGAAATCGCCAAAGGGCTCATCCCCAGCCCCATCGTCGTTACCGATACCAATGCGCTCTACCTCGCCATCGGCATCCTGGGGGCGACGGTAATGCCGCATAACCTCTATCTGCATTCCTCGGTGGTGCAGACCCGCGTCAGCGGCAATTCGCAGGCGGCCAAGAAATCGGCAATCAACTTCGCAACGCTCGACGTCGCTCTCTCGCTGGCACTCGCCTTCTTCATCAATGCCGCCATCCTGGTCCTGGCCGCCGCCGCCTTTCATGCCACCGGCGCCACCGAGGTGGCCGAGATCGAGGACGCCTATAGGCTGCTGGAACCCATCGCCGGGACGGCTGCGGCCAGCATCCTCTTCGGTGTTGCTTTGCTGGCATCGGGGCAGAGTTCCACCTTCACCGGCACGGTCGCCGGCCAGGTCATCATGGAAGGTTTTCTCGATCTCAAGATCCCCTGCTACCAGCGCCGCCTGATCACCCGGGGCCTTGCCCTCATTCCGGCGCTGGCCGGTGTGCTGTGGCTGGGGGAAGATTCCGTCGGTCGTCTCCTGGTGATGAGCCAGGTCGTCCTCAGCCTGCAGCTGCCCTTCGCGATCTATCCGCTGATCCGCCTCACAAGCAGCCGCCAGACCATGGGCCCATTTGCCAGCCCGCTCTTGCTGCAGGCGATTGCCTGGAGCCTTTTCGTCGTCATCGTCGCCGCCAATTTTTGGCTGCTGCTGCAGCTCTTCCTGGGTTAAGGGCATGAAAAAGGCGGCACCGCTTTCACGTGCCGCCTGACGCAACCCAGAAGAACGCTTATTCTGCTGCCACAGCCGCGCCAGCACTCCACGTTTGCTCGCGCATGTCGGCGGCCATCAACTCAGCTTGCAATTTCTCGTGTCCTGCGGCCGTGAGGGCATAGCCACCGCCAACGGGCTGGATCAGCGCCATCATTCGCAATTCATCAAGGCACATGCCGTCAATCGGCGCATGGGCGGGATTTAGGATCAAGCCGCGCAAGACGGCGATATGCTTGCGGCTCAAGTCGATCTCGCGAATGCTCATGTTGTCGGCTCCTCTCACTCTGGCACCGGTCTAAAACAGACGCGACAAGCCAAAGTTCCCGGCCCCGCGCAGCAATAACCCCGTATCCGTCAGCGAAAAAGAATGACCGCCGCCCCATCTGCGGCTGTCATCATGTCGACCTCCGCGCCATAAGCTTCTGCAAGCAAATCGGGCGTCAGCACCTCATACGGCCGGCCGGATGCCAGCAGGCGTCCTTCGTGCAACAAAAGCACATGATCGGCAAAGCGCGCGGCGTCATTGAGGTCATGCAGCGCCAGCAGCACGGTCACCCCACTGGCCGACAGCCCGCGCAGCATGCGCATGATCGACAACCGATGTCCGGGATCGAGGCTTGCCGTGGGCTCGTCGAGTATGAGCAGGCGCGGCTCTCCCTCGTTTCGCCGCCAGACCTGCGCAAGCGCCCGCGCCAGTTGCACGCGTTGGCGCTCGCCGCCCGACAGCCGGTGGTAACGACGCCCACTGAGATGCCCAGCCTGCGCCGATATAAGGGACGCCTCAACCGCTTCAGCCTCAGCGGCGGCACCCTCTTCCGGATAGGGTGCCCGCCCCAGCGCCACCAGATCGTCGACCGCGACATCAAAGGCGACATCAGCCGATTGCGGCAGGAACGCGCGCTGGCGCGCCAGCATCCGCACATCCCAATCGCCGATCTCGCGATCGGCAAAGATCACCCGGCCGGCATCGGCCTTTTTCCGCCCGGCGAGAATCTCGAGCAATGTCGATTTGCCGGCACCGTTGGCGCCGATGATCGCCGTTACGCCACCGCTCCCCAGCGCAAAGGAGAGGTCCCGCAAGCCGCCGGCCCGGCGAAATATCCGATCCGCAACGATCATAGCCGTCCCATCCGCCGCCGGCTGAGCAGCAGGGCGAGAAAAACCGGCGCGCCGATCAGGCTGGTAATGACACCGATCGGCAGCTCGGCCGGCGCGATCAATGTCCGGCACAATGTGTCGGCAAGAACCAGCAGCAGGCCGCCCATCAGTGCCGAAGCCACAATAAGGCCCCGGTGCATCGGCCCCAGCAGCACGCGCGCCATATGGGGGGCGATGATGCCGACAAAGCCGATCAACCCGGTGAAGGACACGCAGGCGCCGACGCCTGCCGCGACGAAGAAGATCAGCAACCGCTTGGCCGTCTCGACGCGAAAGCCCAGGCAATAGGCCTCGGCCTCTCCCAACATCATGCCGTCAAGCACGCGTGCGGCGAGAAAACCGGCGGCGACCGTCGCCAGTCCGACCGGCATCACTATGGCGAGCGAACTCCATCCGCCCCCGCTAAGGCTGCCCAATGTCCAGAAGGTGATCGAACGCAATTGCGCATCATCGCTGATGACGGTCAGCAAGCCGATACCGGCAAAGACAACGGCATTGATCGCCGTGCCGGCCAGCAACATCGTCGCCACATCGGTGCGCCCGTCCTGGATCGACAGGCGCCGGATGATGGCAACCGTTGCCAACCCACCGCAGAACGAGATGATCGGCATCGCAAGATAATGCGCTGCCCCGCTCTGCCCCAGCAAAGCTGCACCAAAGACAATGTAGCTTGCCGCTGCCAACGCCGCGCCGCCCGAAACGCCGATCAAGCCAGGGTCCGCCAGCGGATTGCGAAACAGCCCCTGCGTGATGGCGCCACCACCAGCCAACACGGCACCCACCATGACCGCCATCAGCGCGCGGGGCAATCGCAGATCCAGGACCACGCGCGCCGTCATTTCATCGACCATCGCCGCCTTCGATCCAAGGGCAGTCGCCAGGCTGTCCCACACGTCGCCAGGGACGATCATGGTGGGGCCGATCAGAAGGGCGAGCACGAGACTGCCCAGAACGGCAAGGGAAAGCAGCAGCGGCACCACCGACCCTCGCCCAGCGGCGGATCCGGCCCGGGCCAGCACCCAAGCCGTCATGTGCCGAGCCATGGCCGCTTCGGCAGGGCCGGCAGGGCCTCATTCGGATGCAGTTGCGCAGCCAATTCCCAGGCCGCATGCGCCGTGCGCGGGCCGAAGCCCAACAGATAACTGCCATGCAGGGCGATAATCCGGCCCTCAGCAACGGCCTTGAGATGGGCCAAGGCAGGCAAGGCCTTCACCTGCTCAATGCCCCCCATCTCGTCCAGCGTCTCCTGCATCAGCAGGATAAAGGCTGGATCGGCCGTCAGTGCCGATTCCGGCGACACCGACTGATAGCCCCTGGCCGCAGCAAAGGCATTGCTGCCACCGGCCAGGCGAATGATGTCGTCGGCGCCGGTACCGGCACCCGCCCCGCGCAAACCGTTGGAGGCTGCGTTGAGCAAGAACAGCACACTCGGCCTGGCCGTCAGTTTGCCGACCGCAACCTGCAGGGTCTGCAAATCCGATTCATAAGCCGTCGAAACCTCACGCGCTTTGTCGGTCTCGCCTAGTGCATCGCCGACGAAATTGATCTTGGCGCCGACCGTTTCCGCCGTCGACTTCTCATCGAACTGATGCAGGTTGATCTTCATGCTCTGCAATTGCCGCATGACGTCCGGGGGCCCGGCATCATGATCGGCCAGGATCAGATCGGGCTGCGTCGACAGCACCCCTTCCGCCGCCAGCATGCGCAGATAGCCGATCTTCGGCAGCTTGCTCACCCGTTCATAGGGGAACCAGCTCGTCGTATCGACCGCTACCACGCTGTCGCCATGGCCCAGGGCGAAGACAATCTCGGTCATCGCCCCGCCCGCGCAAACAATCCGTTTGGCCGCCGCCCGCGCACGGCCCGTCGGCATTGCCGCCACGAGACCTGCACCGATCAGAAATGCGCGCCGGCCGATTTTGAAAGTCCCCATGTTCAGGCAGCCCCGGCCAGGGGTGCACCGGGATTCGTCGCCAAGCCTTCGGCAAGTTTGCGCCAGGCTTCAAGTTCCGGCTCGCCCGGCTTGCGCTTGCCAAAGAAGGTGCCGATACGGCCACCTTCAGCATTGAAGACCTCGACCGATGTCACGACGCCGTCAACCGTCGGCTTGCGCACCAGCCAGGTCTCGGCGATGCGATCCTCGCGCAGATGCAGATTGAATTCCGGGTCCAGCACATTGAGCCACGGCCCCATGCGCTCAATCCGCTTCACCGGACCAGTATGGATCTGGATCAGGCCAGGATTGCCGACAAAGACCATGATCGGCACGCCGCCGCTTGAGGCCCCTACCAGCAAGTCATTTGTCCCCTGTGTCGACAAGCGCGTCGTGAAGCGGCCCTCAGCCAGACGGAAGGCGTCTGTCGGCTCGATCTTATGTCGCCGCAGGAAACCGAAGAACTCATGTGTATCCTGCATCGCCGCCCATTCGGCAAGGAACGCGTCACGATCGACCTCGGCGTTGACCTTGGGCTTCTCCGGCGCCTTGGGTTCGACGACCAGCGGCGCCACGCTAAGCTCCATCGCCAGGTTGGCAACTAATGCCTGCCAAGCCGCGATGTCCGTGGTTTCTTCGGCATAGATCTTATGAACCGCGACACCTTCCGCGTCGAAGACCTGCAGGCTGCGACGCACACCCTTTGGCCCGCTCTCCTCGACGGCGAAAGCAAAGCGCCAATGGCTGAGGAAGATGCGCAAATCGATATCCGGCCCCAGGACCAGGCCGACATGCCCTTCGAAGCTTGCCGGTTCAAAGGTGCCGCGGCGCTCGTGGACCGCTTCCTCATTGCGCGTCAGCGCCATGACCCGACCGAGACCCGGCAGGGCCGCGAAGAAGGCCGGCCAATCCGTCTTCAATCGCAGCGTTCCTTGGCCGACCTGGCTGTCCACCAATTGCGCCTCGCTGATACCCAGCTGCTCAGCGGCTTCGCGCGCCCGCAAATGCGGAGTCGTCGCTTTTGATGCCGCCCAACGCCGCGCGATGTCGTTCCGCAAGTCCGGGTTCGGCGACGAGTTGGTTGGTTCGGTGGCGGACATAGGCCCTGCTCCCTTGTTTAGAATGATGCCGAATAACTGACGGCGACCCGGTAATCGCGCCCTGGCGCCTCTTCGAGGGCGAGATAGCGCTCATAGGAATTGTCAAACAGGTTTTCGATACCGGCATCGACCCGGAACCCGGCCAGCGGCCCCTCATCGGGGACCCAACTCGCGAACAAACCGACGACGTGATACCCATCGACCGCGAGAGTCTCATCCGCGACGCGGTCCTGCGCCCAGGCGATCTCGTTGGTGATGCCGGCACTGAGGTCGAGTGCCGGGATCTTGCCGCCGATGGTCAGCATCAGCTTGTCCGCCGGGATCGAGGTCAGCGGTTCGTCATCCGTCTTGTTGTCACCGCGGATGCGCGCATAGCTGCCGCCAAAGAACACATAGTCGGAATCATAGGCGAGGCTGATCTCGGCACCTTCGATCTCCGCCCGCGGCACGTTGACCGGCGTCGTCGTGAAGGTAAAGGTACCGAAATCCATCGTCACATCGCCATCGATGAAGTTCTTGGCGTCGGTATTGTAGTAGGCCGCATTGAAGCGCAGCGAGTCATGGGCCATGAGGACGTCTTCGAAATCCAGACGAATGCCACCCTCCCAGGTTTCGGTCGATTCCGGCTTCAAATTGGGGTTCGGCACAAACACGTTGTTGAACGGCCCGAAGATCGCGAAATGAGTACCGCTGATGTACATTTCGCGGATCGATGGCGCGCGATACCCCTGGCTATAGCTGCCATAGAGCGACGCCCATTCGAGCGGCTGCCAGTTGATCCCGACCTTGGGTGACAGACGGTCATCATTGCGGTCGTCGAAGTCGCTGCCTTCCGGATTGGTCTGGTAATAGTCCCAGCGCAGGCCCGGCGTGATGGTGAGCTGATCAAACAGCTTCATCGAATACTGGGCATAGATGCCGACGACGTCCTGCGTCGCGTCCGGATTCTGCCCCTGCTTTTCACCATTGACGCGACCTTCGCCGGCATCATGATAATACTCGGTGCCCAGCGTGAAGGCGTGTTGCGCCCAATCGGTGTCGAACTCGGCCGTGTTGAAGAGGTCTAAGCCGGTGGTCGTGAGGTCGGTTTTCGTGACCCGGTCGTAATCCTTCCCGTCATCCCTGATGTCGGTGTCATCGCGATAGAGCGTCGCCTGCAGATTGACCAGATCGGTATCGGGGCTGTCAAAGCTGTAGTGTGCTGTCGCCGTGCTCTTGCGTATCTCGTGATCGGCGCTGTACTCGAAATTGGCGTTGTCGACATCCGTGCCTAAGATGTCTTCGTCATCCGAGAAGATCAGCCCCGACAGTTCCAGGCGGTGCCCTTCGGCGGGATTGATGCCAAGCTTCACCAGGCCGTTCTGGATATCGGTCGAGCTGTGCTCAATGTTCCGGCCCGAGCCGCCTTCATAATCGTCGCCATTGCGATAGGTGAAATTGCCGAGGAAATCGACCTGCTCGACCGGTTTGTACGCAAGCGTCGTGCTGCTCAGCCATTCGTCATTCACGGAATGGAAGCCCCCCTTCACCTTGAAGCCGAAGGTATCGCCATCATCCAGGAAATCCTCGGCATCCTTTGTGGTGAGCGCCAGCACGCCACCGATCGCCCCGCTGCCGTAAAGTGTCGAGCCAGTGCCCTTCAGCACCTCAACCTGCTTCAGCACGTCCGGATCGATGAACATGCTGCCGCCATGGGCGGCGCCGGTATTCTGCCGCGCGCCGTCGATCGTGGTGACGACGCGGTTCGAACCCCAGCCGGTACCGCCGAAGCCGCGGATATTGGGCTGCGATTGCGATCCCTTGGGACCGCCCTCCACTTCCACGCCAGGCAGATCGTTCAGGATGTCGCCAAGCGTCGATGGCTGGCTGCGCTCCAGGTCCTCGGCGCTGATCACGTCGATTGTCGCCGGCACCTCATTGCGCGGCGTCGGTAGCTTCGTGCCGGTGACCGTCAGCGGCTCCAGAAAGATCGGCTCTTCCGCCGGCGCGGCTGCCGGATCTTCCGTGGGCGGTGTCGCGCCGCCATCCTGCGCCACCTGTGAATTGGCGCCGGATCCGGCGGGTTGTTCAGCCAATGCAGGCCCTGCCAGCCCGCAAATCAAGGTCGCAACAATCGATACCGTTCGCGTCAACATATGTCCCCCAGGGCGCCATCAAGAAAGAGTGCTCTTGGCTGGCCCTGCTGGAACCGACGGGCGGTGCAGGCTCGCTACATGAATGATAGCGGCGCCCCCATCCGGGCATCGCTATTATGCGAATGATTCGCATTTGCGATTGTTTTACCGATTCTCCGACACGCCTGCAACTGTCTTCTCGTCGCGCAATCCGACCCATGAGCGGCCTCAGAAAAAATGGGGAAGTATCCCGATGTCCCTTGATGCGGCCGCGCCTAGCTTCCCGGCTCACCATCCAGGAACAACATCGGGAGATTTGAAGTTGAGCAAACACACGACGATCGCGCGGCTCGCCGCATCCGCCCTGTTCTTCACCAGCGCCGCCTGCGCCCTCGCTGCCGACGGCGGCAACCTGCCGGACCAGGTCCGCAAGGCCAACTCCCGCTTCGAAGACATGAAGGTCGCGGTGAAGGAAGGCTACGCCCCCATTCCCTGCACCAGCGGCATTGAAGGCGGCGCCATGGGCGTCCACTACGTCAACGCCAACCTCATCAACGACACGGTCGAACTCGATAAGCCCGAAGCCGTGATGTACGAGCCGATGAAGGACGGCAGAATGAAGCTGGTCGCCGTTGAATACATCGCCACCAAAGGCCCGGCCAATCTCGGTGGCCAGTTGTTCAGCTTCACCAACACGCCCAATCGCTATGGCCTGCCGGCATTTTACGAGCTTCATGTCTGGGCCTGGAAGAAGAACCCGAAAGGTGTCTTCGCCGACATGAATCCGGACGTCTCTTGCGAGCACGCCCACTGATACTCCAGAACGACCTCTGTCTGTGACCTCAGCCGACCGGCGCCCGCCGGTCGGCCTCTTCTCAACAACACATGCCTAATCGCCACGGCGTCGATCGCAGCAGACGCTACCGGCAGCGGGCACTAACATTTCATTTACCAAGCCGGCCCGTCACCGCGCGATTAACGGACACCCGGTGTCAGTGGCAATAATCAGACGTTCCGGCAGAAATTGGTCGCGAAACGGCACCTCGCGTGTGTGCCGACGGCGATTTCTCCGGCCGAATCGGTGCGGCGTTAAAGGATTATTCTGTTTCCTGACCGATGCTCGGACATGCGAGCGACGCATCCGTCGGCTCTTGGCATTCGGCGAGGCGAAGTTGAACGATCAGACGTTGCATGAGACCGCGATGGAGGTTCTGGCGAACTTTCGCCGTCTGCGCGAGATTCAGGCAGCCTATGCGCTGGAATGGCCGCGCCTCAACGACAGGCTGCGCCCGCTCCTGCCGTCGCTCTCCAGTGACATGCAGGAAGTCGTGCAGCGTGACATGACACTGATCAGCGACACAATTCTCGATGCGGATGAACGACTGATCAAGGCTGCCGCGGCCCTGCTTGTTGCCGCCGACGCGGCGCATGGCCTGACCGATCTACCGGCCCAGGCTGTCTGCCGGCTGGAAATGATCAGCCAAAGCGCCATTCGTCGGACCGCACCCAATGTCGTCTATCTGCCGGCGCGCCGCCATCGCCCGCCACGACACGATCAAGCGACCGTCACCGGCCAATGCCGGATCGCCGAGGTGGAGAACCGCGTGCTCGGTATCATGCTGGATGAGCTGGAGACGGGCCTCGGACAACTGACCGGCGCCCTGGAGCATTCAGCTGCCATGGATGCCTGACGTGCAGCAATTGGATCCCACCATCTTTGATATCGCCCGGCCGGACCAGAAATCATCCTTAGGCGAAGAATCCGCATCGGGTCACTATCGCCGCTCGACCTCGCTTGGGTTCCTCACGACCTGTTCCCCGTTGCTGGCCGGCTTCTACAATTATTGGAACGAAAAGCGCGGCAATCGTCCCATGCCGTCGCGCGCCGATCTCGATCCGATCGACATGAAGCGCTGGCTGCCCGGCATCATCATCGTCGACGTGCTCGAAAACCCGCGCCGCCTGGTCTACCGCCTGGTCGGCTCCCGCTCCGTCGCCCTGCGCCAAGCCGACGTTACCGGCAAGACCGTCGTCGAGGCCTATCATGGCACGTCGCTGGGCGATGTGCTGGAAAACTATCGCCTGGTGATCGACGAACATCGCGTCGTCTACGACGCCGAGCAGAAGCCCTCCGGCAGCGGATTGCTCAAAGACAGCGAAACCCTCCTGTTGCCGCTGTCGAGCGACGGCACCAAGGTCGACAAGGTCATTGTCTATATCGAAGTCGCCAACACCTGAAGCCGACGCTCTGAAATGACAACACCCTCCCCGCCGTCATGGGGAGGGCGTCGTTCCGTCCGGTTCAGTCGATCAAGTCGCCATCACTATATGGGATTCATTCAAGATATCCGTAATCGACGTCAGTCCCGTGGCGCCTGTGCCGAACTTCTGGAAGGTCAGCGTGTGATTGTCATCAAACGTAATGATGACATCCTTTCCCACACCGAGATCCTGAATGCTCAAGATTGCATCATCGATCTCATCAATGATGCTGCCGTTGTGATTGCCGTTGAGATCGATCACTTCATGGAAGGCCAGAAAGTCCTGCACCTTGTTGAAATCTGTGATGATATCGTTGCCTTCACTGATGGTGGGGTCATAGAAGGTGAACGTATCGTTGCCGGCGCCGCCGGTCAGCGTATCGTTGCCGTCATCGCCGATCAGCCAGTCATTGCCGGCGCCGCCGATCAGCGTATCGTTGCCGCCGCCGGCAAACAGCCAGTCATTGCCGGCACCGCCATCTAGGGCATTGGCAGCGTTGTTGCCGGTGATTTCGTTGTCGAGCGTGTTGCCGGTCACGTTCAGCAGCAGTGTGCCGGTGTCGTGGATGTCGAAGTTCTCGACATTGGCATTGACTGTCAGCGTCGTCGCCTTGGTCAGCACCACCGCATTGGCATTGTGCAGTTCGATGGTGTCATAGGTCCCGGCCCCCGTCAGTTCCGTCACGGTGTCTTCGAGCACAGCCGTGGCCGTCGCACCGGTTCCATTCTGCGCCAGTTCGACATGATAGTGGTCGTTACCCGCCCCACCCTGCAGAATGTCGTTGCCAATACCGCCGGTCAGTTCATCGTGGCCATCGCCACCGATCAAGGTATCAATCCCCTTGCCGCCGATGAGGTTGTCGTCGAACTTGCTGCCGGTGATCGTATCGTTGCCGTCCCCGCCATCGATGGTCAGGACATCCAGAGTCTGGGCGAAGTTCACCGCCGCGGCATTCAGGATGTTGTTGAGCGAATTACCCTTCAGTTCAGCCTCGGCGTCGAACGCCTTGTAAGTGACATTCTCGACATTGGCATAATCGGCGAGGTCGATATCGACCGATGCCAGGATCGTGTCGATGCCGGACCCGACGGCATCATCCTCGACAATGTCGTCATCCGCGCTGTCGACATGATAGGTGTCGTTGCCGGCGCCGCCGGTCATGAGATCATTGCCGGTCCCACCATCAAGCACGTCATTGGCTTTGTTGCCGGTCAGCGTGTCGTCGCCGCCGCCGCCATTGAGCGTGTTGATGCCGGTGCCGCCGCTCAGCACATTGGCATTCCCGGATCCGGTGAACGTCCAGGCAGACGCGCCGGTATAGCCGTAATTCTCGATCGCGCCCACAAATTGGGTCGACACGAACGTCCGAATGACCGTGTCCCCCAGTTCGGCGTCCGTGATGGTGTCCTTGGCATTGTCGAGCACGAAAACATCGTTGCCATCGCCGCCGGTAAAGGTGTCGTTACCGAGACCGCCGTCAAGCCAGTCGTTGCCACCTTCGCCATAAAGGGAATTGGCAGCCGCATTGCCGATCAGCTTGTTGTCGACGATATTGCCATGAATCTCGGCAGCGCGGGTACCAAGCACCGTCAGGTTCTCGACATTGAAATAGTCGTCGAGCACGACGCTGTTCTTCGTCGTCAAGGTAATCTCGACTGTGTCGATGCCCTCGCCGACCTCTTCGAACATCGTGTCACTCTCGTCCATCCGGTAGGTATCGTCGCCCTGCTCGCCCTCCAGCGAATCGGCACCGATGCCGCCGATCAGGATGTCATTGCCGCCCCCGCCTTTCAGGGTGTCGTTGCCGGCACCGCCGTCGATGATGTTGTCTGGAACGCCACCGCTGATGACATTGTTCGAGTTGTTGCCCGTCAGGTTGAGCTTGGCAACAAGCGCAAGGCTCGCGTCGAGATCCTCGATCGTCGCTGCAAGGACGATGCTGGTGGCCGTCGTCGTGGCGAGGGTTCCCGTCAGCACCAGCTTGTCCGCCGTTCCCTGATTGGCGTCTTCGATCACGGTGTCTTCCAGCTTCGCCGCCGTCCCGGACAGGACCAGATCCACCACATAGGTATCGTTGCCGGCACCGCCTTTGAGGATGTCGATCCCCGCACCGCCCGTCAGCTTATCGTTGCCGGCCCAGCCCTCCAGCGTATCATTGCCGTCGCCGCCACTCAGCACATTGTTGCCGCTGTTGCCGATGATGACATTGGCGACACCACTGCCTTCGCCTGTGAGATCGGCCCCGGTCCCAACCCCCGTATCCAGCAGCGTCACGTTCTCGACATTCTGATAATTGGCAAGCACGACCGACACCAGGCTCTTGATCGTATCCACGCCCTCGTCGGAAAGTTCGGTCACCGTATCGGCCGCAGCGTCGATGAAATAGGTGTCGTTGCCGGCACCGCCTTTCAGCGCGTCATTGCCGATGCCGCCATCCAGGATGTCGTTGGCCTTGTTGCCGGTCAGCGTGTCGTTGCCGCCGCCACCATTGAGCGTGTTGATGCCGGTACCGCCGGTCAGCACGTTGGCATTCCCCGACCCGGTGAACGTCCAGGCGGACGCGCCGGTATAGCCGTAATTCTCGATCGCGCCGACAAATTGGTTCGACACGAACGCGCGCATGACGGTATCCCCCGCCTCGCCGTCGCCCACCGCGATCTTGTCATTGACATTGTCGAAGACGAACACATCATTGCCAGCACCGCCGGTATAGGTGTCGTTGCCGAGGCCCCCATCCAGCCAGTCGTCGCCACCCTCGCCATACAAGGAATTGGCGGCCGCATTGCCGATCAGCTTGTTGTCGGCATTATTGCCATAGATATCGGCAGCGCGGGTCCCGAGCACCGTGAGGTTCTCGATACTGAGGTAATCGTCAACACCGGCGTTGTTCTTCGTCGTCAAGGTGATCTCGACCGTATCGATGCCCTTCCCGATCACTTCGGTGACCTTGTCGCTCTCGTCGATCCGGTAGGTGTCGTTACCGTCGCCGCCCTCCAGCGTATCGGTACCGATGCCACCGATCAGGACATCGTTACCGTCACCGCCCTGCAGCGTATCGTTCCCGGCGGCGCCATCGATGATGTTATCGAGCTGGTTACCGGTGATGACGTTGTTAGAGGTGTTGCCGGTGAGGTTAAGCTTGTCGACACTCGCCTGGCTCGCATCCAGATCCTCGAGCGTCGCCGCGAGGACGATGCTGGTCACCGTCGTCGTGGCGACAGTGCCCGTCAGCACCAGCTTGTCCGCCGTTCCCTGATTGGCATCTTCTGTCACGGTATCTTCGAGCTTTGCCGACGTCCCAGACAGGACCAAATTGACCTCATAAGCGTCGCTGCCGGCACCACCTTTCAGGATGTCGATTCCTGCACCGCCGGTCAGCGTGTCGTTACCGGCCCAGCCCTCCAGCGTATCATTGCCAATGCCGCCGTTCAGCGCATTGTCACCGCTATTGCCGATGATGAGGTTGGCGCCGTCGCTGCCTTCGCCGCTGAGGTTGTCTCCGGTCCCGACCCCGTAATCCATCAGCGTCAGGTTTTCGACGTTGAGATAATTGCCAAGAACGACCGAGACCAGGCTCTTGATCGTATCCACGCCTTCATTGGTAAGTTCGGTCACCACATCAGCCGCGTCATCGACAAAATAAGTGTCGTTGCCGGCACCACCCTTCATCGTGTCATTGCCGAGGCCGCCATCCAGGATGTCGTTGCCGGCATTCCCGACCAGCGTATCGTTGCCGATGCCGCCATTCAGCGTGTCGGCGCCCGAGCCGCCTTCCAGGCGATTTACCCCGTCGGTGCCGGTGAAGGCCCAGGCGGACGTGCCGGTATAGGTGTAGTTTTCGATGCCCTGCAGCGTCGTCGTCAGCAAGACACTGGACTTCACCGTGTCGACGCCATCGCCACCCGTCTCATCGACGCTGTCCTTGAGGCTGTCGATGACGTAAATATCGTCACCGGCACCGCCCAGGAGAATATCGTTGCCGGCGCCGCCATCCAGCGTGTCGTCGCCGATGCCGCCTTTCAGCGTGTTGACGGCACTGTTCCCGGTGATGATGTTGTCGAGCCCATTACCCTCGACATTCCCCGCCAAGGTGCCGAGCAGCTTGAAGTTCTCGACGTCGTCCGCGACGAAAAAAGAGAGCCCCGCCTTGGTCGCCGTCATCTCGACGGTATCGGTGCCCTCGCCAGCCAGCTCAGTCGTCGAATCATTCTCGTCGACGCGATAGATATCGTCGCCATCGCCGCCTTCCAGCGCGTCAAGACCGGCACCGCCGATCAGGATGTCGTTGCCGATACCGCCTTGCAGCGTGTCATCGCCGGCGCCGCCGTCGATGGTGTTGTCGAACAGGTTACCGGTGATGAAATTGCTGGCCGCGTTTCCGGTGAGGTTGAGCTTGGCGACATTCGCATCGCTGGCGTCAAGGTTTTCAAATCCCGCCGCCAGGACAATAGTGGTGGCGGTCGTCGCGGCGACAGTGCCTTTCAGAACCAGCTTGTCGCCGGTATCGACATTGGCCTCTTCGCTGATCGTGTCTTCAAGCTTTGCCGCCGTGCCGGATTGGACCAGCAGCACCTCATAGGTGTCGTCACCGGCGCCGCCTTTGAGGATGTCCACACCCTCACCGCCGACCAGTACATCTTCACCAGCCCGCCCCTCCAGCGTATCGTTGCCGCTACCGCCGCTCAGCAGATTGTCGCCGCTATTGCCGATGATGATATTGGCGCTGCCGGTGCCTTCCCCTTTGAGATTGCTGCCAACACCGGGAGTTTCGTCCAGCAGTGTGATGTTCTCGACATTGTCGTATTTGCCGCTGGCGAGGTCGATATCCACCAGGCTCTTGATGGTATCGATGCCGCCATTGGCAAGTTCATTGACCTCATCCGCGCTATCGTCGACGAAATAGGTATCGTTGCCGGCACCGCCGGTCATCGTATCTTCGCCTTCGCCGCCATCCAGGATGTCATCGCCGGCATTGCCGATCAGCGTGTCGATGCCGATGCCGCCCGTCAGCTTATCGATGCCGGTGCCACCTTCCAGGCGGTTATCGTCGTCAGTGCCGGTGAAGGTCCAAGCCGCCGTGCCGGTATAGGTATAGTTCTCCACATCATCGAACCCCTGGGTCAGCGTCACGCTGGCCTTGACCGTGTCGATGCCATCGCCACCCGTCTCATCGACGCTGTCCTTTAGGCTGTCGATGACATAGGTGTCGTCACCGATACCGCCCAGGAGAATATCGTTACCGGCGCCGCCATCCAGCGTGTCGTCGCCGATACCGCCCGACAGGGTGTTGGCTGCGGCATTGCCGGTAATGACGTTGTTCTCGTCATTGCCCGCGACGTTGGTCGCCAGCGTGCCCAGCACCTTGGCATTCTCGAAGAACGCATCCATCTGCAGCGTGTAGCCGGCCGCCTTGGTCGTCAGCTCGATGGAATCGATGCCTTCGCCATCCGCTTCGAGGAGCTCATCGGACTCATCGATCTGATAGAGGTCGTCGCCCTTGCCGCCCTCGAGTTCGTCATTGCCGAGGCCGCCAATCAGCGTGTCGTTGCCATCGCCGCCATAGAGCGTGTCATTGCCGGCCGCGCCATCCAGGATATTGGCTGCCAAATTGCCGATGATCGAGTTGTTCTGCCCATTGCCGGTGATGTTGATCCAGGTCTTGTCCGTCTGGCTGGCATCGAAGCCTTCGATATTGGCCCCGATCGTCAGCGTCGTCGCCTTCGTCAACGCAAGCGTGGATGTGGACGCCAGTTCGATCGTATCCTCATCGCCTTCATTGACAAGTTCTGTGACCGTGTCCTCCAGCTTTACCGCACCAGACGCCAAGACGAGATTGACAATATAGTCGTCGTCCCCGGCGCCGCCCTTCAATGTGTCGATACCTGCGCCACCGGTCAGCTTGTCGCTGCCGGCACCGCCGTCAATCGTATCGTCGCCGCCGGCACCATCGAGATCATTGTTCCCGATATTGCCAATGATGACGTTCTTGCCACTGTCGCCCGTGGCATCGATGTCGATATCCTGCGCGTCATCGAGCAGGGTGATATTCTCGACGTTGAGGAATTTTCCAGTGCCGAAGTCGATGGTGATGCGGCCCTTGACGGTATCGGTACCTTCATTGGCCTGTTCGGTCACGACGTCGTTGTCGTCGTCGATGAAATAGGTGTCGTTGCCGGCACCGCCGATCAGCGTGTCTTCACCCTCGCCGCCGTCGAGGATATTGGCGACGGCATTGCCGGTGATCTTGTTGTTCTCGATGTTGCCCGTACCGTTGGCGGCGGTCCCGGTCAGCACCAGGTTTTCGATACTGACGGCAGTTTCGATCGAATAGCTGATGCTGGCATAGACCGTGTCGTCTGTGCCGTCGACATCGTCGATCGCGTCATTCACATTGTCGACGTAATAGGTGTCGTTGCCGTCACCACCCGACATCTGGTCGGCGCCGATGCCGCCGTCGAGCGTGTCGTCGTCGGCGCCACCATCCAGGATGTCATTGCCGCCGCCGCCATAGAGCGTGTCGTTGCCGATCTCGCCGAAGAGCTGGTTGACCGCCCCGTTGCCGGTGATGACATTGTCTTCGTCATTGCCATAGACATTGGCAATGGCCGTGCCCAGCAGCTTGAATTTTTCGACATTCTCGAAATCGGCAGCCATCTGGAATTCGAGCGGGGCGTCGATTGTGCTGGGCGACGAGGTCGTCATCTCCACAGTATCGATACCCTTACCGACTCCCTCGATCACAAAGTCGACAAATCCGTCCTTCTCGCTGACCTTGTATGTGTCATTGCCGGCACCGCCGATCAGCGTGTCATCGCCAGCACCACCATCAAGTACGTTGTCGGCATCGTTGCCGGTCAGTTCGTTGCTCAGTGCGTTGCCGGTGAGGTTGAGCTTGGTCGAACCCGTGTCGCTAGCATCGAGGTTTTCGATATTGGTGCCGACGGTCAAAGTCGTGACCAGATTGCTCAGCGTCGGGCCCACCAGCTTGATGGTGTCGTAATCGCCTTGATTGGCGAGTTCGATTACTGTGTCCTCGATCTTGGCTGCAGTACCGGACAGGACGAGATTGACATTGTAATAATCATTGCCGTCGCCGCCCTTCAGCGTATCGATACCGCCAACGCCGGTCAGCTTGTTGTCACTGCTATTGCCGATGATGACATTCGCCAGGTCATTTCCGACACCGTTGATCTCAACCCCGTCATCGGTCAGCGTCAGATTCTCGACATTGCTGCCGAGGGTGTAATCGATGGCACTGCGCACCGTATCGATGCCACCACCGGCACCGAGCGTTTCCGTGACGACGTCGTCTAGGGAATCGACGATATATGTGTCATCGCCCTTGCCGCCGATCATCTCGTCATTGCCGCCGGCGCCATCAAGGATGTTGGCCCCGTCATTGCCGACCAGCTTGTTGTCGTCGTTACTGCCGGTCGCATTGATCGCTGCGGTCCCCAGCAATTGGAATTCCTCGACCCCATCGGAGATCGTGTAGGTGACGGTCGACTTCACGATGTCATAACCGTCCGTGGCACTTTCATCGACCACGTCATTGGCGTTGTCGACGAAATAGGTGTCGTTGCCATTGCCGCCCGACATCGTGTCATTGCCGGTGCCGCCATCGAGGCTGTCGTTGTCGTCGCCGCCATCCAGCGTATCGTTGCCGCCCATGCCCTTCAGCGTGTCATTGCCGCCGGCGCCGGACAATGTGTTGATGGCATCGTTGCCGGTGATCTGGTTGTCCGCATCACTGCCGATGACGTCGCCGGCCTTCGTTCCCATCAGCTTGAAGTTTTCGACGTTCTCGTAGGTGGCGGGCATATCGAATGTAAGGTCGGCAGCTGTCGCCGTCATCTCGACCGTATCGATCCCGCCATTCAGCGCTTCGGTGACCGTGTCGAACTCGTCGACCTTGAAAGTATCGTTGCCATTGCCCCCAACCAGATTGTCCACCCCTGCGCCCCCGTCCAGAATGTTATCGGCATCATTGCCGGTTATGATGTTGTTAGATGCATTGCCGGTGATATTGAGCCGGGTCGCCCCCGTCCCGCTCGCATCCAGCCTTTCGACATTGGCCGCCATCAGAATGGTGCCGGCGACCGCATTGGCGACGCTGCCGCGCAGCTCAATCGTGTCATCACCCTGATTGGCAAGTTCCGTGACCGTGTCTTCGATCCTGGCGCCGGTGCCGTTCGCCACGACATCGATGAAGTAGAGATCGTCGCCGGCATCGCCGCGCAGCGTGTCGGCACCAGCGCGCCCGTCCAGCTTGTTGGCGATCTCATTGCCGATGAGCGTGTCGCCCTTGGAACCGCCAATCGCATTCTCGATCACGGCGTTGAAGGCGATCGCGATGTTGAATTGGGCATTGGCGCCACTGTTCTTCATGCCGATGGAACTGAAGGCACCGTCATGAAGATCGATTGTCGCAGTTCGGTTCTGGTTCGAGGCGTCGATCGTGTCGTCGCCCCCCGCATCCCAAAGGGTGCGCAGCTCCTCGGTCGTGTTGCTGAACATGTAGTTGTTGTCGCCCGCCTGGTACGACATGTTGGCGCCGTAGATGTACTGGATCGCCGCGATGTCATAGAGCATCAGCTGATAGGCTTCGATCATCGCATAAGGGCTGCGGTCATAGCCCATGATCGAATACATCTGCGTCTGCTGGTTGCCGGTCAGAACGACTTCGGAACTGCCCCCGCCGTCCGAGAAGGGGTGCTGCAGGCCCAAGGCGTGCCCAAGCTCATGCATCCAGGTCGAATAGCCCCACTCGCCTGGCGCCAGCTCCAAATTGGGGTCGTAATTGGGATTGACCCAGATATCGCCGCCGATCGACGGTGCCCAGGGATCAGAAGGATCCGGGTAGATGGCATAAGCCGCCGCGCCGTCGTTACCGACCATGCCAGAATAGGCGATGCGGATATCGCCGACCGAATTGGATGTTTCGGTGATTTCCTGGAAGGTGATATTGGCGACGTTCGAATAGGCCGTGAGGACGTCACGGAAAACGGCTTGTTCCTGCGCGGTGAAGCCGCGGTAGTCAGGGTCGTAGGGCTCGACAGGAAAGTTCTGGCCCGGGGGATAAGCCCAATAGCTGGTGTCCCAGACGGAGCTCGCGGTCGGAAAACTGTAGCTGATGGTGGCCGGCGTCCCGACCGAGCCGCCCCAGCGCGACCCAGCGAGCAAAGCGTCTATATAGTTGGTGCCGGCAGGGGGAACGAAGGACGTCTGGCTGGCCGTGGTTGGTGTCGGCAAGGCGGCCTCCCCCTTGATCGAATTCGATTAAAATTAGAAGTTAACAGTAATAATTAAAAACCCGACCGTCAAAGTGTGTTTATAATCTTAGATATGGTTAATAAATTCTTACAGCAAACGGCCTCTTGCGCGCCGCGTAGGATTCATTGCCGATAACTTGCCCTCAGGCGCTGCAACTCTAGCGCGACCTCTGTGACGATTGCGCCGGCAGCCAGATGACCATCCTCCGCCCGGTCCATGGGAGGGCCGCAGCCCGAAACCTGCCCCCAGGACCTATCTAGGCACGCAGAAATGCCGCCCGACCCCGTGCCAGGGCAGGATTTTTCAAACCCGAAACTGTTGAAAAAAAGGTGGCGTCCCCAACGGGATTTGAACCCGTGTTACCAACGTGAGAGGCTGGTGTCCTAGGCCACTAGACGATGGGGACCCTGGCTGCCGCGGGCGCTGAATGGCTGCGGCGCGGGCGAACTCTTAGAGGATCGCCGCACGCCGATCAAGTCTCATCTGGCAGCTTGCGCCGGGGGCCCTATCCCCCTCCCGGATCAGGCCGCCTTGGCCAGCGTGTTCGCCTTGGCGATGAAGGCGTCGACATCCGCGGCACTGGTGGCAAAGCTGGTAACGAGGCGAATGGTGCCGGGGGCCGCCCCCGGCCAGTCATAAAACTGGAAGCCGGCCTGCCTCAGCCCCGCCAGGGTCTGCAGCGGCAGGCGGATGAAGATCTCGTTGGCCTCGACCGGATAGAGAAGATGCACGCCGGGGACCGACTGCAACCCGCCCACCAGCTTCTGCGCCATGGCATTGGCATGGCGCGCGAGTCTCAGCCACAGATCGTTGGTGAGATAGGCATCGAGTTGGGCCGAGATGAAGCGCATCTTCGAGATGAGATGCCCCGCCCGCTTGCGGCGGAAGCCGAAGCTTGCCGCCAGTTCCTTGTCGAAGAACACCACCGCTTCGGCAGCCAGTGCGCCGTTCTTGGTGGCGCCGAAGGAGAGCACGTCGACGCCGGCCTTCCAGGTGATGTCGGCGGGCGTCACATTGAGATGCGCCACCGCATTGGCAAAGCGCGCGCCGTCCATGTGCAGCTTCACGCCATGCTTCTTCGTGACGGCCGCGATGGCACCCACTTCCGCCACCGTATAGGCGGTGCCGCATTCGCTGGCTTGCGTGAGGCTCACCGCCGCCGGCTGCACGTGATGCACGTCGCCAGCGCGCGCATTGTCCAGTGTCTCGGCCACATCCCTGGCGCTGATCTTCCCGCCCGCCCCCGCGATCGGCACCAGCTTGGCGCCGCCGGTATAGAGTTCCGGCGCGCCGCATTCGTCGACCATGATATGCGCTTCCGGATGGCAATAGACCGCGCCATAGGGCGGCGTCAGCGTCGAGAGCGCCAGCGCGTTGGCCGCGGTCCCGGTCGTCACCGGAAAGGCCCAGACCTCGCGCTCGAAGATTTCGCCCAGCCGCTTCTCGACCCGCGCCGTGATCTCGTCGCCGCCATAGGATGGCATGGTGCCGGCATTGGCGCGCGCGATCGCCTCGAGGATTTCCGGGGCGATGCCCGCCACATTGTCGCTGCAGAAGTTCATGGTGCACCCTTCAACTCGAATTGGCCGATCAGCCTGCCTGTCTTCATATCCGCGATCAGCACCCGGCGGCAATCGGGTGCAATCCCGGTGATCGTCAAAATCAGGCGATCCTCGTCGACCGTGGTCTGAGCCACGTCGCAGTATTCCGGCACCGGCAAGGTGGCGAGATCGAAGCCGGATTTCCCCATCCGCGTCGTGCCGGCATAGACCAGGAACAGGGCGGCGGCGACCAGCAGGACGGCAAAGAACATCACCAATGCCTTGAGAAACCGCATCTCCCGGGGTACTTCCCTGTTCAACTCATTCATGCGGCACCCAATGACCCCCATTCTCGACCTCAACATTCCCGACGACGCCAATGGCGAGCGCCTTGACCGGGCGCTTGCCGCGCTTCTGCCGGAAATGTCCCGTTCCCGCCTCAAGGCCTTGATCGAGGCCGGAAATCTGACATTAGCGGAAACCGGCGCGACGATAAACGAGCCCTCGCTCAGGGTCAAACCGGGGCAAATCTACCGCCTCGTCGTCCCAGATGCCGCCCCGCCCGTGCCACTGGGCCAGCATATCGCCCTCGACATCGCCTATGAGGATGACGACATCATCGTCGTCGACAAGCCGGCCGGCATGGTGGTCCACCCCGCCCCCGGCAACCCGGACAATACCCTGGTCAATGCCCTCATCGCCCATTGCGGCGACAGCCTCTCAGGGATCGGCGGCGTGAAGCGCCCAGGCATCGTCCATCGCATCGACAAGGACACCAGCGGCCTCATCATCGCCGCCAAGAACGACACCGCGCACCACGCCCTCTCCAAGGCCTTCGCCGATCACAGCATCGAGCGCGCCTATAAATGCCTGGTCTGGGGCCTGCCCAGCCCCAAGGCCGGCACGATCGAAACGCTGATCGGCCGCCACCCGACGCATCGCCAGAAAATGGCCGTGGTCACCCGGAACGGCAAAGAGGCGATCACGCATTACCAGGTCGAACAGGTCTTCGGGCTTGGCGCGTCGCTGGTCGAATGCCGGCTGGAGACGGGGCGCACCCACCAGATCCGCGTCCACATGACCCATATCGGCCATCCGCTCATCGGCGACCCGGTCTATGGCCGGGCGACCATCGCCCGGCGCGCCCAATTGTCGGACACCGCCCGGGAGGCCGCGAAGGCCTTCCCGCGCCAGGCGCTCCATGCCGCCCTGCTGGGTGTAACCCATCCGCGCAGTGGTGCGTATATGGAGTGGGAGTCGGAAATTCCCGCCGATATGCAGGCCTTGGCGCTGACCCTTGGAACGAAGTAAGTCCTTGATCTGTTATAGGTTTTGGCGGGACTTGAAGAACTAAAATGTTAACCTATCTTAATTAAATCGATAACCGACTTTCCCGGTCAGGTTTGGGACAGGCTTTAGCGGCGCCATTGCCTTAAAGTGGTCACGATCGGCAGGGAAGATCGGTGCATCGACAGAAAGGTTGGGGACAAGATGGCAACCACGAATACCCTTCCCGCCCTTGTCGGCGAGAACAGCCTCGGTCGCTACCTCTCGGAAATCCGCAAGTTTCCGATGCTGGAGCCGGGCGAGGAATTCATGCTCGCCAAGCGCTGGCAGGAGCATCAGGATTCGCAGGCGGCGCACCGCATGGTGACCAGCCATCTGCGTCTCGTGGCCAAGATCGCCATGGGCTATCGCGGCTATGGCCTGCCCATGTCCGAAGTCATTTCCGAAGGCAATGTCGGGCTGATGCAGGCCGTCAAGCGCTTCGACCCGGATAAGGGCTTCCGCCTCGCCACATATGCGATGTGGTGGATCCGCGCCGCCATCCAGGAATACATCCTGCACAGCTGGTCGCTGGTGAAGATCGGCACGACCGCCAGCCAGAAGAAGCTGTTCTTCAACCTCCGCCGCGTCAAAGGCCAGATCAAGGCGCTGGAGGAAGGCGACATGACGCCCGAGAACGTCAAGGAGGTGGCGACACGCCTCAACGTCTCGGAAGAGGAAGTGGTCAACATGAACCGCCGCCTGATGGCGCCGGATCACAGCTTGAACGCCCCCTTGCGCATCGACGGCGAAGGCGAGTGGCAGGATTGGCTGGTCGATGAGAGCGACAGCCAGGAAACCCGCGTCGCCGACGAGCAGGAATTCGGCATGCGCAAGAAGCTGCTCGACAAGGCGATGCTCAGCCTGACGCCGCGCGAGCGCAAGATCCTGGTGGAACGCCGCCTGAAGGATGAGCCGACCACGCTCGAGGACCTCTCGACCGAATTCGGCATCAGCCGCGAACGCGTCCGCCAGATCGAGGTGCGCGCCTTCGACAAACTGCAACGCTCGATCCGCAAACAAGCGATCGACCAGAACCTGATCGGCGAAATGGCGTAACGCCTACCACCGAGACGACAAGAAAAGGCGAGCCCGCAACGGCTCGCCTTTTTGTTTTTGGCCCGTGGGCATGAGTTCGAGACTGAACCGCCCCCCTCCCGACCTCCCCCCTGAAGGTGGGAGGCGTTTAGAGCGAGGTTGATCGATCAGCTTCAGTCCAAGGCCCTCCCACCTTCAGGGGGGAGGGTTGGGTGGGGGGCCGCAACTGAAGACTCCCCCACCCTCAGTCCTGTCGCCCTAGCTCACAATCTGGACGAGAACCCCAGGACTCGTCACCCGGTGACCGCCTTCGCTGAAATCGCCGGTGACGCGGCCGCCATCCTCGCCGGTGCTGTAGGGGAAGTTGGCGGCCAGCACGAAGCCCACCGTGCCGCGCGGCTTCACGATATAGAGCGAGGTATCGAGGCTGAAGCCGCGGAAGACATCCTTGTTGGCGATGGCACCCACCGCCCCGAAGCCGCCATCGGATTCACTCAAAGCCGCCGCCGTCTCTGTCGGGCTGTAGGCCGAGGGCAAGAGCGGTTCCGGCCCAAAATCATGGACGCCCATATATCCCTGCACCGCCACGCTGGCGGCACGGTCGCCCGGCCAGAAGGCACTCGGCACGCCCACTTCGATGAAACCGTCGAAGATGATGTAGCCATGGGCGTTGATCAGCACGAACTTGTCGGTCGGGTTCACCCAGACATAGGAGAAATGCGCCCGCACCGCGCTGTTGCGGTTCTTGCCGAAGACGAAGTTGAAGCGCGCGAAGGAATTGCCTTCCAGGATGCGGTGCTCGGTGAGATCGGCGCCGACCAGCGAAATCTCGAACGGCGTCTGCAGCAGAAAGCGCGGCGTATTGTCGGTGAGGTTGTTGAGGCCGCCGACGGCGAGATGGCCCTTGATGAGCCCGCTCGCCATGTTCTTGTGTTGCGCCGCGCGTTTGCGTGAGGCGGCGATGGCCGCCTTGTGTTGCTGGGCGGCGAGCTTCTCGGCCTGCGCATTGGCCTTGGCGGTGAGCGCATCAAACTCCCGCTTCGCGCCCTTCATGCCGGCCTGCGCGCCCAGCACCCCGGCGACCGATCTGCGCGTCGCCGTCCGTTTCGCGCGCCAGACATCGTCCGCGCGGTCGGCCTTGTCGAGGCGCGCGATCACTTTCTTCAACCGCGCGCGTTCCTTCCCCTGCGGTTGCTTGATCTGCGGCTTCTTGGCCTGCAGTTCCTTGATCTGCCGTTTCTTCACCTGCCGTTTCTGGGTTGCCATGAGCGTATCCTCCTTGTTGCCACGTGCGATGGACCGGGACGATGGACGCGGAATGTGATGGGCAGCGTCTCTTTGCGCGAAAATCCAAGCATCCATGGCAAGCCGCCGTCACGCCCGATCAGCGGCGCTTGGCGGCGTGTACGCGAATGTCACAAGCAATTGCGTCCCGCCGTGTGCGCACGCGGCGAATGCCTAAAGAGCGCGGGCGCTAGGCAGATACAGTTAGTGGACCGGACTTAAGGAAGCGGCATACTGGCGGGAGACATATTTCAGATCGCGCTGCTGAGACTGCCACGCCCTAATCCTCTCCCCCGCAGTCGACGCATGCCGACATCCGTCGGCGTGGGGGAGAGTTAGAGAGGGGGGTGAGCGACTGAAGACTCCCACCAGCGGCCCGCATCCCCTACCCCCAACGTGGGGGAGGGTCAGGGAGAGGGGGCCGCAAGTGACGGGTCTATGCAACCCTCAAGCCGCCGCCCCCACCATCTTGCGTCCCTTCTCAAGCGCCGCGTCGAGCCCCCCCGACGGCGTCCAAGAAGCCCCGCGCGATCATCGTCTCCAGCGCCGCGGCTGTCGTGCCTTGATAACCGATCATCGCCGCGATCATGCCCGCGACATCGCCTTGCACGCCGCCCAACAGTTGAGCGGCCTCCGCGACGACACTCTTCGCCGCGCGCGCGGCAAATTCCGGTGACAGGCCCTGCCCTATTGCATGCGCCATCATGGCCTGCGCGAGCAGCGCCGGAAAGGCAGCACCCGAACCGGTGAGACCCGCGCAGTAATCAACATGATGCTCTGATGAAACCTCGGCCCCCTCGCCGCAGGCATCGAACAGCGCCTGCACGATCGCCTTGTCCTCGGGCGAAACCGTCGGCGTCGCATACCAGGGCGTGAACGACTTCCCAATTTCCATCGCCGCATTCGGCATCGCCCGCACGATATCGCCGGCACCGGTGCGCGAAGCAATCGTCGCCACGGAAACCCCCGCCATCACCGAGACAACGAGCTTGCCGCGCGCATCGATCTCGATTTCGGGAAACTGCTGCGGCCGCACCTACAGCACGATGATCTCCGACCGCGCGGCGAGTTCCGCATTGTCCCGCGTCCAATACGCGCCCGCGATCGGGTCCTTGCCACGCTCACCCGACCGGCAGGAGAGCGTCAGCATTTCCGGCGCAACAAGCCCGCGCGCCACAGCCGCCGCCATCGCATTCCCCAGCCAACCATTGCCGCCGATGATGCCGACATGTTTGGTGATGTGCATGTTCACTCCTGTCTAAACCTTTGGCCCGGACTCAAGCGATCTAGGGGCGACGGACCGTTTAAAGGTTCCATTGAGATCGCCGACTCGAAAGCACCAACTCTGCTTACAACTTCCGGGAGCAAAGTCGCGGAACCTCTTGCCTCCACAAACTTAAGACTCTAACCTTCCTTCGTATTGATGGCACTATAGGAGCGATCGTTCGCGAGAAAGCTTCTGATCTTGCTGGATCAGTTAGACCGAATACTTTCTTGAGTTATCGTAGGATGCTGTCGTGGCTAATGAGGGACTGCCAATCAATCCTGAGATCGTGACGTGGGCTCGCAAGCGCGCTGGGCTTTCGCTTGATGATGCGAGGACCAAATTCAGACGCATTCAAGAATGGGAAGAAGGCACTTCATCACCTACTTATCCACAACTGGAGCTGTTATCCGACGCCTTAAAGATCCCCGTTGCGGTGTTCTTTTTTCCGGATCCGCCCCCTGTACCCAGAATCGAAGAGACTTTCCGGACTCTGCCTGAGGCAGACGTCGAACAGCTTCCAAAGACTATTCGCATGCTGCTGAGGAAAGCGAAGGCGCTGCAACTCAACCTCATCGAGATGACCAGCGGCCAAAATCCCGCGAAGCGTATCATCACTAATGATCTTAGCTTTGCTCCAGAAGTTTCGATCGCTGACATGGCGCGATCAGTGCGTGATTATCTGGGCGTATCTATACAAGAGCAGGTCACGTGGCCTGACGCGGACACGGCGCTAAAGAAGTGGCGTGACGTGTTCACTGGTGTAGGCGTCTTCGTTTTCAAAGACGCCTTCAAGGACGAGGATTTCTCTGGCTTCTGCCTATATGAAGATAATTTCCCGATTATCTACGTCAACAACAGCACGGCCAAAACGAGGCAAATCTTCAGCCTGTTCCATGAACTAGCGCATTTGTTGTTTCACACGAGCGGAATAGACAAGTTCAACGATAGCTACGTCGACAATCTTAGTGGTGATGCGCAGCGCATTGAAATTCTCTGTAATAAGTTCGCAGCCGTAGCGTTGCTTCCAGAGGAAGCGTTAAGCGCAGAGTTGAATAGTCAACGTGCCGACCGTGCGCTCGCAGAGCGAATTTCTGCGAAATATAACGTTAGCCGAGAGACGATCTATCGCAGGTTCCTGGACCGAAACCTAATACAGCAAGCAGAGTATCTCGACGCAGCCCGAGTTTGGCTGGCGCAACGTCGCAGGGGTGAAGGAGACGGCGGCAATTCATATTGGACTAAACTGTCGTATCTCGGTCGCGAGTATATTTCTCTAGCACTTAGAGAGTATCACCAAAACCGCATCGACGAGACAAAGCTTGCCGAATACTTGCTGGCGAAGCCCAAACACGTTGCGGTTCTTGAGGAGTACTATCTGAGAGCAGGCGCGTGAAATGTACGTATTCGACACGTCGCCGTTTTCGACCCTCTTCAAAAACTACTATCGCTCGCGCTTTCCATCGCTTTGGAAGCTATTCGATGAAATGGTGATCGATGGGCGCATCGTTTCAACCCGCGAAGTCGGTCGAGAGATCGCGGACGGTCCGATCGAAGCAGCGCGACTTTGGGCGGTCGGCAACCAAGCCGTTTTCACAATCCCTGGCGCTGACGAGGGAGCATTCGTCGGAAAGATATTCGCTGTCCCGCAGTTTCAGCAGAACATCGAGCAGCAGAAACTTCTCAAAGGGGGGAAGCTAGCAGACCCATTCGTCGTCGCTAAGGCTGCAGCAAATGGTTTCACCGTAGTTACTGTCGAGAAGTTCAAAGATAACTCAGCCAAGATTCCTAACATCTGCCAACACTTCGGGGTGCCGTGCTTCGATTTGGAGAGGTTTATGGAAGAGGAAGGTTGGACTTTCTAAATTTCTAGCCAAAGAGATAGCCCCGGTGATCAATCTCAAAGTTCCCATTTTGTTCTTGATTCTACTCTAGGAATCTGTTACTATTCAAACTGCGCGCATTTGATTACGAGTTCGACCGGCCCGCCGGTCATGGGCAATCGTTCGACTGTTCGCCGGCACAGGCTTCAGCTCTTCCGTGGGGTCACGCCGCGGGTAGAGGGGGCGCAGGTCGGTGGGGAACTACCCGGTGTTCCGCGACGGTTGCGGCATGCCTGGGCCCCACGTCAGGCCGTGGCGATACAGCGGCAGCCTGGAACGGCCCCGCTTGTCCGCAAGCGGGGGATAACCGTCGTTCCCGCCTGGATGGATGCGCAAATCCCATCTCCTGTTGAGCCGCATGCAGGTCACGCGGCTTCCCTGCGGGCCGCCCGGGTCAATCGGCCTTCCGCACGTTCGCGCTGGATCAAGCGACGTCCCTCATGATTCGCTGGGTGATGCGGTCCCTGTGATCGGCAGGTCAACCGATCGACGCGAGCCGGCGGTCATGCGTCGTCCCACCGCCTACTGTTCGAGCGATTGCCCCCGATCGTATCACTGACCGACGTATCACTGACTGGCCCATCACTGACCGGCCCATCGCTGATCGGCGTACCATCGATCGGCCCGCCCGAGACGACAGCACGAACGAAAGGGTAGCAACGATGCCTCATAAGCGTCTGCGCGCGGCGCGGGGCTCGTTTCCTTGACCCCTCGCGCAGGCTGCCATATGACATTTTGTGACGCGCCGACCAGCGCATATTGACACTTTAATACCGGCCGCCAGCCCAGGCATATCCGTCGCCGTGGGCCAGCCGCCTGAAGGAGACCGCGCGATGCCTGCCTATCGTTCCCGCACGACCACCCATGGCCGCAACATGGCCGGCGCCCGCGGCCTGTGGCGCGCCACCGGCATGAAGGACGGCGATTTCGGCAAGCCCATCATCGCCGTCGTCAACTCCTTCACCCAGTTCGTGCCGGGCCATGTGCATTTGAAGGACCTCGGGCAGATGGTGGCGCGCGAGATCGAGGCGGCAGGCGGTGTCGCCAAGGAATTCAACACCATCGCGGTCGATGACGGCATCGCCATGGGCCATGACGGCATGCTCTATTCCCTGCCCTCGCGCGAGCTCATCGCCGACAGCGTGGAATACATGGTCAACGCCCATTGCGCCGATGCCATGGTCTGCATCAGCAATTGCGACAAGATCACGCCGGGCATGCTGATGGCGGCCTTGCGCATCAACATCCCCGTGGTCTTCGTCTCCGGCGGCCCGATGGAAGCCGGCAAGGTCGTGTTGAAGGACAAGACCGTGGCGCTCGACCTGGTCGATGCCATGGTGGCCGCGGCCGACGACAAGTACACCGATGCGGAAGTGGCCAGCATCGAACGCTCGGCCTGCCCCACCTGCGGGTCCTGCTCGGGCATGTTCACCGCCAATTCGATGAACTGCCTCACCGAGGCCTTGGGGCTGTCGCTGCCGGGCAACGGCTCGACGCTTGCCACCCATGCCGATCGCAAGAACCTCTTCCTCGAAGCCGGGCGTTTGATCGTTGATATCACGCGCCGCTATTACGAAGAGAACGACGCCAACGTGCTGCCGCGCAACATCGCCAATTTCAAGGCGTTCGAGAATGCCATGAGCCTCGACATCGCCATGGGCGGTTCGACCAACACCGTGCTGCATTTGCTGGCGGCGGCGCATGAGGCGGGCGTCCCCTTCACCATGGAAGACATCGACCGCCTGTCGCGCAAGGTCCCGTGCCTGTGCAAAGTGGCCCCCGCGAAATCGGATGTGCATATGGAAGACGTGCACCGCGCCGGCGGCATCATGGCGATCCTGGGTGAGCTCGACCGCGCCGGCCTCCTCAATCCGGATGAGCCAACCGTGCATTCGAAGACCATCCGCGATGCCCTGCGCCGCTGGGACATCAAGCAGACCAACAGCGAGACGGTGCAGAAATTCTTCCTGGCGGCCCCCGGTGGCGTGCCGACCCAGACCGCCTTCAGCCAGGATAAGCGCTGGGAAGGCCTCGACCTCGACCGCGAGAAAGGCGTCATCCGCGACGCCCCGCATGCTTTCTCAAAGGATGGCGGCCTCGCGGTCCTCTCTGGCAACCTCGCCATCGACGGCTGCATCGTGAAGACCGCCGGCGTCGATGAAAGCATCCATGTCTTCTCCGGCCCCGCCCGCGTCTACGAGGCGCAGGACGACGCCGTCTCCGGCATTCTGCTGGGCGAAGTGAAAGCGGGCGATGTCGTCGTCATCCGCTACGAAGGCCCGCGCGGCGGCCCCGGCATGCAGGAGATGCTCTATCCGACCTCCTATCTGAAGTCGAAGGGCTTGGGGAAGGAATGCGCGCTCATCACCGATGGGCGCTTCTCGGGCGGCACCTCGGGCCTCTCCATCGGCCATGTCTCGCCGGAAGCGGCCGAGGGCGGCTTGATCGCGCTCGTTGAAAACGGCGACCGGATCGAGATCGACATTCCCAACCGCAGCATCAAATTGGCCGTGCCGGACAATGTGCTGGCCGAGCGGAGGAAGGCGATGGAAGCCAAGGGCAAGGATGGCTGGAAGCCCTCTTACACCCGCAAGCGCAATGTGACGCCGGCCCTGAGGGCCTACGCCCATTTCGCCACCAGCGCCGCCAAGGGCGCCGTGCGCGATGTCGATCAGGTGCGCTGAACTTTTTTAAGTCGTCATGCCCGGGCCCTGTCGGCGCATGCCGACATGCATCGGCGGGGACCCGGGCATCCACTCTCTCCAGGCGAATTGTGGATCCCCGGGTCCCCGCCGACGCGTGTCGGCATGCGCCGCCGGGGCCCGGGGATGACGGAAGAAAAAAGAGGGGGCCGGCGCTAGGCTCAGTCCTCGTCCTCGACCTTCGGGACTTCCTGCACGCCATAGGCGCCGCGGACGGCCTCGCCCCATTCCTCGACCAGGCGGTCCTGGTCCTTGGTCAGGGAGCGCAGGCGCAAGGCGGTCTGTGTATCGGCGATTTTGCCGACGACCGCCGGCATGAAGCCGAAGACGACCCAGCCGACGCCGGCGCCGACCAGTGCGCAGAGCCAGCCGTAGCTGTCGCCGAGTGTCGGGCGGATGTCGCCCATCCCATGGCCCGCGGCCCAGATAAGATGCAGGAAATAGAGACAGCCGATCAGGTTGAAACCGCCCACGGTGATGGAGAGGCGCTTGCCGGGCGAGGTGTCCACGACCCGCGCCACCACGGTCGGGATCATGCCGGCCCCCACCACCACCGCACTCGGCATGAAGATGAGGGCGATCAGCACGATCGGAACGATGATCATCCAGGTCTTGATGCCGATCTGGCTGGCGGCGTTGGCGCTGTTATCGGACATGCGGCATCATCACCCTAGAACAGCATTGTAAAGACGCCATAGGCCGCAAGGCTCGCCGAGCAGGCCAGCGCCGATGTGGTTGCCGCCACCTTGTGCGCGATGCCGCGCACGCGTGCCGTATCGGTAAGGCCACCACCCGTCAGCCACAGTCGCCCCCGCTCCAGATTGGCGTATTCCTGGATCGCTGCGGCAAAGCCGTCATTGTCAGCCTTCTTCAGCGATCCCTCGCCGTCGAGCAGCAGCAGCATCTCGTCGAAGCGGCACTCCTTGGCGTGCTTGTCGATCTCGCTGCGGATGTGATCGCGCATGCCGGTATTGTGGAAGGCGGCAATCACCGGCTCCAGCATCTCTGCCACGACCTGGCCCAGGCGCGGCAGGCTGTATTGCTGGTGCACGCGCTGCACGATGGCGAGCAGCCGCAGGATCGCAGTGCGATAGAGGATTTCGTCATTGCGGTTGGCCAGCGCGATCATCTCGTTGTCCATCAGCCGCTTCATGTTGGTGGCGATGAAGGCCGCAATATGCCGGTCCATCGGCAGGGTCCCGTGCGGTGCCCCCGGAATGGCGGCATCCATCGCCGGCAGCAGATCGGCCATCTCGACCACATAATAATCAGCGACCAGCGGCGATTTGCACGGCGTCCCGCGATCAAGCTCATAGAGCACGCGCTCAATGCCGTAGCCCGGCCCCTGGCGGTCGATCACCTTGTCGACCGTCTCCAGCGAGCGTCTCAGCTGCATTTCCTCGGGGCGCAGGTTGGGCTGCTCCTCGAACCAGTTGTGCGGCAGGCGGGCGCGCATCGCTTCGGCGATCTGCTGCACCTTCTCCTTGCGCTCATAGTAATGCGACAGCATCGCGCCAAGACCCGTCAGGCTGGTGCGGATTTCCTTGTAGCAAAGCGGCAGATGACCGCCCATATGGATGATGAAGCGGGAAACCGCGCGGTCGCGTATGCCCGATTGCGGGCCATAGGCGGCGGCAAGGCCGTGGATGCGCATCATCTTGTCCGGCGCCTTCTCGTCGCCGAAGCCGCGCTTGTACCAATTGTCAAAATCGCTGCTGGTCAGAAGGGCGATCGCTTCGTTCCAATGCCGCGACATGCCGTGGGCGAGCGCCGGCTTGTTGAGATAGTCGACGCCGCAGAATTTCAGCGGACGCGACGCGCGCTGCGGCACGCTGGGCAGGGTCGGGTTGAAATGCGCGCCGGTCATCCAGCCTTCCAGCTGCTTGATGGTCCAGCGATCGGAAACCTTGTCGCACAGCACGCCGCGAAAGAATTCAGCCAGGCTCGGTGCCAGCTTCTCGCCGCCGGCCAGCGTCGAGAACGAACCGGAATTGATCTTGGCGTTGATGATCTGCTCGTCGGTGAAGTTCGCCACGGGATCGCGGCCCAGATAGAGCATCAGCCCCGTGACACCCATCGCATAGATGTCCTCCGCGGCGGACCCGCCACCGCGCCCGATTGGATCGGCCATGGCGGCATCGATCGTCTCGAGCGCCGCCGATTGATGGCTGCCCGGTGGCGAGGCAAGGCAATCGCCGAACATGATGTCGCCGCCATTGCCGCTCTGGTAGTACAGATTCTGCGGCCGGATCGCACGGTGCGGCAAGCCGATCAGCACCAGGTCGCGCAGCATCTGGACCGCGGGCTGCAGGTAGTTCTTCAGCAATTGGGATTCGTTGAGGGTCGGCAGTTGGTTGTTGGCGCCGACCACCTTCTCGCCGGCCGGAATGCCATAGATGAAGACCGGGCGCCGGCCCCACAGCACCTCGCTGCCCTCGACGCCGACCGGCCAGTCGACGATCCCGCTGGCAACTGGCCACATGAGGTAATTGCCAGCGGCATTGCGGGTCGGCGCGATGCCGAGCCCCCGATTGGCAAGATGCCCCGGCGCGATCAGGGCAAAGACCTTGCGCGAGGAATCCACCCGGTCGGTCGCCGCATAGGCTTCTGCCATGCCGCTGTCGAAGGCCGAGAGGCGTTTGCTGGGCACGATCTCGTAACGATCGCCCAGTTCTACCGCCTCCATGACGCCCGGTGCTGCCATCGTTCCATCCCGCAGGCAAATTCTGCCCCGCCGCGAAGGGATTCCGGGCGGGTCAAAGATTGTGATGCAGTTTTGATGCCGGAGTGGTTAACAACGGGTTTAGGAAAGCCTTCCCGCCACTCCATCAGATGGATCTGGCCTTGCCTTGCTGAGGGGCTATTTGCCGGTATAGAGCGTCAGCTTGGCGACACCCGCTGCCACCGCGACGCCGACATTGCCGCTGACGGTCACCGGCTGCAGCGCGATCTGGCGGGAACTGCCGCCGAAGAGCGCGTTGGCGCCAACGCCCAGGCCCGCCGCCACATCGGCGCCGGCCCCGCCATAGGTTCCTTCGAGGGCGCCCTTCTCCACATGGCCGGGGGCGACGACACCCCAGAACATGCGCGATTCCCGGCTGAAGCCGATATCGAGACCCCAGCGGCGGATCTCGCCATGATAGGTCTCGACCGTGCCGTCATTGCGCTTGAACTCGCAGGCCACGGTGCGATTCGAGCCGATGATGTAGCCGACCCCTTCGCCAACGGTGCAATCGAGCACGCCGATATTGACGCCCGTCCCTGCCCCCACGGCGTGACTTGCCGGCAGGCTGAGTGCCGCGGCAAGGCCGAGGGCGGCGGCATATGGCGCGAGTTTGGCGAACATGGACTTTCTCCGAATCGGCGGGTCTTCCCGTCCTTTGACAGTCTACCCTGGGTTTGCCTGGTCCAACAGCTTCAGTCGGAGAAAGTTCCGGTAACCCTGCCCGGCGTTTTGGGCCCTCCTGCGCCGCCCAGGAATCGCTTAAGACTTTGCCGGATCATCCGGGAAAAGGGCCCCCTTCATGCCGCTGGAACTCAACCGCCGCGCCGATCTCAGCCTCGGCCATTACCAACAGGTCGCCTGGGAGGGTGAAGGCGTCCGGTTGGGCAGCGCGGCGCAAGACGCCATGGCCAAGTCGCGCGCGGCCTTCATCCATCTTCTGGATACCGACCCCGATATCACCATTTATGGCGTCACCAGCGGCTATGGCCAGCACGCCAACAAGCGCTATACCGGCGCGGCGCGACGCGCTCATGCGCAGCGCCCACCGCGCAGTCCAGCGGTTGCGTTCGGCGAGGCGGCGCCCGAACGCGTGGCGCGCGGCATTATCTTTGCGCGCCTCGCCAATTTCATCGAGGGCCATGCGGCAGTGACACCGGCTTTGGCCGATGCCGTGGCGGCGCTCCTCGACGGCAAGCTCCCGGCGGTCTCGATCAGCGGTCAGGGCGGCGCCGGCGAGATTCTGTGGCTGGCCCCGCTGATCGTCGACCTGGCCGAGAATTTCCCGCTGGGGGAGAAGGATGCCCTCTCGCTCATCAACGGCTCGCCGGCCGCCAGTGCGCTCATTGCCGATGCGGCGATCGCCATGCGCCGGCGATTGGACCTTGCTGAGCGCGTCTTTGCACTGTCAGCCGAGGCGATCAAGGCGCCGCTCGAAGCCTATGACGCCGCGTTCGAGGATCTTTGGGGCGATCCTTACGAAACGCAGACCCTGCAGCGGCTGCGCGCCTTGCTGCAGGGGGGCGTGAGCCCACGCCGGCCCTATCAGGCGCCGGTTTCCTATCGCATCCTGCCACGCGTGCTGGGCCAGATGCGCCGCGCCGTGGCACAGGCCGAGGAGATCGCCGAAGGCTCGCTCAAATCCGTGACCGACAACCCGGTCTTCCTGATGCCGGATGCCGAGCACCCGACAGCGCGCGTCTACAGCAACGGCGGTTACCACAACGCCCGCGCCTATCCGGCGCTCGACAATCTTGCGGCGGCGGCGGCCGATCTCTGTATCCTGGCCGAGCGGCAGAACACCAAGCTGCTCGACGGTCGCTATTCACTGCTGCCCGATCAATTGCAGGCGGCGGAGGAAGCCTATATCGGCATCATGGGCTTTACCCATGTCGGCTATGTCGAGGAAGCCAAGCGCGCCGCCCAGCGCACCTTCCTGCCAGGCAGCGAAGCCGGCGGCTTCGGCCAGAACGACGTTGCCCCGATGACGGGCCTTGCCTGGAAGGCACAGGAAGAAGCCGGACGCTGCCTGGAAGCGAGCCTTGCCATGCTGGGCGCCGTCGCCTCGCAGGCCTTGGCCATGACCGATCGCGATGCACCGCCGGCCCTGCGCGAAACGCTGGCCACGATCCGCCGACACTTCCCGCCGATGACGGCCTCGCGCGTGTTCGGGCCTGATCTCAAATCCCTGGCCGATGCCTTCCGGGCCGACATCTATCGAGGTGCCGCATGAGCGACCTTCTCTATCTCGAAGACCTGGTGGTGGGGCAAAAATTCACCAGCCCCATGCATGCACTCGATGCCGCCCAGATCAAGGCCTTCGCCAGCCAGTTCGATCCGCAGCCCTTCCACACCGACGAGGCGGCGGCAAAGGCCACGTTCTTCGGCGGCCTGGCGGCAAGCGGCTGGCACACGGCGGCCATCACCATGAAGCTGCTGGCCTCCACCAAGCCCGGCATAGCCGGTGGTCTCATCGGTGCCGGCGGAGAGATCGCCTGGCCGCAGCCGACAAGGCCTGATGACGTGCTGCAGGTCACGAGCGAGATTCTGGAAGTGAAGCCCTCGCGCAGCAAACCGGAACGCGGCATGGCGGTGATGCGCAGCGAGACGAAAAACCAGCGCGGCGAGGTCCTGCAGATTCTGACCTCGCGCCTCATCGTGCCCAAGCGCCGCCCCGAAGCGATTTGAGAAAGCCAGATCCCTGCATGTCCTGCGCCGAAAACGCCGCCAGCCTTGCCACCAGCCAGCGCCCGATGACCTTCTTCGCCGGACTGAGCCTTGCCGCAATTCTCGCCGGCTCCAGCGCGCCGACGCCGCTCTACCGGCTCTATCAGGAAAGCTGGTCACTCTCGCCCCTGACCCTGACGCTGATCTTCGCGATCTATGCCATCATGCTGCTGCTGTCGCTGCTGACGGTCGGATCCTTGTCGGACTATGTCGGCCGGCGCCCGGTGATTTCGGCAGGGCTCCTGTTGAGCGCTGTTTCGATGGGCCTGTTCATCGAGGCCAGTTCCGCCGGCTGGCTCATTGCCGCGCGCGCCGTCCAGGGCCTGGCGACGGGCGCGCTCACCAGTACCTTGAGCGCCACCATCCTCGACACCAACCGCGAGCGCGGGCCCATGCTCAACAGCCTGACGCCGTTCTTCGGCATGGCGGCCGGTGCGCTGGTCTCCAGCGCGCTGGTGACATTTGCGCCAGCGCCGATGCAATTGGTCTACGTCATCCTGCTGGGGCTTTTTCTCGTCCTTGCCATGGCGGTCTGGTTCCTTGGCGAGACGGCCAGTCCGGTTCCCGGCGCGTGGGCGTCGCTGAAGCCCCATGTCGCCGTGCCGCCCCAGGCACGGCGCACCTTGCTGCTCATCTCGCCCATCAACATTGCCGCCTGGGCGCTGGGTGGATTCTATCTGTCGCTGATGCCGTCGCTGTTCCGGGTCGCCACCGGCCTCACCTCGCCCCTCCTCGGCGGCAGTGTCGTCGCCTCGCTGACGCTCAGCAGCGCCGCCGCCGTTCTGCTGGTGCGCCATCGGCCGCCGCGGCTGGTGTTGATGGGCGGCGCGCTCACCGTGATTCCCGGCGTCCTAGTGACACTCAGCGGCGTCTATCTCGCCTCGGCGCCGATCCTCGCCCTTGGCACCGTCATCGCAGGTGCTGGCATGGGAACGGCCTTCTTCGCCGCTTCGCGCAGCATCATGCCGCTGGCCGAGACGCATCAGCGCGCCGGGTTGCTGGCGGCCTTCTATGTCGAGAGCTACCTGGCGTTCAGCCTTCCGGTCATTCTGATCGGCATGCTGGCACCGCAGATTGGCCTGCCGCGGGCGAGCTATCTCTATGGCGGCTCGGTCATGGCCTTGGCGGCCGTGTCGCTCGCCGGCACAGTGCTGGCCCGCCGGCGCTGACGGGTATCGGCGCCTTGGCCTAGAGGCGGCGCAGGGCCGCGCGATCGAAGAGTTCCAGCCGCCCGCGATGCAGCGACAAGACGCCATCGCGGCGGAAGCGGCGCAGCACGCGCCCGGCATGGATCGAGGTCAGGCCCAGTGCGTCGGCGATGTGCGTTTGGCCCAGCGGAAAGAACATCGGATTGCTTGTCGGCAGCCCTTTTGCTTCCATGCGGGTAACCAGTTCCAGTATGAGCCGGCCCACGCGGTCATAGGCCGAGCGACGGCCGACATCAATGAGCCTTTCATCCGCCGAGACCTGCGCGTTGACGCAGAAAACATCCGCCTGACGGGCGATCTGCCGATGGTCGGCCACGAAATCGGCAAAGCAGCGCCGATCGAAACTGCAAGCCGTGATCGATGTCAGTGACTGCACCGAGAATGCCAAGCGATCGACAGCAAGCAGCTGCAGGCAGATCGGATCGCCCGGCAGCAGGAAGGAGAGGATCTGGCGCCGCCCGCCCGGCAGTAGTTTGTAGCGAAACGCCCAGCCGTCGAAGATCATCAGCATATCGGCAGCGATCTCGCCTTCGCGATAGATCGTGCGCTTGGCCGGGAAATGGCGATGGCCGGCCCGCAGGGCCTCCATTTCGACCAGTGTCTCATGCTCGCTGCGGTAGAACGCTGTCTTGAGACGGGGGCATTGCGCACACGATATCGGCATGGCAGGCATCATGGTCATAACGGTCACTCACACAGCTCTTCACGCATACGGTCGGCCATCCGCTCCGTCGCTCGAGCGGATGGGTATCATGCGGCGCGCCACTGTTGACGCGACGACGCGACAAGTCCATTGGGCGTTTGCGTACATGTGTACGTTATCCAGATTGCGCTGATCTCTCTATGATCCAGATCAATTCCCATTAGAATTTATGGATCACAAAACACGAGCATGATTGGAGAATTTTCCGATCATCGTTCGTGAAGCCGAGCTAGCGAGAAGCCGCATGCCGCAAAGGCGATCTCCTCACCGGTCGAGCGGCACGCCCCGCCTGCGGCAGGATAGCCAAAGATCGGGCGAGACCTTCCGGGAGGGCATGCTCATTGTCGGCGGTGCCGCCGGCGCCACCATCCTGATTCGCCCCAGTGGCCGCATCGTGCTGCCCAACGACGACGCGGCGCGGCTCTTCAGGTACCGCCCGGAAGAGTTGATCGGTCGCGGCATCGACGAGATCCTGCCGCAGATCGGTCAGTTGCTGGAGCAACTGCCGGCCAAGAGCGACCGCGCGCTGCGCTGGCGCCAGATTGCCGGGCGCGCCAGGAATGGCCGAGCCCTCGATCTGCGTATCGCCTGCCGGGTGATCCGGCTCGAGCGAAAGTCTTTCATCGCCGTCTCGCTCGACGATGCCGCCCCAGCGCGGCGCATGCGCCAGCAACTGCGCGCGACGCGAGACTACCTGGCCAAGATCGTCGAACTCAGCGATGACGGCATCGTTTCGGTGACCACCGACGGCACCATCAAGATCTTCAGCCAGGGCGCCGAGCGCATGTTCGGCTATGCCGCCGCCGAGGTGGTCGGCCACAAGCTGGATATGCTGCTGCCCATCAACCTCCGCGCACCGCACGCGCGGCACATGGCAGATTTTGTGGCCAGCAAGGGGCAGACGCGGCGCATGGGGCAACGCGCCGAGGTTCTGGCCCGCCGCAAATCCGGCGAGACCTTTCCCGTCGATGCCTCGATCATGCATTTCACCGCCGATGGCTCGACCATCCTCACGGCGATCCTGCGCGACGTCAGTGAGCGCGCGCGTGCCGAAAGCGCCATGCGTGAGGCCAAACGCCATGCCGAACTCGCCAACCGCGCCAAGTCAGAGTTCCTCGCCAATATGAGCCACGAGTTGCGGACGCCGCTCAATGCCATCATCGGCTTTGCCGAGGTGATGCAGCGCGAGACCTTCGGGCCCCTCGGCTCGGCACGCTACCGGACCTATTGCGCCGATATTCACCATGCCGGAACGCATCTCCTCAGCGTCATCAACGATGTTCTCGATGTGGCGAAGATCGAAGCCGGCCGGCTGCTCGCCCATGACGATGATGTCGATGTCAGGGGCGTGATCCTTGCCTGTGTGCAGATGGTGCGCCAGCGCGCCAACGACGCCGGACTCTATCTGGTGGTCGACGTGGCGCCGGATCTGCCGCCCCTTCATGCCGACGAACGCCTGCTGAAGCAGATGTTGCTCAACCTGTTGTCGAACGCGGTCAAGTTCACACCGCACGGTGGCATCACCGTCGTCGCGCGGCGGGCCGCCACCGGCGAGCTGCTGATTGAGGTCAAAGATACCGGCATTGGCATAGCGGCGGCGGATATCCCAAAGGCCATGCAGGCCTTCGGGCAGATCGACAGCACATTCAATCGCAAGTTCGGCGGTACAGGCCTGGGACTGCATCTGGTACGCAACATGGTGGAACTGCAAGGTGGCGCGCTGCAGTTGGAGAGCACGCCGGCCCAGGGCACCACCGCGCGTCTCGTGTTTGGGTCTGATCGCCTCGTCACCATCCAGCCATCGATAAAGCAGGCGCGCGCCAGCACGCCGTGATGCTGCGCCGGAAGATCGGGACGGTTCTTTCAGAACAGGTGAAGCGAGGTTGAGGCGAACTCTCGCCCGTCATGGCCCGCTTGAGGCGGGCCCACCACGCGTTTGCCGGGGATGACGACGCGAGAGTGCCTCAATCCGCGAAGGGATCCTTCACCAGGATCGTGTCGTCGCGCTCGGGGCTGGTGGAGAGAAGCGCCACCGGCACTTCGATCAGTTCCTCGACGCGGCGGACATATTTGATCGCGGTTGCCGGGAGCTGTGCCCAGGAGCGGGCACCCTGGGTCGATTCCTGCCAGCCTTCCAGCGTTTCATAGACGGGCTTGGCGCGGGCCTGCAGGTCAGAGGCGGCCGGCAGATAGGCGTAGGGCTTGCCGTCGATCTCGTAGCCGGTGCAGATCTTCAGCTCCTTCATGCCATCAAGAACGTCGAGCTTGGTGAAGGCGATGCCGCTGATGCCGGCAACCTTGGCGGCACGGCGCACCAGCGCGGCATCGAACCAGCCGCAGCGGCGCTTGCGCCCCGTGACCACGCCGAATTCCTTGCCGCGCGCGCCCAGCAATTCGCCGATCTCGTCGGTGAGCTCGCTGGGGAACGGGCCAGAGCCGACGCGGGTGGTGTAGGCCTTGGTGATGCCGAGCACATAGCCGATGGCGGAGGGGCCGAGGCCGGAACCGGTCGCCGCCTGCCCCGTCACCGTGTTCGACGAGGTGACGTAAGGATAGGTGCCGTGATCGATGTCGAGCATGACGCCTTGGGCGCCTTCGAAGAGGATGCGGTCGCCGCGCTTCCTTGCCGTATCCAGCATTTCCCAGACCGGGCGCACGAAAGGCGCGATCTGCGGCGCGATGGCGCGGAGCTTTGCCAGCAAGTCGGCGCCGTCGACGACGGGTGCCCCCATGCCCTTCAGGAGCGCGTTGTGATGGCGCAGGAGATTCTCGACCTTGGCATCGAGGCCCTTGCTGTCGGCCAGATCGCAGACGCGGATGGCGCGGCGAGCCACCTTGTCCTCATAGGCCGGGCCGATGCCGCGCCCGGTGGTTCCGATCTTGGCGCCACCTTCGGCAGCGCCTTCACGCAGCTTATCAAGCTCGCTGTGGAGGGGCAGGATGAGTGCCGCGTTTTCGGCAACCACGAGATTGTCCGGATTGATCGTCACACCCTGGCCACGCAACCCTTCCATCTCCTTGATGAGATGCCAGGGATCGACCACGACGCCATTGCCGATCACCGACAGCTTGCCGGGACGCACGATCCCTGAGGGCAGCAGCGACAGCTTGAAGACCTTGCCGCCAATGACCAGCGTATGGCCGGCATTGTGGCCACCCTGGAAGCGCACGACGACGTCGGCGCGCTCAGAGAGCCAGTCGACGATCTTGCCCTTGCCCTCGTCGCCCCATTGCGAGCCGATTACCGCGACATTAGCCATGATGTTCCTCTAGAGAGAGATCAGTCTTTGAGAGCCAGCGCATGGCCGCCCTCGAGATAATGCGAACAGTTGAGACGCTTGGCCTCGGCGCGGGTATCGCCGGCGCTCAAGCCCTGCACCGTGACCCAGCCCTCGGCGCGCAGTTTCAGCGCCGCCTGCGCATCGCTGCCGAAGGGCACGAAGACGCGCTTGAGACCCTCGGGCGTCGGCAGCGTGCCGAGCAGCGTGTCGAGATAGAGCGAGAAGCCCGTCGCCGCTTCGCCAGCGTGATTGACATAGCGGCCGCCACGGCCGAATTCGCCACGCACGCCCCGCCCCAGCAGGGTGAAGGCGATGCCGCTGTGGTATTCGAAGCCGCGATGGTCGGTCGGATCGATGGTGAGTGTGAGATCGGGTGCCGCCTTGCGGATGAGCGCGATGATGGCGGCGAGATTGGCGCGCACCTCGGCGCCGGGCGGCGGCAGGCGCAGGCTTTCCAGGACCGGCAACGCGGTTTCGACCGGCCCCACCGCACGCAGCAGGCCGAGGAGCATTGGCGCCTGATCGCCGGCCAGCTCGGTGACCTTGGCCGTATCCTTGCGGTCGAGTGCGGCGATCAGCTCGCGGCGATGCACCTCGACGAGGATATTGGGGGCAAGACGCGGCACGTTGAGATCGACCGCGAGATCGCGGACACCGAGACTGGTCAGGGCTTCAACGGCAAGGAGGACGACTTCGGCATCGGCCGCCTCGCCCTCGGCGCCGATCAGTTCGACGCCGACCTGACCCAGCTGCCGCTCGGGGCGCATCTGCTCGCCCTTCACCCGCAGGACCTGCCCCGCATAGGAAAGGCGCAAGGGTCGCGGCATGTTCTGGAGGCGGCTTGCGGCGATGCGGCCAACCTGCGGCGTCATATCAGCGCGCAGGCCCATCATGCGCTGCGAGATCGGGTCCATCAGGCGGAAGGTGTGGGCAGCCATCGCCTCGCCGGGTCCGGCGAGGAGCGAATCTTCGAATTCGATCAACGGTGGCTTGACGCGCTCATAGCCCCAGCGCGCGAAGGAGGCCACCAGGCGCTCGACGATCGCCGCTTCGAACCCGGCTTCCGGCGGCAAGCCATCGCCCAGCCCCGCGGGCAGCAGGAACTTTTCACCGGCGTTGTTGCTGGATGCGCTGGTCATGAATGGGTCGGGCTCGAGCAAGGTCTGAAACTGAGCCCGAACAGGGGGGCTTGAAGCAGGCGCTTCATCCCCTGACCGCTTGGGCAAGGGCTATTAGCGCAAAGCCTTCGGCGGTGCAAGAGTGGGAGGGGTCGCAGGGTGCTGGCGAACCTCCGCCCCATCAACTTAACTGGTTAATTTACTTCGATTTCTCCAGTGAGGACGCAGACCGCATGGCCAGCGATCTTGAGCCGGTCGCCGTGACGTTCCAGCCACAAATCACCACCGCGCTTCGAAACCTGACGGGCGTGGAATCGTGTCTTTCCGGTGAGACCCTGCCAATAGGGCGCGAGCACACAATGCGAGGAGCCGGTGACCGGATCTTCAGGGATGCCATGAAGCGGGGCGAAGAAGCGGCTGACGAAGTCGACGCCCTCCCCTTGCCCATCCGCCGTGATGATGAGATCGAGCCCGAGTGCTTCGAGCGCCGGAAAATTGGGTACCGCCGCGCGCACGGCGGCCACGTCCTTGAGACGGGCGACGAAGGATTCGTAGCCGGGACTGACCACGACGTCGACCGGTTGCTGGCCGATGGCCTGGGCAATGCGCGCCGGAACGCCCGCATCCTGGTTGGCCTCGAAGGTATAGAGCGGAAAATCGAGGACGAAGCGGTCGCCCTCGAGCGTCACGAAAAGCGGCCCGGACAGGCTGTCGAAGCGCATCGCGCGGATGCTGGAATCGATGAAGCGGTTCAGCACGAAGGCCGAGGCCAAGGTGGCGTGACCGCACAACTTGATCTCGACCGTCGGCGTGAACCAGCGCAGATGATAGCCCCCGGCCACAGGCACGAAGAAGGCAGTTTCGGCCAGATTCATCTCGGCGGCGATGGATTGGAGGACTTGATCGGGCAGCCAGGTTTGGAGCGGCATCACCCCGGCCGGATTGCCGGCGAAGGCGCGGTCGGTGAAGGCATCTACCTGGTAAATCGGGTACTTCATGATCAGTTCTCCAGTCCCGCCTACATCATCGCCAGACGGGGCGCGAAACTTCCGCTTCGACATCGCAACGGGTGAGGCCGATATCCTTGAGCATGCGGTCGTCCAAGGCTTCGAGCGCCCGGCGCTGACGATAGATATCGATGCAATCGAAGAGGAAAGCGATTAGGCGACGGCCGAAGGACAGCCGTTCCAATGACCTAGATCGGCCGAATATGGGTGACCGACCGATCGTCGGTGACTTGTATCGAGACATTTTGTTCTCCTATGCTGACATATTTAAGTACACGCGAGACAATCGATCGGATTGTACCCGTGAGCGGATAATTGTTTTGACAGAGAATGAAGTCAATCGATACATTGTCACCATGACAAACTGGCAGCCCGACCTTTCCGCCTTCCCCGGACCGCGCTATCTCGCGATCGCTGACGCGCTGTCCGAAGACATCCGCCACCAGCGCATGGCGCCGGGCACAAGATTGCCCACGCATCGTGAGCTCGCCTTCCGCCTCGGCGTCACCGTGGGGACCGTCACCCGCGCCTATGCCGAGGCCGAGCGCCGCGGCCTCATCGGCGGCGAGGTCGGCCGCGGCACCTTCGTGCGGCCCGATGTCCGCCGACGGCCTGAGATGCCGATCGACCGCGAAACGGAAATCGATTCCGGTGGCTTCATCGATCTCTCCATCAACTTCCCGACGCCGCGCGCCAATGATGCGCTGCTCTCGACAGCGCTGCAGCGTGTCGCAGCGCGACCGGGCATCCATACGCTGCTCGATTACCATCACCATGTCGGCCTGCCCCGCCACCGCGCCGCCGGCGCACAATGGCTTGCCGAGCAGCGCTATCCGGTTTCGGCCGAGCGCGTGATCGTGACGGCCGGTGGCCAACACGCCATGACGGCAGCCCTCGGCGCCATCACGGAACCCGGCGATGTGGTCGTGACCGAATGCGTCACCTATCCGGGTTTGCGGCGCCTGGCCGACTTCCTGCGCATTCGCCTGCATGGCGTGCAGATGGATGCCGATGGGGTCGACCCGGAAGCGTTCGAGCAGGCCTGCATCAATTTGCGACCCAAGGCGTTCTATTGCGTGGTCAACATGCATAACCCGACCGGCATCGTCGTCTCGCTCGAGCGGCGCCGGGCACTGGCCGAGATCGCGCGCCGCCACGGCGTGAAGATCGTCGAGGACGATGTCTATGGCTTCCTGCTGGGAACGCGCACCATCGAGCCCCTTTCGGCACATGCGCCTGAGCTCGGCCATTATTTCACAAGCGTCTCCAAATCGATGGCACCGGGCCTGCGGGTCGGCTATCTGGCCATTCCCGAAGGCGCGCTCGATTCATTTGCGCAAGTGGTCCGCTCCACGACCTGGATGGCGGCGCCGCTGACCGCCGAAATCGCCGCGGATTGGGTCGAAGACGGCACCGGCATGGACCTTGCCGAGGCGCACCGGATCGAGGCCATCGCTCGCCAGCGCATGGCGCGGCGGATCTTGAGCGACCTTTCCATCTGCGGCGATGAATCGAGCTATCATATCTGGCTGAAACTGCCGGAGCATTGGACGTCGGACGGCTTTGCGCTGCAGGCGCGGCTGAAGGGCGTCGGCGTATCGCCGGCGACGATCTTCTCGCTGACCCGCAACGCCCCCAATGGCGTCCGCCTGTGCCTGTGCGCGCCGGCCGACCGACGCGTCCTTGAAATGGCGCTGCAACGCATTGCCGAATTGCTGCGCACGCAGCCCGGCGGCGCCTACGGAATCGTCTGACATCATGAGCGACACAATCGGCACCGCGCCGACCTCGGCCGGGTCGGAATTCACCCGCGGGCTTGCTGCCACCTTTCCGCTGATGGTCTCGGCCATCCCCTTCGGCGTGATCTTCGGCACGCTCGCCACCAATGCCGGACTGTCGCCGCTGGCCGTCATGAGCATGTCCATCTTCGTCTTCTCCGGCTCGGCACAGTTCATTGCCATCCTGCTGCTGGGCACGGGTTCGGCGCTTGGCGTCATCTGGCTGGCAACGCTCATTCTCAACCTGCGACACCTGCTCTATGCAGCAACGCTGGTCGATCATGTGCGCCATTTGAGCCAGACTTGGCGCTTTGGTCTTGCGGCCACCTTGACCGACGAAACCTTCGCGGTGATGGAGCGCCGCTACCGCGAGGAAGGCGGCGGACCTAACGCGCATTGGTACTATCTCGCCTCGTGCCTTGGCATGTATCTCAACTGGCAGTTCTGGACCTATATCGGCATCGTTCTGGGCACCGAATTCCCTGAAGTGAAGAATTGGGGCCTGGAATTCGCGATGATCGTGACCTTTACCGGCATTGTCATGCCGGCCTTGCGCTCCGGCCCCTTCTGGCTGGCAGCGATTGTCGCCGGTGTGGTGGCAACCCTTGGCAATGCCCTCCCCTATAAACTGGGGTTGATGCTGGGTGCCTTGGCCGGCATCGTTGCCGGGCTCCTGGTACAGGAATGGCGCCGGCGCAAGGCGCGCGGCGAACAGGTGGCGTCATGAGCGGTATCGAGATCGTCCTGATGATCGCCGGCATGGCGCTCATCAACCTCGCCATCCGCTGGCCGGTCTATCTCTTTGCCGATCACGTGCGTTTTCCACCGCTGGTCGAGCGTGCCCTGGCCTTCGTACCGGTCGCGGTGCTGACCGCCATCATCGTGCCGGCAACGCTCTATCCCGATGCCGACAAGGGCATCCAGCTCAGTTACATGAACCCCTATCTGGTGGGTGCCGTGGTGGCCGCGGTGGTGAGCTGGAAATGGAAGAAGCTGATGCCGACGATCCTCATCGGCATGGCCGTGTTCTTCGTGACGCGGTGGATGGTGGGGGTTTAGCTCACTGTATTTCTTGCGTCATCCCCGGGCGAAGACCCGGGGATCCACTGGTGCCGTTTTCGAGAGTGGATGCCCGGGTCAAGCCCGGGCATGACGGTATATGAGCGACCTTAACGGTCGCGGATCATGGCGGCGAAGGTGGCTTCGGCCACGACCTGGCCATCGACCTTGGCGGTGCCGATGAAGCGCCAGACGGGGCCGCGGGCGCGGTCCTTCTTCACTTCCAGGCGCAGCTGATCGCCCGGTGTGACGGGCCTGCGGAACTTGCAGTCATCGATGCTCATGAACAGCACGATCTTGCCCTCGGCTTCAGATCCCAGGGCATGCACGGCGATGACAGCCGCCGTCTGCGCCATCGCTTCGACGATGAGGACACCCGGCATGACCGGTGCACCCGGAAAGTGGCCCGGGAAGAACGGTTCGTTCACCGTCACATTCTTGATGCCGGTGGCGCTGTCGCCGGAGACGACATCGATGACACGGTCGATGAGCAGGAACGGATAGCGATGCGGGATCATACGCATGATCGACGCGATATCGATGATCCCACCGGTGGCTGCCTGATCCGCCATCCAAAAACCCTTTTCCCCGTCTTCCCCGAAAACCGAGCGCGCCGTCGCTGGTCGACGGCGCGCGATACCGCTGGCCCTCTAAGCCGCCGCTACATCTTAACGGCGGGCAGGACCTTGTTGAGCTGCGCCAGGGCCGAGTCACTGATATCCCAGGCCTGGGCGCTTACGATGACGACGGATTTGTTAAGAACCAAGGTCAGGCGCTTCTGCACCGCGATGTCACCGATGACCTTCTGAAGCGTTTCGAAAATCTGCTTCTGCGCCGTGCCGTAGGCGACTTCGAAGGCCTTCGACTTCTGCTCGGCACCCTGGCGCCAGGCTGCCAGCTTCTGCTGGAACGCCTGCTGCTTGGTGGCAAAATCCGGCGCGTTGCGCTGGGCGTTGAGTGCGTCGTTCTCGGCCCGCAATTTCTTTTCTTCAGCCAGGAGCTCGGCCTGGTTCTGTTTGCGGCGGGCATCGGCCTGCTTCTTCAGCGACTGGCCGGCGCTGGATTTCTTCACCACGTCCTGGACATTCACGATGCCGATCGCGACGGGGATGGCTGCGGTCGCTGTGGCATCCTGTGCCATCGCGGACGGAACCAGCGGCATCACGATCAGCGCCGCGGCGAGGGCCATGGCGGCCTTCGTCATCATTCGGAATTTGAACACGCGCGTAACTCCACAGAGAACTGTTAACTTTTAAAACGAGGTGCCGACACTGAAGCGGAACCATTCCGTGTTGTCGTAGCTTTCCTTCATCAACGGGTAAGCCACGTCAATAGCAATCGGTCCGAAAGGCGACACCCAGGTCAGGCCGAGTCCAGCCGTCACACGCAGGCTGGCATCATCATCAATGTCGATGTCACTCTCGAGATCCGTGCCCGTCAGCGTACCAAAATCGGTAAAGGCACGACCGCGGACATTGAATTCTTCCGGCAAGCCGACCGGGAAGCTGGCCTGCAGGGTGCCGTCAAACAGAAACTGGCCGCCCAGCGAGTCATTGGTGTCGGCATCGCGCGGCCCAACGCCCGAGGTTTCAAAACCGCGCAGGTTCTGACCACCCAGCGTAAAGGCGTCGGTGACGCGGACATGGCCGCCACCCAGGGCCTGGATATAACCCGCCTCGGCCGATAGGCCGATCGAGATATCGTCGGTCACCGGATAGAAATAGCCGCCCTTGACCAAGGTCTGCAGGTTGAAATCCTCGTCGGTGAAATCGGGGCGGATCGAGATCAGGTCGTTCGACAGCGACAGGAAGTAGCCATCGCGCGGATCGTTCGCATTGTCGCGCTTGTCATAGATGATATCCGAGCTGAACGTCGTGCGCAGTGTCCAGCCCTTCTCATCCTTGATCGCCTGCGACAGATCTTTATCGACATCCGAAATCTTGTCGCCGCTGACGCGGAAGCCCAGGGTCTGGCGCGTGAACTCGGTCAACTCGTAGCCCATGCGCAGGCCAAAGCCGGTTTGCGACAGATCGTAATTGTCCCCGCGCACGTCATTGTAACGGCGATGGAACAGATCGACGCCGGCGGAGAGATCCTTGTCGAGGAAATAGGGATCGGTGAAGCTGACATCGAGCGTCGAGCGCTTGCCTGACAGAGTGAAGTTGGCGCGCAGATCCTGGCCCTTGCCAAGGAGGTTGCGCTCGCGGATGCCGACATTGCCCAAGGGGCCGTCGGCGGTCGAGAAGCCGGCGCCGAAGGTGAATTCGCCGGTCGATTGTTCGGCCACCTTCACCTTGATGATGGTCTTATCCGGCGCGCTCCCTGGCGTCGTCTGGATATCGACCGCTTCGAAGAAGCCGAGATTGCGCAGGCGCTGCTCGGTGCGCTTCATCTTGGTGGTCGAGAAGGCGTCGCCTTCGGCCAGGCGGAACTCGCGGCGGATCACCTTGTCCTGGGTGCGGATGTTGCCGGTAATGTCGATACGTTCGACATAGACCTTGGGACCTTCCTGGATATCGTAGGTCAGGTCGAGGACATGGTTCTTGGCGTCGCGCTTGATACGCGGGCGCACGTCGACGAAGGCGTAGCCGAGGGAACCGACCCGATTGGCGATCGCCTGGACCGTTTTGTCGACCAGCGTCGCGTTGTACCAGTCGCCATCTGCGGTCTGGACTTCGCTCCACAGCGAGTTCGGGTCGAGGTCCTTGAGGGTCGATTTGATTTCGACCTTGCCGAGCTTGTAGCGCTCACCCTCATCGACCGTGAAGGTGATGAAGAAGGCTTCCTGATCCGGCGACAATTCGGCGACGGCCGAGACCACGCGGAAATCGGCGTAGCCCTCTTCGAGATAGAACTTGCGGAGGTTTTCCTTGTCGACCGTCAGGCGGTCGGGATCGTAGGTGTCGGAATTGCTGAGGAAGCGGAACCACGCGCTTTCGCGCGTAATAACCACATCGCGCAGATCGTCGTCGTCGAACACCTTGTTGCCGACAAAATCAATGCGCTCGATGTCGGTGGTGTCGCCCTCGTTGATCTCGAACACCAGGTCGACGCGGTTCTGGTCGAGCTTGATGACCTTGGGGTCGACGGTGGCGGCGAAACGGCCGTTGCGGCGGTAGAGGTCGAGGAGGCGCTTCACATCCGACTGGACGCGCTGCTGGGTGTAGACGACGCGCGGGCGCAGCTGGATTTCGGTCTGCAACTGGTCATCGTCGAGCTTGTCGTTACCCTCGAAGGCGATGCGGTTGATGATCGGGTTTTCCGTCACCTGGACGATCAGCGAACCGCCCTCGCGGCGGAAATTGACGTCGGCAAAGAGCCCGGTCGCGAACAGGTTCTTCAACGCCCTGTCGATCGCCTTGGCGTCGAACGGGTCGCCGGGATTGATCGCCATATAGCTGCGCACGGTATCGGGCTCGATACGCTGGCTGCCCTCGATGCGAATCTCCTGAATCGGATCGCCGGCGCTGATCGACTGCGCCAGGGCGATGCGCGGCAAGCCGCCGAGTTCGGCGACCAGCAGAAGGCCAACCAGGAAGACGCGAAAAAGGCTGCCAGAAGCCCTAGCTGTTGAGGCCCTCCCCCCGGAGGCGCAAAGCAGCGTACGCAAAAAAGCCATTTTACGCATCATCCGATCAGGTGAAAAGCCAACGGAAATAATCAACGACTTTCAGATAAACCAAGTCATTCCAAGTGGCAAATAACATGAGGCTAAGTACCATGGCGAGGCCGATTTTTAGCCCCCACTCCTGGGCGCCCTCGCTCAAGGGCCGCCCCCGCGCCGCCTCGAGCGCATAATAGGCCAGATGGCCGCCGTCCAGCATGGGGACGGGGAAGAGATTGATGAGGCCAAGATTGATCGACAGCAGCACGGCCAGCATGGTCAGCTCGTAAAAGCCGATGCCCGCGACCGCGCCGGAGACGCTGGCGATCCGCAGCACGCCGCCGATTTCGCTGGCCGGACGCACGCCAGACACCATCTGCCACAGGCCTTTGAGCATGTCCGCTGCCTTGAGATAGGTATAGCTCGTCGCCTCACCCACCGCCTCGATCGGGCCCAGGCGCTGGACCGGGCCGCGGTGGTTGCTGCCCACACCGAGCAGGGCCGAACGCACGTCCTTGCCCAGAATATCCTTGCGCACCACGATCTTGGGGACCGCTGTCACGGTCAATTGCTGGGCGCCGCGCTCGACGGTGAGCTGCAGCGGCTGGTCGAGGTTGAGCGGGATGAATTCGGCCACTTCCTCGAAGGTCGAGATGGCGCGCCCGTTGAGGGCCACGATCTTGTCGCCTGGCAGCAAGCCGGCCTCGGCAGCGGCCGAGCCCACCTTCACCTCGTCGATGACCGTCGAGGTGAAAACCTTGCCGAAGGCCGCAAACAGGATCGCCAAGACAATGATCGCAAAGAGGAAATTGGCCGCCGGACCCGCTGCAACGATGGCGGCGCGGCGGCCGACATTCTTGTGCATGAAGGAGACGGCCTTGTCGGCAGGCGACATAGCGACCGGCTTTTCGCCACCTTCCAGTTCATTGGGTGCCTGGCCGAACATGCGGACATAGCCGCCCAAGGGCAGCAGACTGAACTTCCAGCGGGTGCCGTGCTTGTCGGTGAAGCCGAACAGCTCGCGGCCGAAGCCGATCGAAAAAACCTCGACCCGCACGCCGCACCAGCGGGCGACCAGGAAGTGGCCGAGTTCATGAACGAAGACCAGGGGGGTCAAAAGAACAAGGAACCAGAAGCCGTTGCGCGCGATTTCCGCGACGATGTCCATACCAGCCTTGCTCCCTCGTTACCCTAACCCGTTATCCGACAGCTTTCTGACAAGCACCTGTCGGGACATTGGCTTTAGCCACGCAACCTGACGGCTGGGGCTTAGCTGTTTTTACGCCGTGCCGCCACCTCGGCCCTGGCCACATCACGGGCCTCGCCATCGGTTGCCAGCACATCGTCGATGCTGTCGAGCCTGCCCACAGGCAGCTTCGAGAGCACGCTTTCCACCACGGCGGCGATATCCGTGAAGCGGATCTCGTTGCCGAGGAACGCTGCCACAGCGATCTCGTTGGCGGCGTTGAGGATGGTCGGCGCCCGACCACCCGCCTTCAAGGCCTCGCGCGCCAGGCGCAACGCCGGAAATCTTTCAGGATCAGGCGCTTCGAAGGTGAACTGTGCAATCTTGGCGAAGTCGAGCTTGGCCGATGGCGCCTCGATGCGGTTGGGCCAGCCAAGCGCAAAGGCGATCGGCGTGCGCATGTCTGGGGTACCGAGCTGCGCCAGCACCGAGCCGTCGCGATAGGCGACCATGGAATGGATCACCGATTGCGGATGCACCAGGATCTCGATCTGGTCTTCGGGCAGGCCGAAGAGGTGATGCGCCTCGATGAGTTCGAGGCCCTTGTTCATCATGGAAGCTGAATCGACCGAAATCTTGGCGCCCATCGACCAGTTGGGATGGGCCACTGCCTGGGCCGGCGTCATCTCGGTCATTTCGGCAAAGGTCTTGGTGCGGAATGGGCCGCCCGAGGCCGTGAGGATGATCTTCTCGATCGCCGCGACACGCTCGAAATCGAACACCTGGAAAATGGCGGAATGCTCGGAATCGACGGGGAGCATGGTGGCCTTGTGCTTGGCCACCTCCTTCATCATCAGCGACCCAGCGCAGACCAGCGTTTCCTTGTTGGCAAGGCCGATCAAGGCGCCACGGCGGACGGCGGCCAAGGTGGGTTCGAGACCGGCGGCACCGACGATCGATGCCATGACCCAATCGGCCGGACGCTCGGCCGCTTCTATCACCGCCTTGCGGCCAGCAGCCACTTCGATGCCGGTCCCGGCGAGGCCGGCTTTGAGCTTGTCGTAGTTCTCGGCCTTGCCGGTGACGGCAAGGCGGGGTTTGAGGCGGAGCGATTGCTCGATGAGGAGATCGACATTGCCATGGGCGGTCAGCGCCTCGACCCGGTAGGCGCCGGGATTGCGGTCGATCATGTCGATGGTGTTGGCCCCGACCGAACCGGTCGAGCCCAGGACCGTGACGCTACGCGGTTCTGCAGCGGGAGCCCGAAGCTCCGTCACCGATCCGGTCATAACCATGAGAGCACGCTACCTTCGCCAAAATAGTCCAACGCCGCGACCGCGACGGATACCGCCAGCAGCCCATCCACCCGGTCCAGGACGCCCCCATGGCCCGGGATTATATGGCTGCTGTCCTTCATTCCAAAGCGCCGTTTGAAAGCCGATTCAGCCAAATCGCCGATCTGCTCTATCACAGCCAATCCGCCGCTCAAAATCATTAATTTCCAAGTATTTGGGAGATCCAGGACCAGCCCGGCAATAAGCCCGACAATGGCCGCCGCGACAACGCCACCCAAGAGCCCCGCCCAGGTCTTGTTGGGCGAGATGCGGGGGGCGAGCTTGGGCCCGCCGATAGAGCGGCCGGCGGCATAGGCGCCGGTATCGGTGGCGATGACGAGGGCTAGGATCCAGGCCAAGAGCTCGATCCCCTGCCCCGTTACCGGATCATCGCGCACCCAGAGGATGGCCATGGCGGGGACCGCCACATAGAGGATGCCGAGGCCGAACCAAAGCGAGCGGTGACGATGCCGCGGCCAAGTGACCAAGATGGCGACGACGGTGCCGGCTGCGATCAGAACCCAGCTTGGAATGCCGAGCGGAATGTAGTCGGGAAAGCGATCGAACAGCAGCGCCGCGAGGACGATCAAGATCGTCAGCAGGCCAGCCGGCGTCCAATTGCCCGCCGCTAGCCGTGCGGCCGGGCTGGGGTCTGCTGGGTTGCGCCGCCTACCGGCAATGCGGGCCCACTCCCAGGCCATGATGGCGGCAAAGAGGATGACCAGGGCATCGAACCAGGGGCGGCCGACATAGGCGGCCGCCACGACGACCGGGATCAGCACCAGCGCCGACGCAATGCGTACGGTGAGGTTGCTGGGCTTTTTATTCGGAGGCGCCATAGCGCCGGTTCCGGCTGGAATATTCAGCGATCGCCGCCCGGAGATCCTCCTGACCAAAATCCGGCCAGTGCTTGTCGAGGAAGACGAACTCGGCATAGGCGCATTGCCACAGCAGGAAGTTGCTGATGCGCTTCTCGCCGCTGGTGCGGATGAGGAGATCGGGGTCGGGCATGTCGGCGGTGAAGAGGAAGCGCTCGAAGCTCGCCTCGTCGACCTCATCCGGCGCCAGTTCGCCGCGCTGCACGGCTTCCGCCAGGCGCTTGGCCGCCAGCACGATCTCGGCCCGAGACCCATAGGAGAGGGCGATGGTGAGGGTGAGCTTCTTGTTGGCGGCGGTCTTTGCCTCGGCCGCTTCGATCAGCTTCACCACGTCGGGCCCGAGGCGCGAACGGTCGCCGATCACCTGCATGCGGACGCCGTTCTGGTGCAATTCGTCGATCTCGCGGCGGAGATAGAGCTTCAGGAGGCCCATGAGATCGTCGATCTCGGCCGTGGGGCGCTTCCAGTTCTCCGACGAGAAACCGAACAGGGTCAGATACTCGACGCCGCAGGCAACGGCCCCCTTGACCGCCTGGCGGACGGCTTCGGCGCCACTGTTATGCCCGACCGTGCGCGGCAGCCCGCGCGCCCGCGCCCAGCGCCCGTTGCCATCCATGATGATGGCCACATGGCGCGGCGGCTGCACGGCACCGCCCAGCGCCGGATTGTCATCCGACGCGGCAACCTTTTCGGCAATGAGGCGCGGCTGGTTCACGGCAAGACCTTTAGGCGTCAAACCTGGAGAATTTCCTTTTCCTTCAGCGCCAGGACTTCGTCGACCTTTTTCACATGCTCGTCTGTGAGCTTCTGCATCAGATCGGCGAGCTTCTTGTGCTCGTCCTCGGTGATCTTGTGGTCCTTTTCCTGCTTCTTCAGGAAATCCATGCCGTCGCGACGGACGTTACGAACCGCAACGCGCCCCTGCTCGGCATATTTATGCGCGACCTTGGTCAGTTCCTGGCGGCGTTCCTGCGAGAGTTCCGGGAGCGGCACGCGGACGGTGGTACCGTCGCTGGCCGGGTTAAGGCCGAGGCCGGCATCGCGAATGGCCTTCTCGACGGCGCCCACCATGCTTTTGTCCCAGACCTGGACTGTGATCATGCGCGGCTCCGGCACGCTGACCGTGCCGACCTGGTTCAAGGGCATGTTGTTGCCATAGGCACTGACCTGGACGGGATCGAGCAGGTTGGCTGACGCGCGGCCCGTTCTGAGACCGGCAAATTCCTTGCGCAGGGCATCGAGGGCGCCGTCCATACGGCGCTTGTAGTCTTCGAGACGCGGATCGCTCATGGAGTCCTCTCCTAAACTTCAGCTCTGAAATTCAGCTGGCAACTTGTTCTTTGCGATGACCAATGACCGTGAAACGGCCGCGATCCTGCAGCACCTCGGCCATCATGCCGGGGGTGTGGACCGAAAAGACGATGATCGGAATGGCGTTGTCGCGGGCCAGGGCAATCGCCGTCGCGTCCATGACCTTGAGGTCGCGCGCCAGGACATCCTGGTGGCTGAGCTGTTGGTAGCGCTCGGCATCCTTATGCACCTTGGGGTCGGCACTGTAGACGCCGTCGACCTTGGTCCCCTTGAGGAGCGCTTCGCAGCCCATTTCCGAGGCACGCAAGGCGGCCGCGGTATCGGTGGTGAAATACGGGTTGCCGGTGCCGGCAGCGAAGATCACGACGCGGCCCTTCTCCAGATGCCGCACGGCGCGGCGGCGAATATAGGGTTCGCACACCGTCTGCATCGGGATGGCGGAAAGCACGCGGGTATCGACACCGAGCTGCTCCAGCGCGTTCTGCATGGCGAGCGCGTTCATCACGGTCGCCAGCATGCCCATGTAATCGGCCGAGGCGCGCTGCATCCCTTCCGAGGCACCGGCGATGCCGCGGAAGATGTTGCCGCCGCCGATGACGAGGCAGCATTCGACGCCGAGTTCGTGGACGGTTTTGACTTCCTTGGCGACGCGGTTGACCGTCGCCGGCTCCAGGCCGTAATCGCGCTGGCCCATGAGGGCCTCGCCAGAGATTTTCAGCAGCACCCGCTTGTAAAGCAGACCGGGCGGCGGTGCGGATGGGGCATGGGCGACAGTCGTATCTTCGTCGTCAGCGACCGTCGACGATGCACCAGCCTTGGACATACGCATATCTCCCTGCGTCATTTCTCGTTCTTGGACCCGGTTCGGGGTGGCAACCAGGTGAGCCGCCAGGGTTTCGGGCGGCTGGCGGGCAACGGCCGATTTCCGACCGTTGCCCGCCGAACTATACCCCGATTCGGCGGCGCAGGAAGCACCCGCCGAAGCGCGACTTTTAGGCGCGGAGCTGAGCCGCGACTTCGGACGCGAAGTCCTTTTCTTCCTTCTCGATGCCCTCGCCCAAGGCCATGCGGGCAAAGCCAACCAGCTTCACCGGGGCGCCGATTTCCTTGGCGGCCTTTTCCACCACCTGCTTCACGCGGCTTTCGCCGTCGATGACGTAGACCTGCTCGAGGAGGACGACTTCCTCGTAGAACTTGCGGACGCGGCCTTCGACCATCTTGCCGATGATCTCTTCCGGCTTGCCGGAGGCGCGGGCCTGCTCGGTCAAAACCGCGCGCTCGCGCTCAAGGGCGGCCGGGTCGACGCTGCTGATGTCGAGCGATTGGGGGTTGGCAGCGGCCACATGCATGGCGATCTGCTTGCCCAGCGCCTGGAGCTTTGCGACGTCGCCGGTGGACTCAAGAGCCACCAGCACGCCGATCTTGCCCATGCCCGGGGCGGCGGCATTGTGAACGTAGGACGCCACCACGCCGTTCTCGACCGAGAGGCGCTTCGAGCGGCGCAGATTCATGTTTTCGCCGATGGTTGCCACCAGATTGGTGACCTTCTCGGCAACGGTTCCGCCTTCCGGGTGCTTGGCGTTGGCAAGCGCTTCGACCGTGTCGTGATTGAGCGCCAGACGCGACACCGCCGAGACGAGGCCCTGGAACTGCTCGTTGCGGGCGACGAAGTCGGTTTCGGAATTTACTTCGACGAGGGCGCCGACCTTGCCTTCGGCGGCAGCGCCGACGAGGCCTTCGGCAGCGACGCGGCCGGCCTTCTTGGCGGCGGCGGCGAGGCCCTTCTTGCGCAGCCAGTCAACCGCCTGTTCGATGTTGCCGTTGTTCTCAGCAAGCGCCTTCTTGCAATCCATCATGCCGGCGCCAGAGGTTTCGCGCAGCTCCTTCACGAGCGCAGCAGTAATCTCGGCCATGGTTCTATCCTTCCGTCTTAATTCGGTAACGTAATCGGGTGCTTAGATGTGGCAATGGGGTTCGGGGCAATCAAGCCGCCCCGAACCCCATTTGATGCCAGAACGACTTTACGCCGAAGCCGTGTTCTCGGCGCCGTCGGCGACCGGGAGCTGTTCAGCCGGCAGTTCTTCGGATTCGCCGATATCGGCGCCCGAGGAGATCGCTTCCTGCTGCAGACCGTCGAGCACGGCGCCCGAGAAGAGATCGCAATAGAGCGAGATGGCGCGGATCGCATCGTCATTGCCCGGAACCGGGAAATTGATGCCTTCCGGCGAGGAGTTCGAATCAAGGATGGCGACGATCGGAATGCCAAGCTTGTTGGCTTCCTTGACTGCCAGCGATTCCTTGTTGGTGTCGATGATGACGAGGATGTCGGGCTGGCCGCCCATGTCCTTGATGCCGCCCAGCGCGCGCTCGAGCTTGTCGCGGTCGCGGGTCATCATGAGGAGCTCTTTCTTGGTGAGACCCACCGTGTTGGTCGAGAGCTTCTCTTCGATTTCCCGGAGGCGCTTAATCGACTGCGAAATGGTCTTCCAGTTGGAGAGCATGCCGCCCAGCCAACGATGGTTGACGTAATACTGGCCGCAACGCTTGGCAGCTTCCGCGACCTTGTCGGCGGCAGCGCGCTTGGTGCCGACGAACAGGACACGACCGCCGGCCGCGGCGATGTCGCGCACGGTCTTGATCGCCTGCTCGAGCATCGGGGCGGTGTATTCGAGATTGATGATATGCACGCCGTTGCGCACGCCGAACAGATAGGGGGCCATCTGCGGGTTCCAACGACGGGTGTGGTGACCAAAGTGAACGCCAGCTTCCAAGAGCTGGCGCATGCTGAATTCTGGCAGCGCCATTATCTTAAGTCCTTTTCCGGTTAAGCCTCTGCGGATTTTGCGTCCCAAATCAATGACTTAGGACACCGGAGCGAAGTCTGCCGGGATGTCTCCCCGAGCAGCGCGCGAACCCGCATGCGGTTTGTTAGCGGCGGTGGAATACTAGGTTCTTACCCGATTGGCAAGGACCCCTCCCCAGCGCGGCGCGGAGAATAGCCCAGTTTCTTGTTTTAACGGTGCTTTTTAACCTTCCGCCGGGAGCCACGCCGCTAAACGCTGACCGGGCTTGACGCCAGAGCGAGCACACCCATATATATCGCTTACGATTGTAGCGGATACGATATTCATTCAGGAGCCAGCAATGAAACGGGTTGTCGGGTTGGTGGCCGTTCTCGGTCTTGCCGCAGCAATGCTCGCTTGTTTCTCGCCCGCCTTCAGTGAGGCCGAGGATGCGGCCGCAGCGCCGATATTTGGCATCAGCATCCCCGAGGGCTATCGCGACTGGCGATTGATCTCCGTGGCGCATGAGGAGGGGAAGCTCAACGACCTCAGGGCCATTCTTGGTAACGACACGGCGATCGAAGCTTTCCGTGCCGGCAAAGAGTCTTATCCCGATGGCACGATCATCGCGCGGCTCGCCTGGGATTACGAACCATTGCCCGAGAGCAAGGCCGCCTTCGGCCAGGCGCAATCCTACGTCGCCGTGCATCCGAAGAACGGCGTGCAGTTCATGGTGAAGGATTCGAAGAAATACGCCGCCACCGGCGGCTGGGGCTTTGCTCATTTCAACGACGGCAAGCCGGCAGACGCCAAGATTCACGAAACCTGCTTTGCGTGCCATCAAGCGGCGGCGTCGCGCGACTTCGTTTTCACGCGTTATGCGCCGTGAGAGGAGATTGCCATGAGTAGAGGCCTGAAACTGTCGGGCGTCATGTTGGTGGGATTGGTCCTGGCCGTGACGGCGTTCGCCGAGGGTGCGGCACTGCTGACGTGCGTGTTGAGGTAGATGGAGCCGTCACTTGGCGCCCCCCTCCTGCCTCCCCCCCTGAAGGTGGGAGGTTCTAAAGCGAGGTTGGTCGACTGGTTTGAGTAAAAGCCCTCCCACCTTCAGGGGGGAGGGTTGGGAGGGGGGCCGCCACTGACGAGAACCGCTACGTATCCAACACCTCGTTCACGCCCTGCATGGCGCGGATGGCGCCGCGGACGGCTGGGGTCACGGCGAAGTGGTCGCGCAGCACGATGTCGACTTCGCGTTTTTGTTCGGGAAGATCGACGACGAGTTCGATGCGGCCCTTGCCCCTGCCCGCCTTGCCAAGGATCTGCTTGATCGTCTCGACGGGGCTGGCGTCTTTCAGGAATATCTTGAGGCCTGCGGCTGTTGCCGCGGCCGCCTGGTCGAGACTCGAGACCTCGTTCACCATGAGGCGCAGGCCGCCCTCCTCCTCTTGCCGGCAATCGACATTGAGCAGCAGGGCGCGGCCGGGCTCCAGCATTTCCCGCGCGGCCGTGAGGCGTTCGGAGAAGATCGTCGCTTCATACATGCCGCTGGCATCGGTCAGCTGGATGAAGGCAAAGCGGTTGCCCTTCTGCGAGGTCCGCTCCTGCTTGCCGACGACGAGGCCGGCCACGCGGGCGCGGCTCGCCCCTTTGGCCTTCAACCACTGCGGCAGATCGGCAAAGGCCACCACGTCGAGGCGCTTCAGGCTGGCGCCGTAGGAATCCAGCGGGTGCGCCGAGAGGTAGAAGCCGATGGCACCGAATTCCTGCTGCAGCCGCTCCATTGGCAGCCAGTCTGGCAACGGCGACAAGGTGAGGCGCACCTGGGTCGTTTCGGCAAACATGCTGGACTGGTTGCTGCCCCGCGCCTCATGTGCCGCCTGCGCCTGGCGCAGCATCTGCTCCACCGCATCGTGGACCTGGCGGCGATTGTTGTTGAGGCTGTCGAAGGCGCCAGCGAGGACCAGGTTTTCCATCTGGCGCTTGTTGAGGCCCTTGGGGTCGACGCGCTCGGAGAAATCCTCGAGGCTCTTGAACGGCCCACCTTGCTCACGCGCGCGGACGATGGCCTCGACCGGGCCCATGCCGACATTCTTCACCGCCCCCAGCGCATAGCGGACAGCGAGCGTGCCATCGGCTTGCTGTTCCACCGAGAAGGTGGGTTCCGATTTGTTGACGTCGGGCTGCAGCAGCTTGATGCCGATGCGGTTCAGTTCCTGGCGGAAGACATTGAGCTTGTCGGTGTTGCCCATGTCGTAGGTCATCGAGGCGGCGAAGAATTCGACCGGATAATTCGCCTTCAGCCAGGCGGTCTGGTAGGAGACGAAGGCATAGGCGGCGGCATGGCTCTTGTTGAAACCGTAGCCGGCGAATTTGTTGACCTGGTCGAAGATCTCGGCGGCCTTGTCGGCTTTCACCTTGCGCTCAACGGCGCCGTCGACGAACAGCTTGCGCTGGGCTTCCATCTCCTCCTTGATCTTCTTGCCCATGGCGCGGCGCAAGAGATCGGCGCCACCGAGGCTGTAGCCTGACAGCACCTGGGCAATCTGCATGACCTGTTCCTGATAGATCATGATGCCAAAGGTTTCCTTCAGGATTCCTTCTAGCGAGGGGTGGAGATAGTCAGGCTCCTCGCGGCCGTGCTTGCAGTTGATGTATTTCGGGATGTTGTCCATCGGGCCGGGGCGATAGAGCGCCACGACGGCGATGATGTCTTCGAAGCGGTCGGGCTTCAGCTTGCGCAGAACATCACGCATGCCGGAACTTTCCAGCTGGAACACGCCGGTCGCATCGCCCTTGCCCAGCATGGTGAACGTGTTCTCGTCATCCAACGGCAAATGGTCGATGTCGAGCTCAATGCCGCGCTTCCGGAGCAGCTTGTCGGCTGTGCGCAGAACCGAAAGCGTCTTCAAACCCAGGAAGTCGAACTTCACCAGACCAGCTTTTTCGACGTCCTTCATGTTGAACTGGGTGACCGGCATGTCCGAGCGCGGGTCTCGGTACATGGGCACCAATTGATCGAGCGGCCGGTCGCCGATGACGACGCCGGCGGCATGGGTCGAGGCGTGCCGGTAGAGGCCTTCGAGTTTCTGCGCGACTTCCATCAGGCGCTTGACGCTGGGATCCTCGTCCATCGCGTCGCGCAGTTGCCGCTCGCCCTCGATCGCCTCTTTCAAGGTGATGGGATTGGCCGGATTGTTGGGGATGAGTTTCGAGAGCCGGTCGATCTGGCCATAGGGCATCTGCAGCACGCGGCCGACATCGCGCACGGCCGCGCGCGCCTGCAGCTTACCGAAGGTGATGATCTGCCCCACCTTGTCGCGGCCATAGCGTTCCTGCACATGGCGGATCACTTCTTCGCGCCGGTCCTGGCAGAAATCGATGTCGAAGTCGGGCATCGAGACGCGTTCTGGATTGAGGAAGCGCTCGAACAGCAGGCCCCAGCGCAGGGGATCGAGATCGGTGATGGTGAGCGCCCAGGCGACGACCGAGCCGGCGCCGGAGCCGCGGCCGGGCCCCACCGGAATGCTCTCCTTCTTCGCCCATTGGATGAATTCGGCAACGATGAGGAAGTAGCCGGGAAAACCCATTTGGATGATGACGCCGAGCTCGAATTCGAGGCGGTCGCGATAGGCCTGGCGCGCATCCTCGGCAATCTTATCGGTCTCGAAGCGCCGCGCGAGGCCGGCATGTGCCATCTCCTTCAGCGCCTCGTCTTCGCTCTTGCCATCGGAGAAAGCCGGCAGGATGGGCTTCCGGGCCGGCGGCATGTAGGCGCAGCGTTGGGCGATGATCAGCGTGTTCCGGATGGCTTCGGGTATATCGGCGAAGAGCTGCGCCATCTCGGCACCGGATTTGAACCGATGCTCGCGCGTCACCTTGCGGCGGTTGCCTTCGGCGACATAGGTGCCGCCAGCGATGCAGAGCAGCGCGTCATGGGCGAGGTACATGCCCTCGTCACTGAAATAGACGTCGTTGGTGGCGACCAGCGGCAGGTCGAGGGCGTAGGCAAGATTGATCAGGCTTTCCTCGATGCGCGTCTCCTCCTCCACACCGTGGCGCATGAGTTCGATATAGAGGCGCCCCGGGAAAATCTCGGCGAGGCGCTTCAGCGCGGCTTCGGCGGCGGCGTCCTGGCCTTCCAGCAGCAGACGGCCGACGAGCCCCTTTGGCCCGCCGGTCAGCGCGATCAGCCCCTCGTGGTGGTCTTTGAGCGCCTCCAACGAGACCTGCGGCGGAGTGCCGGGTTCGCCCAGCAGATAGGCGTCGCTGGAGAGCTTGGTAAGGTTGGCATAGCCGGCGTCGTTCTGCACCAGCAAGACGATCTGATCCGGTGCCGGGATCTGCATCTGATGCGGGTCGCGTTCACGCGCCAGACCCAGCTGGCAGCCGATGATCGGCTGCACGCCGGCATCCTTGGCGAGGCCGGAAAACTCCATGGCGCCGAAGAGATTGCCGGTATCGGTGACGGCCACGGCCGGCATCGAATTGCGTTTGCACAGATCGACCAGTTGCTTGTTCTTGATCGCCCCTTCCGAGAGGGAATAGGCGGAATGAACACGCAAATGGACAAAATCGGCATGCGCCATGGGGATATCAGGCTGTGAGTCGCGGGGATGGCGGAGTCTAGTGGGATTTGGCGGGCGATGGAAGGATCGCAAGTCCGCGGAAACCTGTCACTTGCGCCCCCCACCCTACCCTCCCCCTGAAGGGAGAGGGTTTTAGAGCGAGGTATCGGTGCGAGCCCGGCGATGAGCCCCTCTCCCTTCAGGGGGAGGGGTTGGGGGGGGCTAAGCGCACTGCTCTCTCGGAACATTCAACGCCAAACGGAAAAAGAAAAAGCCCTCCGTGGACAGGACGGAGGGCTCTAGTGAGGCCGAGATCCATCGTTCGGGGGACGATCTCGGCTTGACCCGGGCAAAGTGAGCCGGGACGGGAAAGGGCAAAGAGGACTTAGAACTAAAGCGCGGATTTACCAGGGTTGCGAAAAGAGTGCTGCGAGACCCGTCGGCATCTGTTCGGCGGCGGGCGCGCCAAAGCCATAGCTCATCGGTGCGTCCTGCTCGGTCCAGGCGAAACGACGGGCCTGCGGATAGCGATGCTGGCCGATATTGGGCGGCGTCAGATCGAGGGTCAGCGGCTCGGCGCCACCAGCCGAAATCATGCGCAGGCCACCCACGGTATTGAGCGGCGAGAGTGCGAAGATGCGGCGTAAAGGCGTGGCGCCCAGGCGCAGCGCCGTCTCACGCACATGGATCACGTCACGGGCGGCGGCGATGGGGATCCATTCGAGAATGCCATTGGCGACGAAACGCGCGGCGGCAACCTCGCCACTCTCGATCAAGACGGCCAAGCTCAGCTGCCGATCCAAGGCGCGCGATGACAGAACGCGGTAGAGGAAAATCTCGCTGCCGACATCGACGGCATAAGCGAGGCCATTGGCGACGTCGACCAGGGCGGTACCGATGCCCAGGCGCTGGCGCGCCAGGCGCTCCCAGGCGAGGTCGGTATCGCGTTCGGTCCAATTGCGCTGAAGATCGACGCCGATTTGCGCATCTCCGTCCGGGCCGTCAAGCCAACGGTCGCGGCGCAAGGCAACGATTTCGGCAAGGTCAGGCGAAAGACCGATGGCAGGAGAGGCCGATTTGCTGTCGATACCGACGATGCTGGAATGGACGGTCATGGCGGCACCTCACTTTGGGTCCTGCGATGCCCTGGCCCCGGCAAGACATCTCCAACAGAGATCTCTTGCCGGGGCTAGGCACCCTCTCTGGGAGGGATACTGGCCGATTCTGATTGCTGGCCTCTTGCAACGAGATGACAAAAGAATGACGCCCGGCGGTGGATGCCGCCGGGCGTCAGGTCGTTCAGCAGGCGATAAACCGATCAGCCGCCGATTTCGCCGCCATCCTGCTTGGTGATGGCAACGACGCTGGGACGCGGCAGGCTGTCACCGAAATCGGGCCAGCGCGTGGTCAGCTTGTCGGTGTTCTCCGAATCCTCCGCCGGATGCTGGACCGAGACGAAGAGCGTCTTTCCATCCGGCGTGAAGGCCGGGCCGCACATTTCCGCACCCGTCGGGCAGGCGAAGAAGAAGCGCGGCAAGGCGCGGCCGTCACCCAGCGTGTCGGCACCATAGAGGCCGTCGGCGATGTCGAAATCGGTGGCACCGTCGCTGGCGATCCAGATGCGGCCCTTGGGGTCGAAGGCGATGTTGTCGGGTGCTGCAAACCAACCGTTGGGGCTGATGCCGGGATTGTATTTCGCCCCCTCCTCCGGCTTGGCGGGATTGCCGGCGAGGAGGAACACGTCCCATTTGTAGCTGTCGGCGGCGTGGTCGGCATCCTTGCCCTCGCCCGGCGGCAGCATTTCGAGGATGTGACCATAGAGATTCTCGGCGCGCGGGTTGGCGGCGTCGATCTCATCGGCCTTGCGCTTCTTGTTCTTGGTCATGACAGCATAGACGCGGCCGGTCACCGGATTGGGCTCCATGTCTTCCGGTCGGTCCATCTTCGTGGCGCCCACCTGGTCGCCGGCAAGGCGCGCCTTGATGAAGACTTCCGCCTGGTCGGCAAAGCCGTTTTCGGGCGTCAGGCCATTTGTCCCGTGGATCAGCGGGATCCAGGTCAGTGTGCCATCGTCGTTGAACTTCGCTGCCGACAGCGTGCCCTCGTCGAGCAGCTTCTTGTTGGCGGCGCGGTCGTCCGGGTTGAATTTCCCGGCGCTGACGAAGCGATAGATATGTTCGAAGTAATCGTCGTCACCGGTATAGACGACGACACGGCCGTCCTTGTTGACGATCGACGTCGCGGCCTCGTGGCCCATGCGGCCCAAGGCCGTGCGTTTCACCGGCAGTTCGTCCGGGGCGTAGGGATCGATCTCGACCACCCAGTCGAAGCGGTTTGGCTCGTTGGGCGTCTTCTCGAGAATGAAGCGGTCGTCGATGCGCGAGAAGCCGTAGAGGTCGGTGCCGTCATAGAGATAGCGCTCAAGCAGCTTCGGATCGCCGCCCTTGGCGGGATCGCCGCCGAAGGTATCCGAAAGGCCTTCCTCGCAGGTGAGGATCGTGCCCCAGGGGGTGACACCGCCCGAGCAATTGTAGCCGGTGCCGAACACGCGGGTGCCCGTCGGATCGGCCGCCGTCTGCAGCAGCTTGTGGCCGGCGGCGGGGCCGGAGATCGCGATTTCGGTCGTGCCGGTGATGCGGCGGTTATACTTGCTGTCCTTCACCACCTGCCATTTGCCGTTCTCTTTCTTGATCTCGACGATGGAGTGGCCCCAGGCCTGCTGCACCGTCTTGATCTGTTCCGGCGTCATCATCTTGCCGGCATCGTCTTCGGTAAGGCCAGGGAACATGATGTGCGGATCGGGATATTCGTTGTTGACGCAAAGGAGGCCATGCTCGCTGTTGGTCGAGCCCAGCGGCAGCGGCAGATAGCCGATGAAATCGCAGTTGTAGCCGAACTGTTTCGCCTGCGCGTCAGCGCTTTGGCCGGCCGCATCAAGCTCGGTGCCGCCGGGCAAGATCGCCTCGCCCCAGCGCACCAGAATGTCGGCGTCATAGCCTTCGGCGACGTGATGGGTCTGGTCGTAGATCTTGGTGAGCTCCGGGAAGGTCAGCGTCGAGGCGCTGGCCGCCGCTTGTGCGCCCGGCAGCCGGAAAGACATGGCCGAAACGGCCGCGGCGCCGGCCGCGCCCAGAAGCATGGAGCGGCGTGAAAAGCGCGCGGAAACCAATTGCGCGTAAGTGGGTGTCGATGCGTTCTGCGGATGATCCGCCATCGGTGCCTCCTGATCCTTTTGCGTGGGAAGGCGCCCTGCGTAGACCTCGCAAATGACGGATAACGCGCCCGAATCATGAAGGATATGTGACAGCAAAAAGCCCGGCCGGAAGTGCCCGGCCGGGCTTCTCTTTTACGCAATCGGTCAGGAGATCAGGCGCCGATTTCGCCGCCGTCATCCTTGGTCACCGCCACGACCGACGGACGCGCCGGCACGCCGTCCTTGAAATCCGGCCAGCGAGTCGAGGGGTTGGCGAAATTGGCGCCCTTCTCCTCGCCCGGATGCTGGATGGAGACGAAGAGCGTCTTTCCATCCGGCGTGAAGGCCGGGCCGCACAGCTCGGCACCGCGCGGGCAACCGAGGAAGTGGCGCGTAACGGCACGGTTCTCACCTTCCGTTTCGGTCACCCAGAGGCCGTCATGGACACCGAAATCCGGGAAACCGTCGGTGGCGATCCACAAGCGACCCGACGCGTCGAAGGCGACGTTGTCCGGATTGGCGAACCAGCCGGCATCGGTCACCTGGCCACCATAGGCGGCACCTTCCGCCGCATCGCCCGGATTGCCGGCCTTAATGAAGGCGCTCCAGGTGAAGGTGGTGGCGGCGTGATCGGCTTTGCCGTCGGTCATCGGCGGCACCATCTCGATGATGTGGCCCCATTTGTTTTCGGCGCGGTCATTCACGGGGTTGAGATCGTCGGCCTTGCGCTTGTCGTTCTTGGTGAGAACGACATAGACCTTGCCGGTCTTGTCGCTGGTTTCGATATCCTCGGGACGATCCATCTTGGTAGCGCCCAGCAGATCGCCGGCGCGGCGCGCTTCGATCAGCACGTCAGCTTGGCTTTTGAAACCATTGGCCTCGGTGAGCTCGCCTTGCCCGTGCACCAGCGGCATCCAGGTGACGTTGCCTTCGGCATCGAACTTGGCGACATGGAGCGTGCCGTCATTGAGCAGATCGGAATTGCTGCGGCCCTTGCCGGGATCGAAAGTGCCGTTGCTGACGTATTTGTAGACATATTCGAAACGCTCATCATCGCCGGTATAGACGACGAGGCGGCCGTCGCTGTTGATGACGGTGGTGGCGGCTTCGTGCTTGAAGCGGCCGAGGGCCGTGTGCTTCACCGGCTTTGCGTCCGGATTATAAGGATCGACCTCGATGATCCAGCCGAAGCGGTTGGGCTCGTTGGGCTCCTTGGTGACGTCGAAGCGGGCGTCGAACTTGCCCCACGCATAGGACGGCTCGCCCTTGATGCCGATGCGCTTGGCATTGGCCGCTTCCGCGGTGCCGGCCGGATCGCCACCGAAATACTGGTGGATGTTCTCTTCCGCCGACAGAATGGTGCCCCAGGGCGTCCAGCCGCCGGCGCAGTTGTTCATCGTACCGAAGACTTTCTTGCCGCTGGCATCGGCCGAAGTCTTGAGGCGATCGTGACCCGCAGCCGGACCAACGATTTCCATTTCAGTCGCCAGCGTGATGCGGCGATTGTATTTCGAGCCCGGGACCATGGCCCAGCTGTTGCCCTCTTTCTTGATCTCGACGACCGAGAGGCCGTGCGCTGCCTGTTCGTAGGCCGCCATCTCGGCCGTGGCACCGGCCAGCGCTTCCTTGGCGTCCTTGAAGCCCGGGAAGATCATATGCGTATCGGTGTATTCGTGATTGACCACGAGCAGGCCGTGATCGCTGGCGGCTGAGCCTTCCGGCAGCGGACAGAAATGGATGAAGTCGTTGTTGTAGCCGAACTGCTGGGCCTGCGCCGCCGCATCGCGCGTCTCGGCATCGAAATCCGGCGCGCCGGCGACGATCGGATCGCCCCAACGCAGGATCGCCTTGCCGGTATAGCCGGCGGGAATGTGGAGATTCTCGTCAAGGGCGTGGGGAATTTCGCCGAAGGAGAGGCTCATCGCCGCACTTGCCGGGCGAGCGATGAAGCCGGTGCCCACACCGATAGCGCTCACCGCAGCACTCGCCAACAGACCTTTCAAGGCCGTGCGGCGCGACATGCGCTGCACGATCAGGTCCGTCATCACCGGACCGGCGCTGGGATTGGAAGGGTTGTTGTCGTCTTCGTTATTGATGGTTACCGGCATGCGGTAATGACTGTCAGTCATCGCGGGAGCCTCCTGATCTCTAAAGCGATCCGATGTCAAAAATGACTACGGCGCTATAAAGGCGGCGCATGACATTATAGGGTCGGTCATATGACGACCCCATGACGACAAGCCTGCCACGACCAAAGTCTTAGGCCGCGACCAATTCTCCGTCACGCAGCGTGACGATGCGGTCCATGCGCTGGGCGATTTCCAGATTGTGCGTGGCAATGAGCGCCGCGACGCCAAAATCATGCACCAGATGGCGCAACATGCCGAAGACTTCTTCCGACGTGTGGTGATCGAGATTGCCCGTCGGCTCATCCGCCAGAAGAATTTTCGGGTCATTTGCCAGGGCACGCGCGATGGCGACGCGCTGCTGCTCGCCGCCCGAAAGCTTGCCCGGGCGATGGTCGAGGCGCTTCCCAAGTCCCACCCGCGTCAGCAGATCGACCGCACGCGGCGTAGCTTCTTTGCGCGACTTCCCGGCGATCATCTGCGGGATGATGACGTTCTCGAGGGCCGAGAACTCGGGCAGCAGATGGTGATGCTGGTAGACGAAGCCCATGGTCTGGCGCCGTGCCGCCGTCTTGGCATCGTCGCCCAGTGCGGTCATGGTCTTGCCCGCGATGGCGATCTCGCCGGCCACGGCCTTTTCCAGCATGCCCGTGATGTGGAGGAGCGTCGACTTGCCGGAACCTGACGGGCCGATAAGGGCCACCATCTCGCCACGATGCAAAGTAAGATCGGCACGGCGGATGACCTCAAGCCGACCTTCGGCTTGGGCGAAGCTCTGCTGGATGCCTTTCAGCTCCAGGACGACATCGCCATTGTTGGCGTGACCCTTACTCATAGCGGAGGGCCTCCACCGGATCGAGACGGGCCGCGCGCCAGGCGGGATAGATCGAGGCCAGCAAGGTAAGGACCAGCGACATGGCGGAGATCAGCGCCACTTCAAGTGGATCGACGATCGCCGGCAGCTTGGAAAGGAAATAGATCGTCTCGTTGAAGAGATCCGTACCGGTAATGCTTTCTAGCCCGCGACGGATGGTTTCGATATTGGCCGCGAAAGCCACACCCAGCAGGCAACCGAAAACCGTGCCGACGATGCCGATGCTGGCACCCGAGAGCAGGAAGATGCGCAGAATCATGCCCTGAGTCGCCCCCATGGTGCGCATGATGGCGATGTTCCGCGCCTTGTCCTTCACCATCATGATCTGCCCGCTGATGATGTTGAAGGCGGCGACGACGATGATGAGGGTCAGGATCAGGAACATGACGTTGCGTTCGACCTCGACGGCGGTGAAGAAGTCGCGGTTCGCTTCCTGCCAGTCGCCGATGTGATAGCCAGGTCCGATCGCGTTCACGACCTGATCTTTCACTTGGGGCACGCGATTGATGTTCTTGGCCATCACTTCGATGTTCGTGGCGCCTTGCTTGACCTTGAAATAGATCTGCGCCATTTCAAGATTCGCGAAAGCAATCGTGTTGTCATACTGGTACATGCCGACATTGAAGATGCCGACCACCTTGAACGTCTTCATGCGCGGTATGGCGCCGCCGATGGTGACATTGATGTCGGGCGAGATCGCGGTCACCTCGGCGCCGATACCGGCGCGCAAGGCCCGGGCCATCGCTTGACCGATGATGATCCCGTCGCGGTCGCGCAGTCCGTCGATGGTGCCAGCGACCAGGCTATCAGCAATCAGGGCCTTGGCCTTGAGGTCATCCAGCCGCACACCACGCAAAATGGCACCGACGCCGCCGTCGGTGCCGGTCAGAAAGACTTGGCCTTCGACGATCGGCGTCGCCGAAGCGACATCGGGAAGTGCGCGCAGGATATTGGTGATCTTGTCGTAATCCGCCAGCGGGCCGCCATTGGCGCTGATGGAGAGATGGGCGTTGAAGCCAAGGATGCGATCGAGCAGCTCCGCCCGGAATCCGTTCATCACCGACATGACGACGATGAGCGTCGCCACACCAAGTCCAATGCCAAGCAGCGAGAACAAGGCGATGACGGAAACGAAGCTCTCCTGGCGGCGGGCGCGCAAATAGCGCATCGCCACCAGGCGCTCGAAGGCGGAAAAGATCATGCGCCGAGCTTCTTCAGTGCCGCGTCGGCAGAGATTTCCTCGACCGCACCGGTCTTGCGCAGTTTGAACTCGACCTCGCCTTTCGCGGCACCGCGCGGACCCACCACAACCTGGTACGGCAGGCCGATCAGATCCATCTGCGCGAATTTCTCGCCGGCACGGACATCGCGGTCGTCATAGAGGACCTCGATACCGGCACGGCGCAGCTTGGCATAGAGTTCGTCCGCCATCGGCGTGGTCACCGCGTCGCCGGCTTTGAGATTGATGAGGCCGACCTTGAACGGCGCGACACTCTCCGGCCAGATGATGCCCTTGTCGTCATGGCTGGCCTCGATGATGCCACCCACGAGGCGCGAGACACCGATGCCGTAGGACCCCATATGGACCGGAACGGTCTGGCCTTCCGGGTTCTGCACCTGGGCGCGCAGTGGTTCCGAATACTTGGTGCCGAAATAGAAGATATGGCCGACTTCGATGCCGCGGGCTTCGACCTGGCGATCCTTCGGCAAGGCGCCGAACTTGGCCGTGTCGTGCTTCTCATCGGTCGCCGCGTAATCGGTGGTCCATTGCTTCACCAACGGCTCGAGATCGCTGTCGTAATCGATGTCGAGCGACAGTACGTCACGCTCGATGAAGCTCTTGTCGCAGAAAACCGCACTCTCGCCGGTGTCGGCGAGAATGATGAATTCGTGGCTGAGGTCGCCGCCGATCGGCCCGGTATCCGCCGCCATCGGGATGGCGCGCAGGCCCATCCGTGCGAAGGTGCGCAGGTACGAGACGAACATCTTGTTATAGGCACGCTTGGCGCCGGCCTGATCGAGATCGAAGCTGTAGGCGTCCTTCATCAGGAATTCGCGGCCGCGCATCACGCCGAAACGGGGACGCACCTCGTCGCGGAACTTCCACTGGATGTGATAGAGCATTTTCGGCACGTCGCGGTAGCTCTTGGCGGCGTTGCGGAAGATCTCGGTGATCTGCTCTTCATTGGTCGGGCCGTAGAGCATCTCGCGGTCGTGACGGTCGGTGATGCGCAGCATCTCCTTGCCGTAATCGTCATAGCGGCCGCTTTCGCGCCACAGATCGGCGGACTGGATGGTCGGCATCAGGACTTCCTGGCAGCCGGCCCGGTCCTGCTCCTCGCGAACGATGCGCTCGATATTCTTCAGCACCTTGAAGCCGAGCGGCAACCAGGAATAAATACCTGCGCTGGCCTGGCGTACCATGCCGGCGCGCAGCATCAGGCGGTGCGAGACGATCTGGGCTTCCGAGGGGTTTTCGCGGAGGGTCGGCATGAAGAACTGGCTGGAACGCATGGGATAAGGCCTTGGCTTGGAAGGGTCATTGATTGGCGGGGGACTTTAGGCAAAGGGCCTGTGGCTGTCCACAGGCGCCGCTTTACTGCGCCGGCATTTGCTCGCGGCAAAGCTGTTCGAGGGCCGCGGTCTCCTGCTCCCCAAGAAGCTGGCCTTCGTAATAAACTTGGTCGCCCTTTACCGTGACCACACCCACCTGTGCCTTGGCGTTCCACAAGGCGGAATTGCTGGGAATGTGGAAGCGGTCCTGAATCAGGACTTCGATCGGAATGATGATGGTTTCCGGCGGTTTGATATTGTAGCCGCCGCCAAGATCCGCCGGCGCCACCGGGCGGCCATGGGCATCGACACCCGCCTGATATTCGACCCCGGGTGCCTGCTGGTATTTGACCAGCCGGTCGCAATCGCGCCGGGAGACACTTACATCCGCATGTGCTGGCAATACACCCCCGAAGTAGGTAAGAATGACCAACAGCGCGTTAACAACCGCGACTCGGCGTTGGGCGATCACAGGGATGGGATCAGCCCGGGGCTGAAAAATGGTTAGCATGGCCTCAGTTTAGCAGTTTGCGGACCGGATCGCGAATAACGCCGTGGTGATGCGTAGATTTGAAGGCCTTGCCGCACGGGATCACGTGCGGATTGGGTGCTGGTGCAGGGGAAGCTGGAGATAGCTGGATGGCAGGGGCCTTTTCAGAGGAGCCAGCGGCTGACACGATGACACGGCTGCGCCAGATCGGCCTGGCGACGGTCGCCCTTGGCGTGATGATCGCCGATTGCCTGCCCATTTTTCGTCCTGAATTGGGTCCCCAGCCCTGGCCCGTGGCGATCGCCTGGCTCGCGCTCGCCTTTCCCGTGCTGGTGCCAGCAACCATCATCGACCGACTGCCGGCATTGAAAGCGATTGCGCGCCGCGACCTGCTCGTTGGGCCAGCCGTCATCGGGGCGCTGATCACCTTCCCGCTGCTGACATTATTGGGCTGGGTCGGCGTCGGCATCGCAGCCGTCGCGACGGCTGTGGCACTGGTTGACCATGTCGTCGCCTGCATCGACCGCTATGGCATCGACCTGTTGTGGCTGTGGGTGCCGGTGATCGCGCTGGCCGGCATCGCCATTGCCCTCTTCGCCGCGCCCCCGGAGATGGAACATACCTTTGGCCTGTGGGTCGGCACGCTGCACGGCCCGGGTTTCGAGAGCGACCCGCGCATCATCCTGCTGGTGACGGCCCTTCCCTTCCTGGTGGGTAGCCTCGCCATGGCTGGCACGCTGATCGGCAGGACCTTGCGGGAGCACAGCACGACCTCGATCGTGGCATTGCTCGGGGCATTGTTCTTCGCCGTCACCCTGCCCTCGCTCGGCTTCGGGCCGAGTGGACTGACCAATGGCACGATGCTGCTGGCCGCAGCCGTGCTGTCGCTCGGCATCGCGCCGCTGTTCGTATTGGCAGCGGATGCCAGCGCCGAGCCGCCGGCACCCGAACTGGTGATCTGGGGTTTCGCCCTGGCGCTGTTGTTGGTTCTCTCGGCACTCGACAGCGCCATGGGCCTGACCTGGGCGGTCGTGTTGCTGGCCTGGATCTATCGCCATTACGGTGCACGGGCACGCTTTTTCCAGATCATGGCGGGCGCTTCGCTGGTCATTTGGGCTGGCACTGAGACCTTCGCCGGCCACTGGGCGATGCTGGACGGCGCGATCCCGTTCCGCCCGCCCTTCCCCATCACGCTGTGGCAGGAGGGGCGGACTGCGGTGCTGGTGGGCAGCCATGTCATCGTCATCGCCACCTTGATGCTGACGGCCCTCGGCTTTCAGCGCGGCGCCAATGACGTGCGCAAATACGCCGTGCTGACGCTGCTGGTGGCGATGGTGGCCATCGACGTTTTGGTGCTGGTGACGGGCCTCGCGCAAGGCCCCGCCCTGCGCTTCCTGGCAGCATCCGGCTGGCTTGCCATGCCGTTCCTGCTGGCCGAGATGCTGGCGCTGCTGCCGGCTGGGCCGATCGTCTACCTCTTTGGTCGCAGCACGTCCTTCACACGCGGATGACGTGGATCTTGGTGATCGGCTTCTTATCGTAGGTCTTGTTGAACCAGCGGCGGGCGGCAAGGCGTGCTGCTTCCGAAAACTCGGCGTCGTCGGCGCGCTTGGCCTTGGGCAGTTCGCCCAGGGCACTGACAATGGCGGCACCGATGTCGGCAATCGCCGCCGTGGCCGCGTCGCCATCCAGCAGGCCTTCCAGCGACACCTGCGGCGGTGCCAGCAGCTTGCCCGATTTATCGGCAACGACCGAGGCGATGATGACACCGTTGAAGCCCAAGCGATGGCGGTGGCGGATCGCCTCGCTGTCGGCCGATACCAGCATCTTGCCATCAAGGGCGAGGCGACCGGCAGGCACACGGGCGATGATCTCGGCAGGTCCGGGGGCCAAGCGAATGAGCGTGCCGTTTTCCGGCGCCAGGGCCTCGGGCACCTGGCAGGCGCGCGCAAAGGCCACATGTTCCTGGATGTGCCGCGCCTCGCCATGCACCGGCAGGGCAATGCGCGGTCGCACCATCTGGTACATCTCGGCCAATTCGTCGCGCGCCGGGTGGCCGGAGACATGCACGTTCTCATCACGGTCGGTGATGATCTCGACACCGCGCCTGGTGAGATCATTGAAGAGGCGGCCGATCGACATCTCGTTGCCGGGAATGACGCGCGAGGAGAAGATGGCGGCGTCGCCGGGTTCGAGCGACACCTGCGGATGCTCGCCCCTGGCGATGCGCGTCAGCGCTGAACGCGGCTCGCCCTGGCTGCCGGTGCAGATCATGACGATGTTCTCACGCGGGAAATAGCCGACGTCATGTTCCGTGATGAATTTGGGCAGGTCAGTGAGGTAGCCGTTTTCCTGTGCCGCCTCCAGCATCCGCCACAGCGACCGGCCGACCAGTGCGCAATGCCGGCCATGTGCTTCCGCCACACGGGCAATCGTCTCGACGCGCGCGAGGTTGCTGGCGAAACAGCCGATGGCGACGCGGTTCTTGAGGCGCCCCACCACATCCATCAGGGAATCGCGGACATCGGCCTCTGAGCCGGATGTGCCGGAGACAAAGACGTTGGTGGAATCGCAGACCATGGCGAGGACGCCTTCGTCGCCCAGCTTACGCAAGGCGGCGAGATCGGTCGTTTCACCAACCAGCGGCTCGGGGTCAAGCTTCCAATCACCGGTATGAAGTACGGCGCCGTGCCGCGTGCGTATGACCACCGCGTTGGGCTCGGGGATCGAATGCGTCAGCGTGATCAGTTCGACCGTGAAGGGGCCGATCTGGCGGCTGCCCGACATCGGGATAATCGTGATCTTGGCCTCTTTTTCGAGACCCACTTCCGCCAGCTTGCGGCGCAGGACCGAGGCGGTAAAGGGTGTCGCATAAAGCGGGCAGCGGAAACGGTCCCACAGATAAGGCACGGCACCGATGTGATCTTCATGCGCGTGGGTGAGGACGATGCCGACCAGATCGGCTGCGCGCTCGGCGATGAATTCAGGGTTCGGCATGACGACGTCGATGCTTGGCGTGCTGTCATCGCCAAAAGTGATGCCGAGATCGAGCATCAGCCATTTGCCGTCATGGCCGTAGAGATTGAGGTTCATGCCGATTTCGCCGGACCCGCCCAAGGGCAGGAACAGCAACTCGTCTTTGCCGGGTTTGAAGGGATCGGTCATGAACGGTTACGGCGATAGATTTCAACGAGGCCGCGCATGGTGATGTCGGGATCAAGATGCGTGATGACAGGGGTGTTGCCGTGGAAGAGCGGCGCCAGGCCACCGGTTGCCACGACATCGAGCGGGCCACCGAATTCCTCGGCGATGCGCTTCACCATGCCTTCGACCAGGCCGACATAGCCCCAGAAGATGCCGGACTGCATTGCCTCGGTTGTGCTCTTGCCGATGACGCGGCCAGGGCGTTCCACGACGATACGCGGCAGCATGGCGGTGGCACTGTGCAGGATCTCGACCGAGAGGACGATGCCGGGAGCGATTGCGCCACCGATGTAATTGCCGCCCTGGTCGACGACATCGAATGTGGTGGCCGTGCCGAAATCGACCACGATGAGCGGCCGCTTGTAGGTGAGATGCCCGCCCACCGCATTGGCGAGGCGATCGGCGCCGACCGTGGACATGGGAATGTCCATCTTCACCTCGATGCCGAGCTTTACCGCCGGATCGCCCACCACCATCGGCTTGGTGCCAAGATGGTTCTCGCACAGGAGGTTGAGGTGGAACAGCGATTGCGGCACGACCGTCGCAATAATGGCGGCATCGATGGCCTTGAGCGTCAGCCCCTTCATGGCGAGAAGCTGGTTGAGCCAGACGACATATTGATCGGCGGTGCGGCCGGCCTCGGTCTTGATGCGCCAGTCACCAACGGCCTTGTCGCCGTCATAGAGCGCGAACTTCACATTGGTGTTGTTGGCATTGATCGCGAGAAGCATCTTCTCATTTCCTCTGGTCAGGCAGCTGGCCGCGCCACCAGGAAGATGTCCCCGGCCGCGATGCGCTTCAGCGCGCCGTCATCCATCCTTAATAGCAGCGTACCATCGGCATCGATATCCTCGAAACGGCCGGAAACCTCCCCCCGTTCCAGGCGTGCCATGATCGGATCGCCAAGACCCCGGCAATGCGCCAGCCAATCGGCCCGCAGGGCGGCAAAACCACCAGCCACCCATGCCGCGTAAAGCGGACGGAATTCGGCCAACAGCAGATCGAGCGCCTGGTCTGGCGTCAGCGGCGGGCCGCCAGAGGCCAGCAGATCGGTTGTCGGGTAAAGCGTTTCGGCCGGGTGATGGCGCAGATTGACGCCAATCCCCAGCACCAGCCAGTCGACCTTGCCACCGGTGATGCCGCCGGATTCGAGCAGAATGCCGGAGATCTTGGCACCATCCACCAGGACATCGTTGGGCCATTTGTGTTCAACCGGCACATTGAGCACTGCCCGCAGCAGACGGCCGAGCGCGATGGCCATGACGAAGCCCAGCGTAGCCGCCTCGGCCGGGGTCTTCGTCGGCCGCAGCAGCAGCGAGGTATAGAGATTGCCGGCTTCGGACACCCAGAAGCGACCCCGCCTGCCCTTCCCCGCCGTCTGTACGTCGGCGCGCAGCACGATGCCTTCCTCGGCGCCAAGCATGGCCCGCGCCTTCAGCGCGTCATTGGTGCTGTCGATTTCCGCTAAGGTCTCGACGCGGAAGATCAAACTCATTCGGCGAAGAGCACACTCGCCGCATCAGCCGTCATGTCGAAGAAGGGCGACCCGGCCAGGAAGCCGAAGGTGATGATCAAGACCGTGACCGCGAGCACCACGCGCAAGGTCGGCGTCACCCGGTCGAAGCCCTCGGTCGGCTGGTCGAAGAACATCACCTTGATGATGCGGATGTAATAGAAGGCCGACACCACGCTGGCCAGCACGCCGATGACCGCCGTGACATTGAGCCCTGCCTGGATCGCCGCCATGAAGACGAAGAGCTTGCCGAAGAAGCCGGCGAAGGGCGGAATGCCGGCCATCGAAAACATGAAGATGGCCAGCGCATAGGCGAGGCCTGGCTGCGAGCGCGAGAGCCCGGCGAGGTCGCTGATCTCCTCAACAGCCCGACCCTTGCGGCGCATGGCGAGGATGACCGCAAAGGCACCGATCGTCATGACGATGTAGATCGCCATGTAGGTGAGGAGGCCAGAGACGCCCTCCTGCGTGCCCGTCGCGAGGCCGACCAGGGCGTAGCCGACATTGCCGATCGACGAATAGGCCATCAGGCGTTTGATGTTGGTCTGATAGATCGCGGCGATGGCACCCAACACCATCGAGGCGATGGAAATGAGGATGATGATCTGCTGCCACTGGCCCGCCATATCGCCGAACGGACCGACCAGGACGCGGGTGAAGAGCGTGATGGCCGCGACCTTCGGGGCGGCGGCGAAGAAGGCTGTGATCGGTGTGGGTGCCCCTTCGTAGACGTCCGGCGTCCACATGTGGAACGGTACGGCCGAGACCTTGAAGGCAAGCCCCGCACACAGGAAGACGATGCCAACGATGAGTCCGAGGCCCGCCTCGCCCGAGAGCGCGCTGGCGAGAACCGAGAAATTGGTCGAGCCGGTAAACCCATAGATCAGCGACGAGCCATAGAGCAGCATGCCCGAGGACAGTGCGCCGAGGACGAAGTATTTGAGGCCGGCTTCGGTCGACTTCACCGTGTCGCGGCGGATGGCGGCAACGACATAGAGGGCCAGCGACTGCAGTTCCAGGCCGACATAGAGCGAGATGAGGTCATTGGCCGAGATCATCAGGGCCATGCCAAGGCTTGCGAGCAGCATGAGGAGTGGCAACTCGAAGCGCGCCATGTTCTCGCGTTCGGCATAGTCCAGCGACATGATGATGGCGACCGCCGCGGCACCGAAGGACAGCACCTTGGCAAAGCGCGCGAAACCGTCCGCGACGAACAGACCCTGGAATGCAAGGCCGCTATCGGCGCTGGTGATGGTCAGGCAGATCGCCACGGCAAGCGCCGCGGCACTGGCCCAGGCGATGAGACGCATGTGCTTGTCGCCCAGCGAGACGCCGATGACGAGGAGCACGAGGCTGGCGGCGGCCAGGAAGATTTCCGGCGTGGCGAGACCAAGATTGAGGTCGGTGAACGTCATGACGGGACTGCCCTCGCCTTTACTGCGTTGCTTCAGCAGGAGCGGCTGCCGCCGGGGCCATCTGGGCCTCCATGCGCGGCGCGTAATCCTGGATGAAATCGGTGACCGTCGGGCCGAAGATCGAGGTGAAGCTGATGGGGTAGATGCCCATCCAGAAAACCAGGACCAGGAGCGGCGCGAAGATGACCTTCTCGCGCAGCGACAGATCCAGCATGGTCTTCAGATCTTCCTTCACCAATTCGCCGAAGATGATGCGGCGATAGAGCCACAGCATATAGGCGGCGCCGAGGATAACGCCGGTCGCGATCAGCAGCGCCACCCAGGTGCTGGACTGGAAGACGCCGACCATGACCAGGAATTCGCCGATGAAGCCGCTGGTGCCGGGCAGGCCGACCGATGCCATGGTGAAGATCATGAACACGACGGCATATTTCGGCATGCGGTGCACAAGACCGCCGTAACGCGCGATCTCGCGGGTGTGCAGGCGGTCGTAGATGACACCGACGCACAGGAAGAGCGCGCCGGAGACGACACCGTGCGAGAGCATCTGGAACAACGCACCTTCGAGACCCTGCTGGGTCATCGAGAAGATACCGGCCGTGACAAAGCCCATATGCGCCACCGATGAATAAGCGATGAGCTTCTTCATGTCCTCCTGCGCCAGCGCGATCAGCGAGGTGTAGATCACGGCGACGACGCTCATGAAATAGACCAGCGGCGTGAAGAAGGCCGAGGCCTCGGGCAGCATCGGAATCGAGAAGCGCAGGAAACCGTAGGCGCCCATCTTCAAGAGCACGCCGGCCAGGATGACCGAACCCGCGGTCGGCGCTTCGACGTGGGCGTCCGGCAACCAGGTATGGACCGGCCACATCGGCACCTTCACGGCGAAGGAGGCAAAGAGCGCCAGCCATAGCCATTTCTGCACATCGAGATCGAAGCCAAAGGTCATCAGCGTCGGGATGTCGGACGTGCCGGCGAGGTTGTACATGGCGAGGATCGCCAGCAGCATCAAGACCGAACCGGCGAGCGTGAAGAGGAAGAACTTGATCGAGGCATAGACGCGGCGCGGGCCGCCCCAGATACCGATGATGAGGTACATCGGGATAAGGACGCCTTCGAAGAAGATGTAGAAGGTGATGAAGTCGAGGGCGCAGAAGGTGCCGACCATCAGCGTCTCGAGGCCAAGGAAGGCGATCATGTATTCCTTGACGCGCTTTTCGATCGCTTCCCAGCTGGCCAGGATGCAGATCGGCGTCAGCAGGGTCGAGAGCAGCACGAAGGTCATCGAGATGCCGTCGATGCCCATGTGATAGTTGATGCCGAGCGCCGGCAACCAATCGGCCTTTTCCTCGAACTGAAAGCCGACGACCGAGCGGTCGAAATCGAACCAGATCACCAGCGAGATGGCGAAGACGATGAGCGAGGTCCACAGCGCGATATAGCGGGCGTTGCGCGCGACTGCCTTCTCCTCACCCCTAAGGATGAGAATGAGCGCCGCGCCCACGAGCGGCAGGAACGTTGTCAGGCTGAGGATGGGCATGCTGGCACTCATCACGTCTCTCACTTAAAGGCGAAAATGTACCAGCTGACCATGGCGACAATGCCGATCAGCATGACGAAAGCATAGTGGTAGACATAGCCCGATTGGAGCGCGCTGGCGCGCTTGGCCGCCCAGGTGCCGGTCAGCCAGGCGAAGCCGTCGACCGCACCGTCGACCACGGCGCCATCGCCCTTCTTCCACAGGAAGCGACCGAGGGCCTTCACCGGGTTGACGAAGATGGCGTCATAGAGCTCGTCGAAATACCACTTGTTGTAGGACATCAAATAGAGCGGCCGGAACGCGCTGGCAAAGAAGCCAGGCAGGCCACGCTGCACGAGATAGGCGTAGCTGGCAAAGGCGATGCCGAAGAGGCCGGCAGCCAGCGGCAGCAGCTTCACCCAGAGCGGAACCTCGTGAGCGTGATGCGGCACTTCGTTGGTCGCAGCGAAATGAATCGCCTCGCCCCAGAAATGCTCCATCTCGGCACCGACGAAGCCTTCATGCCAGATGAAGCCGGCGAAGATCGCGCCCGCCGCCAGCACGAAGAGCGGCACCAGCATCACCTTCGGGCTTTCATGGACGTGGTGCATCACGTCATGGGAGGCACGTGGCTCGTTGTGGAAGGTCATGTAAATGAGGCGCCAGGAATAGAAGGCGGTCATGACGGCACCGATGATGCCGAGCCAGAAGGCATACATGCCAACGCCCGAATGCGCCGCGAAGGCGGATTCGAGGATGCTGTCCTTCGAATAGAAGCCCGCGAAGCCGAACACGCCCGGAATACCAACACCGGCGAGGGCGATATTGCCGATCCACATCAAGGTGTAGGTGGTGGGGATCAGCTTGTAGATTCCGCCCATCTTGCGCATGTCCTGTTCACCCGACATGGCGTGGATGACCGAACCGGCGCAAAGGAACAGCAGCGCCTTGAAGAAAGCGTGCGTGAAGAGGTGGAACATGGCGGCGCCATAGGCGCCGACACCGGCCGCAAAGAACATGTAGCCGAGCTGCGAACAGGTCGAATAGGCGATGACGCGCTTGATGTCGTTCTGTGTCAGGCCCACGGTCGCTGCGAAGAAGGCAGTCGAGGCGCCGACAACTGTCACGACTTCCTTGGCATAGGGCGCGTATTCGAACATCGGTGACAGGCGGCAAACCATGAACACGCCGGCGGTGACCATGGTCGCGGCATGGATGAGGGCCGAGACCGGGGTCGGACCTTCCATGGCGTCCGGCAGCCAGGTGTGGAGGAAGAGCTGCGCCGACTTGCCCATGGCGCCGATGAACAGCAGCAGGCAGAGGGTGGTCAGCGTGTCGAGCTCATAGCCTAGGAAATTGAAGGTCGGCGGCGTCTGGCCGGCGATGACAGCCTCGAAGATCGGCTTGAACTCGACCGTGTGGAAGACCAGGAAGCAGCCCATGATGCCAAGGGCGAAGCCGAAATCGCCGACGCGGTTGACGAGGAAGGCCTTGATGGCGGCGGCGTTGGCCGTCGGGCGGTCGAACCAGAAGCCGATGAGGAGGTAGGAGCTGAGGCCCACCCCTTCCCAGCCGAAGAACATCTGGATGAAATTGTCCGCCGTGATCAGCATCAGCATGCAGAAGGTGAACAACGACAGATAGGCCATAAAGCGAGGGACCGATTTGTCGTGATGCATGTAGCCGATGGAATAGACATGCACCATGGCCGAGACCGTGTTGACGACGATCAGCATGACCGCGGAAAGCTGGTCGATGCGCAGCGCCCAGGCGGCGCGGAAGTCACCGGTCTCGAACCAGGTGAAGAGTTCCGTGGTGCGGACATTGCCGTTGCCGGTGACGTCGAAGAAGGTGATCCAGGAGATCACCATGACGACCAGCATCAGGCCGGCTGTGATGTATTGCGCGGCATGATCGCCGATCCGGCGATTGCCGATGCCGGCAATGAGGGCGCCCAGCAGCGGAAGGGCAACGATGGCGACGTCGAGATTCATGTCAGCCCTTCATCACGTTGACGTCCTCGACGGCGATGGAGCCGCGAGTCCGGAAGAAGACCACCAGGATGGCAAGACCGATCGCCGCTTCAGCAGCGGCGACGGTGAGGATCAGCATCGCAAAGACCTGACCGACCATGTCGTTGAGGTAATGCGAGAAGGCGACCATGTTGACGTTGACCGAGAGCAGCATCAACTCGACCGACATCAGGATGATGATGACGTTCTTGCGGTTGAGGAAGATGCCGAAGATACCGATGGTAAAAAGGATCGCCGACAGCGTCAGGTAGTGTTCGAGACCGATGGTCATCATTTGACACCTCCAGTCGCACCTTGGCCCGACTTGACCTTGGTGAGCTGCACCGAGGCGCTGGTCCGGTCGACCTGCGCCGCGATGCGCTGGCGACGGACACCTTCACGTTCGCGATGGGTCAGCACGATGGCGCCCATCATGGCGACCAGCAGCACGAGGCCGGCAACCTGGAAGAGGTAGAAATACTGCGTGTACATTATGTTGCCGAGTGCTTCGGTGTTGCTCACCTGGTCGATCGGCGGCGTCGGCGACCCGGCCGTCGCGGTGCCGAGACCCGTGCCAACCATGACAAAGATCAGTTCGGCCGCCAGGATGACGCCAACCACCGCGCCAATCGGCAGATAGCGCACGAAGCCCTGGCGCAATTCGACGAAGTTGATGTCGAGCATCATGACGACGAAGAGGAACAGCACGGCGACGGCGCCGACATAGACGACGACCAGCATCATCGCCAGGAATTCGGCACCGATCAGCACAAAGAGCGCTGCGACGTTGAAGAAGGTCAGGATCAGGAACAGCACCGAATAGACCGGATTGCGGTTGCCGACGACCAGCAGCGCGGCGACCACGGCCACGGCGGCAAAGACATAAAATGCGATGGTCTGGACGATCATCTTAAAGTTTCTCCCCCACCCTATCCGGTATCAACGATAGGGCGCGTCGGCGGCGATATTGCCGGCAATCTCGGCTTCCCAGCGCTCGCCGTTCCGCAGCAGCTTGTCCTTGTTGTAGAACAGCTCCTCGCGGGTTTCGGTGGCAAACTCGAAATTCGGTCCCTCGACGATGGCATCCACTGGGCAGGCTTCCTGGCAGAAGCCGCAATAGATGCACTTCGTCATGTCGATATCGTAGCGCGTCGTGCGCCTGCTGCCGTCATCACGCGGCTCGGCCTCGATGGTGATGGCCTGGGCCGGGCAGATCGCTTCACAGAGCTTGCAGGCGATGCAGCGTTCCTCGCCATTGGCATATCGGCGCAGCGCATGCTCACCACGGAAGCGCGGGCTGATGGGGCCCTTCTCATAAGGATAGTTGATCGTCACCTTTTCCTTGAAGAGATAGGAGAAGGTGAGCGCCATGCCCGAGACCAGTTCCTTGAGGAGGAAGCTGTTAAGCGTGCGGCTGATGGCTGACATGTTACCAATTCCTCAATTGCTGACCGGCGCGGTGTCTTCCACCACGGGGGCTGGCATGACGTGACCCTTTTTCGGCAGGCTGTCGGTGACGATGAGCACGCCGGCGGTCAGGATCACCATGATCAACGAGAGCGGCAAAAAGACCTTCCAGCCGAGGCGCATCAGCTGGTCATAGCGATAGCGCGGGAAGGTGGCGCGGACCCAGACGAAGCTTGCGGCAATGAAGCTGGCCTTGAGGGCGAACCAGACGAAACCCGGGACCCAGGTAAAGGGTGCCACGTTGAACGGCGCCTGCCAGCCACCGAGGAACAGGATCGAGGTCATGGCGCTCATCATCCAGATATTGGCGTATTCGCCGAGGAAGAAGAGCGCGAAGGTGAAGGCCGAATATTCCGAGAAGTAGCCGGCGACCAGTTCAGATTCCGCTTCCGGCAGATCGAAAGGCGGACGGTTGGTTTCGGCAAGGCCGGAGATATAGAAGACCACGAACATCGGCAGCAGCGGGATGCAGAACCAGACATTGGCCTGCGCCTTTACGATGTCGTTGAGATTGAGCGAACCGACGCAGAGCAGCACCGTCACCAGCACGAAGCCGATCGAGACTTCGTAGGACACCATCTGTGCAGCGGAGCGGAGGGCGCCCAGGAACGGATATTTCGAGTTCGACGCCCAGCCGGCGAGGACGATGCCATAGACGCCCAGCGACGAGATCGCGAAGAGATAGAGGATGCCGACATTGAGGTCGGCCAGTACCACCCCGTCATCGAACGGAATGACCGCCCAGGAGATAAGCGAGAGGATGAAGGTGATCATCGGTGCCACGACGAAGGCGACACGGTTGGCGCCCGACGGGATGATCGTTTCCTTGAACAGCAGTTTGACACCGTCGGCGATCGGCTGCAGCAGGCCGAAGGGGCCGACGACGTTCGGGCCACGGCGGATCTGCATCGCCGCCATGATCTTGCGTTCGGCCAAGGTGAGATAGGCAACGGCCAGCAGCAACGGCACGATGATCGCAAGGATCATCAGTACCGTGAAGATCGTGGTGCCAAGATAGGGACCGAAGGTCGTTGTGAAGAACTCAGCCATGGGTGCCCGTCTTTCCGCCGGCAGCCGTCGGCACGAAGCGTTCCGTGCATTGCGCCATCGTCGCCGAGGCACGGCTGATCGGGTCGGTCATGTAGTAATTGCTGATGGCAGACCGGAAGTGATCGCGGCCGATCTCGCCCTGGCCGCCGAAGGCGGTCCAGGCCGCGGGTTCGATCGCCCCTAAGCGCTGGAAGCGCGGGTTCGCCTGATAGAGCTTGCGGCGCAGCTGCTCGAGACTGTCATAGCCGAGCTTCTTGCCGACCACTTCGGAGAGCGCGCGCAGGATGCTCCAATCCGCCTTGGCATCGCCCGGCGGGAACACGGCGAGACGGCCGAGCTGGGCGCGCCCCTCAATGTTCATATAGGTGCCGTCTTTTTCGGTATAGGCGGCGCCGGGCAAGATCACGTCGGCGCGATGCGCGCCACGATCGCCATGGTGGCCCTGATAGATCACGAAGGCCTTGCCGAGACGGTTGGTGTCGATCTCGTCGGCCGCCAGCAGATAGACCACCTCGATCTCGCCCTTCTGCGCGCCATCGAGGATGCCGGCGACGTCGCGGCCACCGGATTGCGGCACGAAACCGAGTTCGAGACCGGCGACGCGCGAGGCCGCCGTCTGCAGCACGTTGAAGCCGTTCCAGCCATCGCGGACCACATTGGCCGCATCGGCCAGTTTTTTGGCGAGCCCCAGCACCGCCGACCCATCGGGGCGGGCCAGCACGCCATTGCCGACGATGATCATCGGCGCCTTGGCGTTCTTCAGCGTTTCGGCGAAGGAGTGCCCACCGTTCACGAGTTGGCTCAGCGTTTCGCCGCCGGCGCCCAGCATCTCGACCGGATAGGTCAGCTCACCAACGCCGCCGACGCTCGCGACCTTCAAGCCACCTTTCAGGTGCCGCTTGCGGATACGGGCATTGAGGACCGGGGCTTCCCAGCGCGGATTGGTGCCGATCAGCAGGATGACGTCGGCCTTGTCGATGCCAGCGATGGTGCTGTTGAAGAGATAAGAGGCGCGGACATTGGCGTCCGCCGTCGAACCGTCCTGGCGGCAATCGAGGTTCGAGGAACCCAACGCCGCCATAAGTTCCTTGAGCGCGAACATGCTTTCGGCATCGCATTGGTCGCCGGCGATGGCGGCGACACGCTTGCCGTCGATGCCTTTGAGCTTTGCGGCGATGGCGCCGAAGGCCTCGTTCCAGGTAGCCGCGCGCAGCTTGCCGTTCTCGCGGATGAACGGACGATCGAGGCGCTGGCGCTTCAGGCCGTCGACCCAGAAGCGGCCCTTATCGGCGAGCCATTCCTCGTTCACGTCTTCATTGAGGCGCGGCAGCACGCGCAAGACTTCGCGGCCACGGCTGTCGATGCGGATATTGACGCCAACGGCGTCCGCGACGTCGACCGATTCAGTCTTGGCGAGTTCCCAGGGGCGCGCCGTGAAGGCATAGGGCTTCGACGTCAGTGCGCCGACCGGGCAGAGGTCGATGAGATTGCCGGAGAGTTCCGAGGCAATGCCCTTCTCGACATAGGTGGTGACTTCCATATGTTCGCCGCGCGAGACGGCGCCCAGCACTTCGACGCCGGCCACTTCGGTCGCAAAACGGATGCAGCGGGTGCATTGGATGCAGCGCGTCATCTCGGTCTTCACCAGGGGGCCGAAATCCTTGTCGGTGACGGCGCGCTTTTCCTCGTGATAACGCGAGAAGCTTTTGCCGAACGCCATCGCCTGGTCCTGCAGGTCGCATTCGCCGCCCTGGTCACAAATCGGACAATCGAGCGGGTGGTTGATCAGCAGGAATTCCATGACGCCCTTGCGGGCCTTCTGCACCAGCGGGCTGTCGGTCTTGATCACCATGCCTTCGGCAACCGGCATCGCGCAGGAGGCGACCGGTTTGGGTGCCTTTTCCTGCTCGACCAGGCACATGCGGCAATTGCCGGCGACGGAGAGGCGTTCGTGATAGCAGAAGCGCGGGATTTCCTTGCCGGCGAGCTCGCAGGCCTGCAGGACGGTAATCCCCGCCGGCACCTCGATCTCAACCCCGTCGATTGTCATCTTCGGCATGATCTAATCCCTATTCCCCTGCCCTACCCGGCAGTCTCTTATTCAGCAGCTTGGCGGCCACGGAAGTCGCGCATGCGCTGCTCGACCACCGGACGGAAATGACGCATCAGACCCTGGATGGGCCACGCCGCCGCGTCGCCCAGCGCGCAGATGGTGTGACCTTCGATCTGCTTGGAGATCTCCAGCAGCATGTCGATCTCGGAAGGATCGGCATCGCCCTTCACGAAGCGCGTCATGATGCGGAACATCCAGCCGGTGCCTTCGCGGCACGGCGTGCACTGGCCGCAGCTTTCGTGCATGTAGAAATGCGCAAAGCGCGTGATCGCCTCGATGAGGTCGGTCGACTTGTCCATGACGATGACGGCCGCCGTGCCGAGGCCCGACTGGACCGCACGCAGGCTGTCGAAATCCATGAGGACGTCGTCGCAGATATGCTTGGGCAGCATCGGCACCGACGAGCCGCCGGGAATGACCGCCAACAGATTGTCCCAGCCGCCGCGCACGCCGCCGCAATGCTTTTCGATGAGTTCCCGCAGCGGAATGCCCATCTCTTCTTCGACATTGCAGGGCTTGTTCACATGGCCCGAGACGCAGAAGAGCTTGGTGCCGACATTCTTCGGCCGGCCTAGACCCGCGAACCACGACGCGCCGCGACGCAGGATGGTCGGCGTCACGGCGATCGTCTCGACATTGTTGACCGTGGTCGGGCAGCCATAGAGGCCGCAAGCAGCCGGGAACGGGGGCTTGAGGCGTGGCTGGCCCTTCTTGCCTTCGAGGCTTTCGATGAGGGCGGATTCTTCGCCGCAGATATAGGCGCCGGCACCGCGATGCAGATAGACGTCGAAATCGTAGCCAGAGCCGGACGCGTTCTTGCCGATGAGGCCGGCGTCATAGGCTTCGTCGATCGCCGCCTGGACGTGCATCGCCTCCTGGTAGAACTCACCACGGATGTAGATATAGGCAGCCTTGCAGCGCATGGCGAAGCCGGCGATGAGGCAGCCTTCGATCAGCATGTGCGGATCAAAGCGCAGAATCTCGCGGTCCTTGCAGGTGCCGGGTTCGGACTCGTCGGCATTGACGACGAGATAGGACGGACGGCCATCCGACTGCTTGGGCATGAAGGACCACTTCATGCCGGTCGGGAAACCGGCGCCGCCGCGGCCACGCAGCTCCGACGCCTTGATCTCGTCGACGATCTTGTCGGGGCCCACTTCCAGCAGCGCCTTGGTGTTGTCCCAGATGCCGCGCCGACGGGCGCCGGCAAGGCGCCAATCGTCCTGGCAGTAGACGTTCTTGAAGATGCGGTCCTTGTCCTGGAGCATCACTTACCTCCCGCCAAATCGGGCGACATGTCGTAGGAGATGGGAATCTCCTGCAGCGTGGTCGGGCCGCCCTCGGCCATCGAACCGCGGCGGCCGTTTTGCGGGCCGGTTTTGGGCTTGCGCCCGGCAGCCAGTTCGTCGAGCACCTTGCCGAGCGTTTCCGGCGTCAGGTCTTCGTAGAAGTCGTCATTGATCTGCACCATCGGCGCATTGCAGCAGGCGCCCAGGCATTCGACTTCCATCATCGAGAAGAGACCGTCCTTGGTCACTTCCTTCATGCCGACGCCGAGCCGCTTCTTCAGGTAATCGGTGAGGCCGTCCGAACCGCGCAGCCAGCACGGCGTCGTGCGGCAGATCTGGATCAGGTGCTTACCGACCGGCTGCAGATTGTACATGGTGTAGAAGGTTGCGACCTCGTAGACGCGGATCGGCGCCATATCGAGCATGCCGGCGATGACATCCATCGCGACGCGCGAAATCCAGCCTTCCTGGCGCTGCGCCAAATCAAGGAGCGGCATCACCGCCGAGGGCTGACGGCCTTCCGGATAGCGCGCGATGATCTTCCGGGCCTTCTCCAGATTCTCCGCGCTGAAGGCGAAGCTGGTCGGTTGGACCACGTCGGTGTTTGCGTTTGCACTCATCTGTCGATCTCACCGAACACAATGTCGAGGGAGCCGAGGATCGCCACCGAATCCGCCAGCATGTAGCCCTTGCAGAGGAAATCCATGGCGGCGAGATGCGGGAAACCGGGCGCCCGGATCTTGCAGCGATGCGGCTTGTTGGTGCCGTCCGAAACCAGATAGACGCCGAACTCGCCCTTGGGCGCTTCGACGGCGGTATAGGTCTCGCCAGCGGGCACGTGATAGCCCTCGGTATAAAGCTTGAAGTGATGGATCAGCGCTTCCATCGAATGCTTCATCTCGCCGCGCTTGGGCGGCGTCACCTTGTGGTCGACCGATGTCGCGGGACCACCCGGCATTTCCTTGATGCACTGGCGCACGATCTTGAGGCTTTCGCGCATTTCCGCGACACGCACGAGATAGCGATCATAACAATCGCCGTGCTTGCCGACCGGAATGTCGAAATCCATCTTGTCGTAGACGAGATAGGGCTGCGACTTACGCAAATCCCACGGCACGCCGGAGGCGCGCAGCACGGGGCCGGTAAAGCCCCAGGCGATGGCGTCTTCCGCCGTCACCGGGCAGACATCGACCAGGCGCTGCTTGAAGATGCGGTTGTTGGTAAGCAGGCCTTCCATGTCGTCGACGACCTTGGGGAACTTCTCGCTCCACGCCCAGAGGTCTTCGAGGAGGCCAGCCGGAAGATCCTGATGCACGCCACCCGGTCGATAATAGGCGGCATGGAGGCGCGCCCCGGACACGCGCTCATAGAATTCCATCAGCAATTCGCGCTGCTCGAACACCCACAGGAACGGCGTCACGGCGCCCACATCCATGGCATAGGCCGGGATGTTGAGGAGGTGATTGAGGATGCGCGTCACTTCATCGAACATGACGCGGATGTACTGGCCGCGGATCGGCACTTCCAACCCCAGGAGCTTCTCGACGGCGAGCACGAAAGCATGCTCCTGGCACATCGGGCTCACGTAATCGAGGCGGTCGAAATAGGGAATGGCCTGGGTATAGGTCTTGTATTCGATCAGCTTCTCGGTGCCGCGATGCAGCAGGCCGACATGCGGATCGACGCGGCGCACAATTTCGCCGTCCATTTCCATGACCATGCGCAACACACCGTGGGCCGCGGGATGCTGCGGCCCAAAGTTCATGGTCATCGGTTTGATATGTGTTTCGGCCATCAGTTTGTCTTCCCAGCCGGGGCTTCCCCGGCTTTCTCGTCACCCGGCAGAACGGGCCGTGGCTGCAGCATGCCTTCCCACGGTGACAGGAAATCGAACGATCGGAATTCCTGCGTCAGCTTCACCGGTTCATAGACGACGCGCTTTTGCGTTTCGTCGTAACGAACCTCGACATAGCCGGTGAGCGGGAAATCCTTGCGGAACGGGTGCCCTTCGAAGCCGTAATCGGTCAGCAGGCGACGCAGATCCGGGTTGCCATCGAAGAAGATGCCGTAAAGGTCATAGGCTTCGCGCTCGAACCAGGCGGCACTCGGATGAATGTCGACCACGCTGGGGATCGCGTCGTCCTCGGCCAGCGCCACTTTCACGCGGCAGCGGCGATTGAGGCTGATGCTGAGCAGATTGTAGACGACGTCGAAGCGATCTTCGCGCTCCGGGTAATCGACACCGCACAGGTCGATCAGCATCTTGAACTGGCAATTGGCATCGTCGCGCAGGAAACCCAGAACCCGCTCGATGCGACCCGCCGGCACATAGATCATCAGTTCACCGAGGGCGATTTCGGTGCGCAGCACCGCGTCGCCGAGGGCGGCAGCGATATAGTCGCCGAGCTCGCGATAGACGTCCGTCATGGTGGTGTTACCCCTACCCTTCCCTAGCACGCTTTTGGACCGGCGCTGACTTAGCGCGCGATCGTCGAGGTACGTCGGATCTTCTTCTGCAGTTGCAGGATGCCATAGACCAGCGCCTCAGCCGTCGGCGGGCAGCCCGGGACGTAGACATCGACCGGCACGATGCGGTCGCAGCCGCGAACCACGGAATAGGAATAGTGATAATAGCCGCCGCCATTGGCGCAGGAGCCCATCGAGATGACCCAGCGCGGCTCGGCCATCTGGTCATAGACCTTGCGCAAGGCGGGCGCCATCTTGTTGGTGAGCGTGCCGGCCACGATCATGACGTCGGATTGGCGGGGGCTCCCGCGCGGCACGACGCCGAACCGGTCGAGATCATAGCGGGCCATGTAGGCATGCATCATTTCGACGGCACAGCAGGCCAGACCAAAGGTCATCGGCCACAGCGACCCGGTACGCGCCCAGTTCACCAGCTTGTCCATCTGCGCGATGACGAAGCCCTTGTCCTGCAATTCGTCGGTGACTTGCGTCAAAACCTGGTCCTGCGCCGGACCCGGTCGCAAAATTCCACTGGCTGGCACCGTTTGGGGCTGGCTCATTTACGTACTCCCACTCCCCTTATTCCCACTCAAGGGCGCCCTTTTTCCACTCGTAGATGAACCCTACGGTGAGGACGCCAAGGAAGATGATCATCGACCAGAAGCCGAACACGCCGATGTTGCCCAGCGAAACCGCCCAGGGAAACAGGAACGCCACTTCAAGGTCGAAGATGATGAAAAGGATCGAGACGAGATAGAAGCGAACGTCGAACTGCCGGCGGGCGTCGTCGAACGCCTCGAAACCGCATTCATAGGGCGAAAGCTTCTCGGAATCGGGATTCTGCTTGCCGGCGATCAGGGACGCCGTGACCATCACCAAGGTCAGCGCCGATGCGATGATCAGGAAGATCAGGATCGGCAGGTATTCTTTGAGTAGGTCGTCCATCCCGTGATGCTTTCCTACGCTTCACCCCAACAAGCCCTCAACAGCGCGGCCGGGCGGCCGAAGATTGAGAGCGCAATTCACCCCGGATTGCCGCGGTCCTTTACGCCATTTTTTCGCAGCGCAAAAGACCCTGATCGCGAACAAAGTTACGACTCCGGGCCGGGCTCACTATAAAGACGTTAATGCGGCCAAGAAAGGGCAAAAACCACCCAAAGACAGCGTGAATTAGCCCTTAAGGGCTTGTTAACACTTTGTATTTTTCGTGATTTCTGAAAGAGAAGTGGCGCGAGTGACGGGACTTGAACCCGCGGCCTCCGGCGTGACAGGCCGGCGCTCTAACCAACTGAGCTACACCCGCGCATGACAGGATCGGGACCGGCTGGCGGCCTCGTCTGTTCGGCGGGGCAGCATGTACTGCAACCCCGCATGGGCTGTCAACACAGATGGCAGCAAATTCTGTCCGCGCGGCCAGAAACCCCCAAATCACCCCGGCAGGCCGGCGATTTGCGGCACTGGGCATGATGCAACGCAGCACTTTGCCGTTCGGTCCTGACATCATTTCCGGCTATGCTGGGGCCTTGCGCAGGATTTTGGCGCAGCAAGCGTGTAAGGCTCGATGTCGCGCGGCAAATTCGGCCTTGTCCGCCGCCGTTTCGCGCCGTTACGCCAGCCAACCGATTCGGATGACCGACGCCCCCTATGAACAGACCCCATAAAAGATCCCATACCCCGCGCATTCTGGCGCTCATTGCTGTCATCGTGCTGGCGGGTGGTGTGTATTGGGGGCGTGACCATCTGCCGGCGGGTTTGATGCCGGCAAGCCTCCTGCCCTCCTCGGCCGCCGCACCCATCCCAGGCGCAGCCAAGGCACCACCGGTCACCGTCTATGCCGCCAAGGCTGAAGCCGAGACGCTGGTCCGCCAGTCGCGGTCGGTGGGCAGCCTCACCGCCTCCGACACGGTCACCATCAGCCCCGAAATCGCCGGCCGAATTGTGTCGATCTCCGACGCCCAGGGTGGCGAGGTGGCGCGCGGCGACGTGCTGGCGCAACTCGATACCACCATCTATCAGGCCCAGGTTGCCGAGGCCGACGCCAAACGGAAGCTGTGGAAGGCCAATGCCGAACGCGCCAACAATCTGATGGCCAAAGGCGCCGGCACACCCAAGGCGGTCGACGAAGCCGCCTCGGAACTCGGCATCGCCGAGGCCGCGCTCAATCTCGCGCAGGCCAATCTCGCCAAAGCCCGCATCACCGCGCCCTTCGGTGGCACGCTGGGCTTGCGCATGGTGTCGGTCGGCGAATATCTGACGCCCGGGCAGGCGATTTTCACGCTGTCGCGCATCGACCCGCTCTATGTGGACTTCTCGGTGCCGCAGACGGAACTCGCGGTTCTGCGCGAAGGCACGCCCGTCGCCATCAATACCGACGCGTTTCCCGGCGAACAATTCGGCGGCAAGATCCTGGCGATCGACCCCAAGCTCGACGCCGCAGCACGCGCCGTCTCCGTTCGCGCCGAAATCGCCAATGCCGATGGGCGGCTGAAACCCGGCCTCTTCATCGAGGTCGAGATCAATGCCGGCACCATCGAGAATGCCGTCGTCATCCCCGAGCAGGCGCTGGTCGCGCGTGGCGACCGCGTCTTTGTCTATGCCATCGAAGACAACAAGGCGGTGATGAAGCCGGTGAAGACCGGGTTGCGGCAGGCCGGCAAGGTCCAGATCGTCGAAGGGCTTTCCATCGGCGAAACGGTCGTGACCGACGGGCAGATCAAGCTGCGCCCTGGCGCAGACGTCACCATTGGCCAGCCGTAAGGGAGGCACGTTCCATGCGCCTTCCCGAGCTTTGCATCCGTCGCCCGGTCTTTGCCACCGTCATCAACCTGGTCGTCCTGCTGATCGGCATCATCGCCTATCAGCGCCTCACGGTACGCGAATATCCGGATATCGACGAGCCGGTGGTCAGCGTCTCGACCACCTTCCGCGGCGCCTCGGCCGAGATCATGGAACTGCAGGTAACGCAGGAGCTGGAGGAAAGCCTCTCCGGCATCGAGGGTATCGACTTCATCAAATCGGCGAGCCGCGCCGAATCGTCCCGCATCAGCATCACCTTCCGCCCCAGCCGCGATATCGATTCGGCGGCGGCCGATGTCCGCGACCGTGTCTCCCGCGCCCGCGGCAAGCTGCCGGACGATGTCGAGGAGCCCGTCATCGCCAAGGTCGAGGCTGACGCCCAGCCCATCATCTGGATGGCCTTCACCAGCGAGGTCGATTCATCGCTGCAGATTTCCGACTATGTCGACCGCTTCGTGAAGAACAAGCTGCAGACATTGTCCGGCATTTCCGAAGTGCGCATCTTCGGCGAACGCAAGCCGGCGATGCGCATCTGGCTGAAGCCAGAACGGCTCGCCGCCTATCGCTTGACGGTCCAGGATATCGAGGACGCGCTGCGGGCGCAGAATGTCGAGATGCCGGCGGGCACCATTGAAAGCCAGGCGCGCGAGTTCTCGGTTCTGTCGGATACCGGCATTTCGAGCCCCGAGGAATTCGCCGCCATCATCGTCAAGAAGTCGAGCCAGACCTTGGTGCGCCTCGGCGATGTCGCCGATGTCGAGCTTGGCGCCTATGACGACACAGTGCGGACGCGCGTCGATGGCAAGACGGGCGTCTCGCTCGGCATCATCAAGCAGTCGACCGCCAACCCGCTCGACGTCTCGGACGAAATCCGTGCGGCCTTGCCGACCATCCAAGCGAGCCTGCCCAGCGGCATGAATCTCGCCATCGCCTATGATTCCTCGACCTTCATCCGCACCTCGATCGACAACGTCTATCACGCCATCTTCGAGGCCGTGGTGCTGGTGCTGCTGGTCATCATTTTTTTCCTGCGTTCGCTGCGGGCGACGCTCATTCCCCTCGTCACGATCCCGTTGTCGCTGGTCGGCGCCTGTGCGCTCATGTATGCGCTGGGCTTCAGCCTCAACACCCTCACCATGCTGTCCTTCGTGCTGGCGATCGGCCTGGTGGTGGATGACGCCATCGTCATGCTGGAGAACATCCACCGCCATATCGAGGAAGGCGCCAGCCCCTTGCGAGCAGCGCTGGTCGGCAGCCGCGAGATTGCCTTTGCCGTCCTTGCCATGACCATCACCTTGGCCGCCGTCTACGTGCCGGTCGCCTTGCAGAGCGGCCGCACGGGCAAGCTCTTTACCGAATTCGCGCTGACGCTCGCCGGTGCCGTGCTCGTCTCCGGGTTCGTGGCCCTCACCTTGTCGCCGATGATGTGCAGCAAATTCCTGCCCGACCGGGAACATGAAAAGCACGGGCCGATCTACCGCGTCATCGAGTTCTTCCTAAACAAGCTCAACGACGGTTACGAGGCCGCCTTGCGCTTCTGCATGGCCGTGCGTTGGCTGGTTGTCGTGCTGGTCCTGGTGGTTGCCGGCGCCGCCTATTGGCTGTTCCTGGGGCTGAAGCAGGAACTGACCCCGGTCGAGGATCGCGGCATTCTCTTTGCCTCGGTCAGCGGTCCCGAAGGGGCGACGCTCGAATACACATCAAATTACGTGCGGCGCATGGAGGAGATCTTTGCCAAGGTGCCGGAACTCAGTACCTATTTTACTGTGACCGGCAATCAGAGCCCATCGCAGGCGATGGCGCCGTTGCGCCTCAAGCCCTGGGAAGAACGGCAGCGCTCGTCGAAGGAGATCTCGGCGGCGTTGCGCAAGCCCCTTGGAAATCTTCCCGGGGTCAATGTCTTTGCCAATGTGCCGCCGTCGCTGGGACAGAGCCCCAACACCAAGGCGGCCGAATTGGTGGTGCTCAGCACCGGCACCTATGAAGAACTGGACGAGGTCGTGCAGGCGATCCTCGACACCGCGCGCGACGACCCGCGGCTGCTCAACCCGGATTCCGACTTGAAGCTGTCGAAGCCCGAAATCCGCCTCACGGTCGATCGCGACAAGGCGGCCGATCTCGGCATTGAGGTCGAGCGCATCGGCACGACGATCGAATCGCTCCTCGCCGGCCGCGATGTCACCCGCTTCAAGCGCGACGGGCGGCAGTATGACGTGGTGGTCAAGGTCGACGACCGCGCCCGCTCCACCCCCGACCAGGCAAAACTCATCTATGTGCGCGCGGCGGGCGGCGCCATGATTCCGCTTTCCAATCTGGTCAGCCTGCGCGAGACCGTGTCGCCCAAGGATCTCAACCGCTGGAACCAGCTGCGCGCGGCCACGATCTCGGCCAATGCGGCACCCGGCTATACGTCCGGTGACGCCATCAACGCGCTGCAGGAGATTGCCACCAAACTGATGCCGGCGACGATGCAGCTCGACTACGCCGGCCAGTCGCGCGAGTTGCGCGCCTCGAGCCAGAGCGGTGTCACCGTCTTCATCCTGGCGCTGGCCTTCATTTATCTCGTGCTCTCGGCTCAGTTCGAAAGCTTCCGCGACCCCTTCATCATCATGCTGACCGTGCCGCTCGCCATGACCGGCGCGTTGCTGGCCATGCAGCTCACCGGCGGCACGCTCAACGTCTATAGCCAGATCGGCCTGGTGACCTTGATCGGCCTTATCACCAAGCACGGCATCCTGATCGTCGAATTCGCCAACCAGCGCCGCGCTGCGGGCCTCAGCCTCAAGGATGCGGTGATCGGCGCAGCAGTGTTGCGCCTGCGGCCGATCCTGATGACGACCGGCGCCATGGTGCTGGGCACCATTCCGCTGGCGCTTGCCTCCGGTGCCGGTGCGGAAGCGCGCCAGGCGATCGGCTGGGTGATCGTCGGCGGCCTCACCTTCGGCAGCTTCTTCACCCTGTTCGTGGTGCCGGTCGCCTATACGCTGATCGCTGCGAAGTTCAGCGAATCAATTGATCGGCAATTGTCTGATCAAGACCCGACTCCGACAGGTGCGCACGGAAGCGCTCCAGCCGAGTGAACACATCCTCGAAACCGATCTGTCGCCCATCTGAATCGGTGTAGACCAGCGATCCGCGTGTGACGAAGAAAGTCGTCATGCCGCGCTTTTCGTCGGCGACCAGGGTATGCACCTCTCCCGGCGGCTCATAGATGAAGCTGCCGGTCTCGGCCACCCAATCGTGTTCCAGATAGCGCCAGGCGCCGTCGATGACGAAGGCATGCACCGGCGCCGTGTGGTAGTGGCAGGCCAAGCTGCCGCCCGGCGTCACCCGGAGCAGATTCGACCAAGCGCCGTTGGTGCAATCGAACATCAAGGGCCGCAGGCGCACCTGATCGGTCAGTTGCACCCATAGCGGGTCGTCCTCCGACACATGCTGGACGATCTCGGACATGACATTGACGCTGGCGAATTTCATGGCTGGCTCTCGCTTGGCTTGAAGCATTCTAGTCGAAGACGGGCGGGATGTCCGCGGCGCGCGGGGACGGCGCCTTGCGGACGGTGACGACGGCAATGGCACCCAGGATCAGCACGCCGCCCAGGAACACGCTGGAACTTGGCACTTCGCCATGCACCAGCCACACCCAGAACGGGTTGAGAAAGGCATCGGCGAGCGAGATCAGCACCATCTGCACCGCCGGCACATAGCGCGCACCGCGCATATAGAGCACCAGGGGCAACGCCAGTTGCACCGCGCCCATCGTCGCCAGCACCAGAAAGTCGTTGAGGCTGATCGGCGCCAGTCCCTGGGTCAGCGCCACGACGATGAAGATGCCGAAACCGCCGACGATCAGCGATGGCGCCATCTCGACCTTGTTGTAGCGACGCAGCGTGACGCTTTGCCCGGCAAAGCACAGGGCCACCAGAAGGGCGATGAGCGATCCCTCCAACCCCGTCAGTGAGGCGTCCTTCTCGCCGAAGGCAACGATGCCGACGCCGCCAAGGGCCACCAGAATGGCCATGAACACCATCAGCCGCGTCTTCTCGCCCAGCCACACCCAGGCGAGGAGTGCCGCAAAGAGCGGCGATGTGGCGGCGACGCAGGAAACGGCCGCCACACTCGCCTTCTGCATGGCGAGGATATAGAGCGAGGATCCAATGCCGAAGAAGCCGGCGGTGGCGATGAGGGGAACCAGCGTCGCCTGCCGGAAATGACCGATCGTCTCGCCGCGATAGCGCAGGAGCATCCACAAAAGCAGGGCGATGCTCATGCTCGCGCCGCGATAGGCATTGAAGGTCCAGGCATCGATCTCAGGGATGAAACGAATGAAGACGCCGCTCAGACTCCAGCCCACTGTGGCGCCGATGGCCAGCAGCACGCCCTTCATTTCGTTAGACATTTCGCCCCCGCGCGTCCCCGTTAACAATTGAGCTTATAGAGGCTTTGGGTTGCACGCCAGCGCCCGCGTTAAGGATGTTGTCGACCTCAGAGCAGCATGCTATTGTCCATACATGTATATACAAGTTAACGCCATGAGGTGCCGATCATGACTGCCACCACCAACCAGCGCGTCATCCGCGCCCCGCGCGGGACCGAACTCAACGCCAAATCCTGGGCGACCGAAGCGCCGTTGCGCATGCTCATGAACAATCTCGACCCCGAGGTGGCGGAGAACCCCGGCGAGTTGGTGGTCTATGGCGGCATCGGCAAAGCCGCGCGCAACTGGGCCTGCTTCGACAAGATCGTCGAGACGCTGAAGAAGATGGAGCAGGACGAAACCCTCCTCATCCAGTCTGGCAAGCCGGTCGGCGTCTTCCGCACCCATGAGAATGCGCCGCGCGTGCTCCTCGCCAACTCCAACCTCGTGCCGCATTGGGCGACCTGGGAGCATTTTCGCGAATTGGATGCCAAGGGGCTGATGATGTACGGCCAGATGACGGCCGGTTCCTGGATCTATATCGGCAGCCAGGGCATCGTTCAGGGCACTTACGAAACCTTCGTCGAGGCCGGGCGCCAGCATTACGGCGGCGACCTCAAGGGCCGTTGGATCCTGACCGGGGGCTTGGGTGGCATGGGCGGTGCGCAGACGCTGGCCGCCACCATGGCCGGTGCCTCGATGATCGCCGTCGAATGCGAACCCTCGCGCATCGAGAAGCGTCTTGAGACGCGCTATGTCGACGTCAAGGCGAACTCGCTCGACGAAGCGCTCGCCATTCTCGAGAAGGCGAAGAAGGACGGCAAGGCGATCTCCATCGGCCTCCTCGGCAACGCCGCCGAGATCTTCCCCGAACTTGTGAAGCGCGGCATTCGTCCCGACATGGTGACCGACCAGACCAGCGCCCATGACCCGCTGAACGGCTATCTCCCAGCCGGCTGGAGCCTCGCCAAAGCCGCCGAAATGCGCCAGAAGGACCCCGCCGCGGTCGTGAAGGCCGCCAAAGAGTCGATGGCGATCCAGGTCCGAGCCATGCTCGATTTTCAAAAGATGGGTGTCCCCACTTTCGATTACGGCAACAACATCCGCCAAATGGCGAAGGAAGTGGGTGTCGCCAACGCCTTCGACTTCCCAGGCTTCGTGCCGGCCTATATCCGCCCCCTCTTCTGCCGCGGCGTCGGTCCGTTCCGCTGGGTAGCGCTCTCGGGCGATCCGGAAGACATCTACAAGACTGATGCCAAGGTGAAGGAACTGATCCCCGACGATAAACACCTTCACAACTGGCTCGACATGGCCGGCAGCCGCATCAAGTTCCAGGGTCTCCCCGCCCGCATCTGCTGGGTGGGCCTCGGGCAACGCATGCGCTTAGGACTTGCCTTCAACGAGATGGTGCGCAAGGGCGAATTGAAGGCGCCCATCGTCATCGGCCGCGACCATCTCGATTCCGGCTCCGTCTCTAGCCCAAACCGTGAAACCGAAGGCATGCGCGACGGATCGGATGCCGTTTCCGATTGGCCGCTGCTCAATGCCCTCCTCAACACCGCCTCGGGTGCCACCTGGGTCAGCCTCCATCATGGTGGTGGCGTGGGTATGGGTTTCTCGCAGCATTCCGGCATGGTCGTGTTGTGCGATGGGTCGGCCGACGCGGATAAACGGCTACGCAATGTGCTGACCAACGATCCCGGCACCGGCGTCATGCGCCATGCCGATGCGGGCTATGAAACGGCCATTGAATGTGCGCGCGAGCAAGGGCTAAATCTTCCGATGCTGAACAAGTAAAACGGCTGCGTTCATGACCTGGGATATCCTGCTGACCGATTGCCGCGCCGCCACCATGGCGGAGACCGGCAAGCCCTATGGCGCGATCGAGGACGCCGCGGTGGCACTCAAGGACGGCAGGATCGCCTGGGTTGGCGCACGGGCTGACCTCCCTGCCGGTGACGCCAAGGATACCGCGCGTCTTGGCGGGCGTTGGGTCAGCCCCGGCCTCATCGATTGCCACACCCATCTCGTCTATGGCGGCGACCGGGCGGCGGAATTCGAACTGCGCCTCAAAGGGGCGACCTATGAGGAGATCGCCAAGGCCGGCGGCGGCATCGCCTCGACCGTGAAGGCGACACGTGCGGCCGGCATCGACAGCCTGGCGGCGAGTGCCGCAAAGCGCCTCACCGAGATCGCTGCGGAAGGTGTGACGACGATCGAGATCAAATCGGGCTATGGCCTCGATCTCGAAAACGAACGCAAGCAGCTGGCGGCAGCCCGACGGTTGGGCGAGATGCATCCGGTCACCATCCGCACCACCTGCCTTGCGGCCCATGCCCTGCCGCCGGAATTTGCCGGCAACAGCGACGGCTATATCGACAAGGTCTGCACCGAGATCCTGCCCGCGATCGCGCACGAGAAACTCGCCGATGCCGTCGATGCCTTCTGCGAGAAGATTGCGTTCACGACAGCGCAGACGCGGAAAGTATTCGAGACCGCCAGGCGCCTCGGCCTGCCGGTGAAGCTCCATGCCGAACAATTGTCCGATCAGGGTGGGACGCAGCTGGCCAGCGAATTCGGCGCGCTCTCCTGCGACCATCTGGAATATGTGAGCGATGCCGGTATCACCGCCATGGCCAAGTCAGGCGCGGTCGCCGTCCTGCTGCCCGGCGCTTTTTATGCCTTGCGAGAAACCAAGCTGCCGCCGATCGATGCCTTCCGCCGCGCCGGCGTGCCCATCGCCATTTCCACCGACCATAATCCTGGCACCTCGCCCACTCTCTCACTGCTGCTGATGCTCAGCATGGCGACCACGTTCTTCCGCCTGACGCCGGAGGAAGTGTTGGCCGGCGCCACGCGACATGCAGCCAAGGCGCTGGGCTTGCAGAAGTCACATGGCCAATTGCAGACGGGCATGAACGCAGATATCGCCATCTGGTCCATCGACCGGCCGGCGGAGCTCAGCTATTGGTTCGGCGGTAATCCTTGCGGCGGCATCATCCAGAACGGTGCCTGGGTAAAAAAATGCGCGTAACCGCCCTCGGCCCCGCCGACTACAAACGCATGCCGTGGAAGAATGGCGGTGGCTCGACGCTCGAATTGCTGCAGGACGCGCTCCCCGCAGGTGGCTTCAACTGGCGCCTCTCCATCGCCGATGTGGCATCGGCTGGCCCCTTCTCGACATTCGAGGGTATCGATCGCCAGATCATGCTGGTCAACGGCAATGGCATGGTCTTGAGCTTCGGCCAGGAAGCCCCGCCGGTCGTTCTTTCCAAACCGCTCAAACCCCATGGCTTCAAGGGCGAATGGGCGACCGATTGCCGCCTGATCGACGGCGTCATCCAGGATTTCAACGTCATGGTGCGCCGTACCTGGGGCAGCGCCGCCGTCAACGGCTTCGATCTGGTGAAGGACCAGCGCTTTACGCTTGCAGTGGCCCCACTCGTCATTCTCCATCTGTTGAGCGGTGTCGTCGACGCAGCCGGCACCAACATGCGTGACGGCGATACCCTGCGCCTGGACAGCACCGCGCCTGAGCTTGTCACCGTTCAGCCGCAAAGTCCGAATGCCCGCTTGATCGTCGTTTCCTTGAAGGCGCACTGACCATGCTGCATGCCTACGACTTCGTGCCCGGCACTTCCCCCTTGCTGATTTCCATGCCGCATGTCGGCACCGAATTGTTGCCCGAGATCGAGGCCGGCCTTGCCGAACCCGCCAAAGGCCTGTGCGACACCGACTGGCACCTGCCGACCCTCTATGATTTTGCGCGCGGCATCGGCGCTACGCTGGTGATCGCCCGCTGGTCGCGCTTCAACATCGACCTCAACCGCCCCTCGGACGACAAGCCGCTCTACGCGACGGCGACGACGGGGCTGTACCCGGACGTATTGTTCGACGGCCAGCCGCTGTTTGCCCCCGGCAAGGCACCCAGCGTGGAGACCCGGGATCTGGCACTCGGCGAAATCTGGGAGCCCTATCACAACCGTCTCGCCGCCGAACTCGAACGTCTCAAGGCCGAACACGGCCATGCGGTCCTGTTCGACGCGCATTCCATCAAAGGCTTCGTGCCGCGTCTCTTCGACGGTGAGTTGCCCGACTTCAACATCGGCACCAATGACGGCAAGAGCTGCGACGCCAGCCTTACCGCGCGCCTTGCCGAAACATGCGATGCGCCCGGCTATACCCATGTGGTGAACGGCCGCTTCAAGGGTGGCTACATCACGCGGCACTATGGCAACCCGCACGACCATGTGCACGCCGTTCAGCTCGAACTCGCCCAGCGCACTTATATGCGCGAGGCGCCGCCCTTCGATTACCAGCCCGGCCCCGCCGCCCGGGTGCAGGCCGTGCTCGCCCGGTTCGTCGAAACGCTGGCGACGTGGCGCCCGCTTTGACCCCTTGCCGAAAGGCACCTTCACCGCGTAGATAGGCCGGATGCGCAAGCGCCCACCCCGTCTCCAACCCCGCCGGAAGCATTTGTGGCCGGTCTTGGTGTTGGCTTATGCCCTGTTGATCCAGTCCATTCTGGGTCCGGCAGTCGCGGGCGCGCACGCGTTTTCAATGGCGCAGCACGAGGCCCTGGGCCTCACGGCCCTCTGCGCCGATGGCAGCAATACACCCAATGCACCGGCGCCGCAGAAACAGGTGCCGGACGGCGATTGCTTTGCTTGCAAGATCGCCTGCACGGCCAGCTTCGGTGTCGCCGCCCTGCCAGCGCCGGAAGCCGCGGCGATCTATGTTGCCTCCACCATCCCATGGCAGGCACTGCCGCTTGCCACTGACGATACCGCGTCATCCCAGGCACGCTATAAATCTGACCTCGCCTCGCGGGCCCCGCCTGCTGCCCTGATCTGAAGATCACTCAACTCGATCAGGTTTGAACGCCGGCGGCATTGCTGCCGGCCGAATGCAAAAGGCTGTCATTATGACTCTGAACCATGCAGCGCCGCCGCGCGAGATCGCGGCTGCGCCTTCCTATCTCTATCGTGCCGTCTGGCGCTGGCATTTCTATGCCGGCCTGCTGGTGCTGCCCTTCATGATCCTCCTCGCCGTCACCGGCGGCCTCTATCTGCTGAAGGATGAACTCAACGCCGTCTTCTACAAGGACTATCTCAGCGTCACGGAACAGTCGTCGCCGGTCTTACCTGCGTCGACACTTGTAGCCAACGCCACCGAATATCTGCCGGGGACCGTCACCGCCTACATCCCGGCGCCCAGCACGACGTCGAGCGCCACAGTTACAATCAAGACCGATGCTGGAAAGCAGCGCGTCTACGTCAATCCTTACGACGGCAAGGTCCTCGGCAAGCTCGATGACAGTGGTGCTGGGGTAACGCCTTTCATGCTGACGATCCGCAAGATCCACAGCCTCGACTATTTCGGCTGGATCGCCAACCGCGTCATCGAGATCGTCGCCGGCTGGGCCATGATACTGGTCGTTACCGGCATTTATCTGTGGTGGCCGCGCGGTCGCAATCTCGGCACCTTCAAGATTCGAAGCGGTGCCAAGCGGCGCCCCTACTGGCGCGACCTCCACGCCGTCACCGGCCTTTATGCCGGCGGGTTCATCTTCTTCCTGGCGCTCAGCGGGTTACCCTGGTCGGGATTCTGGGGTGACAAGGTCAATACCTATGCCAACGAGGCGGGACTTGGCTATCCGACCGGCTATTGGGACAACGTGCCGGTTTCAAAAGTGCCGATGAAGGACGCCATGACCCAAGTCAACTGGACCATGGAAAACGCGCCGATGCCTGAATCGACGCCGACCGGGGCGACTGCGTTCGGCCTCGACCAGGCGGTCACAATCTTCGACAAGCTCGGCATCCACAAAGGCTATGCGATCGATCTGCCGCAGAGTGCCGAAGGCGTCTACACTGCCTCGGTCTATCCTGACGACATCAATTTCGAACGCATCATTCATCTGGACCAATACAGCGGCAAGGTGCTGTTCGATGCCGGCTTCAAGGAGCTTGGAATCGCCGGCAAGGCCATTGAGATGGGCGTCAGCATCCACATGGGCCAGCAATTCGGCCGCCTCAATCAGATCGCGTTGCTGGCCGTCTGCGCCTCGATTGTCCTGATGTCAGTCTCAGCCATTGTGATGTGGTGGCAGCGCCGCCCGAAGGGATCGCTGGGCGCCCCGCGCTATCCGCGCGATTACCGCGTGGCACGCGGTGCCGTGGCGATCCTGGCGCTGATGGGCGTGCTGTTTCCGCTCACCGGCCTCACCATCCTCATGGCACTGGTGATCGATTTCATGACGCCACGCGATTGGGTCAAAAGCGCAGCCTAGCGCCACAGGCTCGCGATACTGCGCAAATCGCCGGTGATCTTCGGCCCGACCGCAATCAGCACGCGCGCCAGATAGGCAAGCGGCAGGTGCAGCAGGACCAGGATCACCGGCAGCGCGATCTGCACCGGGATATCGTAATCTTCGGCCGCCCAAATGAGGCTGTCGAGCAGGCCGGGCAAATTGCCCGCGACGGCCGCTACGACCAGCACGGCAACGGCAAGCTTCAGCCAGCCTTCGCCGTTCAGCGTGACGTTCTGCAGTTTAAGGCGGCGGCGGATCCATTCGATGATTGCCGCCAGCAACGCGGCCGCAACCGCCACGACGAAAGGCCAGAGAGTCTTGATGAGTTCGTCGATGGAAAAGAGCGCCGGCAGGAACAGGATCACCAGCCAGCCATAGAGATGCCAGCGCCGGCTTGGCCACGATGTCCGCAGGCCCGTCTGTGCATCCTTGAGACGCAAACCCAGATAGCCGAAGGCGAGGCAAAACAGCAGCTGCTCGAGATCAATCGCCAAGCCGCCTCGAGCTGTCAGAAGCACGGCCAGATTGCCGAGTACGATCAGCGCTACGGTGATCAAAAAGCAGTAGCCGATCCCAGCATACCCCAGCAGATATCCGGCCATGAGAGCGGCCAGAGGCAGGGCAGCATATCGGCCACCCAGACCGATGTATTCAGGGACAGTCTGCCGATCCGGCAGCAGTGCCCAGGTGAATTGCCACAACAAAGCGACGAGGGCGAAGAAGGCAACCATTGCCCAGCTGTAGCGCCAAGGGTTGCCGGCATCTCCCCCCTCCGTCACGCAGCGCCCGGCGAGGAACCAACCGGCTGCCGTCACCAGCGTCGCCAGATTATCCAGACGATACCGAATCTCTCTCGCCTCCGGGAAATGGAGGCCGAGTGCGACGCCGGCCAGCGTCGCTACCATCAATCCGCCGATGATAAGACCGACCTGGCATCGGGCTGCCCCCAGCAGGAACAGCACAAAGAAAAACAGCGGCAGCAGCGACACATAAAAATCGAGGGCAACATCATTGCCGAGGTCATGGCGTCCAAGCGCGAAACTGCATGGCAGCAGGATGAGCACGATCGCCAGTACCCAGGGCCGGCGCAGCACACTTCCGCTCCCTATCAGGGCCTGAACCAGTTGCTCCGACAACGCGGCACGGCAGACCCAAAGTGCGACGATATACTGCGCAGCACCGCCGCCGATATAGCCACCATTCAGATCCAGAGACGGCCCCAGCGCCGCGATCCCGCCCAATGCCAATGTGACAAATCCTGGCACGCCATGGCGCCGGCCCAGCCATGCGCCGAGCGGGATCAACAGATAGGGAAGCGAGAGCGAGACGCCGTTGAATTGCGGCGAATTGTACAGCAGCAGCGGCAGAATCGGGACCAGCACCCACGGCATGACCACCCTCCCCAGATGCGCCCGCCGCAGATGGCGGGTAGATCAGATCACCGCCTTCACCGCGGCCGCAAAGGCGCGCCCGGCCTCGATCTCGTCACCATGGCGGCCATCCTGCACCACCCAATCGCCGCCGACCATGACATCCTTCACCATGCGGTTGAGCCCGGCAAATAGCCAGCGGCCCAGAATGTCATCACCCGTCACATGGGCGAGCAGCGGGTGGCTGCCATCCAGCACCACCAGATCGGCGCGGTTGCCGACGGCGATGGCGCCCATCTTCTGCCCCAAGGCCTGTGCGCCGCCCGCCGCATTGGCGCGGTAGAGGAAGCCAGCCACGTGCTTATTGGCATCATGCAAGCGGTTGCGGCGCTCGTGCTTCAGGCGCTGGCCATATTCCAGCCAGCGTAATTCCTCAACCACGCTCAACGACACATGGCTGTCGGAACCGATGCCGATGCGCCCGCCGGCATTGATGAAGTCGACCGCGGGGAACAAGCCATCGCCGAGATTGGCCTCCGTGGTCGGGCAGAGCCCCGCCACCGCCTGGCTCTTCGCCATCGCCTGTACTTCGTCGGCTTCGGCATGGGTGGCGTGAATGAGGCACCAGCGCCCGTCGACGGCGACATTGTCATAGAGCCATTGTATCGGCCGCCGCCCGCTCCAGGCCAGGCAATCGTCGACTTCCTTCTGTTGCTCGGCGATGTGGACATGGACCGGCCGGTCATCCTTCGTGCTGCCCATGACGGCCAGAATCTCGTCCCGCGTCACTGCGCGTAAGGAATGGAAGCAGAAGCCAAGACGCTTGCCCGGCGCCGCGCAATCCTTGGCAAGGCTCTCTTGCATCTTGAGATAGCTGTCGACTGAATTGATGAAGCGCCGCTGCCCATCGCTGGGCTGCTTGCCGCCGAAGCCGCCATGGGCATAGAGCACTGGCAACAAGGTGATGCCGATCCCCGCTCGTTCCGCCGCGCGCAAGACCCGGCGCGACATTTCCGAAGGATCCGCATAGCTGCGTCCGTCCAGATCATGGTGCAGATAATGAAACTCGGCGACGGCGGTATAGCCGCCCTTCAGCATGTCGATATAGAGATAGCGCGCGATGTCCTCGACCTGGTCGGGGCTGAGCTTGCCGACCAGCCGGTACATGAGGTCGCGCCAGGTCCAGAAGCTGTCTTCGGGATTCAGCGCCACTTCAGCCAGTCCCGCCATCGCACGCTGGAAGGCATGCGAATGCAGGTTCGGCATGCCGGGCAGGACCGGCCCTTGGCATTGCGTGGCACCCGCTGGTGCGCTAGCACCGCTCTCCACACGGATGACAGTGCCGGTGCGGTCGAACTCGATGACAACCTGCTCTGCCCAGCCATTCGGCAGCAGGGCGACGGGGGCGAAGACGATTCTCGGCATGGGTCTTTCCCTGTAGCTGTCTATACATGTATATATATCTTGGATTTTGCGGTCTCTGTCGAGTCCGCGCCATGACCTTGCCGGGAAGCGAATGAACCAGGAGATCGTGCCGCATTACCAGCGCGTCAAGCGCATGATCGCCGACCGCATCGCGGCCGGCGCCTGGAGCGCGGGCGACCGCATTTCATCGGAAGCCGAACTGGTGAAGGAACTGAGCGTCAGCCGCATGACGATCAACCGCGCCCTGCGCGAGCTGACGATCGAGGGCGTCCTGACCCGCGTCCAGGGCGTCGGCACCTTCGTTGCCACGGTAAAGCCCCAGGCGGCCCTGTTTGAAGTTCGCAACATCGCCGAGGAGATCGCCGAGCGGGGCCACCTACATCGCGCCGAGGTGATCTTGCTGAAGGCGGAGCCGGCACCCGAGGATATCGCCGGGACCTTCGGCCTGAAGAACGGCGAGCGCGTCTTCCACTCCGTTTTGCTGCACCTTGAGAACGACCTGCCCGTGCAGATCGAGGATAGGTATGTCGATCCGCGTCATGCGCGCGATTACCTTGATCAGGATTTCACGCGTCAGACACCTTACGTTTACCTCACGGCCATCGCCCCGATCTCGGAAGCCGAGCACATCATCGAGGCGGTGCTGCCCAGCATCAGCGAGCGCAAGCTGTTGAAGATCGATGCCCACGAGCCATGCCTGCAGCTGACCCGCCGCACCTGGTCGTCAGGCAAGCCGGTCAGCCATGTGCGACTGGTCTATCCCGGCAGCCGCTACCGCCTCTCTGGACGGATCGCCCCAAAGACCTGATCAGGTCCGGATGACCAGCAGGGTCTGGCGGATGCCGTCGATTTCCGTCTCGGTCAGTGGATCGAAGCTGATCGTCGCGCTGGGCGCGTGGCGAAGTGCGACCGTTTCCAGGAGCGATCGGGGGCTGGCCCAGGCGAGGCCGGAAAGCTGGCGCCGCTCCGCCGTCTCGGGAAAATGCACCAGGGCGGTGCTGCCCGGTGACATCAACGAGACGATGCTGCCGATGTAAGAATCAAGACGCGCTTCCGGCACCTTCGAGCAAACGTGCCAGGACGCGATCACGCGCGGCTTGTCGGCGCGGACCTTGGCAAGTGTTGCCGGATTGATGACCCCGAGATTGGGCGCCTTGGCGGCAACCCAGGCGGGGTCGAGCCGGTCCAGACCCAGCTTGTAGAACTCGTCGGTGATGTCCACGCCCCAATACTTGCCGGGTTCCAGGAAGTTCATCACGGCGGTACCCAGCCGCAACGATCCGCAACCATAATCTACCGCAACATCATTGGGTTGCAGCCCGTACTTCCGGAGAAAGTCGAGGAGTTCCGTGTGCTCACGCACCGGCCGCGCTGCCGAGCCGATGGCGGGATGGCCATCGCCGTGACGGATCTTCTTCATCACCGTGTGGACGTAGTAATCCTCATAGGGTGCAAAGGGATTCCGGATGCGCCAGCCGATATAGCGCCTGAAGGTGCGCCACCAGCGCCTTGCGGTGAATTTATGAGCCACTAATAACCCCACGAAGCGACAAGCCGGCTAAGCGGCTCGATTGGGCGGCGAACCTAACCAGATTCCCGCGCGCCGCCAAGCCGCGATTACTGGGCCCGCCGCGACAAACTGCCAACCCATTGTGACCTCAGTCACAGACGGCCGGCCGGTTCATGCCTAGATTCTGGTCATGAAGCGGGGTTCACCCAACCGTCCCCATCTCCGCTTCAGAGTGCGGGCGTCCGGTGCCATCCCCATCGGGCGCCCGCTTTATTGTCCCCTTGCCCTCGACCGCCGCCGGAGGCTAAAGAAGCCCTGCCTTAGAGCTTGGGCCGGCATAGCACAGTGGTAGTGCAGCGGTTTTGTAAACCGAAGGTCGGGGGTTCAAATCCCTCTGCCGGCACCATTTCCCCTTGAATTAGAGCTTCCGGCATTACCGACGGGCGACGCGCCAGAGCGTCGGCAGCAGCGCGCAAGCCAGGGCGATCTTCACACCTTCCGCCGGCAGGAACGGGACCACGCCAAGGCTCAATGCCTGCGCCAGGCCGACCTTGGTGGCCAGCCAACCCGCACCCATCCCCAGCATGACCGCCTCGCCGATCACAAAGGCGACAAGTGTGGTCACGACCGAGCGGCCATGGCCGCGATCGGCCAGCCACCCGACAAGTGTGGCGGCCACAAGAAAACCGACCAGATAGCCGGCCGTCGGGCCGGCAAGGCCGGCGGCGCTGGCAAAGACCGGCAGGCCGATCGTGCCTTCGATCAGATAGGTGATGAGGGTGGCAGCGCCGAGGCGCGCGCCAAACGCCGCACCGATCATCAGCACGACAAAAGTCTGCATCGTCATCGGCACCGGCCAGAACGGCACCTGAATATGCGCCGAAATCGCCAGGGCCAGCGTCCCCACCAGAACGGCCAGCACCTGCTGCACGCGGCTGACGGCAAGGCCCGACCAGAAAGTTTCGGCAAGTGTCGCGTTCATGGCGAGAGATCCTATATTGGCAAGATTAAACAAGGAGATAGAGGGCATCTAAGCACCTTTATCTCCAGCTTGATCAGCCGCTTATAGCGGCAAACCCAGCCTCATGCCACCCTTGGATCGGAAGGGGTATTGGGACGCCATACCGCACGCCCGCGCTCAGCGCGAACGTGCGGCTGTCGGTCAGAAACGGACGCCAAATGTCGTGTTGATGATGCCCTCGTCGAGATCCCGGTTGAACGGGATGTCGTAGGCGAGCTTGCCGATGAAGCGACCGGCAGCGAAGCCGACCTCGGGGCCCGCCACGAAATCATCGTCGAAGCCGGAACCGTAGAGGTAGCCGAAATTACCGCCGGCATGGCCCCGGAACGCATCGTCGCCGAAGGTAAAATCAAGACTGGCGACACTTCGCCCACCAAAGCCGTCATTGGGCGTATCGAAATGATAGAAGCCCGCCTGCTCGACACCCGCCGACAGCCAAGGCGTAACCGGCACGTCGACCGCGAAATTGAGGCCGCCGAGCTGGCTGTCATGGCCCGCTTCATCTTCGAGATTGTATCCGTAATAGGGACCGACGCTGAATATCCACTTTGGCATTTGCTTTTCACGCACGGGCTGTGGCGCCGGCTCTGTCACCGGCGCGGGCGTCGGCGCGGGTGCCATCTCGGCGACCGGGGCCGGTGGCTGCTCAATGGCGATGTCGACACGGCGGTTACCGGCTTCCGGGACACCGTCCCCGGTCGGCACCGCCGGATCGGTTTCACCGAGTGCCTCACCCGTGATTGCCGCCTGCGGCACGCCGAGCGCCATCAGTTCATTGGCGACTGCCTGTTCACGGCGTTCGGACAGCGCCTGGTTGTAACCCGAACTCCCCGATGTGTCGGTATGTCCGCGCACCGAGATGCGGGCTGAACCAGACCGCTGAAACTCCTGGGCGGCCTGGGCGATGACCGACCTCGCCTCGGCATTCAAGGTCGACTTGTCGAGTGCGAAGTAGACAACAAACCCGCCAGCGGGGTTCGCTTGTGCACTTTGCGCAGTGGAAAGCCCGGAATCCTGGGCGGTCGCGAGGCCCGTCGACGCCAACAGCGTCGTCAGGGATAGGGCGATAACATGTTTCATTGGTTGATCCTCCTGAGGCTGGGGTCAAAGGGATCCGCGAATGACAAAGGATGGCTGCATCTCAAGGAAGAACGCTCAGATGCCGTTTCATCGTTGGCCAGGCTTTCGCGGATAACCCCTCAGGTCGACCCCTAACACTCATGCATGGGTGTTGGCGCATGCTCACCAGCCGACGGCCAGGCATCGCTTCAGCTTCCATAACGGTGAAAAACGCCAATTGTTCCAATGCAGCGGTCAGGCTGGCGGCGATTTGCGCGACCGGCCTGCCTCGCCAAGATGAAGAGGTAGCCGCGAGATGCCAGCCAGGGTGTTTACCGCGCCACTGGCCGGTGCAGGCCTCGCGCGGTCGTTTTTAGTGGTGTCTGCGTAAGATCACTCCGCACGCGAACATAAGCGCCCAGAACGCAGCGCCGAACGCAAACCAGCCTGGGCTGACTGATTTTGGACTTGGCGCGGACTCGGCGTCTTCCGTTTCTGCCGCAGGCGGTCGCTCGAACAGGCCCCAGATCCAGTAAATCAGTGACAGGACGAGAAATGCGACAGCCGCCGAGCCAAACAGCCCGGCAATACCAAAATTCTGGTGATCGATTTCGGGCACGCAACCTATCCGCGGTTTGGAAGCAGTGGCTTGTGAGGGGCAGTTGGGGATCGGCCAGCGGATGGTCTTGAACTGGACACAAATCATGTGGCTGGATCGTTGGCCACAACGTTGGTGAGCCGGGCGGGGTTCGAACCCGCGACCCTCTGATTAAAAGTCAGATGCTCTACCGCTGAGCTACCGGCCCCACCTTCAACTGCGGCGGCGATGAAATCCCATTATCCGGGGCAAAAAGCAAGCATCGCTTCGTGGCGACGCAGCACACCCCGCAGCGCAGTCCCGTCGCCAAATTTAATGATTTAAAAACAGATGATTACCGGCCGTTGCTAAAAATCTTCTTCAGATACTCATCGACCTGGGGCGAGACGAATTCGTCGATTCGACCGCCCAGGCGCCCGATCTCCTTGATGAAGCGCGAGGAGATGAATTGCTGTCGTTCCGAGGCCATGAGGAAGACGGTCTCGACCTCCGGGTCGAGGCGCGCGTTCATGCCGGCCATCTGGAACTCGTATTCGAAATCCGAGACGGCGCGCAGGCCCCGGATGATGAAATGGGCGCCCATCTGCTCGACGAAATGCATCAGCAAATTGTCGAAGGCGCGGACCTCGATCTTGTTCGGGTCCAGGCCATTGCGCGGGTCGGCGATCTCCGACTTCATCAGCGACATGCGCTCGTTGATGGTGAGCAGCGGCCCCTTCCCGGCATTGGTCGAAACGGCAATGATCAGCCGATCCGCCAGCAGGCAGGCCCGCCGGATGATGTCCATGTGACCATTGGTGACGGGGTCGAACGTACCTGGATAGACCCCGATCCGCTTAGCCCCGACCGCCTCAGCCATTGCCCCCATCTCCCCCATCGTCATTGATCGGGCCTTCATCACCTGGGCCGTCACTTTCCTGGCCGTTTACGCCGTCCGGCGCTGCGGCCTCGGCTGCAGCCGCCTCCGGCGTCCCCTCGGCACCCTCAGCTTCCTCGGCATCCTCGCCGATATCGGGCAGATGGGCTACGGCCACGACCTGCTCGTCACCCGCCACCTTGAACACCGTGACGCCCTGGGTCTGGCGGCGCGCCACACGGATGTCGTGGATCGGGCAGCGGATGAGCTGCCCACCATCGGTCACCAACATGATCTGGTCGCGTTCGGTCACGGGGAAGGACGCCGCGACCGAGCCGTTGCGGGCCGAGGTCTCGATATTGGCGATGCCCTGCCCGCCACGACCCGTAACACGGTATTCATAGGCCGAAGTACGCTTGCCGAAGCCCTTGGCGGTGATGGTCAGGATCAGTTCGTCCTTGGCCTCAAGTTCCGCCAGGCGCTCAGGTGACAGTTGGACCGCGTCGCCCGCGGCCGTCTCACCGGCTTCGCTGGCGGTCTCAACCGCCGTCTCGGCCCCCGCATCTTCCGTCTCGGCGCCCTCGCGGCGCTTCTGGGCGGCGTAGCGCAGATAGGCGTCGCGCTCCTCGGTCTCGACATCGATATGGTTGAGGATCGACATGGAGACGACGGTATCGCCGCTTTCCATCTTGATGCCGCGGACGCCCACCGAATCGCGGCCGGCAAAGACGCGCACATCGGTGACCGGGAAACGGATCGCCTTGCCGCTGCGGGCGGCGAGCAGGACGTCGTTCTCGTCGGTGCACACGGCGACGCCGATCAGGCGGTCGCCATCATCCAGCTTCATCGCAATCTTGCCATTGGCCTTCACATCGACGAAATCGCTGAGTTCGTTGCGCCGGACATAGCCGCTGGCGGTCGCGAACATCACGTGGCTGTTGCGCCAGGTCGCCTCGTCCTCGGGCAGCGGCATCAGGGTCGAGATCGTCTCGCCATCGCCCAGCGGCAGCATGTTGACCAGCGCCTTGCCGCGCGCCTGCGGGTTGCCGAGCGGCAAACGATAGACCTTGGTCTTGTAGACCATGCCCTTGGTCGAGAAGAACAGCACCGGCGTATGCGTGTCGGTGACGAAGACCTGGCTGACAAAATCCTCGTCGCGGGTCGACATGCCGGAACGGCCCTTGCCGCCGCGGCGCTGCGCCCGGTAGGCGGAGAGCGGCACGCGCTTGATATAGCCGCCATGCGTCACGGTAACGACCATGTCCTCGCGCTGGATCAGGTCTTCGATGTCGTGTTCGAATTCCGAATCCTCGATCGTCGTCTTGCGCGGCGTCCCGAACTGGCCCCTGATTTCGAGGAGTTCATTGCGCAGGATATTGAGGCGCTTCGGCCGGCTCTCCAGCGTCTCGAGGTGGTCGAGGATTTCGGTGGAAAGACCCTGCAATTCCTCGGCGATCTTGTCGCGCTCGAGGCCCGTTAGGCGCTGCAGGCGCAGATCGAGGATGGCCTTGGCCTGTGCCTCAGAGAGGCGATAAGTCTCGGCCGCGCTGATGGGATGTTCCGGATCATCGATGAGGCGGATGAGCGGCGCCACATCGGCCGCCGGCCAATCGCGCGCCATCAGGCGTTCCTTGGCGGTCACCGGATCGGGTGCCGTCCGGATCAGCTGGATCACCTCGTCGATATTGGCGACGGCGATGGCAAGGCCCACCAACACATGGGCTCTCTCGCGCGCCTTGCCCAGGTCGAAGATGGTCCGGCGGGTGATCACTTCCTCGCGGAACTCGACAAAGGCAGCGATGACCGATTTCAGCGTCAGCATCTCCGGCTTGCCGCCGTTGAGCGCCAGCATGTTGACGCCGAACGAGGACTGCAGCGGCGTGAAGCGGAACAGCTGGTTGAGGACCACATCCGCCATGGCGTCGCGCTTCAGCTCGACGACGACGCGGACGCCATCGCGGTCGCTCTCGTCGCGCAGATCGGCGATGCCCTCGATGATCTTCTCGCGCACGCATTCGGCCATGCGCTCGATCATGCGGGCCTTGTTCACCTGGTACGGGACCTCGGTGATGACGATGGCTTCACGGTCCTTGCGGATTTCCTCGACATGGGTGCGACCGCGCATGACGACCGAGCCACGGCCGAAATGATAGGCCTCACGGATGCCATTGCGGCCGAGGATCATGCCGCCGGTCGGGAAATCAGGCCCGGGCACCAGGCGCATCAGCTCGTCGATCGTGATGGCCGGGTCGTCGACATAGGCGCAGCAGGCGTCGATGACTTCGGAAAGATTATGGGTCGGGATGTTGGTCGCCATGCCGACGGCGATGCCGCCGGCACCGTTGACCAGGAGGTTCGGGAAGCGTGCCGGCAGCACCACCGGCTCCTGGGCGCGGCCGTCGTAATTGTCCTGGAAGTTGACCGTGTCCTTGTCGATGTCTTCGAGCAGGGCCTCGGCTGCCTTGGAGAGGCGCGATTCCGTGTATCGCATCGCCGCCGGCGGGTCACCGTCCATCGAGCCGAAATTGCCCTGGCCGTCGACCAGCAGCACGCGGAGCGAGAAATCCTGGGCCATGCGCACCAGGGCGTCGTAGATCGCCTGGTCGCCATGGGGATGGTAGTTGGCCATCACGTCGCCGACCGCGCGGGCCGACTTTTTGAAGCCGCTGGAGGAGGAGAACCCGCCCTCGCTCATGGCATAGAGGATGCGGCGGTGGACGGGCTTCAGGCCGTCGCGCACGTCAGGCAGCGCACGGCTGACGATCACGCTCATCGCGTAGTCGAGATAGGAGCGCTTCATCTCCTCTTCGATATTGATCGGCGCGATATCGAATCCGGGTGTGGCGGGCGTGTCAGTCACTGGAAATTATGCCTTGTGCTTCAATACTTTATTGGGCAGCGCCGGATCCCCCGAAACCGCGTCCGGAAGATAGCAGATCGGCCACAGCGCCACAACAAATGCAGCGCTGCTGGGTGCTCAAAAAACCCAATAAAAACAAAGGCCCGCCGCGATCCTGAGATGGCGGCGGGCGGAAGGCAGGGATGTTACGGTAGGGATGGCCTGGAACGCCTGGGCTTCAGGTGAGTCGCAGGCCCTTCAAAGGGCCAGAAAGGACGCTTTTAGGCGGCCCGGGGACCCTCGAAACCATGGGCGAATTTCGTGGTGTCGTAGGCGTAGAACTCGGCCGGGGCGCGCATCAGGTGGTTCGCTGGATCGCGCAGCAGGCCCATATCCTGCAGCAGGTGGGCGTCGTAATCCGCCAGCACCGTCTCGAGCTTCGGCGAGATCGCCTTAACACGGCCACGGAGGAACAGACGGGTCAGCATGATGAAATCTCCAATCGTTTAGCTACACTCTGTCGCATGTCCTCGCCCGGAGGTTCATGCCGCTCTGCAGCATCTGTTTGATGGACTGAATCTAGGATCGAAACAGGCAATTGACACGCGATAGTTAGTAACGGATATGTTTAGTTATGCTAAATCCACAGACCTATCCGCGGCGACTTGCCGCCCTGCCCGGCCTCCGCGCCTTCGAAGCGGTGGCCCGGCTTGGCAGCGTCCGCCAGGCGGCGGCCGAGCTCCACGTCACCCCAGGGGCCGTCAGCCAGCAGGTCAAAGCGTTGGAGGCCGAAATCGGCGGCGCCCTGGTCCAGCGCCAGGGCACCGGCATTGTCCTTACCCGCATGGGCCAGGAGGTGAAGGACGACCTCACCGCCGCCTTCCGCATCCTTGCCCGCGTCTCAGACCGGATGCGCAAGGGCCTCAAGGGCCTGTCGCTGCGCTTGCGCATCGAAGATCCAGCCTTGGCCGCAAACTGGCTCCTCACCCGCCTGCAGCGCTATCGGAGCCGTGCCGACAGCGTCGACGTGGTGCTGGAGACCGCGACCAGCTGGTCGCATATGGAGCCCGACGCCTTCGATTTCGACATCCGCTTTGGCCTCGGCGATTGGGAGGACGTGACTGCCCACCGTCTTTTCGCCGATGAAGTCTTCCCCGTCTGCAGTCCGCGGCTTCTAACCAAGCATCCGTTGAACGAGCCGCGTGACCTCTCGCATCACACCCTGCTGCATCTCGACTGGACCGGCCAAGCCGTGATCTGGCCCGATTGGCCGGCCTGGCTGCGCGTCGCCGGCGTCCCTGACATCGACACCACGCGCGGCATCCACTTCACCGATTTCGCGCTGTGTTTGCAGGCAGCGGTGGCGGGTCAGGGTGTCTCATTGGGCACCACCGCGGTCGTCGCAGATGCGCTGAGTGACGGCCGTCTGGTGGCGCCTTTTGAAAAGAGCATCCTCACCCCCTTCGCCTATTACGTCGTGCACGCGCCAGACGTGATGAAACGGCCGGAGGCGAAGGGCTTTCTGGATTGGATCTTGGAAGAGGCGCGGCTGACGGAGGTCTAGATCAGTGCCACCAGCTTTGCCGCCATCGCCGCGGCATCCTCCGGTCTCAACCGCGTGCATTTCTCGCCGAGATGCTTTTCGAACGCCGTCGCTGTCTTTTCGGTGAAGATCACCGTGCCGTCCTTCTCCAGCGCCGTGATGCCGTCGAAGGTGAGCGCTGCCGCGTTGGTACTGAGTGCATGCTCGAGGGTCCATTCGCGCGGCAGATCGACCGCCACGCCCTTGCGGCTGATGGTGACGGGATAGCCGCCGACCAGTCCGTTGGGCGCCGGCGCATGCAGTGCATAGGGTTCGTCGCTCAACAATGCCGCCAACACATCGAGCGCCGCCGACGCGGTGATGCGGTTGATCTCGTCCGTCTGTTCGACCGCCATCTTCACGCTGCGCAGCTTGTCTTTGACACCCAGCGAAATGTCATGCCCGTGCCACAGCACCTGTAGAAGAAAGGGGGGAAATTCCTTCACCGCCTCCTCGCGATAGAACAGCGACGCCAGGGCGTGACCGCCGACCAATTTCACGGCGAGTTCGGGGATTGGCGCCTTGGCCTGTTCACTGGCCAGAAAGCGGATCTTGGGCAGGCATTCGCTGATATCGCCGATGCCGATGATCGGTCCCTGCCCGGTCATATGCAGAATGGCGTTGACCACATCCGGGTAGGTGCCGCTGACCCACGGGCAATGCAGTTCCGACTTCTCCCAGGCGGCACGCAGGCTGAGCATCGGCGCCAGATGGCAGGCGAGCCAAAAGCCGAACGGCAGGTTCTTGAACTTCGCGGCATTGACGCTCGTCGCGACCTTCCACCAGGGCAGCATCGTCGGGGCTGCGAACATCAGATCCGGCTGGATCTTGCGCAACAGTTCCGGTGCATTGGGGGCATTGAAATCAAAGGCGACGACATCGATGCGCGGGTATTGGCCTTCCAAAGCGGCGCCGATCTTGGCGGCGTTGGCCTTGGCACGGGCATGGGCGGTGTTTCGCGTCGCCACAATGATGTGCTGGAATCGCCCATCGCGCGCCGCCGCTTCCAGCACCGCACCACCCAGTTTGCCCAGCGATATCAGCAACAGCTTGCTCAACCGGCCCCCGATTCCAAGATCGGGACAAGCGTAACGGTGGAATCGCGCGTTGGCGATACCCCCTCACCCCGCGAAATGGGCAGTCATGCCCGGGTCAAGCCCGGGCATGACGGCGTAAAATCACTTCTTAAACCCGGCCTTCGCAAAAGCCGCCGCCAGCGCGTTGTCACCGCCGCCACCGCCGCCGCGATTCTGGGCCGGCTTGTTGTCCTGCATGAACTTGCGCTCGTTGCGCGCCATCGGCCGGTCCTTTGGTGTCTCCGTGTTCTGCCGGTTCTGCGGCGTCTCGCCGGAGCGCATGGTCAGCGAAATGCGCTTTCTTTTGATGTCGACTTCCAGCACGCGGACCTTCACCACGTCGCCGGGCTTCACCACCTCGCGCGGGTCCTTCACGAAACGGTCGGCCAAGGCTGAGACGTGGACGAGACCGTCCTGATGCACACCGATATCGACGAACGCACCGAAGGCCGCAACGTTGGTGACGACGCCTTCCAGCATCATGCCCGGCTGCAGATCCTTCATTTCCTCGACGCCTTCCTTGAAGGTCGCCGTCTTGAACTCCGGTCGTGGATCTCGGCCTGGTTTTTCCAATTCCTTGATGATGTCGGTGACCGTCGGCACACCAAAGGTCTCGTCCGTGAATTCTTCCGGCCGCAGGCTTTTAAGCAGCTTCGTGTCGCCGATGACGGCGCTCATCTCCTTGCCGGTGACGGCGAGGATGCGGCGCACAACCGGATAGGCCTCCGGATGGACAGAAGAATTGTCGAGCGCGTCTTCACCCTCGCGGATGCGCAGGAAGCCCGCCGCCTGTTCGAAAGCCTTCGGCCCGAGGCGCGGAACGCTGAGTAGCTGCTGGCGCGACTTGAACGGACCGTTGGCATCGCGGAAGGCAACGATGTTTTGGGCGAGGCTCTCTCCCAGGCCGGACACGCGGGCCAGGAGCTTGGCCGAGGCGGTGTTTACCTCGACGCCGACCGCGTTCACGCAATCTTCGACCACCGCATCGAGTGCCTTGGAGAGGCGGAATTCGGCCACATCATGCTGGTACTGGCCGACGCCGATGGATTTCGGATCGATCTTCACCAATTCGGCGAGCGGGTCCTGCAGACGGCGCGCGATGGAAACCGCGCCGCGAATGGTCACGTCCAGTTCCGGCAATTCCTTCGACGCATATTCCGAGGCCGAGTACACGGAGGCACCCGCTTCCGACACCATGACCTTGGTGAGCTTCAACTCGGGGTGACGCTTCATCAGATCATCGGCGAGCTTGTCGGTCTCGCGGCTTGCCGTGCCGTTGCCGATGGCGACCAGTTCCAAACTGTGGCGATGACAGAGGGCCGCGAGGACCGCAATCGATTCATCCCATTGGCGCTTGGGCTCATGCGGATAGATCGTGGCGAATTCCAGCACCTTGCCGGTCGCGGCGATGACGGCGACCTTGCACCCCGTGCGCAGGCCGGGGTCGAGACCCAATGTCGGCCGGCCGCCGGCCGGGGCCGACATCAGCACGTCCTTGAGGTTCGATGCGAAGACGCGAACCGCCTCGTCTTCCGCCGCCTGGCGCAGCCGACCCATCAGATCGAGCTCCAAGCTGAGCTTCAGCTTCACGCGCCAGCACCAATGCACCACGTCGATGAGCCAGGAATCGGCAGCGCGCCCCTGGTCGGCCACGCCGGACTGCGCGGCGATGACGCGCTCGGCCTCATTCAGCGCCTTGCGGTCCTCCGGCTCATCGATGGCGAGATTGAGTGCCAGGATTTCTTCCTTCTGGCCGCGGAACATGGCCAGCGCCCGGTGCGACGGCACCTTGGCGATCGGCTCGGCGGCATCGAAGTAGTCGGAAAACTTGGCGCCGCTGTCCTGCTTGCCGTCCATGACCTTCGAGACGAGCTTCGCCTTGTCCCACATGAATTCACGCAGGCGCGCCAGCAGATCGGCATCTTCGGCAAAGCGTTCCGAGAGAATGTCGCGCGCGCCTTCAAGCGCCGCCTTTACATCGGCTACGCCCTTCTCGGCGTTGACGTAAGCGGCGGCTTCATCCTGCGGCTTCTTCGTCGGATCGCCGAGCAGAAGATCGGCCAAGGGCTCAAGCCCTGCTTCGCGCGCAATCATCGCCTTGGTCCGGCGCTTGGGCTTGAAGGGCAGATAGAGATCCTCGAGGCGCGCCTTGGTATCGGCAACGGCAATCTCGCGGCTGAGCTCGTCGGTCATCTTGCCTTGTTCTTCGATACTCTTGAAGATCGCAGCACGGCGATCCTCGAGCTCGCGCAGGTAGCCCAAGCGCTCTTCGAGCTTGCGCAGCTGAATATCGTCGAGGCCACCGGTGACTTCCTTGCGGTAGCGGGCGATGAAGGGAACCGTGGCGCCACCATCCAGCAATTCGACCGCGGCTTTGACCTGCACATCCCGTGCGCCAAGCTCTTCGGCGATTCTTGCTTCGATGGATTTCATGCGCGACTCCTCAACGACTCGGATACTGGCACCCAATTTGGGCGAAAGGCGGGCCTTGTAGCGGAGCGATGACTAGGGTTCAATGCCTTGACGTTACCGCATCTCCTGCCTAGTCGCGCCAGCTCCTTGATTCTACGGAAAGATCACTTCATGACCGCCAGCGCCAAATCGACCCGCCCCGCCGCCGTGCCGACCGTCCAGGTCGACAACGAGCGCGTCACCGTGACCGAATGGCGCTTCGCACCGGGCGCCGAAACGACCTGGCACCGTCATGGTTACGACTACGTCGTGGTGCCGCTCCTGGACGGCAAGCTGCAGATCGACGACGGCAAGGAACAGCGCATCGTCGAGATGGGCGCCGGCAAATCCTATTATCGCCCCGTGGGCGTCGAGCACAATGTCATCAACGCCAGCGATTACGAGTACGCCTTTGTCGAAATTGAATTCAAGACACCGCAGTAAGTGCGGCAGGGGTTTGAGCGAGACGCCCCTCACCCCAACCCCTCTCCCCGCAAGCGGGGCGAGGGGCTTTAAAGCGAACTCGGTCGAAACTCCCTCGCCCCGCGACAGCGGGGCGGGGGCCGGGGTGAGGGGCGGATCATGACGAACTCAAAACCAACCGGCGACAAACCGAGCAAACCCAAGCCCTCACGCGGGCCACGCAAGGATGCCCGCAGCGCACGGCGCGACGCTGCCGCTGAGGCGAGCGGAAAGGGCGGAAAAAGCAAAGCCGTGCCCTTCCCGACCAAGGAACAGGTTCTCGACTTCATCCGCACCTCGCCGGTACCGGTCGGCAAGCGCGAGATCGCCCGCGCCTTCAATCTGCGCGGACAAGACCGCATTCCGCTCAAATCGCTCCTGAAGGAATTGGAGAAGGATGGTGCGGTGGATCGCGGCAAGGCACGTCGCCTCGCAGCGCCGGGGGCACTCCCCGAAGTCGCCGTCATCCAGATCATCGGTCCCGATGCCGATGGCGACATCTGGGCGCGGCCGATCGACTTCCCCGAAGACGATGCCGAGCCGCAGATCATTGTCATCGAGGACAAGAAGCTCGATAAGCCACTCGCCCCCGGTGACCGCGTGCTGGCGCGCCTCGAGCGCAAGGATTCCGACGTCTACGAAGCGCGGCCGATCCGCCGACTGCAGGCGCGGGCCGAGCGCGTGGTGGGTGTCCTTGAGAAAGGCCCGCACGGTACCGGCCGCATTGTTCCGACCAGCAAGCGCATCAAGACCGAATTCAGCGTCGACGCCAAGGATCTTGGCGGCGCGCGTGGTGGCGACATCGTGATCGCCGAGGTCGAGCCCGCCAAGCGCATGGGCACGCCGCGCGCACGCGTCGTCGAGCGCATCGGCCGCGTTGGCGAGGCGAAGGCGGTCAGCATGATCTCGATCGCCGAACATCACATCCCGTTCCAGTTCCCTGTGGCCGCGCAGGAACAAGCAGAGGCGGCGACGGCAGCCCCACTTGGCAATCGCACCGACCTTCGGAAAATTCCGCTCGTCACCATCGATGGCGACGACGCCCGCGATTTCGACGATGCCGTCTGGGCGGCACCCGACGACAATGCCGACAATCCCGGCGGCTGGCGCATCATGGTCGCCATCGCCGACGTGTCCTGGTATGTCCGCCCCGACGACGCGCTCGACCGGGTGGCGCGCGACCGCGGCAATTCGGTCTACTTCCCGGACCGCGTCGTGCCCATGCTGCCGGAGGAACTTTCCAACGGCTGGTGCTCGCTCCGTCCCCATGAAGACCGCCCGGTGATGGCAGTCGAAATGACCATCGATGCCAATGGCCGCAAGCTGCGCCATCATTTCCTGCGCGGCCTCATGCGTTCGGCAGCCCGCCTCACTTACGAGAAGGCGCAGGCGGCGATGGACGGGAATCCTGATGATCTCACCGGCCCGTTGCTCGAGCCGGTGATCAAGCCGCTTTACGGCGCCTTCCATGCGCTCCTCAAGGCGCGCGAGGAGCGCGGCACCCTGGAACTCGATTTGCCGGAACGCCGCGTCTTCATCAACAAGGACGGCCAGATCGAGCAGATCGTGCCGCGCGCGCGCCTCGACAGCCACCGCCTCATTGAGGAATTCATGATCGCTGCCAATGTGGCGGCGGCCGAGGCCCTGGAGAAGAAGCGCTGGCCCTGCATGTACCGCGTCCACGACCAGCCGGATGCAACCCGGGTCGAGGCCTTGCGCGAATTCCTCGATTCACTCGGCTTCAATCTGGCGCGGGGTCAGGTCTTGCGGCCCAAGCACTTCACGCAGCTGCTGGTGAAAGCCAAAGACACACCCTTTGCCGAGATGATTTCGTCGCTCATCCTGCGTTCTCAGGCCCAGGCAGTCTATGCGCCGGAAAATCTCGGCCATTTCGGTCTGGCGCTCACGCGCTATGCACATTTCACTTCGCCCATCCGCCGCTACGCCGATCTGCTCGTGCATCGGGCGTTGATCGGTGCCTATGATTTCGGCGAAGGCGCGCTCGACAGATCGGCGACGGCGGAGTTTGCCGAAACGGCGGTACACATCTCCGGCACGGAGCGGCGTGCAGCCGCCGCCGAACGCGATGCCGTCGACCGCTATGTCGCGGCCTTCCTCGCCGACAAGATCGATGGCGAGTTCGATGGCCGCATCTCGGGCGTCGCCCGCTTTGGCCTCTTCATCAATCTGAAGGAAACCGGGGCGGATGGAATCATCCCCATATCGACCCTGCCCAATGACTTCTACGACCATGACGAGGGCCGGCATGCCCTGGTCGGACGCCGTTCTGGCCGCACCTTCCAATTGGGCCAATCCGTCACGGTCCGGTTGGTCAGCGCCGATGCCTTGACGGGTGGCATTACCCTGGAGCTGCTTTCCGCCGAGCCCCTGGCGACCAGCGCCTTGACCGGCGGGTCAGATCGGGACTTCCGCCAGACCAGCTCCCGCCAAAACGCCAAGAAACCCGGCGGGAAGCCCAAGCAGGGCCGCCCGAAGAACATACGTTTTGGTGGCGATAAGGGTCGGGTATCCGGCGGGAATGGCAAAAAGCCCGCTAAAAAGGCGAAGAAGCGTCGCTGATTCTGCATAAGCGAGGCCCTAGCCTGCGACAGGATTTCTGCTAGATTGGCCCGCAACGAGGGTAACCCTAGCGGGCGCGAGCGGGCAGCGTTTCGGCTTTGGGAAAAGTAGCGGATATCAGCTGACTTGAGTGCGTTTCGTCCTGTGGGTTCTGAGACCGGGTGGCCTGCCAGTCAGGTGGCACGCCGGATCGTCATTCTGCCGCTGCTGCTTGGCCTTTATGCCTGTGCCAGTCCCGCCAGCCGATCGCCGGAAGATGCGACCGCGGCCCTCGACAGGGACATGCTGGTCACAGGCCTTGGCGACATCGATTCGATCTACATCACCAAGCAGGACATCGGCGGGCTCACCCTCACTGGGTTGCAGCAGTTGTCCACCCTCGATCCGGATATCACGGTCGAAGGCGGCAAGGACGATCTGAAGCTGCTTCAGAAAAAGAACCTCATTGAGGCTGAAAAACTTGCCGATGGCGACGACGCCAGCGCCAAGCAATGGGGCAAGGCCGCCGCCAAGCTGCTGAAGGAAGCGCGGGCGAAGTCCACCAAGATCGCCGCCGCCGGCAATGAGAGAATCTACGAAGCGATCTTCACCGGCATCGTCGGCAAGTTGGACGGTTTCTCGCGCTATTCGGGGACAGATGCCGCGCGCGAGGACAAGGCGTCCCGCGATGGTTTTGGCGGCATCGGCGTACGCATCTCGGTCGAAGACGGCGAAGTGCGCATCACCGCGATCATGCATTACACCCCAGCCGAACGCCTGGGGCTGAAGCGCGACGACGTCATCATGAAGATCGACGGGCAATCGGTCGAGGGCCTAACCCAGCAGCAGGTCGTCAATCAACTGCGCGGCGAGGTCGACAGCCATGTCGTGCTGACCCTCATGCGCGATGGCAAGGACGAGCCGTTCGACGTCAGCGTCAAGCGCGCCCATGTCGTGCCGGAGACCGTCAGCTATCGGCGCGAAGGCGATATCGCCTATTTCCGCATCTTCAGCTTCAATTCCGAGACTGCCAACAGCCTGAAGCGCGAGGTCAAGGACGCCAAGGAAGAGATCGGCAAGAAGATCAAGGGCTACGTGCTCGATCTCAGGAACAATCCCGGCGGCTATGTGCCGCAATCGGTGGCGACTGCGAACCTTTTCCTCGATGAAGGCCGCATCGTCTCGATCCATGGCCGCCATCCCGACAGCCACCAATACTTCGAAGCCAGCGACGGCGATCTCACCGACGGCAAGCCGATGGCGGTGCTGATCGATGGCAATTCGGCCTCAGCCGCCGAAATCGTCGCCGCCGCCTTGCAGGACAATGGCCGCGCCGTGCTGATCGGCACCAACTCCTATGGCAAGGGGACGGTCCAGAACATCAAGCCACTGCCCAATCAGGGCGAGATCAAGCTGACCTGGGCGCGCTTTCATGCGCCGTCCGGCTACACCCTTCATCATCTCGGCGTGCTGCCCAGCGTCTGCACGGCGGGCAAGCACAATTCGGACGAGTTGCTCAACGAATTGAAGCTCGGCGAACTGCCCAAGGTACCGGTCGCCCAGCGCAATGCCGCCAAGCCAGACGACACCAAAGCCTTGGATGCGCTGCGCCAGACCTGCCCGGCACGGAAGAACGAGGATCCAGTCGATCTTGAACTGGCCCTCAAGCTGCTGCAGCAGCCAGGTCTCTATCGCAGCGCCGTCAACCTCGCCGATCCGCCGGAAGGCGCGCAGGTCGATGACGCAGCCGAGGCACTCCTCCCCTTCGTGCCGTGATCGCCAAGCCCCGCGATGCGGCCGGCTTGGTCCTGATCCGCGCCGCCAAGAAGGGCCCACCTGAAATCCTGATCGGCCGGCGCCCCTCCAAGATGGACTTTCTGCCCGGTATCCATGTCGTCCCCGGCGGGCGGGTCGACCCCGAGGACGCGCTGCCGGGTCCTGGCCAACCCCATCCGGCCGTGGCCGCGCAGCTCGGGCCCCGCTGGGCTGCATTCATGAACGCGGCACTGCGCGAGACGTTTGAGGAGACGGGTTTACTTCACGGTCGAGGTGACTCGAACACCGTTCCGGCGCATTCCGGATCATTGGGGGGAGCCTATGATGGTCAAAAATGGGCGCCGGATTACGCCAGCCTCGATTACCTCTGCCGGGCGATCACGCCGGTGACCTCGCGGCGGCGGTTCAACACCCGATTCTTCCTGGGCGACGGCGCCAAAACCCTGGGCACCCTCGCCGGAAACGGTGAATTGGAGGATCTGGCCTGGATTCCTACCCCGCACTTGGGGGCGTTTAATCTGGTGGATGTGACCGAATATGTGCTCAAAACCGCGATCCGGCGCTGGGAAAGCGGCATTCCGATCGGTGCAGAGCCTGCTAAGCTATTGAATTATCGAAGCGATATTCTCACCCTGCAGACCATGCGGAAGCCTTGACTTTCGGCCGTTCCCCGCTATTTTGCGCCATCCTTTTGCGGCGACACGCATTTTTACTTTTTTGAGAGACGGCCATGGCCAAGTCAGCGACCATCCTTGTGAAGCTCGTCAGCACCGCTGACACGGGCTACTACTACGTCACCAAGAAGAACCCGCGCTCGACGACCGAGAAGTTCGAATTCAACAAGTACGACCCGGTTGTGAAGAAGCACGTGCCCTTCAAGGAAGCGAAGATTAAGTAATCGCGCTTACTCAGCACGAACCTATTTGAAAGGGGCGCTTCCTCATGGGAAGCGCCCCTTTCGCATTTCAGGCGGCTTTGAGACCGAGAAGTGAACGGGCCTCGGCGGCGGTGGCCGGATGGCGATCGTATTTGCCGCAGAGATCGGCGACGCGCTTCACCAGCTCGGCATTGCTCGACGCCAAGCGCCCCTTTTCGAAATAGATGTTGTCCTCAAGCCCGGTCCGCACATGGCCGCCGCGCTTCAGCGCCCAGTGATTGGCATCGAGCTGCAGCCGGCCGATGGCGGCGGCGGTCCAGGTGGCAGTCGGCATCAACTCGGTCAACTCCTCGAGCATGAAATCGACGATCTTCTCGCGTGCGGGGAGTGCGCCGGGAATGCCGAGGACAAACTGCACATGCGGCGGCGATTTCAGCAGGCCGCGATCGACCAGCACCTTGGCGTTGTAGAGCATGGCGAGATCGAAGAGCTCGCATTCCGGCTTCACGTCGAACTTGATCATGTCGTTCGCCAGCTCGTCGATGAGCTGCGGCGGGTTCTCGTAGATGATGGTGGCGAAGTTGACCGAGCCGGTGGCGAGCGAGCCCATATCGGGCTTGAGGCTCAGGGCGGCGCCGCGCTCGGAGGCTTCACGCCCACGCCCACCGGTCGAGAACTGGATGATCATGCCGGGGCAATGCTTGGCGATGCCCTCCTGCACTTGGCGGAACTTCTCGACGTCTGAGCAGGATCTGTCCTGATCGTCGCGGACATGGATATGAACGAGGCTCGCCCCGGCCTCGAAGGCCTCATGCGTGCTTTCGATTTGCTCAGCGGGCTGGGTGGGAACGGCCGGATTTTGCGCCTTAGTCGGCTGGCTGCCGGTGATGGCGACGGTGATGATAGCTGGCGTGCTCATGGTCTCGTTTCTTTTTGCTCGCTGATCAGATTCGCCCCCATCCGCGCGCCAGAACAAGCCGCCAGATATCGAGGCCGGAAGGCGCCCTGCCGCCCACCGCGACCGGATCGTAGCCGTGTCGGCGCAAGCGCTCAAGCTGTGCCGCCGCCAACCGTCCGGGAAAGAGCGCGGGGATGGCGGCACGTGGCAGCCTTTCCTTTCGCGCCGCAGCAAGAAGCGCCGATGCGCGGTGGCAAACCAGTTCCACCGCCACGGCCACGTCGGCACCAGGCTGCAACGCGAGCAGCTTGTCGTGATCGACACCCGGCAACATCACGCGCCGATGCTGTGCCAGATAGACGGTTGCCCGCGCGATTCCGACAAGGCCATAGGCCGTGCCGACTTGGCGTGCCGCCAGACGCTGCGCTTCCGGTGGCGCTCCCGTACAGACTGAGAGTGCCAGTTCCGCGAGCGCACCGGCGCTGGCCGCGGCATAACCTTCGAGTTCCGCAAGATCGGCGGGCGTTGCCGCCTCGACATCGCGCTCGCGCGCGTCGATGAGCGAGCGCAGCAGCGCCACATCCAGGTGCCGCCGTTCAATGAGATCGGCCAATTCCTGCACCAGATGATGCCGATGGCCCCTCCCGGCCGCGACATCGTCCAGCGCGTCGCGCCACCATTGCAGGCGAATGAGACCCAGCATCTTCTCCGAAACCTTGTCGGCGATACCGGCAAGCTCGGCATTTAACGCATAGAGGGTCGCAAGGTCCCGCCGCAGCGCTGCCGGCGCCGCGATCGCGCACAAGAATCGGTCGCGATCTGCCCGGCGCAGTTCCTCCAGCACGCGAAGCTCGGTTTCGGCTTCGCTCATGGTATCAACAGCAATCCCATAATTTCCCAATGGATTTACGGGGAATCAGTTTCTCCGTCTCATTCCATCCTATAGAATGCGACCCATAGCCACACCGCTTTTGCTTTGGAGGGGTACAGCAATGAGCAAAATTCTCGAAAACCTGCACAGGACTTTGGCCGCCGGCGTCGTGCTTGCCATCGTCGTGTTTCTGATCGTCAATCTGGGCGGCTTCGACCCGGGGCCGTATGTCGCTTTCCTGTTCCGCTTCATCCATGTCTGGTTCGGCATCCTGTGGATCGGTCTGCTTTACTACTTCAACTTCGTGCAGATCCCGTCGATGCCGAAAATTCCCGACGAGCAGAAGCCGGCGATCGGCAAGGTCATCGCGCCGACTGCCCTCTACTTCTTCCGCTACGCAGCCCTTGGCACGATCGCCTTCGGCCTGATCACGGCCGCGCATAACGGCTACATCATCGAAGCGCTGACCTTCCAGCCCGGCTTCCGCACCATCGGCATCGGCATGTGGCTGGCGCTGATCATGGGCTTCAACGTCTGGTTCGTTATCTGGCCGAACCAGCAGCGTGCACTTGGCCTGGTCGAAGCCGACGCTGACACCAAGAAGAAATCGGCGCGCACCGCGATGCTGACCTCGCGCGTCAACACGATGCTGTCGATCCCGATGCTCTATTGCATGGTGGCGCAGCAGCAGGGCATCGGCAACTAAACCGATCCACATATCGTTCCGATGAAATCGGGGTCCTTCGGGACCCCGATTTTTTTGTGCGCTAAGTTGCCGCAGACGAAAGGGGAACCACCACGCAACGAAGCGGTTATTTTCCCTGCTAGCAGCCAGTGCCGCACATGCTTTTCCCCGCATCGCGTGGCCCGCCAAGCTGCCGATCTTCGCAGCAATGAGGAATTCCTGATGTCTGAGATTACCCTGCCCCCGCTCCCCTACGCCCTTGATGCCCTGCAGCCGCATATTTCGAAGGAAACGCTCGAGTTCCATTACGGCAAGCATCATCAGACCTATGTCACCAACCTCAACAACCTGATCAAGGGCACCGAGTTCGAAGGCAAGTCGCTGGAAGACATCGTGAAGAAGTCGTCGGGCGGCATCTTCAACAACGCCGCACAGATCTGGAACCACACCTTCTATTGGCACAGCTTGTCGCCCCAGGGCGGCAACGAGCCAACCGGTGCCTTGGCCGATGCGATCAAGGCGAAGTGGGGATCGTTCGAGAAGTTCAAGGAAGAGTTCACCAAGGTCTCGGTCGGCACCTTCGGGTCGGGCTGGGGTTGGCTGGTGAAGAAGGCCGACGGCTCGCTCGATCTGGTCAGCACCAGCAATGCAGCGACGCCGCTCACCACGGCCGACAAGCCGCTCCTCACCTGCGACGTGTGGGAGCATGCCTATTACATCGACTACCGCAACAAGCGCCCCGATTATCTCGGCGCGTTCTGGAAGCTGGTGAACTGGGACTTCGCCGCGAAGAATTTCGCGTAAGTCTCGGCTCCCTTGATCTGAACAGGCCCTCTCGCCTCGCGGCGGGAGGGCTTTGTCTTTTGGAGAGAGCCGTCACTTCCAGCCCCCTCCCCGCCTCCCCCTAAAGGTGGGAGGAGCTCTAAGCGAGGTCGTTGGTACGAAGTCAGTTAGAAGCGCTTCACGCCACCGCGATCAATGCCGCGGCAATGCGGCGGCCCTCGGCCATCAGCACATTGAAGGTTCTGGCAGCCGCACCGGTGTCCATCGGTTCGACGACAATGTTCTGCGCACGTAAGGCGGCGCGCAGATCGCGCGGAACCATGGCGAGGCGGGGGCCGCAGCCAAGCAGCAGCAAGTCGATGTCGCCGGCCTCGGCGCCCGCGATCACGGGGGCGAGGCTCTCGAGGCTCAAGGATGCCATGTCGCGGACGGTCCATGTGATCGTGCGCGTCGGAAAGACGAGAACCGACCCTTCATAGGCGGTGCCGGTCACTTTAAAGCGCAGATCACCATAGCTCTCGATGATCTGCCGGCCGGCCGGAATGAGCGGCGTAAGATCCATCTAGAACTCCTTGGACTTGAGACAGCCTCAAGCCTTCTGCACGGTCGTCGTCGCTGCCTTGCCCTTGTCCGAACCGATATTGCGCAGGTTCATATAGAGCAGCATCGGCGAGGCGACGCAGATGGTCGAATAGGTGCCGATGACGATGCCCCAGATCATGGCGACCGAGAAACCGTGCATCGCTTCGCCACCCCAGAAGGCCAATGCCAGGACCGAGAGCAGCGTCAACCCGGACGTCACCGTGGTACGCGCCAGCGTCTCGTTGAGCGCCTGGTTGATCAGTTGTGCCAGGGGCATGGTCTTGTAGCGCCGCAGGTCATAGCGGATGCGGTCGTAGATGACGACCGTGTCGTTGACCGAATAACCGGCGATGGTCAGCACGGCAGCGACGGTCGTGAGGTTGAACTCCATGCCGGTGAGCGCGAAGAAGCCCACCGTGGTGACGCAATCATGGAACAGCGCCAGCACCGCGTTGATGCCGAACTGCCATTCATAGCGGAACCAGATATAGGCCATGATACCGAGCATGGCGAAGATCGAGGCCCAGACGGCGCTCGACTTCAACTCGTCGCCAACCTTAGGACCGACGGTTTCCGTGCGGCGGTACTGCCAATCGCTGCCCAGCGTTTCCTTCACCTTGGTGACGGCAGCCTGGGTCGTCTGCTCCTGCGTCGCCGTCTCGGTCGCATCCTGTTGCGGGATGCGGATGAGGACGATGTCGGGCGAGCCGAATTCCTGGAGGGCAATCTCGCCCAGTTCCAGGCCGTCGAGTTTATTGCGCATGTCGCCGAGATCGGCCTGGGCGGTCGGTGCCTTCACTTCCATGATGACGCCGCCGGCAAAGTCGATGCCGAAATTGAGGCCCTTGGTGAAGACCAGCACGAAGGAACCGACGATCATGAGGACCGAGATCAGGAACGTGATCTTGTGCGGCCACATGAAGTTGATCTTGGTACCGTGCGGAACGAGGTGAAGCGGCTTGAACATTTTCTTCTCGCTCCTTTAAAGCGGCAGCGCCTTGGGACGCGCGCGGCGCAGCCAGATCGACGTCATCAGGCGGGTGACAACCACCGCCGTGAAGACCGAGCTGACGATGCCGATGAGCAGCGTGATGGCGAAGCCCTTGATGGGCCCGGAGCCGAAGGCAAAGAGGAACATGGTGGAAATGGCGTGGGTGACGTTGGCGTCGAAGATGGTCGCCTGCGCTTCGCGGTAGCCCGCTTCCATGGCATTGACCGGCGAGCGGCCGTTGCGCATTTCTTCGCGCACGCGCTCAAGGATCAGCACGTTGGCGTCGACCGCCATGCCCAGTGTCAGCACCATGCCCGCGATGCCGGGGAAGGTCAGCGTCGCACCGATGGCCGAGAGGAAACCAAGCATCAGCACGCCGTTCAGCACCATGGCGAGATTGGCGAAGATGCCGAACAGGCCATAGAGCACGACCATCGCCACGGCGATGAAGACGATGGCGATCAAGCAGGCGCGCTTGCCCGCCTCAATGGAATCGGCACCCAGATCGGCACCGACGGTCCGCTCTTCGAGCACGGTGAGGGGCGCCGGCAGGGCGCCGGCGCGCAGCAGGATGGAAAGATCACGGGCTGTTTCGACGGTGAAGTTACCGCTGATGATGCCGGCGCCACCCAAGATGGCGTCATTGATCTTTGGCGCGCTGATAATCTGATTGTCGAGAATGATCGCAAAACGCTTGCCGATATTCGCCTTGGTCGCATCGCCGAATTTGCGCGCGCCGACCGAGTCAAACTTGAACGAAACCACCGGCATGCCACCTTCAAAGCTCTGCTGTGCATCGGTGAGGGTTTCGCCGGAGACCATGACCGGTCTCTTGATCCAGAGTTTCTGCCCCGGGGTTCCATCCTTCTCGACAACGGGAAGCTGGATCGACGTCGGCGGACCATTGCCAGTCGATTCCGCTACCTCGTCGACAAGCTTGAACTCCATCTTGGCAGTCTTGCCGATTAATCCCTTCAATCGCTGCGGATCACCGAGTCCAGGAACCTGTACGACAATGCGATCCTCACCCTGACGGATGATCGTTGGTTCTTTGGTGCCCGTTTGGTCGATGCGCTTCGAGATGATCTCGATCGACTGTTCGACGGCGCGCTTCTTGATCTCGGCCAGGGAAGTATCATTGAAGTAGGCCGCAACCGACCCATCGGCAGCGATATCGAGTTGCATGCCGATCGTGGCTTTCGCCAGCGCCTCACGGGCGATTTCGATGGCACCCAGATCGCGCAGCTTCAGCGTCACCCGGTCAGCCTTGACGCTGAGATCGGTGTAGCCGAGCTTTTTTTCACGCAGGGCGGCGCGGATGCCATCCTCGGTTGCGTCCAGCTTGCCCCGCACCAGAGCCGCCGTATCGACCTCGTACAACAGATGCGAACCGCCCTGCAGATCGAGGCCGAGGCTGACGGTGCGGGCCGGCAGCCAGGCCGGCAGCTTGTCGATATGCGCCGCGCCGAAGACATTGGGCAGGGCCGTGTAGAGACCGACCAGCAGCACCGCCAAAATCAGCGTTATCTTGAACTTTGAAAACTGCAGCATATCGCCCGGTATCCTAGTAGCTTTGACCTGGTAGCTGGCCGAGGGAGCGGAGCGCTTGTTGGGCGCCCCGCCCTGCTCTTCTCGTCAGGCGTCGTTGGCGCCTTCGGACTTCGCTTCGCCCTTGGCTTCGACGGCTTTGCCGCCTTTGCCCGTCGGCAGGGTGCGGTTGAGCACATCCTGGATGGCCGAGCGCAGCACACGCACCTTCACGCCAGCGGCGATCTCGACTTCGACATCATTCTCGCCATCGACGGCCTTCGTGATGGTACCGAGGATGCCGCCATTGGTGACAACCTTGTCACCCTTCTTCGCCGCGGCGACGAGCGCGCGATGTTCCTTCATGCGCTTCTGCTGCGGGCGGATCATCAGGAACCAGAAGACAACGAAGATGAGGACCAGCGGCAGAAAGCTGGTGATCATGTCGCTGGCACCCGGAGCGGCACCCGCGGCCTGTGCGTAAGCTTCTGAAATGAACATGGAATCTCTCCCTGAAGAATATTGGCCGTCAGGGTCCGGCAAACCGCCCCAACCTTCCCGAAAGGCGGGACTATAACCATCGGCCAGGGAAATGCAATCGGCCTTTTCCCTTATAGATCAGCAGGATATCGGCAATCAGCTTGACGTGCGCCGGCGCAGTTCCTCGAGAAACGCCTTGGTCGCGAATCCATCGGCCGGGAGACCGACCTGCAGTTGGAAGGCTCGGATCGCCTTGCGGGTCTTCAGGCCGATGACGCCATCGGCACTGCCACCCAAAAGACCGCGATCGATCAGGCGTTGTTGCAGTTCCTCCCGCTCGTCGAGCGACAGCAGCGGCTCATCGACCGGCCACGTCGCCTTGACGCCCGGACCGCCCATGACGCGCTGGCCGAGATAGGCGACCGACAGCGCGTAGGAGGTCGAGTAGTTGTATTTGAGGATGGTCTTGAAGTTCTTCGTCACCAGGAAGGCCGGGCCCTTATAGCCCGCCAGCACCAGGATCGAGGTATTGCCGGGGAGTGCCGGCAGCGGCTGGCCGTCGATCGTCCGGACACCGCGCTGCTGCCAATGGGCGGCCGGCTTCTCGATGTCGAGTTCCGCCTCCTGATAGGGGAAGCCTTGCGGCAATTTCACCTCGAAGCCCCAGGTGAGGCCGCGCTGCCAGCCATCGCGCACCAGGTGATTGGCGGTCGAGGCAAAGACGTCGGGCATCGACGTCCAGAGATCCGGGGCGCCCGAACCATCGCGATCAACCGCGACGGTGAGGTAGTTCGAGGGCAGGAACTGGCTGTGGCCCATGGCGCCGGCCCAGGAGCCGATCATCTGGGCAGGCTGTACATGGCCGCGATCGACGATCTTCAAGGCCGAGAGAAGCTCTGTGCAGGCGAACGCCTTGCGGCTGGTGCCGTAGCCCACATTCGAGAGCGCTTCGAAGACATTCACATCGCCGAAATTGTTGCCGAAATCCGTCTCAATGCCCCAGATGCCCATGAGGATCGCCGGCGGCACGCCGTAGTCGCGCTCGACATCGCTGGCGATGGCGCGCACCTCGGGGAGTTTCGCCTGGCCCTTGGCGACGCGTTCAGCCGACACGGCGCGGTCGAGATAGGTCCAGACCGGTGTCACAAATTCGGCTTGCTTGCCAGCGCGGTCGCGGATCTTCGGGTTTTCGGTGACGCCCGCAAACGCCGTGCGGATGACCGGTTCCGGTTCGCCCTGATGCAGTGCATAGGCGCCAAAACGCGCCACCCATTCCTGGTAACTCGCGGCATTGGCCGGGCAGGTGGTCTGGGTAATCTGGGTGAAATCGGGGACGGCAGATGCAGCAGGTGCCGCAGGGGTTGGTGCGGGTTCCGGCGCGGTTGGTGCTGTCACCACGGGCGGTTGCGTCGGCTGTGCGGCGCAGCCGGTCAGCAGGCCGGTGAGCAAGGCTGCCGAGACAAGGCGCTTTCCCTGCCTGCTGCAATGCGCCTGAACCGCCGCCGAAACCATGATCTGCCCCATCTCGCTATCGAATCAACGAACCTGAAGATAAAGGGCAATTGTTAAAAAGTCACCGCTACTTAGCCGGGCCAACTAGCCGGAATGGAGCAGCTGGTAGATGCCGTGGCCGAGGTAGACCGCCCCAATGGCCACGCCCAGCCCCCGGGTCCACATCAGGAAGGCGCGGTTGGTGAGGCGGTCCAGCACGACGCGCGCCAACGTGGCGCCCACCATGGCGGTGACGATGGCGACGCCAAAGACCCAAAGCGGCACCTCGGAAACGACCTCGCCCTGGGTGGCGATGAGGGTGAAATAGATGAGGCGGTAGACATGGCCGACCAACTGGCTGAACGCCTTGGTGGCGACGATCTGGCGCCGGTCGAGATCGGTGCGGAAGAAGAAAATGTCGACCAGCACACCGGCGACGCCCGAGATCAGCTGCACGCTCATCACCACGAAGCCGAGGACGGTCGAGGCATAGGGGCGGCGGATGTCAGGGGCGATATGGGCTGGCACCAGCACGGCGATCATCGGCACGACCCCCATGCCGATATAGACCCAGGCGGTGGGCGGCTGGAAACTGATCCAGGTGAAGATCGCAAAGGCGATCCCAGAGCCCAAGATATAGCCCGGCATGACGCGCCACAGGATGAGACGGTACCACAGCAAAGCGCGCCAGCCGTTGGAGGTCATCTGTGTCACAGCATGGAGGCTCATCGCCGCGGGCACGGGAAGAACGAGCAGCAGCAGGCCAAGGAGGATGAGCCCGCCCAGCATGCCGAAAATGCCGGAGAGGAACGACGTGGCGAGCACGGCGGCGATCACGGCAAGAAGGGTGGCGGCAAAGCTCACGCGAATGTTCCCCGAATTGGTCTCTCCCTATGCGCCGCCCGGACTTTCGCCGCCAACGACAATATGCCAGACTAGCCCAAGTTTTTATTGGGGTAAGATTGCTAGATGACACCGTCTCTCAAAGGATTGAAAGCAGTCGAGGCTGCTTTGCGCTTAGGCAGCTTCGTGGCTGCGGCAGCGGAACTCAATGTCACCCAGACCGCCATCAGCCGGCTGGTGAAACTGGTCGAGGGGCAGATCGGGCAGATCCTGTTCGAGCGCCACGCCAATTCCCTCATTCCCACGCCGGCGGGTCGGAGCCTCGCGCCATTGCTCGACGACGCCTTTCGGCGGCTGGAGGCAGCGGTCGACAGCGTGCGGCGAACCGCTTTGCCTGGGCTGTCGGTCGCGGCTGGCCCGACCTTCGCCATGCGCTGGCTGATCCCACGCCTGCAGCATTTTCAGCGCCAGCATCCAGGCATCGAGGTGCGGCTGGTCACCGCGATCGACGATCACGTCACCTTGCGCCAGGATTGGGCGGCAACAGTCAGGCTTTCAACAGCCCCTCTGCCCGGCTTCATCGCCGAGAAACTGTTCAGCGCGGCGCTCTTTCCAGTGGCCGCCCCGGTCGTCGCACAGGGCATCGGCCGGCTTGCCGACCTGCAGCACAACACGCTGCTGGAAGTGGCACACGCACCGCAGGAATGGCCGCGCTGGCTGGCGATGAGCGGACTGGACCCGGCGCGTTTTCGCCGCCGCCTCTCCTTCGACTATTCGACCTACGCGATTCAGGCGGCACTCGATGGCCTCGGCGTCGCCTTGGTCCGCGCACCCTATGTGCAGGACGATCTTGCGGCCGGCAGGCTGGTGCGGCTGTTCGATCTGGCCCTCAGCGATCCGGGCCGTGCCTGGCACCTCATCTACCGGGCCGAGGCCCTCAGCGACCCCGCCTTCGTGGCCTTTCGCGACTGGCTGCTCTCGGAAGTGGAGCGCAGTGAAGCAGCCAAGGAAGATTAGCGCATAACAGCCATGAGCGGCGGTGCCCTTGCCGTCACGGGCATGGTCTTTATGCTGCGGTCAATTCAGGGGGGAACGACATCGCATGTCTGATGGGGCCGCTTCGCAAAGCACCAAGGGCACGCTGCTGGTGACAGCAGCAGCCATCTGCTGGAGTCTCGGTGGACTCATCGCGCGCCAGATTCAGACCGAGGCCTGGGTGACGGTCGGCTGGCGGGGCGCCATCGCCGCCGTGGCATTGCTGATCTTTCTCCTCATCCGCGATGGGCGCGGGACCTGGACGCATTTTCGCAATATGGGCGCGGGCGGAATCGGTGTGGCGATCTGCTTTGCCGCCGCGTCGATCTCCTTCGTCATCGCGCTGCAACACGCGACCGTGGCGCTGATCCTGGTGGTGCAGTCGACGGCACCGCTGATTGCCGGGCTCCTCGCCTGGATTTGGATGCGCGAACGTTTGGGACTTGCGCGTATCGTCGCCATGGCCGTGGCCTTTGGCGGCATTCTGCTGATGGTGGCCAAGGCCGAAGGCCATGCCGATTTGCTCGGCATGTCGCTCTCCGGCGTCATTGCGGTGAGCTTTGCGGTGGCCACCGTGCTCACGCGCCGCTTTGCCCATGTGCGCATGACGCCGGCCACGTGCCTTGGCACCGCGATCATGGGCGTCATCGGCTTCAGCTTGGCAGGCGAGCTGGCGTTCGAGGTGACGGGCAGCGACCTCTTCTATCTGTTCCTGTTCGGCGCGGTACAACTTGCAATCGGCCTCATCCTTTTCACTACCGGTGCGCGCTTGATCCCCGCTGCCAAGGCGGCCCTCATCTCGCTCGTGGAAACAGTGCTGGGCGCCTTCTGGGTGTTCGTTTTCCTGGGCGAGAATCCCGGCATCTATGCCCTCTATGGCGGGATACTGGTGGTGGGTGCCGTGGCCGGCAACACGCTTTATGACCAGCGCCGCGCGCAGCGGCAGCCACTCAACGCCGCATGAACGGCGCCCTCATTGCCCGCGCACTGGGGCCCTTCGCCGCCGGCTATTTCACCTCCTATCTCTTTCGCGTCGTGAATGCGGCGATCTCGGATGATCTGGTGAAAGAGCTCTCGCTCAGCAACACCGATCTCGGCCTCATGACGTCGATGTATCTCTACGGCTTCGTGCTGTTCCAATTGCCGTTGGGGTTGCTGCTCGACCGCTTCGGTCCGCGGCTGGTGCAGACCGGGCTGCTGCTGCTGGCGGCCTTGGGCGCGGCATTATTTGCACTGGGCAACAACACCGTCGAACTTGCCGGTGCGCGGCTCCTCATCGGTGTCGGGCTCGGCGGCTGCCTGATGTCGGCCTTCAAGGCCAATGCCATGTGGCTGCCGCCGGAACGGCTGGCATTGGGGAATTCGGCGGTCGTGACCTTCGGTGGGCTCGGCTTCCTGGCTGGCACCTATCCTGCCAATCTGGCGGCCGACCTCATCGGCTGGCGCGCCCTGTTCTTTATCCTTGTTGGCTTCACACTGGCGGTCACAGCGACGATATATTTCCTGGTGCCAAAGCGCGATGACGACCATCATCCCCTCGCGTTCCGTGCCCAATTAAAAGGCTACGCCGATATCTTCCGCGACGGCATTTTCTGGCGCGTGACACCGATGGTGGCGGCCATCTCGGGCACCTTCATCGCCGTCCAGACATTATGGGCGACGCGCTGGATGGTCGATGTGGCTGGCCTGGAGCGGCACGCTGCCGGCCAGCAATTGATGATCCTGGGATTGGCCTTTGCCGTGGGGTCGCTGTCGACAGGCTTCATCGCCGATGCCGCCCAGCGGCGTGGCATCGCACTCAAATTCATCGTCGGCGCCGCTTTCGCCCTTTATGCAGCAGCGCAGCTGGCGATGATCTTTGCGCTGCCCATCGCCCTGCCCGTGATCTGGCTGGTCTATGGCTTCACCGGTCAGGCGGCCAATCTGGGCTATGCGACGCTCGGCGCGCATTTCGGGCGCCAGCTCGCGGGACGCGCACAATCGGCTGCCAACCTGATGCTGTTTCTGGCATCGGCGCTGTTCCAGTCATCGATCGGCTGGGCACTCGACCATCTGTCGCTCAGCATGCCCAAGGCCGACGCCTACGCCATAGCCCTTGGCACCTTGCTGTGCCTGCAGGTACTGGCTTTCACCTGGTATGCCGCCGGCCGCTATGCGCTGGTTCAGCGGGCGACCGCCGGCCGCTGACCTGTGCGCGTCGCGATCAGGTGGTCGAGCGAGACATGCCCGGCACCGTTCTTGATGAGGAACAGCAGCGACACCGCCCAGACGGCATGAGTGTCGAAAGCACCGGGGTAAACGAAGATCTCGATCACCGCCGTCATGCAGAGCAAGGCCAAGGCAGCAAAGCGCGTGCCGAGACCCGCGAAGAGGAACATCGGCATGGCAAGTTCCATCGCCATGGCCATGGGCGCCGCGAGCTGCGGCGGGATGAGCGGCAGCTGGTATTCATATTGGAACAGCGCCAGCGTATTGCCGTTGTCCCAGCCATCGAGCTTCAGCAGGCCGGAACGCAGAAAGACGACGGCGATGCCAAGCCGCGCCAGCAGCGCGATCAAATCCATCGGGACGCGCGAAAAGAAGTCGATCAGTCGGTTGAAAGGCATGGTGCATCCTGTGTCGTATCAAGGGAAAACGCATAGCCGGTAAACGCCCGCGCCTGCAGCAGTGCGGCGAGCGTGGGCGCCATGTCGCTCATTTCGCCGGCAGCAGCGCCCAGGGATGCGCCGGTGAAAAGTGCCGCCGCGAATGCAGCGGCGGCCGGCGCCAAAGCCAGCAGCACGACCTCGTCATCGTGCCGTGACACAAGAACGGATTGGCCCGGGGCATCAGCCGCAATAGCGGCCGTTTCGATGTCGAACGTATTGGTCTGCCAGATCGTGTGGATGGGATAGGCCGAGTGCAGCAAACGCGCCGCCGGATGGATCTCGAAGACGAGATCGCCCACGCGTTCCGGCGCAACATCCACGAGGGCTTGTGGCATCAAGACCGGTGCGTCCGCTGCGTGCAAGGCTAGGTGCCGCGCCCATTCCAGGCGCACGACGTCGGGCAGATAGGCAAGCTGCGACAGATCGGACAAGGTCCCCACGAAATCGGCAAAGCCCGCGCCATAATCATGGATGACGGGTGTGGTTGGCGGCTGTGCAGCAATGAAGCGCAGGGCACACCCCTCGAAACAGTCAGTACCGAGCAGGCGGCATGTCACGGGAAAACGCGATGTCAGGGTTGCGATCAAACCGGCAAATACATTGTTCCGATAAATGGCAAAGCGTCCGGGCTGCCGCAGGCCGGTCGGAATCGCGATCGACCGGTCCAGAATGGCTGCGGCGAAAGCGGCCTGTCGGTCACGCGGCAACATGGGCGTTTCCGGCATGGGTGTTCAGAATCGCTTGCGCCCGCGCGGCTTCGCCGCGCAGCACATCCCAGGACGGCAGATCCTGGTCCCATTCGATCAAGGTCGGCAGCGGGCCGGTCTGTGCCACGACATGGCGATAGAGATCCCAAACCGGGCCGGCCACCAGGGAGCCATGGGTATCGATCAGGACCTCGGTGCCGTCTGCATCCGTTTCGGCGCGATACCCGGCCAGATGGATCTCGCCCACACACTGCAACGGATAGGCTGCGAGATACCCGCGCGGGTCGTAATCAAGATTATTGGCCGAAACGAAGACATTGTTGATATCGAGCAACAGGCCGCAGCCGGTGCGACGCACCAGTTCAGAGAGCAGATCTGTCTCAGCCATATCGTTGCCATCGAAGCTGAGATAGAGCGATGGATTCTCGATCAACAGCCGGCGTCCGAGACATCCCTGCACTTCATCGACATGGGCCACAACCCGGTCGAGCGTCTCGTGGGTGTAGGGGAGCGGCAGCAGGTCGTTCAAGAACTGACCGCCATGCTCGGACCAGGCGAGATGCTCGGAAAAGCAAGCCGGTTCATAGCGCCGCATGAGATCGGCGAGGCGCCCAAGATGGGCCGGGTCCGGGCGCGCGGTTCCGCCCAGCGACAGGCCGACACCGTGAAAGGACAGCGCACAATGATCCCGGACCTTGCCGAGAACGCGATGCTGCGGTCCGCCGGCACACATAAAGTTCTCGGGATGCACCTCGACCCAGGCGACGCGGTGGGGATCGGTCAGCAGATCGGCATAATGCGCCGAACGCAGGCCGATCCCGGCTTTCGCCGGGACCGGGCCACGCGCCGCCGCGATGTCGGGCTGCAGCGTCATAGGCTCAGGATTCGATAGGCTTCAGGGAACCAGCGCGCTCGGTGCCATCCGGCAGCTTGATCATGGTGGTTTCGCATGAGCCCTTGGGCACCAGTTTCCAGGCGGCCTTGTCGTAATCGGCCTTTGACTGGCCGGCGCAGGAATTCCCGCCGGCCGAGGCGCAATCATTTTGGCCGGCGAGCGCCACACCAAAGCACTTTTCCTTTGCCTCGTCGGCCCGGGAAGGGGCGCTGGCGATCGCAAGAGCAGTCAACAACGAGCCGGCCAAAGCCAGCGACGCGGTACGGCGGTTCATAAGCATTTCCTCCTGAAAATGAGCAGCCGTTTGCTGCCCTACGCGGCATGTTTCGGGTCCGAACGGTTCGGTGTTACAGCGATGGGGCCAAAATCATGCAGTTTACCGACGCAGCACGATGAATCATGATGCGCCACCCGGCCGGTGTAACAATTGTTGCCAGGGCCGCGTAACACGGGGTGTGCAGGTGTGACGGATTTGGAAGACGAACTGGCCAGTCTGATGCGGGCGGCCCAGGCGGGGGACGCCGGGGCCTATCGCCGGTTGCTGGCGGCCCTTGCCGACATGCTGCGCCGCTGGGTCAGGCGGGAGTTGTCGCGCCAGGGCTACGAGATCGCAGAAGCCGAGGACATCGTGCAAGAGACATTGCTGGCCATTCATTTGAAGCGCGGGAGCTGGGACCCTGACCGGGCCATCCTGCCGTGGCTGCGCGCGGTCACCCGGCACAAGTTGATCGACAATCTGCGCCGGCGCGGCCGCCGCATCATGGTGCCGGTCGACGACATCATGGAGACGTTGGCGGCACCCGAACCCGAAGAGACGCTGTCGACCGAGGCCCTCGACCGGCACCTGGCGACTTTGCCGCCCGGCCAGTCGCAAGTGGTCCGCGCCATTTCCATCGACGGGTTGAGTCCCAGCGAGACTGCCAAGAAACTGACCCTGAGCGAGGGCGCCGTGCGGGTGGCGCTGCACCGGGGACTTGCCGCCCTTTCGCGCGCGGCACAAAGGAGCGAACAGTGAAGACCGACGATCTCATCAGCGGCCTCGTGGCCGACCAGGGACGCCCACCAGCACGGGCCCAACAGATTCTTGCTGTCGCACTACCGTTGGCGCTCATCGTTTCGCTGCTGGTGTTCGTCGTGGAACTGCGGATTCGGGCGGATTTTCTGACCGCATTGGGGACGTGGCGGTATCTGTTCAAATTCGCGACCGCCGGCAGCATCGCCTTGTTCGGCCTGGTCTTGCTGCTTGAAATGGCGCGGCCCGAACAGTCGGTTCGCCGCGTTTTCCTTTGGCTGCCGCTTGCCTTGGCGCCGCTGCTGCTGTCGGTCGCCATGGAAATGGTGATGCTGCCGACCGATCAATGGGGCGCCAGCGCGATTGGATTCTACCCGCTTTACTGCCTGTGCCTGGTGCCGGCCATCTCACTGGCGCCGCTGGCGGCCGGGCTCTACGCCATGCGTCGTGGCGCCCCGCAATCGCCGACGATGGCCGGGGCCGCTGCCGGTTTCGCCGCCGGCGGCATCGGTGCCTTCATCTACTCGGTCCACTGCGACAATGATTCGCCGTTCTATGTGGCCATCTGGTACCTGGGCGCGATCGTCATCGTCACGATCCTCGGGGCTCTGATCGGGCGCAGGGTGCTGCGGTGGTAGCCCCGCGGCGATAGCTAAACCAAGGTATGCGAGGCATATCGTTCCTGTTGAGTTCCAGCGTTACGGCCGGTTGGCGGGGCGCCGCCTTTCGATTATGCTGCCGGCCATGGGAACGACTCAGACACAAACCACCGAACGCACCTTGCGCGCCTTTGCGCTGCTCGAGGGCATCCCCGACATCGACCTGAAAGCGCTCGAAGGGCGCTGCCGGTGGCGCAATTGCGACAAGGGCCAGACCATTCTGGACAAGGGCGCCACATCGAAGGATGTGTTTTTCGTCCTTAAAGGTTCCGTGGCCGTTGTCACCTTCTCGCCCTCCGGCAAGGAAGTAACGCTCGCGACCGTGAAGCCCGGCGAATCCTTCGGCGAGTTGGCGGCGATCGACGATCAGCCGCGTTCGGCCAGCGTGACCGCGATCGAGAAGTCGGAATTGTGCATCATGCCGCCCGACGTCTTCATGGATCTGGTGCGCACCAATGCCGCCGTCTCCTTCCGCCTGCTGCAGCGCATGGCGCGTCTGGTGCGCCAGAGCGGCCTGCGCATTATGGAACTGTCGACGTTGCAGGCGGCACAGCGCGTCTATGCCGAGTTGCTGCGCATGGCGCAGCCGGAACCAGCCGTGCCCGGCCTCTGGGTCGTGCGCCCGTTGCCGCCGATGCATGAGATCGCCGGCATCACCAGCACGACGCGTGAGACGGTCAACCGAGCTGTCAGCCAGCTCTATCCGAGCGGGCTTCTGAAGCGCAAGGGGCGCAACCTTTATCTGATGGATAAAGTGAAGCTCGAAGAACTGGTGCAGACCATCCAGGCGCATCACGCGCACAAATAGAATGCCGGCCGTTCAGGCTGGCAGCGCCCGCAACGTGGCGGCAATCCGGGTTGCCGTGGTCAACCAGCACAAGATGCCGAAGAGCCAGGCCAGCCAGTTGAAGGCGCCTGGAAACAGCAGCATCAGGACGAAGACGGCAATCGTCTCAGTCCCTTCCGTGAAGCCACCAAGATACGCAATGCCTTTCCCGGCAGTTACCTCGTCAGATTGATTGCGTTTGGCCGCCATGATGGCATGCGCCAGAAACGTCGTGCCGGTGCCAACGAAGCTGAAGATCAGGAAGGCCGCCGCCACGGCATGTTCGGGCCGCGCCACGGCGCAGGCAAAGACGAAGCCGGCATAGAAAATGAAATCCAGCACGATATCGAGATAGGCGCCGCGATCTGTCGGCCGGGTCAGTCGCGCCAGCGATCCGTCGATGCCGTCACACAGGCGGTTGGCACCAAGGAGAACAAGCCCCCAGAACTCTGCCCCGCTGGCGATGGCAACGATCGCGAGAAGACCGAGGCCAAAGCCGATCCAAGTGACGCGATCCGCGGTGAGGCCAGCGGCCTGCGCCTTGCGCGCCAACCGCTCGAGCGATGGATCGATGCGCCGCCTGAGGGCGCGATCGAACATCAGTCGTGATCCGCGTCGACTTCCGTCGCGGCTGCCTCCGGAATCGGGCGCTGCGCCTGCAGCCGGCGCTGGCTGCGATAGGCGAATGGCAGCGTCGAGAGATAAGCGAGCAGCGTGAAGAACAGCGTCGCCCAAGGCAGGCTCACCAGCAGCGACGCATAGGCGACGACTGCAATCATGGTGGGCAACACCCAGGCCTGCGTCACGCGCACGCGCTTGAACGAGAAGGTCGGCAGGCGGCTCACCAGCAGGCCGGCGACAACGACCAGAAAAATGCCCACGAAGAGCGGTGCGCGAAGGAACTCGAAGCCGTATTCCAGCCAGGCGATGAGCGGCATCAGCACCAGGCCCGCACCGGCAGGTGCGGGCACGCCGGTGAAGAAGCGGCTGGTCCAGGCCGGTAGATCGGCGTTATCGAGCTTGGTGTTGAAGCGCGCGAGACGCAACGCCATGCAGGCGCTGAAGGCCAGCGTCAGCGCCCAGCCGATGCCCTTCACCTCATGCGTGCTCCACAGGAACATGATCATCGCCGGCGCCACACCAAAGCTGACAAAATCGCTGAGAGAATCGAGCTCCGCACCGAATTTGCTGGAGGAATCGAGCAGGCGCGCAATGCGTCCGTCGAGCGCGTCGAAGACGGCTGCGATCAGAATGGCGATGACCGCGTTTTCCCAGCGGTCAAGCAACGCGAAGCGGATGCCGGTAAGACCCGCGCAAAGCGCGAAGATCGTCAGCATATTCGGGATCAGCCGATTGATCGAATGATCGCGCAGGCGGCGGTGTCGGATCATGGCATACTCCTTCGCGTCACTGACGCTTCGAACACTGGCAGGCTTTAGCGCATCTCGCCGAGGCGGGCCGCTTCTTCCGACCGGAAATCGGCCAGAACCGTTTCACCGGCAACCGCCAACTGGCCAACCGCGACCAGCGGCTGCACCCCGTCGGGCAGATAGACATCGACGCGGCTGCCGAAGCGGATCATACCGTAACGCTCGCCCGCGCGCAGCCTTTGGCCGTTGCGGGTCCAGCTCAAGATTCGGCGCGCGACGAGACCCGCGATCTGCACCACCAGAATGTCCTGGCCGTCGGCCATGCGCAGATGCATGGAGCTGCGCTCGTTCTCGTCGCTGGCCTTGTCGAGGGCAGCATTGAGGAACTTGCCCGGGCGGTAGGCCGTGGCGATCACCTCGGCATCGACCGGGGAACGGTTGATGTGAACCGAGAGGACGTCCATGAAAACGCTGATGCGGGTGCGCGGGCGTTGGTCGAGGCCCAACTCGGCCGGGGGGACGGCCGGCTGGATCATCTGTACGACGCCGTCGGCCGGGCTGATGACGAGCCCAGCGCGGGTCGGGGTGATGCGGTCCGGATCACGGAAAAAATACCCACACCATAAGGTAAGCAGAAGGCCGACGAAGCCCAGCGGGTACCAAAGCCACCACAGAATGGCGGTGGCGATGGCGAAAATGGCCAGGAACGGCCAACCGGCCCGGTGGATCGGATTAAAGAACTTCGGCTTCAAAATACTGCCTCTTGGTAACGGCTTGGCCGGCGATGTTCGGCCCGCTCCTCCGGCTAATATGATGATTTGTCATGGATCGTCCACCCCCGCGGTGCGAAAATACATCACGCGCGACGCACTTTTTTCTGACCAAACAGGGTGCTCTTTTACAGATCGTTAAGCGAGACGACCTAGCATCATTCGCGAACGCAACAGGGGATTCGTCAGAGTGAGCATTTCGATCCTGCCGATGCTGGCAAACAGCACGCTGCCACCCGGTGTGGATCACATGCACATCGAGAACGATGGTACGGTACGACTTGGCAGCGGCGGCCAGTTAGTCGAATTCGGCTTCAAATTCATGGATGTGCCGTTTTTGGCGACTACCCGCCAGGTGCAGTCAGGGCCGATCGTCCAGATTTCGGGCGAGATCGCGCCGCTTCCCTATTCCGCCGAAGGCCTGGTCATGCGCCGTTCGGTGATGGCGATCATCGACGCCAGCCAGGATCTGCTGCATTCGCGCCTGGCCATCAGCAAGCATAAATCGATCCTTTGCGTCGGCAAGGCACCGTTCGTCACACCGGCCACGCCGGTCGATCTCGTCTCGGCCGCGGCCAGCGTATTGCTCGAAGTGAAGCCGTTCCTGCAATTGCTGGCCGAAGTCCTGCCGACCTGGCCCAAGGCAGCCGAAGCCATCTGATCCGCCATGACTATTGCGGAAGCGTCAGCACCTGGCCCGGATAGATAAGATCCGGATCGCGCACGCGGTCCTTATTGGCCTCGTAAATCACCGAATATTGCAAGCCTTCGCCATAGGTGCGGCGCGCCAGACGCCACAACGAATTGCCGGGCTGCACCACGATCTGCGCATCGCCCGGCGTGAGGGCCGCGAAATCCGGCTGTTCGATCGGCTGCGCGATGCGGGCCGTCACCTTGTTGTTCGCATCGACCTGGTCGACCCGCAGTTCATGCCGCCCGATACTGAGTTTGTCCGCTGGCACGAAACGCCAACGGCCCTGCGGGTCGACCGTTGCCGATCCCATCAGCTTGTCATCGAGATAGAGCGCCACTTTGCTGTCCGCCGCCGCCCGGCCCGCCAGCGCCATGCGGCCTTCCTTGTCGAAATCGACGACGTCGAGCGTCGGCTCGCGCACCGGCCCTTTCGGCAGGTCTGCGGTACTGCCGGTGCTCGGCATGTTGAGAATTTCGCTGGGGCCTTCGCCGCTTTGCGGTACGGACAGGGCCAAGGCACCGGCGGGTGCCGAGACCGCATTGCCGGCGATATCCTTGGCCGGCGCCGGCACCACGACGATGACCATGCGTTCGGATGGTTCCGCCGCGCCGCCCTCGCCTTGCGCCTGCAGGGTGAATTTATGTTCACCCGGCGCGATGGAACTGTTGGGCAGCAGCACCCATTCGCCGCGATCATCCGCCTTGGCGCTGCCGATCACCTTGCCATCGTCCAGCAGCGTCACGCTAGCGCCCGGCTTGGCGCGACCGGCGATGACGGCATCGCCGTTGGGATTGACACGGACGACATCAAAGCTGGGCGCTGTCGGTGCGGCGGCGGCACCTTGCGCGGCGTCATTGGCGACGACGGCCGTACCAGTCGCGGGCGCCGCGGCGCCGGCGGTTTGCGCGCTGGTGCCGACGGGGGACGCGGCGCTGGGTACTGCCTCCGACGTGGCGGCTGGCACCGTGGCCGTGCCATTTTCCGCCACCGGCGGCGTATCATTATCGCCGGAATCGTCGCCTTCCTGCTGGCCGATCGAATAGATCAGGCCGGCGGCAACCACGACCACGGCGGCGCCCGTCACGCCGATCAAAGCCAATCTCGACATTTACCTTCCCCGTTGCACCCTTGTTGCCCGACCCCTCAGGCGTCTTTCCGGGTCCTATTATTGTCAAGCTAATCCCATGTCTGCCCCGCCGCAATCGCCATGCCTCGATCCTGTGCGCCAATGGTCATTGAACTGTCCCGGAAGCCGGTTCATATTGGTGCCTAATGAATAAGCAATCTTCCGCCCTCGGCTTGGGCGATCCGGCTCGAGCCAGTTTTTCCCCCGACATCGCCGCGATCAGCCGCGCATTGTCCCCAAACCACAGGAGCGACCCATCGGAATGACTCCGATTACATCCCTTTGCGTCTATTGCGGGTCATCCCGCGGTGTTAACCCGGCCTTTGTCCCCCTCGCCCGCGATCTCGGCAAGCAAATGGCCGAGCGTAAGATCCGCCTCGTCTATGGCGGCGGCCGCGTCGGCTTGATGGGGGCCTGCGCCGATGGCGTCATGGCCCATGGCGGCGAGGTTGTCGGCATTATTCCGCAACATCTGCAGGACCGGGAGATCGGCCACAGCGGGCTCACCGAGCTCAAGGTGGTCGACAACATGCATACCCGCAAGCGCATGATGTTCGAGCTTTCGGACGCCTTCATCGTCCTGCCCGGCGGGCTCGGCACGCTGGAAGAATTTTTCGAGATCGTCACTTGGCGCCAGCTCGGCATGCACGACAAGCCGATCATCGTGCTCAATGCCGACGGCTATTGGGACGGGCTCGTCGACATGATCGACGGCATCATCGACGACGGATTTGCCCAGGCTTCGTGCCGGCAGTATTTCTCGGTCGTGAACTCAATCGGGCGCCTTTTCGACTTATTGGCGGCCCCGGCTGAAACCCAAGAACCCGACCATCCAGAGCGCATCTGACAGCGGCAATTGGTTTTCACACTAGCTTTCAGGGATTTGGCTGGCCTTGGACTAAGGTATGGCGCCAAATTCCTTCAAATCGCCCCAGCCAGCCACTAGACTGCGCGCGATTTCGCGCCCTCCAGCGCCTTTCCGGCGCATCGTTTGAAGAAGGATTGAGCCCCCATGGCGAAGATTAAGGTCAAGACTCCGGTCGTCGAGCTTGATGGCGACGAGATGACCCGCATCATCTGGTCGTTCATCAAGAACAAGCTGATCCTGCCCTATCTCGACATCGACCTGAAATACTACGACCTTGGCGTCGAGATGCGCGATAAGACCGACGACAAGATCACGATCGAATCCGCCAACGCGATCAAGCAATACGGCGTCGGCGTCAAATGCGCGACCATCACCCCCGATGAGGCGCGCGTCAAAGAATTCAACCTGAAGCAGATGTGGAAGTCGCCCAACGGCACGATCCGCAACATCCTCGACGGCACCGTTTTCCGCCAACCGATCATCTGCAAGAACGTGCCGCGCCTGGTGCCGGGCTGGACGCAGCCGATCGTCGTCGGCCGTCATGCGTTCGGCGACCAGTACCGCGCCACCGACTTCCGGGTGCCCGGCAAAGGCAAGCTCACCATCAAATTCGAACCCGAAGACGGCAGCGCGCCGATCGAGAAGGAAGTGTACCAGTTCCCAGGCGGCGGCGTCGCCATGGCGATGTACAACGTCGATGAATCGATCCGGGGCTTCGCCCGCTCGTCGTTCAACTATGGCCTGACGCTGAAATGGCCGGTCTATCTCTCGACCAAGAACACGATCCTCAAGGCCTATGACGGCCGGTTCAAGGACATCTTCCAGGAAGTCTTCGATACGGAATTCAAGGACCAGTTCGCCAAGGCCGGCATCACCTATGACCACCGCCTGATCGACGACATGGTGGCGTCCGCCTTGAAATGGTCTGGCGGTTTCGTCTGGGCCTGCAAGAACTATGACGGCGACGTGCAGTCCGACACCGTGGCGCAAGGCTTCGGCTCGCTGGGCCTCATGACCTCGGTCTTGCTCTCGCCGGACGGCAAGACGGTTGAAGCGGAGGCGGCCCACGGCACGGTGACACGCCATTACCGCGAGCATCAGAAGGGCAAGGAAACCTCGACCAACCCGATCGCCTCGATCTACGCCTGGACCCGTGGCCTGTGGTATCGCGGCAAGTTCGACGGCACGCCGGAACTGCAGAAGTTCGCCGAGGATCTGGAGAAGGTGTGTGTCGACACGGTCGAGAGCGGCTTCATGACCAAGGACCTCGCTTTGCTCATCAGCCCGGATCAGAAATGGCTGTCGACGACCCAGTTCCTCGACAAACTCGACGAAAACCTCAAGAAGAAGATGGGCTGATCGATCATGTTGAAGCGCATTCTCCTGGTGCTGGCATTCGTCGTGGGCGCCAGCACCCCGGCCCTCGCCCTTGATCCGGAAAACACCCTCTATCTCGACCTCAAGAACGGCCGCGTCGTCATCGAGTTGCTGCCGCAGGTGGCACCGAAGACGGTCGCGCGCATGAAGGAACTGGCGCGCCAGGGCTTCTTCGACGGCACGCCGATCCACCGCGTCATCCCCGGCTTCATGGCCCAGATGGGCGACCCGACGGGGACCGGCACCGGTGGCTCGGGCCAGAACCTGCAGGCCGAGTTCAGTACCCTGCGGCATGAGCGCGGCACGGTGTCGATGGCCCGGGCGGCATCACTCGACAGCGCCGACAGTCAGTTCTTCATCTGCTTCGCACCGGCCCCCTTCCTGGATGGCAAATACACCATCTGGGGCCGCGTCGTTGACGGCATGCAATTCGTCGACCGCATCAAGGCTGGCACGGAAGAGGACAACGGCACCGTCCTGCTGCCGGACCACATCAAGACCGTGAAGGTCGCAGCCGACGTTCAGTAAACGACCGGGCTGGTGGTCAAAAGGGCGATGCGGGCCAGGCTTGCATCGCCCTTTTCATTTCTAGCGCCACGCGGCCGTGGGCCACGCCTCCAGGCGATAGGCCGCGTCCCAGAACATCCATTCGAACTCCACCGATTTGCGAAACAACGCCAGCATGCGCTGGCGCAGTTCAGCATGGGCTTTTTCGGCGGCCGCGTCGGCAGCCGTCTCTGCGGCACGAACCGCAGCCTGAAATTCGTCCGACGCATAAGTTTCAATCCACAGTGCAAAGGGATTGTTCGGGACGCTCTGCTGAGCAATGGCGGTTCCAACCTCGGCATAGACGCTGAAACAGGGCAACAGGGCGGCAAGCAACGTCTCATATGATCCCGTCTGTGCTTCGGCCAGCAGGAAGCTGGTGTAGCCAAGGCAGGTCGGTGATCGCTCCGTCGACTGTGCCACCGCGCGATCGACGCCGAATTTCGACAGGTAGCTGTGCTGCATCTCCTGCTCGAAATGCACGGCCCCGGCTGCATTGGCGGCGAATTGCGCAATCAGTTCTGCATTCGGTGCCTTGGCCGCCAGCGCCGCCAACGCGCGGGCATAATCGGTCAGATAGAGCCCATCCTGGACGAGGTAATGCCGAAAGCGATCCTGTTGCAGCGTTCCCGCGGCGAGATCGCGATTGAAGGGCAGTTCGTGAATCGCTTGCAGCAGTCGCGCATTCTGATTGCGTGCCGTGGTCAAAAAAGACGTCATCAAAGTCATTCCTTGGTTTGCCAAAGCTGATGGAAATGATGCACCGGACCATGCCCATGTCCGACGACCAGCCGGTCGCTGGCCGCGATGGCACCGGTCAGATAGCGCTTGGCAGCGGCGACGGCCGCGGGCAGGTCCGGTGATTGCGGCAGCAGCGCGGCGATCGCCGCCGACAGAGTGCATCCGGTGCCGTGGGTACTTCGGGTCTCGATGCGCGTTGCATCGAAGCGATGCCGATCAAGACCGGTTGCCAGGAGATCGGGACTCTCACCGCCGGTCAGATGCCCACCCTTCAGGAGCAACGCCGTGCCGAAACGGGTACGCCACAGATCGGCGAGCCGCACCATGCCGCGCCAATCCGCCGGCACCGGTTCGTCCAGCAATGTGGCGGCTTCCGGCAGGTTCGGCGTAGCGAGTGTTGCCAAAGGCAGCAACCTGTCCCGCAAACTTTGCACGGCCGCTGTATCCAGCAAATGATGCCCGCTCTTGGCTACCATGACCGGATCAAGCACGATCCATTTTGGGCGCCAGTGCTGTAGGCAGGCAGCCACTTCCCCGACGATGCCGGCATTTGCCAGCATGCCGATCTTCACAGCATCAATGCGCAGATCATCGAACACCGCGTCGATCTGTTGGCGCACGAAAGATGGGGCGACCACCTCGACCCCAACGACGCCACGCGTATTCTGGGCAGTGAGCGCCGTCAGAACGGCGCAACCATAACTGCCCAGCGCCGAGAAGGTCTTGAGATCGGCCTGAATACCGGCACCGCCACTCGGGTCACTGCCAGCAATGGTAAGGACGTTGGCGATCATTGCCATGCCTCCTCGATGCATTGCCGGAGCGACATGGTCGCCTGACGCGGATTCGGAGCACTGCAGATGGCGGAAACCACGGCAACCCCATCGGCACCCGCCGCCATGACACTGCCGGCATTGCTCAAATTGATTCCGCCGATCGCTACGACGGGCAAAGCGATCCGGGAGCGGAGGATGGCGAACTGCTGGAGCCCGAGTGCCGGCGCAGCATCCGTCTTCGACCGGGTGGGAAAGACGGGACCCAAGCCGACGTAGTCGACCAAGACAAGATCGCGTTCGGAGATGTCCTCGGTGCAAGTCACCGAGAGGCCGATGATTTTGTCCTTGCCCAATAGTTGCCGTGCAAACGGCGCCGGCATGTCAGCCTGACCAACGTGGACACCGTCAGCGCCCGCTGCAAGCGCAATATCGATGTGATCATTGATGATGAGCGGTATACCGGCCCGCCGGGTTAGCGCGCGCAAAGCCAAGGCGTCAGTGAGAAATTGACGCAGGTTGGTGCGTGTCCCGCGCAATTGCACCATGCTGGCACCGCCATCGATAGCGGCGGCGACAATCCTTTCGATTCCGCCGGGACGGCAGAATTCCTGGTCGGCGACCAAATAAAGCGACAAGTCGAGCGACGTCATGACAGCCGCATCCCACCGGCGAGATCGCCGGCTTGGATTTGATAGAGGGCGTCGATGAAGGCGGTTTGGAAAGTCCCTGGCGCCTGGGCCTTGGCAAAGGCGGCCTCACCCGCCACGCCCATCGTCACCATTGCCAGCACGGCCGCCCTGAACGGGTCCTTGATGACCGCGAGATAGGCGCCACCGATGGCGCTGGCGGTGCAGCCCATGCCGGTGACACGCGACATGATGGCATGCCCATTGGCGATGCCGACAACGCGGCTGCCATCGGTCACGTAATCCACGGCACCGCTGACGACGACGACAGCCCCACTGTTGCGCGCCAGGAGTTGCGCGGCTTCGACGGCGGCGTCGGACGCGAGTGTGCTGTCGACCCCCTTTCCACCCGCTGCATACCCGGCCAGCGCCGAGATCTCGGAGGCATTGCCGCGAATGATTGCTGGCCGATGGCGCAGCAGGTCAGCAGCCAGGCGCGTGCGATAGCCAAGAGCACCGACAGCAACCGGATCAAGCAACCAGGGCCGCTTGGCCGCATTGGCCGATAGGGTGGCCAGCCGCATCGCCGCGGCCCAATCCGGCGACAACGTGCCGAGATTGACGACCAGTGCACCGGCGATCGCCGCTAACTCGGCTGCCTCCTCCGTGTTCTCGACCATGGCTGGCGAGGCACCAAGCGCCAGAAGCGCGTTGGCCGTCAGATTGGCGACGACAATATTCGTCATGTTATGAATAAGCGGAGCCGAATTGCGGATGGCCGACAAGGCGGCGGCAAAATCGGCTTCGACAGGTGCAGGCGACATCAACGTCTCTCCCTTTCAAAAGCCGAAGGGAGAAACACCAACAGACAAGATGACGTGAACAGCCGCTTGCCGGGCGGTGCAACGATCCCTTCGCTGGCATGATCCAGATCAGGTTCCTCGGGTATAATCTCAGCCCGCTCCGAAAAGAGCAGACACCCCGCGTTACAACGGATCGCAGTCTACGGAAACGACGCGCCCTGTCAAATCACTGCGCTGTCAGCGGCGTGGCGCGCGGAGCAGGGCGAGGGGCAGCTTGTAGGCCTGATCCGGCACTTTACGCGCCATGACGATGCCGAAGGCCGCCGGGAAAGCGGCAATCGTGATCAGCCAGCCGCCTTCAAGGACATCATCGGACATCGCGGAATTGACGCCGATCAGCGCGAGGATAATCGCGCCGGCAATGAGCAGGCGCCCGACCCAGCGCCAAGCCTTGAGCCCGCCTTGCTGCGGTGGGTAAAGGTCGATATCTGGCTGCGCCCGCAGGAAGACTTCGATCATTTCCATGCGCCCGGCCCAGATCGCGGCCATCGCCGACACACCGATCGTCACGGCGTAGAGCGCAAAGAGTTGGCCGCGCAATTGATCCGCATTTGCGAAGACGCCCTTGCGCATGGCCTCAAACGCCATCAACGGAAAATCATAGAATCCGTGGGCGACGATCGGCAGGCCGAGGGCCAGAACGAGGGCCGCCGGGGCCATGATATCCTTGCGCCACCACCAGGCCAGGAAGACACCCATCATCATGCCGTCGATGGTGTGGCCGGGCACCGCCATCGCGCCGCGCATCAGGCCGGTCACGATCCAATCCTTGGCGCTGAGCAGATAGAGGATGTTTTCGAGCAGCGCGAAGCCGAGGCCGGTGAGCGCTGCGCCACAGAAAAGATCGCCGCCAGAATCGCATTGCGGATGACGGCGGATGTAGAACCAGACGATGAGGAACTTCGCGACTTCTTCGGGGATGGCCGCCCCCAGCCAGGCGTCGCGCGCCGCCTCCCAGAGCGGATCCTGCGGGTGGCCGAGACGGCTGAGCAGGACCGAGAAGCCGATGGCGAGTGGCGCCGAGATCATGCCACCGATCACGGCCTTGACGCCGAGGCCAATACCCAGGCGATGCCGGAAATGCGTGAGGAAGAAGGCGACCAAGAACAGCGGTGGAAGGATCGCTGCAAACAGCGTGAGAACCAGCGTCATGCCGCTTTCCGCAGACGGCGCCGCATGACAAAGACGCTGGCAATGGCTGCCAGGATGACGCTGGGGATGGCCACGGCCGCCAGCGCGAAATGCGGCAGCATCTGGTCGATCTCAGTGGGTTCGAGATCCTGGCCACGATCCAGCATGGTGAGAACCGGCACGATCAGGCCCCAATCGACGGCCGTGTGGCCAATGACAGCGGTCAGGAATCCGCCCAGGGCCGCCAGCCAGTTGAACCGGGGACTGTCAGCAAGGCGGGCGAAGAAGATGCCCATCAGGCAACCGAGCGATGCATGCAGGAAGCTTGCTGCCAACGACCGCACGAGCGGGACGATGAGCGGGTTGCCAATCTCGCTGTTGACCATGGTTGTGACCGCGGAGTTGACGCTGTAGCCGATATTCTCAACCGCCGCGAAGGCCAGGCCGCAAAGAACCGGCAGGCGAAATGCCGTGGCACGATCGATCTGCTGATGAAAGACCGAGAAATGGCGCAGCACGAAGAAGGCAGCGAGCACCGCCACCGATTTCACAAACTCTTCCGGCAGGCCGGCCATGGTCAGGCTGATCATAAAGGCGTCACCCAGCCCCGGATCCTGCGGCAGGGTCAATCTGTCCTTGAGGTGAAAGAACAGCAGCAGGGGAACCGGCGACAACGCCCCCAGACCCAACGCCAGCGCCACGACGCGCCATTTGGTGCGTACCGGCAGCAGATACTGCACGACGACGACCCAGCCGGTCGTGATTGCAGCAACGATGGCAATGGCGGCGACGGTATTCACCATGTGATCAGCGTCGCCCCTGGACCATCATCGATCTGCTTCAGGCTGCTTTGACGCGGTCGCGCAGCAGCGCCTCGATGGCACCGACCGCTTCCTGCGCCCGCGCGCCATCGGGTCCGCCGGCCTGGGCCATGTCGGGGCGGCCACCCCCGCCTTGCCCACCGATCGCCATCGAGCCCGCTTTCACCAAATCCACGGCACTGAAGCGGCCAGTGAGATCTTCCGTCACAGCGACGACGATCGAGGCCTTGCCGTCGCTGTTGGCAACGAGTGCCACAACACCGGAGCCGAGCTTTTTCTTGAATTCGTCCGCCATGCTCTTGAGTTCCTTGGCCGGCACGCCGTCCAGCACGCGGCCCGAGAATTTGACCCCGCCGACATCAATGACGTCATTGCCGCCACCGCTGCCGCCCGTCGCAATCGCCTTGCGCGCTTCGGCAAGCTCGCGTTCCAACTTCTTGCGTTCTTCCAGCAGACTGACGATGCGGCTGGGCAGTTCCTGCGGCAGGGCCTTGATTGCCGCCGCGGCTTCGGCGAGCTGCTTCTGCTGGTCGGCCACGAACTTTTCCGCCGCGGCACCTGTCACCGCCTCAATGCGGCGCAAACCGGCGCCGACCGCACCCTCGGACACGATCTTGAGGAAGCCGATATCGCCGGTGCGATGAACATGGGTACCACCGCACAGTTCGGTCGAGAATTCCTTCACTTCCTCGTCGGCGCGACCGCCCATCGAGACGACGCGCACTTCTTCGCCGTATTTCTCGCCGAAGAGCGCCATGGCGCCGGCGGCGATGGCGTCATCAGGTGTCATCAACTTGGTCGCCACATCGGCATTGGCGCGGATGCGGCGGTTCACTTCATGCTCCACCCAAGCCATATCCTCAGCCGACATGCCTTTGCTGTGGGAGAAGTCAAAGCGCAGTCGATCAGGTGCCACCAGCGAACCCTTTTGGGTCACATGATTGCCAAGGCGCCGTCGCAGGGCCTCGTGCAGCAGATGGGTCGCCGAATGATGCGCGCGCAGGCCCGAACGGCGGGCATGGTCGACCTTCATCTCGACCGCGTCACCATTCTTCAGGCTGCCCTTCACAACCTTACCGATATGGACGTGGAGGTCGCCGAGCTTCTTCTGCGTGTCGTGGATCTCGATTTCGGCCCCATTGGCCGAAACGAGCTTCCCGCCGTCGCCCATCTGGCCGCCGGATTCACCGTAGAACGGCGTCTGATTAGTGACGATCGAGACCTCGTCGCCAGCCTTCGCCTCGGTGATTTCCTGGCCGGCCTTGACGATAGTCAGCACCTGGCCTTCGGCCTTTTCAGTCGAATAGCCAAGGAAGTCGGTGGCGCCGAGGCGCTGGCGGATCTCGAACCAGATCTCTTCTGTCGCCGCCTCACCGGAACCTGCCCAGGCCGCGCGGCTGCGCTCGCGCTGCTTCTCAAGCTCGGCATTAAAGCCATCGACATCGACTTCCATTCCCTTGTCACGCAGGATCGATTGCGTGAGGTCGAGCGGGAAGCCGCGGCTGTCTGACAGCGCAAAAGCGACGCTGCCGGAGAGCTTGCCATCCTTGGTCAGGCCACTCTTCGAACTGATGGCGCCTTCGAGCTCCTTGAGGCCGGTATCGAGGGTCTGCTTGAAGCGCGACTCTTCCAGCTTCAGCGTTTCCGTGATCGCCGCTTCAGCGCGGCCGAGTTCCGGATAGGCCTGGCCCATCTCGGTGACCAGGGCCGGCACCAGCTTGAACACCAACGGGTCCTTGCAGCCCAGCAGATGGGCATGCCGCATGGCGCGCCGCATGATCCGGCGCAACACGTAGCCGCGGCCTTCATTCGACGGCATGACGCCGTCGGCAATGAGGAATGCGCTGGAGCGCAGATGGTCGGCGATGACGCGGTGGCTGACATTGTGTGACCCATCAGCCTCGGTGTTCGAGGCATGCGCCGACGCCTCGATGAGCGTCCGCATCAGGTCGATGTCGTAATTGTCATGCTTGCCCTGGAGGACCGCCGCCAGGCGTTCGAGGCCCATGCCGGTGTCGATCGATGGGCGCGGCAGGTTCACGCGCTCGGCCTTCGTCACCTGCTCGAACTGCATGAAGACGAGATTCCAGATCTCGATGAAGCGGTCGCCATCGGCGTCGGCCGAGCCGGGGGGACCACCAGCGATCTTGTCGCCATGGTCATAGAAGATTTCCGAGCAGGGACCGCAGGGGCCGGTATCACCCATGGCCCAGAAATTATCCGAGGTCGGGATGCGGATGATCTTGGAATCCGACAGGCCGGCGATGCGCTTCCACAGGCCGTGCGCCTCGTCATCGTCGATATAGACGGTGACGGTCAGCTTGTCCTTGGGCAAGCCGTATTCCTTGGTGATGAGGTTCCAGGCCAGTTCGATCGCGCGTTCCTTGAAATAGTCGCCGAAGCTGAAATTGCCCAGCATTTCAAAGAAGGTATGGTGCCGCGCGGTATAGCCGACATTCTCCAGATCGTTGTGCTTGCCACCGGCCCGGACGCACTTTTGGGCGGTCGAGGCCCGGACGTAGTCGCGCTTTTCCTGGCCCGTGAAGACGTTCTTGAACTGGACCATGCCCGAATTCACGAACATCAGGGTCGGGTCGTTCCGTGGCACGAGCGGCGACGAGGGCACGATTTCGTGCCCTTCCTTGCGGAAATAGTCGAGGAAAACGCGGCGAATGTCGTTGGCGGTCTGCATCTTCTGGGTCCGAAACTTCTACCTGGTCGATTTAAGGGCCGTTTTGCGGCGCGAAAGGCGATTATTTAGAGTTTTTCCAAGGGAAACAAGGTATTTGACGGCGTCGCGCCCCGCTTTAGAGCAGCCTGCCCGGGTGCCGGACGCATAGCGGCGGCTTGTCTCGAAAACCCTGTTGGATTTGGGGAGGAAATATGGTCCAGGGCGCCTTATATTCACCCGTTATGAACGCCCTGACGCCCACCCCAGCCCAGCCCATGGTCGACCCGTTCGGCCGGCGCATCAGCTATTTGCGCGTGTCGGTGACCGATCGCTGCGACTTCCGCTGTGTCTATTGCATGGCCGAGGACATGACCTTCCTGCCCAAGGCGGAGGTCCTGAGCCTCGAGGAACTCGACCGGCTGTGCAGCGCCTTTGTCGGCGTCGGCGTCAAGAAGCTGCGCCTGACCGGCGGCGAGCCGCTGGTCCGCAAGGGCATCATGCAGCTTATCCGCAACCTGTCGCGGCACCTGCAGACCGGGGCGCTAGATGAACTGACGCTGACCACCAACGGCAGCCAGCTTGGGAAATACGCCGAGGAGCTCGCCGATTGCGGGGTGAAGCGCATTAATGTCTCGATCGACTCCCTTGATCCGGAAAAATTCACGCGGATCACGCGCTGGGGCAAGCTGGAGCCGGTGCTCGACGGCATCGCCGCGGCAAAGGCCGCCGGCATCCGCGTCAAGCTCAATACTGTGGCCCTCAAAGGCGTGAATGACGACGAGTTCTATCGGCTGGTCGAATGGTGCGGCGAGAATGGCCATGACATCACCTTCATCGAGGTGATGCCGATGGGCGATATCGGCGGTGAAAACCGGGTCGACCAGTTCTATCCGATCTCACTGCTGCGCAGCCATCTCGGCAAACGCTGGACATTGAAGGATAGCGGGCATTACAGCGGCGGACCGGCCCGTTATGTGACACTGGAAGAGACCGGGCAGCGGGTCGGGTTCATTACGCCCCTCACCCACAATTTCTGCGAAGCCTGCAACCGCGTGCGCCTTACCTGCACCGGCACACTTTATATGTGTCTGGGCCAGGACGATGCCGCGGATCTGCGGGCACCTTTGCGCGCAAGCGAATCAGACGAGGCTTTGCTGGCGGCGATCCGCGAAGCCATCCGCCGCAAGCCCAAGGGACACGACTTCATCATCGACCGCGACCATCAAGGGCCGGCGGTCGAGCGTCACATGAGTGTCACGGGTGGTTGAGGATCGGGGCGGCTGCCCCACGGTCAGTCGATGATGACCTGGTGGCAGAACTTCTTGCCATCGGAAATGGTCACCTGGGTGAACCCCAATAACTTCAAGAGATCGAAAAAGGTAGCCTCTTCCGGCTGCGTATTTTTCTGGAAGAACGGTGTCGAGCGGGCGACGAGCGTCAGACTGGCGAACAGGGCCCGTGCCCGATAGATCGTGTCGAGCGAGCCGTCATGGAGGCCGGTGATGATCAGCTTCTGCCCCTCATCGCCCTTGGCAAAGAGGGCGTAATCGGGCGCGTATTGACCAGAGACGAGCTGCCGAGCCATGCCGATGACGAAGCCCAGGCGCCGGATCTTGTCGCTGTCTTCCAGGGTGACGACACGGCTGCTGTAATGCTCGACGGTCTGTGGTGTCGGGTAATAGTAGCCTTCGTGGTGGTCACCGGCCTCATCCTCGCCGGTGACGGTCAGGGCGACGCTTTCCTGGGCCGAGGCCCGCATGGGCGGTCCGAAAACACCCATCGCCAGTCCCAAACCGAGCGCTACAGCCCAAATCCCACGACGCATAAAAGCCCCCAATGCCCCACGTTTCTGCCGGCTAGACTGCAATGCGCCCTGGCTTTTGACAAGGGCAGCTTTGGCAAGCGCCGTTGCCCCCGCTATACTGCGCCCGCCCTCCTCCGGAGCCAGAATCCATTGAACACCGTCAACTCCACGCCCAGCATCGCCTTTTTCGCCGCCGAATCGCCCGATGCGAGGGCCGCCTTCGCGGAGCTCACCGGCCGCTATGGTGCCGGCGATATCGCCCATGCCGACGTCATCGTCGTGTTGGGGGGTGACGGCACGATGCTGCGCGCCCTGCACGGCTCCATGAACCGCAAGGTCCGCATTTTCGGCATGAATTGCGGCACGGTCGGCTTCCTGATGAACCGATACGACACGGCAGGCCTGGTCGAACGTGTCAAACGGGCGGAACAGGTCATCCTCCACCCCCTGCAGCTCACCGCCAAGACCGGCGACGGGCAGGAGCACCGACTGGTCGCCATCAACGAAATCTCGCTGCTGCGCGAAACCGCGCAGGCCGCCAAGATCAGCATCGAGATCGATGGCCGCGAGCGGATGAGCGAACTGGTCTGCGACGGCGTCCTGGTGGCGACGCCCGCCGGCAGCACCGCCTATAACCTGTCCGCGCACGGGCCTATTCTGCCCCTCGCCTCGGGCGTCTTGGCCTTGACGCCGATCAGTGCATTTCGCCCGCGGCGCTGGCGCGGCGCCATCTTGCCGCAAAAGGCGAAGCTGCGCTTCATCATCCGCGAGGCCGACCGCAGGCCCGTGAGTGCCACCGCTGATTTCAACGAGATCCGCGAGGTGACCGAGGTCACTGTTTGCCAGGATCCCAGCACGGCCCTAACGCTGTTGTTCGACCCGGAACATCACCTGGAAGAGCGCATCCTGCAGGAACAGTTCCAGGCGTAGTGATCATCCTCTCGTCATTGCCGGGCATGACGATGTTATTTTGCGCCAATCTGTTCCTTCGCGAAGGTGCACACATCCGAGATCAGTCGATCGATATTGGCTTTCAGCGCGGCAAAGCCATCGTGCTTTTCGATGCGATCCTCGTCCATGTATAGGCCGCGGTTGACTTCGATCTGCAGCGAGTGGCTGCCGGAAAGCGGCCGACCGAAGCGTGCTACCAGTTCAGCACCCTTGAAGGGATGATTGATCTGCACTGAATAGCCCATGGCACGCAGGCGCTCAGCGACGAACTCGGTGAAGGCCGGATCGCAGCTTTCCCCTTCGCGGTCGCCCAGCACGAAATCGTCGCGCGGGATCGGCTTTCCCTGATGCCGGCCCGTCGTGCGCATCGAATGGCAGTTTACGTGCCAGACAGAACCGTATGCACCCAGCCGCTCCTCGATCATCGACGCCAATTCATCATGGTAAGGCCGATGGTAGCTTTCGATCCGCGCCATGATCTCATCCACCGTCAGCGGGCGGTCATAGATGTGAACGCGGCCCTTGATCAGGCGGCGGATCAGGCCCAGCCCCATCTCCGCCTTTTCGCTGGCCCGGACCGGTCGCGGCCAGGGCTCGGCCAGCATATCGGTGTCGATTTCGTCTTCGTGACGGTTGGGATCGATATAGGCCCGGGGGAACAGGGCTTTCAGAAAGGCGGCGCCAGCGGCTGGGGCATCGGCGTAAAGGTCGTCAACGAAAGCATCCTCGGCACGTCGCAGCATGTCGCGGGGAACGACATGGCCGAAATCCCCGGGATAGTCGTATCCGCTATGGGGTGAATCGAACACCACCGGCGCCAGCGCCACGCCCGGTGCCGGCTCGTAATGCACCAAAACACCCGGCAGATAAGTCTTTCGCTGCATGCGCCCCGGCTCTGCCATTCCGTCATCTTGCCATTCTGCTGCACCCCGGTATGCTTTCCCGCATCGCTCGTCAATAGCACGCCTTGTCAACACGGAGTTCCATCTTGGCGCCACGTCCGCAAAGTCTCGATCTCATTCGCCGTCTGATCGCCTTCGATACGACCAGCCGTAATTCCAATCTGGAATTGATCGATTTCCTGCGCAATTACCTAGACGGCTTCGGCATCAAGAGCGAACTCATCCATGACGTGACCGGCAAGAAGGCCAACCTCTATGCCACGATCGGTCCGGATGACCGCGCCGGCTACGCGCTGTCCGGCCATACGGATGTGGTGCCCATCGACGGCCAGGATTGGTCGAGCGACCCCTGGACCGTCAAGGAAGATGGCGACAAGCTTTACGGCCGCGGCACCAGCGACATGAAGGGCTTCCTCGGTGTCGTCCTCAACGCTGTGCCGGAACTGGCCAAGCGCAAACTGACGACGCCGGTGCATCTGCTTTTCTCTTACGACGAGGAAGTGGGCTGCTTGGGCGTCCGACGCGCATTGGAAGTCCTCAAGGATCGCCCGATCAAGCCCAAGGGTTGCGTCATTGGTGAGCCGACCTTGATGAAGGTCGCCATCGCGCATAAGGGCAAGAAGAGCCTGCGCTGCCATGTCCATGGCTTGGAGTGCCATTCCTCGCTGGCGCCGAAGGGCGTCAACGCGGTGGAGTACGCCGCCGAAGTCATCGGCTATCTGAAGCGCATGGGGCGCCGTTTTGCTGCGGAAGGCCCATACGACCACGATTACGACGTGCCACATACCACCGTGCATACAGGCGTGGTGAAGGGCGGCACGGCCCTTAACATCGTACCCAAGGATTGCAGCTTCGATTTCGAATTCCGCTACCTGCCGGTGCAGAAGCCGGACGATCTGGTCGCCGAGGTGAAACGCTTCGCCGAGGAAGAATTGGCCAGGGAAATGAAGGCGATCAATGGCGAGACCGGTTTCTCGTGGGAGCCGATCTCCGCTTTCCCCGGCCTGGACACGGCGGAAGATGCCGAGATCACCGTCATCGCCAAAGCGCTCACCAAGGCCAACGACACGATCAAGATCGCCTTTGGCACCGAAGGCGGCCTCATTCAGCAAATCGATATTCCGACCGTCATCTGTGGCCCCGGCTCGATCGAGCAGGCCCACAAGCCCAATGAATGGGTGATGATCGAGCAAATCGCGCAATGCGAAGCGTTCCTGGAACGGTTCGTGGCGAGAGTGAGCGCGTAACCCCCTCTCCCCGGCCCTCCCCCACCGCCGACGCATGTCGGCCTTCGCCGACTGTGGGGGGAGGGAGCCGTTCGCCACAACAACCTCGCCCGAATCCCCTCTCCCCTACGTGGGAGAGGGTTAGGGAGAGGGGGCGTTACAGATTGTGCTTCTTGCGCCAATCCACCGGATAGAGCGCGTAGCAGACGATGGCCTTATCGCCCTCATAGGTGATCGGGGTCTTTTCGGGCAGCCAGATGACATCGCCGGGGCCTGCCTCGATGACGCCGCCCGGATGCTTGAGGCGGAACCAGCCTTCGATGACGATGATCATCTCATCATAGAGAACGGTCCAGTCGATCGAGCAGCCGTCGAACTTGGCGATGCCGACGCCCATGGTGCTAGACAGATCGGGGCCGACAAGACGGCTGATCTCCGCCGTGCCGGGAGGACCGCCGTAAGCCTCGAACTTCATGTCCGAGCGTTTGTAATGCGTGACTTTCCCCATTTGTCTCTCTCCTAGCTGAGATGCGCTGAGTTCAATGCCGGATCGGTCTTCTTAGCCTTCAGCATCTGCAATTCCGACATCAGGATGCCAGCGATCACGAGCACGCCGCCGATGATCTGCATCAGTGTCGGTTTGGTGCCGGAGAGCGCGAAGATGCTGATCGAGACCACCGGCACAAGGTTGAGATAAAGGCTGGCCACAACGACCCCGGTGCGCTTCACGCCGAAGTTCCACAGATAAACACCGAAGGCAACGAGCACGACGGTCATCCAGGCAAAGACTAGCCAATCGGTCGCGTTGTCCGGCATGGCGGGTGGAAAATGCGCCGCGCCCAAAACTGCCGCTATCGTGAAAATGACGGCAAGGCCAACGCCGCCGGTGGTCATTGTCACGGTGGTGATGCGCAGCTGCGACCAGCCGCGACACCATTTCTGCGCGGCAGTCGAGTACCAGGACCAGCAGGCGAAGGCGATCACCATCAAGATCTCGCCACCACGAAAATCGAACATATCGCCACCGTCCAAATGCACCGTCGCCAGCGCACTACCCAGGATGGCGAGTGCAATGGCCGGCAACATGCGCCGATCGACCGGTACCTTGAAGACGATGCGATCGACCACCGCCGCAATGGCCGGCGAGGTCGCACTGAGAATTGCCGCCGTGATCGGATTGCAGTGAAAGACACCTGTCGTATAGAGCGCCGCATAGCAACCGATGCCGATGATGCCGAGCGGCCAGATCCGCCAGTCACCACCCGAGCCGGCGGTCACCGCGCTCGGTTGCCGCCGCTCCAGCAAGGCCAGCGCCGCCCACATGACCGGCAAGGCGCCGATATAGCGAAAGGCGGCCAGAAAGAACGGGTCCCAACGCTGCAGTAGATGCGCAACGGTTGGCACCATGGTGCCCCAGAGAAGGGCCAGCAGAGCCAAGCCGAAATAGCCGATCCATTTGGCCATGATTTGGTAACAATCCGAGTCGTTACTGGAGAGCGCTATCGAAATCATGGCTCGACACTGTGTCAAAGCTTGCTTAAGGTCGTCACGCTCAAGAGGATAAACGACCTTTCCTTGAGTTTGACGACCCCTGGGGGAGACCCCCAGCAATCCGAAATCGAGACCTCAATCGATCCCAGGTGACCTTTAGGGGAGATCCCTAAGTGACGAAACCCAGGAAGAGTTTTTCCAATGCATGACGAAGATGCTGCTGACGACGCCGACATCAAAATCGACGGCGCCATTTCCCGTAAAAGCCCTTATGGACTTGCCCTCGAGCCGACCTTTGCCGGCGTCCTGTCCTTCATGCGGCGCAATTACAGCAAGAATCTGAAAGGCGCCGACCTGGTCATCAGCGGCGTGCCGCTTGACCTTGCGGTCACCCACCGCCCCGGCGCACGGCTTGGGCCACAGGGCATTCGCCTTGCCTCGGCGGAAGTGGCGAGCCTCAAGCCATACCCTTGGGGCTTCGATCCGTTCGAGAAGATGGCGGTCATCGACTATGGCGATTGTTATCTCGACGTCCACAACCCAATGACGATTCATGACGCCATCGTCGACCACGCACGCCATATCCTGAAATCAGGCGCGCGCATGCTGACCCTCGGCGGCGACCACTACATCACCTATCCGCTGCTGCAGGCGCATGTCGAGAAGTTCGGCAAGCCCTTGTCCCTCATTCATTTCGACGCGCATTGCGACACCTGGGCTGACGATGAACCGAAATCGCTCAATCACGGCTCGATGTTCTACAAGGCGGTCAAGGATGGTCTGATCGACCCTGAGCATTCGGTGCAGATCGGCATCCGTACCTGGAACGACGACTTCATGGGCATCAACATTCTGGACGCGCCGTGGGTACACCGCCACGGGACTGATGCGGTCATCAAGGAAGTGAACCGCATTGTCGGCGACCGGCCGGCCTATTTCACCTTCGATATCGACTGCCTCGACCCCGCCTTCGCGCCAGGCACCGGCACGCCGGTTTCAGGCGGCCTGTCGGCAGCACAGGGCCTTGCCATCGTGCGTGGTTTCACCGAGCTCAATTTGGTGGGCATGGATGTCGTCGAAGTGGCCCCGGCCTATGACCAGAGCCAGATCACGGCACTGGCGGCCGCACACATCGCCTGCGATCTCATCTGCCTGATGGCCAAGCGCAAGGCCGACGGCAAGCTTTGACGAGAGACGTCATCCTGCGGGCTTGCCGGCCCGCAGGATGCGCCATTCCGAATAGACGATCCCGACCAGCACCAATGCCCCGCCGATGAGTTGCAGCAGTGTCGGTTGCGCACCTTGCAGCACGACCAGGATGGCGATTGCCACCAACGGGGTGAGATTGATGTAGAGCGACGCGGTCACCACGCCGACCGCGCGCACGCCAGCGTTCCACAGAACGACCCCAAGAACCATCACCGTCACGATGTACCAAAGCAGGCTGAAGCCTTCGATCGCTCGCGCCGGCACGGCAGGCGGGAAGGCCACATAGCCGGTGGCGCCCAGCACAAGATAAAGCAGGGTCATGGCAATACCGGACGTCGCCATGGTGACGAAGGTGATGCGCACCTGGGACCAATCCCGGCACCAGCGCTGGGCCACGGTCGAATACCAGGCCCAGCAGATCGTTGAGAGAAGGATGAGGAGTTCGCCACCACCGAAGGCGATCCCATTCCCGCCACTGCCCGGGCTGACGGAAGCCAGCGCGCAACCGATGGCGCTGGCGATGAGGCCCGGCACCATCAGCCGGTTGAACGGCAGGCCGAAGAAGACCCGATCGGTGACGGCCGCCACGGCCGGTGCGGTTGCCGTGACGATGGCGGCGAGGATGGGGTCGCTGAACTGAACGCCCAGCGTGTAGAAGACCGCAAAGCCGCCATTCCCAAGCACGCCGAAGGTCCATTGTTTCCAGCGCGGAACCGCGGACGGTGCTGGCCGCCCCCGGTCGGTGACCTGCATCATCAGCCAAAGCAGGGGCGCTGCCCCCAAGGAACGGGCGGCGACCAGGAAATAGGGATCCCAGCGTTCCAACTGATATTTGGTGAGCGGGATCATGCCGCCCCAGAACAGGGCTGCCAAAAGCAACCCCGCAACCCCGACCCAGCGCCCCATGATTCCCCCGAATATGCCCCTTATCGCCCGCCTCGGGGCGCGGCACTCTCTCAACTGCAGCCCTCACGGTCAATCCATGCGCGCGCATGCCGAGATTGCTTTGGCCGCATTGACACTGCGGTAGCAAGGCAGGACATTCCCCACCATGTTCCTGCACTAATGGGGATTTAACGTGCAACTGCCCAATGCCCTGCCTGCCGAGGCGGATGTGGTCATCATCGGCGCCGGTATCCAAGGCTGCGCCAGCGCCTATTACATGACGCAAGCCGGCATGAAGGTCGTCCTGCTGGACAAATCGCGGGTTGCCGGCCAGCAAAGCTCGCGGGCCTGGGGGTTCGTGCGGACGCAGATGCGCGACCCTGACGAGATCCCCTTGATGGAAGCCTGCAAGACCCTGTGGCGCGGGCTCGAGGCAGAGCTCGGCAGCGATCTCGAATGGAATGACGGTGGGGCGCTTTACGCCAGCAACTCGCCGGCGATCATGGCCTACCGCGAAAAGTGGCTGCAGACGGCTCGGCCTTTCGGCCTCGATACGCGCCTCCTCAGCGTTGCCGAGGTGAAGAAACTGCTGCCCAACCTCGCCAGCCCGATCAACGGCGGCCTCTATACCAAGAGCGACGGCCATGCCGAACCGCGAAAGGCAGCGGCGGCTTATGCCTTGCGCGCACGCGAGCGCGGGGCCGTCATCCTGGAAGGCTGCGGCGCGCTCGCCATTGAGAAATCCGCCGGCCGTGTCAGCAGCGTCGTCACGGAATGGGGCGATATCCGCACCAAGCATGTCCTGCTTTGCGCGGGTGCCAGTTCATGGCGCCTGCTGAAGCCGCACCATGTGCTGTTGCCACAATCCTTCGTGCGTGCCTCTGTCGCGCGGACCAATATTCTGCCGGCGGTAACGGACTCAGCCTTCGTCGGCGATGGCATCGCGTTTCGCAAGCGCAGTGACGGTTCGCTCAATATCGCCTCCAGCATGCATGGCGATGTCGACGTGACGCTCGACCATCTGCGCCTTGCACCCTGGTATTGGAAGGCCTATCGCGACAGCGCCAAGGGCCTCTCCCTGCATGTCGGTGGCCCCATGCTGCGCGATCTTCGCCAGCGCCTGCCCTGGCGCGAAGAAGCACGCCAGCCGGCCATACACGAGCGTGAACCGATGATCCCGCCGCAGCAGGAACGCTTGCAGGGTGCCGTGCGCTTGATCGAGCGCGCCTTCCCGACGATCGGCCGCGTCGGAATCGCCGAGCAATGGGCAGGTAATATCGACACGCTGCCAGATGGCATTCCCGTGCTGGATGCGCCGCCCGCCCTGCCCGGCCTGCTGGTGGCGACCGGCTTCTGCGGCCATGGCTTCGCGCTGGGGCCAATTGTGGGCAAGATCATGCTGGCGCTGGCACAAGGCATCGACACCGGGTTCAACCTGCGGCCCTTCCGCCTATCGCGCTTTGCCGAGGGCGACGTCAAGCAACCTCTGTCCATCTGGTGATGCGCGATGCCCCAATTGACCCATGAGACGACGGCCTTCATCGACGGCCTGACCTACGACGCAGCTGGCCTCATTCCCGCAATCGCGCAACAGCACGACACGGGCGAGGTGTTGATGATGGCCTGGATGAATCGCGACAGCATCCTTGAGACGCTCCGCAGTGGCCGCGTCGTCTATTGGTCGCGGTCGCGCCAGGCGTTGTGGCGCAAAGGCGATACGTCGGGACAGGTCCAGACGCTCAAAGAACTGCGCGTCGATTGCGATAAGGACTGTCTGCTGGTGCTGGTCGATCAGATCGGCGTTGCCTGCCACACCGGCCGGCGCAACTGCTTCTTCACGTCGATTGGAGACAATAGTCCCAAGATCATCGCAGATGTGCGCATTTCGCCGGACAAACTCTATGAAAAGTGAGATGGAACTGTCTGCTGTGAATGAGTTTTTAACTGTTGCAGCATAGAGGATAGTTGAACGCAGCAGCAGACAGAGTAAACGAAAGCTATGGCTAGCCGGGAAGAGAACGAACAACGCGCGCTGGATATCGTCGCAGGTCGTGCCGACCCGGCGGCCGGTTCGCCGAAATCCGGCAAATCGGGCCTCGGCGGCATGGAGTTGACCGGTATCCTCCTGTGGGTGCTGGTGCTGCTCGCGGGCGCCGGCATCGCCGCCTACTACTTCCTCGCTGCCAAATAGCGCAGCTTGCCGCCGACCTCGCGGTCGCTTAGGGTTCAGTGACTGAATTCCTGGCAGATGGCGCATGCTCTACGACATTTCCCAAACTTTGAGACCCGACCTGCCGGTTTGGCCAGGTGATACCGCCTTTACCCTGAACCGCACTTGGGCGATGGGCCCTGGTATTCCCGTCAACGTCTCTGCCCTTACCCTGTCGACCCATAGCGGCAGCCATGCCGATGCGCCGTTTCATTACGACGGCGATGGAAAGACGATTGATGCGGTCGATGCCAATGTCTATCTGGGACCGGCACAGATCGTGGACGCCCGGGGGGCCAGCGGCTTCGTCACTGTCGAGCGCATCATGCCGCAATTGCACATGAATGTTTCCCGCGTGCTGATCCGCACCTATCAGACGGCGCCGCAGCAGATCTGGGACGACGATTTCGCCGCCATCGATCCGCTCTTGATCGAGGCGCTTGCTGATCGCGGCGTGAAGCTCATCGGCGTAGATACACCGTCGCTTGACCCGCAAAGCTCAAAGAAGATGTCGGCCCATCTTGCCGTCGCGCGGCGGGGTCTCGCCATTCTTGAAGGGCTCGTCCTCGACGCCGTGCCTTTCGGCGTCTATGAACTCATCGCCTTGCCGCTCAAAATCGCCGGCGCGGATTCGAGCCCCGTGCGGGCCATGTTGCGGAGCCTTTGACAGATGACCATGCTGGACCGCGCCCAATGCGCGGCGCTTGACGCCAAGGACCCGCTTGCCTTCGCGCGCGCGCGCTTTGATGTACCGGAGGGCCTGGTCTATCTTGACGGCAACTCGCTCGGCGCTTTGCCAAGGGCCACTGCCGATCATTTGAGCGCGGTGGTCCGCAACCAGTGGGGCCAGGACCTCATCACCGGCTGGAACAAGCATGGCTGGGTCGACCTGCCGCGCCGACTTGGCGCGAAGATTGCTCGTCTGACCGGCGCAGACCAGGATGAAGTAGTCGTTTGCGATTCGACCTCGCTCAATGTCTTCAAACTGCTGAGTGCCGCTCTCGCCTTGCAACCCGGGCGTCGGGTCATTCTCTCCGATACCGGAAACTTCCCGACCGACCTTTACATGGCGCAGGGCCTGGCTGATCTCCTCGGCCGGGACCACCGGCTTGAACTGGTGACGCCCGAAGCTGTGGCTGGGCGCATCGGCCCCGATGTCGCCGTGGTGATGCTGACGGAAATCGACTATCGCACCGGCCGCCGCCACGACATGGCCGCCATCAACAGGCTGGCCAAGGCTGCAGGCGTTCTGACGTTGTGGGACCTCGCCCATTCCGCCGGCGCCCTGCCCGTTGACCTCAATGGCACGGGTGCCGATTTCGCGATCGGCTGCGGCTACAAGTATTTGAATGGCGGTCCCGGCGCGCCGGCCTTCCTGTTCGTCGCCAAGCGGTGGCTCAATGAAACGCGCCAGCCCTTGTTCGGCTGGTTCGGCCACGCGGCACCTTTCGCCTTCGAGACCGCGTATCAGCCCAAGGCCGGTATCGACCGCTTCCTGGTCGGGACGCCGCCGGTCTTGAGCATGGCGGCACTCGAATGCGGCCTCGCCACTTTTGACGATATCGACCTGATTGAGATCCGCCGCAAGTCGCTGGCGCTCGGCGACCTGATGATCCGGTTGGTGGCTCAGGAATGTGCCGGCGCCGGCCTGACCCTGGCCAGTCCGACAGACGGGGGCCAGCGCGGGAGCCAAGTCAGCTACGCCCACGATTGCGGCTATGCCGTCATGCAGGCGCTCATCGCGCGCGGCGTCATCGGCGACTTCCGGGCACCCAATCTGATGCGATTCGGCTTTACCCCGCTTTATGTGCGCTACCAGGACATCTGGGAAGCGGTTGCCATCCTTAAAGCCGTTTTAGCGGGGGCCGAATGGCGGCGGCCAGAGTTCAGCCAGCGGGCGGCGGTCACCTGATAAAGCCGGCTCCGAGGACTGGATTTTATTGCCCCGCCGAGGCAACATGCGACCCAATTGGTACAATTAAGGAGTTCAGCTTCATGCGGCCGATTTTCGTGATGGTCAAATGCGAGCCGGGCAAGTCCTATGACGTCGCCGAAAAAGCGCTGGATACGGTGCAGCAGATCGCCGAGCTCTATTCCATTTCGGGGCAGTACGATCTGCTGGTGAAATGCTATCTGCCGACCGAAATGGATGTCGGCCGCTTCGTGACGTCTGAGTTGCAGACGCTGCCGCATGTCAAGGACACGCTGACGATCATCACCTTCAACGCCTTCACCTAGAACGCCAACGAACAACCACAAGGACAGGGGAAAGAAGAAAATGACGACCAGGATCTCGCTTATGAAGCGGGCCAGCATCGCGGCCATGCTCGCCTCGGGCCTCGCCCTCACTGCCTGCGGTGAGAAGAAGGAAGAACAGGCAGCCAGCAGCGAAGCGGCACCCGCTGCCAGCACGGCAACATCGGAGGCGACGCCCGCGGCCAGCACTGCGACCTCCGAGGCGGCACCTGCCGCGGCACCCGCTGCCGGCGACACCAAGGTCGGCATTCTCTTCGACGTCACCGGCCCGATCGCCAGCTTCATCCCGCCGATGATGGATTCGGTGAAGCTCGCCGAAAAGGAAATCAATGACGGCGGTGGATTGCTGGGGGGCAAGATGGTGACCGTGGTCGGTGACACCACCGGCTCGACCCAGGGCGCCGTCGACGCGGCGACCAAGCTGGTCAATGTCGAGAACGTGCCGGTAGTTGTCGGCGCGCTGATGTCCGGCACGACGCTGGCTGCGGCCAATGCCGTCACCATCCCGACCGGCGTGCTGCAGATCTCGCCCACCGCGACCTCGCCAGACTTTACCTCGCTGAAGGACAACGATTACGTCTTCCGCATTGTTCCTTCCGATGCCTATCAGGGTGTCGTGCTGGCCAAACTGGTGCTGGACCAGGGCATCAAGACCGTGGCCCTGACCTATGCCAACAACGATTACGCGACACCGCTCGCGACCGGTTTCGCCGAGGCTTACAAGAAGGGCGGCGGCACGATCACGGCCGAGGTGAAGCATGAGGAAAAGCAGCAGAGCTATGCGGCTGAACTCGGCACCCTCGCCAAGGATAAGCCGGAAGCCCTGGTCCTCATCGCCTATGCCGGCGATTCCGGTACGACCATCGTCAAGGAAGCCTTGGAGAACGGCCTCTTCAACCGCTTCATCGGCACCGATGGCCTGCGCGATAACAAGCTCATCGAGACGATTGGCGCCGACAACCTGAAGACCTCGTTCTTCACCTCGCCTTCCGCCCCGGAGAGCGACGCTGCCAAGGCGTTCGATGCACTCTACACGGCCGCCTACCAGACCTCGAAGGACAAGATTTTCATCGGCCAGACCTATGACTCGGTCATGCTGGCGGCGCTTGCCGTCGAGAAAGCAGGCTCGACCGATCGCGCCAAGGTGAAGGATGCCCTGCGCGAGGTTGCCAATGCTCCGGGCGAGAAGATTCTTCCCGGTGAATGGAAGAAGGCCAAGGAACTGATCGATGCCGGCAAGGATGTCGATTATTCCGGCGCCACCGGCGAAATGGAATTCGATGCCAATGGCGATATTCCCGGCGTCATCGGCCATTTCGTGGTCGACGGCAACGGCTACAAGCAGGTCGGTCTCGTCACGCCGTAAAGCGCCAGGCAACCATGCGAGCGGCCCGCCCATCGGCGGGCCGTTTTCGTTTTGGCGGTCAGCGGTCGATGCGCCGGGGTGGCCGTTCGGGCAAAACGCCCTTGGCAAAGCGCTGCAGCACGACGATCAGCAGCACGCCGATCAACAATGCGCGCATGTAAGAGGACCGGGTGATCCATTCGGCCGGCAGCCGATTGGTGAGAAGCTCGGTGCCGGACCAAATGAGCCAGACCAGCCCCGCGCCCAGCAGGGCACCACGGTTATTCCCGCTGCCACCGATGATCAGCATCACCCAGACCAGGAAGGTGGTGAGCAACGGTTCGGTGGCACTGGCACCGATGAACTTGAAATACATCGCGGAGAGGGCCCCGCCGAGGCCCATCACGGCGGCGCCGATGACGAAAGCCTCCAACCGGAAACGAACCACGTCCTTGCCGATGGCCGCCGCCGCCAGCTCGTTGTCACGTATGGCGCGCATGGCGCGGCCCCAGGGCGACACCCAGGCCCGCTCCAGAGCGACATAGACAGCCAGCATTACGGCCAGCACGAAGACGAGAAAGGCCACGTTACCCCAGGGCTGCCCCAGGCTTTCGAAGGGCCGTGGGATGGTCGAAATACCCATCGTGCCATTGGCCAGCCAATCTTCGTTCTTCAGCACCAGACGGATGATTTCCGAGATCCCGATCGTCGCCATCGCGAGATAGTCGCCCTTGAGGCCAAGGCAGATGCGTCCGATCGGCCAAGCGATGAGGCCCGACAGGAACATGGCGACCGGGATCGCCAGAATGGGCGGCCAGCCGAAGCCGCCCAGGTAATGTGGACTGTCAGGTGAAGCCAAGATCGCCGTGCTGTAGGCGCCGACGGCAAAGAAGCCGGCAATGCCGGCATTGAAGAGGCCGGCGAAACCCCATTGCAGGTTGAGGCCCAGGCACAAGACGCCATAGATGCCGAACATGGTCGCCAGCGACAGGGCATACATGAAGAGGCCAAGGAACTGCTGATCCATCACAGCACCCGCCCTTTGAAAAGCCCCGTCGGCCGCCAGATCAGCATGCAGACCATGACGAAGAAGGCGACCGCATTCTTGTAGGCGGGCGGGACCAGCGGCATGTCAGCGATCCAGGGATAGGTCGCCACTTCCTGTGCCACGCCAATCGCGAGGCCACCGACAATGGCGCCATATGGCTTGCCGATCCCACCCAGGATCGCCGCCGCAAACAGCGGCAGCAGCAGATCCCAGCCGACGCTGGGGTGCAGTTTCGAATTGATGCCGGCAAAGACGCCAGCCGCCGCAGCCAGGCCACCGCCAATGAGCCAGGTCCAGCGCACGACGCGTTCGGTATCGATGCCCGAGATGCGCGCCAGATCGGCATCGTCGCTCATCGCGCGCATCGCCTTGCCCATCCGGCTGCGGCTGAGGAACCAGTGCAGGCCGGCGGCGATCACGACAGAGACCAGAATGATGATGATGTGCTTCTGTGCAATGCGGAAACCGCCAAAGAGTTCGACCGGCTTGCGGATGCCCGTCTCGTAATTGAGGACGTCGACACCCCAGATCAGCTGCACCAGCGAACGCAGAACCAACATGACGCCGAACGAGGCAATGACGACGATGATGCCGGGACTCTTGCGGAAGGGTCGATAGGCTAGGCGGTCGACGACCACACTCACCAAGGCGCCGGCGATGACGGCAATCGGCAAGGCCAGATAGACAGACCAGCCAAGGCTCGCCACCAGGCTGTAGGCCACGTAGGCGCCAAAGGTCATGACGTCGCCATGGGCAAAATGGGCAAAGCGCAGGATCGCAAAAATGAGCGAGATGCCGACGGCGCCAAGGGCATAGATGCACCCCACAGCGACGCCCGGCAGGAAATAGAGATTCATGAAATCGGCCAGGGCTTGCATCTCATCCACCCAAAAAGGATTGGCCGATTTCGGGATTGCCGAGCAGCGCCTCCGCCGTGCCGGTGAAGCGATTGCGCCCAGTCGCCAGCACATAGCCGCGATGGGCAATCGCCAGGGCTTGGCGCGCATTCTGTTCGACCAGGAGAATACCGATCCCTTCCCTGTTGATGGCAAGGATCCGGTCGAAGATCTGCTCCATCATCAGGGGCGAAAGGCCTGCAGTCGGTTCATCGAGCATCAGGAGCCTGGGTTCCGTCATGAGCGCCCGCCCCACGGCGACCATCTGGCGCTGGCCGCCGGAAAGCTCGCCGGCCGGTTGGTTGGCCTTTTCCTTCAAGACCGGAAAAAGGTCGAACACCTGCTCCATCACCCGCGCTTGCGCGGCCGGCTTCAGGAAGCCGCCCATCTCGAGATTTTCGCGGACCGTCAGCGTGCGAAAGACATTGCGTTCCTGCGGCACGAAGCCCATGCCGGCGGCCACCAGCGCGTTGGGCGCGGCATTGGTGATATCCTTGCCGTCCAACGACACGCGTCCCTCGCGCAAGGCCACCAAGCCAAACAATGCCTTCATCGCCGTGGATTTGCCTGCACCATTGGCGCCGATGATGACGACGATCTCATGGGCACCGACAGTAAGGTCGACGCCATTGAGGATGTCCATCCCACCATAACCGCCGATCATGCCCTGGGCTTCAAGCAGCGCCATGATCAGGCCTTCCTGCCGCCGAGATAGGCCTCGATCACATCGGCACTGGCGCGAATATCGCTCATCGAACCTTGGGTCAGCACTCTGCCCTCCGCCATGACGATGACCGGCGAGCAGAGCCGCGCGATGAGGTCCATGTCGTGCTCGATCACAAAGAAGGTATAGCCGAAATCGCGGTTGAGACGCTCTATCTCGCCGGCGATCTCGGCGAGCAAGGTCCGATTGACGCCGGCGCCGATCTCGTCGAGCAGCACGACCTTTGGCTGCCACATCATCGTGCGGGCCAGTTCAACGAGCTTTTTCTGCCCACCGGAGAGGTTGCCGGCCAATTCGTGCTTCACGTGGTCGATGCGCAGTTGGGCCAGGACCTCCTCCGCACGTTCGCGAATGATGCGCTCCTCGGCCCGGACCTTTCGCCAGTTGAGCCAGACGCTGGCGACGTGTTCGCCCAATTGACCTGACGGGACCGCCATCAGGTTCTCCAGCACCGTCATGCGGCCGAATTCGTGTGCAATCTGGAATGTGCGGGCCAGACCCTGTGAGAACAATCGATGCGCCGGCCATCCGGTGACGTCAGTGCCGTCCAATGAGACACTGCCATGATCCGGGGCGAACAGGCCGGCAATGATGTTGAACAGCGTCGATTTGCCAGCGCCGTTCGGCCCGATCAAACCCGTGATCGATCCCTTGGCGACCTGCAACGAGCATCCGTCAACGGCGCGGATCCCGCCGAAGCGCTTGGTGATGTTGTCGACGACGATCATGGCCTGTGGTCGTCAGTACTCACGCTTTGGCGCGAACGGTGGTTTCCGCCGGCAGGTAATTGGCGAAATCCCCCTCGATCGCCTTGGCATCGAGAGCCACGCCATTGAAGACGCCAGATGCCATCCCGCCAGGATAGATATCCTCCATCCGCGCGCGAAGGCCTTGGATCAGGGCCTCGGCTACCTGTTGCGGGCGCATCTTCATGCCTTCGAAACCCGGCGTCATCGGTGTGTCGACGGCACCCGGCAGAACGCCCATCACATGCGTACCCTGCTTGCGCAGCTCGGCGCGCAAGGCCTGGGTCAGCGACAGCAGTGCCGCTTTGGAGGCAGCATAAGTCGCCATCAACGGTACGTTGCTGTGGGCCACGACCGAGATGAGATTGGCCAGCCCACCACCCCCGTTCTTGGCAAGGATCGGCTGGAACGCGCGCGAGAGCGCGAGCGTTCCCAGGTAGTTTGTTTCCATCTCCCGCCGCGCATTGTCGAGACCGTTGCCGCTGAACACGCCTTCATTGGAATTCCAGCCGGCATTGTTGATCAGGAGGCTGACATCGGGGCAGGCCCCGGCAGCCGCGGCGACGCTGGCCGGGTCGGTCACGTCGAGCTGGACCGGAACCAGTTTGTCGGGCGCCACCGCCGTCAGCAGACGCAGGCTGTCGACGTGGCGGGCGCCGCAATAGATCTTGGCAGCCCCCGCGCGCAGCAGGGCACGTGCGATTTCGCTGCCAATGCCGCCATTGGCACCGCTGACCAGGGCCACGGCATCCTTCACGAGGTCGGGCCCGGTGCCGGTCCGCGCGTGCTTCACGGCACCCTTGGCCGGCTCCTGGATCAAGGCCTGGTCATAGGCAAGAACCACCCACTGGAAACCTTGTGCACGGCGGTCGGCAGCAAAGCTCGCATAGGGCGTGAAGATGCCGCAAGTCTTGCCGGCGGCCTTGGCCGCCGTGAGGACGGATTGCACCGCCGCCTCATGCTTCGGCCCGAAATCCGGGAAGGTGCCGATCGACATCGCGAGGTCAAAAGGGCCGACGAAGAGCATGTCGATGCCGGGCACGGCCGCGATCTCGGCCGCGTTGGCAACGGCTGTGGCCGTCTCGATCATGACGGCGACGACAATGTCGTCATTGGCGTTCGGAATATAGGATTTGTAATCCAGCATCGGCCGCGTGCCGCCACCGGAGCGGCCGCCCATGGGCGGATACTTCGCCGCGCGCACGACAGCGCGCGCCTGTTCGGCGGTATCGACCATCGGCACGATCAGCGCCCGGGCACCAGCATCGAGCACATGGCCGATGGCGTAGTCGCTGGCATCGACGCTGCGCACGGCGGGGATGGTCTTATGCCGCACGAGGCCGATCGCGTATTCCAGGCTGGCACGGTCCCAGAGGCCGTGCTGCATATCAAAAAGAATGCAGTCCGGCTCGGACTCCGCCAGCAATTCCGCGACCGATGGCGACCCAAGGGTAGCCCAATGGCAACCGATGCAGCCACCGGCGGCGAGTTTTTCCTTCAACGGATTGGACATTTACTTCCCCGCGCTTTCGGCCCAGCGCTTCATCAAGGTGTTCGACGGCTGCTTTTCATCGAGCAGCTTCTTAGCCGTCTCATTTCCCGCCGTCGGCAGCCCCTTGGGATCAAGAAGGCCGATCTGGACCAGGACCGAAGCCTGATCCCAATAGATATGTTCATGATAGAGCTTGTCGCCGCGGAAACAGACGATCGCCACCAGCGGGATCTCGACATACTTCCCGGTCGGCTTCACGCCGGGCAACATCCAGTCGATCTCGCGGTCGTGGGTAAAGCAGAACAACATCTCGTCGACGACACGATCGGCGCCAACTGTGCGCGAGATCGGGATGAGCTTGGTATCGGCCGGATTGGCATTGACGAAATGGTGCTGATAGAAGCGCGCCAATTCCTTTTGTCCGACACCCCCCGTCATGGTCGGGATGTGGTTGACGTAAGGCTGGTCGACCATCGTCTTCATCGTCGCCGCCACATCGCGCGTCGCGAATTCGTGATAGCAATGGGCGTCCCACAGGGCCGAGAGATCAAAATGCGGCCCAAGCGCACGACGGAACACGGCGATCGAACGTGAATGCGCCATGATCGAGGCCGGCTTGTCGAAATGCTCGCCCATTGTCCGAGCAAAGGCGTGGTCGACGCCGGGATAGACATAGGTCTCGATGTCCGGCCGATCCTTGAACGCCGCGATGATCTGGTTGCGCGCGTTGGCGTCGCAATACTTGTCCAACTCAGCAAAGTGCAGCACGGTCGGGCATTTGATGTTCTTGGCCTCGGCCAGCGAGCCTTCGATGCCGACGCCGTAATAGCCGACCGCCGCATCGACATCGACGCGCGCTGCCGTGAGATAAGCGAGCTTGCCTCCCAGGCAGTGGCCGAGCACGCCAACCTTGCCGGTACAGTCGCTCCGCGCGCGCATCGCCTTCACCGTGGCGGCGATGTCCTCGATGCCTTTATCGACATTGAAGTTCTGGAAATAGCCAAACGCCCGCTGCCATTCCTCGGGCGAATAGCCCATGTCGACATGGGGCTCCATGCGCCAGAAAAGATCCGGTGCAAGGACCACGTAACCTTCCTCGGCATAATAATCGGCGGTTTCGCGCACATAGGCATTTACGCCGAAGATTTCCTGGCAGAGGACGATGCCCGGCCCCTTGCCGGCCTTCGGCAGCGCCAAATAGGCACGGAACTGACCACCATCTTGCGCGTTAATTGTCACGTAGCTGCCGGCCATGTTTGCCCCCTGGTCCATTTTTTCTGCTAGCTGCACGAAAACTGCCCCATCGAGCCAATCTTGGCAACTATATGTGCGATTGGCGGCGCAATAAGAGTCCGAGCCCGGAAGCCACGCAACCAGCAGTCTGTGACGCCATGTCGCTGCTGCAATCGGGGTCGCCAAGCCCCATATAAAAAAGCGCGCTCATGCGCCTCATTGGACGGAATGAGATTGTGAAGACGCCTCAACGCTTCGGCAAATTGCCGATAGATGACCTGCTACGCCCCGAACCGAAGCCTGACGAGCCCGAAAGCTCTGCCGGGGGTTTGGGGTTGCTCGGTATTGTGATGGCCGCGACTGCCCTGGTCGTCATTTACAGCAGCACCCCGATCGACGCCCCGGAATGGCCCGATTGCCCCATCCAGTCGCTGGGCAGCTGCGGCGAGAAATAGCCGCTAATCGCCGGCAAGAAGCCGCCGCTTCTTGCGCAATGCCACCGACATGAAGTCGAGAAATGCCTTGATGCGCGCCGCCCGCCGCAGGTCCGGATGCGTCAACAGCCACAGATTTGTGGCATAGGCAGGATCGACCGGCTCCAGCCGTTGCAGAAAAGCGCTGCTGTCCCCCGCAAAGCAGGGCAGAACGGCGATCCCCATGCCTGCTTCGGCACCCGCAACCTGCGCCAGCAGCGAATTGCTGCGATAGGCAAAGCTGGGGCTGAGCCCGCGGTTGCGATAGAAACCGCCAAAGCGCAGCGTTTCCGCGCCATCCTCCCAGCCAACCCAAGGCAGCGCCCGCAGATCGTCACCATCGGCGATGCGGGCCGCGAACGCCGCCGTCCCATAGACTGTCATATTGAGGGGGCCGATATTGATGCCCGTCATCGCCTCCGGCGCGGATGCCGTTGGTCGTACCGCGATATCGGCTTCCCGACGTGAAAGATTGAGGAAGCGGTTGTCGACGATGACCTCCAGCTCGATCTTGGAATAGCGCGCGCGGAAATCGGCAAACATCGGCAGAAGCAGGCGCTGCGCCATGTCATCCGGTGCGGTCACCCGAATTGTCCCCGTCAGGCTGAGATCGCCCCCAGCCATGCGCCGCTCGGCGGCCAGGGTCTGCACTTCGATCGCCTCGGCTGCCGCCAGCGCCACCTCTCCCGCCGCCGTCAGGCCATAGCCGGAGCGATGGCGGTCGAACAGCCTGACCCCCAGCCGCCCCTCCATGGCGTTCACCTGACGGAAAACGGTGGCATGGTTGACACCCAGCAACCGGGCAGCGGGCGCCAGCCCCCCCGTTCGGTGGATCGCCAACACCACGCGATAATCATTCCATTCCAGCGAATTAGAAGGCATACCTGTGCATTTCTGCAATAATGGATGGCAATTTATTGGCAGTTTATATCAGAAATTCAACAGCCGATATTGGTTTCACACCACCGCCCCCTCGAAACCAAAGGAAGCTCAACCATGATCGACCAGAAGAATGCCGCCCTGGCGGCCTTTGCCCTGCGCCTGTCGCTGGGTGTCATGTATCTCGCCCATGGCGTGATCCTGAAATATCTGACCTTCACCCTGGCCGGCACGGCCCAGTTCTTCGAATCCCTCGGCCTTCCGGCCGCCCTCGCCTACCTGACCTTCGCCGGCGAGACGCTGGGCGGCATCGCCCTGGTGCTCGGCTTCAAGTCGCGCATCGTCTCCGTCGTCCTGATCCCGATCCTGCTCGGCGCACTTTGGGTCCACAGCGGCAATGGCTGGGTGTTCAGCGCTGCCAATGGCGGCTGGGAATATCCGCTGTTCCTGATCGTGATCTCCGGCATCGTCGCCCTGCTCGGCAACGGCGCCTTCGCGATCGACAATGTCCTTGGCAAATCGGCGCAGCCCGCCCGCGCCTAAGCCACATCGATCTGCAAACGCGAAAGGGCGGCAGTGATGTTCACTGCCGCCCTTTTTCATGACTGCAATCTGGCGACCCCAGCGTGATTCGAACACGCGACCTGCTGCTTAGAAGGCAGCTGCTCTATCCAGCTGAGCTATGGGGTCGGAGGCGTCGCGTCGTTTCAGTGCGTCCAGCGACCGACGCGGTCATATCTAAAATTGTCGGCATAAGCCTTGGTCGCCAGGTTGCGCTGCTTGGGCTGCTCGATCTCATAGGCGATGCCTTCGCGCGTCGCATAGGCCACGGCCTCTTCCTGCGTCGCAAAAACAAGGCGCACTTGACGGCGCGTATCATCGCTCGACGTCCAGCCCATCAACGGATCGGCGCGGCGCGGCGACTGCTGCGGGAATTCCAGGATCCAATCGCTGGACCGGCCCGAACGGCCGGACTGCATCGCCGATTTTGCCGGCTGATAGATTCGTGCAGCCATTTCCTAACCTCGCTTCCTTCATTCCTACGGCCCCGAATCGGGCGCCAAATTCAGGGCTCCAAACTGGCCCCCGCTCGGTGACCCCGAATTTTTCGGGCCCTCCATGAGCGGCCCAGGTTGCCCCTCAAGCTTGAAACATCCCGTTAACGGGATGGTGCGAAATGGTCGGGGTGAGAGGATTCGAACCTCCGACACCCTGCTCCCAAAGCAGGTACTCTACCAGGCTGAGCTACACCCCGATCCCGCAAAATCAAGCATTTCCAGCCGTTTTATCAAAGCCCGCAGAAACTGCAACCGGCGTTTTGATGACCGTGCCGACCGAGCGGAAAGCAGCGGATTCGGCATTTATGCCAAACATGCCAGCATTCCACCGCATGGCATTGCGCTGCAGAAAGGCCCGCGTCAAGCGGATTTCTATCGTTTTCAGGCTGCTTTCTTTGTTTGCGACTCATTCCCGCCGTCGTTATGCTCCGGCCTTGGGAATCATCCGTGACAGAGGGGCTTATTATGGCAACCGCAACGAAGACCGCAGCAGCACAGAAGACCGTAACGCTCAAGCAGCTTGGCACCGACCTCGCCGAGAAGCACGAGCTGTCGAAGAAGCTGGCCAACGAAGTTCTCAGCGACCTCGTGGCGCTGATCGGCAAGCACCTGAAGAAGGGCGACAAGATCCGCATCCCGGCTCTGGGCATCCTTCAGGTTCGCAAGCGCCCGGCGCGCATGGGCCGCAACCCGGCCACCGGCGAAGCCATCAAGATTAAGGCCAGCAAGAAGGTCGCCTTCCGCGCTGCCAAGGAACTGAAGGAATCGATCTAATCGATTCCTGGCAAGTTTCTGCGAGACTTGCGACAACGCCGCGCCCCTTGGGGCGCGGCGTTCTCGTTTGGGCAACGGAATCCCCAGGCCACCATCCACAGGCCGTCAGTCGAGAACTTCCTTCACCTTCGTCGCCAGCTGCTTAAGGGTGAAGGGTTTCATCAGGAAATGCGCCTCCTCGCCGGCATCGACTTTGCGGCGGAAATCGTCCTCGGCATAGCCGGAGATGAAGATGACCTTCACGTCGGCCCGGCGCTGGCGCACTTCCTTGATCAAGGTCGGACCGTCCATGCGCGGCATGACCACATCGCTGATGATGAGGTCGATGTCATTGAGCTGCTCGTTGATCAGTTCCAAGGCCGCCTCGCCGCTGCGGGCCTCCAGCACCTTGTAGCCCTTGTTCCGCAGGGCGCGCGCTGAGAACAGGCGCACGGCATCCTCATCCTCGACCAGCAGGACCGTGCCGATGCCGGTGAGGTCGCGGGGTTGGTCGTCGGCGCTGTCCGCCCGCGCCGCGGAATCGCCGGTCGCCGCATGCTGGGGCAGATAGATGCGGAAATTGGTGCCCTTGCCGACCGTGCTGTCGACAAAGACGAAGCCACCTGTCTGGCGCACGATGCCATAGACGGTCGAGAGGCCGAGCCCCGTTCCCGAACCGACCGCCTTGGTCGAAAAGAACGGCTCGAAGATGCGGTCCAGGATCTCGGCCGGAATGCCCGAACCGGTATCGGCGATTTCGACCAATACATAGGGGCCAGGCGGCATGACCTCGACGCCGCGACTGATCGGCTCGGTCGTCGTCACGTTCCGGGTCCGAATGAGCAGGCGACCACCTTCGATCATCGCATCGCGCGCATTGACGGCGAGATTGATGATGACCTGTTCGAGCTGGCCGGCATCGACGCGGACGAACTTAAGGTCGCGGCCATGCTCCATCATCAGTTCGATGTTCTCGCCAATGAGCCGGCGCAGCAGATGCGACAACTCGGCCAGCACATCGGTCACGTCGAGCACGCGCGGCTGCAGCGTCTGCTGGCGCGAGAAGGCCAGCAGCTGGCGCACCAGATTGGCCGCACGATTGGCATTCTGCTTGATCTGCATGATGTCGGCGAAGGACTGGTCGCCGGCGCGATGGCGCAGCAGCAGCAAATCGCAGAAGCCGATCATCGCGGTCAACAGATTGTTGAAGTCATGCGCGATACCGCCCGCCAGCAGGCCCACCGCCTGCATCTTTTGCGACTGGGCGAACTGGGCCTCCAGGCGCTTCTGTTCGGTGGCGTCGATGAGATGCACGATCATGCCGATGGCGCGGCCACGATCTTCGCGGCGCGAGGCATAGATGGTCACCGAACGCTGCTTGTCGCCGATCAGGCGCACGGTCAGGGGTTGGCCGGCACGGCCATCGGCCATTACCTGCCCCAGATGCGCCTCGGCAGCCGCCCGCTCTTCCGGTTGAACCAGTTTGACGAAGGGCATCTGCGACCATTCGGCGCCGATCAGCAGATGCTGGAAGGCCGGGTTGGCCTGTTCGACCCGCCCCTTCTCGTCGAGCAGCAGGATGCTGGCCGGCGCTTCTTCGAAGAAGCGCTGGAAGTACTGCTCGGAGACCTGCAACGCGCTTTCCAGTTCGCGCTCGCGGCTGAGGTCGTGTACCACGGAACGCGTGCGCAGCTTCATGCCCTTGCCATTGGGCGACTGGACATTGGCGACGTCATGGCGAATGAAGGCTTGAAAGGCACGTTCATTGGGGCCGCGCAGGGCCACCTCGCCGCTGCGCGCCTGGGGGTCGCGGAACGGGCTGTAGGGGTGCGCATCGAGCGGCAGGTTGTCTGCCACCAAGTCGTGCAGCGTCTCGCGGTAGCCGCCTTCGTTGTCCGGCAGCAGGCCCAACCAGTTCGCCAGGGTCGAATTGACGAAGAGGAAGCGGCCATTCTCGTCGACCGAATAGAAGCCGATCGGGGCATGCTCGATGAGATCGGCAAACGTCTCGTGGTCGGAACGGATAAAGTCTTCGATCTGCCGCTGCGCGGTGACCTTTTCCGCCCCCCACAGCACATGGCCGGGAAAGCCGATGATGGACCGTCCCGAGACATCAAACCAATCGGTCTGGCCATCGCCCTGCGGAATCTCGATCTCGGTGCGGCCGCGGCCACCCTCGGCCACGGTCAATATGAGCTGGCGCAGGATTTCCGCCGTGTCCGAGCCGGCGCTGACCCGCGACATCAGCAATTGCGGCAGGGCGGCGTTCGACCCCTGAAACAGGCGGCCAAAGGCATCGTTGGCAAGGACCACGCGACCGGTCGGGTCGATCAGCTGCCGCGCCCGGCTGGTGGCATTGAGGCTGCCCAGAAGAAGATCGCGGCGTGCCGCAGTCCGGCGCCAGCCGACCAGGCAGGCGGCCAGGGCGGCAATCAGCAGCACGATGACGCCAATGGCAACGATCGGCCAGAGCGGGCTGGTCGCCGCCATCTCGGCCGATTGGGCATTGGCGGGCGGCAAGGGTATGAGGCCAGCCGCCGCCAGGATTCCGCAAAGAATGGTCGCTCGGCGCAAGGTCAGACCCTCGTTTCCATCAACGCGGGCCGAGTTTAGCCGATCCTCTTGCCAAATCCAGCCGCCTAGAGCCGCCTTTTCTTCAGCTTGAAGATATAGGAAATGAGCTCGGCGACCGCTTTGTAGTATTCCGATGGGATTTCCTGGTCGATCTCGACCGCCGCGTACAAACCACGCGCCAGTGGCGGGTTCTCGATCACCGGCACGTCGGCGCCTTCCGCCACTTCGCGAATGCGCAACGCGACCTTGTCAGTCCCCTTTGCCACGACCTTCGGTGCCGACATGGCGGTTTGATCATATTTCAGGGCCACGGCGTAATGCGTCGGGTTGGTGACGACCACATCCGCTTTCGGCACCTCGCCCATCATGCGCCGGCGCGCACGTTCCATGCGCAGCTGCCGCAGGCGCCCTTTGACCAACGGATCACCTTCCGTCTGCTTGTATTCGTCACGCAGGTCCTGGCGCGACATACGCAGGCCCTTCAGATATTCGTAACGCTGATAGAAGATGTCGGCTCCGGCGATGACCCCCATCACCGCGAAAACACCGATCAGCAGGATATGCATCTTGTCATTGATGATCGCCATCAGCTGGACCATGTCCATGCCGATCAGCCGATGGAGATCGCCAACGCTGGGCATGATGAACGCACCGACCACCGCCGCGACGATCGCGATCTTCATGATGCCCTTGATGAGCTCGGTGACCGAGTGCAACGAGAAGATGCGCTTGAAGCCTGCCATCGGTGAAATCTTGTCCAGGCTCGGCATCAAGTTCTCCGCCGACCAGAGCAAGCCGAACTGAAGATAGCTGGCGCCAAACGCAGCGAGGAATGCCAGCACCAGCGGCGCCGCGCCGGCCAGGAGGATCAAGCCCAGCGTTCGCCAGGCGATATTCAGAAGATGACCGAGATCCGTCGGTATCTGGTCCGGCGCTTCCAGGAACGGCAGAGCGACGCTGGCGATCTGCTTGCCCGCGAACTGTCCGAACATCAGCACGGCCAAGGTCAGCGCCAGGATCATCAGCAGATGGTTGAATTCCTGCGATTTCGGAACCCGGCCTTCATTGCGGGCTTCGTCCAGCCGCTTTGACGTCGGGTCTTCGGTTTTTTGCGAGTCATCGCTGTCTTCGGACATCGCCTATCCCACCTATTCCGCAAAACCGGTGAGATGATTGCGATAGACCTCAAGGAACCAGATCATGGACGCCGAGACGGTCACCGCCATGAGGCCGAAGCCAACCAGAAGCTGTAGTGGCATGATGACAAAAAAGACCTGCAGCGTCGGCATAAGTCGCGCAAGCAGCCCCATGCCGACGACCAGAACGACGCCATAAACCAGGAATGGCGCGGACATCTGCAGCGCCAGCAGGATTGAATCGGCCGAGACGCGGGCGATCATGTTCGCCACGTCCTGCAACGGCGGCACTTCGCCCGGATGAAACACGCCGTACGTGCCGACCAAGGCACGCAAGGTCAGATGATCGAGATCGGTGGCAAAGATCAGCACGACCGCGACAGCAATGAGAAAATTGCCGGTGATGGCACCTTGCTGTGCCGTCGTCGGGTCGCTTGAAAAGGCGTTGGCTATGCCGATCTGCAACGCGATGACCATGCCCGCCGACAGCGTCGCCAGCAGGATGAGGCGGCAGATCATGCCGAAAAACAATCCCACCAGGATTTCGCTGATCACCAGCAATGCCATGGCCATCGGTTCCGGCGGCAATATGGGGATCATATCCTTGACCATCGGCATCAGGACAAAGGACATCAGCAAGGCAAAGGCGAGCCGCGAGCGCACGGCGACATAGACCTCGCCAAAGCCCGGAATGAGCGAAATCGCCGCGCCGATTCGAGCGAAGATCAGGAGAAACTGGAAGAGCGACCCGGTGAGGAAGGCTTCGATGGACATCACCCCGCCTCAGCCGCTCGCCCGCGCCATGATCTGTTCGAAGAAGTCCGTCAACGCATGCAGCATGAAAGGCGCCAGCAGCAGCAGCGAGATGAAGACGATCACCACCTTCGGCACGAAGGTCAGTGTCGCTTCTTGAATCTGCGTCAACGCCTGGAACAGAGAAATCAGGAGGCCGACCGCCAGCGAGATCAACATGATCGGCGCGCCCACTTTGAGTGTCACGATGACCGCGTCACGGGCAATTTCGAGAAGTGCTGCCTCATCCATGGCGCAAGTGTATCACGAAGCCGACCGATCGCAGACTTGATGTTCTGCCAATCAGATCGGCATACGCATGATTTCCTGGTAGGCGGAGATGACCCGGTCGCGCACGGCGGTCACGGCCTGCAGCGTCACTTCGGCGGCGGAAACCGCAGTCACGACATCAGTCACATTGGCCTGGCCGGCCGCTGCCAGCATGCTCTGCTTTTCGTCGTTCTTACCGGCCTGGACGGCATCGGTCTTGATGTTTTGCAGCAGCTCGCTGAAGCTCGGCCCTTCGGTTTCGCGGGCTTCCATGCCCCCCGTGCCCAAGGCCTTGGCGGCATTGTTGTAGGCATTCAGGGCTGCGTTGATGGTCGAATCGGCCATATGCTTGGCTCCTCAGCCTTTAGCGCAGAACGTCGATTGTGCGGGACAGCATGGTGCGCGAGGCCTCGATAACCTTGAGATTGGCTTCGTAGGAACGCTGGGCTTCACGCATATCGGTCATTTCGACGAGCGCGTTCACATTGGGCAGGCTGACATAGCCGTCCTTGTCGGCGGCTGGATTGCCGGGCTCGTACTTCTTGCGGAAATCGCTCCGATCCGTTCCGACCTTGGCCACCTTGACCAGATCGACGCCCATCTCGCGGTCGAGCTGGTTGCGGAAGGTAATGGTCTTGCGCCGGTAGGGATCAGCACCCGGCGTCTCGCCAACGGAATCGACGTTGGCAAGGTTCTCGGCGATGACGCGAAGGCGCTCACCCTGTACCCGCATGCCCGAGGCCGAGATGAACATTGAATCGAAGAGTTCCATGCTACGCTCCTATCGTCGCCGGAATATCGCCGCGCCGGCCCATGCGCTCAGGCGCCACCGCGACCGATCGCCGTTTTGAACAGGTCGATGTGCTTGCGATAGAGATTGACCACCATGTTGTAATTCATCTGGGTCTCGGAGACTTTCATCATCTGCTCTTCGACCACCACGGCATTGCCGACCGGCGCCGTTTCGTAAGTCTTTTTCGATTTCTTCGGATCGAAATCCCCAACGGGCGCGACGGTGCCGACGAGGTGCTTTTTATTCGTACGGGCCGGTTCGACCGGCTCCAGCTTGCGCATCTCGGCTTCAAAATCGATCGGCTTCAGATCCTTGGGCTGGTAACTCGGCGTGTCGGCGTTGGCGATGTTCTGCGACAGGACGCGCGTGCGCTGGCCGAGCCAGTTCATGCGCTCGGTCAACCGCTCGAACAATGGGATGTTGGTAAAGTCCATCCGCTTCGCTCCCGGACACCCGCCAAGGCAGGCCAAAATCCGCCTGTTAAGGCGGCGTTCCCGGCCACTTTGGCCGCCAGCCCTTAAGATCCCGTTAAATTACCTAAAATGCTATGAAAAATCTCGGCAAATTGGGCCTATCTCACGCACCCGGGTGTGGGCGTCACCGAAGATATTGATTCAGCACCATATTGCCGCATCGTTAAGGCCTCGTTAAGCAGCTGGCGAACATAGTATAAGAGGTCAGACACTTCCCGACGGGCCGAGAATCGGTCCCATGGAGCCGAGAATGGGTGCGAGCGACGAGGATGAGATCGGCCCCCGGCGCCCCCGATGGCAAAAGCCAAAGGAGCGCGTGCCGATTGCCGTGGCGCTCGACCACAAGCCCAAGATGGGCGCTACCGCCGGCCAGACGGCTGGCGGCCCGCGCTCACCCAGGGTCGTCGCGACCGGTCGCGGCAACGTGGCCGAGCAGATTCTCGAGATCGCTTTTGCCAAGGGCGTGCCGGTGCGCGAGGATCCCGATCTGGTCGAATTGCTGGCAGCCGTCGAAATTGACGCCGAGATCCCGGTCGATGCGATTGCCGCCGTCGCCGAGATCCTCAGTTATATCTACCGGGCCAATGGCCGACCGCAGGATGAGACACCATGAGCGCGCCCCAGTCACTGCCGGAGCACGAGGACCTCGCCACGGCAATTGCCGAACTGGCAGCCATGATCAACGAGACGAAAGTCATGGCCGATGCCGGGCAACTCGTTGAACTCGATCTGCTCGCCATGCGGATCGCGGTGCTTTGCGATGCCGTCGGGTCGCTGTCCGTCGACAAGGCGCGCCCGTTGCGCCCAGCGCTCGAGACGCTGATGGGGGAACTGGACCGCCTCGACTTCACCTTGCGGCGCAGAAATGTCGACCTGTCGCTCGACCTGCAGCAGGCCGACCGCCGGTTGCGTGCCCAGCTTGCCTATGGCCCTGGGCCTGGCAAGAAACCCGGCTCCGCGCCCGAGCGGAAGTGATCCCGTGTCCTCGCCGAGCCTAGTCCGACCCGGATCCCGCCATGGAGTATGAGACCTATCTCCGCTTCGTTCTGGCGCTGCTGCTGGTTCTCGGCCTCATTGCCATTTTTGCTTGGGCATTGCGTCGCTTCGGATTCGGCGGGGCTTTGCGCGCCGACAATCGGCGGCGCATCCAGGTACTCGAAACAACCCCCTTGGGTCCGCGGCATCGCCTTGTGCTCGTTCGCCGCGATCACATCGAGCATCTGCTACTGCTCGGACCGCAAGGCGATGTGGTGGTCGAGCGCGGTATCGAACGCGCGACCTTCGAGCAGGAGATGACTCGTCCAACCCCATCCCGCCTTGCCGCCGCGCGCGGTTTGGTCCGTCAGGAACCGCCGTCCCTCCGCCCGGCCGCTGGATCCGGTGCGGAACCCCAGGAAAACCATCAGCCATGAACCCATCGTCGACACCGAGCCGCCGCACAAATGCCTGGCGGCTTGCTTCAATCGGCCTGCCCCTGCTGACGGTGCTGCCAATCTTGTTGCTGAGCGCCTGTCCGGCACTTGCACAAAGCCTCAACCTTGATCTGGGCAGCGGCCCGAATGGCGGCACCACTGGCCGCATCATCCAGTTGCTTGCCTTGATGACGGTCCTGTCGCTAGCACCCGGCATCCTCATCATGGTTACCAGCTTCACCCGCGTGGTGATCGTCCTTTCCTTGTTACGCTCGGCGCTTGGCGCACAGCAGACGCCGCCCAACATGGTCCTCACCAGCCTTGCCCTCTTCCTCACTGTCTTCATCATGGCGCCGACTTTCCAGAAGGCCTATGACGACGGCATCGCCCCGCTGATCGCAGAAAAGATCAACGAGGAACAGGCCTTCAACCTCAGCGTCGCCCCTTTCCGCACCTTCATGCTGTCCCAGGTGCGCGAAAAGGATTTGCGGCTGTTCATGGATATGGGGCAGATCGACGAAGTGGCGACGCCTGAGGAAACACCGCTGAAGGTGCTGGTGCCCGCCTTCATGATCTCGGAATTGCGGCGCGCCTTCGAGATCGGATTTCTCGTCTTCTTACCCTTCCTCATCATCGACATGGTGGTCGCTTCGGTCCTTATGTCGATGGGCATGATGATGCTGCCGCCAGTGATGATCGCCTTGCCGTTCAAGCTCATCTTCTTCGTGATGGTCGACGGCTGGTATCTGGTGGCCGGCAGTCTGGTCCGCAGCTTCGGCACGACCTGACCCGTCAACCGGCTATGGCGTGGGCGTGGCCTCCGGCGGGGGCGCTGCATCCGCTGCCGTCTCCGGCGCACTGAGGCTTTCCTTCTTGAGCCGCTCGCGATAGTCGTCGACGAAAGCGCCGAGTTGGTCGACGCTTTTCATGGCCGCGCTGATGCTGTCGGCAAGGCTGCTGCTCGGTGATGTCAGTGTTGCAAACGCCGTGGCGTAGGGCCCTTTCTCCATCTGCTTGCCTTGCGCCTTGGCCAGCATGCGCAAACCGGGGCGGTCGTTGGCAAGCGACAATGCGACCGCCTGATTGAGCACCAGCGGCGCCAGGACCTTGTTGAACAGCTCGTCGCGCTTGGCGGCGGCGGCACCATCGTCGCCAGTCTCTGCAAGTGCCGCAGCAGGATCGGCCGTGATATCTGCCGGCGGCCGCATCGACGGCTCCTCCTCAGCGAGGCGGTCGGTCTCGGCAGCGACCAGATTTGCCAGGGCGCTGGCGGCGGCCGGCCATTCGCGCATGCGCCAGGCAAGATCTGCCTTCAGCCAAAGCCCATCGAGGCTGTTGTCGTCGCGCACCAGCGCCATGCCCTTCAGCGTATCGCCGGTTTCAAAGAGGGCGCGCCCCTGCAAGCGGCGACGCTGGGCCGTAACCTCTGGCGGAATATCCGGCACTTCGCTGTCCTTGATCGCCTCGAGCGCCAGGTCCGGCTTTCCGTCGAGCAGCCGAATGGCCGCCAATCGCGTGCCGGCCTTTGCCCTGTCGAGGCCCGTGAGGCGCTTGGCAACCTGGTTCTCAAGCAGCTTTGCGGCACCGTCCAGCAGATCGACCTTCACCAGGCGATCGGCAAGGGCAGTCACCATCTTGTCGCCGTCGGCGCCGCTCGGCGTCAGTTCCCGGAATTCGTCATAGAGTGCCACGGCGGTGAGCGGCGGCAATTGGTCGGCCCGGTTGCCCAGATAAAGATCGTGAAAGGCTTTGCTCATTTCCTCGGCGGCATGTTTCGCCTTCGGATTCTTCGGGAAGTTCGTGGCCGCCTGGCGCAAGGTCGTGAGGCCTTTGCGCGGCTGATCCGATTCAACATAGAGCCCGCCCAAACGATCAAGCAGATCAAACTCGAAATCCGTTCCGCGAAAGACGAAGCGCAATGCTTCAAGCTGTTTTGCAGCTTGCCGCGCGTCGATCTTCCCTTCCTTCAACTGCAACTCGGTCAGGTCGAATTGCGAGCGCGCACGAACTTCGCTGACGGGGCTTTCGGCCAAGGCGGACCAGGTCTTGATGGCCGGTTCCTTGTCCTCTCCCGCCGCCTGCTGCAGGCCGGTAAGATAGTCATAATAGGCCTGGTCCTCGGCACTCGGCATATCGAGCCGCATGGCATCCAAGAACGACTGGCCGCCCACCGCATTGCCGGCCCGGATCAGCGCTTCGGCACCTGCACGCCGCAACAACATGCGCGCCGTCTTCGGGTAGTCGTCGAGACCGGGCAAGGCCTTGCCGAACGCCGTGGCCGCTGCCGGCCAGTCGTGCTGGCGCGCAGCGACGTAACCACGAAACAGATTGGCTTCCGGAACGTCGGCAAGTTCGGGCCGGTTGAGGTCCGCCGCAGCATCGGCCTCCCGGTCCAACAAAGCCTGCGCAGCGCCACGCAATGTGAGCACGTCTTTGTTGCCGTCATCGGCGAGTTTGTCGAGCAAGGCAAGATCCTCGATTGCCTCGGGATAGCGGCCATGCGCGAAGTGAAACTGCGCCAGCGCCAGCCGTGCCTGCGGCTTGTCATGCTCGGGTGCTTGTTCGATCGCCGCCGTCAAGGCAGCTTCATCCTCGGCAAATGCCGCCTCGCCACCACGCCGCCAGCGCGGCAGGTCGAAGATGCCGTCGGCCACGGCCGGCGCCGCCTCCGCCGTGGGTGACGTCGTGGCCGGCGGGTTGGCCTCGGCCACGGGTTCCGGCGCAGCCGCAACGGTTGCCGGCGCACCGCCCTCAACCGGGGGTGGCTCTGTTTCCGCCATCGGTTGGGGAACGGTCGGGCTCGGCGGCGAACCGGGCTGGCCATCGGTCGTCACCACGACGCCGTTCGGCAGCGCCTCGACCCGCGTGCGGTCGCTGATGGGTACAACGACGACGCCTTGAAAGCTGGGCAGGACCCGAAAGTCGGGCCAGGCAGCGCCGTCGGCAATGCCGGCGCCAGCCGCCGTCACCGGAATGACGGATAGTGCGTCGCCGGCGTCGGGATCGTTGAGCGTCACCACCGGTCCAGGCCTGGTCGCCTGCAGCAACAGGGAAGCGCCGCCATTCGCCAAGGATTCACGCCGCTGATCGATCACTTTCCCCGGCCGCAGATTGCGCCCCCGACCAAGCGTCACCTGCCAGCTGCGGCCGTCGCCGCTGACCGTGGCGCCGGCCTCGGCACCGCCCAGGCGGTCAAGGCCGGGAATGCGAAGGGCTGTCGCATAGGGTGTCTCCACCTGTGACAGGCCGGTCAGCGCCGGCGCCGACTTGACCAGCCCCGCAATATCGACCGGCCCCGGGCGATCGAACACCAGCCACAGTGAATCGCCGCGCTTGAAGACAGCAAGCCCAGTCGCTTTGGGAAAACCGAAATTGAGCACGGCGCCGTTCTCGGCCGGCGCTGCCGATGCGACAATCGCGACCGGTGCGGGCGGCTTGGCCGTCTTCGTCACTGCCGGTTCCTTGGTCACGACGACCGGTGGCGCAATCTCCACCGCGGGTGCCGGCGACGCCGTCGCCGATGGCAGTTCCGCGCCGACCGGTGGCGCCGTTTCCAGGGCCGGAACCGGGAAGCTTGGTTCCGCCGCAACGGCTGGTGCCGGTGCCGGTTGCGCCGGGGCTGGTTCGGCAGGCTGTTCGGCGACGGCAGGCTGTTCGGCGACGGTTGGCGATTTTTCGGCAGCAGGTGGTTCGGCCACCGCTGCCACTGCGGCCGGTGTTGCAACCGGTGCCCTGCCGTCGACCAGATCGAACACGACCGTGCCGCCGTTGCGGAAGGCATTGACGCCGACATTGGGTAACAGCTGCAGCTCCAGCGCCAGGCCGCCATCGGCCGTCGACGTCGCTCTCACGCCGCGCAGGCGCGGCGGCAGGCGGAAGCCGGAATCGAGCTGGCCGGGCTTGGCAAAGGTGATGATCGCCTTGTCGCCCTCCTGACGAACCGAGAAATCGACGCCCGGCCAATCCAGGGCGAGGCGCGAATAGCCGCTGTGTTCGCCACTGCGCAACTTCACCTTCGGCCCGGATGTCGGTGCCGCCGGGTTCAACGTCGGTGGCGCGGATGGCGTGGCCGGCGGTTGCGTGCTGGCCTGTGCCGCGGGCGGTTCCGCCGGGGCATTTGCCTTGTTGGCAAACACGGCCTCGCCGGGCTGCGCCAGGTCAAGCTGCAGGCGACTACCCGTCCGATCGAGGCGATAAGTCACCGGCTTTTTAAGTGAGAGTTCCAGCGTTTTGCCATCGGCACTGAGGCTGGCGCCGCGGATATAGGCCTTGAGCCCAGCGCGCAAAGCAGCCGGGTCGATCGCCACTGGCCGGTCGAAGCGCAATGTCATCAACTGGGGAGTAACGCCCACATCGACCTTGGGCGCAGCCTTCGGCCAGTCCAGCGTCAAACGGCCATAATCGTCGAAGAGTTGCCCACGGACGCCGACGGTTTCCTGGGCCAATGCAATGCCGGCCGGCAGGGCCAGTGCCAGCGCCAAAAACGACACGGTCGCCAAACGGCGCCCGCGCTGCAAAATGGCCGACTCAGGTGTGGGCTTGATCATCCCAGCAAGATAATCGGGATCGGCGGCAATCGCCACCTGGGCGGGCCATCGGCCGCGCTGGGAAGTCGATCAGTCGAAACTGGCCAGCAAGGCGTCGATCTCGGCCTGTTTCGAGGCATCGTCGGGCAATTGCGGCCCGTTGAGGAGGTCGGCATCGCTGGGCTTCTGCTCTACGAGCGGCGCCGGTTCCGCTTCGGGGTGCGCCTTCTTGTACTTGGCGATTTCATCACCAAAGGCCGCCACCAGCGCGTCGACCTTTTCCTCGATATGTTTGAGGGCTCGCACCACCTTGGTAATGCGCTGGCCGGTAATGTCTTGGAAGTTGCAGGCCTCATAGACCTGGGTCACGGCCTCGCTGACTTTTTCCCCGAGTTCCGGCGGCAGTTCGCCGGCCACATTCTCAAGGCTTTCCATGGCGCCAAGGATCGCATTCGTCGCCTCCTCGGTCGCACCGACGATGGCGTCCAATTCATCGGTCGCCTTGGGCAGGTGCTGGGCGGTAATTTCATCGGGCCGCAGCGCTGCGATCTCGCTCTTGGCGGTGGCAATGTATTTGGCGAGTGATTCGAGTTCGGAATAGAGCTTCAGATTGTCATCCGAAAGATCGCCCTCCATCGTCGCCAGAAGACTACTGACGACTTCGGCGATTTCATCACGGCTGACTGTCTGCATACGGCCCTTAAGCGCGGTCAAACGGTGAACTAATTCTGGCGGAACTGTCGCAGTCATACCGGCCCCCATGCCGCTGGCTCTCTAATGCTGGCTCGGTTCGATCGGCTTAGAATGCGCCGAGAACGGAAGTCAGCTTGGTCTTGAGCGTGGCGGCGTTGAACGGCTTCACGATGTAGTTGTTCACACCCGCTTCCTTCGCCGCGATCACGTTCTCGGTCTTGCTTTCCGCCGTGATCATGATGAAGGGAAGATTCTTGAGACGCGCATCGGCACGTACTTCGCGCAGCAACTGGATGCCGGTCATCGGCTCCATGTTCCAGTCCGAGATGACCATGCCGTAATCCTTATCGCGCAGCTTCTGCAGCGCCATGGATCCATCCGTCGCCTCATCGACGTTGTTGAAACCAAGCTGCTTCAAAAGGTTACGGATGATGCGGAGCATCGTCTTGTAATCGTCGACGATGAGCACCTGCATATTGAGATCGACCGACATCAGTTCCCTCTCACTCCAACTCTGTCCGTTTATGAAGCAGTTTCTGCCCCGTACGGTCTTGAATTTGCAGCAAATAGGTTAAACCGGAGTTAAGCCCCGTTGAAACAAATTTGCCAATTATTTCAAGGCGCCAGGGGGAGGGTTTTCTGTTGCGCCAGCTCAAAGGTCAGTTCCTTGACCTTCGTCGGCGTCACCATCGCCAGAATCGGTGCCGACTTTGAGGGCTTCATCCGGCTGACCAAATCGGCCAGCAGGTCCATGTCGAGTTCCTCGAAAACCTGCGCCGCGTCTTTGGGCTTCATCTTTTCATAGGTGAGGACCAGGGCCTGCAACCGCTGCTCCTCCTCATCGGAGCGCTTCTTCAGAATATCCTCGACCGTGGATTGCAGGGCCTTGAGCTCCGCCATCTTCTGTTCCATGCGCTGTTCGGCCGCTGCCACCATCGCCTCGCGTTCGTCGAGCTGCCTGGATTTCAGCTCCAGTTCCTCGCGACGCTTGGCGAGCTGCTGCAGCACCTCGACCTCTTCATCGGTGTATTCGAGCGGATCTTTGGGTGGCGTCGCTTCGGATGTCGCCGCCGGTTCGGTCGGGGCGGCATTGCCGGCGGGCGTAGTCGCGGCAGCATTCTGAGTGGGAGCGGCATTGGCTGGCTGCGTTGCCGCCGCATTCTGCGCGGGTGCCGCCGTTGAGGCGGCATTGGTGGCGGGCGTGGTCTGCGCCTGCGTCTCGCTGCCAATTCCCACCGAAATGCTGCGATAAACGTCGCCGACACGGATCGTCAAGACCAGCGCCATGACACCCGCCAAGGCTGGCAACAGGCGAACGCGGGGCATGGTTGTTTTGGCCCCCTGCCCGGCAGCCGTCGTCAATTCAGTATGAGCGCTGTCGGGCATGGAGCGGTCCTAACGAATGCGGCCCAGGGCCGACAGGAGAGCTTGGGTTTGCGGATCCTGTGCCACGGCGCTGTCCCCGTCGCTGCGCACCTTGGGAGGTGGCGGCGGCGCCTGGCGGCTGGCGCCCAGTTGCGTCTCCAACTTGTCCGACGCTGCCTCGGCGCGGGCGATCAGCATTTTCAGATCTTCGCTGCTGCGCTGCAATTCGCCGATGACACCCTGCCCTTTACCGATGCGCTCGCCGAGCTCGCGCCCGACACCATCGGCGCCGATACGCAGATCGGCCAAGGCCCGATCGGCTTGCGTTGTCGCGGCCGTGAAATCCTGGATCAGTTTTTGAAAGCTGTCGCGGTCCTTCTGCAATTCGCCCAATCGCCGCAGCAATTTGAGAACATAGAAGAGCGTCGCTGCCAGCAAGGCAACGAGTATGAAATCGGTGATGAGACCGAATGACATCATCAGCTATCTTGCCTGCCGATCCGTTTACTTGATCAGGCGGTCGTGGAGCTTGACGGCAATATGCTTGCCCTTGCGGCCCATCTGGCCGTTGAACAGCTTCACATCGCCGCAGCGCAGCTCCACCAATGAATCGGGCGTCACTTCGAGGTCGAGCCGGCTTCCAGGCTTCCAGTTAAGGACCTCGTTGAGCGACACAGATACTTCGTCGAGCACGGCATTGATCTTCACATCCGTCTGCCACAGCTCGCCGGAAAGATGGGTTTCCCAAATGGAATCGCGACCGAACTTCTCGCCCATGAACATCTGCAACAGCAGTTCGCGAACCGGTTCCAGGGTCGCATAGGGCAGCATCAGTTCGAGCCGTCCGCCGCGGTCTTCCATGTCGACGCGCAGACGCGCCAGAATGGCGGCATTCGCCGGACGGGCAATGGCGGCGAAACGCGGATTGGTTTCCAGGCGTTCGAAACGAAAGGTCACCGGTGACAGCGGATCGAAGGTCGCGGTCAGGTCATTGAGCACAACATTGACCAGGCGCTCGACCAGGTTGCGCTCGATCGTCGTGTAAGGACGGCCCTCGATGCGCATCGCGGCCGTGCCGCGGCGACCGCCCAGCAGCACATCGACGATGGAATAGGTGAGCGAGGAATCGACCATCAGCAGGCCGTAATTGTCCCACTCCTCAGCCTTGAACACGCCCAGCATGGCCGGGAGCGGGATCGAATTGAGGTAATCGCCGAAACGGATGGCCGTGATGTTGTCGAGGCTGACTTCGACGTTGTCCGACGTGAAATTGCGCAGGCTGGTCGAGAGCATGCGCACCAGCCGGTCGAAGACGATTTCCAGCATCGGCAGACGCTCGTAGGACACGAGCGCGCTGTTGAGCATGGCCTGGATGCCGGAGGTCTTTTCTTCGCCCTCACCGCCCTTGGCGATGCCGAGCAGGCTGTCGATCTCATCCTGGTCGAGGACGCGATTGGACATTGGCCCAGTGGGCTGGCCAGCACCATCGGCCCCGTCGCCACCGCCGTCGTCATCGGCCATGTCGCCCCAGGCAGCGGCTGCTGCCTTTTCCTCTTCCGAGAGTTCCTCTTCAGGATCGTCGATCATGCCCTAACCTCGATTGGCGCCAGTATCGCACGAATCAAGCAATTCCGATGCCATCTTATTGCTGAACCAGCATTTCCTTAAAGAGGATATCTTTCACCTTGGCCGGTTTCGCCGCCGCCTTGACCCGCAGCAGCAACTCCTCGCGCAGGCGCTGCAGGCCGGCCGCCCCCTGGATATCCTCCGGTCGCAGGCTGCGCAGATAGGTCACGATCTCGTTTTCGATTCGCGGCTGCAATTCCTCAACCAGCTTCTGCTCCTCAGGCGATCCCACCTCCAGAACCAGCGTCGTCACCATGAAAGGCTGCTTCTTGCCCGTCATGATGAGGTTGGCCTGCATCTTCGGGAGTTCGATGAAGACGGGGGGATGCGCCTCGTCCTCGGCGGCGGCTTCTTCTTCGGCCGCCGCAGCATCGGCTTCACCTTCGTGACCGGCCTCGGCTTTCTTTGGATCCTCTTTGAACAGGAGGAAATAGGCCGCCGCACCGCCGCCGCCCAGCAGCAACAATGGCAGCACGATGAACAGCACCAGTTTCTTGCCGCTCATCTTCTTCTTTTGTGGTGCGCCTTCTGCGCCTTCCTCAGCCATTTTCCCTCGACATCCCAAATGGCCCCTGGCCGCCATGCGGCGCCAAAACCGGGGCTGGTGGTGCTGGCCACGTGGCGCTGGCGCCGAAAATATGCAGCCGGGCAATGGGGTTAAACTAGGCGAGGATGGTTAATATCCGGTGAACCGATGGCCCGTCCCGGCGTCGCAAATTGTGCCGGGCCGGCACATTTTTTGCCGGGGGCAGTTTCTGCCCCCATGACCGTGCAGTCTGATTAAGTAGTTGATTTATATGATATTATTTAATGGCATGGCGTCTGCATATAGGTCGCTACCAGCCGCAGAGCTGGACGAAACTGACCCTTTGAGGGCACCGTCATGGAAACACCGACTTACATCGTGCTGTCGCGGCAGCTCGGTTTGACACGACAGATGGACGTGGTGGCCAACAATCTGGCCAACACCAACACCCCCGGCTTCAAATCCGAGGGGATGGTCTTCAGCGAATACCTCATCAAGGCGGAAAAGCCGGTGAAGCTGTCCTATGTGCAGGACCTCGCCAGCTATCGCGACCTCAAGGAAGGCCCGCTGCAAACGACCGGCAACGACCTTGACGTCGCCATCCAGGGCAAGGGCTACTTTGTCGTCCAGACCCCCGACGGGCCGCGCTATACGCGCAACGGCCGCTTCCAGTTGAATGCGGCGAGCGAGGTCGTGAACAGCGACGGCTTCCGGGTCCTCGCCGGCGGCGCACCGCTCATCATCAATCCGGATGACGGCCCCATTCAGATCGCCGCCGATGGCACCGTTTCCGCCGATCGCACGCAAGGCGGCAACACCCCGGTCATTTATGGCCGGATGGATGTCGTCACCTTTGCCGATGATGCCGCCCTCAAGCCGGGCAGCGGCACCTTGTTCGCAAGCGATCAGGCGCCACAGCCGGCAACCACCGATCAGTTCAAGGTACAGCAGCGCATGATCGAAGGATCGAATGTGGAATCGATCCGCGAGATGACCAGCATGATCTGGGTCCAGCGCAACTACCAGGCCGCCCAGAAATTCCTGGAAGGCGAGCATGAGCGCATGCGCCGTGCTGTCAACTACATCATCCCCAGCTCCTAACACCGGACGGGAGACAGCATCATGAGATCGCTCACCACAGCCGCGACCGGCATGTTCGCCCAACAGCTGAACATCGACGTCATCGCCAACAACATCGCCAACGTGACGACCACCGGTTTCAAGCGCAGCCGCTCGGAATTCGCCGACCTGCTCTACCAGGACCAACGTCGCGTCGGCACGCAATCGTCCGATACAGCGACCATCGTGCCAGCCGGCGTGCAGATCGGCGTCGGCGTCAAGGCCGTTGCCGTCTATCGCATCAACGAGCAGGGCTCGCTCATTCCCACCGACAATCCGCTGGACATCGCCATCAAGGGGCGCGGCTATCTGCAGGTCACCCTGCCCGATGGCACCACCGCCTACACGCGCGATGGCGCGCTGCGCCTGGCCAATGACGGCACGCTCGTCACCGCCGACGGCTTTGCCATCGTGCCGAACATCACCGTTCCCAACAACGCAACCGACATCACCATCAATGGCAACGGCCAGGTGGAAGTCACGATCCCCGGCCAGGTGGCGCCGACCCTGCTCGGCCAGATCCAGCTGGCAACCTTCATCAACGACGCCGGCATGCAGCAGAGCGGCGATAATCTGTTGCTCGAAACCGAGGCCTCGGGTGGCCCCACCACGGGTAATCCGGGCGCCGTCGGCTTCGGCCTGCTGCAGCAGAACTTCCTGGAACAGTCGAACGTCAACATGGTCAGCGAGATGACGGACCTCATCGCCGCCCAGCGCGCCTATGAGATCAATTCAAAGGTCATCCAGGCGTCTGACGACATGATGGCGACCGTCACCAACATCCGGTAGGGAGGCGTAGCATGACACATCGTTCAATTCATGCGAGCGTCCTTGCCCTCGCATTGATGATAAGTACCGCCGCCATGCACACCGCGGTCCGGGCCGAAGAGCTGATCGCCAGCACCGGCGACGGCGAGGTGGTGCCGGCGGAAGCCGCGCAAGGTCTGAGTCTGCGCAACAACGTCATGGTCGATGACGATGTCGTGCGGCTGGGCGACCTATTCATGGAATCGCTTTCGGTCGGCGACACCCCGATCGCCCAGGCACCGGCGCCCGGCCAGACGATCGCTCTCGACGCGCGCTTCCTGCGTCAGCTGGCCCGCGCCTATCATCTCGACTGGCAGCCGGATTCGAAATTCGAGAAGGTGCTGGTCGGGCGCATGAGCCAGCGCATCGACACGACCCAGGTTGTGGCGACCATCAACGACGCCATTCACGAGCGCGCGGGCAATGATGCCCGGCTGGATCTCGTGCTGGACGGTGGCGATGTAGAATTCACTTTGCCGACGAACATCTCGCCGACCATCGGCATTCGCAACTTGCAATACGACCCGACCAGCCAGCGCTTCGCTGCGACCCTGGTCGTGCCGGCCGACGGTCCGACGGTCCTGCAGCGCCAGGTTTCCGGGTCGATCTTCGAAACCATCGACATTCCCGTCTTCAATCACGCCATGGGTGCCGGTGTCACGGTCCAGGAAGCGGACCTGCAATGGATTTCGGTGCGCACTGATCGGCTGATCGGCAATGTCGTCACCGACAGCCGCCAATTGGTCGGCATGACGACCAAGCGCCCCTTGCGCACCGGCCAGATGCTACGCGGCAGCGATCTGGTGATGACCCCGGCCATTCGAAAGAACACCTTGATTACCCTGGCCCTGCAGTCGGGGCAGATGAACCTCACCGTGACCGGGCGCGCGCTTGAAGATGCGGCGATCGGCCAGCCGATCCGCGTCATCAACGTCAACAGCAAAAAAGAACTGACCGGCATCGTTCGGGATGCGAGCACGATCGTGATCCCCGTCGCCGGCCAGCTCACCCTGAACTGAAGGAGGCCGCCATGGCCCGCCCATGCCACCATCGCCGCTTCACGCTATCCGTCACGCTCGCATCGCTCCTCGGCGCCGGCATGCTCAGCGGCTGCGGCAACATGATCGATCGCGTTGCCGGAATCGGCAATGAACCATCGATGGATCCGATCGAGAACCCGCAGAAAGACCCGAACTATCAACCGGTCAGCCTGCCGATGCCCTCGCCCTCGGTCGATGTCCGCCAGCCCAATTCGCTGTGGCGCCAGGGCAGCCGTGCCTTCTTCAAGGATCAGCGCGCCGCCAAGATCGGCGATATCCTGACGGTCGTGATCGAGATCGACGACGAAGCCAAGCTCGACAACAAGACCGATCAAACCCGCGACGGCAGCAACAGCGCCGGCCTCGACAATCTGCTGGGCTATGAGACGATGCTGAAGGATATCTTTCCCGACGGTATCGACGCCGGCAATTTGGTGAACTCGGACAGCAAATCGACCACCACGGGATCCGGCACGGTCGACCGATCGGAAGCCATCAAGCTGCGCGTCGCCGCCGTGGTCACGCAGGTTTTGCCCAACGGCAATTTGGTGCTGCAGGGGTCACAGCAGGTGCGCGTGAACTACGAATTGCGCCAGCTCACGGTGGGCGGCGTGATCCGGCCCGAAGACATCTCCAACGTCAATGAGATCAATTACGACAAGATCGCCGAGGCCCGCATCGCCTATGGCGGCAAGGGCACGCTGTCCGACGTCCAGCAGCCACGCTTCGGCCAACAGGTCTACGACATCTTCTTCCCCTTCTAAACTTTCCTGGTACGCGATTGCAGGCTGAGCGCAACCGTTCGCGGATGCGCCTCACGCCAGAGTTCATGACGGCGACTTCCCTTCCATCCACCCGGATGGAAGGGTTTTTTTTAGCCGTCTATCCGCTTAGCCAATTCAGGAATTGTTGTTAAGCTCGCGGCATGGTCGATATCGTCAACGCGGCGCTTGCCAATCCGATCAACCGATCCATCTTGCAGCGTCTGCCGATGCTGGGGCTGAAAGACGCATGGCTCGTCGCCGGCAGCGTCTTTCAGTCTTACTGGAATGTACTGTCCGGCCGACCGGCGACGGAAGGTATCAAGGATTACGACATCTTCTATTTCGACGATGCCGATCTGTCCTACGCGGCGGAGGATGCGGCGATCCAGCGCGCGCAGATGGTCTTTGCCGATCTCGACGCACTGATCGACTTGAAGAACCAGGCGCGTGTGCATCTTTGGTATCGGGATCGCTTCGGGGGCAACTATCCGCCGGTCGCCAGGGCCGCCGAAGCCATCGGGCGCTTCCAGATCCGCTGCACCTGTGTCGGATTGCGGCCGCAGAGCGATGGCAGCCTGGAACTGCATGCGCCGTTTGGATTGGCGGAACTCACGCGCGGTGAACTGGTCGCCAACGCGCACTGCCCCAGCATGAAGGGTGTCAGCGCAAAAGCCGAAAGCTATCGCCAGCGATGGCCGTGGTTGACCATCGTCCCGGTCGATCGAGAGAGCTGAACCGATCGATTGGGTCGATCAATCGTCGCGGTGAGTTCGCTCCATGCGCTCGTGGCGCTCCTGCGCTTCCAGCGACAAGGTGGCGATGGGCCGGGCTTCCAGACGCTTCAAGGAAATCGGCTCGCCGGTCTCCTCGCAAAACCCGTAGGACCCGTCCTCGATCCGGCCGATGGCCTCGTCGATTTTCTGGATCAACTTGCGTTCGCGGTCGCGGGTGCGCAGTTCCAGGGAACGGTCGGTCTCCAGCGAGGCGCGGTCGGCCAGATCTGGCTCGGACAAGCTCTCTTCTTGGAGATGGCTCAAGGTCTCGCCCGATTCACGAAGCAGCTCACCCTTCCAGGCCAGCAACTTCTGGCGGAAGTACTCAAGCTGTACAGGGTTCATGAAAGGCTCTTTGTCGGAGGGCCGGTAGTCAGGCGACAGCAAAGGCTTCATGCGTGGTCTCGACTTGTCGTTGCCACTTCGCCCCTCAAACGGGTTGGAATCGGGGACGAATTTGGCGCGGAGTATAGGCAAAAGGCCGCTGCCCGCAAGTGCGTTTTATCGCTCCTTCGGTCAGTCAAATTATTGAAATGATTAATTTCTTGACCAATTGGACAATGGTCAGCGGCTGAGCTTGGCCAATTCCACGGCAGCACGCAGTTCAATCTCGTCAAGAATCGCCGTGAGCTTGGGATCGTCAATCTGTTCCCGCTTCGCGCGCACCATCTGCGCCAGTTGCTCCAAGCGCTCGCGCGGAATGGCGCCCATCAGGAGACCGACCCGGATCTCCTCGAGGAAATCGAGCATCTTGAGGCCACGGTCGCGGGCACGTTGGCGCGCCCGACCCTTGGCCGCATCCGGGGTTTCCTGCACCGCCAAGACGACGGCCAGCGAGTTGACGCTCATCGACATCGACACGGGATGGCCGCCACCCGCCTGGGTTTCTCCCAGAGCCTTGGCGAACTCCCCGCCACCGGTAGCCGACGCCGTACCGCCAACACGACGATTGGCAGAGACCGGTTTTGGCGAAACTGGGTCGATTTTTATGGCCACGCACTCACCTGGATCGGGGGGACCGATTCATCCTCATATAGTAGCATGGCGGGCTAATAAAAGATTAAAAGAATTAACAACTTGGCCGTGCAAAGACGGCGGGCAGAGCGGGCAAATTCTGCCGCGCGCGTACTGTCGAAACCAGGCATTTCGCCCCCACCGGGACCACCGCGTCTCGGCATCGCCGCATGATTTGCGACTAACCAACTGAAATAATTCATTTATCCAAGAAGCTAACGCGTGGCACGGAACTCGCATCGCCCAGGGCGGACAAAGATCCGACCCGATTGGACGCAAGTGCGCAATGACGACCAACCTTCATCACCGCCGATATCGTCGACTGAGGCAGCTGACCTCGCTGTTGGCCTCCGTAGCGATCATCCTGACCGCCGCTTTGCCGGCAAGGCCGGCGCATGCTCTCTCACGAATCAAGGACATCGCCGAGTTCGAAGGCGTGCGTGAGAACCAGCTTGTTGGCTATGGCTTGGTCGTGGGCCTCGACGGTACCGGCGATGACGTGAAGAAAAAGGCGCCGTTTACCCGCGAGAGCTTGATCGGCATGCTGGAGCGCCTGGGCGTCAAGGTGAACCAGGCCAATGCCGACCTCGAGCCGAAGAATGTGGCCGCCGTCATGGTGACCGCCACCCTGCCCGCCTTCGCCCGCCAAGGCTCCGAGATCGACATCACCGTTTCCTCGCTTGGCGATGCCACCAGCCTGCAGGGCGGCACGTTGCTCGCAACCCCGATGTTGGGTGCCGATGGCGAGATCTATGCCGTCGGCCAGGGCCAGTTGACGATCGGCGGCTTCAAGGTGACAGGCGCCGCCGAGACTGTTGTTCGCGGCGTGCCGACTTCCGGCCGTATCACACGCGGCGCCATCGTCGAGCGCGAAGTGCCATTCGATTTCTCGCAATTGCAATCGCTTAAGATCGCTCTTCGCAATCCCGACTTCACCACGTCGCGGCGGATTGCCGATGCGATCAATGAGTTCGTCGGCGCAGGGACCGCCAGCGCCATGGATTCTGGCACCGTGCAACTCAACGTCGCCCAATATGGCGGCAATCCGACCTCCCTCATCACCGATATCGAACAACTCCCAATCGAGCCTGACCAGCAGGCGCGGGTCATTATCGACGAGAATACCGGCGTCGTGGTGATCGGGCAGAACGTGCGCATCAGTAAGGTGGCGATTGCCCAGGGCAACCTCACTATTCGCGTGACGGAAACGCCCCAAGTCTCTCAACCTTCACCATTTTCCAATACCGGCGTTACGACCGTCGTCCCGCGCACCAATATCGATGTGCAGGAAGACCCCAACCGCAAGCTGGCTATCCTCAACGATGGCGTGACGCTCGAAGAACTCGTGGCCGGCCTCAATTCGCTGGGCGTCGGCCCGCGCGACCTGATCTCAATCCTGCAATCGATCAAGACCGCCGGCGCTATGCAGGCCGATATCACGGTGCAATAGGATGACCGATCTCAGCACCAGCCCCGTCATGATGGATCCACGCCTGCAGGCAACGCCGGGCGTGAAGCAGATGCCGCGCAACGCCGCCGGGATCGCCAAGGTTGCCGAGGATTTCGAGGCCTTCTTTGCGGGCCTCGTCTTCGACCAGATCTCGTCCGACGTCGAGCCCGACCCCGTCACCGGCGGTGGCGAGGGCGAGGATATGTTCAAAGGGTTGCTCAATCAGGAATACGGCAAGGCCATCGCCCGCACGCATTCCTTGGGTATCGCCGATATCGTGCAGAAGCAATTGCTGCAAATTCAGGAGGTTGCGTGATGGACAAGACAACGCGGATGACGGAATTGCTGGCCATCACCTCGCAGCTCATCAGCTGCATGGAGCGCGAACTGGAACTGATGCGCAGCCTGAAGCCCACCGAGCTCAAGCAGCTGCAGATGGACAAGGTCGCCTTGGCGGACGCCTACCAGGCCTTCACCCTGGCCTTGCGCGAACCCGGCGAAGATATCAGCAACGTGAGCGCCGCCCTCCGCGACGAACTTACCGAGGCGACCGAGCGCTTCCAGACCGCGGTCCAGGACAATCTTCGCGCGCTCAAAGCTATGCGCGACGTCAACGAGCGCGTGATGCGTGCGGTTGTTCAGGCGCTTGACGACAAGCGCGCCGCCGTCACCGGCTATAACAATCGCGGCAGTGCAACCAAGTCGCGGCGCCAAGCTGCTGCCTGCCCCGTTGCCGTTCAGCAGCGTGCATGATTGTGGGCGACACTTCACGTCACCATTCAATCGTCTGATTTTGCAGAATTAAACGGTCAGATTGACGGGTGCGCTCGGGCTGGCCCCAGCACTCGGCAAAGCAGGTGCCGATGGCAGGGACGGGGCGGCTGGCGCCACACTTGGCGCGGGCTGCTGCGGAGCAGGCGATGGTGTGGTCGTAACAACCGGGGTCGAACCCGCCGATGTCTGCTTTGTGCCGGTGCCGGTGCCGGTCCCGGTACTGGTGCCAGGACGAAAACCGGTATTTGACTGCTCGTTGGCGGCACTCTGCGCCACACGTTGGCTGTCGGCATATTTGCGCAAATAGTATTCGGACGGAAACTGCTGGACGAGTTCACCGGTATCCGGCCTCTGCCGGATCAGGACGATCTTGCCAAAATCCTGCCGGTAGGAGAATTCGAAGCTGTTGTAGCGGTAGGAGCGGTCGACCGACAGAACCGTCTGCTCTGCGGGCAACGCTGCCGCAGCTTCGGGAGCCGCCGCGTTATCCACCGGCTCAGTCGACCAGGCAGCCGAGGCCGCAGACGCCCGCGCGTATTGCGCAGCGCCGCTGACTCCCGAACTCAATGCCTGTGCGACATTTACCATTCCGAAACGTTCCTCGCCTATGTTGCCCGCCTCTCACGGGTGAGAGTGCAACATGAAGGGGTGAACTAAACGGTGCAGGTGTCGGAATAGAAAACTGACAAACCTACACCAACTTAAAGTCACCCAGATTCCAAGATAGGACGACCCCTCAAAACTTGCAATAGGATGAAGTGCCCAACCACATCATATTGTGGTGAAGCGATGGCCTCCTCCCTTGCCTGCGTCAACCTTGCACAGGCACGCACAATCATCGGCAAAACAGCTGACCGGCCCCGCGACAGGCGCATCCAACGCCGCGCATTTTACGAAAAGTAAGCAAAAGCTGCCCCGTCCACTGGTCTGATTCTTCCAGACCCGGCAAAGGCGGCATAGCCGCTCACAATCAAAAATATGCTTTTTATCATTTTATATCAATAATTTATGAATTGGCACGATAGCTGCATTAAAGCCTCCCGAGACGTGGCGACAGGCGCCACAAGGTGGTCAGAAACAATCCACCCAAGTCGCAGAACACATTCGGGAGAACCCAGATGGCGACCAATGACATTCAATTAACCGGCGGCATCCGCAGCAACCTCCTCCTGCTGCAGCAGATCTCCGGGAAACTGGACCGGACCCAGCAGCGCCTTGCCACGGGCAACAAGATCAACGGCGCGATCGACGGTCCAGTGGCGTATTTCGCGTCCAAGGGCCTCAACCGTCGCGCCGACGATCTCGCCACTTTGAAGGACTCGATCAATCAGTCGGTCTCGACGATCAGGGCTGCCGACACCGGCATGACCAAGATCGAAACCCTGATCGAGCAGGCGAAGGGGCTCATCACCTCCGCCTATCAGAACCTCGGCAGCGACGCCAACTCGGTCGACCTCCGCAAGTCGCTGGCCGAACAGTTCAACACGTTGCTGCGTCAGATCGACAAGCTGGCCGAGGATTCGAGCTATCAGGGTAAAAACCTGTTGCTTGGCTCCGGCTTGCGTCTTGATGCGACCTCGTCGTCGAAGAGCGCCACCAACGCGCTGCCCGGCGTGACTGCAGCACGTGTTACCAACGTCACCAAGGTGGACGATTACGTCATCGATGTGTCGGGCGACGGCCGCATTGCGCCGAATGCCAGCGACGTTGCCGATGCGGAGCGTGACCGCGGCATCAGCAATCTGGTGATCAGCGGCTTCCAAAGCAAGACGGCCGGCAACCTTGACCCAGTCTCGATCCGCTACACCGGCGGCAAGGGCAAGGCGAAGACCTTCACCATCACAGAGGGCGACGTCGCTGTCACCAAGACCTTCACACTGCAGCAGTGGGCAGATGCAAAGTCGACTGGCCAGGTGCTCAACTTCGACCACCAGTTCGCCAGCGGCACGCACATCAACTTTGACATCGATTTTGATCAGATCGACGACGTTGCCGATACCAACGGTCTCGGCACCTCGGTCGTCGAGAAGCTTATCGACCTCGGCGTGAATGTCTCCAACTTCAACGGCGTGGGCCAGGAGATTACACGTTCGGCCAACAATCTGCTGGGACAGCAGAAACTGGCCGATGGCGAAAACAGCTGGGACTTCGACACCGGTACACCGCGCCTGACCATCGACGAGCGCACAATCCTGCAGTCGTCGGCCTACAGCGCCGCGATCGGCGAGTCCTACGGCCGTGCGTCGAGCGGCATCGTCGGCACGCCTGTGATTTCGACGTCGGGAATCTCAAACGACTTCACCTACAACATCACGGCGTCGGCGACCGCCGGCAATTTCAATTTCACGACCGGCCATTTCGACATCTATACCGTGACGGCGACGGGTCCCTTTTCGACAGCGGCAATCTCTGTCAGCGCCGATGGCGTCGTCACATTCAGCTCGATCGCCGATAACGGCCAAAGCGTCGATATCAACTTCCTGCGCAGCGGCCTGAACGGCATCACCGTCGCCTCGGCATCGGATGCGACGCAGGCCAACGCCACAGAGAACGTCACGGGCGGCGCAGTCTCTGCCGGCAACGTCACTCTGACCAGCATCACCGGCATGGCCGACAATCTGGCGCACAAGATCACCATCAATTTGAAGACCGATGGCTCGGCGTCGACATTCGTGCTGGACGACGGATATGGCGGCAAGGCGCTTATCACGGGCGACCTCAATTCCGCCCAGGTTCTGAGCTTCGTCATCAGCGGCGGCGTTAATAGCGGCGCTGTCGTGCAGATCACAATCGGCGGCACGTCATTGCGCGCCGATGCCGAAGCGACGCTGCATTACAACGCGATCGGCGCTTTCACCGCACCGGATGAGTTGCGCTTCGATGTCCGTGCCGCACAAACCGGTTTCACCTCGACCCTTAATACGATCCAGGTGACGGATGGTACCGACCAGAACAATCTGACGGTGCAGCTCAACGAGACCAACACCAACCAGGTTACGGTCATCAGCCGAAACGTGAAGACCGACGGACAAGGGCTCGCCATCGATTTCGCGCAGAACAATTGGCTCGACAGGGCAGACATCGACAATGCCGCTGCCATGATCGATGCGGCCAAGATCAGACTCCGATCTACCGCCTCGGCGCTCAACAACAATCTCGACGTCATCACAACCAGGTTGGACTACACCAAGGAGTTCATCGACGTGCTGGCGGAGGGCGCCAACAAGCTGGTGCAAGCCGACCAAAACGAAGAAGGCGCCAACATGCTGCAGCTGCAGACAAGGCAGCAGCTCGGCACCATCTCACTCAGCCTCGCCAATCAGGCGCAGCAGGCCATCCTGCGCCTGTTCTGAGGACCGATCCCCCGATCGGCTCTCGGCAAACCCGGCCCAGCGATTCGCTCCCGCTGGGCCGGGTTCATCTTTTGGGAGCCATCCGGACAACAAAAAACGGCGCCAGCTTTCGCAGGCGCCGTTTTTACGTTGGCCAATGAGGAAGGTCAGCCGATCTTGAGGACCGTGAGATCGACAATATGGGGTTCACCACCGGTCTGGGGCTTGTCAGCCTTCGCGGCCGCAGGTGCCTTGGCCGGTGTTGCCGCTACGTTGCGGCCGTTGGTCGCGCCCTGATCAAAGGTGACCTCGATACCGCCGACAGGCAGATCCGGCCCCGTCGCGCCGTCGCCGAGATGGAAATCCCACATGGTCGGCGGCGCTTTGACGGCCGACGGGGCAGTTCCTGGGCTGCGGGCAGCGTCGATCCGACGCAACAAATCGCCGGCCGCCGTCGAACTGGGCCGCAACGCATGCGCACGCTTGGCAGAGACAAGGGCTTCGTCAATCTGGCCAACTTTCAGCAGAAGGTCAGCGAGCATCAGCCACGCATCGTCGCTGCGATGATCGACAGCTGTGGCGCGGCGCAGCCATTGAATTGCCAGATCCGTCTGGCCAGTTCCCTCGAGCGCCCGCGCATAATTGAATGCCGCCGAATACTTCTTCCGATCGGCAGCTGTCGCCGCTTCAAGACAGGGCAGCGCCTCGGCGTATTTGTGGCGCGCGACAAGCACCGCGCCAAGATTGCCAAGCGTTTCGATGTCGCCGGGCAGGCTGGCGCGCAGTGCTTTGAGGCATTCTTCCGCCTCTTCCAGACGGCCGAGGTTGATTAGGCAATTGGCAATCTGCTTTTGGACCGCCGGCTCGGCCCCCGCCAATGTCGTATAGCGCTGATAGGCGTCGCAGGCATGGGCGAAATCGCGGATGTCGCTCAGCGCGTCGCCGAGGCGCACCCAGGCCATGGCATAACCAGGCTCCAAAGTGACTGCCTTGCGCGCAGCATCGACTGCCTCGGCGAGCATGCGTGCCGCGGTGTAACTGGTAGCCAAGTTGTTCCAATAGAGTGCTTCGTTCGGCTTCAGGGCGGTTGCCTTCTTCAGAAACTCGACGCCCTCAATTGTGCGACCAGTGCTGGACATCGCCATGCCCATCATGTGCGCTGCCTCGGCGTGGTCCGGGTCAACCGCCAGCAGGTGGTTCAGAATTTTCTCGGCATCCAACCAATTGCCGGCCTGCGCCGCCGCCACCGCCTGGTTGAGCAACAGGGCGACGGAATTCTCGTCGGTCCCCTTGACGTCCGCTGTGCGCAGCTGCTTGGCTGCTGTGCGGCGAGATTTGCGGTTCATTTCAAACACCTTTCGCGACGCCTGACCGTCTTATTCTTGCTGGACAGGCCGCCACCAATCGCGTCAAGCCTGCGCGATAGCGGCGCCGATGGCGCGGTTGATCACGTCATTCTGTCCGGAACCGTCTCCATGGAAGACAGTCGTCACATTCTTATACCACGGCTGCTGGAAGTTTGGGCCACCCCAGTACCAATGGTCAACACGCGATACCGGCTTGACCACCCGCTTCCCAAGCTGCGCGGCCAGATGGGCGGTCATGTCATCGATGGCGATGACACCATCAAGTGCCGCGATCTGAGCGGCCATGGCCTCGATACTCGCCTGGCCGCGCGGATCGACGATCATATTCCGGCCGGTGGCCGCCAGTTCATCGAGATCGGCTTGGGGCATGTCGCGCTGAATCGCCACAACCGCGATGCCATCGGCATCCATCAGTTCCAGCCAGTCGACCAGCCTGGACTTCATAGACCAGTCACCCCCCCGCCAGCTGAGACCGATCAATCTGCGGTTCGGCATGACCTCGCGGTATTCGCCAGCCAATTGCCGGGTAAGCGCTTCGTCCGGCTTCAAGGCAAAGGCCGGTGCCTGATTGAACTGAGCCGCGTTTGCACGATACCGCGCCGCGAGGTCACCGAGGCTGGTCTGGATCTGAATTCGTTTATCTAGGAAGTCCTTGGGGTCCAATGTCCCTGCCGGCACGAATTCGACCTTGGGGAAAACCGGCTGCAACAGCGGGATGAGTTCGCGGTCGCATTCAGCGAGGACGTATCGTGCCTCAGTCACGGCTTCCGCCAGCAGCGGCGCGAATAGCAACTGCTCGGCCTTCGACCTCTCAGCCCTTAGGAACAACCGTTTGCGCTTCAGATGATTGCCGTCCCAGGCAGCAGGATACTTCTTGGGGTCGATCGTCTCCAGATGGCGCGGAAGCAGACCGGGACGGGTGCCGAAACGCCAGCCAAACTCCAGCCAGCCCGCCGCCCAATCCCCTTGCCGTAGAGATGCTTCTGCCACGCCGACATGGGCGACAGCCGACGTGGGCGCGAACTTCAACGCCTTGTCATAATTTGCGCGCGCCAGCCCCCACTCGCCCTGGGCCCCCATCATCTTGGCCAAGCGGACCCGGCTTGGAATATGGCCGGCATCCTTGCGCAGTATACGCGCGAAGAAATCGCCGGCCTCGTCATAGCGTTCCTCGCGGACCAGGATCTGGCCCATGGCGGTCAGGGCCTCCTCGCTGTCGCCGAACCGGCGCAGCGTCTCGCGGGCAATGCGCTCAGCGGCACCGGTCTCACCGGTGGCGGCCAGCGCCACAGCCAGTTCGGCGTGCAATTCAGCGCGTTCAGGTGCCAACTCCAAGGCGCGCATCAGAATTCCCACGGCATCCCCAGGCTTACCGACATTCATCGCGGCGATCGCAATGCCATGAAGCGCCACATCCTTGCAGGCGTCTTCCTCGAGCAGCATACGACAGTAATCTTCCGTGTCCGAGGTGCGCCCGAACTTCTGCAATGTCTCTGCGCAACGCTTCAGCATGCCGACATGCGCGCGATGCAATTCGCCGACGTCGACGTTGGCCAGCATGCCGCCGACCTTCGCCGTCATCTCTTCCCAGGTGTCGCCCTTGTGTTGGCGCAAGAGGAGCAGGCTGTCGTACCAGATGGACTTGTCCCCCTCGGTCAGCCAGCGCCAGTCGCAATTGATCGGCAGCATCGCCCAGACAGGCTTGCCGAGCCCCGCCGCGTAATGGATCGTGCTGTTGTCTACGGAAATGATGATGTCCATCGCCGCCACCTGGCAGGTGAAGGGATCCATGTTGCCCATGGCATCGACCGTCGGATCGTGCAGCACCTCGACGCCGAATTCACTTTTCAGCACCTCGATGTCGCGGCTGACATCACCGTATTGCAGACTGACAAATCCGCAGTTCGGATTCTGCAAAATCGGCAGCCAGTTCTCCAATTCCAACGAACGAACGCCGGCACTGTCCCGGTTTCCGGAACGCCAGGAAATCCCCACCAGGAGCTTGCCGGGGAACTTTTCCTGATACTTCTTGCGCAACTTACGCAGCAGATCCGGGTGCGGAATGAGGAAACCTTCGCGTCCCGGCAGGTTCCGGTAGTCTTCGCCCAACACATAAGCGAGATCGCCCGCCGCGACCTTGGCCTTTACTTCCTCCATCCGCCAATGCGGCGGCAGATTGGTTCTTTCGATGATCTCGAAATCCGGGAAGCTACGCTGGAACAACGTCGTCTGGCGCGGCGATATCTCGAAGACAATATGGCTGGCACGCTCCCTGACCGGGATCATATGTCCAGCATACATGACGTGGTCGCCGACGCCCTGTTCAGCATAGATGACCAGCTTGCCGTCGCGAATTTCCTCGCCGTTCCACGCGGGAACGGGGAAGTCGAGCTTGCCGCCGTTGTGTTCGCGCCCCCAGCGGGACTCCATCAGCGGCATCGCTTCGTCGAACCTGCCCAAGCGAAACAAATTGAGGGCGCGGGACATCTGCAACTGCATCTTGTCCGGGAACTGGGCCGCCAGCTTCTCGACGATGCGATGCGCTTCGACAAAGTCGCCGTCTTGCATCGTCGCCTGAATAGTTGCTGCTTCGGCCTCCGGGTCGGACTCGTGATGAGCCAGGTATTCGTTAAGATAGAGTACGGATTTGTCTGCCGCGTCCGACCAATGATACATGTCCCGCACGCAGCGAAAGTCAGCGATCGTGCCGCGGCGCATCCGTTCGAGCAGCCAGGCCTCGACCTCGCGTCGGGTCTCCTCGTCACCCATCTCGGCGCAAATGCGCTCCTTCACCGCCAGCGAGCGGACGTGATCGGGCGTGACTTCGAGTGCGCGATCAATATACGTGAGAGCCTCTGTCAAATCCTTTTTCTGCAGCCACAGGCTCCATGCCAGGTAACAAAGGACGTCGGCTTCCTTGGGTTCAATGAGGAGAATGCGGCGCGCCAGGGCCTCGACATCGCGCGGGTTGCGCAGGGCAATGCGCGCGCGCATCAAGTTGACCAGCATCGTTAAGTTGTTGGGCGCGCGTTCCAGACCCTGTTCATAGGCCTTCACCGCTGAAAGGGCATGCTTGAGACTAAAGAGCATGTCCCCCAGTGCCAGATAGCATTCCACTCGTTCCGGGTTCGCCTTGATGGCCCGGCGGAACATCAACTCGGCCCTGCCGTTAACATTGGCATCGCGCAGAACGATGCCCAAGTTGAACAGAGCCAGATCATTATCTGACTGGATTTCAATAACTTGCTCAAGGAGTAGGCGGACCCTCTCAATCTTGCCCTGACGATGTGCCTGGCCGGCTTGGTCCATCAGTTGATCGAGTTTGCGCTGATCGCCAGGGTTCAGTTTCGTCTTCTGAGCAGCCACGAGAGGACCGGTCGTCGGCAGCTTCGCCTGTGCTTTCAACTCCGGTGCAATTCCGCGCCCGGTGAAATCGATCACGTCCAACATGGTGTCCACGACACTCCGCTCCTCACCGGGCATGATTTTCTCAGACTCCCTGCATTTTTCGTACCAGCGCCTAGGCAGGATATTAACATTCTGTTAGCGCTAAACCATTGCAAACTGGGCAGCTTTTTCCCTTAGGACAATTTCGCCTAGGCAATAATTGCCGAAAGCGGCAGAATTTACCCAGCATACAACTGTTTGGCCCTGCGAAAAACGGCCAACTCCCTGGACTTTCGGCAAAAATTTCCACTTGGCAGGGAAATTGCTTCCCTGTCTGAGCCGCCTGCATTCTGCCTGCGGCTGTTGGGGCAAAGCCTCGACATAACGTCGACTCCAAAGGGAGCATTCTTATGGCACAGAACGAAGTCCAGCTTGCCGCTGGCACACGCAGCAACCTCCTGCTGCTGCAAAACACGACAACCAAGTTGGAGCGGACCCAGCTCCGCCTGGCGACCGGCAACAAGATCAACTCTGCTCTGGAAGGTCCGGCCCAGTTCTTCGCGGCTAAGGGTCTCAACCAGCGCGCTGGCGACTTGAACAGCCTCAAAGACGGTATCGGCCAGGCGATCAGCACGATCAAATCGGCAGATACCGGCATCACGAACATTGAAAAGCTGGTCGAGCAGGCCCGCGGTCTCACCACCCAGGCTCTCGGCTCGTTGGGCACCGACGCGTCGTCCGTGTCGCTGCGTAACAGTCTCGCCAACCAGTACAACACCCTGCTTCGCCAGATCGATCGCCTCGCGGCCGACTCAGGCTACCAGGGCAAAAACCTGCTGATTGGCTCGGGTCTTACGATCGATGCAACCTCGTCGTCCAAGGCGGCGGTCAATGCCCTCTCAGGCATCGGCAATGCCATCACGACCAACGTCGTTTCGGCCGACAAATACAAGATCGCTGTTACAGGTGATGGTGCGATCTCCGGCTCCAGCGCCGATATCGCCCGGGCACAGACCGATCGTGGCATCTCGAACCTCGAGATCAACGGTTTTGCTTCTACGACCAATGCCAACTACGACTCCGTTATCGTCAAGCTGTCTGGCGGTACCGGCAAGGACAAGACCTTCACCGTGTCGGAAGGCGATCAGACGGTTACCCAGACCTTCACCAATTTGGATTGGCAGATCGCCAAATCCAATGGTGTCGATCTGCGCTTCTCGACCAAGTTCACCAGCGGCACCGTGGTCAGCTTCAACATCGATTTCGAAGCCATTGAGGACGTCCCGGATACCGCCGGCGTCGGCACCTCGGTGATCGAAAAGAATGTCAACCTGCAGCTGCAAGTGACCAACCAGAACGGTGAAATTATCACGCGTGACGGGCTCAATCTGCTCGGTCAGGGAAAGCTGGCGAATGGTGAAAACGCCTTCGCCTTCGATTCCGGCACGGCCCGCCTCACCGTCGACGAGCGCCAGTTGCTGCAATCGTCGAAGTACAACGCTGCCGTGGGCGCTGCCTATGGTACTGGCTCGAACGCGATTGCGTCGATCAACATCAACTCCATCACCGCCGTGTCGGCCGACTATAACGTGTCGATCGCCGTGGTCGGTACGTCCTTCAACTACACCGAGAACAACTTCCAAACCTTCAGCGTCGTGGCTCATGCCGTTGGCAGTACATCTGCCACCGTCACTGTCGTGGTGTCTGTGGGCGCGACCAACTCGGTCGAGAACAACTTTGCCGCCCTGGTCGACGGTCAAGGTGCCTCGATTGCCTTCAACTATGGTGAATTGAAGTTCACTGCCTCTGCCGCAGCCGCCGCAGCCAGCGAAGTCAGCACGACCTTGACCGGCGTGGACTTCAGCATCGGGGCGGTGGCCGTGCACAGCGCCGAGAGCTTTGCCGACAACACGGTGACCAGCGTTAATATCACGATCACCGCGACATCGACCTCGGCGACCTTCCAATACACCGACGAGTTCGGTGGGACGGCGTCGAAGACGGTGACGCTCTCTGGCTTCTCCAACGCCGCAGCTATCGCCGTGGCATCGCTGACGTTCAGCGTTCAGGGCGGTCTCAATAGCGGTGCCGTGTTCGTTCTCTCGCTTTCCGCCAATACGTTGTTCCAAACGACTGGTCAGGAATTGAACTTCAAGGTTCGCGGTGAATTCACCGCCGAGCGACCGATCGCCTTCGACGTTCGCAAGGCCAATACCGGCGGAACGGCCGTCCTGTCGACCAAACAGGCAACGGACGCATCGGATGCCAACAACCTTGCGGTGCAGCTGAACGAAGCCAACACCAGCAACGTGACGGTCGTCAGTCAGAACGTGCAAACCAACGGACAGGGATTGAGGCTCGACTTCGCCCAGAACGGATGGAATGACCGATCCGACATCGACAATGCGATCAAGCAGTTGGATGCCGCAAAGCTCTCGCTGCGAGCCGCATCGTCGAACCTCAGTACCAACTTGAACATCATCCAAACCCGAGAGGACTACACCAAGGAATTCTCGGACGTGCTGACCGAAGGCGCCAGTAAACTGGTTGCCGCCGATCAGAACGAAGAAGGTGCGAACATCCTGACCCTGCAGACCAGGCAGCAGTTGGGTACGATCTCGCTTTCTCTTGCCAACCAGGCGCAGCAGGCGATCTTGCGATTGTTCTAATCGTAGGAGCTTGGGTAGGATCGGGCAGCGGCGTCGCCGCTGCCCGTCCATCCCAAAGGTTCGATTGACCACCGGAGAGCTACCGGGGGTTTAGGGGAACTAGGCGCGTTAACGGGTATCCGAGATCTCATGGAGGCCCGCCTTGCCGCTCAAATTTACCCTTCGTCCCGGCGAAAAAGTGATCGTTAATGGTGCTGTCATTGGACGTGGTGAAGAGCCGGGTAGCTTCTATCTCTTTAACAAGGCGAATTTTCTGCGTGGCCGTGAGGTCATGAAAGATGGTGCCGCCGATACGATCGAGAAGCAGCTCTACCTTATTATCCAGCTTATTTACCTGTTTCCGGAGAACGCGCAGGAAAACCTTGTGAAATTCGAGGCCATCCTAGCGGAAACCATGCGACACCGGTCCGACGATCTTGTTGCGCTTACGGAAGTGGCACGCTTGGTGCATAGCGGTGACTACTACCGGGCTCTCAAGGCGACGGCGAAGCTCTTCTAGGGTATAGTGGAAGGCAAAGCAGTCGGCCCTTCCCGCCGAATTAGCGGCTGGATGGCGCCACGGAGGGAATGGAATGAAGCCGGCGACTGGTTACGCAAGTCAACCGAGAGCGATGGATCCGCGCAGCACCGAGGCCTGGGCGCTGGCCGAGGCATCCCGTCGTCTCGTCCTTGCCGCCCGAATCACCGACGACAATGGCGAGGCTCTGCGGACCGCTCTGATCCTCAATCAGCGCTTATGGTCGATCTTCCAGGCCTCGCTCATCGACCCGTCTTGCGAGTTGCCAAAGGACATCAGAGACAACGTTCTGGCGCTTTCAATTCTCGTCGATCGGCACTTGATGCAGCGCCTCGGCGATCTCGATGGCAGCAAGATCCAACCGATTCTCGACATCAACCGCTCCATTGCCGAAGGACTTTCCGCCCAGCCGGAACGGGCAACCGATGTCGGCGCGGCACCTGCGGCTCCAGCCAATCCCGCGCCAGTGACGGGCAAGAATGCGCAACCATTCATGAATTTGACGGCCTGAACCGGCTCATCTGCGGAGGCGAAGAATATGGTTGACTATGTCGGTGCAGGGACCAAGGCAGCGAATGCAGAGGCAGCGGCACTCATTGCCAAGAATGCCGCTATTCTGGCGCAGGCGCGGAAAGACACAGCCAAGGCCATCGAAGACAGCAATGTAAAGCCCGCACCAAATGCCGCCGATGACCTTGCTGCCATCAACGAACAAGTGAAGGTTCTGGTCGATCAGAAAGAGATCGACGATTCCGGCCGGAAGCAGGAATACCAGAAAAACACCAACGACGTTCAGATCGACAACAACATGACGGCGCGGGATATCGGTATCCTGCGTAAGAATGACAGCCGCCTCAATCTGTTCAGTTCGCTGACCGAGGGCGATAAGGTTGATGTTTTTAAGTTCCGGGTGACGACGACGGCCAATACCAAGCTCGGCACGCTGGCGGCGGATGAGCAGTCCAAGGAATTGCTGCGCGTTCAGGTCTTTTCCAAGTCGAGCGGTGCCTTGATTGCAGATCAGGATCCCAAATCCGGCGACGCCTACGAAAATTTCAAAGCACTCCAGGCCGGCACGTTCGAGCTGGATAAGGGCGATTACCTGGTGCGGGTTTCGCGCCTGCCAGGCCTGGATGTGCGATCGGAAAAGGCGGTCCAGTACGTGATCCAGTTGAGCCAAGGCGTTTACCGGAATGATTTCGACACTGTCGAGAAAGGTGTTTCGGAAGACCAGGATGCGTTTGGCCAACCGCTGAGCCTCGGTGCCGGTCACGATGCCCTGATGAGCGGGCTTTCATCGGCATCGAGCTTCATTTCAAGCCTGCCCGCGATCGGCACGTCGGCCACCGACAAGCTGACCGGCGCGATGTACGACGCCTTGTCCTAACTGGAAAGAACGATGTCCGGCCAAACCTACGAACAGCCACTGCGCATCTTCATCGGCTACGATCACCGTCAAGCTGTTTCCTATAACGTCCTTCAATTCAGCATTTTGCGCCGCTGCTCAAAGCCCGTCGCAATCACGCCCCTGGTGCTGCCCACCTTGCCGATGACCCGTCAGGGGCTGACCCCCTTCACCTTCAGTCGGTTCTTGACTCCCTGGTTGTCCGGCTACCAGGGTTGGTCAATGTTCATGGACACAGACTATCTTTGCCTTGCGGATCTCGCCGAGCTCTTTGCCCTGTGCGACGACCGGTATGCAGCGATGGTGTCGAAGAATGTGAAGAAGTTCGAATGGGCGTCGATGATCATGTTCAATTGCGGTCATCCGGCCAACCGGATCCTGACCCCCGACTATGTCGAAGACCCCAAACAGGCCCGGGCGCCGCACGGGCTGGACTGGCTGCCAGATCAATTGGTCGGCGACCTTCCGCGAGAATGGAACCATCTGGTCGGTTACGACAAACCCCGCACAGACGCCAAACTCGTGCATTACACTCAGGGCATGCCGGTGTTCGAGGAAACTCAGGGCAGCGAATACACCCAGGAATGGCTGGCCGAGCATCAGGCCTCCAATCAGACGCAGAGCTGGCAGGACCTGATGGCACGCTCGGTTCACTCGGCAAAGACCGCATCCGGCCGGCGCGTCGCCAAGCTTCACAAAGAAGCAATTCTTCAGCCCTGACGATCCTTGAGATCCAAAAAAAGGCCCGAACAATGTTCGGGCCTTTTTGTTTGATAATCCGGCGCTTAGACCGGCTCGACCAGGATCGGCTTTTCCGGCTTCCGTTCGACCAGCACCCAGAAGCCCTGCGGCATCTTCTGGAAGACGGTGAGATCGAAGCGCTCCATGAACTTCGGCAACCACCAAGCTGGTCCTTCCTGGATCAGGTGGGCATTGCGGCCATCCGGCAAGACCTTGATCGCCGGCCCGGTATGAACGGTGAAGAAACCGCGCTTCATTACCAGCCGCTTCAGGTGATCGAGCACGCTGTCCAGATAATCGGGCTCGATATGTTCAAGAACATCGATGCAGCACACGAAGCCGCACGGTGACGGCTCGGCAGCCCATTCGGGCCGCGCCGGGTCGTAGTGGTGGATATTCAGCGGCGTGCTGATGAGCTGACGAAGGGTCTCGCCCAGCCGGCCCTTCCCCGCACCGTAGTCCAGAAGCTCGCTGGTCCCGGTCTGCTGCATGATCTTGGCAACGACCGGGGCATATTGCACGGACGCGACGCCGTAATTGGGGTTCTCGTGCAGTTTTTCCTGCATGCGGCGGTATTCTTCGCTGATCTGTCCACTTGGGGTCGCCATGACATCGCTCCATTTCGTGGCTTTGGCCTGCGCAGATACTAGCAGTTTTTGTGCCACCGCGTCTCGAATGGCGGCTTAACGCCGCGATTGGCACGGATTCTGCTCAACATTCCTGGACATTTCATTAATGGCCACCTACCGTTGGAGCGGAAAATGTTCCCGATGCGAGCCGATACGGAGCCGAAGGCACAGCATATGCAGATTGATCCGCGTGTCATGGATGCCGTCAAGAAGTACGAGGCTGGCATGCCGGTCATTGCCGTTCCTTACCGAGGTAGGAAGCTGCGCTACGCCCTGCCGGGGAAGACGCCGTTGTGGCGCGTCCAGACCCTTTTCACGAAAGAACCATGCACCATCGAGTGGCTTGAATCGATCGAGCCCGGCGCGGTCCTCCTTGATGTTGGAGCGAATGTCGGCATGTATACGGTCTTTGCCGCCGTCATGCGCGACGCTCGCGTTTTCGCCTTCGAACCGGAATCGCAGAATTACGGCCTGCTGTGCCGCAACTTGGTGGGCAACAACATCTCGGATCGGGTCAGCGCCTTCTGCTGCGCGCTGTCCGACGAAGCCAAGTTCAGCATGATCCATCTTTCGCAGTTCACGATTGGCGGCTCTTGCCATAGCTTTGACCAGTCGGTGGATTTCAAGCTGGAGCAACGCGAGTCCCCCTTCATCCAGGGCTGTTTCTCCGCGCGCATCGACCAACTCGTGGCGGATGGCGTGATGCCGGTTCCTCACTACGTCAAGCTCGATGTCGACGGGTTCGAACACAAGGTCATCGCCGGCGGCATGGAGACTTTGCGCAAGCCTGACGTGCGGTCGTTGATCATTGAGATCAACCCCCATCTTGCCGAGCATCGCGAGATCATCGATATCCTGGCAGGTCTTGGTTTTCAGTGCGATCCGGCGCAAGTCGCTAAGGCCGCACGTACCGAAGGCGCTTTCACTGGAGTGGGCGAGTATGTTTTCCGACGTTAAATTTCATCTGATCTATCAGATCGCCAACTGCCAGGTTCGCAACTTTCCGTTCCCGCACATCTACGTGAAGGACGTCTTCCCGGACGGATTTTACCAGGAATTGCGGCGCAACCTGCCGCCGAACGAGGGTTACATCGCGTTGGTTGACACAAAGCGCGTTGGCACCGGTTATTCACGGGCGCGCCTGGCGTTGTTCCCATCCGATCTCGACAAAGCCCATATCACGCCGGCACAACGCGATTTCTGGCGCAACGTCTTCAACACGCTAGGCGACGGTGAATTCGCAGCCTGCGTGTTCGACCGCTTTCGCCCCTGGATCGAACAGCGCTTTAAAACCGATGGAGCCAATCGCGGTCTCAAAGTGTGGCACGAGACGTTTCTTATGCGTGATCTTGAAACATATTCTTTGGGGCCGCATACGGACGCTGTGGCGAAGCTGGTTTCCATGCTGTTTTACCTACCGGGTGACGATTCATCGTCCGAGCTCGGCACGGCACTCTATCTGCCCAAGGATCGCAGCTTCACCAGTGAAGGCGGACCGCATCTGGAGTTTGAGGATTTCGATCACGTCATGTCGGTGCCTTATGCGCCGAATGTCGTGGCCTCTTTTCCGAAGACCAAGGCCTGCTTTCATGGTGTCGAGCCGGTGAAAGGCCCCAACAAGCAGCGCGACATTCTGTTCTTCGACCTCAAAGGCAAGGTCAGCGAATAGCACCGGCGCCGAGGCGTTCCGCGCGGTAGCCGCCGGCGAGTTTTGCCTGCCACCATGCCTCGTTCGCGACATACCAGGCGATGGTTTGGGCAAGGCCGGAATCGAGATCCGTCGTCTGGCGCCAGCCGATTTCGCGTTCCGTCTTGCCGGGATCGATGGCGTAGCGCAGATCGTGGCCGGGGCGATCGGTGACGAAGGTGATGAGATCGGCATAGCTGCCGCGGGCTCTTGGCCGCAAGCGGTCGAGATGTCCGCAGATCGTGCGCACGACGTCGATGTTTCGGCGCTCGCCATGGCCACCGACATTGTACTTCTCGCCGAGCCGGCCCTTTTGCGCGATCGCCAGCAACGCGGTGACATGGTCATCGACAAAGAGCCAGTCCCGCACGTTCTCGCCCGTGCCGTAGACGGGCAGGTTTTCGCCTTTGAGGGCCCGGATGATCATGTGCGGGATCAGCTTTTCGGGAAACTGGTAAGGCCCGTAGTTATTGGAACAATTGCTGACAATGACGGGCAGGCCATAGGTCACTTGCCAGGCCCGCGCCAGATGATCGGCAGACGCCTTGCTTGCCGCGTATGGTGAATTCGGCCGGTAGGGGCTTTCTTCGGTAAAGCTGCCGGCGGCGCCCAGCGTCCCATAGACTTCGTCGGTCGATACATGGATGAAGCGGAAGGCAGTTCTGACATCGGCGCCAAGGCTGCGCCAGTAGTCCAGGGCGGCCCCCAACAGGCGCTGTGTGCCGACAACATTGGTCTCGATGAACGCATCCGGGCTGTCGATTGAGCGATCGACATGCGTTTCCGCCGCGAGATGGAAGACCCACTCCGGACGGAACCTGGCGAAGATCTCACCCAATTTCTCACGCGCACAGATATCGGCGACTTCGAGGGCGTAATTCGGCTGCGCGGCGACGTCAGCCAGGGCTGCGAGGTCGGCCGCATAGGTCAGCTTGTCGAGATTGAGCACCTCATAGCCGCCGCTCTTCATCAGATGGCGACACAGCGCCGAGCCGATGAAGCCCGCGCCACCCGTCACCAAAACACGCCTGTTGGCCATGCTTGCTCCCGCTCTTCCCGCCCACTCCGGCACGCGGCAGATGCTACCGCGCCCCTGCAGAAAAGGTGACGCCATTTCTGCCTAGAGTGCCGGCCCATGTCCATAAGCATTTGAATTGTATTGTAGAAATGGGGCGCCGCAGGTTGGCCCAAGACTTGCTTTAGGAGTGAAAACCAAAACTCTCTCGAACCTGGCGAGGCCTAAATGAGTATTCTCGGGGCAATGTTTACGGCGGTCAGCGGTGTAAACGCCCAGTCGAAATCCCTCGGCCATATCTCAGACAACATCGCGAACTCACAGACCACCGGCTACAAAAAGGTGGATACGCGCTTCGAAACGCTGATCACCGTTTCGAATGCCAATCTGCATCAGCCGGGCGGTGTCGTCGCCTCGCCTTCGTATGCCAATTCTCTGCAGGGCAACGTCAACCAGACGCAGACCCTCACCAATATGGCAATCAGTGGCCAGGGGTTCTTCGTCGTCAGCCGCCCGGAATCACAGACGGCGAACCAGACGCTGTTCAACGACCTGCCCTATTACACCCGCGCTGGCGATTTCGAAGTCAATCGCGACGGATATCTCGTCAACAACGGTGGTTATTACCTGAACGGCTGGGCGGTTGATGAGCAAACCGGTGTCGCCGATACCTCGACACTGGCGCCGATCCGCATCACCCAGACAATCGACGAGCCGACCCCGACGAGCGAACTCGAATTCGTCGGCAACCTGCCGGCATCTTCCAAAGTCAACCCGACGCCCGCCCTGGCACCGACCAATATCAAGGTCTATGACGCCCTGGGCAACCCCCACACCGTGTCATTGGTCTGGGCCAAGCGCGCTGACAACCTGTGGAAGCTCGATATCGTGGCAGCCGATAGCACGCTGGACCCGGTTTCGGGTACGCTGGTCGGCGTCAACGACCAGGCGATGGCAGTCGCCAACACGACGGCGAACGTGCCCGCGGTCTCGCAGGTCGATACCATCACCCTGCCCTCTGATGGATTGGCTTTCGGCCAGTCATTGACGTTCACGATCGGCTCGAATTCTGTCACTGTCACGGCGCCAGTCGGCGGCTACACACAGTCCACAGTCGGCTCTGCGCTCATCGCCGCCATCAACGGCAATCCCGGGCTTTCCGCCCAGGTGACAGCCGGCAACCTCACCGCCACAACCTTCGACGTCTCGGCGGATGTCGGCGGCACCCCCTTCTCGCTGACCCTTGGCGGCAGCGGTTCGGGCCAAACAGATACCGTGACGATCCCAAATACCGGCCTTGCCGCCGGCGACACGATCAGCGTCACCATCAACGGCACGCTCATCACCTATACCGCCGTTGGTGTCGAAACCGCGCAGACAGCGCGCGACGGCCTCATTGCCCTCATCAACGCCAATGTGACCGTGAACGCTCAGGTCACCGCATCGCCAGGCGCTACGAATACGCTTCTGATCAACGCTGACGCGGCGCAGGGCACCTTCACCAATGCCGTGTCGGATACGCTGACAGTCGGCGCCCTGACGCTCGGCACCGCGACCGGCGCTTCGTCCGTCAATACGGTGGCGAACGGTCTGCCGACGGCGCAGGTCGATACCGTCACCCTCTCCGGCACCGTCGGCCCCGGTGAAATCGGCGATACCTACACCATCAATGTCGGCTCGCAGACGATTTCCTATATCGCCAATGGGACCGAGACGAGCCTCAATGACGTTGCCATTGGCATCGCGGCGCTGATAAATGCCAATTCGTCGCTCGGCGTCACCGCAACGGCGCTCGGCAGCACCGTCCAGCTGACCGCGATCAATGCCGGTACACCGTTCACCTCGACGGTCGCCGCATCGAACGGGTCGACCAACTCGTTCATTGACGTCCAGTTCGGCGCCACGGCAGCAACTGCCGGTCAGTTGGTGGGCATCAGCAATGCCTACAATATCAATGGCAATGCGGTCACCCCGACGGCACAGAACTCTGGCGCCGACGCCGTTATAACTTTCCAGGTCGATTACGGTGTCGGTCCGCAGACGATCGAGCTGAACCTCGGCAAGTTCCAGACGACCGAAGGTGTCACGCAGTTCTCCGGCAACACCATCGACGTCCGCCGCTTCACCCAGGACGGCGTGCCGCAAGGCATCTTCAAGGATCTCAATATCCGCGACAATGGCGACGTCGAGCTCAACTACGACAACGGCCGCAGCCGCATCTTCTTCAAGGTGCCGATCGCCCAGTTCTACGACGCCAATACCTTGAAGCGTGAAAGCGGCCAGGCCTTCACCGAAACCTTCGACAGTGGCTCAGCACGCATGTCGGGAGCGGGCGAAAACGGCGCCGGTACGTTGCGTGGCTCTGCAGTCGAAGGCTCGAACGTCGATATCGCCGAGGAATTCTCGAAGATGATCGTCACGCAGCGATCCTACTCGGCCAACACCCGCGTCATCACCACGGCCGACGAGATGCTGCAGGATATCATCAACATCAAGCGTTAAGCTGAATAGTGAAGTGGGATAGGCAGTCATGTCGCTGACAGGCGCCCTCAACGCAGCCGTCGCCAGTCTTCGGGTCAATCAGGCCAGCATCTCGGTGCTGTCCGCGAACATCGCGCATGTGAACGACCCGAACTACACCAAGAAGACGCTCAATCGCGAATCCATCGTGCTGGGTGACTCCCAGGTCGGCAGCGTCGCCGTCGCCGGCTATTCCACCGCGGTCAGCGAAAACCTGCGCAAGCAGATGGAAACCCTGATCGCCGGCAGCGGTACCAGCGGCGCTCAGAACGAACTGATGTCGCGCGTGCAGCAGCTGCTGGGCACCAGCACCGACCAGGCGGCACTCCCTAGCCTGCTGTCGCAGTTCACGGCCGCCTGGCAGACATTGCAGGCAACGCCTGAGTCGAAATCGGCGCAGACAGCGGTCATCCGCTATGGCCAGCAATTGACCGAAGAGGTCAATCGCGTGGCAGCCGGCATCGACTCCCTCGACAGCGAAGTCAAGGACGAGACGACCCAATCAGTCGACGCCCTCAATGGCCTGCTGGAACAAGTCTTCGAGCTCAATGTCCGCTTACGTTCGGCAAGCGAGAACGGCGCCGAGCGCGCCGACCTCATCGATCAACGCGACAATCTGGTGCGCCAGGTCGCCCAATATGTCGATGTGCGAACGGTCGAGCGGGAGAATGGCGCGATCGCATTGTTTACGCCCGCCGGCCTCAGCCTGGTTGACGGTCCGCCCTCAAATTTCACCTTCGACGGGACCAACATTTTCCGTGCCGAAGATCCGAAGACGCCGATCGAAAGCCTCTTCCGGGAAGGAAAAATCCGCGCCCTTGTCGATTTTCGGCTGGACAACAGCTCCAAGGCCGTGCCGGTCAGCACCGATCCGGCGACTGAGGTGCTGCGCAAGCTCCGCTCCCAGCTCGACCAGGTCGCCAAGGCGATGACATCAACAACCGGGTCGACCTTCAGTTCGGCCTATGATGCCGCGGGTCAATCGCTGCGGGTGGTGATGAGCTTCCAGACCACCGTCGCCGCCCAGCCCGCGTCTCCGCAATATACGACGGTCGGCCTCACCGGTGACCTGCGCCCAGGTGACGTGTTCGAGATTGATATCAACGGCCGGACCTTCAGCTATACGGCCCAGGCCAACGACGCAACGTTGGATGCAATCGCTGGAAAGCTTGCGGGTCTTATCAATGGCGATACGACGCTCGGCGTCACCGCCGTCGCCGGTGCCGGTGCGATCCAGCTTTCCGGAACGGCAAACGACACCCCTTATTCCGTCAAGACGCTTGCCAACGGGGAGCCGCCGGAACTGAAGAGTGGCTTCTTCATCGGCTCGGACCGCTTTACTTTCGCAGTCAATGAATCCCTGCTCGACGGCACGCAGCAGTTGAAGAAGAACTCGGCCTCCGATGTCGTGACGGCCCTCAACAGCACGGACCGGACCTTTGTGGCGGCGGGGCTCACCGTCAGCGGCGTCTCCTACAAGGGGATGATGATCAACATCGTCGGCACGTCGGTCGCCAATGCCAAGAGCATCGCCGACCAGGCCAAGTTCGATTCCGAAAGCCTTAAGCAAACCGAACAGCGTTATCAGGCGGATGTCGGCGTCAATCTGGATGAAGAGCTCGCCAATCTCCAGGTCCTGCAGAATGCCTACGCTGCCTCGGCACGCCTGTTGACGGTCGTGCAGCAGCTGTTCGACACACTGCAAGCCGCAGTTAGCCGGTAGCGGCCAAGGAGAATATCATGAGCCTCAACGCCTATAGCTCCTACGCCAACTACCTCAGCAATATCTCAGGGGTAAAGAACCTGCAGGTTTCGCTGGCGCAGCTGACCCAGCAGCTCAATACCGGCAAGAAGTCGCTCGACCTGACGACATATGGCGTCCAGGGTTCGCGCCTTCTGGATCTGCGGGCCGATATTCAGCGTCGCGAAGGCTATCTCGATGCGATCAAGGCCGTCACCCCGGACATCAAGGCCTATGACAACGTCTTCAACAGCATGGAGAAGCTGACGAGCAACATGTACAGCGCCTTCCTTAGCCCGTTGAGCGACCCACCCGTAGCGCAGAAGGACAAGATCGTCCTCGAGGGCGATATCAGCGACGTGGGCGACATCTACAAGGTAACGGTCGACGGCAAGCTGTTTTCCTATGTGACCGGCGGGATCGAAGGCAGCCTCGACGACATCGCAGGGAACCTTGCCAACCAAATCAATGCCGAACCGGGCATGCGCGTAAAGGCGAAGGCCGTCAGTGGCGAGATTACGATTACGTCGATCGAAGTCGGCGCCACCTACAACGTTACGGCAAGCGTCACCAATGTCGCCGGTGGTGCCGAGAACAAGGTGACGACCACGCAGCTCCAGCAGGGCAAGGTCTCCCCCATCGTCGGGCAGATCGACAGCTCCCTCAGCCAGCTGCAATCGCTGCTGAATGAACAGATCAATGATCGGTTTCTTTTCGGTGGCTTGACGGCCAATGACAAGCTGCCGGTGGTCGATCTTCACAAGCTCCCGGATCCGAGCGGCAGTGCCAACGCCATCACGTCCTCGACCGTACAGCAATTGGCAACAGGGACGACGGTACAGAAGGTGCGCGTTTCAACCGACTATCTCGGTGCGCTGCAGACCGAGACCTTCACCATCAACGCCCAGGCCTTCACCTTCACCGGCCCGTTGACTGCCCAGGAACTGGCCGACCAGTTGCGGACCGCCATCAACGGGTCGGTGCCCCTGACAGGCGTCGTCACGGTCAGCGATGTCGACGCCAATGGACTGACCATCACGGCGACGACCCCCGGCACTGCCTTCAGCGCGGTCATCACGGGTACCGATCCGACACCGGCAACCGTTGCAACCGTGCAGCCCAATGTCCCGATCGGCGCGTCCCAGGTCGATACCCTGCAGCTTTCAGGTCCGGTCGGCACAATCAACGAGATCTTCAGCGTGACGATCATGGATCCGCCGAACAACACGTTACCGGTGACCATCTCGTACCAGACCACGGGCGACGAAAAGAGCCTTGACGATATCGTCACCAAGCTGGTCGACAAGATCAACTCGTACCAGCCGCCATTCACGGTCACTGTCACCGCGCCAGGCAACGGCCGGATTCAGTTGAGCTCGACGACCGCCTTCGAATCTCATGGCGGCGTGCAAAGCCAACCGACCATCGCCACGACCCAGCGCACCGTCGTACCGGTCGCCCAGAAAGACGAAGTGACCTTCCCCGGCCCGTTCGGCGATGCCGGCGACGTCTATACCATGAACTTTACCGCCCCAGTCGCCGGCGGCCCGTTCACCGTGACAACGACCTCGGTCGATGATGCGCAATCGGTGGCCCAGAAATTTGCGGGCCTGATCAATGCCGCCGGCCTCGGTGTCACGGCAGCCATCAAGGGCAGCAAACTGGTCCTCAGCTCCGACACGCCCGGCACCGCCTTTACCTATACCGCGGTCCTCACGACAGATGTCGGGCAGGTGACCGCGGCGCCATCGACGGCCACCACAATCGCCAACATTCCGGCCGGTCCGTTGCCGCAGATCGATACGGTGAGCCTCTCCGGCCCCGTCGGTCGCAAGGGGGACGCTTATGAATTGACTGTCGGTGGCCGCACCGTGCGCTATCTGACGACCGGCGCCGAACGCGACATGGACGCGATCGCCATCAATCTGGTGGCGCTGGTCAACGCGGCCGTCCCGGCCATGTCGGTAACAGCCAATGCCGGCGCAACCGGCACCGGCAGCTTCACGCTGACGTCGAATACGCCAGGCGTCGTCCTCGACACTGCGCTGAAGGTGGTCCAGCCCACCGTGGTCACGGATCCGGTCGCCCCCATCTACAACGAGCACCAGGAGCCGAACGATTCAGCCAATGCCTGGCAGCGCGGTAAGATCACAGTTGCAGACCAATTGACGCTGCGCAGCACGTTCTCGGCCAACGAGGCCGCGTTCCAGAAGCTGCAGCTGGCATTGCGCTATGCCCAATCCGCCGTGAACGACCTCGATCACTACCAGGAAAAGATCGATGTCGCTCGGCAACTGGCAAACGATGCACTTACCGGTATTCGCGCACTGCACGCCGACAATACCGTGAACGACGCCGTCATTACGGCGACCTCATTGTCGCACCAGACGTCGATCAATCTTTATACCGACGGCACCGAACAAATCGAGGGTGTCGACAAGAACGAGGTCGCGGCAAAGCTGGATGTGGCCCAAACCCAGTTGCAGGCAATCTTTGCGGTGATGGGCACGACCAGTCAGATCTCGCTCGTGAACTTTCTGGCCTGAAGGATTGGAAATGGAAACAAATCGGATCGATCTCGCTTTTGCGCTGGCCAGCAAGAACACCCAGGTCAAATCCGCGAATGGCGGGAGCGGCAGCGCCTTTGCCGACATGCTGCTTGGTGCCACAACTCAGAAGATGGGTTCTTTCGGCATCGGTCAGTCGCAGGTGAAGCCCACGGAGACCTACACGCCGCGACGGCGCTTCGACGACTACACGACATCGCAGTTCGACGCGCATAGCGGGGCCAGCAGCCACATTGATCACCGGGTGGATAACAGTCAGTCGCGCTCGCGCTGGAGCGTGGACGATGCCTCGGTCAATCCCGGCCGCGGGCCGCAGGATCGCTCCGAACACGTCGTCCATCAGGGGCGCGCGGTGCAAAGCCAGAACGGCGGCGAAGCTCAGCCGGCGGATGCCCTCGAGGTTGGTACCGATGGCGGCGTCGATCCGGTCACCGAGACCGAGGTGACGGAAGAGGATCGGGACGCCATGATTGGCGGCGACGAGTGCGGCACCGGGGATTCCGACCAGGACACCACGCAATCCGATACGCCCGTTATTTCCAGCGCTGCGCCGATGCCCCTCCCCGAGGAAATGCCGGCAACCACTGAGCTTGAGCCCGCGGCAGTCGCGCCGGCCGCTGCCGGATCGGCCGAGCCCGCTGGCAAGGTTGCCGAGAGCGAGGCCTCGCCCGAGGAGATTGCTGCAGCTGCGGTCGCAACCGCCACTTCCGCCCTGCCGGAGGGGGCAGCCACGACCGCCGAACCAGCCAGTGACGGAATTGAAGCCGATCTGGACAAGTCGGAAAAGGATACTGGCGATGCACCGGCCAAGCAGGGCATCACCTTCTCGGCCACCCTCGCCTTGACCGATACGGCCGATGACATGGCGGCCGAAGCAGAAAGCCAGGCCAACGCGATCACCGGCCGCAACGAGCAGCAGCTCGAAGACGCAGGGTCGTCTTTTCGCCGTAACAACGCCAATGCGCGCCGCAATCAGGGCAATGGCGCGGGGGCCACCGGGGCTCAGGCCACGACAGTTCACCAGGCGGCGGCCGCAGTCGCCGCGACCGAGGCCCATGCTGCCAGCACGGCCACCCAGGGTACGGCATCAGCGGCGAGTGGCGTGGCCCCGCTCGGTTTCGATACCGGCCTTGGTAATGCAGCCGGCCTGCCCGGCTGGAACGTCCACCTCGCGCAGGGATCGGCCATCCGCCGTGGCGATTTCGTCGCCAATTTGCGCCAGCACCTGCAAAATTTGCCGGCCCATGAGCAGGTGGCGCTCAGCATTCAGCGGTCATTGAAGGATGGCGGCGGCAATATCACCCTGCAGCTGTCACCGGCCGAGCTCGGCCGCATCCACCTGAAGCTCAAGATTGACGAGGAAAACAACGTCCAGGCCTCAGTAACGGTCGAGCGCCCGGCGACCCTCGAGCTGCTGCAGCGCGACATGAAGGCGTTGGAACGGGCCTTGCAAGAGGCTGGTCTGAAAGCCGGTCCCGGCGACCTTTCCTTCAGTTTGCAAGGGGGTGACCCGGAAGCCTTTGCCCGTGAGTTCGGTTCCGGCAGCGGAAGCGGGCCAAACGGGTCGGCACGCGGCGCCGGCAGCGATGGCGCCGAGGACGCGCCCGGGGCCGTGGCGGCCGCAATCGTCGATACAGCCGATGGCTGGGTCGATGTGCAGGTTTAGACGAGATTAGGTGGAGACAAACGTGGCAGACATTCCCAGCATCAGCCAGACCCTCGCAGAGCGGAACGCCGCTGCGGCTGCCAATGCCACGTCGACCACAAAGGACGCGACCGCCAACCTGTCGGACAATTACGACAACTTCCTGACCTTGCTGACCACACAGTTGCGCAACCAGGATCCGCTGTCGCCGATGGATACCGCCCAGTTCACGCAGCAATTGGTCGCCTTCTCGACCGTCGAACAGCAGATCCAGTCGAACAAGAACCTGGAAAAACTGATCAATCTGCAGTCCTCGACCAACGCCTATTCGGCCGTGGCCTTCATCGGCACCAGTGTCGCCATCGATAGCGACAAGGTCATGCTGAAGAACAAGGCCGCCCGCTTCGATTACACAATCGACCAAGCCGCCACCAAGGCGACGATGACCATTCGCGATAAGAATAACCAGGTCGTCATGATCACCGACGCCGATCCGCGCGCTGGTATTCATCCGGCCCAGTGGGATGGCACCGATGTCTTCGGCAATCAGTTAGCGGATGGCGAATACACCGTTGCCGTGAGCTATGAGGACGCCGCCGGCAAGAAATACACCGCCGATGTCACCAGCTACGGTGTGGTCGATTCAGCCGATATCGAAGATGGCACGGTCTATCTGAATGTCGGCACCATCCGCGTGCCGCTCGACAAGGTGCAGCATATTACGAAAACCGCGGCCGCGAGCCTGACTGACGACGCCTAGTCGAAGCAGCTGTATTTAAAGACATTTTAGTCGTTTACGGCGGTGGCTCGGCAGCTCTGTCAGTAACCAGTTTAGGACTTTCTTAAATGGCCTTGGCGTATGAATGGTCCGAACGAAGATCGGAATCACGGGAAATCCTGCAGAGGATGCCCAGAATGGCCATGGCAGATATACGACCCATGCAAGGCAATATCGGCGACGCTCCGCCGAAGAGCATTGATGATCTGCCCCCGCCGGGCACGCGGCGCTGGGTCATCCGTCGCAAGGCGGAGGTGGTCGCGGGCGTTCGTGCCGGGCTGATCAGCATCGAAGAAGCCTGCAAACGCTACTCACTCTCTGTGGAAGAATTCCTATCTTGGCAGCGGGCCATCGATCGCCATGGCCTGCGCGGCCTCCGCACGACCCGAATTCAGGACTACCGAACTATCGATCGGGTCGAGCCTGAGGATGAATCCCCACGATCGTGATGGCTTCGGGTAATATTCCTTAATGCCTGTGGATTACTGAAGATATATTAACCATATCAATGTGCTAGATGGGCAAGTTTTTCTCCATCCCTAGGCAATTTTTACCGCCATTAACTTCTCTTTAAACCCTCGCTCCTACACTCCCCTGATCCGCGCAGCAGTTTCCGGACCAAACCCAAGCAATTCGTCGAAAATTTTAGTATATAAAATTTTAGACGAATTAGTGCGGCCGAGTCGGCAAAAGCTGCCTATCTGGAGCGAGTGGCGAACGTGAACTCTTTTACGCAGATGTTGCGCAATCTGGGGCCTGTGCGACTTGCCAGCCTTGCCGCAGTCGGCCTTGCGTTAATCGCCTTCTTCTTCTTTATCGGCAGCCGTCTCACCACGCCAGGCATGGCGCTCCTTTATGGCGGACTGGATTCCACCGATTCCGCCGCCATCGCCGCCAAACTGGAGGAGACCCAGGTCCCGTTCGAGGTGAAGGGCGACGGCTCTCAGATATATGTGCCGGACGATCAGGTGGGCCGCATCCGCCTCGCCATGGCGGGCGAAGGCCTGCCCAATGGCGGCACCATCGGATACGAGATCTTTGATCGCGCCGATGCCCTAGGAACAACAAATTTCGTCCAGCAGATCAATCAGTTACGCGCCCTTGAGGGCGAATTGGGCCGCACGATCCGAGCGTTGCGCCAAGTCAAGGGTGCCCGCGTCCATCTGGTGATGCCCAAGCGCGAGTTGTTCTCTCGCGACAAGGCCGAACCCACGGCCTCGGTTGTTGTGACGCTGCAGGGCCAGCTGGAGAAGGAACAGGTCGCGGCCATCCAGCACCTCGTGGCCTCTTCCGTTCCCGGCATGAAGACAGCCAATGTCTCGGTCATCGACGACAAGGGGCACCTCCTCGCCCGCGGTGGCTCGGAAGATGAGCTCAGCAGCGCCAACGCTGATGAAATGCGCCGCGGATATGAGTTGCGCCTGACGCAGGCAGTCGAGGATTTGCTGGCCCAGACACTGGGCGCCGGCAAAGTGCGCGCCGAAGTGAATGCCGAGCTCGACTTCAACCAGCTCACCACCAATACCGAGAGCTTCGATCCCGACGGTCAGGTCGTGCGTTCGACGCAAACGGTAGACGAGAACGAGCAGAGCCAGGAAAAGAGCTCCAACAACAACGTTTCGGTCGCCAACAACGTACCGAACCCCCCGGCGGCGGCGAATGCCGGTGGCGACACCAGCAACAGCAACACGCAGCGGACCGAAGAAACGGTCAATTATGAAATTTCCAAGAAGACCCAGACCGAGGTCAAACACAGCGGCGACGTGAAGAAGCTGTCGGTCGCGGTCCTCGTCGATGGCACCTATACCACGGCCGCCGACGGCACACAGACCTATGCCGCCCGCCCCCAGGCCGAACTCGACCAGATCTCGACGCTGGTGAAATCGGCGGTCGGCTTCAGCGCCCCGCGCGGCGATGTGGTCGAAGTGATCAACATGCAGTTCGCCGCACCCGAGGTCACCGAACAGGGCTTCAGCGTTCTTGGCCTAGAGAAGCCCGACTTGATGCGGATTGCCGAACTTGTCGTGCTGTCGCTTGTCGCTGTTCTGGTGCTGCTGCTGGTCGTGCGTCCGCTGCTCAACCGCCTCCTGGCCATTCCGGGTGCCGCCCCTGAGCAATTCGCCATCGCCGGTCCGGGTGGCGCGGCACTGCCGCCGGGCGCCGCTGCGGCACTCGCTTTGCCCGGTGCCCCCAGCGATCTGGCGGCATTGACCAGTGGCCAACCGACCTCGATGGGCGAAATCACCAACATCGCCAACGAGATCGAGCAGATGATCGACATCAACCAGGTCGAAGGCAGGGTCCGCGCCTCGTCCTTGAAGCGCATTGCCGAACTGGTTGAACAGCATCCCGAACAGGCGGTGAATATCATGCGTCAGTGGATGTATCAGGAAGCCTAAAGATGCGCACAAAAGATGATTATAGGTCGCTGACCGGTGCGCAAAAGGCCGCCCTCCTCCTCATGTCGGTGGGCGAGGAAAGCGCCTCGAAGCTTTTTGCCATGATGCATGACGACGAGATCCGTGAGATTTCGCAGACCATGGCCAATCTCGGCACGGTGAGCGCCACGGTGGTCGAGCGCCTGTTCGTCGAATTCGCCGACGGCATCTCCTCGACCGGCTCGTTGACCGGCACCTTCGAATCCACCGAGCGCCTGCTGATGAAGGTGCTCGACAAGTCGAAGGTCGACCAGATCATGGAGGAAATCCGTGGTCCTGCCGGCCGCACGATGTGGGACAAGCTTTCGAACGTTAACGAGAGCGTGCTCGCCAACTATTTGAAGAACGAGTACCCGCAGACGGTTGCGGTCGTCCTCTCCAAGATCAAATCCGATCACGCCTCGCGCGTGGTCGCGCTGCTGCCGGAAGCCTTCGCCATGGAAGTGGTGATGCGCATGTTGCGCATGGAATCGATCCAGAAGGATGTCATCGACGATGTCGAGCGCACCCTGCGCAACGAGTTCCTCTCGAACCTCGCCCGCTCGTCGAAGCGCGACGCACACGAATTGATCGCCGAAATCTTCAACAACCTGGACCGCGCCACCGAACAACGCTTCATCACCGCCCTCGAAGAACGCAACCGCGATTCTGCCGAGAAGGTGAAATCGCTGATGTTCACCTTCGAGGATCTCGGCAAGCTCGACCCGGGCGGCGTCCAGACCCTGATGCGCGGCGTCGACAAGACCAAGCTGCCGGTCGCCCTCAAGGGTGCATCGGAGACGATCCGCGACCTGTTCCTGTCCAACATGTCCGAACGCGCCTCGAAGATGCTGAAGGAGGACATGGCGGCGATGGGCCCGGTCCGCCTGAAGGACGTCGAGGAAGCGCAGATGTCGATGGTCAATCTGGCAAAGGAGTTGGCGGCAAAGGGCGAACTGATCCTTGCCGACAGCAAGGGCGAAGACGAACTGATTTATTGATCTGACGGATGAAACAGGAGAAACCCGGTTTGAAGCCCGTGCGCAAATTCCTCTTCGACAACGATTTCGATGCCGGCAACGAAATGCCGGCGCGAAACGTCGTGCGCAAGAAGGTTGAGGCGCCGGCTGAACCGCCGCCGCCGCCGCCGCCTCCCCCGCCGCCGGAGCCGACCTTCAGCGAGGCCGAACTTGCTGCGGCCGTCGCCGAAGCCAAGGCGAAAGCGCTGAAGGACGGGCAAGCCAAAGGCAAAGCCGACGCCCAGGCGCAGATCGAAGCGCAGATCGCCAATGTCCTTGGCAATATCGGCAGCCAGATTGCCACCATGACGGCGGCCCTGGCGCAGGATCGCAGCGTCATCCTGGGCGAGGCCGCAGGTCTGGCAATGGCCATGATGCGCAAGATGCTGCCGGAATTCACGCAACGCGGTGGCCTGGTCGAAGTCGAGGCCATCATCGAACGTTGCCTGATCGACCAGCGCCGGGAAAAGCGCCTTAATATCCGCGTACCCGCCGATCTGCTGCCGGCATTGCAGGCGAAAATCGCCGAACTCGCCGCCGAGAAGCATTTCGAAGGGCGCGTCAATCTGATCGCCGATGCAGCATTGCAGCCGGCCAGCTGCCAGATCGAATGGGCCGATGGCGGCCTGGAGCGCAATGGCGAGGCGATCTGGCGCGATGTCTCGGCAGCCCTCGACCGTTGCTTGACCACACAGGGTATCGAAGCGGTCACAGTCGCTGATGAAACAACCACGGAGCCGGCATCCGACATGCCTGGCGACACTGTCGGCAGCACACAAGCTGGCGACTGACCAAGGAGCGGGAAATGGGTGACGAGGAGAACCTGCAGCTGCAGGAATTCGAAGAGCAAGGCGGCACCGACGTTGCCACCGATGCCAGTCGCGTGCCGACCAACGCGAAGGAGCTGGATGCCGTCTATGACGTGCCGGTCCAGGTGTCGGCGGTGCTCGGGCGTGCCACAATGCAGGTGAGCCAATTGCTCAAGCTCGGCCGCGGCGCCGTTGTCGAACTTGACCGCAAGGTGGGCGAAGCCGTCGACATCTACGTCAACAACCGACTGGTCGCCCGCGGTGAAGTCGTTGTCGTGGAAGATCGCCTGGGTGTCACGATGACGGAAATCATCAAATCCGATCGCGGTTGATAACGGCACTCAGAGAGCCAGGAACAGACACATGTCCGATACCGCCAACGATCCGATCCAGAGCTTCACGGCCAAGAGTGACCTGCCCTTGCGCCTCGAACCAGCACGCCATGGCTTCGACATGGCGACGGCTCTGGGCCTGATCGGTGCGCTGGCACTTATTGTCATCGCGATCTTCCTCGGCGGCAATTGGCTGGCTTTCGTCGATGTCCCTTCGGTCCTGATCGTGGTTTGCGGCACGTTTGCGATCACCACGGTCTCCTATTCCATGACCGAGATCATGCAGGCCCAGCCGCTGATGTTCCGAACGCTGTTCTCGATCGGCCATACGCCGAACGAGGCGGCGGCCAAGGTGCTGCAGCTGGCAGAGCGGGCCCGCCGCCGCGGGTTGCTCGCCATGCAGAACGAGCTCTACAGCCTGAAGAACGAGCCCTTCCTGCTGCGCGGCATGACCATGCTGGTCGACGGCATGCCGATCGAGGAAGTGGAGCGCAACCTCACCTTCGAGACCCACGCCATGGCGCAGCGCCACCAGCGCTCAACCGGCATCCTGCGGCGTGCGGCCGAGGTGTCGCCGGCGATGGGCCTCATTGGCACGCTGATCGGCCTGGTGCAGATGCTGGGGTCGCTGAACCAGCCTGAGGGCATCGGCCCGGCCATGGCGGTGGCGTTGCTCACAACATTCTACGGCGCGGTTCTCGCCAACGTCTTCTTTCTGCCGATCGCCAGCAAGCTGGAGCGCAATTCGGCGATCGAGTTGCTGATCAACCAGATCTTCATCCTTGGCACGCTGTCGATTGCGCGCCAGGAAAATCCGCGGCGGTTGGAGCTGGTGCTGAACACCATCCTGCCGGCCAACCAACGCGTCAAATATTTCGATTAACGGAGACTAACCGATGCGACTTCTGATCGTCGGGTCCCTTGATGGACACATCGCCGCTGCCGGCAAGATCGCGCTGAGCCGCGGTGCCAAGGTGGCCCATGTCAATGATGTCGATCAGGCGATGAACGCCTTGCGCAACGGCCAGGGCGCAGAATTGATCATGTTCGATGTCAGCCTCGACATCACCCAGATGATCGACAGCCTGAAGCGCGAGCGGATTAGCATCCCGGTCGTCGCGTGCGGCATCGGCACGTCCGCCGAGATCGCCGTTCGCGCCATCAAGGCGGGCGCCAAGGAATACATCCCCCTGCCGCCGGATGCCGAGTTGATCGCCGCGGTGCTCGCGGCCGTCACCGAGGAAAGCTCGGCCTTCATCTTCAACGATCCGATCATGAAGTCGACCTTGAAACTGGCCGATCAGGTGGCGCCATCCGATGCCAGCATCCTGGTGACCGGCGAGAGCGGCACCGGCAAAGAAGTGATGGCGCGATATATTCACGCCCATTCCAAGCGCGCCACCAAGTCCTTCGTCTCGGTCAATTGCGCGGCGATCCCGGAAAACCTGCTGGAATCCGAGCTGTTCGGCCATGAGAAAGGCGCCTTCACCGGCGCCATCGCACGCCGCATCGGCAAGTTCGAGGAAGCGACGGGCGGCACGTTGCTACTTGATGAAATCAGCGAAATGCATCCGCGCCTGCAGGCCAAGCTCCTGCGCGCGGTCCAGGAGCGGGTGATCGACCGCGTCGGCGGCTCGCAGCCGGTGAAGGTGGATATCCGCCTCATCGCGACATCGAACCGCGACATGCAGGAGGAAGTGCGCAAAGGCACGTTCCGCGAGGATCTCTATTTCCGCCTCAATGTCATGTCGCTGGAACTGCCGCCGCTGCGCGAGCGGCCGGGCGACATTGCACTGCTGGCCGAACATTTCATCCACAAATACGCCGCCGCCAACGGCGTCCATATCGACTCCATCGATCCGGACGTGATGGACATGTTGCGGGCCCATGAGTGGCGCGGCAATGTGCGCGAATTGGAGAACACGATGCATCGCGCCGTGCTGCTGGCGCAGGGACCGATCATCCAGAAGGACGCCATCCTCCTGACCGGCGGACGCGGGCTGCCCACCGTCGGCGCCGGCATGATCGCCGCCAGCAGCCCGACCGACAGTGCTGTCGCCAAGGCGGCGGCGGTCGCTGCGGCCGGGACGACAGCGCTGGTCGGCCGCACCGTTGCGGCGGTTGAGCGCGATCTCATCATCGATACGCTCAGCCATTGCCTCGGCAACCGCACGCATGCGGCAAATATCCTCGGTATCTCGATCCGCACGCTGCGCAACAAGTTGAAGCAATACAACGAGGAAGGCTTTGCCGTCCCGGCCGCCCATGGCGAGAGCGAAGCCGCGAGCGCCTGACCCTCGGAACATTTCGAACTTTTGCAAGCCGGATTGAAACAAGGGGATAGCGGTCGATGACCGATGCGGCGACGGGCAATGGCACTCCAGGCGGCGGCATGCAGTCGCTCGGCCACGCACTCAAGTTCCTCAAGCGCGGCGAGATTGCGCTGGCACTGGGCCTCGTGTCTGTGCTGTCGGTGCTCATCTTCCCGATGCCGGCTTGGCTGCTCGATATCTCGCTAGCCTTCTCGATCACCATCTCAATCCTCATCCTGATGACGGTGCTGTTCATCGAGAAGCCGCTCGACTTCTCCAGCTTTCCGACCGTCCTCCTTCTGGTAACGATGCTGCGCTTGGCGCTCAACCTCGCCTCAACCCGCCTCATCCTTACCCATGGCCATGAAGGCACTGATGCCGCCGGTCACGTCATCCAGGCCTTCGGCGGCTTCATCATGGGTGGCAACTACGTCATCGGCATCATCGTCTTCGCCATCCTGGTGCTGGTAAACTTCGTCGTCATCACCAAGGGTTCGGGCCGTATCGCCGAAGTGTCGGCGCGCTTCAGCCTGGACGCCATGCCCGGCAAGCAGATGGCGGTCGACGCCGACCTGTCGGCCGGCCTGATCGACGAAAAGGAAGCCAAGGCAAGGCGCAAGAACCTCGAAGACGAAAGCAACTTCTTCGGCTCCATGGACGGTGCGGCGAAGTTCGTTCGCGGTGACGCCATCGCCGGCCTCATCATCGTCTTCATCAACGTCATTGGCGGCATCATCATCGGCGTGGCGCAAGAGGGCCTCTCGATGAGCGAGGCGGCCTCGACCTACACCTTGCTGACGGTCGGCGACGGCCTGGTTTCGCAGATTCCGGCGCTCATCGTTTCGACCGGCGCCGGCATGCTGGTCACCAAGGCAGGCGTTTCCGGCTCGACAGACAAGGCGCTCTTCAAGCAGTTGTCCGGCTATCCGGCGGCGTTGGGGCTTGCTGCCTTCCTGATGACGCTCATGTCGCTGATGCCGGGCATCCCAACCCTGCCTTTTCTCAGCTTGGCGGGACTGACCGGCCTCATGGCCTATCTGGTCATGCGCCATCAGAAGAAAGCCGCCGTTGTCGCGGTGCAACAGCAGGTGGCCGAGCAATCCCATGTGCCTGTCGCCGAAGAGCCGATTTCGACCGCGTTGTCGCTCGATGCCATCCGCCTCGAGCTCGGCTACGGGCTTCTTGGCCTCATCAATACGGAGCGCGGGCATCGCTTGACCGACCAGGTCAAGGCGCTGCGCCGGCAGCTCGCCGGCGAAATGGGCTATATCCTGCCAGCCGTCCGCATCCAGGACAATTTGCAGATCCAGGCCAATTCCTATGTGATCCGCATCAAGGAAATCGAGGCCGGGCGTGGCGATTTGCGCCCCAACATGATCCTGGTGATGGATCCACGCGGCGACAAGATCAACATGTCCGGCGAGGAGACCACCGAGCCCACCTTCGGCCTGCCCGCCATGTGGGTTGATCCCAGCGCCCGTGAGGAGGCACTCTTTCGCGGCTATACCGTTGTCGATCCGGCGACCGTCATCACGACACATTTGACGGAGCTGGTGAAGGACAACATGGCCGAGCTGCTGTCGCATGCCGAAACGCAGAAGCTGCTCGACGAACTGCCGAAGGAAAACCAGAAGCTGGTTGCCGATCTCATTCCCGGCCAGATTTCCGTGGGCGGCGTCCAGCGCGTTCTGCAGGCGCTTCTGTCGGAACGCGTCTCCATCCGCGACCTGCCGAATATTCTCGAAGGGGTCGCCGAAGCGGCCGGCTATTCCCGCAACGTCAACGCCATCGTCGAGCATGTCCGCGCACGCCTCGCCCGCCAGATATCGGATGCCAGCAGCGACGGCTCCGGCGTGATCCCGCTGGTGACGTTGTCGCCCGAATGGGAGCAGGCCTTCGCCAACGCCGTCCGCGGTGATGGCGAGGACCGGCAGTTGGTCATGGCGCCGAGCGACCTGCAGCAATTCATCCAGAGCGTCCGCCAGACTTTCGAGCGTTTCGCCATCATGGGCGATAGCCCGGTCCTGCTGACCAGCCCCGGGATCCGCCCCTTCGTCCGGTCGATCGTCGAGCGCTTCCGCCCGGCGACAACCGTGATGTCGCAGAATGAAATTCATCCCAAGGCCAAGATTCGCACTCTCGGGCAGATCTGATGCGCCTGCGCACCTACAACGCGCCCAGCATGAAGGACGCCATGGCCGCGGTGAAGGCCGAGCTGGGCGAAGATGCAGTCATTCTGAATGTCGAACAGATCGGGCAGGTGGTCAAAATCACCGCAGCGCTCGATCGCGATGCGATCCTCGCTCAGCCGCCCGCCCCTGCCCAGGATCCGCTCGACGCCATAGCCCAGGCACTCGACTTCCACCGGGTCGCACCGACGCTTGCCGATCGGCTGACGCAGCAGGCGGCACAGGTACTGCTCGAGAACCCGCACCAGGCCCTGGCGGCTGCGCTGCGCCTGCGCTTTCCGAGCCAGCCGCTGACGGAGCGCCGCCCGGCCCGGCCGATCATGCTGGTCGGCCTGCCGGGCGCCGGCAAAACGGCAACGCTTGCCAAGTTGATCGCCCGCGCCAAACTGCGCAAGTGGCAGAGCGTCGCCATCACCTGCGACGTCGTCAAGGCCGGTGCCGTTGAACAGCTTGGCACCTATGCCAAGGCTTTGCAGGTGCAAGCCTTTCGGGCCGGCGATGCCGGTACGTTGAAGCGAGCAGTAGCCCAGGCACCCGCCGATGCGCTGGTCATCATCGACACCGTCGGCTGCAACCCACTGGAGGCCGGCGATCTGGCTCATCTCACCGACCTCGCCCAGGCGGTCAAAGCCGAAATGGTTCTGGTCATGGCGGCCGGCGGCTGCCCAGTCGAATCCGGGGAACTCGGCCAGCTATTTGCCGAAGCCGGGGCCAGCCGCCTTATCCCCACCCGCATTGACGCCGCGCGGCGCTACGGTGGTATCCTGTCGGCAGCTGAGGCTGGTCGGTTCGCTTTCGCGGAATTCGGTGTGTCGCCCGAAATCGCAACCGGGCTTGATATCGTCGGCGCGGATCGGTTGGCTGAATGGCTGTTGCAGAGCCGGCCAGATGCCGCGCCAAAGCGTGAACTGCCCCGTCAAGCATTTGGAACGAGATCATGAACGAGCAGGCACAGCGCGGCATCGCCGCCGTCAAATCCGATAGTGCCGTTATTCCCGGCGCGATCGCGATCGCCTCGGGCAAGGGCGGTGTCGGCAAGACCTGGCTTTCCATCACCCTCGCCCAGGCATTGTCACGCAATGGGGAGCGCGTCGTCCTGTTCGACGGCGATCTCGGCCTTGCCAATGTGGATATTCAGCTTGGCCTGACGCCGGCGATCGATCTCGGCACGGCAATCGAACGGCAACTGCCGCTGGCCAGGGCCGTCACCCGCTCTGCGGCCGGATTTGATGTGATTGCCGGTCGCTCCGGCTCCGGCGGCCTCGCCAACATGCCCTTGCACCGACTCTCTGCGCTGATCGCGGCGTTGCGCGACGTGGCGACACAATATGACCGCGTCATCATCGACCTTGGTGCGGGCATCGACCGACCGGTCCGCCTGCTCGCGGCGCAATGCGAGACGGCGCTTGTCGTCGCCAATGACGAGCCGACCACGCTCACCGATGCCTACGCGCTCATCAAGATGTTGACCTCCGACCAGGCGCCCTGCCGGGTGGGCCTGGTCGTCAATTCGGCGCAGGACACCATCCAGGGCCAGCAGACCTACGCCACGCTTTCAAAGGCCTGCCAGAATTTCCTGAAGCTGGATCCGCCGCTCCTTGGCATCATCCGCCGCGACCCAAAGGTGAAGGAGGCGATCCGCGCCCAAGCGCCGTTGCTCACACGCCATCCCGGCAGCATCGCCGCGCAGGATGTGGAGGCGCTGGCCGGGCAGATCCCGCTCATCAACCTCACATGAGCGACATCCTTAACCCGCTGGGCGGCCGCTTCGTCGGGCCTTCGGGCACGGTGGCGACGACCTCGGTGTTGGGGACGGTCGCCGATCCGCCGCGGGGCCTGCGCCAAGTCGACCCGGGCACGATCATCAAGGGCGTTGTACTCGGGCGGGAAAGTGACGGCCTTACCGCCATCGCCACCGACAAGGGTACGGTCCGTGTCGCCGCCAACGTCACTCTGCCAGCAGGCGCCCATGTGACGCTTGAGGTCCGACCGGCCGGTGACCGCCTGCAGGTCCTCATCCTGTCGAACGATTTGCTCGCGCGCCCGGCACCACCGACCACGGCCCAGACCACCGGAACAAGCCCCCCCACAGCGACACCTGTGCCGGCGGGGGGCACCCAGGCCGGCAGCACCGATGTGCGTCCGGGGGCGAGCGCGCCAGCGCCGGCACCGCCGCCACGCGTCGAGCCCAGCATCGAGTTCGTCGGGTCCAATTTGCGCGCCGTGGTGGTCCGTGAGCCGGCCCCTGCTGCATCTTCACCCTTGCCTGCAACAGCCTTGCCGCAGGTGCCGCCCGCGCCGCCCCCATCCTCACCGGCGGCAGTCCAACCTCCCCCGGTTCAACCGCCGCAGCCAGGGCCCGCGCCGGCTCAATCTACGCCAGCTCAATCTACGCCAGTTCAATCGGCACCAGTCCCGTCAACCCCAGCCCCATCTCCGCCGGCCCCATCTACGCCGGCCCAATTTCCACAGGTGCAATCGCCGCAAGCACCATCACCGGCACCGCCAGCGCCCACACCCACACCACCTTCGCCTGCGCCGGCTTCGCCGCCGGCAGCTGCGCCAGCCGGTATTCCACCAACTGCACCGCCCCAAAGCGGAACTGGTGCTGGGATACCCGTACCTGGCGCGACAACCACAACGTTGCCGCCAGCGCCGCCTCCCACAGGGCAGAGTGGGGAGCTGCCACTGCCTGTCGGAGGCAACGTAACGCTGCCGTCGGCGCCGATCCTGGCCGCCGCCGGCGGCACCCCAGCACCGAGCATACCCGTCGGCCCCATCTTGGTGGAGATCATACCCGCAGCCACGTTGACCAGCGCCGCGACAGTGCAAGCGGCACTGCTTGCCGCGGGTGCCGAGAAAAAGGACCGGACGAGCGTCACCAGCGTCGGCACCCCTGCCCCGTCGGCATCATTGTCGCAGGTTGCAGTGCGTGACGGCGTGGCAGCGGCACCCATGCCGGACTTTCCTGAATCCAATGCGGCGTCCATCGGCGGAATTCCGGTTGAGAGCGCGCTCACGGCCGGTGCCAAGCAGCGCATCCTGGCGTTATTTGCAGCGGCCGGCGCCATGCCGGATCTGTCGGTCGACGAGATCAAGCCGGCCGGAACGCGGTCGACCGCACCCGGTCAGCCACTGCCGCTCGGCGCGGAATTGAAGCTGCGCGTATTGGCAGTCCAGATGCAGGCCGGGCAGCAGATAACGTTCGATCCCATCGCGCTCGATCCCCATGACGCCCAGGGTCAGGTCATCTTTGGTCGCGTCGTCAGCGTGACGCCGGCCGGGCATGCCGTCATCCATACGCCCATTGGCGACATCATGCTGCAGCACCGTTCGGCCCTGGTGCCGGGCGCACAACTGGCGCTTGCGATCGATACGCTGGAAAGCGCCGGTCCGCCGGCGTTGCCGACGCCTGTCGTGCAGACACCGCAACAGGCACTGCTCACCCTCTCGCAAGGCTGGCCGACGCTTGCTGATCTCGTTGCCCTGTTGCAGGGGTCAAGCCCCGAGGCAACGCGCGCTGCGATCGATGCGGACACGGCACATCAGGCACTGGCAATGTTGCCGCATGCCGGCATTCGCCTCGGCGCTGGCCTCATGAGCGCCATGGCGGCGCTGCGCAGCGGTGACCTCGCCAAGCTACTGGGGCCCCTGCTCGCCAGCAAAGGAATTGGCGGCGACAAGGAAGAATTGGTGAAGCGCCTCAAAGGCGAATTCGCGCAGCTTTCGGCACTCGCGCAGGATCGGCCGGAGGTGGATTGGCGCGCACTTTTCCTGCCCGTGATCGATGACAAGGGCCAAATCAGCCAGATCAACCTCTTCTATCGTCGCTCAAAGAAAGGCGAGGCGGGGGCAAATGAACGGGGCAGCGGTACGCGTTTCGTGGTCGAGGCGGACTTTTCGCGCCTTGGCCCATTCCAACTCGACGGCCTGATGCGCCCGCAGCGCTTTGACCTCATGGTCAGGAGCCGCCAGCGCCTGACCGAGCGCATGCGCCGCGAGATCGAAGCCATCTACGAGGAAACGCGCGGCCTTACCGGCTTTGCCGGCTCGATTGCATTTCAGACGGTCAATGAGTTTCCAGTGATCCCGCTCGACGACCTCAAAAAAGGCCGGCCAACCTATACGGTCTAGCTCTCGCGCTTCATCTTGCGGCGATGCTGTTCGAGGCCCATTTCATCGGTCGCGATCTGCTCGCGCCGTGCCGCCGCCTGGCGCTTACGCTCCTGGCGGTTCTGGATAGTCTGCTCCGTCTTCTTGATGTCGCCGAAGGTCTCGGCGATTTCCTCGCGCACGCGCTCGAGCTCCAAGGTGACATCGGCAACCGATTGCTCCAGCCGCTCGCGGCGTTTGGACATCATGTCGCGATAGCCCGGCAAATGCCGGCTGGCTTCGAGGTCAGTGCGCGCGATCTCGATCTCGCGCGCGACATCTGCATCGAGCTTCGTAATATCACCCTGCAAGCGCTCGATCAGCGCCGTGAGATCTGCGGCCTGCCGTCGCTTCTCGTCGAGCGTCCATTTCTGCAGACGCAGCAGCTGGTCGAGGCCATTCATTCGCTGGCAGCCTCGTCGCCAGTCACGGCTGTATCATCCACAAGCCCTAGAATACCTGCCAATGTGCTGTAGCCGCTGGCAAGCGTCGACTGCTCCTCGCGCCGCTGGCCAAGGAACCGTTCGATCTCCGGGTATAGCAGCAATGCCTGGTCGACCGCCGGATCGGTGCCGCGTTTATAGGCGCCGAGGCGAATGAGTTCGGCCATGTCCTCATAGACCGACATATGGCGCCGCGCCTCACGCACGATCTTGTTTTCGAACTCGTTGTTGCAGCCGGGCATGGTGCGCGACAGCGAGCGCAGGATATTGACTGCCGGATAGCGCCCGCGCTCGGCAATCGAGCGCTCCAGCACGATATGCCCGTCCAAGATTCCGCGGCAGGCATCGGCAATGGGTTCGTTATGATCGTCGCCTTCGACCAGCACGGTGAAGAGGCCGGTGATCGAGCCGGATCCTGCCACGCCAGGCCCTGCCCGTTCCAACAATCGCGGCAGCTCGGCAAAAACCGATGGTGTGTAGCCTTTGGAGGCAGGCGGCTCGCCGATCGAAAGGCCGATCTCGCGCATCGCCATGGCAAAGCGGGTCACGGAATCCATCAGGCAAAGAACATCTTCGCCCTGATCGCGGAAGAGTTCCGCCAGTGCCAGCGTCATCTGCGCCGCCTGGCGCCGGAGCAACGGCGATTCATCCGAAGTCGCGACAACGACGACGCTGCGGGCCAAGCCTTCCGGCCCCAATTCGTCCTCGATGAACTCCTGCACTTCGCGGCCACGTTCACCGATCAGCCCGATCACGTTGATGTCGAGCGAGGTATAGCGCGCCATCATCGACATCAGCACCGACTTGCCGATGCCGGATGCCGCAAAGATGCCAAGGCGCTGCCCCTTGCAGACGCTCGTGAAGGTGTTGATGGCCTTGATGCCGAGGTCGATCTTGCCCCCGACACGGACACGCGCATGGGCGGGTGGCGGTTGGTTGCGGATCCGGCAGGGTTCCGGCCCCTGCGGCAAAGGCCCCTTGCCATCGATCGGTTCGCCGAAGGCATTGATCACGCGGCCCAGCCAGGCACGGGTCGGACGCACGACCGGCTCGCCGTCGATCAACACAACCTTGCTGCCCAGTCCCACGCCTTCCAGCGAGCCATAGGTCATGGCGAGTGCCAGGCCTTCGCGGAAGCCGACGATTTCGCACGGCACCTGGCGCTGGTTGCGGTCCACCAGCGCGCAACGCGCGCCGATCGAAAGCGCGCTTTCCATGCCGCTGATCTCGACCAGCATGCCGACGACGGCGGCGACGCGCCCATAGATACGTATTTCGGGCACGCGCGCGAGCTCGCGGTAGAACGCGTCGAAATCCTGCAATTTGGCGCTCACCCCGCGGTCTTCCTTTTCATGCCGAGGACACTGCAGAGACCACCGCGACGTGGTTCTCCGGTCCTGAGGTTACCCTAACGCGGGGCTATTAAATAAGTGGTTAAGGCAGTCTTTATGGCCGAGTATTCGGGGCCGCGGTCGTTAAGACATTGGGCTTATTGGGATTTAGGCCCCTATTCCTGATCCAAAATTCCTCACCCTCCGTCATCAAAGTTAACGCCAAGTGCTTTACACAGGCCGCTATTAATGGTTAAGATTCATTGATCGATCGGCTACGGTCGAGAACCGGATGAGGTCCTTGCCATGCGCGTGCTAGTCGTCGAAGACGATTCCAACACCGCCCAAAGCATCGAGCTGATGCTGAAAGCCGAGGGCTATATCGTTGACACAACTAATCTCGGGGAAGACGGACTCGAGATCGGTAAGCTCTACGATTACGACATCATTATTCTTGACCTGATGTTGCCCGATATCGACGGCTACGAGGTCTTGCGCCGGCTGCGCGCCGCGCGCATTAACACACCGATCTTGATTCTTTCCGGCCTCTCCGAGCTCGACAGCAAGATCAAGGGCCTGGGCTTCGGTGCCGACGATTACCTGACAAAGCCGTTCGACCGGCGCGAACTGATCGCGCGTCTGCAGGCGATCGTGCGCCGCTCCAAAGGCCACTCGGATTCAATCATCAAGACCGGCCGCCTCACGGTTAATCTCGATACCCGCACCGTCGAGGTAGAGAGCCAACCGTTGCATCTGACCGGCAAGGAATACGGCATCCTCGAACTGCTGTCCCTGCGCAAGGGCACGACCCTGACCAAGGAGATGTTCCTCAACCATCTCTATGGCGGCATGGACGAGCCGGAACTGAAGATCATCGACGTCTTCGTCTGCAAGCTGAGGAAGAAGCTGAGCACGGCGACCGGTGGCGAGAACTATATCGAAACGGTCTGGGGTCGCGGCTATGTGCTACGCGACCCGGAAGACAGCTCCCTGCCCGCCAAGACGGCCGAGAGCGCCTGAGCTTTCGCGCCATATCGCTGCATAGGAATGCCCGGGCCAGTCCCGGGCATTTTCCATTTCGGCGCGGGAAGCCGCAGCCCCAAACGATAACGGCCGGGTCATGACCCGGCCATCGCCTTCCGCCATGTGGCAGGGAAGCTATGCCCGCGGTGTCGCCGGGGCCGCACCGAAAGCGGTCGGCGCCTTGATGCCGCCGGTGAGCCCGTAGATGCCGCGCTGGCCGGGCAGCAACTGGAACTTGTCCGAGATGCCAAGCACGGTCTCGGCACCGCCAAGAAACAAAAAGCCATCATCGGGCATCTGCTTGGCGATACCGGCAAGGACCTTGGACTTGGTCGGCTGGTCGAAATAGATCAGCACGTTGCGGCAATAGACGATGTCGAACTTGCCCAAGGGCGCTGGGTCATTGAGCAGGTTCCACTCGCGGTACTGCACCTTGTTGCGAATGGTGTCCGAAAGCTTCCAGCGATCGCCGGTCTGCTGGAAATATTTCACCAGCAGCGTGATCGGCAGGCCGCGCTGCACCTCGAACTGAGAGTACATGCCTTCCTTGGCGCGGTTGAGAATTTCCTGCGACAGGTCGGTACCAACAATGTCGATCTTCCAGCCATTGAGCTGCGCCCCCATCTCGGACAGGATCATGGCCAGCGAATAGGCTTCCTGCCCCGACGAGCAGGCAGCCGACCAGATGCGAAGGGTTTTCTGCGCGGCACGTGCCTTGAGCATCGCCGGCAGGCAAATCTGCTTGAACTGATCGAAGGGCTTGGTGTCGCGGAAGAAGAAGGACTCATTCGTGGTCATCGCCTCGACCACGTCGCGGATGACCGCTTCGTCATTCTTGGTCCGGATGAGACGCACGAGATCGTCAAAGGTTGCGAGCTTCCACTTGCGCGCGACCGGCAACAGGCGGCTCTCCAACAGATATGCCTTGTCGTTGGTCAGCAACAGGCCCGACCGGGTCTTCAGGATCTGGCAAATGAAGTCGAAGTCCGTGATCGTCATCGACGGTTGCCTCATGTCCCGCTGCGGAAGATCGTCTTTTTGACGAATGGGCCGATATCGGCGAGCGGAAGAACCGCTGAACAAAGACCCGCAGTCGCCACGGCGCCGGGCATACCCCACACCACAGAACTTGGTTCGTCTTGGGCGATCACAGTTCCCCCAGCATTGGTCAGTTCCTGTGCCCCCTTCAAACCATCCTGCCCCATTCCCGTGAGCATGACAAACAATGTCTTGGCTCCGTAAACCTTGGCAATGGAACGCAGCATGGGATCGACCGCAGGGCGGCAGAAATTCTCAGGTGGGTTCTTGTTAAGTCGGACGACGCGCTGCACCGCTGTACCTTCGACAACCATGTGATAGTCGCCGGGCGCCACATAGATGCGTCCTGCCACAACCGGTTCGCCATCCTTGGCTTCAGCCGATGGCATGCCCGCCGCCTGGCCCAGATGTTCAGCAAGAATGGTGGTAAAGGTTGCCGGCATGTGCTGTGTCACAAAGACCGGCAAATGCGTGATCTTGCCGACTGCCTGGAACACCTTGAACAATGCCTGCGGGCCGCCTGTTGATGAACCGATAGCCAGGCAATCCGGCTTCAGCAAGGGCGGCATGTCGCGCAGTTTTACCGGCTGCGAGCCGTAAAGACGTTTCAGTGCGGTCGGTGCCGCGGCCCCGGGCTCGCCTGTCGGCGAAGGCGCCGCGATGCCGCGCTTGCGACGGCCGGCCTGGGCCCAGGATTTCACCTTCTCGACGAGGTCTGCCTTGAAATCGGTGGCGGCAGAAATGGCGCCAGTCGTGGTCGGCTTCGGCACATAATCGGAAGCACCCAGCGACATCGCCTTCATCGACACCGACGCCCCTTTGAGGGTGAGCGTCGAGGCCATGATCACCGCGACGCCAGGCTTCGTTTGCAACAGGCGCGGCAGTGCCGTCAGGCCATCCATCACCGGCATCTCGATATCGAGCACGATGACTTCAATGTCATTGTCCGGGCGCGCCAGGGCGTCGATGGCCAACTGCCCGTTGCCGACCGTGGTGACCACTTTGATAGCCGGGTCGGATTCCAATGCGCGGGTCAGCAAGCCGCGAATGACGGCGGAGTCATCCACCACCATGACGCGATACGGTCCGGCCTTACCGCCGGCGCCCGCTGCTGCCGCTTTGAAGGGTGTCATTACGCCAACCTGTCCCAGTCTAAGTATTCAGCCCGCGCGGGCGGCTTTTCGAAAGTCGCCGCACAGCTGCCTCGCTCACAACAAACCGACCTGGGAGAACTTCGATTCGATGATCTCACTGTCGAACGGCTTCATGATGTACTCGTTGGCGCCCGCCGTGATGGCCTCCTGGATGTGCTGGATGTCGTTTTCCGTCGTGCAGAACACCACGATAGGAGTCTGGCCGCCATCCATCTTGCGCAGCAAGCGCAGGAACTCGATCCCGCTCATGACTGGCATGTTCCAGTCGAGCAGAATGGCGTCAGGCATTTCCTTGACGCACTCTTCCATGGCGAGTTTGCCGTTTTCGGCTTCGACGATCTGGAAGTTGAGGCCCTCAAGAATCTTGCGGGCCACCATGCGGACGACTTTGGAATCGTCAACCACGAGGCAAGACTTCATTCAGAAACTCCGTTCGCCGAACGTATGCACCCGGACCGTTGCCAAACTTCGACGCCTGGCAGTGCCTTCGCGTCATTAGCAATAGTCAGCAACTGCTTGGTCCGTCAATTACTGTATCAGAACTTTTAGCCGAAATTCATCTATTTGCGGAAGGCGTTCTCGGCCAAGAACAATCCCCCCGGTTCGCGATTTTCTTCTTAGGCAACGTCCGAACGCGTACCGAAGTCCAGCAAGGAGCCGACATTCAGGACGACCAGCAGCGACCCGTTGAGGCGATAGATTCCGTCCGAGAACTCGCGCAGGCGCGGGCTCAGGGTCGGCGGGTTGCGCTGGTAGTCGCGCGAATTGAGGCTCAACACCTCACCGACGCTGTCGACCAGCAGGCTGTAGAGTTCGCCGTCGTGTTCGACGACCACCGACATCGCCGCCTTGCCGCCCTCGCGGGTCGCCAGGCCAAGGCGCGGTCGCACGTCGATCGCCGTTACGATGCGGCCGCGCAGATTGAGGCTGCCGGCCACTTCGGGCGGCGCCAGCGGCACACGCGCGATGTTCTGTGGCCCGAGCACGTCCTGGACGGTCAGCACCGGAATCCCGAACATCTGGTCGCCGATCGACATGGTCACGTAATCGCGCTGTTCGCCATTGTTGGTCGAAACAGTTGCGCCGAAATCCGACCCGGCGCCATTCGTCATCCCGCTCATGCGGCACCTCGCACTTCAGAAAGAGCTTCGTTGAGAATATGCACCAGGCCTTCGCGATCATACTTGGCGACGTAGTCGTCGAACCCGACTTCGCGGCCCTTGGCCAGTTCTTTCGGGCTGGCATGGGACGACAGGGCGATGATCGGCGTCTGCTGCCAGCGGCCGCTCTTCTTCACGGCCTCGCAGAAGGCAAAGCCATCCATCCCCGGCATCTCGATGTCCGAGATGATAAGATCGAATTCCTCACCGGCTTCGGCCAGTTCCATCGCCTTGTCACCGCTGTCGACCGCTGTCACCGAGAAACCGGCCGCGGCCAGCTGCGGCGCCAGCAGATTGCGGAAGAAGGCACTGTCATCAACCATCAGCACGCGGCGCGCCTTGTCGCCCACCGAGTCTTCGCGGCGCGAGCCGAACCAATCGGCAAATGCCTGCGACAGGAAGAAGCCGGTATCGATGATGTCGGTGGCCTGGCCGGCGATGATCGCCGAACCGATACGGCCCGGAGTCTCGGCGGCGAGATCGACATTGAGCTTCGCTTCGACGATGTCGACGATCTCATCGACCATCAGCCCCATCGAATGCTCGCGGTCAGAGAAGACCAGGACCGGCTGACGGCCTTCCTTGCCACTCATATCCGGATAGCCTTCGAGCGGCACCAGCGGCATCAATTGGCCGCGATACTGCACGACGAGTCGATCGTTCGAACGTTCGATCGCCGTACGTTCGATTTCCTCGAGACGCGCGACCAGCGCCAATGGCACGGCCTTTGGGGCACCTTCGCCGGCACGGAACAACAGCAGCGGCACGGCTTCATCGCCATGCGCCCGGCTGCGCAGCGCCTGCTTCTCGGCGGCATCGGCATCGCCCATGCTGATCTGGCCCGATGCGGCAGCGATACCGTTCGGATCCAGGATCATGATGACCGAGCCATCGCCCAGAATGGTATTGCCGGAGAACACTTCGATATGGCGCAGGATCGGCGCCACTGGCTTCACAACGATTTCTTCCGTGTCGAACACACGGTCGACCATGATGCCGAACTGATAGGTGCCGACCTGGGTCACGACGATGAAAGTATCGTCGCTGCTGCGGTCGGTCTCCGCCTGCAGCTTCAATTTCTCGCGCAGCGAGACCAGCGGCAACAGCTTGTTGCGAAGGCGCAGGATCGGCGTGTCGTTGATGCGCTCGACCTTCAGCTCGCCGGTCGGCGATGCGCGGACGAGTTCGACAACGCTGATCTGCGGAATGGCGAAACGCTCGGCGGCGCATTCGACGACCAGCGCCGAGACGATCGCGAGGGTCAGCGGAATCTTGATCGAGAAGCTGGTGCCCTTGCCTTCGACCGAGCGCAGCTCAATGGTGCCGCCGATCTTTTCGATGTTGGTGCGCACGACATCCATGCCGACGCCACGACCAGAGACGCTGGTCACCTTAGCGGCAGTCGAGAAGCCGGCCTTGAAGATATACTGCTGGATCTGCTGATCCGACATGTTCTCCAGCTCGCCTTCGGTAGCGAGGTTGTTCTGGAGAATCTTCGCCTTGATCTTGTCGAGGGCGAGGCCTTTGCCGTCATCATTCACTTCGATGATGATGTGGCCGCCTTCGTGATAGGCGTTGAGCGTGATCTTGCCGGTTTCCGGCTTGCCCGCGCGGCGGCGCTCTTCCGGAATCTCGATGGCGTGGTCGGCCGAATTGCGCACCATGTGGGTGAGCGGATCCTTGATCATCTCAAGGACCTGGCGGTCGAGTTCGGTTTCCTGGCCGATCATGACCAGGTCGATCTTCTTCTTCAATTCGTGGCTAAGGTCGCGAATGATGCGCGGCAGCTTGGCCCAGGCATTGCCGATCGGCTGCATGCGCGTCTTCATGACGCCTTCCTGCAGCTCGGACGTTACGTGATTGAGGCGCTGCAATGGCGCCGCGAATTCGCTGTCCTTGTGCTTGCGCAAGATCTGCAGGACCTGGTTGCGGGTCAGCACAAGTTCGCTGACCATGGTCATCAGATTCTCGAGCAACTCGACATTGACGCGGATGCTTTGATTGGCGATCGCCGATTCCTTGGTATCGGCATCGGCCGTTTCCTTCTTGGCCGGAGCCGCCTTGACGGGCTTGGCTTCGACCGGGGCGGGTGCCGCCTCGACAGCGGCCGGGGCAACGCCCGTCGCTTCTTCGCGCATGGCATAGACCATGCCCATGATCATCGCCGCGATCTGTTGCGGCACTTCCAGCGTGTTGAGCGCCGCCTGCAGATGGCCGCAGAGGGCATCAAACTGCACGTCCGACATGGCGCGGCCAGAGATTGGATGCGGCGCGGTAGTGGCTGGGCCACCGCACATCTGTGCCAGGTGGTCGCGCATGTAGCCTTGGACGTGATCGATGCTGTCGCCTTCGAACACGGTCTTCAGCCGGAGATCGCCCATGATGCGGTTGAACATCACTTCGACCACGGCATCGACCGTGCCCATGCCGCCGATCTGCTCATAGATCGACGCGCCGGACTTGGCTTCCGCCGCGGCGGGTGCTGCGGGTGCTGCTGGCGCCGGGGCGGGCGCGGCTGCTGCGGCAGGTGCTGCCGCCTTGCCGTCGGCAAAGGCGTTGAGGCTCTTGATCAGTTCCGAGTCATCGCCTTCCGGCTCGGTGCCGGTCGCTTCGAGATCACCCATGATCGAGCGAATGCGGTCCAGACAGGCGAGAATGAGGGTTACCGCCTGGGCGGTAACTTCCAGCTCACCATCGCGCACCTTGCCGAGGACGTTCTCGCCCGCATGCGCCACCGATTCGAGGCGCGGCAGGCCGAGGAAGCCGCAGGTGCCTTTCACCGTATGCACCAGTCGGAAGATATTCGACAGCAAGTCGATATCGTTGGGATTTTGTTCGAGCTTCACGAGCTCGACATCGAGTACGGCGAGATTCTCGTTGGTTTCGGTCAGAAACTCGCTCAACAGATCGTCCATAGCGCCTGCCCCACTCCGTTTGCCATCATCTTGGCCAGCGATTGAGCGGCCAGTGTGGGATCACCCTGGCAGCCGTTTTCGCGAGCTAATCCTTGGCGAAAAGGATTAATTTTGCGTGAAGCCACCGAACGACCAGCAACTTCTTCCAAAAATTGGCAAATTTCGCCTGGATGGGTCCGACAGCGACACCTCGCTGGCGATCGAGGCCGATCTTTTAGAGGATGCGGAAATCTAGACGCCCGACACCGTGCTGGCTGGCTTCGATCTTCAATTTCAGCCGGGTCGCCACCAGGCCGGTGAGGTAGGCCAGGACATTGCGGGCATCGAGGGGTGCCGCCCCCGAATCGCCGGACAGCAGCATCTTCACGTCATCGGCAAAGACGATCTGGCTACCTTCGGCCGTGATGGTGAAGCGAGCGGCCTCCCCCTCGCCGGTCACGCTTAGGGCCAGGTCGCCACCCCGCGGCAGGGTCTCGGACAACAGGATAACCCCCACCAGCAGCAGTTTGGACCAGCCGCCGGGCAAGTCGCTGGGCGACATGGCCGGCACGCCCGAGAGCGTCACCCGCCCGCCCTCCAGGTAGTCGCGCGCGAGCTTTATGGCCTCGCCAAAGCCGAAACTGGCCTGATTGCCGGCATTGCCCAGGGCACAGCGATATGCCTGCAGCAGGATCGAAGCGCGCCGCGCAGACCTTGCCGCCAGCGCCCGGGCCTCGGCCACCAGTTCCGGGTCCTGCTCGTCCTCCAGCAATTCCAACCCGTTATTGACAGCGCCGATCGGGCTGATCAGGTCGTGGCAAAGGCGCGAGCAGGTCAGTTCGAGGACGGCGAGGTCAATTTTCATGTAAGTTCCCTGGCATGAGCGAATCTACCGATCCGGCCACTCTCGCCCCTGGCGGCTTCGTGCGCAACCCGAACTGTCCGGAATGGGGCCTGGGGCGGGTCCAAAGCGTTGTGGGCAGCCGCGTCACGGTCAATTTCGAAGAGGTCGGCAAGGTCGTCCTCGACCTTGCCGCGGCGTCACTGGAAACAGTCGAGCCGGACCGGTAATGCGCCACACTCAGTAATCAGGTTTTCCCTGGCGAAGCTTCTTGACATTGCCGCGCTTCGATTTGCTGTCCATGCGCTTTTCCTTGGAGGCCCGGGTCGGCTTGGTCTTGCGGCGCACCTTGGGCACAATAGTCGCCTGGCGGATCAGGTCGACCAGCTTTTCCAGGGCGTCGGCGCGGTTCATCTCCTGGCTGCGGTGGCTTTGGGCGGTAATGACAATCTCGCCGGTCAGCGTCAGCCGCCGCCCGGCGAGCTTCATCAAACGCTCGCGCACCCCTTCCGGCAGGCTGGGTGAGTTCTTCGCGTCGAAGCGTAGCTCGACCGCAGAAGATACCTTGTTGACATTCTGTCCACCCGGCCCGGAGGCGCGAATGAAGCTCTCCTGGATCTCTCGCGGGTCGAGTTGGATACGGCTGGTGATCTCGATCATGACGCCGAAGCTAGCAAAAAATGCATCCGTAATCGATCACCACGCCAGCGCGCCCCTGATTGCTCCCTGAAGGGGGCGATCCGGGGCCTATTCCGGCAGAGCGACCCCATGCTGGCGGCAGGCGGCGACCAGGGTCGAATGAAGCAGCATGGCGATCGTCATCGGCCCGACGCCACCCGGCACCGGCGTGATCGCCGAGGCCTTGGGCAGGCAGGACTGGAAGTCACAGTCGCCCACCAACTTGCCTTTGCCATCCTTCTCGATGCGGTTGATGCCGACATCGATAACGACGGCCCCATCCTTCAGCCAGTCGCCCTTCACCATTTCGGGCCGCCCGACGGCGGCAATGACGATGTCGGCGCGGCGCACTTCGGCCGGCAGATCCTTGGTCTTCGAATGAGCGATGGTGACGGTGCAGCTTTCATTGAGCAGCAACTGCGCCATCGGCTTGCCAACGATGTTGGAGCGGCCGATGACCACGGCATGCTTGCCGGCAAGATCGCCCAGTCGGTCCTTGAGCAGCAGCAGGCAGCCATAGGGCGTGCAGGGCACCAGGCCTTGCCCGCCGGTCGCCAAGCGGCCTGCATTCACGACATGAAAGCCGTCGACATCCTTATCGGGATCGATGGCGTTGATGACGGCCTGGGCATCGATCTGCTTGGGCAACGGTAGCTGCACCAGGATGCCGTTGACCTGCGGATCTCTGTTCAGCTGGTCGATCAGCTTCAGCAGCGTCTCCTGCGAGGTCGAGGCATCGAGCTTGTGCTCGAAGCTGTTCATGCCCGAGGCCTTGGTCTGCTCGCCCTTGTTGCGCACATAGACTTTGGAGGCCGGATCTTCACCGACCAGCACAACCGCAAGACCCGGCGTGAAGCCGTTCTTCGATTTCAGGGTCGCAACTTGGGCCGCGATCTTGCCGCGGAGCTTTTCGGCGAAGGCCTTGCCGTCGATGATCTTCTGCTCGCTCATGATGCCTCACGCCTCGTATTCAAGAATGGGAGATAGCCAGGCCTCGAGCGCTGCCACGAGTTCCGGCGGCCGGCCCCGAATGTCCACCAGCTTGCGCCGGTCTTTTGCCCCGGCGGCGACCGAAATCGCCGCTTTTGCGACAGGAAGATGCTTGGCGAGCAATGCCACGATGGCGGCATTGGCCTTGCCATCCTCGGGAGCCGCATTGATGCCGAGCTTCAGGGCCCAGCCACCCTCGGGCATCTCGACGAAACCCTGCGGCCCCTCGCGGCGCGACTTAGGCGTCACCCGCAAGCGCAGGCGAATACCCTCGGCCGTCACCTCGTGACAGGTGCGGCGCATGTCAGGCCCAGGAGCACAGATGGAGATCAGCGATAGATGACGTATTCCCACATCAGGTTGCGCAGGAATTGCAGCAACAAGATGAGGACGATCGGCGACAAATCGAGCCCGCCGACACTGGGGATGTATCGACGGATCGGCCGCAAGGCGGGTTCGGTAACCCGGTAGGTCACCTCGCCCACCATGCGGACCAGCTGCTGGCGCGGATTGAGGATGTTGAAATGGATGAGCCAGCCCAGGGCAATGTTGATGATGAGGACCCAGGTAAAGATCCAAATGACCGTATCGATCAGAATTCCAATGGATTGCATAGTTTGATCCGTCGCCGCTGGTTGTCCCGCCCCGATTCCGCCGGGCGACGCTGCCCGTTGAGCGACCCGCAAGCTAAGCCAGCCCAACCCGCCTATCAAGCAGCACCCGACCCAGCGTATCACGCTGACACCGGCGGGATTCGCCCCGCACCCTGCCCCGTCCTACGCCAACGCTGTCGAAGATGGCTCTTTTTCCGCCGAATTCAAGGCATTAACCCAGGCTTGACAGCGCCCGCGCCCCCCACCATATTCCGCCCGCTCCGGCCAATGCGCCGGATGCCCCAGCGGGTGGGCCCGTAGCTCAGTTGGGAGAGCGCCTCGTTCGCAATGAGGAGGTCGTCAGTTCGATTCTGATCGGGTCCACCAAAGCTTGCCATTTCGATCGATAGCCCTGGAAAGCACATGCAGTGAGGCATGTGTTCGTTTTCATGAAAGGGCTACCGATGTCTACAAACCAGAAAACCATACCCACCGGCCATCTGTTCATCTCGCCGGAGTTGCTGACCGCTATCGAACAGCGACCGGCACTCGATAGCCGGATCAAGGCATGCCTGGAACGGCATCGTGCCGGCGATGATGGGCTGATTACCGAGACGATACGATCACAAAACCGCGCTGCCTGCGATACGCGTGGCGCCGTGATTTCCGCCTATCAACTAGACCCCACGACATCACGTGGCGAAGCCGGGAACAATCTCTTGTGGATCAAAACGCTGGCCGGCTGGGGAGAGACTTTCATCATGCTGCCCAGCGATCTGGACCGCGAAGCGGAATTGATCCTGTACCAGGAAATCGAGGACTGATCGGGCAACTCGACAAACGCCGTCAGCAAGCATGCTGGCGGCGTTTGGGAGCTTGCAGTTGCTGGGGTAACAAATCGCGCCTGTGAAAGCGATGGCTCAAACCTCGCCTTGCCTAGAAGAACTGTGCGAGCGTCGAGGCGCCAACGATCAGGAGCGCAATTGCGCCAAAGAACGTCCAGCCGCTGCTGATCGGGTGGTGATGGACGTCGGCTTGCTGCAGGACGTCTGTGTAATCTACGGGACCAGGCATGAAAGCCTCCGTCAAATGCCGTCGCTTCTCGGTTGGGCTCGATGCGGGCCATCGTGGCGCGGCGATGCTCTGCTAAGTGGGCTGGACCGGAAAGGGTTCAAGGGAAAGCGGAGGAGATGTGAGATCCGTCACAGGCCCAGTCTCCGATTCCGATTGGCTTGATGCGGATGCGATACATCTAAGTTATTGTTAATACGCATATTTCCTAAGACGCCCATCCATTACGGGGCAATTCGGAGGAACAGGGCGAGCCGGCAACCATTTCCTTGGCAGTGTGCACCCCGAAGATAAGGAGAGCGAGATGACACGTCGCTTCAGCCTGTCGATGGTGGCCCTGGCTGCCATGGTCGCCGGTTCCGCCCCCGCCCTGGCGCAGGAACAGCAAAACACGCCAACCGATCCGACCGCCCCTAGTGGCGGCACCTGCACGGGCTTTCCCGGCGATCCAGCCAACTGCCCGCGCCAAGATCAGCCGAATACGACGGTGCCAGAACAGCCGGACGATTCCGATATCAACACCCAGTCGGGGCCGGAGCAAACGACGCCCCCAGAGCAAACGACGCCCGATGACAACAACACCTTGCAGCAGCCCAACGGAAGTAGCCCGGACAACGGCGCCGCGAACCCCGCCGCGCCATAGCACGTCGGCGTCGCCAAGAGCCCTGTCCGTTCATACCGGGCAGGGCTCTTCTTTTATGGCTGGCGTGACATGATACGTGCGGCCACCAATTGCTGCAGACGCCACAGATGCCGGTCGTGGATTCCCTTGGCTTCGAGATGCGCCACGGTCTGATAGAGATACTCGGCGCAGGATCCCCAGTGACCGCAGGCCTCGGCCAGGATATTGGCGATTTCGTCCGGCGGCAGCTTTCCCATATAGCTCGGCGCCTTGCGGTTCATGACGAAGGCTATAGCCCTCACCCGCGCGCCCCCTTCTATAGCAACATTCACCCAGCGAGGCCGACAGTTCGGTGGCTTCACGGTGAACTCACGCCGGAAGAGCTTTTCGACATGTGCCCTAAGGCCGTCATCCGGCAGACGATAGAGCATGCCGGTGCACCGCCCGCCGCGATCGAGCGCCATCATCAGACCCGGCGTCGCGCGCGTGCCGCGGAAGCGCACAACGCGGAAGCAGAAATCGCGGTGGAACCCCAGCGCCGTGCCGCGCATCTCATCCACATGCGGCACCTCAGGCTTCCAGATGAGCGAGCCGTAGGCGAAAAGCCAGCAGGGCGTACCGGGCTGGAGATCGGCCAGCATTTCCGCAGCGATCGCCGCATAGTCGGCATCGCTGTGGTAGGAGAGCATCGGATCCGGCCCTTCGTCGGCCAGCACGCGATGAACACGAGCCACCAATGCAGGTGTCAGATCCATGCGGCGCGGGGCCACCGCCCCCTTCTGTGCCTTTCGCGTCACAGTTTCCCCGTTATTCGAATCGCTCGGGTCTGGTGCCCGCAAATAACGGCACCATGGTCGACTGCCCTCGGGTAGAACGACAAGTGACGATTTCTCACGGGCCTGGTGAGGCGGCAACGCCCCGCGGCCGGCTCATTTTTCCCCCATTTCAGGATTTTCGATGAAAGCCGCCTTGCTGTTCGACCTCGATGGAACCCTGGTCGACACCGATCACCTGCACCTTGACGCCTTCAACCGCCTGTTCGCCGAGCACGGCTTCCAGGTTGATCGGCCAACCTACACCGCCAAGATCATGGGCCAGCCCAATGCGGGGATTGCCGAAACCTTCCTGCCGCATCTGGGCCGCGACGCGGCGCTGGCATTGCTGTCGCGCAAGGAAGAAGCCTATCGCGGCATGGTGCGGGATCTCACGCCCATCGCCGGCCTCATCGACCTGCTCGACTGGGTGAAGGCAGAAGGGATTCCCTGCGGCGTCGTCACCAATGCGCCGCGCGCCAATGCCGAACTGGTGCTGGAGGGCCTCGGTCTCGCCCACCGCTTTGAGACACTGGTGATCGGCGATGAACTGGCACAGGCGAAACCCCATCCCCTGCCCTACCTAACTGGCCTGGAACGACTGGGAGCCGATGCCCGCAAATCTGTCGCCTTCGAGGATTCACCTTCCGGCATGCAGGCGGCGCTTGGTGCCGGGTTGACGCTGGTGGGGCTTGCCACCTCGCTGCCGCCGGAAACGATGCAGGGTCACGGCGCCCATGTGGCGGTGAAGGATTACCACGACCCGCGCATCCGCGACCTTATTGCGCAGCGACTGGCTGCTTAGACGCGATCTCGATCAGAGCGGCGACGGTGCGGCGCCGGCGGCGCGGCTTAAGATAGACCAGCATGTTGCGGTTTGATCCCCTCAGTTCGCGGATCGGCACGGCGACGCTGCGCGGATCAGCGTTCTTCTCGCGATCAAAAACAAAGCCAACGCCAATGCGACGCGACACAGCCTCGATCATCGCTTCGCGGCTGCCCACGGTGAGCACAGGGAAAAGATGCAGGCGTTGCTTGCGCAAGGCGCGCTCCAGCGTGCGCTGGGTATTGGACCCGTGCTCACGGAAGACGACCTTTTCGGCAACGATATCCTTCAAGGCAACCTCGCCACGTTTTGCCAGCGCATGGCCGCGCGGTACCAGCAGCATCATGTCCTGAACGGCGACCGGGAGTGCTGCAACGCGCGGATCCTCGGGCGGATTGGCCAACATGGCAATGTCCGCCGCTGATTGCAGCAAGGCATTCCATGTCTCCGTCGCATTTCCCAGAATGAGCTCGACCGTAACGCCAGGGTGACTGGCGCGGAAGGCGGCGAGCAGGTCAAGCGCGAGATGCGGCCCATCGGCGGCAAAGCGCAGATGGCCGCGCTGCAGCTTCAAGGAACTGCCGAGGAAATCCTCGATCTCGGCCTCGACCCCGAACATCTGGCGCGTCAGGCCGAACAGCGTAGCGCCATCCGCCGTCAGGCTGACCGTCGCACCTTTGCGCGTCAGGAGATCGGTACGGTAGGCCCGTTCGAGGGCCGCCACCTGCAGCGAAACGGCAGGCTGCGTCACCCCCAGCATGTCGGCGGCGCGCGAGAAACTTCCGGATCGGGCCACGGCATCAAACGCCCGCAATTGGCTGTAGCTCATGATGACAGTATAAGTTTTAATAATATTATATGCCAGCATATCAAATTGGATTTATGTCATCAGGACGCGGAAACTGACGGGCCATTTCCTTCAGCCGGAGGGTTTCACCCGTGACTGTTACATCCCCGATCCAGAACGCACCCAACCTGAAGCCGCTCGCCTCGGCGATGCCTGACAAGCCCGTGCACCGCATCCCGCTCATCAAGGCGACGCCGGAGAACCTCCAAGGTTATGGCGAGATCATCACCCAAGCCGACGCCAGGAAGGTCGAGATCGTGCGCTGGCCGTCGCTGGGCTGGCGGCAGGTTGAACCGGGGACCGGCGACCAGGGCGGCACGACCGAGGGCCTGTTCCGCTTCCAATGGCACGGGGACGTTCTGCGCGCGCGCAACGAAGCCGTCGACGACGATTACGTATTGGGCTGGACCTGCCAGCCCAGCCAGGCGCGGGAGGATCGCCAGACGGCGCCCCGCGACGCGTTGCTGTTGTGGCGCTGCAATTACCATCCCGATGGGGGCCAGCTGTTCTTTCCGCTGGAGCCTGGACCTTTTGTCACCACGCTTGCCTTGCCGGGCGACGACATCACGCCGGATAGCTTCGTTGCCTTCTATTCGGAGGGTGGCACGGGGCTCTACATACATCCCGGCATCTGGCACGAGGCGCTATGCCCGGTGAATGACAGCTTCCGCTTCTTCGGTCGCCAGGGAAAGGTGCATGCCCGGGTCGGCGCCGATTTTCCGAATGAATTCGGATGTTATCTCTCGGTCTCATTGCGCAAGGAAGACGTGCGCGACCGGCTCTGAGGCTGGTCTCAACCTCTGCGGGGCAGTCGCAGCGCCGCGTCTGGATCGGGAAGATCGACGCCCCAATTTCGGTAATAGGTCGATGCCGCATCCTGACGCGGTTCGAAATCCCACGGCGCCAGGCGTCCCTTCACCAGGGCGTCATGCACCAGGCGGCGGCGGCGCTGGCTGGCAAGGACCGCGTCACGCAGATGAGCGAAGTTCCAGCGCGCATTGGCGGCCTCGGTGAAAGAGGCAACGTCAGCGGCGTGGGCCGGATCGGCTGCGAGATTCTTGAGCTCGCGCGGATCGGCGGCAAGGTCATAAAGCGTCGGGCCGTCGTCGGGCGCATAGGTGAATTTCAGCGATCCCACCCGCAGCATGATCGCCGGTTGTTCGTAACCCTCGCCCATGTACTCGGCGGCGATCCTGCCTTGCGGCTGGGCTTTGCCGGCAAGCACCGGCAGCAGGGATTGACCGTCCTGCAAAAGCCCATCCAGGCCACCACCCACCATGTCCGCGAAAGTCGACATGAGATCGAGATGCGAAACCGGCGGCGCGACGCGCTGTCCCTCCTTGATACCGGGGCCAGCAAAGACCAGCGGCACGCGGATCGCGCGGTCGAAGAACGTCATCTTGTACCACATGCCGCGCTCGCCCAGCATGTCGCCGTGATCCGAGGTCACAATGACGATTGTGTTGTCGAGTTGGCCAAGCGACTTCAGCGTATCGACGAGGCGGCCGAGCAGCGCATCGCAATAGGAGATCATGCCGTAATAGGCATGGCGGGCGCGGCGGATCTGTTCGGAGGTGAGAGGAATCTCGCCGCGATCATAGAGCTGGTACATGCGCCGGCCGGCGGCATCGTCCTGTCGTGGCACCACCGGCATATCTATCGCGTCGTGCGCGTACATATCCCAGAATGGGCGCAATGCGAGATAAGGGTCGTGCGGATGCATGACCGAAAGCGTCAGCATGAAGGGCCGGCCATCCTTGGCGCCGGCATGCTGATGGAGCCATTGCCGCGCCTTGAAGGTCGCGTCCTCGTCATATTGCAGCGACAGCGAATAATCGCAAGGACCCGCCTCGGCGACGCTTTGCAGCGTGTGGTACCAGGGTTGAGCATCGCCGCCATGATCCCAATCCGGCGTCCAGCCGAGATCGGACGGCGACAGATCGGTCGTAAGCCGCTCCTCATAACCGTGCAACTGGTCCGCGCCCGTGAAATCCATCTTGCCCGACAGGCAGGTGCGATAGCCGGCACGGCGCAGCACATGCAGGAAAGTTGGCATGCTGGATGGCAGTTCACTGGCATTGTCGAAGGCGCCGAAGCGCGAGGGCAGCAGGCCGCTCAGCATACCGAAACGCGACGGCGAGCAGAGCGGCGCCGCACAATAGGCATTCTCGAACAATGTCCCGCGCGCCGCCAAGGCATCGATATGCGGTGTCTTGACCAGCTTGTGGCCGTAGGCCGGCAGCGAGAGCGCTGCCAGCTGGTCGAACATAACGAACAGGATATTGGGGCGGGACATAGGGCCTCGGCCTCAGGCGCGAATGCGACGATAGATGAAGAGCAGCAACAGCGACCCGATGACCGCGATGATGAAGCTCTTGATATCGAAGCCGGTGATGTCGCCGAGGCCGAACATGGTGGCTAGCCAGCCACCAAGCATCGCGCCGACGATGCCGATGACCGTCGTGATGATGAAGCCGCCTGGGTCACGTCCTGGCATGATCCATTTGGCAATGATGCCGGCAACGAGTCCGAACACGATCCAACTAATCCAACCCATGACAAACCTCCGACATTGGTGACGCGCAGACACTAGCGATGTTTCGGACATTTCGCCACTGGTGACATGATCGTGAGAAGTCAAATCGACGCTCACATCCTTGTCACCGACAGCATGGAACGATCCCTCTCTGCACACATTTTTATGATGTGCGGATGCGTCAACGCATGCCCGCGACGACGAATTAAAACTGAGCAAGGAGAGAGGTCATGATGAAGCGTATTCTGCTGGCGGCCACCGTGGCGTCCCTGCCGATGGGGTATGCCCTGACCCTGCCCGCAATAGCCGATGACGCAACGACACTACCACCGGCACCGACCGATCAAGGCGTCGCCCCGACCACGCCAAGCGGCGAAGGCGTCGGCACAATCGCTGCCGAACCGGCGGCGGCCCCACCACCTGCCGAAGCCGTCATTCCCGCGCAGCGCGCCAATGAGGTGCGGGCCGAGAACCTGATCGGGACCACCGTCTTCAGTCCCGAAGGGGAGAAGGTCGGGGTGGTGAAGGATATCCTGTTCGATACCAGCGGCAAGGCGACCGGACTGGTGCTGTCGGTTGGCGGTATCATGGGCCTTGGCGCCAAATCCGTCGGCCTCACCTGGGATGAAGTCGACGTCCAGCCGGAGCCTAAGCTGCTGCAGGTGAACTACACCGAAGAACAGCTGGAGGCAGCGCCGACTTTCAAGACCCAGGAGGCGCAACAGGCGGAATCCGAGGCGCAACAGATGCAGTCACAGCAGCCGGCGCAGCCGCCGGCACCGGCGAGCGCGCCTGCGCCGGCGGCGACCGAGTAATTGCGTCCGTAACTTTAGAATGCTAGGGATCCTGGCTCCGGCTGGGATTCCCTCGTTGCCCGCAATGCATGCAGCGTGCGGCTCGGCGGGAATGTGACGGTCACCTTGGTCCCCTGGTTGGGAGACGAACTGACGGCAATCTGGCCGTTGTGTGCATCTACCAGCTTCTTGGTGATGGCGAGGCCCAGTCCCGTGCCGCCGTAGCGACGCGAAACCTTCGCGTCGACCTGATAGAAGGGCTGGAACAGCTTTTCTAGCGATGCCGCAGCAATGCCGATGCCGCTATCGCTGACGGCGATCTCCATACCGCCTTGTTTATTGAGCCCTGCAGTGATGCGCGTCGTCCCATTTTGCGGCGTGAACTTCACCGCATTGGACAGCAGATTGAGGACGATCTGCTTCAACGCGCGCTCGCCGCCCATCAATGGCGGCAGACCTGGCGCGATCTCCGTTTGCAATTCAACACCACCTGCGACTGCCTTCTGTTCCACCAAGCGGCGGCTGCTGGCGATGATGGCGGGAACATCAAGTTCCCGTTCCTCCAAATCGATCCGACCGGATTCGAGCTTGGCCATGTCGAGAATATCGTTGATGAGCTGCAACAGCAGATGACCGCTGTCGTAAATGTCGGTCGCGTAACGGCGCATCACCTCCAGATCCGTCGCCAGGCGCTGGTCTCGGATGACTTCCGCAAAACCGAGAATGGCGTTGAGCGGCGTGCGCAGTTCATGGCTCATATTGGCCAGGAACTCCGATTTCGCGCGATTGGCGATCTCGGCATCGTTTTTCGCGGTAATCAAGTCGCCTTCGAAGCGACGCTGCTCGGTGATGTCGAAGCCGATGCAAACGATGAGCGAGATGCGGCCCTTGGCGTCCTTCAGCGCCACATTGGACCAGCGCAGCAGGCGTTTCTCACCGGAACGATGCACCCAGTAGTTCTCATTGATGACCGGGTACTCATCGGCGCGGCGGCCACTGACGATCTCGACGACCCGGTCATAGTCCATTTCCGGCAGGATGTGACGCCAGGTCGCCGGGTCGAGCAGTTCGGCTTCGCTGAAGCCGGAAAGTTGCTCCGCACCCTTGTTGGCGCGCAGCAGGCGACCCTTGGCATCATAGACAGTGATCGCGGCATCGACGGAATCGAGGACCAGCGACATGAATGCCTCGGCATAGGCCGGGCCGCGTGCACGACGACGCCACGCATGCCACGTAAAGAAAAGATTGGCGATCAGTGTCAGGCCGGCGATCGCGCTGAGAACGCGCAAATTGCCCTGCTCCAGCGCGAACAGGCAGCCAACAACAAGCAAACCGCCTAGATTGAGCGCAAAGGCTATTGCCGCACCAAGGTCGCGGCCTGGCCGTACCCTGTCTTCCCCTGTCCTTGGTCTTTGCGTCACGCGGCCGCTCACTGCCCTGCTGTCCCGGCAGCGGCTGTCATAGCCACCGCACGCCTATCGGCGGCGAGTGTCCGGCAGATTGGTTAACAAAGCCTTCACGAGACGGGATTGTCGAACGACTGGGACAACTTAGGTTGCGTCTATGCGATCACTTGTGATGCGCAGTCTGCAGGAATCCCCGCAAGCGGTCGGAACGCGGATTGGCAAAGACCTCGCGCGGGTTGCCTTCTTCCTCGATCCGGCCCTGGTGCAGGAAAATGACCTTGTTGGCAACCTCACGGGCGAAGCCCATTTCATGCGTCACGACCAGCATCGTGCGGCCTTCTTCGGCGAGTTGCCGCATCACGCGCAGCACTTCGCCAACCAGCTCCGGATCGAGCGCCGAAGTCGGCTCGTCGAACAGCATCACCTTGGGCTCCATCGCCAGCGCCCGCGCAATCGCCGCACGCTGTTGCTGGCCGCCGGAGAGGTGGCTGGGATAGTGGTTGCGCTTGTCGGCAATGCCGACCTTGGCAAGAAGCTTTTCAGCGCGCTCGATCGCTTCCTTTTTCGGCAGCTTGAGCACATGGACCGGCGCCTCGATGACGTTCTCAAGGATCGTCATGTGCGACCACAGATTGAAACTCTGGAACACCATGCCGAGGGTCGAGCGAATGCGGTCGACCTGCTTCCAATCCTCTGGCGTGGCATGCCCATTTTTGAGTGCCCGCATGCGGATGAGTTCACCGCTCACCGTGACTTTGCCGGAATCGGGCGTCTCCAACAGATTGATACAGCGCAAAAGCGTGCTCTTGCCAGATCCCGACGAGCCGATCATGGCGATGACATCACCCGTATGGGCGGTTACCGAGACGCCTTTCAGAACCTCGAGCTCGCCGAATCGCTTGTGCAGATCCTCAACCTGAAGCGCAAATTGCGCCATTTTAGCCCCCTTGCCCTGTCGCTTTGGCGGGCCGGCTGATCTTGAAAAGAGCCGCCTTAGCCCAATCTTTCGACGAGTTAACCCCACTTTCCGGCGGATCGCCAAGAAAAATCGCGGCCGATCACCTGACCCACAGCGGCTGGCAGTCTGCATTTGACGCGCCCCCCTGGCGTCGGCCAAAGTCGGGAGGGTCCTACCAGCAACTGAATCGGGAAAAACCTCAATGATTTTGGCCTTTGCCTCCGGCGCGCAGCGACAGATGCTTTTCCTCGGCGCCTTGGCTGTCATCGGCCTTGGGCTGACGCTCAGCGGCACACGGGCGAGCCTGGCTGCCGACAACGAAGTCGAATGCAATTCCATCAAGATCCAGATGCAGGACGGTGGCTTCGACACGATCTGCGGTGAAGAAACCGTGTCGGACGTAACGATCGAAACGCTCGAAGCAAATTCGACCGATGGCAGCCATTTCTTGGTCGTCGCCGATCTCCACACGAATTACGGCTACATCTTCGACACAAGGGGCCTGCGCGAATCCTTGGGCGACGTGTTCTCGGAGTTGACCTTTGAGCATTGGCGCGGCGGCAGTGGTGAACAGGGCCTCACCACGTCGGAATTCGACAGCGAGTACAAGACCGTTCCGTCGGCCTGCGTGGGTTTCCAGAAGTATACCTCGCGCGATCAATGGGGCGGCTGGCGCCGTCATATCGTCGGTTTCGGCTGCAGCCGCACCGGCAATCGCGACCAAGTCTATAAGGCCCTGAAGCTGATTGATTTCCCCTGAACCCAGATCGGCGGTCGGCTGGCTTTCGCCGCCGCCTGCCGCCTGCTAAATTGCACCATGTTCGAAATCGACAATCAGCGGGCCATTCTCGACCGCCGGGCCCTCATGGCGGAACTCAATGCCCTGGCGGAGCGGGTTTCCGACCCGTCCAATCCCGGGCCGGAGCTGGTCGAGATTCTTAAGCGCCATCTTCAGGCGGGACGCGACCAGATCCAGCGCCGGTTCCTTGGCAACAGTCGCGGCGCCCAGGCTGGGCTTACCAGCGCGCATGAGGCGAGCTTTCTGGTCGACCAGTTGCTGCGCGGCTTGTTCGATTTCACGACCCAGAGAGCCTTTCCACTGGGGAACCCGACGGTCGCCGAGAGGCTGACCCTCATTGCCGTGGGCGGCTACGGCCGCGGTGAACTGGCGCCCTATTCCGACATCGACCTCCTGTTCCTGCTGCCCTACAAGATGGCGCCCTATTGCGAACAGGTGGTGGAGTTCATGCTCTATCGCCTGTGGGATTTGGGGCTGAAAGTCGGCCAGGCGGCGCGATCGGTCGAAGAATGCATGCGCCAGGCGGATTCGGACCTCACCATCCGGACCAATCTTCTTGAGGCGCGCTACATCTGGGGTGACCAGGGGCTCTACGACGAATTCCAGAAGCGTTTTGCCAAACAGATCGTCAAGGGCCATGCCGAACCCTTCTACCAAGGGAAGCTCGCGGAACGGAATGCGCGGCACCACAAGCACGGTGGCTCGCGCTATACGCTGGAACCCAATATCAAGGAAGGCAAAGGCGGCCTCCGCGACCTGCAGACATTGCTGTGGCTGGCACGCTTCTGCTGCGGCGCCAGCAGCATGCAGGATCTGGTCAAGAGCGGCATGCTGACCGCGGCCGAGCGCGCCACATTCGACAAGGCGCTCAATTTCTATTGGACCCTGCGCTATCACCTCCACTATCTGACCGGCCGCGGTGAGGAGCGACTGACCTTCGACCTGCAGCCCGAGATCGCTCGGCGCCTTGGCTATACCGATCACGCGGGCACCAAGGGTGTCGAGCGACTGATGAAGCATTATTTCCTCATCGCAAAATCAGTGGGTGGCCTGACGCGCTATGTCTGCGCCGCGATCGAGGCACAATTCATCAAGAAGCCCATGTTGCGCCTGCCGGCCCTGGGCATTCTGAAGAAGGAACTGGGCGGATTTCCGATCGAGGGCGGGCGCCTGACCATTCCGCGTGCGGATCATTTCTCGCAACACCCCGGCGACCTGCTGCGCATATTCGCCGTTTCACAAAGGCACGACGTCGAGATTCACCCCACGGCGATGACGGCGATGTCACATTCCCTGCGCCTGGTGGACCGGATCCGCGACGATCCGGCAGCCAATGCCCTGTTCCTCGATATGCTGACATCTGAAAAAGGCCCCGAGCAGACCTTGCGACGCCTGAGCGAAGTCGGCGTACTGGGGCGGTTCATCCCCGATTTCGGCCGTGTCGTGGCGCAGATGCAATACGACATGTACCACTCCTACACGGTCGACGAGCATACGCTCTTTGCCATCGGCATCTTGACCCGCATCGAAAGCGGCGAGCTCAAGGATGAGGCGCCGATCGCCAGCCAGGTGGTCAAGGAAGTCATCTCGCGCCGGGTGCTCTATCTCGCCGTGCTGCTCCACGACATTGCCAAGGGCCGGGCAGGTGATCACTCGCTGTTGGGCGGTGACGTCGCCGAGAAACTCTGCCCGCGCCTGGGCCTTACTGCAGAAGAGACCGAACAGGTTGCCTGGCTGGTGCGCTATCACCTGCTGATGAGCAATACGGCCTTTCGCCGCGACATCGACGACCCGAAGACGATTGCTGATTTTGTCGATTTGGTGCAGTCGCCTGAACGCCTGCGTCTCCTTCTGGTGCTGACCGTGTCGGATATCCGCGCGGTTGGGCCGAAGACTTGGAACGGCTGGAAGGCGCAGCTGCTGCGCGAGCTTTATACACGTGCCTTTAACCAGATGATGGGCGGCCTCAACACAACCGAGGAAGACCGTGCCGCCTCGGTCATCAGTCTGTTGAAGCAGGAACTGCCCGACTGGTCGGATGACGATATCGCGTCCCACGCCGCGCGCGGTCATTCCGCCTATTGGCTGGCATTCCCACCGGCGGCTCTGGGTCGTCACGCGCGCATGATCCGCGCGGCGGAGATGGAGGAGCGGCCGCTCTCGGTCGAGTTCAATGTGGATCGCTGGCGGGCGATGACCGAGGTCACGATCTATACCCCAGACAGGCAAGGCCTGTTCTCGCAACTCGCCGGTGCCATGGCGTTGTGCGGCGCCAATATCGTCGATGCCCGCATCGTCACCTTGCGCAATGGAAAGGCGATCGACACCTTCTTCGTCCAAGACGGCGAAGGCGGGCCGTTCGACCGACCGGCCCGCCTGGCCCGGCTTTCCAGCACCATCACGCGCGTCCTCGAAGCGCCGGACCAGACCCTGGCGCAGCTTCAGGATCTGCCGCCGCTCGCCAATCCGGCGGCGCTGAACTTTCCGGTCATCCCGCGTGTCCTCATCGACAACAAGGCCAGCGCCACGCATACGGTGGTCGAGGTCAACGGTCGCGACCGGCGCGGCCTGCTCTATTACCTCACCGCTGCCCTCACCAAGCTCAACCTGCAGATATCATCCGCCAAGGTATCGACGTTCGGCCACCGTGCCATCGACGTGTTCTATGTGAAGGACCATTTCGGCCTGAAGATCGAAAGCGATCAGCGCCTCAAGGCGCTGCGCAGCACGTTGATGACCGTTCTGGCCGAGGCGGAAACGGGCGACGCTGCCCCCTCCCGCGCCGTCATGGTCGATTCCTGGCCACCGGTCGCCCCGTCGAGCGCGGCGCAGTAGTAGTCACTCGTTGCGCAGATAGGGGGCAGCGCGGGCGCCGAGCGCCCGCCAGGAGCCGGCAAAGCCCAGGCCCACAGCCAGCAGCAGGCTCAAGGCCAAGATACCCAGGATCAGCGGCAGGTCGAAGACCCAGCTGCTTTCCATGACCTTGGTCAGGAAGAAGTAGGCACCCGTGCTGCCGATCCCCAGGGCAAAAACCGCACTGAGGCCGGCGAGAACGGCGAATTCGGTGAGGTAGCCCAGGGCAACATCCCGCCTGGTACCGCCCAGCATCTTCAGCAGCACGGCCTCATAGATGCGGCGCTGCTGGCCGCTTGCCATGGCACCGGCAAGAACCAGCGCGCCGACGACAAGAGCAATGGCCGCTGCGGCCCGCACGGCCCAGCCTACCGCATCCAGGATGCGGGTGGCGGTCGAAATTGCGTCCTTCACGCGGATGGCGGAGACATTGGGATATTTGCCGGCCAGATCCTTCACCAATGCGCTCTCTCGGTCAGGCTCGACATGAACCGTGGCAATGTGGGTTTGCGGCGCGCCGGAGATCAGGCCAGGCGAGAAGACCATGACAAAATTGATGTCGAGCCGTGACCAGTCGATCTCGCGGAACGACGCGATCTTGCCGGTGATCTCGCGCCCCAGGATGTTGACCGTGAGGGAATCACCGATCTTCAGGCCGAGGCCCCGTGCCGTTTCGGCATCCAACGAGATCAGTGGCTCGCCATTATAGTCCTTGGGCCACCATTCGCCGGCCGTGATCTTGGCGCCAGGCGGCGGTTCCACCGACCAGGTGATGCCACGATCTCCACGCAAGACCCAGGCGATATCCGCCGGCGCATTCACTTTCTCCGACGGGACGCCGTTCACCTGCGATATGCGCCCACGCAGCATCGGCACATGCTCAAAACCCGTCGCGGTGGGATACTTGCCTATCTCATCGCTGAAACTTGCCAGTTGGCTGGGCTGAATGTCGATGAAATAGAAGCTCGGCGCCTGCGCCGGCAAGGTTTCCGCGATATCGCGCGTCAAGCTGCGCTGGATGAGGCCGACCGCAACCAGGATCGTCAGGCCGAGACCCAACGAAATGACGATGCCGGCGGCCGGGGCTTGCGGCCGCACCATCGCACCCAAGGCAAAGCGCAAGGATTGCGGCCATGCCTGGGCCTGCGCGCGCCTGCGCAGAATTGCAGCAAGATCACGTATGCCGATGGCAAGCAGGCGGAACAATGCCAGGGCGATGAGCGAAGCGATGATGAACCAGGTGCCGAGTACCTTGTCCTGGCTGCCCAGCAGGATGAGGCCAGCGAGCACGCAGCCGATGATGCCAAGAACGAGCGCGTCCACCTTCTTCACCGCCCCCAGTTCCATGGCCAAGGCACGGAAGAGCTGAGCCGGCCGGATGCGCTGCGCACGCAGCAATGGCAGCAGTGAGAAACTGGCGGCGGTCATCAAGCCGACCGCCGTCGCAAAGCCGAGCGGCAGGACATAAAGGCCCGGCAACAAGCGCAGGCCATAACTGCTCAAGGCCGATTGCGCCCCGAAAGGGAGGGCAATGCCAATCACCAGACCCACCAGGATGCCAATGACGGCCATGCCCAAAATCTGCATGCCATAGATGGCGAACAGCAGGCGCGACGTCGCACCGAGGCAGCGCAGGATCGCCAGCGATTGCGCGCGGCTTTCAAGATAGGCGCGCACCGCATTGGCGATGCCGATGCCGCCGATGAGAAGAGCTGCGAAGCCAACCACATTGAGGAACTGCGCCGTGCGGTCGAGGAAACGTGTCGCCCCGGATGCTGCATCACCAAGGTCGCGAATGCGCCACCCGGCCTTGGGCAGGTCTTCCCGCAGTTTGTCGAGAAAGGCAGGACCGTCGAGCCCGGGCTTATAGGCAACGCGATAGAGATGATAGACAAGTGCGCCTGGCTGAAGCAGGCCAGAACGCTCCAGCGCTTCCGGCGACATCATCAGGCGGGGCCCCAGCGAGAAGCCACGCAAACCGCGGTCGGGCTCAAACTGCAGCAAGGATGTCAGGCGGTAGTCGGAATCGCCGATCGTGATCGTGTCGCCGACCTTGAGACCCAGGCGATCTGCCAGGGCCGGCTCGCCCACGACCCCGAAGAGACCATCCGCCCCCTGACCCAGTGCGTCCTTCAACGGGATCGCCGGCGCCAGTTCCGGCGCGCCGTAAAGCGGGTAGGCATCATCCACCGCCTTGACCTCGGACAGGGTCGGCGTGCCATCGCCATCCTTGCGCTTGACCATGGCGCGCATTTCCATGGCATGGGAGATCGCACCGCCTTCTGTCAGGGCCGCAATCTCGGTGGCGTCGGCAGCGCGATAGGCGAGGCGAAATTCCGCATCACCGCCAAGAATGGCGCGCGCGTCATTGGCGAAGCCAGCATCGATCGCGGCGGATAGCGAGCCGACGCCGGCAATGATGCCGACACCGAGCCCCAAGGCGGCGATAACAATGCCGAAGCGCTTGAGCCCACCGCGCATCTCACGCCGCGCAATGGTGAAGGCCAGCTTGATTTCACGCATGGACGTCAAGCCGCCAGCCGGTCGTCGCTAACAATGCGCCCGTCGGCCATTCGCAGGGTACGATCGCAGCGCCTGGCCAATGCCGGGTCATGGGTGATCAGCAACAATGTGGCGCCGACGCGTTCGCGCAGGCGGAACAGCAATTCGATAATGCGCTCACCGGTATCATGATCAAGATTGCCGGTGGGTTCGTCGGCCAACAGCAATTTGGGCTGCGGTGCGATGGCACGCGCCAGGGCGACACGCTGCTGTTCGCCACCCGAAAGCTGCGACGGGTAGTGGCCCAGGCGATGCCCGAGACCAACTTCCTTCAGCGCATTTTCGGCGATGGGGAACGCGTCGGTCATGCCGGCCAGTTCCAATGGCACCGCCACATTCTCGGTCGCCGTCATCGTCGGAATGAGGTGGAAGGACTGAAACACGATGCCGACGTTGCGGCGGCGGAACAGCGCCAAGGCATCTTCGCTCATGCCTGAAATTTGAGCATTGTTGATGCTGATCTGTCCGTTCGTCGCACTTTCCAGCCCGGCCAGCAGCAGCATCAGGCTGGTTTTGCCCGATCCCGACGGACCGACCAGACCCACCGTCTCGCCGGCAGCAATATGTAGGTCGATGCCATTAAGGATATTGACCTCGCCTGCGGCACTTCCCAGCTTAAGAGCGACTTGCGATAATTTAATCATGTTCAGTCCTGGATTTCCGATGCTTCGACGCCTGCTGGCAATTGTCGGCCTTGCCCTGTCTCTTTCCTTCGCCGCCAATTGCGGCAAAGCCATGGCGGCACCTGTCCGCATCCTGGCGTTCGGCGACAGCCTGACGGCCGGTTATGGGCTGCCTGAAGGTGATGGTTTCGTCCCCCAACTGCAGATGGCCCTGCAGAAGATGGGGCGTGAGGTCAGTGTAATCAATGGCGGGCTTTCCGGCGACACGACGGCCGGGGGCCTGTCGCGCCTCGATTGGATGCTGGCCGACAAGCCCGACATGGTGATCCTGGAACTCGGCGCCAACGACATGCTGCGCGGCCTGCCCCCCGCCGAAGCCCGCGCCAATCTGGACGCCATCATCCAGAGGATCAGGCAATCGGGGGCCAAGCTGCTGCTGGTCGGCATGCTCGCCGCACGCAATATGGGGGAGGAATATCGTCAGCAATTCGACGCGATCTATCCCGACCTCGCCAAACAGCACAACGTGCCCCTCTACCCCTTCTTCCTGGACGGCGTTGCCGCGCGGCCCGAACTCAACCAAGCCGATGGCCTGCACCCCACTGAGGAGGGCGTCGCCGTCATCGTCGAGAAAATCCTGCCGGCCGTCACCGCGCTGCTGGATGCGTCATGAGCGTCCCGTTTGCCAGCGCCCAATTCGCAAGCGCCCATGCCAGCGGCACGCATTGGGCCGACATCACCCGCGCCTGCCTTGCCCAACTCGGTCCCCTGCCCCGGGCGAACAGGCTGGGCTTCGTCTATGCGACCGACCATCTGGCCGGCGACCTCGACGCCATCGTCGATCAATTGCGCCTTGGCACCGGTATCGAGCATTGGATCGGCACGGTCGGCATCGCCATTGCCGGACAGACCGCGACCGCGCCGGCAGAAGAATATATCGACGAGCCGGCGATCAGCCTGATGGTAGGTGAGTTCCCCTCAGACAGCTTCCGATTGCTCGAACCGGACGGCGGAGCCAGCAGGTTGCGCGCCTTGCAGGCGTGGCGACAGGCACACCATCCAAGCATCGCCTTGGTTCATGCCGACCCGCGCAATCCGCAATTGCCGCAACTGATGCAGCAGCTGAGCGAGGAGGCTGGGTTATACCTGATTGGCGGCCTCAGTTCTTCACGCGGCCCGCTGCCCCAGGTCGCGGGTCGGGTCGGCGAGAGCGGCATCTCAGGTGCGCTGCTCGCCGGCGAGATTCCGGTGGTCACGGCGCATAGCCAAGGATGCTCGCCGATCGGCCCGGTACATACCATCACCAGGGCGGAAGAGAATATCATCATGGAAATCGACGGGCGCCCGGCGCTCGACGTCTTCCGCGACGAGATCGGCGAGGTACTGGCACGCGACATGCGCAAGGTCGCCGGCTTCATCTTTGCCGCCCTCCCAGTCGCAGGCTCCGATACAGGCGATTATCTGGTCCGCAACCTCACTGGAATCGACAGCAACAAGGGTTGGATCGCCATCGCTGCCGAAATCGCCGCCGGCCACTCAATCCTGTTCACGCGGCGGGATCGCAACACCGCGCTGGCCGATCTCGAACGCATGCTGGAACGCCTCAAGCAACGTGTCGACCGGCCGATACGGGGTGGCCTCTATGTCTCCTGCATCGCACGCGGGCCGAATTTGTTCGGCTTCGATTCCACGGAGACGCGGCTGATCGCCAAGCATCTGGGGTCGTTTCCCTTGACCGGGTTCTTCGCCAATGGCGAGATCAGCCATGATCGGATCTACGCCTATACCGGCGTCCTGACGCTGTTCCTGTGATCTAGCCTTTTGACTTGTTGAGAGCCACGGCCGCACGTATCAGCGCCGCCAGCGCTTTCTCGTCGATTTCGCTACCCTCGTCGATGTCGATCGCGCGGCGGGTATTGCCTTCGAGACTGGCATTGAAGAGCTTCGCCGGATCCTTCAGCGCAGCCCCTTTGGCGAAGGTCAGCTTCACGACCTTCTTGTAGGTCTCACCCGTGCAGATGATGCCATCATGTTCCCAGACCGGCACGCCACGCCATTTCCAGGTTTCGACCACGTCCGGATCTGCCGCCTTGATGATGGCCCGGACCCGCGCCAGCATCTGGCCCCGCCAATCGCCCAGTTCCTTGATACGTGCATCGATGAGTTTTGATGGCGACGTCGCTTGTGATTCCGCCTTTGCCATGGTCGCTGCGCCTCCTCAACCCGGCCTTGCCAGGACTTGTTCCAAATTGGTGAAGAAGCGCTGCCAACCGAACTTTGCGCCCTGATACGCCTGCTGCTGGTCTGGCTTGAAGCCCACCTGCTCCATGCGGAGGTGCGTGCCGTTACCGGTCGGCGTCAACGTCCAGGTAACGACACTCTCCAGACCATGAGCGGCCCAGGTATAAGAAAGCGTCTTGTTCGGCACGACTGCCTGTACCTGGCAGTCAACCGATCCCCACTCCGCACTGAGGGTAAAGCGATGATCGGCCATCGGCTTGAAGTCGTTCTTCATCAGCCAGTCAGCGATGAGATGCGGATGGGTCAGCGCACGCCAGACTCTTTCGGCCGGAAAAGGCAGGTCGCGCTCGATGACAACGGCGCGTGTTTCGATCATGGTGTCGGTCATTGGTCCATCCTTTTGAGTAGATCTTCGAGCGCGTCAAAACGGTTCTCCCAGAACCCAGCCATCTGGCCGGTCCAGTCGACGAGCGGCGCCAGAGCGGCACGTTGGGCGCAGTAATGGATCTGCCGCCCCTCCTGCCGGTCACGCACCAACCCCGCCTGTTTGAGCACGCCGAGATGCTTTGAAACGGCTGGCTGAGAGACGCCGGCGTGCTGTGTCAGAGCGCCCACCGTCTGCTCGCCCTCCCGACACAAACGCTCAAAGATGGCGCGCCGGGTCGGGTCGGAGAGCGTTTTGAAGAGAACGTCCTGCAAGGTCGACATGCGGTATCCATAACTATCTGGCTATGGATTATGTATAGCCAACCGGTTATGGATTGGTCAAGTGCAGAAAGCGCGCGCTTGCGGTGACGCGCCACCCCTCTGTAAACATCAGTCAGCATTTCATTTCTCGTGGAGTCCCCATGGAATACCGGCGCCTCGGTCGCAGCGACATCAAGGTCAGCGTCATCTGCCTCGGCACCATGACCTGGGGCCAGCAGAATACCGAGGCCGAGGGGCACGAGCAGATGGATTACGCCCTCGACCACGGGGTCAATTTCTGGGATACGGCCGAGATGTATGCCGTGCCGCCGCGGCAGGAGACCTATGGCGCCACCGAAACCATCATCGGCACATGGCTCAGATCGCGCGGCAAGCGCGATAAGATCGTCCTGGCCAGCAAGATCGCCGGACCGGACAAGCGCTTTCCCTATATCCGTGACGGCAAGCTGGCCTTCGATCGACGGAACATCGCTGCCGCGGTTGATGCCAGTCTGAAGCGGCTGCAGACCGATTACATCGATCTCTATCAACTGCATTGGACGGAACGCACGACCAATGGCGCGGCGCGTCTGGGTTACGAGCATAAGGCCGATGAGACATTCACCCCATTTGCCGAAACGCTCGAGGCCCTGAACGAGCAGGTGAAGGCCGGCAAGATCCGCATGATCGGCCTGTCGAACGAGACCGCCTGGGGCACGATGCGCTGGCTCTCGGAATCGGAACGTCTGGGCCTGCCGCGCATGCAGTCGATTCAGAATGCCTATTCAATGCTGAACCGCAGCTTTGAGGTTGGCCTTGCCGAAGTGGCGATCCGCGAACAATGCGGCCTGCTCGCCTACTCCCCCCTCGGGATGGGGATCCTCTCCGGCAAATATATCGGCGGCAAGGCACCGGCCAGCGCCCGGTTGAACCAGTTTCACCAATTCGTCCGCTATCGTGGCCCGATCACGGAGAGCGCCGTCGAAAAATATGTCGCCATTGCCCGGCGCCATGGCCTGGACCCTGCGCAGATGGCTCTTTCCTATGTCAATTCGCGGCCGTTCCTGACCGCCAACATCATCGGCGCCACGACCATGGACCAGTTGAAATCGAACATCGTCAGCATCGACATCAAGCTGTCACCGGAAGTGATTAACGAGATCGACGCGGTAAACAAGGAACACACCTACCCCTGTCCTTGAGACCCGCCCGGCCCCGTCCCATTTCGGGAGTTCCTTGGCCGGGGACGGAGTTCGCTGGTATGATGACGAACGGTTCGATTCGGCCGTTTTCTTCGGCAGGTGAGTGATGCGCCTTTTCGTGGCCATTTCGCTGCCCGACCAGGTGCGCTGGCAGTTGCGCCTGCTTTGCGGCGGCTTGCCGACGACCAAATGGGTCCCGCCGGAAAACTTCCATATTACCCTTCGCTTCCTGGGCGAACTTGATGGCCGCGATCTGGACTATGTCGATGCCGCCCTTGCTGGCATTCGGGCGCCGACCTTCAGCCTGCGCCTTGCGGAAGTCGGCCATTTTGCCAGCGGCGGCCGGGTCAAGACGGTCTGGGCCGGCGTGCAGAAAGAGCCGGCCCTGATGCATCTGCGTGACAAGGTCGAATCCGCCGTGGTGCGGGCCGGGCTTGATCCGGACGGGCAGAATTACAAGCCCCATGTCACGCTGGCGCATCCCAAGGATCCACCGCCGCACAAGGTTCAGCAATATCTTGCCATGCACAACCTCTTCCGCTCGGAGAGCTTCGAGGTGACGCATTTCACGCTGTTCTCCAGCCATATCGGCGGCGAGACGCCGATCTATCACGCGGAACGGTCTTACGATCTCTCAGCCAACCTGGTGCGCTACGCCGCCCACCGATGAGGCCCAGCGTCGAGAGACTCAGTGCGCACCCTCGATGTGCCCCTTATCGGCCCAGCGGGTCACCAGCAGCGACAGGACGCCAAGGACCGAGAATCCAATGGCAAGCGGCATGATCGTGCCCTGATAGGCATGCCCGATAATGGCGCCGCAACCGACCGAGATGAAGGTCGTCATCATGCCGATGACCGCGGCCCCCACGCCGGCGATATGGCCCAAGGGCGCCATCGCCATGGCGTTGAAGTTTCCGAACAACAGACCGATGAGGAAGAAGGCGCCCATCATATAGGCCATGAACACGAGGAAAGGCGGCTTGCCATCGACGTAGAAGGCGACAACGACGAAGACCAGCGAGAGGATGGTGTGCCCCAGCAGAGCGCGGTGCGACAGCTTTCGCATGCCAAAGCGCATGACCAGCTTCGCGTTGGTGAGCGATGCCGCGCCGAAGGTGATGGCCAGCGTGCCGAAGCAGATCGGAAACAGCTTCCCCATGCCGAACATCTCCTGAAAGATCTGTTGGGCGGAAGCGAGATATCCGATGAAGGCACCGAAAACGAGGCCTGTTGCCGTCATGTAGCCCAAAGCCACGCGGGTACGAAACGTTTCGATGATAGCGCGCAAGATCCGCGCCACTGAAAGCTCGCGGCGGCGTTCGCGCGGCAACGTTTCATCAAGGCGCAAAGCGAACCAGAGGGCGGTTACGACGCCGAGAACCAGCAGCATCCAGAAGATCGCGCGCCAATGCGCCACCAGCAGGATGCCCTGACCGATCGAAGGTGCGAGGACCGGCACCAGGATGAACACCGACGTCACCAGCGACATGATGCGCGCCATCGCCCTGCCTTCATAGCGGTCGCGCACCATGGCAACCGTGACCGTCCGCGGACCGGCAGCGCCAAAGCCCTGCAAGAAGCGCCCGATCAGCATGGTGGTGAAATCCTGCGACAGGATCGCCAGGATGCTGCCGGCGATAAAGACGACGAAACCGGCATAGATCGCCGGCTTGCGCCCGACACTGTCCGATATCGGACCATAGATAATCTGCGCGATGCCGAAGCCGGCGAAAAGCACGGTGATGACCATCTGTCGGTCGTTCGGATTGGTGACGCCAAGATCGGTTGCGATTTCGGACAGCGCCGGCAGCATCGAATCGATCGCCAGCGCCACCAGGGAAATGGTGAGCGCCAGGAGCACGATGAATTCGAGGCGCACTTGATCGGGTGCCGCGGCTTTGTTGTCAGTTGCCATGATCGCAATCGCAGAAAATGTGTGAAAGCAAGACGGGCCGCCAAGTGATCGGCAGCCCGTTCTGAATGGTGAGGATAGTCTATAGCGCCCGATGACCTGCTTTCACCAGTCCCGCTGTGGAATAGGTGCTATGCGCGAGCGATCAAGGGTTAACGCGCTTCATCGTATAGATCATGTTATCGAGCGCGAAGACGGCGGTGTCTTCATTGATGAGATCGAAATCCATCCCAATATCGGCGTCGCCCGAAATGCAGCCCATGCTGAGCTGCAGGATGTCGCCGCCCGTAAAGCCCAACTCCTTGGCCTGGCGGACGGGATCGGTCAGGCCGCCCTGGAAGAGAAATTCCGGTGGCACTTTGGCGATCTCGTACTTGGCTTTGTCACAATTGAGGAAGTCCGGCCCTTGGACGGAATCCGGCATGAAGGTGATGCGCCCGCGGGCGATCTCTTCATTCACCGATGGCTTGTCGGGGGAATTTCCCTGCGTCCAGGGAGCTGGCTGCACATTGACCACGTCCCATGACCCCGCAAAGGCCTCCTGCGCCATGGCGGGACTGGTTTGCCAGGCAGCGACGGTGCCGACGACCGCGACGGCAAAGCATGTCGCGGCGATCGCTAAGTGAACTCGGTTCATCTCTCCGGTCTCCCGCCGACGACAATGGCCGGCGCTTCGTTTCTATCGTCCCCCGGAGAGAGGTCTACTCGGCCAACGCGTCGAGGGCAACGGCGCCAGCTGTGCGCGCCGTCACGCCTCGATCACATTTGCGGGAAATGCTCGGCCTTACCCGCGTCGCCGGCCAGCGACGTTCGGCAGAAATACAGCGAGCAGCCCCAGTGCAGGCAGGAAGGCACATAGCTGGTAGACGAAGGTGATGCTGGTGGCATCCGCCAGCTTGCCCAGAACCGCGGCGCCCACACCGCCCATGCCAAAGGCAAAGCCGAAGAAGAGGCCAGCGACCATGCCGACCTTGCCGGGTATCAGCTCCTGACCATAAACGACGATCGCAGCGAAGGCGGATGACAGAATGAGTCCGATGGGCACAGTGAGGACGATGGTCCAGGTAAGGCCGACATGCGGCAGCACAAGCGTAAACGGCAACACACCCAGGATCGAGCCCCAGATGACGCGCTGTGGTCCGATGCGATCGCCGATCGGCCCACCAAGGATCGTGCCCAAGGCGGCCGACCCCAAGAAGATGAACAGGTAGACCTGCGCATCCTGCATCGCGACGCCGAAATGATCGATGAGATAGAAGGTGTAGTAGCTGCTGATGCTGGCCATGTAGAAATACTTGGAGAACAACAGCCCCAGCAATACGGCGATCGCCAGGAACACCTTGTTCCGCGGCAGTCGATTTGTGACGACTGGTGCTGGCCGCTTGGCGCGTGAAGCACGGTGCGCCTTGTACCACTGGCCGACGGTCGCCAGCAGGATCACCGCCAGCAACGCCGCCAGCGAGAACCACCCAACACTCGACTGGCCATGCGGTGCAATCGCATAGGCAGCGACCAGGGGGCCGATTGCCGACCCGACATTGCCGCCGACCTGGAACAGCGATTGCGCAAAGCCATGCCGGCCGCCCGACGCAAGCCGCGCAATGCGCGAGGATTCGGGATGGAAGACGGAAGAACCCATGCCGACCAAAGCGGCAGCAACCAGCACCATCGGATAGCTGCTGGCAAAGGCCAGCAGCAAGAGACCGACCAGGGTGAAGCTCATGCCGACCGAGAGCGAGAAGTTCTTCGGGCTGCGATCGGTATACATGCCGATCAACGGCTGCAGCAGCGAGGCCGTTATCTGGAAGGTCAACGTGATGAGGCCGATCTGGCCGAAGCTCAATGAGAAGCCGGCCTTCAGCATCGGATAGATGGCGAGCAGCAGCGACTGCATCATGTCGTTGAGCATGTGGCAGAAACTGATGGTCAGCAGGACGCGGCGCGCTGCTCTTTCTTCGCGGCGGGCGACGTCCTGGAAATCGGTGTCGGTGGTTGCGGTCATTTGGAGCTCGTTAAATCGATGGATTTCAGCAGGATACGCGACTAGATTGGGCCTGCATTCCATAATGGGTCATAGTTTTTCGAGATTGGGCCATGGTACGAAACGTTCGGGGCTGGGAGTTGGATGGGGCGGAGCGACCGGTCGTCGCCTCTGGCAACGAATATCCGGCCGATCATGAGATCGCACCCCATCACCACCCGCATGGGCAGTTGCTGCACGGCGTTCCCGGCGTCATGACCGTGCGAACCGAACATGGCGCCTGGGTCGTCCCGCCGGACCAGGCGGTCTGGATCCCGCCGCAGATCGAGCATTCCGTCCGGATGATGGGGGATGTGGAAACACGCTGCGTCTTCGTACACCCGACACATATCGAGGGCCTGCCAGCAAAATGCCAGGTCCTGAGCATGTCGCCGCTGATGCGGGCACTCATTCAGGCAGCGGTCGAACTCCCCATCGATTATGCGCTGAGTGGCCGCGAAGGTGAGATCATGGCTCTGCTGCTGTCGGAACTGCGTGCGCTACCGGTTCTGCCCTTGTCACTGCCCTTCCCCGCCGACCCGAGGCTCGGTCAACGCTGCCAGCATTTTCTCAATGCACCACAAGCAAGTGAGACGATCGACGATTGGGCAGATGCGCTTGGCATGAGCCGCCGCACATTCACGCGTCATTTCAAGCGCGAATGCGGCGTTAGCTTTGCCGTATGGCAGCGGCAAGCATGCCTCTTTGCCGCTCTGCCGCGTCTTGCCGAAGGCGAAGCGGTGACCAACATCGCTCTTGATCTGGGCTATGACAGCCCGGCGGCGTTCACCACCATGTTTCGAAAGACGCTGGGATTCCCGCCCAGCCGCTATCTCAAAGCGGCCTAGAATCCCCGTAGCGGCAAGTCTGGACCGCGCCGCAGCCAATTATCGGCAGGATATCGCGCAGCACCGTCGATGCAATGCAGCGTATAGGCATGACGCGACCGCGTCGAGCGGTTGGCCGAACTGTAATGCGGCAGCAGCCCATGAAGCACGATCAGCGATCCCTTCTTGGCGTCAAGGTTGACGGCCGGCCGATCGGGCCAAGGTGCGGGATCAAGCGTCTCGGTCACCAGTTGGTCGCCGTCAACATGCCGGAAGCGCTTGCGTAACGGCCCCTTATGGGCACCGGGCATGCCCAGCATGCCGCCATTCGTGCTGTCGGCATCCTCAAGCGCGAACCAGAAACCGATGCAGCTCATCGGCTCGGTATAGAGGTAGGTGGAATCCTGATGCCATGACACCTCGCCGCCGATCCCCGGTTGCTTGAAGATATACATCGATTGCAGCAGCAGCGGGTCGCTCAACAAACCCTTCGCCAGTGAAGCCAGCCGCGGCTGGCGCGAGAAGGCCGAGAATGCCGGATCCAGGTCATGCATGGCATGACCCAGCTTGTTGACCGCCAACGCCTTCGGGCGCGTCAGGTGGCCATCGGCGTCGACCGCTTCCTCCTCGAGGAAGAAGCGGATCGCGTCGCCGGATTCCCGGAAGTAGCGGTCGGCCGCATGCGCCACCGATTTGGTCGAGAAAACCGTGCGATGCGCCTCGGCGTCAAAGCCCGCCACAAGTTCATTGGCGCGCGCGACCAGCCCGTCGCAAAGCTCGGTCGGCACAAAATTTTCGATCAGCAGGTAACCATCCGCCTCGAAGGCAGCACGCATATCAGGTGTGAGGCCGGTGTCGGTGGCGGCAAAGCGGCGCGGTGTCGTATCTGTAGACATGATGACCGTTTAAAAGCAGGCGGTGCCATGGGCGAGCGGTGCCAGCCCAAGATGTTTGGCGATGGTCTGGCCCATATCGGCAAAACTTGTGCGGCGACCGAGCGAGCCGATCGGGGCGGACGGGCCAAAGAACAGGACCGGCACGAATTCCCGCGTGTGATCCGTTCCACCGGAAGTCGGATCGCAACCGTGGTCGGCCGTAATAAGTGCCAGATCGCCAGGACGCATGGCCGCGTGGAAATGCGGGATGCGCGCATCAAACGCTTCAAGCGCCGCAGCATAGCCCGCAACATCGCGCCGATGGCCGAACAGCGTATCGAAATCGACAAAATTGGCGAAGGTCAGGCTGCCATCCGGGGCATTGGCCATCAATTCCAGCGTAACATCGACGAGGGCCGTATTGTCCTCGCCCTTTACCTTCCGGGTCGGGCCGCGGCCGCCAAATATGTCGGCGATCTTGCCGACCGAAATGACCTCGCGGCCGGATGCCTGAAGACGATCGAGTAGCGTTTCCTCCGGCGGCGGCGTCGTGAAGTCGCGCCGGTGCGAGGTTCGCTTGAAGGCCCCTTTTCGCTCGCCGACGAAGGGGCGCGCGATGACGCGCGCAATGCGCAGTGGTTCCAGCAAGCGCTTTGCCACTTGGCACACGTCCAGCAGTCGATCGAGGCCGAAGTGTTGCTCATGGGCCGCGATCTGGAACACGGAATCGGCCGAGGTGTAGCAGATGGGCTTGCTGCTGCGGATATGTTCCTCGCCCAGCCGGTCGAGGACTTCAGTGCCAGAGGCATGGCAATTGCCGATGATGCCGGGAAGCGCGCAAAGTCGCACCAGTTCGGCCATGATCTCGGGCGGGAAGCACGGATCGGTCTTGGGGAAGTAGCCCCAATCGACGGGAACCGGGCAGCCGGCCATCTCCCAATGACCGCTCGGCGTGTCCTTGCCGGCCGAAAGCTCGGCAGCGGCGCCAAAGGCACCTGTCGCCGGCAGCTTTGTGAACCCGGCCGGAAGTTGCCCCGTGGCCAACTCGGCAGCAAGACCCAACCCCACTTGTTCGAGATTGGGCAGACGCAGCGGGCCGGAACGCAGACCAGGCCTGTCGGCCTTCCCAGCCATGCAAAAGGCAGCGATATGGCCCAGGGTGTCGGCGCCCAGATCACCGAAACGACCGGCGTCCGGTGCCGCCCCGATGCCGAAGGAATCCATGACCAGAATGAAGGCGCGCCTTTCGCTCATCGCAACTCCTCCATCACGACCGGTCCCGTGCGGCTTTCGCCGACCAGGCGAATGGCGCGGCGCAGGCTGCTTGCGGCCATGCCGGCTGACGCCTCGTCAGCGGCATGAATGAGGGCGATCGGCTGGTCGGGGCCGACCGGTTCACCCAGTCCGACGATGTCGGTGAGGCCGACACGGTGATCGATGCCATCGCTGGGGTTGGTCCGCCCGCCGCCCAGGGCCACGATGGCCATACCGATTGCCCGGGTATCCATGACGCGGACAACACCGGCTTCCTCTGCAAAGCAGGGCTTCACTACCGGCGCTTTGGCGAGGTGCTGTTCGGGCCGCTCAAGGATATCCGCCGGCCCACCAAGGCCAACGACCATGCGCTGGAAATGTTCCGCCGCTTGCCCACTTTCAAGTGCCCGCTCGGCCAGACGCCGCCCCTGCGCCGCATCATCCGCTTTGCCGCCGATCACCAGCAGCTCGGCCGAAAGCGCCAGTGTGACATCAAGGAGACGCGGCTCGGTCTTTTCGCCCTTGAGGCATTGGATAGATTCCAGCATCTCCACCGCGTTGCCAGCGGTGCGACCCAGGACCTGGTTCATGTCGGTGATGAGGGCGCTGGTCTTCACACCCGCGCCATTGGCGACCCGGACGATGGAATCAGCCAGTTCCCGCGCCATCTTGAGCTCGGCTGCAAAGGCGCCAGAGCCGGTCTTCACGTCCATCACCAACCCTTGCAGGCCCGCCGCCAGTTTCTTTGACAAGATCGAGGCGGTGATGAGCGGTACGGATTCAACCGTCGCCGTCACGTCACGGATGGCATAGAAGCGCCGGTCGGCAGGCGCCAGATCCGCCGTCTGCCCGATAATCGCGCAACCCGTCTCCTTGACCACCTGACGGAAAGTATCGAGAGCAGGGGCTGTTTGGTAGCCCGGGATGGCGTCGAATTTGTCGAGCGTTCCACCGGTGTGGCCCAGGCCGCGGCCCGAAATCATCGGCACATAGCAGCCGCAGGCCGCAACGATCGGCCCCAGGATGAGCGATGTCTTGTCACCGACACCACCGGTCGAGTGCTTGTCGACAATCGGACCGTCGAGCCGCAGCGATGTCCAGTCGAGCACCGTACCGGAATGCATCATGGCGCGCGTCAGGGCGACCCGCTCGGTCATGTCCATGCCGCGAAAGAAGACTGCCATGGCAAAGGATGCAATCTGGCCTTCGCTCACGGCACCGGAACTGATGCCGCTGACAAAAAACTCGATCTCGGCGGGCGTCAGACGCTGGGCGTCCCGCTTCTTGCGGATAATTTCCTGCGGCAGCATCATGGCCTGGCGCCCAGCAAACCCAGCAGCAGTCGAGTCAGTTTGTCAGAAGCGGTTTTCATCTGCTGCATCGTGTGCTCATGGCTCAGGCTCTCGCGGCTCATCCCGGCACCCATATTGGTGACGGCGCTGATGGCCGCAACCTTCATGCCGAAATAACGCGCCAGGATCACGTCCGGCACTGTCGACATGCCGACAGCGTCAATCCCAAATCGACGCAGCCCTTTGATTTCGGCTGGCGTCTCGAATTGCGGGCCGGCGAGCCAGGCGTAGACCCCCTCCTTCAACGGGATCTTCAGCTTCGCCGCCTGTGTCTTGAATGCCTTGCGTAGGCCCGCATCATAGGCGCCCACCATGTCGACGAAGCGCTGATTACCGGTCAAACCGAACAGCGGCGATTCCTGAACGTAATTGACATGATCCTTGATGAGGATCAGTCCACCCGGCTTCACGCTCGGCATCAGGCTGCCAGCCGCATTGGTAAGGAGCAGGGTCTCGCACCCCAGGCCGTGCAATGTCTCAAGCGGCACCTTCATGGCGCCTGCATCACCGCGTTCGTAGTAGTGAATACGCCCTTGCAATACCGCGACAGACTTGCGCCCGATACGCCCAAGCACCAGGCGGCCGGCATGGCCGCTGACGCCCGATTGCTCGAAGCCCGGCAAGTCGGCATAGGGAAAGACGATCGGATCCGCGACATGCGCGGCGAACTCGCCCATCCCGGAACCAAGGACCAAGCCGATCTCGGCACGGAACCCCTTGGCCTTGCGCGCAATGGTCTTCAGCGTCGCAGCGCTCATGACAGGTGATCCTTGCCGAACGAGGCGGGCAGCAAATCGGCCAGCTTGAACGTGCGCCGCAACCCTTCCGGCCCGCAGACATGGACCGGCGTATCCGGTGCAGCGAATTCAGCGATACGCTGGCGGCAGCCACCGCAGGGCGTGGTGAGGTTGACACCCTCGCCCATCACAACGATCTCGCGGATCTTCTTCGCACCGTTGCTGACCATGGCGCCAATGGCACTGGTCTCGGCGCACCAGCCCTCGGGGAAGGAGGCATTCTCGACGTTGCAGCCGGCATAAACGCTGCCATCATCCGCCAGCAAAGCGGCTCCGACATGATAGTTCGAATAGGGCGCATGGGCATGTGTCATGGCGCGGCGCGCGGCTTCGAGCAGCCGGGGATCCATCATCATCTCTCCTTGATATAGGGATAGCCCAGTGCCTTCGGCGCGACCGCCTTGCCGATAAACCCGGCCAGCAGCACGACGGTGAAGAGATAGGGCGATGCCTGAATGAGTGGCACCGGCACCTGGCCAATGCCTGGGATGGCGACACCTTGCAGGCGGATCGCGATCGCATCCAGGAAACCGAACAGCAGGCAGGCAAAGAAGGCCGGCCACGGCCGCCATTTGCCGAATATCATGGCGGCAAGTGCAATGAAGCCGCGGCCCGCCGTCATCTCCTTCTGGAAACCGGCATTCTGCGATATCGACAGGAACGTGCCGGCGATGCCACAAAGGGCACCCGCCATCATCACCGCCATGTAGCGCAGGCGCAGCACCGGAATACCGGCCGTGTCGACCACCGCCGGGGCCTCGCCGGCCGCGCGCAGCCGCAGGCCGAAGCGCGTGCGGTAAAGGACGAACCAAACGGCGGGCACGATCGCGACCGCCAAATAGGTCAGCAGGCTGTGGCCGCTGACGATGTGAAAATAGATCGGACCGATCACCGGCACGTCGCGCAAGATATCGGCGCCCGGCAGCGTGATCGGCATCAGCCGTTGTTCGGGCGCCAGATCCGGCGTGTTTCCGCCGCGCCCGAACCAGGCATGCCCCAGCACCACGGTCAGCCCAGCCGCGGTGATGTTGATCGCAACCCCGGACACCACCTGGTCGCCGCGATGGGCGATGCAGGCATAGCCATGCACCAGCGACAGCAGCACCGCCACCACGATCGCCGCCCCAAGAGCGATCAGCGGAGAGCCGGTCTCGGCCGCGACGACGGCCGCGGCAAAGGCCGCCGCCAGCATCTTGCCTTCAAGGCCGATATCGATGACGCCGGAACGTTCCGAAAAAATGCCAGCCATCGCGCAGAAAATGAGCGGCGTCGCCATGCGGATGGTCGCGGCGAGTGTCGAAAGCGCCAGGACGAAGACGTCATCCATGGGACGATGCCTCTCGCACCTTCGCCGCCATCAGGCGCAGATAAAGCCGCTCGACCCAGGGACGATTCATATACGCCAGCGCGCCAGAGAACAGGATGATAAGGCCCTGGATGGTGATAATCATCTCGCGCGTGATCGTCGGAATCTCGAAGGCCAGTTCCGCACCGCCTTGATAGAGCGCGCCGAACAGCAGGCTGGCGAGCACAATCCCGAAAGGATGATTGCGGCCCATCAGCGCCACGGCGATGCCGGTGAAGCCGGCACCAGCGACAAAATCGAGCAGCAGGCGGTGCTGCACACCCAGGATTTCGTTGACACCCACCGAGCCTGCCAACGCCCCCGAGATCGCCATGGCGATCATGACGATGCGCCCCGGTTTGATGCCGGCATAGATCGCGGCGCGCGGCGCCAGGCCGGTCGCCCTTATCTCGTAGCCGAGGCGAGAGCGCCAAATGAAGATCTCAACCAGCACGCAACAGATCAACGCCCAGATCAGCGAGAGGTTGAGCGGTGTCGAGGACATCTTGATGCCGAACCATGCGAAAACAGTCGCCATCTCCGGCAGGGTCGCGTTTTCGGTAAAGGTGCGACTCTGGGTCGACATCTGCCCGGGATCGCGAAAGACGTCGACCAGCAGATAGACCATCAACGAGGCGGCAAGGAAATTGAACATGATCGTCGTAATGACGATATGGTTGCCGCGATGTGCCTGCAGATAGGCGGGCACGATCGCCCAGGCTGCACCGAAGCCCGCAGCTGCCAGGATGGCGAGCGGCACCAGAAGCGGGGCCGGCAGAAAACCGTCGCAGGCGAGTGCCACCACGCCGGCGCCCAGGCCGCCAATATAGGCTTGTCCCTCGCCGCCGATGTTGAAGAGCCCGGCGTGGAAGGCCACTGCCACGGCAAGCCCGGTAAAGATGAAGCTCGTCGCGTAATAGAGCGTGTAGCCCCAGCCATACCCGCTGCCAAAGGCACCCTCGATGAGGATGGCGATGGCATCAAACGGATTGGCGCCGATGGTCCACAGGATGAGGCCGGCAACGACGAGCGCCATCAGCACGTTGATGACGGGTAGAACGCCGATCTCGAGCCAGCGCGGCAATTGGCTGGGGCGGGTACTCACGACGCCACGCGCAGCGTCTCGGCGCTGCCGGTCATCATCAGGCCGAGTTGTCGCTCGTCCGCATCCGCGCCCGCGATCTCCCCGACAATGCGCCCCTGATTCATCACCAGGATGCGATCGGCCAGCGCCAGAATCTCATCGAGTTCGACCGAAACCAGCAGAACCGCAACGCCACGATCGCGCAGGGCAATGATCTCGCGATGGATGAATTCGATCGCGCCAATGTCGACCCCCCGCGTCGGCTGACCGATCAGCAGAACGCGCGGCTGGCAGGCCATTTCGCGCGCCAGAATGAGCTTCTGCTGGTTGCCGCCGCTGAATTTCGCGGACCCCAATTGTGGCAACGGCGGGCGCACGTCAAAGCCCTGCATCAGTTTTTCACAGCGCGCCGTCATGGCTGTTCGATCGAGCAGGAAGCGACCGCCAAGATCGGGATCACGCTGATAGCCGAGCACCGAGGATTCCCAGGCCGGAAAGCCGGTGACGATGCCAAGGCGATGCCTGTCTTCCGGCACATGCGCCAAACCCAGCGCCCGCATGGCGGCCGGATCGCTGGGCTGGGTCGCCATGACGACAGCGTCTTGCAGCCGGATGCGGCCGCCGCTGGGATGGCGGATGCCGGCAAGCGTCTCCAGCAGTTCGCTTTGCCCGTTACCCGACACGCCGGCAATGCCGACGATCTCACCGGCACGGAGATCGAACGTGATGTCATGAAGGCGGGTGACGCCGCGATCGTCGACAAGCGAAAGTCCTTCGACGGCAAGCTCGACGTCGCGCGGAGATGCCGGGGTCTTGTCAAGCTCGAGGCGCACCTTGCGCCCGACCATCAGTTCGGCCAATTCCTGCGCATCTGTATCAGCGGTCCGGCGATCGGCAACAACCGCGCCACCACGCATGACGGTGACGTTATCGGTGATGGCCAGGACTTCCTTCAGCTTGTGGGTGATGAGAAGCACCGTGACGCCACGCGCCTTCAAGGCCGACAGGATGCGAAACAGTTGATCCGTCTCCTGCGGCGTCAACACGCCGGTCGGCTCATCCAGAATGAGGATGGAGCAATGACGAAAGAGCGCCTTCAGGATCTCGACGCGCTGCTGGTCACCCACCGGAAGATCGGCGATGCGGGCATCTGGGTCGACAGTCAGGCCGAATTCCTGGCCAAGTCGCAGTAATTCGGCCCGTGCCTTGTCCTGGCCTTCCTTCAGCAGGGCGCCACCTTCGGCACCCAGCATCACGTTCTCCAGGACCGAGAAACTTTCCACCAGCATGAAGTGCTGGTGCACCATGCCAATGCCGGCAGCAATGGCATCAGCGGAATTGCGGATAGCCACCTTGGCGCCGTCAATCCTGATCTCGCCGCCGTCGGCCTCATAGAAGCCGTAGACGATCGACATCAGAGTCGACTTGCCGGCACCGTTCTCGCCGATGATGCCGTGGATCGTGCCTTTCCCGACACGCAAGGACACGTCACGATTGGCTTGAACCGAGCCGAAACGTTTATTGATTCCGACCAACTCGATGGCAGGCGGCGGCGCCCCGGGGAACGCCGCCGCTGTCATCGCCTGGTCCGACCCATAGGGGGCGGCCGACATGTCTGTCAAAAGTCCGATCGCTTGGCCAAACCGCTTAATAGCTGCAGGCGTTGTCAGCCATGTAATCATGCACCTTGATCTTGCCGGAGATGATGTCGGCCTTGGCGGCCTCGACCTTCGCCTTCATGTCGTCGGTGATAAGCGACTTGTTGTTGTCGTCGAGCGCCCAGCCGACACCTTCATGGGCAAGATCCATGACCGTGACACCGGCCTTCCAGCTGCCATCCTTGGCGGCCTTGGCTGAATTGTAGACGGCCACATCGACGCGCTTGACCATCGAGGTCAGCATGGTACCGGGATGCAGATAGTTCTGGTTGCTGTCGACACCGATCGCCAACTTGCCGGCATCCTTGGCGGCCTGATAGACGCCGGTGCCGGTGCCTCCCGCCGCGGCGAAGATGACATCGACACCTTGGTCGAACTGGCCCTTGGCAAGCTCGGTGCCCTTGGTCGGATCGTTCCACGCCGCCGGGGTGGTGCCGGTCATGTTGGCCGTGACAGACGCATCCTTGTTGGCGTATTTGGCGCCCTGTTCGTAGCCGCATTCGAAACGGCGAATGAGCGGGATATCCATGCCGCCAACGAAACCAACCTTGGCCGACTTGCTCGCCATCGAGGCCAGCATGCCGACCAGGAACGAGCCTTCGTGTTCGTTGAAGACGATCGATTGCACATTCGGCAGATCGACCACCATGTCGATGATGGCGAAGTGCTTGTCGGGGAACTCCTTGGCAACCTTGGCCAAGGCGTCAGCCTGGCTGAAACCGATGCCAATGATCGGGTCGGCACCCTTCTCCGCCATGCGACGAAAAGCCTGTTCGCGCTGCGCGTCGGTCTGCACCTCGAACTCGAGATAGGAATCGCCCGTCTCGGCCTTGTATTTCTCCATGCCGTTGAAAGCGGCTTCGTTGAACGATTTGTCGAATTTTCCGCCGGCGTCATAGACTACGGCTGGTTCGGCCATGGCAGCACCCGCTGCAAACATTACCGCCATCGCCGTCGCTGCGCGGAGCAAAAGCTTGTTCATCTCACGTCTCCCAAAAGTGGCCTTTTGGCCGTTTCTTTTCATCAGCGGACGCGGGCCTGTCGGACCTGTCGCCTTGCCCGCGATAATGCTGACCCTTTGGACAGGAATCAACCGCGATATCCCTGCGAACGGGCAGGATGAGCCGGGGGACGGCGATTTTCAAAGAAAGATTTGTAAAGTTTCGCGCCATATCCGATCTGCCCAGATCGCCGGGTGGCTGGTGTAAGCTCTAGCTCGGAAAACGTGGGAAATGACCGGCTATGGCTGATAAATCCTATCCGCGCGATCTTGTCGGCTATGGCCGAGAGCCGCCCTACGCCGATTGGCCTGGCGGCGCCCGGATCGCCGTTCAGTTCGTCCTCAACTATGAAGAGGGGGGTGAGAACTGCCTCCTGCATGGCGACCCTGCCTCGGAAGCGTTCCTGTCGGAGATTGTCGCGGCACAGCCAGTTCCCGGCGCTCGTCACATCAGCATGGAATCGATCTATGAATATGGCAGCCGCGTCGGTGCCTGGCGCGTCCTGGATCTCTTCCGTCGCCATCAGCTGCCGCTGACGATCTTCGCCGTCGGCATGGCCGCCGAACGTCACCCCGCCATCATTCGCGCCATGTACGATGCCGGGCACGAGATCTGCAGTCACGGCTATCGCTGGATCAATTACCAGAGCGTCGACGAGGCGACCGAGCGTGACCATTTGCAACGTGCGATCGAGGCGATCCGCGCGGCCACGGGAGAGCGGCCGCTCGGCTGGTACACCGGTCGGACCGGCCCCAATACCCATCGTTTGGTCGCAGCCGAAGGCGGCTTCCTCTACAATGCCGATGACTATAGCGATGACCTGCCGTTCTGGTCGACGCTCCACGGCCCGCCCCAACTGATCGTGCCCTACACGCTCGATGCCAATGACATGCGCTTTGCCTCGCCCCAGGGTTTCAATAGCGGCGATCAGTTCTTCAGCTATCTGCGCGACAGCTTCGATGTCCTTTACGCCGAGGGCGCCACGACGCCGCGCATGATGTCGATTGGCCTGCATGGCCGGATCGTCGGGCGTCCCGGCCGTCTTAGGTCGCTGCAAAGGTTCATCGAACATGTCATGAGCCACGACAAGGTCTGGGTATGCCGGCGCATCGACATTGCCCGTCACTGGCGCGAACGCCACCCCTTTGGAGAACACGCATGAGCAGCCATGACGCCGCACCGCATCCCTTTGGCGCCGCCGCCATCAACCTTCTCGATCCACGCCTGGGTGCCGCAGCACTATCGGCCAGCGATGAGTTCTTCGCGCCGAAGGAACGCATGCTCAATCCCGATGTCGCCGTTTTTATTCCAGGGAAATATGACGACAACGGCAAATGGATGGATGGCTGGGAGAGCCGGCGCAAACGCGTGGCGGGCCACGATCACTGCATCTGCCGCCTCGCCTTCCCCGGCCGCATTGCTGGCTTCGACATCGACACCAGTCATTTCACTGGCAATTTTCCACCCGCCGCCTCCATTGACGCCTGCCGGATCGACGGCGATCCCGACACCGCCACTGCCTGGCAAACGATCGCTCCCGCCACGTCGCTGACGGGCAACAACCACCATTTTATCGCCAGCGACAGCGATGATGTGTTCACGCATGTTCGCCTCAACATCTATCCCGATGGCGGTGTCGCCCGTTTGCGTGCCTATGGCCGACCGGTCACGGACTGTACCAGGCTACGCGGTCAGCGTGTCAACGTCGCCGCCGTCGAACTTGGCGCTTATGCGGTTGCCTGTTCGGACCAGCACTATGGATCGCCTATGCGCGTGCTTTTTCCCGGCCGCGGAATCAATATGGGCGACGGATGGGAAACAAGGCGGCGGCGCGAGCCTGGCAACGATTGGTGCATCTTGGCCCTCGCCCAACCGACCGCGATCGACGAGATCGAGATCGACACCGCGCATTTCAAAGGCAATTTCCCAGACCGTTGCTCCATCCAGGCGGCCATGGTGACGGCGGCAACGGACCAATCCATCGTCACACAATCGATGTTTTGGCAGATGCTGCTGCCAGAACAGAAAATGGCGATGGACAAGCAGCATGTCTACAAAGGCGAGATCGGCGGCATCGGTCCCGTCAGCCATGTCCGGCTGAATGTCATTCCCGATGGCGGCGTGTCACGGCTGCGTCTGTGGGGCCGTGTCGCATGAAACTGAAAATCGAGCAACTCGACCGGGGCGCCTTTGCCCCCTTTGGCGACGTCATCGCATGCGACGGCAGCCGGCATTACCAGATCAATGATGGGTTTGCAGAGCGCTATCACGACCTCGCCAAGGTCGACATCGCAGCCGATGGCGGCCGCCCGCTTATCAACATCTTTCGCGCCAAGCCACGGACCTTGCCGCTTCAGATCGCAATGATGGAACGTCATCCCTTGTCGTCGCAGGCCTTCATGCCGTTAATGCCACGCGCGTTCCTGGTCGTGGTGGCCGCAGCCGGGACCGTGCCGACAGCAGAGGATCTCCGATGCTTCCGCACTCATGGGCTGCAGGGCGTCAATTATGCCCCGGGCACCTGGCATTTTCCGCTGATCGCGCTGGAGACAGAACAGGATTTCCTGGTCGTCGATCGCGGTGGTCCGGGCAGGAATTGCGACGAGGTCGCCATTGCCGGCGACGTTTTCGTCGTCGACTGACGAACTCAGTTCGCCAACGGCAGGCTAATCGTCACTTCGAAGCCGCCTTCTGGCCGATTGCGCGCCGCGACGCGCCCACCCATCAGTTCGATGTTGCGGCGAACGATCGCCAATCCCAAGCCGAAATGCGGACCGCCGGCAGCACCGCTGCCATTGGCCGGCCGATGCGATACATGCCGCTCGAAGATCGCCGGCAACAAATCGACCGGCACGCCCGGCCCCTGATCGATCACGGCAAGGCGCGCGCGTCCGCCACCCTGCTTCAGTTCAAGGCGCACGGTTGACCCCTGCGGCGCGAAGCTCACGGCATTGTCGACCAGATTCTCGATCGCTGTTTCCAATGCCTCTTCGCTGGCGGCCACCTTGATGCCGGGTTCAACCGTTGCAACGATTTTCACGTTGCTGCCATGAGCCTCGGCAAAAGCGCGCGCGGTGTTCTCGACCATCGGCGACAATTTGATCGGCGATGCCGGCGCGTCGATCATCTCCGCGATGGCTTCATCGATCCGCCGCGCCGACGCCACCAGATCCTCCATACGTTCCAGCGCCCGCTCGATCGTCTCTACCGCGCGTTTGGCCCGGTCGTCATTGGCGGTGTTGGCGATACGCCGGATCGGCTCGACGGCCTGCGCCATCGCGGCAATCGGCGCCTTCAGCGCATGGGCGTTCTCTTCCGCCGCCTCGCGGATCGACCGCGCAGAGGTCTCCAGCGTCGTCACCAGGCTGTCGAACTCAACCGCGACAGGCTTTAGCTCGGGCACTGGCGTCGCATTGGCAAAGCTGATCTGCCTGCGCCCGGGTGTGTGACGGATGATGCGCGCCAGCCTGGCAAATCGGCTGAGGCCCAGCGTCACCGAGACGGCGACTGCCAGGATGAGCAAGGCCATCATCGCGTAAAAGATACCGGCCCAGCGCACTTCTGGCGCCGACGCAAAGGGCCGAGCCAAGGTCGTGCCGGCCGGATCATTTTCGGCATAGGCCGTGATCACGGCCCAACAGCCGACTTCGGTATGGAAGGGCGAGATCGAGGTTAGAATTTCGGTGGCACCACTCGGCCCCGTGAAACTTTGGCTGAGGCTGCGATTGCCGGCGCAGCTTTCCTCGACCTTGCCAAGGATGCCGGTCGCCACGAGGGCGCGCCGCTCGGCATCGAGATAGGCGGCATCAACCGTCGGGAACGCCGCCACGTAATAGAAGCTCTGCTGCTCTCCGGTGGGGCGCATCAATAATTTGATGCGGAGACTGCTGGTGCCCAGGCGCGCGACCCATCCCGTTGCCGCAACCGGGGCCTTGGCCCCCTCGGCGCGCAAGGCCAACTCCAAACCTTGCGCCAACAGATAGCCCTGGTTCTGCAAATTGCTCAACAGCAATTGCTGACGCTCTTCATCGACGGTCGCGAAGCGGGCATAGAGAATCATCGGCACGCTGAGGAACACCAGCCCCAGTAGTACCAGCTTGACCAGAACCGATCCGAATATCGCGCGCAGCATCCCCGTCCCCCGCGGTCGAACGCCGCCTTACGCGTCCTTGCTGGCGGCCCGCCAGCGATAGCCGAAGCCCGGAAAGTTCTCGATCGCGTCGAAACTCGGATCGACGGCAATGAACTTCTGCCGCACGCGCTTGATCAGGGCACGGACATTGGCACGGTAGCCGTCCGGTCCCTGGCCCGCCGCAAAGTTCTCGCCGCGCAACGCGTCGTAGATCTCGCGGTAGCTGACGTCGCGGCCAGCCCGTACCATCAGCGCCACCGACTTGAACTCGCCAAGCGTCAGACTGACCGGGCGCTCGCGCCATGTGACGGCATGTGATCCGGCATCGAGCAGAAGCGGTCCGGTCTGCAACACGCCATCGGACCCCACTTGGCCGTCGCTGCCCGCTTCAACCGGCTCGCTTCGACTGAGCGCCAGTTCGATGCGGCGCTGCAGAATGGCAAAGCTGCGTGTCTTGCCGACGAAATCGATGGCACCTGCCTTCAGTGCCGCCTCTTCGTAGATGACGTCATCGAGCGAGGTGAGAAAAATGGCAGGCGTCATCAGGTTGATCTGGCGCAGGCGCTGCAGCAGTTCAAGGCCGGTGAGGCCCGGCATTTTCCAATCCAGGATGAGCAGGTCGATCGTGACGTCCTGCGCCACTGCATCGGCACTGAGAGCCTCCAGAGCGACGTCTGGCGCCGCGAATTCGCGCACGTGGAAGCCCGCTTCGGTCAGATTGCCAACCAGCATCGGCCGAAATAGATCGTCGTCATCGACAACGACAATGCGCGTCGCCTCAGCCATTCTGGCCGTTCCTCTGATGATTATGGTACATGATGCGCCTCCTTGAGCGCCTTATAGCAAGACTGGACAGCGGCATCTTCAGCGCCCTCAGGCTGCATTTCATAGCTGAGCGCCCGCCGCTGATTGTCGGCAACGTCCAGGAAGAAATAGACGTCGAGAGAGCAAGTTCCGGCGCGATAGGTCCAGATCGTGCCGGTACCTTCGCGCCGGGTGGCGACCGGACGCCCCAGCAAAGTGGCCACTTCCGATTCCGCCTTGCTCTTCAATTCCTCGGGTGTCGACGCCGACAAGGCAATCGGCTCTGGCTCGGCCGCCATGACGGCGGGTGCGGGCACGGGTGCGATCTCCGGCGTGGCGGCATCCTTGTCGCGCGCCTCATCGACGCCGTCAGGGCGGCCGATCAACAGTTGATGCGCGTCGGTCCCGGCCGGAAGATCCGCAGCTGTGGCCGCCGCGGGCTCGGCCTCGGTCAACTTGGGTGATGCGGGCGCGCGTTTGGGCGTCTTTGGTTTCAACTTGGGAATGATCGGTTCTTCCGGCACGATAGCCTTCACGGCGGGCTTTGCCGCAACCGCGACAGGCTTCTTGGCATTCTGCGCCGCACCAGCGCAGGCCGAAAGGAGCATTGCAGCGACAACTCCGTTAACTAAATGGGAAAGCAGGCGTCGTATCATTTCTTCACTCGTGGGCGTCGCCGGGGCTGCCTTTCGGCAAATGAGGCCTGCTGATAGCGACCCCTACCGTACTCTACAAGATAGTGATCAGGCCAAAATCGTGCTGCAACATAAGAATAGGCGGGAGTCGTCAATTTTTAGTCGCCCTCAATGCACACTCAACAACCCAGGCTTCTATAAATGTCACAGAAATCACACCGGGCGATGATATAGCCAGATATTCTTATCTCCGAAGAAATGCGGAAGTTCCCCGCGTCCCAACAATAATTCGTGGATTTAGTAGACCGATGGCACTTGGCCATAAGACCCTCAACGCCCTGGCTGCGTGTTTGTTCCTTTTGCTCGCTGCTTGTGATTCACCTGCCGAACGCGAAGCAGCCCATGTCGCCAGGGGGAAGGAACTCCTGGCGGCCGGCGACCCGGTGAAAGCAGCGCTGGAATTCCGCAACGCCCTGCAGATCAACCCGGTCGGTGCCGAAGCCACCTTCATGTTGGCCAAAATCGCCGAAGATGCGGGCGATTATCTGGCGGCACTCCGTGGCTACCGGGCTGTTGCCGACCAGAATGCCGGTAATCTCGACGCACAGTTGAAGGCAGGCAGGCTGGAGCTCTATTCGGGCGACCCGCTCAGCGCCATCTATCGTGCCGAAAAGGTCCTGTCCACGGCGCCCACCCAGCTTGAGGCGCGCACGCTCAAGGCGGGCGCACTGCGCCTCGAAGGCAAGCTCGATCAGGCGAGCAAGGAGCTGGACGCCGTGCTGGCGCAGGACGCTAACCATGCCGACGCCCTGGGCCTGCTGGCTGAAATCAAGCTGGCGCAAGGAAAGGCGGCGGAGGCTGCAACGCTGGTGGACCGTGGGTTGCAGGCAGTCCCTGGCAGCATCGAGCTGACAACGCTGCGCCTCACTATATATCGGCGGCAGCAGGACAAGGACGGCATCTATGCGATGCTGAAAAAGCTGGTAGCGCTGCAGCCGGACAATCCCGAATACCTCGCCAACTACGCCGGTGAACGCGCCGACGAAGGCGACCTCCTCGGCGCCAAGGCGTTGTTCGAGGACGCGATCGCCAAGAACCGTGGTGGCGAGGCGATCATCGCCCGCTATGCCGCGTTCCTGGAGCAGCGTGTCGGCCTTGATGGCGCCTATCAGGAATTGATGACGCCCGTCGCCGGGGCGTCGCCGGGGCCGGCACAGAAACTCCTTTTGGCGCAGCTCTGTCTGCGCTCGGGCGCCCTGGACAAGGCCGAAGCCGCGTTCGAGGACGTCGTGAGTTCAGCCCCCAAGGTCAGTCAGCGTCATGAGGCACAGGCCGGCCTCGCCCAATTGGCCCTGCTGCGGCACGACAATGCGGCCGCCGAGGCGATTGTCGCCGCCATTCTGCAAGAAGATGCGCATCAGCAGGGGGCCCTGCTCATCAGGGCCGGCCTGCGTCTCGCCGCCCAGAAATTCGATGCGGCCATCGCCGATCTACGCATGGTGCTGCATGGCGATCCGGACCAGCCAACGGCATTGTCCCTGCTGGCGCGCGGCTACATGGCGCAGGGCGACAGGGAACTCGCCGGCCAGACGCTGCGCCAGCTGCTTGAGGTCGATCCGCGCGATGTGCAGGCACATCTCGACATGGCCAGTCTGCTGGCGGCGCGGGCGCCGGCTGAAGCGCTCGAACATCTTGATGCGGCCATCGCCCTGAAGCCACATGCCAGCGAAATTCTGGCGCAAAAGGCCCTCTATCTGGTCACGCTGGGAAAGCCTGACATGGCGGAGCTTATCGGGCGCGACATCATCAAGGCCGATGCGAAGGACCCTTTGGGCCATCAGGTACTCGGTGAAGCCGCCGCCGCCCGCAAGGATGAGACAATCGCCTTGGGGGCCTTCATCTCCGCGCTCGACAACGGCGGCGATTTCAAGGTGCTGGGGCCGAAGATCGTCCAGGCCTATGTCGATGGCGGCAAGCTTGCCGATGCCATTGCATTCCTCAGCCAGCGCCTCACACGCGATCCTGACGATGCCACCTCGCTGGTGCTGCTGGCAACGCTGCGCCAAGGGGTCGGCGATGGCGGCGATGCCATTCAGTTGCTGGACCGGGCCATGGCCGTGGCGCCAGGCGAGCCGGCAGCCTATCTCGTCAAGGCGCGATTGCTGGGTGCGGCCGGACGCTACAGCGATTCCGCCCAGGTCATGGCCATCGCCACCGCCAAAATGCCGGGCAATGTCGATGTGGCGCTCGCCGCGGCGGCGGCACTGGAAGCAAGCGGCGACGTCGATGCGGCCCGCGTGGGCTATGAGCGGGTGCTGGCCCTTGCGCCCAACAATCTCGTCGCCATCAACAATCTGGCAACCCTGATCGCCGATTCCTGGGCCGAGGACAGCGTGCGGCTGAGCCAGGCGAGAAACCTCGCCGAACGCTTCCGGGCCAGCAACAACGCCACACAGCTCGACACTTTGGGCTGGGTCCTCACGCGCCAGGGCCAATTCGACGACGCCCTGCCCGTTCTTGCCCGGGCGGTAGCCCTGCAGCCCGATAACCAGGGCATCCAGTATCACTATGCCGTCGCCCTGGACGGCAAGGGCCTCGGCGACAAGGCGAGGGCCGCCATCACACTGGCAATTCAGGGCGAGCCGCGCTTCCGGGGGGTGGCGGACGCCCGGCGCCTTGCGGAACGCATTCGTTAAAAGAGCGTCAGAATGCTTCGCGACTGCGGCAAAAAAGATAGTTAACAGGAATTTTATCAAATTTAACCAAATTGTGTGACTTTTGTCGCGATTCTGGGCTTTCGCTTCGCTAAGTCGCTGCTCTAAAGTGCAAACCATTGAACATTCGACTTTTGGGGGCTGAAGAAAATGAAGGCAAACACCGGTAAATCAACCACACGCGCACTCGCATTGGCATGCTGCGCCGCACTCTCGCTGGCGGCAGCACCGGCCAAGGCCGAGCCGGTCAGCGCCAACGCCATTCTGGACAGCTACAACCTCATCGTCTTCGGCGATTTGACCAGTTCGTCCCATGTTGATGGGAAGACCTTCGTCAGCGGGAACGTTACCGGCGGCGATTACGGCCAGCATTACAGTGAACTGCCGGTTGACGGCGTCCCGACCCTGACCGTCGGCGGTGACCTCAAGGGCAACGTCAACATGAACGGCTCGGGCCTGACGGTTGGCGGCAATATCGCCACCAACAACCTCAACCTGAACAAGGGCGGGGACATCAAGGTCGGCGGCAATATCACCTCGAACCTCAATGCCAATTTCAACGGCAATGGCGACCTCTACGCCAAGGGGTCGGTGACGAACAATGCCAACGTCAACGCCAATGGCGGCGACATCTATCTGGGCGGCACGGTCCAGTCCGGCAATGCCAACGCCAATGGCGGCGGCCAGAAGTTCGTCAACTCCGCCGTACCGGCCACGGTGGTACCGGACGTCGCCAGCGAGGCAGCGACGATCAAGGAAACGCTGACGACCTATTCCAGCTATCTCTCCAACCTGGTTGCCAACAGCGCCACCAGCGGCACCGGCAAGGTGACGTTCGATGCGGCGCCAGGCGCTGATGGCGTCGCCGTCTTCAACATCTCCGACGCCGTTGCCTTCTTCGGTGGCGCCAACGAGTTCCAGTTCAACCTCAACGGCGCCAAGTCGATCGTCATCAATGTGAGCGGCGCTGCCGGCTCGCTCATCACCATCGCCGCAAACTTCCTCGCTGGCATCGCGACCGAGCTTGCCGATAACACAGTCTGGAACTTTGTCGACGCGACCGACATCGTCATCAACAACCAGTTCGGCGGCTCGATCCTGGCCCTTCTCGCCCATGTGACGAACAACGCCAACATCGAGGGCACGCTGGTGGCGGGCAAGGTCACGCAGAATGCCGAGATCCACTACAACGGCGGCAAGGACCTGCCCCCCGTGACCAAGACGCCGATCCCGGCCGCCCTGCCGCTCTTTGCGGCGGCGCTGGGTGGTCTCGCCTATGCCCGCCGCGTACGCAATCGCCGCGGCCAGTCGACGCGGGCCGCCGCCTGAACGCTGGCGCCCTGCTGAAAGGCAAAAAGGCCTGTCCCATGGGGGCAGGCCTTTTTCATTGCGCTGTCCGCACCACAAGAAGCAGCAACCCTATCTGGTTGCCGTTCTGGTTGCCGTTGCCGGGCAGACTTTCATTTCGCGGAAAGAGAATGGTGGGCGCAGTAGGACTCGAACCTACGACCCGCTGATTAAGAGTTAGGTGGAATTTGCGGGATATCAACACGGTTTTACACATTGCACGGCTTTTCCACGCCATGGAATATCAAGCACTTAGAAGCAGAATGTAAAACCGAAGAGTTCAGCATCACGACGAAACGCTGCAACAAGATTTATCCTGGCCCGTCATTCCAGGAGGAGCCCCGGCGGATTGCGCATCGGGGCCGTCGCGCATCGTAGCTCGTCAGCCTCCGTGGATTATGACTGCGCGACTTCTCTTTCACGCTGTCAGCAGCCACATATTCGCACACGATCATTGAGAGCGCGCGCTGAGGTGTAGGGCTAGCCGACGAATTGCCAATAGATGTAGTTATTCTCAATATTGGCCTCAGTCCTGATGCCGCCATTTTCCGGTGCTTGCTTGACCTTTATAGGCCTGGCCGATTGGACGCCGGCAATAGTAAGCGTTTGCTGCACCGTGCCAGCGATGGGGCGGTGACGCGCTCCAGAAACTGGCGCTGGTCGCCCCGACGTTGGCCCCTCCATTCTCAAGCTGGAAAACGGCTGAGAACTGAGGGGCTGTTACAATCAGTGCCAAGCCGCCGCTAGAGTTGGCTGAAGGCTCTGCTGTGTCGCTGTATCGATATTCGTCTGGCCAAGGGGTGGTGGACTGAATGAAGCCATGGCCGAGCGAAGCAGTTCGACGTCACTAGCGGTTGCGTATTTCCCGTCGGCCAACTGGATACGATTGAGCTTGCGATCGTCACTATTATACCAGCCCTGGATCGTGGCTTTGTCGCTGGTTCCGACAATCGATACTATCAAATCGTTCCCAGACTGGGTGAACCAGAGCTGGTCGGTGTCCACCCCAGCCAGGATCGCCAGTTTATCTGCAGCTCCGTCAGTGTCATACGAATCAACAACATCGTTGCCACCGCCGCGACCAAAGCGGAACTCATCTGCACCAGCCCCGCCGACGAGGGTGTCGTTACCGGCGCCGCCATCGAGCACGTCGTTGCCGGCACCGCCGTCCAGCGTGTTGATGCCGGCATTGCCAGTGAGTTGGTTGTCGAGCGCATTACCGGTGCCGGAGACGTTGGCGCTACCCGTCAGCACCAGGTTCTCGACATTGGCCCCCAGCGTATAAGCGATCGCGGTCTTGACCGTGTCGATACCGGCAGCGGCCGCTTCCGTGACCGTATCACCAGCCTCGACATCCTCGTAGGTATCGTCCCCGAGTCCACCAACCAGCGTGTCGTTGCCAGTGCCACCCGCCAGCGTATCGTTGCCCAGACCACCGTTAAGGACATCGTCACCGGCACCGCCAGAGAGGCTGTCGTCGCCGAGGTAACCATAGATCAGGTTGCTCTTCGTATCCCCAACCAGCGTATCAACACCAAACGTACCCTCGATGATGCTACCCCCACCGAACGAACGGCTCCGGATCGTACCGTCGTCCGACTGCCACGAGACCGTGAAGCCGCCATCCGCATCCGGAACGACGAGCGCGCGCGTCTGTATCCCAGCTGTCGTCGTGTTGACGACGAACTCCTGACCCAATGGCTGACCGGTGGAATCATAACGCTGGCCACAGATGTCGAAGCTGCCGCTGTTGTTACTCTCCCACACGATGACAAAAGAGCCATCCGTCAGCCCAACAGCGGTTGGATATTGCTGCACGCTGCTGATATTGCCCACACGGAAGACGTTACCAATCGGCGCCCCGGCACTATCCAACAGGCGCGCATAGATGTCGTAGTTGGATCCATCGATCGCCGAGCTATTGTGCCAAGCGACAATCATTCTGCCATCGGCTAAAACGCCAATGCTCGAGTAATCCTCATTGGCGGTCGACACAGAGAGGTTGGTCTCGCCGCCAACTTTTGCATCCGATGGGCTGAAGATCTGAACGGCAATATCGTAGCCAGACTGATGGCTTTCCCAGGAGATGGCATATCCGCTACTGAGCGCCGTTATCGATGGCAGCAGCTGGTAGCTTGCGGTGATCGTATTGACGACGAACGGCACACCAATGGGCGAGCCACCAGCGCTATAGTGCTGGGCGAAGATACCGTTGGTCGACCCATCACCGGCGCTATGCCACACCACCACATAGCTGCCATCCGTTAGCACCGCGATCGCCGGATTCGTAAATGTATAGGTGGCGCTATAACCGGATTGCCCAGAGATTGTCTGGGTTCCGTCAGGAACACCGGCGGAGGTATAGCGATTGACGGTTACAGTTGCGCCATCATAGCTGACCGTAACGATGCCGCCATTCTGTAGTGCCGCAGCACGGACTTTTCCACCATTTGTGCCCAAGGTCAGAACATTGCCAACGGCCTGATTGTTGCCGTCAATGATTCGCGCCTTGGTCGGCGTACCTTCATTCCAAACGTAGAGATGGTTACCATTGCCGAGCGCAACCATGCTATCGAGAACGACCGCGCTGGCCGTTGCCACCGTGATCTCGTTGCCGGCCGGCAGCGGCACGTCATCGCCGGTGAATCTGATCTTCTCGATGCCGGAGATCTTGTCCGTGCCGTCGGGCGAGCCGGTGCGCAGGTCACGCAGCTGCACCACCCCGTTGCCGAGATCCGTCCACTCGTAATCCGTCCCCTTGCCCGAGAACACCGCCCTATCGACACCGTCGCCACCGATGAGGATATCGTTGCCAGCCCCGCCGACGAGGGTGTCGTTACCGGCACCACCATCGAGCACGTCATTGCCGGCACCGCCGTCCAGCGTGTTGATGCCGGCATTGCCAGTGAGTTGGTTGTCGAGCGCATTACCGGTGCCGGAAACGTTGGCGCTACCCGTCAGCACCAGGTTCTCGACATTGGTCCCCAGCGTATAAGCGATCGCGGTCTTGACCGTGTCGATACCGGCAGCGGCCGCTTCCGTGACCGTATCCCCAGCCTCGACGTCCTCGTAGGTATCGTCCCCGAGGCCACCAACCAGCGTGTCGTTGCCAAGACCGCCATTCAGCGTATCCGCGCCATCGCCACCGGTCAGCGTGTTGGCCGCTCCGTTACCAATCAGCACATTGTTGAGCGCGTTGCCCGTCCCGTTGATCGCCGAGACCCCCGTCAAGGTCAGGTTCTCGACGTTGGCTCCCAGCGTGTAGGTCACCCCGATCTTCACCGTATCGACGCCCTCATTGGCATTCTCGGTCGCCACATCGGCCGCCACATCGAGCACATAGGTGTCGTCACCGGCACCACCCACAAGCGTGTCCGTGCCCGTGCCGCCATCCAGCGTGTCGTTCCCGGAACCGCCTTCCAGGCGGTTGGCCGCCGTGTCGCCAGTGAGAACGTCGTCGAACGCCGAACCGGTCAGGTTCTCGATCGTCGTGTAGGTGTCGCCCGCCGCATCGCCCGTATTCGAGGCTGGCGTGGTGAGGCTCGCCGTCACGCCGGCTCCTGCATTGGCATAAGACGCCGTGTCCGTGCCATTGCCGCCGACCAACACGTCGGCACCGCCGCCGCCGATCAAGGTATCGTTGCCATCGCCACCGGTCAGCGTGTTGACGGCAATGTTGCCGGTCAGCACGTTGGCGCCGGCATTGCCGGTCGCGTTGATCGCCGCCGTCCCGGTCAACGTCACATTCTCCAGATTGGCTGCACCGGAGATGTCGTAGCTGATCGAGGCCTGCACTGTATCAGTGCCTTCCGAAGCGTTCTCCGTGATCGTCTCGCCAGCCTGGTCGATGATGTAGGTGTCGTTGCCCTTGCCGCCGATCAGCGTGTCGTTGCCAGCACCGCCGTCCAGCACGTTATCACCGTCATTGCCGGTGAGCGTGTTGTTGAGGGCATTGCCTGTCCCGTTGATCGAACCACTGCCGATAAGCGTCAGGTTCTCGACATTGGCGCTGAGCGTGTAGCTCACCGAAGCCTGCACCAGATCGGTTCCTTCCGCAGCATTCTCCGTAGCGACATCGCCAGCACTGTCCACCACATAGGTGTCGTTGCCAGTGCCACCAACCAGCGTATCGTTGCCCAGACCACCATTGAGGACATCGTCACCGGCACCGCCAGAGAGGCTGTCGCCGCCGAGATAGCCGTAGATCAGGTTGCTCTTCGCATCCCCAACCAGCGTATCCACATCAAACGTACCCTCGATGATGCTACCGGCACCAAACGTGCGGCTCTGGATCGTCGTACCGGTGGACTGCCAGGCCACAGTGAAACCGCCATCGGGGTTCGCGACCACCGATGGCAAGCCCTGCTGACCGGCCGTCGTCGTGTTGACCACGAACTCCTGACCACTCTTATTGCCGAGGCTGTCATAGCGTTGGCCATAAATCTCGTAAGTGCTGTTCTCCGGTGACTGGCCTTGCCAGACCACCACAAACCCACCGTCCGTCAGTGCTGTGACAACCGGACACCACTGGTAACTTGGCGTGATCGTATTGACCACACTCTCGGCACCCAGCGCTGCGCCATTGGCGTCGAATACCCGGACATAAACGTCCTGAGCCGAGCCATTTACGGTCTCCAGAGAGAACCAAGTCGCAACGAAGCCGCCATTGCCGAGCGCTGTGATGCTCACCGTGCTCTCATTGCTGCCTGCGATGGCGCTCAACGTGAGTTCAGAGCCGATCTTGGCACCGTTATTCGAGAATATCTGTGCCTTTACATCATATTGGCCCGACGAGCCATCCTGCCAAGCGATCAGGAGCCTGCCCGCGCCCAGAGTTGTTACCGCCGGCAACATTTGATATCCGGTGACTACCGTAGTGACTTGAAATGGCGTGCCGACCTTTGCTCCGGCGGCACTAAAGAGTTGAGCCGCTATCCCATCATTGGCACCGTCGATCCCGGTGCTGCCCCAAGTGACAACATAGGTGCCATCGCTGAGCACCGCTATCGGTGCGCGGTAAAGTGCAGAGCCGTTGCTGTTGGAAGCGCCTGCGGTCAAGAACGGCGTAACTCCCGCGATAACTTGTGCCGTCGTTCCGTCCGCTGCGCCTGAAGCGGTGTACCGGTTGACCGTCAACGTCGATCCGGAAACACTCGACGTGACGAACCCACCGTTCGCCAACAAAGCTAACTCGACTTTACCGCTCGCTGTCCCCAAAATCAGCGTTGACCCCACTTGCTGATCGGATGCGTCGAGAATCTTGCCTTTGACTGCCGTGCCTTCATTCCAGGTATAGAGTCTGTTCCCAGCCCCCAAATTGAGCATACTGGCATATTGGGAACCGGAAACACTTGCGATTGTCACCTCGCTCCCCGCCGGCAATGGCACATCGTCGCCGGTGAATCTGATCTTCTCGATGCCGGAGATCTTGTCGGTGCCGTCGGGCGAGCCGGTGCGCAGATCACGCAGCTGCACGACTCCATTGCCAAGATCGGTCCACTCGTAATCCGTCCCCTTGCCCGAGAACACGGCTGTATCGACACCGTCGCCACCGATGAGGATGTCGTTGCCGGCGCCGGCAATGAGGATGTCATTGCCCGCACCGCCATCGAGCATATCGTTGCCGCTTCCACCGTCCAACGTATTGGCACCGGCATTGCCGATGATTTGGTTATCCAGCGCGTTGCCCGTTCCCGTCACGTCGCCGGTACCGGTCAGCACTAGGTTCTCGACATTGATCGTCATCGTGGGAGCTAGCGAATAGCTGATCGCCGTCTTGATCGTGTCGATGCCCGCCGCGGCTGCTTCCGTGATTTTGTCGCCGGCTTCAATATCCTCATAGATATCATTGCCAAGACCACCGACCAGCGTGTCATTCCCGCTCCCGCCATTCAGCGTATCCGCACCATCACCACCCGTGAGTGTGTTTGCTGCGCTGTTGCCCGTGATAACATTGTCCAAAGCGTTGCCAGTACCAGCGACCGCCGTCCCTGTCAGGATCAGGTTCTCAACATTGGCTGTTAGCGTGTATCCCGTTACGCCGATCTGGACCGTGTCGATACCTTCATCAGCGTTCTCTGTGACCTTGTCCGCCAGCGCGCTCAGGATATACGTGTCGTTGCCCGTGCCACCCAACAGCGTGTCGTTCCCAACACCGCCATCCAGATAGTCATCACCACCTCCACCCGTCAAAACGTTGATGGCAGCGTTGCCGAGCAGAATGTTAGCAGATCCATTGCCAGTGGCATTAGTCGATGTCGTGCCGGTCAATGTCACATTCTCGATGAACTCTTTTTCCGCAAGGTCGTAGGTGACAGAAGACTCCACTGTATCAGTGCCTTCGCCGGCCAGTTCAGTGATGACGTCATCAACAGCATCTACCACATAAACATCATCTCCTTTTCCTCCGGATAAGCTGTCAGCCCCAGCCGCGCCATCCAATCGGTTATTTCCGTCATTGCCAATGATTGCATTGCTGTCGGCAGTACCAATACCATCAAGATTTGCACCACCGGTGAGCTTTAGGTTCTCTACATTTGCCGCGAGCGTAATGCTCACTGAGGCTTTGATCCAATCGTTTCCACTGCTTGCCGCCTCGACAACAATGTCCAAGACATCGTCAACGATGTAGGTGTCGTTCCCTGTACCGCCGGTAAGCGTATCCACCCCGCCGCCACCATCCAGAATATTGTCACCGGAGTTTCCAACGATGGCGTTTGATAGTTCATTGCCTGTGCCATTTAGCGCCCCAGTTCCGGTCAATGTCAGATTTTCTACATTATCTCCAATAGCAAAGCTGACCGTGCTTTGGACCAGATCAATGCCCTCACCGCTCGCTTCCGTCACTTCGTCCATTGCGTGGTCGACAACATAAATGTCGTCCCCCTCGCCGCCCGCGAGATGATCGGCACCATATCCACCATCCAGCTTGTTCGCCGCAGAATTGCCGATAATGGTATTCTTCAAGTTATTCCCAGTACCATTTATTGCATTCGTACCAGTCAACCTAAGGTTTTCTATTGTGCTACCCAATGTATAAGTCAGTGACGCCTCGACGGTATCGATACCTTCGTTCGCTGCTTCCGTTACTATGTCCCCGGCGGCATCTACAACATATGTGTCGTTACCCACTCCACCAACGAGCGTGTCATTGCCGACACCACCTATCAACCGATCATTTCCGGCGCCGCCGGTAAGTACATTGGCGGCTCCATTGCCAACGAGGATGTCGTCGAATGCTGATCCCGCGAGGTTTTCAATTTCTATGAAGCTGTCGCCTTTTGCATCTCCCGCATCAACGTCCGACGGCGGGCTCCAGGTCGTGTCCAAGCTGGCAACGACCCCAGTCATTGCGGTCGCGTAAGACGCCGTGTCCGTTCCCGCGTCGCCATCCAATGTGTCGGCACCTTTACCTCCGATCAGCGTGTCATTGCCGGTTCCACCGTTAAAGATGTTATTGAGATCGTTGCCCGTCAGAATATTCGCGCCGGTATTCCCGGTGCCGATGACGGCCGCCCCAAGTAGCGTAAGATTCTCGACGTTAGCCGCCAGAGCAACGTTGTAGTTAGCCGAGGACTGAATGGTATCAGTTCCGCCGGATGCCGCTTCCGTAACCTTATCATTCACGTCATCGACAACGTAGGTGTCGTTCCCCAGGCCACCGGCGAGCGTATCGACGGCTTTTCCACCGTCGATAAAGTCGTCGCCGCTACTCCCGTTAATCACATTGGCAAGCTCGTTGCCGATACCTTTCACGCCCGCTGTCCCTAGGAGCGTGAGGTTTTCAACATTCTCGCCAAGTTCGAATTCTACGGAAGTCAGAACGAGATCCACGCCTTCATTGGCTGCCTCAATTGCCTTATCGCCGATGCTGTTGACGATATAGATATCGTTGCCAGCGCCGCCAGACATCTCGTCCTTGCCAAGATAGCCATGGAAGGTATTGGCATTGGCATCGCCGAAAAGCTTATCGTCACCCAAGGTACCGTAGATTACCGAAGCGGCCCCCTCTCCCAGGAAGACAATCTTCTCGACGCTGTCGAGGATATCGACGCCATCTTTGCCCGTTCTCAGATCCTCAACCCGGACACGACCATCGGCGAGCGTGGCGACCAGATAGTCGCTGGTTTTCCCTGAGAACTCTGCAGTGTCGAAACCCGCACCACCGTCAAGCTGGTCATTGCCGGCACCGCCGGACAGCGTGTTGTCTGAGGTATTACCGACAATGTGATTGTTCAAAGCATTACCGGTACCCGATATGTTGGCGTTGCCCTTAAGTATCAAATTTTCGACATTGGTCGCTTTGGTTGTCAACGAGTAGCTGACCGACGTTGTGATCGTGTCGATGCCCGCCGACGCAGCTTCGGTGATCACGTCCCCGGTCTCGACATCTTCGTATGTATCATCGCCGAGGCCGCCCACCAGCGTGTCATTGCTGCCACCGCCGTTCAGCATATCCGCACCGTCACCACCGGTAAGCGTGTTCACGGCTGAGTTGCCCGTGATCGTGTTGTCGAGTGCGTTGCCGGTACCATTGACGGCCGCTGTACCGGTCAGCGTCAAATTCTCCAGATTCGTGCCAAGCGTGTAGGTGATAGTCGATTGAACCGTATCGATGCCACCATTCTTGAGCTCGGTGACGACGTCCGTGGAAATTTCGACAGAGTATCTATCGTTTCCCGCGCCTCCGATAAGCGTGTCACCGCCGGCACCGCCGTCCAGCGAGTCATTTCCGTCACCGCCGATCAGTACGTTGACCTCCTGATTACCGATCAGCGCGTCGTCGAAGGAAGATCCTGTCAAATTCTCTATCGTAGACGGACCTAATCCCGAATAGGTATCTCCGGCCGCGTCCCCGGTGTTGAAACTGGACGAGACCAAGTTTGCAGTAACGCCGGCTGTAGCGTTGATATAGGAAGCCGTATCAATGCCGTCACCACCTAACAGCTCGTCCGCACCCGCTCCTCCAATGAGAATATCGTTGCCCTCACCACCGCTGAGCTTATTAGCTAGAGCGTTCCCTGTAATGATATTCGCCCCCGAATTGCCCATGCCGACAATGGCAGCATTGCCGGTCAGCGTAAGATTCTCAATGTTCGCAAATGTCGCAATCGTGTAATCGCAAGATGCAAGGACGGTATCAGTCCCGCCCCCCACCAGCTCAGAGAGCTGATCAACAGCGGCGTAGCTATACTGAGGACCATCCGCAGGCGCATGAGTGCTCTTCGTGACCAGTACTTCGCTGACGACATAAGTGTCGTCGCCTTTACCGCCGCTGAGGTAGTCCTTGCCAAGGCCACCGATGAGGACGTTGTTGGCATCGTTGCCGATGATCACGTTGTCGAGTGCATTGCCGGTGCCGTCGATCGCGCCGACGCCGATCAGCGTCAAATTCTCGACATTCTCGCCGAGCGTATAGCTGACGCTACTCTGAATCAGATCGTTGCCCTCACCGGACAGCTCCGTGACTGCATCTTTGGCGCTATCAACGACGTAGGTGTCGTAGCCTGCGCCGCCCTTCATAACGTCGTCGCCGACCCCGCCATTCAGCGTATCGTCACCGTCGCCGCCCACGATCTGGTCGTTACCCGTATAGCCGTAGAGCACCTCTGCTTTCGACGTGCCAGCTAGCACGTCAGCAACATTTGTTCCGTCCACAAGATCAACCGCATTGAATGAGCGTGTACTGATCGTGCCATCAGAAGATTGCCAAGTAACAGTGAATCCACCATTCTCGTCTGCGGTTACATCCACAGACAGTTGACTTCCTGTCGTTTTGGTGTTGATCTGGAATTCACCACCGATCTTGTTGCCATCCGCGTCAAAGCGCTGACCTGAGATGCCATACAGATCAGCGTCGGCGCTGCCTTCGTAACCATCCCATATAACAACAAACGTTCCGTCGGCTAGCACAGCAACTGCCGGTCGCAACTGCAAACTGTCGGTCAGTGTATTGACCTTAAAAGGCGCTTTTACAACCGTGCCATTGGCGCTGTAGATCGCGGCGGCGATATCCTGGGCAGATCCATTCAGTGTCCCTTCAGTATAGAAGACCGCGACAAACCCGCCATTCTTAAGTGCCGCAAGTTTAGGAGTGTACTCATTGCCAGCGATCGTGGAGATCGGGAACTCACCACTCAGCGGCGCACCACTGTTGTCGTAGATACGTGCCTTAATATCGTAATTCGTGCTGTAGGACTCCCACGCGATCACAAACCCACCACCCGTGAGTGCCGTGACCGATGCCTGCATCTGATAGCTGGATGTGAACGTGTTGACATTGATGCGGGTCGCATCCGGCACACCTGTCGCACTGAAGTGCTGTGCCGCGATCCCGTCAACCACGCCGTCGATACCCGTGCTGTTCCATGTCACCACGTAGGAACCATCACTCAGATAGCCGATGGAACTATGATAGGTGTCATAGCCATACCCGTTCGTGGCATTGCTGGTCGCGTATGGTGTGACGCCAGTGACGGTATAGGCAGGTACGCTGCCGTCCACGGCACCGCTAGCGGTGTATTTCGTGACGGTCAAACTGGATCCGTAAATGGCGCTGACGATGAAGCCGCCACCCGGTGCCGCCGCAACATCCACCTTGCCGCTCGCCGAACCGAGACTGAAGACATTGCCCAGATATTGACCATAGGCGTTAGTCAGGCGGCCGTAGACCGCCGTGCCGACATTCCAGATAACGAGGCGGTTGCCGTTGGTGTTTTCCAGTTTGACAATCTTGGCGAGATCTGCACCGGTCGCGCCCGGGGCCAGTTGCTCGGCCTGGGCGGTCAACACGGATGTCTGGCCGGACGGAACTCCCAGTTCTGCAATGATCTCAGACTCAAAGCGGATTTTCTCGACACCAACCAGCCGATCCGTTCCGTCCGGTGCATCGGACCGCAGATCCCTCACAAGCAGCTGATCGCCGCCGAGATCGATAATCTCGTAATCGGCAGCGCTCCCACTTAAACTGACCGTATCGATCCCATCTCCACCCGTCAGAATGTCGTTGCCGGCGCCGGCAATGAGGATGTCATTGCCCGCACCGCCATCAAGGACATCATTGCCGGCCCCGCCAACAAGGGTGTCATTGCCCGCACCGCCATCGAGCACATCGTTGCCGGTACCACCGTCCAACGTATTGGCACCGGCATTGCCGATGATTTGGTTATCCAGCGCGTTGCCCGTTCCCGTCACGTCGCCGGTACCGGTCAGCACTAGGTTCTCGACATTGATCGTCATCGTGGGAGCTAGCGAATAGCTGATCGCCGTCTTGATCGTGTCGATGCCCGCCGCGGCTGCTTCCGTGATTTTGTCGCCGGCTTCAATATCCTCATAGATATCATTGCCAAGACCACCGACCAGCGTGTCATTCCCGCTCCCGCCATTCAGCGTATCCGCACCATCACCACCCGTGAGTGTGTTTGCTGCGCTGTTGCCCGTGATAACATTGTCCAAAGCGTTGCCAGTACCAGCGACCGCCGTCCCTGTCAGGATCAGGTTCTCAACATTGGCTGTTAGCGTGTATCCCGTTACGCCGATCTGGACCGTGTCGATACCTTCATCAGCGTTCTCTGTGACCTTGTCCGCCAGCGCGCTCAGGATATACGTGTCGTTGCCCGTGCCACCCAACAGCGTGTCGTTCCCAACACCGCCATCCAGATAGTCATCACCACCTCCACCCGTCAAAACGTTGATGGCGGCGTTGCCGAGCAGCGTATCATTGAATGCTGATCCGGTGAGGTTCTCTATGGCTGTCGTTGTATCACCGAATGTATCTCCCAACGCATCGCCTAGGGTCCCCATCCCTATAGATAGATCGGCTTTGATCGCGCCACCGGCGCTGACATAAGACGCCGTGTCGGTACCGTTTCCCCCGGACAACTTGTCAGCACCGGCACCACCTACTAGTGTGTCATCGCCATCACCCCCAGTAAGGACATTTTGCTGGTCGTTTCCGATGAGGACGTTGGCGCCGGCATTGCCCGTGGCATTGAGCGCCGATCCCAGAAGCGTGACGTTTTCAATGTTGGTGGCGTAAGCCTGCGTTAAGTCATAGGCGACGGCGGATTGAACAGTATCAGACCCACCGGTTGCAGTTTCAATTACTTGGTCGCTTAGGCTGTCAATTGTATAGATATCATCGCCGTCGCCGCCAGTGAGCTTGTCCGCGCCGGCGCCGCCGTCCAATTTATTGGCGCCGGCATTGCCGGTAATCTCATTAGAAGTGTCGTTTCCCTTGCCATCAATATTTGCGCTGCCCGTTAGTGTCAGATTCTCAAGAGAACTACCAAGTGCAAAGGATATCGACGATTCAACAACATCGATGCCATCGCCGTTTAACTCTTCAATGACGTCGCCTTTATCGTCCACAATATATATGTCATTGCCTTTTCCACCGTAGAGTTTGTCGGCACCAACGCCACCATCAAGTCGATTGTCCTGGTCGTCTCCGGTCAATTCATCGGCAAATGCAGATCCGGTGAGGTTCTCGACGCCTTCATAGCTGTCGCCCGCTGCATCAGAAGTATTCGCGTTTGGCGACGTAAGGCTGGCAATTACGGCTTCTTGTGCGCCAGTGTAGCTCGCTGTGTCTTTACCAGCACCGCCGATAAGAACGTCGGCACCGGCGCCGCCTTCTAGGCTGTCGTCGCCACCTTGGCCATCCAACGTATTGGCCGCTGCAGTGCCGGTAAGCGTGTTAGCAAGCAGGTTGCCAGTTCCTAAAAGGGCCGTACCTTTCAGCGTTAAATTTTCCACTTCCGCTACCAAGACGTAGCTCACGGCGGACTCAATAGTGTCTATTCCCTCGCCAGTGAGTTCGTTTACGACGTCTTTCCCCGTGTCGATCACATAGACATCGTTGCCCGTGCCGCCTGTCAGCGTGTCCGATCCGGCACCGCCATCCAGACGGTCATTACCCGCACCGCCATTCAGGCTGTTGGCTCCGACATTACCAGATATCGCATTGTCCAGTGCATTGCCGTCGCCGTTAATTGACGCAGAACCTGCCAAGACAAGATTTTCGACGTTCGCGGCGAGCGTGAAGGTGACGTCGCTAACCACGGTATCTGTGCCGCCGGCCGCTCCCTCGACCACTTTATCGCCAACGTTGTCTACAATAAAAGTGTCATTGCCAGAACCACCCGTCAGAGTGTCAGCTCCAAGGCCACCGTCGAGGACGTCATTGCCAGCATCGCCCGAGAGTCCATTTGCGGCGCTGTTTCCAAGGATGTGGTTGTCAAGTGCGTTGCCGGTCCCACTAATCGCGGACACACCGGACAACGTCAAGTTCTCGACATTGGCGCTCAACGTCTCAGTGACAGAGCTTTCAATCGTATCGTTCCCTTCACCGTCGCTTTCAATCACACTGTCGTTAGCATTGTCCACGACATAGAGATCGTCGCCACTGCCCCCAACCATTTTGTCGGCGCCGGCACCGCCGTCCAATCGATCACTACCGGCAGCACCCGTAAGTATGTTGACAACTGTGTTTCCAACCAGGGTGTCAGCAAACTCAGAACCAGTTAGATTTTCGATCGCCGTGAACTCGTCTCCGGCGGCGTCCCCTGTTTCGGAGAAGCTGGTCGAGAGGTTCGCGACGACACCTGCTTCGGCATTGATGTAGCTGGCGGTATCAGAGCCGGTGCCCCCATCGAGAATGTCAGCACCAGAACCACCCACGAGGACATTGTCTTTGCTATTTCCAGTCAATCTATCGTTGAAGGCTGTACCGACCACGTTACGCACGACAGCATAGTCATCGCCGGATGATCTTCCGGCGTTGTTGGCGGTGTTCGCCAAATCGACGGTCACGGCCGCCAACGCCGTCATATAGGAAATCGTGTCGTTTACAGTGCCATCCTGCCAGACGCTGCGAGTGACTTGGCCGGATGCCACACCTTCCCCAAGTGCAATCAGGATGTCTGCCCGGGACATGCTCCCGGCAGTGAGCGCATTAAGATAGTAGTCGCGCTCGCTGGCCGTCGGCAGATGACCAATGGCATTGGTAAACATGCGCAACACGAATGCGGCATCGGTCATTGTGCCGTACTTTGTCGTGAACTCAGTCGACGCCAGAATATTCGTCGCCAGAAGCGACTCTTTAAGTATGCCGCCTTGAATGTACTGCGCGAGCATCTGCCGCTCGTCCGACGACATCTCTCGGCTGAGTGCGGCCGAATAGATATTATCGGCCCGGTCCGTGTAGAGCTCCTTGGTTCCGACATCGATCTCGATCGAACCGCTTGCGGCCAGGATCGGCATCGACGACGACTGCGCCCAGAGCGTCGCCGAAACGATGTTCCAGCTCCACGTCTCAATATTATTGGCATCAACAAAATGTGTCGCGTTGGCGACCTGTGTGCCCGACGATGTCCGGACCCACTGATTGCTGCCATTGACACCAACGAAGATCGTCGTTGTATCGACTTCCGCACTCGCCTGAACGGTGAACACCCACTGTCCGGACGAGCTGTTGGCGGCTGGCTTGCCCTTGGAGAGCGCGATCAGCGCCTTCATCGCCGTTGAGGTCTTGCCGGCCTGGAGATAGGAGACGATCAAATTGACGCCACCCCGACTGATCTCGGAAAGGCCACTGGCACCGAGGCTGACGACACTCTGCCCGCCCTGGGCACCTGTCACATTGTCGAAATCGGTATAGATATGAGTGATGCTACCATCGGCACCGACCGAGGTGACGGCGGAGCGTTCCGTTACGCCGTTTCCATCAAGATCGAGGGCGGTACTGGTGAGGGAGCCATCCGCGCTCTTGTAACTGACGCGCGTCGAACTCGGCACGCCGCCCGACAAGGTGAATTTCTCGGTTTCGATCGAGCTTCCGTCACTATTGAAGACGGTCCATCTCTCTGACTTCTGGTCGACGTGACCATCAGCGTTGATATCGAACTCGACCGACCCGCTCAGGCCATTGGCGCTGGACACACTGGTCGTGCGGCTAATCACGGCACCCGCACCATCGAGGAACTCAGTAATGAGCTTTTCGCTGCCATTCGTATCCACGAAGCTCCGCGTCTCCTGATGAAAGGCGGGGTACCCGTTTAGCGCGCCGCCGACACGTTTCTCCGTTACGCTGCCATCGGCGTTCTTCACTGTCGTGACGGTCAAATCCGTCACACCGTTACCGTCGCTATCGCGGTCGAGTATGGTCGTCCTGCCATCTGCGCTGGTAGACGTAACGTCCTTGCGGATCAGCGCACCGGTCGCAGGCAGCTTGGCCGTCGCCGTGACAAGCTTTGCACCGTCCGTATAAATTTCCGTTTTGCTCGTGAGGTCGACGATCCCATCGCCATTGAGATCGAGTGTTACGTTGGTCACCAAACCGTCATCGCTGGTGTTGGTAACGGCGCGATTCTTGATGGAGCCATCGCCGCTCGTCACGGTGACAATACCAATCCGGCTGCCATCCTGCTCCAGGCTGATATGCTCGCTCATCCGCACCGAGCTCGTCATGACGCCCGTCAACGTCGACTGCGCTTCGGTCGTCAGGCCGTCCGCGCTACGCGTCGTGACGGTCGTGCCACTGACGCCGCCGGTCTGATTAACCGTCTCGGTCCGACTGCCGTCCGGGTTCAGCACCGCGCTTGTCGTCTGCGTATCGATGACGACACCGGCCGCGTTGAGAGATTGAACGACCTTCTTGAGCCCATTGGTGCTCGTCGTCGTGATGACCGTGCCGAGGACCGTGCCTGCAGCGTTCCGACTGACAACCGTCGTGACCTTGTCGCCGTTGCTCTGTACCGTCGTCGTCTCGGTCTTCACGGTTGCCCCGGCGAGCGATCGTGTCGTCGTGCTCTGCCGCTGGTCGGCATTCGTGATCGTTACGGTCTGAGATCGGTTGCTGCCATCCGCATTCGTCTCGGTGACAGTTTCTGTGACGCTGCCATCGGCATTCAGGGTTTTGACGCTGGTGCGCTTATACTCGAACACACCGTCGCCATTGCCGTCCTGTCTCTCGGTCGTGCTCAATCCATCGCCACTGCGACTGGTCTCCGACTGCTGAATGAGGCTGGTTGTATTCTTGGTCCAGCTTTTGGTTATCTCACCGCCATCGGCCGTGAGCGTGGTCTCCGATTTGGCCGTCAGATCGACGCTGCCATTCCCATCAACATCGGTTGTGATGGTTTTGACGAGACCATTCGCGCTCGTGACCGTGGTTTTCTGGCCGAACATGCCGCTGTCAAGCTTCAGATTGGTAACGGTTTCGACGATATCACCGTCGCTCTCAATCTCTCGCCGCACGGATTCCCGCGTATCCACCGATCCATCTACCGACCCATAGGTGAAAGTCTCGGTCTCAGTTACCGTCCCGTCGCCGCTGACTGTCGTCGTGCTTTTATCACGGAGCCCATGGAAATTCTCATTGGTCACAATCGTTTGGCGGCTGCCATCCGCATTGAGCAGTGTAGATTGTTTGATGATGAGATCGTCCACGCCGATACCGTCGAGATTGCGCCATTCCGTGCGCACGAGACCGTCGTCGCTCGTCTCCACTTTGCTGCTGGTGCGCAGCACATTGTTGCCATTGAAGGTTTTCTCCGTCACGGTCGTGAGGCCCTCATCGGCCAGGATCGTGACGCTCTCGACCATCAAATCGACCGCTCCATCGCCATCGACATCGGTGGTGACTATCTTCTTCAGGCCACTCTCCGTGAGCAGCTCGATCGTCCGGCTACGCAGGCTGCCATCGCCATTGTTGATGCTGACGGTCGTCACCCGATCGCCATTGCTCTCGAGAACAACCTCGTTGCTCTGGATCACATCGAAATGGCCGTCGCCATCGGCATCGCTTTGCATGCTCGTGGCAAGGCCATTCGCACTGGTGGTCGCGATGCTCCAACTCAGCAGATTCCCCGCGGCTGAGAAATTATGCTCGGTCCGCACACGATCGCCATCTGCTTCAACAACATTGAACACCTCCCCATCGGTGAGGCCATCGCCATTCATGTCGATGGCCGTCTCGACATATCGCTGGTCGGCGGAGGTATAGGTGACCGTACTGCCTATGACCGCGCCGTCGGCGCTCTCGGTCACCAACGTCCTGACCCGGCTGCCATCGACCCTGATCTCGGTCTCGTCATGCGTAGTCGATTCGAAGACGCCATCACCGTCGGCGTCGATGCGGCGTTCGACCGACAGGCCATCGGCGCTGTTGTTGACGATGCTCTTTCCAAGCAACGTTCCGTCGGCCGCCGACCTTGTTTCGGTTTGGGTGGATGATCCCTTGGCATTCCACACCGTCGCGCGCAGACTCTGCTGCTCAAACACCCCATTACCATCGACGTCGCGCTTCTCGCTGACGATCAGGCCGTTGGCGCTTGTCTTCCGTATGACTTGGACATTGGTGCGAAGATCGGTCGTCGTTTCGGTGATACTGCCATCATCGGCGATGACCGATCTAATTTTCTGATCGTAAGCGCCATTCGCATCGGCATCGATCAGACGCGTGATGGCGCGTTGATCGGCGCTCGTCTCCATTTCGCTGTGGGCGAGCGGGGCGTCATTCCGGCTGCTCTGGTCTTGTAGTTCGATACGGCTGCCATCCGCTTGCAGGAGAGTCGTCGAGACGCTGATCGTATCAAACAGGCCGTCGCCATCGACATCGTTTTTGACCGTTTTCTCCAAGCCGTTCGCACTGATGGTCGTGTCAGTTTGGCTGCGCAGGGAGCCTTTGCCGTTATAGATGCTGACAGTCTGCGTCCTACTGCCATCCAGATTCAGAACGGTAACATCCTCAATCTTCTGATCGAAGACGCCATCGCCATTGAGGTCGGTCTCTTGCGACGTCACGAGCCCGTTGGCACTTATCTTGTTGATCGACTGCGAGCGCAGCTTGCTGCCGTTGAATTCGCTGATCGTTGTGGTCCGCTCGCCCAGTCCATCGAGCGTCGTTTCTTCCATCACCTTGCTGTCGGCGATCGTATCCCCGTCGATGTCGGTTTCCGTCGATTTGCTGAAGCCATTGGCGTTGGACTTGGAGATCGAACGACCGATGAGCGAACCGTCGGCCGCGTAGTTGCTGGTTGTGACGGTAAGATGGCCGTCGAGCTCCGTCACACGCGTCACGACCTGATCGGCCGCCCCGTCGCCATTGCTATCGACGGTCTGGGTCACATTGCGGCGGTCCGCACTCGTCGAAATGACGGTTTGGCTCAGCAGATTGCCGTTGGCGCTGCTGCCGATAATCGTCCGAACCTGGCTCTTGTCGTTGTCTAGCTGCGTCGCATCGACTGTCGTCAGCTCGAAAACGCCGTCACCGTTAGTGTCTTGCTTGGCTTCGATCACCATGCCGTTCTGGCTGGTTTCCACGATCGTCTTGCCGAGCAATGTTTGATCGGCGCTGAAGACGGAATCCGTCTCCGTCGAGCTCCCATCCGATTTGGTGGCGGTGACGGATGTCAGAATCCGCTCGAAGCCGTCGACGCCGTCGAGGTCGCGTTTCTCCGTGTTGACGAGCCCGTCGGCGGTGCTTTCGCTGACGATGCGGTCCTTGAGCGTGCCGTCGGCATTCCAATGGCTGACTGTCTCGGTGACGCTGTCATCGGCATGAATTTCGACAGCCATCTCATAATCGACTGCGCCATCGCCATTCGTGTCGGCTTCGACGCCCCGCTCGAGACCATCGGCATCGCGTACGGTGACACTATGACTGTGCAGGCTGCCGTCGTGATTGGTCTCGTGAATCGTCTGCGTGCGCTGCTGGCCGCTGACGATGGTCACATCCGAGCGCGTGAGGTCGACGAGGTTGTCGCCGTCAATGTACCGCTGAATCGTCTTGGTCAGATTGTCGCTGCTGCTGAGCGTCACCGTTTTGCTCACCTGCGAGCCATCGGCACTGACGCTCATTTGCGTCGTGGTGTAGCTCTGATCGGCCGCGAAGACGATTTGGCTGGTCTCCGTGAGGTCCGTGGTACCGTTCCCGTCGAGATCGTAGGTGATCGTCTTGTCGAGACCGTCGAATACGGTAACGACTTGCTTGATAAGCTTATGATCACGCGTCTCTTCGATCAGCGTCTCGGTCCGGGCCCCCCCGGCGTTATCGACATAGCTGTCTGAGCTGAGGTAATCGGCAATGCTGTCCCCATCGACATCGCTTGCTTCCGCGCGCACTAGGCCGTTGGCGCTCACGGTCTTGACGGTCTGGTTGATGGATGTCCCGTCCGCATTGAGATTGCTGATGACGATCGTCCGTTTTCCGTCCGCCGAAATCGTCCAGAGCTCACGCTGCGTCGTCCAACCGCCGCCTTGCTGGTCGCGGTCGATCGTAATGGTATTGCCGTCGGCACTGGTATGCGTCGTGGTCTGATCAATCAGGACACCGCCGCCGCTCTTATTAGTGACGACCCGCGTCTTGCTGCCGTCTGCGGCCACGTTCGTGATATCGGTCTGCACCTGGTCGATCACGCCGTCGCCATCGGCATCGATGGTGAGGGTTTTGCTGAGACCGTCGGCGCTGACGATGCTGGTAACGACCTGCGCCAGCGCTCCATCGGTGTTACGAGCGGTGTTGACGGTTGTGACCATGCCGTCGGCAGCTGTGGTCTCGGTATTTGTAACTGTGTAGCCGACACCGTCTGCCGTGAGCGCCACGGTCGCTGCCGTGCCGACGGTGCCATTGCTGCGCGTGAATGTCGTCTGCCCGGTTATCTGCGTGCCGTCCGGCAGGATGACTTCCGTGGCATCCGCGACAAGATTGATGGATGCGATGCCGGCTTCGGCCAGCGTAAGGACATCACTTGTACCATCGGCATTCGTTCTGACGACGACGAATTTGTTGAATTGCGCGTCACCGGCATCGAGCTTGCCGTTGCGGTTGGTATCGAACACATGGAGTAAGGCCTCCATGTCGCTCTCGGCCGACGGATCCCAATCGGTGAAGACGATCTGATTGCGCTCGGTAATCTGCCGATTGCCGGCGAGATCCAGAGCCAGCACACCATTGCCTGCAGCCGCCCAGGCGGTGCGGTGCATCAGCCCGTCGCCCTCGGTATTGAAGAACTTGTTGGACGTCGTCTGATCCGTGATGGAGATGCCGTTGCCGTCGAGGTCCAGCATGACCGGGAAGAATTTCTTGAAGAACTTCTTGAGCTTCTTGAGGAATTTTTTGGCCGAGTTCTTAGCGAGACCGCCATGCGGCAGACCGCCGCCACCCCCAAGGCCGGAATCGAAGCTGCTTGAAGCCGTAACGCTGAAAGTGAGGCTGCTGGACCCGTTGATCTGCCAGTTCCAAAGATTGTTGATCGAATAGGTCGAGTGGCTCGCATCCCAGCCGGACGAGCCGGAATGGTTCGATGGCATCTTCGTCAGATTGGCCTCGGCCTGCCGCAATTCTTCAGCGCGCCACTGCGCAATTTCATCCTCAGTGGGCTGCACCCATGGGATATACTGAATTTCCTTCAGCATGCTCTGATAGTCATCAATAGCGAAATCGCTATGGAGCCGATTTAGAATATCCCGATATTCGGCTTTCCAACTTACTGTGCCCGTGGCTTGGCGAACAGCTTCGGCAATGGCAGTGCCGTTCACATCTAATACATAGTAAGGCAGCGCACTTAGCGGAGAACTCTGTGGATAGTCACGCCTTAGATCTATGCCGCCAAACTCAAATGAGCGAGCATCCATGCCATATTTACTAAAGTCGGGCGGGTGACCCATCGCGACAATATTGAAGTCGCGGTCATACCATACGTCTCCGTAAGACGAATATTTGAGGGGGGTTCCGTCTAGCTCGATCATTAAGCTTGGATCAACTCGCTCACCCGGTTCTAACCAAGTGAACCCCAGTGTATCAACTATACCCCTCCGCGCTCTCTCTCCAGCCGTGTATTCATCTCCGAGTGCTTTTTCTTCGTACCATCTCTTTGCATCGGCACTCCACCAGCCCACGATCGCGACTGCGTTAGCGCCGGCTTCTCTTCTCCAGTTAGGATCTTGCTCAACGAAATACGGGCCGGTCGCGGGAGGATATAAGGTCGCCGATCCCGACAGATTTAAGTAGAGCCCACTATCGCCATTCGCCGTGTCTCGTTCTGCTGCTCCAACTGCCCACCCCAAATTGTAGCTGGCACCGGCTCTCCCATCTTTCTCAGTTAGGGCAGCAACGTCCCACCTAGTGGTCGTGGTACCGTCGTAATAGTCCACGCTCTCGTACTGAACGGGGCCAAGAGCCGCCAAAAATTGTCGACCTCCAGATTCAATTACTCCGCCTGGCTTTTGTACAAATCGACTGCTCTGATAATAGCCATTCTCGAAATCCCTCACGCCAAGAATGGTTGGCCACGCGTCTGTTGGGTAGTTAGTCGAGAGTCCCTTAGCTGCTAAATCCCACTCATACATTGACTGCTTTTGTATGAGGGTGGAGAGCGATATATTTGAGCTGACGCGGTATTGTTCGATTTGTGGAAGATCACCAAAAACACCACCTTTGCCAAATGCCCTGCTCGCCCATTGAGAGGCGTCCGCTTGCAGGTTGTGATTGATTCTGATGTCTTTGATAAAAGATCCATGTACCCAGTATCCGTTTTTTGACAGATCTTGCAGCGTTTTCTTCCAATTCAAGACGTCAACCATGTTGTGTCTCCAATTTCTTTCGCAAGTTAATCTGTACGGATTAGCGAATATCGATTAAGGGGTTTCGGAAACTGGCTGCTCAGATAACCATTGCTTTATTGCATCAAAATACTCCGACCAGGTCATGCCCTCACGAACGTCTTGACTGTATAGGAACTTCAGTGCTGTGGAGGGATTGGCCCCTGTTCGAGCATCACGAAAGAACTCTTCTCCAGCCTCATTGGTCAAAGACTCTGAGTTCGCCGCAAGAACACCCAGCAGAGCAAATGAATTATGTAGATTGCACATTAGATGCGATCGATGTGGTTCATCATCTGAAACCTGCATCGCAAGTACGATCTGGTGCTTGTATTGCGCCATGGATCCGAGACAATAACGCCTCGCGCTTTGCTCAAGAAGGTACCCGTACTCAGAGACGGATTTTTCTGCAGAGTAGAAGTTTGAATAGTTGAGATTTTTGATGAACTGTCGAATTGCGTCAGTAAATTCAACTGACTTAGGATAGGCGATTATTATATCTACGGCCTTCTCGGCCGCGCACGCCGGAAGCCTGAGGGAATCTGACTGGTCTGGCGCCACTATCACTTTGCACCAGTCAATTGATATTCCAACTATGCTCGCGATACCTCTGACTCTTTCAACGTCAGCGCGAACAACTTCTTGATCGACGTTCTTGCCTTCAATTGTAACTAAGACAAGTGATTTCTTTTTCCACCGAGAGAAGGATGCTTGAGCATTTTCCAATAGCTGGAATGACTTATGATCACCGAATACAGCGGTCGCATCAGCGATGTAGTCCTCGACAATTCTTGTTACGACAGCCCCCTCGGCTCTGGCTGCCGTACTTATGCTTGATAGAAGAAACAGCGAGAGAAGTAGGTAAGTCAACTTGGCGTGGCAACCAGACCTATAGGCCATTCTCACCTCTCCCTGCCCGCCTCATCGCCCATGCGGATGAGGGGCGAGAGGACGTATTCGATCAGTTTGCGTGTCCCGGTCTTGATCTCGACGGCGGCGACCATGCCGGGGGTGAGTTGGACGTCTCTACCATCGGCGTCGATGGTGTCCTTTTCGAGACGGACGCGTGTCGTGTAGATGAGCCTTGAGGGCTGGCCATCGCCGCCCTGCTGCTCGACCGCATCGCCCGAGATCGTGACGACATGGCCCGTGAGTGTGCCGTAGCGGGTGAAGGGGAAGGCGTCGAGTTTGACGATGGCTTCCTGACCTTCGCGGACGAAGCCGATATCCTTGTTCTCGATCTCGGCCTCGATCTCGATGCCGGCGTCTTCCGGGACCACAATCATCAGAGGTTTTGCCGGTTCGACGACGCCGCCGATGGTGTGGAGCTGCAATTGCTGCACTGTGCCGGCGACAGGTGCTGTGAGGCGTTGCAGGGCCTGGCGCTGGGTTGCCTTCTTCAACTCCTCGGTCAGCTGGGCTGCCTGGCTTTCCGCCTCGGTCAGTTCCTTGAGGCGGTCGCGTTCGAACTCCTCCGTCGCCTGGGCGATCTGGCGCTGGATGGTGGCGATGCCGGCCTGCGCCTCGCTGGCGCGGGCCTTGGCGACGCTCGCCTCGCCTTCCATGGCGATGAGCTCCTGCTGCATTTCGAGGAATTGCTGTTTAGGGGTGAGGCCTTTTTCGAGCAACCCGCGCCGCGCTTCGACCTGTTCGCGCTTCAAAGGCAGCTGCGCCTCGATCTTGGCGATCTCGGCCCTGGTGCCGACGGCGCCGGCGCGCTGGCGTTCTAGCTCGCGGGCGAGGGCGGCGAGCTTTTCCTCCTGCTCGCCAAGCTGCGTGCTGCGGAAGCTGCGCGCCAAGGCGAGGTTGGCCTCGTCGAAGCCACCCGCCGCGCGCGTGTCGTCCAGCGCCTCGCCACCCGGCAACCCCAAGACCGAGCGCAGTCGGGCGACATCCAGGCGCCGGGCGGTCAGTTCCTGGGTGAGCCGATCGGTGTCGGCCCCGGTCAGCGTGGAATCGAGTTCGATGAGCAGCGCGCCCTTTTCCACATGCTGGCCTTCCTCGACCGCGATATTGGTGACGACACCGGTCTCGAAGGCCTGTATCACCTTGGTGCGGCCGGATGGCACGATCTTGCCCTGCCCGACCGCCACGATGTCGATCTCACCCACGCAGGCCCAGAGCAAAGCGAGCCCCACGAACGCGGAGATGGCGAGCGCCACGGCGCGGCCCAGAGGCGAAGGCGGCGTCTCCAACACCTCGACCGCGGCGGGGAGGAACTCCTGCTCATAGCCATCGGGCGCGAAGATGCCGCCGAGGCGGCCCCCCATTTTTCCCATGGCGGTACGGACGCGAGAGGTGGGGAGAGCGACGACGTTATCGGTGGACATAACGGCCTCCCGACAAAGGCGCACACGCCCTCTCCCTTCGCGGGAGAGGGTTGGGGTGAGGGGGTGGCTGCACCCGGCTCGCTGATAGAGCCCCCCTCACCGGCTCGCTTCGCTCACCACCCTCTCCCGCGAGGGGAGAGGGCTCAGTCCGTGCGACGCTCATCAGAGCTGACAACGAAAGAGTGCTACTGGGCAGCATGCTGCCCTCCCGGCGCGGGCCGCACGATATTGGCCGGCTGCGGCGCCATGCCTACCGCGGCATCCGCCGCCTGATAGCGGTAGAGCTGGGCATAGCGGCCGTTGCGCTGGATGAGCTCGCCATGGCTGCCGTCTTCGACCAGGCGCCCCTTCTCGATGGTCAAGATCCGATGGCAGGCGCGGACCGCCGAGAGCCGGTGGGCGATGATGAGCACGGTGCGGCCCCTGGCGATTGCCGCCATGTTGTCCTGGATGATGCGCTCGGATTCGTAATCAAGCGCCGAGGTCGCCTCGTCGAAGATGAGGATCTTCGGGTTGCTGACCAAGGCACGCGCAATCGCCATGCGCTGGCGCTGGCCGCCGGAGAGGCTGGCGCCGCGTTCGCCCAGCACCGTGTCATAGCCCTGCGGCAATTCCAGGATGAAGTCATGGGCGCCAGCGAGCTTCGCCGCGCCTACCACCCGGTCCATCGGCATGCCGGGGTCGGCGAGCGCGATGTTCTCGCGGATCGAACCGGTGAAGAGCACGTTCTCCTGCAGCACGACGCCGATCTGGCGCCTGAGCCAGGCGGGATCGATGAGGGCCAGATCCATGCCATCGATGAGGACGCGGCCGCGTTCCGGCACGAAGAGGCGCTGCACCAGCTTGGTGAGGGTCGATTTGCCGGAACCCGAGGAGCCGACGATACCGATCATCTGACCGGGCAAGATATCGAGGGAGAGATCGGAGAGCACCTCCGGCGCATCCGGCCGGTAGCGGAAGATGACGTGATCGAAGCTTATGCGGCCGGTAAGGCTGGGCGGTGTCGCCTTGTCGGCGCGGTGCAGCGGCTCGGTCGGCGCGTTGAGGATATCCCCTAAGCGATTGACCGAGATGCGCACCTGCTGGAAGTCCTGCCACATCTGCGCCAGACGCAGCACCGGCCCATGCACCTGATTGGCCAGCATGTTGAAGGCGACCAGCGCACCCACGGTGAGATCGCCGTTCAGCACCGCCTTGGCGCCGAGATAGAGGGTGAGCAGCACCGTCGCCTTGTTGATGAGCTGCGCCGTCTGGCTCGCGGTGTTGCCGAGCTTGGTGACGCGGAAGGCCGCCGAGACATAGCCCGCCAGCTGTTCCTCCCAGCGGCGCTGCATGCGGGGTTCCACCGCCATGGCCTTCGCCGTCTCAATCCCGGTCACGGTTTCGACCAGGAAGGACTGGTTCTCGGCACCCCGGGCGAACTTCTCATCGAGACGCCGGCGGAAGATGGGCGTCACCAGCAGCGAGAGGACGACATAGGCCGGGATCGCCGCCATGACGACCAGCGTGAGGGTGGGGCTGTAATACCACATGACGGCGAGGAACACGCTGGTGAAGACCAGATCGATCACAAGCGTCAGCGCATTGCCGGTGAGGAAGGAGCGGATGCTCTCGAGTTCCCGCACCCGCGCCACGGAATCGCCCACTCGCCGTGCCTGGAAATAGGACAAGGGCAGCGAGAGCAAGTGGCGGAAGAGTTTCGCCCCCAATTCCACATCCACCCGGTTGGTGGTGTGGCTGAAGATATAGGTGCGCATGCCGCCCAGCAGCACCTCGAAGAGCGAGATGACGGCAAGCCCGATCACCAGCACGTCGAGCGTGGTGAGGCCGTGATGCACCAGCACCTTGTCGATGATCACCTGGAAGAAGAGTGGTGTCACCAGCGCGAAAAGCTGCAGCACGAAAGAGGCGATGAGGACTTCCGCTAATATACGCTTGTATTTGAGGATCGCCGGAATGAACCAGGCGATATCGAATTTGGCGAAACTCTCCCCGAGACTCGCCCGCTTGGTCATCAGCAGCAGGCGGCCGGTCCAGATCTTCTCAAGTTCGGCCCGGGTCAACGCGACGGGGCGATTCTCTTCCGGATCATGCGCCAGCACCTTGGCGTCGCCGGCCTCGTTTGAAGCTATTTTTGCGAGAACAAAGAAGCGCCCGTCCTTGGTTTCGGCGATGGCTGGGAGCGGCGTTTTGGCGAGTTTCCGCCACTCCGATACAACCCAGCGCGCCTTGAGACCCGATTCCCGCGCGGCACGGAGAAGGTCGGAGTCGGTGAGGCCCTTGGGGCCTGGCGCGAAGCGGTGGGCAAGCGCCTTTGGGTCGACGGAGAGACCATGGAAGCGCAACAGGAGAGTCAGGCAAAGCAGGCCTGTATCAGCGGTTTCTGTGGGTGCATCGCTCGTTCCCGACTGCACCGGCGCCGCCTGATCGACCACGCCCCACCCCTGTCAAACTTTTCTAGCGCGAGACCCCTCTCGCGTTTTGCAGCACGAAATATGTCTGAAGGCCTAGGAACGAAGCAAGCGCGATTTCCACTTGAGCGGGACGATACGACGAAATGTCACGCGAAAGCTGCAGTATCCTAAAAATTGCCTTGCATTTCGCAGATGCCCGCGCAGCAGAATCAGGTTGGCAAGAGTTGGTCGGCCGCCAAAGAGACCGGCGATGACAACCGTCGTCATGACTGGCATCTCGGCCTGCCCCCAACCCCGCACGCGCTTTGTCGTCGATAACGAAGATCGGGGTCAGCGCCGCACCGCCAGTAATGACGTATGAGCAAGGAGCTTCTCCTCCCCGAGGAAACCGACGGCAGCTCCGCGGCCCTCACCGCGATGGCGCTCTCGCGGCTCTTCATCTCGGACACGACCGAGGTCTCGAGCCATTACCAGGCCTTCGCCCGGATCGACGAACTCGCCAAGCCCGAACTCTGCGACGAGATCATCCTCGCCGGCGGGCGCTCATATTCGCATGTGCTCGTCCGCGAGCTCACGCGACGGCCACAGAACATGCGGGGGTGAAGGGCGACACTTGGCGCGAGAGCGCCATCTCGGCGCTCGAAAAGCATCAGCGGCGAAAGAATTTTTGCGACGCCCAGCTAAGCCGCTGACGCGCCAAGAGTATTTATTTGACGAAAATTGCAGATATCGGAACCGCCGCATTCGACCGTTCAAATATCTGCTGCCTGTCGATTTGCAGGTGGATCATGGATCGCGACAACAAGGGCATCAACATCGCGTCTCAGGAAGGCATATCGGGATCCGTTTCGGGTTCCGCAAGTGGTCTTCCAGACGTCGGCACTTTTTGGCGGAGGCTTTGACATGTCAAAGCAAGACCGCGTGCCGAAGAGCTGGCCCGAAATCATGAGCGACGTGATGGCAGCGGCATATCTCGATATGTCGCAGAGCCAGTTTCTCTCTTTGGTCAAACAAGGGCGCCTGCCGGCGGCGCGAACGGTTTTCGGATCGTCAATGGTCCGCTGGCGGCGCGCGGCGCTTGACGCCGCAATCAATGTCGAATTCTGCCTTCCCGTCTCCAACAAAACTGCTACGGAGCTCGCCTCCCCCGACGGCAGCGAATGGATGGATGCCATACAAGATGCTGCTTAAGTTGAAATTCATATGGCGAGTAACGTCAAAGGGTCGGACTTACACGTATTATCGGCGCGGCAATGAAGCCATTCGCATCAACGGCGAGGTCGGCTCCGCCACTTTTTTCGAACACTATCGCCAAATCCACACGAGATTTGAGAAGTCGGACGAACGGCCGGGCGCCAAAGTCGGTAGCCTCAAGGCGCTGATCGAGAACTACAAGGAAACGCATCAATACTTGATCACGAAGCCAAAAACCAAGAAAAGCTATCTGCGATACCTCAACCATCTCGAAGAAAAGTATGGCCACCTCCCGGTCGCGACCTTACCGAGGCCGTTTGTGGTTGCATTGCGCGACAAACACCAGAGCACGCCCCGCACCGCGAATGGCTTCATTCAGGCCATGAGCATTCTCATGAACCGGGCGAAGGAGATTGGCTGGATAAATCATAATCCGGCCGAAGGCGTGAAACTCCTCGAGACCGGTGACGGGCACCGGCCTTGGGAAGAGTCGGAAATCGAGGCATTTCGTGCGTGTTGGGCACTGGGAACGCTAGAGCGCACCGCATACGAGATCGCACTCAACACGGGTCAACGAGGTATAGACTGCGTCAATATGGAGCGCGGCCACGTCGGAGACGGCGTCATTTCGGTCATGCAGAGCAAAACTGGCGAGCGTGTGTGGGTGCCAATATCGCACGATCTTCAAGTCGCCCTAGACGCATGGTATGGCGAACGAGAGAAATGGATCGCCGATCGACTTGATCGAAGGAATCCGCTGCCGGTGCCATTGGACGTGAAGACGATGATCCTCACTGGCAAGAGGGGCCGCGAGCTTGCCGGAGAAGGCACGTTCAGCCACCTGCTCAATGACGCCTACAAGGCTGTCCCGGGCCTCTCCACGGGCCTCCATTTCGATGCAGCTAAGTCAGGCGTCACTTCCCATGGCCTGCGCTACACTGCGGCCACGCGCCTACATGAACTCGGATGCTCGAAGGATGTAATCGCGTCAATCACCGGGCACGACACGATCGCAATGGTAGAGAAGTATATCCAGAAGAAGCGAAAGGCGCAGATTGCAATCAGCAGTCTGGACGAGGCTACGGCGGCACAAAATTCGAACCAGAGTGTAAAACCGCTCTGAGAAAACTGTAAAACCGGCCAAAGGCCGGTTTTTGTCTTCGCGGAATTACCAACTATCCTAAGAGGATAGTGGTGGGCGCAGTAGGACTCGAACCTACGACCCGCTGATTAAGAGTCAGCTGCTCTACCAACTGAGCTATGCGCCCCGCTGACCGTCATGTCCGGTCGGCGCGCGGTATACCAAACGCCCTGCGGCCTGTCGATAGCTAAATTTAATAATTCTGACCGGGACTTACTGCCTTGTTTGCAGAGGCTAATTCTCTTCGCGTCCAGTGCGTCCGAGCTTGGCGTCACGATTGACATAGGCGGACATCATCAGGCCGAATCCAGCCAGCACCGTCATCATCGCCGTGCCGCCATAGGAGATGAGCGGCAATGGCACGCCGACCACGGGAATGAGGCCCATGACCATGGCGGTGTTGATGAAAAAATAGGTGAAGAGATTGAAGCTGAGGCCGAAGGCCATCATCTTGCCGAACTGGCTGCGGCAGCGGAGCGCGATGACGACGCCATAGAGGACCAGCATCGAATAGAGCGTCAGCAGAACGATGCCGCCTACCAAGCCCCACTCTTCGGCAAACATGGTAAAGATGAAATCTGTGTGCCGTTCGGGCAGGAAGTCGAGATGGCTTTGCGTCCCTTGCAGGAAGCCCTTGCCCCAGACACCGCCGGACCCCAGCGCAATCTTCGACTGAATGATGTGGTAGCCGGCGCCGCGCACATCCGATTCCGGATCGAGGAAGGTCAGGATGCGCGCCTTCTGGTAATCGTGCAGCAGGCTGGAGTTCCAGGCGAAATAGGCGCCGACGACGCCCGCGGCGATGATGATGGCGAATTTCCACCAGCGCACGCCGGCCGCAAAGAACATGGCGCCGCCGACGATCATCAAGGTGCCGGCGGTGCCAAGGTCGGGCTGCTTCATGACGAGCCCAGCCGGTGCCACGGCGAGCAGGGTCGGCGGAATCAGCACCCAGGGCTTGCCGACGGCTTCCCAATCGACGCCGTGGAAGTAGCGCGCAAGGCTCAAGACCAGCGCGATCTTCATCATCTCCGAGGGCTGCAACTGCATGAAGCCAAGATTGATCCAGCGCTGCGCGCCCATGCCGATCTCGCCGAGGAATTCGACATAGACCAGCAGGATGAAGGCCACGGCATAGAACGCATAGGCAAAGCGCATGTATAGGCGCAGATCTATGAGCGCCAGAATCAGCATCCCGAAGACACCGAGGCCAAAGCGCTTGATCTGCGCGTCCATCCAGGGTTCGGCGCTGCCATGAGCCGCCGAGTAGAGAACGGCAAAGCCGATCGAGGCGACGACCGTCACCAGCAGCACCAGGCTCCAATTGAGTTGCAGAAGCTTCTCGCCGATCGAGACCTTCTTCTGCTTATTGCCCATCGGGGTCATCGCAAACATCAGGGCATCTCCCGCCGGCCGCCTTCGTCATTCGGATTGCGTCGCGCCGGGTCTCGGCGCTGGCATTCGATCAGGATGTCGCGGGCGATAGGTGCGGCAAAGGTCGAGCCGCCGCCGCCGTGCTCGATGACGACCGAAATCGCATAGCGCGGCTGGTGGACCGGAGCAAAGGCCACGAACAGCGCATGATCACGCTGCGGCCAGGGCAGGTCTTCGTTCTTGCGCACACCCGTCGCGCGTTCCGACATGGTGATGCGGCGCACCTGGCTGGTACCCGTCTTGCCAGCCATCTCCATGCCCGGAATATCGATCCGGCGACGATAGGCCGTGCCGCGCTGGTCGTTGGTCACCAAATCCATGCCGCGGCGGATGATCGCTAGGTGTTCCTGCTTTACATCCATCTTAGGAGCGGCATCGCTCTCTTGCCCGGCGTTCACGACCGTGAGCGGCGGGTACGCCTCGTCGCTGCCGGCAGCGCCATAGCGCTTGAAAAGCCGCGGCTTGATCGCAAATCCGCCATTGGCGACGCGGGCGGTCATCAAACACAGCTGCAATGGCGTCGCCTGGATGAATCCCTGGCCGATGCCAGCCACCAATGTCTCACCCGGATACCATTTTTCACCCAGCGTGCTGATCTTCCATTGCTGGTCAGGAATGACCCCCGGATTTTCGCCCGGCAGATCGACCCCCGTCGGTTGGCCGAGGCCGAACTTGCGCGCCATCTCGGCGATGGCATCGATACCAACGCGCTTGGCCACATCGTAGTAATAGACGTCGCAGGAGTGCTTCAGGGCGTCCGCCATGCTGACATGGCCATGGCCTTCCTTCTTCCAGCAATGCAGCCGCATCGGGCCGAAGGTGTAGAAGCCGGGGCAAAAGACGCTGAAGCTGGGGCTGATACCCGCTGCCTGCGCCGCCATGGTGGTGACGATCTTGAAAGTCGAGCCCGGCGCGTATCCGTCCGACACGGTCTTGTTGGTGAGCGGCCGGAACATGTCGGCGTTGAGCGTGCGCCACTCATCGCCTGAAATGCCACGATAGAAGGAGGCTGGATCGAAGCTTGGCGTCGACGCCATCGCCAACACCTCGCCGGTGAAGATATCCATCACCACGGTCGAGCAGGATTGTTCGGCAGCGATTCGCTGCTGGGCAAATTCCTGCAGGCCGATGTCGATCGTGGTGACCAGATCCGCGCCCGGCTTCCCCTCGACGCGCGACAGCTGCCGAATGATGCGCCCGACCGAGTTCACTTCCATCTCGCTCTTGCCGGCGGAACCGCGCAGCGACCGGTCATAGGTTTTTTCCAGCCCGTTCCGGCCGATACGGAATCCTGGCAGCGTCAGCAGCGGATCTGAATCGGCGGCGACTTCAGATTCGGACGCCGTCTGGACATAGCCAAGGATATGCGCCGTGAGGCCGGCGAACGGGTAATAGCGCTTCTGGTCTTCCTCGATGGAAATGCCAGGGAGTTCCGGCAGATTGAGTTCGACCTGGCTCATCTGGTCCCAGGACAGGTCTTCCTTGACCGGGATCGGCGTGAACGCGCGGTTGCGTTTAAGCTCGCGCAACACCTTGGCACGCTCGCGTTCGGTGAGGGGCACGAGGCGCGCAAAATCGCCCAGCGTCTGCTCCAGATCCTTGGTCTGCTCGGCGACCAGGATCGCGCGGTAATTGGGGAAGTTCGCGGCGAGCGGCACGCCGAAGCGATCCAGGATCAGCCCGCGCGAGGGCGGTAACAGGCGCAAGTTGATGCGGTTTTCATCCGCGAGCAGCCGGTACTTCTCGGATTCCACGACCTGCAGATAATAGAGACGCGCGATCAGCGTGCCAACCAGGCCCGCCTGCATGCCGCCCATGATCATGGCACGCCTGGAGAAGACCTTGGCCTGATTCTGTGCCTGTTGCTTGTTACCAGCCATGACGCAATCTCAATCGGTCGGCAGCAACCTGCGCTCGATCCATGCAAAAACATAAGCGAGCGGCGGGTAGCAGACGAACTCTAGCAGGAAAAGGTTGAAAGCCTGGACTGGATTCACGAGCGTCTCCTGCAAAAAGGAAACGAGCAGCCAGGTCAGCACGGTGGCACCGGCGGCGACCAGGCCGAACACCGCCCAGATCAGCAGGAATGGCATGCCGTTGAGCGGCTTCCGCTGCCACAAGGCCACACCATGCACCACCAGCAGGACCAGGAGGCCGACGCCGAACGGCGCCAGCATCAGGAAATCATGCAGCAGGCCGATCGACAGCACGCCCCACATGCTCATCAGGCCCGGCTGATGCACCGTCCAGAAGAAGACCGATATGAGGACCAGCGCCGACGCAACGGTGCCAAGACGCGGCAGGTGCCACGACAGCAAGGCAGCGAACAACAGCAAGATGGTGAGCCCGACCGGTAGTGCTGCACGCCAGGCAATGTCGGCCTGTTGGCCAAGACTTGGCCTGATCACTCGCCTGCCCCAGGGGACAGCAGGCCGGTCTGATTGTTGGGGCTCAGCGCCTTGGTGGTGTCGACGCCCAAATCCTGCATTAGGATACCGGGCAGGCTGTAATCGATCAGGCGGATGTTCTCGAGCCGGCTGAAATCGACGAAGGGCTGCACCTGGATGTGACCACCGCTCACTGAAACCACCTCGCCCACGGGCAATCCGGCGGGGAAGACGCCCCCCTGCCCCGACGTCACGATGCGATCGCCGATTTTGACGTCGTTGTCACGCGACAGGTACAGCAGTTCAGGCAGATCCGAATTGCGCCCGGCGAGCACCGCCTGGTCGCGGCTGCGCTCGGCAACCACCGGCACACGGGCGTTGATGTCGGTGATCAGCAGGATGCGCGCGGAACGTTCGCCGACTTCCAGCACACGACCGGCAAGGCCGGCGCCGGTCATCGCGGCCTGCCCCTTGGCGACGCCCGCCTTGGTGCCACCCAGCACGATCAGCGAGCGCACAAAGCTCGACGAGGCGTCGGCAACGACACTGGCTGTGACGAAACTGACCTTGGGGCCGGTCTGGAAATTCAGCAGTTCGCGCAGGCTGGCATTCTCGGCCTGCAATTCCCGGGCAACGCGCTGCCATTCCATCAGCGTGTCATTCTGGCGCTTCAGCGCCTCGTTCTCGGCCTTGAGCGCGAAATAGTCACGAACGTCGCTGGCGGTTTCACGTGCGGCGTCGATGGGCCGCGATACGGCGTTGATGACCGGCGCGGTCACGTCCATGACGGCCATGCGCAAACGGCTCACAATGATGGAATCCGGCTTGCCGATCAGCATCAGGCCGAAGGCAAAGGCCACCAAAAGAACAAAAGTGAACCGATGGGTCCAGGAGCGGGTCGCTGCCGCGGCCCCGATCGATCCCATACGCTTGTTCACCTATGCTTCCTCCCGAACCGCGTGGACCGACTTATGAGTCGAAGCCGATCAATCACTTAGGCTATTTTTCCACAGGAAGGGTTAAAGCGCAATTACCAAGCTGCCGCATCCGCGTGATAAATCACGCCGCCAGCGCAGTTTTTCAGTACATGTTGATGAGAACGTGGCGATGCGCCTTGATGTCCTCGAGGCAGCGGCCCGTCCCCAGGGCCACGCAGGACAGAGCGTCGTCGGCGATCGAGACCGGCAGGCCGGTCGCGTGGCGCAGGACGAAGTCGAGGTTGGCAAGAAGCGCGCCGCCGCCGGTGAGCACGATGCCCTTGTCGACGATATCGGCCGCCAATTCCGGCGCCGTGTGCTCCAGGGCAACCTTCACGGCCTCGATGATGGCGCCAACCGGTTCGGCCAGGGCTTCCGCCACCTGCCGCTCAGTGATCACCAACTCCTTGGGCACACCGTTCATCAGGTCGCGGCCCTTGATCTCCATGACGCGGCCTTCGCCGTCTTCCGGCGGACAGGCGGAGCCGATTTCCTTCTTGATGCGCTCGGCGGAACCTTCGCCGACCAGAAGATTATGGTTGCGGCGGATATAGGCGATGATTGCCTCGTCCATCTTGTCGCCGCCGACGCGGACCGACCGCGAATAGACGATGCCACCCAGGCTGAGGACCGCAACTTCCGTCGTGCCGCCGCCGATATCGACCACCATCGAGCCGGTGGGCTCCGTTACCGGCAGGCCGGCGCCGATCGCTGCCGCCATCGGCTCTTCGATGAGGTAAACCTTGCTGGCACCAGCAGATTCAGCTGATTCCTGGATGGCGCGACGCTCGACGGCGGTGGAGCCGGAAGGCACGCAAACGATGATCTGCGGGCGAGCAAAGCTGCGGCGGTTGTTATGCACCTTGCGGATGAAGTGCTTGATCATTTCTTCGGCGACTTCGAAATCGGCGATGACGCCGTCGCGCAATGGGCGAATGGCCTGGATGTTGCCCGGGGTGCGGCCCAGCATCAGCTTGGCTTCGTCACCCACCGCCAGCACGTGCTTCTTGCCCTTCACATCGGCAATGGCGACCACGGACGGCTCATTGAGCACGATCCCACGGCCTTTGACGTAGACCAGCGTATTTGCGGTACCGAGGTCGATCGCCATATCGGCGGAGAACATGCCCATCAACTTCGAAAACATCAGTACCACCTGCTTACCGCGCGACGCGGCGTTATTGTTCTTGACCTGCTCGCCTCTGGCCGGCGGCCCAACTGCCGATGTCCTGAGGAGCCAATCGAGCCATCAGCCAAAGTTGCGGCGAGACTCTGATCTGATGGGAATATTCCTCGGATTTTCACGCGTTAGCGGTCCGGAACATGCCCCGACTCCGGATACCAGCATGGCCCGGTCCGGCGTTGCTTTTACCGCCCGTGTCGCAACGGGACAAGAGGATTTGTGATGGAATTCCAAATGAGTGTGGGCTGTTCCTGACAAGGCATGAGACCACTCGGATCCTCTCCCCTCCTCTGTCATCCCTATCTCACAGCGCGTCACCGCGACGTCCTGCCATGCCTAGCCGGCTCGCCCAAAGCAGCACTTAAATAGAATGAGATTATAATATTATTCTCTTAAAAAGTGCATAATGTCTCCACCCTTGCGGGCCTCGCAAAGCAAAAGGGACGGCCCGATTGGACCGTCCCTTCGACACATGCGACTGAAGACGCGACTTAGTTCTTGGTCTTGTCAACCAGGCGGTTCTTCGCGATCCACGGCATCATGCCACGCAGCTTGGCGCCAACTTCTTCGATGTTGTGCTCGGCCTGGCGACGACGAGTCGCCTTGAAGCTCGGCTGGCCGGCGGCATTCTCGAGGACGAAGTTGCGCACGAAGCGACCCGACTGGATGTCTTCCAGCACGCGCTTCATTTCCTTCTTCGTCTCTTCGGTGATGATGCGCGGGCCGGTCACGTAGTCGCCGTATTCGGCGGTGTTCGAGATCGAGTAGCGCATGTTGGCGATGCCGCCTTCATAGATCAGATCGACGATCAGCTTCACTTCGTGGAGGCATTCGAAGTAGGCCATCTCCGGCGCGTAACCGGCTTCGACCAGCGTTTCGTAACCGGCCTGGATGAGCGCCACGAGACCGCCGCAGAGAACGACCTGCTCGCCGAAGAGATCGGTTTCGCATTCCTCGCGGAAGTTGGTTTCGATGATGCCAGAACGGCCGCCGCCGATGGCGGAGGCGTAAGAAAGGGCCAATTCCAGGGCATTACCGCTGGGGTTCTGCGCGACGGCAACCAGGCAGGGAACGCCGCCGCCCTTGGCATATTCGCCGCGCACGGTATGACCCGGCCCCTTCGGTGCAATCATGACAACGTCGAGGTCGGGGCGCGGTTCGATCAGCTTGAAGTGGATGTTGAGGCCGTGCGCGAAGGCAAGCGCTGCGCCCTGGCGCATGTTGGGCGCCAGATCCTCGGCATAGAGCTTCGCCTGCAATTCATCCGGCGTCAGGATCATGATGAGGTCGGCCCACTTTGCGGCTTCGGCCGGGGTCATGACCTGCAGGCCCTGCGACGTCGCCTTGGCTTCCGAAGCCGAACCCTTGCGGAGCGCCACGCGCACGTCCTTGACGCCACTGTCCTTGAGGTTGAGCGCATGGGCATGGCCCTGGCTGCCGAACCCAACGACGGCAATCTTCTTGCCTTTGATCAGGTTCACATCGGCGTCACGATCGTAATAAACACGCATGGTCTTTCCCTTTCAGTAAAACAGTGGAGTACCGCATCCCGGCCAGCAGTCGGGCTACGAAATCATTCAGCACCCGAGCCGCGCTTCATCGCGACAATGCCTGTGCGCGACACATCGGAGAGTCCCAGCGGCTGCATCAAGCCGATGAAGGCGTTGAGCTTTTCGGTAGAGCCCGTCATCTCGAAGACGAAGCTTTCGATCGTCGCATCAACCACGCGGGCGCGGAAGATGTCGGCGATGCGCAGGGCCTCGACACGCTTGTCGCCGGTGCTGGCAACCTTCACCAGCGCCATTTCCCGCTCCAATGACGGGCCTTCGACGGTGAGATCGGTGACGCTATGGACCGGCACCAGGCGCTGCAGTTGGTTCTTGATCTGCTCGATGATCATCGGTGTGCCGGTGGTGACGACCGTGATGCGCGACAGGTGCTGCGCTGCGTCGACTTCGGCGACCGTGAGGCTCTCGATGTTATAGCCGCGGCCCGAGAACAAGCCGATGACGCGGGCGAGAACACCGGATTCGTTGTCCACCAGCACCGACATCGTATGACGTTCGATGGTTGTATCTTTCACGCTTGTCGACTCCCCACCAGTCTGGCCCGTGCCGCCGATCGCGGCCGGCACGCCAGAAACAATACCCAGATTGCGACGTTTCAGATCGCTCATGATCAGACCAGAACCATGCCCTCTTCCGATACCGGCTTGGCAGCCTGGTCTTCCGGCCCCAGCAGCATTTCGTTATGCGGCGCACCGGACGGAATCATCGGGAAGCAATTTTCCTTCTCATCGACGGCAACGTCGACAATGACCGGGCCCTTGATGTCGATCATCTCCTTGATGACGTCATCGAGTTCGCCAACCTTGGTCGCGCGCAGGCCATTGGCCCCGAACGCCTCGGCAAGTTTCACAAAATCGGGCAATGCATCCGAATAGGATTCCGAATAGCGCCCGCCATGCAGCAATTCCTGCCACTGGCGCACCATGCCCATCCATTTGTTGTTCATGATGAAGATCTTCACCGGCAGGCGATACTGCACCAGGGTCGCCATTTCCTGGATGTTCATCATGATCGAGGCTTCGCCGGCGACGTCGATCACCAGCGATTCCGGATGCGCCACCTGCACGCCATAGGCTGCTGGCAGGCCGTAGCCCATGGTGCCGAGGCCGCCCGAGGTCATCCAGCGATTGGGCTTGTCGAATTTCAGGAACTGCGCCGCCCACATCTGGTGCTGGCCGACTTCCGTCGTGATGTAGAAATCCTTGTCTTTCACTGCGGCATAGAGACGCTCCAGCGCGAATTGCGGCTTGATGATCGTGTCGGACGCCTTGTACTTCAAGCAGTCGCGCGCGCGCCACTTGTTGATCTGGTCCCACCAGGCAGCCAACGCCTTCTGGTCGGGCTTCATCTGGCGTGCCTTCCAGATGCGCATCATCTCCTCGACCACATGGCCGACATCGCCGATCACGGGGATGTCGACGCGCACACTCTTGTTGATCGAGCTGGGGTCGATATCGACATGGATCTTCTTCGATCCCGGCGAGAAGGCGTTGAGGCGGCCGGTAACGCGGTCGTCAAAACGCGCGCCGATATTGATCATCACGTCGCAATCATGCATCGCGTGATTGGCTTCGAACATGCCGTGCATGCCGACCATGCCGAGCGACAACGGGTCCGACGCCGGAAAGGCGCCGAGCCCCATCAGGGTCTGTGTGCAGGGGAAGCCGGTGAGGCGGATGAAGTCGGTCAGCATCTTGCAGGCAAGCGGGCCCGAATTCACCGTACCACCGCCGACATAGAAGATCGGACGCTTGGCGCCGGCCATCAGCTCGACGGCTTTTTCCACCTGCGCGCGATCCGGCTTCTGCACCGGGTTATAGGTGCGGTGCCGCTGGCCGGCGTGATTGACGTATTCATACTTTGCCTGCTGCACATCCTTCGGGAGATCGAGCAGCACTGGACCTGGGCGTCCGGAACGGGCCACATAAAATGCCTCGTGCACCTTGCGCGACAGATCCTCGACCGACTTCACCAGGTAATTGTGCTTGGTGCAGGGCCGGGTGATGCCGGTGGTGTCTGCTTCCTGGAAGGCGTCATTGCCGATGAGATGCGTCGGCACCTGGCCGGTGAGGCACACGATCGGAATGGAATCCATGAGGGCGTCGGTCAGGCCCGTCACCGCATTGGTGGCGCCAGGGCCGGAGGTCACCAGGACCACGCCGACTTTGCCGGTCGAGCGCGCATAGCCCTCGGCCGCGTGGACGGCTGCCTGTTCGTGACGAACAAGAATGTGTCGTACCTTGTTCTGCTTGAAGAGCGCGTCATAGAGCGGAAGGACGGCACCGCCAGGATAGCCGAAAATGACCTCAACGCCCTGATCTATCAGGGCTTTGACGATGATTTCTGCGCCAGTGATGGGTTCCGTAGCCATGTCCGATCCTCTTTTCCTGCACCCTTTCAGGCACAAAGAAATCCAATCGCAGGGCGATTTTCGCGCTGCGGTGGCCGGACCATAATTTGTGACCTTCAAGGGGTCAACAGGAAATCGCGAATTTTCTGGCGCGTTTGTGCCGTAGAACTTTGCGAAAATTTCATGGCTGACAGGTCTGGCGATATAAAATTCGCCGAAGGCACTTGGTGCCGGAACCAGGTCAGTTGCCGCTTGGCATAGCGCCGGGTCGCCTGCTGCGCCGCGGGAAGGGCTTCGGCCAGGGTCATGCGCCCATCCGCCACGGCCGCCAGTTCCGGATAGCCCAGGGCCTTGCGCCCGCCGCCTTCGCTGGTGTGCGGCTGGGTTTCCGCCCGCGCGACCTCGTCCAACGCCCCCCGGCCCACCATGGCCGCAAAGCGCGCATCGACCGCGGTGTAGAGGTCGGCCCGTTCGGGCGCGATCACCAGGGGCAGAAAGCGGTGCGGCGTGAGCGGCACCGGCGATTGCGCCTGCCACCAGGAAAGCGGCTGCCCCGTCTCCTCCAGCACTTCCCAGGCGCGCGCGATACGCTGTCGGTCGCTGGGTATCAGCCGTGCCGCCGTCACCGGATCACGTTCGGCCAGGCGCCGGTGCATTTCCTGGGGGCCGAGTTCAAGCACCGTCTGCCGCGCCGTCTCGCGGATCGCGGCGGAAATGCCCGGCATGGGGCTGAAACCGGTCATCAGCGCCCGGATATAGAGGCCCGTGCCGCCGACCACCATCGGCACGCGCCCCGCGGCTAAGGTGTCGTCAATTTCCTTTGCCGCCATCTGCGCCCAGCGCTGCGCATCACAGGCATCGTCGATATCCAGGAAACCATAGAGCCGATGCGGCACGCGCGCCTGGTCGATGGCGTCCGGCTGTGCCGTCAGAATGGGCAGGTCGCGGTAGACCTGCATGGAATCAGCATTGATGATCGTACCGTCGAGGGCTTCGGCGAGATCCAATGCCAGCGCCGATTTGCCACTGGCCGTCGGCCCAGCCAGAATCACGACGCGTCCTGCCTTGTCCTTATCCGCCATTTCCTCTATACGCCCGAAAATTATGGATCTTGTTCTTACCCTCGTTTCCGCCCCCGACAAAGCCCGGCTGGATGCCGCCCTCGTGGCGGCGGTCAGCGCTGCGCTGACGCGTGCCGGCGCCAAAATTGGCAGTGCCGACTGGCTCGACCCCGGTTTTGCCTGCGATCTTCCCTTTACTGGCCTCGGCGCAAGGCCGGCGCAGAATGTTGCCCAAGCCATGCTGGGCGGCGATGCCGTCGATTGCTATGCCCAGGGAGCGGCGGGGCGTAAGAAGCGCCTCATCCTGTGCGACATGGATTCGACCATCGTCACGGCTGAGACACTTGACGACCTCTCCGTCTTTGCCGACGACAAGGCCGAGATCGATGCGCTGACGCAGAAGTCGATCAAGGGCGAGATCAATTTCACGCAGAGCCTGATCGCGCGGGTGGCACTGCTCAAGGGCCTCACCGAGGCCGAATTCGCCGTCGCCTATCAGAAGGTGGAACTGTCGCCGGGCGCCGAGACGATGATCCGGACTCTCCGCCGCGACGGCTGCTACACCGCCCTCGTCTCCGGCGGCTTCCGTTATTTCACCAGCCGGGTCGCCGCGCGCGTCGGCTTCCATATCGACATCGCCAACGATTTCGAGATGGCCGCCGGCAAGACGACCGGGCAATTGGTGCCGCCGATCGTCGCCCCCGATGGCGAGTTCGGCAAGCTCGGCCGGCTGCATTACCTCGCCCGCGAACAGGGCCTTGATCTTGCGGCGACCGCCACGATCGGTGACGGCTCCAATGACATTCCAATGCTCACCGCCGCCGGCATGGGCTGCGGTTATCGTGGCAAGCCCAAGGTGAAGGCAGCGACCGGCTGCCAGCTCAACTACGCAGATCTCACCGGCCTGCTCTTCTACATGGGCTATCGCCGCAGCGAATTTTCATAACGTCGTCATGGTCGGCGAAGGCCGACCATCCACGAGTTACTTTAATCAGTCGCGAACAAACTCGTGGATGGTACGCCTTCGCGTACCATGACGATTGAGTGGCTGTCGGGCGCAGGCCCCTACTTCTTGCTGATCTTCACGGCGACCCATTGGAAGTCGCCGCCGCGATTGATTAGCAAAGTCACCAGCCGATAGCCGTTCTCCTGGGCCGATTTTACGCGGTCGCGCACATCGCCTGGCGACGATACGGCCTTCTGGTCGACCTCGGCGATGATGTCGCCGGCGCGCAGGTCCTTTTCCGCCGCCGGGCCGTTTTCCTCCACCGTGAGGACGACGACACCTTCGGCATCCTGGGGCAGATCGAACTTGGTGCGAGCGGCATCATCCAAGGCGCCCACTTCGACACCCAGCTGCTCGATCTTGGCACCGGTCGCCGTGGGTTGCGGCGTCTCGCCTTCCGGCTGGGTGGTCTGCAGCGCGGCCTCGGCCTTCTCGTCGAGCTCGCCCAGTTCCACCGTCACGGTGGTCTTGGCGCCCTTGCGCCAGATGCTGACCGGCACCGACTTGCCGAATTGCGAATCCGCCACCAGACGCGGCAACGCCTTCATATCCGCCACTTCGCGGCCGTCGAACTCCAGGATCACGTCGCCCTGGCGGATGCCGGCCTTGTCGGCCGGGCCACCGGTCGAGACGCTGGAGACCAGCGCGCCCTTGGCCTGCGGCAGGCGCAGGCCTTCGGCCAGTTCCGGGCTCACCGTCTGGATGCGCACGCCAAGCCAGCCGCGCCGCGGGTGGCCAAATTCCTTGATCTGGGCGATGACGCCCTTGGCAAGGTTGGAGGGGATCGAGAAGCCGATGCCGACCGAGCCGCCCGAGGGCGAATAGATCGCCGAATTGATGCCGACCACGTCACCATCCATGTTGAACATGGGACCGCCGGAATTGCCGCGGTTGATCGAGGCATCGGTCTGGATGAAATCGTCATAGGGGCCGGCATTGATGTCGCGCTGGCGCGCCGAAACGATGCCCGCGGTTACGGTGCCGCCCAAACCGAACGGGTTGCCGATCGCCAAGACCCAATCGCCGATGCGCAACACATCGGAATCGCCCCATTTCACCGCCGGCAGCGGCTTCTTCGCCTCGACCTTGAGCAGCGCCAGATCGGTCTTCTCGTCGCGACCGACCAGCTTGGCCTTCAGTTCCTCATTGTCATGGGTGATGACCGTGATCTCTTCGGCGCCGTCGATGACATGATTGTTGGTAACAATGTAGCCGGCCGGGTCGATGATGAAGCCGGAGCCCAGCGAGGTGGCCTTGCGCGGCTTCGGCTTATCGCCGTTCTGCCGGTCGAGGAACTCGCGGAACATGTCGTCAAGATCTTGGATCTGGCTGTCCGGCGAGACCATCTGCGTGGTCGAGACGTTGACGACCGCAGGGAGCGCCTTTTCTGCGAGGTCGGCAAAACTTTCCGGTGCCGAGCGCGCCGAGGCCAGCTTGAGGCCGGCGATCAATGCCACAGCCAGTGCCAGCAACGCCCAGGCTGCCAGCCGGGCGTAACCCGCCGCCATCTTCGACTGCGCCAGTGCGACGGCCCGCGCACGCGACCGGTTACGGTTGTTATGCATCGCTTCACTACCCTCGTCTGTGCACCTGCCGCGCTTTATACGTCCGGCGGCGGCTCTTCGATTACCCACTATAACGCAAAAACCGACCGGGCAAGCCACCCGATCGGTCTTTGCCGACACATCATCGCGAACGACGCGACATCAGCCTTTCCCCGCCGCTTACTGCGTTTTGGCTGGCTTTCCCAATTCGCTGCCAAAAAAGCGGAAGAAATCGCCGTTCGGCGGCCCGACATAGGTCGTGGTGTCACCTTTCAGGCCATCCTGCATCGCCTGCAACGACCGGTAAAAGTCGAAGAATGCCGGATCACGACCAAAGGCCTCGTTGTAGATCTTGATGGCCTCACCATCGGCTTGACCGCGTAGGATTTCCGACTGCTTGCGCGCTTCGGCGATCTTGACCACGCGCTCCTTGTCCGCTTCCGCCGTCTTCTGGCGCGCTTCTCTGGCGCCTTCCGCACGTATACGGGCGGCTTCCTGCGCGCGCTGCTTGCGCATGCTGTTGAAGACCGCATCGCTGTTCTGCGCCGGCAAATCGACGCGTTTGAAGCGCACGTCGACGATCTTGATACCGTAAGGCTCAGCCGCCTGTCGCGTCAGTTCGGTGTGGATCTGACGCATGATGTCGGCGCGCTTGGGCGTCAAGGTATCCGCCAAAGCGACGTTGCCGATCACGCTGCGCAGGGTTGATCCCAGCACCGAGCGAATTTGGCTTTCCGCATTCGAATAGGTACGGCCCACCTGATAGAACTTCAGGCTGTTGGTGATCTGGTAACGTACGAAGGCGGAAATGACGACGCGCTTCTGATCTCGGGTCAGCAGTTCCTGTGCCGGCGCGTCAAAATTGAGGACGCGGCGATCAAGCAGAATAACCTGGTCCGCAATCGGCATTTTCAACTTCAAGCCCGGCTCATCGATGACGACCTGCGGATTGCCGAAACGCAGCACAATCGCGCTTTCCGCCTGCTGCACGACATAGGTCGAACTATAGGCAAGGATCGCGAAGAGAACCGCGATGATCGCCAGAACGATGACTTTGCTCTGGTTCATTGCGTGGCTCCTGTATTACCGGTGCTGGGAGCCGTGGTACCGGCGCCTTGACGCTGCTTCAGCAACTGATCAAGCGGCAGGTAGGGAACAGTCCCGCCTGCCCCGGATTCGTCAATGATGACCTTGTTCATGCCTGCGAGGATGCCCGACATGGTTTCGAGATAGAGGCGCCGTTCGGTAATGTCGGGCGACTGCTTATACTGGTTGTAGATCGAGATGAAGCGCTGAGCATCACCCTGGGCGATGGCGACCTTCTCAGCCTTGTAGGCTTCGGCCTGCTTGACGATCTGTGTCGACTGGCCGATCGCCTCTTCCGTTACCTGGTTGAAATAGGCCTGAGCGTCGTTGATGGCCGCTTCCTTGTCGGCGCGCGCTTTTTGCACGTCACGGAAAGAATCGATCACTTCGCTGGGAGCGTCCACCTTCTGCAGCGACAGCTGCTCAATCGTGATGGCGCCACCGGCGCCGCCGCCCATGCGATAGCTGTCGAGCATTTGCTGCGCCAGATCGCGCGCCTTCACTTCGATCGAACCACGGCCTTCGGTGATTGCATATTCGAAGGTCGACTGACCGATGATCTCGCGCAGTGCCGCCTCTACCGTGTTCTTTACGCTGGCTTCGGGATCGCCAATGCCAAAAAGATACTGCTCGACGTTGTTAATGCGCCACAGAACCACAGCGCGGACGTCGATGATGTTCTCGTTGCCGGTCAGCATCAGGCTTTCTTCCGGCACATCGCGGTCGGAGCCACTCGCCGTTTCGGCGCGGAAGCCTACTTCAACGCGGTTACGGGTTGCGACATCGGGGGTGTAATGATCGCCGATCGGTACCGGCCAGTTCCAGCGCAGGCCCGGTGGGGTCTGGCTGACGAAACGACCGAACAAAATGTTCACGCCAACCTGGCCAGGATTAACGACGTAGAAACCGGTGATGAGCCACAGCACAACCGCTGCAGCAACGATCAGGGTAATGGCGCGGCCGGAGCCGAAACCGCCCGGCAGGATCGACTTCATGCGGTCCTGCCCGCGTTTGATCATTTCTTCGAAATCGGGGGGTTGATTACCGCCGCCACCGCCGCCGCGACCCCAGGGGCTTTGTCCGCCGCCCCAGGGACCACCCTGATTGTTCCACGCCATAAGGATCCTCAAGATTGGTCGAGATTGAGACCGCTGCCGGCCAGCGCCCTTTTATTGAACGCGCCAAAGCCTTATATGACAGCCGCCGCACCATCGCAATCAAAGGGGGATCGCACCAGATTCGGCCCCCGCAACGCTTCGATGGCGCGGGGCATCATATCGGGGTCCGGAGAGGGAATTTCAAGGATGGCCAAGACCACGGAAGCGGAAATTCGCTCGGTTTTGTCGACAATTACCGCTCCCGGCGGTGGCAATCTGGTGGAACGCGGCATGATCCAAGGCCTGGTGCTGCGCGATGGCCACGCCGGTTTCAGCATCGAGGTCGACCCAGCGCTGGGGAGCCAGATGGAACCCTTGCGCAAATCGGCTGAAGCGGCGGTCATGGCGCTGCCCGGGATCCTGTCGGTGACGGCCGTCCTGACCGCGCACAAGGGCGCCGCGCCGCAGGCACCACGGCCGGCAGCAGCCCCCGGCCAGCCAGCACAGCGCCCGGTCGGCAACAAGGCGCTCGTCCCCGGCGTCAAGCACATCATCGCCGTAGCATCCGGCAAGGGCGGCGTCGGCAAATCGACCACAGCCACCAATCTCGCCCTCGCTTTCACCACGCTCGGCCTCAAGGTTGGCCTGCTCGATGCGGATATCTATGGTCCGTCGCAGCCCCGCCTCATGGGCCTCTCCGGCCGCCCGGAAAGCCGCGACGGCAAGACGCTGGAGCCCAAGCAGAGCTTCGGCGTCAAGGTCATGTCGATGGGCTTCCTCATCGAGGAAGACACGCCGATGATCTGGCGCGGGCCGATGGTCATGAGCGCCATCACTCAGTTGTTGCGCGAAGTGAGTTGGGGCGAGCTTGATATCCTCGTCTGCGATCTGCCGCCGGGCACCGGTGATGCGCAGCTCACCATGTCGCAATCCGTGCCGCTTTCGGGCGCCGTCATCGTTTCGACGCCGCAGGATATCGCCCTCCTCGACGCGAAGAAGGGCCTCAACATGTTCCGCAAAGTGGACGTGCCGGTCCTCGGCCTCATCGAAAACATGAGCTATTTCAGCTGCCCCAATTGCGGGCACCGAACTGACATTTTCGCCCATGGCGGCGCGCAGCGCGAGGCGGCGAAGTTCGGCGTCGATTTCCTCGGCGAGATCCCGCTCGACATCGTCATCCGCGAAACCTCGGACGCCGGCACGCCGATCGTCGCCAGCGATCCGACCTCGGCCCATTCCCTGGCCTATGGCGAGATCGCTGCCAAGATCTGGCGGAAGCTCGATACAACGCCACAGCGCGCCGTACCGCGTATCGTGTTGCAGTAAGAAACAGGACATTCCATGAAAGCCCGTGTGACGTGGATCGAAAACAGCACCTTCCTCGGTGAGAGCAACAGCGGCCATGCCGTGGTGATGGCGGCCTCGACAACGCCAGGGGGCGCCACCACCGCCCCGTCGCCGATGGAATACCTGCTGCTGGGAACCGGCGGCTGTACGTCGGTCGATGTCGTGATGATCCTGCAGAAAGGGCGCAACGACGTGCGCGGGTGCGAATGCCGCCTGGAGGCCGACCGCGCCACGACCGAGCCCAAGGTCTTTACCAAGATCAACATGCACTTCGTCGTCACGGGGAAAAACCTCAAGCCGGACACGGTCCAGCGCGCCATCGATCTCTCGGCCGAAAAGTATTGCTCGGCCTCGATCATGCTGGGCAAGACCGCCGAAATCACACACAGTTTTGAGATTGTCGAAGCGGCCTGACCAAGACCTTAATCGCTCGCCTCATGGTTGACAGCCGCACCGCCCCCTGCGCCAATAAGCGTCAGGTGAGAGCTTGGGGTCGGTGGGGCGGTGGCGCAGCCAAATCTGAAAACGGTGGCGGTTTTCGCCGCTGCAATCTCGGTTGCGGCACTGGTTTACGCGATAGGTGAATTTGCCTATCGACGGGACGCAGCCCTCGCTGCGGAATCCCGTCTGCAGACCCAGCTCACCAGCCTCTCCAATCGCTTTTTGACCGAAATTGCCGCCGGCACCGATCTCGGCATGGGGCTCGCCGCTGTCGTTGCCGCCGAGCCCAATATCAATGAGCGCAAATTTAGCGCCATTTGCCGCACCATTCTGGCCGCCCAACCCAAGGTCAACAATATCGCCCTCATCGTCGGCGACATGGTCCGCTACAACTGCCCGGTCGGCGGCCCGCCACGCGAGATCGGCAGCGAACCGGGACAAGGCGCCACCGAACCCAGTTCCTTCGAAAAACTGAAACAGGCTTCCGACGCCGTCGTCTCTGGGCCGATCCGGCTCAATGCGAATGACTGGCTGATCGTCGTGCGCATTCCCATCCGCATCAAGAGCGAGACCGGCCTCCTTAAATATTGGGGCGCGATCAGCGTGCCGATGCGTGTCAGCGGCATCCTGCAGCAGGCAGGCCTTGCCGACCCGGGGATCGGCCTCGACCTTGCCATGCGCGGCAGCCGCGAACCGATGCGCACTCCCGAAATCCTGTTCGGTGATCCCGGCATCTTCAAGGACGACATCATTCAGGTCCCGGTCGCCTTGCCGGAAGGAACCTGGTTCCTGGCGGCCCGCCTCAACACGGTCCCGACCGACCAGCAGACCCTGCAGCGCCTGTTCATCGGCATCGTTTCCATCGCGTGCGGCGCCGGCGCGTTCGTCGCCATTCCCTATGTCGCGCGCCGCCGCCGTCTCGAGGCCGAGGTCAACCGCAACCGAGATCTGCTGCGCGCCCTCATGCGCAATTCACCCATCGCCATGTATGTGAAAGATGTCGGCGGCCGCTATCTTGACCTCAATGACGAGGCGTTCCGCGCCTACCGGCTGGGCGGGCAGGACTATATCGGCCGTACCGCCCGCGACCTGGTCTCGCCAGAACTGGCAAAGCAACTCGAACTGGAGGATGCCAGGGCTCTCGGTGGCGAGGTCATCCGCGCTGAGCGCAAGGCGGACCCGTCCAGCGAGTATCTGTGGGAACGCGAGATCAAATTCCCGGTTATCGACCATGCCGGCAAAGTCATCGCCATTGCCGGCTATGTTCTCGATATCACGGGGCAGAAGCAGAGCGAGGCGCGCATGCTGGAAGCCTTGCGCCGCGCCGAGGCTGCCAATCGCGAGAAATCGAACTTCCTTGCCACCATGAGCCACGAGCTGCGCACGCCGCTCAACGCGATCATCGGCTTTTCCGATATTTTGCGGCGGCAGATGTTCGGGCCGCTGGGCAGCAGCACCTACCAATCATATGCCGCCGACATTCATAAAAGCGGCCAACTGCTCTATGACCTGCTGGGCGGCATCATCGATCTCTCGGCCGTCGAGGCCGGCCACCTGACAGTGAAGGAAGAATCGCTGACCGCCGAGCAGGTGATCGACGATTGCCGCGCCGTCCTCGAGGCCCTGTCGCGCGAGCGCGACCACAGCCTCACGGTTCATGTCGATACCTCTGCCGCGATCCTCGGCGATCGGCGTCTGCTGCGCCAGGTCATCATCAACCTGACCAGCAATGCCACCAAGTACACCCGAAAAGGCGGCCAGATCGACGTTACCGTGGCCGACCGCGGTGATAACGTCGTCTTCACGGTGCGCGACAACGGCATCGGCATGGAGCCCGCCGACATCGAGCGGGCCTTACAGCCCTTCACCCGGCTGGGCGACCCGATGCGCGCCGAGGTCGGCGGGTCCGGGATCGGCCTTGCCCTGGTCAAACGCCTGGTCGAGGCCATGCGCGGCAGTCTCGTCATCACCAGCGCCCCGGGAATCGGCACAACCGTCGAAGTCCAACTGCCCAAGGTACGTTAGCACCCGCAACCAAGGCGCCGATATTGACAGGCCCCGCACCGCGCGGCCCAATATCACCCATTCGATATCTCTTGCCTCTAGCGTGGATGAGGGATCGACCGCGTGCCATCGTCACACCGGCTGAAGCATCTCGTGATCGGCATCATTGCCGTCATTATCGCGCTCGCCATATTCGCGGCCGGTGAATGGCTGAGTTATGAACGCGAGATGATGTTGGCGCGCGCGACGCTGCAGTCGGAACTGTCGGTTCTGGCGGGTCGCGCGCGGACCGAAATTGAAAAAAGTGTCGAGTTGGCGCGGGGCCTCGCCGCCGTCATCGCCGCCCGCCAAGGAATCAGCAGTGCGGAATTTGCCGATTCTTGCCGCAGCCTGCTCGCCGACGAGCCCAAGATCCGCAACATCGCCCTCATCGTCGGTTCGGTGATCGTCGAGAACTGTCCAATGCCGCAGAATGCCAAGACCATCGGCGTTGACCTGCGCGGCCATCCGGATCAGTGGCAGTCCTTCGAACGTATGAAGAAAAGCGGCCAGCCCGACATTGCGGGGCCGGCCAACCTGCTGCAGGGTGGCTGGTCCATTATCGTGCGCATTCCCATCTTCATGCGCCAGAGCGAAGATGTGCCAACCTTCTGGGGTGCCATCAGCATGCCGCTGCGCATGGACGGATTGCTGGCGCAAGCCGGCCTCACCGACGCCGCCCAGATCATCAACCTCGCCGTCCGCGGCAGTCACAGCGCCAGCCTGGCCCCGGACATCCTGCTCGGCGACCCCGCGGTCTTCACCGGTAATCCGGTCATCGTCGACATTCCCTTCCCCGATGGCGCCTGGCAGCTTGCCGCCCGCGTCCGGCCGCTGGCAGCGCTGTCGACAGATTCACCGCTGCATCTGGCGACCCTGGTCGCCGCGGTCATGTGCGGTGCTACGTTCTTCATCATAGCCGTCTATGCCGATCGCCGCCGCCGGCTCGAGGCGGAATCCAATCGCAATCGCGACTTGCTGCACGCCTTCATGGAGAACGCACCCGTCGCCATGTATGTGAAGGATATTGACGGCCACTACATCGACCTCAATGCCGAGGCAAGGCGAGCCTTCGGTGTCGGCGACCGCCCCTATATCGGCATGACGTCACAGGAGTTCTTCGTCGATCCGATTGCGCAGGAACTGATCGCCGCCGACGTCAAGGTGAAGCGCGGCGAAGTTGTTCGCACGGAACGAAACACCGGACTGCAACAAGCCTATCCCTGGGAGCGCGAAATCAAGTTTCCGGTCATCGACAATCAAGGCAAGGTCGTGGCGATCGGCGGCTATGTCTTCGATATCTCCGCGACCAAGGAAGCGGAAATCCGCTTGATGCGTGCCCTCCATGCTGCCGAACAGGCCAACCGCGCCAAGTCCGAATTCCTCGCTACCATGAGCCACGAATTGCGGACGCCGTTAAACGCCATCATCGGCTTTTCGGATGTGATCCAGCGCGAGGTCTTCGGCCCGATCGGCAACGCCACCTATCGGGGATATATCGATGATATTCATGCCAGCGGACAGCAATTGCTTGACCTACTCGGCGGTATCATCGACCTGTCGGCGGTGGAATCGGGGCGGGTCGAGGTCAAGCACGAGGCGGTGAAGCCGATCGACATATTGCAGGATTGCCGGGCCATCAGCGAGGCAATGGCCGCTGAACGCCAGCATCAGCTGCGCTTCGTCGATCGGGCGGCGGCTGCCTGTTGGTCCGACCGGCGCCTGCTGCGCCAAGTGCTGCTCAATCTGGTCAGCAATGCCGCCAAATACACCCGCAAAGGCGGCGAGATCGAGATCGCGACTGAGGAAGTGGACGGCATGGTCGTGTTCTCGGTCACCGACACGGGCGTCGGCATGTCGGCCGAGGACATCGAGCGCGCCGTGGAGCCCTTCACCCGCCTTGGCGACACGATGCGCGCCGAGGTGGGCGGTTCCGGTATCGGCCTTGCGCTGGTGAAGCGCCTGGTCGAAGTGATGCGGGGCCGCCTTCATATCGAAAGCGAACCCGGCAAGGGCACGCGCGTCGAAGTCGCCATGCCGCTTGCCGAGTAGCGGTCAGGGCTTCTTGAAAAAATCGTCCGGCAACTCGCTGAGGTCCGGCGGCGTCACCAGCACCGGCTTGAATTGCAATGACCGCTTTTGGGCCGCTTCAATCTGCGCCGGCGTCATAGCGCCCGCCACCTTCTCGCGCCGATCGATCATATCCTTGCGGTCTTTGCCCTGCGGCAAATAGCTGGCGGCGATGTTGTACCACATATAGGCCTTGCCCAGATCTGGCATCGTGCCTTTTCCGCTTTCATACATCTGTGCGGTGGCAGCATAGGCTTCGAAGCAACCTTGCATCGCTGCCTTTTCAAGCCAGGTCAGCGACGTCACGTAGTCGAGCGGCACGCCCTGCCCGAAGAAGTAGGCCACCCCCATCAGGCGCTGAGCGACGGGATGACCGATATCGGCAAGCTTGGCGAAGACAGGGACAGAAGAAACATAGTCACCGTTCATATAGGCCTGCCAAGCCTCGTCGGTTCCCTTTTCCAGCTTGTCCCACTTATAGGGAATACCGTCGATGACCTTGGTGTGCTTGCAGGCACGCGGATCGTCGCCCGCGACCGGCGCTGGCGGCACCGGCACGGGTGCCAGCTGCGCCTCGGCAGCCGGCGCTGGCGTGGCGGTCATGCCTGGCGGCGGGGGCAACGGCGTCGCCTGCTGGGCAAATGCCGGTACCATCGGCAGCATGCCGAGGGCGATCAAGGCTGAAAAAGGGAAAAATCTGTTCTTCATGGCCGCGAACAATGGCTGGGTGGGCGGAGATTAGCATTTCCTGGGCCAGTTAGGCTCACAATCCGTTTATAAGTGCTGAATTCGGTGCCTGCCAGCGGCTTCCCCTCTTGCCGCGGGGGTATGACGACCCCATTTCCGGGTCTCTTCTTCAGGAGGAATTGCGCCTTGGCCGATCCCAGCGAGACCGACAACTTCGACAGCACTAAGTTCGAGCGCGACCGGCAACGGGTTGAACAGGGATTCTGGCCGAAATTGCGCCGCATCGCCGGCCGCGTCCCTTTCGTCGACGAACTCCTCGCCGCCTATTACTGCGCCATCGATCCAGCCTCGCCCTTGCGCGTTAAGGCCGTGCTGATGGGGGCCCTGGCTTATTTCGTGCTGCCGATCGATGCCGTGCCCGACTTCCTCGCCTTCTTCGGTTTTGCTGACGATGCGGCGGTTGTCTATGCCGCCGTTAAGACGGTGGCCAAGCACATCACGCCGGCACATCGGGACAAAGCGCGCGCCGCACTCAACAAGCTGGATGCCTAACCGGCCTTGGCGGCCTTGCGCCGCGCCTCGCGCTGGGCGATGTAGATCGTGCTGCCGATAATCATGGCCGAGCCGATCAGCGTCCAGTGATCCGGCAACTCCCCAAATATCGCGAAGCCAATCATCCCGGCGAAAAGCAGGCGCAGATAATCGAATGGTGCGACCACCGAAGCTTCGCCGGCCTTGAAGGCCAGGATCCACCAATATTGCGACAGGGCCCCGGTCGATCCGATCGCCAACAGATAGAGCCATTGCGTGGCCGTCGGCCACTGCCATTGATAGATCGCAAAGGGCGCAATCAGCACGGTGCCGATCAGCCCGTAATAGAACAGCATCACCAGCGGCGTTTCACTGGCTGGCAAGCGCTTCAGGATCGTGATGAGCAAGGCGATCGACAAGGCATCGCCAAGGGCCAGCAAGGCCCATGAATTGAAGCTGCCGCTGCCCGGCTGCATCATCACCAGGACGCCGATGAAGCCGACGATGGTCGCCGCCCAGCGCCGCCACCGCACGTCCTCCTTAAGGATGATGACGGCCAGGATGACGGCAAAGAGCGGCTTGGTGAAACTGAGCGCGGTATAGGTCGCCAGTTCCAGTTTGGCGATACCAAGATAAGCGCAAATCATCGCCATGAAACCCAGCACGGCCCGCAAGGCATGGGCCTTGATGTATTGCGTATGGAGTGAACCGAGCCCGGCCTTGGCGATAAACGGCACCAGCATGAGGAACCCGATGAGCACCCGGAAGAAGGTGATCTCGAAGATGTTTATATGAGACTGGCCAGCCAGCTTGACGAACGCCGCCATGACTGAAAAGCCGAGGCCGCAAAGTGCCATCCAAATGCATCCTTGCGCATTGCCCGAAAGATTAAGGAAGCCGGCTTTCATGACTCTTTCCTGTCGGGCACGATTTCTGTCGCGAGGCCTGGCTGCGCGCTGTCGGCGCTCGCCTGGGTCGCCATGGCTTGGGTGGCATGACGCCGGCGCAGCACGGCCTCGCGCTGGGCAATATAGAGGCCGGCGCCGATGATGACGGCGGAACCCACCCAGAACCAGTGGTCCGGCTGCTCGCCGAACAAGATCAGGCCGATGCCGGTGGTGAAGATGAGGCGCGAGTAGTCATAGGGTACCACCGCCGAGGCGTCGGCAATGGCAAAAGCCCGCGTCCAGCAAAGATGCCCCGATGTGCCGAAGAATCCGAGGGCCACCACAAACGGCCAGGCGTCGGCACTGGGCCAGGCCCAATAGAACGCGGCAGGAATGAAAGCGAGCGGCGTCGAGAGCAGCACCATGTAGGTCACGATCGCCTGGGAGCTCTCGCTGCGCGACAGGGTCTTGACGATGATCGTGCCCATCGCGGTGAGGAACGCGCCGCCGATCGCCAGCATTTCGCCCACCCCTATTCCACCGGGGCCGATGCCACCATGGGCACCGGGCTGCAACACGATCATGGCGCCGGCAAATCCGATCAGCGTGGCGCTCCAGCGCCGCAGGCGCACCTTTTCCTTGAGCAGCAGGACAGCGAGGATGGTGGCAAAGAGCGGCGCGGTGAACGAAAGCGATGTCGCATTGGCGATCGGCATATAGCCCAGGGCCGTGAACCCGCACATCATCGAGATGACGCTGATGCTGGAGCGGAACAGATAGGCACCGATCCGCCCGGTCTTGAGGCGATCAAACCCATGCCGCCACAGCCAGGGGATCATGAAGACGAAACCGAACAGGTTTCGCCAGAAGACGATGACAAAACCGTGCAATTCGCCCGACAGGTGCTTCACCGTGGCGCTCAATCCGGCAAAGAAGACGCAGGCCGCCAAGGCAAGGACGGCCACCTGGATATGCTCAGGTAGGCCGCTTCTCCTGTGGTCGGACTTTGTCATGTGTATGTCGGGAATCGTCTTGCCAGGAAAGGCGCGCCCCCAGAAGATGCGCCCCATGAAATATGCGTGGTGGCCACAGTAAGGGGCCGCGACGACAAGAAAAAGGGTCGATCATGCGGCCAAGCCTTGCATTTTCCGCAAGGCGGGGCAGTTTGGCGGGAAATGGCGGCGGTCTTCTGTGCCGCGCTGGTGATGAGAGGATCGGGTATGGACCAATTGTTGTGGCAACCGAGTGAGGCCGTGGTCGCCGGCGCGAACATGACCAAGTTCCGCACCCAGATCGCCCGCGACTGGCAGGTCAACCTCCACGACACGGCGGCCCTCTGGCAATGGTCGGTCGACGAGATCGAGAATTTCTGGCTGTCCCTGTGGCGCTATTGCGACGTGATTGCGGACGGACCGCACCAGCCGGTCCTGGCCGATGGCGACAAGATGCCAGGCGCCAAATTCTTCCCCAACGCCAAGATCAACATCGCCGAAAATCTGCTGCGCTTCTCGAAATCGGGCGACGACACCGACGCCCTTGTCTTCTGGGGCGAGGACAAGGTGAAGCGCCGGGTGAGCCATGGCGAGCTTCACGACCGCGTCGCTGGACTTGCCGCTCATTTCCGCGGCATCGGCCTCAAAGCCGGCGATCGGGTGGCGGGTTTCGTCCCCAACATGCCGGAAAGCATCATCGGCGCCTTTGCCACCGCCTCACTAGGCTGCGTCTGGTCCTCCTGCTCGCCGGATTTCGGCGTCCAGGGTGTGCTCGACCGTTTCGGTCAGATCGAGCCGCGCGTCCTCATCACCGCCGACGGCTATTGGTATAATGGCAAGAGCCATGACTGCCTGGAACGCGTCGGCGAGATTCTTGCCAAACTGCCGAGCGTCGAGGAAGTGCTGGTCATCCCCTATCTCAGCCAGCACCCCGATATTTCGAAGCTGCCGAAGGCGCGCATCATCGATGACGTGATCGCCGCGAACAAGGGCGCAGAACTGAAATACGAGCGGGTCGACTTCAACCATCCGCTTTACATCATGTTCTCTAGCGGCACGACCGGCGTGCCGAAATGCATCGTGCACGGACAAGGCGGCACCTTGCTGCAGCATCTGAAGGAACACCGCCTGCACTCGGATGTGAAGCCGCATGATCGCGTCTTCTATTTCACGACCTGCGGCTGGATGATGTGGAACTGGCTGATCTCGGGGCTAGGCTCCGGTGCGACCTTGCTGCTTTATGACGGCTCGCCCTTCGCGCCCAATGGCAACATCCTGTGGGACTTCGCCCAGGCCGAACGCTGCACCTTCTTCGGTACGTCTGCGAAGTATATCGACGCCTGCTTGAAAGCGGGTGTTAACCCAATGAAGACGCATGACCTGTCGACCCTGCGCACGATCGGATCGACCGGATCGCCGCTGGTGCCGGAAAGCTTCGATTACGTCTATGAGCATATCAAGAAGGATGTCTGCCTCTCCTCGCTCTCCGGCGGCACCGATATCGTCTCCTGTTTCATGCTGGGCAATCCGGTCGGCCCCGTCTGGCGCGGCGAGATCCAGATGCGCGGCCTCGGCATGAGCGTCGAGGTCTGGGACGACAACGGCAAACCAGTCAAGGGCGAGAAGGGTGAACTGGTCTGCACCCGCCCCTTCCCCTGCATGCCCGTGGGCTTCTGGAACGACGAAGGCGGCAAGCGATACAAGGCCGCTTATTTTGAACGCTATCCCAACATCTGGCATCACGGCGATTATGTCGAACTGACGGAGCATGACGGCATTGTCGTCTATGGCCGCTCCGACGCCGTGCTCAACCCCGGCGGCGTCCGGATCGGCACAGCCGAGATCTATCGCCAGGTCGAACAGCTGCCTGAAATCCTCGAAAGCATCGTCATCGGCCAGGATTGGGAGGCCGACGTCCGCGTCATCCTCTTCGTTCGCCTGCGCCCTGGCGTAAAGCTCGATGCTGCGCTGGAGAAGAAGATCAAGGCGCAGATCCGCAACAACACCACGCCGCGCCACGTGCCGGCAAAGATCGTGGCCGTCACCGATATCCCGCGCACCAAATCCGGCAAGATCGTCGAATTGGCCGTCCGTGAAGTGGTGCACGGCAAACCGGTCAAGAACAAGGAAGCGCTGGCGAATCCCGAAGCGCTCGATCTCTACGCCAATCTGCCGGAGCTTAAATCGTGACGCTTGCCGCCAATCCCTGGCTCACTTCCGTTGCCGTCCCGCCGATCGCCGAAGCCCAGGGCTGGATCGAGGGCCGCGTCTTCCCGGCCGACAAGCCGCTGATCGATGTCTGCCAGGCGGTGCCCGGCTATGCACCGCCTGACCAACTCGTCGCCTTCATGGCGGACGCGCTGAAGAACCCCAGCACGCATCGCTACACCGATATCGAAGGTCTGGCGGATCTCCGCGCCGCCTTGGCAGCCGATATCCACCGTGTCTACGCGGGCAACGTCACCGCGGCGAATGTTCTCATCACCGCCGGCTGCAACCAGGCCTATTGCCTCAGCACCGCGGCACTCGCCAAGGCCGGCGACGAGATCATCCTGCCCCTGCCTTATTACTTCAATTACCAGATGTGGCTGGAGATGATCGGCGTAACGCCTCGTCATGTCCGTTTCCGCCCCGAGGCGGGCGGCCAGCCGGATTTGAATGAGATCCGCGGCCTCATCAACCCGAAGACCAAGGCGCTGGTGCTGATCTCGCCCAACAATCCGACCGGCACCGTCTATCCGCCGGAATACCTTTCGGCAGCACTCAGGCTCTGCCGCGAGACCGGCATCGCCCTCATCCTCGACGAGACCTATCGCGATTTCATGCCGCATGACGCGGCACCGCACGGCCTCTTCGGCGAAAAGGGTTGGGAGCAGAACCTGCTCCATCTCTACAGTTTCTCGAAAGTCTTCTGCCTCACCGGCCACCGCGTCGGCGCCATCGTCGGCGACCCGAAGCTGCTCGACCAGATCGGCAAGTCGATGGATTGCGTCGCCATCTGCGCGCCCCGCTTGGGCCAGATTGCCGCACAACGGGGCCTTGAGGCCCTGCACGACTGGCGCGGTGGCAACACGCGCCTGATGCGCGATCGCCTGGCTGCCTTGCAGAAAGCCTTCGCGCGCAACGACCTCGGCTATGAGGTGGTCAGTGCCGGTGCCTATTTCGCCTATGTGAAGCACCCGCATCAGGGTCGCAATGCGACGGATGTTGCCAAGCGCCTGGCCGACAAGCAGAACCTGCTGGCCCTCCCCGGCTCGATGTTCGGCCCGGGGCAGGAAAGCTTCCTTCGCGTGGCTTTCGCCAATGTGGATGCAGATAGGATGCCGGAGATCGCCGCACGACTTGCGGCGGATGCGGCTAGCGCGTGGTGATCAGGGCCTGATTTCAATCGGCGTGCCGAGTTCGACTGCGGACCAGATAACGTCCATCGCAAGGTTCGAGACGCCAATGCAGCCATTGGTCAGCGGTGAACGCGTGAAGATGCGCCACCATTGCCGCTGGCCGTGGATCATGATGCCGCCGCCGGCCGCATCGCCCTTCGCCGCAGCACGCGAGGCTTGCGCCTTGTTGGGGTAGGAAACGAGCAGCGCCTTGTGATGGGTCGACGCCTCGTTGCCCCAGATGAGCTTGTACTTGCCCTCCGGCGTGCGCTGGTCGCCTTCGCGCAGTTTCTGCCCCGTCGGATTCTTGCCGAGCGAGATATCAGCCTTGAAGACCGCCTTGCCATCGCGCAGCAATGAAATCGTGCGCGCGCTCTTGTCGACCAGCACCTTGTCGACCGGCCCTATGACCAGCGCCATCACCGGCCCGGGCAGATAGGACAGCATCGCCCAGACAACAAACAGCGCCGCCGCGACCTTCACACTGCGCTTCAACCAGTGCGGCGTCGGTGCGGCAACCCAGCCGATGCTATCGAGGACGAGTTCGCTCATTTGGTCTCTAACAGCGCCTGCAGTTCAAGCCACTCGCGCTTGCCCATGCCGCTCGATTCCTGGGTCACGTTCTCGCCGGCCAAGCGGCGCTTCACGACACTCAGCGCATTCTTCGACAACGTCGCAGCCCCCAGACGATGCTGCACGAACGCCTCGTAGCACAGCGGTACCCAGCGCTTCAGCACATCGATCATCGCATCGGCATAGACGCGGATCTCGTATTGCGCATGCGGGTCGGCGCGCAGCGACAGGAAATGCATGAAATTGTGCAAATCAATCTTCCAATACCATTGGGTATAGAAGTTGAGGCTGAGGTTCATGCGCGCCAATTCACGCGCCAGGCCCGGGCGGCTGGGATCTGCCGGTTCGCCCGCCTCGTTCTCGTTCAGCATCTCGACATAATGGTCGTAGACCTGTGTCGAATCGCGCTTCAGCAGATCCAGCACGCGCTGCGCCTCAGCACCCTCCAGCACATTGCCGCGCCCCTGGCGGTTGACCGAGGATTGCGCGGCGAGGTTTTCGGGCGACGGGATATAGAACTCCCGGTCGAGGATCGAATAGCGCGCCGAATATTCGTTCACATTGGCGGTACGGTGGCGGATCCATTGCCGCGCCACGAATATCGGCATCTTCACGTGGAACTTGATCTCGCACATCTCGAACGGTGTCGAATGGCGGTGGCGCATCAGGTAGTGGATCAAGCCCTGGTCTTCGGTGACTTTCTTCGTGCCGCGGCCATAGGAGACGCGTGCCGCCTGAACCACCGCGTTGTCGTCGCCCATATAGTCGATGACGCGGATAAGGCCATGATCCAAGAGCTCGATCGGCTGATAGAGAATCTCCTCAAGGGCCGGCGCCACGGCGCGGCGCGTGGGCTGGGAGCCAGCGCGCTGTTCGTCGATTGCCGCCAATTGCTCTGGAGATAAGGGCATGCCGGATCCCGCCTTAGAGTTTGATAAACCGCCGAAAAAGCCAGAAAGGAACGACTCGCCCCCTCGCCGGCCAGTGGCCGGTCGCGCGTTTTACCCGGATGCGCCGCCCTCAACAAGGCGCCGGCGAAAGTCGGGGCAAGTTAATTGATTAACGAATCATCTCCCGCGGGACTTTCCCCGCGCAATGGGGGCGCCTATATTAGGGGGGTCGGGCAACCGACTATGGCGATAAACGTCCTGTGAAATAAGCGTTGCGGACCCGGGGGCGGTACCCGGCGCCTCCACCATAATCCCTTCCCGGTCAATGCGTTAAGCAGAGCCCGGCGGGCCTCATGGGGGCGAAATAGGATCGACGTGCGCGGTAAAGACATGGCTTTTGCTCGGTATGGTACCCGCCGTTATCGGGCCAAACCTAGAGATGCCAACGACAACGTTGCATCCGATCTTCGTATGGCTGCCTAAGATCCCTAACGGGCTCTAAGTAGCTTACAAGAACGCGGTACTCGGGGGGCGCCGGGCAACAGAAAGCCCCCCACCTGATTTACGGTATGTGATCCAGCCTTGGGGGCGGCAGTACCGGGCGGGTGACATGAATGGGGAATGGGACGGCGTGATGGCGAAGGACTGGCTGCGCTACGATCAGATGGTGGAAGACGCGCTGCGCGGCGTCGTGCGGCGGGCGTTGACCGAAGCGGCCGTCTCCGGCTTGCCGGGCGACCATCATTTCTACATCACGTTCCGCACCGACACGCCGCTGGTTCGCATCCCCCAGCATCTGAAGGCGCAATATCCGCGCGAGATGACCATCGTGCTCCAGCACCAGTTCTGGGGCCTTGAGGTCAATGACGACAGCTTCACCGTGACCTTGAGCTTCGGCGGCAAGCACGAGGCCCTGTTCATCCCGTTTGAGACCATCGTCAGCTTCGCCGACCCATCGGTAAAGTTCGCCCTGCAATTCGATTCCGGCGACGGCGAAGGCGATGAGGACGACGGCGAGGATGCGGTCGAGAGCAACGACCCCGTGCTCGCCCTTGAAAAGCCGGAAGCAAAACCCGCCCTTGCAGATCAGCGCACGGCCAAGGCCGAGGGCGACAATGTCGCCGCCGGCGGCAACAGCGGCACGGTCGTGGCGCTCGACGCCTTCCGCAAGAAGCACTGATTTTCCGGGCGTAAAGTGCGGCATGGCAATGATGCCACAGCCGCGCATGGAAAATTTGCATCGATACATTTTCACGTCTTGACGGTCCGGAGTCGGCTGCGTATTTTCGCCGCACCTCTCGAACAAGGAGGAGGAACCGTCGAATGAACCATGTATCCCGAAAGAGCTGCAGCGCAGCCTGAGATTCGACCACGGCCGACGCGCCGCTGGCGTGTCACCATTACCCTTGTTCCCCGGAAATCCCGTTCAACTCTAACCGCGTAACGTCGGAATCATTTCCGTCGCTGATCGATTCCCAAACCAACGGGACATCGCATTTGCGCCTGATCTGCCTCCGCTTTTTCCGGAAATACCAAGGTTTAAGGCACGCCATCGACCGTTCGTGATTTGAGCGGCGTCGTACCGTCGTCGAGTTTCAGCCAACCCACAAACCCCGCGCCTTTGCCGCCGGTCGCTTCGCCCCTTTTGAGGTGCGTTCGACGGAACGATGAAGCTCAACCTGCGCGTTGAGGCGCATTCAAAACCTGAAGGAAATCAGATCATGCCGATCAATCTCAATCTCTGGACGATCATGCTGTCGCGCTGGATGGGCCGTTCGCGTCAACCGAACGTTTTGACCACCATCGGCCTAAGCGCCGCGAACGATCATTCGGACGGCGACAAACCAAGGCGGGGCCAAGCGCCCCCGGCGCTTGATGTTCGGCTGTTGTCAGCGCATCTGCGCCGCGACATCGGCCTCGAGCTGGATCGCGCTTAAGTGAGGAAACCGGGAGTGGGGTTCGCCCTGCTCCTGGTTTTTCGCTACTTTGATTGTCATGGTCCGCGAAGGCGGACCATCCACGAGTTACTTTCTTGAGTCGCTAACAAACTCGTGGATCCCCCGCCTACGCGGGGGATGACAAGCGAGGCGTGGCGCTGACAACGCGTCCCTATCCCATCATCTCCATCACCCGCGCCAGGCGTTGGCTCGCGGTGATGGCGAGTTGCAATGTCTGCGCGCGGCGGCGGTTGCCGTTGAGCGGTATCGCCTGTGAATCGCGAAGGATGGCACCGCCATGCCGATCCGCGATGATGAGGCCGCGATCGGCGGGCAAAATCTCGCGCGGGAATGGCGGCGCCACGGCGAAGAAGAAGCGGTCGCAGAAGTCGAGATATTCGGGCCATTTCTGGTCGGCGCGAAAATCGGCACGGCACGACTTGATCTCGACGATCACGAACTCACCGGCATCGTTGAGTGCCACGATGTCGGCCCGGCGCTTGGCCCGCAGCGGAAACTCCTGGAGGGCAGCATAACCCAGATCGGCAAAGAGCCGCATCACACCACGCGCGATGCCCGTTGCAATCAACGCGTCGCCATCGCCACCCAGCCCTGCAGGGGGCAATGGAATGCTGTTCGAAATCTCCGCCATGCTCTGCTCGGTTCGAAGGTGGTACCTCTTTCACCGGCAGCTTGCCGCGGTGTTCCTGTTTTGTCCAGAGGGCGCCGCTTGCGGGGCTGCGCCAAGCCAAGTATCCAGGGCCGCTGGATATTGGGGGCTGGATGATCGAGGCGGAGTCGATAAAGCGACCGGGTCGGGTGCGCCGCCTGTGGCGCCTCTTGATGCGCGTCGTCGCCCTCTTCCTCCTCATCTCTGTGGTCTCCACCGCCGTCTACGCCTGGGTCCCAATCCCCATCACCTGGCTGATGATCGAGCGCGTGTTTGAGGGCAATTGGATCAACAAATCCTGGCGCTCTTACGAGAATATCTCGCCCAACCTCGCCCGCGCCGTCATCGCCGCCGAGGACGCCAGATTCTGCGAACATCGTGGCTATGATTGGGAAGCGATCAAGAAGGCCTATAAGCGAAACCAGAAGGCCAAGCGCATCCGTGGTGGTTCCACCATCAGCAACCAGACCGCCAAGAACGTCTTCCTGTGGCCCGACCGCACCTATATCCGCAAAGGGCTCGAATTCTACTTCACCGGCCTCATCGAGTTGACCTGGACCAAGAAGCGCATCCTCGAGGTCTATCTCAACGTCGTGGAATTCGGCCCCGGCATCTATGGCGCCGAAGCGGCGGCAGAAGCGCATTTCGGAAAATCGGCCAAGGACCTGACGCGGCGCGAAGCAGCCCTCCTCGCCGCCGTCCTCCCCAACCCCATCCGCTGGTCGGCCTCGAAGCCCACCGGCTATATCCGCAGCCGCGCCGGCACCATCCAGGCCCGCATGAACGATGTGCCCGACCCGACCGGCGACCCCTGCAAGCGGGCGATCGCGCCGTAACGGAAGCCCTGCCGGTAACGTATCGTCAATTAACCAAGACAGAGACGTAACCCGGTTGCAGAATGATGGGCATGCCGACGATCGGTAGTGTCATCAATAACGGCCAGGGCCAGGTCATCGCCAAATTGCCGGGCGGTGCGCCGGGGACCGAGACGCTGCTCGTGCGCAAGACCAGCGCTGATGGCAACACAGCACCCGCTGCGAAATCCGGCGGCACAAGTACTGTCGCACCGGCGCCAGGCCAGCTCTCGGAAGCGGAAAAGCGTATCGTCGCCGAACTGCAGGCGCGCGACCGCGAAGTGCGCAACGAGGAACAGCGCCACGCCGCGACCGCCGGCCAGTTCGGCGGTGAACCACAATATGTCTTGAGACGCGGCCCCGACGGCAAGATGTATGCCGTCGAAGGCAAGGTGCAGATCAATGCCCAAGTCAGCGGTACGCCGGAAGACCGGGAAAAAGCGCTGCGCCGTATTCAGGCGGCCGCCGTCTCGGTGCAATCACCCTCATCCGGCGACACCCGCGCCGTCGCCAGTGCAGCAACGGCCCTCGTCGCGCAAGACGGCAAGCAGCCGCAATCATCCGAAGCAGAGCGTCGCCAACAGGCCGAGAAAGCCTATCGCCAATCGCAAGGAACGCAGCAGGCCGCCGATCTCGCGAAAGAGATCTTCGGCGCCGTGGCGGATCAGCGGGTCTAGCAGACGGCTCTTCTCTCAGATCGTCATGCCCGGGCTTGACCCGGGCATCCACTCTCTCAGGAAACGCCAGTGGATCCCCGGGTCTTCGCCCGGGGACGACGAACAGAAGTGCAAACTCTCATGCCGCATCCCCCGTCACGTCATAACCCGCATCCTCGATGGCACTGACGACCTTGGCACGGTCGGGGGAGCCGCCGACCTTCACCTTGCCGCTGTCGATATCGACCTCGACCTCCGAGCCAGGTGCTGCCACGGCCAGCGCCTTCTTGATCGAGCTGGCGCAGCCGCCGCAATGGATGCCTTCGACCTTCAAATTCAACATGGGAACGACCTTTCCTGATCCGATGGTCTGAATATGGGGTCTCCCATGATAGGAAGGTCAAGCCCGATGGTGACGCGGCCACGCCCGTGCCAGACTGCGGGCACGGCAGCAGGGCAGCCCCATGGACAGCAACCCGGATATCCGCAGATTTGCGGCAGGCGACCTCGACGGCATCGCGCAACTCGTCACCGCCACGGTGCAGGAGAGCTACGGTCATTTGCTCCCCTCCTATCGCTTCGAGCGCGACGCGCAATGGGCGGATTCCTGGGTCGCGCTCGACCAGGGTCGGATCGTTGGCGTCGTCCTCACCGCGCTGGACTGGGTGGAAGACCTCTGGGTCGCTGTCGGCCACCGCGATGCCGGCCTCGGCGGCCGGCTGCGTGTCGTCGCCGAGAACGGCCGCGCCGTGCAATTCTATCGCCGCCAAGGCTGGTCTACGGTCCGCCAACATCCACATGAAATCAATAGTTTCGACATGATGGATCTGAGCAAGCAGCTGGCATCCGCCGACGCACCGGCGCGAAGCACGCCATAAAAATTCCCCTTAGACTTCTTGACGAAACTGTATTTCGATATATCTTATGTTTCGATATATCTAAATAGAAAGGACAGATATATGTTTTTCAAACACTTACGTGACCACTGCGATAATCATCGGGCTGAAGGCGATCGGCGTTTCGCCCGGGATGAGTTCGGTGGTGGTGGTTTCTTCGGCGGTCGCGGCGGCTTCGGGCGCCATGGTTTTGGCCGGCACGGCCGGCGCTTCGGCCGCATCTTTGAACATGGCGATTTGCGCTATGTGGTGCTGCAGATGATCGCGGAAAAGCCCCGTTATGGCTATGAGGTCATCAAGGCGATCGAGGAAAAGCTCGGCGGTGCCTATACCCCCAGCCCCGGTGTCATCTACCCCACCCTCACATTGCTCGAGGAAACGGGCTACGCCACGGTGAGCGAGGCAGAGGGCAACAAGAAGCTCTATGCCGTGACCGAGGCCGGCAAGGCCTTCCTCGCCGAGAACAAGTCGATCATCTCGGCCATCTTCGACCGCATCAGCGAGACCCATGCCGCCCATGGCGGCGGCCCGGCCCCGCAAATCCTGCGCGCGATGGAAAACCTCAAAGTGGCGCTGCGCCTGCGCAGCTCGCAAGGCCCGCTCACCGACGAGCAGATCCGCGCCATCGCGGCAACGCTCGATGAGGCGGCCCAGAAGATTGAGAACCTGAAATGATCATGGGGATGATGATGGCCACAACCAACACCGCCGCGACGACCACCGTCGCGGCCAATACCAATGCGTTGCCGTTGAGCTCCGTTGCCCGGGTGCCGACCGACAAGGCGGCACGCTATATGGGCCAGCTGTGCAAGCATTTTGCTCACAAGATCCCGGCGACCTTCGACGCGGATACCGGCCGCATCGAGTTTTCAATCGGCGTCTGCGAACTCGCGGTTGCGAAGGACGCGCTGGCACTCCACGTCTCCGCCGCCACGGAAGAGACCCTCGCTCAGATGGAGGACGTCATTGCCCGCCATCTGTTGCGCTTCGCCTTCCGCGACGAACTCGTCGTCACCTGGCAGCGCGGGGCGTAAGCGCCGACCAATATCCGACGCGACTTGCGGGTCTTCGCTGCCACCGACAGCGTCGGCAGCCCGCAGCGCGCTATTCTGCAGCCAAGTATGAAGTGACAAGCCGCACCAATTCGGCCCCAACCTCAGGGTTCTGCAATGTGCCGCGGCGCGCGGCATTGTGGATGACGCCGTCGATTGCGTCGGACAGGGTCATGGCGACGGCCTCGTCCGACGAGCCTGTCTTTCCCTGCCGGTAATGCCTGACGACGGCGGTATAGCTCGCCAGGTAATCGACCTCGAACGCGTCATGCGGATCGCGAAACGCGTCGGCGCTGGGGGCATCATCTAGCAGCACCCGGTGCAGGCCCGGATGAAGGCTGTGCACGGCAATCAGATCGCGCACCAAGTCCGCGACGAACTGCGCCAGCGGCCTGCCCGACTTTCCAGCACGTTTCATGACGCCGAGGCAGTCTTCGATATGCCGGCGCCGGATCGCCTCGACTAAAGACAGCTTGCTCGGGAAGTACTGGTAGAGGGAACCGATGCTGACCCCGGCCGCCTCGGCCACCTTGTTGGTATTGAATCCAGCCCAGCCCTCCACGCTCAAAATGCGAGTGGCTGCCTCAATGATCGCCTCGACCGTCGCTTTTGAACGCGACTGGCTGGGCTCTTTGCGCATCGCCGCCTTGGCTTTGGGAATGCGAGTAGACAAATCCGCCCCTTGAAGACTGAATGTGAACACCTTACTCACATTTCTCGGTGTTCGCCATGAGTGGCTCGCTACGCACTCTCCTCAGCTATCAGGCCTGGGCCAATCTTGAATTCCTCGACAAGCTTGCAGGGGTGGATCCGCTCACCCATCAGGCCGAACTGGCGGCCGCCTTGCGCCTGATGAATCATTGTCATGTCGTGGCGCGGATCTTCCAAAGCCACCTCACCGGCAAAACCCATGGTTATGACGCCGACAATACGGTGGAGACCCCGCCCCTTGCCGACCTGCGGGCCGGCATGCCGGAAACCGATCAGTGGTATCTCGATTACATTGACCGGGCCGGCCCAGGAGACCTCACCACACCCATCGCCTTCACCTTTACCGATGGCGACCGGGGTTTCATGACCGGCGCAGAGATGATCACCCATGTCGTGACCCATGGCGGCTATCACCGCGGCGAGGTCGGCCAGATCCTCAAAACGCTGAAGGTGCCCCTGCCCTGGGACACCTTCGCTGTCTATCTGCACCAGGCCCAGCCATCGCGGCGCCTCCAAGGCGTCGCACCTGCCCGGGTCAGTACGCCTGTTCCTTGACCTTCAGGAACCGGACTTTCGGGTGGTCCTGCTGGGCGCGGTCGAGATGCCAGGCGTTGCGGGCGAGGAAGACGGGGTCGCCATTATGGTCCTTAGCCATGCTGGCACGGGTCTCGTCGACCAATGCCTTCAAGGCCGCCGGGTCATCGCTTTCCACCCAGCGCGCGGTGTGGAGGCTGGTCTGCTCGAACTTTACCGGCAGGCCATATTCCGTGCGAATGCGGTCGGCGAGGATTTCGAACTGCAGGGCGCCGACGACGCCGACGATGTAATCCGTGCCGATCTCGGGCCGGAAGACGCGCGCGGCACCTTCCTCCGCCAATTGTTCAAGAGCCTTGCCCAAATGCTTGGCGCGCAAGGGATCGTCGGCGCGGACGGATTGCAGATATTCCGGCGCGAAGCTCGGGATGCCGACGAACTGCAGCACCTCGCCCTCGGTCAGCGTATCGCCGATGCGCAGGTTGCCGTGATTGGGGATGCCGAGGATGTCGCCGGCAAAGCCTTCTTCCGCGATCTCGCGGTCCTGGGCCAGGAAGACGACCGGGTTATGGAGCGTCAGCTGCTTGCCCGAGCGGACATGGAGCATCTTCATGCCGCGCTGATACTGCCCTGAAACGAGACGCGTAAATGCAATACGGTCACGGTGTTTGGGGTCCATGTTCGCCTGGATCTTGAAGACGAAGGCGGTGGTCTTTTCCTCGGTCGGCTGCACCACCCGGGTCAACGTCTTCTGCGGACGCGGCGGCGGCGCCATCTCGGCCAGACCCGACAGCAGCTCGCCGACACCGAAATTGTTGACGGCCGAGCCGAAATAGACCGGCGACAGATGGCCTTCGCGATAAGCTTCGAGGTCAAATGGCTTCATCAGCCCGCGCGCCATTTCGACGTCGTCACGCAGACGGGCGACCTCGTCCTCTTTCAGATTCTGCTCGAGGGCCGGATCGTTGATTCCTTTAATCTCAACGACATCCTCATCCTGCTTGCCGCCACGCTCGAACAGGATCAGCCGATCCTTCATGAGGTCGTAGCAGCCGCGGAAGGTCTTCCCCATGCCGATCGGCCAGGAGGCCGGCGTCACATCCAGCGCCAACTGGTCCTCGATCTCGGAGAGGAGGTCGATCGGCTCGCGGCTCTCGCGGTCCATCTTGTTGATGAAGGTGACGATCGGCACGTCGCGCAGGCGGCACGCCTCGAACAGCTTCCTCGTCTGAGCCTCGATGCCCTTGGCGGCATCGATGACCATCACCGCGCTGTCGACGGCGGTCAGGGTCCGGTAGGTGTCTTCCGAGAAGTCCTCGTGCCCCGGCGTGTCGAGGAGATTGAACGCGCAGCCTTTGTAATCGAAGCTCATGACCGAGGCGGTGACCGAGATGCCGCGCTCACGCTCGACCTTCATCCAGTCCGACCGGGCACGCCGCTGCTCGCCGCGCGCCTTCACGGCGCCCGCCAGCTGAATGGCGCCGCCGAACAGCAGCAGCTTTTCAGTCAGCGTGGTCTTGCCGGCGTCGGGGTGCGCGATGATCGCGAACGTGCGGCGCCGGGATACTTCATTCGGCAGATTGGCCATGAGTCTCTAGGTCTTTCGGGAGAAGCGGTAATCGAGGCGCAATCTAAGCAATTCGGGGGAGATTTCCAGCCAATTCGGAATCTGAGATTCCCCAGATATATATCTGATCTTCAAGCTTTTTTTGAACTCACCAACATCACACCACCCAAGACGAAGACAGCGCCGATCATTTGTTCGATCGAGACATCTTCGCCTAGGAACAGCCAGCCGAAAAAGATGGTAGCGACCGGGCCGATCGATCCCACGATCGAGACCTTGGAGGCTCCCACCAGTTGGATCGCCTTGGCGGTCAGGAAGATCGGAAGCACGGTCGAGAGCCCCGCCATTGCCGCCGCATAGGCATAGACCTGCCAGGGTTGGCTGACCGCTTCCACAAGCGGGTTGGCGATCGCGAAATGGATCAGGCATGAGACGGCGGCAACGCTGGTGGCCAGGGCCGCGAACCGGGTCGCCCCCATGCGCTGGGTCATCTGCCCCGACCCCACCAGATAGATCGCGTAGGTAATCATGCACAGAAAGATGAGCCCGCCGCCGATCGCCGTTGCCCGGTGATCGCCGGTGACCTCGATGTCATGCAGGAAGGCGATGCCGATGCCGACATATGAAAGCGCCATGGCAAAGATCGCGCGGCGCGTGATGCTCTTTCCGAACATGTAGACCGAGATCACGACCACGACGGTCGGATAGAGGAAGAGGATCAGCCGCTCGAGGCCCGCCGAGATATAGGCGAGGCCCATGAAATCGAGCAGGCTTGAGAGGTAATAGCCGACGAATCCGAGGAAGAGGATGTTGCCCCAATCCCTCAGCGAGACCGGCGCCGCCCCACCCCGACCCGACCACCAAGCCGCGGCGAGGAGGCAGGGCAACGAGAACGCCATGCGGAGGGCGAGCAGCAGGACCGCTTCGACCCCATAGAGATAGGCCAGCTTGACGAAAATGGCTTTCATCGAGAAGGCGGCAGAGGCGAGAAACGCCAGGAGGACGCCGCGATTGGCGAGCATGATGGGGAAATCCAGGGCCGGGAGGACGTTTTATCAAGGCTATCGGCCAGGAAGCGGCCTGAGTAGCGCGATTGCGGCATGGTGCCTCGCCAAAATAAGGCACTCCCGCGCCCTTTGCCCCCACAAAGGTTGAAATGGGTCGCACAAATGGCCATTTAAGGAGGGGCTTCAGCCCGCTTTCCCGCCCATCCCGCCACCTCTAGCGACGTCGGAGCCCGATGCCCCACGCCACGCCGCTCATCGCCACCATCGTCGGCAGCCTTGCCCTCGCCTTTGTCCTGGGGGCACTCGCCCAGCGCGTGAAGATCTCGCCGCTGGTGGGCTACCTCCTGGCGGGCGTTGCCGTCGGCCCCTTCACCCCCGGCTATGTGGCGGACCAAGGCTTGGCGCTGGAGTTGTCCGAGATCGGCGTCATCCTGCTGATGTTCGGCGTCGGCCTCCATTTTTCGCTCAAAGACCTGCTTTCGGTCAAAGCCATCGCCATTCCGGGTGCCGTCATCCAGATCGCCTTTGCGACCGTGCTGGGCTGGGCTCTCGCCTGGGCCTTGGGCTGGTCGATGGCGGGGGGAATCGTTTTCGGCCTAGCGTTATCGGTCGCCAGTACCGTCGTCTTGCTCAGGGCGCTGCAAGAGCGCCACGCGTTGGAGACCGACCGCGGCCGCATCGCCATCGGCTGGCTGATTGTCGAGGACCTGGTGATGGTCCTGGTCCTCGTCCTGCTGCCGCCTTTTGGTGCGATCCTCACCGGTGGCGAGGGCGAGATCGTGATGCCGCTCCTCATCACGCTCGGCAAGGTCACGGCCTTCATCGTCTTCATGCTGGTGGTTGGAAGGCGCGTCATCCCCTGGATACTGCATTACATCGCCCATACCGGCTCGCGCGAATTGTTCCGCCTGGCGGTCCTCGCCATCGCATTGGGGGTCGCCTTCGGCTCGGCCATGCTGTTCGGCGTCTCGTTTGCGCTGGGTGCTTTCTTTGCCGGCATGGTGCTGGCGGAATCCGAACTCAGCCACCGGGCGGCGGAAGAATCCCTGCCCCTGCGTGACGCCTTCGCCGTGCTGTTCTTCGTCTCGGTCGGCATGCTGTTCGACCCGATGATCCTGGTGACCAGCCCGTTCCTGGTGCTGGCGACCTGCGGCATCATCATCTTCGGCAAGTCTGTGGCCGCCTTCCTCATCGTCCGGGCATTCCGGCACCCCACCGGAACGGCCCTGATCATTTCGGCGAGCCTCGCCCAGATCGGCGAGTTCTCGTTCATCCTCGCGGCACTCGGTGTCGATCTCAATCTGCTGCCACCGCAAGGGCGCGACCTCATTCTGGCCGGCGCGATCCTATCGATCCTCGCCAACCCGCTGCTTTTCGCCGCCATAGACCGGATGAAGGCGAAGACGGCCGATCAGGCATCGGGGGACAGCGCCACACAGGACCACCTGATCAAGACCAGCTTGACCGATCACACCGTCGTCGTTGGGGGTGGACGGGTCGGCAAGGAGTTGATCGCCTATCTCAAAGCGGAAGGGTTGCCGTTCCTGGTGATCGAGGACCGCGATCACGCTCTGAAGGCGCTGCGCGGCGATGGTGTGGAACTGATCGCGGCCAATGCCGCCGATCCGCTGGCCATCGCCGCCGCCAATATGGCGGGAGCCAAACGATTGTTTGTGGCCATCGACAATGCCTTCGAAGCTGGCCAAGCCGTCGAACAGGCGCGCAAGGCCAACCCGTCCCTGGAGATCATCGCTCGCGCGTTTTCTTGCGACGAGACGCAGCATCTGCAACAACGCGGCGCCAATCGAATTGTCGTCGGTGCAGAAGCCATCGCGCAAGGCATGCTGGCCAAGGCGTTCAAGGAAGCGTAGCGCCCGTCGCCATCCCCGCAAAGGCGGGGGCGCCTTCTTCAGTCACAAAGGAACTGGTGGATGGCCCGCCTGGGCGGGCCATGACAATCAAAAACTCGCGGTGAAACGATCAGCCGACGGCGTGCAGCTTCTCGGGTTCGACCTGATCGAGGCCCCACATCTTTTCCAGGCTGTAGAGCTTGCGCACATCCGGCCGGAAGAGGTGGATGATGATGTCGTTGCCGTCGACCAGCACCCAGTCACCCTGGCTGATGCCTTCGATATTGATCGGCTTGGCGCCCGCTTTGCTGAGCTTCTCGGCCACGTGATGCGCCATCGCCGCCAATTGGCGAACGTTGCGGCCCGTCGCGATCACCATGAAATCGGCAATGGCGGACTTGCCGGCAAGGTCGACCGACACAATGTCTTCGGCCTTGTCGTCGTCGAGCGATTTCTCAACAAGCTTCAGGAGCTGACGCGAGAACGCATCGGCCTTGCTCGCGGCTTGTGCCGTTTTAGCTACCGGTGCTTTGGGAGCTTTTGCTTTGGCGGCGGTCTTTGTCGCCGTCTTCGCCTTTGGCTTTGTTGCGGCCTTCGCTTTGGCGGCTGCCTTCGGCTTGGTCGCAGCCTTGGGCTTGGCGGCTAGCTTTGGCTTCGTCGCCGCACTCTTCTTGGCTACTTTGGGAGAAGCCTTCTTGGCGGCGGGTTTGGCTGTGCCGGCTGATTTAACAGCGGTCTTCCGGCGAACCGCGGTGTTCTTTTCGGAAATGGCCTTCATCCTCCTCAAGCCGGCGTTACGAAATTGCAATCATCGGGGTGTCGCCGGTTTTGCCACCCGCGATCCGCTCTCGCCCCAGAGCCGCTTCGAGCGGATTTCCGTGGCCGAGATCGGATTCAATCGATGATGCACAAATGTCCACGCCGGCGGCTGCGACGTAACCAGCGTTCGGGCTGCTTGCTCCCGCGCCCGAAAACAGGCGAATCGCCGTGCCGCTAGAGCGGCCAGTGCCCGATAAGTATATGTCGGACGGTCAAAAACCGCAATTGGCACCAGATGAAAGATCTGTTGCCAATCCTTCCAGCGATGCATGCCGGCAAGGTTGTCGGCGCCCATCAACCAGACAAAACGATAATGCGGGTATTTGCGCACCACTTTTTTGAGCGTATCGGCCGTGAATTGCGTGCCGAGGCGGAGTTCAAGATCGCTGACCCGGATGCGTGGATGGTTGGCGACGCGCTGCGCCTCGGCAAGGCGCGCGTCCAATGGCGCCATGCCGACCGGGCTCTTCAAGGGATTTTGCGGTGCGACCAGCCACCACACTTCGTCGAGACCGAGATACGCCAAGGCAGCCAGGCTGATGTCCCGGTGCCCGTCATGGGCCGGGTTGAATGAGCCGCCCAGGATGCCGATCTTGCGCGCGATGGTGGTCACGTTCAGGGACGGACCTGGCCGCTGCCGCGCACGATGTATTTGTAAGAAGTGAGCTGTTCGGCACCCACCGGCCCGCGGGCGTGGAGCTTGCCGGTCGAAATACCGATCTCCGCCCCCATGCCGAACTCGCCGCCATCGGCAAACTGGGTCGAACTGTTCCAGATGACGATACCGGAATCGATCTCGTTCAGGAAGCGCGCGGCGGTCTGCGGATTGGCGGTGATAATCGCCTCAGTATGATGCGAGGAATGGCGCTCGATATGCTCGATCGCCTCCGCGACTCCGTTCACGACTTTCACCGATAGGATGGCATCGAGATATTCGGTGTCCCAATCCTGGGCGCCAGCCGCCTCGACGCGCTTGTCGAGCGCCTGGATCTCGGCATCGCCACGAAGCTCGCAGCCAGCCTTGATGAGGTCATCGAGGATGGGTTTGGCAAATTTCAATGCCGGGCGGTCGATGAGCAAGGTCTCGGTCGCCCCGCAAATGCCGGTGCGGCGCATCTTGGCATTGAGCACGATCGCCCGGGCCATTTCAGGGTCGGCTTCGGCATCGACATAAGTGTGGCAAATGCCATCGAGATGCTTGAGCACCGGAATACGGCTCTCATTGGCGATACGTTCGATGAGGCCCTTGCCGCCCCGCGGAATGATGACGTCGATGTATTCGGTCATGCCGAGCATGATGCCGACGGCAGCGCGATCGGTGGTCGGCAGGCGTTGTACGGAAGCCTTCGGCAGGCCGGCAGCACACAGGCCCTCCTGCAGGCAATCAAGAATCGCCACCGCCGAATGCGCACTCTCCGAACCGCCGCGCAGGACGGCGGCATTGCCGGATTTGAGGCAGAGGCCCGCAGCATCCGCCGTCACATTGGGGCGGCTTTCATAGATGATGCCGATGACGCCGAGCGGCACCGCAACACGTTCGATCTTCAGGCCATTGGGCCTGTCCCAGGCGCCCAGCGACCGGCCGATAGGGTCGGGCAATTCGGCAATGTCCTCAAGCCCCTTTGCCATGGCTTCAATGCGCTGCTCGTCGAGCAGCAGCCGATCGAGCAGGGCGGCGGAAAGGCCCTTCTCACCTGCGGCCTTCATGTCGCGTTCATTGGCAGCAAGAATTTTCCCGGCCTGCGCACGAATCTCGGCGGCCATGGCGCGCAGCGCCAAATCCTTCTTCTCACGCGGCGCCTGGGCAAGCTTGGCCGATGCAGCCTTAGCGGCACGCCCGAGGCTCAGCATCTCGTCGAGAAGTGCGTCGCCCGATTCTTTCTTCAGCGCGGTCATCGCAGATCCTTTAGCTAACCACCAAATCGTCGCGGTGGATCATCTCATCACGCCCGCGATAACCGAGCAAGGCTGCAATCTCTTTCGATTTATGGCCCATGATGCGCCGGGCGTCGGCGGCGTCGTAGGCGGCGAGGCCGCGCGCCACTTCATTTCCGGCCTTGTCGACCACCAGCACGGCGTCGCCGCGCTCGAAGCGGCCTTCGACTTTTATGATTCCGGCTGGAAGAAGCGAGCGACCGCCTTTGAGGGCATTGAGGGCGCCGTCATCGACCACCAGCGTTCCCTTGGCCTTCAAGGAGCCGCCGATCCAGCTCTTGCGCGCGGTCTTCGGGCCACTGGCGGGGAGGAACCAGGAACAGGCACCGCCGTCGAGAATGGCCTGGAGCGGATTCATCTTCTTGCCGCTGGCGATGACCATGCGGCAGCCGGCTGCCATGGCGATGCGGGCAGCAGCGATCTTGGTGACCATGCCGCCCGAGGAATAGCCGGTGGGTGCCACCCCCGCCATCGCCTCGATCTCCGATGTCACTTCCGTGATCTCGCCGATGAAGCTGGCGTTCTTGTCCTTCCGCGGGTCGGCGGTGTAGAGGCCGTCGATATCGGAGAGCAGCACCAGCGTGTCGGCGCTGATCATGGCACCGACCCGGGCTGCCAAGCGGTCATTGTCGCCGAAGCGGATTTCGCTGGTCGCCACCGTATCGTTCTCGTTGATCACCGGCACGGCGCCCATCTGCAGCAGCGTGTTGAGCGTCGAGCGTGCGTTCAAATGCCGGCGGCGTTCCTCGGTATCATCAAGCGTGATGAGAATTTGCGCCACCGTGATGTCGTGACGCGCCAGCGTTTCCTGATAGGCGTGCGCCAGGCGGATCTGGCCGGTGGCCGCGGCCGCCTGCTTTTCTTCCAGCCGCAGCACGCCATCGATGAGGCCGAGATGGCGGCGTCCCACGGCGATGGCGCCTGAAGAAACGAGCACTACTTCCTTGCCGGCCTGGCGCAAGGCAGCCACATCGTCGGCCAAGGCGTCGAGCCATTTGCGGCGGATGCCGCCCGTCTCGTCATCGACCAGCAGGGCCGAGCCGATCTTGATGACGATGCGCTTGGCGCTGGCGAGCGAGCGTTCCTTGCTCGATGATTTTTTCTTGTCACTCATGGAGCGCTTCCCCTACCCCTCACCCCGACCCTCTCCCCACGTCGTGGGGCGAGGGAGTTTCGACCGTGCCCTGCCTTCAAGCCCCTCGCCCAGCTTGCGGGGAGAGGGGTTGGGGTGAGGGGATTTCCCACTCTCCCCGAGCCGTTACCTCACGCCTCGATCTCGATGCCCTGCATCATCTCCGCCTGCTCGGCGGCTTCCCGCGCCTTGTCGGCATCGATGATCTCCAGCATCTTGCGCATCAACTCGGTGATGCCCATGCCGGCAGCACCGGAGACGCGATAGATGACCTGGCCTTTCTTGAGCTTAGCCGCTTTCTTGAGAGCGGCGGCTTTCTCTTCGATTTCCTCTTCGACAAGAGCATCGATCTTGTTGAGCGCCACCAACTCCATCTTGCCGGCGAGTTCGGGGCTATAGGCCTTCATTTCCTTGCGGATGGTCTTGTAGGCCCCCACCACATCTTCCTGCGTGCCGTCGATGAGATGGAGCAGCACGCGGCAGCGCTCGACATGGCCCAAGAACTTGGTGCCGAGTCCAGCGCCTTCATGGGCGCCTTCGATAAGGCCGGGAATGTCGGCAAGAACGAATTCGCGCTCATCGACATGGACGACGCCGAGCTGCGGCTTCAAGGTGGTGAAGGGATAGTCGGCGATCTTCGGTTTGGCGCGCGAGACGGCCGCCAGCATAGTCGACTTGCCCGCATTGGGAAGACCGACCAGACCGGCATCGGCGATGAGCTTGAGTCGCAGCCAGATCCAACGCTCCTCACCCGGCCAGCCCTGACCGGAATGGCGCGGCGACTGGTTGGTCGAGGATTTGAAATGCGCATTGCCGAAGCCGCCGTCGCCGCCGCGGCACAGAACGATGCGTTCGCCGGCCTTGGTGAGATCGAACAGCAGCGTTTCTTTGTCTTCGTCGAAAATCTGCGTGCCGACGGGGACTCGCAGGATGATGTCTTCCGAATCCTGACCCGTCCGCAGCTTGCCCATGCCGTGATAACCACGCCGCGCCTTGAAGTGCTGCTGGTAGCGGTAGTCGATCAGCGTGTTCAAATTGGCCACGACTTCGACAATGATATCGCCGCCACGGCCGCCATTGCCGCCATCGGGTCCGCCGAATTCGATGAACTTTTCGCGCCGGAAGGAAACGCAGCCAGCGCCGCCGTCACCGGATTTCACGAAGATCTTGGCCTCGTCGAGGAATTTCATGTGACCGGCCTTTCACCGATGTTCTGGCAGAAGCGCAGCAGATAGCCGTCGGGATCCTGCACCAGGAATTGGCGCTGACCCGATTCGTGATCGTCGACGCGGTACCAGCAGTCGACCGGCTCCTTGTAGAAGGCGATGCCGGCCCGTTTGATTTTCGCCGCGAGGCCGTCGAGATCGTCGATCTCGATCTGCAGATTGATGCCGCGGCCATAGGGCTGGACCATCTCGGCCGTCGCCCACGAGCCTTCCTCACTGAACTGCTCGATCATGATCTGGATCGGGCCGCGCTCAAGATAGGCAAAGCTATGTTCCGGCCGTTCATAGGCCGGGCGGAAACCAAGCAGATCCACATAGAATGCCCGCGACCGCGCGAAATCGCTGCAGATCAGTTCGGGCACCAGGGGTGCGTATGGATACTCACTCGGCTTCATGATCGGTCGAATCCAAAAACGAAAAAGGGGAACGGCGTTTCCGCCATTCCCCTTTCAAACCGTTTCAGCGAATGGCCGCGCCCGAAACCCGGGCGCCGATGCTCACTCGGCTGCCGGGAGCGCCACAGGCAGGACCGACACGACGGTACGGCCGCCGGTGCCGGTCTTGAACGTCACGCGGCCAGCCGCGGTGGCGAACAAGGTGTGATCCTTGCCCATGCCGACGTTGAGGCCGGGGTGAACCTTGGTGCCGCGCTGACGGATGATGATGTTGCCGGAAACGACGACTTCGCTGCCGGCCTTCTTCACGCCCAGGCGACGGCCAGCGCTATCGCGACCGTTGCGCGAGCTACCACCGGCTTTTTTATGTGCCATTTGGGTCTCTCCCTAAATTCGATCAGGCTGGCCGTTAGGCCGCCTTGATGCCTTGGATCTTGAGCACCGTCACGAACTGACGATGGCCGCGCTTGCGGCGATAGTTGTGGCGACGGTTCTTCTTGAAGATGATGACCTTGTCGCCCTTGCGCTGCTCGAGCACGGTCGCCGTCACCGAAGCGCCGGCCACATTGGGCGCGCCAACGGTGATGTTTCCGCCTTCGCCGACCATCAGCACCTCATTCAGCGAAATGCTGGCGCCTTCTTCGGCCTCGAGCTTCTCGACGAGGATGATGTCGTTGGTGGCGACCTTGTATTGCTTGCCGCCCGTCTTGATCACTGCAAACATAATTGCCGTCCTAGAGGCGGGTCACGGGCCGGATCATTCCAAGCCCACGCAGCGCCGTTACATGCCAAAAGCTTCGGGCCGCCGAAGGGCGACCCGTTCGAGGTGGGAAATAGACGTTCCGGACCTACTTTGTCAACAGGTTATGCACCTGTGGGAAATCCCCGCCGTCGATCGCGCGCGCATGGCTTAACCCATTGATTTAACGCCATCAAGGCGCAAAATCTGGGTCGCCGGGACGGCACTTCTCCCGGCCTGCTCCAGCCCCATGAGGACGAAAGTCCCGGCGACACAATCCATCATCGCCGCCAAGCGGCTGAATTTATTGAGAATCGGGTATTGCAGCCAGGAAAAATCGGCGGGCAACGCATCGAGCCCACCGGCCCAGACGCAAGCGTCCCGGAACCGCCCGGCACTGTCGACCCCGCGCAGCCAGCCTTTGGGCCAGGTGCCGACATGCCCCGGCAGGGCCGGCCAGTGATTGGCAATCGCACTGGGGGAGGCGCGGTGGCGATAGCGATCCTCCAGCCGTTCGATCACCACCGAGCGGCCATCGGCTCCGGCCAGGGTGAAAAGCGCCGGAATGGCCAGCGGGGTGTCGCTGAGAAGTTGCTGGGCTTGGTCGAAATCACGCGCCGTTTCAAAGACCTGGCGCAGAAGATGCGTGGGCGGAATGGCTTGGCGGCGCTCCACCCGGAACCGCTCCACCACCCAATCGAGCGGCTTCACCCCCGTCGTTACCCGGATCGGCGGCTGATTATAGGAGGCGGCGAAGCGCCCCGGAGCGAGACCGGTCAGAACGCCGACGAAGCCTGGCCAGGTCGCCTGCCACCAGGCGCCGACCGCGGAATCGTGCCGGGTCACAGTCAGTGCTGGCCCCATGCCATGAAGCGGCCAATCGAGCGTGCGCATCAGGCGCGGGCCGGAAGCGATGCTGGAACAGGCCCATTCCGTGCTGATATTGAGGGCATGGACACCGCCTGCCCCGCTGGCGGCCGCCACGTCGTCGATTTCCGTTTTGTAAGGTGTCACGTTACGGGCGAGCCAGGCGCGCGAGCGGCGATCCATCCAGGCTTGGACCGGGGCGGTCGTCAATGCCTCGCCCGCGGCCGAGAGCAGGCGCACCTTTTCGGGCGCCAGTTTGGCGAGGTCGCTCATGGGCCGGCTTCCCATGTCGATGACCGGAATCTGCGGCAAATCCATGCCAGCACTCCCCCTCTTCCCCTTGATTTGGCTGGCAGGATCGACGTTATCGCCGCATGGGGTCAAGCCGGGCTTGCACAGAGCGATTCACTTCGTTAGGTTCCGCGCCGTTCAACCGGCCCGGATCCCAGTATCGTTTCCCGGGGTCCTCCCGCGGAGGGGTGCCAGAGTGGCCGATTGGGACAGTCTCGAAAACTGTTGTACGTGCAAGCGTACCGTGGGTTCGAATCCCACCCCCTCCGCCACTCCTTAATCCCGATCAGTCGGCGATTTTCTTCAGTACCGCGTTGATCTCGGCGCGCCGGCCGGCATCGGCATCTTCACGGCCCGGGCGCGGCGCGGCGGAGAGCGCCTTTTCGAGATAGGTCTTGGCCTTCTCATTCTCGCCCTGCTCGGCGAGGTAATCGCCATAGAAATAGTTCTCGTCGATGCCATCCGGATTGAGGGCGACGCCCTTGGCGAGGTAATCGGCTGCCTTGTCGTCATCACCGAAGCCCAAGGGCCAGCCGGGGACGCGATAATAAAGGGCACCAATCGAGGTATCGATGCCACCGCCGATCGCCTTCTCGTCGATCTTGCGGGCGGCTTCGAGCGACTTTAGCGCCGATTTGGCGAGGTCCAGAGCGCCCAAGCCGCCTTTGGCGCCGGCATAGGTGCTCATGATGATACCCCGCCAGGCGAGCAGCGGCGCCGATTGCGGGAACTGGCTCACCGCCGCCTCCGCCTTCGGGACCAGAGCCTTCAGCGCCGCCTCCCGCTCGTCATCCTTGAGACCGTAATTGGCCTTGGCCCATTCATGCTGCAACGATTGGAGGACCGGGATGTCGTCGCCGGTTGCAGCATATCCCGGCGCGGCGAGCACAGTTAAGAAGGCTGCACCCAGCAGCATGGATTTGAGGTTCATCACACATTCTCCTTGTTGAGCGTGAAACCGGGATGTTCGCCCGGCGCGAATGAGAGGATTTTGCGGCTGGTGCCGCTGAGGCCGAGATCGACCAGACCCGGCAGCAGCGCGTTGAGCTTGGCAAAGAAGCGCTCTGGGAAGCCGATCGTGGTCTCGCTGCGCCGGTCGCGAATGGCGGCAATAATGCGGGCTGCGACCGCCTCCGGCGCATCCATCGCCATGCCGGTGGCGCGTGCCATGCGATCGATGACGCCATTGTTGAAAGCCGTCCGCGTATAGCGGGGTGCCACATAGAGCACATCGATCCGGCTCCCCCGCAACTCGCGCCTCAATCCTTGCGAAAAGCCGCGCAGGGCGAACTTGCTGGCGCTGTAGACCGGGAAACCGGCAAAGGCGATGCTGCCGAAGACCGAGCCGATATTGACGATGGTGCCGCGCCCCGCCCGCTGCATGAGGGGCAGCACCGCACGACACATATGAATCGGCGCCGCGATATTGGTATCGATGACGGTATCGATATCGGCATCAGGCATCGTGCCGAAATGGCCGAACCAGTTGACGGCGGCATTGTTGACCAGGATGTCGATCGGCCCGCTGACATCGGCGACGCGAGCGACCAGCGCGCTGTAATCGCTGCCACGGCCCAGCGGCATCGCGATCTCGGCAACGCCCGTCCCCTTGGCCCGCAGATCGTCGGCAAGCGTCGCAAGGCGTGACGCATCGCGCGCCACCAGCGTCAGGTCGCAGCCGTAATCGGCCATCTGGCGAGCGAGCGCTTCGCCGATGCCGCCAGTGGCCCCGGTAATCAGGGCATGGGCGCGCACGGTCATGCCGCCACCTCGACACCGCGGAAGATATCGGCATAGAGGCGATAGAACATCCGCGCCGCGTGGAGAATGTCACTGCGGTCCTCCGCCACGTCCAGACGGTTGACCAGGTCGGCGAAGGTCTTGGTATGCTCGATGTCGAGCGAGCCGTGCGAGGTGAGATAGGTAAAGGCTTTCTGCGGCAGGTTGAGCGACTGGCGCAACACGCCCGCGGCCTGACTTGCCAATTGCACGCTGGTCCCCTCCAGGACATGGGCCATGCCAAAGAACACCACCGGGTTACGTCGCGTGATGCCGTCATAGGCATAGGCCACCATCAATTCGGTCGCGGCCGACGGTGTCCCCGTGCGCACGGCCGACGCATCGCCACCGGCCGCATCGATATCGGCAAGGATCCATTCGTCATGCCCGGTCTCTTCGTCGATATATTCGACGATGGCATCGCGCAGCCAGGCAAGGCGCTGCGGCATCCGCGCCCCGCTGGTCATCAGCAATGGCACGGTATGGCGCACATGATGATAGGCCTGGGTCAGGAATTCGATATAGGCGGCACGCGTCACCTCGCCGCGCAGAGCCTTGTGAATGAGCGGCACGCCGAGCAACGCATTCCGCTCGGCCGTCGTGCCAGCAATGAGATCATCCATAAACATGCAAATCGTCCTTTTGATAGAGTCGGTCCAGCCGGTCGCGATAGAGCGTCGCGATCTCGGCCCGGCGCAGGCGGCCGTTCCAGGTGAGGAGATTGTTGGCGGTCAGAAAAGGCTGATCCGCCAGGATCCAGCTGCCTATGCGCGCGTAATCGGGCAGGCCGGTGTTGACCTGGTCGATCGCCGCAGCAACGAGGCGCCGCGGATCGACCTCGCTTTGCGCCAGCAAGGCCGGCCGCGGCACAATAACCGCGGCGTTCCATGGCCGCGCCTCGCCATGCACATAGGCCTGGGCGATTGCCGCCGTGGCGGTCAGTTCGCTCTCCACCCAATCGGGTGCCACATTGCGGCCGAAGGCGGTGATGAACATGTTCTTCTTGCGGCCGAGGAGGTGAAGATAGCCATCCTCATCGAGCCGGCCGATGTCACCGGTCGCCAGTGTGCCATCGGCAGACACCGCTGGTGCCTCACCACCACCCAGATATCCCAGCGCGGCCAGCCCGTTCACCAGCACCTCGCCGTCAGCCGCAATGCTGACGCGGCAATGCGGCAAGGGGCGACCGACGCTGTCCGGCCGGTCGGCATCACGGGTGTTGAGCGTCACGACCGAGGCGCATTCCGAGAGGCCATAGCCTTCATAGACCGGCAGGCCGAGAGCGCGCGCCTTTGCCACAACACCCTTGGCCAGCACCGCGCCGCCGACCGCGACATGACGCAGATAGTCTGGCTGCCAGTGTCCCTGCATGCGCATCGCCATAAGTGCCGCCAGAATCTGCGGCACAGTCACGATGCTGGTGGGCCGACAGCGTTCCAGCGCCGCCGCGAGGATTGTCGGCTGCAGTCCCGAAGACCCGGTGAAGCCGAGTGCTGCCAGCGGAAGGGCACAGAATGTGGCACCCGCCAAGAGCGGCACATCGATGCCGGCGATGTTCTCAAGCAAGGCCGCAAAAGGCAGCAGGCTGAGATGCCGATCCTGCGCTGCGCCTTCCGTGGCATCGCAAAGCGAACGCGCGATGGTATCGAGCGCCGGCCGGGACAGGCAAACACCCTTGGGCCGGCCGGTCGTCCCCGAGGTAAACGTGACCTTGTGCGTCCCTTGCGGCAGAACCGGCAAATCGGTTGGCACGCCCAGGCGGCAAAGCACAACGCCGCGCAAATTGGGGTTTCCGCCGAGGCCTTCTCCGCGCAACTGGCGGCCCGGCAGCAATGCGCCAAGGCGCTCCGGTGCATCGGTGATCACCGCGTCGACGCCGGACAGGCGTAGTGCGTGGTCAACCTGATCGGCCGAAAAGAACAGCGGTAGCGGCACGATCACGGCACCGATGCGGCGCAGCGCCAGATCGGCGGTCACCCAGCCAGCGCCGTTGTCGAGATAGAGCGCGCAGCGCTTGACGCCCTCAAGCTGGCGCGCCACCTCGTTCACCATGCGCATCATTTCCGCATAGCTGATCTCGCCGTCAACAGTGACAAGCGCGGTTCGTTGAGGCTGCGCCGCGGCCCGTTCCTGGAGTGCTTCCAAAGCGTCGCGATATGTCATGATGCGGATTGCCACGAGATGGTGGCTGTGTTGGCAACTTCGGTAAGGACACGATGGCCATAGCGCACGTCGCCCGCCATGACCTGCGGCAGCGCTGCGAAATAGTTGCCCCAATTGGCAAGATCGTCCACCGCCAACCGTGCGGGATCGGCCTTGGCGATGATCTGCGGTTTCAACCCCAGGCGATGGAACGCCGCCCGCAACGCCGCAACGCCGGTGAACACGACCCAGTGATAACCAGCAGCATGCAGATATCGCGTCACGGTCACGATCATGGTCCGGGCATTGCCTGGCAACGCCGCCAGATTGCCAACCTCGATGATGCGCGCGCGCGCCACGCCTTCATCTGCCAACCGCGAGATCGCCACCTCGACCGGTTCGTCTAGATATTGCTCCATATAGAGGCGGTGCTTGCCGGCTTCCCGGAGGCCAAAGGCGCAAAGGAGGTCGCCAGGCAGGGCGCCATCATCGGCGCGCAGGGTAAAGAGACGCGGCATCAATGCGTGGAGATCGGCCCCGAACGATTGCCGGAACCTTTCGCGGATGAGTTCCTCCGTCATCTTCCTTTCATCTGGTAAGCATTCGTGCAGATGCGCATGACGCACTGCGTTTGGCCATGGGGTCAAAACAGTCATTCCTCGCCTTCCTGTCAGCAGAGCATTCGGCGCAGGCCGGCTTGATTCGTGTCGTTCTTGACAACGCCGGCCTGGTGGAGCGCACGGTAACTGGGCTTTCTGACGCGCGGCTTTCGCCGGGCATTGATCGGCGTGGACAAAATCGCGCAGAGCGAGACTTTGGCGGGATTTCACCGTTTCGTGATGAATGATGATCCAGTATGTCAGCTTGCTGTTGCCATCACTGACGGCAAGCTGACAGCGACCCGCGTTTAGATGCGGCCGCGCTCGACGATGCGGCGGCGATCCTCGACCGAGAGTCGCGTACCGATGCTGCGAAAGAAATCGGACATCGCGTTGAAGAAGTGGTCGGCCGCCACCTTGCGCGTTTCCAATGCGCGACCATAGGCGGCCGCGTCGAAAGTCTCGTTGGCGAATTCACGCATGAGATCGGATTGCGACTCCACCAAGCTTGCGAACAACGCGTCGAGCGGGTCTGCAGCACCGTCGAAAGCCACCAGCATCGCATGGCGCCCGTCTTCGCTGAGACCATCGGCCAACCGCTCGACTACCATGCGCGGTGGTGGCGGAATCAAGGGCGGCTGGGGTGGCGGGGCAAAAAGATGCGGCGCCGCAACCATGCCGGCCAGGAAAATGTTGAGCGCAAATGAGCCCAGCAACAGGCCGGTCGACAAGCGACCACGAAAGATGTCACGCATGGCGGCAGCAGCTCTGGGTCAGAGATAAAACGCGTCGGTGCAGATCATGAAGATGCCGGAGACATCGTAATCGGCCGGCGCCTGCATGATCCAGCGCCCGGAAATCAATCCAATGACCGCGAATACGACAACGAAAGCTGCCTGCAGCATGACAAGGGCCGCCGGACGTTGGTTGGGCATGGCCGGCGCCAGCGCGTGCTGCGCCGCGATGATCCGCCCCACCAGATCGCCACGGCTTTCATGTATCGGACGCTGGCCCAGGAATTCCTCGACCAACAATGCATCAGCAAGGTCATCACGCGCCATTTGCGACGCTGCCAGGACGCGCTCGGCCCGCCGTCGCCCCTCCGTCGGCCATGCTTCAATGACGGGTCCGTGACGACTGAGGTCGTCATTGAACGCATTGATCCATTCCAGGGGTAGGTAATTGCGCGCGCCCGGCTCATGGGTCGGGGAATGCATGCTGCACATTGAGGCGGTCCCGTTTTAATTGGTCCCTGAGATTCTGTCGGCCCCTCTTTAGGAGCGACTCTACAGCCTGCAACGAGATACCCATCGCTGCAGCCGTATCCTTCGTACTATATCCTTCGTGATAGCTCAGAAACAAGGCAACATATTGCGAGCCAGGCAACTGGGCCATCGCCTCGCGCAATTTGCGCATGACGTGATTGCGATAGATGCGCGTGACGGCGTCCGCCTGATCGTCAGTCGGCTCATCGATGCCATCGAGTGCCACATCGCGCCGTTTGCGCCGCATATCCATGCAGCGATTGTAGACGACGCGAAAGAGCCATGAGGTGAATTTGGCCTGGGTCCTGCGCCAGTCAGCTCGCTTGATCCAGATCTGCAAGAAGACGTCTTGCACGATGTCCTCCGCCGCCGTCACGTTTCCCACCAAGCGCACAGCCAGCCGTTGGGCCCGATAGACATGTCGCGTTACCAGCAGCCGGAATGCCAGTTCGTCGCCTGCACGCATGAAGTCGAGAAGATCCTCGTCCGACATGCCATTGTCGGCACTGGCCTTGGCCGTCTCGACCGCGTCCAAGGCGATGGCACCCCCGATCGGCTTAGAGAATGACATTCCAATCCCTTGGCACTGCTTCGCCGGCTGGAGGTATTGCCACTTGCGCTGCAACGGCGGCCCTTGCCGCTACGTCACGCCAGGCATCCCGCATCTGTCGTATCTGGCGGATCAGGCGCTCCACCGCCACGATCGGGTCCTTGCGACGCGGTACCGCCAGCATCTGGAAACTGGCCGTCAGATAGAAGCGCGCCAGATGCCCAACAAGCTTCGATTCCAGGCGCGAGTCGAGCGCGTTGCGCAGGCCCAGCACGCGATGCGACGCCTGATTGAGTGCCGCCAGTTCCTGGTCCAATCGCCCGCCAAGGCGCGCATCTTTCGCCCTCAGCAAGTCGATAATCGCCGCGTCATAAACTGAAATGACGATATCAAGGATGCTCGATCCGGCATGGACCGAGCGATAGGCGCGCGTGGCGACGCCGGAACCCTGTTTCATCTTCGTCCCCCATGTACTCTAGTCATCGCTGCTGTCGAGCAGAACCGCGAGTTGTTCGCGGAGCCGGCTCGCTGCATTGATCTGCGCTTCGATCCGGGCGTAATACTCGGTAAGCCAGGTGCGATAGTCCTCGGTTCGTTGCTGAATGTTGCTGATCTCGGTTTCCATGTCGGTGACGGCATCGTTCAGGCTGTCCACCTGCGTCGTGATGCGCGATCCTTCGGCACCGGAATAGTCCCCTGCATAATCGGTGATTGTGTCTGATATTTTCTGCGCCAGCCCTCGCGTGATCGACACATCGACGGATGCAGATTCCGCGCCAATGTAGGCAAAAATGATCCCCTCATAAGCCGTGCCCTCGGCACCTTCTATCCGGGTCCCGGCAATTTTGAACAGGCTGCTATCGCCACCGATGCTGGCAGCGGTGATGGCACCATTGCCGTCGACCGTGATGTCGAGCGTGAAATCAACCGAAGATCCGGCCTCGCCATTGTCGATGACAGCCAGTTTCGACGATGACGTCGTCGCTTCGAACCGGAACAACTCCATGACCGCGTCGAGATCGGAGGAGAGGGCATCGGCTAGAGCCGTGCTGTCGATCTGCAGCTTGTTATCCTCGTCGAGCGAGATGCCGATGCCGGCAAGACTGGCACCGCTGCCGCTCAACGATGACAGCAGGGTCGAAAGATCGTTGCTGACGCTGCGCACCAACGCATCACCGTACAGCACGGCATCGTCCGGGACGGTCCCGTCGGAGCCGACTTCCTGCTGACCCAAAATAAAATCGCGCACGGCATTGTAGGCGTCCGCAAAATCACTGATCGCCGTGTTAATCCCCGTCAAATCCGCGCCAACGTCCAGGGTAATCGTGCTACCGGTGTCGGCACCATAGAGATAGAGCGTCACCGCATCGATCAGATCGTCGATTTCATTGCTGTCACGGGTGACTTCGACCCCATCGACGGTGAGGATCGCAGGCTGTGCCGCCTGCATTTCGTTGCCGATATCGCCATTCGCCGTTATCAGGCCCAACGTCTCCAGCGCATTGCCGCTGCTGTCGGCAAGCGAAATTGCCTGGTTTGTCTTGGCGCCGGAAAGGACCAGCATATAAGAGCCGTCATTCACCTTCAGCACACTGGCCTTCACGCCGCTGTCCTCGGTCTCGGCGTTAATTGCTGCGGCAATTTCGTCCAGCGTCATGTCGCTGGTAATACTGATGGACACCGCCGTGTTGGCGCCGGCACCAAGCGAGACCGTGCCGCTGAGGCCCAGGGCCGTGTCGCGGCTCGACTGACTGTCGCTGGAAACCTTGTGCACGGCAGCGACCTGGTCGACGACAATGCTGTAACTGCCGATTTCCGCATTGGCACCGACCGAAGCACCCAGAATGTCGGTCGCCTCAGTCGACCCGGTCGCGGTCAGCGAGACCGACCGGGCATCGAAGGCATCGTTTTCCGTCGTCGAGGCCGGATTGCGCAGATCATCGGCGGCGTCCCCCAGCGCCAGGAGCAGGGATTCCAGTTCCTGATAGGCGCTGACCTTCGCCTCGGCTGCCGTGACGTTGAGCTCGATCCTGTCCGCCGGCGCGTTTCGCGCCTCGACGGCTGCCGTGATCAGCGCGTCGGTATCCAGGCTGACGCTGGCCGAGGAAACGCCGGAGGTTCCGCTGCTGCCGCTGCTCGCCGAAATGACGGTCATGAGAGCCCCATAAAAAAAGGGTGGAGGCGACCGGCAGGGGCGATACCCCGCCGGCCTCCACCCGTTATTGCAGCAGCTTCGACAGGCGCGTGGCCATGTCGTTGGCATGGCTTAGCGCTGAGATGCTGGCGTCCGTCAGCACTTCGGCCGTCGTCAGGTTCGACTGTTCTTCGGCAACGTCGGCATCCATGATGGCCGATTGGGCCGAACTCAGATTCTCGATCGACGTCTCGATCATCTGGCCGCGATAGTCGAAGCGCGACATCTGGGCGCCGATGCTGGCACGCGCCGACAGGACCGTGTCGATCGCCGTGTCGATCGATGCCGCCGCCGTGCTGGCATTTGCCTGGGTGTCGACAGTCGAGGCATTGAGGGTCAATGCCGTCGAATCCAGATCATCGATGGTGACGGTGAGCGTATCTGTGGCGGCATCGGTTCCGAGCAGGAAGTCAACGCCGGTGGCGAAGTCGGTCGTGCCATCCAGCAGCGCTTCCCCGTTGAACCGCGTGCCGGTGGCGATGCTGTCGATTTCCGAGATCAGCTGCGTGAATTCGGAGTTGATATAGGCACGCTCGTCGTCGGTCACGGCGCCGGACAGCGACTGGGCCGCCAGCGTCTTCATGCGCTGCAGAATGTCCGAGATTCGCGAGGCGCCGCCATCGGCGGTCTGCAGCACCGACATGCCGTGCGACGCGTTGGTCGAGGCCTGCTGCAGGACGGTAACGTCGGATTGCAGTCGCACGCCGACCGCAAGACCGGCGGCATCATCCGATGCCTTGGTAATGCGCGAGCCGCTCGACAGTTTGGCAACCGAACTCGATTCTTGCGTCGAGTTGAGATTGAGATAGCGCAAGGCGGTGTTGGCCGCCGTATTGGTAGCGATGACAGGCATGAGTTATCTCCACCCGTTGTGACGATTGGATCTGTGACGGCCGTTTAGCGGTCACGTACATCAACCCGGGATCCTGTTTCATGACGGGCTGACTGCAGATTGAACGCAGGCCGGCGGCGTTTCAGGCGCATATTTTTTGGGCAATTTGCTTGCTGAATATTTCTGTGTGCAACGCTTGCAGATTGGCCGCCCGGTATCGAGCGCTGCGCCGTTAAACCTGCAGTCCATCATGCGCAGCGAGGTTACGCCATGTCGGTGAGCAGCGTCGTTACATCCCTGGCCAACGCGACGGCCACGAACAGTTCCTATTCGTCATCGTCTTCGTCGAGCAGCAGCTCCAGCTCATCGTCGAGCTCGACCACGACACTTTTCGACAATTACGAGGCGTTCCTGACGCTGCTGACGACACAGCTGCAGAACCAGGATCCGCTCGATCCGATGGATACGTCGGAATTCACCAACCAGCTGGTGCAGTACGCCGATGTCGAACAGTCCATCAAGACCAATGACACGCTGGAAGACCTTCTCAGCCTGACCTCCTGGAACACCAACACGCTGGCCTTGAGCTATGTCGGCAAGACGGTCGAATACGACAGCGAATACAGCGCGCTCAGCGATGGCGAGGCCAATTGGAACTATGAACTGGACGACGACGCCAGCAGCGTCACGCTCACCGTGAAGGACCAGAACGGCAACACTGTCTACACCGAGAGCGGCGGCGCCGATGCCGGCACGCATGCCTTCACCTGGGACGGCACCGACAGCGACGGCAATCAATTGGCCGACGGCACCTATTCGCTGACCGTCCATGCGCTTTCCGCCAGCGGTGCTGAAATCGAGAGCAGTGTCAGCAGCCTCGGCAAGATCGACCGCGTCGATACGTCCGGCGACGAAATCGCCCTTTATGTCGGCGATGTCGCGGTCACGGTAGACGACATCATTTCCCTCACCAACTGACGCACACGCCGGAGACGCAATATGAGCCTTGGCAATGCCATCAACACCGCCGTTTCTGCGCTCAACGCCCAGAGCCAGGCGATCTCGATGATTTCGGACAACATCTCCAACAGCAGCACCGTGGGCTATAAGGCGACGACCGCCAGCTTCAGCTCGCTGGTGACGCAGAATTACAACAGTTCCTCCTACGCCTCCGGCGGTGTCGCGGTGACCGACAGCCGCAATGTCGGCCTGCAGGGACTGATCGAAAGCAGCACCATTTCGACCAATCTGGCCCTCGATGGCGGCGGCTTCTTTGTCGTGAGCGAACCCGGCAATAACGGCTCGGCAGATATTGCCTATACCCGTAACGGGGAATTTTCTGCCGACAAGGACGGTTATCTTTCGACCAGCGCAGGCTATCAATTGATGGGCTACCGGGTTGATTCCGAGGGCAATCCTGTCAATGGTGACGTGTTCAACGTCGACGACCTCACCGCCATCGACGTCGATATCGTCTCCGGCCTCGCGCAGGCCAGCAGCACAGTGACGCTGTCCGCGGGCCTCCCTGCGGATGCCGCCAACGGCGCCAGCGTTTCGCTGGACGTCGAGTTCTTCGACAGTCTCGGCGTCGCCCACAGCACGACCCTCACCTATACCAAGACCGGCACCAATGAATGGGAGATGAGCTTCGGCAATGCCGTCAACCCGGACGACTCGACAGCCATCACCGGCACCGGTTCTGGCGCCACCTATGATCTGGTCTTCGACAGTTCCGGCAAGCTCAGCTCCGTCTCGCCTTCGCCGGTCGAGCTGAGCTTCACCGCCCTCACCTCCGGTGCTGCCGACATCAATCTCACGCTCGACATCCAGGAATCCGGCAGCCTCACGCAATACGCCGCACAGGATGGCGAGATCGATCTCGAGCTCTATTCGCTCGACACCGACGGCGCCCGTTATGGCCGGTACACCAACGTGGAAATCGACGATGACGGGTTGGTCACAGCCAATTTCGACAATGGCCTCAGCATGGCCATCTACAAGATCCCCGTCGCCACCTTCGCCAATCCCAATGCGCTGCAGGCGCTCTCCAACAACGTCTTCCTGCCGACGGTCGATTCCGGCAACTACATCCTCAAAGACGCCGGCGAGGGGCAAGCGGGGCTCATCCGCTCGTCATCAGTCGAATCCTCCACCGTCGACATCGCCGACGAGTTCAGCCGCATGATCATCGCCCAGCAGGCTTATTCGGCAGCCTCCAAGGTCGTCACCACGGCCGATGAGATGATCGACACATTAATGCAGGCGATCCGCTGATGACGCCCCCACCCGACCGACGCCAGCTCGACCGCTTGTTGGCCCAGGCCAAGCAGACCGAGACCATGGTCCTGCTGGAAGCGCGCGCGTTGCAGCAGATGCAGGCCGATCGCTCGCCCTGGGCGAAGGCGAGGCGCCTGCGCGCCCGCAATATGCTGGACGAGCTCGACCATCTCATTCGGGGGCTGCAGGGCAACGGACGCGACCTGCAGCTGCGCCTCAAGGTCATGTCGCATGCCGTGTTGGCGGCGCGGACCTACGCCAAGATCGGCCAGGCAATTCGCTGAAAAGGGGAAGCACCATGACTGATAAGCCCGAGACTGAACCAGGTAGCGCCCTCGAGGCATTGAAGGCATTGCTGACGCGGGAGATCGAGGCCGTCGCCGCCAACCGCATCGACACGCTGCGCGAAACCGCACGCACCAAGGCCACCATCACCCGGACAATGCGCGCCGAAATGGGCTCAGCCCTTGAAGAGCTGTCCGAGCGTGCACGCACCGAAGACACCCCCGACTTTGCGGGTCTGCGCGCCGAGCTCGCCGAGCTTGCAGCGCTCGCCGAACGCCATCGCCGCACCGTCGCCAGCGCCATCGACGCAACCCGCGAGCGCATCGGGGCGGTGGTCGACGCGCGCCGCATCGCCGCAACGACGCATGAGACCTATGGCGCCAATGCTCGGGTCCGGATCGGCACCAGCAGCCGCCAGTCGATGATGACCAGTTCCACCAAGATCTGAGCACGAGGGCCCTGTCATGACCCTCAGCAGCGCCATATCGACCGCGACCAGCGGCATGCGTGCCACGCAAGCCGCCATCACGACCACGTCGAACAATATCGCCAATGCCGATGTCGACGGTTACACCAAGAAATCGGCGACATTCCAGACCGTCGTCATCAGCGGCACCGGCAGCGGCGTAAGCCTCGGCGAGATCCAGCGCCAGGTTGATGCCGGTCTGGAACGGCGGACCAACACGGCGCGGAGCCAGAGCAGCCTTTCGGAGGTCGTTGCCGACTACCTGTCGCAGCTCAGCAACGCCATCGGCACCACCACAGGCGACGACACCATCGCCAGCGCCATCAGCAACCTGACCAACTCGCTGCAGAGTCTCTCCGTGAGCCCGGACAGCACCAGCGAAGCGCAATCGGTCGTGACGGATCTCGCCGATCTCGCCGACAGTGCCAATACGCTCACCGATTCCATCCAGGACCTGCGGCAGGATGCCGACCGCGCCATCGCCGACAGTGTCGATACGGTCAATGCCGCGCTGGAACGGCTCGACGATCTCAACGCCCAGGTCTTGCGCGCCCAGGCCAGCGGCGCCTCCACCGCCGATCTTGCCGACCAGCAGATGCAGCAGGTGGCGATCATCGCACAGGAGATCAACGTCACCTATTTCACCGATGGCACGGGCGCGGTCAGTGTCTACGGCCCAGGTGGCACCGTGCTTCTCAACGACGATGCGCATCTCTTATCCTTTACCGCCGCCGCATCCGTCGACAGCGGCGACAGCTTGGCCAACGGCAACCTCTCCGGCATCTCGGTCGGCGGCAAGGACATGACCGCGTTCATCAGCAGCGGGACGATCGGCGGCCTGCTGGATGTCCGCGACGACATTCTGCCCGCGCAACAGGCCAGTGTCGATGCCCTGACCGACCAGATCATGACGGCGGTCAATGCGGCGCAGAATGCCGGCACCTCGGTTCCCCCACCCAACGCACTGACCAGTTCTGATGCAATCGACGGCAGCGCCAGCCTTGGCGGCAATGGCACATTGCGCGTGGCGCTGCTCGACGCTGACGGTAAAGTCCAATCCTATAGCGATCTCGATCTCACCACCTATGCGACGGTGAACGACCTTGTCGCCGCCATCGACGGTATGAGCGGGGTCACCGCCACCATCGATGCCGATGGCAAGCTCAGCATCGCCGCCGATGACGGCAGCCTTGGCATCGGCCTCGCCCAGCTTTCCGGCGGCATCGGCGGCGAGTCCGTGTCAAGCGCCTTGGGGCTCAATGACCTTTTAAGCGTGGATAGTGAAGGGCACCTCAGCTTGCGCGCCGATGTCGCCGCCGATCCGTCGCTGCTGGCGCGCGGCGCCCTCTCCAGCGCAACGACATTGACGATCGGCGCGAGCGGCATAGAGAGCGGCGACACCACCGCCATCGCCAGCCTGGTCGAGGCCTTCACAGGCACCCGCAACTTCGCCGCCGTCGGCGATCTTGGCACCGTCAAAGGGACGATCGCCGACTATGCCGCCGAGATCATCGGGCATGTCGCAACCCTGAGCACGAATGCGACGGCAAATGCCGAGATAAAGTCCGGCGCCCTCGACAATCTCAGCAGCTCCCTTGCCAATGCCTCTGGCGTCAATCTCGATGAGGAGGCGGCGGAACTGGAGATTCTGCAGACGAACTACCAGGCAGCGGCGAATGTCATTTCCGTCATTCAGGAAATGTACGACACGCTGCTCAACATGATCTAACCGGGATAGACGGAATATGGACCGGATTTCGACCTTCAATCAACAACGGCAATTCATCGCCCAAGCGCTTGAGGTGCAGAAGCGCTATGCCACCGAACAGACGCAGCAATCGACCTCGGTCAAGTCGTTGAGCTATGACGGCTATGGGGCTCAGTCGCGGACAATCATCAGCCTGGAGAGCGATCTGAAGGCTGCCGACCAATATGTCAGCAACGGCACCATCGTGGCGGCGCGCGTCCAGGGCGCCTATAGTGCCACGACATCTATTACCGATCTCACGACCCAGGCGCGCTCCTGGCTCTCCAGCCTCATCTCCGGCGCCACTGACGACATCAGCGGCGTCAACGTGCAGGCGCAGGCCTATCTCGAGGAGGTGGCATCCCTGCTCAATACCAAGGTCGATGGCTATTATGTCTTTGGTGGTGGTACCACGACCAACCCGCCGGTCGACCTCACCGGCTATGCGGCAACCGATGCGGCGACCGTTGACACCACTTACTACAAGGGCAGCGATGCCGGGGCGAGCTTCGAGGCGGCACCCGGCCTCGACATCACCTATAGCGCCAGTGCCGCTGATTCCGGCTTCGAGAAATTGCTGCGCGCCTTGAGCCTTGCCGCCCAGGCCAGCGAGAAGCCGGCGGACCTCGACATCGTGCAGGATGCCTATGACCTCCTCGACCAGGCGATCGACGAGATTTCGGTCGAGCAATCGCGCCTCTCGGGCATTGCCCAAAGCGTCGATGAAGCGATGGACCGGAATGTCGATTTCCAGCTTTACGTCGAATCCCTGGTCGGCGATCTGAAGAATGTGGACGTGACAGAGATCACAGCCAAGCTATCCGCCACCGAATTGCAGCTGGAATCGTCCTACAGCGTGCTGAAGGCGCTGCAGTCAATCAACCTGCTGGACTATCTGCGCTAGTCGCGGCAGGCGGGTGAGCCGCGCCAGGGCCGGCATCATCGCTGGAAGCGTCGTTGCCGCCCCCATGAATAAAGCGCGTCCAGCATGGGTCCCGGTCAGCTGTGACAGCAAGCGACCCCACAAAAACTGCGTCCGGAGTTCGCGCCGCATCCTTGCATGATAGGCATCAGCATGCGCACCAGCCAGATAGGCTTGTGCCGCGCGCGCGGCGCTGTGAAGTGCGATTGACATACCATCACCGGCGAAGGATGGCATGCAGGCCATTTGATCGCCGAGCCGGAAGAGGTGCGCCTGGCCATCCGGACGATGGCGGAAACCGAATGGCAGCCGAAAGATCGCCAGCGGCCGGTCCGTTTCGGGCAAGGCATGTTCCAGGCGCGTGCCCAGCAGCGCATTCTCGGTGCAGATCTCGCCAAGCAGCCGAAACCAGTCATTGTCCGCGGCGGCAAAGCGCTGCCGGCTGACCAGCAGCGACAGATTGGCACGATCTGCGCCGACCAACTGCAGTCCCGCATAGCCGCCGTCGAACAATACGAGTTCGATATGACCTTTGAGTGCCTGCGCCTCGCTCCGGATCAGATGGAAATAGGTCTTGAGGCCGATGAGATCGTCGGCCCCGGTGACGGGCCGCGCTGCATGGCGCAGGTCATGCTTGCCCGTGGCGAGGAAGACGGCGCCCGCTTCGATCTCGCCCATCATGTCGACGATCAGACGGGGGCGGTCGCCACCCTCCAGCGACCGGACCACGACGCCACGCCGTATGTCGGCGCCCAATGCCGTGGCACGCTGCAACAAGGCCTCGTCCAGCACATCGCGCGCCAGGCTCCAGCCGGTGAATGGCAGTGGCGCCGTGATCTGGCGCCCTCCCGCAGCAAGACGCAGATGGCTGATCGGCAGGGCGCCCAGCCCCGCCGGATCGAGACCGAGAGCGACCAGGTGATCATGGGCCGCGCAGCTGAGGAATTCGCCACAAACCTTCGGCTTGGCCGTCCGCTCGCGTTCCAGCAATGTCACCTGCTGGCCAGCGCGCGCGAGCAGCGCGGCGGCTGCCGCCCCGGCAACGCCACCACCGACGATGACCAGCGGCACTCTCATGACCGCGGCACCTTCACGCGGCCGACGCCAAAGCGGAACGGCATGTACCAGTCGATGTCAGCATCGACCCTCGCCTGCATCAGATAGCGCTCCCAGTCGGCCCGGCGAAAGCTGCGGGCGATGGAGACGGGTCCGTCATGGCGCACGAAGCGATGCCAGCCGGCCAAGGCAGCCCAGAACCGGAAGACGTGATAGGAAAGCGCATGGCGGTGGAGATCGTTGATGAACCAGCCGGTCGTTGTCTGGCGTTCCATCAGGCGGATGAAGGCTACAATCTGCGCATCGGTGAGGTGATGCGTTACCAGCGATGAAATGACGACATCAAAGCGGCGTTCCGCACCAAGGGCGAAAACATCACCGGTCCGGAAGCGGATGTTCATGGCATCCGGTGTCGCCTGACGGGCCGCATATTCGCTCAAGGGATTGAGGTCGATACCCTCAAGCTCAACCTTCAGTCCACGCCTCTGCGCCCAATGCCAGATTGCGCGCAGCATATCGCCTTGGCCGTGGCCGACATCGAGGACAGAGAACGGTCGCTGCGCCGGCCAGTTCCGCGTCGCCCGGCTGAGCCAGTGAAAGGTCGGGCGCATGGCGAGCGTCAACCGATTGACGGTGGCGAGATCCTTGAGGCAAGCGGCAAAGTCTTCCGGCGTGACGGGTTCGGTATCCATCAGTTCGGAAAGATCGTTGCGCCGGGCGAAATTCACGGCGGTCACGCGGCCATGCTGAAGCGGGCCGTCTCAGCGACCATGCCGGGACCGAAGGCCATGGCCATGCCGCGCTCCTTCTGCCGGGCCGTCTGCAACATGCGCTGCAGCACGAACATGATCGTCGCCGAGGACATGTTGCCGAAATCATTGAGGATCGCGCGGGAATGTTCGAGTGCTGCCGATGGCAAGGCGAGGCCCACCTCGACAGCATCAAGGATGCTGCGGCCGCCGGCGTGCACCGCCCAGAGGTCAATGGATTGCGTGCCCTCGCCGCGCAGAATGCCGCCATCGTCGCTGCGGCCGGCTTCCTGGCGCAGAGCCTGCGTGATCCGGCCCGGCACTTGCCCGGACAGGAACATCTCGAAACCCTGGTCGCCGATGGTCCAGGTAATGAGGTCGTCCGTCTGCGGAATGATGACAGAGCGGAAGTCCTCCAACGCGATCCCTTGTGCCTCCGCTGTGACAAGGGCCGCCGCACAGCCATCGCCAAAGAGCAGGAAGGAAAGCATGGTTTCAAGATCGGCGGTTGCCTGGAAATGCAATGTGCAGATTTCGACATTGACGACGAGGACACGGGCATCCGGCTGCGCGCGCACGATATGATGGGCGGCACGCAGCGCCGGGATCGCGGCCGAGCAGCCCATGAAACCGATCAACTGCCGTTCCACCTGGGGCGAAAGCCCAAGCCGCCAAACAAGTTGTAGATCAAGTCCCGGCGCGCTGAACCCGGTGCAAGAGGCAACGATCAGATGGGTCACGGCAGCAATGTCCTTACCCAGTTCCAGCTTGGCGATCGCCTGCTCGGCCAGGGTCAACGCCTGCGGCACGTATTGCTCCATGCGCTGCGCCGTCGTCGGAAAGTCGCCATAGCGGTAGAATCCGGTTGCATCGACCGCCGGCGCACCGGCTTCCGCCACCGGCATATGTGAAAAGCGATGGGCAATGCCGCTGCGGCGCGCAGCCCGGTCAAACAAGCGGGCCGTGCGCTCATTGTCGAGCAAGGCGCGGGCGTGGGCAAGAAATCCGTCATGGACGTCATGCGCGGGGACCGCAACGCCGATGCGGTTGATATGTGCCTTGTGGCTGTGTGTCACGATCCGATCACTCCCGGATTTCTGATGGCGCGGCATTGACCCGCTGCTGGCAATCCGCACTCTACGAGCTAGACTTAGCTTGGATCGACCACCGATAGGGTGAAGTGGTTCACAGCTTCGTGATGCAAGCTGAATGTAAGCTTAAATCCGGCACATCAAGGGAGGCGCATTTGGCCGCATACTGCATTGTTTATGAACATATCGACGATCCTGAGACATTTGAGGTCTATCGCTCGCAGGTCATGCCGACGATCGAGGCCTTTGGCGGCAAATTCCTGGTGCGGGGCGGCACGTTCACCACATTGGAGGGCGAAATGCCATTCCAGCGCATTGCCATGCTGGAGTTTGCAGACCGAGCAACCGCGGAGGCTTGGTATCGTTCCCCGGAGTACCAGCGTATCCTGCCCTATCGGTTGAAGGCGACGCGCTGCCAGTTTGTGGTCGTCGACGGGATCTAGGCCGCGGCGACAGTTTGCCGCTTGAGCAGCAAACCGACGATGACGGCCGCGATCCACAGCGTCGCGGTCGCCGCGTAGGAGACGGCGGCAAAACCCGATTGCGTATAGACGCTGCCGAAAACCGCGCCACCAAGACCCACTGCGACATAGGTGATGAAGGAGAATAGCCCCATCGCCGTGCTGCGGGCAGCCGGCGGTGCCGAGCCGATGAAGCTGACCAGCACGTTCATGCAGATATGGTTGGCAAGTCCCCACAGGAAGGGAAAGGCCAAGGTCGACCACATCGCCAAGGTCGCGGTCGGCAGGATCAGGTAATTGATCCCCACCCAGACCAGCGAGAACGCCATCAGGCGCACCGGCCCCATGCGGTCGAGCCACGCATTGCCCAGAATGGCGGCACCAAAACCGATGCCGTAGGAACAGGCAACGGCCCCACCCAGCCACGCGCCCTGATGATGCAGATGCCGCACATGGTCGCCGATGAAGGTATAGGTCTGATAGAAGGCGATCATATAGGCAAAGGTCGCGACGAAGCAGACCACCATGCCCGGCACCTGCAGCACGCGAGTATAGGCGACGCGTTCCGTGGCGGCGACAGTGCCGCTGCGGGGGATGAGGCCGATCACGATCACCATGGCCAAGCAGATCGCCGTCATCAGGGCGAAGGTGCTGCGCCATTCGATGAAGTCAGAGAGGAACGCCGCCAGCGGGATACCCGCGACCATCGCGACCGACCAGCCGAAAATCACCTTGCCGATGGCGCGCGACCGTCGTTCCGGTGCTGAAAGATCAGCGGCAAGACCATAGGTCGCCGGCAGGATGACGCCGGCGCAAAGCCCGGTGATCGCCTGGCCCAACACCAGAATGCGCCAGTCCCAGGCAAAGCCGCAGAGGCCGAGGCTCAGCGCCATCACCGCGAAGGCGATGCGGATGGCACTGGCCTTGCTCCATTGGCCAAGCTTGGGCGCCGCCAGCAGTGCGGCCGTCGCCACGCCCACGCCATAAGCACCTGTTGCAAAGCCCAGTTCCCGCGCCGTCGCACGGAGGTCGGCGGCGATATCCGGCAGTAGCGGCGAGAGCATCAGGGCCTGGACGCCGACAGCCGCGATGCCTGTCATCAGGATGGTGAGGGACGCGGATTCTGTCAGGGTCCGGCTGGTCATGGCCTAATGCTCAACTTAAATGCGCTTTACATTTCGTATCAGGTTAGTTTTATGATGGCAAATGCCGAACATAGTTCGCCATTTTGCCAAATCCTGTTCGCCGGAGACCCGTTGATGGACGCCACCGACCGAAAGCTGTTAGCCCTGTTGGCCGACGATGCCGAGACCGCCTATCGCGACCTCGGCGAAAGACTCGGCCTCTCAGCGCCTTCCGTATTCGAGCGGGTAAAGAAGCTGAAAGCCCAGGGCGTCATCAAACGGAATACCATCGCCATCGACGGCGAAGCGATCGGACGCCCCCTCCTCGCCTTCGTCCATGTGAACACCGAAGGCTGGGGCAAGTCGCCGGAACTGATGGCCATCCAGGACGACCCGCGCATCGAGGAAATTCATGCCGTCGCCGGCGACACCTGTCTCATCATCAAGGTGCGCTGCGAAAGCACCAAGGCGCTCGAGCAATTGCTGAAGCGCATCTATGACGTGCCGGGTGTCCAGGGCACACGCTCCTACATCGCGCTCAACACTTACCTGGAACGCAACGCCCGTACCGAGTTGGTAGAGCCGGAAATGGCAGACGCCTAGCCAAGCCGGCCCTTGCCCGGCGGGCCTTTGTATTCCTGAATCGCATTGCCGCCATCGACCACCAGCGTCTGCCCGGTGATATAGGAGGCGGCCGCACTCGCCAGAAAGGCAGCAGCTGCGGCGACTTCCTCCGGACTCCCTGGACGTTTCGCCGGCGTATGCTGCCCCGCGATGATCTCGGCCTTCGAGGATGAGCCGGTCTGGATCCAGCCGGGCAGCACCGCGTTCACGGTGACATTCCGCTCGGCAACTTCAATCGCCAGCGCACGGGTAAGACCAGTCATCGCCGCCTTGGCCGTCGAGTATCCGGCGCTGCGCGGATTGGTAACCAGCGGCCCGGTGACAGAGGCAATGTTGACGATGCGGCCATATTTGCGTCGCAGCATCTGCGGCACCACACCGCGGCTGACCAGGAAGCAGGTATTGAGATTGATATCGAGGGTGCGCAGCCATTCCTCGGTCGGAATCTCGTGAAAGAGCCGCGCCCGCTCCCTCTTGCCTGTCTGGATCATGCCGGCATTGTTGACCAGGATATCGATCTTGCCGAGCTGCGCATTGACGGCGGCCAGTAACTTGCCGACCGCCTTTTCGTCAGTGAGGTCGGCCACCAGCGCGATATGCCGTCCGGCCTCGCCGCCCAGCTCACGCAAGCGATCCTCTATACGCTTGGTGGTCGAGGTGATGGCGACCCGGGCACCCGCCGCTGCCAGCGCCTGGGCCGTGGCAAAACCGATCCCGTCTGGGCTGCCGGCCCCCGTCACCAGGGCAATTCGATCCTGCATCGCTACCTCCCGCTTTAACCTTGATTTGCCTGCGATATTAGCGGGGCGCCTTTTCATTTGACAGGCCGCAGCGGGAGTCCTACCAACGCCGGGCATGGCGATGAGCGCCATGTTTCCCCATGAAGGAACCGTAACATGAACCGGGCACAATCAAGCTCTGCGGAGCCTCCCAGTAGCGGCGGACACTTCGCCACGGACCCGGTTTCATCGGCAAAAGCAGGCCGTCTCTAGCCCCTGCCTTTGCCGATGCCTCCGGGTCGAACGTCATTTTCGTTACCCAGGAGGCCGGTATGATCACCGCCTATTTCCACCAGGACGGCACCCTCAAGAAAAACGTCATCAGCGGGCTTGAAACCCGCGCCGTCGTGGCCGATGTCCCGGCCGCCGACGTGCTGCCCAGCCACATGCAGGCGATGGCCGACCACGCCGCCGAAGCGATGCCGCGCGACGCCGTCTGGGTCGATCTGCTCGAACCCAATGCCGCCGAAATCCATTCCGTCGAAGCCGCCTTCGGGATCGAGATGCCGACGCGCGAGGAAATGCATGAGATCGAGGCGTCGAGCCGCCTCTATGATGAAGGTGAAAACCTGGTGATGACGGCACCCGTGCTGCACAAGGCAGCGACCGAGCATCCCGAAAGCGGCGCCGTGACCTTCATCCTGACGCCCTCGGCCCTCATCACCGTGCGCTTTGTCGATCCCCTGCCCTTCGCCGTCTTCGCGCGCCGCGCCCTGCGCCATGCGCATCTGGCGGGTGGGCCACAGCAGGTCCTGCTGGGCCTCCTCGAAGGCATCGCCGATCGCCTGGCCGATGTCTTGGAACTTGCCGCCGCCGACATGGAACAGGTCTCGCGCGATATCTTTGCCAAGCAGGGCCAGTCGCCAGCGCAGCGACGCCAGCGCAAAGGTGTCGCCCAGCAGAAGGGCGGCGGGTTGCAGGATGTCTTGCGCCGCATCGGCCGCAATGGCGACCTTGCCACCAAGGCGCGCGAGAGCCTCTTGGGGTTGAGCCGCGTCGTGGTCTTTCTCAATGCGCAGAGCAATATGAAGAAGGATGCCAAGCAGCGCATCAAGACGCTGTCACGGGACATTGCCTCGATCGCCGACCATGCCAACTTCCTCGCCGGCAAGATCAACTTCCTGCTCGACGCCACCTTGGGTCTCATCAACATCGAGCAGAACGCGATCATCAAGATCTTCACCGTGGCAGCAGTCGCCTTCCTGCCGCCGACCTTGATCGCCAGCATCTACGGCATGAATTTCGAGTTCATGCCGGAACTCCACTGGCAGCACGGTTATCTGGTCGCCATCGGCCTGATGGTGCTCTCCGCGGTGCTGCCCTTCTGGTATTTCCGCAAGCGCGGCTGGCTCTGACGCCCTTCGCGGCACTGCAGCAGGTCTTTCGCCACAAGGACTTAACAGCGTGCCACAAGTATTTGTGGCGCGGCCCCTTGCTATTCCCCCAGGGCAGTCGTTATCAATGCGCCCATCGGGCCTGGTTGAGGCCACAGCATAGGAGCTGAGTGCGCGCATCATGGAATTATCGGAAGCTGGCTTGCCCAAGGCGCAAGTCGAAGCGATGACAAAGCGAGAGACCGACCGCTATCTCCAATCCAACCCGATCTCACAGAAGCTGGGCCAAGAGGCCCGCCGCAACTGGATCAAGGGCGTTCCGCATCACTGGATGCTGGATTGGTCGACCCCCTTCCCTCTCTTTGTCGCCGATGCCAAGGGTGCCACACTCACCGACGCCGACGGCCATACGTATGACGATTTCTGCCTCGGCGATACCGGGTCCATGTTCGGCCATTCGCCCGAGCCGGTGGCCAAGGCCATCGCCGCGCAATCGTCCCACGGCCTTACCTACATGCTGCCGACCGAGGACATCATCGCCGTCGGCAGCCTCCTTGAAAACATGTTCGGCCTGCCCTTCTGGCAGGTGACCACGACGGCCACGGATTCCAACCGCTTCGTCATCCGCTGGTGCCGCGCCATCACCAAGCGCACCAAAGTGCTGGTCTTTCACGGCGCCTATCACGGCGCCGTCGACGACACCTTCGTGCGCATGAAGAACGGCAGGGCGATCCATCGCCCCGGCCTCATCGGCCAAGTCTACGATCTCACCACCCACACCAAGGTGGTCGAGTTCAACGACGTGCCGGCGCTGGAGGCAGCGCTGAAAGACCAGGATGTCGCCTGCGTCATCACCGAGCCGGCGCTCACGAATATCGGCATGGTATTGCCGCAACCGGGCTTCCTCGACGCGCTGCAATCGCTCTGCAAGAAGACCGGCACATTGCTGGTGATCGACGAGACGCACACCATCTCGACCGGTTTCGGCGGTTACACGCGCACGCATCATCTGAAACCGGATTTCCTGACGCTCGGCAAACCGGTGGCGGGTGGCCTGCCCACCGCCGTCTTCGGCTGCACGGCCGATATCGCCGAACGCATGCGCGCGGCGGAGAAAGAGGCCGGCCCTGGCTATAGCGGGATGGGCACGACCCTCTCGGCCAATGCTCTGCAGTTCAAGGCGATGCGCGCCAATCTCGAGCATGTCATGACGCCGGCAGCCTATGCCCACATGCTGCCGCTTTCCGAGAAACTCGCCCGGGGTATCGAGGGCGAAATCAAAAAGCGCAACATACCGTGGCACGTCTCGAATGTCGGTGCGCGTGCCGAATTCGTCTGCGCGCCGGAACGCCCGCGCAACGGCACCGAGGCGCAGGCCGCGATGCATGGGCCGGTGGAGCTGGCGGTCCATCTCTATCTGCTCAATCGCGGATTGCTGATTGCACCTTTCCACAACATGACCCTGGTCAGCCCGGTCACGACAGAGGCGCAAGTGGCGCGTCTCGTGACCACAATTGGCCAATGCCTGGACGAACTGGCTGCCTGATTGGCGCCGCTTTAGAAGTTAGGGGATCATTATGACTGCCAGAATTGCCGACATCGCCGAATGCGATGCCTTCCTTGCCGCGCATCCCGAGGTGAAGTTCGTCCAGATATTCTTCACCAATCAGTCCGGCGTGCCGCGCGGCAAGAACCTGCTGCGCCATGACGTCAGGCCGATTTACGAATATGCCCGCTTCCTGCCCGGCACCATGCTGGCGCTCGACATCACTGGTGAAGACGTCGAAGAATCCGGCCTGGTCTGGACCGATGGCGACGCCGACCGCCTGGGCAAGCCGACACCCGGCGGATTGACTCTGGCGCCGTGGCTGGGCGCCGATTTCGCCCAGTTGATGTTGTCGGTCTATGAGATCGACGGCAGCCCCTGCGATGTCGACCCGCGCCATGTGCTGCAATCCGTCATTGATCGTTTCAAGGAATTCAACCTGACCCCGGTCGTCGCCTGCGAAATGGAATTCTACCTAGTCGACCGCGAAGGCCGCCCGGGCGGTGGCAAGCAACCGCCAGTTTCCGCCGTCACCGGTAACCGTCCCTGGGACATCCAGGTCTATGGCCTGCGCGAGCTTGACGATTTCGAGCCCTTCTTCCGCGACGTTTATGCCCAGGGCGAGGCAATCGGTTTGCCGCTCGAATCCGCCATCTCGGAATACGCCCCGGGCCAGCTGGAACTGGGCCTCAGGCACCGGGCTGACGCCCTTCAAGCCTGCGACGAGGCGGCGAAATACAAGCGCCTGGTCAAAGGTGTTGCCGTCTGCCACGGTTTCGAGGCGACATTCATGGCCAAGCCGCACAGCGACATCGCCGGGTCCGGCATGCATCTCCATGTCAGCCTTGCCAACCCGGACGGCTCCAACGCCTTTGCCAGCGACGATCCGCAAGGCAGCCCGCTGTTGAAACAGGCCGTGGGCGGCATGCAGGCCCTGCTCAATGAATCGATGGCGGTCTTCGCCCCCAATGCCAACTCCTACCGCCGCTTCCGCGCCAACTCCTACGCCCCGGTGGCGCCCACCTGGGGCGTCAACAACCGGACGGTGAGTTTCCGCGTCCCGGCCGGACCGGCGAAATCGCGCCATATCGAGCACCGGATCTGCGGCGCCGACGCCAATCCTTATCTCGCCGTGGCCGCCATGCTGGCCGCCATCCATTGGGGGCTGAAGCAGAAGCTCGACCCTGGCGCCGCGGTCGAAGGCAATGGCTATGCCAAAGCCCAGGAAATGGGCCTGACGCTGCCCACCAACTGGCAGGCGGCGATCGACCTTTTCGGTCAATCCGCCCGGATGAAGGATTACTTCGGCACCCGCTTCCATCACGTCTATCGGTCCGTGAAACAGGCCGAATACGACCGCTTCAACGCCCGGGTCACCGAACTCGACTACGCGTGGTATTTGCGCAACGCTTAAGAGCGCCCGCCGACAAGAGCGTGGGTGAGGTCACAGGACCCGGCCCCGCCCGCGCTTGTTCGCCCCCCGTTCAAATGCTACGTTCTGCCCCCGAATCAAGGTCATAGCTGCTGGGGACTCGGGGCGTTACCCCGGCTGGCGGGTTGACCTCTGAAGAACGCTGCCAGACCAGCACTTAAAGACGGCGAGCACTTAAAGACATGGGCCTGTTCAGTTCGAAGAAAGACAATCGGGTTATGGTCGGCGCCCGCTATCGGTCGGCGGATACCAACCTGATCACCTGGGAAGTGGCCTCGATCTTCAACGGCATCGACGGCACGCCCTACGCCCATATCTTCTGCGTCCAGGACCAGTCCCGGCGCAAGACCGTGGCCCAAAGCTCTCTTGAAGCCGGCGTCCAATACGTGCGCCTGCCCAGCCCCGCGCGCCCCTAAGCGCTGGAACATGAGCAAAGAGCCGCTCCAGATCACCGGCCAGCTCTACGATTACATTCTGAAATTCGGGTTTCGGGACGACGCTCTGCTGCAGGAATTGCGCGCGGAAACCGCCAAACTGCCTGCCAGCCAGATGCAGATTTCGCCGGAACAGGGCCAGTTCATGGCCCTCCTGGTGCAGCTGACCGGCGCACGCCGCGCGCTCGAAATCGGTACTTTCACTGGCTATTCCAGCCTGTCGGTGGCGCGCGCCTTGCCCGCCGACGGTAAGCTGACCTGCTGCGATGTCAGCAAGGAATACACCGACGTCGCCCGCCGCTTTTGGGCCAAGGCCGGCGTCGACGGCAAGATCGACCTGCGCCTGGGGCCGGCGGTCGAGACATTGAAGGATCTCGCCAAGGCCGAGGCGGGCCAGTTCGACCTCGCCTTCATCGATGCCGACAAGACCAATTACCGGAACTATTACGAAGCCGTGCTGACCCTGCTGCGTCCGGGTGGCGCCGTGCTCATCGACAACGTGCTCTGGGGCGGCGATGTCGCCAATCCCTCGGACAAGGAAATCGAGACCGTGACCTTGCGCGACCTCAACAGCTTCATCGCCACCGACCCGCGCGTCGATTTCGTGCTGTTGCCGATTGCCGACGGCCTAACAATCGCCCGCAAGCGCTAGGACCCCAACAAGGATCAAGGTGTTGCCGGGGTCGCCTGTGCCGGCCACTCGACCTTGTCGCCGGCCTGGATGCCCAGTTGCCCAGCCGATCCACCCAGGATTTCAAAGACAGCGATCGCCGCACCTTCCGAACTGATCGGATTGGTATCGAACGGCTTTGCCATTGAAGCGACGTTGATGATCTTGCCCTCGGCGTCGATGAACAGCATGTCGAGCGGCAACGGCGTGTTCTTCATCCAGAAGGCCACAGGCTTGGCGACGGGATAGAGGAACAGCATCCCTTCATTGGGATCGAGATGTTCCCGATACATCAACCCTTGCGCCCGCTCATCTGCCGTATCGGCGATCTCGGCATCGAATTTATAGGTGCTGCCGCCGGCATGGATCAGGACCGGCACCTTTTCGGCAGCCAGCGCAACGGTTGAGGCAAAAAGAAGGCAGAAGGCGGCCGCCACTTGTATCAGTCGTTTGAAAGACAAATATGCCTCGCGTGCAGGATCAGGATCGAACCGGTTGACAGCAGATGACCAGCGACGACGCCCACCGTCAAGCGCCAGCGGGGCACATTCGCGTGCCCAGACGCCTTTGGGTACGTTGACAAGCTCCAGCGGCGCGGCGTCTATTTTAGCAAGAATTGGCTAGGGAGAGACGTCATGGACATTTCCGGCGAATACCCGATTCCGGCGCCGCGCGCCGTCGTCTGGGCCGCGCTCAACGATCCTGACATCCTCAAAAGCGTCATCGCCGGCTGCGAGGAACTGGTCCGTGACGGCGACGGATTTACTGCGACCGTCGTTGCCAAGGTCGGGCCGGTAAAGGCCAAATTCGGCGGCCGCATCACCCTTTCCGACATCGACCCGCCCAATGGCTATACCATCACCGGCGAGGGACAGGGTGGCGCCGCCGGCTTCGCCAAGGGCGGCGCCAAGGTCAATTTGAGCGATGATGGTCAGGGCGGCACGATCCTGAAATACACTGCCGACGCCCAGATCGGCGGCAAGCTGGCTCAGATTGGCTCGCGCCTCATCGAAGGCACGGCCAAGAAGATGGCTGACGATTTCTTCAGCGCCTTTGCGGCGGCCGTCTCCGCGCATCCATCGAATGATGCCGCTGCCGCCGCCCCCAGCCTTGAAGCACAAGGTGCTGCGGCACCGGGCGTCGAAGCCGTAGCGGCCTCCGAAGCAGCGGCGGCAGCCGCGGCGCCGATCGCCACCCCAGCTCCGGCACCCGCGAAAAGTCTGCACCCGGCCATCTGGATCAGCGGCCTCGTCGCCGTGGTTGGCGGCGTGCTCTATCTCTTCGCCCGTCGATAGGCGCCACCGCACCAGCCAATTGCTGCCGAATGCAGCAATGTTTATGCAACACACATCTGACGCATCGCAGCAATGATGCTTTTATAGGCATCGCCAGGTGCCGGCGCTGTTGCATGGGCATGACGTAAGGCATTGAACGTATTCTCGCCTTGACTTTCATTTGGGCGGGCAATCTTAATTCTCTCATCGATCTTGGTACGCGTCTGGATCAGGGAAGACGCGATTGAAAACGAAGGCAGCGCGTGGCGCCAAGCCACGGCAACTCAAGGGAGGATCGAATGCCCACCGTTAAGATGACGGTGAACGGCAAAGCTGTTTCGGCGGATGTCGAAGCACGTACACTGCTCGTTCATTTCCTACGCGACACACTTGAACTCACCGGCACTCATGTCGGCTGCGACACCGCGCAATGCGGCGCCTGTACCGTGCATGTCAATGGCAAGGCGGTGAAATCCTGCAATGTACTGGCGGTTCAGCTGGATGGCGCGCAGGTAACGACGATCGAAGGCCTTGCGACCGGCGACACGTTGCACCCGATGCAGGAAGCTTTTCGCGACAATCACGGCCTGCAATGCGGCTTCTGCACGCCCGGCATGGTCATGAGCGCCATCGATCTCGTTCAGGGCAAGAACAACCTGAGCGAGACCGAAATTCGCGCCGGCCTCGAGGGCAATATCTGCCGCTGTACTGGCTACCATAACATCGTGAAGGCGGTGAAAGCGGGCGCCAGCGCGATGCAAGCCGGAAAAGGGAGGTAAGCCATGGCTGATTCAGGACAGGCAACCGGCATCGGCGCCTCGCCCAAACGCAAAGAAGATTTCCGTTTCCTCACCGGCCGCGGGACCTATACCGACGACATCAATCGTCCCGGCCAGACCTATGCCTATATCCTGCGCTCGCCCCATGCCCACGCCGAGATCGTCAAGATCGACACGGCGGCTGCCAAAGGCATGCCCGGCGTGGTCGCCATCTTTACCGGTGCCGATTACGACAAGGGCGGCGTTCCCTGCGGCTGGCAGATTCACAGCAAAGACGGCAGCCCAATGATCGAGCCGCCGCATTTCCCGCTGTGCAAGGACCGCGTTCGCCATGTCGGCGACCAAGTGGCACTGGTCATCGGCAAAAGCCTGGCAGAAGCACGCGATGCCGCCGAGGCGATCAACGTCACCTACAAGGAACTGCCGGCCATCGTCTCGACCGCCGGCGCCGACAAGGCGGGTGCGGCCCAAGTGTGGCCGGATGCCAAGAACAATACCTGTTTCGACTGGCATATCGGCGACAAGGCGGCGGTCGATGCGGCCTTTGCCAAGGCGCATCACGTCACCAAGCTCGACCTCGTCAACCAGCGCCTGGCGCCCAATGCCATGGAGCCGCGCGCGGCCGTCGGCGATTACGACAGGGCGACCGGTGAATACACGCTCTACACCACCAGCCAGAATCCGCATGTCATTCGCCTGCTGATGGGCGCCTTCGTGCTGCAGATTCCGGAACACAAGCTGCGCGTCGTAGCACCCGATGTGGGTGGCGGCTTCGGCTCCAAGATCTTCCATTATTCGGAAGAGGCGCTCGTTACCTGGGCGTCGGAAAAGGTGCGCAAGCCCGTCAAATGGACGTCGGACCGCTCCGAAGCCTTCATCTCCGATGCGCAAGGCCGCGATCATGTCAGCCATGCCGAGCTCGCACTCGACAAGGACGGCAAGTTCCTCGCCCTGCGCGTCAACACGATCGCCAATATGGGCGCCTATCTCTCAACCTTCGCGCCCTGCGTACCGACCTATCTTTCGGCCACGCTGTTGGCTGGCGTCTACACGACGCCGGCCATCTATGCCGAGGTGAAGGCCGTCTTCACCAATACTGTCGCCGTCGACGCCTATCGTGGCGCCGGACGACCGGAGACGACCTATCTGCTGGAGCGGCTGGTCGAAAAGGCGGCGCGTGAGACCGGCATCGACCGCGTCGAATTGCGGCGGAAGAACTTCATTCCGAAGACCGCCTTCCCCTACCAGACCCCGGTCGCCCTGCAATATGACAGCGGCGATTATGATGCGACGCTCGATCTTGCCCTCAAACTGGGTGATTGGGCGGGCTTCGAAACACGCCGGGCCGAGGCGCAAAAGCGCGGCAAGCTGCGTGGTATCGGCATCTCCACCTATATCGAAGCTTGCGGCATTGCGCCGTCGGCCGTGGTGGGATCGTTGGGTGCCCGTGCTGGCCTTTACGAATGCGGCCAGATCCGCGTTCATCCAACCGGTTCCGTCACCGTCTTCACCGGCACCCACAGCCATGGCCAGGGTCACGAAACGACCTTTGCCCAGTTGGTCTCGGACACCCTCGGCGTGCCGTTCGAAAGCGTCGAAGTGAGCCACGGCGACACCAACAAGGTGCCGTTCGGGATGGGTACCTATGGCTCGCGGTCGCTGGCCGTCGGTGGTTCCGCCATCGTCAAGGCGATGGACAAGATCATCGCCAAGGCCAAGCGCATCGCCGCCCATCTGATGGAAGCGTCAGTCGCCGACATCGATTTCAAGAACGGCGAGTTCACCGTGAAGGGGACGGACAAGAAGGTGACCTTTGGCCAGGTGGCCCTCACCGCCTATGTCCCGCATAACTATCCCATCACGGAGCTGGAGCCGGGGCTTGAGGAGACGGCGTTCTACGACCCGCTCAACTTCACCTATCCCGGCGGCACGCATATCTGCGAGGTCGAGATCGACCCCGAGACGGGTGTGACGCAGGTGCTGAACTTTACGGCCGTCGACGATATCGGCCGCGTCATCAACCCGATGATCGTCGAGGGCCAGGTGCATGGCGGTGTGGTGCAGGGTATCGGCCAGGCCTTGCTTGAGAACTGCGCCTATGACCAGGAAACCGGCCAGCTGCTGACCGGCTCCTACATGGACTACACCATGCCGCGTGCTGATGATGTTCCGAACATCGTCGTCGCCAACCACGCCACGATGTGCACGCATAACCCGCTGGGGTCGAAAGGTGTTGGCGAGGTGGGTGCCATCGGTTCGCCACCTGCCGTCATCAATGCGGTTCTCGATGCCCTGAGGCCGGTGGGCGTCAGCGATATCTCGATGCCGGCGACACCCCACAAGGTCTGGCAGGCCATTCAATCGGCCGGCCGCGCCAAAGCCGCGGAATAAGGGAGGACACCATGCACAATTTCGCATTCCATCGTCCCGCTTCCACGGCGGATGCCGTGAAAGCCTTGGGATCGGCCAGCGACGGCAAGATCATCGCCGGCGGGCAGACACTCCTGCCAACCTTGCGCCAGCGCCTTGCCTCACCCAGCGATCTCGTCGATCTCGGCGCGATTGCGGACCTCAAAGGCATCAAGGCCGAAGGTGACGGCCTCACCATCGGCGCCATGACGACCCATGCCGAAGTCGCCTCCTCGGCGATCGTGCAAGGGACCATCCCCGCCCTCGCCCACCTCGCTGCCCATATCGGCGACCGGCAGGTGCGGGCGCGGGGCACCATCGGTGGCTCGCTCGCCAATAACGACCCCGCGGCCGATTATCCGGCGGCGGTCCTCGGCCTCGGCGCCACGATCCGCACCAACAAGCGCGAGATCAAGGCGGATGACTACTTCCAAGGCATGTTCTCGACCGCCTTGGCAGATGGCGAAATCATCACCGCCGTGCATTTTCCCAAACCGGAAAAGGCTGGTTACGAGAAGTTCGTGCAGCCCGCGTCGCGCTTCGCCCTGGTCGGCGTCTTTGTCGCCAAGACCAAGGCCGGTGTCCGGGTCGCCGTGACCGGTGCCGGTCAGGAAGGCGTCTTCCGGGCCAAGGAAGTGGAAGCGGCGCTCGCGAATTTCACCGCCGATGCCGCCAAGGGGGCGAAGGTCCCCGCCGGTCATCTCAATACCGATCTCCATGGCTCGGCCGAATACCGGGCGCATCTGATCAGCGTGCTGGCCGGCCGCGCGGTTGCTGCCGCCAAATAGAAGTTTACCTCCGACCGAACGAAGAAGGGCGGGATCCATTGGATCCCGCCCTTTCTTTTTGTCGCGGCGATGGCTGGTATCAGCCGGCCCGCACCTTGGCGATGAAGGAATCCACTTCACGCCGCAATGCTTCCGACTGGCGCGAGAGCTCGGAGGAAGCACCCAGCACCTCACCCGCAGCCCCGCCCACTTCGTTCGCCGCCTCGTTAACGCCGCCGATATTACGGGCGACTTCGTCGACGCCACTCGCCGCCTGCTGGGCGTTGTTCGAGATCTCCTTGGTCGCCGCCGATTGTTCTTCAACCGCCGCCGCAATACCGGAGGCGATCTCGTTGATGCGGGCGATGGTGGCGCGGATATGCCCCATCGCCTCCGCGGCGTGCCGCGTCACCTGCTGCATGCCACCGATCTGGACCGAGATCTCCTCGGTCGCCTTGGCGGTCTGCGAGGCAAGGTTCTTCACTTCTGAGGCCACCACGGCAAAGCCCTTGCCGGCTTCACCGGCGCGGGCCGCTTCGATCGTGGCGTTCAAGGCCAACAGATTCGTCTGGCTGGCGATATCGTTGATGAGCTGCACGATGCCGCCGATCTTTTCGGCAGCGACCGCCAGCCCTTCCACCGTCTCGCCGGTCTTGGCCGCCTCGTCCACCGCCGTGCGGGCGACGGTGGAACTGTCTGCCACCTGGCGGCTGATTTCCGTGATCGAGGAGGAAAGCTCCTCGGCCGCCGCTGCGACCGTCGTCACATTGGCCGAGGCCTGGGTGGTTGCCGCGGCCACCGCCGTCGATTGGCGCGTCGCCTCTTCCGCCGTGCCGGAAAGCGAGCTGGCATTCGACTGCAATTCCGTGGCCGCCGAGGAAACACCCTCGACCACGCCCTTGATGGCGGCCTCGAAGCTGTCGGCGAGATCCAGCATGGCCTTGCGCCGTTCGTTGGCCAGGCGCTGTTCCGACGCCTTCTGCTCGTCGCGCAGGCGGTCGACCTCGATCAGCTTTTCCTTGAAGAAGTCGATGGCGCGCGCCATGACGCCGAGTTCGTCACGGCGTTTGGTGAGCGGCACCTCAAGCGCGGTATTGCCGCCCGCCAACCCCTCGACCGCACCGGTCAAGGCATGGATCGGCTTCGTCGCCACGTACCGCACGAGCAAGGCGATAATGATACCAAGCGAGACGACGATGATGCCCGAGACGATCAGCACCGTGTTGGTCAGCTTGTTGACCGGTGCCTGCATCTTGTCCTCCGGCAAGTTTACCATCACCGACCAACGGTCGTTTGATAGGCCTGCTGCCACCGGCATGAAGATGCGCGTGACGTCGGTATCGAGCGAGGCAGAATGATCCGCCATCTCAAAACGCTCGCCCTTCTTGATCGATTCCAGCGCGGCATTGAGGGACGGTGAAATCTCTTGGATCGGCTTGCCCAGCGACTTGGCGTCGCTATAGGCCGCCCACACACCGCCATTTGAAACCAGCGAAACAGATCCCGTCTCGAACGGCTTCATCTCACCGAGCAGCCCGTTGAGGCCTTCCAGCAGCAAATCGATGCCAGCGACACCAATCACCTTGCCGTCGACGACGATCGGCACGGCGGCACTGGTCATCAGCACTTCCTTGCCGTTGACGACATAGGGGTAAGGCTCCAGCAATTGCTCCTGGCCGCTGTCATGGGCCAGCAGGTAGTAATCGCCCGCACCCGGCTTGGTATAATCGGTGAGCGCCGTCAGCGGCGCACCGCGCGCCAGATAGGGCACAAAGCGGCCAGTGTCGTCATGCCCATCGGTCTTGGCGAATTCGGCGTCCTTGCCATCAAAGGCGTTGGGCTCGAACGCCACCCAGGTCGCCAGCAAATTGGGATTGTCATCGAGCAGCTTCTGCAGCGAGGCCAACATCGCAGCGCGGCTCGGCGCCTTGCCGGCGATCTGCCCCACCGCGTTTGCGGCCGTCGCCCGTGCCGAGCCGAAGGCACCGGCGATGACGTTGCTGACCTTTTCAGCGGCATTGGTCGCCACCTCGGTACCCAGCCCGCTGCTGAGATCACCCACCGTGGTGCTGCTGTTGGAAACGGTGATCCAGGTGGAAAGCGCCAGCCCGGCCAGAAGGGCAACCAGGATGGGCAACAGAATCTTGACGGCAAGCGAACCACCCGCCGGTTTACCAACGCTCATGGTTTTTACTCCCAGGACACTTTGTTTATCCTAAGGAATATCAGCCCAACTCGTTAATAAGTTGTGAAGCATGTCCCATTGCACGTCGCCGCTGCGTGGGACAGCCGCCTAGCCTTTGCTGCAGATGCGTTGCTGCGGGTCCGCCGGCAAGTGGTCGCCCTGGCTGGCGATATAGTCCTTGAAGGCATTGAGATCGCTGTCGCCTTGCACGCGGTTCGCGCCCTCCCGCAATGCAATGAAGCGGTCGCCGCCATCGGCAAGGAAAGAATTGACCACCACGCGATAGCGGCGCTCCGGCATCAGTTTTGTCGGTCCAAGGCGCAGGGTGTCGCCAAGGATCTTGTCACCCTCTGGCCGCCGATCGTCATAGCAATAGCTAAAGCCAGCCGAGATCTGCAGGATGCGCGGCTTGCGGTCGGCCGGCTGGTCGAGCCATTGCTGTTCCAGCAACGTCTTGATCTGGGCGCCGGTCAAATCCATCGCCACCAGGTTGTTGCCGAAGGGTTGTACGGCGAAAAGGTCGCCCAGGCTGACAGCAAGGCCCGCCGCCGGATTGCTCGGCAGATCCTGGCGAATGCCGCCCGGATTCATGAAGGCAATCTCCGCCCCCAGCAGGCGCCCGGCCGCCAATTGCGCATCGGCAATGACATCACCCAGGGCGGATTCACCGCTGGCATTCGGCTTGCGCGATAAAGGGACTGCGAGCGTTCCAACCGGCTGCGCCCGGATCGGTGCCGTCTTGCTTTCGGCCGCCGCGACGATCGCCGCGATTTGCGCGTCCGGCTTCAGGTCATGCGTGACCGGCACATTGCGCACGGCCGCTGCCGCCACATCGCCACCCTGGAGCGTCAGGTCGATGACGCTCAGCATGCGGCCATAACTCGCCGTTTGCGAGACCAATCGGCCGTTGAGGCGGCAGGCATAGGCCTGGTGCGTGTGGCCCGTGATGAAGAGGTCGATCGCCGGATCTGCCGCGGCCACGATGTCGTTCAACGCGCCGACCATGTCTTGGCAGGCGGCGCCGTCCTGCGCGATATCGGCAGGCGCGCTGGCCCCTTCATGCATGATGGCGACAATCGCCTCCACCCCATTGCGGCGCAATTCCGCTGCATAGCGATTGAGGGCCTCGGTCGGATTGAGAAAGCGCAAGCCATTGATCCCGGCTGCAGCAACGATGGTCGGCGTCTCCGCCGTCACCACGCCGACAAACCCCACCTTGATGCCGCCGAATGACCGGACGACAAACGGTGGAAAAAGAGGCTTACCCGTATCCGCTGCCACCACGTTTGCCGCGAGGTAATCGAAGGTGGCGCCCTTGAAGGTGCCGTCACCTGATTTCTTGCGCCGCAGTTCCTCGGCGCCGTAATCGAATTCATGATTGCCCACGACATTGATGCCAAGGCCGATCCGGTTCATGACATCGATTGTCGGTTCATCTTTGAGCAGGGCCGAAACCAACGGGCTGGCACCGGTCAGATCACCCGCACTCACAATGATATTGTTGGGATGACCCGCCTGCTGCTGCGCAATCATTGTCGCCAGATACGCAGCACCGCCGGTTTCGGCCATCTCTGTCTCACCGTTGACGGTCACCGGCAATCGCCCGGGGCTTGGCTTTTCCGCCTGGATGTTGCCGTGGAAATCATTGAAAGCGAGTATGCGCAGCGTCACCGGACCGCCATGGGGCGCGGCGCAAGCGACGGTGAAAAGGAACACGGCAGAACACAACAAGCGCTTCAACATATGTCCCTCCGTCATTTCCCGTCGCTGGTTCAGTCGCTGGGATGCGGCTGGTCCGGCTTCTGCGGCTTGGCTGGCTTCTTGGTCGTCGGTGTTTCGTCCGGGTCAGGCTCTTGCCCCTCGGTCCCGTCATCGGTGAAGAGGTCGCGGATGAAGCCCGGCGCCAGCGCCGACCATTCGTTGACGTCAATCTTGGGCTCATTGAGATTGCCGGTGACGGCATAGGTGGCAGCGAAAAGCCCCTCGCCCTCACCGCCTTGGATGATGGCCCCGATCAGCGGAATGTTGCCGAGAACGCTGTTGATCGCATAAGCCGGGACCAGCGTACCCTTGACGTTGACGTTGTTGCGGTCGAGGTCGATCTTGCCCGCCGCCGTCAGTCCCAGTGACGGACCGGCGCTACGGAACTTCGACACCTCGATCAGTCCCCGCGTCTTGGTGAAGCGCCCTTCGGCACCACCGAACAGGAACCCCTCGCCCGTCACGGCATCGACCACGCCGGTAATGGTCGCAACGGTCAGGAAGCGCGCCACGAAAGGCGTGTTGATGACGCGGAACGAGGACATGGAAATCTTGCCCTTCAGCGGCCGCCAGGGCTGGTCGTCCTTGACCGTCCCCGTGATGCTCAGCGTGCCGCCCTTGACCGAATTATAAAGATCGAGCACGCGGAGGGCTCCACCGCCATCCTTGGTGTTGATCTTCAGCGCATGTTGTCCGGCCTTCGATGGGCGATAATCGAACGTGATCGGCTGGCCGCTCGGCAGGGTCGCCTGGAAAGCCACAACATCCCACCAGAACGGATCGTGGATCGCCTCGATCGTGGCATTGGTCAGCTCGCGTCCTTCACCCAGGCGAAGTTCGGCCAACTGGCCCTTGATCGTGAAGGGCCGCTGCCGCTCCGGCCCGGTCCGAGCCAACTCAGCCTCGGTCGGCTGCGTCTTGTCGTCCATCCAGGGCGAGGCATCGAGCGTGCCGCCCGTCACTGTGATGAGACTCCAGCCCTCCTTCAGCTCCGCATCGAAGCCAAGGAGATGCGATCCGCCGAGCTTGATCTCCGGCAAGGTCACCCGCGATATCGTTCCATCGGCCGCAAATTGCAGCGCACCGCCGGTTGCCAGGTCGCCGGCCGTCACCGTGAACTGCGGGATCGCGACCGGCTTTTCATTGACCATCTCGAGCGTCAAATCCGCACGCCCCGGGACTCCGGCTTCCTTGCGCCACTTGGCGGCAGGGACGTCGAGCACGGCATTGGTCAGATCGAACGCACCATTGAGGGTCGAACGTCCGCCAGGCAGCGTGGTATATGTGACATCGCATTGGCATGCCCCATCGACCCAGGGTCGGTAATCGAAGCCGATCGCCGCCACCTGTGCCGCGGTCGCATTGCCAATGACATGCAGCCGCTCGTCATAAGCGGCATCGTCTTCGAACGTCTGGCTCCAATCGAAGGTCATCGGCACGTCGGCAAAGACCATCGGCCCCTGCAGATTCATGCCCTTCTCGTCCAGCGTCAGCTTCAGATCGCCCTGCGTCACGTCCTTGTCGAAACGCAGTTTCGCCACCTGGACGTTATGCATTTCCGCCGCGACCTTCACCTTGACCTCGGCAAAGGTCAGTTTCTTTGCCGCCGGAAAATCGAAGAAGATGTTCGCGGTGGCGTCGCCGCTGGATGTCTTGGGATTGATGCCGAGCTTCTTGGCATAGCCGAGGCGCGGATGGTCGAGCAGCGCCAGGGCATCCTGCAGCGGTGCCGCTACGTCGCCACCCACCTTGATGAACTGGTCCTCGACATTAAGACCGGTGACGACCAGATCACCCTGCTTGATCTTGATATTGCCGACCTCACCGCCGGTGATCTTGGCGGTGAAGGTCTTGGCATCGAATTCGGCGGTGGCGACACCCTTGGTGATGGGCGGCATCGGCCGCAGGTAGTGGACCGTAAGGTCGCTGGTCTTCAGCGTCCCCATCATGTCCTCGACCTTGGCACCGCTGCCATCCACCGGCAGGCGCAGGCTCATATGTGCGCTGGCTTCGTCGACCATGCCATGGGGAATATTCGGCACGACCCAATTGCGCGTGTCCGCCGCAGCCATTTCCGGCCAATAGGGATCGAGGAGTTCGGCCGGCAGGTCGACAACCTTGAGATCGGCGGTGAGAACCGGTGCGCCGCCATCCGCGGCCTTGCCGCTGAAGGCCCCCTGCCAATCAGCCTTGGCCGTGATGCGCGGCCCGCCGATATCGAGATCGAGCGACGAGATCGACATCACATCGCCATCGCGATCGAGCCGCCCTGCGACATTGAGGCTGGTGACCGGCACCGGCTGCTTGGTGAGGCTTGGCAGGTCCAGCGCCCCGCTGCCGCTGGACAAAGTGAAGTTGACCTCGCCCAGGTCACCCAATTGGGCGTTTGCGATCTCGATTGAGGTCTGCACGGCGGCCGTGATGGCAAGGTCCGTGGTCGACAGATCCGACAGCGCCGGCTCAATCAACCCCAGCGACGACAGTTGCAGGGATGCGACGGTGGCATCGATCCCGAGCTTGCGGGTGTCGCGGCGGTAATCGAGCTTGGCGCTGACAATCGCCGGATCGCCGAATTGCGGCAAAGCGGCAAAAAGATCGCCGGCCAAGCCCCCCGGTTCGCGCCGCGCCTCGGCACCGAAATTGTCCGCCTGCCAGGTGAGGCCGGTGACGTTGTCGACGATCTGCACGCTGCCATTGAGGATCGCGGCCGAGGTGAGATAGCCGGTGGGCTTCGAGCGATCCGGCGTTTCCAGCATATCGCCCGCCAGCAGCATCAGCGCTTCGAAGCTGCCGTCGCTGTTCTTCGTGGTTGGTTCACTGGTGACGCCGCCCGGCCCGAAGGCCAGCGACCCGTCCTTGTTGCGGATGAGGGTCAGCTTGGGACCGATGATCTCAATCTTGCTGGGCGCCACCAGCCCCTTGAAAAGCGCGCGGGCGCTGAAGGTAATCGATACTTCTGGCAGATTGGCCAGTTCACGCCCATCCTGATCGCGCACACGCAGGTTGATGGCGCGCACATCTAGGGCGCGGTCCCACCCGGCCCAGGTTAACACGGTATCGTCGACCGCCAGGCGATAGGGCTGATCGCTACGGATAAGCGCCTGTTCGACATAGGACGACAGGAACCGCAGATGAATTGGTCCTTCCTGCGTCAGGCGCCAGGTCAGGAACGCAAGAATGATCGCGGCGCCCGCCAGGGCGGCACCGAGAATCTCGAGCGTGATGATGGTGGTACGGCGAATCACGCGCGGTCAGCTCCGATCACCAGATGGTCTTGGCAGAAATACGTCATCCAGAACCAACACCTGCCAACACCAAGGGTTTCACTTCCTGAACCAACCAATTGCCACAGCGCAACCAACAGCCAGCGCGCAACCAATAGCTTGACCGGAACCAGATGCTTCAGCAGTCTCTCGGTTTCCCCGCCGCCGATTGCCGAACAATGTCATCACCCAACATCGCCGCCATCGACCCCGCCTCACTGCCGCGCCCGAGCGATCCGCGACAGGTTGAACTCCACCTCGAACAGCTCATGCAGATCCTGCCACAATCCCAGCACGCGATTGTGACAACACCCGTGGCACAAGCCCTCCTCAAGGCACTGTTCGGCAACTCTCCCTTTTTGAGCCGCTGCCTGCTCGCAGAAGCGGATACTTTTCTTGCACTATTAACGCAGGATATCGATTCTGTCTTTAACAATGTCGTGATCGCCGTCACACCCAAGGCATTGGAAAACCTGGACGAAGCAGGGTTAATGCAGGCATTGCGGCGGGCGCGCCGGCGGGTGGCCCTGATCGTCGCCGTGGCGGATATCAGCGCCCATTGGCCGCTTGAAAAGGTGACGGCCGCCCTCAGTCAGTTTGCTGACGTCGCCTTGCAATCCAGCATCTGCCACTTGTTGCGAAACCTTGCCAGCGCGGGCGAGATCGACCTGCCCTTCCCGGATGAGCCGGAGCGCGAATGCGGCCTCATTGTGCTTGGCCTCGGCAAGCTTGGGGCCCGCGAACTCAACTATTCCAGCGACATCGACCTGATTCTCCTCTTCGAACGGGAAAAGGTCCGTTACAAGGGGCGCAAGACGGCCCAGGAATGCTTCGTGCGCCTGGCGCGCAACCTGGTTCGATTGCTGCAGGACGCTACCGCCGACGGCTATGTCTTTCGCATCGATCTGCGCCTGCGCCCCGATCCCGCCTCCACCCCGCTGGTCATTTCGACCCTGGCGGCCGAGACCTATTACGAGGGCATGGGCCAGAACTGGGAGCGTGCCGCCATGATCAAGGCGCGCGTGGTGGCGGGCGATATCGTCGCCGGCGATCTTTACCTCTATCGCCTGCGCCCCTTCATCTGGCGCAAGCACCTGGATTTTGCCGCCATCCAGGATATCCATTCCATCAAGCGCCAGATCTATGCCGTGAAGGGCCATCGCCAAGTCGCGGTCGCCGGCCACAACATCAAGCTCGGCCGCGGCGGCATCCGCGAGGTGGAGTTCTTCGCCCAGACCCAGCAATTGATCTGGGGGCGCCGCGCCAAGGAATTGCGCAAGCGCGCCACCTGCCCCGCCATCGAAGGCCTGGTCGCCTTCGGAAAATGCCAACGCCAGGTCGCCGATGAACTGATCGCCGCCTATCGCTATCTGCGCCAGGTCGAACACCGGCTGCAGATGATCGACGATCAGCAGACCCAGACCCTGCCCGATTATGGCCCGGCGCTCGACCGCGTCGCTCTCTTCTGCGGTCATGCCGGCACGGCGGAATTCGAAGCGGCGTTGCGCTATCACCTCGGCCGGGTCGAAGATCATTATGCTGAATTGTTCGAGGAGGCGCCGACGCTCGCCGGTGCCGATGCGGGTGTTGCCGGCAGCCTGGTCTTCACCGGGACCGAGGACGATCCCGAGACGGTCTCGACCCTGGAACGCATGGGCTTTCCGAGTGGCAGTGCCGTGGCGACGCAGATCCGGGCCTGGCACCACGGTCGCTACCGCGCCACGCGCAGCGCCCGTGCGCGCGAGCTGCTGACCGAATTGATGCCGCGCCTGTTGGGGACCCTTGGCCGCACGGCCGATCCCGAAACGGCCTTCCGCCGCTTCGACGATTTCCTGCGCGCGTTGCCGGCCGGCGTTCAGGTTTTTGCCCTGCTCTATTCCAATCCGGCCCTCCTGGATCTGATTGCCGAGGTGATGGGCACGGCGCCGCTGCTCGCCGAACAATTGGCGCGGCGCCCGGCGCTGCTCGACGGCGTGCTCGCCGCAGGGCTTTACGACGCCAATGCCGATCGCGATACGCTGTCGGCCGATCTCGAACGTCAATTGGACCTCGCCGGCGATTTCCAGGATGCGCTCGACATCCTGCGGCGGTGGACCAAGGACCAGCAATTCCAGATCGGTGTGCGCATCCTGCGCGGTACGCTCGATGGCGATGCCGCCGGTCCCTTGCTAGCCGATGTCGCCGATTGCGCCCTGGCGGCCCTGTTCCCGCGGGTCGAGGCCGAATTCCAGATCCAGCATGGCAAGCTGCCGGGTCGCGGCATGGTCTTCCTGGCGCTGGGCAAGCTCGGCAGCCGGGAAATGACCATGACATCGGATCTCGACCTGGTCTTCGTCTACGACATTCCGCCCGATATCGAAAACTGGGATACGACGCTTTCCAGCGGTGCCAAACCGCTGGCGCCGATCCAGTATTATGCGCGGTTGGCGCAGCGGGTCATCAGCGCCATCACGGCTCAGACCGAAGAAGGGCGCCTCTTCGAAGTCGACATGCGCCTGCGGCCCAGTGGCAATTCCGGCCCGATCGCCAGCGGCCTTGCCCCGTTCGAGAAGTATCAGCTGACCGAGGCCTGGACCTGGGAGCACATGGCGCTGACCCGCGCCCGCGCCATTGCCGGGGATGCCAGCCTTGCCGACGACACCATGGCGATGATCGGCCGCGTCATCTGCCAGCGACGCGATCTGGAAAAATTGCGCACCGACATCCTCGACATGCGCCGTCGCATGGGCATGCAGTATCGGACCGACGACATGTGGGACCTCAAGCATGCCCGCGGCGGTCAGGTCGATATCGATTTCATTTCGCAATATCTCATTCTCAAGCACGCCGTCGACTTCCCGAGCATCGTGGCCGGTGACCCGGTTATTGCGCTGGGCGAGGCGCATCTTCTCGGCCTCATTGAACCCGTGATCGGCGATCGCCTGATCGAGGCCGGCAGGTTCTGGCATCGCCTGCAGCAGGTGACCCGCCTCATCGTCGGCAGCAAGCTCGACGAGGAAAAGCTCGGCGTCCCAGCGAAGAAGCATTTGGCGCAAATCGTGAACGAGCCGGATTTCGGAACGCTCAAGGCACTGATCCTGGAACAGCAGGCGCTCGTATTTGACATCTTCAAGACCATTTTCGACTGCGACAGAACCGATGAGGAGATTTGACATGGCGATTGAAAGCGGCAGCAAGGCACCGGCTTTTTCGATGAAGACCGATGGCGGCGGCAAAATCTCCCTGAGCGAACTCAAGGGTAAGAATGTTGTGCTCTATTTCTATCCCAAGGACGATACCAGCGGCTGCACCGCCGAGGCCTGCGGCTTCCGCGACAGCCTGCCGGCCTTCAAGAAACTGGATGCCGTGGTAATCGGCGTCAGCCGCGATTCGGTTGAAAGCCACGACAAGTTCAAGAAGAAATACGACATCAACTTCACCCTCGGTTCGGATGAGACCGGCAAGGTGACGGAGGCTTATGGCGTCTGGGTCGAGAAGAGCATGTACGGCAAGAAATACATGGGCATCGAGCGCGCGACCTTCCTCATCGACGGCAAGGGTGTCGTGCGCAACGTCTGGCGCAAGGTGAAGGTGCCGGGCCATGTCGAGGACGTCGCCAAGGCGATCAAGCAGTTGGATTGATGCTGGATCTGGCGACAGGGGCGATTGCCGTCCTCAATACGGCCGATGCCGGCGACAAGGCCACCGCGGCCCGCCTGCTGGCATCGGCCTGGCGCGACGGATCCGTCCGGTTTGTTTCACCAGGTGAGACGCCCAAAAGACCCGCGCGGGGGCTTTTTCCGGAGCTGCGGCGCCCCGGGGATATGCCCAAACGCAAGGCCGGCGGCGCCCTCGAAAAACGCGTGGCCCTCCTCCACGCCCTGGCGCATATCGAGCTCAATGCCATCGACCTTGCCTGGGACCTCATCGCCCGCTTCGGGTCAGCCGATCTGCCCAGCGCCTTCTTCGACGACTGGGTCCGGGTCGGTGACGAGGAGGCGCTGCATTTCACCCTGCTGTCCGAGCGCTTGAAGGAGCTGGGGGCAAAGTATGGCGACCTGCCCGCCCATGATGGCCTGTGGCAGGCGGCGGAGGAGACGGCGCATGACCTCCTTGCGCGCCTTGCCATCGTACCCTTGGTGCTGGAAGCGCGCGGGCTTGATGTGACGCCCGCGACGCTCACCGATCTGCGCCGGGCCGGGGACGAGGCTTCCGCCGCCGTGCTGGAGATCATCTACCGGGACGAGATCGGCCATGTCGCCATCGGCAAACGCTGGTTCGATTTCTTCGCTGCGAAAGCGGGTCGGGACCCGGCGACACTTTGGCAGGAACTGGTGCGCCGGCATTTCCGCGGCCGGCTGAAGCCACCCTTCAACACCGCAGCGCGCGATGAAGCGGGGTTTTCTGCGGCCTTCTATGAGCCGCTGGCCGCCGATTGATCTTAAGTCGTCATCCCCGGGCGAAGACCCGGGGATCCACTGGTCTGGCTGATAGAGTGGATGCCCGGGTCAAGCCCGGGCATGACGCGTTAGGGCACAGGTCCGAACAGCAGATTGTCCAACCCGCGCACCAAGCCTTTCATGGCGACGACCCGCCGTGCTGCCAGCAAGGTGCCGGCGACATAGGGGCCGGCGGAGCTGCCGGCGTCGTGGCGGATGCTAAGGCGTTCGCCGTCCTTGCCGAAGATCGTTTCGACCGCCAGCACATAGCTCGGCAGCCGCACGGCGTGGACGCGCCCGCCACCGACATCGGCCCCGCGCGATTCCTTCGGCCCGATCACGCTATCGATGGGATAGCCGGGGACACTCTTCTGAATGGCGCCCATGCGTTCTGCCAGTTCCCGGGCGGTGCCGGAGGGCACATCGGGCTTGGTGGATTTGGCATAATCGATGATCTCGTAATCCGGCACATGCTGGGCTGCCAGCAGCGAGAAGCGCGTCATCAGGCTGGCGGTGATCGAGAAATTGCCGCTGGCCACCACGCCTAAACCCTGTTTTTCGGCCAGCCTGGCGATTTCCTCGTAATCGGCAGCACTGAGGCCCGAGGTACCGACCACCACCGGCACGCCCCGTTCCAGCGCCTGCAGCGTATTGGCTTTGACGGCGGAGGGATGCGTGTAGTCGATATAGACGTCGGTCGGCTCGCTACCCAGAGCATCGGCGACGCTGGCGCTGACGGCGACGCCCAGATGACCGATGCCAGAGACACTGCCGGCATCCTGCCCGACGGCTTTCCGCGCCACGGCGCCGGAGAGCGACAAGTCCTTGGCCTCCGCGATTCCGGCCACCAATGCCTTGCCTGTCCAACCTGTCGCACCCCCGACACAGATCCGCAGCGACATCACCAACCCCCTTTAAATCATACGAATTTTGAAGCACGCGAATGGCTGCCCTACGCCCAATGCAGGGCCCGGCCTTTGACTTGGGCGGAGCAACAGAGGATATTGCGATCGGTTCAATTAAACCAGCCGTCGCGATGTGTGCGGCTGGTCTTTTTATGTTTGGAATCAGGAACATCATGACCGCCAACATTCAGACCAGTCGGCCGAACTCCCTCTCTGCCCGCGACGCCGCGTATCACTTTCACGGCTACACCAACGCCTTGCGCAACGAACAGGATGGCGGCTTCGTCGTCATGCGCGGCGATGGTCCGTTCATCTACACGGAGGAAGGCAAGGAGTATTTCGACGGTCTCGCTGGTCTGTGGTGCGCGTCGCTGGGCTTCGGTCCGCAGCCGCGGCTGGTCGCGGCGGCGAAGAAGCAGATGGAGACGCTGCCCTTCTATCACACCTTCACGCAGAAAGTGGCCTCGCCCGTGGTCGAGCTGGCCGAGAAGCTGGTGAGCCTGGCGCCTGTGCCCATGTCGAAGGCCTATTTCTGCAATTCCGGTTCCGAGGCCAACGACACCGCGCTGAAGATGATCTGGTATCTCAACAACGCGCTCGGCCGCCCGGAGAAGAAGAAGGTCATCGCGCGCGTGAAGGCCTATCATGGCGTCACGGTCGCAGCCGCTTCACTGACGGGGTTGCCGGCGCTGCACAACGAGTTCGATTTGCCGATCGCCCGCATCCTGCGCACGGATTGCCCGCATTACTATCGCTTCGGCGAGAAGGGCGAGACCGAAGAAGCGTTTGCGACACGCTGCGCCGACAATCTGGAAAAGCTGATCCTGGCCGAAGGGCCGGACACGATCGCAGCGCTCTTCGCCGAACCCGTCCAGGGGGCCGGTGGCGTCATCATTCCGGCGAAGACCTATTGGGAAAAGATCACCAAGGTCCTCAAGACATACGATGTGCTGCTGGTGGCCGATGAAGTGATCTGCGGTTTCGGCCGCACCGGCAATTGGTGGGGCACGCAGACCTTCGGCCTGCAGCCGGACATCATCACCACCGCCAAGCAGCTTTCCGCCGGGCAGCTGCCGATTGCGGCGATCCTCATCAACCAGCGCGTCTTTGAGGCGTTGCGCGATAATTCCAACAAGCTCGGCGGTTTTGCCCATGGCCTGACCTATTCCGGACATCCGGTTTCGTCGGCCGTGGCGCTGGAGACCATCAAGATCTATGAGGACGAGCGCATCATCGACCATGTGCGATCGATTGCGCCGCATTTCGAGCGCGAAATGAACGCCTTCGTCGATCATCCACTGGTCGGCGACGTGCGCAAGGTCGGCCTGGTCGGCGCCATCGAGCTGGTGAAGGACAAGTCCAGCCATGAAAGCTTCGATCCGAAGCTGGCTGTCGGTCCGACACTGGTCAAGTTCGCGCATGAGCACGGGCTGATCATCCGCCCGGTGATAGACTCGCTCTGCTTCTGCCCGCCCTTGATCTCGACCACGGCGCAGGTCAGCGAGATGTTCGGGCGCTTCTCCCGGGCGCTGAAGGACACGCATGAATGGTTGAAACGTGAAGGACATGCCTAAGCCCACCCCCACATCTGCCGGCGACTACACCGCGATCTTCGCGGCACGCCTCGACGCCCTGAAGACCGAAGGCCGGTACCGCGTTTTTGCCGATATCGAGCGGCTGGCCGGGCAGTTCCCGCGCGCACTCTATCGGCCGGCACCGGATGCGGCGCCGGTCGACGTGACCGTCTGGTGCAGCAACGACTATCTGGGTCAGGGCCAGGACGCATCCGTCATGGCAGCGATGCAGGACATCATCGCCCGCACGGGCACCGGCGCCGGCGGCACACGCAATATATCGGGCAACAGCCATGAACTGGTTGAGCTGGAGCGTGACCTGGCGGCGTGGCACGAGAAAGAGGCCGCCCTCACCTTCACCTCGGGCTTCGTTGCCAACGAGGCGGCCCTCAGCGTGCTGGCCAAGCAATTGCCGGACTGCATCGTCTTCTCGGACGCCGCTAACCACGCCTCGATGATTGCCGGCATTCGCAACAGCCGTGCCGAATACCATGTCTTCCGCCACAACGATGTGGCGCATCTGCGTGAACTGCTGGCGGCAGCACCTGCCGACCGCCCGAAGCTGGTGGCGTTCGAAAGCGTCTATTCCATGGATGGCGACATCGCGCCCATCGCCGCCATCTGCGATGCCGCGGCCGATTTCGGCGCGCTCACCTACCTTGATGAAGTGCATGCCGTGGGCCTTTACGGGCCGACCGGCGCCGGCATTGCCGAGCGCGAAGGACTGTCGCACCGGCTCGACGTCATTCAAGGCACGCTCGGCAAGGCTTTCGGGCTGATGGGCGGCTACATCGCCGGGTCGAACCTGTTGGTTGATTTCGTGCGCAGCTTTGCCCCCGGCTTCATCTTCACCACGGCCTTGCCGCCCGTCATTGCGGCGGGTGCCCGCGCCAGCCTCAAAAGCCTCATTGCCGCCACGGAGTTGCGCCGCCGGCACCAGGCGAACGCGGCGCGCCTGAAGGAATTGATGGCCGAGGCCGGATTGCCGGTGCTGGCCAGCGAAAGCCATATCGTGCCGCTGATGGTCGGCAACGCCGAGGCCTGCCGCGAGGCCGCGAAGCGCCTGTTGGAGCGGCACAAGATATATGTCCAACCGATCAACTTTCCGACCGTGCCGCGCGGTACAGAGCGTTTGCGCTTCACGCCGACGCCCTATCACGACGAAGCCTTGATGCAGGCGCTGGTGACGGCACTGAGGGAAGTCTGGCGCGAATTGTTTCTGCCGCTTGCCGCTTAACGACGGTGTGGCCGACGATGTTATTGCTGGCGATGCGGCCTTGATTGCGCCCCACAGCGCCAGAATGCGGTCGTTATAGGACCAAAGCTGTTTTACATTTGACTCGTTCAGCTCGGTTGCTTTAAACGCGAATGGCAGAAAAAATACTGCGACCGCGAATGCCTTCTGGGAATGGCATCGACGGATAAAAAGTACAGGATGCTGTGACCTGTCAGGGTTACACACGAGGGCAGGCTTAGGGACGATGGGAACGACCAACGATCCGTTTGTTGCATTCACAGATGTTCAGAAAACCTATGACGGCGAGACACTTGTCGTCAAAAACCTCAATCTGACGATTGAGCGTGGGGAGTTTCTGACGCTCTTGGGGCCATCCGGCTCCGGCAAGACGACAACCTTGATGATGCTGGCGGGCTTCGAAGTGCCGACCCATGGCCGCATCACCCTGGACGGCGTCGAAATCAACAACATGGCGCCGCATAAGCGGAATATTGGCATGGTCTTTCAGAACTATGCCCTGTTCCCGCACATGACGGTCGACGAAAACCTCGCCTTTCCGCTGATGGTGCGCAAGGTCGCCAAGGACGAGGTGGCCAAGAAGGTTGCCCGCGCCCTCGACATGGTGCAGATGCCGCAAATGGCAAAGCGCCGCCCCGGCCAGCTTTCGGGCGGCCAGCAGCAGCGCGTCGCGCTGGCCCGCGCGCTGGTGTTCGACCCCAAGCTCGTGCTGATGGATGAACCCTTGGGCGCACTCGACAAGCAGTTGCGCGAGCACATGCAGATCGAGATCAAGCACATCCATGAGCGCCTCGGCGTCACTGTCGTATATGTGACCCATGACCAGTCCGAAGCCTTGACCATGTCGGACCGCGTTGCCGTGTTCAATGATGGCATCATCCAGCAGCTCGCCAAGCCCAGCGCTCTCTACGAGCAGCCGGAGAACTCCTTCGTCGCGCAGTTCATCGGCGAGAACAACCGCCTCAACGGCAAGATCGCCTCGGTCAACGGCACCGCCTGCGGCGTCGAGATCCCGAATTTTGGCATGGTCAGCGCCATACCGATCAGCGTGCAGAGCGTCGGCAGTCCGACCACCCTGTCGCTGCGACCGGAGCGCGTGCGCATCAACCCGGAAAGCGGTGCCTACGCCAATCAGTTCGATGCCGAGGTGCAGGAGCTGATTTACCTTGGCGATCACACGCGCTGCCGCGTGTCGGTGCTGGGCAATGCCAATTTCATCATCAAAGTGGCAAATGCCGAGGGTGTCCCCAGCCTCAGTCCCGGCCAGAAGGTCCGGGTCGGTTGGAAGCCGGAAGACTGCCGCGCTCTCGACGCTTACTGACACGAATGTGTTTGGACGGCCGCCCTGCGCGGCCGTCATTCTTTTGGCTACCGGGCCCGAGCTATCACCGCTCCGGCCGGAACCCGGTATCAGCGAGCGGAAGTCTAAAGGCGTTCCAAGCCGGTCAACCGATCGGCTGGGGTTAACAGGGAAGGGGTTTTACAATGAATAAGAAATTGCTGACGACCGGCTTCGTCGCCGCGGTTGCAACGGCCGGCGTTCTTGCCACGGTCGCTTATGCGGCCGATGGCCTTACCGTCGTGTCCTGGGGCGGTGCCTATCAGAAGGCGCAGCACGACACCATCTTCGCGCCCTATACCGCCAAGACCGGCGCGACGATCAAGGAAGAAGAATACACCGGCGAAGTCGCCAAGATCCGCGCCATGGTGGAAAGCGGCACGGTCAGCTGGGACGTGATCAACGTCGACTCGCAGACCGCCATCCAGGGCTGCGACCAGAGCGTGCTTGAAACGCTCGACTACTCGAAGATCATCGACAAGGCGAAGATCCTGCCCGGCGCTGCTTACGACTGCGCGATTGGCAGCGACGTGTTCGCCACCGTCTTCGCTTACGACACCAGCAAGCTGAAAGACGGCCCGACCAGCATCAACGACCTGTTCGATCTGCAGAAGTTCCCGGGCAAGCGCGCGCTGCAGAAGAACCCGGTCGTGAACCTGGAATGGGCGCTGATCGCCGATGGCGTCGAGAAGGACAAGGTCTATGAGGTGCTGGGCACCCCGGAAGGCGTTGATCGCGCCTTCAAGAAGCTCGACACCATTAAGAAGGATGTCGTGTGGTGGGAAGCCGGCGCGCAGGCACCGCAGCTCCTCGCCGATGGCGAAGTCGTCATGACCTCGGCCTGGAACGGTCGTATCGCCAACGCGATCAAGGAAGGCAAGACCTTCAAGATCGTCTGGGACGCCCAGGCGCCAGATCTCGACATGTGGTCGATCGCCAAGGGCACGCCGAACCTCGACAAGGCGTATGAGTTCCTGGCCTTCGCGAGCTCGGCGGAAGTCCAGTCGGCCTTGGCCCCGGCCATCCCCTACGGCCCGACCAACTTGGACGCCATCGCCCTGGTCGATCCGGAATTGGCCAAGACCCTGCCGACCTATCCGGAAAACCTGAAGTCTTCGTTCTCGTTCAGCCCGGAATTCTGGGGTGACAACGGCGAAGACCTGCGCACCCGCTTCAATACCTGGCTGGCGCAGTAAACTTTTGACGGAATGCCGGTGGGAGCCCGTCTCCCACCGGCATTTCATTTGAACCTCTCGTTCCAGACAACCATCCATTCAGCGGCCCACGATAAGATGACCATGACTGCAGTTTCAGGCGACGGCCTGTCCTTGAAGGCGAGACTTCGCCGTGCAGAGCGCATGCAGCGCCTGCGTGCCATTGGCTTGGTCCTGCCGTTGTTTCTGTTCATCGTTATCGTGTTCGTGGTGCCGATTGCCGTTCTCCTGACACGCTCGGTCGACAATCCCGAAATCGGCCGCAACATGCCGCTGACCACCACCGCCCTTGCCCAGTGGGACGGCCTCGATGTGCCGGGCGAAGACGTGTTCGCGGCGCTTGCCGCCGATCTCACGGCGGCACAGAAGACCAAGACCGCGGGCGCCATCGGTCAGCGCCTCAACTATGAAATTCCCACGGCGCGCAGCAAGGTTATGCAGGCCTCGCGTGCAGCCGTGAAGATGACGGCCGGGCCATACAAGGATGCCTTCCTGAAGCTCGACCCCTTCTGGGGCAAGCTGGAAACCTGGAAAACGCTGCGTCGTGCCAGCAACAGTGTGACCAGCTTCTATCTGCTGAAATCGGTTGATTTGCGGTGGGACGCCAATGACGATCTGGCCAAGGTGTCGCCCGACCAGGCCATTTTCCAGGACGTCTTCATCCGCACGCTGGGCATCAGCAGCGGTGTCACACTGGCGACGCTGCTGCTCGGTTTTCCGCTGGCCTATATCCTTGCCACCCTGCCGCAGCGCCACAGCAATCTGCTGATGATCCTGGTGCTGTTGCCGTTCTGGACGTCGCTGCTGGTTCGCACCACGGCCTGGGTCGTGCTGCTGCAGACCGAAGGGCCGGTCAACGATCTGCTGCTGGCGCTGGGCCTCACCGATCACCGGCTGCAGCTGATCTTCAGCCGCTTCGGCACCATCGTCGCCATGACGCATATCCAGCTGCCCTTCACGCTTCTGCCGATCTACAGCGTGATGAAGACGATTTCGCCCAATTACGTACGCGCCGCGCGCTCGCTGGGTGCGGGCCCGTTCAGCGCCTTCTGGCAGATCTATTTCCCGCAGACCATGCCGGGAATCGCCGCCGGCTGCCTGCTGACCTTCATTCTGTGCCTTGGCTATTACATCACGCCGGCGCTGGTGGGTGGGCCGACCGACCAGATGATCAGCTATTTCGTCGCCAACTATACCAACCGTGAGCTTAACTGGGGCCAGGCATCGGCGCTGGGCGCCATCCTGCTCCTCGGCACGCTCATTCTCTACGCCGTCTATAACAAGCTTGTCGGCATCGACAAGATGAAGCTCGGATAACGCCTATGCTCGGTCTTCCGCATTACGCATCACCGGTTGAGCGCGTCTGGCGTGCCGCCCTCATCGTCATCTGCGCCCTGACATTGCTGTTCCTGATCGCGCCGATCATCGTGATCATGCCGCTGTCATTCAATTCGGAGCCTTATTTCACCTATCCGATGCCGGGCCTGTCGATGAAATGGTACGCGGATTTCTTCCAAGATCCGCGCTGGCTCAATGCGCTCAAGGTCAGCACCATCGTGGGCCTCTGCTCCACCACCTTGTCGATGACCCTTGGCACGCTGGCGGCACTCGGTCTCAGCCGCGCCAATTTCCCCTACCGTGCCGGCGTGATGGCATTGCTCATTTCGCCAATGATCGTGCCGGTCGTGATCACGGCGGTCGGCATGTATTTCTTCTTCGCCGATCTCGGCATCAACAACACCTATTTCGGCATCATCCTGGCGCATACCGCGCTCGCCACCCCGTTCGTGGTGATCACCGTGACGGCGACGCTCACCGGGTTCGACCAGTCGTTGATGCGCGCGGGGGCAAGCCTTGGCGCCTCGCCGATGACGGTGTTCCGCAAGGTGACCTTTCCGCTGATCCTACCCGGCATGATCTCTGGCGCCCTCTTTGCCTTCGTCACCTCGTTCGATGAAGTGGTCGTGGTGCTGTTCATCGCCAGCCCCGACCAGCGCACCTTGCCAAAGCAGATGTTCAGCGGCATTCGCGAACAGATCAGCCCCACCATCACCGCCGCCGCCACCATGCTGGTGATCGCCGCCGCCGTGATGCTGGTAACGGTCGAGTTGCTGCGCCGCCGCTCCGAGCGCCTGCGCGGCGTGCGCAGCTGATGCGCTGCTGCCGGCGCCTCGCTCTCGCCGCGGCGCTGATTGCTCTTGGCGCCTGCAGCACGCCGGTTGCGGCGCCCGCACCGCACGCGGCTTCCAGCATCGTCCGCGCCGAACACCAGATGGTGGTGGCGGCGCACCCCCTTGCCGCCGAGATCGGCCGCGACATCCTGCGCCAGGGCGGATCGGCGGTCGATGCTGCCATTGCCATGCAGATGGTCCTCACGCTGGTCGAGCCGCAATCCTCCGGCATCGGCGGTGGCGGCTTCCTGCTGCATTACAGTGCCGGCACGCAGGCGCTGGAGAGCTATGACGGGCGCGAGACGGCGCCGGAAAGCGCCAATCGCTGGATGTTCCTCGGCGATGACGGGCTGCCGCGCAGCTTTGCCGACGTGGTGCCGGGTGGCCTTTCGGTCGGTGTGCCGGGTACCTTGCGCATGCTGGAACTGGCGCATCGCGCGCATGGGCGTCTGCCCTGGCACACGCTTTTTGAGCCGGCGATCGCGCTGGCCGAGGACGGCTTTGCCGTTTCGACCCGCCTTGCCGAGGATATCGCCGACGATGCGGTGCTTGCGGCACAACCCAGCACGCGCGGCTATTTCTTCAACGCCGATGGCACGCCGCTCAGAGCCGGTACGCGGCTCCGGAATCCCGCCCTCGCCCGCACCTTGCGCGCCGTCGCCACGGGCGGTGCCGACGCTTTCTATCGAGGGTCTATTGCTGCCGACATCGCCGCGGCGGTCGACGCGGCCGCACCCAACCGCGGTGGGATGACGACGGACGACATCGCCGGCTATCAGGCGCAGACGCGCCCCGTCCCCTGCCTCGACTATCGCGACGCGCGTGTCTGCGCCATGGGGCCGCCATCATCGGGCGGCGTCGCCATCCTGCAGATCCTCGGCATGCTGCGCCATTTTGACCTCGGCGCCATGCCACCCGATGGCATCGACGCCGTGCATCTCATCGCGGAGGCGAGCCGCCTCGCCTTTGCCGATCGCGAACGCTATCTGGCCGATCCCGATTTCGTGCCGGTGCAGGTCGATCGCCTGCTGGAGGAGGCATATCTGAGCAGCCGGGCGGCGGATATCGATCCCGCCAAATCGATGGGCGAGGCGCTGCCTGGCCGGCCGGCCGAGGCAAGCCTCCTTGGCGCCCTGCCGGCACGCCAGGCTGCCGAGCCGCTTTCGACCAGCCACATGTCGGTGGTCGACCGCGACGGCAATGCGGTGAGCTTCACCACTTCGATCGAAGGCGCCTTCGGGGCGCATCTCATGGTGGACGGGTTCCTGCTCAACAACCAGCTGACCGATTTCGCCTTTGCCCCGGCGGCACAGGGCCGCGCCGCCGCCAACCGGGCGGAACCGGGCAAGCGGCCGCGTTCCTCCATGTCGCCGACCCTGGTCTTCGACCGCAAAAGCGGCACCCTCCGGGCTGTGCTGGGCTCGCCGGGCGGGGCCAACATCATCGGTTATGTAACCCAATCGATCGTCAACCTTGTCGACTGGCGGCGCGATCCCCTGGCCGCCATCGCCGCGCCGCATTTCCTCAACCGCAATGGCCCCACGGTGCTGGAGGAAGCGCGCGGCCTGGATGCCCTGCAGACGGCGCTCATGGCCCGTGGCCACAAGGTCAAGGTGCAGGAACTCAACAGCGGTGCTAATGTCATCGTGCTCGACGGGACGGGGCTCCTGGGCGCCAGCGATCCGCGCCGCGAGGGCATTGCGCTCGGCGACTAGGCGTGCTGTGTTCCCGCCGCCATTAACACTGCTTCAACAGGACTTTATTGATGACGAAACGGCCCACGATCCACCTGAAATCGGGCGAGGAACGGCGTGTCCTTGGCGGTCACCCCTGGATCTACTCCAATGAGCTGCAGAGCGGGCCGGAACTGAAGGCGATCAAGCCGGGGACCATCACCACCCTGCGGCAGGCGGACGGCAAGCCGATCGGCCTCGTCTTCTTCAACCCGAAATCGCTCATCAGCGGGCGCGTCATCACCCGCGACCACAGCCTTGAGATCGACGTCCAGTTCTGGCGCCGCCGCCTGGAGCGGGCGCTGAAGCTGCGCGAGCGGCTCATCGACGTGCCGTTCTATCGCCTGGCGCATGCCGAGGCCGATGGCTTTCCCGGCTGCGTCATCGACCGCTATGGCGATGTCGTCGTCATCGATGTCTCCAGCGCCGGCATGGATGCCGAGTTGGAGACGCTCAGCGCCGCCATCGACGCCCTGCTCAGCCCGCGCGTCATCGTCGCCCGCGGCGACGGCCCGGCACGTGAGCTCGAAGGGCTGGAACCCTTGAGCCGTGTGCTCAAAGGCAACCTCGACGAACCGGTGGAAGTGATCGAGAATGGCGCCAGATTCCTGTGCGATCCGCGCGCCGGGCAGAAGACCGGCTGGTTCTTCGACCAGCGCGACAACCGCGCCCTCATTGCGCGCCTGGCCAAGGGTGCCCATGTCCTCGATGCCTATTGCTATATGAGTGGCTTCGGCAACCAGGCCTTGAAGGCTGGTGCCGAGCATGTGCTGGCCCTCGACCGCAGCGCTCCGGCGCTGGAGTTTGCCAAGCGCGCCGCCGAGATCAACGGCCATGCCGCGCGCTTTGAGACGCGCATGGGCGACGCGTTCGACGTGCTGCCGGAAATAGCAGCTGGCCAGAAGCGCTTCGATATCGTCGTTGCCGACCCGCCTGCCTTCGTCAAATCGAAGAAGGATTTCCACCAGGGTGCGCGCGCCTACCGGAAGCTGGCACGCCTTGCCGCCTCCTGCGTCGGCAAGGACGGCATCCTGATGCTGTGCTCATGCTCGCATAACATGCCGGCCGATGAGCTGATCAAGCAGGCAGCACGCGGGATCCAGGAGGCTGGGCGAAATGCCCGGATGCTCTATCACACGGGCGCCGCGCCTGACCATCCGGTGCATCCTGGCCTGCCGGAGAGCGCTTACCTGAAGGCTTTGACCTTCGCGATCGAATAGAACAGCCCGGCGACACAGATCAGGCTGAAGCCGATGCCACCCAGATAGGGAATGCCGCCGCCAGCACGCGAGGCGACGTAGAGTCCCGCCAGGGCGAAGAGCCCAAGCAGCAGCATGAAACCGTTGCGTTCGAGATCGGCTTTGACGCTGTGGTCGAGTTCGGCTTTCACGGATCATCCCCCAGTGTGTTTGAGATTCGTTCGCAGTATTGCCGCGCGCGCGTCGATTTTCAATTCACTTGCGCGGCTGCCGGCAGGGTAAGCGAGAACACGGCGCCGCCGGCGCCGGTCTCGAGGAGGCGCAGATCGCCGCCCTGCCCGCGCATCAATTCGCGGGCTATGGCGAGGCCAAGGCCCGTGCCGCCCGCCCGGGCCGAGCCCTTGAACGGCACGAACAGATTCTCCAGCGCCTTGCGGGAGAGGCCCGGCCCGTCATCGGCGATGGTGATTTCAAGGACGCCCGCCACCTCCACGGCGCGCAAGGTCACGGTCTTCGCGCCCATCTGCAAGGCGTTTTCGCCAAGATTGCGCAGGATGCGATAGACCTGCCCGCGGTCGGCACGGATCTGCTGATGGTCGGCCACATCGCTGATCCAGGCCTTGCCCTCGGTCAGCAGCTTGCCGAGGCTCTCGCCCACTTCATCGACCAGTTCTTTGAGCGCAAAGAGTTCGAATTCCGGCTTGGGCGGCCCCTCGCGGGTGAAATTGAGCGTGTCGGAGCAAAGATCGACCGCGCGGTCGAGCGAGCGCAGCAAGGCCGGCGCCAGCTTGCGCACCTCCGGATTGTCACTTTCGGCGAGCCGGTCGGTGACCAGACGGGCTGTGGCAAGAATCCCGCGCAGATCGTGGTTGATCTTGGTGACCGCCGTGCCTAGGGCCGCAAGGCGCGCGCGCTGCTGCAAGGCCTGTCGCACGCGGTCCTGCATCACGCCGAATTCGCGCTCAGCCACGCCAATCTCATCGCCGCGGGCAGTCTCGCCGAAATCGCCACGCTCGGCCTCGGGATCCTGGCGGAAGGCCACCATGCCACCTGTCAAACGCCGCATCGGCCGGATGATCAGCCATTGCAGCGCACCGAACAGCAACGCCGCCGTGATCAGCGAGATGACGATGGAGAAGCCCAGCACACGCCAGGAATAGGCGATCATCGCCTGGCGCAACGGCCATTCATCGAACACCACGTCGACGACGACATCGGCGGCACGGGGCGAATAGCCTTTGACACGCATGACGCGGTTGCGGCCTTGCCACAGGGTTTCGAAGCCGTCCTCGAGCAAGGGCAAAAAGCCGCGATCGCCGAGATCGACGGTAACATCGACCAGCAGCGAGGGCGTCGAGCCACGCAGGATCAGGTTCTTTCCGTCACCGGTGCGGAGCGCGATGATGCGGGCGCCCACATGGTTGAGGAGGCGCACTTCCAGCTCCGGATCGATCATGTAGTCCGGCGTCGCTTCCAAGGCGAGGATGGCGAGATGCGCGGTGTTGAGTTTTTCTTCCAGCCAATCGAGGCGAAAGCGCGCGATCGAGGGCGCATAGATCAGGACCTCGCTGACCAGCACGAAGAGAATCGTCAGCACCAACACCCGGGCCGAAAGGCCACGCCCAAAGGTCGGCAGCTTGACGTCGGCATCCGTCATGGCAGCTTCATTAGTCCGCGGACGAGGGCCCGCACGCCGACGCTGAACAGCCGCGGCGCGTAGTAGTTTCCAGCAACACGTTTCGATATCTCGGACAAGGTCGGATAGGGCAGCAACAGGCCCGCCATGGCCGAGAGCTTGAGCCCGCGGGCGATCGCAAGGCACCAGGGTGCCAGCAATTCACCGGCCTGCGGGCCGACAATGCCGACGCCCAGGATCTGGCCGCCAGCACGCAGCACGATCTTGATTCGCCCTGCGTCGCGGCGTTCGGTGCGGGCCCGGTCATTGGTGTCAAAATCGAGGGTTTCGGTCCGCACGTCTTTGAACCGCGCCCGTGCCGCCGTCTCCAGCAACCCGACATAGGCCAGTTCCGGCTCGGTGAACGTCACCCAGGGAATGAGATCCGGGTTCACCTTGGCGCGCAGGCGGAACAGGATGTTCCGCAGCACGATGCCACCGTGGTAGCCGGCAACATGCGTGAACGCAGGACCACCTGCGCAATCGCCGATGGCATAGATGCGGGGGTTGCTGGTGCGCAAGCGCTGATCGACCTGGATCGTACTGCCCTTCAGCGTAACAGCAGCGCGCTCCAGACCGATGCCATCCGTGTTGGGACGGCGGCCCACAGCCACCAGCACGTGGCTGACGGCGATCTCCTCCGTCGTACCTTCATTGTTGGCCAGGTGAGCGGCAATGCCGTCGTCGTTCCGTTCCAGGCGGATGATGTTGGTGCCTTCCTTGAGATCGACACCATCCGCCGCAAGCGCCGTCCGGACGAAGCCCACCAGTTCGGGATCATCCTTGGGCAGCAGGCGCGCCATTTCGACCAACGTCACCTTGGCACCCAGGCGCCGTTGTGCCTGCGCCATCTCGACACCGATGGGACCGCCGCCGATGACCAGCAAATGCTCGATCGGCTCCGTCACGCCGAAGATCGTTTCGTTGGTGAAGGGCCTGATGCCGTCGAGACCGGCGATCGGCGGCAAAACGGGCTTCGACCCGGTGGCGATCACGAAGCGTTTAGCCTGGATGCGTTGCCCATTCGCGATGACAGCGTCGGGTGCAGCGAACACCCCGCGTCCACGGATAACGGTCACGCCAAGTCCTTCGAAACGCTCGACTGAATCATGCGGTGCGATGCCAGCGATGACACCGGCGATGTGCTTGGCGACATTGGCGCGGTTGATCGTGGGTGCGCGGAAGCTGACGCCAAATTTCTTCGCCTGCGATACGGTGGCCGCTTGGTGAGCAGCCGCCAACAGAGCTTTTGACGGCACGCAGCCGGAATTGAGGCAGTCGCCGCCCATCTCGCCTTCTTCGACCAGCACGACGCTGGCGCCGAGCTGTGCTGCACCTGCCGCCACGGTCAGGCCACCGGAACCGGCACCGATGACGCAGATGTCGGGGGTAAGGGTCGGCATCTCAGTCATGGGACGCACCGCGTCCGTTGCGACGCCGATAGAGAACCGGCAGGGCCGCCAGAAGCGCAAGGCCCAGCAGGCCTAAGATGATCTGCGGCGAGACGGCGACAGCGAGGTCGCCGCCGCTGGCCAGCGCCGTTCCCAGCCCGCTGCCGAGGGAGGTATAGACCAGGACCGCCGGCAGAATGCCAATGAAGGTCGTGACGGCAAAACAGGTCAGCGATACGCCGAGGAATGCCGGCACCAGATTGACCACGAAGAAGGGAAAAAGCGGCACCAGGCGCAGGATCAACATGTAACTCCACATATCGCGCGCGAACCCTGCAGCGAGCTTCGAAAACCAGGGCCCCGCCCGCCGCCGCAAAGGCTCGCCCAGAGACGAGCGCGCGATCAAAAAGACGATCACAGCCCCCGCCGTAGCTGCCACAAGGATGTAGCATGTGGCGGCGAAGACGCCAAACAGGAAGCCGCCGACCAAGGTCAGCACGGTTCCGCCCGGGACGGACAGGGCGACGGTCACCAGATAGATCAGCACATAGAGCAGCGCCGCCTGCACATAATGTGCGTCGACGAAGGCCGCGAGTCCGGCATGGCGCGCGCGCAGTGTCTCAAGGCTCAGCCAATCGGTCCCGCCCAGCGCCAGGAACAGGACCGCGCCTGCCGCCAGGATCAGCAGCGGCCATAACCGGCGCCAGGAAATTGTCCGGGGCATCGCCATCACGCCAGATCGGCACAGCTTGCCGCCGACCAATAGCTGATCGGCTTATCGCGCCCGCGCACCGGCTGCTCCGGCCGCGCCACCAGACCGCTGATAAGATCTTCGCGCCCCAAGGCGCGGATGGCGCTGACCATATCGTCGGATATGACCAGAACCGTGCCGGTTGCTTTCGCCGCCGCTTCCAACCGGCTGGCGACATTCACCGTATCGCCCGCCGCCGCCAATTGCGCCTGATGACGCCCACCCAGTTGCGCCATCGCGACGGGGCCGAAATGCAAGCCGGCCCGTGCCGGGTTCTCGGGATGCCAGCGCCGCAGCCGCAGCAGCATATCGCGGGCGCAGGCCAAGGCGCGCACTGGGTCATCTTCACGCGGTTGCGGCAGTCCCCAAAGCATCAATGCGCCGTCACCCAGAAACTGGGCGACGATGCCGCCATGCGCGGCGACCACATCCTCGATCTGCGCGTGGAAGGATTTGAGGAACTGCGCCGTGTCGGCGGGCGATCGTTCCTCGCTGGCATGGGTGAAGCCCTGCAGATCGACGAACATCACCGCGGCCAATTGTTCGCGTGCATCAAAGGCCGGGGTCGCGCGCTCGGCCAGCGTTTCGGCCAGGCTGGGCGGCACGTAGCGCGCCAAGTTGCCGCGATGACGTTCCGCTTCGTTACGCAGGCGCCGTTCCAGCACCAGGCGGGCCAGAAGCCCTAGCGCCCCGCCCGCGATGATCGCGGCCATCGGCCCGCTCATCGCCACCAGCCGATTGGCGTGAGAGAACATCAGTTGCGCAAAAACCAGCCACGCGATCAGCAAGGCGAGATTGTTGAAGAGCCCCCAGACCAGGCGCTGGGCACGGATACCGAGCCGCCAGGAGGACAGGGCCAGCGCAATGATGGCGATGGCTTCCAAGACGCGCTGTTCAGGCGTGCGGATCAACCCCGATCCACGCATCAGATTGTCCGTGGCCGTGGCGAGAACCTCGACCCCAGGCAGGTCGAGAGAATAAGGCGTCGTGAAATTGTCGCCGAGCGATGTCGCTGAAACGCCGACCAGCACCGCGCGATCCTTGAGCAGCGGCGGTGGAATGCGCCGTTCCAGGAGATCCATCGCCGAATAGGTACGAAAGGTGCCGGTAGGTCCAAGATAATTGAGGCCCATTCCGTAGCGGTCATCGAGCGGCAATTTCTGCGTACCAAAAATCAGCCGACCGGCATAATCAAAGCCGATGGCGCTCAGCGGCAGATCCTGCTGGCGGGCGGCGAGCAATAACGGGAAGGACGGGATCAGCGCCCCAGCGTAAGCGATGGCTGGATATTGCGTGCGGGTCTGGCCAATCTCGGAGGATTGCTGATTGACGTGGCCGACCGCCGCCACGTTTTCAAATGCCGGCAATGGCCGCAGGATCTCGTCGGCCGTGATGACGTGGCCGGGTCCCATCTGCTGGTTGACGATGTTGCCGATGGCGATCTGCCCCACCTCCTCAACCTTGCCGGCGCTGGGCGAGCCGTCGTTGAACAGCAAAGCGGTGGCGATCACGGCATGGCCTTGACGTTGCAAGGCGTCGGCCAACACCCGGTCGCCGGCACCGTCGGTGTCGATCTCGTGTTCCGACAGCAGGATGTCGAAGCCGATGCTCTTGGCACCGGCAAGGCGCAACACGTCGACAATCTCGGCAAGCTTGGCGCGCGGCCAGGGCCATTGGCCGATCTGGGCCAGCGACCGGTCGTCGACCACGATAATCGCGATGTCGACCGGTGGCTCGGCCGGCCCGCGCAGGCGGAAGCGCCAATCGAGCGCAGCACCCTGGTCGACCCCTTCCAGCCAAGGATCGCTGGAAAGATGCAGCCAGCCGATCGCCACGCCGAGGAGAAGCACCAAAGCGAGGCTCACCCAGCCTCGCTTTGCTTTCCGCATACCGTTGTCGTTTGGTGGCGCCACGTTAGGGAATGGTCACGCGGGCCAGTGCCTCGTCGCGCCGTTTGGCCCCCCAGGTTTTCACCGTGAGCGGGCCCTTCTCAGCCGTCACGTCGACACCCTGGCCCTGGCGCAACACCACGGTGCCGCTGCCGGCACGGCTTGAAACCGCGACGCGCCCCTCGGCCACGAAGACCGCCGTCTTGGCGCCGGTATTCTCGACCAGGTAATCCGTGCCGCGGACCGAGGCCACCGCCGTGGTCGTGCGGACATCGAAGCGGCCCCAGGAGGTGGCCTTGTTGACCGTGACCCGGGCGATGCCGGCGATGACGTCGAGCACCGCCGAGGATTCCTGCGCCTCGGGTGCAAAGAAGGCGATCGCCACCTCGCTGCCCGGGCCGACGGTCAGTACCGATCCGTCAGAGAAGGTGACTTCGGCCCGTGCGTCGGCACCGGCGCGGATGCTGTCGCTGACCAGCACGTCCTGCCCGGGCGCGGCCGCACTCTCCACCCCGCTGCGGATGATCGTGACCGGGCCGGCCAGGCGCGAGAGTTTGCCCGCCGTCCCTTCCGCCGCAAAGCCGGGGCGGGTCAGGAGCCAACCGGCCGCCAACGAGGCGGGCAAGGCGAGCAGAAAATCGCGTTTCGAAAGTGGCATCCTTAATCTCCTTTGACTGGCCGCCGGTCTTCGGGGCAGCAGGCTAGGTAGGTTCCCCGTCGGCCTCAAGCGACATGACGACAATCATGTGGCCTCCCCCGGAGCCGGCGGCTGTGAACTGCTTCACGCCGCATGATCGTACAGGAGCGGACCCTGCCGGGGGCAAAAAAGGGCCTGATTCGACACGAAATTTGCGCCTTGGGGGGCCCGAATCGGTCGCAGAATGCTTCTCAGTCCGGATTTCGCTCGCTAAACTGCCCCCAGACCGGGCCCGGCTGGCGGGCAGCGATCGGGGGAGATTTGATCATGAAGATACGCGGCCTGCTCATCTCAGTTATGATGGGCGCCTCAGTCGTTACAGGCTGCCAGCCCTGGAGCGGCGGTGCGAGCGAACCGGTGCAGCCGGTGGCCCCCGTCGCCACGCCGGCAGCCCCCTTGCCCCCCGCCCGGATGAATGTGGCCCAACCCAATGACTTGATTGGGTCCTGGCAGATGGTCCAATTGCCGCCGGCCTTCGTGCAGCCATCGCGCCCGACCTCTTCCTTCAGCAATCCCTGGCAATGGTTCATCATCAGCCCGATGGACGGGACCGGCGTGGGCCGCATTGGCCTGGTGACGCGGGCGGAGGCGCCCAAGGTGCCGGTCAACGACCAGATTCTGGCGGATGCCTGGGCACAGGCGCCGATGTACGACACCTACCGCATGGCAGGCGGCGTCATGTCAGTGACACCCGTGGCCGTCACCGGCTGGTCGGCGCAAGGGACGCAGACCTGGCGGGTCTATACCGTCACCAATGCCGGGCTGATGCTGGGCATGCAGGCCTTGCCCGGCGACGTGCTGATGACACTGACGACGCCGGACAACCAGCCGCTTTATTACCGCATGCTCCGCCGCATACCGCGCGTGCAGCAATAGGTTCGTCATTCTTGTCCAAAGCCGAATTGTTCGGATTGTCGGACAAGAACTGAATCAAACAACTGGCGATGATGCCTCGCCGATGGTCGTGACATCGGCGAGGCGACAATCTTAAAGTACTGGTCAGTCGCAGCTTCTCTTAGGTCATGAACTCATTGAGAGCGCTAACCTTCCGGAAGAGCCGCGCCAGTTCAGTGTGATCAATTGCCTTGCACAATCTCCCTGACGGTTTGAACGTCGCCATGTCCTCAGCCGCCACCAGGGCGTTCACCACTGCTTCCTCAATGGCCTCCACGGCTGCCAGATAGAAGGCATCGCAGCCCTCGTCGGCAATGAATTCCATATTCTGGATTGGTGTCATGCTGGCCTGACGTGTCCGGTCGTTTGCCGTGCTAATGGCGAGGAAGATGTCGCCGGAATTGTTCCCGCCGGGCGTCCCATTGCGGCCGATCCCGATGGAGGCTCGCTTGGCGAGCCGGCGCAGCTGCGAAGGCAAGAACGGGGCGTCGGTAGCTGTCGTCGCTGATCCCAAACATGAATACACGCGGCTCCTGATCGCCTCTCAACCTGGTCGCTGGGCGCCGGCTGCGCCCCGCACCACATCCTCTTCCGCCCCGGCCCTGCTCAGAGTTCGCGAACTTGTCGTCAGCTTTCCCCGGCCGACAAGGATCGGCGAACTTTTCTCGCGGGGCGACCGGTCCTTCCGCGCGGTCGACAATGTCACCTTTGAGGTACGGGCTGGAGAGAGCTTTGCCATCGTCGGCGAAAGCGGTTCGGGCAAGAGCACGATCGCCCGTGCGATCATTGGGCTGGTAAGGCCGTCCGGTGGCACGCTCCAATGCAACGGCCAAGACGTGACGGCGCTCAGTGGCGACGCTCTGCGGCGCTTTCGGCGCTCGGTGCAGATGATCTTCCAGAGTCCCTATGATTCGCTCAATCCGCGACTGCCCATTGGCGAAACCATTGCCGAGCCCATGATCCGACATGGCCTGTTCAAGCCAGCGGCAGCCCGCCACAAGGCTGCGGAATTGCTGGAAATGGTCGAGCTGTCGCCGGATCTTGCACACAGGCGCCCCCATGCGATTGCTTTCGAGACCGGTTTGTCCATTGCTGATCGCGTCGGGGTCAGCGAGATGAGTGTTATCCGGTTCATTCGCTCACTCGGTTATCGCAATCTTCGTGACCTTAAGAATGCGACCCGCGGTAAGATCAGTGGCGATCATCCGGACGTCGACAACGCCATGGAGCGATTCCAGGTTCACCATGACGGGTTGGCCGAAAGCCTCAAACTGGAACTGAAGGCCGTCGTCAAGGCATATGAATTGACTGGGACCAAAGAATGGGCCGGTGCTGTCGACCTGCTGGCAACGCGCAGAACCGTCTTTGTCTGCGGTTTCCAGGCCAGCAAGGGATTGGCATTGGACTTTGCCAATCGGCTGAAATACGCGCGCCCCGGCGTTCATTTTGCCGAGGGCACCGCAGGTACCTTCTCGGAGGTTTTGCAAGCGCCCGCGAAGGAAAGCTGCCTGGTACTCTTCGATACGATCGCCTATGCGCGGAAATCGATGATGCTCGCGCGCAAGGCCCAGGAAAAGAAGCTGCCAATCGTCATCGTCACCGACATGTTCAGTCACTGGGCGCACGACTTCACCGATTTGGTGCTCGAAGGTCATACTTATGTGAAGACTTTCTGGGATTCCTCAGCCAGCATCAGCGTGATTGTCAACCTACTCATTAACTCGGTCGCCACGAAACTTGGGCGCAAGGCCGAGGATAATTTTCGGGAGATGGTCGAGTACGGTGACTATTTCGAGGAATTCGAGAAAGTGCGCGAAACACTGAAGCGCGGGCGCGTGAAGAAAGTCACGGGCGATAGATAGCCTAAAGATCGACTGAACGAGATTCTGACGGCCAGTGCCGGTAAGTCGGCGCCGAGGCTATGACGTCAGTTTACAAGAGGGCCTTTGCTGCCGCCTGGGCGAGCCTTTCGGCCGCCTTTGCGAGCGTGTCCGCGACCTTGGCGGCAACCTTGGCGTAGTTCTCGAGCTTTTTCAGCTTGGCGAGATCGTCCTGCAGGCCATCATTGATCGTGGTGATGTCGCGCAGAAGCTTCTTTACCTCCGCGGTCTCGTCGAGGCGGCGGGCGGTGACGAAAGCCAGAACTCGAAAACCCTCGCGCACCTCAGCTTGCGTGGCGCGCCGTTCCCGGCGACGCGTATTCTCCTCGGCGGTGAGCTGACGCTTGGCCTTGAAGGCGGTGAAATCGATCACGTCGATCTCGTCCTGCAGCTCGCGTTCGAGATTGGCGAGGTTCTGTCGCGCGGCATTGGCAGAAGCGATGACGTCTGCCGCGGAAAGCTGTTCTGTCGCCATGATCTAGCCCTCCCCGCCGACAGCTTTGATATCCTTGATGATCTTTGCCAGCTTCTGGGCCTCAGCCGCAAAGGCCTCAATCTGCGCCATGGCATCGGCCGCCGTCACGCCCTGGTCCTGCAACGCATCGGCTAGGGCATCATGCGCAACCCCCAAGCGCTCGAACAATTGCGGTGGTGCGGAGACCAGCAGCTGGTCGTAGCGCGCAGCACTCGATGCCAAGGCGGACAGCGTTGAGGCATTCCCGTTGGCGCGAAAATCATCGAGCGCCTTTGAGACATCCTCGGCGAGTTCGGAGCGCGGCACGTCGGACACGAATGTCGCCGTCATCGCGAAGCGATCGGCCGCCTGCCGGATCACCGGCTTGGCGGCGGCCGTTGCCTCCTGCAGGCCGTCTTCCTTTACGTGGTCGACATATTTGCCGACGACCCAGTTGACGGCGGCGCCGACCGGTGTCGCAAAGGCCGGCACGGATCCGGCCGGCCGCCCCTCTGCTGTGGCAACAGTCGCGGCCAGGTTCTGCACGCTCGCCAACGTCGCATTCACCTGCGTCTCGACTTGGCTCGCTGTATCAGCCGCCAAAAGATCCTTCAAATTCTGTGCGTAGCTCGCGATGCCGGACATGACCAAGGTCATGTCCGTCAACGGCGGCTGCGGGGGATATGGCTCCCCCTCATCGCCCTCATCCGCGAGGACGATAAGCTGGCATCGTTCCGACGTAGTTTGGCAGTTGGCATCTGCCATCTTGATGAACATCTTGCCCTCGATGACGCTGCGATCGAGCACCGCCTTATAGGCATCGGTGACCTGATCGTTCAGCTGTGCCAGCGAAGCGTTAGCATCGGTCGTCGCCGCCGCAAAATCATCGATCGGCTTCTGGTAATCGGCGGTGGAACACGCGGCGAGCAACAATGACAGCAGGACTGCCGCCTGCCGTCGCCGCCAGATCTCGCGCTGCCAATGCATGGCATCCCCTGTCCACAACAAGTTGATGTTGATGAAAGCGGCGCCAGAAAATCACTTATCCTCTGCTCAGAAAAGGAGAAAGAGCCACCGGCAAACTGGTTCACAACGGCATGTATTGTCACTTAGGGAAGTACTAAACGAGGCAAACGCCACTACAGGACATCTGTGACAGTTGCAGTACCTCGTTATCGATTGACGCTATTTTTAAATGTAGTCATTAACTATTATTCTATTGAATGGAGTCTGGCTGGAGGCATATGGTCTGCACGCAAACACCCAAATTCGCCGCGTAGCACTCGATCTGAAGCAGCTTCCAGGGAGGACACTATGTGCCCGGGACCGACGCTTGCTGACGTAGATAGCCATTTGCCGGACGCCACCCGTAACGGGACCTACCATTTCCTCGATGTTGGGGATGAGAAGTATGGCGAGTGTACGCTTGTCATCTTCGGCAAGACCCGCGTATTGATCGACGGCAGCCATCGCGGCGATGTCGTGGGGCGTAATGGCCGACCATCCATTCCCGATCAGTTGGCTGAAATCCTGCAGGAAGAAGCGCCGCACCATATCAGCCTTCTTGTGGTGACGCACGGCCACAATGACCATATCGGCTGCTTGCCCGATCTCGTCGCCAATGAAGTCATTGACGCTGATTGGGCCCTGATTACCGATCCGCAATTGGGCTTCGGTAGAACGTCGGACGATGATGCGCCGACTGACGCCGTCAACGATCCAGCCTATCGCTTGGCGACCGCATTGCGCGAGGAAGATGCAAGCGACCTCGACGACGCCGCGCTGGCCGATTTCCTCGATGCTGCAGCAACGGTCGAAGGCCGCTATGCGGACATGATCGAGAATCTGAAGCAGCGCGGGACGAAGGTCGAATTCTATCGCGGAAAGAAACTGCGCGATGAATTGGTTGACCTGTTGCGGCCGACGGGCGCAACCCTGCTGGGGCCATCCGAGGCACAATTGTTATTCTGTGCCGAGCAGATCAGCAATACCAATAAGGATGCGGCCGTCGTCGCCGACCAGGTCATGCGGGTCGACCGTATTACCGACCCGGTCGCCATGTACCGCGCCGCAGTCGAGCAGGAGCTGCAGCGCGACGGCCGCCGCAATCCGCGGGGCAATGGCATGAACTGCCAAAGCATCACCTTTGCCTTCGGGCCAAAGAATGCGCGCGTATTGCTTGCCGGCGACATGCAATTCGCGGAACCCGGGGTCAAGGATGCTGACGACGAAGTGCGTGAGCTGCGGGAACGCGTTATCGCCGCCGGCCCCTACAAGGTTCTGAAGACAACACATCATTCCAGCCATAATGGGCAGGATGACGACTGGTTGAGCGCGCTCGGCGAGCCACCGATCATCATACATAGCGGCGGCATAAACGACGCATCGCATCCATATCCAGGTGTATTGCAGATGCTGAAGCGCCGCAGCCGCCAGATCCGTTTCGCCCGAACGGACCGAAACGGCCATATCGCGGTACGGCCCCATCTGGAGCCGGACGAGGCGATCGAAAAGGCGCGCGGACGATTAAACGATTTCACACCCAATGGGCAGGACGAGATTGGTGAGATCGCGACCACATCTTCAGCCACGTCTGTCCAAGCGGTCGTCAGTGCGACGGTCAATCAGGCCGCGCCCCAAGTGATCATCGTCAATCTGCCCGCCAGCGCCATCGACATGACAGTGGGCGGTATCGACATCGTCGTGCGCAACGGGCTCGACAACCGATCCGGCCGACCGACCACGGGAGCCGAGCAGACTGTGCCACGCCGCGGCAGCGAGAATACGGGAAGTCTTCGCAATGATCGCCGGCAACCAGCCATCGGCGCGGTGCCGACCGTCGTTCTGGCATCTGGCCGGTCCCTGCCCAATCTGTTGTTCGTGACCAATTCGGAACGGCTGAGCAGGAACATCGGGACGCGCGAGGCCAGCGCCGCGCTCGACGCCGTACGCGCGGCCAACCACCCGATTTGCGAGGTCGATGGCAATGCAGCAGCGGCAGCACAGATCGTCAGGACGCGCTTGCAAAATGATTCGCAGCTCGTCGGCATCGTTCTTCTCGGCGGCTACGATGTCGTGCCGCCAACGGCCGTGGATGTGCTGGACCAGCGACTTCGCAACACGCTGGGGCCAGGCGCGGTGGAAGCCGACGATGATCACTATATCGTCTGGTCGGATGAACCCTATGGCGATCGCGACGGGGATCATTTGGCAGAACGACCTGTATCCCGTATCCCGGATGGTCGCGATGCAACGCTTTTTCTGCGGGCGCTCAGCGCACGACCGGCAGGTGCTGCACCAATCGAACGCTTCGGGGTTCGCAACTATGCGCGGCCCTTCGCCGACGCGGTCTGGAAGTCGATCAGCGGGCAGCGTCCATTCGCGGTTAGCGAGAAGTTTCTGTGCCACAATGTGAAGACGACAGAGACCACCACAGCAGCGCTGCACTATTTCATGCTCCACGGCGACTGGCGCGATGGTCGCATGTTCCTCGGCGAGAGGGCGAATGGCGTCGATTACACAGATGCCTTCTCGGTGACAAATGTGCCGACGGATTTCGCCGGGATCGCCTTTTCCGGCTGTTGCTGGGGCGCCCTCACCGTCAGCCAGCGGGCACGCGATGCCGGTGCAGCGGCGCTGGCACCGCGCGTTGCGGAACGCTCGATCGCCCTTTCGTACCTGAAAGCGGGTGCCGCCGGATTTGTCGGCTGTACCGGATCGCATTATTCCGGCAGCGATCCGGATCCTCGGGTCAACTATGCATCGGCGATGCATCAGGCCTTCTGGAAATCCTTGCCGCAGGCCGGCTATGCACCGGCTATTGCCTTGCACAAAGCGAAGGCGGAGTATGGCAGCCAGATCGCCACCAGTGCCGCGACGATGGAGCCAAACAATCTTGCCCGACGGCTAAAAAACCGGACACAATTCACGTGCCTGGGTTTGGGCTGGTAACGCAGGGCAATACTTAAGTTTCAGGAGGATGCGATGGCGAGACGTGTCTCCGGTAGAGGCGATTCTGATGGCCCCCAAGATACGGCCGATAACGACTCCCTGGAGGTAAAGGTACGTACGCAGATGCCGGGCTGGAAGCTCGCGAGCGGTGAAAGCGACAGGGATGCCATGGCCGCCACAGGACCTAGTGTTGATACGCAGCCTGGCGTTGACGTCGACACGTTGCGACGAAAATTCCTGGGTACCGCCAAGGACAGTGAGGCGGCACCCGCCAACGCCAGCACTGCAGCGACACCTGTCAAAGTCTTCCGGGTTGAGCCGGAACATGGTGGGCCGTCACGGGTCGCCGAACTCAGAAACGGGAAGATCAACATCGTTTCCGGCTGAGATTGTCAGAGAGCGTCAGCGCATAGTGCTGCCGCCGGGTGCTCCAGTAGTGTCCTGCAACTTGCCTATCGCTTCTCCGGTATCAGCTGCTGGACCATGGCCTTCACCATGCGCGGCAGGTCATAGGGGAAGCGTGCCGTAATGAGGTTGCCGTCGACCACGCAAGGCTCGTCGGGAACGGTTGCGCCGGCATTCTGCAGATCGATCTGGATGTTCCAGACAGCGGTCGCACGGCGGCCTTTCAGGATCCCGGCACTGACCATCACCCATTGCCCATGGCAGATGGCGCAGGTCGGCTTCTTCGCTTCGAACATGGCCCGCACGAGGTCGCGGGCATGGGGGTCCATGCGCAGGGCGTCGGGATTCCAGCACCCACCGGGCAGGATGATGGCGTCGTAATCCTCGGCCTTGGCCTCATCGGTATAGCGATCGATTTTCAACCAGCCGGCGTTTTCCATGAGACGGATCGCCAGCACATGGGTGGCGCATTGCGGCGGAAAGCGCAGGCCGAGCGTGGGATGGAAATCGCCAATGCGGGGCGCCACGATATGCACGGTCGCCCCATGCTCGGCGAGCCAGCGATGGGCACCCAGGATCTCCACCTCCTCGACACCGTTGGTGCAGCAGATGGCAATGCGCTTGCCTCTAAGGAGGTGCGGGTCGGTGGGGGGATCAAACAGGAAAGCGTTGAGTTCGCGGTTGAGCTCGCCATCGGCAGTCACCAGAAGCTCCGTCGAGATGGACGGCACCGGTGATGTCGACATCAGTTGCTGCATACGGTTGAAGGCGGAAAACTTCGGCGGCGTATCCATCACTCACTCTCCCCTGCTAGGGCCGGTTGACCGGCACGGCTTGTTCGACCCCATCGAAGCATTCGACGCGGCGTCTTTCAATACCGAGATGGAGATGAGGGATTTAACCTCAGCCAGCACCTCTGCCGGTGATGCGGCGCTTGCGGAACTCCGCGAATTGCGTGTCGGCGAGAACACCGATCAAGATGACAGATCCCATGACGGCGAAGTTGAGAGAACTGGGGATACCCAGCAGATTGACCAGGTTCTGCAGCACCTGCAGCAGAATGGCCCCCAGCACCACGCCGACAATCGAGCCTTCGCCGCCGCGCAAGGAAAAGCCGCCAAGGACTGCCGCGGCAATCGCGTAGAGCTCATAGAAATTGCCGTGGGATGAAGGGGAAATCGAGCGCGTATACATGGCAAAGAAGATCGCCGAGATCGCCGTGAGCAGGCCGCAGATGACATAGGCGGCGACGATCACGCGCTTGGTGTCGATGCCGGAATAGCGCGCCGCCTCCTCGTTCTTGCCAACGGCATAAAGATGGCGACCGAAGACCGAGCGGTGCAGAACCACCCACATGAGGGCTGCCACCACGCTCATGGCGATGAAAGAATGTGGCACGCCGAAGAAACGGCCAGTGGTCAGCCATTCCAAGGTGGGGAAGCTGTCGCCGAAGGCAAAGCCGGCCGTCGCGTCGGCGGTATAGAAGCGCGCCACACCGCGATAGATGAGCAGGCCGCACAGCGTCACGATGAAGGGCTGCAGATGCAGGCGCGTGATGAAGAGACCATGCATCAACCCCATCAGCATGCCGAGTACCAGCATGAGGAGGAGCGCCACCGGCCATGACACGCCGTGGTTCACCATCAGATCGACAAAGAGCACGCCCAGTAGTGCAATGATCGACCCCACCGACAGTTCGATGCCGCCAGTGATGATGACAAAGGCCTGGCCGATGGCAAAGAGGCCGAAGAGCCCTACCAGATTGGCTGTGTTGCCGAGATTAATCGGCGACAAAAATAGCGGATTGATGATGGCAACGACGGTCCCGACCACCAGGATGAGGATAAAGAGGCCGATATCTTTCTTGATCATGCGTGGTTGGTCCCTACCCCGTTCGAGCCGTGCCCGGATATGCCCTGCCCCACCGCGAGATGCAGGACGTTGGTTTCGCTGAATTCCGCACGCTCAAGGAAGCCGCTGATGCGCCCTTCATGCATCACGGCGATCCGGTCGCTGACGCCAATCACCTCCTCCATGTCGCTGGAGATCATGAGGATCGCGACACCGGCATCGGCAAGAGCGCGCAGCATCTGGTAAAGATCCGTCTTGGCGCCGACATCGACACCACGGGTCGGCTCGTCGCAGATGAGGAGCTTCGGCTTCATGGCCAGCCACTTCGCCAGTACCACCTTCTGCTGGTTGCCGCCGGACAGCGACCCGGCAATGGTTTCGGTATTCGGAGCGCGTATATCGAGATTGGTCTTTTGCGTCTCGGCGCTGGCGCGAATGCGATCGGCTGCCACCAATCCATTGCTGGCGTAAGCTTTGAGGTCAGGCAAGGCGATGTTCTCGGCGATCGAGACATCGAGCAACAGGCCGGACTTTTTGCGATCTTCGGGCACGAGAAATATGCCCGCCCCGATCGCTGCCTGTGGTGTCGCCAGCGTTACTTCCTTGCCAGCGAGCAGGATTGTCCCACCCAGAATTTTGTCGATCCCGAAGATGCTGCGCGCCAATTCCGTACGGCCGGCACCGATCAGCCCGGCAAGTCCCAGGATCTCGCCTTTGCGCACGGCCAGTGAGACGGTGTGAGCGGGATGCGTCGGGGTGCGCAGGTCGCGGACCTCCAGAACCGTTTCGCCCGGCGGTGCTGCCGGCGGTTGGTAAAGCGATTTGAGATCGCGGCCGATCATCAGCCGAATCATTTCGCCATGCGTGATCTTCTCCTTCGGGAGATGCCCCACCACCCGGCCGTCGCGCAAAACCACCACGCGGTCGGCGCAGGCGGTGAGCTCATTGAGGCGGTGGGTAATGAAGATGATGCTGACGCCCTTGGCCTTGAGATCGGCGACGATGGCGAGGAGCCGTTCGGTCTCAGACAGCGTCAAGCTGGAGGTCGGCTCATCCATGATGATCAGGCGGGCGTTGAGCGACAGTGCCTTCACGATCTCAAGCAACTGGCGCTGGCCGATGGACAGGTCGGCCACCGGCGTGGTTGGTTTGAAATCGACGTTGAGACGCTCGAAATAGGGTTTCACGCCGGCATAGAGGGCACGCGAATCGACCAGTTTCAGCGGCCCGGCTCTCAGCGGCTCGCGGCCGATGAAGACATTGGCGGCCGCGTCGAGGTTCTCAAAGAGGTTGAGTTCCTGGTGCACGAAAGCGATACCGGCGGCAATGGCTTCCGGCACGGTAAGTGCCGCCTTTTCAACCCCATCGACATGGATCGTGCCGGCGCTGGGGGCGACGACACCCCCCAATATCTTCATCAGGGTCGATTTGCCGGCACCATTCTCGCCGACCAGGCCAATCACCTCGCCCGGCGCCACGGCAAGCGAAACGTCTTCGAGCGCCTGCACGCCTGGATAAGATTTGGAGATCTGCGTCAGTTGCAGAAACGCATCGGCCATTGCAGCATCGCCCCCGGGCAATCGCGTGACGTCAGTGTGATGGAGCTTGAGGGCGGGTGCAAGGAGATGCTGGCGCGGGTGGGAGCTCCGCGCCAGCACAGTTACACCAAACAGGCTTCGTTAAGGCTATTTGCCGAGCGTCGCCTTCAGATTGGCTTCAAACTCCTCGACATTGCCTTTGTCGATGACTTTGGTCGGCACGATGATCAATTTGTTATCCGGGATCTGCGACTTGTCGCCTTCGAGATAGGCGGCCATCAGCTTCATGCCCTGATAGCCCCATTCGAACGGCTGCTGCACCACGGTGCCGGCAAAGCTGCCATCCTTGACGGCGCCCAGGGTGATCGGGTCTTCGTCGAAAGCGACGACGGTGATCTGGCCGAGCTTGCCGGCCGCCTGCAGCGCTTCGTAGATCTTGGGCGGGTTGTAGGAGTAGAACCCGACCATGCAGTTGATTTCCGGATTGGCCGCCAGCACGTCGTCGACATTGCTGCGCGCACGGGCGAAATCGACATCGTCGCCGCGGACGTCGACCAGCTCGATTCCCTTGCCTTCTACGGCCTGTTTGAAGCCGGCAATACGTTCCTTGGCATTGTCGGCGCCGAGGAAGCCCACGAAGCCCATGCACTTGCCGCCGTTCGGCAAGACCTTCACGGCAATTTCACCCGCCTGCACGCCGGCTGCGGTGTTGGAGGAGCCGAGATAAGCAATACGGTTGCTGTCGGGTGCGTCGCTGTCGGTGGTGAAGAGCGGCACCTGTGCGGCGATGCGATTGAATGCATCGACCGAGGTCTTCGGATCGACTGACGAGATCATGATGGCGTCGGTACCGGCGGCAACGAGGTCATCCATCAGCGCGTTCTGCAACGCTGCGGTGCCTTGCGCCGGATACTTGAACTGCAAATCATAGTTCGGCAGTTCTCCTTGCGCTTTCTTCACTCCCGCTTCCGCGAGCTTCCAGAAATCAGAGGCGGCATTCACGATGAAGGCGAGCTGTTTCTTCTCTTCCGCCATGGCTTGGGTCGCCGCCAGCATGATCGCGCCGGAGACGAGAGCAGAGATAAGGGTCTTCACGAGGAACCTCCCATTGAGATGTTTGTCGTTGAGGCCCGTTCCGAGCCCATGTCGGCGTTCTTGACTGCGCCGCTTCCATTGAGTGTTTCACTGGTGCTAATATCCCGTCAATTGCTAATTTATCACATTTAATAATTATTGCGAAACAATATGTTGCAGTTGCTAATATGCGCAAATTCGGATGGATGACAGGACTCGTCCCGGTCTCCTAAAGTTCCGCCCTGTTGGATTTCGAAGGATTGCATGAGCGCCGACCGACCATCATCGAAGTCCGATCCGGCATCGCGCAGGACCCAGGGCAGACCGCAGGCGACCAGCCGGCGTGGTGCCACCATGACCGATATTGCGACGCTTGCCGGCGTCTCGCAGACCACTGTCTCGCTCGTTCTCAATGATGCTTTGGGGGCGCGGCTCTCCGGGCATACGCGGCAGCGCGTGCTGGACGCGGCCAAGCAGCTTGGCTACCGGCTGATCCGCCGCGAGCCGGAGCGCGTCTCAGCCACCACGGCAACCATGATCGGCGTCATGGTCGACGAAATGTCGACCGATCCCTGGTGCGCGATCGCCCTTGATGGCATTCGTGAAAAGGCCTGGGAATTTGGCCTCACCGTGAGTGTCGCCGTCACCAAGGGCGATGCCAATATGGAACGGGCAGCGCATGCGCAGTTCCTGGACCAGCCGATACTGGGCCTGATCTATGGCACGATCCAGACCCGCCAGATCGCTCCCTCGCCCGCTTTTGCCGGCCTGCCCACTGTGCTGCTCAATTGCCATGTGGCAGACCGCTCCTTGCCCTCCATCATGCCTGGCGAAGTGCTGGGTGGCCGCACTGCGACCGAACGATTGATCGATGCGGGCCACAATCGCATTGGCCTCATCGAGGGAGAGGTGTGGATGGATGCGATGCGCGACCGCCTGAAAGGCTATCGCCAGGCCTTGGCCAGCCACGAGATCCCATTCGATGCCAAGCTGGTGCGACCCGGCAATTGGGAGCCCTCGGCCGGCTACGAACAGGCTTATGCCTTGATGAAGCTGAAGGACCCGCCGACCGCCATCTTTTGCGCCAATGACCTGATGGCCTTGGGCTGCTTCGAAGCGTTGAAGGAAATGGGCAAGCGTATCCCGGATGATGTCGCTGTGATCGGTTATGACGACCGCGAGATCGCCCAGTTCATGCGCCCGGCTCTCACAACCATATTGCTGCCGCATTTCGACATGGGTGTGCTGGCAGCCGAATACCTGATCGACCATGCGCCGCGGCCGGAAAAGCGGCCGGCGCAGATCAAGGTCGAGTGCCCGCTGGTCGAACGTGCATCGGTCAATGCCAGCTTGGCGGTTTTGGATCAACACTGAAGGGGAGAGAGGCGATGCTGTTGCTGGTCACGGGCGCCACGGGCAAGGTTGGGGCACATCTCATCGCCGATATATTGCAGGACCCGAAATGGCAGGGCGCCCGCATCCGCGCCCTGTGCCATAACCGCACCCCTGCCCCCCATGACCGTGTCGAGATCGTCCACGGCAATATCGCCGAACGCGACGCAGTCGACCGGGCGATGGCCGGCGTTACCCATGTCGTGCACCTCGCCACATGCAAAGAGATTCCCGAAACGGTCATGGATGTGACCGTCAAAGGCCTGTTCTGGCTGTTGGAAGCCTTCCGCCAATCGCCCAGCGCGCAGCAATTCATCCTGATCGGCGGCGATGCGGGCATTGGCCATTTCTTCTATGAGCATGATGGCCCGATTACCGAGGCACAGCCGCATATGGCCTATCCCGGCTGCTATGCCCTCTCCAAGGTGTTGGAAGAAGTGATGCTGACGCAGTTCGGCATTCAATACGGCATCGATGCCTGCTGCCTCAGGGCGCCCTGGATCATGGAGAAGGACGATTTCCGCTATACCCTCTCTTTCGGCGATGACCTCTTTGGCGGACCGGACTGGAAGACGATGGTATCGGCCGAGGTTGCCGCGCAATGCCGTGCCGCCGGCACCGTGCCGCTGCTGCGCGATGCCCATGGCCGGCCGCTGAAGCGCAATTTCGTGCATGTTGCGGATCTCAGCGCCGCCATTCGCCTGGCGCTCGCCAACCCGGTGACGAAGGGGCGGCTCTACAACATCTCGATGGACGAGCCAGTGGATTACGGCGTCGTCGCGGCACATCTCAAGGCGACGCGCGGCCTGCCATCGATCGACATACCCAGTTCGTACCACTCCAATTGGCTCGACAACACGCGCGCCAAATACGAGTTGGGCTGGCGACCGACCTACGACACCAAGAAGATGATCGACGCCGCCTTCAATTATCAACGCACAGCGCAGGACCCGCGCAAGGTATGGTACCCCGGGTGACCATGCGAGCGCGCTAGCCCTTGCGCGGTGCTGCCCGCAACAACGGATCCGTCCAGGCAGGGGGCAATGTACCGAGCAGCCAGGCGACGAACGCCGTCGGCCAGGGAAAGGCGATGCGCGCCTTGTTGCGGGCAAGGCCTTCTTCAATGATGCCTGCGGCTTTTTCGACGGACATCAGAAACGGCATCTTGAAATTGTTGACGTCCGTCATCGGCGTTTCGACGAAGCCGGGCAGAATGACGCTGACACCGACGTGATGCGGCTTGAGGTCGCCGCGCAGGCCCTCACCCCACACCTTCACGGCCGCTTTCGATCCGCAATAGGCCGGTGCCCCGGGAAATCCGCGATGGCCGGCAAGTGATCCCATAATGCCGATCTGACCGCGTCGCTGTGCGGTCAGCAGGGGAATGACCGGCAATATCGTATTCAGAACACCGTCGAGATTGACCGAGAAGATGGCGCGGACTTGGTCGTCGCTCTCCACCCCATCATGGGTGCCACCGGATATGCCGGCATTGGCGATGACAAGGTCGAGCGGCTGCGTGCGGTGGGCGCGGTGTGTCCATTCCGCCATCCTGTCGCGCGCCGTCACATCAATAGACTCGACGGCGACCGCGGCCCCCTTGGCCCGGCAGCCCTCGGCAACCGTGGACAGCAGGTCGGCACGGCGGGCGCCGAGGTGAAGATGGACGCCCGGACGCGCATAGCGATGCGCCAGGGCAGCGCCCAGGCCGGAACTGGCACCCGTGATCAGGATCGATTTGAATTCACTGTTCATTTGTCCCCACTTTGGCCCCAGCTTAGCACAATCTGCGCCGATGACTTGCCAGCCGGGCAGGCTTACTTGATGATGGCGACCACATTTCAAGGGGGTAGCCTGTGTCGATTGCCAGCATGACCGGATTCGCGCGCACGAGCGGCGCGGTCGGTGACTTTCTGTGGACCTGGGAGCTGAAATCGGTCAACGGCCGGTCGCTGGATGTGCGCTGCCGGGTGCCGCAGGGATTCGAGGCCATGGACGGCATCGTGCGACAGGCCGCCGCCGAGTATCTGAAGCGCGGCAATCTTTCCGCCAATTTGACCGTCGACGATGTGGCGAGCCGCGGCCGCCTGTCCGTCAATCGCGCAGCCCTTGACCAGATCCTTGCGCTGGTCGGCGAGATGCAGGGCCGGGTGGAGGCGCGCCCACCCAGCCTTGACGGCCTGCTCGGCCTCAAAGGCGTGCTGGAACTGGAAACGCCGCCGGTGGATGCCGAGACCCTGGCTCGCCGACAGCAGGCGATCGAGGCCGGCCTCAAGCAGGCCATGACGGAGCTGGGCGCGATGCGCCGGGTCGAAGGCAAGCGCCTGGCCGATGTGGTTGGCGGACATCTCGACGAGGTCGAAAGGTTGCGTGTGGCCGCGGTCGACACGGCGGGCGCACAGCCGATCAACATCCGCCGTCGATTGGAAGAGCAATTGCGCGATTTGATGCCGGATGGCATTCCCGTCGACCCGGAGCGCCTGGCGCAGGAATTGGCGCTGGTCGCCGGTCGTGCCGATGTGCGCGAGGAGATCGATCGCCTGGCAGCCCACGTCGCCGCTGCCCGGGATCTCATCAAGAAGGGTGGCGCCGTGGGGCGCAAAATGGATTTCCTGTGCCAGGAATTCAACCGCGAAGCCAACACGCTGTGTTCCAAGGCAGCCGATCTTGCCTTGACCAATCTTGGCATCGAGCTTAAGGCAGCCATCGAGCAGCTGCGCGAGCAGATCCAGAACATTGAATAGACGCGAGACCCGGGCCGTGACCGCCACCGACAATTCCGCTTTCATCGATATTCGCCGGCGCGGGTTAATGCTGGTCCTGTCCTCGCCCTCTGGTGCCGGCAAGACGACGATCTCGCGCCGCTTGCTGGAACTCGAACCGCAATTGGCCTTGTCGGTTTCGGCGACGACGCGGGCCAAGCGGCCGGGCGAGACGGCGGGTGTCGATTACCATTTCGTCGACCCCACCGAATTCAACCTGATGATCAATCGCAGCGAGTTCCTGGAATACGCGAAGGTCTTCGACAATTACTACGGCACCCCGAAGGCGCAGGTTGCCAGGGAGATCGCCCGTGGCCGCGACATCCTGTTCGACATCGACTGGCAGGGCACGCAGCAGCTGGCCCACAATGCCCGCGAGGATTTAGTGAGCGTCTTCGTGCTGCCGCCGTCGACACGTGAATTGGAGCGCCGCCTGCACACCCGCGCCCAAGACAGCGCCGAAGTCGTCGCCAAGCGCATGGCCAAGGCGGCTGATGAAATGAGCCACTGGGCCGAATACGACTATATCATCGTCAACCACGATATCGATTCCAGCGTCGAAAGCGTGCGGGCGATCCTGCGTGCCGAACGGCTGCGGCGCCAACGTCAGATCGGCTTGACCGATTTCGTCAAAGGCCTGCGCGAGGGCCAGTAGGCCCCTCTGCCTTGAAGGCACGCGCCAAGGCGCAAAACTGTTCGATGCTGAGTTCTTCGCCGCGCGCGGTCGGCGCAATCCCGGTGGCCACCAGCACCTCGTCGGCTTGGGGCGACACTTGCCGCAGGGATTGGCGCAGCATCTTGCGGCGCTGGCCGAAGGCTGCCGCCGTGACCCGTTCCAGCATCGTGGCATCGGCCGCAAACAACGGCTCGGCACGGGGAATCAGTTGCACGACGGTCGACGTCACCTTGGGCGGCGGCGTGAAGGCCCTGGGCGGAATGTCGAACAGGCGTTTCACGTCGGCACGCCATTGCGCTGCGATGGTGAGGCGGCCGTAATCCTTTGTCTTCGGGCGCGCCAGCAGGCGCTCGGCCACCTCCTTCTGGAACATCAGGGTGAGGCTGGTGAAGGCGGTCCCGGCGTCGAGCCAACCTAGCAACAAGGGTGTTGCCACGTTGTAAGGCAGGTTGGCGACGATGCGGCGCGGGGCAGAGCCGAGCTTGGCGGCGTCGACCTTCAAGGCATCACCCTCGATCACCTGCAGGCGGCCGGGATAGGCGGCTGAGATTTCGGCCAGCACGGGCAGGAAGCGGCGGTCCCGCTCGATCACGATGACCGCGCCTGCGCCGTGGTCGAGCAACGCCCGCGTCAGGCCGCCGGGGCCGGGGCCGATTTCAATGACCGTCCCGGCATCGAGTGGCGCCGCGGCCCGGGCAATGCGGCCCGTCAGATTGAGATCGAAAAGGAAGTTCTGGCCAAGGGCGCGATTGGCGCTGAGACCATGCCTGGCAATCACGTCACGCAGTGGTGGCAGCGGCGGTACCTTGCCGGCATTGCCTTCGCTGCGGTCGGTAGGATCGCCGTTCATAGGCGGATGTCGATCACCGCCGCGCGCCGCAGATCGGAAAGATAGCCGCGCGCCAGCGTATCAAGACGCTGCCGACCGAGACGGTCGGCGACGCTAACGCGCGAGAGCGACGCATCGTCACCGGCACCACGGCTGCACACGACATAGATGCCAACACCGCGGTTGGTCCGCAGTGGCGGCGTGGGCTCGCCGATCGGCTGGTTGAGCGCATAGGACTGCACCTCGGCCGGCAGGTCCTGCACCAGAACATTGCCGAGATTGCGATAAACGCCCGGCTTGGCGTCACCGGCGATGTTGGCCAGGTCGGCACAGGACTGGACCCGTGAAATGAGCGGATTGGCCTGGGAAATCGCCTTGCGCACTTCCGAGTCAGCGGCATCGGTCGGGAGCGACCACACGATCTGCTCCATTTCAACCGTGCCCGCCGAAACCGTTCGCGCGTCGATGACGCGTGACGCCTTGACGGTCACGACATAATAGCCGCCGGCGCCGCGCACCGGTCCGCCAATCTGGCCCGGTTGCAGCGACTGCACCACCTGGGCCACCGGCGGATCCAGCATATCGAGACGCACCCAGCCCCAATCGCCGCCGCGAATGGCGCCCTGATCCTGGGAAAATTCGCTGGCCAGGGCGGCAAAGTCGGCGCCCTGCTCCAACTGTTCCTTCAGCCGCTGTGCCGATTGCTGAACGCTGGCCTCGTCGCCGCTGCCGGCCGAGAGGTAGATCTGCGACAGGCGATATTCGGTCTGGCCCTGTGCCGCCTGCATGTTGGCAAGCGCCTGGTCGATTTCTTCATCCGTGATCTTGACCTGCGAGCGCAGCTTGCGCTGCACAAGGCGAGCCCAGGCAAGTTCGGTCTTGATCTGGTCGGCCAGCGTGTCGATCAGGATGCCGTTGCTTTCCAATGTCGCGGCGAACTGCTCGGTGCTGAGGCCGTTGCGCTTGGCAAGATCGTCGATGCGCTGCTGCACTTCGCCGGCCGCAACAGGGACATTCTGCCGTTTTGCTTCCTGGTTCTTGAGCCGCTCGTCGATCATGGTGCGCAGCAAGGTGGGCAGCAGTCGCTGTCGCGTCTCCGGCGTGTCGGTGAGCTTGGCCGAAACCATGGCGAGGCGCATGCGCATGAAGAGGTCGAGTTCAGTGATGATGTCTTCGTTGACGACCGCCACGATCTTGAGCGCGTCCTGCGCCGACGCCGGCTGCATCGGTGCAACGACAGCGCCCAGAAGAACGCCAAGGGTCAGCACGATTACGTGCAATCTGTTGAAGAACATCGTCATCAAAACCAACTATCCCAAGCTCTGGCCTTAAGGGCCTTTAGAAACTCGACCCGATATTGCCGAGATTGGTGAAACGGAACTGGACTAAGGCAGTAAAATCGCCGCTGGTATCGTCTTCGTCGCTCTCCGGCGCGTAGCTGGCCTTAAGCAACATGCCGAAGCATTCGTCCTGGTATTCCAGCATCGATCCGACCGCGAGCAGATCGTTGTCGTGGATGTCGTAGCTGCCTTGCGCGCCGACTGTCCAGAATTCGCCTATCTTGGCGCGCACACCGGCCCCGATCTGCTCTTCCTTGCCGCCTTCGACATCATCCTCGATCTGGACGTAGTTGATCCAGCCATTCAGTTCTTCCGGCCCGATCGACAGCCCCATATCCTGCCGGTTCATGTCGAAATCTTCGACATCCAGGCGGAAACGGTAGGTCAAATCGAGCCAGTCGGCCGGCGCCACGACAACGCGGCCGACCAGATCCGACAGATCGTCATCGATGCCGCTGCCGTCACGCACTTCGTCGCCGTCGTTCCAGAAGCGCAGGCTTTGCCCCAGGAACACGTCGAGCGAACCGCCATCGGGGAGATAGCCCGTCCACTCGGCGCCGTAATTGAAGCGCGAGCCGGAATCGACCCGGTCGCCACCGGCGAAGCGATCGGAATCGAACACCTTGGTGTCGTCCCATTCAAAGGCACGGCTGTCGTCGTTGGGAATCTTGCCGGTGTTGCAGCAATCCGGCGCCAGCACCAGTTGCGCAATCGGCTGGAAAACCTGGGTGATCGTTTGACCGGGATGGACGAAGGGATAGTGCCATTTGAAGCTGGCTTCCGGAAAGAAGCGGCCTGCGACGCCGTCGAAATCACCGCCGTTCACGGCATCCGAATTCTTGTCGACGTCGTTGACGATATACAGGTCACTCTGGAACGACAGCTTCATTTCGTAAATGTCGCCAATCGAGCTGGTATAGGGCAGCGTCCAGCTGGGGCTAGCGGAGAAGCGCAAGGAATCGCGGTCGTCCGTGCGCACGATGTTGCGGGTGTTGAGGTTGAGGCCCCAATAGGAACCGTATTGGCCCGGTTCGCTGACAAAATTGTAGTTGATCGACGGCAGCACCATCGGCGCGTTGTCGGAATCGAAATCCTTGTCGGTCGACTGAAAGCCCATGGCGCGGGCATCGAAGTAAGAGCGACCGAAGAACCCTTCGGCCCAGAGCTGGTTTTCCAGCCAGTCGGGTGAGCCGAAATGATACTGGCGCAGATACGACTTGTCGGTCGTCACCTTGTTGTTGAAGCCCCAGCGCCAATCGCGATTGATCTCGAACAGGCCATCCGCCTCGAGATGCCCGCGGAACTCGTTGTTCTTGACGACCGAGGTGTCCTCGTTGCCGACGCGGTCTTCCTGGGTGCCGGAAACTTCCAGGCGGAAGGCGCCCTCGCGTACATGCTGGCGATATTCCACGTCGCCCACGGCACCCGCGGAATCCGGATCGCCGCCGATGCGCACGATCGGCGTCAGGGTAAGGTCCTTGTCCGGACCCAAGGCGATGAAATAGGGCTGGGCATATTGGTAGCCGGCGCGGCCCGATGAGGCCGAGATGCGCGGCTCGAGCAATCCGGTGGCGCGTTTGACGCCCGGTGCCGGGTGCTGGAAGTACGGCGTCCAGAAAACCGGGACACCCCACATTTCCATCCAGGCATTGTCGTAGGTGATGGTCTGGGCGACGTCGTCTTGCACGACCTCGCGCGCCTTCACCTGCCAGATCGGCTGGCGCGATGGGTCGGTGCGGCAGGGCAGACACGGCGTATAGACCGCATTCTTCAAGATCATCTTGTTGCCGTCGACGCGTTGCGCCGTTTGCGCGGCGAGGCGTGACTGGTCCTTGAACAGGCCTTTGAAGCCCTGCACGATGCCGTCGTTGAAATCCTCGGTCACGTCGACGTAGTTGCCGAACATCGTGTCGCCGTTCGGCAGCAGCATGGCGACATTGCCGTTGGCGGTGACGGTCTTGGTCCGCTCGTTGTAGGTCAGCGTGTCGGCCATGATGATCTTGTCGCCGCGCTGCGCCTCGACATGGCCGCGCGCGACGTATATGCCGAAATCCTCGTCATAGCCGACTTCGTCGGCCACCAGATGGACGGTGTCGTCCGCCTTGGCAGGGCTCACCGTCCCCATGGCAATGACAACGCCATAGAGGGCAGCGCCAAAGGCTGAACCCATCAAATCGAACCGCGCCAAAATCTACCCCCAAACCGCCCCGCTGGACATTTTTACGACCGGCTTTGGCGAGCCGGGACTCTGGCGGCTAAAGTAGCATGCCGGACCTATTCGTCCACAGATTTCAGTAGCTTGGCACCTGCCGCGACGGTGTTAAGCGGCATTGGCGGCGGAAATCCCTTTGTGCTAAGGCTTGCAAATATGCTGGCCGTCGACTCGCCTCCGCTTGGCAATCGCCGCGTCGCATCCAGGACAGTTCCCTCGCGCCACCGAAGCTCGGCTAGAAGCGCCGTTACGCGTGGCCAGATTGCGAAAAAGCAGGAGAAATCAAGATGAAGGTCACCTTTGCCAAGCCGGAAGTGCCCGCTCAGGGCGCGTATGTCGTCGGCGTCTTGGAAGGTCGCAAGCTGACCGCCGCCGCCGCCCAGGCGGAAAAGGCCACAAAGGGTGCCGTGTCGCGCGCGCTCAATGCCAGCCGCTTCAAAGGCGGCGCGGACGAGCAGTTGATCGTGCTGGCCCCGGCCGGCCTTGACGCCACCCGGCTGATTCTGGCCGGCTTCGGCAACCCCGCCAAGCTCGATGCCGCTGCCGTCGAGGCGATCGGTGGCCGCTTGGTCGCAGCCCTTAACGGCGCTGGCGAACGGGAGGCGACCATCGCCGTCGAAACGCCCGCCGGCTGTGCCCTCAGCGAGGCTGAAATCGCCGCCCGGATCGGTATGGGCGCCCGCCTCCGCTCCTACCGGTTCGACAAGTACCGCACCAAGGAAAAGCCCGAGCACAAGCCGACCCTCAAGAAGCTGACAATCACGCTCAGCGATCCGGCCGGCGCCAAGAAGGCCTTCGATCCGCTCGACAAGATTGTCGATTCCGTCAACATGACGCGCAACCTGGTTTCGGAACCCGCCAACATCATCTACCCGGCGACGCTCGCAAAGGAAGCAGCGACCCTCGCCGAACTCGGCGTCACCGTCCAGATCCTCGGCGAGAAGGAAATGAAGAAGCTCGGCATGGGCGCCCTCCTTGGCGTCGGCCAGGGCTCGGAGCGCGAAAGCCAGCTCGTCACCATGCAGTGGAATGGCGCCTCTGATTCCAAGGCGAAGCCGATTTGCTTCGTCGGCAAGGGCGTCACCTTCGATACCGGCGGCATTTCCATCAAGCCGGCGGCCGGCATGGAAGACATGAAGTGGGACATGGGCGGCTCCGGCGTCGTCATCGGCGTGATGCGCGCGCTGGCCGCCCGCAAGGCCAAGGTCAATGCCGTGGGTGTCATCGGCCTGGTCGAGAACATGCCGTCCGGCACGGCGCAGCGCCCCGGCGATATCGTGACCTCGATGTCGGGCCAGACCATCGAAGTGCTCAACACCGACGCCGAAGGCCGATTGGTTCTCGCCGATGCCCTGTGGTATGCGCAGGAGAATTTCCGCCCCAAGGCGATCGTCGACCTGGCAACACTCACCGGCGCCATCATGGTGGCGCTCGGTACCGACCATGCCGGCCTCTTTTCCAATGACGACACGCTGTCGGATCAGCTGATCGCCGCCGGCAAGACGACGGGCGAACTGCTGTGGCGCATGCCGCTGGCACCCTCCTATGACCGACTGATCGATTCACCCGCGGCCGATATGAAGAACATCGGCGGTCGCTATGGCGGCTCGATCACCGCGGCGCAGTTCCTGCAACGCTTCATCCAGAAGGGCACGCCCTGGGCGCATCTCGACATCGCCGGCGTCACCTGGAGCGAGAAGGACAAGGCAACCACGCCCAAGGGCGCCACGGCCTTTGGCGTGCGCCTGCTCGAGCAGTTGGTGGCGCGGAATTACGAGGACAAGTAACCGGCTCCATGGCGGAGATCCGCTTTTATCACCTGACGAAATCGCGGCTGGAGGAGGCGCTGACCCGCCTCCTCCGTCGCGTCATCGACCGGCAGGACCGCGCCGTGGTCATGGCCGGCTCGACCGAGCGGGTCGAAGCGCTCAATGCGCATTTGTGGAATTTCGACCCGCCAAGCTTCCTGCCGCACGGCTCGGCCAAGGACGGCAATGCGGCCGACCAGCCGGTCTACCTTACCGCTCAGTTCGAGAACCCGAACGGTGCCAAGCTGCTGTTGCTGTGCGACGGGGCCGGCGCACCGCCCGCAAGTGACCTCGATGCCATGGGTTTCACCCTGGTCTGTACGCTTTTCAACGGCCTTGACGAAGAAGCCGTAGGGACCGCGCGCGCGCAGTGGCGCGACTACAAGAATGCCGGGCAGCAGTTGGTCTATTACCAGCAGGATGAAGACGGCGGCTGGGTCGAAAAGGCGCGACAATAAAGTCCCGCACCAGCGGCGATTTTCTTACATCATCGTGCAGGCAGCCTTGTTCCGCCCTCCTGCGGCCCTTGGCCAAAATGCGCCGGTGGCATATCCTTTTCTTAACGGATGCGGGCATAACATCGATACCGAGCTGTTCCCTGGTTTCGCCGGAGAAGACATGTCGGCGGACGACGCGGTTTACGGAAAAAATGAAGCGAATTTTATCCATTTCCCGGGTGATCTTGGGCGGCCGTCGTTTCGACGATCGCGGCGTCGCGATCATCGAATTCGCGCTGGTCATGCCGATCCTGCTGCTGATGACATTCGGCGCCATCGAGATTGGCATGATCATGGCGGTGCAGTCGACGCTTGAGGGCGGCCTTAAGGAAGCATCGCGTTACGGCATCACCGGCCAGACGCCCTCCGACTCAGCTCGCATCGACAAGATCCGCGCCATCCTCGCCGATCACACGATCGATCTCGTCGACATGAACGAGGCGGTGTTTTCGGTGAAGACCTATCCGAGCTTTTCCGGTGTCGGCCAGCCCGAGCCCTTCGTCGACAGCGCACCCGACCCCGACGACCCCAGCGACACGACCTGCCACAACAACAAATACGATCCGCCCAGCACCGGCTGCACCGAGACCTTTACCGATACCGATGGCGACGGCGTGTGGGATCCCGATATCGGCCAGGACGGCGCCGGTATGGGTGGCGAAGTCGTCTCCTACAGCGTCGAGATCCCGTGGCATGTAATGACGCCTTTCGTCGGCAAGCTGCTGGCGCCCAGCGGCAAGATTCCGCTGCGCGCCACCATCGTCGTGCGCAACGAGCCCAATCTCTACAAGAACGCTGGAAGCAGCTCGAATTGAGGAACCGGATGATGGCCAGAATCCGCGCCTTGCTGCAGAAATCGCGCCGCGCCGAGCTCGGCTCGATGGCGGTTGAAATGGCGCTGTTCCTGTTCTTCTTCTCGACCCTGTTCCTTGGCACCTTCGAAGTGCCGCGTTACCTGTTGATCGGCCAGAAAATGGAGCGGGCTGCGGCTTCGATGGCCGACCTCGTTGCCCAGATCGATCCTGCGCAAGACAACAATGTCCTTGCCAAGATCAATGACCTGTTCAAGGCGGCCAGCGGCTTGATGTCGCCTTATGACCTCGACACCAAGGGTCGTGTCATCATCACGTCCCTGTCGAACCCCGACGGCACGGCCGAGAAAGTGGCCTGGCAGCTGATGAGCCCCGGCAGCTTTACTGCCTATAGCAAGATCGGCACAACCGGCGGCACACCGGTCCTGCCCACAGGGATGGTCATTCGTGAGGGTGAGAACATCATCGTCGCCGAGATCGTCTTCAAATACGAACCGCTCTTCGGCTCGATGATCTATAGCGAACGAACCATCTATACCCGCGCCTTCACCCGCCCGCGCTTTTCCAATCTCACTGCCACGCCGAAGTAACGAACGGTACCGGGCGCCAAGATTTTGTGGTCGCGCAGCTCTTACTTGGAGAGGCGCAGGACCGAGAGGCTGGCGGCAATCGACTTGAACGCCGCCTCGAGATCGGTGGCCGAGCTTGCCTGATAGTAATAGGGGGCGTTCTTTCCCGTCGCGACCGATTGCAACAGCGCCTTCAAGGTCGCATCCGGTTCGTCGTACTGCACGACATAGATCTTCACGCCCTGTGCCGGATTGGCACCCTTGATTGCCGTCGCCAGCTGTTTCAGCCGGTTGTTCTTGTTGTTGTAGCTGCCGTCGCCCAGCTTGCCGTGGGATGTCGTCGTCGCGGCTGTCGTGTAAAAGCCGAATGCACCTTTATAGGAATCACCATTGGCACCCGTCGCGATGCCGTCCGTCAGCAGTACGATGGCCTGAGTGCGGTTGAACGGGACCGAGGCCTTGCCTTCATCGAAGGGCTTGCCCGGCATCAGGACTTCCCATGCCCAGAACAAGCCCTGGGGGGTATCGGTATAGTGTTCAGATAACGTGTCGACGCCCTTGAAGAGGTTATTGATCGACGTGACCATGGCCGCCTTTTCGGTCGCATTGCGCACGGGTAACAGGCGGCGAATTCCTGGCCCGGGCACGGGCGTGCAATCATTGCCTTGGCTGGTGGCGCTGCCCTGATTGCCCTTCACCCAATAGCTCGGCCGGTCGATGATGCCGGATGTGCCCGTCGGATGATCCGTCTTGGCGAGACCGTTGTCGTTCCAATAAGCTTCCGCGCACTGCGCATATTTTCCATTGCCCCAGGTGCCGCCGGTCGTGAGATCCCATTTGACGGTCTCTGGATTGATCGGCTCACCCTGACCCGGCAGGATCGGCTCATACGCAATCCACGATTTGCCGCCATAGGTGCCATAGCCGAGCTTCAGATCGGAATCATTGGTATTGTTGTTGTCATCGATATAGCGCGCGTAAACGCCGCCCTTCCATCCGGCCGGCGGCTTGCTCAGCAATCGCACGTCGGTGAAGTCCTTGGCGAAGTAGATGTCGGACTGGGTCACACCGGTGACCGGGTTGGTGAAATTGCTGCCAACCGGTTCGGTGACGACCTTGTCCGGATCATAGGTGGCGCCATCGTCCGAAACGTTCACCTTGCCACCCCAGGGTACCATGCCGATGTTGAGCAGTGGATAGGTTACCCCCGAGATCGTGACTTCCTTGGGATTTGGATCGGCATAGACGGTGTCGACCAGCAGCTTGGCCGCACTTTGCGCCGCCTCGATCTTGGTGCAGGGCTTGCACATCGAGCCGGAGATATCGATGGCGATCACGACGTCGAGGCCGTTGATGCCGCGTACCGCGCTGGCTGCGGCGCCCACGGTGATCTTCTTGAATCCGAGCACCGACATCAGCGTCGTGTTGATGGAGGCCTTGGCATCGACATTGACGGTATTGTTGGCAAGGTCTTGCACCACATGAGGGCCATCCAGCGTGGCCTCGAGCTGCGCCGCCGGGAAGTTGGCGTTGAAGAACATGGTAATGTCACTGTCGACCTTGTCGCTGCCGAGCTGCTTGGCGCCGGCGAGGGCCGCCGCGTCCAGGGCCTGCGACAGGCGTGCCTTCAACATGTAACCACGCGCCGTATCGACGGCGAGGCCGGCGCAGCCGATGAAGACGGTCAGGGCGACGCCCACCCAAATGGCTACGGAACCGCGCTGGTCAGCGCCAAAAGCGCTTCCCGCCTTGCGGCATTTCCCAAAGGCGCGGCCGATCACCGGGCGATTAAACAGCTGGGGTCCCATGATGCGTCCTCTCAACACTCAACCATCGCGCATCGCGTTGCGATGGCGTTTCGGTCGTTCTTGCCATGTGCTATCGCGCGTGGTCGCGCGACCCTTGCCCTCGACGATGATCAGGGCGTTATCACGATTCCGCCACCTTGGCCGACAACACCGCTGGCACCTTGCGCCGTCGCTGCATTGGCGTTGCCGACGCCCTGTGCCGTCTGCTGCGCGGCCGCGGTTGCAGCGGCGTTGCTGCCGCCCGCTGCCGCTGCCGGCGCCGTAGCACCGCCGCCTTGCGGCTGGATCGAGGCATAGCTGGTGCCGCCGGGACCTAGCACCTGGACGCAACGCGTCAGGCAGGTCCAGCTGCGCTCGCTGATGGTGCCGCTGCCGGCATTGATGATGGAGACCTGGCGATTGTCTTCCGGCATCACCACGATGGGGGCGTTGAACAGGACCGTATTGTCGGCGCCCGTCACGATGAGGTTGGTCTCGCCCGGGGTCTTGCCGAAGACGACGATCTGGCCATTGGCTTCAACCGTCACGTCGACAACTTTCGGATCGCCGATGATGATGCCGCCGACACCTTCACCGAAGGACATGATCTGCGCCTTGCGCCAGGTCACCTGAACGACATCATCGGCAAAGGCGGGCACGGCCAGCGAAGCCAGGACGAATGCTGCAATGGTGGCCTTGGTGATCATACGCATGTGGATCCCCGATCCTTGCCTCAAGCGTGGGCCGTTAAGTTTGCATCGTAGCGCCAATCGTCTTAACGCTCAATTAAATTTCCTATGTAATAGTAGGATTTAGCTTGGATTTATGCGAAACTGCCTGAATGAAGTTGGGCATGGGGGAATGGCCATGATGGCGATCAATCGGTGGGCGGGGCGACAGGGTCAACGAGGCGCCAACTGCGCACTCCTGGTGGGTGCGCTGCTCGGCCTTGGCGCCTGCGGAAGCATGCCGGGAAGCGCCAAATCGACCGAGGGGGCCAGTGACGCGCCAGCCGCGACCGCCAAGCCATCCGAGGTCGACCCGCAGCTCAAGCTCGCCGCCATGCAGGCCGAGGCACAGAACAACTACCTGGAGGCGGCGCAGCATTACCAATCGCTGCTCAGCCGTGACCCCGACAATCTTGAACTGGCGCTTGGCCTCGCCCGCAACCTGCGCTTTGCCGGCAGCACGCCGCAGGACATCGACCTCCTCAACCAGTTGATCGCCAAGAATGGCCGCACGCCCCGGCTGCTCACCGAGCTCGGCAAATCCTATGTCTCCAGCGACCAGATGAATCTGGCCATCCCGGTCCTGCAGGAGGCGACATCGCTTGAAGGTGCGACCTGGGACAGCTTCTCGACGCTGGGCGTCGCCTTCGATTATCAGAACCAATTCGAACGCGCGCGTGAGGAATACGCCCAGGCGCTGATGCTGTCGCCACGCAACCCGGACGTTCTCAACAATCTTGCTTTGTCGCAGGCGCAGTCGGGCGATCTCGATGGCGCGATCGAGACCTTGGGCCAGGCCACCGACCAGGCCAGCGCTTCGCCACAAACCCGGCAGAACCTCGCCTTGCTGCTGGCACTCAAAGGCGACACCGCCGGGGCCGAACGCCTGGCGCGCAAGGACCTGCCCAAGGAAATGGCGGATCTCAACGCCGAGTACTACCGCTATCTCACCGGCAACTGACGGCAGCGATCGCTACTTAAACGTCGCCGACACCTTGATGACGATCGGCACGATGATGACGATGAATAGCACCGGCAGGAAGAACATGATCATCGGCACGGTAAGCTTGGCCGGCAAGGCGGCCGCCTTCTTTTCCGCCGCCATCATGCGCTCATCGCGATTCTCCTGCGCAATGGTGCGCAGCCCCAGGGCGATGGGCGTACCGTATTTTTCCGCCTGAACGAGCGTGGTCGACAATGATTTGAACGCGCGCATGCCAGTGCGCGTCGCCAAGTTCTCGAAAGCGAGGCTGCGATCACCGAGGAAGGCAAGTTCGGCCGCAGTGATGCCGATTTCCTCGGCCAGTTCCGGGGCGCTTTCCGCCATCTCTTCCGTGACCTTCTGGAAGGCCGCTTCGATCGACATGCCGGCTTCGACGCAGATCACCATCAGGTCGAGCGTATCCGGAAAGGCACGACGCAGGGCCGCCTGCCGCTTCTGGATGGCGTTGCTGACCCATAGATTGGGAAAGATATAGCCAAAGGCCGCGGCAACGATGGCGATGCCGAAATGCAGCTCCGCCGGCTTGTCCGGCAAGGCAATGGACATGTAGAAATAGCCGCCGATCAGCAGGATGACCGGCCCCGCGATACGCGCAAAGATGAAGCGCACAGGCGTCGACGGATGGCGCCAGCCGGCCTGCATCAGTTTAAGCCGGAGATCCTTGGCCTTCAGCAGCTCTTCCATCTTGAAAAGATTGATGACAGCGCGCATGGCGCCTTCGTGCCGTGCCGGCATCAGGCGCTTGCGCTGCTGGAACTGTTCCTGCTGGCGCATGCGCAGTTCTTCACGCTTGGCGGCAACGGTCTTCAGGCGATCGGAAAAGCTGCCCTGCGAAATGAACGGCAGCGCCACGGCCAGCACCGAGGCAAACGCCGCCACGAAGGAAATCACGATGATGAGGGACGGCAGATTGATGCCTAGCTCGATACCTTGCATAGCGACCTCAGATATCGAACTGGATCATCTGGCGCATCACGAGTGACCCGATCAGCATCATGACGATGCCGATGCCGATCCACAGATTGCCGATATCCGTCGTAAACAGCAGGCTGATGATTTCGGGCTGCAGGACAGCCAGCGCGCCGCTCAGGATGAACGGCAGCGAGCCGATGATGGCGGCCGAAGCCTTCGCTTCGCTCGACATGGCGGTGACCTTGTCGCGCATGCGCTTGCGCTGGCGCAAGACGTCCGAAAGCTTGGACAACGTCTCGGCCAAGTTGCCACCGGTCGATTGCTGGGTGATGAGGACGATGGTGAAGAAGCGCACTTCCGCCGTGGGCAAACGATCAGACATGCGCTGCAGCACTTCGGCCATGGTCATGCCGAGCTTGACGCCTTCGTTGACCAGGGTGAATTCCGGACCGACAGGCGGCGGCAGCTCACGCGACACAATGTTGAGGCATTCGCCGACGGTGAGACCAGAACGCACGCCGCGCACGATGACATCGATGGCATCGGCGAAATAGGCGGTGAACTTCTGGCGCCGCCGCTTGATCAGGAACTTCAGAACCATTTTGGGCACGCCGAGCAGGCCGATCGGCAAGGCGACGAGGCACAGCAGCAAATTGCCGGTCGATAACCATGTCATCGCGACGAAAAAAAGCCCACTCCCGGCGGCAAACAACATGAAGCGCCGCGGCGTGATCTGCAGGCCGGCATGTACCAGGGCCTGGCGCAGGCGTGCGCCGCGACGACGCTGGCTGGCCTCTTCGGCTTCCTTCAGCTTGGCGGCGACCTGTTTCTTGCGCCCCGCCATCTGATGGTCGCGCCCGCCCTTGATATCCGCGGAGATCTGCGGCCCCGTCCCCACCACCGCGGCAATCCGCTTTTTCATGCGCGCGCGCGGCGCACCCAGCACCGCAACCAGCGCCACGACGACCAGGGTCATGGCAACCCCTGCCGCCAGCGCCAGCATGATGATCTGCGGCATCATGCCAGAGAGCTGGCTAGACACCGCTTTCCTCCATCACATCGGCGAGATCGCGCTCCTTGCCGAAATAGCGGACGCGATCGTAGAAGCCGGGCCGCAGACCGGTCGAGCGATGCCGCCCGACGATCCGCCCTTGCGCGTCTTCGCCCTGGATTTCGTAGACGAACAGATCCTGCAGTGTCACGACGTCGCCTTCCATGCCGACGATCTCGCTGACATGCGTGATTTTGCGCGAGCCGTCGCGCAGGCGCGAGGCCTGGACGATGACGTTGACCGCGCCGGCGATCTGCTCGCGGACCGTTTTGGCGGGCAGTGTATAGCCGCCCATGGCGATCATGTTCTCGACGCGCGAGATGCATTCGCGCGGGTTGTTGGCGTGGATGGTGCCCATCGAGCCGTCATGGCCCGTGTTCATGGCCTGCAGCAGGTCGAATGCCTCAGGCCCGCGGACTTCGCCGACGATGATGCGTTCGGGGCGCATACGCAGGCAGTTGCGCACCAGATCGCGCATGGTCACCTGGCCGACGCCCTCAAGATTGGGCGGCCTGGTTTCCAGGCGCACCACATGCGGCTGCTGCAGCTGAAGTTCCGCGGCGTCCTCGCAGGTGATGATGCGTTCGTTGCGGTCGATATAGTTGGTAAGACAGTTCAGCAAGGTGGTCTTGCCGGAACCGGTACCGCCCGAAACGATGACGTTCAGGCGACAATGGCCGATGATCTCGAGCAGGCGGCCGCCGGCCGGAGAGATCGACCCGAACTTCACCAGCTTGTCGAGTGTGAGGCGATCGCGCTTGAATTTTCGGATGGTGAGGGCCGGGCCGTCGATCGACAGCGGCGGTGCGATGACGTTGACGCGGGAACCGTCCTGCAGGCGCGCATCGCAGATGGGGCTCGATTCATCGACACGACGGCCAACGGCCTGCACGATGCGCTGGCAGATGTTCATCAGCTGCTGATTGTCGCGGAATTTGACGTCGGTCAGCTGGATGATGCCGTCAGTCTCGATATAGACCTTGTCATAGCCGTTAACCATGATGTCGGCGATGTCGTCGCGCGCCAGCAGCGGCTCGAGCGGACCCAGGCCGAGGATGTCGTTGCAGATATCCGTGATGAGTGTCTGCTGCTCGATGGCCGAGAGCATCAGATTGCGCATGTTGATGATTTCGCTGACGATCTCGCTGATCGCCTCGCGGACGGCTTTGTGATCCAGCTTGGCAAACTCGCCAAGATCGACCGTCGCCATCAGATCGTTGAAGACACTGACCTTGACCTCGCCCAGGCGGTTGTCCATGTCGACCGACCGGGTGGACGGCGCCATGTTGACGGCGCCGCCGGCCGCTGCTGCGGTCGGCACCGGCAGACTCGTGGCCGGCTTTTCAGGCAGGCTGCTGCCTGGCGACGGCTTGTCGCTGGCGGCACCGATGGGCGTATTGCGCTTGCCGAACATGCTTCTTTCCCGGCTCGACTTTCACCAGCGCTCGCGCCGGCCTACTTCGTTTTCGCCGGCCGTTTCAGCCAGCCCAGCAGCTTTGGCGACGCCTGCCGCGCAATGCTGCCTTTCTTGCCGCCGATCTGCTGCGCAAACTGCCGGAACTGCTCGTTCAAGCGATGCGACTTCGCCCCTTCGCCCAGTGCCTGGCCGTTATTGGCCAATTGCGAGAACAGGGTCGGGTCGAAACCGATCGTCAGGCTCGGCGCGACGCCCAGGGTATCCTGGAAGTCCTTTGCCGACAATTGGTTCCTCTTGGCGATATCGGCCTTGTTCAACACAAGGCGGCTCGCGGCACTGCCGCGGCGCCCTTTCAGCCAGTCGAACAAAAGCTTGGCGTCACGTAGATTGGCAAGATCCGGATTGGCCGTCACGACAATTTCATCAGACAAAAGCAGGACGGAACTCAGCCATCCGCTCCAATGGCGCGGCAGGTCCAGGATCACGTATTGCGACATCGACCGGCAGATATCGATGAGCCGCTCGACCGCTTCGCTCGACGGCTCGCTGAGTTCCTTCAGGGAACCGGCGGTCGACAGGACGGAAAGATGAGGTCCGTGCTCGGTCATGAAGCGTTCGACCAGGACGGGATCGATCCGCTCGGCCTCGGTCAACGCTTCGACGACCGGCTGCTTGGGATCGACATTCAGCGCCAGCGCCATGGTGCCGAAGTTGAAATCGAAATCGATGCCGATGACATCTTCGTCATTCATCGCAGCCAGCGTCCAGGCCATGTTGGCGGCCAAGGTCGAGTTGCCGACGCCGCCGCGACTGCCGATGAAGGAAATGACGCGGCCCTTCGGCGCGGCATTGGCGTCCTTGATGCAGCCGAAGATTGCCGCGGCGATATCGGCGGTGCTGACCGGCCCGACCAGATATTCACTCACCCCTTCGTTGACCAGGCGACGATAGGCCTGGACGTCGTTCACCGTGCCGATGACGATGACCTTGCGCCCCGGCTCGACGACATCGGCCAGCGCCTCCAGTCCCTTGTGGATATCGTCAGAACTGCCGTTCTCTTCGACGATGATGAATTGCGGACTGGGGTTGTCGACATAATGCTTGGCGGCCCGCGCCATTCCGCCGAAATGGATTGTGACTTTGGACTTGGCGAATTCGCGCTCGCTCATCAGCGCTGCCAGCGCTGCCTCGGTCTCCTTGGACTGGGGGAATGCTTCGATGCTGAAGCGGTGAATCACTTAATTGCCTCCAGTCGTCGTCGGCGGCAGAATCGCCGGTGTCTCCGTCGATCCACCGATCTTGGCGCCGACAATGTACTTGCCGACAATGTTGTCGGCCCGCGCTGCCAGGCGCCCGCTCAGCAATGCCGCATCTTCCAGATCCTTGGGATTGACGATCATTGCCGCGATGTTGCGCTGCGTTGCGCAACCGAAATTGTAGGTGTTCTCGTTGAGCGGGGTGAATTCCGGGCGGTCCTTCCAAGTCCCGCATTCATCGGCGAGCGCCACATAGATCGGGTATTCCATCACCGCCCGGCCGTATTTGGCCGATTGCGGATCCGTGGCGAAGCTGAGCTGCACGGCGGCCGCCGGTATGCCGCGGCTGGCCAGCACCTGCATGACGTCAGTCGCAAAGGCCTGCGCCAAGGGATCAGCGGCATTGGCAGCGCCGACACGGACCGTGATGCCGCCGGCGGCCTTCTTGCCAAAGTCGCTGGAGAATTCCGTGATCGCCGGCAAGTCCGCATTCTGCACCCGGCCGCCCGGACCGGGATCGAGAATCAACAGCGCCGTCCGTGTTTCGACCTTGATCGGGTGCTGCTCGCCATATTCATAGTCCGGCATGTTGGCCTCGCAACCAGCAAGGCCAAGCGCGCCCAAGACTGCAAACATGGCGGTGGCGAGCAGGCGTCGTTTCATGGGCTTGCCCTCCTTACCGAATGATATAGCCGACAGGACCCTGCAACTGAGGCATCTGTTCCTTGGCGGCACCATGACGATTTGTATAGATGTTCTGCAAGTGGCCCAGCAGATACATGTCGAGGTCGCTGGCCGGCGCGAAACCATCGGTCGGCAGCGACAGCACTTTCGGGTCGGTCGGCTGCACGATAAAGGCGCGCGCCACGATTACGAGTTCCGATTCCTTTTGCTGGAACGAGGTCGAGCGAAACAGCGTGCCAAGGATCGGGATGTTCATCAGCCCCGGCACACCGCGCAAGGCGTCGGTGATTTCGTTGTTGAGCAGGCCCGCCAGCATGATGCTGCCGCCGCTCGGCAATTCGACGGTGGAGGTCGCGCGACGCACGACAAAACTGGGCAGTGTGATATCGCCGACCGAGACCGCATCGGTGAAGTTTGCAGCACTCACCTCGGTCGCGATCTTCAGGCTGATGCGCCCGCGATCGAGGACGATCGGCAGGAAGGTCAGCGAAACACCGAACGGCTTGAATGTCACCGTGATGGTGTTGTCATCCTGGGCGGTCGGGATCGGCACTTCGCCACCCGCCAGCATCGTGGCGTATTCGCCCGAGACCGCAACCAGGTTCGGTTCGGCCAGATTGTGGGCAAGGCCATGCTGTTCGAGAATACGCACTGCGGTGTCGATGGCGCCGGGGCCATCAATGAACAAGGCGCCTGCCGGCAAGGCCGTACGCGCGCTCTGTGTAATGAGCGGTGCGATGCCGCCGCCAATCACGGATGAAGCACCACCGGTGGCACCCGCGATCACCAGATCACCGATGGTCGTGGGGCTGATGAGGTTCTCGAGACCCAATTCCTTCAGCGCCGATTTCTGCACTTCGGCGACCGACACCTTGATCAGAACCTGCTGCTCAGCGCCAAGACGCATCAGGTTGATGACCTGCGTGTCCTGCGCCACAAAGCGACGGACGATGCTGGCGGCCTGCTGTGAGCTTGCATCCGAACTGACGGTTCCATTGAGGATAAGGGAATCGCCGGCGCCGGAGATCGTGATCGTCTCGTCCGGCATGACGCTGCGGATCGCCGCTTCGGCCGCCTCGGCATCGGGATGAATTGAGATCTGCAGGCTGTCGATCATCTTGCCGGCGGAATCGAGCAGGAACAGATTGGTCGATCCGACCGTCTTGCCGGCAATGAACAGCTTGGTCGGCGAGCGAATGATGACGTCGGCAATGTCCGGGTTGCCGACAATGATGTCGCGCACTGGTTGGGCGAGTGTCAATTCACGCGTGTTGTTGACGGAGAGCTCGATCCGCTTTTCAACGCTCGCGGCCTCGCCAACCGGCGACGGGGTCATCGGCATTACCGGAGGCATCACGGGCGCGGTTTGCGCCATCGCCTGAACACTCGCGCCGACCGCGATACCGATGGCGACCATGCCGATGAGGCACCCCGCCATCGTGGATCGCAACGAACATCCCTGTTTCATTTTCGTCCGATCATTGCTGCACGGGCTATTGGCCCAGGCTTTCAACAGTTACGGCACCGCCGCGATTGATCCGGATCGACTGCGTCGCCACCTTGGGCGCCGGAGACGTTTCCTGATGATCGTTTTCCGACGGCATCTGGAACATCTCTTGGTCCCCGACGCCGCCCATCAAATCGTCCAGTACTTTGCTGGTGCTGCGATCCGTCACGAACAGCGGCGCCTTGGCATCGGCTTCGGCGGCCGCGTCGTTGCGGGCCCAACTGCGCAAGGCGAGCACGATCTGCCCCATCTGCGATGCGACCAGGACCTTCTGCGCCTGTTCGGATGTGACTTCCATGGTCACGGTCTGGGCGTTGATGCCGGGCCCGGTGCCTTCGGGGCGTGTCAGGCTCTGGTTGACCGCGACCACCTTGATGTCGCGCATGATCGCTTCGACGGCAGTCTGGCTGAGAATGTCGCGGCCGACATCTTCCGGCACGCGCGCCATGTCACGAATGTTGCTGACCAGGAAAATGTCGACATGGTCATTTGGCAGGATCAGGCCGGCAGCGCCCGTGCGCGGCGACACGTCGATGGTGACGCTGCGCATGCCGGGCGCCAGCACCGCCGAGGTAATGCCGGCATCGCCCTGCTTGACGATGGCGGTTGCCGCCATCGGCTCGCCGGTCATGATGGCGCGCCGCGCCATGGTATCGCGGAAGGGCGCCAGCGGATCCTCGCCGGCAGCGCTCTTGAGCGTGAAGCGCGGGTCGATCGCCGCCTTGGGCCACTGCTCCCAGCGGAAATCGGTGTCGACCAGGACGTCGCCGGGATTGATGTCGCGTGCTGCCACCAGCACCTCTTCGACACCGGTCACGACCGCCTGTTCAGCCGTCTGCGCCGGCTGTTGTTGCTGGACGGACGCCAGGAAACGCGTCGCCAGGAACGCCGTCAGGATCGCCGCCCCCAGCGCCACAACGATCAGAACAAGCACAATCGGCCGCATTTGGCCCCTCTTTCCCAGCCTGCAGCAATGGCGCAGAGCCAGAACGATTCATGCGGACGATTCATTTCGCCCCACATGATCCCCGTAAACCATTATTACCAATTTTTGGTTAAGATGCCAGCCGTTTTACCCGATTTGTCGGATCGGCCGACCGAGATTCAGCGCATTGAGTCAAAATGTTGCAGCGCTTTCTGAATATTTAACAGGAAGCTGACCCCAGCGTCGGGCGAATTGGTTAACAGCGCCGCCGCTAGCCCCACAGGACGGCGATCTGCTGCCCCAGATGCCCGCGCCGGAACCAGAAATCGAGTCCCGCCAAGGCGATAGCGACCCCATAGGGGAGGTGCCGCTTGCCATCCTGCACGCCGTAGGTGACCCCAAAACGGCCGAGCAGGAGCATGATCCCGGCCAGAATGCCGCCGGCAAAACCGGTCAGCATCAGGAGCCGGACCAGATCCAGGCCGAGGCCGACCCAGATCGCCAGCGCGGCCAGCCATTTGACATCGCCGCCCCCCATCAGGTCGAAACGAAGAGCCAGGATGCCAACCGCCAGGAAGAGCAGGCCGGCCGCGAGATGAAGGCCGAGGTCAGGCCATACCGGAGCCGAGAGTGCAAGCCATGGCAATGCCAACAGCGCCGTCGCCGCCGTCAGCCAGTTCGGCAGCCGGAATTTGGCGATGTCGAAGGCGGCCCCCACGATCAGGAGACCGAGCAGCAGAATCTCACAGGTGACGATGAAAAGATCTGACAAGGGAACCAACCGGTGCGTCGAAAAAATGTGGGCTGCGCGGGAACGGCCGCCACGATAGAGCCAGTCTATCCTATGCCAAAACGAAAACGCGCCGGCTCCGGGTGGAGCCGACGCGTCGGACGTGTCTTACTAAGTCGTAAGGTGACTTAGTTGGTCGCGGTCGAAGCGGCGTTCGACATCTTCGTGCCGATGACCATGAACATCTTGTTGAGGCCGTTACCGGCGAGCTGCGCACCGATGAAGATGGCGAGCGCGACGAAGGCGGCGATCAGACCGTATTCAATGGCGGTTGCGCCCGATTCAGACTTAAAAAGCTTACGAAGCTTGTTCATGTGTATATCTCCAACTCTTTGAGTACGTTGCAACCTGGGTCGCGACTTAAGCGTCGCCACTCGTGATTTTCTTTTTGGTGCCTCACGACGGTTTACAGACGCGCGGACACTGGTAATCATCTTCCAACGCGACTCATTGCTTCGCAAGTCATTCGAAGAGAATAGCTTTACATAATCGTGTGAAGAGTAGGCCTGTTCTCCGCGTTTTGAGCAGTTTTGTCGGCTGACGAGATGAGCGGCAATACTTTGTTAACGATTAACGGCCGGAATTAGCGGCACCTAATTTTGGATCGCGTCGCACTCATGTCTCCCACTTCAAGCCGATGGCGCAATGCCGCGGATGTCGCCGTCATTTCCATCGCGACACTCGCGCTGCACGTCACATTGGCGCGGCAGAGTGGCCTGTTGGCGTCGGGCGGCCTGCAGGATACAGACGCCTATATGCGGCTTATCCGCATTCAGGAACTGTGGCAGAGCGGCGACTGGTATGAGACGCTGACATCGAGCCTAGGCGCCCCGGGCAAGCTGTCGCTGCATTGGACCCGGCCGCTTGATCTGCTCATCCTGCTGCCGGCATTGCTCCTCAATGTCGCCGGGCTGCCGATAGAACGCGCAATCTACTGGGTCGGCTTCTGGATCTCGCCGATCCTGCAAGTGCTCGCATGCCTCGTGGCCGCCAACGCAGCAAAAATGCTGTGGCCGCAGCATGGTGCCTGGCGGCTCGCCGGGTTGATGGTCCTCTTCAACGGCGCGGCACTCACCTATTGCCTGGCCGGTCGGCCGGATCACCACAGCCTGGGCCTGCTCCTGACATTGCTCGCCGCCGGCCAGACCATCCGGGCCGCGCTACAGCCCAACAATGCGCGCCCTGCCCTGGCCGCCGGCGCCTGGGCCGGCGTCGGTATCTGGGTCAGCCCGGAAGCGCTGATAGGGACGGGTGCCACGATCATCAGTTTCGGTCTGCTGTGGCTGCTGCGCCCGGATGCGGGCGGGAACTGGGCCAGATTGGGACGCCGCTTCAGCTGCGGCATGGCCATTGTTCTGCTGGCGGCCATCCTCATCGAACAGCCGCCGGCGCATTGGCTCCTCGCCGAATATGACAAGGTCTCGAGCCTACACCTCGCCCTCGCCCTGACGGCGATGATCGATTTCTGGATTGCCGAGCGTATCGCCTGGCGCGAGCCGCTGCGCATTGTTGCCATGATCGTGGTGGCGCTTGCCTCGGCCATCAGTCTTGGCCTCGTCTTTCCGGGCTTCTACCTGGGTCCCCTCGGCAATATCTCCAACAAGGAGGCGATGGTCTTCCTCGACGACATTCTGGAAATGTCGTCGATCTGGCCTGTCAACCGGGGGACCGCCGACCAGTTCTTCGGCATGATCGGCAATGCGCTGGCCGCCCTGCCCGTCATTCCCATCTGCCTGCACGCATGGCGACGGGACGAGCGCTTTGCACCCGCCTTGTTCCTGTCCGTCTCCTATCTGGTGGCGCTGTTCGGGGCCTTGGAGCATCAGCGCCTCGCCGTTTTCTTAAGCGCGTTCGGCGCCCTGCTCGGCTGCGGGCTGTTTGCGCTCATCTGCGATCTGGCCCAGGACCGCATGCCCGCCACCCGCACGATGGCGCGCCTCTTCGGTGCGATGGTGGTCGTCTTCGGCGGTCAGCTTTGGCTGCTGGCGCCATCGGAGGTGGCGCCGCCCAAGGCTGCCGTCTGCAATCCCAAGCCGGTGGCCGACTGGCTGAATGCGGCGCATCCCGGCATCCTCACGCCGGAGCCCGTCGGTGCCGACCGGCACACGCCGATCATCATCACGGAATCCATCAACTACCCGCCGGAACTTGCCTATCGCACCGGTTATCGTTTCGTCGGCGGGCCTTATCATCGCGGCGTGCAGGATGTCGCCGACATGTATGCGCTGGCGCTCAGCACCGATGAGACGGCAGCCGAGGCCGTCCTCGCGCGGCGTCAGGCCGACTACGTCCTCATCTGCATTGTCGAGGTTCCGAAGGTGATCGGTGAATCCGCGCCCAATTCGTTGTATCATCGACTCCTGAGGGGAGAGGTGCCGGCGTGGTTGCAGCCGTTGGAGATGTCGGCCGAGGCTAGCCGCGAGTTTCGCCTGTTCGCGGTGAAACACCAATGATCAGAAAGGCATGTTGACCTGCCGTGCGCTAACTTTTAAGGGTAGCATATCTATCCTTTAAACGTGATGAGCGTTCGGATCGGTCATGTCGCAAAGCAATGAAAACAAGTCGAGGCATTCGGGCGATATGGCGCGCGACAAAGATCTGATCCTGGTGGTCGATGATTCGCCCACCAATCTGGCCATCATGAATGTCGTGCTGCGCGACATCTACCAGGTCATCACGGCCAACAACGGCAGCGACGCCCTGGCCCTCGCCGCCTCGGAGGAGCCGGACCTCATCATTCTCGATATCATGATGCCGGGCATGGACGGATATGAGATCTGCGATCGGTTAAAGGCCAATCCCTTCACGCGCGACATCCCCGTCATGTTCGTCACCGCGATGGATCAGGAACGACAGGAAGCCCGCGGCCTCGCTTTGGGTGCCGTCGATTACATCGCCAAGCCTGTCAGTCCGCCGATTGTCATGGCGCGCGTTCGCAATCAATTGGAACTGAAAAAACAGCGTGATTTCCTGCGCCGCCTTTCCGCCATCGACGGCCTCACCACCATCGCCAATCGCCGCGCGTTTGAAGAAGACTTCGACCGCGAATGGCGTCGCGCCATCCGGCTGAAATCAAGCATCGGCGTCTACCTGACCGATATCGACAACTTCAAATCCTATAACGACGCCTATGGCTATCTGGCCGGCGATGACGCCTTGCGCATTCTGGCACAAGCCATGTCGAAGGCCATTCTGCGTCCGGGCGATCTGCTGGCGCGCTATAGCGGCGAGGAATTCGTCGGCCTGATGCCGGACACGGATGCCAGCGGCGCGGCAATTGTCGGCGAAAGACTGCTCAACGCTGTGCGCGCCTTGTCGCTGCCGCATGCGCATTCGGGTACGGCGTCGATCGTCACGATTTCGATTGGTGTGGCGATCTGCCGGCCCGGTCCCGCCAGCGACCGTGCGGCCCTCTTCAAACTGGCAGGCGATGCGCTCTATGCCGCCAAGAAAGGTGGGCGCAACCAATTGCGCGTCTTTGAAATGCCAACACCGGTGACGACGATCTAGCGCATTGCGGCCGGCCATGCCGGCGCTGGTATCGGTGGATTGCCCGCCAGCCAATCGCGAACGGCTTCCGCCTCCGGCGCCAATGGGACACCATGCGGCCACACCACATGGAAGGCGAGACCTGTGACCCAGGGTCGGTCCAGAGGGTGCACCAGCAGGCCACGTGCCACCAGATGATCCGTCTGGTGCCGCCAGCCGAGTGCGATACCCTGCCCTTCCAGCGCGGCACCGACGACCAGGGCATAGTCATTGAGGTGCAGCCCCGCATCTTCGGGGCCGGTGGCGGCTTGCATCGCGCGGAAATAGTCCGCCCAGTTTGGCCTGGCGCGGAATGGCTCGTCCAAATGAATGAGCCGCTGCTTCCTGAGATCGGCGACCGACCCGATCGGACCGGCGCGTTCAAGATAAGCGGGACTGCAAATCGGAATGATTGCCTCCCCCACCATCTCCACTGCGTCGAGCCCAAGATAGCGCCCATCGCCGCGTCGGATGCCGAGCGACACACCTTCGGCATCAAGATCGATGTCTTTGTCGGTCGTCTGCAATCTAAGGTCGATGCCTGGGTTGTCCTGCCGAAAGAGCGCCAGCCGCGGCAGCATCCACCAGGAGGCAAAGGCGGTCGAGCAAGAGAGGGTCACATGGGTACCCCCCTGACTGCGCCGCAGCGTCTCGGTCGAACGGCGGATATGCTCCAGTGCCAGGGTCACGTCCTGATGGTAGCGCCGGCCTTCCTCGGTCAGTTTCACCCGCTGGTGCTCACGACGAAAGAGGGCGGTCCCCACCGCCGCTTCCAGCTGTTTCACGCCATAGCTGACCGCCGCCTGGGTCATGTTGAGTTCTTGCGCCGCCTTGGTGAAACTGGCCAGGCGCCCGGCGGCCTCGAAAATGACCAGGGCGTTCAGGGGCGGCAATTGCATACGCAGTAACTTCATAAGGCCAGCTTATCAACTTCCTGATTTTTTTCCAGGATTACATAGTCGCGCCACCAGCTAGCATCATGCGTCAGGATTTGAGGACGAGACAAGGTGACCCCGATGAGCGAGCCAACAGCCAGCGCCACACCCACCCGGCAGCGCAATCGGACGCGGTCCAGGCCGACAGTTGCCGCGCCGGCCTATCTGCGCCGGCAGATCCCGACCTATGCCTTTCTCTCGCCGGACGGCCTCGATCGCCTGCATGCCCAGGCCGAGCAGATCCTGGCTGAGATCGGCGTCGAATTTCGTGGCGACGACGCGGCACTCGATTTGTGGCGCAAGGCCGGCGCCAAGGTCGAGGGCATGCGTGTCCGTTTCGAGCCGGGCATGGTGACCGAGATCATCCAGAAAACCACGCCGAAGGTCTTCACGCAGCATGGCCGCGATCCGCAGCATGCGGTCGAGATCGGCGGCGATGCCATCGTCTTCTCGCCGGCCTACGGCTCGCCCTTCGTCTATGACCGCGAGCAAGGCCGCCGCTACGGTTCACTCGAAGACTTCAAGAACTTCGTGAAGATGGCCTGGATGTGCCCATGGATCCATCATTCCGGCGGCACCGTCTGCGAACCGGTCGACGTGCCGGTCAATAAACGTCATCTCGACATGGTCTATGCGCATATCAAGCACTCGGCCAAACCCTTCATGGGTTCGGTCACAGCGCCTGAACGCGCCGAGGATTCGATCGAGATGTGCCGCATCCTCTTTGGCGCCGATTTCGTCGACAAGAACTGCGTCATCCTGGGCAACATCAACACCAACTCGCCGCTGATCTTCGATGGCGTCATGTCCCAGGGCCTGCGCACCTATGCCCGCGCCAACCAGGCGGCGGTCGTTGTACCCTTCATCCTGGGCGGTGCCATGGGTCCGGTGACGACAGCCGGTGCCATCGCCCAGGCCCATGCCGAGGCGATGGTCGGCGTGGCGTTGACGCAGCTGGAACGGCCAGGCGCCCCGGTGATATACGGCAATTTCCTGAGCTCGATGTCGCTTCGCTCGGGCGCTCCCACGTTCGGCATGCCGGAGCCGGCGATGGCCTATCTCGCCATCGGACAATTGGCGCGGCGTCTCGGCGTGCCTTTGCGTTGCGGCGGTTCGCTGACCGCATCAAAGGTCGCGGATTCCCAGGCAGCACAAGAGAGTGCTGATTCTCTGTGGCCGGCGCTGCTGGGTGGTGCCAATTTCATCCTGCATGCCGCCGGCTGGCTCGAAGGCGGCCTCGTCATGGGATACGAAAAATTCGTCCTCGACTGCGACCATCTCGGCATGATGCACAAGCTGATGGCCGGCCTTACCTTCGACGACAACACGCTGGCGATGGATGCCTTCCGCGAGGTGGAGCCGGGCAAGCATTTCCTCGGCTGTGCGCATACCATGGCGAATTACACCACCGCCTTCTATGACGCGGATCTTGCCGACAATGATTCCTTCGAGCAATGGCGCGACGCCGGCTCGAACGCCGCGGATGTTCGGGCCAGCAAGAAATGGAAGGCCTTGCTTGCCAGCCATACCGACCCGGACATCGATCCCGCCATCGATGAAGCGCTCCGCGATTTCATCGAGCGCAAGAAGCAATCCATGGCCGACGCCTGGTACTGATTTCGCCGACGCACGACAAAAGCCACACATCGGAGACCCTGATGGCCGATCCCTTGTTGCAGCCATACCGCCTGAAGCACCTGGAATTGAAGAACCGCATCTTCTCGACCTCGCACGAGCCGGCCTATTCCGTAGGCGGCATGCCGGCCGCGCGCTACCAAGCCTATCACGAGGAGAAGGCCAAGGGCGGTGCTGCCATGACGATGATCGGCGGATCCTCCGTCGTCGCCAAGGATTCACCGCAGGCCTTCGGCAATCTCTATATCCACGATGATGCGATCATCCCGCATTTCAAGGCCCTGGCCGAGCGCGTCCATGCCTATGACTGCGCCGTCATGTGCCAGATCACGCATCTCGGCCGCCGCACCTCCTGGAACAAGGAACACTGGCTGCCGGTCATTTCAGCCTCGCATCAACGCGAACCGGCGCATCGCAGTTTCCCCAAGACGATGGAAGATTTCGACATCTCCCGAACCGTGAGGGCCTATGGCGCGGCAGCCAAGCGCGCCCGCGCCGGCAATCTGGACGGGGTCGAGGTCGAGGCCTATGGCCACCTTTTCGATGCATTCCTCTCGCCCCGCACCAACACGCGCGAGGACAATTATGGCGGCAGCCTGGAAAACCGCATGCGCTTCGGCGTCGAGGTCCTCACCGAGATGCGTCGCCAGGCCGGCAGCGATTTCATCATCGGCGTCCGTATGGTGATCGACGAGGCCGAAGACGGGGGCCTGCGCTTCGACGAGGGCATCGAGATTGCCAGGCGGCTGCATGCCGATGGCCTGATGGATTTCCTCAACGTCATCGTCGGCACGATCGATACGGATGAGGCGCTATCCCACATCATCCCGCTGATGGGCACGCCGGCTGGCCCGAACTTCGCCAAGGTGAAGGCGGCCCGCAACTTGCTTCCGGGCCTCCCCGTCTTCCACGCCGCCCGGGTCAACGACCTGGCGACCGCGCGGCACTGGATCAGCGATGACGCCGTCGACATGATCGGCATGACCCGCGCCCATATGGCGGACCCGCATATCGTTGCCAAGATGATGCGCGGCGAAGAGGAGCGCATCCGCCCCTGCGTCGGCGCTGGCTATTGCATCGACCGCATCTATCAGGGCGGCGAGGCTCTGTGCCTGCACAATCCATCGACCGGCCGCGAAGAGACGATGCCGCATGTCATCGCCCCCACCGCGGGCGCCAAGAAGAAGGTCGTGATCGTGGGTGCCGGGCCGGCGGGTCTTGAGGCCGCGCGCGTTTCCGCCTTGCGCGGTCACAAGGTCACGGTGTTTGAAGCGACCGACCGCGTCGGTGGCCAGGTAGCGCTAGCCGCCAAGGTCAACCGGCGCAAGGAACTGGTCGGCATCACCGATTGGCTCTATGCCGAATGCCAGCATGCCGGCGTGACCTTCCGCTTCAATACCTTCGCCGAGGGCAGCGACATCACGGCCGAAAACCCGGACATCGTCATCATCGCCACCGGTGGCACACCGAATACGGCGCCGTTCGGCGAGGGCGGCGATCTCGCTTTGTCGACCTGGGATGTGCTGTCGGGGCAAGTGGCGCTCTCGGACGATATCATTCTTTATGACGACGAAAGCGGGCACGAAGCTCTGTCGACTGCCGAGTTCCTGACCAACAAGGGCATCAAATTCGAGATTGTGACGCCGGAGCGCATGGTCGGCGCCGAAGTGGGCGGGCTCAACTATCCCGCCTACTACAAGGCCTTCTACCAGGGCGATGTGAAGGTGACACTGAACCTGCGCATGAAGAAGATCGCCAAGGACGGCAACCAATTGGTCGCCACCCTACATAACCCTTACGACAAATCGACCGTCGAACGCCGCGCCCAGCAGATCATCGTGGCGCACGGCAACCTTCCGGCGGATGCCGTCTACTTCGACCTCAAAGAGCAGAGCAGCAATCGCGGCGAGATCGATTTCGACGCCTTCATCGAAGGCCGTCCTCAAACGCTCAAAACGAACGCGGCGGGATCCTTCCAGCTGTTCCGCATCGGAGATGCGGTCGCTGCCAGAAACATCCACGCCGCGATCTATGACGGTCTAAGGCTGTGTAAAGTCTTCTGAGAAGCAGCCCCCTCACCCCAACCCCGCTTGCGGGGAGATGGTCGCGGTGAGGGGTACGCTGTTTACGCCTGCGGCTTCACGCCAAGCAGGTTGAGGGCCTTGGTGATGTCCTTGACGCCATCCGCGGCCTTGTTGGCGTGGCACGCCTTCTCGCCGGCCATCGCATCCTTCTCGGCCGTCGTGAACTTGGCGTTGCCCTTGTGGGTCTTGGCGACGTCGTTCCACTGGCTGATCAGCGTGGTGCATTTCTCGGCCGGGGTCGAAGCGGCCATCGCGGTGCCGGAAACGAGCACGGTGGCAGCGAGAGCGCCGAGCAACAGACGAGTCTTCATGATAGTTCTCCCAATTATCGAATTTTCCTCGAGCGGTGGTCGGCCGTCCGTCGGGGCGGTCTAGGCCGTCGCTCGTGGGGAGAAGCATCGCTGCCGGCGGTAACGCCGGAATGTCAAAGATGCGTGAAAAATGAAACGGCGCGTGTCGCCACGCGCCGCTGTCATATTTCGTTACAATTTTCCCGAGGTCAGCTGCGCAGACGGCTGGAGCTGGGGTCGAAGGGAGCCTCCTTAAGGCGGCTGGCGGCAACCCGTTTGCCCAAGACCTCGATCTCGAACCGATCGCCAGCCACGGGCAGATAGGCGAGAGCCAATTGCTTGCCAACCGAATGCCCGAAATAGCCGGAGGTGACGCGCGCCACCGCCTTGCCATCGGCAAAGATCGGCTCGGCACCCATGATGTCGAGCTCATTGCTGGCGATCTCGAGCAGCGAGATCTTACGGGTGAGCGGCGCCTTGAACTGCTTCTCTGCCGCAGCACGACCGATGAAGTCGCCCTTGTCGAATTTGACGAAGCGGCCCCAATCGGCCTCCGCCGCATTGTAATCGGCCGTGAAGTCGCGGCCCCAGGATCCGTAGCCTTTTTCCATGCGCATCGAATGCAGAGCGCGAACGCCGAACAGCTTCAACCCGTGTTCAGTACCGGCCGCCTGCAGGCGCTCGAAGACATGGATGAGATTGTGGGGCGCCACATAGATTTCGTAGCCGAGCTCGCCGGTGAAGCTTGCACGGATGACCAGCGCGTCGGCGAGGCCGACATGGATCTGCCGGGCCGCAAGGAATGGGAAGGCGGCATGGCTGAGATCCGTCTCGGTCAGCTGCTGCAGAACGGCGCGCGCCTTCGGCCCCGTCAGAGACAAGCCGGAATAGCTGGTCGTGACATTGCGGATCGCGACGCGTTCACCCTTGGCGTTCGCATTCAGCCAGCGCGTGTAATAGGTCTCGGCGGAACCCGAGCCGATCATCAGGAACGTGTCCTCGGCCGTGCGCGTGACGGTGAGATCGCCAAAGATCTGGCCATTGGGCGACAGCATCGGGCACAGCACCGTGCGGCCCAGCGCCGGCAGCTTGTTGCTGACCATGCGGTCGAGGAACGTTGCCGCATCGGCGCCGGAAACCTCGATCTTGCCGTAGCTCGATGTCTCCCAGATGCCGACATTTTCGCGCACGTTCTTCACTTCGGTAGCGACATGGTTGAAGGCATTGGAACGTCGATAGGTCGGCTCCTCCTTAGCTTCCGTGCCCTTGGGCGCAAACCACAGCGGATACTCCCAGCCGAACGACGCGCCGAACAGCGCCCCCTCGCTCTTGAGGTGCGGATAGATGGGCGATGTCTTCAAGGGGCGCGCCGCGGGCAATTCCTCGTTCGGGAACGTCATGGTGAAGCGGCGGCGATAGTTCTCCGTCGTCTTCTCGATGGTGAAGGCGCGGTTGTTGTGCGGGCCGAAGCGGGCCACATCCATCGCGAACACATCCATGCCCGGCTCACCGTCGATGATCCAATTGGCGACGACCATGCCGACGCCGCCGCCCTGGCTGAAACCCGCCATCACGCCGCAGGCGGTGAAATAGTTGGTGAGGCCCGGCACCGGACCCACCAGCGGGTTGCCGTCGGGGGCAAAGACCATCGGCCCGTTGATGGTGCGCTTGATGCCGCCCTTCTCGAGGCAGGGATAGCGGGTCATCGCGAATTCCAGTGCCGACCAGATCCGGTCGACATCTTCCTGCAGCAGTTCGTGGCCGAAATCCTGTGGCGTGCCTTTCAAGGCCCAATGCCGGCAATCATGCTCATAGGTGCCGATGAGCAGGCCCTTCTGTTCCTGGCGCAGATAGCTCTCGCCCTCGAAGTCGATCGTCATTGGGATCTCGTGGTCCAGCGCTTCGACCTCGGGGATCGCATTGGTGACGATGTATTCATGCTCCATCGGCAGAATGGGCAGGTCGATGCCGGCGAGACGCCCGACTTCGCGCGCCCACAGGCCGCCGGCATTCACCACATACTCCGCTTCGATCGTGCCTTCCTTGGTGACCACCAGCCAGTGGCCGTTCGGCTTCTGCTTCAATTCGATCACCGGGTTGCGCAGCGAGATCGTGGCGCCCTTGTTCTTGGCGGCCTTGGCATAGGCGTGCGTGACACTCGACGGATCGACATGGCCATCGGCCGGATCGAACATCGCCTTGGTGAATTTCGAGGTATCGACCAGCGGGTTGATCTTCTTCACCTCGTCCATGCTGACTTCGTGAAGCCCGATGCCGAGGTAATGCGCCTTGGCAAGCTCTGTCTTGAAGTACTCAGCGCGCGCTTCGGTACCGGCAAGGTAAAGGCAGCCCACCCGGTGCACGCCGCAGGACTGGCCCGATTCCCGCTCCAGTTCTTCATAAAGCTTCACGGTATAGGCCTGGAGGTGCGACATGTTCGGGTCGCCGTTGATCGTGTGCATGCCGCCGGCCGCATGCCAAGTGGAGCCCGAGGTGAGCTCCGAGCGCTCGACCAGCATGACATCGGTCCACCCGCGCTTGGTCAGGTGATAAAGCACACTGACACCCACCACGCCGCCACCGATGACGACCACGCGCGCTTGCGATTTCATGATACCGAGATCCTTTTTGGTCAAATAGTTAGCATGGCCACAACGGGCGGCCGGAATGACCGTAACTATGCCAAGGCCTTGGCCAGGGTGAAGCCTGGAAATCTCATGAATCGGGTGAGTTTTATGTTGCCGAAAAGGAAAAAGGCCCACCGGAACATCCCCGGCGGGCCCTTTCGCAATCAGACTCCGTTTGATCAGGCGTCGACGAGATCGAGGGCCGGATAGTCGGTATAGCCCTTGGCGCCACCGCCATAGAAAGTGCTGGCATCCCACTCGTTGAGCTTGGCACCGGTGGCGAACCGCTTGGGCAGGTCCGGATTGGCGATGAAGTGCTTGCCGAACGCAACCGCATCGGCATTGCCGCTGGCCAGAATTGCCTCGGCGCTCTCCTGGGTGAAGCCTTCATTGGCGATATAGACGCCGCCAAAGGCCTTCTTCAGCGACGGGCCAAGGCTATCGGGTCCCACATGCTCGCGCGCCGCAATGAAGGCGATGCCACGTTTGCCCACCTGCTCGGCGACATAACCGAAGGTCTGGGCGGGCGTGGAATCGCCCATGTCATGGGAATCCCGGCGCGGCGCCAGATGCAGGCCAACGCGCTTGGGCCCCCACACCTTGATGGCGGCATCGATCGCCTCGAGCATCAGCTTGGCGCGGTTCTCGATGGAACCGCCATAGCTGTCGGTGCGCTTGTTCGTGCCGTCCTGCAGGAACTGGTCGAGCAGATAGCCATTGGCGCCATGAAGCTGCACGCCGTCGAAGCCCGCCTTCTTGGCGTTCTCGGCCCCCTTGGCATAAGCGGCGATGACGCCGGGGATCTCGTCAAGCTCTAGTGCGCGCGGCGTTACATAGGGGCGCTGCGGGCGGACGAGGCTGACATGGCCGGCCGCCGCAATGGCGCTCGGCGCCACGGGCAGATCCCCGTTGAGGAAGATGGGGTCGGAAATGCGGCCGACATGCCACAGCTGCGAGACGATGCGGCCGCCGGCGGCATGAACGGCATCGGTGATCTTGCGCCAACCGGCGACCTGTTCATCGGACCAGATCCCCGGCGTGTCGGCATAACCAACACCTTGCGGCGTGACCGACGTCGCCTCGGTGAGGATCAAACCGGCGGAGGCGCGCTGGACGTAATAGTCACGCATCAGATCGTTGGGAACGCGGCCTTCGCTGGCACGCGCGCGGGTCAGTGGCGCCAGCACCACGCGGTTCGGCAAATGCAAGTCGCCGACAGTAATTGGCTCAAGAAGCTTGGACATGAGGCTACCTATCATTCCTGTGATTGGGTGTACGGGACCGAAGACGGGTGGGAATGCGGCTTGCCCCTCCCCTTGTTAACGAAGCTAGGGAGCGCAACCGCACCGCACAATGCGCGTTAACGAATGGTTGCCCCGCTTTGTGTGCAAAGCCGGATTTCACACAAGGTTAGTGGTCAATTTTTAGGCAGCTACCCAAAATCACTGATAGGTCAGCGTCACCACACGGCCGTCTGCGGCGGTTATGGTCGCGATGCCGACGGCGACCCCGCGCTTCTCCTTGAACACCACAGTGCCGTGATTGCCGTCAGAACAGACAAAATTGCCGCCGGCGCTGGCTTCCGTGGCCGTACGGGCCAGGACGGTGTAGGAATAGACGCAAAGCGTCCCGGCGCTAACCGAGGTATCGGTCGTGCCGCTGAATGCCCCGGAGCAATCCGATCGCCCCTCGACGCGGCGTTCCCCCACGAACTCCAGCCGGCCGACGCAATCGGCACTGGTCCGGTCGGGGAGAAGAGACCGCAGCAGATCCTCGTCGCTGATGGCTGCCGTCGATTGGCTGGAACCGGGAGCGCTGGGCGCGGTTGGTGCCGGGCCGGCTGCACATGCTGCAACCAGCAGGGCCGCCAGAAGGGCAGCACTTACATTTCTAAGCATGACGAGACCCCCGATGGCGAACGACCCCACAGAACCGTGCATACGTTATCCACGCCAATCCATTGCGGCAATGATCCTTTCGGCGATGCGTCGCGTAGAACGGCATTAAAATAAAGAGCTCAATATGATCGATCAGTCAGCACCGGCCCGCCCGGCCCAGCTGTGGCATCTTCTTGGTTTTGTCGCCATCAATGTCGTTGTTTCGGGGTTTGGCGGGCTTTTGACTGCCACGAGCATCGACAGCTGGTATCCGGCGCTGGCCAAACCCAGTTTCAATCCACCCGATTGGATCTTCGGGCCGGTGTGGTCGATTCTGTATCTCCTGATGGCGGTAGCAGCGTGGCGGGTCTGGCGCGTTGCGGGCTGGAATGAGGGGCGCATATCGCTCTCCCTCTATTTCGGGCAATTGGCCCTCAATCTTCTGTGGTCGGCGTTGTTCTTCGGGCTGCGTCAGCCGGCCTGGGCACTGGCAGACTGCCTGCTCCTCCTGGCACTCATCATCGTCACGGGTGTGCTTTTCTGGCGCCGCGACCGGCTGGCCGGCATTCTGTTCGTGCCTTACACGGCCTGGGTAGGGTTTGCAGCACTGCTCAACGGCGCAATTGTGGCGCTCAATTAGCCTCTGCTAGAAACCCAGCACCTCCCCAGCACCCTTTAGGACAGTTCCATGCCTTCCTTTCTGACGCCGCAGATCGCGCCGATCCTGCTCCTGTGCATCTCCAATGTTTTCATGACCTTCGCCTGGTATGGCCACCTCAAATTCACCTCGAAGCCGCTCTGGATCGTCATTATCGCATCCTGGGGCATCGCCTTCGTCGAATACTGCTTTGCTATTCCTGCCAATCGCATAGGTCACACCGTCTACTCGGCGGCCGAATTGAAGACGATGCAGGAGATCATCACGCTCCTCGTCTTCTGTGTCTTTTCGATTACGTATCTGGGTGAAGCGATCCGCTGGAACCATCTGGTGGGCTTCGCGCTCATTGCTGCCGCCGGCTTCTTCGTGTTCCACAAATGGTGAGACGATTGCCGATATAGGGCGCTTGCGGCATCATGCCCGGACGATCATCACGCGAGGTTCAGCCTTTGCCGCCTTTATCATCGGCCGATCAGGAATTGCTGGCAGCTGCCACCGACTTCATCCGCAGCCGGTATCTGGAAAACCGGCATCATATCGGTGCGGCCGTGCGCGGTGGATCAGGCCGCATCTATCTTGGCCTCCATCTCGATACGTATGTGGGTCGGTGCTCGGTCTGCGCCGAAGCCGTTGCCTTGGGCGGCGCCCTTTCGGCGGGTGAAACCAGGATCGAGGCTATCGTGTCGGTCCGCCATCCCCGCCCCAAGGAACAGCATGCTGAACCCAAAGTCGTGTCACCCTGCGGCATCTGCCGGGAAATGCTGACCGATTTTGCCCCGGGCAGTGCCGTGATCATGACCAGGAACGAGGCGTTGGCCCGCGTGCCGGTGGCCGAACTGCTGCCGGAAAAATACCGCCGCGCGCCCTGATTTCAGGCCAATTGGTCGCGCTGCAAGGGGTCTTTCCTTTTGGCGCGACCGGACTATGCTCCCGCCGCCTTCACGAGTGAGCCAGATGAGCCAGGTCCTGACAGAAACCGCGACAATCGCCCGCCCAATCCCTGACCGCGCCGCGCGGCGGGCGGTGGGGCTGTGGCTGCTCACCTGCTGCTTCATGGTGGCGGTCATGGTGCTGCTCGGCGGCATCACGCGGCTGACCGATTCCGGCCTATCCATCATGGAATGGAAGCCGATCATGGGGGCGCTGCCGCCGCTCACCGATGCGGCCTGGGACCATGTCTTTGCACTCTATAAGCAGATCGCCGAATACAAGCACATCAACCCGGGCATGACGGTGGATGGCTTCAAGAGCATCTTCTGGTGGGAATATCTGCACAGATTGTGGGGGCGCCTGATCGCCGTCGCCTTCCTGGTGCCGTTCCTGTGGTTCCTGCTGCGCGGCAAGCTCACCCGTGCCGAGGCACCGCGCCTCGTCGCCCTCTTCGCGCTGGGTGGCCTGCAGGGCTTTGCCGGCTGGTTCATGGTGGCGAGCGGGTTCCAGGACCGGGTCGATGTCAGCCAATATCGACTCGTCGTTCACCTGATGCTGGCGCTGGCCATCTTCGCGCTGATGTTGTGGTACGCGATGGATTATCTCGACACGCGGCCGCTGCAGGGCGACCGCGCCGCGGCCGCCGATCTGGCGCGCCACGGTAAATGGATGAACATGCTCATCGCCTTCCAGATCGCCTTGGGTGGCCTGGTCGCCGGCACGGATGCCGGCTTCGTCTATAACGACTTCCCGATGATGAACGGGCATTGGTTGTCGCCCGACCTTTTCCTCACCTCGCCCTGGTATCTCAATTTCACCGAGAACCTGGCGATGGTGCAATTCCAGCACCGCCTTACCTCGGGCTTCGTCGCCATCGCCGTCATCAGTTTTCTGGTGCGCCTGCGCCGGCGCGATTTCGATCGCGTCTTGAAGCGCCGCGCCATTGCCCTGCCGTGTGCGCTGGCGGCTCAGGCGTTCCTCGGCATGGCGACGCTGTGGCTGGTCGTGCCGATGCCGCTCGCTGTCCTGCACCAATTGGGCGCCTTCGTGCTGCTGGGCAGTGGCCTTGTCGCCCAGCATGGCCTGAAGCGCATCGCGAAAGCCTGATCATGGCCGAGGCTCAGGTCAACCAGCCGCCGCTTGAACGCCTTCCCGTCTCGGTGATCACCGGGTTTCTGGGCAGCGGCAAGACGACCTTGCTGAAGCACCTTCTGGCGCACCCGGATATGGGTGAGACTGCCGTCATCATCAACGAGTTCGGCGAAGTGGGGCTCGATCACCTGCTGGTCGAAAAAGCCGATGACGACACGATCCTGCTGGAATCCGGCTGCCTCTGCTGCACCATCCGTGGCGACCTCATCGATGCCATGCGCAGTCTTTATAAGCGCCGCGTCAAGGGCGAGGTACCGCCGTTCAAGCGCGTCGTCATCGAAACCACGGGGCTTGCCGATCCGGCACCGATCCTTCACACGCTGATGCAGGACCCTGTGCTGACCGCCGTCTATCGCCTGGACGGCGTCATCGCCACCGTCGATGCGGTGAATGGCGAAAGCCAAATGGACCGGCAGATGGAATCGGTCAAACAAGCCGCCGTTGCCGATCGGCTGCTCCTCACCAAGAGCGACCTCAGCGCCCCCGAGAAGCTCGCGGCACTCGAGGCGCGTCTCTACCGCCTCAATCCGGCCGCGCCGATCCAGCGCATCGTGAACGGTGCGGCGCTGCCTGCCAGCCTCTTCAACGCCGGCCTCTATGATCCGGAAACGAAGAGCCTCGACGTGCAGCGCTGGCTGAAGGAAGAGGCCTATGCCGAGCGCGATGCGCACGCGCATGATTATGGGCATGACCACCATGACCACGAACACCATGATCACGATCACGGCCACGGTCTGGATGTGAACCGGCATGACGCGCATATCAGCGCCTTTTGCCTGACCCGTGACGCGCCGATCGACTGGCAGAAATTCTGCGCCTGGGTCGACATGCTGACCGCGACGCGCGGCCCTGATCTGCTGCGCATCAAGGGCGTCCTCAATGTCGTCGGCGAAACCGCGCCCGTCGCCATCCACGGCGTGCAGCACCTGTTCCACCCGCCGGTCCTGCTGCCGGCCTGGGTCGGGGACGACCGGCGCTCGAAGCTGGTCTTCATCACCCGCGATATAGATCGCGCTTTCCTGACCGAATCCCTGGCGGCTTTCCTGGACGACGCCGGCCCCGCCTGATTGCCCGGCAGCGTTATTGTCCAATTCCCGCCATCGATTAACGGCCCACCGCCGTTTTTGTGTTTTGCAATCCTGTGAACATTGCTAGTTTTCGCCTGGATCGAGGGGAATTGGGTGATCCTGCGGGGCAGTCCGCACACCCTTCCCATCTGTCGCCAACAAAGGGAGGGGTAAAAGATGTCCTTGAAATGGAAATTGGCCGGTACCAGCGTGGCCGCCGTGCTGGTCTTGGGCGCTATTGCCGCACAGGCCGAGCCGCTGCAGAGCATCGGCGAAGGCGAAGGCGAAGTCGCCATCGTCGCCTGGCCGGGCTATATCGAGCGCGGTGAGTCCGATAAGAACTACGACTGGGTGACCGGCTTCGAAAAGGAAACCGGTTGCAAGGTCACGGTGAAGACCGCCGGCAGCTCGGACGAAATGGTCTCGCTGATGAATGGCGGCGGGTTCGACCTCGTCACGGCATCGGGCGATGCGTCGCTGCGCCTGGTGAAGGGCGGCACGGTGCAAGAAATCAACACCGCGCTGATCGCCGATTACGGCAAGGTCGACCCGCGTTTGCAGAACGCGCCCTGGCACACGGTCGATGGCAAGCATTACGGCGTGCCATGGCAGTGGGGCCCGAACGTCCTGCTCTATAACGCCAAGACGTTCGAGAATGCGCCGCAGAGTTGGTCGGTCGTGTTCGAGGAGCAGAAGCTGCCCGATGGCAAATCGAACAAGGGTCGCGTCCAGGCCTATTACGGCACCATCTATCTGGCCGATGCCGCGCTCTATCTGATGGCCAACAAGCCTGAACTCGGCATCAAGGACCCTTACGAACTCAACCAGGCGCAGTTCGATGCGGCGGTCGAGTTGCTGCGCGGGCAGCGCCAGCTGGTCAACAAGTATTGGTCGGATGCCGCGGCCCAGGTCGACGATTTTACCAATGAAGGCATCGTCGCCTCGACCAGCTGGGCCTATCAGGTGAACACGCTCCGCGCCGCCGGCAAGGTGCCGGTGGGTTCGGTGGTGCCGAAGGAAGGTGCCACGGGTTGGGCCGACACCACCATGATGGCCGCCAATGCGCCGCATCCCAACTGCGCCTATAAGTGGCTCAACCATTCGCTCAGCGATAACGCCCAGGCGGGTACAAGCTCATGGTTCGGCAGCGTGCCGGCCGTGCCGGCTTCTTGCGCTGATCCGATCCTGACCGAGGGTGGTTGCGTCGCCAACGGCTCGCAGCTCTTCGCGCGTATCCATTTCTGGAAGACGCCGGTGAAGGATTGCGCCAGCCAGAATGGCGAATGCGTCCCTTATAAGGATTGGGTGGCCGCCGTTCAGTCCGTCCAAAGCGGACAGTAATCACAACCCACTGACCCTTGGGGCGGATCAGCGATGATCCGCCCCAATTCTATATCAACGTTACGGATTTGATCATGAGCTCCAGCATCGCCGCCGTTTCCTTCAACCAAGTCTCGCGTCATTTCGGCGCGGTGAAAGCGGTCGATGCCGTCAGCTTCGACATCCAGGATGGCGAGTTCTTTGCCATGCTCGGCCCATCCGGCTCCGGCAAGACCACGTGCCTGCGCCTCATCGCCGGTTTCGAGCAGCCGAGCGAGGGCCATGTGCTGGTCCAAGGCGCCGACATGAACGGCGTCCCACCCTATGACCGCGACGTCAACACGGTATTCCAGGACTACGCGCTGTTCCCGCATATGAGCGTGCTGGACAACGTTGCCTACGGCTTGATGATCAGGAAGGTGCCAACAGCCGAGCGCCGGCGCCAAGCCGAAGAAATGCTGGACATGGTGGCGCTGGGCGGCTTCGGCGGCCGCAAACCGTCGCAGCTTTCCGGCGGCCAGCGCCAGCGCGTCGCCTTGGCCCGCGCACTCGTCAACCACCCGAAGGTCTTGCTGCTCGACGAGCCGTTGGGTGCGCTCGATCTGAAACTGCGTGAACAGATGCAGGTGGAGCTGAAGGCCATCCAGCGCCGCGTCGGCATCACCTTCGTCTATGTGACCCACGACCAGGGCGAGGCGCTTTCGATGAGCGACCGCGTGGCCGTCTTCAACCAGGGCAAGATCGAGCAACTCGCAAGCCCCAATGAGCTTTACGAAAGCCCAGCCACCACTTTCGTTGCCGGCTTCGTCGGCGTCTCCAACCTGCTCGAGGGCGCTGCCGCCAAGGCGGTGACCGGAACCGACGGCGCCTGCTCCATCCGCCCGGAAAAAATCCACCTCGACCGCGTCGGCGCGACCGTCCCGGCCAATGCCATGGGTGTTTCCGGGCGCGTCAGCGCCATTCTCTATCTTGGCGCCAACACCCGCTATGACGTGGCGCTGGCGGGTGGCGGCGAGATTACGGTCGCGGTGCAGAATCGTGACGCGCATCTCGAGCCCAAGGAAGGCGACGACGTGCAATTGTGGTGGGAGGCGCGTCACCTGATGCGCTTCGCGCGCTAAAAGGGTTTTGCAATGACCGCTGCCGCACGCCCGCGCTCCCTCACCAACAGTCTTTCGACCTTTCTCTACCGGCGGCCACGCATCGTGCTGACCGCCTTGCTGGTGCCACCATTGCTGTGGCTCGGCGTCATTTATCTCGGTTCGCTCTTCACGCTATTGGCGCAAAGCTTCTTCTCGATCGACGATTTCACCGCGCAGGTCGTCTATCAGCCGACCCTTGATACCTATGCCCGGCTTTTCACCGCGACCAATCTCAGCATCATCTGGCGCACGCTGATGATGGCGGCAGTGGTGACCGTGATCTCCGGCATCATCGCCTTTCCGCTTGCTTATTATGTCGCCCGCTTTGCCAGCGGGCGCATGAAGGCCTTCTTCTATATCGCGGTCATGCTGCCGCTCTGGTCCAATTATCTGGTCCGCGTCTATTCCTGGAAGCTGATCCTCGCCAAGGAGGGCGCCATCCATTGGGCCGTCAATGCGCTTGGCCTCGGTCCCGTGCTCGATTGGGTCCTGACGCTGCCGGTGGTCGAAGGGTCGTCGCTCTCGACCTCCTATATCGGCACGACGCTCACCTTCGTCTATATCTGGCTGCCCTTCATGGTGCTGCCCGTGCAGGCCGCCCTGGAACGCGTGCCCCGCTCGCTGATCGAAGCCTCGAGCGATCTCGGCGCCAAGCCGAATGAGACCTTCCGCAAGGTGATCTTTCCGCTCGCCATTCCCGGCATCGCCGCGGGGTCGATCTTCACCTTCTCGCTGACGCTGGGTGACTACATCATCCCGCAGCTCATCGGCTCGTCGCGACCCTTCATCGGCCAGGCCGTCTACCAGTTCCAGGGCACGGCCGGTGATATCCCGATGGCCGCGGCCTTTGCCATGGTGCCGATTGTCATCATGGCTCTCTATCTCACCATCGCCAAGCGCCTGGGAGCCTTCGATGCCCTCTAAGACCGTGACAGCGCCCGACCGCGCCAAGGGCCAAGCCGGGTGGGGCCTCAAGAGCGCCGCCTGGTTCGGCGTGCTCTATCTCAACCTCCCGATCCTCTTCATCGTGCTCTATGGCTTCACCACCGATGAGGCGAGCTTTTCCTTCCCGCCGCCGGGGCTCACCACGGAATGGTTTGCCGTCACCTGGGCGCGACAGGATTTCTGGGATGCCCTCACCCTCTCGGTGCAGGTCGCCTTCGCCGCCATGGCGATCGCCATGGTGCTGGGCACCCTGGCTGCCGCTGCCATGTACCGGTTCAGGTTCTTCGGCAAGGAAGCGGTGACCCTCCTCATCCTGCTCCCCATCGCCCTGCCCGGCATCGTCACCGGCATCAGCCTGCGTTCGGCCTTCGCCATCGGTGAGATTCCGTTCAGCTATCTCACCATTGTGCTGGGGCACGCGACGTTCTGTATCGTCGTTGTCTACAACAACGCCATCGCGCGCCTGCGGCGTTCCTCGCCGGCCTTGATCGAGGCCTCCATGGACCTTGGCGCCGACACATTCCAGACCTTTCGCCATGTGATCCTGCCCAATCTGGCAACGGCATTGCTAGCGGGCGGCATGCTGGCCTTTGCGCTCTCCTTCGACGAAATCATCGTCACCACCTTCACCGCCGGCCAGCAGGAGACCCTGCCGATCTGGATGTTCCGGCAATTAGCGCGACCGCATCAACGACCGGTCACCAATGTCGCGGCGATCATCGTCATGATCATCACCTTCGTGCCGATCCTGGCTGCCTATTACCTGACGAGAGATACCGATGATGTCGCCGGCAGCGGAAAGTGACGCCGTCGATGGTTCCGTCGTCTGGTTCAAGGTCGATAAGGGCTACGGCTTCGTAAAGCCGGACGATGGCGGCGCCGACGTCTTCGTCCATGTGGCGGAACTGGCGGCATCGAACCTGCGCGACCTCACTGAGGGCCAGCGCATTCGCTTCCGCCGCGACAGCCATGGCGACGGACGGTTCTTCGCCGTGGGAATAGAGCTGATCGGCTGAGAGGCCCCCTCTCCCCGACCCTCCCCCACGTTGGGGGGAGGGAGCTCACCGAGTGGTTGAGATATCTGCGGCGAACTGGCTCTAATTCCCTCCCCCCACGTGGGGGAGGGTTAGGGAGAGGGGGAGCCGTTAGGCTAATCCCAATACCCCCCCCAACAGAAACGGCCCGGGTTTCCCCGGGCCGTTCTTTCATCCGATATGGATGGGGCTTACTTGTCCCACCACATCGATTCGCAGAAGTAGTATTCCGTCGGGTGTGCTTCATAGCCCTTCAGCTGCTTGTCGAAAGGCTGATAGCTCTGGCGCCACAACGGCTGGACGATCGGGCCTTCTTCCTGCATCAGGTGCTCGATCTCCTTGATCACTTCCTTGCGCGCCGTGAGATCGACGAGGCCTTCCGCCTTGGTCAGCAATTCGTCGAATTTCGGGTTGGCAAAGTTGCTCTCGTTCCATGGCACGCCCGTGCGATAGGCGAGGCCCAGCACCATGATGCCGAGCGGACGGTGCGTCCACACGGTGAAGCCGAACGGCACCTTGGTCCAGACGTCCCAGAACTGGGCCGAGGGCAGAACGGTGAGCTTCACGCGGATGCCAGCTTCGGCCCATTGCTGGACCATCGCCTGGCAGGCGGTGGGCTCCCAATCCGGATCCTTCTTGGCATGCAGCTCGACATCGATACCGTCCGGATAGCCGGCATCGGCGAGGAGCTTCTTGGCCGCATCGAGGTCACGCGGCATCGGCATGTCGACGAATTCCGGATGCACCGGCGAGACATGGTGATGCTGTGCCGCGGTACCCAGTTCGCCATAGGCGATCTTGGCAACGGCCTCCGTGTCGATGGCAAGGCGCATCGCCTTGCGGACGCGGGCGTCGTCGAACGGCTTCTCGTTGCAGTGCATGCGAGCAACCGCGGTCTGCGCCGTATCGATCTTGTGCAGCTCGATATGCGGCAGCTTCTGGATGCTCGGATAGACTTTGATGTCGGCATCGTAGAGACCGTCGACCTGCTTCGAGGCCAGGGCCGCGAGCTTGGTCGCCGGATCATCGCCGAGATCGATGAACTGCACTTCGTCGAGATAGGGGCCCTCGCCCCAATACTCCTTGCGCGCCTTGAAGACGCACTTCTTGCCGACTTCAACCTCGACCGGCTCGAAGGCACCGGTGCCGATGGCGCCGACACCCCACTTGCCTTCATCCTTCGGATGCAGGATCAGGGCCGGATAGTGGAACAGGTTTTCCGGAATGGCGAGGGTCGAGACCTGGCCGTTGAGCTTAATGGTGTAGTCGTCGACCTTCTCGATCGCATTGGCATCCCACAGCTCGGTGGTCTTCTTCGGGTTGCCCTGCTCGTCCTTCTCGCCCGTCTCGACTTCCTTCAGGATGAAGCCTTGGAAGAGGCCGAGGACCGACGAACCCACATTCGGGTCGAGCCAGCGCTTGATGTTCCACAGAACATGCTCGGCATTGAGCCCGTCGCCATTGGACCACTTGACGTCCTTGCGGAGCTTCAGCGTCCAGGTCTTGAGGTCTTCGCTGGGTTCCCAGCTCTCGAGCAGGATCGGAACGGTGATGCCGTCGCCCTTGGTGCGCGTCAGATAGTCATTGGCCTGACGCACGCAGTTCGAATCATAGACCCAGGAAAAGGTCGCAGGATTGTCGAGCGCCGGCACGCGGGCGCCGATGCGCAGGACGCCGCCCTTCTTGGGCTCCTGCGCCTGTGCAGCGCCGATCATGTCACCGCCCAGCACTTTGCCGGCGATCGTATAGGCCGTTGCAGCCGACATGCCGAGCAATGTCGCCGTGCGCAGGAAGTCGCGTCGACCGATGACACGATGCTCCAACGCTTCGACCAAGCGCGGCATATCAGGATGATACTCGCCGCCTTTGCCAGATTTAAAAGTCATGAAAAACCTCCCTAGTGGTAAAACGTCCCTGTTAGGCACGGAGCCGATTGGTCCGCGCCCGTCGCATCAACCGCCGTTGTTTTCGGAACGCCCACCCTGGTTCGGTCCGCTTTTGGATTGTGGCGGTATCTCGTTAATCTTAGTTTCAAGCAGTCTCGACCGAAAATCCTTCCATCGTCAATCGCCCATGCAAAAATCGCATCATGCCCTGAGCCTGGGTCATCATCGATCGGCGGGCCAGTATTGGTTCGGGAATGGGTTTGGGCACCCGCTGCCGGCGGGGGGCGTACTTGCAGCGTCACGCCGGACGCGCTATTGCCCGATTACCAGCCGTATCGGGCGCCAAGGGGCAGCAGCATGACGACCAAGCTAGACAAGATCGAGGACGCCATCGCCGAGATTGCCGCGGGGCGGCCGGTTATCGTGGTGGATGACGAGGATCGCGAGAATGAAGGCGATCTCATCATGGCGGCCTCCAAGGCCACACCTGAGTATGTCGCCTTCTTCATCCGTCACACCAGTGGCATCCTCTGCACGCCGCTTACCCGCAGCGATGCGCGCCGCCTGCACCTGACACCCATGGTGGCCGACAATGTTGCGCCGCACGCAACCGCCTTCACGGTCTCGATCGATTACGCCAAGGACCTCACGACCGGCATATCAGCGCAGGAGCGCTGCGCCTGTATCCGGGCATTGGCCAACCCGAACGTCGCGGCCGAGGATTTCGTGCGGCCGGGGCATATTTTCCCGCTGATCGCCCGCGAAGGCGGTGTGCTCATTCGTTCCGGCCATACCGAGGCAGCGGTCGACATGTCGCGGCTCGCTGGCTTGCCCCCGGTCGGCCTCATCGCCGAGCTGGTCAATGATGACGGTACGGTGAAACGCCTGCCCGACATCCTCACCTTCGCCAAGGAACACAAGCTGCTGGTCGTTTCGATCGACGACCTTATTGCCCACCGCCAGCAGCGGGAATCGCTCATCACCCGCACCTCGGAAGGACCGATATCGACCGCCATCGGGCCGGCCCAGGCCGTCGTCTATTCGACCGCACTCGATACCGCGCATCATATCGCCGTGGTTTACGGCGATATCGGCGACGGTCGCGATATTGTCATACGCCTGCAACAGGAAGACGCCGTCAACGACGTCTTCAACCCCGAGCAAGGCAGCGTCATGCGCGCGCTGCACCATATCCGCCAAGCCGGACGCGGCATCATCATCTATCTGCGCGAAGGCGCTGTCGGCGTGACTCCGGCCGTCCCCTCAAGCGGCAGCGAGGCGTCGCGGCTCGAGCAATGGCGCGAGGTAGGCCTTGGCGCCCAGATCCTCAAGGATCTCGGTGTGAAATCCATCCGCGTTCTCGCCACCAAGGAGCGGCAGTATATGGGCCTCTCAGGTTTCGGTGTCGAAATCCTCGGCACGGAGAAGCTTTGAGGCCATGACAGTCGCCCGGATTGCCTTCGTCACTGGTGGTGCCAAGCGTCTCGGCCGAGCCATCGCCCTGAAGCTGGCGGCCGATGGCTGGGATGTCGCCATCCACTGCCACAATTCGATGGCCGAAGCGGAGGCGACAGCCGGTGGAATTCGCGCGCTGGGCAGGCGCAGCCTGGTCCTGAAAGCAGATCTGGCCGAGGAAAGCGAGGTCGAGACATTGCTGCCGAGCATCGGCCATGACCTTGGCCCGGTGACCTGCCTGGTCAACAATGCCTCCGTCTTTGAAATGGACAAGATCGATACGGCGACGCGCGACAGCTGGGACCGGCATATCGAAACCAATCTCCGCGCCCCCTTCGTCCTTTCCCAGGCCTTTGCCCGGCAACTGCCCGAGGGGGCCGATGGCAACATCATCAACATGCTGGACCAGCGTGTCTGGAAACTGACCCCCTATTTCATGTCCTATACCGTTGCGAAAATGGGGCTTTGGACCCTGACACGGACGATGGCCCTGGCCTTGGCGCCCCGCATCCGCGTCAACGCCATCGGCCCGGGCCCGACCTTGCCGAGCCCGCGCCAGTCGGCCGAGCATTTCTCCGCCCAATCATCGGCCATGCCGCTGGGTCATGGCGCCACACCTGATGAAATCGCGGCGGCGGCGCTCTATATCTTGTCGTCGCCATCCATGACGGGACAAATGATTGCGCTCGATGGTGGCGAACATCTGGGCTGGCAAGTCCCCAATAGGGGTTTTCAGCCCAAGGAATGACGAAAACGGGCCGCCCAGGCAAATAGCCAGGGGGGAATAGCCAGGGTGGGGCCAAAGCCCTATAATGGGGTTATGCATATGGGCCCCAGGGTGCGGCCCTCCCTTCCACCCCATCGCCCCAGAGCGCGGCGATCGGTGTGCGGTGAGCCAAGCCACGGAAATCTGGAGGTCCAGGGACCATGAATCCATTGGAAAAAATTACGCCTTTGCCGAATGCGGCGCCGGTCCGGACGATGCGCGTCTTCATCCGCGACCTGATCCTGCCCTGCTCGATCGGTATCCATCAGCACGAGCGCTTGGCGCAGCAGCGCGTCCAGATCAATGTCGAGCTGACCTGTGTCGAGCACCCGGCCATCAATGACGATGTCGACAATGTCGTCTGCTATGCGACCGCTCTGATGGGCATCAAAGCCGTGGTGGCGGACGGGCATATCAACCTGGTCGAGACGCTGGCCGACCGCGTCGCCGATGTCTGCCTCGCCGATTACCGCGTCCTCACCGCCAAGGTGCGGATCGACAAATTGGACGTCTTCAAAGAGGCGTTCAGCGTGGGTATCGAGATCGAGCGGTCGCGTTCCGATCGCTAAGCCGCGCGCGTGGCAAATTTCTCGATTCGGTCATGAGGAAAACCTGACCGATTCACCAAAACTTAAACCTTTCAGGCCTCTATCGGCCGATTCCTGAGCCAAGTTGTTCACAACGACACTGGCGAGTCCGAATGGCCTATCAGAGTCAAGACTGAATCCCCTTCATGACCGAGTTGTTGCAAGTTTATTCGTATAAATCCATTTAAAACAGTGCGTTAGTATTTTTGCCTATTTTTTGTGCAGAAACGAGGAAAGCCTTATTATGGGACCAGTCGGATAAAGGTCCCGGCGATATCGACAGACTTATCCACAGAAATGGTGGATATCCCCGAAGTTACCTCCCGGGCCTCTGCATGCTAGTTTCCGGGCGCCCAAAGCTGGGTCGATTCTGGCGCCGATTCCGCGAATTTTGCGCCCGTATGATTCCTTTTGCGACAAGCCGATGCGCATGATTGACGATCCAGAACATCCAGACGAAGACGAGGCCGACCTGGACGAGTTCGACACGCCGGACGATGCCGCCCTGCGCCCAAAGGGGATGAGCCGGCTGGCCCATGGCGTGTCGGTCATCAAGGCCAAGGTCCGCACCCTGCCCAATACGCCGGGTTGCTACCGCATGATCTCGGTCGGCGGCGAAGTGCTTTATGTCGGCAAGGCCAAGGACCTGAAGAAGCGCGTCACGTCCTATACGCTGCCCAATCGGCAGGCAAACCGTATCCAGCGCATGATCGCCGAGACGGCGACCATGGAGTTCATGACGACCCATACCGAGGTCGAGGCGCTGCTGCTGGAAGCCAACCTCATCAAGCGCTACCGGCCGCGCTTCAATGTGTTGCTGCGGGACGACAAGAGTTTTCCCTATATTCTCATCACCGCCGACCACCCGGCGCCGCAGATCACCAAGCATCGCGGTGCCCGCAACCGCCCGGGACAATATTTCGGTCCTTTCGCCAGTGCGGGAGCGGTCAATCGCACCATCGTCGCATTGCAGCGCGCCTTTTTGTTGCGCCCTTGTTCCGACTCCATTTTCGCCAGCCGCACGCGACCTTGCCTCCAGTACCAGATCAAGCGCTGCTCGGCGCCCTGCGTCGGCCGCATCTCCGAGACGGATTACGCCGGCTTGGTCGAAGAGACCCGCGACTTCATGACCGGCAAAAGCGATAACGTGAAGCTACGCCTGGCGGCCGAGATGCAGAAGGCGTCCGACGCCTTGGAATATGAACAAGCCGCGCGCCTGCGTGATCGCTTGCAGGCGCTGGCCCTGATCCAGAGCCGGCAGGACATTTACCTCGAAGGGGTTGAGGAAGCCGACATCATCGCCGCCTATCACGAGGCGGGACATACCTGCATTCAGGTATTCTTCTTTCGCAACCACGGCAATTACGGCAACCGCGCTTACTTTCCAGCCCACGACAAGACCACGGAGCCGGCTGAGATCCTTGCTGCCTTCATGGCCCAGTTCTATGAGAACAAGACGCCGCCACGCCTCATCCTGGTCAACGAGATCCCCGCTGAGATCGAGCTGTTGACCGAGGCGCTGACCCTGCGCGCCGGCGCCAAGGTCGAGATCGTCGAGCCGCAGCGCGGTGAGAAACGCAAGCCCGTCCAACACGCCCTGGCCAACGCCAAGGAAGCCCTCGCCCGACGCATGGCGGAGAATGCCAGCCAGGGCAAGCTGATGGCCGGCATGGCCGAGATCTTCGGCCTGGAAACGCCGCCCAAACGCATTGAGGTCTACGATAACAGCCACATCTCCGGCACCAACGCCTATGGCTGCATGATCGTCGCCGGACCCGAAGGCTTCATGAAGAACCAGTACCGCAAGTTCAGCATCAAGCAGCCCGATCCCGATTCCGGCGAGGCCCCGATCGAACCCGGTGACGATTACGCCATGATGCGCCAAGTGCTGACCCGCCGCTTCACCCGCGCGCTCAAGGAGGACCCCGACGACACCCATGCCAGTTGGCCGGACCTCGTCCTCATCGATGGCGGCCAGGGTCAGCTATCGGTGACATTGGAAGTCTTCGCGGATCTCGGCATCGATGACGTCGCCGTGGCGTCGATCGCCAAGGGGCCGGACCGCAATGCTGGCCGCGAACGCTTCTTCATGCCGGGCCGCGAGCCATTCGGCCTCGATCCCAAGCACCCGGTGCTCTATTATCTGCAGCGCCTGCGCGACGAGGCGCATCGCTTTGCCATCGGCACCCACCGCGCCAAACGCTCGGCCGATATCAGCAAATCCCCGCTCGACGATGTGGCAGGCATCGGCGCCAAGAGGAAGAAGGCGCTGCTGATGCATTTTGGCTCCGCCCGCGCCGTGGCCCAGGCGGGCCTCACCGACCTAGCCGCCGTGCCTGGCATTTCCGCGACGGTGGCCAAGGTCATTTACGACCATTTCCATCCAAATTGAGACAGTTACGCGTGGCTCGATCACCTTTTTGCGATGCAGCAGCGTTTCCCCATTGGCACTTGTGACAGGGGAAGGTGTTCCTGCTATCGTCCGCCGACCCATTTTTCAGCTTTCTGCCCGAAACCATCATGCCGAATATCGCCAATATCCTGACCCTGTCGCGGATCGCCGCCATTCCGTTGATCACCGCTTTGCTGTTCTTCGAGCAGCCGGTCTTCCGCTGGACGGCCCTGGTGCTCTATGCCGTCGCCTGCATCACCGATTTCTTCGACGGCTATATTGCCCGCCGCATGGACCAGGTGTCGGCGCTCGGCCGCTTCCTCGATCCCATCGCCGACAAGCTGGTGGTTGGCGCCATCCTGATGGCGATGACGGCGACGCACCAGATCAGCGGCTGGTCGGTCCTGCCCGCCCTCATCATCATGTGCCGCGAGATAATGGTTTCGGGTCTCCGTGAATATTTGGCGACGCTCAAGATCGGCGTGCCGGTCAGCCTGCTCGCCAAGTGGAAGACCACGACCCAGATGGTGGCGCTGGGCTTTCTCATTGTCGGCACGGCCGGACCGGACTGGCTGCACGTGACCCTGATCGGCGACATCCTGCTGTGGGTAGCGGCGATCCTCACCGTCGTCACCGGTTACGATTATCTGCGCGTCGGCATCAAGCACATGGCGGATGGGCAGTCCTTCTGAGATGCGCATTCTCGGCATCGCCGGCTGGAGCGGCGCCGGCAAGACCACCCTGCTCGCCAAGCTGATTCCCGAACTCACCAAGCGCGGCATTCGTGTCTCGACCATGAAGCACGCGCATCACGCCTTCGATGTGGACACGCCGGGGAAGGACTCCTATGTCCACCGCGAAGCGGGTGCCACCGAGGTCATGGTCGCTTCCGGCAAGCGCTGGGCCCTGATGCACGAATTGCGCGACGCCGCCGAGCCCGATGCGACGGAACTCATCCAGCACATGACACCGGTCGATCTGCTCCTCATCGAGGGGTTCAAGAACGAGCCCCATGACAAGTTGGAAATCTATCGCGCCGAGAACGGCAAGCCGCTCCTGTCGGCGGACGATCCCACCTATATCGCCATCCTCAGCGACCATCCTGTTCCAGCGGCGAAACTGCCGGTGATCGACCTCAACGACGTCCCGGCCATCGCGGCTTTCGTCCTTGAACATTGCCGGCTGCCGGGATCGCGCTGACCATGGCAAGCCCGCTGGCAAAAGAACTTGTCGCGGTGCTGGAAGCCAAGCTGGCGCCGCTGGGACCGACACTGGGACCGATGCGTGCCAAACCTATGTTCAGCGGCTACGGTCTCTATCTCGATGGCATCATCTTCGGCTTGGTCCTACGCGAGACTTTTTACCTGAAAGTCGATGACGAGAACCGGCCTGATTTCGTGAAGGCTGGTTCCGTTCCCTTCCGCTATGCGACGCGACAGAAGGAAGTCACCGTCGACAGCTATTGGATCTGCCCGGAAAAGGTCTTCAAGGACGCCGCCAAGCTCAGAGCCTGGGTTGAAAAATCGCTGGCCGCCAGCCGCCGCGCCAATGCCCGCAAGAAGCCCCGCAGCACCAAGCCGCGCCCCCGCCGCAATCCGCTGCTCTGAGCGCCGACCCTTTCATTGCAGCGCAAAAATCGGTAGAACGGGTGCCAATCAATCCATCCCGTCCCCAGGAGACCGAACATGGCGAAGAAGCCGGCCACCCGCGTTGAAACCGATTCCATGGGCCCGATCGACGTGCCGGCCGACAAGCTGTGGGGGGCCCAGACACAGCGGTCCTTGCAGAACTTCAAGATCGGCGGCCAGCGCATGCCAACCGGCGTCATCCGCGCCTTCGGCACGCTGAAGCAGGCGGCAGCCCAGGCCAACATGAAGCTTGGCAAGCTCGACAAGAAGCTCGGCAAGGCCATCGTCGCGGCGGCGTCGGAAGTGGCTGACGGCACCCTGGACGATCATTTCCCGCTGGTCGTCTGGCAGACCGGCTCCGGCACGCAGACCAACATGAACGTCAACGAAGTGCTGGCCAACCGCGCCAACGAGATGCTGGGCGGCAAGCGCGGCGACAAGAAGCCGATCCATCCCAACGACCAGGTCAATTACGGCCAGTCGTCGAATGACAGCTTCCCGACCGCGATGCATATCGCCGCCGTCGACCAGATTGCCAATGACGTTATCCCCGCGCTCGATCATCTGGCCGGCGCGCTGGAGAAGAAGGCCAAGGAATTTGCGAAGATCATCAAGATCGGCCGCACGCATCTGCAGGACGCAACCCCTGTCACCCTCGGCCAGGAATTCTCGGCCTATGCCACACAGATCCGCTTCGGCATCGACCGCATCATGGCGACGGCCCCGCGCCTTCTCTCGGTGCCGCAGGGCGGTACAGCCGTCGGCACCGGCCTTAATGCGGCCAAGGGCTTCGACAAGGCGTTCGCCGCCGAGCTTGCCAAGGTGACGGGACAGAAGTTCACCACCGCTGCCAACAAGTTCGAGGGCATGGCGGCGCATGACGCCTTTGTCGAACTGTCAGGCGCTTACAACGTCATTGCCACCTCGCTGATGAAGATCGCCAACGACATCCGCCTGTTGGGAAGCGGCCCGCGCTCCGGCTTGGCCGAGATCAACCTGCCGGAAAACGAACCTGGCTCGTCGATCATGCCGGGCAAGGTCAACCCGACCCAGGCCGAGGCGATGACGATGGTCTGCGCACAGATCATGGGCAACAACGTCGCCGTCACCGTCTCCGGCTCCAACGGCCATCTCGAACTCAACGTCTTCAAGCCGGTGATCATTCACAACGTGCTGCAATCCGGCCAGCTCATCGCCGATGCGGCGGTGAGCTTCACCGATAATTGCGTCGTCGGCATTACGCCGAACCTGCCCCGCATCAAGCAGTCGCTGGAACAGTCGCTGATGCTGGTGACGGCACTCAACACCCATATCGGCTATGACAACGCGGCCAAGGTCGCCAAGAAGGCGCATAAAGAAGGTACCAGCCTCAAGGAAGCGGCCCTGGCGCTGAAGCTTCTCACTGCCGACCAGTTCGACAAATGGGTCCGCCCGCAGGACATGCTCGGCCCGAAATGAGCCTGAGGCTGCCAGCCCCCCTCCCTAGCCCTCCCCCTGAAGGGGGAGGGTTTAGTTACTGCGCTCGCGCCAATATCCTCGCTTCAACGCCCTCTCCCTTTAGGGGGAGGGCTAGGGTGGGGGGCGCCTCGGTGCCCGTTTGACCTCTCCCACCACGCTCAAGAAACGCTCCGTCAATATCGCCGGGCATTCGACCTCGGTGACGTTAGAGCATGCCTTCTGGGATGCGCTGAAAGACATCGCTGGCCAACGCAGCACATCGGTCGCCGCGCTGATCGCCGACATAGATCGGGCGCGCGAGGCTGACCCCGGCGCGCCCAATCTTTCCAGCGCCATCCGCGTCTTCGTCCTGACGGCGACGAAGACGCCCTGATCGTTTTTACGGCGCCGGTGCGGCAGCGCCCGGTTCGGCTTCGCTGGTAGCCGGCGGCAGTACTGCCGGCGCGGCACCCGGCTCGGCGGATGGCACGGCTTCCGCCGGTGCCGCTTCAGCAGGTGCTGCTTCCGCTGGTGCTGCTTCCGCTGGTGCTGCTTCCGCAGGTGCTGCTTCCGCAGGTGCCGCTTCCGCAGGTGCCGCTGGTTCGGCTGCGGGTGCTGCTTCCGCCGGTGCTGCTTCAGCAGGCACTGCTTCGGCTGGCACTGCTTCGGCTGGCGCTGCTTCGGCTGGCGCTGCCTCTGCCGGCGCTGCTTCGGCGGGAACCGCCTCCGCAGGTGCTGCTGCCGGTGCCGCAGCGCCAGGCTCGGCGACGGCGCCTGGCTCCGCGGCGGCGGGGACCGCGTCCTTCTTCTTTTTCTTCTTGCCGCCCAGGAGGTCGCCGACCCCCGGCACCGATTCCAACAGCCCGCCCGCGGGCGCTGCAGCAGCGCCTGGCTCGGATGACGTGGCGCCCGTTGCGGCCCCGCCGCCGAGGCCCGGAATGGCGCCGATGCCCGGCAGGTTCAGGCCCGGCACCAGGCTGCTCGCCGCACCGGCTGCACCAGCAGCACCACTGCCGCTGAAGGCCGGCGTCGGGCCGTCGACCGGACCGGTGAGGTTGACGCTCATGAAGGCCTGCTCCGCCTGCTGGCCGAACAGGTCGACCAGCATGTTGAGCGCCCAGGCACCGAGATCGACCTGGCCCTTGGCCGTGCCGCGCGCCTTCGGGTTGGTGAAAGCGAAGTCGTGCGTGTCCAGAACGCCCTTCGAGATATCGAAGGTACCCGACAGCTGGTTGTCGACCCCGGTGAAGGAACCGAGCACGCCATTGATGCTGTCGGCAACCCCTTTCACCTGCTTCACCTTCTGACCCAGCACGCCGAGCAGCACCGAACCCACTTGCTGCTCGACCTTGCCGATAATCATCATCGTCCCGCCCAGATCGCCCTTGCCGGTCAGCGAGCGCACGATTGCCGCCTGGCTTTCACCCGCACCGGTGAGATCGAGGTTAAGCGAGAGCGGGCCCTTCAACTGGTTGCCGGCAATGCCGCCACCCAGCAGCTGGCCGAGCTGGATCTTATCGATGGCAACCTTCGCCGCGACCTGCGGCGTCGTGCGCGCATCGACCGATGTGCCGGACAGGTTGAAGGCGCCGCCATAGATATTGCCTGTGAGCGTGTCGACATTGAGCACGCCATCCTTGATCGTGACCTTGGCGACGATATTGTCGATGCGCTGGTCGGGCATGATCAAGGAATTGGCCTTGAAGTCGATATCCGCATCCTGGCCCTTGAGGGCCGAGAGATCGAGCGGCTCGTTGGACCAGGGCGAATTGCCGCTCTTGGCTGCGGGTGCCGCCTGCTTGCCGCCACCGCCGGACCCCATGAAGGGCACCAGATTGACCGTGCCGCCGACCAGGCTCGCCTTCACCATCGGCTTGGCACCCGTGGCGTCGTAATCGGCGTCACCGGTCAGTGATGAATCGCCCCATTTGAAATCGAGGCCAGAGACGCTCGCCTTCTTGGTGGTGCCGCTGGCCTTCGCGTTCAACGCCAGCGGCCCCGCTTTGGCGCCGGAACTCGGCATGTCGGCGAGTGCCAGCAACTGGGTGAATTCCGGATGGTTGGCCTGCAGCGAGATATCGAAGGCCATCGGATCGGCCTTCGCCTTGATATTGCCGGCAACCTTGGCCGTGGCGCCGGCTGCCTGCAGGCCCAGATCCAAATTGAGATCATCGGCGCTGCCTTTCAGCGAGCCCTTGGCAGCGAGGGTTCCCATGGCTTGCGCCTTTGGGCCGGCAAGGCCCGCCAGTTGCAGCAGAGGTGCGGGGCGGTCGGCCCGCAGATCGAGGGTCGTATCGACCGCGGGCGTCCCGGAGATGCCGGTAATCTTGCCGGAGAGTTTGCCCGCCCCACCGATGCCGGCCAGCGTCAGGTCGATATCGTAGGCGAGATCGTCGGTGCCGCTCTGCGCCGTGCCCTTGAAGGCGACCGAACCCAGATTGTCGGCCGCCTTGAGCTGCGTTGCGTTATCGCCGCCGCTGCCGCCCAGCGCCACCAGCGGCGCCAGCTTGTCGATCTTGATGTCGAAGGTCGAATTGACGCGTGGGATGCCGCCGGCAAGAAGCCCCGCCGCACCGCCCTTGGCCGTGCCATCTAGGCCGATGCCACTCATGGCCAGGGCGACGTCATAGGAGACCTCGTCGCCACCGCCCGAGGCTTTGCCTTTGAGCGTCAAGGCGCCGAGCTTCCCGGCCGGCGCCGCACCCGCCATCTGCGCCAGCTTGTTGGCATCCTTGGCGGTCACGTCGAAATCGAGATCGAAGCGTGGATTGCCTTTGAGCTCGACAATCTGCCCTTTGACGGCACCCTTCCCACCCATCAGATCGCCAACCGACAGGTCTTCGATGGTCAGCACGCCACCGGCGAGGCCGATCAGCGCATGCAGCTTCTTGACCTGCTGGTCGTTCATGGTGAGAGCACCGGCGCGCAGCTCGATATTGGCGTCGAGGTCGCCCAGCGGCGCCAAAGCCTTCAGCGGATTGCCGCCGATATCGGCCGGCTTGCTGGTCGTGGCCGACGCAGCCTCCGCCTTTTTCGCCGGCATGTAGCCGTCGAGGTTCATCTGGTCGATGGAGAGGCCGACGCCGAACGCCATGCGCTGGCGTTTCTGCCCGTCGGGCAGCGCCACGGTGACACCACCGGCAATCTTCGTGGCATCGAGCTTGGCCGCGAGGTCCGAGAGCGCCACCTGGGTCGGCGTGAAGGTGACGCGGCTGTTGAGCGCAAAGCTGCGCAACCGGTCGCCCGGCACGGAATCGACGGCGCCCTTGGCAAAGGCGTCAATGAGCGCCCGCAAATTGCCGGCGTTGAGGTCGAGGCCGCCGGCAAAGGCCGGCTGGCCATTCTGCGCCACCAGCGTGCCACCCAGCTTTACCTTCGCGGCACCCGGCAATTGCGCCGACAACTCGGTGAGGTTGAGCTTGGCATCAGCAAGAGCCGCCACCAGCTTCACCTGGTCGATGGAGTTGCCCTGATAGACCACCTGGTCGATCGCTACATTCGCGCTGGCGTTGACGCCTTCGGGCAGGCTGAAGGTGCCGGCGGGCGCCGGTGCGCCGGCAGCGGCCGGTGCCGCCTCGGCAGTGTCCGCCGCCGTGACGGGGATCAGCTTGTCGAGATCCAGCCGGCCCATGGCGAGATTTGCCTCGACCGTGGTCGTCGCACCCATCTTCGCGACGACCGAGCCGGTGGCATTCATATCGCCAAGGCTCGCTGTGAAGTTCTTGAGGTCGGCGGCCGACTTACCGGCAACGATGTCGCCATCGACGGCAAAGGCCTGCGCCAGCGGCCCCTCTTCAGGCTTGCCGCCGGAGAGGACCGCGATCAGCTTGGCAACTGAATCGCCCTTACCGGTCAGCTTGCCGGTCACGATCGGCTGATCGGCGGTCGCGGCGGCCTTGAGATCGGCCTGCCCCGAGAAGCCGATGGTCGCGTTGGCGTCCTCGACCTTCACTGTCACGTTGATCGGCATCGGCTGCGCCGGATCGAGGCGCCCCACGGCGACGTCGAAGCCCAAGGGCATGCCGATTGCGGTCACACCGCCCGTGGCTTTGAACGGCCCCTGCAGGCTATCGAGCGATAGATCGACATTGAGGTTCTCGACCCGCTGCTCGCTGGCGGTGCTGAGGTCGCGATAGACCAGCGTGCCGTCGGTGATGCTGGCGCCTTCGATTGAAAGATCGAAATTGCTGCCGCCGCTTTCGGCCGTGGCGGGCGCAGTCTCCGTCGCCTCTGCACCACCGGCCGGCGCGATCTCCCAATTGCCTTTGCCGTCGGGCAGCTTCTCCAGGACGATGGTTGGCTTCACCAGCTCGATGCTCTTCACCTCGGCCTTGCCCGAAAGCAGCGGCATCAAGGCGACCTTTACCTTGACCTTTTCGATTTCCGCCATGTTGGCGGCCGAGCCCTCGGCCGCATTGCCGAACTTGATGCCTTCGACCGAGACGGAAGGAATGGGCAGCAGCGAGAGCGAGATGTCGCCGTCGATGACCAGATCGCGGCCTGTCGCTTCCTTCGCCTTCTCGGCGATGAGGCCCTTATAGCTGTTGAGGTTGATAAAGAACGGGGCGACCAGAGCCAAGACGATGATCACGGCCAGAATGCCGCCGCCGATTTTCAGCGCTTTCTTCATAACGAACTTCTCCCGGTCTTGCGGCCGCCCGCTTGAATGCGGGCCGAATTGCACCCATTATCACCTTACGCCGGAAGCCGGGGCAAGGTTCCCGTGTCCTGCGGCGAATGACAGTTCCGTGAGGCTGAAATGGCCGAAATCGTCAATCTCAACCAGTTCCGCAAGGCCAAGGCGCGCGAATCGGATCAGCGGCAAGCTGCCGAGAACCGCGTCCGATTCGGGCGCAACAAGGTCGAAAAGGAAAACGACCGCCGTGCCGCAGAGCGGCGCGACGCCCTGTTATCGGGCAAGGAACTCGAAATCCACGATTCCGGATCGGACGCGAGCGATGACGCCAAGCCGAAATAAGCGTCAGAGATAGACTTCAACTGCCAGGCCGCACGCTGCGGAAACCAGCATCATGCTCATCGCCGCGACGCTCCAGCGCGCGAAAGCACCGCCGGCGCGCCCGGCAATGATGCCCTTGACCAAGGCATTGGCTGCCATTGCCAGCAGAATGGCGACGACGCCGCTCAGCACTTCACCGCTGACATTGGCATTCTTGGCGACCGACAGTGTGATTGCGTCAAGATCGGCAAGGCCCGCGATGGCCGCCAACACATACAGCCCAGCCTCGCCGAAATTCTCCGTCAGTACCCGCTCCAGCAACAGAATGACGGTCAGCAACACGGCGAACTTGATGGCCTGAGAGAGTTGGAAGGGGTTTGCGATCTTCATTTCATTGGGCGATACCGCCGATTTGCGCGTCGTGTACCAGATGAAGGCCACAAAAAGTGCCGCAGTCGCGGCGGCAAGACCCACCGGCAGCAGCAGCACGATGGCAAGTGACGGCGCCAGCACGGCAGTGAGAACGGCGATGCGCAATGTCATCATGACGTTTGCCAAGGCCACGCCGGCGGCGAAAATCCGCCCCTGCTCGGGTGCATCGCCCGCCAGCTTGGCAAATGACACGGTCGTTGCCGTCGACGAGACGAGGCCACCAAATATGCCCGTCGCCAGCACACCCAGCGCGGCGCCCAGCGCGCGAATGGCAAAGTAGCCGACAAAGGACATGGCGGAGATCATGACCACCAGCAGCCAGGTGGTGCGTGGATTGAATACCTCATAGGGGCCAAAGCCCTTGTCGGGCAACACCGGCAGAATGACCAGCGAGATAACGAGGAAGCGCACCGTCGCCTGCAGTTCGGCTGGCGTCAGCTTGCCGATGAGGGCGTGCAGGGTCGGCTTCAGATAAAGCAAGGCGACGACGACGACAGCACAGGAGACAGCAAGCTCCATGGCACCGATTGAAGCCAGCACGCCAAGCAGTACAGTGACCAGCGCCGCCACCAGCGTGGTCATGTCCTCGGCGAGCGTGAAGGCTTTATCCTTGGCGGTGACGCGGCGATCATTGACCAGCAGCAGCGCCAGCGTCGCCAGGATGGCTGGAACGAGCCAGGTCCCGATCGTCGGTGTCAGCGTCCCGCCGAGACCGCCCAGCAGCCCCATCAGGCCGAACGTGCGAATGCCAATGCGGTCGTGATCGTCGGCATCCTGCTTGCGCCATTCGCGCTCGAGCCCGACCAAAAGACCGATGGCCAGCGCCACCACCAGCTTGGTGGCAAGATGCAGGTCGAAATGGGTGAAGTCGAAATCGACCGCAGCCGTGCTCAATGCCTGACCGGCTTGGCTCGTCGCTTCCGATTCCATAGGTCGAAATCCGTCAGGCGCGGCGACGGCGGCGCGGGCGCATGCCAAGCGGCAGACCCTCGCGCGAACCGGGCTGGCCCGCACCCTGCTGCAAGAGATGCAGCGGATTGGGCAACCGGTCGAAGACGCTCTTGAGCCGTCCCTTCACCGCCGGGATCTTCATCACCTCGTCGATGCGGCGATCCAGAAAAGCCCAGCTTGCGGCATGATTCTCGCTCTTGTCGTTGAGCCAATAGAGCAAGGTCGCCGAATAGACGCCGGCGAGGATCGCGCGCTTGGTATAGAAACTGAAATCGGTCGATTTATCGCCGATCGCGTGCCAGATCGCATCGACCGTGCCATAGAGCAGCTTCGGCCCCAGCGTCGCATTGCCGGGCAGCAGCAGGAAGGAAAGACCCGCACGCACCGCTTCGCGCTGGCCACCGACCAGTTCCAGGCGCAGCCGCACGGCCTGGGCGATGCGGTCGCGGATCCGGCCGCTGCCGCTCTCGCGCTGCAGGCGCTCTATCAGCGCCTGATCATGGCGGCGATGGTTATAGGCCAGCACCTCGCTCATCCCACCCGGGAACGCGTTGAGTGCCCGCGGCAGATCGATCTTGGCATCCTCGGCACCTGCCTTGAAGGCAGCATCGCTCCAGCCGTCGAACGGCACATGCGGCAGGATGGCATCGACCAGGCGATCGCGATCGCCTTGCCAGTCATATGCCGTGTCCGGGCCTTTTTCGCTCACGATCCAAACTCCTCATCCTTCATGGCGCCATTTTGGCACTTTCCGCGCGGCATCGCCACCACCCAAGCCCGCTTGTGAAGCGCTTCACAGCTGCTGCAAACCGCCGCAGGCGCACCGTCGACCAATGGGCATGGGCAAGCGACCCATGAAAAGACATCCATTCAGCGAAGGAAACGATCCATGAAGACCCTCTCTTTGTTCAGCCTCGCCGCACTCGCAGCCCTGGCCTGGTCGGCCCATCAAGCTGTTGCCGAGCAATCGCGCTACACCTGCAAAGCCGGCGCGCTCACCATCACCTCCACGTCGCCTTGCTACGTCACCAGCTACGGCATCTCGGTGCCAGGCAGTGATGGGCCAGATCAGGGGGGCAAGCAGGGTGGCGACGCGGGCGCCAAGAACGGCGGCAAGAAGGGCGGCGGGTTCGGTGGGCCCAAGGACCTCAAGGACAAGCCCAAGGGCGGCGGGCTCAACGGTCCAAAGGACGTCAAGAACAAGGACTGATCTAGCGGCCGGGCGGCAAGAGTGCCGCCCGGCGCCGTTTTCAGTCCTCCGCTTCCTTGTTCTCGAAGCGGCGCAGTTCCTCGACGAAACTCAGTGTCTTCATGTCCGTCATCCGCATCGGATAGAGGATGCCGTCCAAATGATCACATTCATGCTGCACCACCCGGGCGTGGAATCCGCTCGCCTCCCGCTCGATCACCGCGCCGTCGGGCCTCAGCGCGCGGTAGCGGATGTGCCGGTATCTGGGCACCATGCCGGCGAGGCCGGGGACCGAGAGGCAGGCCTCGATTCCCGCGATCGTCTCCGGCACCAGGGGGGTGATTTCGGGGTTGATCAGGGCCGTCAGCGGAATCCCCGGCGGATTTTCACCCACCACCCCGTCCTCGGCGGCGATGCGGGCGCCCGGTACGTGGAATATCACCACGCGCAGGGGGACATGGACCTGGGGGGCCGCCAGCCCGGCCCCGCCGATATCCTCCAGCGTGTCGACCATGTCATTGATAAGTTTATGAATTTCCGGCGCGGTGGGGTCGGCGACCGGATCGGCGATCCGCTTCAGGACCGGGTGGCCCATACGGGCGATTTTCAGGATGGCCATCTTCCACTCATCTGCTTCTTCGACAGAATATGGCTGCCAGACAGGGGTTTAGGAAGGGTCCATCTGCGGCCCAAATCATCCCCGCAGGGCTTCACAAGCGCCAAGGGACATGGTACAGCATCGCCCGAGCCGGACTTCCCTTGGGGCAGCCCGATAGCTATTTTCGTTTTTACGTTACTCCAATCGGCGAAAGGAGCCGTGGTAAACCGTGCAAGTTCTCGTCCGTGACAACAATGTCGATCAGGCCCTGCGCGCGCTCAAAAAGAAGATGCAGCGCGAAGGGATTTTCCGGGAAATGAAGATGCGTCGCAACTATGAGAAGCCGTCCGAGCGCAAGGCGCGCGAACAGGCCGAGGCGGTGCGTCGCTACCGGAAGCTGATGCGCAAGCGCATGGAGCGCGAAGGCTTCTAGGCCTCCCGCCTCTGGCCGCTGATCCAGCGGCCCAGGTTCGACGAGAGAACGCATGATGTCGCCCCGCTGGCCCCGCCAGCGGGGCGATGCCTTTTGGGGAATCTCTCTCTTTCGTCTGCTTCCGGCCACCCCTTGACCCGCGCCGCTGGCCGAGTCTAATGTTCCCGTTTTGTTTCACGTGAAACATTTTCCACGCCCCCTTTCTCAGGCGTGTGCAGTTTGTCAGGATGCGGTGGGCGATGACGCGGATGTCGGGGGACATGATCACGATACAGAACGGGCAGCAGCAGGAGCCGGCATGGGTGGCGGATGCCAGCGCGAATGTGCAGGCGCTCTATCGCTATTGGCAGGGGAAGCGCGCTGGCGCCGATCTGCCGGCGCGCGCCGACATCGATCCCGTGGATATCCCGGCCCTCCTGCCCTATCTCACCATCGTCGAAGTGGTCGCCGATGTGCGGCGCTATGTCTATCGGCTGGTCGGCACCAAGGAGGTCGAGATTCGCGGCCAGGACCCGACCGGCAAATCGGTGGCAGAGGCCTTTTACGGACCCAATATCGACGAAGCGCACATGTTCTATGACAAGGCCGTGGCGACGCGCGACGCTGTCTACGACTGCTCGCCTTTCATCGGCCCTGACGGCCGCTACAATGATGACGAGATATTGTTCCTGCCGCTCTCGGACGATGGTTCCCGTGTCACGCGGATCATCGTCATGGCCCAGTGTTCGCTGACGCCGGAATTCGCATGAGCGAGGCGGCGCCCGAGCCGGGTCTCGTGGAACCCGATTGGCTCGGCGCCTGCGGCAATCTCGTTCAGGCAGTCTATCGCTATTGGCGTTCCAAGGCCCGCGCCGGCCGATTGCCCCGCCGCAGCGACATCGATCCGACCGAGATTCCGCGTCTGCTGTCGCATCTGATGATCGTCGAGGTGGTGGAGGACGAGCGGCGCTATGTCTATCGCCTGGTTGGCACCAAGGAAGTGGAAATGCGCGGTCGCGATCCCACCGGTCTGTCGGTTATTGACGCCTTCCTTGGCATCTCGGTCGAGGACGCCTTGTGGCATTACGACCAGACGGTCACGACGCGGGCACCCGTCCATGACGACAAGCCCTATGTCTCGACCAGCGGCCGTTGGGTCAGCGACGATACCCTGTTCCTGCCGCTGAGCGAGGACGGCATCCGCATTGATCGGATCCTCGTCGCCGCTGCTGCCGAGCCTTATCCCAAGACGCGGCGCTAGCCGAGCCAAGCCTCGGCGAGGTCCAATGTCTTGGCATCGCAATCCAGCCGGGCGCGGATGCCCTGGGGCAGGACGAATTGCGGGTCGGTGTGGCCGAAATCCATATTGGTCATGATGGGGAGCTCGGGGCGCCCGAACTCGCCGGCCACAACACCGACAATCGCTTCATCCAGCGCCAGCTTGGCATCGGCGTCATAGCGAGCGGGGCGGCCGACCATCAGGCCGGCGATGCGCGCCAGAATCCCGTCCCTGCCCCAGCCGCGCAGCATGTCCGCCACCAGTTCCGGCCCCGGCGCTTCCTCAGATGTTTCGAGGAACAGCAGTCGGCCATCCCAGAAGTCATCCCTCTCGGCCCCAGTCGGCGGCCAGAACATCCCACCGCGCAAGCCTTCGAACACGTCGATGCAGCCACCGAACAGCCGGCCTTCGACCGCGCCAGCCCCCTGCAGCAGGCGCCAGCCTTCGGCTGGGTTGGGATCGTTCACCTGCCCCGCCTTGGCCTGCTGCCGCCAATCCGGATAGCCGTCGCAATAGGCGGCAAAGGGCTGATAGCGATAGCCGGCCTCGGGCAGGAACAGCATCTCCTTCACATGGGCGGCGTAATCAGGGAGCGCCGACATCTGCGCAAAGCCCGCCATGATGGAGGGACCGTGCAAGGTCACAAGCCCCAGGCGCTGGCAGAAGAGATGCAATGTGCTGGTGTCGGAATAGCCCATCAGGATCTTCGGATTGGCCTTGATCACCGCGGCGTCGAGAAAGGGCAGAATACGATGGCTGTCATCGCCGCCGATCGCGGCGATAATCGCCTTCACCTGCGGGTCGGCGAAGGCGCGGTTGATATCATCGGCGCGGAGATCCGGCCGGGCCGACAGCTCGGCTGCCGGCATGCGCGCGGTGGGATACTCGACCACATTGAGGCCCCAGCGCTGCAGCAGGCCGAGGCCCAGTTCATAGATGTGCGGAAACACGCTCGGCCCGCCCCAGGAGGGCGAGACGATGGCCACCGTATCGTCGATATGGAGGCGTTCCGGCTTTAGAACTTGCATCCGGCCAATGTGTCAGGACGCGCGGCCGTGAACAAGCCCGTCCCGAGGCCGGCGAAGGTTTCTGTCATGCGGCGGCGCAACCAGGGGAAATGGTCGATCAGAGGCATGGCGGCGTCGCGCAGATCGGCCAGCAGGCGGGTATCCGACTGGAACAGCGGCGTCAGCAGCCGGCTCATCATCTGATAGAATCGGATATGGCGGTTGCGCCGCCCGGCATAAGTCTGCTGTGCAGTGGGCAGACTGTCCGACGCCGCCAGCGCATCCGTGAGGGCCGCGGCATCCAGCATCGCCATGGTCACACCGGCGCCCAGTTGCGGACTGGTCGAATGCGCCGCGTCGCCGATGAAGACGATCCCCTCGGCATAAGGCACACGCAAGGTGAACTGCGCATAGCGTGCCAAGGCAAAGGCGGAGAATTCGGTGGTATCATCGAGCAGGCGCGCCGCTTGCGGCCAGATCGCCGCCACCTTGCCACGCCAAGCCTCGAAGCCCGCAGCGAGGAGCGCGCCATGATCTTCCGGGCGGAGGCTCCAGAACAATGTCACCAGTGGTGTCGGGCTGTCCGGCAGGTGCCCGACCGGCAGTACGCCCACCATGTGCCGGGCAGCGACATAGCGTTGCAGCAATACGTCGCGCGCGAAATCCGTGTTGGGCAGGCTCGCCCAGATGGCGCCATAGCGATAAGGACTGGGTGACGGCGCGGCGCCGACAAGCCGACGCAAGCGCGAGTTGACGCCGCTTGCATCGATCACGAGATCGACAGCTGGCAGTTCACGCCCATCAAGGCCAAGGGGGCGTAGGCGACCATGCGGACCCGGCAGAACGTCGGCAATGTCCGTCGCTGTCCGGATGGCAATGCCGCGCGCGCCCGCCGCGCGCTGCAACGTCGTGAAGAGCGAGGCGCGGTGGATGCCAAGGCCATAAAGATCGCCCGGCAACCGGCTGTAATCGACTTCAACCAATTGGCGCCAATCCGGGGCGTGCTGCCCACGGAACCGCGTGATGCGGCTGCCCAGCGCCTCCACCTCCGCGCGGCAGCCGATGCGCTCCAGGGCCATAAGGCCAGCCGGCTGCAGCATCAGCCCGGCGCCGACGGGCCGCGCCTCGGCAAAGCGCTCATAGATGACGGGCTGGTGTCCGGCATCGGCCAAAAAACAAGCGGCCGCGAGACCTGCCGGTCCGCAGCCGCTGATCGCGATCTCGAGATGACGCAAGGCGGTCGTCGAGCGATTTGGCTTAGTGCCCGAAGGCCTTCACCACGTCCTCGCACATTTTCTTGGCATCACCGAACAGCATCATCGTGTTCGAACGGAAGAAGAGCTCGTTGTCGACACCGGCATAACCCGACGCCATCGAGCGCTTGATGAAGAGGACGGTCTTGGCCTGCTCGACGTCGAGGATCGGCATGCCGAAGATCGGGCTCTTGGGGTCGGTCTTGGCGGCCGGGTTGGTGACGTCGTTGGCGCCGATGACGAAGGCGACATCGGCTTGCGCGAAGTCGCGGTTGATGTCTTCAAGCTCGAAGACCTCGTCATAGGGCACGTTGGCCTCGGCGAGGAGCACGTTCATATGCCCCGGCATGCGGCCGGCCACCGGATGGATGGCGTAGGAGACCTTGACACCTTCCTTCTTCAAGAGATCCGCCATCTCACGCAGGGCGTGCTGCGCCTGCGCCACCGCCATGCCGTAGCCCGGCACGATGATGACGCTGGCCGCGTTCTTCATGATGAAGGCCGCGTCATCGGCACTGCCGGCCTTGACCGGCCGGTCCGCCGCGCCCTTCGCTGCCGCCGTGGCACCGCCGGCATCCGTGCCGAAACCGCCCAGGATGACGTTGAAGATCGAGCGGTTCATGCCCTTGCACATGATGTAGCTGAGGATGGCGCCCGACGAGCCCACCAGCGCGCCCGTGACGATGAGCAGCGGGTTGGAGAGCGTGAAGCCGATGCCGCAGGCAGCCCAGCCCGAATAGGAGTTGAGCATGGAGACGACGACCGGCATGTCGGCACCGCCGATGGGCAGGATCAGCAGGAAACCCAGCAGCAGCGAGACGATCACGATGCCCCAGAAGAGCGGATCGGATTGCCCCAGGATCAGCGCCACGATGAGGACGACGATGCCGATGCCAAGGGCTGCGTTGAGGACGTGCTGCCCCTTGAACACCAGCGGCGCGCCGGAGACGAGGCCCTGCAATTTGGCAAAGGCCACGATCGAACCGGTGAAGGTGATGGCGCCGATGGCGACACCGAGGCCCATCTCAATCAGGCTGCCTGGATGAATAGCGCCCGGCTCACCGATATGGAATTCGGCCGGCGCATAGAACGCAGCTGCCGCCACCGCAACGGCGGCAAGACCCACCAGGCTGTGGAAAGCTGCCACCAGCTGCGGCAGGGCCGTCATCTGGATGCGCTGGGCGATGACGGCACCGATGGCGCCGCCGATCACCAGGGCGATGATGATGCCGACATATGACGAGGCTGCGACACTCGGCAGCGCCAGGGTCGTGCCGATGGCGATGACCATGCCGACCACGCCGAAGCGCAGGCCGCCTTGCGAGGTTGCGGGGCTGGAAAGCCCGCGCAACGACATGATGAAGCAGACGGAAGCGACCAGATAGAGGAAGGAGGCGATATTCTGGCTCACGTTACTTGCCCCCCTTGCTGTCTTTTTTCTTGAACATCGACAGCATGCGGTAGGTCACGAAGAAACCGCCGAAGATGTTGACCGAAGCCAAGGCGACTGCCACCAGCCCCATGCCCTGGCTGATGCCAAAGGCGGCGGCCCCTGAAGCGATGAGCGCCCCCACGATGATCACCGAAGAAATGGCGTTGGTGACCGCCATCAGCGGCGAGTGCAAGGCGGGTGTCACGCGCCAGACGACGTAATAGCCGACGAAGCAGGCCAGCACGAAGACGGTGAAGAGCTGCACGAAAGGCAGATGATCTGCCGGTGCAATAGCCGCGGCGACATCGGCCGCGACGTTTGTCGTTTCATCCATGGCGCATTTCCCCTTAGGCCTGGAAGGCGGGATGGATCACCTGGCCGCCCTTGGTGAGGGCAACGCCTTTGACGATCTCATCTTCCCAATTGATTTTGAGCTGCTTCGACTCTTTATCGATCAGCAGCGTCACGAAATTGAGCAGGTTCTTCGCATAGAGCGCCGTCGAATCCGCCGCGAGACGGCTGGGGACATTGGCATGGCCCACCAGCTTCACGCCGTGTTTCTCGACCACCTGCCCCAGTTCGGAAAGTGGGCAATTGCCACCCTGCTCCACCGCCAGATCGACGATGACCGAGCCGGGTTTCATGGTCTTCACCATCTCCTCGGTCACCAGCACCGGCGCCTTGCGGCCGGGAATGAGCGCCGTGGTGATGACGATGTCCTGCTTCTTGATCGTCTCGGCGATGAGGGCCGCTTGCTTGGCCTGATAGGCTTCCGACATCGGCTTGGCATAGCCCGCCGCCGTTTCTGCCTGCTTGAACTCCTCATCCTCGACGGCAACGAAGGTGGCACCCAGCGATGCCACCTGCTCCTTCGAGGCCGGGCGCACATCGGTCGCCGAGACGATGGCCCCTAAGCGCCGCGCGGTGGCGATGGCCTGCAGGCCGGCAACACCGGCGCCCATCACCAGCACGCGGGCGGGGGCCACGGTGCCGGCCGCCGTCATCATCATCGGGAAGGCGCGGTTGTATTCGGCAGCCGCATCGATCACGGCCTTGTAGCCGGCGAGGTTCGCCTGGGACGACAGCACGTCCATCGACTGCGCGCGGGTGATGCGCGGGACCAGCTCCATCGCCATCGCATCGATGCCGGCGGCGGCGTAAGAACCGATCTGCTCCTTGGCACCATGCGGATTGAGGATGGCAATGAGCGTCGTGCCCTTGGCGAGCTTCGATAGTTCATCCATCCCTTCGGCAGCGCTCATCGGCCGCTGCACCTTGAGGACGATTTCGGCCCCGGCCGCGGCCGCCGCCGCATCGGGGGCGATCTTGGCGCCCGCCGCCTCAAAAGCGGCATCGGGAATCGAGGCCGAGATGCCGGCGCCGCTCTCGACCACCACCTCGGCCCCAAGGCCGATATACTTCTTCACCGTCTCGGGCGTCGCCGCGCAGCGTTTCTCGTGGGCGCGGCGCTCTTTCAGGATGCCGATCTTCATACGCTCCCCAATCTGGCCCTTACGGCATTTAAGCCGTTGAACCGGTTGTCATTATCGACAGGAATCGAGCGCGCACAGGACGGCCGCACCCCAACCCCCAAGCGGGGGCAAGATTGCCGGGGGAAATGGGCCGGCGCAAGCGGGATTGACGCTCGCTCTTCAGCGGCAGATTCAACCGTCATGGTCGGCGAAGGCCGACCATCCACGCGCTTGTTGGCGATTGAGGAACGGAGCTCGTGGATCCCCCCTTCGCGGCGATGACGGGGATACTACAACCCCACTTCCTTCAGCGCCGCCTTCTGGCGTTTGGCGAGGGCCTTCACATCGAAGTCGCGAATGAGGTCGTGGAACAGTTGGTACCAGTTGATCTCGGCCTTCAAATGCAGGAAGACGGACCCCAAGCCGATGGCGGCGCGGTCCATGAAGACGAATTCCTTAGGGGGCGTGACGGGGCCCAAGCGCCGCAGTTCGGCGTGAACGTTCTCGGCCACCTCGCGGCCATAGATGCCGCTGGTCTCTTCCTGGATCTTGCGGGTGCGGTCCTCGAGCAAGGGGCCGTAGACGAATTTGGCCCAGAGGTTGAGCACGTCGATGACGTCCTTGTTGAGACCCTTGAAGCCCCAGCTTTCATAGGCCGCGACCGCCATGTCGCGGTCACCGCGCTCCAGCGCCCAATAAAGGTCGATGACACCCTTGACGAACTTCGCGTCGAAGATGCGGATGCAGCCGAAATCCATCAGGTTGACGGCGCCCTCGTCCTTCGCACCCTTGGGACGCACGGTGTAATTGCCAAGATGCGGGTCGCCATGGATGACGCCGTAATCGTAGAACGGCACATACCAGGCGCGGAACATGTTGTAGGCGACCTTGTTGCGCAAACTTACCGAGGGCTTCTTTTCGAGGAAGCTCATCAGCGGCTCGCCCTCGATCCAGGTCATGGTGAGAAGGCGCTGGGTGGTTAGCTCATCGACGGGGAGCGGCAGATGAACCTCGTCCTCTTTGGCCAGCATCAGCCGGTAAAGCGCCATCGCCTTCGCTTCGCGCGCGTAATCCAGTTCCTCGCGCAGACGGTCGGCAATCTCGTCGTGGATATGCTCCGTCGAGATCGCCTTGTCGTAGCGCTCATAGAGGCGAAAGATGAGTTTGAGCTGCGAGAGATCGGCTTCGACCGCAGATTGCATGTCCGGGTATTGCAGCTTGCAGGCGAGCTTCGTGCCGTCCAGCGCCGTTGCCCGGTGCACCTGGCCCAGGGATGCGGCAGCGGCCGCCTCATGGCCGAAAACGTGGAAGCGCGACTGCCAGGCAGGCCCCAGTTCCGCGGCCATCCGCCGTTTGACGAAGGGCCAGCCCATGGCCGGCGCATTGGCCTGCAGCTGACGCAACTCCTCGACATATTCCTTGGGCAGCGCGTCGGGAATGGTGGACATGATCTGCGCCACCTTCATCAGCGGGCCTTTCAACCCGCCAAGGGCCGCCTTGAGATCGGCCGCATGTGAGGCGCGATCGACCTTCAGCCCCAGATAACGTTGCCCCGCCACGCGCGCGGCGACGCCGCTCATGGCGCGGCCCACTTTGGCGTAGCGTTTCACGCGGCCGGAAAGGGAATTGCTCTCGGAATCGTCAGCCATTTGCTCGTCCATACGCCTTTAAGTGCGAGATCGGATCATATATGGGGACGATTTGTCATGCGACAAATGGGCGTCTTTCGACATGCCCTCACCAACCTCGTCATGCCTGGGCTTGACCCGGGCATTCACTCTCTCAACTGTGCCAGTGGATCCCCGGGTCTTCGCCCGGGGATGACGAACTACGACTTGGCGTGGATCTCTTCCTTGCGCTTGACCACATAGGCTTCAAGGGCTTCTGCCTTTGCGGGATCAAGCGGCGGTGCCTCATAGGTGCGCAGCAAATCCTTCCAGATGAGATGCGCGCGCTCAGTGCCGGTCTTGGCGCCGGTCTCGGACCATGTCTCGAAATTGCGCCAGTCGGACAGCATCGGCTCGTAGAAGGCCTGGTCGAAGCGCGCCAGCGTGTGGGCCGCACCGAAGAAATGACCGCCGGGTCCCACTTCCTGCATCGCGTCGAAAGCGAGATTGTCCTCATCGATTTTGAGGGGATCGAGGAAGCTGCGCATCAACTGCAGCATCTCGGCATCGAGGATGAGCTTCTCAAAGGATGCGGTGAGACCGCCTTCCAGCCAGCCGGCCGCGTGCTCGATCAAATGCACGCCGCCCATGATCGTGCTCCACAGCGACATGCCGCTTTCATAAGCCGCCTGCACATCGACACAGTTCGAGGCCGTGACGTTGGAGGAGCGGAACGGGATGTTGTAACGCCGCGCCAATTGGCCCGAGGCGATCTGCGCCTTGGCATATTCCGGCGTGCCGAAGGCCGGCGCGCCCGTGCGCATGTCGACATTCGAGGTGAATCCGCCATACATGACCGGCGCACCGGCCGCGACGATCTGCGACAAGGTAATGAGCGCCAGCGCCTCGGCATTCTGCTGCGCCAAGGCACCGGCGATGGTAACCGGACTCATGGCGCCGGAAAGGGTGAAGGGTGTCATCGCCACCGGCTGTCCGGCGCGCGCCATGGCGCAGAGCCCCTCGCCCATCGGAATGTCGAGGCGCAAGGGGGAATTGGAATTGACGATGGTGAGTGTTGCCGGGTTCCGTCGCAATTCCTCGCGCGACTGGCCGAGGGCGATGGAGAGCATCTCGATCGCGTCTTCGACGCGGTAGCCGCCCAATGCCCAGCATTGCCAGTTCTTGTCGGTGTAGCGGATGGCGGCGAGATAGAAATCGAGATGGCGCGAATCCGCCGGCAGATCGGTCGGCTCGCAGGGGCAGCCACCTTCCTGGTGGATGACATTGAGGCGCTGCACGACCTTTATGTAGTCGCACATGTCCTGGTAATTGCCGGCACGGCGACCGCGCTCGATATCATGGGCAAAGGCCGGGCCACCGGTCGCGGCGAAGATAAGGTTGCCGTCGCCCAGTTTCAAATTCTTCGCCGGGTCACGCGCCTGCAGCGTGAAGGAAGACGGCACCGTCTTGATCTTCTCCTTGATCATGGCGGGATCGAATCGGACGCGCTGCGTGCTCTCGTCCACACTGGCACCAGCTGCCTTCAACAGCGCCCGGCTCTCGTCATGCATCACTTCCATGCCGATCTCGGAGAGGAGCCGCAAGGAGGCGTGATGGATCGATTCGATCTCGTCGGCCGACAGCAGGGCAATGGGCGGATAGCGGTTGGTGACCTTGGCGAATGGCATTTGACGCGGGCCACTGGTCACCACCCGCCGCTCACGGCGTTTCGTCGCGTCCCGCGTCATGCCGCTCTCCCCTATTTCACGAAAACGAGTTCACGCTTGAACGGGAACTGATCTGGATCGATCACCTCGCCGAACTCGCGCGCGGCCTTGTGGCCGGCATAAACGGCATGCACGATGGCACCCGGCACATCGGCATCGCCGATGTTCTTCAGCGTCAGGATACCCGCCTCCTTGCGTGCTGCCTCGTCCGCCTTCAGGTCGAGATAGAGCGCGTCGTCGGAGAGGCGCGAGGTGGCGCTGACCAGGGTCGTCCCATTGATGCGTTTCTCAGCACCCGTGTAGTTGCAGGCAAAGACGCCGTGGTCGCCCTTCCATGCCGCAAGGCGATGGGTGAGGACCAGCTTGATGCCGAGCTTCATCAGGCGCACCTGCACCTTGAACTGCTCGTCGGTATATAGCGACCAGCTGGCCACATCGAGGCCGGGGGTGACGAAGGTGACGTTACAGCCGGCCTGGACCAGCTTTTCGGCAATGACGGCGGCCATGTAATATTGATCGTCGTCATAGACGATCACATCGCCGCTGACCGACTTGCCCTTCATGATGTCGTCTGGGGTCAGCACATTGGCGCGGTCCATGCCCGGCACGGCAAAGTAATTGTTGTGGCCGACGCCGTCGCGCCGCCAGGTGGCGCCCGTCGCGAGGATAATGTGCTTGTACCCGCTCTCCAGCAGGCCCGCCTTGTCCATGCGGCTTTCGCGGAAGATCTCGATATTGGAGAGCTTGGCGATCTGCCCCAGGCGATAGTCACGCACACGCACCCAGGCGGAGAGCGTCGGCAGTTTCGGTTCGAAATTGAGGCGGCCGCCAAGTTCGCGCGCGGCATCGGCCAGCGCCACGTCATAGCCGCGCTTGGCCAGCGACATGGCGCATTCGAGCCCGGCCGGACCGGCACCGACGACCAGCACCGGATCCTCGGCATAGCCGTTCTTGGGGTTCATGATTTCCGGGTGCCAGCCGCGGCGATATTCCTCGCCCATGGTCGGATTCTGGGTGCAGCGGATGGGGACACCCGTGTTGTTCTGCGCGCGGCAGATGTTGCAGCCGATGCATTCGCGGATATCTTCCTCGGCGCCTTCGTCAATCTTCTTCGGAATGAAGGGATCGGCGATGGAAGGGCGCGCCGCTCCGATGAAGTCGAGCACGCCACGTTTCACTTGATCGACCATGGTGTCGGGCGACGTGAAACGGCCGACCCCAACCACCGGCTTGGTGGTCAGCTTCTTGACGAAACCGGTGAATTTCTCCTGATGCGCTTCCGGTCCAAAGCGGGAGGAAAGGGAATCGTTGTCGACATAGGAGACATTGACGTCCCAGAGATCGGGGAGCTCGGCCAGCAGTGAAATCACCGCCTCGCCCTCCTCCGCTGCCTGCACGCCGTCGGCCCCCAACAATTCATCGACAGCAAGGCGCACGGCGACCGCACAGGTGTCGCCGATGGCGTCCTTGGTCTCCTCGATCATTTCGCGCAGCAGGCGCGAGCGGTTTTCGATCGATCCGCCATATTCGTCCGTGCGCTGGTTCCAGCGCTGGGTGATGAACTGGAACGGCAAATAGCCGTGACCGGCATAGACATAGACGATGTCGAAGCCCGCACGCTTGGCGCGCTTGGCCGCCTGCACCTGCCAGCGCCGCAGGTTGCGGATATCTTCCTTGTCCATGGCACGGGTCTGCATCGGAAAGACCGCATGCTGGGTCGAGCCTGAGGGCGACAGCGGTGTCTCACGGCTCCAGCGGTTGGGACTGTGATTACCGCCGTGCCACAGTTCCACACCGGCCAAGGCACCGTGGCGCTTGATCTTCTCGGTCGTCAAAGACTGCGTCTTGATGTCGTTGTCATCCCACAGCGCACAGAGGCGATAGGGCGCGTCTTCCGATGACCAATGCATCGAACAGTATTCGGTGTTGATGACACCCCAGCCGCCCTCACCCTTCAGTTCGCGCAGTCGTGAGACGGAATGCGGCAGGTCGTAGCCCATGCCGGTGCAGTGCGGCACTTGATAGAAGCGGTTCTTGGCCGTCACCGGCCCGATCTTCACAGGCTCGAACAGGATGTCGTAACGAGGATTGCGCGGCACTCTCTCCCCCCTGGCGCTTGGCTGGCTTTCGGGAAGCTGTATACAGCTATGCCGCGATAGTCAATCGCGCCCGTGCTGCTGGCCGTCCCAGGGTGCGGGCCCGACCGACGCTACCGAGACATCTGCCGACAGAATGGCCAGCGGCAGCGGGCTTGCCGGCAGGGCGCTGACAGGGGTTTGTGCCAACCGACGCAGGATCGGCCCCGTCGCCACCGCATAGGACAGCCCGCGCCTGGTATCGAAGCCAGCGAAAATCCCCAGAAAACGCGGCTTACCCCCGCTATCCATCAGGATAATGGGCCCGCCGCTGTCGCCGATGCGGATGATGCAATTGGTGACCAGCAGTCGGTTGCGATAGCTGGCGAAAATATGGGGGTCTTCCACGATGCCGCAGGCGCTGTGTTGCTCGAGGCGTTTCATCCAGCCCTGGCCGTAGCCGGCGGTAAAGAGTGTTCCGCCATGCGCGAGGCGGCTGACGGCCTCGTCGGTCGAGAGGCTCGCGAGCGGCAGCGGCGCGACGCCCGTCACCGCCGGGGCGATCTCGATCAGCGCCCAGTCCTTCATGATCTGCTCGGGCCGGGCCAAATGGCCCTCGCGCACATCGCCACCCAGAGCCACCAGCCGCTGGCCCTGGGCCGGGGGCAGCGCCAGCGCGGCACCTAAATTGGGATTGAAGCGCAAGCTGGCTGGCGGGCTCACCGTGGGATTCTGGTGAAGGCAATGCGCCGCCGTCAGGATCAACGTCGCTTTCACCAGGACGGCCGTGCAGGAGGCTGCCCCCGCGACATCCAGCCGGCCGATGGCGGCGGTCCAGGGCGCCGCAGCCGCCGGCGGCGGCGAGACGGGACCCGGCGCCGGCGCCACCGGCGCCGCACAACCCGCAAGGCTGACGGCCAGGGCGACGACAGCCGCTCGATACCAGCCCGCGATCGCCTGCTTATTCCCCACGATCACTGGGCCGAGGTCGTAGCGGCACCTGCGCCGATCTTGTCGGCGAAATAGATCGATGCCGGGCCGAAGCTGACGAAATCCTTCTGCCCGTGATCACCCCAAAGATTGGTCACGACGCCGACGACGACTCGGGCGCCTCTCGGATCGGTCAGCATGATCGGACCGCCGGAATCGCCCGGAATGACTTCACAGCGATTGACGATGACGTCGTGCGACACCTTCAGCATTTTGTCTGCATCGGTCACCAGATAGCAGTTATCCCGCACTTGCAGCCGCTTGCCCGAAAAAGCACCATAGACCCCGTACCCGGCATGGGACAGCTTGGCGCCATTCTTGATACGCGCATCGATGGCATCGACGCTCAGCTTCTCGACCTTCATCGGTTCGAGATAGGTGACAGCCGGCGAAATGCGCAGGACGGCCCAGTCGTCTTTCGGCTCGCCCCGCAACTTGCCGCTGTTGTCGGATTTGATCGGCCAGCCCATGTCGATGACGGCAGTCACCTTGGCTGGTTTCAGCCTTTCGCGGCCGACGTCGAGCGCCGGGGTGAACTGAAAATCGGTAATACGCGCTTCGCTTCCCCGCCCATAAAGGCAATGCGAGGCCGTCAGGATAACGTCCGGCTTGACCAGCGTCGCTGAGCAGGAGCCGTCCTCGGCATCCAGGCGGCCGATGGCGGCGCTCCAGGGCAGCGGACCACTCGGCCGGTCGACCGTGCGGACAGGCGTCGTGCAACCGGCCATGAGGGCCGCGAACAGGATGAGGCAGGCGGCCCTGGCTGGCGACGGATGCGTCGGGAACAAACGCGTCATGAAGATCCTCTGGCTTGGCAAGCGATGGCGGAGATGTTCAACCCGTCACGATGACGCGGCCATTAAGACGAAGAAACCGGGCGGCGGCGGACAACCTCCTCGTCCAGCATCGGCAACAGCGCGGCGAGATCGCGTCGATTCTTGATGATGTCGGCCAAGGTATAGCGATCGAGCACCGACATGAAAGCCTGAAGCGCTTCAGCGAGCACCCCGTTGAGGCCGCAGACGGGGGCGATCGGGCAGGTATTGTGGACCACGTCGAAGCATTCGACGATGGTGAGATTGCCTTCCGTCAGGCGCAGCGTGGCGCCGATATTGATATCGGCGGGCCGCCGGCCGAGGCGCATGCCGCCACCGCGCCCGCGCACCGTGTCGATGACGCCAAGGCGCCCCAGCTTGTGGACGACCTTGGTCAGGTGACTTTCGGAAATGTCGTAGGCCGCGGCGATTTCCTCGATCGTGGCGAGGGCGCCGTCACGCAGGCCGAGATAGATCAGGGCGCGCAGGGAATAGTCCGAGAACTGGGTCAATTGCATGCCGGCGCTGCCTGTCTTGCTCTGGCTGTCCTGTTCCGACCGAGATTAGCCCTTCACACGGCCGGTTGAAAGACTGCTCTCGCACCCTATCTTTGACCTAATACACTGAAAACCAGAGGTATTTCTCTGCAAAGGGTGACGCTGCCGCCAATATAGGCTAAAAGCCGCCAGTTGAATGAGGATGGCAGCGAGGAGAAGGAACGTGGGCAGCAAGGGACAGGTTCTGGCAGCGCTCGACACGGTTTCGGTCAACGAAGCGGTCGATTGGGCCCATAAGCTCGATGGCGCGGTCGCCGGGCTGAAACTGGGGCTTGAGTTCTACCTCGCCAACGGCCAGCTGGGTTATCGGCGCATCGCTGCCACGGGCCTGCCGATCTTCCTCGATCTGAAACTCCACGACATCCCGAATACGGTGGCGGGCGCGGTGAAAGCGATCGCTCCTTTGCAGCCCGCGATCCTCACCGTCCATGCCGGCGGCGGTCTTGCCATGATGCAGGCGGCGCGCGAATCGGCGGCCGAGAACGCCGACAAGTTGAACGTCAAACGGCCAAGCATCGTCGCCGTCACCGTTCTGACCTCGCTCGACGACAATGACCTCAAGGCAGTCGGCCAGGCTGCCCCGGTGAGCGACCAGGTGAAGCGCCTGGCAGCACTTGCCCGCAGCGCCGGCCTCGACGGCGTCGTCTGTTCGCCGCATGAGATTGAAGCCTTGCGCGCCGATATGGGCGAGGATTTCCTGCTGGTGGTGCCGGGGGTTCGTCCCGGTGGTGCCGCCAGCGGCGACCAGAAGCGCGTGCGGGCACCCGGCGATGCCGCCAAGGCGGGTGCTGACTACCTCGTCATCGGTCGACCGATCACCCAGGCCGCCGACCCACGCGACGCGGCCAGCCGCATCGTGCTGGAGATCGGCTCGGTGCTGGGTCAGTCCGGCCACTGAAACAGTCAGAAGAGACCATGACCACCGCTCGACCCCAGGATCTGCAGCCCTTCGCCCTTGCCGTTGCCGCTTATCGCCAGATCTGGCAGGCGCGCGATGACCTGCTGCGCCTGGGCTTGGTTCCGTTCGTTCCGCTCTATCTGCTGTTCCGCCAGCTGGAAACGGTCCAGACGGCCATGTATCTGGAAATGCAGAAGGGCAAGGACGCCGACCTCACCCAGATCATGGATGGATCAGTGCAGTCGCTGCTGATCGGCCTGGGTCTGATGGCCGTCATCGGCATCTTCAACGTGAACTGGATCCGCCAGATGACGCTGGGGCGGGATAGCGCGCCGGGCCTGGGCCTGCACATCGGCGGCCGCCATCTGCGCTTCATCTTATTCATGCTGGCATTGGTGGCACTGGTCTTTCTCGCCGCTGTTGTCGCCAGCGTCATCTTCACCATCGTCGGACTGGCGGGCGTGTCGCTGCCGCTTTCGATGCTGATCCTGGTCATCGGCTATCTGCTGCTGCTGATCCGCCTGTCGCCCAGTTGGATCGGCATTGCAATCGACGCCCCGATGCCGCTTGGCGTGGCATGGCGGCGGGCCCGCGGGCAGACAGCCCGCATCATCGTCGGTCTGATGATATCGGCGCTGCCGGCCTTCGTCGCGCAGTCACTGCTCGGAACGATCTTCTTCAATACCGGCCTGGTCGAAGCGGCACCACTCGCCTTCAGCGCCCTGTCGTCTTTCATCTCGCTGGTCTATATGGCGGTACAGCTCAACCTGTTCGTGCTGGCTTATCCGCGCTTCGTATCGGAGACGGTGTGATGGCGATCGACGTAAAGATCTGCGGGTTGAAGACGCCGGCGGCGGTGAATGCCTCCGTCGAGGGCGGCGCGCGGATGCTGGGCTTCAATTTCTACGCCCCGAGTTCGCGCTGTATCACACCGGCGCTGGCCGGCGCATTGGGTCAATTAGTCCCGCCGCATGTGGTCAAGGTCGGCCTCGTCGTCGACGCCGATGACGCCGCCATTGCGTCGATCCTGGCCGAGGCGAAGCTCGACATGCTGCAATTGCATGGTCATGAAACGCCCGAGCGGACCGCCGAGGTGAGATCGCGTTTCGGCCTGCCGGTGATGAAGGTTATCAGCGTTTCCGAAGCAGCCGACGTCGCTGCAGCCCAACGCTTTGAGCCGGTCGCCGACCGCCTTCTGTTCGATGCCAAGCCGCCCAAGGCCATGAAGGATGCGCTGCCCGGCGGCAATGCCATCTCTTTCGACTGGTCACTGCTTCAGGGGCAGAACTTTGGCAGGCCCTGGATGCTGGCTGGCGGGCTCCATGCCGGGAACGTGGCGGAGGCAGTGCGGGCGACTGGCGCCAAGGCGGTTGACCTGTCATCTGGGGTCGAGGACCGCCCGGGTGAAAAAAGTCTCAGTAAAATCAAGACGTTCCTGGCATTGGCCCAGACCTTATGACAGCGCTGGCGGCGGCGTTAGGGCTTTGACCTTTGGACGCTGCTATGGTTGATTGCGCGCTTCTAGCGAATCCCTTGGTTTTGACCCGATTTTCCGCCCTCTCGGAGCGATTTCAGCCGTGACCACAGCCCCTGCTGCCACCCCCAATTCATATCGGACCGGACCGGACGAACATGGCCGGTTCGGCATCTTCGGCGGGCGCTTCGTCGCCGAGACCCTGATGCCCCTGATCCTCGAGGTCGAGAAGGCCTATACCGCGGCCAAGCGCGACCCGAAATTCGCCGAGGAGATGGCATATTACCGGGAGCATTACATCGGCCGGCCGAGCCCGCTCTATTTCGCGGAACGCCTCACGGCCGAGCTTGGCGGCGCCAAGATCTACATGAAGCGCGACGAGCTCAACCATACCGGCTCGCACAAGGTGAACAACTGCCTGGGCCAGGCCCTGCTCGCCAAGCGCATGAAGAAAACGCGCATCATCGCCGAGACCGGCGCCGGCCAGCATGGCGTGGCGACCGCGACGCTCTGCGCGCTCTTCAACCTGCCGTGCACGGTCTATATGGGGGCGACCGATATCGCCCGCCAGCAGCCCAATGTATTTCGCATGAAGCTGCTGGGCGCCGAGGTCATCCCGGTCCATAGCGGTACAGCGACATTGAAGGACGCGATGAACGAAGCGTTGCGCGACTGGGTCGCCAATGTCGAGAACACGTTCTACATCATCGGCACCGCGGCGGGTCCGCACCCCTATCCCAGCATGGTACGCGATTTTCAGTCGGTGATCGGGGTCGAGACGAAGGAACAGATGCTGAAGGCCGAAGGGCGGCTGCCGGATACGCTGGTCGCCTGCATCGGCGGCGGTTCGAACGCCATCGGCCTCTTTCATCCCTTCCTCGACGACCGTGACGTCGAGATCATCGGCGTCGAGGCCGGCGGTGACGGCGTCGAGACGGGCCGCCATGCGGCCTCTCTCACCGGCGGCCGTCCCGGCGTCCTCCACGGCAACCGGACCTATCTGCTGCAGGACGATGACGGGCAGATCATCGACGCACACTCCATCTCGGCCGGCCTTGATTATCCGGGCATCGGACCGGAACATTCGTGGCTGCACGAGATGAAGCGCGTCAAGTATGTATCGGCCACGGATCAGGAAGCGCTCGACGCCTTCCAGTTGCTGGCCAAGATCGAAGGCATCATTCCGGCCCTGGAACCGGCCCATGCGTTGGCATATGTACGCAAGCTGGCGCCGCAACGGGCCAAGGACCAGATCATCGTCATGAATCTTTGCGGGCGTGGTGACAAAGACATCTTCGCCGTCGCCGAACGGCTGGGAACCGCACTATGAGCACGCGTATCGAGCGGCGCTTTGCCGAATTGAAAGCGGCCAAGCGCGGCGGCCTGGTGGTGTTCGTCACCGCCGGCGATCCCACTTACGAAGTCTCGCGCGAAATCGTTCTGGCGTTGCCCAATGCCGGTGCTGATGTGATCGAGCTTGGCATGCCGTTCACCGACCCGATGGCCGACGGACCGGCCATCCAGGCATCTTCTCTGCGCGCGTTGAAGAACGGGCAGAACATGAAGAAGACGCTGAGCCTGGTTGCCGAGTTCCGCGCCAAGGACCAGAACACGCCGATCGTCCTCATGGGCTATTACAACCCGATCTATTCCTATGGCGTCGACACGTTCCTCAAGGATGCGAATGCGGCCGGCGTCGACGGCCTCATCGTCGTCGATCTGCCGCCGGAAGAAGATAGCGAATTGTGCCTGCCCGCCATGAAGGCCGGCATCAACTTCATCCGCCTGGCGACACCGACGACCGATGACCAGCGCCTGCCGACGGTGCTGAAGAACACCTCGGGCTTCGTCTATTACGTTTCGATCATGGGCATCACCGGCACGCGCGCCGCGTCCGACACGGACATCACGGCGGCGGTCGGCCGGCTGAAGCGCCACACCGATCTGCCGATCGCCGTCGGCTTCGGCATCTCGACGCCGGAACGTGCCGCGGCGGTGGCCAAGGTGGCCGACGCCGCCGTGGTCGGTTCCGCCATCGTCAACAAGATCGCAGCCGAAGTTGGCCCGGACGGCAAGCCTGGCCCGCGCGCGGCGCAGGCGGCAATCGACCTCGTGAAAAGCCTCGCCGACGGCGTGCGCGCGGCGCGCGCCTGAACGGAGACCTAAAAGATGAGCTGGCTTACTAATTTCGTTCGGCCGAAGATTCGCAAACTGGTGCAGAAGACGGATGTTCCCGAGAATCTCTGGGACAAATGCCCAGCCTGCGGACAGATGATCTTCCATCGCGAGCTCGACGCCAATCAGCGCGTCTGCACGCATTGCGGCCATCACATGCGCATCGACGTGAAGCGCCGCCTCGAAATCATGTTCGATGAGGGGAAGTACGAGCGCATCGACCTGCCCAAGGTCGCCATCGACCCGCTGAAGTTCAAGGACCGCAAGCGCTATGTCGATCGCTTGAAGGAAGCCCAGGCCAAATCTGAAGAGCAGGACGCGATCGTCGTCGCCTACGGCACGATGAGCGGGGTCGAGGCCGTGGTGGCCGCCTTCAATTTCGACTTCATGGGCGGTTCCATGGGCATGGCGGTCGGTGAAGGCCTGGTGGCTGCCGCCGATCTTGCCGTGAAGCGCAAGGCCGCGCTGGTTGCCGTGCCCGCCTCCGGTGGCGCCCGCATGCAGGAAGGCATCCTTTCATTGATGCAGATGCCGCGCACGACCATTGCCGTCGACCAGGTGAAGGAAGCGGGCCTCCCCTTCATCGTGCTGCTGACCGATCCGACGACCGGCGGCGTCTCCGCCTCCTTTGCCATGCTGGGCGACGTCCAGATTGCCGAACCGGGCGCCCAGATCGGCTTTGCCGGTGCGCGCGTGATCGAGGAGACCATTCGCGAGAAGTTGCCGGAAGGCTTCCAGCGCGCCGAATACCTGCTGGAACACGGCATCATCGATCTGGTCATCGCCCGCAAGGATCTGCGCGAGCAGATCGGCCGCGTGATCGGGCTCCTCACCAAGCAGTCGGCCGGCGCGTGAGTACAAGCGACATCGTCCTCGACCGGCTCAACAAGCTCCATCCCAAGATCATCGATTTGGAGCTCAGCCGCGTCGAGAAGCTGCTGGCAGCTGTCGGCCATCCGGAGCGCAAGTTGCCCCCGGTCGTGCATGTGGCCGGCACCAATGGCAAAGGCTCGGTCATCGCCTATCTGCGGTCGATCCTCGAAGCGGCCGGCTATCGGGTCCATGTCTACACCTCGCCGCATCTGGTGCGCTTCCATGAGCGCATCCGCCTTGCCGGCAAGCTGATCGACGAGCAACATCTCATCGACCTGCTGGAGGAATGTGAAAAGGCCAATGGCGGCACGCAGATCACCTTCTTCGAAATCACCACCGTTGCCGCCTTTCTGGCCTTTTCGCGGGAGCCCGCCGATATCGTGCTGCTGGAAACCGGCCTGGGCGGCACGTTCGATGCGACCAATGTGATCGATCAGCCCTTGGCCTCTGTCTTGATGCCGATCTCCTTCGATCACATGCAGTTCCTCGGCGACAGCCTCACCAAGATTGCCGCCAACAAGGCCGGCATCATGAAGCGCGGGCGGCCGGCGGTTGTCTCGCCCCAGCCGGACGAGGCCATGACCGTGTTCGAGACCAAGGCTGCCGAACTTGGCGTGCCGCTCTACCGCTTCGGCCAGGAATGGCAATGCGACGGTGAGCTGAAGACCAGCCTGCGCTTCGCGGACAGCCGGGGTCCCCGGCTCTACCCCGTGCCGGGTCTCGCCGGTCGCCATCAATTCCGCAATGCCGGTTGCGCCATCGCCACGACCGCGGTGCTGGACGGCTTCACCATCAGCGATGCCCACATTTCGCAAGGCCTGCGCAATGTGTCGTGGCCAGCGCGCATGCAGCGCCTCCTCACCGGTCCGCTGGTCGAGCGCCTGCCCAATGCCAAGTGGGAATTGTGGCTCGACGGCGGCCATAATGAGGAAGCGGGCGAGGTGATCGCCGCCATGCTGGCCGATTGGTACGCAGAGGACGGCAAGGCCGCGCATCTCATTTTCGGCATGCTCAACACCAAGGACCCGGTTGCCTTCCTGAAGCAACTGGCGCCCCATGTCGAAGATATGGCGGCGGTGGCGATCCCCGGCGATCACGCCAGCCTGTCGGTCGATGAATGCGTTGCCGCAGGCGCCAGCGTCGGCATGCTCAGCCAGGGCTTTCACTCCGTCGAAGCGGCTTTGCGCGCCATCGTCGATGCGCATGGTCCGGACGATTCCCGCCGCGTGCTGATTTGCGGCTCGCTTTATCTCGCGGGCACGATCCTCGTCGACAATAGCTGAGCCAAGGCCCCCCGGACTCCTGGGACCCCGGGGGCGTCGGCTGCTTCCCGCGCCGGCGCGGCTGGCCCGCCTGTGCCAGTCGCTGACCCATGACATGCAAAACCCCGCCCGGTTCGCACCGGGCGGGGTTTCGTTGAGGCTTCGCTCCAGGACGTCGGTCAGATGACCGAGTTGACCCAGTCGAGCAGCTTGCGCTTGGGTTCAGCGCCAACTTTGGTGGCTGCGACCTGGCCGTCCTTGAACAGCATCAAGGTCGGCACGCCACGAATGCCATACTTCTTCGGCGTCTGCGCGTTGCGGTCGATATCGACCTTCACGACTTTCAGCTTGCCGTTCAGTTCCTGCGCGATCTCTTCCAGCGCCGGTGCAATCGATTTGCACGGGCCGCACCATTCCGCCCAGAAGTCGACCAGCACCGGCTGCGTGGACTTCAGGACGTCGGCGTCGAAGCTCGCGTCGCTAACGTGGGTCGTGCTCATCCCGTCTTCCCTTTCAAAGGAGGCGCCGCACCCGCGGCTACTCCAGTTCTACACATGAACGTCGCCTATTTGGGGTGGCGTCGTATGCCACTGAATCTATGGACGGGCCCCGGTACCGTCAAGGTGACCAAAAGGTTACGTCGGCAGGGCTGCGACTTATGCATAACTCCGCAGCAAGCGATCCGGGATCTCCATCAGCCGTGGCTCGGCGCTCCAAAGAAGGTAGCAAGAGATTGCGTGGCTTGGATAAATTTTAGAGACCGTAGCGCGATAAAGGGCAAGCTGACGCAGATATTGCGGCGAGACATGTTCCGGCTGCATGGCTGGGGGACGGTTGCTCTTGAAATCGACGATGTAGCAAGAATCGGTCGTCACGACCAACCGGTCGATTTGGCCGCTGACCACTTCGCTGCGACCGTCGGGGCCGACAATCTCGGCCACAATCGGCACCTCCGCGCGGGAGCCAGGCACGAAGAGATGTGCGAATCGCGGGTCGTCCAAGACGGCCATCACTTCTGCCAGCAGCGTATCCAACATCGCCGCATCGGCATTGAGGCCGCTTGCGCGATTGACATGGTCGAGCCAGCGCCGCGCCGACATGCGCCGCTCGGCCGGGGCAAGATCCGGCAGCAATTGGAACAGCTTGTGGATGACGAGCCCGCGCTGAAAGCGGAAACCCTGGTCCCGCCCCAAGGGCGAAAGCAGCGTGCTGTCATCCGGCGCCGCGTTGATCTCGCTGCTCGGACGCGATGGAATGAGCGGTCGCGGCGGATCGGGTTCCGCTTGCGCCGGCAGCAGCGCCCAATCCTGGAACGGGATATCGAGATTGACGGCGAGGCCGTGCTTGGACGGGCTTTGCTGTGCCGCATCTTCCTGCGCGGTGGTGAGGCGCAACCAGTCGCCCTCCCAGCCCTCGTCGCCCTGCCAATCGCGCGCCGCCTGCCGTTCGATGGCAGCACCATCCTGCAGCATCTCGGTCAGCGCATCAGAGACATGGTCATGCCAGCTTGGCTGCGATTGATTGCGCTCGCCCCGCCAGCCACAGACGTAAAGCCGGTCCTCCGCCCGGGTCAGCGCCACATAGAGCAGGCGGTTCTCCTCCTCTTCGTTGCGGCGGGCAACATCGGCACGGGCGGCGGCGGTTGCTGCGACGTCGAGGCCGCTGCGCGCCACCCAGACCGGAATATCCGTTTCGGATTCCAGCCAGAAGAGGCCTGGCCGGTTCGGTCGCTGCCGCCGCTGTTCTGCGAGAAACACGATCGGCGCCTGCAGCCCTTTTGAGCCATGGACCGTCATGATGCGCACCTGCCCGCCGCCATCGTCGCTGAGCTCGCGCTTCACCTCGGCCTCCGACACGTCAAGCCAATGCCGGAAGCCTTGCAGCGACGGCGTGTGATTGGCCTCGAAGGCGAGTGCCAGGTTCAGCAACTCGTCCAGCGCCTCGCTCACCTGCAGGCCCAAGCGAGCATGAAGCTTGCGGCGCAAGCCACCGGCCGATAACACATCGGCGATCAGCTCATAGGGTGTCTGGTGCTGGGCACTGGCAAGATAGTGCTGCAGCAAGTCGGCCGCGGTGGCAAAAGCGGGGCGTTCCCCAACCCGGCTGCGCAATTCCTCCCACAGGCTGCGGCCGCCGCGCGCTACGCACAACTCGAACAAGGCGGCCTCGTCGAGGCCAATCAGCGGACTCTTCAGCAAGGCGGCGAGATTGAGGTCATCCTCTGGCAAGAGGAGGAAATCGAGAAAGGCCAGCACATCCCTGACAGCCAGTTCCGACAGCAGCTTGAGGCGGTCGATACCGGAAACTTCGATCGACCGCGCCTTCAAGGCCTTCACCAAGGCCGGCACGAAGGCATTGCGTGAACGCACCAGGACCAGGAAATCGCCGGCCCGCACCGGCCGCCCGCGCGCGGGCAAGATGTCGCCTCCGCTGATCATCGCGCCAATGCGGGTTGCGATCTGCTCGGCAAGCCGCGTGATCGGGTCTGTGGGCGCCGTGTCGATGGCGGGCGGCGACCATGGCAGCGGCAAGGGTGCGGGCAGCGGCACCGACAATGGCCAGGCCTCGACCAGGCCAGCAGCACCACCGCGCGCGGCGAGATGTCGGATCGCGTCGGCACCGGGTTCGATAACGCCCTGGCGCGCCGGACCGGTGAAGACCTGGTCCACCAGCGACAGCACCGCAGGACTCGAGCGAAAGGACACGTTGAGGTCGACATTCTCGAACGGTGTGCGCGTGTCGCCCCGGCCATGGGAACGATCGAGTTGTTGGGCGAAGTGATCGCGAGCATCCAGAAAGGCCCGTGGCTCGGCCCCCTGGAAGCTGAAGATCGATTGCTTGAAATCGCCGACGGCGAAGATCGAGCGCGGCCGGTCTTCGCGCTGTCGCTCGGTGCCCTTGCCGGCAATCAGTTCCGCGGCGATGGATTTGAGGATATCCCATTGCGCCGGGCTGGTGTCCTGGCCCTCGTCGATGAGGATATGGTCGATGCCGCCGTCGAGCTTGTAGAGCACCCAAGGTGCGATGCCGGGGCGGGCCAGGAGATCGCGCGTGCCGAGAATGAGATCGTCGAAATCCAGTGCCGCCGTCAGCGATTTCTGCCGCCGGAAACGCGCCATCAGGTCGAGCCCCAGCGTCAGCAGCGCCGTCGAATCCGCCAAGATCTCGATGGCATTGAGGCACTGGATCACGTCGAGCAGCCGGTTCCCTTCGGCCCGCAGAACATCGTCGATAGTCGGCATGGCGGCGATGACGTCCTTTGTCGCCAGGGCCTTGCGCAGCTCGCCGTCGGATTTCTTGATGAAGATGTCGATATAATCGTCGAAGGATGCCACACGCTGCGCAACCGAGCCTGATAGCCAGACGGCAAGCCTTGTAGCGCGATCGACATCGGTCTTTTTACCGCCCTCCAATCCGGCGATGGCCGCGCGGAGTCCTGCCCCGTCGAAGGCGTTCTCCCGCGACGCCTCCTCCAGCGCGCTCTGGCGCGTGGCATCGGGATGGATGCGCAGCAACCGCGCCAGGGCGTGCCGGTAACCATCGACGCTGCCCATCCGCTGTTGCAAAGCGAGCAGACGGCCGCGCGCGCCCAGTAGTTCGCGCATGACCAGATCGCTGCTGAACTCGCCGGCCCGGTCGGCAAGATGCGTCAGAGCGGCACTCAAGGCGGCGTTGCCGCCCTCGCGCGCCGCCGCCAGCATGTCCTCGCGCGCCTCGGCGAGAAGGGCTGCGGAATCCTGCTCCTCGATCAGGCGGAAATGCGGGGCAATGCCCGCTTCCAGCGGAAAGCGGCGCAGCAGGGACTGACAGAAGGCATGGATCGTCTCGATCCGCATGCCACCCGGGGCGTCGAGGACCTTGGCAAAGAGCCCGCGCGCCTTCGCCTTGTAATCGGTGAGCGGCACGTCCCCCAGCAATTCCTTGAGCTGCTTCTGCAGGGCTGCCTCCGGAATCGAGGCCCATTCGGCCAGCGTCGTGGCGACACGGTTGGACATTTCCGCCGCACCCGCCTTGGTGAAAGTCAGGCACAAGATGCGCTCGGGCCGCGCATCGTCCAGCAGCAAGTGCAGCACACGATCGCGCAAGACCTTGGTCTTGCCCGAACCGGCAGAGGCCGAAACCCAGACGGAAAGCGCGGGATCAGCGGCACGTCGCTGATAGCTGGTGGCAAGTGCCATGGGCGAAGAAGCAGGCAGCGATGTCATGCCTCGTCCTCATTCGACCATTCGTCATAGCGGGCCAGATGCTCATAGTCGTTGTAAGTGAGGCCGAAATCCCCGCGCGGCTCGGCCATATAGGGCGTGTCATCGTGGCTGAAATGCTCGACCAGGTCCTTCAAACCCTGATAGGCATCGACCGCCAGCGTCATCGGATCGGCGACAGCCTTGCTTTCCGGATCCTTCACAGGGATCACGGTGGCGCCACCGCGCCCGCCTTTCAGATACCAGAATTCCAGCGCCGCCACCGCGGCCGTCGGCACTTTGTCAAAGCCGCCCTGGCTGGCGATCGCCGCCTCCAGCGGCAATTGCGGCGAAAAGCCCAGGATCACGTCCTGCGGGTTGGGTGGCCTTCCCGTCTTGTAGTCGATGATGGTGAGGCGGCCATCGCGCTGAACGTCGAGCCGGTCGGCCTTGGCCGTCAGCTTGAAGGGTGGCGAGACGCTGTCGATGGTGAGGCTGCCGGTGCTTTCGGTCGCGATGAATGTGAGACCATCTTGGCGCGCCCGCATCTCGGCGATGAACCAACCCGCCATTTGCCGGAAGCGTGGCCACCAGAAGGCCCAGACCGCCGGCCGCGCCATGTGCTGGGCGAATTCCTGTGTGCCGATCGACAACAACCGCGCCTCGGCGTCATCGGGCAAAGGCAGCGGCGTATCTTTAAGGAAGCGGTCGAGAATGCCGTGGAAAAGATTGCCGAGATCGGCGGCATCGGCATTCTGGTCAAGCGGATCGAGCGGCCGCAGTTTCAGGATGCGGCGCGCATAGAGCACGTAAGGATCGCGCATCCATTTCTCGATATCCGTCACCGGCAACTCGTTCGGCCGATATCTGGCACCGGGCGTCGGTGCGGGTCGCCCCCTCGCCTGGATTTTCTCCGGCCGGTCCAACCGCATCTGCCAGCCGCGATACTGGCTGGGGCCCTCAACCGGCTCGACCAGCCCCAGCGCGCGCAAGAAGGCGTCGAGGCGCAGCAGCCAGCGGGACGGCACGCTGGGCTTGCCGCCGACACGTTGCGCGCGCGTCAGCACGACCTGCGGCGCCCCAAGCGCCTGCTGGAAATCATGCGCCGCCAGGCCGACCTTGCGCTCCAGGGCCGGCAGCCCGAAGTCGCGGCGCATCGGGCGGCTGAGCCAGGGGTCGATGGCGACGTCACCCGGCCAGATCCCTTCATTGAGCCCGCCGAGGACCATGAGATCGACCTGTTGCAAACGGGCTTCCAGCGGGCCCCAGATGAAGAGGCGCGGATGCAAGCCGAAGCGCGGACGCACGTCCACCCCGCCCATCAGTTCAGCGATCAAGGCCGCATAGGTGCGGGCACCGATTGCCGCCATGCCGGAACAGGCCTGATGCAGATCGGCCACGAAGCCACCCAATGCCTCGCCCGCCTCACCGTGCCACAGATAGCTGCCGCCCATCGCCTCCGGCCGTGCGGCCAGAGCTTCGGCAAAGCGGACATGGGCGGTGAGCCGATCGGCCAGCGGCAGGTCTTCCGACCACGTGCCAAGTGCCGCAATCAGGCTGGTCAGGCGATCGAGCAACAAGCGTATGGAGCGGCGATCGGTGTCACTGAGGCGGTCGGCCGCGGTCAGTGCCGCTTCGAGCCCGGCAAGGCCTGGCGCCGGGCGTGGACCGCGCAAGACTTTCCGTTCGAAGAGATGCACAAGACGCTGGAATTCCAACTGCGGCATGCCGGCAGCGGCGAGCGGATGCTTCAGCAAGGCCAGCAACGGTACGGGGGCGAGGTCCTCGGCCAGCGCCTCGGCTATCAAGCGGAAGAACAGCCCACTGCTGGTCGTCGGCAGCGGGGTGCCGGCGGAATCGTCGATGACAATCCCCCAGCGCCGCAGTTCCGCCGCCACACGCCGCGCCAAGCCGCGATCGGGTGTCACCAAGGCGGCGCGATAAGGTGCCGGTTGTGCCACAGCCTCACGCAACATCAGCGCGATGATCCCGGCTTCCTCCTGCTCGGTGCGGCAATCGATGCGCTGCACGTCGCGCCAGGCCAGTTCCGCCCTGTCGCCAAGGCGCACCGCGATCGCCGGCCATTCCTTCGTCGCCTCGGCCGGCAACAGCGCCGCGCTCACGATGCGCCCGCGCGTTGGCGGTGCCGGCCGGCGCGGGCCGTCCGGCAAGGGATGCGGCCAGGCCCATATCTTGGCCGGCGGCGTTTCCAGGCGCGCCAGCAATTGCGCCAGGCCGAATTGCGGATGCGCCGGGTCGGCCGAAATCTCCGCCCATTGTTTGTCATCGGCCTCTGTATCGAGGCCTGGCAGGACGACAAGACCCTGCGGCAAACCGGCGATCGTGGCGATCAGGTCGGCACTTGCGGGGATCGAACCGGTCGAGCCCGCGGCGATGATGGGATGCGCCGGTGGCCGCTCGCGCCATAATCGCGCCTGGCGTTCCAACAACAGGTTGCGGCGCTTGGCGGCATCGACGGCACCTTCCTGGCGCAGGATCTCCGGCCAGTTCTCCTGCAGGATGCCCAAAAAGCGCAAGGTGAGTTGCCAATGCTCGGCAAGTTCCGCCGGGGCAAGATTGCGGATGGCGGCAAAATCGAGGCGTTCGGTTTCGACCTGGTCCAGCAGCCGTGCGAGCTCCGCTGCCAGCCGCGCCGCCTGATCGAACGACATATCGCCGCCGCCGGGCAAGGTCGCCGCAGCGGCCTTCTGAACCAGCAGCGCCAGCAGCAGATGCCGGCGCATGTTCGGCATCGCGGGCGGCAATGGATCGGATAGGTCTTCGCCCAGCGAGAAATCAAGCGCGATACCCTGCAGCCCGACCTCGCTGTCATCAAGATCGCCAAGCGGCATCAGGCGCGGCAGCATAAGAGCACGGCCACCGCTGGCGCCCAACCGCAGGAAGGCTTCCTGCACCGCCCGGCAGGCGCGGCGATTGGGCAGCAGCACGGTGATTGCGCTGAGGCTCAAAGGATCGCCCGCCGTTTCCTGCATCAGGCCATGCGCCAGCGCGTCGACGAAGCTGACGCCCGTCGGAATGCAGCACACAGGCGACTCGCGCCCGAAAAGACTTGGCCGTCTGTCCATCACCCTCGCCCCTTTGGCGAGGCAGCTTGGCTTAGAATTTGATGCCGTGGAAGCTCAAATGCCGCTCGACATCGACGAGGTGTTGCGGCGTCGAGACATGGTACCACTCGCCGTCATGGCGCAAGCCAAAGAGCCGGTCTTCCTCGATCGCCCGGTCCCAGACGACATTGGTCGAAAAGGCGCCTTTCGGTGGATCCCGGAAGAGGCGCGGATGGCAGATCTGGATGCCGGCATAGAGAAACGGCGCCACCTGCCAGCCGAGGCGCCGGCGCACGCGCCCCTCCTGATCCATGGTGAAGTCGCCCTTGCCGTCATAGCCGACCGCGGTCACGGTCGATTGCAGCAACAGCAGCGCATCCATGCGCGCATCGTCCCAGTTCTGGGCGAGGCGTACCAACGCGTCGGTCTTGCCGTTGAGCCAGATGATCTTGGCATTCACCGCATAGAACGGCTCGTCACCCAGCAACGGCAGGGCCTGGACGATGCCGCCGCCGGTCTCCAGGATCTCGGCTTCCTCGGAAAAGACGATCTCGATATCGCGACGATTTTTGAGATGTTCGCGGATCTTGTCGCCCAGATGATGCAGGTTGATAACCGCGCGCTGCACGCCGACGGCAACGAGGCGGTTGAGCACCACATCCAACATCGGGACACCCAGCACGGGGACCAATGCTTTCGGTGTCGTCTCGGTGAAGGGGCGCAACCGGGTGCCGAAGCCGGCTGCCATCACCATGGCGGTCTTCGGCACGTTGATGCGATCACTTGGCAAAATCGTCCATCCTTCAGGCAGTGGCAATCGCCGCACGTTCGCTGGGCGGCAGGTGGCGGGCATACCAGGCGGCAACGGGCGCCATGACCGGATGCTTGATGTCGTGCGCGATAAGTTCCCAGACGCGCGGCATGAAGCGCTGGTACCAGGGCTTGCCGTCGCGCTTGAGCAAGCGCGCGAAGGTCCCGGCGATGCGGGTGTTGCGCTGGGCACCGATGATGGCATAGGCCGCCATATAGGCGTGACGGTCGATGCCCGGATTGGCGGCAAGATACCGCTGGGTCATCCGCGTCATCAAATCCCACGGCACATTGCGCCGCACGTCTTCCAGCAGCGAGACCAGATCAAAGGTCGCCGGCGCCAGCACCGCGTCCTGGAAGTCGAGCAGGCCGCAGGCTTCGATCCCCTGGCGATCCTTGAGGACCAGCAGGTTATCGACGTGAAAATCGAACAACGCGATGCTCTTGGGCGCCGCCTCGCGCTGGGGCAGGACCTGCTGCCAGGCCGCGACGAATTCGGCGCGCACCCCTTCCGGGGCCGGCGATCCGAAATGCGCCGGCCAATACCAGTCAAGAACGAGCTGCACCTCACGCAAGGCGCGGGCATCATCAAAGGTGGGAAGGCTGGCCAGTTCTTCAGCTGGTACCCGCTGGTGGAGCGCGATCAGCGTGTCGGTCGCCAGCGCATAGAGCGCTTCGGCATCGCCGCCGGCATCAAGCTCCCGCGTATAGGTCTGGTCGCCAAGATCCTCAAGGAGGAGAAAGCCTGCTTCGGCATCTTCGGCAAAAATCTCCGGCGCGCTGAAGCCGAGGCCTTTCAGCAGGCGGCCAATGCGTACGAAGGGACGCACATTCTCCATCGGCGGCGGCGCATCCATCAGCACGGCCGTTTTGCCATCCATGGTGAGGCGGTCGTAATGGCGGAACGACGCATCGCCCGCCAGCAGGCGCAGATCTGCCCCACCCCAGCCGGCCTCGGCAAGGAACCGGTCGCGGCGTGAGGTGCGCGCCTCCGCGGTCATGGTCGTTGCGTTCATGTCCCCGTTACTCCCCCGACAAAGCCGACTTGAAACCACCCAGCCGCTGCATCCAGGCATCCGGCCCGGCAAGGCTCAGAATGCGCGAATCGGCACCCACGCCCGGCAGCAGAGTCACGTCGAGCCGGTGGCGTGGCAAGAGCGAGCCGAGGCGTTCCGGCCATTCGATGAGCGATATACCCTCAGCGAACGCCTCCTCGATCCCGACCTCATAGGCCTCTTCGGCCGATTTCAGCCGATAGAGGTCGAAATGCCAGATATCGGCCGGGCTGCCGCCGATGTCGGCCGCATAGGTTTGAACGAGGGTAAAGGTCGGGCTGGGAACAACTTCTTCCGCGGGCACGACAGCGGCGATGAACCCACGGGCCAACGTCGTCTTGCCGGCGCCGAGATCCCCCCACAACGCCAGCACGTCGCCGGCACGCGCAAGACCGGCCAATATCCTTCCGGCCCGTGCGGTCATGGCCGCATCGGCAAGCTCGATTTCCAATAGATTCAGGGGTTGGGCTGGCTTCATGGCGTCGGTTTGTAGCCGCCCGGCGACCTTGCTGCAACGCCGATCGTGTCGCTGGATTTGCCCATTGATTACAATGTGCTAAAGGAGGCCAGCAGAATTTCGGGGAGGTTGTGATGAGTGCCGTTCAGCAGACCGATGTCGTCATCATCGGTGCAGGTCCCGTGGGGCTATTTGCCGTCTTTGAATGCGGCATGCTGAAAATGCGCTGCCATGTGATCGACGCGCTGGAAAGCACGGGCGGCCAATGCGTCGCCATGTACCCGGAAAAGCCGATCTTTGACATTCCCGGCTATCCGTCGATCGATGCCGCGGCCCTCATCCACAAGCTCGAAGAACAGGCGGCGCCGTTCAGCCCTACCTATCATCTTGGCCAGCAGGTCGAAAAACTGACCCAGGCCGGTGATCGCTGGCTGGTCGAAACCAATACCGGCACCAGGATCGACACTAAAGTCGTCATTATCGCGGCTGGTTGCGGCGCTTTCGGCCCCAACCGCCCGCCGCTCGACCATCTTGCCGATTACGAAGGCAAGAGCGTGTTCTACCTCGTGAAACGGCGCGAAGATTTCCGCGGCAAGCGCATCGTCATCGCCGGCGGCGGCGATTCGGCCCTCGACTGGACCATCTCGCTCGCCGATATCGCCGAGAAGATCTATGTCATCCATCGCCGGCCGAAATTCCGCGGTGCACCAGAATCGGTCGCCCGCATGGAAGCGCTGGCCAAGACCGGCAAGGTCGAACTGGTCGTGCCCTATCAGTTGCACAGCCTGGAGGGCGCCGGCGGCCAGCTATCGGCCGTCAATGTCGCCACCATGGAGGGCGATGTGCGCCGGCTCGACGCCGACACGCTCCTGCCCTTCTTCGGCCTGGCCATGAATCTGGGGCCGATCGCGACCTGGGGGCTCAACCTCGAGCGCAGCCATATCACCGTCAATCCGCAGAACTGCGCCACCAGCGCGCCGGGCATCTTCGCCATCGGCGATATCGCCACCTATCCGGGCAAGCTGAAGCTCATCCTGTGCGGCTTCTCCGAAGCAGCCATGGCCGCCCATGCCGCGCACCCCCTCCTGCACCCCGGGGAAGCCCTGCATTTTGAATACTCGACGTCGAAGGGCGTGCCGGGAAGTTAAGCAGCGCTAGGCGTGAATTCTTAAGAACTTGTGTGCAGTCAAAAATTTAGTTTGCCTTAACATTCTTTTGCCAAGGTGACTCATGCGGGCGCCGGCAACTGCTGTAATGGCGCTCTAAGTCTTTGGCAATGCGGGTTTCCAATTTTGAGCACACTGGTTTCAGAGACAGTTGGGAGTCCACCAAAAGAGGATATCGCCGCTTTCATCGATGAGAAAAACGATGGCAGCGCGGCGCGTGCCGATTCGTGGCAAATCCTGATCGTCGACGACGATCCCGATGTCCACGTCACGACCGAATTCGCCCTGGGTAGCGAGATCATCCTCGACCGCCCCTTGAAATTCCTCCACGCCTATTCCGCCAACGAAGCGGAAGCCTTGCTGCGCAAGCTCAACAATGTTGCCGTCATTCTGCTCGACGTCGTGATGGAAACCGATGACGCCGGTTTGCGCCTGGTCCATACCATCCGCGAGACGCTGGGCATGAGCACCCCACGCATCATCCTGCGCACCGGCCAACCGGGTTATGCGCCCGAGCATGATGTCATTCGCGACTACGATATCGACGACTACCGGACCAAGGCCGAACTGTCGAAGGTCAGGTTGTTCACCTCCGTGGCGACAGCCCTGCGCGCCTTCGATCGGCTGCGCCAGTTGCTGGAGGCCAACCAGCGCCTGGAAAAGATGACCCGTGACCTGGAGATTCTCAACATCGACTATCTGGAACAGCGGGAAGCCGCCTTGAGCGCCGCCCAGGCCAAGTCGCGTTTCCTCGCCAATGTCAGTCACGAGTTGCGCACGCCGCTCAACGCCATCGTCGGCTTCAGCGAACTGTCCTTGCGCGCCATCGACGATCAACGGCCGATTCCGCCGGCCTATCTGCAGGATATCCTTGAGGCCGGCCGCCGGCTGACGACGCTGGTCGACGACATTCTCGATTTCAGCCAGCTTGACGCCCGCAAGCGGCAATTGATGATCGAGCCGGTAAACATCCAGGAACTGATGGATTATCAGCAGGAACTTTATGACGGTGAAGCACGTCGCTCCGGCCTGCAGCTGGTCGTGCAAGGCGGTTCCGTCGACCGGGTCTGCCATGTCGATCGCAGCTCGCTCAGCAAGATCCTCAGTCATGTCATTTCGAACGGCCTGCGCTTTTCGCCGCGGGGCGCATCGGTCGAGCTCGAGTGGAGCTTCGATGACGGATCGCTGCGCATCTCCGTCAGCGATCGCGGACCGGGCATTCCCAAATCGATAAAGGAAAACCTAGACGAGCCTTTCTCGATCGGCCAGGACGTTCTCACCAAGGACGCCAGCGGCCTGGGTCTTGGCCTGACGCATTGCCGCTTGCTGATGACTCTGATGGGCGGCCGCATCTTTATCCAGGATCGCGAGGGGGGTGGCAGCTGCGTCACCTTGCTGTTGCCAGATCTCGCCAGCTAGGTGCGGCGGTGACGCCAGCGCCCACAGCCGCCACCCAGCGCGACACCGTAGCGCCGATCACTGCGGCCTTCCTGGCCGAACTCGCCCGTTTGCCGGCGGTGCAGGAGGGCGATCTGGAGGCCGTTGCGGCCTTGGCCTGCAAGCGGGCGCTCGATCTGGTCGATGCTCGCTATCTCAGCGTCTGGATGCTCGATGCCGACCGCGCGCAAATTCGCAGCATCGTGCGCTACGACGCCGAAACCGGGCAGCGATCGCAGGATCTGGCACTGCCTATCGGCAGCGTGGCTGCCGAGCTGGCGGCACTCCAGCAGACCACCCAGATCGTCAGCGACGATGCGCTGGCGGACCCGCGCTTCATCGGCGTTCACGACAGCTATTTGCGCGAAACCGGCGTCATCTCGCTGCTGGAACATGTCATTCGCGTCGGCGGCACCGATGTCGGCCTGCTCAGCTTTGAGCGCACGGCACAGACCACGCCGTGGCAACCCACCGACCTCGCCCTCGCCCGGGGCATCTGCAGCTACCTGGCTCTTGCCGCTGCCAACCGGCAACGCATCGAATTGGAAAAGCAATCGGCGGGCAATGCCGCCCTTCAGGCAGCAATCCTGGAGAATGCGGCTTATGCCGTGATCGCCTCCGATATCAACGGCACCATCACCTTCTTCAATCGTGCCGCCGAACAGATGCTGGGCTATCGCTCGGAAGAAGTCGTCAACAAGACCACGCCCATTCTGTTCCACGACCCGGTCGAAGTGGAGCAGCGCGCGGCGCAGCTCTCCAGCGACCCCGCTATGCGCATCCAGCCAGGTTTCAGCGTCTTTACCGCCAAGACTTTGGCCGGCGAGAGAAACGAAGAGGAATGGACCTATGTGCGCCGCGACGGCAGTCGCTTTACGGCGCTGCTGTCCATGACCGCCATTCGCGGGCCGGACGGTGCCATCAACGGCTTTCTCGGCATGGCATCCGACATCACCGAACGCAAGCTGGTCTCGTCCCGCCTGCAGCAATCCGAGGAGATGCTCTCTCGCGTGTTGCTGCAATCGCCCGATTCAATTCTGATCACGGCCCTTGCCGATGGCCGCATTCTCGACGTCAACCCGGGCTTCGAACAGATTACCGGCTATAGCCGCCAGGAAGCCATCGGCCGGACGACGGTCGATCTCAATATCTGGGTCGATCTTGATGAACGTGACGACATGCTGGGCCAAGTTCGCACCCAAGGTGAAGTACGTTCCATGCCGATCCGCATCTCGCGGCGTGGGCAAGAAGTTCGGTACTGCGTCCTCTGGGGTCGAACGTTCGAATACAATGGCGTCGCCGCGCTCCTGACGTCGGTTCATGACGTCACCAGCATCAAGGAAGCCGAGCAACGCGCCCGCACCGCCCAGAACATGCTGCAGGCGGTTCTCGACACCGTCCCGGCCCATGTTTTCTGGAAGGACCGGAACTCTGTCTATCTTGGCTGCAACCGACAATTCGCCGTCGACAACGGTTTCGCCTCCGCGGCCGAGGTGATCGGCACCACGGATTACAGCCAGTTGCGGCGATCATCGCCCGCGGCATTGGCCGAGATCGGCAAGGTCATCGAGGCGGATCGCCAGATCATCGCCGGCAAGCAAGCGACCACACCACGGACGGTGCCCTTCGTGATGCCGGACGACTCGCTGCGCTGGATGAGCGTGGTCAAGCGCCCGCTCCTCGACGACAATGGCGATGTCATCGGCATTCTGGGCGTACAGCACGACATCACCGAGATGATCGAGAACGAGCGGGTGGCAAAGAACGCGCAGCACATGTTGCAGCAGGTTCTCGACACCATTCCCTCCTATGTCTTCTGGAAGGATCGCCAGTCGCGATATCTCGGTAGCAACCGGCTGTTTGCCCAGGACGCCGGATTTGCGGACCCATCCGGAATCGTCGGCAAATCGGATTCGGAACTGCCCTGGTCGGATCATGCCGATCTGTTCGTCGAGGAAGATCGCGAAGTGCTGGCGGGGACTCCCTTGCTTGAAAGGGTCAAGAAGTTCCCCGACCCGCAAGGCAACCAGCGCTGGATCCGGACAGAGAAATTGCCGCTGCTCGACGCCGGTGGTGATTTGATCGGTGTCCTGGGCGTTCAGCACGACATCACCGAGCAGCTCCGGAGCGAGGAGCAATTGCGCGCCAGCGAGGAAAAGCTGCGCTCCCTCTTCGCCTTGAGCCCGCTCGGCATCAACCTTCAGGACATGAATGGCCGTTACATCGATGCCAACGATGCCTTCCTGCAGATCGTCGGCTACAGCCACGCCGAACTGCTGGGCATGACATGCTACGACCTCATGCCGCCGGCCTTTCTCGAAGACGAACCGGAACGGCTACGCCGGCTGCATGAAACCGGGCTGATACCGGCCTATGAGAAATCCTATTACCGAAAGGATGGCAGCGAAGTCTCGGTCTCCACCGCGACCGTGCTCGTGGCCGGCCCCGAGGGGCAGGATTTCAAATGGACCATCGTCGAAGATATTACCATCCGTCTTGAGGCCCGCGAAGCGCAACGCAAGCTCAATGACGAATTGGAACGGCTGGTGGCGGAAAGGACGGCGGAACTGCAAGCCGCGATCGAAGGTCTCATGCGGGCCGAAAAACTGGCCTCGCTCGGCAGTCTGGTGGCCGGCGTCGCCCATGAAATCAGCACGCCGGTCGGCAATGCCAGCCTTGCCACGTCAACCCTGGTGGGTGCCATCAGCGATTTCGAGGCGGAACTGGCCGGCAAGCTGAGCAGAAACTCTCTCGACGGCTTCGTGCGGCAGGTCAAGCTCGGCGTCGACATCGCCAACCGCAACATCGAACGTGTCGCCGGCCTCATTCAGAGCTTCAAGCAGGTCGCCGTCGACCAGACCAGTTCGCAGCGGCGGCATTTCCAGATGACCGAGATTGTCGATGAAATCCTCACCACGATGCATCCCAGCCTGAAGCGCGCCGGGGTTGCCACGGAGGTATCGGTCGAGCCCGCCTTGATGCTGGATTCCTACCCAGGACCGCTGGGCCAGGTTCTGACCAACCTCATCAACAACGCCATTCTGCATGGCTTTCCCAAAGGCGATCCCAACGCGCTGCCGGCTGGGGCAAGACGCATCGGCATCAAGGCGCAGGCGGTGGATGCGCAGATGATCCGCCTGGAGGTGAGAGACAACGGCGTGGGTATTCCCGCTGCCGCCCTCGGCCGGATCTTCGACCCCTTCTATACCTCGAAGCTCGGACAGGGCGGCAGCGGCCTCGGGCTTCATATCGTCCACAACATCGTCACCGATGTGCTGGCGGGCAGCGTATCCGTCGAGAGCGATGTTGGGACCGGCACAGCCTTTGTCATCACCTTGCCGCAGACAACGCCGCAAGCCACCGCTGCCACGGATCAGGAAGACAAGGCATGACCATGCACCAAGCGGCCCCGCTTGCGGCCGAGGAGCCGGCGCGCTGGGTTCTGCTGCGCCCGACATCCCAGGCAGATGACGATTTGGTCGATTTCGCCGACGCCGACGATGCCGACATGCTGGCAATGCAGCCGTGGTCCATTCTCATCGTTGACGATGACAGCGAGGTGCACCGCGCTGTTGAACTGGCCCTGATGGGCGTTCGCGTGGCTGCGCGGCCCCTCAACCTCATGCACTGCCTGTCGGCGGCCGAGGCGCGCAAGCGCTTGGCCGAGCGACCAGGCGGTATCGATCTTGTCCTGCTGGACGTGGTCATGGAAACGGCCGATGCGGGCCTCGCCCTGCTCGAAGACATGCGCGCGGCACCTGCCACGCAATCCCTGCCAGTGCTGCTCCACACCGGCCAGCCAGGACAAGCGCCAGAACGCTTGATCCGCGCGCGTTATGATATCAGCGGATATCTGCCCAAGACGACGGTCACGCGCCAGGGGCTCATCAAGGCACTCGAAACGATCCTGGTAGACCGGCAGCCCATCGACTGACTAGGCGGTTGCGGGTGCCTGCAGCGGCAGGGCGCACACGATGCGCCGGCCTTGCGGCCCGGCTTCAGTCACCAAACGTCCGCCATGCATTTCAATGAGTGTGCGCGCCAGGGCCACGCCGAGACCGCGGGTCGAACTGCGCGCCTGGGAAGAATCGGAATCGGGGCCGACATCGACCCCGAAATCATCCTGTGCCCCTTGCACGGCGACGCTGATGTCAAGGCTCTCGCCCCGCCTCTCGGCTCTGACCATGACGGTGCGGCCGCCGGGTGCAGCACCAATGGCAGCGCTGAGCAGATTGCCCAAAGCCTGCTTCAACCGCTGCGGATCGGCGCTGATGATGCCGACATCGGCATCGACCTCGATCAGCAGTTCGATATTGCGGCTGCGCGCCCGTTGCTGGAAAAGGCGGGCGATCGATTCGGTCAACTGGCGGATATCCACCTTGGCCGGCTCCAGATGGATATAGCCGGCCTCGATCGCCGCCACGTCGATGACATCGCCGATCATCAGGATGAGATTCTGCGCGGAATCCAGGATGGCCGATGAGTATTCCAGCTGCCGCTCGTTCATCTCGCCGAAATACTGGCGCGACAATAGTTCCGCATAGCCGATGATCGCGTTGAGCGGCGTGCGGAATTCATAGGAGACATTGGCGATGAACTCGGACTTCAACCGATCAGCCGCCACCAGCGCCTCGTTGCGCTCGGTCAGCGCGCGCTCCATGTTGATGCTGTCGGTGACGTCCGTGTACTTAAACAGCCGGCCGCCATCGGCCAGCGGAATGGCGGCGATATCGATGATCTTGCCGTCGATGCGCTCCAGGCGCCAGTTCTTCACCTCGCGCTCGCCAATATTCGAGACGATGCGGCGGCGCAACTCGTCCCAGTTCGACCGGCTCTCAAAGAACGGCTTCACCGCCTCGACGATCTGGCGCACATGCGGTTCGCCCTCAACCTCCTTGTCGGTGAGATTCCAAAGGCGCACGAAGGCTGGATTGTAGAGTTTGAGGCGCGCATCGCCGCCAAACACGGCAATGCCTTCATAGAGGTGGTCGATGGTCTCCTTCTGCACCTCGATGAGCGTGTTGTAGTTCCGCTCCAGTGCCAGCTTGTCGGTCACGTCCTCGAAAGTCAGGATGACGCCGCCAAAGGGGTGCGGCGATGCCAACATGCGATAGGTGGCGCCCGACGGCACATGCATCAGGTCCTCGAACGGCGCGATCACCGACATCACCTGCCGGCTCCACTCCTGCTTGAAGGAGCGGAAATCGGCTTGCTCGGGGATCTGGCGCCGCTCGCGCAGCATGTCCAGCACCTGGTCGACATTCGGTTCCATGCGCAGGAAGCCGGCATCGAGGTTGAACATCTCGCGGAAGGCGGTGTTGAAGAACTTCACGCGCTTGTCGGGGCCGAAGATGACGATGCCGGTGCCCAACGCCTGCAGCACGTCGTCATGCGCCGCAATATGGCGGGCGAGTTCGGCATGGCTTTCTTCGAGCTGCGTCTGGTCCAGCGCGAAGCCGATGACGGAACCATCCGGCAACGGCACTTCGGTGAGGTCATAGAGGCGACGCTGCCCCTTCACCACCAATTGCTGGCTTTCCGATTGTGCCAACCCCACACGCTGCGCCCGCTTGGCCAGCGCTTTGGCTGCCGGATTGATCTCGCGCCCCTCGCTGATGATGCGCTCGACCGACAGGTCGTGAATATGCGCAAAGGCGGGGTTGCACCAGGCGATGGCCAATTCCGATCCGCGACGCCACACCGGGTATGGCAGTTGCTCAAGAAGTTGCGCCAGCGATGCCGCCGTCTTCAGCGCGTGCGCGGATGCCTGTTCCAGCGGATCGACCACATCGCTGATATCGCTGAGCCACAAATGGCAGGTCTCGCCGCTGCGAACACCGCTCCAGCGCAGCCGGATGCCGGGGGCTGGTGCCGGCATGAAGGAAAAGCTGCGGCCATCTCTTTCGAGCAGCATGATCGCGTTCAGCAATTCCGCCTGGTCGGTCGGCTTCAGCGCCGCGACCAGGTCGGCGCGGGTGCAATCACCCTCGGTCGGCAGCTTCAGCCACGCCCTTGCCTGCGGATCAACAGCGGCGCGCCCGCCTTTTGCCCAGGAAACATGCGCTACCGGCGCCGTTGCCCATTCGGCCTCAGCGGCGAGCAGCACGCGTTCGCGTTCGGCGACGGCATTCCGGGCCACCGACAATTCGGCTTGCAGTGATTTCTTGTCCTGGGCGAGTCGCCAAGCGAAGCCGGTGGCTGCTGCCAAAGCGGCGCCCAACAATCCCACGCTCGTCCAGAGAAGCAGCGAGTCGCCCATAGGCCAGCACTCTACGGGCGCCGGAATCGCGTGACAAGCTTGGTTGAAAAGAAAAGGGCGCCCGGCAATGGCCGGACGCCCCAATCTTTCGTGCCGCTTATCGCAGCATCAATAGCGGTAATGTTCCGGCTTGAACGGACCGGACTGGGCAACGCCCAGATAGGCCGCCTGCTTGTCGCTGAGCTTGGTGAGCTTGGCGCCGACCTTCTCGAGATGCAGGAAAGCGACCTTCTCGTCGAGGTGCTTGGGCAGCACATAGACTTCGTTCTTGTAGGATTTGTGGTTGTTCCACAATTCGATCTGCGCCAGCACCTGGTTGGTGAAGCTCGCGGACATGACGAAGCTGGGGTGACCCGTGGCGCAGCCGAGATTGACCAGGCGGCCTTCAGCCAGCACCAGGATGCGACGGCCGGTCGGGAATTCGACCTCGTCCACCTGCGGCTTCACATTGTGCCACTTGAAGTTACGCAGGCCCGCAATCTGGATCTCGCTGTCGAAGTGACCGATGTTGCAGACGATGGCACGGTCCTTCATCTCGCGCATATGGTCGACCGTGATGACGTCGACGCAGCCGGTGGCCGTGACGAAGATATCGCCGCGGGTCGCCGCATCTTCCATCGTCGTCACTTCATAGCCTTCCATCGCGGCCTGCAACGCGCAGATCGGATCGGCTTCGGTCACCAGCACGCGGCAGCCGGCATGACGCAGGCTCTCGGCCGAGCCCTTGCCCACATCGCCGAAACCGGCAACGACGGCGACCTTGCCGGCCATCATCACGTCGGTGGCGCGGCGGATGGCGTCGACCAGGCTTTCGCGGCAGCCATACTTGTTGTCGAACTTCGACTTGGTGACGCTGTCATTGACGTTGATCGCCGGAACTTTGAGCGAGCCGTCCTTCTGCATCTGATAAAGGCGATGCACACCCGTCGTGGTCTCTTCCGAGATGCCTTTGATCTCTTTCAGCATCTCGGGATACTTGTCGTGCATGATCTGGGTGAGGTCGCCACCGTCATCCAGAATCATGTTCGGCTTCCAGCCACCGGGGCCCGTGATGGTGGCCTCGATGCACCACCAGAACTCTTCTTCCGACATGCCCTTCCAGGCGAAAACGGGGATGCCTTTAGCGGCGATCGCGGCTGCGGCATGGTCCTGGGTCGAGAAGATGTTGCAGGACGACCAGCGCACTTCGGCACCGAGGTCGACCAGCGTCTCGATGAGGACGGCGGTTTGGATGGTCATGTGGAGACAGCCGGCGATGCGGGCGCCTTTGAGCGGCTGCTTCTTGCCGAATTCGGCGCGCAGCGACATGAGGCCCGGCATTTCGGTCTCGGCGATGGCGATCTCCTTGCGACCCCATTCGGCGAGGCTGAAGTCTTTGACCTTGTAATCATTGGCGGCCATAGCGGCGTCTCCATCAGATAAAGATTTATTTATATGGCGCCGTATAGCAGGACCGAGGCGACCGGGCAAGCGCTGGTTTGCAACGCCACCAATTTCTGGTCAAACAATTGAACCATATGGGGAATAAGGCCTAATTTGAGTGCAATAATCCCATGATCTGGAACGAGAAGGGCGACCACAGCGCCATCCCCTGTCCACTCTGTTTCAGGGCGTCGGCCGTCCAGACATTGCAGGTGCGGAACAGCGAGTAGACACCCCGGGCGCTGTAAAACCCATCGTTCGGGCCGTAACCAGGCAGATCTTCGCGCTGCGGCGGTCCGCCCAGGGTGGCATCGACAAAGGCATAGAGGGCATCACGACCAGCCTCATCGCTGGCCACGCTGCGGCAGTTGTCCCGTCCTGATGGGTCGCCGGCATAGCTCACGTGAAGGACGGCACTGTCCTGCCAGAACAGCGCCCGTAAGACTGGGCCGGGGCGAATGTCGGACCATTCCTTGGTCGCCGCATAGAAACTCTTGGCGCCCCAACCGAGAGCGACATGGCTGGCGCCAGTCACGTCTCCTGCGAAATCGGTGGGCGGAAAGAAATCGAACCAATCACGCCCCTGCCCCGCCGCAGGCAGAACGAGGTCCACATGGACACCATTATCGCAAGCGTAGAAGAGGTAACTTCTGGGCCCAGCCTGTCGAAGTTCAGCACCGGGAATTGTACCGAGAAGGATGGCCGACAGAAAATAGAACAGTCCCAGTCCCAGAAATGCCAGCAGAAGGCGCCGGGCGAGACGCATCCGCTGCGCCCTAGACCGCCAATGCGTTGAAGTCGTCGAGCAGCATGGCGATACGGCCTGTATCCCACTGATCCATGATCAGCCTGGCGCAACGGGTCGCTGCGAGATAGTCGATGTTGCGGATGCGCTGCTTCACACGCGGCAGGTTGACCGGCGCCATGGAGAGATCCTGGATGCCGAGGCCCAGCAACAGCGGCACGAATTTGGGATCGCCGGCGATCTCGCCGCAGACACTGATGGGAATGCGCGCCCGCAAGGCCGCTTCGGTCGCGAACTGAATGAGACGCAGCACGGCCGGGTGCAGCGGATTGTAGAGATGCGCCACCTGCTCCTCGCCGCGATCGATGGCGAGTGTGTATTGCGTGAGGTCGTTGGAGCCCACAGCAAAGAAATCGGAGACCTGGGCCAGGGCATCGGCCGCAAGCGCCGCACCCGGCACCTCGATCATGACGCCCACGGGCGGCAGCGGGTCCGCCATCTTGATGCCGCGCCGCTTCAGGCGCTTGGCAACCTGCAAGACGATTTCGCGGACCTGTTTCACTTCGGACAGCGACGAGATCATGGGCAGCAGGATGCGCACGGGACCAAAGGCGCTGGTGCGCAGGATCGCGGCAATCTGCGCCTCAAGCAGAGGGCGTTCCTGCAGCCCCAAGCGGATGGCGCGCAGACCCAAGGCCGGATTGGCGGTGTCGCCCAGCCTGTCGCGCAAGGACGGCGCCAGCTTGTCGCCCCCCACATCGAGCGTGCGAATGGTGACGGGCCGGCCCTCCATGCCTTCGACGATGGCGCGGTAGGCTTCGACCTGCTCATCCTCGGAGGGGAGATCGACCCGGTTCATATAGAGGAATTCCGAGCGCAATAACCCCACGCCCTCGGCACCGGCCGCCAAGGCCATGTCGAGTTCACGCGGCAATTCCAGATTGACCAGCATGCCGATGCGCTGGCCGTCACGTGTCACTGCCGGCAGCTTCTTGAGGCGCGAGAGAATCCGCTCGGTCTTTTCCAGTTCCAGCTGGCGGCGGTGGAATTCCTCGAGCCTGGCGGCGGTCGGGTTGATGAAGATGCGCCCGCCGGCACCGTCGACGATCACGGTGTCGCCGGTTCTCACGGCACTGGAAAGTCCGGCGAGGCCCAGCACCGCCGGCAGCGCCAACGACCGCGCCATGATGGCCGTGTGGCTCTCGGCGCCACCTAGCTCTGTGGCAAAGGCGTGAATGCGCTTGGGATCGAGCAGGGCCGTGTCGGCCGGCGTCAGTTCCTCGGCAATGACGATGGCGCCCTCGGGCAGGTGCTTGAAGGCCTCGAACGGCGTCTTGGTCAGATTGCGCAGCAACCGATCGCCGACCTCGCGCACATCCTTGGCGCGGGCAGAGAGATAGGGGTCATTGAGATGCTCGAAATCATGCGCGATCGCGTTGATCTCGGTCTGCACTGCCGCTTCGGCATTCTGCTGCTCGTCGGAGATGCGCTTTTCGACGCCGCGTACAATGCGCGAGCCCGACAGCATCTGCATATGCGCGTCGAGCAGGAACTCGAGTTCCTCCGCGGCGGCACCATGCAACTCGGCGCTCTTCTTCTTCAGTTTTCTGAGCTGGCGATCGGATTTCGCCAGCGCATCGCGAAAGCGTTCCAGCTCCGCGTCCACAGCCTCGGCAGAAATCTCATAATCCGGCACGTTGACGACGCCGATCTCGACCACATGGGCTTCGCCGATGGCGATGCCCGCCGAGACGCCAAGTCCTTCAAGCAGGACCTCGTGGCCGGCCGCTGACTTGTCCCTGGCGGTCTTGGGCGAACGACGCGACGGGCGCGGCGTTTCACTCTTCATCGAACTTGCGCTTGATGAGGTCGACCAGAGCGTCGACCGCGGCGCGCGCATCGGAACCCTGGGCGCGGATCTCCAGCTCGGTGCCGATGCTGGCGGCCAGCATCATCAGGCCCATGATGGAACCGCCGCTGACATCCATCTCGCCCTTGGCGACACGAATATCGGCGGTGAAGCTGCCGGCCGTCTTCACGAACTTGGCGGCAGCGCGGGCATGGAGGCCCTTCTGGTTGGAGATCTGGGCGCGGGCGGTGATCATATCGGTCATCGACGCCCCTCCCTCAGCATTCGCTGGCTTTAAGAAGCTGCGAAGCCACGTTGATATATTTGCGTCCCGCTTCCTGCGCCGCCGTCACGGCCCCCGTCAGCGGCAAGGTGCCCCGCACGCTGGCGAGCTTGATCAGCATCGGCAGGTTGACACCGGCCACAACCTCGACATTGGCCTTGTCGAGCGTCGAGATGGCGAGGTTCGACGGCGTGCCGCCGAACATGTCGGTCAGCAGGACGACGCCCTTTCCCTGGTCACATTGCGCGACGGCCTCGAGGATCTCGCGCCGGCGCAATTCCATGTCGTCTTCGGGGCCGATGCAGATGGCGACTGCCGCCTGCTGTTTGCCCACCACATGCTCGAGGGCAGCGAGAAATTCGGCGGCAAGATTGCCATGCGTCACGAGGACGATGCCGATTAACTGAGTCTGAACCACACACACCCCCAAATCAGATGACCTCGCTTGCGGCGCATGCCCCTCACTTGGCGGAGCGCCCCACATCGCGATGCCTGAGCGTGACCGACCGGCCCCGCTCCCTCAACCATTGCGCCAACCTGCCCGCCACGAAGACGGAGCGATGCCGGCCGCCGGTGCAGCCGATGGCGATGGTCAGATAGCTCTTTCCTTCGCCCTCATACCCCGGCAAGAGCGGCCACAATAAGGAAGTCAGGGCCGCAAAGAAACCGGGGAAAGCTGGATCTGCCGCAATGGCCTGCCCAACCGCCGCATCCTCTCCCGACAATGGCCTAAGCGACTGATTATAATACGGATTTTCCAAGAACCGAACGTCAAAGACCAAATCGGCCTCGCGCGGCAGGCCGTGCTTATAAGAGAATGACAGGACGGTAAGTGCCAGATCGGACTGTGCCGGCAGGCCGAAATGCCCGACAAGCATGGTCTTCAAATCGCCGATCGCGGTATCGCTGGTATCGAGAACAACATCCGCTTCGCCGCGGACCGGCCGCATCAATTGCCGCTCGCGCAGGATGCCATCGCCGACCGGCCGATCCTGCGCCAACGGATGGCGGCGACGCGTTTCGGTGTAACGCCGCTGCAGGACATCGTCGTCGCAATCGAGGAACACAAGACTCACGCGAAAGCGCTTGTCGGCCTTGAGCTGTGCCACCAGGGCAATGAAGCGGTCGCTGGAAAAACCGCTGGTGCGGGAGTCGAAGCCGAGCGCCACCGGCTTGTCCATCGCCGGCAGATTTGCCTGGCCAAGACCCGTTACCAGATGCGGCAGCAGATCGAGCGGCATGTTGTCGACCGCTTCATAGCCGATATCCTCAAGGCATTTGAGCGCGGTCGAACGGCCGGCACCGGCAAGCCCCGTCACAAGGACGATGTGCCGAGGTTCGGCGTCGCCCGCTGGCGTCACGATATCGGCTGTCCCTGGTTGCGGCATGAACGTCTCTCTAACACTCACTCACGTCCCAGAATATGGCTAGGGCCGCTGCGCACCGCAAGCCGCAGCTTAGCGGTTGCCGAGACGGCAAAGGGGTCTAGCTTCAGCAAAGGCGCATTGATGCCCAGATATTCAGCCGTTTCAGCCGCGGGCATGCGTTCGATGTCGCTGGCGCCGGCCATGTCGATCACCCAGGCGAGTGGCACAAATCGATCGACATGCGGAACAGCGACGAGACCCACGCCGCGCGCCTCGATGACACCCCTGAGTTCGGCAGGCATCGCTGTGGGAGCACCGATCAGCAGGCGGTCACCCTCTCGGCGCAGTTCGACCTGCTCGTCGCTGATGAGCCTCGCACCTTCGTCGATGAGGCGCAGCGCCAGATCCGAGCGACCGCTGCCGGAAGGTCCGCGGAGCAAGACGGCCTGGCTGTCGATTTCCACCGCCACCCCGTCGATGCGCTGGGATGCAGGCGTCACCACCATCTCAGGCCACCGGCAGAGTCACGGTGAAGCGAGCGCCGATGATGCGGCCGCCGGAGTCTTTCAGGTTGTCGGCCACCAGGGATCCGCCATAGGCCTCGACAATCTGCTTCGAGATCGAAAGACCGAGGCCGGAATGGGTCCCGAATTTCTCGCCTTTCGGCCGTTCGGAATAGAAGCGTTCGAAAATCGCCGCCAGTTTGTCCGGCGGGATGCCGGGGCCTTCGTCATCGACCGTGAGGACGACCTGCCGCCCGACGCGACGCGCGCCCAGCAGGATGGTGCCACTGGGTGGGCTAAAGGAAATGGCATTGGCGACCAGATTGCGCACCACCTGGCCAAGGCGCCCTTCCGTGCCCAGCACGGAGAGGTCGTCGTTCTCAGGCAACTGCGTGCGAATGACGGCTGCCTGCTCCCGGCCGGTCGCGGCATGGATATCGGCGACGGCCAGCACCAGTTCCCGCAGCTTGACCGGCGCCGCCTCGACACGCGACATCTCGGCATCGATGCGCGATGCGTCGGAAATGTCGCTGATCAGGCGATCGAGCCGCTGCACGTCATCAAGGATGATGCTCATCAGCTTTTTCTGCTGCTGCGGATCCTCGACGCGCGCCACGGTTTCGACGGCACTCCGGAGCGAGGTCAGCGGATTCTTGATTTCATGCGCCACGTCGGCAGCAAATCCCTCGATCGCATCCATGCGCCGCCAGACCGCTTCGGTCATGTCGCGCAGCGCACCGGACAGATCGCCGATCTCGTCGCTGCGTGCCGATAGATCCGGAATCGTCTTCTGCCGTCCCTTGTCACGCCGGACGCGATCGGCGGCATCCGCCAGGCGATGGATCGGCAACGCAATGGTGCTGGCGAGATAGAGCGAGAGCAGCACGGTGACGCCGAGGGCGATACCGGAAACACCCAGAATGGTCAGGCGCGTATCGCGCAAGGTTGCCTCGATGTCGTCGCCGGGCTTCGTCAGCAGCAGGGCCCCCAGCACCTGCCGATAGCGCTGCACCGGCACGGCGGCAGAGAGGATCATTTTGCCTTTGCCGGCATCGCGCACGAAGGTTGCGGCTTCACCATTGAGGGCCTTCACCACCTCATCGTAATCGGTGGCATTCTGGACGGCGGCTTCCTGATAGGGCTTCAGAATGCGGCCGCTGGGCAAGCGGTCGAAGACCCAGTCATAGGCGCCGGCGACCCATTTCCAGGCCAGACTCTCATTGGGATCGAGCGGCGGCAGCGGCGTGATCGTAACGATGCCGCCAGGGCCGGAGAGCAGGAATGAATCCGCGATCAAGATTCCGTCCGGCGTAAAAAGGCGTGCCCGCGTCTTCGACACGTCCACCAGCCGCCGGATGGTCTGGCGCGATGTTTCCGGCACCAGCTTTTCATCGCCCAAGGGACTGGTGGCGACACCGCTCGCCGCCAACGCGCCGGAGAAAAGCGACCCTTCGGTTTTGAGCAGTTCCAATTCGGATTGCAGCAGGCTGTCGCGATAGGTCGGCAGATAGAGCAGACCCAGGACCGGCACCAGCAGCGCCATGATGTTGAGGACCAGGATACGGCGGGTCAGCGGGGACTGCCACAGCGACCGGCGCGATGCCGGCAGGCGCTTCGACGTCATCTTCCCGCGCGTCTCGGGCGGCGGCGGCATCTCCGGCGCGACTTGCGGGCGTGCTTTGCGCAGTTGAGGCTCGTGACGTGCCGGTTCTTGTACGGGCACCGCTGCCCGGCGTGCCCAGAATCGCTTCTTGCCGGCGCTGTCTTGCGCCGCTGCGGCTTTCGATGACGACAGCGGCAAGCGCCAACGCTCGAGATCGTCGCCCCGCGTCGCCTCGCTCATCTCATGCGCCGATCACGCAGCATGTCAGCTTTCTTTGTAGCGATAGCCGACGCCATAGAGGGTCTCGATATGATTGAACTCGCCGATCACAGCCTTGAACTTCTTGCGCAGCCGCTTGATGTGGCTGTCGATGGTACGATCGTCGACATAGATGTTCTCGCCATAAGCGGAATCCATCAGCTGGTCGCGGCTCTTCACATGCCCGGGACGCTGCGCCAACGCCTTCAGCAGCAGGAACTCGGTGACGGTGAGCTCGATCGGCCGGCCGTCCCAGGTGCACAGATGCCGCGTCGGATCCATCATCAATGGCCCGCGCATCATCGCTGCCTCAGCCGTCTGCCCGGTCGCATTGCGGCTTTCCTCGCGGCGCAGGATGGACCGTATGCGCTCGATGAGCAGGCGTTGCGAGAACGGCTTCTTGATGTAATCGTCGGCACCCATGCGCAGACCCATCAACTCGTCCACCTCGTCGTCCTTGGAGGTGAGGAAGATGACCGGCAGTGAGGAGGTCTTGCGCAGCTTTTCCAGAAGTTCCATGCCGTCCATGCGTGGCATCTTGATATCGAGCACGGCAAGGTCGACCGGCTGCTGGGTCAGGCCACGCAAGGCCTCGGCCCCATCGCTATAGGTGCGCACGGCAAAGCCCTCGGCCTCCAGCGTGATCGTAACTGAGGTCAGGATGTTGCGGTCGTCATCAACCAGCGCAATGGTTTGCGGCACGGGATTCCCTCCTTGGCGGGCGAAGAAGTATAGAAGTCAGCGGACCTTGCCAAGATTGCCGCCAATCATGACAGAAATGGGGCGCAATCGGCACATTTGCTAGGCCAAGTGATTGCGCATACTGGATTCTGCGCCCAATCTTCCGCCCGTTCCAACAATTTGCCAAACGAGTCGTGATCCATGAACGAAGATATTGATCCAAAAGGGGAAATTAAACGGCTCATGCAGCTCCCCAAGGCCTCATTCGGGACACTGGCGCGGCGGGACGATACCACCTACCCGTCCGTGAGCCTCACCGTTCCGGCCCTGGATGGCGCCGGCATGCCGTTGCTGCTGCTCTCCGACCTCTCCGATCATGTGCGCAATCTCGGCAACAGCTCGAAGGCGTCGCTGCTGTTTGATGGAACTGGCGGCATCGATGAGCCGCTGACCGGCCCGCGGGTAACATTGCTGGGCGAGGTCACCGAGACGCGTGACCCGGCACATCGCGCTGCCTATCTCGCCGCACGCCCGGAGGCCGCCTTCTACGCCGACTTTAAGGACTTCCGCTTCTATCGCTTCACGGTCAACGAGGCGCTGCTGGTGGCTGGCTTTGGCCGCATACACCGTTTCATGGCCAACGAGTTGTTCAGCTAGCGAAGATTCCCAGTACCAAGAGACCGATGGCCGCCAGGCCAACGATCGGCACGATCAATGAAAGCGGTGTTAGGAGAATAGCGAGGGGGACATAAACCCATGCTGGCCATCCGCGCCGCTCCATTCCCCCGCTATAGAAATTGAATACTCCGCCGAGAATTTCGAACAACGCGTCAAATAGCGCTTCCACCATCAGCCTTACCGTCCAACTAACAACCTTGCCGATGCCCCTGAGAATGGGGTCGATCAAGTCACCCGCTGAATCGATCATTACGCGTATTTGGCCCGCCGCCTTTCTCTTTCAAGGGGCGCAAAACGAAAAACCCCGCCGCCCTGTCGGGCCGCGGGGTTTTCTTACTCCAGCGCTGTCGCGCCGGGATTACTTCTTGGCGAGAGCCGAACCCTGGCGCTTGGCCATGAAGGCCTTGGCGGTTTCGACGGCCACCGCGGCGTCGCGGCAATAAGCGTCAGCCCCGACGGAATTGGCGAAGGCTTCGTTGAGCGGCGCGCCGCCGACGAGGACGACATAGTCGTTGCGGATGCCCTTTTCGATCATCGCATCGACGACGACCTTCATGTAAGGCATCGTCGTGGTCAGCAGGGCCGACATGCCGAGAATGTCCGGCTGGTGCTCTTCGATGGCTTCGAGATACTTCTCGACCGGGTTGTTGATGCCAAGGTCGATCACTTCGAAGCCGGCGCCTTCCATCATCATCGAGACGAGGTTCTTGCCGATGTCGTGGATGTCGCCCTTCACGGTGCCGATCACCATCTTGCCGACCTTCGGCGCGCCGGTTTCGGCGAGCAGCGGACGCAGGATGTGCATGCCGGCCTTCATGGCGTTGGCGGCGAGCAGCACTTCGGGGACGAACAGGATGCCGTCGCGGAAGTCGACACCGACGATGCGCATGCCTTCGACCAGCGCCTTGGTCAGGATGTCGTAGGGCGTCCAGCCGCGCTTCAGGAAGATGTTGACGGCCGCTTCGATCTCTTCCTTGAGACCGTCATAGAGGTCGTCATGTACCTGCTGGACAAGCTCGTCGTCGTTCAGCGTGTTAAGGTCAAGATCGCCGTCATTGGCCATAGTCGCACCTTCGCCTTGGCATGTTGTTCAATGAGGATGGCGGCGATCATCCGCTGCGCATCCTAATCTCTCGTTAAGAACCGGCGACAAACTGCCCGCTCATTCGAAATTTCGCAACAGGCGTAACGGCTTTCAGGGCTTGCAGGCCGTGCCGCCGCGACACCCAGTATCCGCTCAGCGACAGGGTTTTCGCGCTAACGCGCCATTCCCCTGCGACCGATGGCCTGCACTCATCCATGCAGAAGAAGAATTCATGTCACCGGGATACCGGCCAGGGAAACGCCCACCAGGGGTGTTGCGAGTCGCGCGCTCAACTTGTATATACAAGCTTAGACAAGCAGGAGATTGCCATGACCGAGACCTTCACCCTTACCCCCGGCGCCTTGACGCTTCCCCTGCTGCGCCGGGTCTGGCGTGGCGGGGCGGGATTGGCGATCGATCCGGCGGCCTTTGCCGGCATCGACGCCTCGGCAGCCACGGTGCAGGCGATCCTCGACCAGCACAAGACGGCCTATGGCATCAATACCGGCTTCGGCAGCCTCGCCCATACGCGCATTCCCGATGACCAGGTGACCGAACTGCAGCGCCGCTTGGTGCTCTCACATGCGGCCGGCACCGGCGCGCCCTTCAGCGATGAGATCGTCCGGCTCATCATGATCCTCAAGATCAACGGCCTGGCGCGTGGCTTCTCCGGCATCCGTCGCGAGGTCATTGACGCCTTGGTGAAGTTGCTCAACGCCGAGGTCTATCCGCTCATTCCCTCCAAGGGTTCGGTGGGTGCCTCCGGCGATCTGGCGCCCCTTGCACACCTCTCGCAGGCATTGCTGGGCGTTGGCGCCGTGCGCCACCGCGGCGAGGTGATCGGGGCGGTCGAAGGTCTGCAGCGCGCCGGCCTCAAGCCGCTGACGCTTGCGGCAAAGGAAGGCCTGGCCCTTCTCAACGGCACGCAGGTTTCCACGGCCTTGGCAGCTGCCGGCCTCTTTGCCGCTGAGGACGTGTTCCTGGCAGCAATCGGTGTCGGCGCCATGACGACCGACGCGACATTGGGCAGCGACACGCCCTTCGACCCGCGCATCCACGCCGTGCGTGGGCAGATCGGCCAGATCGAGGTTGCCGAGGCGTTGAAGAACCTCATGGCCGGCAGCCCGTTGCGCGCCAGCCATGTCAATTGCGACCGCGTGCAGGATCCCTATTCGCTGCGCTGCCAGCCCCAGGTGATGGGTGCCGTGCTCGACATGCTGCGCCATGCCGCGTCGATCGTCGGTCGCGAGGTCAATGCCGTCAGCGACAATCCGCTGGTCTTCGCAAAGGAAGGTGACGTGCTCTCCGGCGGCAATTTCCATGCCGAACCGGTCGCCATGGCAGCCGATTGCATCGCCATCGCGGTCGCTGAGATCGGCGCCATTTCCGAGCGTCGTGTGGCGATGCTGACCGACGCACGTTTCAGCAATCTGCCGGCCTTCCTCGTGCCGGAACCCGGCCTCAATTCCGGCTTCATGATCGCCCATGTGACGGCAGCGGCGCTGGCCTCGGAAAACAAGTGCCTGGCACATCCGGCGAGCGTGGATTCGCTCCCCACCTCGGCCAATCAGGAAGATCACGTCTCGATGGCAACCCATGGCGCGCGGCGCCTCATCGACATGACCGACAACACGGCCGGCATCGTCGCCATCGAATTGCTCTGTGCCGCGCAGGGAATCGATTTGCGCCGGCCGGTCGAGACCAGCCAGCCTTTGCGGCGTGTCATGGAAAGCTTGCGCGCCAAGGTGGCCTTCTGGGACCATGACCGCGAAATGGCACCCGACATCGCCGCCGCCAAGGATGTCGTGAACTCGCCGGTCTTTGCCGAGATCACACCGCTCCGCGCGGTGCAATAAGACCGCTATCGCGTCGGCTTCACCGGCAGCACCTGATCCATCTCCGTCAAGGACAGGGTCAGGTGTTCGTAGGAGATGGCCTGGTCGACCCGCACCCCATCGCTGGAGAGCGGAAAGACGCCAACGCGATAGGGAATCTCGGCGTCGGCCGTGCGGAACCGGCAGGTCCCGGCGATGGGCTGCTTCTCGCGCACGATCTCGGCATAGATGGCCATCCAATCGGTGTCGCTTTCCGACTCAAACTGCAATTCGTCGAGATAGCGGCCGGTGTAGTCGAAGCCGGCGCTGAGCGCACAGGCGGTGCCGACGATACTGTATTTGACGCGCAACGGATCATGCTCGATCCGCGCCATGATGATCTGCGACAGTAAATCCTTGATCTCGGATGGATCGATATCGGCCCGTGCCGGCATCAGCCGTCCACGGCATTTCTCGCGCCAATAGGTATCAAGCCGCAGGAGGGGTGCCGAATTGAGGTCCGCAATCTGGGTGGCCCGAATCATCCGCTCCTGCCGCCTTCAACGCCATCCGCCCGCCACCCGGGGAACCACTATCCCTGACCGCGCATATCGGCGCAATGGCGTTCCCGCCCTGGTCATGATGGACATCCTTCAGGCGGCGTCTTTGCTCAGATGATGCTGCAGCAGGATCAGCCGGTCATTGCCCCAGAAGACCTCGCCGTCGACGACGAAGGTCGGCACCCCAAAGGCGCCGGCATCGACCGCGGCCGAGATGGTGCGCTGATGCAGCGCCACCGTCTCCTTGTCATCGATGAGCGCGACGAGGCGTTTGCCATCGAGCCCCGCCTCATCGGCAAGGCGCGCCAGTTCATGATCGCTCAGCACCTGTGCGCCACCGCCGAAGGCCGCATCGAACAACCGCCGCGAATAGGCTGCGACATCACCGACGCGCGCCGCTGCCACGGCCGCCATGTTGACGCGGCGCCAATCGATCGCCTTCCAGGCCGGCTCACGATAGGGAATCCCGTAAAAGGCCGCCCAGCGACCGGCATCTTCCGAGCGGTATTCCGGCAGATACTGGACCGAGACGGCGTCTTGCTTGAAAGGTGTCAGGCCCCGTGCACGCATCAGGTCTTCAGAGAGCAGCGGCCGCCAGCGAATGGCAATATGGCCGATCCCCTCAAGACGCGCCACCTGGCTCTGCGCCAGGTAACAATAGCGGCTGCCGATCGCATAATAGAAATCGACGATACGCGCCATGAGCGGTCGAGCCTCCCGGATTTGAGGACAGACAACACCCTGATCTTTGGCTGCCGCGACAGGAACGTCAAGAAGCTGCGCTACGCCCCTAGGTCAGGTTGACGGAAACCCGCCCGAGGCCTGGGAATTCCGCGACAATCGCATCGCCCGCGGCGATCGTCAGCGGCGTGATGCAGGTGCCGGTGGTGATGACGTCGCCGGCCTTGAGCGCGGGCCCACGCTTGGCGCGCTCATTGGCAAGCCAGGTCAACGCGACGCTCGGATCGCCCAGCGCGTTGGCGCCCGTCCCTTCCGCCGCGACCACACCGTTCTTGAAGACGCGCACCGGCTGGCTGGGCAGATCGCGCGTTGCCCAATCGGTGACCTTCGGCCCCAGCACGAACCAGGCGGCAAAGGCATCGTCGGCCGCGATCTGCGCCGGGCCGATCGTGTCGAAGGGTTCGAACCGCGCATCCGGAATCTCGATCGCCAGATAGAGATCGGCAACCGCCGCCCGTACTTCATCGACATCATAAGTGGCCGCACGCTGGGGCAGATCATCTCGCATGCGAAAGGCGAACTCGGCCTCGACCACCAGCATCTGCAAAGGCGCTGCCGGCAGGCTGGCACCGTCCGGCAATACAAAATCCTTGAACAATCGCCCGGCCAGGGGCTCGGTGACGCCGATATGCTTCTGCCCGGCGGCACTGGTGGCCGCAATCTTCCAGCCGAACATCGCTTGACCGGCGAGCCCCACCATCGCCGCCTGCACGGCATAGCCCTCGTCGAGCGTGGCCGGCTTGCACTCGGCCGGCAAGGCCGACAAACGCGCCTGCGCCAGGCGTTTGCGCCACAGAATGTCTGCTGCCTTGTCGATCGATGCCTGTTTCATGCTCTTCGGCCCCACTTCACCCCGATGCGAACAAGTATATGCTAGTTTCACATGCCCTCAATGGACAGCAGGTGATTGCCATGCTGGGAACGGACAAGCTGTTTGCCGGTTCGGTGCCGGAAAATTACGACCGCTATATGGTGCCGTTGATCTTCCAGCCATTCGCGGCAGATCTTGCAGAGCGGGCGGCGGCGTTGTCGCCAAAGGCCGTTCTCGAAACCGCCGTGGGCACCGGTGTCGTGACCCGCGCATTGGCGCCAAAACTGTCGCCGGATGCGACTTATGTCGCCACCGACCTTAACCCGCCGATGCTGGACTACGCTGCCTCGCAACAGCCGCCCGGCAGCCACATCACATGGCAGCAGGCGAATGCGCTGGAACTTCCGTTTGCGGACGCAACTTTTGACCTCGTCTGCTGCCAGTTCGGCGCAATGTTCTTCCCCGATCGCGTGGCCGCCTATCGCGAAGCCAGGCGCGTGTTGAAACCGGGCGGGCATTTCCTGTTCAACGTCTGGGACCGCATCGAGGAAAACATCTTTGCCAATGACGTGACGAAGGCACTGGCCGAGATGTTTCCGAACGATCCGCCACGTTTCCTGGCGCGCACGCCGCATGGCTATCACGACACATTGCTCATTCGCCGTGAACTGGAAGCAGCCGGCTTCTCTCGCGTGACGATCGAGACGAGAGCCGAGCAAAGCCGCGCCCCCTCCGCCCGCCTTGCAGCCCTTGCCTATTGCCACGGAACGCCGCTGCGCAACGAGATCGAAGCCAGAGACGCAGGCAAACTGGAAGCCGCCACCGACCACGCGGCATCTGCGCTTGCCGCGAAGCACGGCAACGGGGTGGTGGTCGCCAAGATCCAGGCCCATGTCATCGTGGCCACGGCCTAACCGTTGGACTGTCTCGCTCGAGGAATTGCGCCCCCAATCTTGGGGTGCACTCAAGGGCAAATTATCTTCACCGGCGTTCCGTCCTTGAGCCTGTAGATCTCGCGGCAATCGGCTGATGTATCGCTGGGGCGCACGCCGTAATCGACAGTATCCAGCAGTTCGCCAAAGGACGTCCAACCACTTTCATCCCAGTCCATGTTCGACCAAGACAAGCCTTTCCCAAAAGTCTCGCGGGCACCAATCGCTGCACCAATCAAACACAAGACAATTATCACCTTGCCGCCAGTACGCATCGGTCCACCGTCAATTATCGCCCAGCACCGACCATGGAGCGCTGGAAAATGGGGGCGCTGCTTGATCCGGATCTGCTTTGTACAAGGTATAGACGTTGCCATCGACTATCTTATTGTACACTAAGGCGTCTCGCAGGTCTTTCGGCGTCAGCGCCAGGCCCAGTGGGAAGCCGAGTTCTTCCAGACCGCTTTCGATGGGATCGGCACAGTTGGAAATTGCCCAGTTGTAGTTGTGCGCATCGCCGTATGACGCGATGTGATTCTTGAGGGCGGCCTTCTGATGTTTGTCGAGTTTCAGTGCGAAACCGGTGGCATCACGAAAGTTGTTTCGCTTCATATAATCGCCAAACCGCTCGGCAAACATGCCTTCCGGCCCCCATGAATATACGACACCGTCGACATTCATAGCCACATGACCAAAAGACGACTCGGCCCAGCCGGCCGGCTCAAAGAACAACACTTCAACTTTATCGATCTTCTCTGATTGAAGACGTTTCTTCTTCTCTTGATCACGTCGCGTACGCGCGTCGGAATGATTTCGCGCTACCGCCTCGTCGATGTCCAAGTCGTTGTCGTTGGCGGCCATGGCCGAGGCGTCGCCTTGCGCCTGGGCTTTTTCCGTTGCGAGTTTGCGGCGCAGGGCTTGCACTTCCGGGCTTTCCTTCGTGCCCTCGTTGGCGGCGTAGAAATAGCCGTCGTCATAGCCGCGATAGATGCCGGGGATGCCAAGTGGGATTTCGCTGCCATCGGGTGCGCGCGTTGCCTGTTGTAATTTGAGTTGAGTCTCCATCGGCAGCGGGTCGCCGTTATGCGCCAAGGCAGGATCAACACCAACGCGGGCGTAATGGAGGTTGAGCGCGTGGAAGTCGGGCCGGTTCTCAGCCGTGTCATGCGGGCGGCCAGCCGGGTGGGTGAGCGGTACCCTGGCGATGTCGACCAATTGCTCGACCGGTTTGGCGTCGGCGCCTAGATAGACGTCGATGGCGTCCTGCCCTTGCGCTTGGTTGGCGGCAACCTGTGGCGTGGTCCTGTAGAGCCGTCCACCAACGGCGAAATGCCGGTCGTCCTTCTGCCCCGTTTTCTGAAAGGCCTGCTGCGTCGCCCAGTCGGCCGGCTGGGCCGCGGTCCAACGGATGGGATCGATGCCCTGAGCATGGAGATCGGTGGCAAGATTTAGTTTTTCAGCGTAATCCGGCGAGCTTTTCGGACTCTTAAGTGGTTGTAATTCTTCGGTCTTTTTCGCAATAAATGAGCGAATAACCCTGGGAATCGGTCGCGGCATGCGGATATCTCCCACAGGTTGTTTAACGTAAATTACATCACGCAAAACACCCCGGTCAACCAAAATGTTCGTTTTATGTTCTCATTCCTTGACTCTCCGTCAAGAGAGAACAAAAACAGAATATGATCCGGAAGCAAGCCATTGTCCCCGCCGCCCATCCCCCTTCGAGCGAGCCGCCGCCGGGGCTCATTGCCTTGCGTCGGCAGATCGCCTTGCTGGAGAAATTGCCCCAGGCCGGGCTTGAGGGCGGAGCCGCAAAATCCCTCACCTGGGGCCTTGCCGCGATCGACCAGCACCTGCCCGGCCGCGGGCTGATATTGGGCGCGCTGCATGAATTCGCGGGCGAGGGGCAGGATCTCGAGGAAGGGACCTTGCCCGCCGCCGCCATCGCCCGCCTCATCGGCCGACTGCATGCACGAGGCAGTATCGGCAGCGTGTTGTGGATCAGCCGGCAGCGCGATCTCTACGCCCGCGCCTTGCCGTATCAAGGGCTCGATCCAGACCGACTGCTGCATCTTGAAATCCGGCGCAATGGCGATGCGCTGTGGGCGATCGAGGAGGCCTTGCGCTGCGCCAGCCTCAGCGCCGTGGTGGGCGAGGTTGCGGCCCTCGATCTGACGCAGAGCCGGCGGCTGCAATTGGCGGCGGAAAAAAGCGGCGTGCCGGCTTTGCTCATCCGCCGCTCGGCCCGCGCGCAAGATCTCAAATCTCTCAGCCGGCAGCCGATCGCCGCCGTGACGCGCTGGCGCATCGCGCCTGCTGCATCCTTCGGCACGCCGGCAGCACCGCATCCAATTCTGCCGGGCGCCCCGCGCTGGCATCTCGATTTGTGGCGCTGCCGCGGCGGCAGGCCCGCCAATTGGCTCATTGAGGAGCATGACGATGGATGGCGAGAAGCGACGTTTCCTCAGCCTGTTCCTGCCCCGCTGGGCGAGCGATTGCTGGCACCGCCGGCAGCGGCGGATGACATCGGGCACAAGCGCGCCGCAGGCTAAGGCCCAGCCGGCTAAGGACCAGCCGGCACCGCTGCTGCTGGTGCGCAGCAGCGGCAATATGCGTGTGGTGCACGGGGCAGATGATATTGCCCTGGCACGCGGCCTCTATCCGGGCCAGCGCCTGGCCGATGCCCTGGCCTGCGTCCCAGAAGCACGGGTGGAGGATGCCGACCCCACCGGCGATCTCGCCAGGCTGCATGCGCTGGCGCAATGGGCGACGCGCTTCTCGCCCCATGCCACGCCGGATGCGCCCGATGGCCTGATGATCGACATCACCGGCTGCGCGCATCTCTGGAAAGGCGAGGAGCAGCTGATGGCCGATGCGCTGACGCGCTTGTCCCGCCAGGGTTTCACCGTCCGCGCCGCCATCGCCGGCACGATCGGCGCTGCCTGGGCCAGTGCCCGTTTCGGCGGTGAGCGCGCTATCATCCCGCCTGGCAGCATCTCGACCGCCTTGCACGCCTTGCCCATCCGCGCGTTGCGCCTCGACGATGCAACGGCGATCAGCCTCGATCGCCTCGGCTTGCGGCGGATCGGCGATCTTTATCCTTTGCACCGTGCCGACGTGACCAAGCGTTTCGGCGCCACCTTGCTGGCAAGGCTCGATCAGGCATTGGGCTATGCCGCCGAGACGCTCTCGCCGCTTGCGCCCTTGCCGGACCACCGTGTCAGCCTGGTCTTTGCCGAACCGATCTCGGCCCCGGAATCCATCGCCCGCGCGTCGGAATTGCTGATGACGCGCCTGCTGCGCGAATTGGAAACGCAGGAGCTCGGCATTCGACGCTTAGGCCTCATCGCCCATCGCCTCGATGATGAAGCCCCCGGCCTTATCATCGGCACGGCGCGGCCCAGTCGGGACGCCAAGCATCTCCTGAAGCTGCTCGCCGAGAAGATCGAAACCCTCGACCCCGGCCCCGGCATCGAACGCATGAGCCTCAGCGCCTTGGTGGCCGAGAAGATGACCGGCGTGCAGGCGGATTTCGAGCGCCGCCACCCCGGTATTGCCGAGGCCGATCTCGCCCCGCTCGTCGACCGGCTGACCAATCGCCTGGGAGCCGGCAGCGTCACCATCCCGCGCGCGGTGGCGAGCCATGTGCCCGAACGCGCCGTGGTTTTCACACCGCCCATGCAAAAGAAAGCACCCGGCAGCGATTGGTCGGTCGACCTGCCGCCGCGCCCCATCCGTTTGCTTTCGCGGCCGGAGCCGATCGAAGCCACGGCACCCATACCGGACGATCCGCCGCTCTCCTTCCGCTGGCGCCACATGCATCACCGCGTCGCCAAGGCCGAGGGGCCGGAACGCATCCGCCCCGAATGGTGGCAGGCCATGGATGACGGCAAGGAGACGCGCGACTATTACCGTGTCGAGATCGAAGACGGCCGCCGCTTCTGGCTCTTCCGCAGCGGTCTTTATGCGCAGGATACGGCGCACCCGCCGCGCTGGTTCCTGCACGGAATCTTCGCCTGATGCGCCGCAAGTCGCCATCCGAAAAGATCATCGACCTACCGGTGGTGCCGCGCCCACCGCGCCAGGATGATCGGCTGGACGAGGCTTATGTCGAGCTTTCCACCATGACCAATTACAGCTTCCTGGAAGCGGCATCCCACGCCGATGACCTGGCCTTCACCGCGGCAGCCCTCGGCATGACGCATCTGGGCATTGCCGACCGCAATTCCCTGGCCGGCATCGTACGCGCCCATGTCGGCTGCCAGAAGGCCGGCATCCGCCTGGTGGTCGGTTGCCGCCTCAGCTTCCGCGACGCCCCCGACATTCTCGCCTACCCCGTCGACCGCCTGGCCTATGGGCGCCTGTGCGAGCTTCTCACCCTCGGCCGCCGCCGCGCCAAGAAAGGCGAATGCCATCTCGATTACGCCGATTTCGCCGCGGTGAAGGAAGGGTTCCTCGCCATCGTCGTGCCGGTTCAGACCCCTCACCCCAACCCCTCTCCCCAGAGGGGCGAGGGGCTTAACACGCATACGATGGCGGCTCCCTCGCCCCGCGACAGCGGGGAGAGGGCTGGGGTGAGGGGTGGAAATAACGCGCCCGGCCTCAAAGCTTTCCTCCACCTCTTCCACACCCATTTCGGCCGCGACGGCTACCTCGCCCTCACGCATTATTATCGCGGCGACGACGCCAGGCGACTGCGGGACTTACAAGCACTTTCCGACGAGACGGGACTTCGCACCATTGCCATCAATGAAGTGCGGCATCACCACCCGGATCACAAGATGCTGTTCGACGTGCTGACCTGCGTGCGCCATCACTGCACCATCGACAATGCCGGATTCCTGCTGGAGAAGAATGCCGAGCGGCATCTGAAACACGGCGCCGAAATGCGGCGCCTCTTTCGCGGCCTGGAGGACGCCGTCGCCCGCACAACAGAGATCGCCCAGCGCTGCACCTTCTCGCTCAACGAACTCAAATACGAATATCCGGACGAGGTCGTGACGCCGGAGAAGACGCCGCTGGAAAGCCTGCGCGAATTCGTCTGGAAAGGCGCCAAATGGCGTTACCCGGAAGGTCTCCCGAAAGGTCTTGCCGGCAAGATCGAGCACGAGCTCGACCTCATCGCGCGCTTCGATTACGCGCGCTATTTCCTGACCGTTCACGACATCGTCCGCTTCGCACGCAAGGAAGGCATCCTGCATCAGGGGCGCGGGTCGGCGGCGAATTCCGTGGTCTGTTTCTGCCTCGGCATCACATCCATCGACCCGACCAAGGTCGATCTCCTCTTCGAGCGCTTCATCAGTGCTGCCCGCAAGGAACCACCCGATATCGATGTCGATTTCGAACATGAACGGCGTGAAGAGGTCATCCAGCACATCTACAAGAAATATGGCCGCGACCGGGCAGGCCTTGCCGCCACCATCATCTGCTATCGCTCGCGTGCCGCCTTGCGCGATGTGGGGCGTGCCTTGGGCCTTTCCGACGATGTCATCAACCGCATGTCGAAGATCGTCTGGGGCTGGTCGGACAAGGCCTTGACCGAAGACCAGATCCGCCAGGCAGGGCTCGACCCCACCGACCGGCGCCTGGGGCTGACGGTGATGCTGGCCGGCAAGCTCATCGGCACGCCGCGGCATCTCTCGCAGCATGTCGGTGGCTTCGTCATTTCCAAGGGGCCGCTCTCGCGCCTCGTCCCCATCGAGAATGCGGCGATGGAAAACCGCACCGTCATCCAATGGGACAAGGACGATCTCGACGCCGTGGGCCTCCTGAAGGTCGATATTCTGGCGCTCGGCATGCTGAGTTGCATCCGCCGCGCCTTCGACTTCATCCACCGGATCTATGGCAAGCGCTATAATCTCGCCACGATCCCGCAGGATGATCCGATGACCTACGAGATGCTGTGCCGGGCGGATTCGGTCGGCGTCTTCCAGGTCGAAAGCCGTGCGCAGATGAGCATGCTGCCGCGCCTCAAGCCCCGCACCTTCTACGACCTCGTCATCGAAGTGGCGATCGTGCGGCCGGGGCCGATCCAGGGCGACATGGTGCATCCCTATCTCAGGCGCCGCAACGGTGAGGAGAAATCCGACCCGCCGAAGGAGGAACTCCGCGCCATCCTCAAGAAGACGGAAGGCGTGCCCCTGTTTCAGGAACAGGTGATGAGGATGGCGATGGTCGCCGCCGATTTCACCGCCGACGAGGCCGACGAATTGCGCCGTGCCATGGCGACCTTCAAGAAGGTCGGCACGATCCGGAACTATCACGACAAATTCGTCGGCGGCATGTTGAAGAACGGCTACCAAGCCGATTTCGCCGAAAAATGCTTCAAGCAGATCGAGGGCTTTGCCAATTACGGCTTCCCTGAGAGCCATGCCGCGAGCTTTGCCCTGCTGGTCTATGTTTCGGCCTGGCTCAAATGCCATTACCCCGCGGTCTTTGCGGCAGCCCTCCTCAACAGCCAGCCGATGGGCTTCTACGCACCCGCACAGATCGTGCGCGATGCGCGTGACCATGGCGTGCGCGTGACGGGTGCCGATGTCAATTTGAGCGGATGGGATTGCGATCTTGAAGGTGGCGGACGGCCGACGGACTTTGCCAAAAACTTCGAAGATAATCGCCGTCGCGCCGCCCATGGCCCGATCCTGCGCTTAGGGCTGCGCCAAGCCGACGGCTTGAAGGTCGATGAGATGAAGCGCCTCGTCGCCTTGCGCGATGGCGGCTATCAGAGCATCGACGATCTGTGGCGCCGATCCGGCCTCAGCCCCAAATCCCTCGCCCGTCTTGCCGAGGCAGACGCCTTCCGTTCGATGGGCCTCGACCGGCGCCAGGCGCTTTGGGCCGTGAAGTCCTTGGGCGAAGAACCGTTGCCGCTCTTTGCCGATGTCGAAGCCTCGCCGATGCAGCGGGCCGATCTGCCGGAGATGCCTTTGTCGCAGCAGGTGGTCGAGGATTACCAGACGCTGCGCCTCTCCCTGAAGCGCCACCCCCTCACCTTCCTGCGCGAGACGCTGGCGCGACGCGGCATCATCCTCAACCGGAAACTCAGTCACCTCAAAAACGGCGACCGGGTCTTTGTCGGCGGCCTCGTCCTGGTGCGCCAGCGCCCGGGAACCGCCAGCGGCGTCATCTTCGTGACGCTTGAGGATGAAACCGGCATCGCCAATCTGGTGGTCTGGCCCAAGGTCTTTGCCAGCCACCGCGCCATCGTCATGGGGGCCAAGCTGATGGCCTGCCAGGGGCGTGTGCAGATCGAAGGCAAACCGCCGCATCAGGTCGTCCATGTCGTTGCCGAAAAGCTCGTCGATATGAGCGACCTGCTGATCACGTTGCACGAGGACCGAAGTCGCTTCCTCGACCCACCCGTGGCCCGCGCCGATGAAGTCGCCCATGGCGGCGGCGGCCCCGATCCGCGAGAAAGACGGAGACCCGCTCTCCTTACCCGCAGCAGGGACTTTCATTGAGCGCATAACATACCAGGTAACACCCTTGGCAGCCGATCCGTAAAAGCCCATATAGGACCCACGCCAGAAACGGAGACCGCTGATGTTCTCTTTTGCCCGCAAGCCCTTGGCCCTGCCCGATGCCGACACCGCCTTGCCCGGCCGCGCCGAGGCGATGCCGCTTCATGCGCCCCATGTCATCACCGGCAAGAAGCTGACCGGCCCCTATCCGGAAGGCCTTGCCGTCGCCGATTTCGGCCTGGGCTGTTTCTGGGGTGCCGAGCGAAAGTTCTGGCAACTGCCCGGCGTCTATGTGACGGCCGTGGGCTATCAGGGCGGCTTCACGCCCAATGCCACCTATGAGGAAACCTGCAGTGGCCTTACCGGCCATACCGAGGCCGTGCGCGTGGTCTATGACCCCGCGAAGATCAGCTATGCGCAACTTCTGAAGACGTTCTGGGAAAGCCATAACCCGACGCAAGGCATGCGCCAGGGGAACGATGTCGGCACGCAATACCGTTCGGCCATCTACACCCATTCAACGGCGCAGCAGGACGAAGCCATCGCCAGCCGCGACGCCTATCAGGCCGCCCTGCTGAAGGCCGGCGCCCGTGATCCCATCACCACCGAGATCGCGGCGGCCCCGCCCTTCTATTTTGCCGAAGACTACCACCAGCAATACCTTGCCAAGAATCCCGGCGGCTATTGCGGCCTTGGCGGCACGGGCGTCGTCTGCCCGATCGGCACGGGTGTCGACGCCTGATCTTCTCGGGCATCACCCGCGGCCTTCTAAATCGTCATCCCCGGGCTTGACCCGGGGATCCAGTCTGTCGATCCCAACGCTGGATGCCCGGATCAAGTCTGGGCATGACGGCCTGATACTCGGCTCACGCCGCCAGTGCCGCGAGGAAATTGCGGCAATAGCTTTCCGCCGTGATGGTGAAGACGCGTGCGCGCAACCGGTCCATACGGTCGCGCCGCTCCTCTAGCGGCATGGTCAGTGCCTGGTGCATGGCATCGGTGATCTCGCCCGGATCGTAAGGGTTCACGATCAGCGCTTCACTGAGATCCTCCGCAGCACCAGCAAAACGTGAAAGGATCAGCACGCCGGGGTCATTCAGATCCTGTGCCGCGATGAATTCCTTGGCGACCAGATTCATGCCGTCCCGCAAGGGTGTGACCAACGCCACCTTGGCCGCGCGGTAGAATCCCGCCAATGTGGCCCGGCTCATCGGCCGCGTCATATAGCGCAGCGGCACCCAGTCGAATTCGGCATAGCGACCGTTGATATTCCCGGCCTTGCGGTCAAGCTCGCGCCGCAGGGCCTGGTATTCCGACACATCCTCGCGGCTCTTTGCCGCCACCTGCAGATAGCTGACCTTCTGCCGGTGCTCGGGGTGATCGTGCAGCAGCTTGCCAAATGCCGCGAACCGATTGGGCAATCCCTTCGAGTAATCGAGCCGGTCGACCCCGATGACCAGATCCCGTCCCACGAGACTGGAGAGCAGGCGCTTCGTCTCGGTCGAGCGTTCGGCCTTTGTCGCCATCGCCGCGAAACCCCGCGCATCGATACCGATCGGATTGGCAATGGCGCGGCTGGTGCCGTCCGCTGTCACGAAGGCACCGTCGGCACCCGGTTCCGTGCCCAGCACCTGCTTCACCGCATCGAGGAAATCGCGCCGATGCTCCTCGGTCTGCAAGCCCACCACGTCATAAGCCAGAAAAGCGCGCAGCAGCTTTTCCCCTTGCGGCAGGGCGCTGAAGAGCGAGGCCGGCACGAACGGGATATGCAGGAAGAAACCTAAGCGATTGCGGACACCCAGGCGCCGCAACTCAGCACCCAGCGGAATGAGGTGATAGTCATGGATCCAGACGATGTCGTCGGGCTCCAGTTCCAAGGCAAGTGCCGCGGCGAAGGTCCGGTTGACGGAAAAATAGCCGTCGAGATCCTCGCGCTTGAAATCGATCAACCCGAGGCGGAAATGCAGCAGCGGCCACAGCGTCGAATTGGCATAGCCGACATAAAAGCGATCATAATCCTCCTGGTTGAGGTCGATCGTCGCATAGGTGATCTTGTCGGCCTCGATCTTGCGCACCGGATTGCGGGCACTGGCCGAGATTTGCCCGCTCCAGCCGAACCACAAACCGCCATCCTTCAAGGCATCGGCAATACCCACGGCAAGGCCGCCGGCGCGGGCGCCCCGTTCCGTCGGCACCGGTACACGGTTGGAAACGATTACGACGCGCGCCATAGGCCCTCCTCCCAGGAACGGCTGAGGCGCATCGCGGAGAGGATCATGCCGACCATGGAGAAGGTCTGCGGGAAGTTTCCCCACAACACGCCGTTGCTGCCGTCGAGATCTTCCGACAACAAGCCAAGATGATTGCGGTGCGACAGGATGCGATCGAACATCGCCTTGGCCTGCTCGCGCCGCCCGGTCGCCACAAGCGCGTCGATGAACCACCAGCTGCACACCAGAAACGCCGTCTCCGGTTTCCCGAAATCATCGGGCTCGTTGTAGCGCAGCAGAAAGCCTTCGTGCATCAGGCGCTCCTCCACGACCTGCATGGTGCGCAGGAAGCGCGGATCGTCATATCGAAGCAGCCCGATCTCCGGCAAAGTGAGGACCGCCGCATCACAGATGTCACTGTCAAAGGCGCCGGCAAGCCATCCGTCGGTGGCTGCCGTTGCCCGCATCAGGATCGTCTCCTTGAGATCCGCGGCAAGGTGCAGCCAGCGATCGCGATCCTCCATCTCGCCCACCCGGCCGGCGATCAGCCCCAGCCGATGCAGCGCGGCCCAGCACATGGCAGCCGAATGTGTGTGAATGCCAGTGCGTTCGCGATACTCCCAAAGGCCCGCATCCGGCGCCAGGGCGGAAGCCGCGGCCAGATCGCCGATCGGCCGCAACTGCCGATAGAGGTCGAGATCGCCGATATTGGGCAGGCGCTCGTCATAGAACATCTGCGCGGCGGTGAGAATGATCGAGCCATAACCGTCATGCTGGCGCTGGATGACGGCGGCATTCCCGACACGCACCGGCCCCATGCCACGATAGCCGGCCAGTGCCGGCGCCACATGTTCCGAGACATCCTTGCCCGGCACGATCGGATAGAGCGGCACTTCCGGTGAAATGCCGGCACTCAGCACAGCGTTGAGGATGAAGCGAACATGTATCTCCATGGTCCGCGTCGCACCCAGTCGGTTGAGCGCCGTCACGGTGAAATAGGAATCCCGCAGCCAGCAATAGCGATAATCCCAGTTGCGCCCGGAATGCGCCGCTTCCGGGACCGAGGTCGTCAGCGCCGCAACGATGGCGCCGGTGTCCTCGAAGGTACACAGCTTCAAGGTGATGGCAGCCCGGATCACCGCCTCCTGATAGTCGAACGGCACGGCCAGGTCGCGCACCCAGTCGCGCCAATAGGTCGTCGTCTGATCCAGAAAATCGCTGACCAGCGCCTGCGGCGCCTCCGGGATCGTCTCGTCGCTGCCGATGATGAGATTGATCGGCCGGTCGAGCAGGAATTCCACTTCATTGGCCAGATAGCTCACCGGCATGTCGGTGGTGACGCGTAGCGCGTTGTCACCGGCAACGAAGCGCACATGGTTGCTGCCGATCAGCGCTTTCGGCGTGGTGGCTCCATAATCGAAGGTTGGCCGTACTCTCAGCTTTATTCGACAGCGCCCGGTCAGCGGCTCAATGCGCCGCACCAGCATCGGTGGGCAAAAAATGCGGCCAAAGCGCACGAAGCGTGGCGCAAAATCGATGACTCGTACCGACCCGCCATGACTGTCGGTGAAGCGCGTCTCCAGGATCGCCGTGTTGCGCTGATAGACCTGCGCGGATGCGACACCGTCGACGACGACGATGTCGGCAAAGCCGGCCACCGGCGCCTCGCCATTCACCAACGCATTGAACAGCGGATCGCCGTCGAAACGCGGGTAGCAGAACCACTGATGCCGACCCGCGCGGTCAACGAGGCTCGCCACCGTGCCATTGCCGATGACACCAAGATCGAGATGCGGCATTCAGGACCTCGCCGTCTGTTGGGCAAGAGGCGCGTCGATGGCAGCGAGATCCGAAAGCCAGGCGCGCACCCGCGCCGGTTCACCGGCAAAGGCATCCGCCACACGCAGGCCGATGCCGCCCATCTGCTCAGCTGCTGCGATCGCGTCTTCATCGGTAACGTCGTCACCAATGAACAGCGGCAAGCGCCCGCGAAACGTCTGGTTGTCCATCAAGCGCCGCAAGGCAGCACCCTTGTTGATCGACCGGTGGCGCAACTCGCGTGCCATCAAGGCCGGCAGAATGTCAAAATGAGGATCGCTCTCGACGAATTGTTCCAGCAAGGCCGTCACCGGCACGCTGAAAGCGGGATTGGCACGGTAATGCAAGGCAAGGCCATGCGACTTCTCCTCCACCAGCACACCCGGCCAGGCTTCCGCCGCGCGGTGGATCATCTGCCGCCAATGGCTCGGCACCATGGTGCTTGCATCCGCTTCGAGGACGTCACCTTGTGGCAGCCGCAGCACGGCACCGTGTTCGCCGGCGGCGCTGATCAGCAGCGGATGCAGCAGGCGATCGATCGTGCGCAGCGACCGGCCGGAAAGAATCGCCAAGGCACCCCCCAGCTGGTTGCGCAAGGTGGCCAGTACCTCGACCAGATGCTTTGGAACCAGAACCGATTCCGGTGATGCGGCGATATCGAGCAGCGTTCCGTCGAGATCAAGAAACAGCGCCCAGGCGCCTTTTTCCAGTATGTCGGGGCGCGGTGGCGCTATGTGGCTTCTCTGCAACATCATTGATGATCTCTGCCCATGGTGGGGGCCATGGATTCCTGCCTCTTGGTCGTTAGGGATGATTTCTCCGTTTCATCAACGCCGTGGGCATGGGATGGTTCCGCGCCTGCGAAGAGGTGCTTGGGTTTGCCACCTCATTGCGCTAGTGTTGCCAAGAACGCGTTCAGCATCCCAACCCAGACGGATTGATGTCCAGATCGCCGCGTGTTGACGGCCAAGTCGTTGCCCGAGAAGCTGCTCCTGCGCAGGTCGTGCCGGCGCATTCCTATCACAATGACATTCTCGCCTTTCATGCCTTCTGGCAGAGAAAATGCCGCGGCCGCGTCATGCCGGCACGACAGGATTTTGATCCGGGCGAGATGGTCACCTTCCTGCCCGGCATCGTACTCATCGATGTCGTCGCCGATGCCCGCCGCTTCGTTTACCGGTTGCTCGGCACCCGCGAGGTGGCGATGCGCAATGCCGATCCGACCGGCAAGGGCGTTGCCGAAGGCTTTTACGCCGCCTCTGCCGAAGCGGCCCTGGCGTCTTACGAAGACGTCCTGACGCGCCGCGCCCCGCGCTTCGAGCAGCGTCGATTCCTCACCCCGGACAATCGCATCGGCCACGAGCAGACGGTGATCCTGCCGCTATCCGACGATGGCCAGACGATCAACAAGATCATCGCCTACACCCATCATCACCTGATCTAGAAGTGGTCCTTCGCGGCGCGGATTGCGCCCAGCACGTCGGCATCGGCACTGCCCTGCCCACCGAAGCGGCGCTGCAAATCAGGCTGGTCGGCGCGCAGGAACGGGTTGCAGGCCTTCTCGACACCCAGCGTCGAGGGAATGGTGAAACGGCCGGCCGCACGGTCGCTGGCAACCTTCTCCGCCTGCGCTCTCAAGGCAGCGTTCTCCGGCTCCGCCGCCAGGGCAAAGCGCGCGTTGGACTGCGTGTATTCATGGGCGCAATAGACCCGCGTCTCGTCCGGTAAGGCGCGCAGCTTCAGCAGGGACGACCACATCTGCGCCGGGGTACCTTCAAAGAGGCGGCCGCAGCCCAGCGAGAACAGCGTGTCGCCGCAAAACAGCGCATGATCGGCAGCAAACCAATAGGCGATGTGACCCCGCGTGTGACCCGGGACGAAGAACACGCGCGCATGTCGGCCACCGAAATCGACACCGCTGGCCTCATCGACCGCCACATCGATGCCGGGAATGCGGTCGCGGTCATAAGCGGGGCCGATCACCTTGCAGCCGGTCTTGGCCTTGAGGTCCAGATTGCCGCCGACATGGTCGCCATGGTGATGCGTGTTGAGAATATGGCTGAGCTGCCAGCCACGCGCCGCGCAGGCCGCCAAGGTTGGTGCCGCCTCGGCCGGATCCACCACGGCCGTCTCGCCACTGGCCGGATCATGGATCAGAAAGCCGTAATTGTCGGACAGCATCGGAAAAACGACGATATCCAGCGCCGCTGCGGTGGCATCCTGTGGCATGGCGGGCTCCAAATCGAACTGGCTCAATCACTTACTTTGAGGCTGACGATAACAGCGGATATGCCATAATCAAGGCATCGTTCAGCAAAGATGGGCAGCCCTTGTTTCAAGACGTCGTCGATGTCCGCGATTTCTACCAGACGCCCCTCGGCAGAGTGACGCGTCAACTTTTGCGCACGCGCATTCGTGACATGTGGCCGGATGTGCGCGGCCAATCCGTACTCGGCCTGGGCTTCGCCACCCCCTTCCTGCAGGCCTTTCGCGGCGAGGCGGAACGGGTGCTCGCCATCATGCCGGCAGGCCAGGGCGTCGTGCATTGGCCCCATGATGAACCGAACCTCACCGCTCTGGCCGATGAGACGGAATTGCCGCTGCAGGATTATTCGGTCGACCGCATCCTGATGGTCCACGGCCTCGAAGGTTCCGACCATCCCGGCGACATGCTGCGCGAGGCCTGGCGCGTGCTGGCCGGCGGCGGTCGCCTGTTGCTGGTGGTCCCCAACCGGCGCAGCTTCTGGGCGCAGAGCGAACGCACGCCCTTCGGCTTCGGCCAGCCCTATTCGTCGGGACAGCTTTCGCGCTTGCTGCGCAACCATTCCTTCACGCCACTGCGCACCGAACGCAGCTTGTGCTTTCTGCCCTTCCGCGCCCGGTCCTGGCTGCGCATGGCGCCTGGCTGGGACGCTTTCGCCCGCCACGCCATGCCGGGCCTTGCCGGGGCCATCCTGATCGAGGCGACCAAACAGGTCTATGGCGCCATCCCGGTCAAACGCGCGCGCCGTGCCTTGCCCGCGATGGTGCGGGTACCGGCTGCCGCCGCGACGCGCGGCCTCAGCCGCGAAAAGCTGTCGGAATGATCAGGCCGCGATAACCGCCATCCGCTTCAATCGTGCCCGTTCGGCAAAGACGGCGGCGACGCCGATGACGCAGGTGAAGGCGACGTAATGCGCCGGCGCCAGCGGGTCGGCTTGCGTCAGCAGCGAGACAAGCAGCGGCGTCACGCCGCCGAAGACCGCATAGGCGACATTGTAGGAGAATGAAATGCCGGTGAAGCGCACGGCGGCCGGAAAGGCCCGCACCATGACCACCGGCACCGTGGCAATGGTGCCGACGCAAAAGCCCGTGACGGCATAGAGCGGCAGCAACAGCACGGCCGATTGTGCGACCCCCAGATAGAGCGCATAGCCGCTGCCCGCCAGACCGATGGCACCGACCAGCATGACGCGCGGCGGTCCGAAGCGGTCACACGCCATGCCAACCAACACACAGGAGATGCTCAGCGCCAGGGTCGCCACCGCATTCGCCGGCAGTGTATCGGCGGGCGTGAGGCCGTGAAGTTTCTGCAGCAAGGTCGGCGTCATCAGGATGAAGACGACGATACCGGCGGTGAGCGTCCAGGTGGCCAGCGCCGAGATGATCACGGCTGGCGTATGGTCGCGCAGCACCGCCTTCACCGGCAGGATCTCGCTCAGCGCCTTCTTGGCGCGGATTTCCTGGAAGACCGGCGTCTCGTCCAGATAGCGGCGCAAATAGACAGCGACCAGGCCGAAGATGCCACCGGCAATGAAGGGGAAACGCCAGGCATAGGCGCTGATCTCTTCGGGCAGATAGAAGCGGTTGACGCCGGTCGCCACCACGGATCCCAGCAGGATGCCGGCGGTAAGGCCGCAGGTGAGGAGGCCGCAGGCAATACCGATGCGATTGGCCGGCACATGCTCGGCGACAAACACCCAGGCGCCCGGTACCTCGCCGCCGATCGCCGCCCCCTGCAACACGCGCATCACCAGCAACAGCAAGGGGGCTGCGTACCCGATCTGCATGTAAACCGGCAGCAGGCCGACGAGCAGCGTCGGCACGGCCATCAGGAAGACGCTTAACGCAAACATGCGCTTGCGCCCAAAGAGGTCGCCGAAATGCGCCATGACGATGCCGCCCAAGGGCCTGGCAAGATAACCGGCGGCGAAGATGCCGAAGGATTGCAGCTGGCGCAGCCAGTCCGGCATGTCTGGCGGGAAGAACAATTGCCCGATCACCGCCGTGAAGAAGACGAAGATGATGAAGTCGTAGAATTCCAGCGCACCGCCCAGGGCAGCAAGGCTCAACGTCTTCACATCCTGGCGGGTCAGCTTGCGGGCGGCACTCATGGCAATATCGTCTGGCTCACATCATGAAAAATGTGCCGGCACTATAATTGCCACTGCAGCAATCGGAGCTTTGCATTTCCTGCAACCTGCCGTGACCAAGCTGCAGCTTAGTTGCGCTCTTTTGTCGCGTGTCCGATCGAGACCAGGCTGCTCTCCAGCGTTTCCATCAAGGCTTCGCGCAAGCGCTGTGTCGCCGCCGACGGCGTTTCCTCGCCGACATGGAGATAGAGGTCGATGGGCGGCGCCATGGGCGGCAACCCGCTGGTCTCATCGAGCATCTTGAGCCGTGATGGAATGCCCTCCGCCGTGCGCGGTGTGACACCAAGCCCGGCTTCGACCGCTGCATAAAGCCCCGCCAGGCTGGGGCTGTTGAAGGCAATGCGCCACGGCATGCCCGCGGCATCCAGCGCCTCGATCGCGCGCGTGCGGAAGGTGCAGGGTTGCTTGAACGCCAGCAGCGGCACCGGCTCGCCCGCCCGCAATTCGAAATCGGCGGCACCAACCCAGCGCAGCGGCACCTCGCCGATCTTGCTGCGGCGCGGGCTCGGATAATTGCCCCAGCACAAGGCGAGGTCGAGTTCTCCCTTCTCCACCGCTTCCGCCAAATGCACGCCGCGCTCGACCCGCACATCGACCTTGATCTGCGGATGCGCGCGGGCAAAGCGGCCCAGCAATCGGGGCAGCCAGCTTTCGGCGAAGTCCTGGACCAGGCCCAAGCGCACCCAGCCTTCGACCGCGACGCCACGCGTGGCGGCAATCGCCTCGTCGTTCAGTTCCAGGAGGCGCCGCGCATAGGAAAGCAGGATTTCGCCCGGTGCGGTCAAAGCGAGGCCCCGCCCTTCCTTGCGCAGCAGGCTCTCCCCGACCTGCTCCTCCAGTTTCTTCAGCTGCAGGCTGATCGCCGATTGCGACCGGCCGAGGCGCTCGGCGGCCTTGGCAAAGCTCCCCAAATCGGTGCCCGTCACGAACGAGCGCAACACATCCATGTCGAGATTGGTCAGTTGCATCGTTCAGTTTTCCGAAAGCGTTACTTTTGAACTACCCATTTTTCAAAACGATCCTCGGCGACTACATCCAAATCGTCAACCCGAAACCGCCCCGAGGAGGGCTTTGAACATGTCCGATTTCGTTCTGAAGGAGATTTCGCCGCGCCAGCACACGGTCGGCCTCGGCGCCGTCCTGGTCGCGCTGTTGATCGTCGCCGCCTTGGTCGTGACCGCCATCAAGATCAGCAGCAACGCCCAGGCCGCCGGCCTGCCGCCGTTGATCGACTTCGACAATCCGGCCAGTCTCTCCGCCTTTACCGCCTGATCGGCATGACCAATTGCACCGGCACCGGGGCGACGGTGATTCGGGCCGGGAGATGGCCCAGGATATCGCCGTCACCCTGGACCGGATCGCCCTCGGGGCCGGTGATGGTCACCTCGCGCCCTTCCAAGATGCTGTAACCGAAGGCTTTCGGCAGCCGCCCGAGCCCCAGGGCCAAGGCATAGCGCAGCATGTGAAAGACGCCTTTTCGCTCGAACAGGCAGATCTGGAAGCTGGGATCGGCGAGCCGCGCTTTCGGTGCCACGACATGGCGGCCGCCGTAAAAGCGCCCCTTGGCGACGATGATCGAAGCCGCCTCGATCGGGGGCTGATTGTCGATGCTGACCCGATATATCGGAAAACCGAAACGAAACAATTGCTTGAAAGCACCCCAGACATAGGCGCCCTTGCCGATCCGGCGTTTCAGCGCAACATCGAGATCGGCTACCACATGCGCATCCACCCCCACCCCGGCCATCAGGGTGAAGGCCCGGCCATTGGTGCGCCCTATATAGATGGCCTGCGATTGGCGGGCATCGATCGCCGCGGCAATCGCCTCCGGATTGACGGCAAGGCCGATTTCGGCCGCCAGCACATTGGCTGTGCCCATCGGGATGATGGCGACCGGCAATCCGGCTGCGGCCGTGCTGAGGCCGTTGATCGCCTCGCCGATCGTGCCGTCGCCGCCGGCCACGGCCAGTAAATCGGGGCGCGATTCCTTTGGCAGATCAGCAATTTCCCGGGCCATACGCTCGGCATCGCCACGGGCACCGGTCGGCCGCAGGTCGATCGCCCAGCCGCGCGCAGTCAAACGGTCGCAGACGTCTTCCAGCGTCAGACGCCGCCGACGCCCGGCGATAGGATTGAAGATGATGGCGATGCGTGGTGTCACGAGGGCGTCGGGCATGATTTTGGGTGGGCCGGACCCTAGAACAATCGCCGGTTCCTTGCATGCCCCTAATTAATCGAGCCAGTCGATCATTCATCTCTACAATGACGCCCCGCTCGATTAAAAAATCCCTCGCAAACAGCGTTTTCAGCGGTATACGGCAGCGGAACAATACCCTATAAGCAGCCCCTTGCGGCCGCCCCAAGCGGCCCATCCGATTGACTCTGGCCGGGGCTTTCTTTATATAGCCGCGCCAAACCGCAACTGATTGAATTCTTGGAGATTTACCGTGAAACGTACTTATCAGCCGAGCAAGCTGGTCCGTAAGCGCCGCCATGGCTTCCGTTCGCGCATGGCGACTGTCGGTGGCCAGAAGGTCGTCTCGGCGCGTCGGGCCAAGGGCCGCAAGCGTCTCAGCGCCTAACCGGCGCTGGACACTTGTTCCCAGCCGCTCGTCAAAGCTCACGCCTCGTACGATGACCCGCATCGGCCGCCTGAAACGGCGTGCCGAATTCTTGGCCGCCGCCGCTGCAAACCGCAAATGGGTGGCGCCAGGCCTGGTCCTGCAGGCGCGTAAAGTCGATTCCGACCCCACCAGCGCCGACATACGGCTTGGCTTCACCGCCAGCCGCAAGGTCGGCAATGCCGTTTTGCGCAACCGCGCGCGGCGGCGTCTCAAGGCTGCCGCGGCCGAGGTGCTGCGCGATGCAGCCATCGCCGCCAAGGGCACCGACTTGGTACTGATCGCACGCCCCGCCACGGTCGCACGTGACTATCGGGCGCTCCTCGAGGATTTCCGCCGCGGCCTCAAAAAGCTGGGTGTAACCGGGGCGGCGTCGTGAGCATGTTCTCGCTCCAAAAACTGACGCGGAAACTCGGCATCCTGCCGATCCGCTTCTATCAACTGACGCTTTCAAGCTTCTTCGGCTTTCACTGCCGCTACCAGCCGACCTGCTCGGCCTACGGCATCGAAGCCATCGAGCGGCACGGCCTCATTAAAGGCCTCGCCCTCACCTTCCGGCGCCTGATGCGCTGCCACCCCTGGGGCGGCAGCGGCTACGACCCGGTACCGCACGAACACGACCATGGCTGCAGCCATCCGGCTGCCAGCACACACCACTAAACTCATACCGGGATTCGATCGCCGCCATGACGCCGCAGACCGATAAGAAGAACATGATCGTCGCCATCGCCCTCTCGGCAGCGATCATCTTCGGCTGGCAGTTCTTCTACGAAATGCCCCGCCAGGAAAAACTGCGCGCCGCGCATGAAGCCCAGCTGGCCGAGCAGGCAGCAACCCAGGCCGCCAACCCGGCCGTGACGGGTAGCACGAACAGCACGGCGACAACCGGTGCTGCGGCCCCCGCTGCGGCGACGCCCGGCAATATCGGCACCGCCCAGCAATTGCCGCGCGACGAAGCCCTGGCCCAAAGCCAGCGCATCGCCATCGACGCGCCCAAGCTGAAGGGCTCGGTGGCCCTCAAGGGCGGCCGCATCGACGATCTGGTGCTGAAGAACTATCGCGAGACGGTGGCACCGGACAGCCCGAACGTGGTGCTGCTCACCCCCTCCAATTCGCTGCACGGCTACATTGCCGAGACCGGCTGGTGGGCCGCCGCCGGCACCGCTGTCCCGAATGCCGCGACCCTGTGGACGGCAGCTGGCAGCCAGTTGACGCCGCAATCGCCGCTGACCCTCACCTGGGACAATGGCGCCGGCCTCGTCTTCACGCGCAAGATCTCGATCGACAACGATTACATGTTCAAGGTCGAGGATTCGGTCGCCAACAACAGCGGCGCCTCGGTTTCGCTGTCGCCCTATTCGCGCGTCGCGCGTTTCGGCCTGCCGCCCTCGCCCAGCCAGACCTACGTGCTGCATGAAGGCCCCATGGGTGTGTTCGACGGCACGCTGAATGAAGAGAAGTACCATTCGGTCAAGAGCCACTACGAAGATGCCGAAGCCAATGCGCCGAAGTCGATGGACTTCACCAGCACCGGCGGCTGGGTCGGCATTTCCGACAAGTATTGGCTGGTGGCGCAGGTGGCTCCGGCCGACGCCAAGCTGACGGCGCATTACCTCTACGATCCGAAATTCGATTCCTACCAGGCCGATTACGTCGCCGATGCGCGTGACGTCGCGGCCGGCGCTTCCGCCACCTTCACCCACCAGGTTTTTGCCGGCGCCAAGGAAGTGAAGGTGCTGGAGAACTATCGCGACAACCTCAACATCCCGATGTTCGAGCGCGCGGTCGATTTCGGCTGGTTCTTCTTCCTGACCAAGCCGCTCCATGCCTTCCTCGATTGGATCGTGCGCTATATCGGCAACATGGGCATCGCCATCCTGGTCCTCACCGTCTGCGTCAAGGCGGTCATGTTCCCGCTCGCCAACAAGTCTTACGCCTCCATGAACAAGATGAAGGCCCTGCAGCCGCAGATGGCCGCCTTGAAGGAGCAGTACGGCGAGGACAAGGGCCGCTTCCAGCAGGAGATGATGGCCCTCTACAAGAAGGAGAAGGTCAATCCGGCTGCCGGCTGCCTGCCGATCGTCGTGCAGATCCCGGTCTTCTACGCGCTCTATAAGGTGCTCTACGTCACCATCGACATGCGCCAGGCGCCGTTCTTCGGCTGGATCCACGATCTTTCCATGCCGGACCCGACCTCGGTCCTAAATCTCTTCGGCCTCATCCCGTGGGATCCGCATCTCTACATGACGATGCCGATCGTGGGTGCCATCATCCATCTGCTGTCCATCGGCGTCTGGCCGCTGATCATGGGCTTCACCATGTGGGCCCAGATGCGCCTCAACCCGACGCCGCCGGATCCCGTGCAGGCCAAGATGTTCGCCGTGATGCCGTTCGTCTTCACCTTCATGCTGGGCTCGATGCCGGCGGGTCTCGTCATCTACTGGGCGTGGAACAACACCCTTTCCATCGCGCAGCAGAAATACATCATGTACCGGCACGGCACGAAGCCGGCGCCCAAGCAGCCCAAGAAAGCCTGACGACACCGTGAGCGGAGAACGCAAGGCAGGAGAACGGACCCCGGGCGACGCGCTGTTCCAGCGCGAGTGCCAGTTCGTGGCCGGCGCCATGAAGCTGGAACAGCTGCCGCCCATGGGGCCGATCGAGATTGCCTTTGCCGGCCGCTCGAATGTCGGTAAGTCGAGCTTGGTCAACGCGCTCACGGGCCGCAAGACGCTGGCCCGCGTCTCGCAGAATCCGGGGCGTACCCAGCAGCTCAACTTCTTCGATCTCCATGGCACGTTGGTGCTGGTCGACATGCCGGGCCACGGCTACGCCAAGGTCGGCAAATCCAAGGTCGCCGAATGGTCGCAGCTGATCGAAGGCTATGTCCGCGGCCGCGCCAATCTCAGGCGCGTCATGCTCCTGATCGACAGCCGCCACGGCTATAAGGACAGCGACATCCATCTGATGGACCTCCTCGACCGCTTCGCGCTGTCTTATCAAGTCGTGATGACCAAGGCCGACACGGTGAAGCCCAAGGAACTCGAGGCCAACCGGCAGAAGTTCCTGGACCAGATCAAGCGCCGCCCCGCGGCCCACCCGGAAATTCTCGTCACCAGCGCCGAGGCAGGTGTCGGCCTGACCGAGGTCCGCGACACCCTGGCGACGCTGGCCGCGCAGGGGTAGACCACACCATTTGCCGTCATGGTCCGCGCAGGCGGACCACCCACGAATTTCCTGTCAGCCGCACGACCACTTCGGTCCCTGCCAACACGCGCGCGAATCAGCTAGTAAAGAGGTCGTTGTCTCATACGTCCTATTGCCAGGTGATTCTTGTCCAAGTGTGTCGCAATACTTCTTTTGGTCATTTCGTTGACCGGCTGCGTCAGCAAGTACCGGCTCGACAGCTACGAAGCCCCAGTAAGCCGCCTCGGCAAGCAATCGACATTCTACGTGGCCCTGCCGGCCGACGGTCAGTATAGCGGGACGACCTACCCGCAATCCGGCGCTGCGACCGCGCAGGTCATCTCGTCGACGCTACAGGTCCATGTCGACAAGGTCGTGATCGGAACGACGCCGGCGGAAGATCTGACCGCTGCCTTGAAGCAGGCACAGCAGCGCGGCCTCTCGCATGTCTTCCTCGCCACGATCCTCAACTGGGAGGAACGGGCGACCGAATGGTCGGGCATACCGGACAAGATCACGTTGAAAATGGCTGTTTACGACGCCCAGACCGGGAAGGTGGTATCATCGACCGTCAGCAGCGCCAGCAGCAAATGGGGTACCTTCGGCGGTGACCACCCGCAGGATCTGCTGCCGGAACCGATCAAGCGATTCGTCGACCCGCTATTCTAGGCTTGGTTTTGGAGCCATGGCCCAGCTGCCCTGACGGATTGGATACAATGGGCCCGCTCGCCAGCCTCCCTGAATTCCCTCTTGATTTTGCAGCCCCCCGACCGCACTTTGCGCGCCGGTAGACGTTGAATTTCAGCTTCCCTCCACCCTCTGCAGCGATGGGCGCACGATGAGCATTACCGACACCAAATACTGGTTGAAGACGGCGCGGACCCTGACCGACGCCCTGCCCTATATGCAGAAATATGCCGGCAAGCGCTTTGTCATTAAGTATGGCGGCCATGCCATGGTGGACAAGGAACTCTCCGACATCTTCGCCCGCGACATCGCCTTGCTGCGCCAGGTCGGCATCCTCCCCGTGGTCGTCCATGGCGGCGGCCCGCAGATCGGCGAGATGCTGAAGCGCCTCAACATCCAGTCCCGCTTCATTGACGGCCTGCGCGTCACCGACGCCGCGGCCATGGAAGTGGTCGAGATGGTGCTCTCCGGTTCGATCAACAAGTCGATCGTGGCGGCGATCAATGCGGCCGGCGGCAAGGCCGTTGGCATTTCCGGCAAGGACGACAATCTGCTCCATGCCAAGAAGACGGAAATGACCAAGGATGGCGAGCGGGTCGATCTCGGCCTGGTCGGTGAGCCGGACAAGGTCAATCCCAGCATCATCCGTTCGCTGGAACAGGCGGGCGTCATTCCCGTCATCGCGCCGGTCGGTTTCGGGCCGGACGGCCAGACCTACAACATCAATGCCGATACCGCCGCCGGCGCCATCGCCGCCGCCATCGGCGCCTCGCGCCTCCTCATGCTGACCGACGTGCCGGGCGTGCTCGATAAATCGGGCCAGCTGGTGCAGCAGCTGACCGCCGGCGAAGTGCGCGCACTTGCCGCCGACGGCACCATTTCGGGCGGCATGATCCCGAAGCTCGAAACCTGCCTCACCGCGGTCGAGAGCGGCGTCGAAGCCGCCGTCATCCTCGATGGGCGCGTGCCGCATTCGATGCTGCTGGAAATCTTCACGCCCCAAGGCATCGGCACGCTGGTAACGCGCGGCTAGTGGAAGTCCTTCGTATCGAGGCCGTACTTGGCCAGGATCTTCCGGTAGGTGCCATCACTGCGCAATGATTTGACCGCGCGGTCGAATACCGGCAGCAACGGCTGGTAGGGCGATGTGTCGGCGATGCACAGATAATAGTGCAGATCGCCGACGGCGACCGGCAACGTGGTCAGGTTCTGCGCGAATTCCGGCAAGTGCAGGAAATAGTTTCGGGAGGCCATGGTAATGACCGACAGGTCGCCGCGCCCCCGGGCGAGACCGCGCAGGGACGAATCGAAATCCGACGCATAGAAGACGTCGAAGCCGGCCAGATATTGCTTGGCCCAGCCATTGCCCCGATAGCTTATCACCTTATAGGACTTCAGGGCCTCGAGGCTGCGCGCGGCTTCGAAGATCGGCCGACGCGGATCGTCCTTGCGGATGATCGACTGCAGCGGCACGTGGAGAGCGGGAACGCTCCCGCAGGCCGTGAAATCAAGACGCGCCTTTGTCGCCACGCTCACGAACCCGTCGGCTTCACCATGCATCACCATCTGCTGCGCGCGCGCCCACGGAAAGGTCAGCGTCTCGACCGGCTTGCCAAGGCGCTTGCCGATTGCCTCGCGCACAAGATCTACGAAGAGGCCGCTCGGCCGGCCATCTTCTTCAAACGACAGCGGTGCCAGATTATCGGCAAAGACGATCCGAAGCGGCGGGTCGGCCTCGGCTGCCGGCGCGGCCGCTAGCGCCAGGCACGCCGCCAACAGCATCGAGCCAAATCGCCATCGCAAAACAATCATTGCTGCCCTGCACGCACATGTTGCATCCGGTCAGGGTCGCATGAAAAAAGTTGAGAATTCGCCAATAACGGCCAGCCGGCCCTTTGCGATGCAGCGCTCAACCTGCATATTGTAGGAAGACATCTTTATCGGATGGCTGAAGCAGGGATTTCAGTCCTTGCTGGCAGGAATGGAAGGCCGCACAGCTTGACGCTCATCAATCAGCTCATCTTTCTCGGCGCCCTGCTGGCCATGATCAGCATCCTGCTCGGCCAGATCTCCTCGCGCCTCGGCGCCCCTTTGCTGCTGGTCTTCCTGGTACTCGGCATGCTGGCGGGCGAGGAAGGACTGCTCGGCATCCAGTTCGAAAGCTACGAGACCACCTTTGCCGTGGGCTCCATCGCGCTCGCCATCATCCTGTTCGAGGGTGGGCTGCGCACGCCGCGCGACGTCGTGCGGCTGGTGTTCTGGCCATCATTGACACTGGCCACCGTTGGCGTCCTGCTGACGGCGCTGTGCATGGCCGGCATGGCCGTGCTGGTGATGGGCATGCGGCCGCTGGAAGGCATCCTCATGGGCGCCATCCTCGCTTCCACCGACGCCGCGGCCGTCTTCATGCTGCTGCACGGGCAGGGTGTGGCGGTCAATGCCCGCGTCGGCGGCACGCTGGAACTGGAATCCGGCATGAACGATCCGATGGCCGTGTTCCTCACCTTGATGGCCGTCCATGTCCTCCAGGCGGGTACGGCGGTTTCCGGCTGGTATGTGCTCGGCAGCTTCGGGCTCGAACTGGTGGGCGGCGGCCTCATCGGTGCCGTCGGCGGCTTCGGCCTTAGATGGCTGCTGCAGCGCCTCACCCTTTCGGCGGGCCTCTATCCGGTGCTGGTGACCGCCGGCGCCTTGCTCATTTTCGGCGGCACCAATGCGGTGCATGCCAGCGGCTTCCTCGCCGTCTATGTGGCGGGGGTGATGCTGGCTCAGACGCCCTACCGGGCACAGCAAGTGATCACACGCTTCCTCGACGGCCTCGCCTGGCTGGCGCAGATTGCGATGTTCCTGATGCTGGGCCTGCTGGTGACGCCATCGGCTCTGCTGGCCGACCTCGCCGCGGCGCTGGTGCTTGCCGTCGGGTTGATCCTCATTGCCAGGCCCGGGGCGGTGCTCCTGTGCCTGCTGCCCTTTCGCTTCACCTGGCACGAGCGCGGCTTCGTCGCCTGGGTGGGCCTGCGCGGCGCGGTGCCGATCTTCCTTGCCTCGATCCCGATCCTCGCACAGGTCCCCCATGCCCAGGTCTATTTCAATGTCGCCTTCGTGGCGGTGCTGACCTCCCTCATGGTGCAGGGCTGGACGGTGGGACGCGCGGCGCGCTTCCTCGGTCTTGAAGTGCCCCATGCCGCACCGCATGGTCAGGACCTCGACATCAGCCTCGGCCATGGCGCCAGCCGGGAACTCGCCGGTTATCGCGTGCAGGAAGGTGCGCGCATCCTCAATTACGATTACGGCGAAATGGACCTGCCGCCGCAGGCCGAAATCATCAGCGTGATCCGCAATTCAGCCCCCATCACGCTCTTTCGCGAAACGCGGCCGCTGCCCGACGATTACGTCATCGCCATCGCGCCGCCGGCCGAGATCGCCAGCCTCCATCCCTATTTCGCCTATCACGAAGCGGACGAGCCGGCGGCACCCGCGGGCTTTGGCGAATTCGTCTTCGGCGCCGAGACGCCGGCCAGTGACCTTGCCCTCATCTACGGCCTGCCCATCGGCACGGTGGCGAAGGAACTCACCCTTGGCGGCTTCCTCCATGATCGCCTCGGCGACCATGTCGTGGCCGGCGACCGCCTGAAGCTTGGCGAGATCGAACTGGTGGTGCGCGAGGCGCGGGACGGCCGCATCCTGCGCGTGGGCCTCGAACTTGAGGACACGCAGGCCCATCTCCCGGTCACGCGTACCTTGCGCAAGCTCAAGCACCCGATGAAGACCTGGCGCGCCTTTCGCCGCCTGACGGGCATCTAGGGGCAACCGTCGCACCGCCGCCTTGCCGCGCCGGGCGGCTGGCTAGCTTTGGGGTGCGATGCCCTCGGCCCGCACCTGTTCCAGCAGCCAATCCCGGAAGGCGCGGATCTTGCGTTGGTTGCGCCGCTCCTGCGGATAGACCAGCCAGTAATCGACCGGCTCGCGCGCGACGACGGGCAGCACCTGCACCAGCCGCCCGGCGGCAATCTCGCCACGGAAGAAGGCTGGTGTCAGCAGGGCGACACCCTGCCCCGCCATCGCCGCGTTGCCGAGGATCTGTTGCGTCGGCGCCATGATGTTGGGGCCGCTGCTGGGTTGAGGATCAGGGATGCCCGCCGTCCTGAACCACAGCCGCCAGGCATTGTCGGTCCAATCGAGCAGCGGCAAGCGCAGCAGATCGGCCGGGTCGCTGATGGGACCGACGCGCGCCAGAAATTCCGGGCTGGCGAAGACCGTCAGTTCCAGCGGCAGCAGGCGGTGCGTGGCAAGGCCCGGCCAGTCGCCGCGGCCGCTGCGGATGCCAAGGTCAAACTCCTCGCGCGCGAAATCCACCCAGCGCGTCGACATGTCGAGGCGCACGGCGATGTCGGGATGCGCCATCTGGAACGTGCCCAGGCGCGGCACCAGCCAATTGGAGCAGAACGTGCTGACGGCCGTCAGCGACAGCACATTCTCGTCACTGCTCTTCAGCGCATCGAAGGCGAGCGTCAGGCGCTGGAAGGCTTCAGCGACGGCCGGCGCCAGGCGCTTGCCGGCTTCGGACAGCACCACCTTGCGCGCCTGGCGCAGGAACAGCGGCGCCCCCACCCGATCCTCCAGCTGCTTCACCTGATAGGAGATCGCGGCCTGGGTGAGGCCGAGTTCCGCCCCCGCCTGGGTGAAGCTGCCAAGGCGGGCAGCAGCCTCAAAGGCGCGGATAGCCGTCAGGGGAGGCAGCTTGGACATGCCTTATCCATAAAATAGCCTTATGCATTACCCGAGAGGATTAGTTGGTTTTCGCAAGATGTCCAGGCCAAATTATCGGCATGCGAGGTAAATGACCTTGTCCAATTGATGGAGATGGCGATGTTTGCGTTGGCCAGAAAGCCCTGGAATACTTCTCTCTGGAGCCGCTTTGCGCGCGTTTTGCGGCGGGCGCACGATACCCAGGCGGTGGATATCGACCGCCTGTCGGCGCATATGCTGCGCGATGTGGGTGTGCCCCCGCAGGACGCCCGCGACCTGCTGGCGGCCGAACGGTTCCGCTTTCTGAGCTAGAACCTGTCGAGGGGCAGCGCCGGCACGCTCACCACCCGTTGCCGTGCCACGTCGAAGCCGGTCATGGTCGTGGCCATGAAAAGCGAATTGAGGATCGCCTCCTCGGTTGCCTCGATGGCGGCTTCGAAGAGTGGCGAGACCTTGTCGTTCGGCAATTCGCTGATGCTGACAAGGCCGCGCCGCCGCTCCGGCGAACGCCGCACCTCAGGCGCGGTCGAGAAAGCCAGCGCGTAGTCGCCGGACCCGTTGCTGAGCGCGGCGCCGGTCCGCGCCAGACCGCCAAAGCAGCGTTCCGCCAGCCGCCGCAGGTTGCGATCGGAAAGCGGCGCGTTCGTTGCCAGCACAATCATGATCGAACCATCGGGCTCCGCTGCCTCGCCCCGCCATGTGCGGCCGTCGATACGCAAGGTGCCGCCGTAATTCGACTGCACCAAGACGCCAAGGCAATAGTCGCCAACGACACGAGACGACGTGCCGATGCCCCCCTTATAGCCGAAGGCGACCGTTCCGGTGCCGGCGCCGACACAGCCTTCCGCCACCGGCCCGGCCGCAGCGGCCTCGATCGCCGCGATCACCTGCTCGCTCGTGGGCAGGCCGGCGCGAATGTCGTTGATCCGGCCGTCATTGGTCTCGCCGACCACGGCATTCACCGACGTGACACGTTCATTGCCCGGCAAGGCCAGCGTCCAGCGATTGACACCCTCGACAGCGCGGCCGACACCCAGCGTGTTGGTAAGGATGATCGGCGTTTCGATCTCGCCCAGTTCCATCACCTGCGTCGCACCGGCCAGCTTGCCATAGCCGTTCATGACGGCAAGGCCCGCCGGCACCTTGTCTTGATAGAGATTGCCGCCATGGGGCCGGATGGCCGTCGCACCCGTGCGCGTACGTTCCCCGTCGATGAGCGTCACATGGCCGACAAGAACGCCCGGCACATCGGTGATGGCGTTGAACGGCCCGGTCGGCGCTTGTCCGGGGGCGATGCCAAGGTCGCGGGCACGGCGGCGAGAGGGAGATGTGTCAGTCATGCGGGCAGCATCCTAATCGCCGCACCGGTGATGGCAAGTGGACAGGAGCGGATCAGCGCTCCTGCCCTGCCATCGTTCAATAGCCGCCCTTGCCGGCCGGCTGCACCACAACCCGTGTCACGATGATGTGGATGAGGCCGGAGACAAACAGCGTCGGCAACGTCGCTGTCGTATAGTCATAGGGCGCATGGCTCACATAGGTGAGCGGGTTAAGGAGATAGAGATAGGTTCCGCACCCACCCGCCATCGCCAACAGGGCCGCCGGGTTGAACCCGCTCCAGAAGCGATAGGATGTACCAGGCCCGCCGACAAACATGGCCCGGATATCGATGCGGCGATGGCGGAGGAAGAAATAATCCGCGATTTGGATGCCGCAGAGCGGTGCGAAAGCCATGCCGATAAAGGCCAGGAATGACCCGAAATTGGCAAAGAACAGTTCCGGGATGAAAAGCCCCACCAGCACAACCGGCGCGATGGTGATCAGCAGCAGCTTGGGCCAGGACACCCGGTCGAGGCCCGGAAAATGCCGCAGCCCGATGGCCGAGGCATAGACACCCGCCACCGCTGTGCCGAGATTGGCGGCGGCAACGAAAAGCAGCGCGATGATGCCATAGACCGGGCCACCGATCGTGCGCATCCATTCCGCCGGGTCGGAGACCTGGAGCACCAGGATGCCGGCGATGCCGATCAGTGACAGGATCGGCACGGGCGCACCCATACCGATCATCACCGGTACGGCCGCCGTCCGTCCCTTCGGTGCCATGCGCACCATGGCCCCGATATAGGGCCACCACGAGAGCAGCGAGACGATGCCGATCTCCACACCGGTCGTATAGTTCCACAGCGCGTCGGGGGCGGCATAGGCTGGCTTGGCGGCTTCGATATCGTCCCAGCGTTGTGTGACCAGGATATAGAGCATCCAGAAGCCGACGAAGACATGGGCGACCAGGATCTTGGCGATGCGGTCGAGACCGCCCGACCCTTTCAGCAGGAACAGGAAGACCAGCGCACAGGCGAGGAAGATCGTCCCCGGCACCAGCCAGACCGTGTCGGCATCGGGAATGACGCCCAGCGCGATCAACAGCTGCGTCGTCGATTTGGCAAAGAAGATCAGCAGCAGGGAATTCCACCCCACAATGGATATCTGCTGGAGTGCCGCCGGTATGATCCAGCCGGCCGAGCCGAATTGCGGCTTACAGGAGGCGATGGAATCGACCCCGAAGCGGATGCAGATCGGCACGGCTGCCAGCGCCACGATCAGCATGCCGATCATCGAGCCGGCGAAGAGGGCCGCGAAGCCCTGACCGAAGCCCAGGTAATAGCCGGTATATTCGCCGATGATGTAGCACCACGTTGCGGCCGCCGCGGTCGCCAGCGAAATGCCCAGCTGCCACGGGCCCCAATTGCGCTCGTGCTTCAAGAGCGGCCAGGCGCTCTTGTCGGCCTCGATCTCGATCGTGTTGTGGGGGAGCGACGTGTCGGTCATGCTACCCACCCCCAGATCAAGGCGATGACGGGCAGCACGATGCCCAGGATGGCCAACCACAGCCAGCTCGTGGCGTCGAAATCCTCGCCCTGGCCCTCGGCAGTTTCGAGCGCACGGATGCGCCGCTCCAATTCAGCCGGAATCTCAGCTTGTGCCATGAAACCCCTCCCCGTTGTCGCGCGCCGGTCCCTTCTCAAGACCTGGTTGACCGGACAGCGGCGCGCGGTCGCCGCCCGGCGCGTCGGCTGTCAGGGGCGCTTGAACGCCTCCTCCTTCGCATAGGGGAACCACCAGAAATCCTGGTTGCTCGCCTGCGGATCGATCATGACGAATTTCGTGTTCTGGAACTGGTTGAGGCCTTCCGGCCCCAGCTGCCGGCCCGTGCCTGACAATTTGCGCCCGCCGAACGGCAGCGCGTCATTGTCGAGCAGCGGCGCATTGATCCACAGAATGCCGGATTCGATCTCGCTCACCGCGCGGAAGGCTTCATCCATGTTGAGCGTATAGAGGTTGGCGCCCAGGCCATAGCGTGACCGGTTGGCAAGCGTCAGCGCCTCATCGAAGCTTTTGACGCGGCAGATCGGCGCCACCGGCCCGAACGGCTCTTCGTTGAGAATCTCCATCTCCGGCGTCACGTCGGTCAGCACGGTCGGCTCGACGAACCAGCCGCGATTGAGCCCGGCGGGCCGGCCGCCGCCGGCCATCACCTTGGCACCCTGCTGGCGCGCATTGGCCATCAACCCCTCGAAGCGCTCGCGCTGGCGGCGTGTCGCCAGCGGTCCCATATCGACCTGGTCGAGGCCGTTGCCGATGCGCAGCTTCTTCGCCTCCGCCGCCAGCCTTTCGACGAAGGCATCGTGAATCTCGTCATGCACATAAAAGCGCTCGGCCGAGGTGCAGACCTGGCCGCAATTGAGATAGGCGGCAAAGGCCGCACCGCGCGCCGCCATCTCCAGCGGCGCCGAGGGCATGATGATCATCGGGTCGTTGCCGGACGCTTCGATGAGGCATGGCTTGAAACTGTCGGCACAGGTACGCGCCACATGTTGGCCGACGGCAACCGACCCGGTATAGGCCACGGCGTGCGTGCCGCCGCTGGCGATAAGCCGCTGCCCGACACGCGGACCGCCGGTCACCACCTGCATCAATCCCGGCGGCAGGGTGCGGAACAGTTCCATGAACTTCAGCGTCGTCAGGCTGGTCTGCTCATGTGGCTTGACGATGACGGCATTGCCTGCCGCCAGAGCCGCCGCCGCTTCCCAACACAACAACACCAGCGGATAGTTGAAGGGCAGGATGATGACCACCGTGCCCAGCGGCTCCTTGACCGCGAAATGGAACTGCCCCGGCACGGTCGTGCCGGCGACGCGACCAGTCTCGTGCCGCGCCAGTTCGGCGTAATAGTCGATGGCCGTGGCGCACCACGACACCTCATCGACGGCTTCCTTGAACGGCTTGCCTTCCTCCCGCGTCAACGCCTCGGCATAAAGCGCCTTGTCGCGGCGGATCGTGGCGGCGATGTCATGCAGCGTCACGGCACGGGCCCGCGAATCCTGTCGCCACCAGGTCTTGCGCGCCTTGTTGGCAAGGTCGATCGCCTGGTCGACTTCGGCATCGGTCGCATCGGCGATGCGCCCCAGCACCTCCTCGGTCGCCGGATCGACGACGTCGAATTGCGTCGTGGCGCTGCTCGCGATCCAATCGCCGTCCACGTAGAGCTTGCCGGATAGGCGTGCAAAATCATCGAGCGACGTCATGCTTCTCCCCTTGCCTCTGCCCGTCTTGCGTCGCTTTTTGCCGATCGCAAGCGTGTTTAATTTTTTTTGAACTATGACATGATAAATTCATCACGCAAGCGGATTCCGGAATCTTAAGGTTTCGCCTCATCGGTCGGCATGCTAGTTAGCCAGCCGGAACTGATTGGAGATTCTGTCTTGGCAAAAAAGAGTGCCGGCACGAAGCCAGCGGCGAAACCGGCGCGTAAATTGCTGCGTGCGTCGAAATCGGAACGTCAGGCATCGGCGCTGGCGGTGGGGGCCCGGCTGAGGTCGGTCCGCGAATTGACCGGTATGTCGCAGCGCGAGCTGGCCAAGCGCGCCGGCGTCACCAACGCCACCATTTCCCTCATCGAACAGGAAAGCCACGCCCCGTCACTGGCCTCGTTGCATCGCATCCTCAACGCCATTCCGATTTCGATGGCGGATTTCTTCGCCCTGCCGACGACGCAGGAGAACGTCCTCTTCTACGACAAGGACGACCTTGCCTCGGTCACGCGGGGTGCGGCACAGCTCAGCGTGCTCGGCAGTGAACGGCGGGACAAGAAGCTGCAATTGTTCTTCGAACGCTATGCCCCTGGCGCCAGCACCGGCGACGAGCTCATCACACATGAAGGCGAGACAGCGGCCGTCATCGTCCAGGGCACGGTCGAACTGGAAGTCGACGGCAGGACCCGGCGCATCGAGGCCGGGGGCGGTTTCCAGCTGCTCGGCAAGCATCCCTATCGGCTGAGCAATGTCGGTCGCACCACGGCCATCGTGGTCTGCGCCTGCACACCCGCTTTGATTTGACCTAGCGCAGCGCCAGATCCGCATCCCCGTCGATATGCGGTGCCTTGTCGAGATGGCGGTACCAGCGCGCCTCGATCCTCCTGAAGCCCCACAGCATCAGATAGGTGAGGATCAGGTAGAAGACGGCGATGGTGATGAAAAGCTCGTAGGTAGCGAAGGTGCGGGCGATCACGGTGCGCGCGATGCCGGTGAGATCCAGGACCGTCACCAGGCTGGCCAGCGACGTCGTCTGCAGCACGAAGATCACTTCATTGGTATAGGCCGGCAACATGGTGCGAAAGGCGACCGGCAGGATGATGCGGCGCATGCGCATGAAGCCGGACATGCCGACGGCCTTCGCTGCCTCGACATCATGGGACGGCACGTTGCGAATAGCCCCGGCCACGATCTCGATCGTATAGGCCGCGGTATTGAGCGTGAAGGCCAGCACGCAGCACCAATAGCCTTCGCGCAAGAACGGCCACAGGGCGGAGCTGCGGATCAGTTTGAATTCCGCCAGGCCGTAATAGATCAGGAAAAGCTGGATGAGCGTCGGCGTGCCGCGGAAGAAATAGGTGTAGCACCAGATCGCCCGCGATGCCCATAGGAGGCGCGACGCGCGCAATACCCCAAGCGGCAGGGCGAGGATGATCCCGCCCAGGACACTGAGCGCGGTCAATTGAATGGTGATGACGGTTCCCTGCAGCAGGTCGGGCAGGCTTTCCCAGATGATGCCAAAATCGAATCCGTTCTCCATGGCTTGCCTCAGGCCATCGCCTTGACGCCGCGCGCCGCCCGCCGGACGAGCCACACACGGCCGAGATCCGAGACAGCGGTCATGAGGAGATAAAGGAGAGCCGCCGCAAAGAAGGTCGTGAACGGCTTATGCGTCGGCGGCATGATGAGCGAGGCCTGGCGCGCCAGATCCGTGAGGCCGATGACCGATGTGATCGAGGTGTCCTTGAGAAGGCTCAGCCACAGATTGGCCAGGCCCGGCAGCGCAAAGCGCCAGGCTTGCGGCAGGCGAATTCGTATGAACACGCGGCTCCTGCTCATGCCGAAGGCGAGCCCGGCCTCGATCTGCCCGTTGGGCACCGCGAGGAACGCGCCGCGGAAAATCTCGGTCGCATAGGCACCATAGACGAAGCCCAGCACCAGCGTGCCCGCCGCGAAGGCATTGATGTCGACCCGCGCCTCATTGCCGGACCAGGCCAGCAATTCCTGCAGCAAGGTGGTGCCGCCGTAATAGATCAGCAGCATCAACACCAATTGCGGAATGCCGCGAATGATGACGGTATAAGCCGCCGCCGGCCGGTTGAGCCAGCGCCGGGGTGAGAGCTTGGCGAGCGCTCCCAGAATCCCCAAAGCCAGGGCCACCATCATCGCGGCGAACCCGACGGCCACGGTCATCCACGCCCCGATCAGCAGGAGGTGGCCATATCCCTCTAGGTCGAGAAAAGCCGGCAGCGTCATCGCATCCCTGGCATCACGGGCAAAAGGAACGGTGCCGCCCACCGGCCCCGTCCTTCGGGTCCGGCGCGCGACACCGTCAAGCTAGGCCTATTCGCCGTAGATATCGAAGCTGAAATACTTGTCGTTGATGGCTTTATAGGATCCGTCCTCGCGCATGGCGAGGATCGCCTTGTTGATGGCGTCTTTCAATGGCTCGTTGCCCTTGCGCAGGGCAATGCCTTCGCCCTTCGACCCCATGGCGGCCTCGGTATAGATGTTGCCGACGCGTTCGTATTGATTGGCGCCCTCGCCCTTCATGATGCCATCGGAGAGCAGGACATAGTCGTCGAAGCGGGCATCGAGCCGGCCGTTCTGGATGTCGAGGTCGGCACTCTGCGAGCTGTCATAGACGACGATTTCGGCCTTGGGCCATTTCTCGCGCGCCCAGCTTTCATAGGCGGTTGCCCGCTGCACACCGATCTTCAAGCCGGCCAAGCTCTCGCCGTCCGGATAACCGTCGGCACCTACCTTCGCACCGGCCGATTTCAGCGCCACGAGGGCGGTGGGCGCCTGGTAATAGGGAATGGTGAAATCGATCTTCTCTTCCCGCTCGGGCAGGATGCCCATGGAGGAGATGATGACGTCATATTTCTTGGCCAGCAGCCCGGGGATCATGCCGTCCCAATCCTGCTTCACATACTCGCACTCGGCCTCGATCTTCTTGCAGATCTCATGCGCGACATCGACATCGAAGCCCTGCAGGTTGCCATCCGGCCCGACTTCGTTATAGGGCGGGAAGGCGCCCTCGACCGCGACAATGAGCTTCAGCTTGTCGGCAAGAGCCGGAGAAGCAGCCAATGCCACCAGCACGGCCGCCAGGATGAACGATCTTGATCGCGCCACAGCACCCTCCCTCACATCGGTTGACTATCTTAGCCATTAGTAACTGATAATTTAGTAAGACTGTCAACGCGGATCTGGTGACAATTTCAAGAAGGCTGATATGCCTTCCCTGTTGCGCATTATTGCCATCCGCATATATTCTATATTAAACGTTCATTTATTAGATTGATCAAGATCGCGGCCACCTGTTGGGCGCTTGGAACGGAAGAGCATGGCACGTCCGACAGGACAAACTGGCAGGAAGCGCAACACGGCTGGCAAAGCGCAGCGCGCCGCGGCCAAGACCCGCACCCGCAAGAACCCGCTCGACCGCCGGCACGATCTGGTCGAGGCGACGATCGATGTGTTGGCCGCGCGCGGCTATGGCGGCATGACCCTGGCCGAGGTCGCCAAGGCAGCCAATGTCTCAACCGCCCTCATCATCGTCCACTTCCGCAGCAAGGAGAGGCTGCTCAACGAAGTGCTGAAGGCGATGGGCCACGAGTATTTCGGCGCCCTGCATGCGAGCCAGGTGGGCGTGGGGGAACGGCCGGCCGATCTGCTGTGGAGCCTGGTGCGCGCCGAATTCTCTGAGAGCTTCTTTACGCCGCGCTATCTCGCCGCCTGGAAGACCTTCTGGGCGGAGACCAACGGCCGCAAGGCCTATGTCGATCTCTTCGGCGCGCAGACCAAGCATTTCCTCGACCTCACCATCGAGCTGTGCCGACGCATCATTGCCGAAGGCGACTATGACGATCATGATCCTTACGAGATCGCGCGCCTGATCGACACCTCGCTGGGCGGGCTGTGGCTCGATTTGACGGGGACGGCGACACCCGTCAGCATTGACGAGGCGCGGCGCATCGCGGCCAGCCAGCTCGCTTTATTCTTCCCGCGCCATTTCAGCCGCAGCGGGCCGCGCTGATGCGCATCGTCAGCTTCAACATGCAGTATTCACTGGGAGCCGACGGCCGCTACGACCTCGCCCGCTCGCTGCGGGCCGTGGCCGATGCCGACATCATCTGCCTGCAGGAAGTGGACCGGCATTGGCGCCGATCCGGCATGGCCGATCAGCCGGCCTTGATCGGCGCAGCGCTCCCCGATCGCTACTGGGTCTATGGCTGCCAGTTCGACACCGATGCCAGTACCGCCAACGGCCAGGGCCAGGTCATCAACCGGCGCCGCCAGATCGGCCAGATGACCGTGAGCCGCTGGCCCATCGTCGCCAGCCGCACGCACATCTTCCCCAAGCTCGATTCCGGCGACCGGCTCAACCATGTGACGGGCGCCTTGGAGACCGTCATCGCCACGCCGCGCGGCCCGTTGCGCATCTTCAACATCCATCTCAGCGACGTGGCCGCGGTGGAACGCATGCTGCAGATCGGCCATCTCATGACCCTCCTGCGCAACACGCCGGATGAAGGGCCGATCCGCAATGGCACCGAAGGCGATGGCGAGCATTGGGAAAGTGCCGCACCGCCCCCGCCCATGCCGCATCTGGCGCTGCTGCTCGGCGACTTCAACGCCGAACCCACCAGTTCGGAATACGTCCAACTCCTGCGCGGCACACAGGTGCCGGGTTCCCTCACGAACTTGCAACGCCCCTGCCATCACGGCTTCGTCGATGCCTGGGTGGCCAGCGGCAATGATCCATTAAAGGGCATCACCTATCGCATGAACCCAGACCAGGGGGCCTATTGGGACCAGCGGCTGGATTATTGCTTCCTGCCCGAACCCATGGCCGGATGTCTCAGGAACGCCTGGATCGATGCCGAGACCGACGCTTCGGATCACCAGCCGGTGTGGATCGAACTCAGCGGCCTCCCAAGCTGAACACTGCACGACCGTAAAGTAAGCACGGCGGGTTGCGGACAATTGACAAGGGGCCGGCCAGCGCGGCAGCCTGCGCGCCCTTATCAATTCATGCCCTGGGAAAGCCACCACCGATGGATGCCGAGTTCCACCGCACCAAGCGCCTGCCGCCTTACGTGTTCGCCGAGGTGAACAAGTTGAAGGCCGCCTTGCGGGCCGCCGGTCGCGACATCATCGATTTCGGCATGGGCAATCCCGACCAGCCGCCGCCCCGCCATGTCAGCGACAAGCTCGCCGAGACGCTCTCCGATCCGCGCGCGCATCGCTATTCCAATTCCCGCGGCATCCCCGGCCTGCGCAAGGCTCTCGCCGCCTATTACGCCCGCCGCTTCAATGTCGAGATCGACCCGGAGCGCGAGGCGATCGTGACCCTGGGTTCGAAGGAAGGCCTTGCCAATCTCGCCCAGGCCATCACCAGCCCTGGCGACGTGATCCTGGCGCCCAATCCCTCTTATCCCATCCACGCCTTCGGCTTCATCATCGCCGGGGCCGCGATCCGCTCGATCCCCTTCCATCCCGGTCCCGATTTCCTGGTAGCGATGGACCGCGCCGTGCGGCATTCGGTGCCGAAGCCGCTCGCCGTCATCGTCAACTTCCCCAGCAACCCGACGGCCGAGGTGGCCGATCTCGACTTCTACCGCGAGGTTGTCGCCTTCTGCCGCAAACACGAGATCTTCATCATCTCCGACATCGCCTATGCCGAGGTCTATTTCGGCGACACGCCGCCGCCCTCGATTCTCGAGGTGCCGGGGGCCAAGGACGTGGCGGTCGAATTCAGCTCGCTCTCCAAGACCTATTCGATGCCGGGCTGGCGCATCGGCTTTTGCGCCGGCAACCAGCGCCTCATCGGCGCGCTGACGCGCGTCAAATCCTATCTCGATTACGGTGCCTTCACGCCGATCCAGGTGGCCGCCACCGCCGCACTCAACGGCCCGCAGGATTGCATCGACGAGATGCGCGCGCGCTATAAGAGTCGCCGCGACGTGCTGATCGAGGGCTTGAACGCCGCCGGCTGGCCGGTCCCGGCCCCGCCCGCCTCGATGTTCGCCTGGGCGCCGATCCCGGAACGCTACCGTGATCTGGGCTCGCTGGAATTCTCCAAGCTGCTCATCGAAAAGGCCGGCGTCGCCGTCGCCCCCGGCATCGGCTTTGGCGAATATGGCGACGACCATGTGCGCCTCGCCCTCGTCGAGAACGAGCACCGCACACGGCAGGCCATCCGCGCCATCAAAGCCGCGCTGAAATAGGATTTACGCGGGACGCGCGGGGATGTTGAGCCCGCGCTGAACGGCCGGTCGCGCCAGGCATTTCTCGAGCCAGGCCGGCACGTGCTTCAGCTTGCCATATTCAACCAGATCGCCGGCGCCATAGAAGCCGACCAGATTGCGGACCCAGCCCAGATGGGCAATGTCGGCGATGGTATAGTCGGCGCCCATCATCCAGGGCCGGTCCTTGAGCCGGTCTTCGAGCACGCCGAGCAATCGCTTCGATTCCGCGACATAGCGTTCGAGCGGCCGCTTGTCCTCGAAATCCTTGCCGGCAAATTTATGGAAGAACCCGACCTGGCCGAACATCGGCCCCACCGATGCCATCTGGAAATAGACCCATTGGATGGTGGCCATGCGCTCAATCGGATCGGCCGAGAGGAGCTTGCCGGTCTTTTCCGCCAGGTATTGCAGGATGGCACCGGATTCGAAGAGTCCCAGCGGCCGGCCACCCGGCCCGTTGGGATCGATGATCGCGGGGATCTTGCCGTTGGGATTGAGCGACAGAAATTCCGGCAGCCAGCTCTCATTCTTGGTGATGTCGACCAGATGCGGCTCATAGGGCAGGCCGATCTCCTCCAGCGTGATGGAGACTTTGACGCCATTGGGTGTCGGCAGCGAATAAAGCTGCAGCCGGTCCGGATGCTGGGCGGGCCAGCGCCGGGTGATGGGAAATTGTGAGAGGTCGGTCATAAAACTAAGACTCCATCCGGCATTGCGTTGCTTGGATGCCGCCATATCACCCGGCACCAGGCAAGCCACAAGATTGCAGAGCCTCCATGCATCCGTGCCCATATGATGACACACAGGCTGCAAGGCCAATCTGGTGCGGATGCCGATCCGCCTGCTATAACGGGCGGATCGATCATCGCCAGCGGCCGCATTGCACATGACACGAGCCATCTGGGCGGCCCTCGGCCTTCTTTCCACCGGCGCCGGCATCGCCGGCATTGTTCTGCCGCTGCTGCCGACCACACCCTTCATCCTGCTGGCGGCCTTCTGTTTCGCGCGCTCCTCGCCGCGGCTGGAAGCCTGGATTCTCACCCATCGCACCTTCGGACCGATGATCGAGAACTGGCGGCGCCATGGCAGCGTCGATCGCCGCGCCAAGCGCATGGCGCTGGTCCTGATGGGCATCGCTTTCCTGTTCAGCCTTGCCTTGGCGCTGCCGCTCTGGCTGCTGGCGACTCAAGGGGCGGTTCTGATCGCCGTTGCGGCCTTCCTGCTCACGCGCCCGGACGGCCCGCCACCGGCACCCTGAGGCCGGTCAGATCTTCGGATACTGGCCGAAGAAGATCTTCAAGCGCTGCCAGCGCCGCTTCAGCGCGTGTTCCTTGTCGACGTAATAGGTCAACATGATCGAGCGGCGCTCGCCATCGGCATCCGTGGTCTTTGGCGCCGAATGCCAGCTTTCCTTCTTGCGCACGGCAAAGGCATAGCCGCTGGCCGGCAGGAACTGCATCGCGGTCGGGCGGTCGCTGCCATCCTGTGCCCGCGTGCTGTGAAAGACGGTGCCGAGATGCGATTGCGAATTGTCGCTGGGGATATAGAACTGGACCGTGATCGCCTTGCTGAGCGCATCGGAATGGATGCGGATGTGATAACCGGGGAGGTCTCGCACCAGGATCGGAATGGGATAAAGCGGAACATCCTCGGCCCGCATCTGGAACCGATCCTCAAGGGCGGCGCGGAACTTGCGCTTGAAGGCCAGCTCCAATTCCTTCGACATCAGCGCGGCGGATATCTTGGCCCAGATCAGCCGCTGTGCGCGCGGCAGGCGCCACAACAATTCAGGGTAAAGGTACATCCGCATCCGCGTGCTGCTGCCATCGGCGGTCATGGCGTCGCGGTGGAACAGCGGGTGATACTGCCCGGGCGCTGGCAGATTGGCCAGCAGGTCGCGGTAGAAATCGGCGGGGAAAATGTGATCGAGCCGGATATGGTCGAAGGGCTCCTCGCGCAAGGGTGCTGCGTCGATGACGGCTGGCAGATTCCAATCCGCCCCCGTCCCCGCCACGGCCGGGGCCGCCATCACGCTGTCAATCATCTGCTGCGCCATTGATCTGTCCGCTCAGGCTCTTTTTTGATGGACCACAGCCTAGTCAAAACGGCCCAGCCGGGCAATTGCCAAGTCCCATGGCTGCTGGCCGGGCGCCCGGCATCCCCCTGGCGAAGGTGCTCAGCCGGGCGCGGCACCCGTATCTATGGCGCCGGCGCGCTTGCTGGCGGCGCCACCATTTCCTTGAAGACCCAGGACGGCAAATCGCCCGAATTGGTCGGCGTTGCCTGCCAGGGCTTCTCTTGCATCCCCAGCGCTTCTCCGGCGGCGAAGGCCGCGCGCATCTGCGTTTGATTGAAGGCCAGCACGTCGTTGCCGACATCGACATTGTCCGGAATGCCGACCATGTTGAATTTGTAGCCCAGCACCCGGGTGCCGAAGAAGGACCGCATCAGCGCCGTCTGCATGGACTGCTCCATCATCACGCTGATCGTCGTGGCGGCAATCTCGCCCAGCGCGCGGATCAGCGCCTGGGGCGGCGTCGTGATCTTGCCGTTGTCGATGAGATAGAGATTGCCCGCGCCGTGGAGCGGCGGGTTGGGTCGCGCCTGCCCGCCCATCCCCGGAATGACCAGGTTCGAGCGCGCGGCACCATCGACGAACAGGTGGCCATCGATCTCGACCGGCGGGAACACGATGGGGAACGAGGCGGACGCCAGCAAGACGTCGCGGTAAAGCTCCAACTCGCCCGCCTTCGCGATCATCGTCATGTTCCAGACCCAGGTCTGCCCATAATCGATATTGGTCGTGCCGACGACCAGCAAGCGGTTGTCATCATAGGCGGCGGCCACGCGCTTCAATGTGTCCGCCGTGATGTATTTGGCGATCATCGCGCGCAAGGGCCCCGTGTCCTTCAAGGAATCCGCCGACAGTAGGCTCAACAGGCCGCGATCGGTATAGATGTCGGCATCGGTGACCTGGGTGTACATCTTCTCCAGCGTCGCATCGTCTTCCGGCGTGCCGAGAAAGGCATGGGTCGCCAGCAGCGCGCCCGTGCTGACCCCGCCCACAAGATCGAATTGCGGACGATCGCCATGCTGGCGCCAGCCTTTCAGAAAGCCGGCGCCAAAGGCACCATTCTGCCCGCCGCCGGAAAGCGAGAGCATGTTGAGCGCGTGCCCGCGCTTGCGCTCCAGATAGCGAATGACGTTGTCGCCGGGCACCGACGCCACCGACGTATAGAGGCTCGACAGCTTGCCGGGATTGAGCGGCTCGGTGCCATTGGGCAGCGTCGCATATTGCGGCGCGTGGAGAGAAAGCGTCCGGTGCGGCGGCGATGCGCAGGCCCCCAGCAGCGACAGCGCGACGAGTGCCGGCAACAACCCCACGCTTCTCAGTCCCATTGGTCCCCCCTGGCTCAATTGGATGGACCCACGATAACAGAAAAGCGCGCCAGGGAAGCCCCCAACTCCTCAGGCATGCCGGTGTCAGCCCAGGTGTCAGCGCTGCGGCGCGCCGGTTCCAAATGCCTTTCGTTTCAATCCCTTAAATCTGATGGTCGGTCCACTTCCGGAATAGATTCGCATCCACCCCACATCAAAAGAAGACCAGGTCGGCAGCGGTGACGACGCTATCGTTGACGGTCGCCAACGTGACGAAGCTGTTGCCGCCGCCATTGCTGTCGAACTTGATGAGGGTATCGGTGCCGGAGACCTCTAGCTCAAGGAATCCGTCAGCGAAGGGATCAGCGGCGTTGACGCCGAAATCGATGAACAGATCGAACAGGTCGATCTTGTCCTTGCCGCTTTCAAAGTCGCTGATGACATCGCCGCCAAGGGTAGCAAGCTCGGACGTATTCGAGATCCGATAGAGAAAAAGGTCGTTTCCAGCGCCGCCCGCCAGCGTATCGCCGCCCTGGCCGCCGTCGATGACGTCATTGCCATCGCCGCCAAAGAGATTGTCCGCGCCCAAATTGCCGAGCAGCGTGTCCGCCCCCTTGCCCCCGAACAGCGTGCTGATTCCTTGGTTGCCAATGAGCACATTGTCGAGGTCGTTGCCGGTACCGACGAGAGTGCCGGCGCCGCGCAGATCAAGGTTCTCGACATTCAAGCCGTTGGTCGAGAGATCGACATTGAACTGGCCGATGACCGTGTCGATCCCCTGATTGACCAGTTCCACAACCGTGTCGCCGGCATCGCTCATCACGAAAATGTCGTTGCCCAATCCGCCGGTCATCGTATCGGCGCCGCTGCCGCCATCCAATGTATCGTCGCCGGCCCCGCCGATCAGCGTATCGCTGCCGATGCCACCATCCAAGGTGTCATTGCCGGCGGCGCCATCCAGCTTGTCATTCCCGTTTGTGCCCTCGATATCGTTATTGAGCGCATTGCCCGTGGCGGTCGCCCCAACGACGGCGGCGTCGAAGGACAGATTCTCCAGTTCGGCACCCAAGGTGAACGTCGAGAGCGTGGTGACGACGGCGTCCGCGACACCCTCGCCCGCCTTCTCGGTGATCTTGTCACCGATACTGTCGACAAAATAAGTGTCATCGCCCTTGCCGCCGATCAGGATGTCGTTGCCAATACCGCCATCCAAAGTGTCATCCCCCGACCCACCGTCCAGCGTGTCATTGCCCTTGCCGCCGGAAAGCACGTTGCCGCCCAGATCGCCGGTGATGACATTGTTGAGATCGTTGCCGGTCCCATTGAGGCCGCTGCCGACGAGAACCAGGTTCTCCACATTGGCGCCATTCGCCAACAGGTTGAACGTCACTCCGCTGCGGATCGTGTCGGTACCTTCACCCGTGAGTTCGATCACCACATCGCCGGCATTGTCGACCTGGTACGTATCGTTGCCGAGACCGCCGGTCATCTTGTCGCCCTCGGCGCCACCGTCCATCACGTCGTTGCCATCGTCGCCGACCAGCACATCATTGCCGCCATTGCCAAACAGCTGGTCGTTCCCTTTGCCACCCGACAAGGCATTATTGACGCCATTGCCCTGGATCAGATTGTTGAGGTCGTTGCCGATAGCGATGATGGCGCTGTTGCCGCCGAGAATCAGTTCCTCGACATTGGCGCCCTTGGCCGAGAGATCGAAATTGATGTCGGTCGTCACGCGATCGGTGCCTTGATTGGCCAGTTCCACGACCGTGTCGCCGACATTCTCGACAAAGTAGACGTCATTGCCGAGACCGCCGGCGAGTGTATCGGCGCCGACCGCACCCTCCAGCTGGTCGTCGCCGTCACCACCGTTCAGAATGTCGTTGCCGGCGTCACCAAGGAGGAAATCGTTGCCGGCACCGCCGTTTAGTGTGTCCGCGCCGGCCTTGCCGAACATGGTGTCGTTGCCGACACCGCCATTCAGGATGTCGTCGTTGTCGCCACCGTCGAGAATGTCGTCACCAGCATCGCCGTTGAGGGTGTCGGCGCCGGCAAGACCTTCCAGAAAATCATTGCCGGCAGCGCCGCTGAGGAGGTCGTTTCCGCCAGCCCCCTTTATCCGGTTTTCGAGCGCATTGCCGATCCCGGTCGCGTTGCTGACAGTGGCGTCAAACGTCAAATTTTCTACATTGGCACCGAGCGTGATTGTCGAGAGCGTGGTGATAACGATATCGGCCGCACCCTCGCCGGCCAGTTCCGTGACCTTGTCCGTCAGGCTGTCCACGATATAGGTATCGTTGCCATTGCCGCCGACCAGGATGTCGTTGCCGAGGCCGCCATCGAGCCGGTCGTTGCCGAGGCCGCCATTCAACGTGTCATTACCCTTGCCACCGGTCAGTTCATTGGCGCCGTCGGTCCCCGTGATGACATTGTCGAGATCATTGCCGACGCCATTGAGATCGCCGGTACCAAGCAGGACCAGGTTCTCGACATTGGCGCCAGTCGTCGACAGATTGAAGTTCACTTTGCTGCGAACGATGTCGATGCCTTCGCCCGCCAGTTCGGTGACGACGTCCCCGGCATTGTCCACGTCATAGGTATCGTTGCCAAGGCCGCCGATAAGTGTATCGGCCCCCGACTTCCCATCGAGCTGGTCGTTGCCCTTGCCGCCGGAGAGGATGTTGCTGCCGCTGCCGCCGATGATGACATTGTTGAGATCGTTGCCGCTGCCATTCAAATTGAGATTGGTGCTCAGCTCCAATTCCTCGATATTGGCCCCGCTGGCCGCAAGATCAAAGGCGACATTGCTCACCACCCGGTCGATGCCTTGATTGGCCAGCTCAATCACGGTGTCGCTGACATCACGGACAAAAAAGAGGTCGTTGCCCGCACCACCGCTCAGCACGTCGACGCCGGCCCCGCCATCCAGCCGGTCGTTGCCGTCGCCGCCATTCAGAATGTCGTCGTCACTGTTGCCGGTCAGCTCGTCGTCGCCGGCATCGCCGTTGAGGGTGTTGTCGCCTGCATCGCCGAACAGGAAGTCGTTGCCGGCACCGCCGTTCAGGACGTCATTGTCGTTGCCACCGAACAGGTTGTCGTTTCCGCTGCCGCCGTTCAGGATGTCTTCACCGTCGCCGCCGAGCAGAGCATCGTTGCCATCATCTCCGTTGAGGCGGTCGGCGCCGGCGAAGCCTTCGATTACGTCAACACCGCCGCCGCCGCTCAGGACATCGTTGCCGCCGGCACCGTCAATCTCATTGTTCAGCGTATTGCCGATGCCAGTCGCAAAAGCGGTGCCGGTATCGAAGGTCAGATTCTCGACATTGGCGCCCAGGGTGAAATTCGCCAGCGTGGTGATGACGGTGTCTTCGTTGCCCTCGTTTGCCCCTTCGGTGATCTTGTCTGTCGCACTGTCGACAAAATAGGTATCGTTGCCGTTCCCGCCGATCAGGGTATCGTTGCCGGTGCCACCATCCAAGCTGTCATCGCCAAGGCCACCGTTCAGCGTGTCATTGCCCTTGCCGCCGGCAAGCTGGTTCGCGCCATCGTTGCCGGTGATCACATTGTCGAGGTCATTGCCGGTGCCGTTGAGATTGCCGGTGTTGAGGAGAACGAGATTTTCGACATTGGCGCCATTCGCGAGGAGATTGAAGGACAGCGTGGTCCGGATAATGTCGACACCTTCACCCAGCAGCTCGGTGACCACATCCCCGCCATTGTCCACCTCATAGATATCGTTGCCGAGGCCACCGGTCATTTTGTCGGCATCGAACTCACCGTTCAGAAGATCATTGCCCTCGCCGCCCAGCAGCGTATCGGCCCCGTCATCGCCGAACAGCTGATCGTTGCCCTTGCCGCCGGACAGCGTGTTTTTGCCTTCGTTCGCCCTGATCACATTGCCCAGATCGTTGCCGGTCGCATCGATGTCGCCGACGCCGGCCTGGACCAGGTTTTCAACATTGAGAGCCGTCGCCATGCTGAATGTCACGCTGGCTTCGATGGAGTCGGTGCCTTGGCCGGCCAGCTCGGTGATGATGTCGGTCGAGCTGTCGACGTGATAAACGTCGTTGCCGAGGCCGCCGATCATCGTATCAATGCCGCCGCCATTATTTGAATTGAATTCGTCATCGCCGGCACCGCCGGTCATCTTGTCATTGCCATCGCCGCCATTGAGGGCGTCATTGCCGTTGCCGCCGTCGATCACGTCGTTGCCGTCGCCGCCTTCCAGCTGGTCATCGCCCTCACCGCCAAAGAGCAAATCGTTCCCCTTGCCGCCCTCAAGCCGGTCGTTGCCGCCATCGCCGTTCAGCGTATCGTCGCCATCCTCCCCATCGAGCTGATCGGCGCGGTCGCCACCACTCAGCACATTCTTGCCGCTGTTGCCGACCAGAATGTTCTCAAGCGCGTTACCGATACCGTTGATATCGCCCACCCCGGCCAGTTCGAGCGCATCGATATTGGCGCCGAGCGTGAAGGTGACCGTCGACTGGACCCGATCGAAACCTTCATCGGCGGCCTCGGTGATCTTGTCGGTGACACTGTCGACGATATAGGCATCGTCGCCCTTGCCGCCGATCATCGTGTCATTGCCGAGGCCACCGTCCAGACTGTCATTGCCGAGGCCGCCATTCAGCGTATCGTTGCCCTTGCCGCCGGCAAGCTGATTGATGCCCTCATTGCCGGTGATCACATTGTCGAGGTCGTTGCCGGTCCCGTCGATGTCGTCACTGCCAAGGAGACTAAGCACCTCGACATTGGCGCCATTCGCCAAGAGGCTGAAACTCAGCCGCGCCCGAACGGTATCGGTCCCTTCGCCCAGCAATTCGGTGACGGCGTCGCCGGCATCATCGACTTCGTAGATATCGTTGCCGACCCCGCCGCTCATCTGATCGGCGCCAAACCCGCCGTCCAGCAGATCATTGCCTTCACCGCCCAGCAGCGTATCGGTCCCGGAATTGCCGAACAGTAGGTCGCTTCCCTTGCCGCCCGAAACGGTGTTGTTCGCATCATTGCCGTTGATGAAATTGGCAAGATCATTGCCGACGGCATCGGTGTCGGCGCTGCCGCCGAGGTTCAAATTCTCGACATTGGCAAGCGTGGCGAGGCTGAACGACACGGCGGATTCGATGAGATCGGTGCCTTGGCCGGCCAGTTCGACAATGGTGTCGCTTGCATCCTGGACGGAATAGAAATCATTGCCGAGGCCGCCGGTCAGCGTGTCGATGCCGTTGCCGCCGTTGAGCTCGTCATTGCCGGCGCCGCCGGTGATCTTGTCATTTCCCTCGCCGCCATTGAGGAGGTCGTCGCCATTGCCGCCATCCATGACGTCATTGTCATCGCCGCCGTCGATCTGGTCGTTGCCATCGCCGCCGGCCAGCAGATCATTCCCGCTGTCGCCATTGATCACGTCATCGCCGGCGTCACCGTTGAGCGTGTCGTCGCCGGCCAGGCCGTTCAAGACATCGATGGCAGCACCACCGCTCAGCACATTCTTGCCGCTATTGCCAATGAGGAAATTCTCAAATGCATTGCCGACGCCGTTTATGTCCGCAGCGCCAGTGAGTTCCAGGACTTCGACATTGGCGGCCAGTGTATAGGTGACGCTCGACCTGACCGTGTCGAAGCCTTCATTGCCGGCTTCGGTTATCTTGTCGGCGATGCTGTCGACGATATAGGTATCGTCGCCCTTGCCGCCGATCAGCGTGTCGTTGCCCTTGCCGCCATCGAGCTCGTTCCGGCCACCGTTCCCGGTGATCGTGTTATTGAGGTCGTTGCCGGTGCCATCCAAGTCGTCGGCACCCAGCAAGGTCAGGTTCTCGACATTTGCGCCCTGCGCCAGCAGGCTGAAATCCAGTTTGCTGCGGACCGTGTCGATACCTTCATTCGTCAGTTCCGTGATGACGTCCCCGGCATTCTCGATCTCATAGGTATCGTTGCCAAGACCGCCGCTCATCTTGTCGGCCTCGGTGCCGCCATCCAGCAGGTCGTCGCCATCGCCACCCGTCAGCGTGTCCGCGCCGTTCAGGCCGAACAACTGGTCATTGCCCTTGCCGCCGGACAAGGCATTGAGCCCGGCATTGCCCGTGATGAGATTGCCGAGATCGTTGCCGGTGCCGGCCAAATTGGCACTGCCGCTGAGCACCAAATTCTCGACATTGAGGCCGTTCGTCGCAAGGTCGAAGCTGAACGCGGTGGAGATCGTATCGATGCCCTGATTGGCCAGCTCCACCACGATGTCGCCGGGATCTTCCACGGTATAGCCATCGTTGCCGAGGCCGCCCTTCATCTGATCGTTGCCGGCGCCACCGGTCAAAGCATCGTCACCTGCCCCGCCGATGAGAATGTCATTGCCGTTTGCGCCAAAGATCGTGTCGTTGCCGGCGCCGCCATCAAGCGTGTTGTCGCCGAGATTGCCGATCATGGCATTGTCCAGCGCATTGCCGGTGCCGTTGATATTGCCGCCACCATGCAACGACAAGGCCTCGACATTGGCGGCGAGCGCCGCGATGGTGACCGACGCCAGGATGCGATCATTGCCCTGATTGACCGCTTCGGTAACGACGTCACCGGGATTGTCGACGAAGTAGAAATCGTTGCCCTTGCCGCCGCTGAGCTTGTCGGCACCCGTCAGGCCATTGAGAATGTCTTCGGAATCGGTGCCGGTCAGAACGTCGTTTCCAGCGGATCCGGTGAATTCGGTCATCTCGGTCGTCTCCTGACGGGGGGGCGTTTGGCGGCCCCTGGTTTCGCTGGCTCGATGCCGGCAACACCGCATTTGCGCATCGAAAGGCAGGGTCTGCTGTGAAGCGGTTCACAGCCCCAGGCCGCCTCCGGCAATAATATCGTATGGTGTGCAAGGTGGATTCACCCCGCAAAATCAACGCGGCACCCAGATTTTCGTGGGTCTCAGGCTGCCGCCGCCGACCTTCGGCAAAATGGCGCGTCCCGTCGTTTCCCTTAGGTGAGGCGGCTCAATGCCGGCAGCCTCGGTGGGGGGTGCCGGGGCAGGCTGGCCTCCATGCCCTGGCCGCGCTAGCGCCCCGCAGATCGGCCGGAAAGGCCGGCATGCCGCCGCCAATGACAGCGGAATGACCACCGTCCTCGAAGGGGCGATTTGGGCAAACGCGAAATCTGCGGGGCCCGGCTTTTTCTGTTCGGATGACGCGGGCGATATGCGACTATCCTCGACCACGCGCCCGCCGCAATCCGAGGTTCAGATATGGCCCAGCAATCGCCAGGCTCCCCTTTCGTTTCCCTGGCCGTCATCACCGGCGTCATCGCCATTATCGTCGGCGCCTTCGCCTATACCGGTGGCTGGCTCTCGCCCGACCGCCTCAGTGGCGCAAAGCTGGTCGAGGCCCTCACCCCACCGACCGGTCCGGCACTCGGCCACCGGCGCAACCATGCCAAGGGCATCTGCTTCACCGGCCAGTTTGAGGCGAATGGCAACGGCACCGCGCTCTCGAAAGCCCAGGTTTTCACAGCGGGGCAATATCCCGTCATCGGCCGCTTCAATTTCAGCACGCCCGATCCCAACGCCTCCGACGCCACCTCGCGTGTGCGCGGGCTCGGCCTCCAGATCTCGACGCCCAATGGCGATGTGTGGCGCTCGGCCATGATCGATCCGCCGATCTTCCCGGTGGCGACACCGGACGCCTTCTATGCGCTGCTGCAGGCATCGGGCGACAAGAATCCCGACGCCATGAAGAACTTCGCCGCCGCCCATCCCGAGATCGCCGCCTTCGGCGCCTGGGCCGGCTCTGCCCCCTGGATCGACTCTTATGCCGGCGACACCTTCAACGGCCTCAACGCCTTCCTGTTCGTCGATGCCTCGGGCGGCAAGCATGCGGTGCGCTGGTCATTGAAACCCCAAGCCGAGGCCAAGGCCTTGAGCGCCGAGGAATTCGCCAAGCTCGGCCCCAACCATCTGGCGGAAGAGATCACCGCGCGCGTGGCGGCCGCCCCGCAACGCTGGACCATGGTGGTGACGGTGGCCGACCCCAGCGATCCCACGGCCGATCCGAGCAAGGCGTGGCCGGCGGAGCGCCAATCGGTCGAACTCGGCACGCTCACGGTCGACAAGATCCAGGCGGAAGCCGACGGCCCCTGCCGCGATATCAATTTCGACCCGACCATCCTGCCCACCGGCATCACCGTCTCCGACGACCCCTTCCCGGCGGCGCGCTCGGCGGCTTACGCCAAGTCCTTCGCGTTGCGCATGTCGGAGGAGAAGAACTATCCGCGCGGCGACGCGAGCCAGGAGGGCACCCAGCCATGAGCAACCCCACAAGCCCCGTCAACGGCACTGGTTTCAACGGCCCGCGTTTCACCGGTCCCCGCTTCAACAGCCTGCAGCGCCTGCTGCATTGGCTGATGGCGATCGCCATCATCGCCATGCTGTTCATCGGCGTCGGCATGCTCTCGACCATCGCACCCACCTATGTGTCGCTGGTTGCGACACATAAGACTCTGGGGATCGCCATCCTGATCCTCGCTGTGCTGCGCATCGTCGTGCGCGTGCGCTCCGGCACACCGCCGCTGCCCCGTGACCTCCCCGAACCGATGCGCCTCGCCGCCAAGCTCTCGCACTACGCGCTCTATGCCCTGATGATCGCGATGCCGCTTCTGGGCTGGGGCATGGTCTCGGCCGGCGGCTATCCGGTGAAGCTGCTCTGGGGCATCCAACTCCCCGCCATCGCCCCAGCGAGCGCCAGTCTCTTCACACTGCTCCACAGCGCGCATGTAACACTTGCCTTCGCCTTCTTCGCCCTCATCCTCCTCCACATCGCCGCCGGCCTCTTCCACGCCCTGGTGCGGAAAGATGGGGTGTTCGAGAGCATGGCGCGGTAAGCAAGACCGCTTGGTTGGATTGAGCGGTTCGATTGCATTGGGAAGCGCTGAATATTGCGGCGCATGCAAGGGCGATTACGATGCCGCTACGATACGCTGGCTGCCGAGAACGAGAATGCGGAATTGGCCGGAAGCAATCTCACGTTCCTCAGTCTCATTTGTCTTGGCTCTGTTGGATCGATTCACAATAGCAGAAAAGCAGGCCCCACAGATTCCGCAATGGCATCTCATATTTTGACTATCAGCTTTTAGGAGAGCTATCTTGCGCGCGGCCCGTTGTTATAAGTCGTAGCTTGCCGGCTCCATTGAGGAGAGATAGTGAAGATCGTTGAAGGACAAATTGTAGGTCTGTGGAGTGTCGCCGAACAAATCGGCAAAGGCGGCAACGGTACTGTATGGAAAGTTAAAGACGCAAGCGGCCGCATCGGCGCAATGAAGACGCTTCATCCTTGGATCTCTCAAAGGAAAGAAGCTTGTCTTCGCTTCTATGACGAAGCTAAGACGATGCTTGAATGCCAAGATATTCTCGGCGTCCTCCCTTTGCTTGACTCCAATTTCAGCAGCCCTGCCGACCGCAATGGCTGGTTAGTCTCCGCTCTGGCCACTCCGCTCGACAGGGCCGATGAAAAGCCATCTAATTTAACACAAACTGTTCAGCTATGCTTGCAACTGGCCACGACACTTTGCCAGATGCATGATCGAGGATATTCACATAGAGATATCAAGCCTGCTAACATTCTATGGTTCAAGGATCGCTGGTTTATTGGTGATTTCGGATTAGCCGATTTCGAAAACAAGCAATCCTCAACCAAAGCCGGCGAAAAGCTCGGGCCCGCCCACTATATTGCACCCGAGATGTTGAATGACTCTCTCAACGCCAATGGCAAGTCCGCTGATGTGTATTCACTGGGAAAGTTGCTTTGGCGATTGGCAACGGGTCAAAAATATCCGCTGCCCGGCACACATACTCGCGACACTCCGGCTCTAACAATATCGGCCTATCTGGCTGGTGCGCCGTCGCTGGGCATCGACGGCCTTCTTGAATCAATGACGCTTTTGACCCCAAGCGCGCGCCCAACAATGCACCAAGTGAGAGACGCTCTTGCCTTATGGCTGGAGCCCACCCCTCCAGCAACGACCATAACAGACTTGCGACCGCTAAGACGGCAGATTGTTTCGCTGACTGAAACATACGAATCCACAATATCAAGGCGCCAGCAACTTCAACACAAAGCCGAGACGGAAAGAGATCGCGTACTCGGCGCGTTTGTCGACACAATCGCGGAGTTGAAGCAGGAACTTGAGCATGCACAGCTAGGCGGTGTATTGATGTCTAGCCTCGCAAACAGCGGCGGGAACGGCCATTTCTATCACGCCATCACAGGCAACGAACATGTTGGCCGCCTCGATCGAACATGGTTGTTTCAGCTCGAAGTTGGCGCTTGCATGAATGGCGGGACAAAGAAGGCAAGGCTACGGAGCGGGGTTAATATAGGAATATCGAATGTCCGAGATGAGAAGGATACGCTATTTGATATTCATGCGCCGGTATTGATCGCGGCTGGCCACATTGTAAGCACCGAAGAGCTTCTCAGCGGAACCTGGAAGTATCAACACAAATTGACTTGGGGAGAGGTTGGGAGTTTCAATTTTGCCCACCCGTCTGAAATGAGAATGATCTCGACGCTTTCTACAGGTTTAAAGGTCAATCTGCGAGCCGCTGTTGAGGAAATGATTCAGCTATATTCGGCACTATCTTGACGACAGATGCGACTTGTCACGTCAAAGCACTACTCACCTGCTCGTCCGGCCGCTTTGCGTCAGACATGATTGATGCTTGCTGAGCATTCGTGAAAGGCACTTGCGCGTTACAATAGAAGACTTGGGCGTGCACCAACCGGCCTGTTTCACGCATTCGCGCGTAAAGAAGGCGCGTTTAAGAGCATCGCGCGGTAGGTGTCACTTCACCGCATAGCGGTAGATTACTCATAGCCAGCTGCCATCGCGCCGGAGACGGGCGACTTCGGTGGTGACGTCGCCATCGCAGGCGCGTCGAGGTCATGGCGAGATCCCTGCAAATCAGCGCCGGCCGCTGTTCGCCCATCGCGAACTTTCGCCCGTCGGCGGCGATCTCGACATGGAAAGTGCGAATGGCCCCGCGGCGGCGGATGAATTTGCCATCGCCGCAATCGATCACCGCATCTGCCTCGAACAGCGCCGTCATGCTCTCGACATCTCCCGCATGCTGCCGCGCTACCAGCGGCCATTCCAATTCTTGCGGATCATAGACAGGCGCGTGGGCCGAATATTCCGTCATGACGACACTCCGGCTTCTATCCCGCAACTGAGCGGGCCAATTTATGAAACCTGGAGGAATGGTGGGCCCGGAGGGACTCGAACCCCCGACAACACCGTTATGAGCGGCGCGTTCTAACCGCTGAACTACGGGCCCCCAAAAGGCGCGCGGGACGGCGCCTTCTCCCCTGCTCGTCATGCCCCGGCTTGGCCGGGGCATCCACGAGTTACCTTACTTCAGTCGCCGACAAACTCGTGGATGGTCCGCCTGAAGCGGGCCATGACGGGTGAGGGAATGACTGTCGCCAGAATTACGTGTCGAGGAAGCTCCTGAGCTTCCGCGAGCGGCTGGGATGCTTCAGCTTACGGAGCGCCTTCGCCTCGATCTGGCGGATACGTTCGCGCGTCACCGAGAATTGCTGGCCGACTTCTTCCAGCGTGTGGTCGGTGTTCATGCCGATGCCAAAGCGCATCCTGAGCACGCGTTCCTCGCGCGCGGTGAGGGTGGCGAGCACGCGGGTCGTGGTCTCGCGCAAATTGGCCTGGATGGCGGCATCCAAGGGCAGCACGGCGTTCTTGTCTTCGATGAAGTCGCCAAGATGGCTGTCTTCCTCGTCGCCGATCGGCGTTTCGAGGCTGATCGGTTCCTTGGCGATCTTGAGGACCTTCCTGACCTTTTCCAGCGGCATCAGCAGCTTTTCCGCCAATTCCTCCGGCGTCGGTTCGCGGCCGATTTCATGGAGCATCTGGCGGCTGGTGCGGACCAGCTTGTTGATCGTCTCGATCATATGCACCGGGATGCGGATGGTGCGGGCCTGGTCGGCGATCGAGCGGGTGATCGCCTGGCGGATCCACCAGGTGGCGTAGGTCGAGAACTTGTAGCCGCGGCGGTATTCGAACTTATCGACCGCCTTCATCAGGCCGATATTGCCTTCCTGGATGAGATCGAGGAATTGCAGGCCGCGGTTGGTGTATTTCTTGGCGATGGAGATGACGAGACGCAAATTCGCCTCGACCATTTCCTTCTTGGCGCGGGATGCTTCGCGCTCGCCCTTCTGCACCGTGTTGACGATGCGGCGGAAATCGCCGATCGGCAGGTTGAGGAGGACCGCGATCTCGGCGATGCCGCTGCGGATGTTCTTGGCATCGTCCTTGTGGTCGGTCGCAAACTTCTTCCAGCCCTTGCCGGTCAGCTTGCCGACCTTGGCGATCCATTTGGGATCGAGCTCCGAGCCATAATACTTCTGCAGGAACTCCTCGCGCTTCACGCCGGCCTTGGCGGTCTGGCGCAGCAGCTGGCCCTCAAGCCCCATCAGGCGGCGGTTGAGGCCGTACATCTGGTCGACCAGCGCTTCGATGCGGTTGTTGTTGAGGCGCACCGTGCGCATCAGATCGACCATCTCGAGCTTCTGCTTCTCGTAGGCCTTTTCCGAACGCGGGTTGAGTTCCTCGCCGGCCAGAATCGTCTCCAGGCGCTTCAACTGCACCTTCTCGAGCTTCTTCTGCAGGGCGGCGATCTTGTCGAAGGTCTCGAGGACCTGCGGCATGAGGGTGAGTTCCATCGAAGCCAGCGACACCGCCGCCTCTTCCTCGCCATCGCCCTCGGCGCCCGGCGCCTTGGGTTCGCCCGTGGCCTCGCCCTCGGCCTCTTCCGCCTCGGGCTCTTCGCCTTCGAGGGCCGCCTCGTTCTCGCGCAGCATCTCCTCTTCCGAGCCCGGGCCACCGCCCATGCTGGCATCGAGATCGATGATGTCGCGCAGCAGCAGCTCGCCGGCTTTCAGCTTGTCGCGCCACTCGACGATGCTGCGATGGGTGGTCGGGCTTTCGCCGATGCCGCCGATCATCATGTCGCGGCCGGCTTCGATGCGCTTGGCGATGGCGATTTCGCCCTCGCGCGAGAGCAGCTCGACCGAGCCCATTTCGCGCAAATACATGCGCACGGGGTCGTCGGTGCGGCCGACATCGCTGTCGCCGAGATTGCCGGCAGCCTTGCCTTCTTCTTCCTCGCCCTCGGCCTCGGGCTTGGCTTCCTCTTCGCCTTCTTCGCTGTCGTCATTCTCGACAACGTTGATGCCCATGTCGTTGAGGAGGGCCAGCGTGTCTTCGATCTGCTCGGAAGACATCTGTTCCTGCGGCAGGACGGCGTTGAGCTCGTCGACCGTGACGTAGCCGCGTTCCTTGGCTTTGGCCAGCATCTTGCGGACGGCGGCATTCATGCCGTCCATCAAGGGACCTTCTGCGGTTTCTTCCTTGGGCTTGTTGGCATCGGCCTGCGGCTTCGCGGTGGGTTTGGTTGCCATCTAATTTCTCACCTGAGCTCTTTGAGCGTCTTTAACTGCATCTGTCGTTGCGGCTGAACAGCCGTTCAACTTTTGAATAAATGTTCAGTGTCGGCGAGATCCAGATCGCGCCGCCGGCTTTCCGCTTCCAGCTTCTGCTGCTGCGCCGCCTGGAAGCGGTCGAGGTTCTCCTGAGACATATCTTCCTCCAGGGCCCGTGCCGCCGCTTCCAGCTCCACCGTGATCTCGGTCTCGCGCAAAATGGCCATAACGTGCAAAAGCCCCGCCTCAGCCTGGGCTAACCCGGCCGAAGGAAGGGCAAATCTGATCGTTCCCGTGTGCCGAACCAGGGCTTCGATCGCCGCGGAGAAACCTAGTTCCATCAAATGGTTCCTAAGCTCGCCGGCGTCAAGGTCCGGATGTCGGGAGGCGAGGTCTAACAAGGCCCCCTTAAGCTTGTCAAGCTGACGGTCGGGAATGGGCACCAATGCGGCCGCTTCCCCGTGCCGGTGCAGCAGGTCGGGATGGTTAATAAGGACCGCCAGCATCACCTCGAACGGCAGGCGTTTCACATTGGCGGTCCCCTTTCGGGCCGCCTCCCCGCCGCCGTCGAAATGCTGGAAGGGCTGGCCAGGCTGGCGAACATTGGCAAAGCGGCCAAAGCGTTGCGGGCGGAATCCACCCCCAACTGGCGCCGCCCGGCCGGTCGCTTGACCGGGGCCGGCAAACATCTGGTCGAGGCGCCCCAGCATTTCGCGCCGGTAATCCTCCTGGACGCCCTTATCCGCGATGCGGTTGATGGCACCGAGGAGATCGCGGCGAAAGCCCGAGCGGCGCTCTGGGGTATCGAGGGTCCGCCCCGCCAGAATCTCCGCCCAGAGGACATCGACCAGCGGCTGCGCCTTTTCCAGCACCTGGCGCATGGCACCGGCACCACCCCCAGCGCCACCGCCATTCGAGGGCCCGCGAATGAGGTCATCCGGGTCCTGGCCCTGCGGCAACCAGGCAAATCGCAGCGAAAGGCCGGGTTTGAGGAGCGGCAGCACCCGTTCGACACCGCGCGCCGCGGCCTTCTGGCCGGCAGCATCGCCGTCGAAACAGAGAATCGGCTCCTGCGCGAAGCGCCAGAGGAGTTGGATATGGTCTTCGGTGAGCGCCGTGCCAAGAGGGGCCACCGCGTGCGGGAAGCCACCCTCGGCCAGCGCGATCACGTCCATATAGCCTTCGACGACGATGATCTCGTTCTTGTCGCGGGCGGGTTTCTGGGCGTGATTGAGGTTGTAGAGCGTGCGCCCCTTGTGAAAGAGCGGCGTTTCCGGGGAATTGAGGTATTTCGGCTTCTCGTCGCCCAAGGCGCGCCCGCCGAAAGCGATGACCCGGCCCTTGGCGTCCATGATGGGGAACATGACGCGGCCACGGAAGCGGTCATAGACGCGGCCCGTCTCGTCGTTCTTCACCAGCATGCCGGATTCGAGCGAGACGCCTTCCGGGATGTTCTCCTTGGCGAGCTTGGATTTCAGCGCCTCGAAGCCATCGGGGGCGAAGCCGAGACGGAAGCGCTTGATCGTTTCCGGGGTCAGGCCGCGGCGGCGGAAGTAATCGAGCCCGGCGCGGCCGGCGCTACCCCCCAATTGCGATTCGAAGAACTTGGCCGAGAGTTCCATGACCCCGGCCAAGGTGTCCTGGCGCTCGGCGCGCTCGCGCGCTTCCGGGCTGTCGCGCGGGATTTCGAGCCCCGCTTCGCCAGCGAGCTTTTCGACGGCATCGCGAAATTGCAGCCCCTCCGTCTCCATGACGAAGGTGATGACGTCGCCATGCACACCACAGCCGAAGCAGTGGTAATGCGGCTCGTCCGGCCCTTCATAGACATGAAAGGAGGGGCTTTTCTCGTTATGGAACGGGCAAAGGCCGGTCGCCTGCAGGCCACGCCGGTTGAGCCGCACGCGCCTACCCACGACATCGAAGATCGAGACGCGGCGGCGCAGCTCTTCCAGGAATTGCGGCAGCAGCGCCATGTGAAGCGGGCCTTAGCCGAGCTTCGCCTTCACCAGGCCGCCGACCTTGCCGAAATCGAGCTGGCCGGCAAAGCGCTCCTTGAGGAGGCCCATCACCTTGCCCATGTCCTTGATCGAGCTGGCACCGGTCTCGGCGACGATGGCGGCGATCGCGGCCTGGGTGTCGGCCTCGGAGAGCTGCTTGGGGAGATAGCGGTTGATGACGTCGATCTCGCCCTGTTCCTTGGCGGCGAGCTCGGGGCGGTTGCCCTTGGTGTACATCTCGATGCTCTCCTGGCGCTGGCGCACCATCTTTTGCAGCATGTCGATGATTTCGGCGTCGGAAATGCCGTTCATATTGCCGGGGCGGGCGGCGATGTCCTTGTCCTTGATGGCAGCCGTGATGAGCCGCAGGCCCGAGAGCGCCTCGTCCTTGGCCTTCATGGCCGTTTTGACATCATCATTGATCTGCTGCCGCAGCATGGGCGCCATCCGTTCGGGTGAGGTATAGTGGAAAGGCCGGACACTACAGGATTCGCCTGACCGAGTCCATGCGGCTGATCGCCGCCAAACCATTGAAAATGCACGCTATTCTTTTCGACAGTCTGCTTGACGTGGGGGCTGTCACGGAATAGAAACTCCCAACTTGCGGCTGGCGCTCTTTGAGCTGAAGGCGGCTGCCCAGGTTGGCCCGCCTCCCATTTCTTGAACTCAAAGCAAAGGCCCGCGCATGACCGCCGCGACCAACTCTGCCCACGCGCCCGCTTCCGACGAGATGCCCGTTGCCACGGCCGTCATCGTCCTTGCCGACGGGACCGTGCTGAAGGGCCGAGGCTTGGGCGCCGAAGGGAAGGCAGTCGGCGAGATCTGCTTCAACACCTCGATGACCGGCTATCAGGAGATCATGACCGATCCCTCCTATGCCGGCCAGATCATCACCTTCACCTTCCCGCATGTCGGCAATGTCGGCGCCAATCCCGAGGACGTCGAGACGCAGCGCGTTGCCGCGCGCGGTGCCATCCTCAACCTCGATATCACCGAGCCCTCAAGCTGGCGCGCGACGCAAGGCTTCGATGCGTGGCTGAAGGCCAACAATCTTTTTGCCGTCTCTGGCATCGATACCCGCGCGCTCACCCACAGCATCCGCGATGCCGGCGCGCCCAATGGCGTCATCGCCTTCAACGCCCAAGGCCAATTCGACATTCCGGCGCTGGTCAAGGAAGCAAAGGCCTGGCCGGGCCTCGATGGCATGGACCTCGCCAAGGATGTGACCTGCCGGCAGACCTATCATTGGGATGGCGGCCCGTGGAAGCTGGAGGGCGGCTATCAGAAAGCGGAAGCACCGAAATACAAGGTCGTCGCCATCGATTACGGCGCCAAGGACAACATCCTGCGCTGCCTTGCCGATGCAGGTTGCGATGTAACGGTCGTGCCGGCCAGCGCCTCGACCGAGGACGTGCTGCGCCACAAGCCGGACGGCGTGTTCCTCTCCAACGGCCCCGGCGATCCGGCGGCAACCGGCCAATATGCCGTGCCGGTGATCAAGGACCTCATCGCCAAGGATTTGCCGATCTTCGGCATTTGCCTGGGCCATCAGATGCTGGCGCTGGCGCTGGGCGGCAAGACCTCCAAGATGCATCGCGGCCATCGCGGCGCCAATCATCCGGTGAAGGATTTCAGCACCGGCAAGGTCGAGATCACCAGCCAGAATCACGGCTTCGAAGTGCTGGCCGACAGCTTGCCCAAGGATGTCGAAATCACGCACCGCTCGCTCTTCGACGATTGCGTCGAGGGATTGGCGATGAAATCGAAGCCGGTCTTCTCGGTCCAATATCACCCGGAAGCCTCCCCCGGCCCGCAGGACAGCCACTACCTCTTCCACCGCTTCGTCGAGAACATCGCGAAGTCGAAGAAGAAGTGATGCGATGACCGAGCCGGTTGAGACACCCCCTCTCCCCAACCCTCCCCCACGTGGGGGGGAGGGAGTCCCATCGAGGGTGTCATTACATTCGGTGTTTCAGACGGCACAATCTGGTTCCCTCCCCCCTGCGTGGGGGAGGGTTAGGGAGAGGGGGCCATGGGCGAAGAGCGTGCGAAGAAATTGCGCAAGTCTTCGACCGAGGCTGAAAAGCGCTTATGGCGCTTGCTGCGCGCTAAACAGCTCGCCGGCTACAAATTTCGCCGTCAGGAGCCTGTCGCCCCCTATATCGTCGACTTCGTCTGCTATCGCCCACCGCTCGTCATTGAGCTTGATGGGGGTCAGCACGATGCGACGACGCAGCGTGCGCGAGATGAGCAACGAACGGCGTGGCTCGAAAGCCAAGGTTTCACCGTCATCCGATTCTGGAACAATCAGCTTCTCGAAAACGAAGCCGGCGTTCTTCACGACATACTCCGCGCCCTCGGCGCAAAAGATTGAGACCCATCATGCCCAAACGCACTGACATTAAATCGATCCTGATCATCGGCGCGGGGCCGATTGTTATTGGGCAGGCTTGCGAGTTCGATTATTCGGGGGCGCAGGCGTGCAAGGCGCTGCGGCAGGAGGGGTACCGGGTCATCCTCGTGAACTCGAACCCCGCCACCATCATGACCGATCCGGATCTGGCGGACGCGACCTATGTCGAGCCGATCACGCCGGAAGTGGTGGCGAAGATCATCGAGAAGGAACGCCCTGACGCCGTGCTGCCCACCATGGGCGGGCAGACGGCACTCAATACGGCGATGGCGCTGCATAAGTCCGGGAAGCTTGCCGAACTCGGCGTCGAATTGATCGGCGCCAATGCCAAGGCCATCGACATGGCCGAGGACCGGTTCCTATTCCGCGAGGCGATGGACCGTATCGGCCTGGAAAGCCCGCGCGGGCGCCAGGTCGAGACGATGGAAGAAGCGCTTGAGGCGCTCGACTATGTCGGCCTTCCCGCCATCATCCGCCCCAGTTTCACATTGGGCGGCACCGGCGGCGGCATCGCGCCCACCAAGGAAGACTTCATGCGCATCGTCGAGGGCGGCCTCAAGGCCTCGCCCGTCGGCCAGGTGCTGGTCGAGGAATCCGTCCTTGGTTGGAAGGAATATGAAATGGAAGTCGTCCGCGACAAGGCGGACAATTGCATCATCATCTGTTCGATCGAGAACATCGACCCGATGGGCGTGCATACCGGCGATTCCGTCACCGTCGCGCCGGCGCTGACGCTGACCGACAAAGAATACCAGATCATGCGCAACGCCTCGATCGCGACACTGCGCGAGATCGGCGTCGATACCGGTGGATCGAACGTGCAGTTCGCCGTCAATCCCGATAACGGCCGCCTGGTCGTCATTGAAATGAACCCCCGCGTCTCTCGCTCATCCGCCCTGGCGTCGAAGGCGACCGGCTTTCCGATCGCCAAGATCGCGGCGAAGCTCGCCGTCGGCTATACGCTGGATGAGTTGAAGAACGACATCACCAAGGTGACACCGGCCTCGTTCGAGCCGACCATCGATTATGTCGTCACCAAGATGCCGCGCTTCACCTTCGAGAAATTCGCCGGCGCCGAAGCGATCCTGTCCACCTCGATGAAGTCGGTGGGCGAAGCGATGGCGATCGGCCGGTCTTTTGCAGAGTCGCTGCAGAAGGCGCTGCGTTCGATGGAAACGGGCCTCAACGGCCTTAATGAAGTGGTGCTCGACGGCGACGACAAGCCGACGATCCTGGCGCAGCTTGCCAAGCAGACGCCGGACCGGTTGCTGGTGATCGCCCAGGCCTTGCGCCAGGGCCTCACCGTCGAGGAAATCCAGGGCGCCTCGAAATTCGATCCCTGGTTCATCCGCCAGGTCGAAGATCTGGTGAAGGCCGAGGCGGAGGTGAAGGCCAAGGGCCTGCCGCAAACCAAGCCGGGCCTGTTGCGATTGAAGAAGATGGGTTTCTCCGATGCGCGTCTCGCGCAGCTCGTCGGCAAGAAGCCGGCGGAGGTGACGGCACACCGCCTGAAGCTCGATCTGCATCCGGTCTATAAGCGCATCGACACCTGCGCCGCCGAATTCGCCTCCGACACGCCCTATATGTATTCCTGCTATGAGGGCAACGGCATCGAGCCGGCGCAGACGGAAGCCAAGCCCAGCGAGCGCAACAAGGTCATCATCTTAGGCGGCGGCCCGAACCGCATCGGACAAGGGATCGAGTTCGACTATTGCTGCGTCCACGCCGCTTACGCGCTGAAGGAAGCGGGCGTCGAGACCATCATGGTCAATTGCAACCCGGAGACTGTGTCGACCGATTACGATACCTCCGACCGCCTCTATTTCGAGCCGCTCACTGCCGAGGACGTGATCGAAATTGCGCGGGTCGAACAGAGCAAGGGCAAGCTGCTGGGCTGCATCGTGCAGTTCGGCGGACAGACGCCGCTGAAACTCGCGGCTGCCCTTGAGGCCGCGAACATTCCGATCCTCGGCACGTCGCCCGACGCGATCGATTTGGCCGAGGACCGCGAGCGCTTTCAGCAACTGCTGCACAAGCTGAAGCTGCGCCAGCCCAAGAACGGCATCGCCCGCTCGACGGATGAAGCCGAGAAGATCGCCGGCGAGATCGGTTATCCCGTGGTCATCCGCCCATCCTATGTGCTGGGCGGCCGCGCCATGGAGATCGTGCATGAGATCGGCCAGCTGCGCCGCTATATGCGCACGGCCGTCCAGGTTTCCGGCGACAATCCGGTCCTCATCGACTCCTATCTGGAAGATGCGATCGAGGTCGATGTGGATGCGCTGGCCGACGGGACCGACGTCTATGTCGCCGGCATCATGGAGCATATCGAGGAAGCGGGTATTCATTCGGGCGATTCCGCCTGCTCGCTGCCGCCGCATACCCTGCCGCTGCAGGTGATCGCGGAATTGCGCAACCAGTCCGAAGCGTTGGCCAAGGGCCTCAATGTCGTCGGCCTGATGAACGTGCAGTTCGCGATCAAGGGTGCCGACATCTATGTGCTGGAAGTCAACCCGCGCGCCAGCCGGACGGTGCCCTTCGTCGCCAAGGCGACGGGCCTCCCCATCGCCAAGATCGCGGCACGCGTCATGGCGGGCGAGAAGCTCAAGGCCTTCGACCTCAATACCAGCCTGCGCCACCATGTCGCGGTGAAGGAAGCCGTCTTCCCCTTCGCGCGATTCCCGGGTGTCGACATCATCCTGGGGCCTGAAATGCGCTCGACCGGCGAGGTCATGGGGCTCGATTCCAACTTTGCCCGCGCGTTCCTGAAGGCGCAGCTCGGCGCCGGCCTCAATCTGCCCAAGAGCGGCACGGTCTTCATCTCGGTCAAGGACAAGGACAAGCCCGCGATCGTGAAGGCCACCAAGCGCCTGCTCGATATGGGCTTTGACGTCTGTGCGACCCCCGGGACGGCGGCCTATTTGCGCAACCAGAACCTCAATGTGCGCGCCATCAACAAGGTGCATCAGGGCTCGCCCCATATCGTCGAGGCGATGCAGCGCGGCGAGATCAAGCTGGTCTTTAACACGGTGGCCGGCAACAAGGCGGTCGGCGACAGTTTCAGCTTGCGCCGGGCCGCCCTGATGGGACAGATTCCCTATTATACGACCCTGTCGGGGGCCGTGGCGGCCGTCGACGCCGTGGGGGCGCTGGCTGCCGGAGAGCTTGCAGTCGCGCCGCTGCAATCGTACTTTAAGAGCTGAACCGGAGAAACGGCTGCCGAATAGGGCAGTCGACCGGGGTATCAACCCTGGTTCCACTGAACAAGTCAGGCTCACCGGGTAGCGACGTGCAATCCCAGCAGGGAACGGCGCCGCGCCCGAGGGGTTCTTTTGCTTTTTTGGCTGTGGATTTGACCATGTCGAAGATTCCGATGACCGGGGACGGGTTTACCCGCCTCGAAGAAGAACTGAAGCAGTTGAAGACGGTCGAGCGGCCGGCGGTGATCCGTGCCATCGCCGAAGCGCGCGAGCATGGCGACCTCTCGGAAAATGCCGAATATACCGCCGCGCGCGAACGCCAGTCCTTCATCGAAGGCCGCGTCATCGAGCTTGAGGACAAGATCTCGCGCGCCGAGATCATCGACGTCTCGAAACTGACCGGGAAGCAGGTCAAGTTCGGCGCCACGGTGACCCTCATCGACGAGGATACCGAGGAGAAGGCCGTCTATCAGATCGTCGGTGAGGACGAGGCGGATATCAAATCGCGGCGCCTGTCCATCTCGGCGCCACTGGCGCGCGCGCTGATCAACAAATCGGTCGGTGAAACGGTCGAAGTGACGACCCCGGGCGGCTCGAAATCCTACGAGATCGCCAAGGTGCAGTTCAAATAACCGCGCCGCATTCCGTGATGAACGGCCGCGCCGGACAGATCGTCCGCGCGGCCGTTTTCTTTTGTGCGCTGCTGATGCCGCTGGCCGCCCGGGCGGACGCCTTCGCCGAAGAAGCCAGCTATGTGCTGGCGCTGTCCTGGCAGCCAGGCTTTTGTGCCAGCGACGCGGGTGCCGACAAGGCGCAATGCGCCGGGGATGCCGCCGCACAACTCACTCTCCATGGCCTGTGGCCCAATGCCGACCGCAATGGCGACGGCCGGCTCGATGCCGATGACGATTATTGCCTGGGCGCCGACCGGGCGCGGGTGATGGCTGCCGACAAGCGCGACTGGGCAAAACTGCCGCCGGTCAAACTGAGCGCGGATCTTGGCCGACGCTTGGCCGTGGTGATGCCGGGCGTGGTCTCGCGGCTGGAGCGGCATCAATGGGTGAAGCATGGCAGCTGCAGTGGATTGGGCGCGGAGCGCTATTTCGCCGCCGCTGTCACGTTGAGCGAGACGGTCCGCGCCAGCCGCTTTGCCGCGACACTGCAGGCGCAAGCCGGCAAAGAGAGTTCGCGGCGGGATCTGCTGCAGGCCTTCGCGGCTGAATTCGGCAAGGGGTCTGAGCGGGCGCTGCAGCTGCTGTGCCGCAAGGATGCGGGCTACGCCACGCTGACGGAAATCCGCCTGCGGTTGACGGCGACGGCTGTCGAAGAGCCGCTGTCGCGCGCGTCCTTCGATATGGCCCGGGTCGCGAAAGGCAGCTGCCCGGCACGGTTTTCGATTGAGCGGGACTGAAGGGAACCGCCCCCTCTCCCTAACCCTCCCCCACGTTGGGGGGAGGGAACTAGAGCAAGCCTTGGCTCAAACGCTTCAGCGCCCTCGGTGAGCTCCCTCCCCCCAACGTGGGGGAGGGTCGGGGAGAGGGGGCGTTGCCAGCAAAGCCTCCCGTACAAACAAAAACCCCGCTGCCTTGCGGCAGCGGGGTTCCGATTTCAGCCTTGCGGCCGAGTGGCTTTAGGAGGCCGGGGTCGCGAGTTCGGCGTCGTAGAGCGAGAGCAGCGCCTTCACTTCGTCGGAATCGCAGCCCTTGTTCCAGACCAGCTCGCGGGTGTCGGTCTTGGCGGCTTCGATCAGCGTCAGGCGCTCACCGGCCGGGATCTCGTAATTGATCTTCTTGTCGATATAGGTCGACACCTTGCTCCAGGCGGCCGGGTCGAGCGTGAATTCACGGCAGACCTCGGCAGCGCGGATCGCCTGGTGGTACTGGCTGTAGATTGCGGTCTGGTCCTGAGCGGCGGCAAGGCCGGCCACACCCAGAACGCTCCCCGCCACCAGGGCTGCCGCCGACAGGCGGATCGCGAAACGCTTTGACATGGTTGATATCCCTCTTTTTAGCCCATGGAATGCAAAACCGGCCCTAGTCTCGTGCGGCCAGCAGCAGAATTCAACAGGAATTTGCCAAAATCCCCGACTGATAACGCGTTGGACGCAAGGCGGTTCCCGGGAAAAACGCGCCCTCAGCGCGGCGATAATCGGCGACTCGGGGCCTGCCGGCTATCATGGCGCAGCTTCATCAATCGGGACCTGCCAGGATGCGCCGTACCACCCGTTTTCGCCAATTGATCGACCAGCCGGAGATCCTGGTGATGCCCGGCGCCCATGACGCGTTGTCGGTCCGCCTCATCGAAATGGCCGGGTTCGAGGCGTTCACGGCCGGCGGTTATGCTGCAACCGCGAGCCTCCTCGGCGCACCCGATATCGGGCAGCTGGGTCTCGCTGAAATGGCAGACCATTACGCGCGCCTGTGCGACGTTACCCCCCTGCCCGTCCTGGCCGATGCCGATACCGGTTACGGTTCGCCCATCGGTGTCGCCCGCACCATCCGCGCCTATGAGCGCGCCGGCGTCGCCGCCCTCTTCATCGAGGACCAGGTCGCACCCAAACGCTGCGGCCACATGGAGGGCAAGCGAGTGGTGCCGGTGACCGAGATGGTGGCCAAGGTGAAGGCCGCGGTCGATGCGCGGGTCGATGGCGACCTGGTCATCATGGCGCGCACCGACGCGCGCGCGATCGAGGGGTTGGAGGCCGCCATCGAACGGGCGCAGATCTACCGCGAAGCCGGCGCCGATCTCATCTTCGTCGAAGCGCCGTTGACCGCCGATGAGATGGCGCGCATCTGCAGCGAGATCCCGGCCCCCTGCATGGCCAACAATGTCGAGGGCGGCAAGACGCCAGTGCTCAGCGCGGCTCAGCTTGAGGACATCGGCTATGCCTGTGTCGCCTTCCCGGTGGCGGCGACCTATACCATCGCCCATGCGCTGCGCCGCCTCTATGCGACCTTGCGCGAAACCGGCGACACCACTTCCGTGCAAAGCGAGATGCTGAACTTTTCCGCCTTTCACGACATCGTGCGGCTGCCGGCCTTGCGCGAGACGGAACGCGGCGCCGAGGCCTTTGCGCGCGACCTGCTGGAGAAGATGGCCGAGCGCCGCGGCGATTGATCAGCGCCGCTGCACCGGCCGCAGATCGGGAATGACCAGGCGGTCGAAATCGTCATAGGCCTCGATGGCGATGAAGGAGCCGGCCGGATCGTCGCCGCGCGCGAGCGGGAAGATGGCGAATTCGTAGCTGGTGATGCGACCGTCCGCGAAATGGAGAGCGTTGGTGCCGACGATTCCGGTGTGGGCTGCATGCACGAAGCGATAGCACACGCTCCAGTCGATGCTGTCGCGCGCGCTGTAGACGAGTTCATCGAGATATTGCCCGCTGAAATCCTGGCGGCTGAAATCGGCAACACCCGTGCCGATCAGGCGGAACAGCACGCGGAAGGGCTCTGGCTCGATATCGCCCAGCAGCAGCAGGGGCAGGATGTCGCGCAGGGCCAACGGGTCGATCTCGCCGCGCTGCAAGGGAACGCCGTTGCGGCGGCTTTCATGCCAATAGTGGAAGAGCCGTTGCGTCGAGGGCATGCGCGCCTGTGCCACGTCGGCGAACTGGGCGACGCCGGCCGGCAGCGCCCTCATGATGCCGCCCGATACGGGATGCCAAGGCGCTGCAGCCAGGCCTCAACCCGCCGCCGATTGACGCCGAGATCGCCATGGCCGTAATTGGAGCGGCTGTAGATCGCAAGATTGGCCTGGCCGTCGCCCGCGGGCAGGACGGCGATGTTGACCGTGTCGGGAAAGCGGAAGAGGCGCGAGCGCTGTACGAAGACGAGGTGCAGGCCCTCCTCGCTCTGCGATGCCAGCTCCGTTCGGGGTTCGCTCGACAAAAGTGCTCGGGCCTTGGCGGCAAGATCGGTCGCCGACAGGGCAACGGCGTCGGTCACGAAATCCGCCTTGGCGGCACAGAGCCCGGTCGGACAGGCCAAGGCATCGTTGGGCGTGGTGGCGCGCGCGAAGGTCGAAAAATCAATGCGGGCGGTATCCGCGCTGCAGCCGGCGGCAATCAGACAGAAACAGCAGAGGAGCCCCAGAATGGGGCGCTTCCGGCGCGGCGGATGCAGAGGATAGGACATGACGTCGCCCGACAGTGACACTGACGGGCGACTTCATACAGATGCCGGCCGGCCTTGGCCAGCTTCCCGATTAAGCCCTTGCTATTCCTCGCGGAAAGCGCGGTGCCAGGTATCGGTCAGCGGCGAGGTGAAGTAGTCGATGGCACGGCGCGGCCCGGTCGCGATCAATACTTCGGCCGGCATGCCGGGATAAGGTGTGACGTTCATGCCAGGCGGCAGCGAGCTCAAGTCGAGCTTCACACGGGCGATGTAATAGGCAACGCCCGAGCGTTCCTCGACGACGCGATCGGCCGAAACGGTGACGACTTCGCCCGCGATCCCCGGCACGCGGCGCTGCTTGAAGGCGAGCAGCTTGACCTCCGCCTTCAAGCCGGCATGGACGGAATCGATGTCGTCCGTCTTGACCTTGGCCTCGACCACGAGCGCGTCGTCCTGGGGGACGATGTCGAGGATGGGCTTGCCGGGTTCGATCACGGCGCCGGGGCCGAAGACCTGCATGTTGACGATGCGACCGCCTTGCGGCGCCCGCACATCCATGCGACCGAGCACGTCCTGGAGGGCGGCAAGGCGGCCCTCGTAATCGGTGCCTTCCATGAGCACCTGCTGCAACTCGCCATTGACTTCGGTGGCGCGGGTCGAGCGCAGATTCTCGATCTCGATCTTGAGGCCGGCAATGGTCTCGGAACTGCGGGCAATGCTCGAGCGCAGTTCACCAAGCCGACCGCCAAGCTCGGCAAAACTGGATTCCAGCCCGCGCAAACGCGGGATTTCGGTCAGGCCCTTCTTATAGAGCTCGCGGATGCTGACCAGCTGCTTTTCGGTAATGACGCGCATTTCCTCGGTCGCACCGATCTGGCTCTTGAGACCGGCGATTTCGTTCTGGGATTCGCCGATCTTCCGCTCGCGCATGCCGACGCCTTCGTCGTAGGCGGAGAACCGCGCGTTCAGCAAGGCACGCTGCGAGGCCATCAGCGCCAGCACAGCCGGATCGTTCTGCGCCGCCAGGAGTTCGGCCGGGAACTGGATTTCGCGCTTGCCTTCCTGCTCTGCGGTCAGGCGCGCGATGCGGGCAAGACGCGAATAATGCTCCATATGGAGCTGGCTGATCTGTGCCTGAACCTGGGTCGTGTCGATCCGCAGCAGGACATCGCCCGCCTTCACCTGGTCGCCGTCACGTACCAGCAGCTCCTTCACGATACCGCCTTCGAGGTGCTGGACCGATTTCTTGTTGCTGTCGACGACGACCGTGCCGTCGGCAATGGCCGCGCGGTCGAGCGAGGACAGCAATCCCCAGAGCAGGAACCCGCCAAAGCCCATGATGACGACGGCGATGCCCATCATGACATAGCGCCGCAGCGACGGTTCCGGATAGGTCAGCCCCGGATGGCCGAGTTCGATAACGCTCATGATTTCACCAGCCTGGCGACAGTACCGGTGGGCGCCAACGCCCCTTCGGCCTTGCCGGATGCCGTGACCGAGCGCAGCACATCCGCGCGCGGCCCGAATTGCGCCATGCCGCCGTCGCGCAGCACGAGGAGCTTGTCGCAGACGGCAACGATCGAGGGTCGATGGGTGATGAGGACAATGGTCGTGCCGTCGGCCTTGGCCGCCATCAAGGCGTTCATCAACGCCTGCTCGCCGGTCTGGTCGAGATTGGCGTTGGGCTCGTCGAGCACGATGAAGGCCGGATTGCCGAAGAGCGCTCGCGCCAGGCCGATGCGCTGACGCTGGCCGCCGCTCAAGGAGAAGCCCTGCTCGCCGATCTCGGTATCATAGCCGTGCGGGAGGGTGCCGATCGTTTCATGGACATCGGCGCGCCGCGCCGCAGCAACGACCTTGGCCGGATCCGCCTCGCTCATATGCGCGATGTTTTCCCGGACGGTGCCTTCCAGCAGCGAGACCGATTGCGGCAGATAGCCGACCGCCGAGCCGAAGGAGGCACGATCCCAATTGATGACGTTCTGCCCGTCGAGATAGACCGCACCTTGTGTCGGTTTCCACACCCCGACCAGCAGGCGCGCGAGGGTCGATTTGCCGGCAGCCGACGGGCCGATGACACCGAGGACTTCGCCGGGCTCGAGCGCGAAGGTGATGTTGCGCAGAACGGCGCGATCCGACCCGGACGGAACGAAACCCAGGCGATCGACGGTCAGGCGACCTTCGGCATTCACCATCGCCATGCCGGCCGGGCGATGCTCGACGCGGCCGATCAGATCCTTGAGGCGGTTATAGGCGCCGCGGGCGAAGACCCATTGGCGCCACCCCTCGATCAGATGATCAAACGGCAGCAGCATGCGCCCCATGATGATCGAGGCCGCGACCATCGTGCCCGGCGAGGCCATGCGCTCGATGACGAGGATGGCGCCCGAGGACATCATGGTGATTTGCAGCATATAACGCAGCGTCTTGGAGAGCGCCGACATGGCGCGTGAGCGGCGGTTGCCCTCGTCCAGACCTTGCAGCACCTTATACTGCGCCTGCTCCCAACGCCGCGCGATGGCCGGCAGCATGCCCATGGCCTGGATGACCTCGGCATTGCGCAAGGCGGCCGATGTCTGGCCGGTGCTTTTGACCGAGGCCTCGTTGGCTTCCGCCAGCGGCCGGCGCGCGATCATTTCCATGCCCAGCGACAGGCTGACCAGCATGGTGGCGGCACAGATGGCGATGACGCCATAGACCCAGTGCAACATGAACAAAACGGCGAGGAACAGCGGCACGAACATCGCTTCGAAGGGCACGCTGATCGATGAGCTGGTCAGGAACTGGCGCAGATCGCTGAGATCGCGCAGGGCCTGGCCCGGATGGTTGTTGTGGCCATCGAGATTGTCGGCAACGGCCGCTTCGAGCGTGGCCGAGTTGAGGCGGCGCGCCAGGCGGTCACCCAGGATGTGATAGACGCGGCTGCGGATATATTCGAGGGCGCCCAGCAGGATCAGCCCGCCCACCGCCACCACGATGAGGGCCGCCAGCGTATCGAGGCTGCGGCTTCCCAACACGCGGTCATAGACCTGAACCATGAACAACGGGACGATCAGCTGACAAATGCAGATGAAGAACGTCAGAAAACCCACATAACCCAGGCCACCGCGCAAGGAGCGGATCGCCACCTCGAACGGGTTGTTGCGCAAGCTGGTTTTCCCTTTGGCAGATGCCATAATCAGAAGCTCCGCAGAATGTGCTGGCCAATGAGTGCCAGCGAGACGGCCGTCGTGACGGCCGCCCAGACCCATAGCAGCAGCGGCTTGCGCGGTTGCGATTTGGCTTCGAGCGTCGAAAGGCGCTTGTCGATCGCCTGCAGCAGCGTGTCAAAGCGCAGCTGGAAAACTTCCATCGCCTCGAGGCGGTGATCGAGTTCGGGCAAGGCGGTATCGAGCTTCTCGAGGGACTGGGTGACCCGGTCGTTGAGATTCTGGTCCAACCCGCCGCGTTCCTTGGCGACCGAGACCAATTGCTTGAGCTGCCCTTGCAGGCGCTGGTCGCGGGCGCGAATTTCGCCCAGGACGACAGCACTGACGGCAGCTGGCGTCGGTGCAGCGGACTGGCGCTTCAACTCGACCGAAGTCGTGCCATCCGCCGTGATGGCCAGGACCGTCACTGGCGCGGCGCGGTCGATTTCGGCGATGGCCGGGATATTGGCGACAAAGGCATAGCGACCGTCGCCGACACCGTTTGCCACCAGATCCGGGCGCGGCTGATTGGCTTCGAGCCGGACGATCAGTTGTTCGCCCTGGCGGATTTCGACGCTGAGGCGTTCCGATGGATCGGAGGTATTCCAGGCCCAGCCAAAGATCCGGTCCGGTTCGACCGCGTCGATATAGCCTTGGATCTGTGCCGTCCCTTGTGCGGGCGTCGCGGCGCTGAGATCCAGTTGCGAGACGGCGTCTGCGTTAGCCGACATGAGTCACCATTCCTTCAGACTTGTCCTTGCCGCGCGTCCGGGCCCGGGCCGCGGTCTGAGATTTCTTCTGTTCCGGTCCAAGCAGGCTGCGATAGAGCGCCAGATGCTCGGCCGCGCATTCTTCCAGCGTCCGTCGCGGCGTGATGCCGGCGACGAGGTTGTTCCACAAATCCGGCTCGTGCAGCGCCCGCTCCATCGTATCGGCCAGCGCCGCGGCGTCACCGGGCCGGAAAGTAAGGCCATCGATTTCGTGGCTGACCGATTCCGCCATGCCGCCCATATCGCTGGCAATCACGGGCCGGCGCTGGGCGAATGCCTCGTCGATGACCAGTGGGGCATTTTCCCACCAGATCGATGGGGTAACGACCCAATCCACGTTGCGCATCAATCCTGCAATCTCCGTTGCCTGATAGGCGCCGTGCCAACGCACGATGCCCTCAACCCTTGTCAGCGCGGTATTGAGTTCCGCTTTGAACGCCTCGCTCTGGAACGGCGCCCCGCCATGGATGTCGACCCGGAACGCGCCGGGATGACGCTGGTTGAGCAGTCGTGCCGCCTCGAGCAGCACCAGGATGCCCTTATTGGGGTTAAGATTTCCGAAATAGGCGAAACGATTTCGTGCCTCGCCGGCACGCAGCGCGCGATGTGGCGCAATTTCGGGCTCGGGGCGCGCATTGCGCAGCACCTGGATGCGCTCCGGCGCCAGTCCCCAGGCGATAAACCGCCGCCGCAGGAAGTTGCTGGGCGAGAGGAAGCGGTCGACGACGGAGAAATGTGTCTTGATGTGTCTCTCGCGCAACACAAAATGCTCCGGCTCCAAGCCCTTGAAGCAGCGGTGGCAGGCATCGGGCGAGGCCTGATGGCAGGGGCGACGGTCACCCGTCGTCACCATCTGCCCGTCATGGGCACAGATGGCGTAGTAATCGTGCAGCGACAGCAGAATCTTGGCGCGCGGCAGCACCCGCCTGACCAGGAACAGCGTTTCCACCCCCATCATCAGCATATGATGGAAATGTACGACGTCCGGCTTCAGCGTCGTCAGCAGGTCGGTCAGTTCCGGGACGATCCCGTGGAGGTCGATCTGCGAGAGATAGAAATTGTCGAAATGCCCGGTCCACATCAACATTTCGTCGCTGTGGTTGCCGATGCCTTGAAAGACCGTGCCTGGCCGCTGCTTGCGATGGTTCTCATCGACGCAGCCGATGAAGAGGCCGTCGGTGGAACCAGCAGCCTGCAATTGCCGGTGCAAATCGAGCGCGAAGATCTCCGTGCCGCCCGGATGCAGATCCGGATGATTGTGGCAGAGGTGGAGGACCTTGAGCTTCTTCATGTGACGGCCTTCGCTCGCTGAAAGACGCAGATATCCTGGAAGTTCTCGGCCGTGCGGCCGCTCCAATGCCCAAAGGCGATCGGGCGGGCGAGGGTGAGGCCCGCCTGCCGCGCGGCACCCAGCAGCCAATCCTGCTCGAATGCGACCGCCGCCATGGGATGGGCGCGGTCGGCAATGTAATGCGGCCCGGTACCCTCGAGGTGAAAGGCCGGCCGCGCCTTCTTGGCTTCGACCAGGCTCCTGTTGGCGCCGTCCAGCACGAAGGCCGTGGCAAACAGGCGTCCTTGCGGCGCCAGCAGCCGTGCTGCTTCGCGCAGATAAAAGGAAGTGTAGCCTGGGTCGAGATGCGTCACGACCGAAGTCATGAACAGGAAATCGACGCTGGCATCCGCGAACGGCAGGCTGCCCTGGTCAGTCAGCTGCCCTTGCGGGTTATAGAGCTGGTTGTTGAAGTCGAGATGCAGGAAATCGAAATTGGCATAGGCGGCGGCGATGTTCTCGCGGCACCAGTCGATACCGGCGCTGACCACGTCGAAGCCGGTATAGCGCCCACCGGGTGCCTCGAGATATTGCGTGAGTGGCAACGCCATGCGGCCGATGCCGCAGCCGATCTCCAGCACGCGATGCTGCGGTTGCAGGCCGCCCAGTTCGACGAAATGGCGCAGGAATTCGCAGCCGATCGCCAGGAAGTCGCCATCGCCGACGAAATTGCGTTCCTCCGGCGGCAGCGGCAGGAAGCGGTTGCGGCGGATCGACTTCAGCAATGCGTTGAAAGCCGCTTCTTCCAGATCGGCCTGGTCCGGGCCAGGCGCCCGCGTGACGGCGTTCATGCGCCGGCCCCGTCCGTCATGGTGTCGAAACGGCTACACAGATCCAGCATCGCCGCATGCCAGCGTTGACCGGCCAACCAGCGATTATAAAGACCGGCGACCGAGCGCTGATAGCCGGCATGGCGGTTGATCGATTTGCGCTCGAAATGAAACAGCACGGCCTCGGGGCAATAGAAGATCTCGCCACCCGCCTGGCGCAATTTCAGGCACAGATCCGAATCCTCGTAATCGCCGATGATGTAATCCTCGGTAAAGCCGCCGACCTTCCGGAAGGCTTCGCGCCGCACCAACAGAGCCGCTCCCGTCACGGCGGGGACGGCGCGGGTCTCCAGCGCCGGTGCAAAGTCGCGCGGCGCCCCCTTGTGATAATGAAGGTTCAACCAATGCCCACCGGCATCGCGCGTAAAGCGCATGCCGGCATGCTGCAGCGACTGGTCGTCGAAGAGGAGCCTCGCCCCGGTGGCCACCGCCTTCTTCTGCTGCAGCAGCGGGGCTGCGAGCTTGGGCAGCCAGCCAGCACTTTCCGGCACCACATCCGAATTGAGGAGCAGCAGGAACTGGCCCCGCGCGATGCCGGCCGCCGCATTGTTGGCGGCGGCATAGCCGAAATTCGCTGACATGATGAGGATCGTCAGCGGCAGCCGGTAGAGCTGATGGAGGCCGCTGAGGAAGTGTACCAGTTCGGCGCGCTGTTCCGGTGAATCGAGGACAAAGATGATCTCTGTCTCCGCCATCACCGGGTCGATCGCAAAGGACCCGAGTTGAAAACGCAAGTAATCGAGATTGCGATAGAGCGGGATGATGATCGAATAGCGCGGCTGGTCGACCGGCGTGCCGAGTTGCACCAGATCCGGCGCCCGGCGCGCGGCGAGATGTTGGACGTGCAGTGATTCCGCAGCCGGCGCGATGACGCGGGCAATAGCATCGGTGGTGAGATATTCCGGCGGCACGGCGCCCAAGACGGCATCGCGCAACTCGACCGGCGAGCCCATGGCCGGGCCGGCGAGGATCTCCAGCACGGCACCCGAGCCCAGTTGCAGTTCGAGCCTCGCCTGGCCGCGCGGCTGGCCGGCCTCAGGCAGGAAGGCCACGAAACCGCGCGCCATCGCCCGGCCGTCATAATGCTTGTCGATATCGGGGCGTGGAAAGCACAGCCAGGTTTCGTCAAGGCGCACCGCGGGCAGGCCCGTTGCCCGCAACGTCGCCGATTGCATCAATTGGTGCGGGTCGCGCACCCAGCCCTTGACGAAGATGCCGCCCTTGCCGTCGGCAACCAGCAAATCGATGCCGGCACCCAACGGCGCCCGCCTGTCCGTGAGGTTGCGCCGGGTCGCCGGCTGGAACAGCTCCAACTCGCGCAGCAGGGCAGCGGCCGACGCATCCCCGGTTGCCGCCTCGCCGACACAGCGCATGACGAAGCGGCGCGTCGCCGCGGCGAGCGGCTTGTTGTTCTGCAGCCAGGTCAGGAACGGCGTCTGGGGCAGCGCGGCAATACGGGCCGTCGCCAGGCCATCGGCGCCAACCATCACCAGCAGGTTGCCGGGCTTGAGCTGCGCGCGCTCGAGCAGGAAGAGGCCGCGCCCGCGCTCGATCTTCAGCGGATTGAAGGTCGCGGTGGCAATGCCGCGGTCACCGACGACGAAGAGGTCGGTCACCTCGCCCACCGCGAGCGGCGCACTCATCAGCGCCAGGTGCTGCGACACCACGGCCTCGGCCGCGACGACGCGCGGGTTGGCGTCGATATCGGCCAGGATGGCCCGGCAGAAGCGCCCGAAGTTCGTGTCATGGCGCAGTTGGAAGAGATCGCGGCAGACGTCGAGCATCTGGCGCACCAGGCGCAGCTTGCCGGTCGCATCGAGACCTTGCGTCAGCGCCGCCCGGTCCAGGCTGGCGAAGTCCTTGGCCTCGACCCGACCAACCGATCTGCCGTCCCGCGCCAGCAGATCGATCGGCTTCGTGGCCGCTTCGGCACGGAAGATGATCAGTTGACGTGCATCGCCGCCTACTCTTGGCAGCGCCACGCGAATCATGGGTGGCGGCAGCATCTTGCCGCCGCGCTGCGGGATGAGGCCGGCCTCGCCCTCCGTCATCACCACGCGCAAGCCGCCCGGCATGTCGAAGCAAGCCGGCCGCGCCATGTCGGGGCCGAGAGTGCCGGGCTGTTCGAGCGTTCCGTCGATGGGCTGAGCCAGCATGCTGTTCCAGTCACGAAGCGAATGAATAGACAAAGAAATGGCGCCGGACCGTCAGCCGCAAGCGGCCTGGTCCGGCGCCAAGACCCTTAGCTGATGACGAAGAAGGCGCTCGGATTGGCCTGAACGTCGGCCACCTTGACGCCGACCAGGGTGACCTGGTCGCCGCTGCCAAAATCGATCACCGTATTGCCGCCGACCTCATGTGCAAGCGACGCGACATCGCCAGCATCATGGACGCACAGCCCGTTGATGTTCTTCGAGATCTTGAGGATGTCCTCGCCTTCCTCGAAGTCCATGATGACATCCTGGCCGCCGCCGCCGTGGAAGACGAACGTGTCGTCGCCGTCACCGCCGCGCAGGAAGTCATTGCCGGCACCGCCATCGAGCAAGTCGTCACCGGCGCCGCCGACCACACGGTCGGAGCCGTTGCCACCTTGCAGGTTGTCGTCGCCCTTGCCGCCGTCGAGGCTGTCATTGCCGGCGCCGCCTTTGAGGACGTCGTCGCCATTGCCGCCGTTCAGGCTGTCATTGCCGGCACCGCCCTCGAGGCGGTCGTCGCCATTTTCGCCACGCAAGGCATCGTCACCATCGCCGCCATTGACGTAGTCGTCGCCATTGCCGCCGCTGAGGTCGTCCTTGCCGTCGCCGCCGAACAGGCTGTCGTCACCGCTGCCGCCTTTGATCCAGTCGTTGCCGCCCTGGCCAAAGATGGTGTCTTCCCCTGAACCGCCATTGATGTAGTCGGCATCCGCGCCGCCAAACACCACATCGCCACCGGAACCCGCCACAATGTGATCCGAACCGGTGCCACCGCTGATGAAATCATCACCGCTGCCGCCGTCGATCCAGTCATGGCCGGAACCGCCATCGATGAAGTCTTTGCCGCTGCCGCCGGCAATCGCGTCGTCACCGCCGCCGCCCAGGATCACATCCCCGTGGCTGGTGCCGACAAGACGGTCGGCAAAATCACCGCCCGGAATTGTCGCCATCGTGTCTCTCCTCGTCGCTTGGATTGATGGTCGTGGTGCCGAAACCACGGCCAATTGAACAGGTCGCGACGGGGTCCGCAACATTTCTATTCTTATAAAACTATTACCAATATTTGCGCCGATGTAATTCGGCGAGCTTATATTTTAGTGGCAGTCAGCGGGCCGCCTCCTTGCGCGCGGCGATTGCAATTGCTTCCCACTGCAGCAAAAGAGACTTATGCGAAAAGCCCGTTTCAGCGCGGTTTCTGGCATTCCGCCGCAACCCCTGGGCGGCATCCTTGTCATGCAAGGCATCGCGCAGCACTTTTTCCAACTGTAATACATCGCGATGATCGACAAATTTTGCCGTTTCATGACCGCCAAGGATCTCGCGCGTCGATTTGGTGTCCGAGGCGACGATATGGCACCCGCAAGCCATCGCCTCGACCAGCGACCAGGAGGGCACGAACGGCACCGTCAGATAGGCATGCACATCAGACATCTGCAGCAGGCGGCGGTAGTCGTCGCGCGGCAATGTGCCGAGAAAATGGACGCGGGCGAGATCGAGTCCGGGCAACTGTCGCAGCGCCCGCGCCTTATATGTATCGCCATCCGGCAGCTGCTTCGAGTAGTAGGCCTTATCGTTGCCGGCAATGGCGACATGAAGGTCGGGATCATCGTGCAGCAGGCGCTCGATCGCCTGCATGAATTCGGGAAAGCCGCGATAGGGTTCCATGCCGCGGGTCGCAAAGGTTAGCAAACGGTTAACCTTACCGAGATTTTTACCATCGAAGGTGCGCGCGACGTTTTGATTCGGCACGAAGTAGTCGGTGTCCACCCCGTCATGCAACGTGCGCAGCTTGTGCTGATAGCTGGCTGGAAAGGTGCTGCGCTGAAATGCCGTCGGCACAAGGCCCAAATCGACATCCTCCAGCAGCATCAACAGCGGCGCATTGAGGGTTCGGATACGGCAGGCATTGTCCGGTGTCACGCCATGGGGGTCGAGATAATCGGCGTCGCTGTCATGCGGATGATAATACCATTCGAAATAGCCAATGATGGTGGCCATCGGAAACGCCTCGCGCAGATAGAGGCCAACACCCCAGCCACAATGGGCGAAGATCACATCGGGCGTAAAACCTTCCTCGCGCAGGCGATGGCAGCCTTCATAGACTGCCTGGCCATTGAGCACGCCTGCCTCGAAGCCGGTCAGATAATGATGCGTTCCGGGCGATGGCGCGCGCTTGGGCTGGCAGCGCCGGATCGCAATGCTGTCGGATGCGGCATCGGCAAAAGTTATGAAAGCAACACGATGATGCGTGGATTGCGCCAGATGCGCCGCGAGCGCGCCGAACTGGCCAGGATAGTCGCGGTGCACGAAGAGAAAATTCACAAGGCGTCTCCGTTTCATGCGTCACGTCGATGACGCTCATTAGATTGCGCAACGCACATCTTCTTGCAAGCCTGGAGAGAAGTATATTGGGTTGTTCTTTATGAATATTGTAAATAGTGCCTAAGTAGTTTTCCTTTGATACGTTCCCCTCGCGACAACTGCGAAGTGGGGATTTCGATGCGTCCTGTGCTCGTGACGGGCGGTGCCGGTTATGTCGGTTCCCATGCCTGCCGCATGCTCGCCGCCAATGGCTACCTGCCGGTGACGCTCGACAATCTGTCGACCGGCCATCGCTGGGCCGTGAAATGGGGACCGCTCGAAATCGGCGACATGGCCGACCAGGCATGCGTCGGCGCGTTGATCGCGCGCTATCAGCCGGTCGCCGTGATGCATTTCGCCGCCCTGTCGCTGGTGGGTGAATCGGCCAGCAAGCCCGGGCGCTATTACGGCAACAATGTCGCCGGGACGCTGTCGCTGCTGGAGGCCATGCGCGCCGGCGGCGTCGACAAGCTGATCTTTTCCAGCACCTGCGCCACCTATGGCGAACCGGAGAGCTGCCCCATCGCGGAGACGACGCCGCAGCAGCCGATCAATGTCTATGGCCGGTCCAAGCTGATGGTCGAGACGATCCTCAAGGACTTCGCCGCGGCCCATGGCTTGCGCGCCGCGGCGCTGCGCTATTTCAACGCCGCCGGCGCCGCCCATGAAGACGGCATCGGCGAGGCGCATGAGCCGGAGACACACCTCATCCCCCTGGTCATCGCCGCAGCCCGCGGCGCGCGGGGACCCGTGCAGGTCTTTGGCACCGATTATCCCACCGCGGACGGCACCTGCGAGCGGGACTATGTCCACGTCAACGATCTCGCCACCGCCCATGTGCGGGCGATCGATTTCCTCACCGCGTCGGCTGGCTTCCATGCCTTCAACCTTGGCACCGGCCGGCCCTATTCGGTGCGCCAGGTGATTGGTGCGGTCGCCACGCAAGCCGGCCGGCCGGTGCCGCAGCAGATAGCCGCCCGCCGCGTCGGTGATCCGCCAGCGCTCTATGCCGATCCGCGCCGCGCCCGCGACGTGCTGGGCTGGGAGGCGACGCAATCGGATCTCGACCACATCGTCGCCAGCGCATGGCGCTGGCACACGGCAGACGCGATCCAGGCCGAGGTGCGCCGTGCCGTATGACCCGATGACCACCACTTTGCCTGACGGCGTAGAGCTCATCGATGGCCGGCGCTTTGCCGACAGCCGCGGCTGGTTCATGGAACTGCATCGGTGCCAACCGGCCGATGAGAAGCCAGGGCTGCCGGATTTCTGCCAGGACAATGTCTCGCTGACGACACAACCGGCCGTGGTGCGCGGCCTCCACTTCCAGCGCCCGCCGCATGCCCAGGCAAAGCTGGTGACGGTGCTGGCGGGGGCGATCCTCGATATCGTCGTCGATCTGCGCCGCGACCGTCCAGGCTTCGGTCGCGCGACCGCCATCCACCTCGCCGCCTCGAGCGGGCAGCATCTCTTCGTCCCCGTCGGCTTCGCCCACGGCTTTTGCGCATTGCAGCCGGAGACGCTGGTCCATTACAAGGTGTCGGCCCCTTATGCGCCGGCATCCGAAGGCGGCATCGCCTGGGACGACCCGGATCTCGGCATCGACTGGCCCTTCACCGCCGCCGAGATCCTGGTATCGGAGAAGGATGCGCTGCTGCCGCGCCTGCGCGATCTGGCACCGATCGATTGGCGATTGCCAACACCCCTTCCGACCGCGCGACCAGCGCGCCGCCGCGCATGAGTTTCGGTGCAATGACGGCAACACCCATCATGATCATCGGCCGCAACGGGCAGCTTGCCCGCGAACTGGCCGATCTCGCCTGGCCTGTCGAGGTGCAGCCGCATTTCCTGGGCCGGGGCGAGATCGATCTGTTCGACATGAATGCGGTCGACGCCCATTTGCGCGCCCTGCGTCCAGCGGCAATCGTCAACACGGCGGCTTATACGGCTGTCGATCTTGCCGAGAGCCAACCCGTGATGGCAGCCCTCCTCAATGCCGACATGCCGGCAGGTCTCGCCCAGATCGCCTCGCGGCAAGGCATACCGCTGGTGCACCTGTCGACCGATTATGTCTTTGCCGGCGATAGCGACCGGCCCTATCGCGAATTGGATGCGGCGGCACCGGCATCGGTCTATGGCCAGACCAAGCTCGCCGGCGAGCGGGCGGTCCTCACCAGCGGCGCCCGCGCCACCATCCTGCGCAGTGCCGGATTGTTCGGCCGCCACGGGCAGAACTTCCTGAAGACCATGATCGCCCGCAGCCATGACCTGCGCCCGGTCAGCATGGTCAGCGACCAGATTCACACACCGACACCGGCAGCAGCCCTCGCCGCCCTGACGCGGCAGATCGTGCTGGACCTGATGGCCGGTCGCGACTTGCCGCATCTCATGCATGTGGCCGGGCAACCGCTCACGACCTGGTTCGACCTCACGACGCAGATTTTCGGCGCCCTGCGCGCGGCCGGCCGGACGGCCCTGCCGTCCCTGCAGCCGGTGGCGTTGAGCGATTTCCCGCGCCGGGCGCCACGCCCGCGCTACAGCGCGCTGGATTGCAACCTCGCCACGTCGCTGGGCTATGCCGTGCCGGCCTGGGAAGCAGTGCTGCCGGCGCTGGTCCACACCCTTGCCCAGGAGAGGATCGCGGCATGAAAGGCATCGTCCTTGCCGGCGGCAGCGGCTCGCGGCTCTATCCGATGACGGCGGCCGTCACCAAGCAATTGCTGCCCATCTATGACAAACCGATGATCTATTATCCGGTTGCCACCCTGATGCTGGCCGGCATTCGCGACATCCTGCTCATTTCGACGCCGCGGGATATCGAGCGCTATGTTGAGCTGTTCGGCGACGGGTCGCGCTGGGGCCTCAACATCTCCTATGCCGAACAGCCGCGCCCGAACGGGATTGCCGAGGCCTTCCGGATCGGCCGCTCGTTCCTGGCCGGTGGGCCGTCCTCTCTCATCCTGGGGGACAACCTCTTCTTCGGCAGCGGCCTGCCGCAGCGACTGAGCGATGCCGCCGCCCTCCAGCACGGCGCGCATATCTTTGCCTGCCGCGTCGACGACCCGGAACGTTACGGCGTCATCGAATTCGACGCCGAGCAGAAACCGGTTTCGATCATCGAGAAACCGCGCCATGCCCATTCCAACTGGGCCGTCACCGGGCTTTATTTCTATGACGGCCGCGCCAGTGACATCGCGGCCGATCTCCGGCCATCCGCGCGCGGCGAGTTGGAGATCACGGACCTCAACGCCAGGTATCTCAAGGAGGGTAACCTGACCGTCGAGCGCTTAGGCCGCGGCTTTGCCTGGCTCGACACCGGCACGCCGGAGACGTTGATGGCAGCGACGCAATTCGTCTGCGCCCTGGAAACCCGCCAGGGAATCAAGATCGCCTGCCTTGAGGAAATCGCGCTGGCACAGGGTTTCATCGATGCCGATGAATTCGCCCGCCAGGCGGCAGCGGCACCCGTCAGCGCCTATGGCCGCTACCTCAAGAACCTGCTCGGCGACCTTGAGCTTGATGCCCGGCCGATGCCGCTACGCGTCGTCAATGGTCGTCAATAATCACGCGCAGGCGTCTTCGCTTTATTACTTATCTGTTACTATATTCATCGCATTTCTATTTGATTTTATAAGATAATCATCCAGACGTGAGAGTATTTTTATTTATGGATTTCTTGATGCCGCTTTCCAGAATTGCTAATATTGCACTGCAAGATCGGAACGGCCATCAATGGGAAAGGGCGCGCGCGTGATCAGTGCTGCCACCATACGCAACCAGGACATCCATATCCTTGACCAGGCGAAGCGCGGCTATGTGAAGAAGCCGGCGATTCTCTTTAGCGGGCAGCCCAGCGACGATATCCGCGCGCTGGCCGGCGATGCCTATGCCTTGCTCAAGATCAAGCGGGTCGCCGACGACCATATCCTGACGCGCGATGTTTCGGGGCAGGACCAGCGCCTGGCCGAGGCACCCGTGCAGTTGGCGGCGATCATCGCCTTCGACCAGAGCGAGCGTGAACTGGTCGACCGGGCCGGCGACTGGCTGCAGAAGCGCCGCAACGGTTCGGTACCGACGCCGCAATTGATCGCACCCGACGATGTCATGGGCTTTGCCGCGAGCATTCTGGGCACCGCGCAGCAATTGGCCCAGCGCAGCGCCGAATTGACAACGTCCCTGTTCCGGCAGCTGGCGGATGCGCGGCAGGCCAATGAAGACCTGCAGAACCGCTTCGCAGCGCTGGAGGCCTTCATCGACCGGGCCGGATTGCAGCCCTTCGACATCGCCTTCATCAACCCGCCGGTCGAAGACGAAACCGAGCCCAATGTCCTCGCCACCGCCAGCAATGGCAGCATCAGCCAGATCCTGCCCGTGGCCAGCACCGGTGTCAGCGCCATCGCCCTCCACATCGCCAAGGCGACGCCGCGCGGCGAAGGCATCTTCCGCGCCACGCTGCAATCGGTCGAGGACGGGCGCATGATCGAGAACTGGTCGGTGCCGATCTCGGAACTCAATCCCGGCTGGATGACCCTGGCCCTGCAAAAATCCATCGCCGGGCTGCGCCGCACATTGCGCCTGATCATTTCGGTCGAAGGGCACAAGGCCGATCTGCCGACGCTGTCGCTTGGCAATGCGCAGCCCTTGCCGCTGTTCCGCCTGCAGGATGCCGATTTGCGCCAGTCGATCTCCAGCAGCAGCCTGGCGCTGCAGGTCTATGTCGGCCTGCCCGGTGTCGTGCCACCGACCCCCGGTACCTTCGCCGCGCGCGGCGGCCGCGAGAAGACCGAGCAGGGCCTGCGCGAAGTGACGCTGCCACAGGAGATTCTGGCCGGCACGCAGCAAGTGGCCCTGGACACGGAATCATCCGGCTTCGACGGCGTCCGCTATCTGGAGGGCGAGCGCATCGTCTCGTGTCACCCGCCCGCCTTTGGCACCACGATCGGGAAGATTCCCGGCGGCTGCCCGGCCGGTGCCCTGCGCGTCTCCGCCAATCTGCTTGTTGCCCATGAGAAGGCGCGCGATGTCGAGTTCGCCCTGGTGGCGGGCAATAGTGAGAGCCGCATCATCGATCTCCTTGCCGGGTCGACCGATCCGCAATCGGGTGAAGGCTTCTCGGGCTGGATCCGCGTGCCGGCCCAGCAGCCGCGCTTTGCCAGTCTCTATCTGGATGCGCCGGCCCGCACAGCCAGCGATCTGTATCTTGTGACGCGCATGGTCGAAGCCGGGAATCATGACTTCGCCTGGGCGCGCTTCCTCAATGTTCACGCCCTGGTGCAGGGCTGACGCCATGGGAACGCGCAAGATCAACCGTCCCGCCAATGAATCGAGCGCCCTCTCGACTGAAGTCGAGGGCCATCGCGGCGACTTGGCACCTCGCCTTGCCATTGTCATTCCGGTCTACAAGCATTCTGTTCTGATGTCGGAGGCGGTGGAATCCGCCCTGGCGCAGCGGGCCGATTTCGGCATCGCCATCATCGTCGTCGATGACGGTTGTCCCTTTGTCGAGACCGAAACCATCGGCACGACCTATGCCGCCGCGCATGAGAATGTCTTCTATGTGCGCAAGCCCAATGGCGGTTTGAGTTCGGCCCGCAATTACGGTGTCGATTTCGCCCTGGACCTCTTCCCCGATCTCGAGGCCGTCTATTTCCTCGACGCCGACAACCGCATCACGCCGACCGCGATGCAGGATGTGTTCGCGTTTCTCACCAGCCGGCCGGAGATCGCCTGGGTCTATCCCAACATCGACAAGTTCGGCATCGGCTGGAACGGCAGCTATCAGGCGCCCTATTCCCGCCTGCTGCACCTGACCTTCGACAATATCTGCGAAGCTGGTAGCATGGTGGCGCGGCGCGTGTTCGATGCCGGCATCCGCTTCGACGAGACGATGAAGGCGGGGTTCGAGGATTGGGATTTCTGGCTGCAGTGCATCTCGAACGGTTTCGAAGGCGCCAACTATCCATTCTTCGGTTTCGATTACCGCCAGCGCGCCGAGAGCATGTTGCGGGATTCGCATCGCACCAAAGCGGCGATCATGTCGTATATCCGGGAGAAGCATAAAAGATTGTTTCAGCCGGATACGCTGGCGCAGTGGGAGCATGCGGAGAGTCCGCGCTATGCCGCGATCGCGACCGGGACCTATGCCGTATCGCTGTTCACCGATCCGACCGCGCCGCATAGCAAGATCGATCTCGAGACGTTTATCGACCGCTATTGGGCGGCGCTCGCGGAGCCCGACGCCCATGGCATTCCACCCTTCATGCTGTGGATCGCGCCCGCGCATCTCCAGGCGCTGCGCAAGATCGGCGTGTTGCACAACGTGCTGTGGCATGCCGAACGGCTGGCCGAGAAGCATCACCTGGTCGCGATCCGGCTGGAACATGACCCGGGGCGCATCGAACTGCGCAAGATCGAGGCGGGCGCCCCCGACTACATGGCCAAGAAGCCCTTGGCTTGGTTGTGCTCGGTCGACCTCTTCAAGGCCTGTGTTGACGACATATCGGATGAATGGATCGGCTCGATCCGCGGCAAGCGCCCCTCGCCCGATACGGTCGAACTGGTTATCCGCGGACCGTTCAAGGCGTTCGATCTCGACCGCACCGTGCTGTCGGCTACCAATGGCCTGCTCTCGACGCTGGGCGTCTTCCGCGATTCGGCCTATCGCCGCGGCCCGCATCAGCGCTGGACCTGGCGCGGCGGTTACTTCCCGGCCATCCGCACCCATTACAAGCTGCTGCGCGAGGCGATCGGCGCATCGCCGGTCATGCCGCGGGTCGCCGCCAAGAACCAGGCGCCGCGCATTGGCTTCCTGCTGCCCATCGCCTCCTTCGGCGGCGTCGAGAAAGTGGCCTATGCCATGGCGCGCGAACTGGTCCGGCTCGGCTATGAGACGCATCTTTATGTGTTGGGCAAGTCGAGCTGCGAACTGGTCTTCGATCCGGCCGATTTCACCAGCGTCAATTTCCTGATGGATGACTATCCGCTGTGGGGGGGCGCCCATCATTTCGCCGGCCACGACATCATGATGGCGCAGGATGATGGCGCACGTTTGGAGCGCCTGACCGGCCTCCTTGCCGGCCTCGACGTCGTCGTCAACTGCCAGGTGGCGCCGGTGAATGCCATCCTGGGTGAATTGCGCCGGCGCGGGGTCAAGATCCTGGATCATGTCCATGTGCTCGACCGGACCCGGTCCGGGCGGGCGGCTGGCCACCCCTATGTCGCCCTGGCCTATGAGCACATTTACGACCTGATCCTCACCTGCTCGGAGCAGATGGTCGATTGGTTCCATGGCATGGGCGTGCCCAATGCCAAGTTGATGCATATCCGCAACGCGCCGAGCTTTGAGATGCGCGAGGCGGAGGTGCGCACCATCCTGCGCCAGCGGCAACGCCGCGGTGTTCAGGACCGGCTGAAGGCGATCTTCCTCGGCCGCCTCGATTCCCAGAAGGGCATCGAACGCCTCTATGCGGCGGCGCGCCTCATCCACCGGCGCCAATTGCCGATCGACCTGCGCCTGGTCGGCGGCGAGGTGCTGAATGACCAAAGCCGCGGCTCGTGGACGGAGCGCTTTGCCGAGCTCGGCATCAATCTCGAACCCGCGATCTATTCGTCGAAGGGCCTGACCGATGCCTTTGCCGAGGCCGACGTGCTGCTCCTGACGTCACGCTGGGAAGGGGCGCCGCTGACGATCCTCGAAGCCCAGCGCGTGGGTTGCGTACCGGTCGTCACGGCGGTGGGTGCCGTGGCCGAGCTGGTGGAACACGATGTCAACGGCCTGTTGATCGAGGCCGAAGACGATAGCGACGTTGCCCAACAACTGGTGGGAGCGCTGGAGCGACTGCTCAGCGACCCCCGCCTCCTCAATCGGCTCTCGACCAAGGCCGCCGACGATCTGGCGACCCGAACCTGGGCCGAAAACCTGTCGCCGCTCATCGACCGGCTCGAGGCTTGGTTTCCATTCAGGTCGGAGGAAATCGAGCTACGCCGAACCGTAACCTCGGGTCCCGGTCGGTGAGCGACGGCAACCACATTCGGCGCGGCATCCTGCCGGCGCTGGGCCTCTTTCTTTGCCTCACAACCAGCGGTTCGGCGCTGGCGAGTGGCGCGGAGGCCGGCACCACCATCGGCATTGCCACGGCGAACATCGCCTGGGAGAAGCCGCAGGACATCCAGCGCAGCTTCACAGAAATCGCCGATGCCGGTTTCACGACCGTGCGCATTGGCCTCAAGAATCCGGTGGCGGCCAGCTACGCGGCCCTCACCGCCGCCAAGGAGGCCGGGCTCGACATCCTCGTCACCGTGCCGCTGATCGATGGCAGTGTTGCGCTGGAGGGTGCTGCGCCACGCGCCAGGTCCAAGCGCTTTTTCAAAGCCTTCGGCCTGTCGCAGATCGATCCGGCGCGGGTCGAGGCACGCCTTGCCGATCTCCTCGATTTCGTGGCCGCCCGGGATATTCCCCTGATCGGCCTGGAACTCGGCAACGAGCTCAACTGGTCCGGCTACAATGGCGATCTGCCATTGCTGGCGACCGGCCAGGTCGTCGTCTCGCACCAGGACCTCGCACCCGATGTCGCCAAGCGCTTTGCTGCCGGCATCGCCAAGTATCGCTCGGTATTCGAGATCGCCAAGGCAGCGCTCGAGGCGCGGCCGGCACTGGGCAATGTGAAGCTGGTCAGTGCCGGCCTTGCCGATATCAATGCCGACTTCATCCGGCGGAGCGGCGCCACCTATATCGCCCCGGCGCTGGTCTATGACGCCTATGCGGATCAACGCGTCTTTGCCCTTACCGATGTCGTGGGCGTGCACCTCTATGAGCCGCTGCGCGCCGCCAGCCGCAGCGCCGAGCGGCCCGCCATGATCGACGCGCAGCTTAGGAATTGCGGGGCCACGGCCTTCAGCGGCCGCCCTTGCTGGATCACGGAGTTCGGCAGTGCGTTGCCGCCGCAGACCTGCGCCCCGGAAGATGCCCAGCGCATCTCGTTGCTGCAGCCCTTGCTGGAACACTTGGCGCAGCCGGGTCGCGCGACGGCTGTGCCGTTTGCCTTCTATTACGACTGGGATGCCGACAAGGGATTTGCGCTGAAGCGCTGCGGTCAACCCACCGCCCTGGTGGAAACACTGTCCCGCGCTGAAAGCGCTGGTCAACCATGACAACCGACCTAGCAACCAACCTGAACCCGTTCGGGGGAAAAGGAGCATCGTGATGAAGAGACTTTGTTTTGGCCGCCAGCCGGCTGACACCCGCTATCGCTATCACCCGGGCATGCCGTTCTCGGAAGGTCTGCCGCGCTCGAACAGCACGACCTTCAGCACGATGTCGCGGAACTTCTACCTGACGTCGAACAAGGGCAACATGCTCATCGGCGAAGGTGCGACGCGCATTTTCGACTATGATCGCAACTACAGCTGCATGCTGAGCGTGCACGTGCTCTACGACGCCTATAAGGGCTCGAAAGAGGCGATGGACATGCTCAACAACAATTTCGACGCCCTGGTCCTACCCATGGCGAATGAAATCCGCCCCAATCTCAACCACGTCTCGCTGCTCAAGGTTCTGGAGCAGATCAAGATCCCGGTGGTCGTGCTTGGCATGGGCATGCAGAACGAGATGGAAGATCTGTCGGCCCTTGAGCCGGCCACGGTCGATCTTCTGCGCTGGATTGACGAGCGTGCCCTGGTCTTCGGTGTGCGGGGCACGCAGACCGAAACCTGGCTGAAGAAGATGGGCTTCAAGAATCCAACGGCACTGGGCTGCCCCAGCATGATGCTGTACCCAGAGAACATCCTGAACATAAAGGCGCCGACCAGGAAGCCCGAGGATTACCGCTTCGTCACGGCCGGCTACCTGCAGAAGAAATCGGTGCGCGGCAAGCAGCTCGCCAAATTCTTCACCGGGCAGAAATGCTCCTACGTCTTCCAGGACGAGATCTTCCTGTTCAAGGAGGAATTGCAGGGCCGGCATTTCTTCGACGACGCCCGCAACCAGCTGCTGCAGAACGTCTTCGAACCGCTGGTCAACGAGGCCATCGGCACGCCGGCGCCGTTCGACAAGTATTTCTATTTCGACAGCGTCGACGCCTGGCGCCAATGCTATGGCTGGCACGATGTCTTCATCGGCGATCGCTTCCATGGCGGCGTCGCGGCCCTCCAGGTCGGCCTGCCGACGGCGATCCTGTTCAAGGATCTCCGCGTCAAGGAACTCAGCGAGTTCTTCGGTGTGCCGCACACGACGGTCGACAAGGCCTGCACCATGGGTATCGAAGCGTTCATGGCGGAGTTCATGTCGGAGGAGCGCATCAACGCCTTCCTCGACACCTACCGGACGCGCCTGAAAAACTTCCACCGCCATCTCACCGAGGCCGGCCTCTCCATGACGGAGAACTACCAGGCCATGCTGATGGCGGCCTGAACCATGGCGACCACTTTGCGCACGACGGTCATCGGGGGTTCCAACACGGTGATGGAGCCCGGCTATCTCGGCCAGATGCTGGCGGCCGCCGCGCGCCAGGGGGTTACACTTGATATCGTCGAGAACCTGGCCGTGGGTGGCACCACCAGCGCCTACGGCCTGTTTCGCCTGAAGACCAGCGACGCACTTGAGCGGTCGGATCTGCTCGTCATCGAATACGCACTCAACGATGCCTTCATCTATGGCGACGAGCGACGCCAGTTCCGGCATTGGTCGCGCATCTATGAGGGCATTCTGCGCTATGCCTTGACGCGCAACCCGCGCCTCAAGATCTGCACCCTCATCCTGGGGGCGCGCAACGGCTCGTGGCTTGGCAGCGTGCCGTCGATCGATGCCGGCATCCGCTATCTGTCGGATTGGTACGGCACGATCGTGGTCGATATCTCGCGCGATCTGATGCGTCGCTTCGGTCGCGACGTCGTGACCGACCCAGGCTTTTATGTCGACCAAGGGCATTACGCCCGCCCGGTCGCCACCGCGATGGTGGCCGATCTCGCCGCCGATGGCCTGATCTCCGGGTTGTCGACATCCACTGCGGGTATGACCCTGCCGCCGCCGGTCGACCCGGATCACTTCGCCGAGGCTGGCACGATTGACGTGCCCGCGCTGTTCGCCGCCGCGCCGGATGCCCCCCTGGTCGAGTACCACAACCGGCGCTTTGCCTTCACCGCGATCGACATCGCCCGCCACCGGCTGGAACTTGAACTCAGCGGCGGCAAGCTGCTGGGCGTTTTCCACATGAGCGCCCCGAACATGGCGCCGTTGATGCTGGCCCGCGGCGAAACCGGCCATCATTGCTCGTTGCTCAAGGCCGGCGTGCGTGACGGCAAGTTCAAGTTCCTGGCCGGCATGCTGCCCTGCGAGTTCCTCTATGGCGCGGACCTGCTTCAGAAAACGGCGTCAGAGCGCTTCACCCTGGCGCGGGCGGGCGACGACCCAGCGCTCAAGACGCATATCGCCAAGGACAATGTGGCGAGCCGGCCTGGCATCGGCTCCGAAGTCCTGCCCCTGATCGGGCTGCTCTACAGCGGCACCCGGCGCGGTTTCAGCATCGTCACCGAAGCACCACAGCCCCACCTGCGCCGCGCCGCCAATTCCGCCTGAATTTCCAGGCAACCGATGGCGCTTTGCGGTGTTTAGCCTGCGCATCATCATGCGAAAGGTTCTGCCATGACGTCCACGCCCACTCGTTCCGTGCCCACGCCGGCAAGCACGCCACAGCCATGGATCGCACCCGTTGTACCGCCTTGTCCCCACCAGCAAAGCAGCCTGGCGGCGCGCATTGACGCGGCAAGATCGGTGGTGTGACATGCCGGAGCAGCAGCAACACGTCCCCGCCGAAGCGGCGCGTTCCGGCATCATCAGCGGCCGCGTCCGCAACGTTCTCTTCATGTCGTTCGGATTGTCGATCCTGGCGCTCGCCATCGTGACGGGCTATTTCATCGCCTGATGGTCGGCACAGCCCATGAAAAACCCTGCCGGACATGGTGCCGGCAGGGTTCCTTTTTTGGGTGGCTTAGATATGTCCGGTCGACAGCGCCACGACCAGCACCACCAGCAACACGACGACGATGCCGCTTGGCGCATAACCCCAGCCGCGGCTGTGCGGCCAGGCAGGCAAAGCGCCGAGCAACATCAGAATCAACAGAACAAGCAGGATTGTACCGAGCATGCGATTACTCCATGTCTTGGCCCCCCAATCCGGGCGGCGCGAGCGAGATGTGACAGTTCATCAACCCGGTGTCGTCGCCACAGTTCCGGAGAATGGCTATCGATCCGACCGACAGTCCCGATAAATGTCGGGGATTTTGTGAGCGTGATATCTTGACCTCGATCCCGACACTGACCAGGATGTGGTCCGGCGCGTCGCGGCGAAACTCGCCCACCCGCTGCCCTGCCTTGCCTCCATTTCACATGACGGAGTTCTTGTTTGGTCCGCCCAGCGTTGCCTGCGGAAGCTACGATGCCGGAATTGCTGCAAGTGGAGGTTGATTCCGCAGAGGGTGCCGCGCCCAGACCGGTCAGCCAGTTATTGATTCTGATCGGGGCCACGGCCCTTGTTGCGATCATCGCCGTGGTTTCCGTCCTGCTCACGCTCGACAACCGCGACGCCGGCACGGAGATGCTGCGCGGCCAGCGCGTCACAACCGACATTGCCCGCCTGCTGATCTTCGTGCAGCGCGCCGAGAGCAGTCAACGCGGATTCCTGCTCACCACCAACCCAGCCTATCTCGACCTCTATCACGACAGCATCAAGAAGGTGGGACCGGCGCTGGAGACGCTCACCGAAAGTACGCGCAACGATACCGAGCTGGCGGCCGAGATTCTCAATCTGCGCACGCTGGTGAACGCCAAACTGGGTGAGATGGAACACGTGCTTGTCCTTTCCCAGAACGGGCATCAGGACGAAGCCTTGGGCGTGGTCAAGACCAATGCCGGCAAGAGCCTCATGGACCAGATCCGCGAGAGTATCGCCGCAATGTGGCAGGCCTCGACCCGCCAGACGGAAGTGCGCATCGCGGCCTGGCACCGGAATAGCAACTGGCTGCTGGCGGTCCAGTTGGGCGCCGCCATGCTGGTGCTGAGCGTTTCGACCCTGGCCGTCCTCAGCGGCATTCGCCATACCCGCGGCCTGCAGCAGACCCAGCGCGCCTTGCGGCACGCCAATGAATTGCTGGAAGAGCGCGTGGCCGCCCGCACGGCCGATCTTCAGGAAGCCAATGAAGAGGTCCAGAAATTTGCCTATATCATCAGCCACGACCTGCGTTCGCCGCTGGTCAATATCATGGGCTTCACAGCCGAACTCGCCACCATTCGCCGCGAGACCGCGCAGATGCTGGGTATCCGGGACGAAGCGGGTCTGCTGCCCCGTCCGGTGGCCGAGATCGACCAGGAGTTCGGCGAGGCGCTGGACTTCATCCAGCAATCGACCGTCAAGATGGACCGCCTGATCAGCGCCGTACTCAAGCTTGCGCGGTCCGGCCAGCGCCGCTTCCATTATGAGCTCATCGACATGAATGCCCTGCTCGGCGAGATTGCTGCGACGTTGAAGCACCGGACCAGCGAGCTTGACGCGGAAATCGTCGTGGAGCCGCTGCCAGCGCTGGTCACAGACCGCCTCGCCGCCGAGCAAATCTTCAGCAACCTCCTCGACAACGCCGTCAAATATCTCGACGAGAGCCGCCTTGGCCGCATTCAGGTGCGCGGTCGAGCCATCGGTCGCGCGGTCATCATCGAGATCGAGGACAATGGCCGCGGCATCACGCCGGAGGACCAGGCACGGGTTTTCGACCTGTTCCGCCGCGGCGGCAAGCAGGACCGGCCGGGCGAAGGCATTGGCTTGGCCCACCTGCGGGTCCTTATTCGCCGCCTAGGCGGCAAAATCAGTTGCCGATCGGAATTCGGCGTGGGCAGTGTATTCTCCGTTCTCCTGCCGCAGGCGGACCCCAGCCCCCTAGCCGAACCGCAAGAGACAGAAAGGACCGCCCTATGACGACTGCCCCCGTCAGCATCGTGATGATCGAAGATGACGAAGGCCATGCCCGGCTGATCGAAAAGAACATTCGCCGCGCCGGGATATCGAACGAGATCATCCCCTTCGCCAAGGGTGCTGACGCATTGGCCTTCATCAACGCCAAAAGCCAGAGCGGCCATCCCGGCGATGACCGGCGCATCCTGGTCCTGCTTGACCTCAACCTGCCGGACATGAGCGGGCTCGACATCCTGGCCAAGGTCAAGTCGAACGAGCGCACCAAGCGCATCCCGATCATCGTGTTGACGACGACGGACGACAAGCTCGAGATCCAGAAATGCTATGAACTGGGCTGCAGCGCCTATGTGAAGAAGCCGTTGGAATATGAAGCCTTCGCCAATTCGGTGCGCCAGCTCGGCCTGTTCTTCAGCATCATCGAATTGCCGCCGGCATAAGCAGACCCGCAGACATGACGCCACGACCGCATATTCTCTACATCGATGATGACCCCGGCATCTGCCGGCTGGTGGCCAGAGAGTTGGCGCGCCACGACATCGACACCACCGTCGCCCATAGCGGCAATGACGGATTGCGCCTGGCTGCCGAAAGCGCCTTCGAAGTGGTTGGCCTTGATCATTTCATGCCTGGCGAAAACGGGCTGGAGATCCTTGCTGCGCTCACCGGCCTGCCGCACGCCCCTTCTGTCATTTACGTGACCGGCAGCGAAGATATCAATATCGCCGTCGCGGCACTGAAGTCTGGCGCCAGTGACTTCGTCGTCAAGGATCTTCAGGGATCTTTCCTCGCTCTCTTGCGCAAGGCGATTGGCACGGCGGTGTTGCAGGCCCAGCTGCGCCGCGCCAAGGAGCAGGCCGAAGCGGAAATGCGCGCTGCCAATGAGAGGCTGGAACGACTGACAGCCAAGCAATCGATCCTGCTGCACGAGATGAATCACCGCATCGGTAATTCGCTGCAGTTGATCACGTCAATGATCCGCCTGCAGGCGTCGTCGACACAAGACGCCCACGCCAAAGACGTCTTGCGTCAGGCGGCGGAACGAGTCATCGCAGTGGCCCAGGTGCACCAGCGGCTATACACCTCGGATGACATACAGCACGTTCAGATGCGGCCATATCTTACCAGACTGCTGGAAGATCAGCAGTTGGCGGCACAAGATCGGGGCTGCAATCTGGCGATCGATATCGACGATGTTAAGCTGCCAACAGACCGGGCGATTTCAGTCGGCGTTATCGTCACCGAGCTGGTCATCAACGCACTGAAATACGCCTACCCCGACGAGGGTGGCCCAATCGTGGTCAAGCTGGCGCCCATCGGCGACAACAAACTGGTATTGTCGGTCGAGGATGAGGGTGTCGGCCAGACGGGGCCGGCGCAGTCGGCCAAGGGGACTGGTGTCGGGTCACGCATCGTCGATGCGATGTCGCGCAGCTTGGGCGCTGACCTGCAGCAGAGCGGCGACCATGGCGGGTTCCGCTCGACACTGACATTCCCGCATCTACTGGAGCAACGGCGGGAAGAAGCTCACGCCCAATAAGCGGAACACTTAGGCGCGGCGACGCGCCACGACGACCAGGGCGATCCCGGCGATGATAGCAGCAATTCCGGCGACATCGGGAATGTGTACCGTATGCTCTTGGTCGGCGGTGGCGACGAGGGGTCCTACCTCGAGCACCTTTTCCTCAGTAGTGTAGGAGATGCGCCCGATCGCAAGGGCCGCGACGCCCGCGACCACCAACACGATCCCAATGATTGATAATGGCTTCATTTTTGTGTTCCTGCTCCCCTGATGCTGTCCGGCGTCGTTACCGTTTCCCGGCCAAGAAATTCCTCGAGCCCGTCCGGATGCAGCGGCGCTGCGTCACCACGCGATCCCAGCAGATTGCCCTGTTCCAGAATCTGCTTCAGCTCAGCGCGGGCACGCGACACGCGGCTTTTCACGGTGCCGACACGGCAGTTGCAAACTTCCGCAGCCTCTTCATAGGAAAAACCACTGGCGCCGACCAGGATCAAGACTTCGCGCTGATCTGAATTCAGCTGCCAGAATGCACGACGGAAGTCATTGAACTCCAAATTGGCTTCTTGTGACGGGCCGATCGAAGGCTCGTCGCCACCCATCTCATCGAGCGGCGTCGACTTGATCCAGCGCTTGCGGCACTCGTTGTAGTAAAGGTTGCGCAGGATTGTGAACATCCAGGCCTTGAAGTTGGTACCCGGCGTGAACTGGTCGATGGCAGCGAGCGCCCGAACCACGGCATCGTGGGTCAAATCATCGGCCTGATCGCGGTTGCGCGTCAGTGATCGCGCAAAGGCACGCAAATGCGGGATCACGTCCAGCAGCATGGCTTCGACGTTCATTGGAACCTTCGTCACCTGCGTATCCATAAACTTCTCTTTCATTCCGTTCCCAACGCTGCACTTTAGAGGCAGTTCCTGGGTGGCTTCCCTGAGCCGCATCCCAGGAACGCAGCATTGTCGTGCCGTCTCGACCGCGAATTCGGCAAGAGCCGGCATGGGCATTGGCTTATGATCGTGGCACAGGGCGGCGAAGTTATTTGTCGTCCGGCTTTTTTCCCTGCGCGCGCAACTTACCCACCAAATCGGCAAGGTCGGGCGGCAGTGGCTCGCTGGTGACGTCATTAAACAACCTGCTGAGCTGATCATCAAACCAGCGATCCATGGGCTGGGGGGCGCGCGCGCCAGCCGCACCATGCGGATTGCGTTCGGTCGATGCGCTCAAAGCGCCAGTTACGTCGGTGTCGGATGCCTGGACGGTCGTTCCGGATGGTTTACTCACATTTTTCTCCGGCGAGTTCATGTCAGTTTCATTCTTGTTTGAGGTCACGATGGAGAACTGCCTTATCAAACTATGATCCACCGGATGCGCCAGCCCCGCACCCGTCCTCGACACCTGACGAACCCGCTATAAGCCCCCCCTGCCGCCTTTGCGTTCAGGTAGAGTCGTTTTAAGATTAGCGACGTGATCCTGCAGTCGCGGATTTTTCTCTCGCGAAGGGGAACCCAAGTCGGGTGAATCGGTTCCTTACCTATCCAAAAAATGCCGATCGGACACGTCGGCATCCTAACAAATCCAACCAGAGGGTGGCAGCCGTGCGGGCAAATTCCGAAGAAATTGTTCATAATCTCAAGTACTTGCGGCGCTACGCACGCGCCTTGATGGGGTCACAGGACTCGGGCGACCTCTATGTCCGCGTCTGCCTGGAAGCGCTGCTGGCCGAACCGGACCTGCTCGCCGCAGGTACTGATGTGAAGCGCGGCTTGTTCCGTCTGTTCCATGCCGTGGCCAATCGCAATATCGACGGTGGCGAGGGCGCCGAACTGGTCGATCTGTCGGTCGAGGCGCGCTTGCGGGCCCTGCCGACGTCTGAGCGCCAGATCCTGCTTCTCACCTCTCTTGAGGGCTTCTCGACGGCTTCTGCCGCCGAAATTCTCGATATTCCGGTCGCCGAGGCTGAGGCCTTGCTGGTCGATGCCTGGGCGACGGTGAACCAGCAGATCGCAACGTCGATCCTGGTCATTGAGGACGAACCCGTCATCGCGCTGGATATCGCCAGCCTGGTCACCGAGCTTGGCCACCAAGTCGTCGGCGTTGCGGCCAGCCAGACCGAAGCCGTCGCCATCTTCAAGAAGAGCCAGCCGGGCCTTATCCTTGCCGATATCGACCTCGGCGCCGGCGGTTCCGGCATCACCGCCGTCACCGATATCCTGCGCATGTCGTCGGTGCCGGTCATCTTCGTGACTGCCTATCCGGAGCGCTTGTTGACGGGCGAGCGGCCGGAGCCGACTTATCTGGTCACCAAGCCGTTTGAGCCCGACACGCTCAAAGTCACCATTTCGCAGGCGCTTTCCTTCACCACTGCCGGTCACGCCAAACGCATTGCGGTCTAACGAAGTATTGTCCACCATTTGAGGCGGCTGCCCTGCCACGATCGGATAAGGGCAGCCGTCAGTAACGCCGTGCGCCGAGGGAGTAGCATTTACCATGCGCCGGCCTGAGTCTCAATTCGGAGTGGCATCACGATGATCGGATCGTGGCTGCAGCCGTTACGGCACCGCCTCATCCTGTTGTTTCTGATCGTTCTCGTCGTGCCGAGCGTGTTCGGTATCGGCGCTGCCGTCGGCAATTTCAAAGTGCAGATCAGCGCAGCGCATGATGCAACGCTGCGCTTCTCCGAACTTGCATCGAATTATGAAAGCAATTTGCTGTGGCAGTCGCAGCAGATCGCACAGAATCTCTCCCGCGATGAGGATGTTTTGGCCGTCCTACGCGGCGCGCAGGATACCCCAACGCGTGGCGCCTGCGATGTAGCCTTTGCACGTGCCGTCCAGCCCTATCCGCCCTACGGTGCAGCCGTCCTATTCGACCTGAATGGCGAAGCACTGTGTCAGTGGGACCAAAGCAAGCGCCTGATCAATGTTTCCGGGCGCACCTGGTTCAAGAATGTCATCGCTACTAAATCACCCAGTATCAGCGGTTATCTGGTGTCACCGATACTGAATGAGCCGATCATCGCCTACGGTGCGCCGATCTTTGACGTCAATGGCGTTCTCAAAGGTGTCGTCGCCCTTGCGATCCGCCTCAATTGGCTCGCGGCCGTCGGTCAGGAGCCGGGACTTCCCGGCATGGCTGAAGTCACCCTGCTCGATCACCGTGGTAAGGTGCTGGTCAATTCCGCGGGTGGCGAGAACCAAAGCGCACACCTGCCGAGCCCCGAGGACATCAACCGCATCACGACTGGTGGTCTGCGCCAGTTTGAAGCAACGGGCGGAGATGGACGGCGACGCATCTTTGCCGTCAATGCTCTGGGTAATAGCAGCCTGTTCGTTCTGCTCGGCATACCGCGGGCGAGTGTCGTCGATCCGTTGCTCAACGATCTGCTGGTGCAGATCGGCATTCTCTGTCTGGTGTCGATCGCCGGCATGATGGCGGCAATCCTCGGTGCACGCTTCCTGGTCACAAAATGGACCGAAAAACTCGCCGCGGCCGCCGACGGCATGGCACTTGGCCGACTGGACACGGTGTCGGAGCTGCGTGGGGCACCGATCGAGATCTGGCAGCTCGGCGAGAATTTGAAATCCATGGCGATCCGCCTTGAGCATCGCGAAGCCGATCTCAGGGAATCACTCGCCCAGAAGCAGTTGATGCTGCGCGAGATTCACCACCGGGTGAAGAACAACCTGCAGATCGTGACAAGCCTGCTGAACCTCTATGCCCGGCTACCGCGCAGCGAGGCATTTCGCGAAGCCTTTGGGGAGCTGCAGATCCGCATCAACGCGCTGGCCTTGGTTCATCGCCATCTCTATGAAAGCGAAGACCTCAAGGAAATCGATCTTGCGCCTTTCATGAAGAATCTGTGCAACATGTTGCAGGATGGTTCGGGCGTGGCGGCACGGCGCGTCAGTGTTCAGCTGGAGGTGCCGGAATTGCGCATGAGCGGCGATCGCGCCGTCCCCTTGGCGCTTCTGACGACGGAGATCGTCACCAACAGTTTCAAGCATGCCTTCCCGGACGGCCGCACGGGACTGATCGATATCCGTCTCGACGTCACGGCTGATGGCGATGCAAGCTTGTCGATTGCCGACAACGGCATCGGTCCGAGTGCCACCGCTCCAGCGAACCCTGCCTCGACCATGGGCACAACGCTGATCGCCGCCTTTGCCAAGCAGCTGGGCGGAAAAATGACCGTCGCCGGCCCGCCGGGGACAACGACGGTCATCCATTTCCACACGCTTGCAACGAACCGCCCGATCTAGGGCCGAGCGGCGCGTGAAGTTACCCGTTAGACGACTTCGCTGCCGCCGAAACGACGGCAAATTCGAGGTCGTCTAGTTCTTGGCGCGGCGCCTTGATCTCCTTGACGATGGCCGACGCCTCATTGGGCGAGAGCTTTACCCCGTTTGGAGACCCGGGCGTCCGCGATTTGCGGATGACATCGAGCAAGCGCCCGACAGCGCCCGGCAAGTCGAGTGCCTCGGACAGCACATCGCCCGCTTCACGCGGGGTCTGGGCGGTCGCATCGGCAAGCTGCTTGGTGTAAGCCTCAAGGAAAGGCGCGCGGCCGACCTTGGCATAGCAGGCCGCATCCAGCAGAACCGATTTGGCCAGCGTCGGGCGCCCCGCCCGGTCGGGATCCGAATAATCCCTGATCGTCTTGGGCGACAGGTTGGCCGCTTTGGCGGCATTGGTGACACCGAGAATGCGCAACACATCCAGGGTGGCATCTTCGAAACTTCCGGCTGCACGAATTTTAGTCATTCTGCCTCCAATCAGGCTGGACGAGGAAAGAGAATCCGCTCTGCCGGCCTAATTCCGGCGTGGGATTGAAAGCTGAACAGTAAAAATCGGACAGAGTTCCCGTCACAAAGGAATTAGGGCGAGCAACAGGAACAAGCCTGGGCTCTCTTTGTTATATGCCCGCACAATTTTGGGGCATCGCGGCCATGAGTAGTTTGGAGAGCGCGCCGATGCAACGGGACACGATCCCGGCGAATGCGCCCCTGGTCGTATCCAGTGAGAGCGAGCCGGAAGCGCGCCGCGCCAATACCCAGGCGGGGGCTGTTCTGTTTCTGGCGGTCATTGCCGGTCTGGTCGCCCTCTATTTCGCCCAGTCGGTCGTCTTGCCGGTCATCATCGCGTTCGTCCTGCGCCTGCTTTTACAACCAGTCTTCAAGATCGGGCTGAAGGCGCGCCTGCCACGATCGGTTGCGGCAGTGCTCACCATCCTTTTCCTGCTTGGCGTCGCCGTGCTGGCCTGGATACCGTTGAGCGGATCCGCCGGCCTCTGGATAGCCAAACTGCCCGATGCCATCGCAACGCTGACGGAACGCCTCAGCCTGCTGCACGAGCCAATCGACTTCATCCAGCGCCTCGTGCGCCATGCCGAGCGTGCCACCAACGGCGGCAGCAATACGGTGGCCGTCCAGCATTTCGATCTGGTGGGCACTGTCATCGAGGGGCTGCGCGCCATTACCGATGGCCTCTTCACCACCACCATCATCTTGTTTTTCCTGCTGGTTGCCGGCGACAAGTTTTTGCGCCGGCTGGTGGAATTGCTGCCCACTTTCCGCCAGAAGCGGCAGTTGATCGAGATCTCGCAGCAGATCGAAGACGATATCTCGGCCTATCTGGTCACGATCAGCATCATGAATGTCGCGGTTGGCGTGATGGTCGCCATCGCCATGTATTTCTGCGGCATGGCCGATCCGTTGCTGTGGGGCGTCCTGGCATTGGCGGTCAATTTCGTCCCCATCCTAGGGCCATTGGTGGGGATCGGCATTTTTCTGCTGGTCGGCTTCATCACCTTCGACAATTGGCTGGCCGTGCTGCCCGCGGCACTCTATCTCGTCATTCACGTGATCGAGGGAGAGATCGTGACACCGATTCTGCTTGCCAAGCGCTTTACGCTCAACCCCGTCGGCGTCATCCTGTCGCTGGTGTTCTGGTATTGGATGTGGGGCGTGCCCGGCGCAATTCTCGCCGTGCCGATGCTGGCCATGGTCAAGATCGTCAGCGACCGGATCGAGGCGCTGCATCCGCTCGGCCACATGCTGGAAGATTGATCAGCCCTCTTTGGGCATCAGATAGCGGGCCGCCAGCAGGCAGAGCAGCGTGGTGAAGGCAAGGATGGCCGCCACCAAGGCGTTGATATCAGGGGTGAAGCCCAGGCGCATCATCGCCCACAGTCGGATCGGCAAGGTGTTGTCGGTGCCCGTCACCAACAGCGTGATCATCGTTTCGTCGAAAGAGAGCGCAAAGGCCAGGATCCCGGCGCCGATCATCGCCGAGGTGAGATTGGGCAGCAGCACATAGCGAAAGGTCTGCCAGCCGCTCGCCCCGAGATCATAGGATGCTTCGATGAGCGACCGGCTCAACGATTGCAGCCGCACCAACAGGGTCCGGTAGACCAATGCCAGCACGAAGACGGTATGGCCGATGATGACGGTCACCAGCGAGCGATCGAAATCGATCTCGCGGAAGTAAATCAGCAAGGCCAGACCAGTGATGATGGGTGGCATCAGGAACGGCAGGAAGATGATGAACTGCAGCACCGCCCTGTCCTTGGACTTGCCGCTGTTCACATAGAGCGCGCTGGCGATGCCAAGGATCAGCGAGCAGATGACGGCGGCACCGCCAACAACCAGCGTATTGCGCAAGGCAATGAGAATGCCTTCATTAGAAACTAGCGTCACATAGGCCGAGGCAGTCGGCTGCTGCCAATCGACGACGCCCTGCTTCAAGGCGAAGAAGGATGAGGCGATGGGAACGAAGATGGGCCCGTAGAGCAGGATGAAGACCAGCCCCGTGATCGCCATCAGCCAATAGGGCGTTCTCGAATCCCTGGTCATCGGCCGGCGCTCCGGTCACGGCCGAAGACGGTGCCGACGGCGATCGCACCGATGACGACGATGGCAAGGATCACGGAAAGTGCTGCACCAAACGGCCAGTTGAAGGCCGTGCCGAACTGCGAATAGATGATGCGCCCGAAGGTGAAACCGCTTTGCCCACCCACCATCTGCGGCGTCAGGAAGTCGCCGATCGCCAGCACGAAGACGAAGGTCAGTGCCGTTATCACGCCAGGCAGGCTCAAGGGCAGGATCACGCGCAGGAATGTCTGCGCGGCGCTGGCGCCGAGATCGGCCGAGGCGTCGATGAGATTGCGTGGGATTCGTTCCAGCGACAGGAAGATCGGCAGGACGGCAAAAGGAATGAGCAGCACGGTCAGCGTGAGCAGCACGGCGTTGAGATTGAAGACGAAGAAGGTGAGCGGCTCGTCGATGAGCCCTAGCCAGATCAATGTTCGGTTGAGCACACCATTGCCGCCGAGGATCGAGCGGATGGCGTAGATCTTGATGACATAGCTCATCAAAAGCGGCACCAGCATCAGCATCAACAGGACATAGCGCTTGCGCCCTTGAAGCCCGGCCAGGAAGTAGGCCACCGGATAGCCCGCCAGAATGGTGAGGATAGCGACTTCCAGGCACAGCACGCAGGTCTGCCACAGCACCGGCAGGAAGATCGGGTCGGTAAAGAAGCGCTGATAATTGCCGAGGGTCAGCGCATAGGACATCGTCCCATGCTCGGTCCAGAAGAAGCTGTAGGCAAGAAAGGCCGCCAGAGGAAACAGGATAAAGGCCAGGGGATAGCAGAAGACCGCGATCCGCGCGGGCCACAGCTGGCTCTGTTTCGGCGCAGCGTTCATTTGAGGACCAGGCGGCAGGCATTCGCCCGCCAATGGAGGGTCACCGCATCGTCCGCCGCAAGAGCCACACCTTCGACCTTGCTCGGCAGGCGCAGGCGCAGATGGATCAGCGCGTCGCTGCCGGCGCGGACATTGGCCAGGGTATGCGCACCGGCAAACTGCAACCCGGTGACATGGCCGCGGACCTGGTTCTCGTCGCCGGCACCGCTGGCGTTGAGCGATAGTGCTTCCGGCCGGAAGACGGCATAGGCCGCAGCACCCTCCGGAGCGGCAGCGAGGTGCGGCTGGCCGTCGATCGCACAGAGCAGCGAACCCAGCGCGGTCTCGATGCGCCGATGCCCGCCAGCAACCGGTCCCAATCGCCCTTCGACCAGGTTGTTGTCGCCGAAGAATCGGGCCACGAACTCGCTTGCTGGCCGATAATAGACCTCATGCGCGCTGCCCAGCTGCTGGATATGGCCATTGTTCATGACGCAGATCCGGTCGGCCATGGCAATGGCCTCCTCCTGGTCGTGGGTCACGAACAGAAAGGTCGTCTTGATTTCGCGTTGGATGTCCTTGAGGAAGGATTGCATCTGGTGCCGCAGCTCGACATCGAGTGCCGCCAAGGGTTCGTCGAGCAGGATGAGGCGCGGCCGGCAGATGATGGCGCGGGCCAGGGCGACACGCTGGCGCTGGCCGCCGGAGAGCTGCGCCGGGAAACGACCGGCAAACTCGCGCAACGCCACCAGCTGCAGCGCCTCACCGACGCGGGCATCGATCTCGGCATTCTTGACGCCGCGCACTTTGAGACCATAGCCGACATTGGCGGCGACGGTCATGTGCGGGAAAAGCGCATAGTCCTGGAATACGGTGTTGAACGGGCGTTTGTTAATCGGCAGCGCGCTGATATCGGCGCCGTCCAACAGAATCTCGCCGCTGCTCGGGCTCTCGAAGCCGCCGATCATCCGCAGGATCGTGGTCTTGCCGGATCCAGACGGCCCCAGGATGGTGATGAATTCGCCGTCGCGTACGGCAAGGTCGATCCGCTGCAGAACCTCGGTATGCCCAAAGCTCTTCGAGACGGCCCTCAGTTCCAGCAGCAATCGTTCGGTGGTCATGGAAAAATCTAAATCACTTATGAAATAACGGGGAAGTCCCTCACCCCAACCCCTCTCCCCGCAAGCGGGGCGAGGGGCTAGTTCCACGCTCCCTCGCCCCGCGTGAGCGGGGAGAGGGTTGGGGTGAGGGGCGTTTCCAGCGCGAAGTTCAGCACCGATAGCGGCAATTACTGCGCCGCTTTGATCTCGTTCCAGAGATCGGCACGCTTGGTCGGATCCTCGACCGCTTCCAGATAGATCAGCTTGTCATCGGGTGCCGCGTTGGCGGACGGGGCCACCGTGTTGCCAAAGCCGGTACGCTGCGACAACTGCTCGCCGATCTGCTTCTGCAGGAGGAAGTTGATCCATTCCTCGGCCAGTTCCTTGTCCTCGACGCCACTGGTCAAAGCCCAGGTGTCGAGCCAAGCCAAGGCGCCTTCCTTCGGATTGACATAAGCGATGGGCGCGCCGGCATCCTTCATCGCCTTGACCTGCTGCTGGCCGTAATTAGCCCAGATCAGCGCCACGTCATTGCTCTGATAGATCTGCAGCGCTTCGTCGGCGGTCGAATAGAAGCTCAGCACATTGCCCTTGAGGTCGACCAGCTTCTTCTTGATCTTATCCATCTGCTCAGGCGTCAGATGGAACGGATCCTCGATACCCATGGTGAGGGCCGTGAAGGAGAAGTTGTGCTCGCCGTTGTCATAGGCGAGGACCTTGCCCTTGTATTGCGGGTCCCACAGCACGTCCATCGAGGTGGGCGGCGTCTTCACCTTGTTGGTGTCGTAGATCAGCCCGATCGAATCGAAGCAGAACGGGATGGCATGCACCTTGCCGTCACGCATAACGCCCTTGACCTTGGCGAGGTCGTTGAAGATCGGCAGTTGCGTCTTCTGGTTCGGCACCTTGTCGACATCGATCGGTGTCGTCAGGCCGGCATCGATATAGCGCTGCAACTGCGCCGTGTTGACGGCGAAGAGGTCGAAATCCTTGCCTTCCGAGCCTTTGATCTTTGCCCAGATTTCGTCATCCGTGCCGATGAAGACGACACTGACATCGGCGCCGGTCTTGGCTTCGAATTCCTTCACCCAATCGTCATCGGCATAACCCTGCCAGGCCAGAACGCGCAACTCCCTGGCCTCGGCGCCAGCCGCCATGCTCATCAGCACGCAAACGCTGGCCATCACCGGCAGGCTGCGCTTTACCCATTTCCCAAACATGCTAGCTCTCCTTGTTGGTCGTTCGATCGCATCATTCAATCGTGATGTCTTTAAAGCGCCTTCACCGTCACCAGACCTTCATCCGGCACGGCCACCATCTTGTTACGGAGCGTCTTGCCGAACACTTCCGCCTCGATTTCGAATACGTCCCCCACCTGTGTCTTGACGCCAGAGGCATAGGACATGACCGCCGCACCGAAGAAATAGGCGTGGAGGTCGCCGGGCCGCCGGAACATCGAATAACGGAAATGATAGTGCTCCAGATTGGCCACTGAATGCGACATGTTCTTTTCGCCGGACAGGAAGTCTTCCTCCCACAGCACCTTGCCGTCACGCATGATCCGCGACTTGCCGCGCACATCTTCCGGCAGATCACCGATCAGCAATTCCGGCCCGATGGAACAGGCACGCAATTTTGAATGCTGGGTATAGAGATAGTTCTGCGCCTCGGTGAGGTGGTCGGAGAACTCGTTGCCCAGCGCATAGCCGATGCGATAGGGCTGGCCATCGGGACCGACCAGATAGAGACCGACGATTTCGGCCTCCTCGGCACCGGCGAGAGCGAAGGCCGGCAACGGAATGGGATCGCCAGGCGCCAACACACAGGTGCCGACACCCTTATAGAACCATTCCGGCTGGATGCCGATCTGGCCCTTCTCCGGCTTGCCGCCAGAAAGGCCCATGCGAAAGATCTTCATGGAATCCGATTCCGGTGCGCCGTCACCATGCGTCGCGACATGCATCTTGTTGCGTGCCGATGCGCTGCCGATATGCGTGAGGCCTGTGCCGGTGATGAAGAAGCGCGCCGGCTCCGGGTGCTCGATGGGCGCCATGACCTGGTTCTTGGCCAGCAAACCGGCATAATCGACCGTCTTGTCGCTGGCCAGTTCCTGGATCAGCGCTTCGAGGCTGGTCTTGCGTGCGATTGCCAGATTGGCAAGTTCGAACACGCTGCTGACGCCGCCGATCTCGCGCGCATGGTCGCCATCGGGCTGAATCCAGCCGACATGCCGCTTGCCGTCCTGGAAGTACTGAATAACGCGCATATTGTTCACCCTAATCTGAAGCAAGTGGAGGCACGAGCGGTGGGATCAGACCCAGCCGCCATCGACAATGAAGTTCTGAGAAGCACACATGCGGCTGTCATCGGCCGCGAGGAACAGCACCATGCGGGCGATATCGGCGGGGAACAGCTTGTCCTTGAGGCATTGCCGGTCGTTGATCTGCCGTTCGCCAGCTTCATCGAGCCACAGCTTGACCTGTCGTTCCGTCATCACCCAGCCGGGCAACACGCAATTGACGCGGATCCGCTCCGGTCCGAATTCGCGCGCCAGGGCCCGCGTCATGCCGGTGATCGCTGCCTTCGACGTTACGTAGCCGGGACAGTCTCCGTCACCCACCAGCCAGGTGATCGAGCCGAAATTGATGATCGACCCACCACCCGCATCGCGCATCATCGGCCGCACGGCCTGGGCCGCAAAGAATTGGTGGCGGATGTTGACCGCCATGCGGTCGTCCCAGTATTCCGGCGTCACGTCTTCGCTTTTATGCCGATCGTCATTGCCAGCATTGTTGACCAGCACCCGGATCGGCCCGTGCTTGGCGGCCGTCGCCGCGATCGCCTGGCGCAATTCATCGATGTTGCGCAGATCGCATTTGATGAAATCCGGGCGCGCGTGGCCAGCCTCGGCGATCCTGTCGCAGACCGCCTGCGATGCCGCTTCGGCGATATCGACGAAGGTCACCTTGGCCTGCTGCTGACAGAGATGCGTGACGATGCTTTCGCCGATACCGCTGCCACCGCCGGTGACGAAGACCACCTTGCCGTTGAGACTGGGGAAGTTGGCGGGCTGCTCGATAAGACCGGTCATACTTTGGAGAACCTCAATGCGATTGGCGGGGCACGGCAGCGCCGCGCTGACCGACCAGGAAGTCGAAATCGCAGCCGCGATCGGCCTGCAGCACATGGTCGACGAAGAGCTTGGCATAGCCGCCGCCCGTCGCCGTGCCAGTCGGTGTCGGCGCCACCCAGGCCGCCTTGCGCTTGGCGAGTTCGGCTTCGGAAACGTCGAGATGCAGCCGCCGACCCGCCACATCGAGCTCGATCATGTCCCCGTCCTGGACCAGGGCCAGGGGGCCGCCCAGCGCCGCCTCTGGCGCGGTGTGCAGGACGACGGTGCCATAGGCCGTACCGCTCATGCGGGCATCCGAAATACGCACCATGTCGGTGATGCCTTTCTTCAGCAGCTTGGCCGGCAGCGGCATGTTGCCGACCTCGGCCATGCCGGGATAGCCGCGCGGCCCGCAATTCTTCAGCACCATGACGCAGGTCTCGTCGATATCGAGCGCCGGGTCGTCGACCCGCGCATGATAATGCTCGATGGTCTCGAACACGACGGCGCGGCCCTTGTGCTGCATCAAGGCCGGTGTCGCCGCCGACGGCTTGATGACCGCGCCGTTGGGCGCGAGGTTGCCACGCAGCACCGCGATGCCGCCTTCGGGCGTCAGCGGATTGGCGAAATCGCGGATAACCTCGGTATTGTAATTCGGCGCATCCTTGATGATCTCGCCGATCGTGCCGCCGGCCACACTCGGCGCATCGAGATGCAGCATGCCGGCCTCGCCCAGAGCCCGCATGACGGCTTTGATGCCGCCCGCATAGTAGAACTCTTCCATCAGGAAACGACCCGAGGGCATCAGATCAACGATCGTGGGCACGCTCCGTCCCAGCCGGTCCCAATCGTCGATGGTGAGATCGACACCCAGCCGACCCGCCACGGCGACGAGATGGATGACCGCGTTGGTTGAACCGCCAATGGCGCCGTTGACACGGATGGCATTTTCGAACGCGCGCTTGGTGAGGATCTGCGACATCGTCACATCCTCCTTGACCAAATCCACGATGCGCCGCCCGGCAAGATGGGCCAGCACATGGCGCCGCGCGTCTACCGCCGGGATGGCCGCGTTGTCGGGCAAGCCGATACCCAGCGCCTCGACCATGCTGGCCATGGTGGAGGCCGTGCCCATGGTCATGCAGGAGCCGGCCGAGCGGCTCTGCCCCTGCTCCGCCGCCAGAAAATCCTCGATCGAGATGCGCCCAGCCTTCACGTCCTCGAACACTTTCCAGACATGGGTCCCCGACCCCACCGGCGCGCCGCGGAAATTGCCATTGAGCATCGGGCCGCCGGACACGGCGATGGTCGGGAGATCGCAAGAGGCGGCGCCCATCAGCAAAGCCGGCGTGGTCTTGTCGCAGCCGACCAGCAGGATGACGCCGTCCATCGGGTTGCCGCGGATCGATTCCTCGACATCCATGCTGGCGAGGTTGCGGAACATCATCGCGGTGGGACGCAGGTTGGATTCGCCCAGCGACATCACGGGGAATTCAAGCGGCAGCCCGCCAGCCTCATAGACGCCGCGCTTCACATGTTCGGCGAGCGTGCGGAGATGGGCATTGCACGGCGTCAGTTCGGAGAACGTGTTGCAGATGCCGATCACCGGCCGTCCATCGAAGACATCCGCCGGCAGGCCTTCGTTCTTCATCCATGAGCGGTGCATGAAGGCATTCTTGCCCTGCCCGCCGAACCATTCCGCCGATCGCAGCTTTCGCGGCCATTTGGCCATTCTCGTCTCCGCCTGCCCTGGTGCTCTGAACTTCTTGGATCGCGTCTTGCGATCTCTCTTTTAGTTTGGTATTACGAAACTCTGTTTCGCATCACCATTACTGTAAGGCGAGGCCATGCGCGAAGTCAATAATCCGGGGAAAGATTCAGCCGCCGACGAACGCTACCGGGTGCAAAGCCTCGGCCGCGCCCTCGACCTGCTGGAACTCCTGAGCAAGGCCGGCCGGGACGGCGGACGCTTGACCGACCTTGCCAACGGCCTCGGCCTTTCCAAGGCAGCGACCTATGCCATCCTGCAGACCTTCTATTCACGCGGCTTCATCTCGGCGATCGGTGAAGGGCCGACCAAGCGCTATCGCTTAGGCATGTCCCTGGCACGCCTCGGCGATATGGCGATTTCGAACATCGCGCTGGCCGACATGGCAATGCCGGTGCTGCGCGCATTGACGCGTGAGGTCGGCCTGACCAGCCGCGTCGCCATCCTCGATGAAGGCTATGCCGTGGTGATCGGGCGGGCCGACGCCCCGGGGGCCGTCCGCTTCGACGCGGCACTTGGCCGGCGCGAGTTGCCGCATTCTTCCGCTGTCGGCAAGTCGATGCTGGCCGCCCTGCCGCGCGCGCAGGCGCTGACCATCCTGCGCGAGACCGGCCTGCCGCGCCGCACGCCGCACACCATCACCAGCCTTACCGCCGTGCAAGCCGATCTCGATCGCGTGGTTCAGCGCGGGTATGCCGTCGATGACGAGGAGGATACCGAGGGCGTTGTCTGCATTGGCACCTGCGTCTTCGACCGCACCGGCAATGCGGTGGGCGCCATCAGCATCACGGGGCTGAAGCAGAACTCCAGCGAGGACAGGCAGGAACAGCTAGCGACGATCCTCATCCGTCATGCCGACCAATTGTCCCGGCATATGGGCGGATTGGACGGCCGCGACGCCTGGGCCTTGCGCCGCGTCGCATGAGCAGCGCGCGTCTTCTTCAGGCCGCCGATTATGCACTGACACTCTATCCTGAGATCGGCGGCGCGATCGGGCGCTTCACCTGGCGCGGCATCGATCTGCTGCGGCCGATGAGCGAGGCAGCGGTCGACGCCGGAAACAGCGAGGGGGCCGGTTGCTTCCCCCTCTTCCCCTTTTCGAACCGGATCCGCAACGGTCAGTTCCGCTTTGAGGGACGCGACATCTATCTGCCACGCAACACCAGTGGCCCCCATGTCGAGCATGGCCATGGCTGGCAGCGGCCGTGGGAGGTGATCGAGGCGGATGCGGGCAGCGCCACGATCGGCTTCACCCACGACCCAGCCAATGACGGCAGTTGGCCATTCGCCTATCACGCCGAGATGCGCTTTGAGCTGTCGGACGCGGGGCTTGCCGTCAACCTCGTTGCCACCAACCAAGATGTGCTGGCGATGCCGTTCGGCTGCGGCCTGCATCCTTATTTTCCGCGGACGCCGAGAAGCAGCCTTACCGCCACTGTCCGCGGCTTCTGGGAAACCGATGCCGAGGTGATGCCGACGCGCCATGTCGGCGTGCCGGAACGCCTCGATCTCAATCGCGGCCTCGCCATGGAGGACGTCGTCGTCGACAATGTCTTTACCGGTTTCGGCGGCGTCGCCAGAATCGCCTGGCCCGAGCAGCAAGTTGGGCTGAGGCTCGAAGCCGATCCGGTCTTTGCCCAGTTGGTGCTCTATGTCCCCGATGCGGCGACACAGGCCGCCGAGGCGGTTGGCGGCACCCCGCCCTATTTCTGTGCCGAGCCGGTCAGCAACATCACCGACGCCTTCAATCTCTCAGGCAAGACCGGGATGATCACATTGGCGTCAGGCGAGACGTTCAGTGCATCGATCCGTTTCGCGGCGCATGAACTTACGACCGGATGAACTTCATCAGATCGTCCATCACCAGCGGCTTGGCAATCAGGTAGCCCTGGGCGACATCGCAGCCAATGCTGTTCAGCAGGTCGAATTGCTCCTGCGTCTCAACGCCTTCCGCCACGGTCTTGAGGCCGATCGCCCGCGCAAGGCCGACGACGCTTTCCACGATCTGCCGGTCGATGGCATTGGTCGTAATGCCGCGCACGAAGCTCTGATCGATTTTCACGCCGTCGAGCGGAAACGTGCGCAGATAGGAGAGCGACGAGTACCCGGTGCCAAAATCATCGACCACAACGCTGACGCCCTGGCGGCGGAGTTTTTCGGTGACCGACGCCGCGAAATCCATATCGAGAATGACGGACGTCTCGGTGATCTCCACCTCAAGCGAGGTCGGTGCGACCTGATGGGCGGTCAGGGCAGTCTCGACGCGCGAAACGAAATGGCTGTGCAGTTCGGCACCAGATGCATTGACCGCGATCTTGGTCGGCAAGCCCGCATCCTGCAGCTGGCGCGCACTTCTGGCCGCGTGATCGAGGACCCAATCGCTGATCCGGTCGACGAAGCCGGTCTTCTCGATGATCGGGATGAACAGGCCTGGTGAAATCAGACCGCGTTCCGCGCTTTGCCAGCGGATCAGCGCCTCGGCGCCGACCACGCCGCGATCGGCAAAGCTGATCTTCGGCTGGAACGCCAGGAATAATTCGTTATTGGCGATCGCCTTGCCAATATTATCCTCGATGAACTGCATGATGCGCAACCGGTCGCGCACCGGGTCATCAACGCGCACCAGGTTGCGGCCGCCATCGCGCCGGGCGAATCGCAGCGCCAGCAAGGCGTCATCCAGCAATTGCGCCGGCGAACGGGCATCACCCGACCGGTATTCGGCGATGACAACTGTCGACGTCACGGGCAGGCGGATGCCAGTCACCTCGAGGGTCGTGTCGACCAGCCCACCGGCATTGCGGGCGATCTCCTCCCACTGATGGCTTCCCTCCACCAGCAGGGCGAAGACATCGTTCTCCAGCTGATAGACATGGGCCGGAATATCGCCGGAACTGGCACGAAAGGCGCTGAGGTAACGTTCAAGCAGCTGGCGCGCCGATTGGCTGCCGAATTGCGGGGTCAGGCGATGATAGGCGTCCATGCTGGCCAGTACGAGCATGCTGTCGGGCAGATTGTCCTGCGCCAGTATCGCATGCAATTCGTCGGCATTGGGCAGGCTGGTCGATGTCGCACCTGTCGCCAGCACTTTGGAGAGGTCTCGCTCCAACTGCTGGGCCCGGCTCGTCACGCGACGCTTGGCGCGGAAATTGGAGTCCATCCGGGCCGCCACGGTCGCCAGCAGCAAATCAAAATCGATCGGCTTTACCAGGTAATCATCGGCGCCAAGCTTGCGGCCCTTGATCAGGTCGCTCTTCTCGCCATAGGCGGTGAGGAAAATGAACGGCACATCGGCCGCTTCGGTTTCCGACGCACGCACGTGTTCCAGCACTTCCAGCCCGTTCATGCGCGGCATGTTGATGTCGCACAATACGATGTCCGGCATAAAGGTTGTGATGGCCATCAGCGCATCTTCGCCGTTGACCGCCTCGATCACCTGGTATCCGGCGTCTCGCAATTCACCGACGATGTCCTCGCGCAATTCCGGTTCGTCTTCGGCGCAGAGGATCGTTATACCGTTGCTCGTCACTTCCATGATGTCACCCGTTCAGCGGTCATGCCGCAGCTGCGCCGGCGCCCTTTGCACCCGGCAGATCGATTGTGAAGGTGGTTCCGATCCCGACCCGCGAGTCGATCGCAACCGAGCCGTCGTGCAAGGCGACGAACTTCTTGACCAGATTGAGGCCGACGCCCGTACCGGGAATGCCGGCCGAGGTCGAGGCCCGAAAGAATGTCTCGCCGATATTGTGCAATTCGTTCGCGGGGATGCCGACGCCGTGGTCGGTCACCATGACTTTGACGCCCGCGCCAATTCCGATGACACGGATTAACACGTCACTGTCCTTGGGCGAATACTTAACCGCATTGGCAAGGAGATTGACCAGGATGTGTTCGATCAGGCGCGGATCGCCGCGGTGGACCCGCGGCAGATCGACGTATTCCTCGGTGAACTGTCGATCGGGCGTAATATCGCGCTGGCGCTTGACCACCTGGCGAATGACACCGCCGATATCGATGTCCACCGGATTGAATTCGGTCTTGCCCTCCTCCGATCGCCCGGCCTCCAGCATGGTTTCGATCAGCTCGCCCATGCGCGCAACGGTCTGGCGGATGCGGTTGATGCGTTCCGCGAGTTCAACGTGATTCATGTTCTCGAGCTTGCGCAGGATGCGCTGTGCCGTGCTGTCGATGATGGCAAGGGGCGTGCGAAACTCGTGCGATGCCATCGACACGAAGCGCCGTTGCAGGCGGCTGTGCCGCTGTTCTTCGGTCAAGGCACGCTGCAGCGCCGCGCGCTTGGCCTCGGCCTCCTTCTCGACATGGCTGCGCGCCTGACGCAATTCGTCGGCGACGATGACCAGGTGCTGTTTCTGCCGATCCAGGCGGAACAGGCCATAGAAGGCGAGGCTGGCGAAGGCGACCAGAATGACCAGCTGGAATGCCAGATTGATCTGCTCGTATTTTTCCTGTGTCACCAAGCGATCGCGCATATCGCCGAGGCGCGCGGAATCGACCTCGACCGCCTTGGCCGTCAGCGCGTCGATCTGCGGCGCGAGCGACCGGCCGGCCGACAGATAGAGATCAACCGCCCGGAGATTGAAACCCTGCATGCCGTCGAGGATGGCGTCCATCTGAGCCACGAGGTCGGTGAGCGGCGTCATGGTTTCAGCGAAGATCTGCTGCGTCGCCATCTTGTCTCGATAGGTGCCGGCGTTGACGGTGTTGACCCGGCTTACAAAAATCTCATAGCGCTTGCGCAGGGCCGGTTCCCAGTCATTGCCAGCCAGCGTCTCCCGGCGGTCGTCGACACCCTCGGCCAGCGCCTGCAGGCGATAGAATTCGACGCGCAGCTGGTTGAAGGCCCAGGTGAAGTTCTCACTGCCGGATTCGGTAATGGACTGCACCAGCTGCTTGCGCTTCTCGAACAGAATACCCGAGGTGACGATGCAGCCGATCAATCCCGCCAGCATCACCAAAAGCGTGATGCTGAGCGGGCTGAGCGACTTGCGATTCCTCAGGACTGGCAGCATTGCCCTATTTCAACGTCAGCTTGTCGATCTGCCAGACCGAGCGCGTATAGTAGACGTCGTGCTGGAGGACCGGATCGCTGTCATAGGGATAGATGATGAAGATCGGCCCTTTGTCGCGGACCGGCAGCAGTTCGCCGTCCATGCGTGTGGCAAGGATCACGCCGTATTTGTCGGCATCCTCGACCGGCAGATCGGCGGAGTAGTCGTTGAGCGCATGGGCCGTGATGTTGGAGCCCTTGGCTTCCACCGTGTCGAGCACCAGGCGCAGCTTTGGCCCGGTGAAGACATGTACGCCGTCATGCCATGGCGTCTTGGTCTTGATCTCGGTCTGCGTCAAGGCATCGAGCTGGGCCATGGTGAAGGCCATGCTGGGGCCTTTGCCGATGGCGCCGTCGACCGTGAGGACTGGGTCTTCCTGCGCGCATGCGACACCGCTGGCGAGCAAAGACAGGCCCAGGATGAGCGCACTGATAAGCCGGATCATATTCCGCTCCTTGCAAAAATGGCTTGCGGGAGCGTAGCGCCGAATGCTTACCGAATGGTTGTTGAGGCGTTCCTAATGCGCCAGAAGTACGGGAATTTTTGCCTCTGTCAGCATCTGCCGTGTGAGGCCGCCAAGCACCATTTCCCGCAGGCGCGTATGGCCGTAGCCACCCATGACGACAAGGCCGAAGCGACCCTCGTTGAGCGTTTCCACCAGCGCGCGCGGGGTGATGTCGTGCAAAGTGCCGACGCGTTTGGTGCGCGCTTCGATGCCGCGCTGGACCAGCCGTTCGACCAGATCCGTGGGATCTGCGCCGTCGCTTTGGCCAGCCGTCACGACCACGGCGCTGCCGCACGCGGCGAGAAGGGGCATGGCATCGCCGACGGCGCGCGCGGCTTCCAGGCTGCCGTTCCACAGGATGGCAACACTTTTGGGGTCGAGCGCGCGGAACCCCGTGGGCACGCAGAGCACGGGGCGGCCGGTGTCGAAGATCGCTGCCTCGACAACCGCTTCCTGAGCTGCGCGGGCGCCGGCCTTTGGCTGGGCAACGACAATGAAGTCAGCAAGTCGACCATGGATCGTCATGGCACCTTCATACGTGCCTTCATAGTCGCGCCACGCAGCACTGGCTTCGGGAGATCTGGCACTGTCGGCGCTGGGGCGCAAACCGTGCCGTGCGCTCCAGGCATTGAAACTGGCATGCGCCGTCTGGCGCCGCCGCTCGATATCGTGCCGGATGCCGCTGACGATGTCGGAGGAGCCTAGTCCGTTGACGCCGTCGATAAACCCGGCAAGAACCCGGTAGGGATCAAGGCGCGGATGCAGCACCTCGATATGACTGGCATGGAGGCGTGAGAGGGCAAATGCCGCTTCCAGCACGTCGTCATCTGACGACGTCCCCGTTACAACCCCCAGAATAATGCCCTTCTTCATCGGAACTCCAACGCCGGAGAGCCCATCCTAGCGGGCTGTCCCCTGCGACAAATTGATCTATGTCAGGAGTTCCGGCGGTGTTCCGGGCCGGGAACCGGCTCGTCGTCGAACAGAATGCGCTGCGCCGCGCCGTCGAGATCGTCGAACTGGCCGGAACGCATGCACCAGAGAAAGGCAAACAGGCCCAGCCCCCCCAGGCACAGCGCAATCGGGATGAGGAACAGCAGGACGGTCACGATGCCTTCTCCTTGCGCACCCGCCCCGCCCGCAGGGCGTTGAGGACAACGATGATCGACGAACTGGACATCGCCACAGCGGCGATGAGGGGCGTCACCAGGCCGATGATCGCCAGCGGCACCGCTGCAAGATTGTAGGTGAGCGAGATGGCAAGATTCTGCCGCACCAGGCGATCTGCTGCCTGCGCCGTCTGCAGCGCAAGCAGAACCGGCGCCAGATGGTCGCCCTGGAACACAAGATCGGCGGCATTCTGGGCGATGTCAGCGCCGCTGGCCGGCGCCATCGAGACGGCCGCGGCGCGCAAGGCCGGCGCATCGTTGATGCCATCGCCGATCATCAGCACGTTGCGACCCTGCACCCGCAAGGCTTCGAGGCGCGCCACCTTATCCGTCGGCAAGGCCTGGGCGTGCCAGTCAGTAATGCCAACAGTCTCGGCGCAGGCAGCAACGGTCGCCGCACGGTCGCCGGACCAGATCTCGACCGGCCCGATTTGCTTGAGCGCCGCCACGGTGGCCACCGCGTCATCGCGCAATGGATCAGCAAATTCGAAAGAAGTCGCGCGCCCTTGCGGGTCGACCAGGAAGAGCGTCATCGTCGCGGCGCCTGTGTCGGATTGGCCGGTGAAGCGCGTGCTGCCCAGGCGCCAGATTCCGTCCGGCCCTGTCCATTCCAGGCCTTGGCCCGGAATTTCACGCACACCTTCCAATGTCATCACGAGGCCAGCCGCGCGCCTTAGCGCGGCAGCGAGCGGATGGCGGCTGTGGCTGGCAATGGCCGCAGCCTTGCCGAGCCGAGCTGGATCGCTGCAGGCCGTCAGAACCGGACGACCGATGGTGAGCGTCCCCGTCTTGTCGAGCAGGATATGGTCGACGCTGCGCAAGCGTTCCAGCGCATCGGCCGATTTCAGCAGCACGCCGGCCTTCAACAGGCGCTGGCTTGCCACCACCTGGACCGCCGGCACGGCCAGCGCCAGCGCGCAGGGACAGGTGATGATGAGCACGGCGATCGCGATCAGCAAGGCGTCCTGCCACGCCATGCCGCCGATAAAGACCCATGAAAGGAATGTCACCAACGCCGTGAGATGCACCACCGGCGAATAATAACGCGCCACCTTCTCGGCAATGCGCACGAATCGCCCGCGCCGCGCCTCGGCCGCTTCCATCAGGCGGATGATATCGGCAAGCAAGGTCGCCTCGCCCACCTTCTCGACCAGGATGGTGAGCGGCGCCTCGATGTTGAGGGTGCCGGCAAAGACCCCGGTCCCCAGTTCCGCCTCGACGGGCGTGGATTCGCCGGAGATCACCTGCAGATCGATCCGGCTGTTGCCGGACAGCACCCGGCCATCGGCGGGTACACGGGCACCGGCCACCACCAGAATGCGCTGGCCGGCGAGGAGCTGACGCGGCGGCACATCGCGCATCGTCCCGTCGGCCTCGATCACGGTCGCCGCCTCGGCATTCAGGGCCAGCAACTGTTCGGCCGTCGCCCGCGCCGCCCGGCGTGCACGCATGTCCAGGAAGCGACCGATCAGCAGGAAGAACAGCAAGGTGACGGCGGAATCGAAATAAGCATGCTGCCCGCCCGTAAAGGTCTCATGCAGGCTCAAGGATGGTGCCAGGATGATAGCGAGCGAGATCGGCACATCCATATTGGTGCGTCGCGCTTTCAAAGCCCCCCAGGCGGAAGCAAAGAACGGACGTCCGGCATAAGCGACGGCCGGAATGGCGATCATGGCCGAGACCCAATGCAGCAGGTCGCGCGTCCAGGGGTCGGCCCCGAGCCAGACCGAGACCGACATCAGCATGATGTTGCCGGCGGCAAAGCCAGCCACCGCAAGGCAGCGCAACAGCGCCTTCACCTCAGCCTCGTCCTTGGCGGCAAGGCAACTGGGATCGAGGGGCACCAGGCGATAGCCCAGCGCCTGCACGCCCTCGGCCAGCGCTTCGGGCCGGCAGAGGCTCTTTTCCCAACGCAAGGTGAGGCGCCGGGTGGTCAGCGAGACCCGGGCGGATATCACCCCGGCCTGCTGCAGCAAATACTGCTCGATCAGCCAGACGCACGCGCCGCAATGCAGCCCATCGATCATCAGAGTAAGTTCAGACGTCTCGGCGTCGACCTCGCGCACCCAGGCAGCGAGATCGCCCAGCTGGTGCAGATCCTCGGGCTTGGGTCGGCGCTGGCCGGCATCGATGATACGCCGCTGATAATAGGCGGCGAGCCCCGCCTTGCCGATCAGTCGATGCGCTGCCTCGCAACCGCTGCAGCAATAAGCCGACGTGCCGATCACATCGCCGCCGCAATGGCGGCACTGGCCGCGTTCTTCCTGCTGGGCGGCCAGGTTCGTCATCGGAAATAGATCCGCTGCACCTGTTGCCACATCACGTCGCCGCGCTTGGCCTGCAGCCGCAGTTCCCAATTGCCCATCGCCTTGGGCGTGAAGTCCGTCGCATAGCGGCCATTACCCAGATCTGTCAGCGCCAGCGTGTCATCCATGCCCGCATTGGTCGGTCGGACCAGATAGGCTTCGATCTGCAGTTCCGTAACCGGTGCGCCCGTGCGGTCGGTGACCGTGACTTCCAGCTTGCGCGCCGTGTTGCCGGCGTCGCTCACCTTGGGGTCGGCATGCCAGCCGGTCTCGGCATTGGCGGCGGCCAGCGCCAGGGCCTGGTTGTAATGCAGGCCGCGTTCATAGGCGCCCTCGGTCTCGAGGCCGCTGAAGCTGCTGATCGAGGTATAGATCAGCACGCCATTGACGGCGATGACGATCAGGAAACCCAGCACGAAGAGCCCTGGGATCCACAGCGATTTGCGAACGGGCGGGCTACTTTTCAGGGCCGCGGAAGATAGCGTCATGGCTGCTGGTCTCATGCGTTGTCTGGTCTTCGATCATCACGCGAATATGGGTCGCTTCATCGTGCAGCGATTTGGCGGGCGCCTGCAACAGCAGACGGAAGGTGCCGACCGCGTCACCCGGCACGGTCACGGTATTGTCATCGACGCCGATGACTTTGAGGCGCAGATCGTCGATGCCTGTAACGGTGATGCGATAGTCGCCGGTCTGGCGGATCATGTTGAGGATCTTGATGGTGTAGCCGTTCTGGATGTCGCCATGGCTGAGCCGCACGAAGAGCGGCGAGCGGTCGGCCTGAAGCGACACGTCCAGCCGGGTGCGCAGGCTCAGCGACAGGGCCATGGCGAGGCCGATGATCATGATGACGACGGCGTAGAGTATGGTGCGCGGCCGGACGAAGCGGTGCTGCGGCTGCTGACCGGCGGCACGCTGTGCCGAATTATAGATCGAATCGTAGGTGATGAGATCCGGCGCGCGACCGACCTTCGACATGATGCCGTTGCAGGCATCGATGCACAAGCCGCAGCCGATGCAGGCCAGTTGCTGCCCGTTGCGGATATCCACCCCGGTCGGGCAGACGTTAAAGCACAGGTTGCAATCGACGCAGTCACCGAGCTTGCTGCCATCGGCCGCCAGCGCCTTCACCTTGCCGCGTGGTTCGCCGCGCCACTCTTCATAGGTGACGAGCATGGTGCGCTCGTCGAACATCGCCGCCTGGAAGCGCGGCCAGGGGCACATGTAAATACAGACCTGCTCACGCGCCCAGCCCGCCAGGAGGTAAGTGGTGCCCGTGAACAGCGCGACGAAGCCGTATTGCGTGGGCGTCGCCCGGAATGTCACGAATTCGCGCACCAAGGTGGGCGCGTCATTGAAATACATCGCCCAGGCACCGCCGGTCAGCAGCGCGATCAGCAGCCAGATCGCGTGCTTGGCCACCTTCAGCATGGCCTTGCGAGCCGAGAGCGGCTCCTTATCCAGCTTCATGCGCTTGTTGCGGTCGCCCTCGATCCAACGCTCGACCCAGAGATACAGATCAGTCCAGACGGTCTGCGGGCAGGTGAAGCCGCACCAGACGCGCCCCAGCAGCGAGGTTGCCAGGAACAGGCCGAATGCCCCCAGCATCAAAAGGCCGGCAAGATAATAGACCTCCTGCGGCCAGATCTCGATCCAGAAGAAATAACCACGCCGGCCCGGAAGGTCGAGCAGCAGTGCTTGGTCGGGGACGCCTGGTCCCCGATCCCAGCGCAGCCAAGGTGCCACGTAATAGAAACCCAGCAGCGTGACCAGAGCGATCCATTTGATCAGGCGAAAGCGGCCGAAGACACGCTGCGGATATATTTTCTCATGTGCCGCGTAAAGGGTTGGCGACTTCGGCTGCCTGGCGTCCTGAACTGTCATTTCATTCCAACTCGGGTACCTGGAAGCGGCGGCCTATTGGCCGCCACCCAGGCTGTGCACATAAACGGTCACCATTTTGATGCGGTCGTCATTGAGGCGACCCTGCCAGGCCGGCATGACGCCGTGCTTGGGCGATGTCACCTGCGCTGCAAAGGCCGCGCGATCACCGGTGAACTGCCAGATATTGTTGGTCAGCGACGGGGCACCCAGTTCCTTGTTGCCCTCGGCATTCTGGCCGTGGCAGGCCACGCAATTCTCGGCAAAGACCTTGGCACCGCGTTCTTTGCCCGCCGCATCGGCATCGCCGCCGCTCAAGGCGACGACATATTCAGCGACGTCCTTCACCTGCTCGGGCGTCAGGATGCCGTCCGCGCCAAAGCGCGGCATCTGCGACTGGCGCGTCTCGGCATCTTCGGAACGGATGCCGTGACGGACGGTCTGCTCGATCTGGGCCAGCGTGCCGCCCCACAGCCAGTTGTCATCGGCAAGAACCGGATAGCCCTTCTGCCCCTGCCCGCCAACGCCATGGCACTGCGCGCAGTTCTCGTTGAAGACGGCCTGGCCGCCGGCCAGCGAGAATTCGAGGAGCTGCGGATCCTTCGAGATGTCGTCGACCGACATGGCCGCGATCTTGTCGGTATAGACCTTCTGCGCATCCGCTGCGGCCGCCGCGTCGGTGTAGTACTCGGCATGCGAATTGTAGCCAAGGATGCCCTTGGTGTAACCCGAAAGGCTCGGCCAAGCCGGATAGAACACCGTGTAGCCGAGGCCGTAGATGATGCTGGCATAGAGCACCAGCAGCCACCAGCGCGGCAGCGGGTTGTTCAATTCCTTGATGCCGTCCCACTCATGACCGGTGGTATCAACACCGGTGGCGTCATCGCGTTCAATATTAGCCATGATGGGTGGTCTCCTCGGCGTCTTCGCGGAAGGGGATCTGGGCACAATCAGCGAAGTGTTCTTTGTTCCGTTTGCGATAGGCGTGGAAAATGATGGCGGCGAAAATGATCAGCAGCCACACCACCCACAGTTCCCGAGCGAGGCTCGACAGCAAATGCATATCCATCACTGACCTCCCTCGGCCTTGGCAGCGCCCAGCTCGGGGCGATAGGTGGTGAAGTCCACCATGCGGCCCAGCGACTGCAGATAGGCAATGATCGCATCCATCTTGGTGATCGTTGTGGGATCGCCATCGAGATCGCCGATCGCCGCCTTCGGATAGCGCTGCAGCAAGCCTTCGGTATCGGCATCCGGCGTCGCCTGGGCGGCCAGATCCGCCGCCGCATCCTTGATCATCTCGTCGCTATAGGGTACGCCGACGAGAGACAACGTCTTCAGATGGTCGGCGATGTTGGGCAGCACCAGCGGCTGCTTGGCGAGATGCGCGTAGGTCGGCATGATCGATTCCGGCACGACCGAGCGGGGATCGATGAGATGCGCCGCCTGCCAGTCATTGGAATACTTGCCGCCGACGCGGGCCAAGTCGGGACCGGTGCGTTTCGAACCCCATTGGAAGGGATGATCATAGATGCTCTCGGCCGCCAGGCTGTAATGGCCATAGCGCTCGACCTCATCGCGGAAGGGACGGATCTGCTGGCTGTGGCAGTTGTAGCAGCCCTCCGAGATGTAGATGTTGCGCCCGGCGAGCTCGAGGGGCGAAAGGGGACGAACCCCTTCCACCTTCTCGATCGTTTCGCCGATGGTGAAGAGCGGCACGATCTCCACCAGGCCGCCGATCGCCACCGTAAGCAGGATGCCGACCAGCAGGATGATGGAGTTGGTTTCGAACTTTTCGTGTTTGATCATGACAGGGTCTTTCCGTTTCAGGCCCAGGTTTACGCTCTGGCCGGCACAGCACCGGTGCTGCCGATCGCGCGTTCGTCACGCACATCACCGCGGATGGTCCGGATCAGGTTGTAGGTCATGATGAGTGACCCGACCAGGAAGAGGACGCCACCGAAGCCACGCACCACGTAATAGGGATGCATCGCGGCAACCGTTTCGACGAAGGAGTATTGCAGGAAGCCCAGGCTGTCATAGGCACGCCACATCAGGCCCTGCATGATCCCCGAGATCCACATCGAGACGATGTAGAGCACGATGCCGAAGGTCGCGACCCAGAAGTGCCATTCGACCAGGCGCAGCGAATAGAGGCGCTGACGCTTCCACAGGGCCGGCACCAGATAGTAGATGGCGCCGAAGCTGACGAAGGCGACCCAGCCCAAGGCACCGGAGTGCACATGGCCGATGGTCCAGTCGGTATAGTGGCTCAAGCTGTTGACGGCCTTGATCGACATGACCGGGCCTTCAAAGGTCGACATGCCGTAGAAGCCGACCGACGTCACCAGGAAGCGCAGGATCGGATCGGTCCGCAGTTTGTCCCAGGCGCCCGACAGCGTCATCAGGCCGTTGATCATGCCACCCCAGCTCGGCATCCACAGCATGATCGAGAAGACCATGCCCAGCGACTGCGTCCAATCGGGAAGCGCCGTGTAGTGCAGATGGTGCGGACCAGCCCAGATGTAGAGGAAGATCAGCGACCAGAAGTGAACGATCGACAGCCGATAGGAATAGACCGGACGACCGGCCTGCTTCGGCACGAAGTAGTACATGATGCCGAGGAAGCCGGCGGTGAGGAAGAAGCCAACCGCATTGTGGCCGTACCACCACTGCAGCATCGCATCCTGGATACCCGGGAACAGCGAATAGCTCTTGGTGCCGAAGAAGGATACCGGCACCGCCAGATTGCGGCCGATATGCAGCATCGCGACCGTGACGATGAAGGCGAGATAGAACCAGTTGGCCACATAGATATGCGGCTCTTTGCGCTTCATCAGCGTGCCCAGGAAGATCAGGAGATAGACCACCCAGACCAGCGTCAGCCACAGATCGACATACCATTCGGGCTCGGAATATTCCGTGCCGGCGGTGATGCCAAGGACATAGCCGCTCGCCGCCAGGACGATGAACAGCTGGTAGCCCCAGAACAGGAATTCGGCGAGAAGCGGACCACCGAACAGCGCGGTACGGCAGGTGCGCTGTACCACGTAGAGGCTCGTGGCGAAGAGAACGTTGCCGCCGAAGGCGAAGATGACCGCCGAGGTATGAAGCGGCCGCAGGCGCCCGAACGAGGTCCATTCAAGACCGAGGTTCAATGCCGGGAAAGCCAGCTGAAAGGCGATCACGACGCCGACCAGGAAGCCCACCACGCCCCAGAACATCGAGGCGAGCGTGAACATCCGCACAATCCGTTCGTTGTATGACGGCATACCGTCAACCCGAGTGAGTGCCATGGGATAGTCCTTCAATTTCAGTGCTGCGACGGGATCAGCACGGCGATGATGCGGAACAGCATCAGGATACCGAAGACGGCGAGCAGGCTGCCGAACAGCAGAAAGCCGCCACTGGCCGCATGTGCGGTCAGGAAAACCCCCAGCAATGCGATGATGCTGAGAGCAAAGACAGCGAATAGACCGGCGCCACTCCCGGCTCGCTCGGCATCGATGACATCTGTTTTTTCAGTCATTTTTCGTCTCCACCAGATCTCGATAGGCATGCCAACTGGCGTGACCGATGAGGGGCATGGTCACGACAAGGCCGATACAAAAGGTCGCAATACCGGCGACCGTGAACAGAACGATGAGGGCGCCCCAGCCGATCAGCACCCGCCAATTGACGACGGTGGCGCAGATCGAGGTGACGATGGCCTTCAAGCTGCCGCAATCGCGGTCGGTCAGCATCGGGAAGGCGACGACGCCGATGGCAAAGGCCATCACCGCCAGAACGCCGCCGACAGCCGTACCGACCATCAGGAAGGGAATGCCATCGGTCGAAAAAAGCACGGCGCCGAGGAAATGCTCCCAACTCGCCAGCTCGACATTGAAGAAGCCGGCATAGATCAGCATGGCGATCCGTTCCCACGCCAAATGCAGGAACATCATGATGAGGCCCATGGTGAAGAGCTGCCCGGCATGCGGGCGCCATGACAGGGCGATATCGACGACGTTGAGCGGCAGGCCCTTCTCCAGCCGGCGGCTGATTTCATAGAAAGCGACCGCCAGCAGCGGCGCCATGAAGAAGAAACCGGCGGCGAGCGGAAAGGCGTAGGGCCGAAGGTCGCTCTGCCAGAAGCCGAAGATCAGCAACGCACTGATGAGCGCGATGCCGATGCCGAAGAAGAGGCTGACCGAGCCAGCCCGGACGAAATCCTGCCAACCCGCCAACAGCCAGCGCCACGGCTGCTCCACCGTCACCTGATTGACCGGCAATTCCAGGTCGATCCCGATGATCGATGTGTAGCGCAGCCCTTGGGCGTCGCGCGATGTATCGGATCTTGCCATGTGCTGTCCCTCGATCCGCCTAGGCAGCCCCCCTCCGGGCTGACCTGGGATGAATCGACTCCCTTCGGTTGGAAAGCTACCTAGCTCGCGTTAATGATAGGTTGATTTAGATCAATGCCCGGCCCTACGGTTCGGCGTTCATCGCATTGACAAACTTAACGGATTGCATCGCCGATGCTGGATCTGGCCCGGGAATTGGGGGCACATTGCCTGGTTGTCGCCGGCGACCACGGCTCCATCATTCTTGCCATGTTCCTGGCCGGTCTGGTCGGCAGCCTCACCCACTGTGCCGGCATGTGCGGGCCTTTGGTCGCAGCCCAGTCGCTGGAGCGGCTGGCGGCGATGCCGATCGAAAAAAGCCAGGCCTGGCATCGACTTACCGGTGGAGCGCTCATACCATACCAGCTTGGCCGCACCACGACCTACATGATGCTGGGCGCCATCTTGTCCCTGCCCGTGACGGCGAGCCTCGACATCAACTGGCTGGCGCCGATCCTGCTGTGGCTGGCTGCGGCGATCTTCCTGTTGCAGGGGCTGCAGAAACTGGATGCCATACCGGCAGGCTGGGGCCTGAGCTATGGCGCATCTTTCGGCTTCCTGCAGCCGATGACGCAGCGCCTGATGCAGCGCCCGACCGGCACGCGGGGATACATGCTGGGCATCCTGCTGGGATTCCTGCCCTGCGGATTGCTCTATGGTGCGCTGGTGGCGGCCGCTGCCACCGGCGACCCGCTGGCCGCCGCCTTTGCGATGCTCGCCTTCGCGCTCGGTACTTTTCCGCTTTCCTGGGCGATCGGCTATGGTAGCCGGTTTGCGACGCAGCGCTTCCGGACGCGGCTGAAAGTGCCGCTTGGGCTGCTCATGGTCTTCAATGCCGTGCTGCTCGCGGCCCTCAGCCTGCAGCATCTCTGATTCCGGGCGGTCATTCGGTCCTTGGCACCCATCACAGTCACAGTCGGATAGCACAACATGCCCAAGATCACCTTCCTTGGCGGCGCTGGCACCGTCACCGGCTCGAAATACCTGCTGAGCCATGGCGGCCGGCGCATTCTCATCGATTGCGGCTTGTTCCAAGGGCTGAAGCAGCTGCGACTGCGCAACTGGGCACCCTTTCCGGTGCCGCCGGGCTCGATCGAGGCGGTCATCCTGACGCACGCCCATCTCGATCATTCCGGCTACCTCCCTGCCCTCATCCGCGATGGCTTCAAGGGACCGGTCTATGCCTCGGACGGCACCAAGGATGTCTGCGGCATCATCCTGCCGGATAGCGGCATGCTGCAGGAACGCGATGCGGAATTTGCCAACAAGCACCGCTTTTCAAAACATGAGCCGGCCCTGCCACTGTACACGGCCGAAGACGCGATGCGGGCGCTGGAGATGATCGAGGCGCTGCCCTTCAACAAGCGGCGCGAGATCGGTCCCGATACCGCCATCATCTTGCAGCGCGGCGGTCATATTCTGGGTGCCTCGATCGTGCAATGCGAATTCCAGGGCCGGAAGATCGTCTTTTCCGGCGATCTCGGGCAGTTCGGCGATCCGGTGATGGTGGACCCGACACTCATCGAGGCAGCGGATTACCTAGTGGTGGAATCGACCTATGGCAACCGCAAGCATGACACGCTGGACCCACAGGAAGCACTGCTGCGCGTCGTGAAGCAGACAGTGGAGCATGGTGGCACAGTCGTGGTGCCGGCCTTTGCGGTCGGACGGGCGCAATCGCTGCTGTGGCATCTTGACCGCCTGCGCAAAGCGGGACGGCTCGGCAATGTTCCAGTCTTTCTCGACAGCCCGATGGCGACCGATGCGACCGAACTCCTGGCCAAGCATCCAAACGACCATCGCTTGTCGGCGGCAGAATGTCGCGCTGCCTTCAGCATCGCGCGCGTCGTCCGCAGCCCGGAGGAATCGAAGGCACTGACCGCCGACCCGATGCCCAAGATCATCATTTCAGCCAGCGGCATGGCGACCGGCGGCCGCGTCCTGCACCACATCAAGCATTATGTCGGCGACCGCAACAGCACGATCCTGTTTTCGGGTTTCCAGGCCGCCGGCACGCGCGGCGCCGCCATGCTGGCAGGTGCGGAAAGCGTCAAGATCCACGGTGTCTATTATCCGGTACGCGCGCGTGTCGAGAACCTCTCCATGCTTTCGGCACATGCAGATGCGGACGGGTTGCTGCGCTGGTTGAAGGGCTTCAAGAGCGCACCGCGCCAGACCTTTATCACCCATGGCGAACCCACCGCTTCGGATGCGTTGCGCCACCGCATTGAGGAAGAACTGGGCTGGAACTGCACGGTACCCGAACAGATGCAGCGCGTGACCCTCGCTTGAACGGATTCGACTGACGGGCTGATTTACATCAAAGTCATCCGACCCCACGATCTTATGATGAGGGCGATCAAGGGAGACATGGGATGAGCAAGGACCATCTGCCCATTCTCGACAAGAGTGTCGAAGACGTTCACATGTGGCTCAACGCGCTGATGCGGCATTTGGGTCATCATGACCGGGTGCAGGCATTTCACGTGCTCAAGGCGGTGATGCATGCATTGCGCGACCGCATCGGACCGGAGAATGCGGTGCATTTTTCGGCCCAGCTGCCATTGTTCATCCGCGGCCTTTTTTTCGAGGGCTGGAAGATGAGCACGCCGCCAAGCCATGAGCGCCACCTGGCCGAGTTTCTGGACCATGTCGCCCGCAGCCTTGATGAAAATCATCGCGGCAATCTTGAAAGCAATGTCCGGGCCGTGTTCTCGGTCATTTGGGAACGCGTCGACCAGGGCGAGGTTGCCAAGCTGATGCGCATTTTTCCCAGTGAATTGCGCGTCTTGTGGCAAAGCCCGGAAGTGAGCGCGAGAATCGCCAAGGCATAGGCCGCGACACCCCGCCTCAGCGGCAAGCTGCCGCAATACGTAGGAACCCTTAGGTAGCATCCCTGACTAGGCCGGCGGCGGGACCCCGGCCTAGTCTTCCGCTTGTCCGGACCCAGAAGGGTCGGATCAAGCCAGGAGGGGATGTTATGCCTAGTCTCGCCAGCATGTCGCAGGACACAATGCACAGCCAGAATGCCGCCCTTTCGGGCGGCCGTTTGAAGCAGCCGCATCTGGCCAGTGATCACGGCATTGCCACCTCCGGCATCCAGCTGCCCCAGGCCCTGCCGAGCCTCCTCGCCAGGGGCCTCACCCCGCAGGACATGCTGCGCGTCAATGCGGCGCGCCCAACCTTCGTGACACTGGAGCCCGGTCAGTCGCTCTATTACCAGGGCGACGACTGCAACAATATCTATCTGCTGCTCGATGGCTGGGCCTTCCGCCACCAGATCTTGGAAGACGGCCGCCGCCAGATCCTCGATTTCGCCCTGCCCGGCGTCGTCTTCGGCCTGCCTGGGACCGGCATCATGACCCACAGCCTGGAAACGCTGACCGGCTGCACCTTCAGCGTCTTCACCCGCGAACGCCTTTTTGACCTGATGCGCGACGTGCCGGCGCTGGGCTTCCGCCTGCTGGAAATCATGGCCGCTGCCGAGGCGCGCGCTTTCGAGCACCTGACCAGTGTCGGCCGCCGCACCGCCAAGGAGCGCGTCGCCCATCTGCTGCTGGAATTGGTTACGCGCGCGAGCCAGACCCCGGCCATGCCGCGCGACGGCAGCATGACCCTGCCGCTGATGCTGCCGCATATCGCCGACGCCTTGGGCCTGACCAGCGAGACCGTATGCCGCGCCCTCTCATCGATGCGCAAGGACAAGATCGCCACGTTGCGGGGACAGAAGCTCGATATCCTGGACCTGAAGCGCCTGGCACATGCGGCGGGCGTCGACCTGATGGCGGACTTTCGCCACGGCACAAACGGTGAAACGCTGCGCCTCGCCTCCTGAGGCATCATCGCCCTTGCCGGGGCGCGTCATGTCCTAGCAACATGTGGGAACCATAATCGGGCTTCCACAACGCCAAGGACGAATTCGGCGTGACCATCCGCAATCTCGACAAACTGTTCCGCCCGCAATCCCTGGCCATCATTGGCGCCAGCGATCGCGCCGGCGCCATCGGCCATGTCCTTGCCCGCAACGCCCTGGCCGAGGGCTTTCGCGGCCCAGTTCATTTCGTCAATCCGAAATACCCATCCGTACTGACACGTCCCTGCGTCGCCACCATCGATGCGTTGGAGACAGCGCCGGATCTTGCCGTCATTGCCACGCCGGCAGCGACCGTGCCAGGGATCATACGGCAACTGGCGGCTCGAGGGACGCGCGGTGCGATCATCATCAGCGCCGGCTTCGGTGGCGAGGCGGGACAGGCGCTGAAGCGCGAGATGCAACTGGCGGCGCGCCCGCATCTGATGCGCCTGGTCGGACCGAATTGCCTGGGAGTGATCGCACCGACCATCGGACTCAATGTCAGCTTCGCCCACCTGTCGCCCAAGAAGGGGTCGATCGCGCTGCTGACACAATCGGGCGCCATTCTGACCTCGGCCCTTGATTGGGCCGCCGCGCGCGGCATCGGCTTTTCTCACCTCGTGTCGATGGGGGAAATGCTGGATGTCGATCTGGGAGACATGCTGGACTACCTCGCCAGCGACGGCGGCACCAGCGCCATCCTGATCTATGCCGAAGCGGTGACCAATGCGCGGAAATTCGTTTCCGCCGCCCGGCGCGCCGCGCGCCTCAAACCCGTGATCATCATCAAGGCCGGTCGCTTCGGCGAGACGGCCAGCGCCGTCGCCTCGCATACCGGGGCGCTGGCCGGCAGCGACGCCGTCTATGACGCGGTCTTCCGCCGTGTCGGTCTGTTGCGCGTCGACGATCTGGCGGAGTTGTTCGAGGCCATGGAAACCCTGGCGCTGATGGGCCCCGCCCCAGGCGACCGGCTGACGATCCTCACCAATGGCGGCGGCGCAGGCATTCTGGCGGCGGACGCGCTGGTCCGGGCGGGCGGCCGCCTGGCACCGCTCGATGCAACGGTGCTGGGGCGCCTGGACGCGGTCCTGCCCAAAGGCTGGTCGCGCGGCAACCCGGTAGACATCATCGGCGATGCCGACCCGGAACGCTACCGGGTGGCCATGGATATCCTGGCGGACGATCCGCATTGCGACGCGCTGCTGGTGCTCAACAGTCCCACCGCGCTGACCTCCAGCGACGAAGCGGCGGATGCCGTCATTGCCGGCCTCGCCGGGCGCAAGAAGCCGGTGCTGACCAGTTGGATCGGCGACCAGACGTCGCGACCGGCGCGGGCCAAGTTCGCCGCCGCGAAGATTCCCAGCTACACCACGCCGGAACAGGCGATACGCGCCTTCGGCCATATGGTGGCCTATCGCCACAGCCAGATGCTGCTCACGGAGACACCGCCCTCCCTGCCCGGCAATTTCACGCCGGACCGCGACATCGTTCGGCGGATGATCGATCAGGCGCTGACGAAGGGGCGCAGCTTCCTGACCTCGCCGGAATCGCTCGCCGTCATGAACGCCTACGGCATCAATGTTGTGACCGACGAGATCGTGGCGACGCCGCAAGAAGCGCGCCAACAGGCCGAGATGATGAGCGGGCCGCTGGTGCTGAAGCTGTTGTCACCCGACATCACCCACAAATCCGATATCGGCGGCGTGGTCCTGGGTTTGACCGATGGCGCTGCCGTCGAGGCCGCGGCGTCCGCCATGTTGGAACGCGTGACGATCCTGCGTCCGGATGCCCGGATCGAGGGCTTCACCCTGTCGCCGATGATCGATCGCAGCGCGTCGCAGGAATTGATCTTGGGCGCCGTCACCGATGCACAATTCGGGCCGGTCATCCTGTTCGGCCAAGGCGGTACGTCGGTCGAGGTGACGGCCGACCGTGCGCTTGCCTTGCCGCCGCTCAATTTGAAGCTGGCCCGCGAGCTGATTGCCGATACCCGCGTCTATCGCCTGCTGCGTGGCTACCGCGACCGGCCGGCCGCGGATCTCGACGGCATTGCCCTCGCTTTGGTGCGCGTCGCCCAGCTGATGATGGATTTCGCCGAGATCCAGGAACTCGACATCAACCCGCTGCTGGCCAATGAGCATACGGTGATCGCGCTCGACGCGCGCGTCCGTGTGGTGAAGAACGATGCCGCGCCGCAGCGCCGCCTTGCCATCCGGCCCTATCCGCAGGAACTGGAAGAGGTCATTCCAGATCCCGACGGCGGCTTGCTGCTGCTACGCCCGATCCGGCCGGAAGACGAGCCTGGCATGATCGAGGCGTTCGAGCACTTGTCATCGGAGAGTGTCGAGTTGCGCTTCTTCCGCGTCGTCACCAACCCCTCGCACCAGATGATCGCCGGCCTTACCCAGATCGATTACGACCGCGAGATGGCATTGGTGCTGACCGATGCCGACACGCCGGCAGGCGCCGTGCCGCCGATCTATGCCGATGTCCGGCTCCTGATGGATCCCGACCGGGTCGAGGCGGAATACGCGATCATCGTGCGCGACGACATGGCCGGCCGGGGCTTCGGCAGCTTGATGATGGAGCGCATCATCGCCTATGGCCGGTCCATCAACCTCGCCCGCATCACGGGCCTGGTCAGGATGGAAAATGCCAGCATGCTGGCGATCTGCCAGCGCCTGGGATTCACCCGGCGCATCGATCCGGACATGCCGGGGCTGTTCCATGTGACAAAAGAGCTGGGCGGCACGGGCAGCTGAAGGGTTTGGGCACTTACGTCGTCGCGATCAGCATGCCTTCCGCATTGCGGGGCGGGCGCAGGCCATCGGGCCGATTGGCGAAATAACGTGCTGCGAGATCGTCGGCCGAAACATAGCGCACGTCGCGAAAGCCGGCGTCTTTTGCCAGCGACAGGATCTCGTCCGGCGCGAAGAAGCTGACGAAGGGCGTGCCGCTCGCCTGGGCGCCATCGACCGCGCGCTGCAACATCGGGCGCATGTCTGCATCCGCCATGGCGAGCGGCAACAGGAACGACATGGCGAAAGTAGAACCGTGCGGCAGCGAGGCCACTTGGCGCAGAGTCGTTTTGATAGCCGCAAGCGTCAGATACATGCTGACGCCGGTCGAGGCGATCACGGCTGGACGGGCGGCGTTAAAGCCAGCCGCCTTGAGATGCGCCAACCAATCATCTCCTGCTTCGAAGTTCACCGGCACGAAATGCAGCCAGGTCGGCTGGCCGAAACCCAATTTCTCCAGGCGCTGGCGTTTCCAGGCTTGCGGTCCGGGTTGATCCACCTCGAATACGGCAACGCGCCCAGCGAGGTCCGAGCGGCGCTGGGCGAAAGTATCGAGGCCGGCGCCAAGGATGACATATTGCACGACACCGCGATCGATCTCATCCCGCAGCATGTCCTCGATGAGGCGTGCCCGACCGACGATGGCCGCGCGGAACGGCGCGATCCACTGCGGGTGCATGTCCGGCCGCTGTCGCCATTCCGCGTGTGGCGGCGCCAGTTTGAGGCCGACATCGTCTTCAAAGACATGAGGCGGTGAATCAACCTCCAGATGTTGCGCGCGCCACAGGGCGACGCGGACCGCCGTGCTGTCATAAGTGGGAAGCGGCTGATCTGGCATGGCAATCCTGCGCCGTGACTTGCGTGGGTATGCTAACTGAGCTTGAGCGCGCCCAATTCCAGCGCCATGCGTACCAGTTCCGGCAAGTTCTTCGCCTTCATCTTTTCCATGACGCGGGCGCGGTGGATTTCGACCGTTCGGATGCTGATGTCCAGCGCATGGGCGATGATCTTGTTGGCGTCGCCCGCCACCAGCAGGTCGAACACCTCGCGTTCACGCGCGGTGAGACTGTCGAGGCGGCCTTGCAGTTCGGCGCTGGCCGGGCGCAGGCGCAGGCGGTCCTGGTGCTTTTTCACCGCCGCCGCGATCGCTTCCAGGATCGCCTCATCCGTAAAGGGCTTCTCCACGAAATCGGCGACGCCGGCCTTCATTGCGGCAACCGCCAGGGGCACCTCGCCATGACCGGTCATGATAATGACGGGAACATCGATACCGGCCTTCCCCAGGGCGGCGAACAGCGCCATGCCATCCATGCCGGGCATCCGCACATCGGTCACCAGGCAATCCGGCGCCTTATCGGCGCAGCGCGCCAGGACCGCTTCGGCGCCAGGGAAGGATTCAATGGATAACCCCGCCGATTCCAGCAGGATCGACAGCGAATCTCGTACCGCGTCATCGTCATCGACAATGTAAACCAGCGTCATCCCGTCCTTCCATCCGTCTCATCGGTGATAGGCAGCGCGATATAGAAGGTTGCGCCGCGCTTCGAATTGGGGCTGGCCCAGAGCCGCCCGTTATGTGAATCGATGATGGTCTTGCAGATGGAAAGGCCAAGCCCCATGCCCCGCTCCTTGGTGGTCACGAAGGGTTGAAAGAGCTGTGCCATGACCTTCGGCGCGAGGCCCGGGCCACTGTCGCTGATCGAGATCTGCGCCGTGTCGCCACCGACGCGGCCCGTGGTAACGATGAGGTCGCGCGGCAGCGGATGCTCGCTCATCGCCTCGACACTGTTGCGGATGATATTGAAGACCACTTGCTGGATCTGCACCTTGTCGATGAGCACCGGCATTGGCTCGGTGCCCAGCACCCAGCGCACATTGATGCTGCTTTCCTTGGCGCCGACGAGGGCCAGCGCCGTCGCCTCCTCGACCACGTTGTTGAGTTCCTCGATCTGGCGCTCTGCCTCGCCACGCTGGATGAAGCTGCGCAGATGGCGGATGATTTCGCCGGCGCGGGCCGCCTGGGCCACGGCCTTTTCCATGGTCTCGGCGATCTTGGGCGAATGATTGCCCTCGGCCTGCAGCATGCGGCGGGTGGCCTGGACATAGTTGACGATCGCCGCAAGCGGCTGGTTGAGTTCGTGCGCCAGGGTCGAGGCCATCTGACCGACATCGCTGAGGCGCGAGACATGAAGCAGCTCCAGCTGCAATTCGTGCAGGCGGTTCTCTGTGAGCTGGCGCTCGGACAGGTCGCGGATGAAGCCGGTGAAGTGGCGCTTGCCGCCGATCATCGCCTCGCCCACCGACAACTCGATCGGGAAGGCGCTGCCGTCCTTGCGCTGCCCCACCACGATGCGGCCGATGCCGATGATGCGCCGCTCGCCGGTTTCCAGGTAATTGTTGATATAACTGTCGTGCCGCTCGTGATAGGGCGCTGGCATCAGGATGCTGACATTGCGACCGATCACCTCGCCGGAATCGTAGCCGAACAGCCGCTCTGCCGCCGGGCTGAAGGATTCAATGATGCCACGCTCGTCGATCACCAGGATGGCATCGGGCGCAGTCTCCAGGATCGAGCGCAAGCGCGCTTCGCGCTCGCGCAGCATTTCGTGCGTTACCGTGCCTTCGCTCTCGATCGTCATCCCTGCCCCTTTGTCGCGGAAATTGTAGTATAAGCGTCTGGCGAAAGAAATGGTCATGGATGCCGCGCCGCCGCGCTTTGAAGTGGGGTAGACCGCGCGGCGCGGAGCAGGATCGATGGAAACGCAACGTGCTGGTCCAGTGCGCGATGCAGCGGCAGGGGCCTTGGGCCTTACCCGTGCCGAAGCACAGCGCCGGCTTGAGCGCGATGGCGCCAATGAATTGCCGGGCGGTGGCACGCGCTCCGTTTGGACCATTCTGGGCGAGGTGGTCAGGGAACCGATGCTGGCGTTGCTGCTGTGCGGCGGGGGCATCTATTTCCTGATCGGCAGCCGCAGCGAAGCACTGATCCTGCTGGGCTTTGCCACCTTCTCGGTCATCGTGACACTGGTCCAGGAGACGCGTACTGAGCGGGTGCTGGAGGCCTTGCGCGACCTGTCCAGCCCGCGCGCGCTGGTGATCCGCGATGGCAAGCATCAGCGCATTGCCGGGAGCGACGTCGTGGTGGGCGATCTGGTGATCCTGGGCGAAGGCGACCGGGTGCCGGCTGACCTAACCCTCACCGAGGCAAACGATCTCCTCGCCGACGAATCACTGCTGACTGGCGAATCTCTGCCCGTGCGCAAGGCTGCGGACAATGGCGCCGCAGCGACTGATCCGACACAGCCAGGCGGCGACGATCTCGCCGCGGCTTTTTCCGGCACGCTTATCGTGCGCGGGAGCGGCACGGGCGAAGTGACGGCGACCGGTGCCCGCAGCCAGATCGGCCGCATTGGCGCCAGTCTTGCCAAGGTTCAGGTAGAGACACCGCGCCTGCAGGGTCAGACGGCAAAGCTGGTGCGCATCTTCGCCGGCATTGCCGCCCTGTGCAGCCTCACGGTCATTCTGCTCTATGGCCTCTCGCGCGGCGATTGGCTGCAGGGGATCTTGGCCGGTATCGCGCTCGGCATGTCGCTCATCCCCGAGGAATTCCCGGTGGTGCTGGCCGTCTTCACCGCGATGGGAGCCTGGCGACTGTCGCGCGGCCGCGTTCTCACCCGGCGCGCGGCCACGATCGAGACATTGGGGGCCGCAACCACACTTTGCACCGACAAGACCGGGACACTCACCGAGAACCGCATGTCGGTGACCGAATTGCGGGCCTGGAGCGGTGAGGCGCTGACGCTTGCCCGTGACGAAAAGATGCCGCTCCCCCAGCCTTTTGCGGCAATGGTGGAGATCGGCCGGCGCGCCTGCGCCGAAACCCCGTTCGACCCGATGGAAAAGGCCTTCCATGATCTCGGTCCGCGACTTGGCGCCAGCGGAACGTGGCGCTTGCGCCAAAGCTATGGCCTGCGCCCGGATCTCCTGGCCATGTCCAATGTCTGGACAACTGAGAACGGATGCGTGGTAGCCGCCAAGGGAGCGCCGGAAGCGATCGCCGAATTGTGCCGACTGGGTGCGGCGGACCGGGCAGCCTTGAAGATTCTGGTCGATGCCATGGGCCAAGGCGGCATGCGCGTGCTGGGCGTGGCGCGCGCAGATCTGGCGGCTGGTGACGTGGCCGCGCAAGAACTTCCCGAAACACAGCGCGGCTTTGCCTTCACGTTCCTCGGCCTGGTGGGCCTCACCGATCCCTTGCGCGCGGGTGTGCCGGAGGCGGTGGCGCAGTGTCGCTCCGCTGGCATCCGTGTCGTCATGATCACCGGTGACTATCCGGCGACCGCCCGCGCCATTGCCGAAAGTGCAGGCATCGACGGGGCGAACATCCTGACCGGCGCCGAGATCGACGCGCTCGACGACGCGGCGCTCGGCCAGCGTCTCGGCCAGACCGGAGTCTTCGCGCGCATCCTGCCGCAGCAGAAGCTGCGCCTGGTCGAAGCCTTCAAGGCGCAAGGCGAGATCGTCGCCATGACGGGCGACGGGGTCAACGATGCGCCGTCGCTGAAGGCCGCGCATATCGGCATTGCCATGGGCCGGCGCGGCACCGATGTAGCGCGCGAGGCATCCAGCATCGTGCTGCTCGACGACGATTTCACCTCGATCGTCGGCGCCATTCGCCTCGGCCGGCGCATCTATGACAATCTCAGGAAGGCAATGGGCTTCATCATCGCCGTGCATGTACCGATCGCGGGCCTTGCCCTGTTGCCGCTGCTGTTCGGCCTGCCGGTCCTCTTCGGACCGCTTCACATCGCCTTCCTGGAAATGGTCATCGACCCGGTATGCACGCTCGTTTTCGAGGCGGAGGAGGATGAGAACGACATCATGGGCCGCCCGCCGCGACCGCCGGAAGCGCCGCTGTTCTCGAAACCGCTCCTCGTCTGGAGTTTCCTGCAGGGATTGGTGACCTTGGCCTTGACCGGCGCCACCTTCATCGCCGCCTGGTTGAGCGGCATGGCGGGGAGCGAGATTCGCGCCCTGGTCTTTGCCATGCTGGTGCTCTCGATCGTGGCACTCATCCTGGTCAACCGCGCCTTCAGCCCGTCGCTGCGCCTGGCCCTGGGGCGCCACAACCGCGCCTTGGCCCTGGTGCTTGCCGCCGTCGCCCTGGTGCTGGCGGCAGCCATGCTGGCGCCCGCCTTGCGTGAGCTCTTTCATTTCAGCCCGCTTCACTTGGCGGATTTCGCGGCGATTTTCGGTGCGGTGGTGGTGTTGTGGCTGGGATTGGAGCGCGGCAAGAAATTGCTCGGCAGGCGTCTCGCCGGCTAGGCCAGAATTGGACACAAATTTGTTGCCATCGGCAAGAAAGCTGTGACGCCGCAGAAAGCGGAGATAAGGTGCTTTGAATTGCGGATGGCGCCCGTTCATAAATGAAGCATCGCAGTTCGGAGGGTCGGATGCTGCGCTTTTTGAATGAAACGCCGGTTTACGATTATGAGCTCGAGCGCCTGCGCTTCGTCGGCCTCGACCGCGAGCAGCATGTCGTCTGTCGCGTCACCAAGGACGCGTTGCTGGCTTGTATCGACCGCGACAATGCCTCGGCGCCTGAATTGATGGCAGCATTCGAAACCAACCGCACGCTGTTCGAAGATATCGCCAGCATGGAGCATGCGGCCGGCGCCCGGGGCGAGGTCTATATCGAGCGCTATCATCTGGAACATCCCTGGCTGAAGGTCCCCACCATGGCCATCGCCAGCCTGCCTTAACTCCGAATAGCGCTGCGAAGGCGGAGCAACCGCAACCCACGTCCTTAATCATGGTTACTTCTTCACTTCATCAATGGAGGGAAGATAACCCATGAAGACATTATTGAAACTTACCACGGCCGTGGGCTTGGTCATCGGCAGCTTGGCGTTGCCGACGATGGCCTTTGCCGACAGCACAGAAACTCCGGCCATGGGGACTGTCGATGCCGGCACCCTCATCGGCAAGAACGTGGTCGATGCCAAGGGCGACACCGTTGGCGAGATCGACAGCGTGATGGTCGACGCCAACGGCAAGGTCAAGTCAGTGGTCGTCGATGTCAGCGGCTGGCTGCAAACCGAGAAGCTCATCAGTCTGCCCTGGAAGGGACTTACGGTCACGGACAACAACGTGATCACCTCGCGTTTGACTCAGGAAGAAGCCAAGCAGGCTGCTGCCTATGCCTATGTGGATGAGGGCAATCGCCGCAAGGTCCTGACCGAGAAGGGGCAGGTCTATGCCGAAGGCAGCGACGCCGACATGACAACGTCGAGCGGTGGCGACGGGACCATGGGCACGCCGGTCAAGAACCCGGACGGTTCGATCAATGCCAGCCAGCTGGTCGGCGTCAACATCGAGAACGGCGATGGCGACAAGCTGGGCGAAGTCGGCGAAGTGGTGATCGCCAGCGATGGCGGGCTGCAGGGCGTCGTCGTCGATGTCGGTGGTTTCCTGGGGATCGGGACGCATCCGGTCCTGCTGAACTGGAAAGACATGAAGATTTCCGGCAATGGCGATGACATCAAAGCCATCGTCAACACGACCAAGGACAATCTGAAGTCGTTACCGGAATACAAGGCCGACGCCGCCAGCAACTAAAGCGGCGACAGCTCGACTGAATGAATGGCCGGGATGCACAATCGTGATCCCGGCCATTTATCATTCCTGCAAGGGCTGGCCGGCAGGCGCCGGCCGCTCACCCACTGCATCAGCAAGATTGAGAAGATAGGCATCAAGGAGTGGGGCCTGACCGGTTTCCTGGAAGCAGGCGATGTCGAGCTTCAACGCTTCGGCCAAGCGGGGACGACCGGCACGGGCGGGATCGGAATAATCACGCAAGGTCTTCGACGAAAGACTGACAACATCCGCCGCCTGGCGCGCGCCGAGCAGTTTGACGATCTTCATCATGGCTTCTTCGAACGAGCCTGAGTCTCGGCGCTTGGTCATGCTGACCCTCCTTCATGAGTTTGGTTAACTTTATGAAGGGCTGAACGCGCCGCGAGTTCCCACAGAAATTGGCAGGTGGCTCAATCCCCTACAGGATCGCGATGGGGAACGCCCAGAGCCTCGGCGGCCTCGTCGATGGCCTGCTTGGCCATCTTCAAGCCATCGATCTCGATCTTCATCGCCTCGCGCAGCGTCTTGTCGCTCCGATGGGGCGGCGGCAGATCATTGGGAATATCGATGATAAGTCGTCGGTTCATCCCGCTATTAAGACCCCTCGCAGGCAGGCATGCAACCCTACAGCACGCGTTGTCGGGGTTTATATCCGGCAGCCATGACGAAACGGCGAAAGCGTGGAAAATGGCTAGGCAGCACGCGACGCATTGTCGACTGCCAGCGCGCTGCGGGGTCTTGTCGACACGCGGTAGATTCCCGCCCCGATGATTAGTTCACCCGGTTGCGTCGGCGGCTGGCGGAAAAAGAGCGGCCGACCATCATAGATGCCGACGAATTCGGCGACGCGGCCGCATTCAAGCATCCAATATGCGGGAATACCGCAGCCATCGAGAATTGCGATCGCCGGTCCCTCACGCGCGGGCACGGCCTCATGCCAACGCCCATCCAGGAAGACACTGTTCTTGGGTGGGAGAATCCAGCATCGCAAGCGGCGCCAGAGCTTGCCGACCGTGTTGGCACGTCGATTTGAGGGTGAGCTTGACGACATAATCCTAATTCCTGCGCCCCCTCCTTAGGTCACGATGGCGGCTGCGAAAAGCGGCCAAAATGCCGCATGTCCTTACCCACAACGCGCGCGAGGAATTCTGGGGCGGCAACAAAGGAAAAGTCGCTTGGCCGGAGCGCGTTTCCGGTGAGAGTCGGGTGGGTGTCTTCAACGATCTCCTGAAGGAGCGACCGATGCCCGCCGATACGACGAACGCCGAAACACTCGCCTTGCATGGCGGCAGCTACCGCGCCGATCCGACAACCGGCGCCGTCGCGGTGCCGATCTATCAGACGACGTCCTATCAATTCCAGGACACCGGCCATGCGGCGCGGCTCTTCGCGCTGGAAGAACTCGGCAACATCTATACGCGCGTGCAAAATCCGACGACGGATGTGCTGGAACAACGCGTGGCAGCCCTTGAGGGTGGCGCGGCGGCGCTTGCCGTTGCCTCCGGTCAGGCAGCGTCCACCTTTGCGGTACTCAACCTCGCCCAGGCCGGCGACAATATCGTCTCCTCGACGGACCTTTACGGCGGCACCTGGACATTGTTCTCGCAGACCTTGAAGCAATTCGGCATCGAGGTGCGTTTCGTCGACCCGGCCGACCCGGAGAATTTCCGCCGCGCCACCGACGCAAAGACCCGCGCCTTTTACGCCGAGACCCTGCCCAATCCAAAGCTGCAGGTTTTTCCCCTGAAGGAAGTGGCTGATATCGGCCGATCGCTGGGCGTGCCGCTGATCGTCGACAACACCGCGGCCCCCTTGACCGCGCGGCCCTTCGATCATGGCGCGGCGGTGATCGTGCATTCGGCGACGAAATACATCGGCGGACACGGCACCAGCATCGGCGGTGTCATCATCGATGGCGGCAACTTCCCGTGGGAGCAGCATGCCGAACGCTTCCCGCTCCTCACCCAGCCCGATGAGGCCTATCACGGCGCCATCTGGACGGAGGCCGCGAAGCCCCTGGGGCCGATCGCCTATATCCTACGCGCACGCGTCAAGCTGCTGCGCGATATCGGCGCACCGATCTCGCCGTTCAACGCCTTCCAATTAATCCAGGGTTTGGAGACTTTGGCGCTGCGGGTGAAGCAGCACAACACGAACGCCATCAAGGTCGCCGATTTCCTGAAATCGCACCCGACCATCGCCAAGGTGATCTTTCCCGGCCTGCAGCAGGGCGAGTTCAAGCGTCGCGCCGATGCCTATCTGAAGGACGGGTATGGCGGATTGATCGGCTTCGAACTGAAAGGTGGCGTTGAAGCCGGCAAGGCCTTCATCAACGCGCTGAAGCTGTTCTATCACGTCGCCAATATCGGCGATGCGCGGAGCCTTGCCATCCATCCCGCCTCGACCACGCATTCCCAGCTCTCGCCCGAGGAGCAACTGGCAACCGGTGTGACTCCTGGCTATGTGCGCCTGTCGATCGGCATCGAGCATCCCGATGATATCATCAAGGATCTGCGCCAGGCCCTCGACCAGGCTGCCGGGACCGCGGCGGAGCCCCGCAAGGTCGCTTGACCTCGCCCCCGCCATCACCATCATAATCGCCTGTCGCGCGGTCCCGGCCCATCTAGGTGACAAATGGGCCGGGACTTTTTCGCCGTAAGGATGTCTGCATGAACGCCCCCGTGAAGCCCAGCACCCTGCCCGTGCTCGATTTTCGTGAATTCGACGGCACGGCCGAAAGCCGCGCCGCCTTCCTGGAGAAGCTGCGCGTTGCGGCGCGTGAAAGCGGCTTCTTCTATTTGGTGGGGCATGGCATCGATCAGGAATTCCTGACCGACCTGTTCGCTTTGTCGCGGCGCTTCTTCGATTTGCCGGAGGCCGAGAAGCTGGCAGTCGAAATGGTGAACTCGCCCCATTTCCGCGGCTATACCCGCGTGGGCTGGGAACATACCCGCGGCGAACGGGATTGGCGCGAACAGCTCGATGTCGGCGCCGAGCGCGAGAAGGCCAACACCAAGCCGGGCGATCCGGCTTGGACGCGGCTGCAGGGGCCAAATCAATGGCCCAGCGCGCTCCCGGAATTGAAGCCGGCGATCCTGCGCTGGCAGCAGGAGGCGACCGCCCTGGCCGTGCGCCTGACGCGCGCCTTTGCCGAAAGCCTGCGGCAGAAGGCCGGCGTGTTCGAGCCGATCTATGCCGAGCGCCCCAACCAGCTGGTGAAGATCATCCGCTATCCCGGCCGCCATGCGACCGAAAGCGAGCAGGGTGTGGGCGCCCATAAGGACAGCGGCTTCGTCACCATCCTGCTGCAACACCAGCAGAGCGGCTTGCAGGTCGAAGGGCCCAATGGCTGGATCGATGCGCCGCCGCTCCCCGGCAGCTTCATCATCAATGTCGGCGAGTTGCTGGAGATGGCGTCGAACGGGTACCTGAAGGCGACGGTGCACCGCGTGATCACGCCGCCCGCCGGCAGCGATCGCCTCTCAATTGCATTCTTCCTGGGCGCCAGGTTGGATTCGACGGTGCCGGTCCTGACCCTCGCCCCGGATCTCGCCGCCGAGGCCAAGGGCGTGGCGCAAGACCCGCTCAATCCGCTGTTCCGGGACGTGGGCAAGAACTATCTCAAAGGGCGCCTGCGCTCGCATCCCGATGTGGCGCGCCGCCACTATGCCGATCTGTTGAGCGCCGAGGAACTCGCCAAGCCCGCAGGTCCCGGCTCAGCCTATTAGAACATGTGCCAAAGGCAGAAGGGGATGGGTTGTTGCCCATCCCCTGGCCTTGGCTCATCGTCCGTCTCGCACACCGCGAACATCTCCGCGCGCTCGGCAGCAAGCTGCTCCAGGAAGGCCTTGAGCCGGCTAAGCCAGGCCGACATTTTCAGCGCGCCCGTCGGTTGAGGCGCCGCGCCAGCGTGTCGCCCAGCATTTGCACGCCCTGCACCAGCACGATGAGCAGGATCACGACCGTTACCATCACTTCGGGCATGAAGCGCTGGTAGCCGTAGCGAATGCCGAGATCGCCGAGGCCGCCGCCGCCCACGGCACCGACCATGGCCGAGAAGCCAATGAGACTGACCAATGTCAGCGTGAGTCCCAGGACGATGCCCGGCAGGGCCTCGGGTAACAGAACCTTGCGGACAATCTGCAAAGGTGTGGCGCCCATGGCAAGCGATGCTTCGATCAGGCCGCGATCAACCTCGCGCAAAGCCGTTTCAGTGATGCGGGCGATAAAGGGTGCGGCACCGATGGTGAGCGGCACGATTGCGGCGGTTGTGCCGATAGAGGTGCCGGCCACTAGGCGCGTAAAGGGGATAAGAGCCACCACGAGAATGATGAAAGGTGTCGAGCGCGTAGCGTTGACGACGAAACCGAGGATGCGGTTTAGGGTCGGCGCCGAGAAAATCTCGCCCGGACCGCTCGTTGCCAGGAAAACGCCAAGCGGCAGGCCGATCAGCGTGCCAAGGACGGCCGAGAGCAGCACCATGTAGATGGTTTCCAGCCCCGAAGTGCCGATGAGCGCGATGATGTCAAGCGACATGGCCCAATACCTCCGATTTGATCCCAAGACGACCGAGCGTTTCGTCGAGGCGCGTTTGCGGAATATCGGAGGAGAGGCTGATAACGAAGTGGCCGAGTGGTTTGCCGGCAATCGTTTCGACCTGCCCCTGCAGGATGGCGACATCAACACCGATCTCGCGGTTGAACTGGCTGAGGGCCACGACATTGGCCGCTTCGCCAGCGATGGTCAGACGCAGCACCTTCTGCCCACCCGGTAACGGCGTCGACGTCAGGCGCTCCAGAAGGTCCGCCGGCAAAGCGTGGCCGGCATCGTGGCCGGCCAATGTGCGGGCGAGGTCGGATTGCGGGTCGGCGAAGAAGTCGTAGGTTTCCGCCTGTTCGATCAGATGGCCGGCTTCCAGCAGGCCGACCCGGTGGCAGATCTGCTTGATCACGGCCATCTGATGGGTAATGAGGATGATGGTCACGCCCAATTCGCGATTGATCTTTGCCAGCAAGGCGAGAATCGACCGGGCCGTTTCCGGATCGAGCGACGAGGTGGATTCATCGGAGAGAAGGATCCGCGGATTGGTGGCGAGTGCCCGGGCAATGGCCACGCGTTGCTTCTGCCCGCCCGAAAGTTCCGCCGGATAGGCGTCACGCTTATCCGCCAAGCCCACCAGGTCGAGCAATTCGCCCACGCGCCGTTCAGTCTCGACAGCGGGCGTGCCGGCCAATTCAAGCGGCAAGGCGATATTGCCGAAGGCGGTGCGCGACGACAGCAGATTGAAATGCTGGAAGATCATGCCGATGGAGCGGCGCTGATGGCGCAGTTCGCCCGGCGTGAGACCGCCGAGTTCGACGCGTGCAATCTCCACTCGGCCCGTGGTCGGCGTCTCCAGGCCATTGAGGAGCCGGATCAAGGTCGACTTCCCGGCGCCGGAGCGGCCGATGATGCCGTAGATCTCACCGGCGCCAACCGATAGAGACACCCCCTTCAACGCCACCACTTCCGGGGCTTGGCCGCGGGCGGGGAAAATCTTGGTCACATTGCGCAAGGCGACAAGGTCGCGCTGCGGGCTGTGCGCCTGATATGCCGGGCGATATGCCCGTTGCGGCGCCTCGGCCGTCCGCTCTATGGGCAGGGACACATCCCACAGGATTGCCGCCGTGGGATCCGTCGCCACCAGCCCGCTTTGCACCGTCATCACTGTCACGTCAGCTCTCGGAAAATAAGTTCCGGCCGGGCGCTGTACTCGCCCGGCCGGTCGCGTAGATCAAAAGGCCGGCAGAATGGCGCCTTTGAAGCGCTCATTGATGAAGGTCTCGACCTCCTTCGACTGGTAGGCAGTGACCAGCTTCTTGAAGATCGGGTTGTCCTTCTCCGCCGCGCGCACGGCGATGAAATTGCCATAAGGATTGTCGATCCGGCTCTCCTGGATCAGCGCATCCTTGCGCGGGTCGAGGCCGGCACCCAAGGCGTAATTGGTGTTGATCACCGCGCCATCGAGATCGGGCAGGTATTTCGGCAGCTGTGCCGCATCGATTTCCTTGAATTCGATCTTCTTCGGATTGTCGGCGATGTCGAGCACGCTGGGGTTGAGGCCCTTGCCCTCCTTCAGCTTGATGAGGCCATTGGCGGCGAAGAGATTGAGGGCACGACCGCCATTGCTGGGATCATTGGGGATGCCGAGAACGGCGCCTTCCGGAATCTCGGCAAACTGCTTGTGCTTTTGCGAATAGAAGCCGATCGGCGCCACCAGCGTGTAGCCGATGGGAACGATGTGATAACCGCGCGCCGCGATCTGGGCATCGAGATAGGGTTTGTGCTGGAAAGCATTGGCGTCGAGATCGCCCTGCTCCAGCGCTTCGTTCGGGATGGTGTAGTCAGAGAAAGTGATGATCTCGATATCGAGGCCTTCTTTGGCCGCGACCTTCTTCGCGACTTCAGCGATTTCCTCTTCCTCGCCCGCCATGACGCCGAGCTTGATTTTGTCGGCGGCGGCCTGGGTGCCGAGTGGCAGGAAAGTTGCAAAGGCGAAGGCGGACAAGGCTGCCGTCAGAACAATGCGGCGGCGGGTGAACAGGGACATCGGAAGCTCCATGCAATTGGTTGGCTATCGGTTGATCGATGCCCCCTGATTGCCTGGAAATCTCTACTGATTGAATCGCGTATTTCTCGAGCGCTGCCCCAGTTTTCCTTGCGGCAGGGCGCCGCAAGCTTTTCTCGCCCGAGGATTCCTACCCGTTGCCACGACAAAATCTCGCTTCGGCGCGCCCCGGGCATCTCCTAGAGCTTGCAGCGATTTTCCCGTCAGCAAGTGAAGGAGCAAGGAAATGAAGTTCTATTCCGCGGCAGGCCTGGTCCTGGCCGGTTTCATCGGCACGGCCGCCAGTGCATTTGCCGGGCCGACGCTGGACCGCGTCACCAAGGCGGGCGAGCTGGTCAATGTCGTCGATAACAGCTATCCGCCCTTCAGCTATATCAACGAGAACAACGAAGTGGTCGGTTTCGATATCGACATCGCCAAGGCGGTTGCGGATCGCTTGGGCGTCAAGCTGCGCATCGAGACGCCCGGCTGGGAGACGATCGTCGGCGGCAAGTGGCAAGGGCGCTGGGACATCTGCATCTGCTCGATGACGCCCACGGAGCAGCGTGCGCAGGTGCTCGATTTCCCGCTCGAATATTACCGCTCGCCGGCTGTGCTGGTGGTGAACAAGGATGAGAAGGCGATCCAATCGGCCGCCGATCTGGATGGCAAGCGCGTCGGCGTCGGCACGGGATCGACCTATGAGGCCTATCTCGACAAGTCGATCGTCATCCCCGGCACCAAGCCGATCGATTTTCCGTTCAAATCGGTGATCAAGGTACCGACCGATGAAACCGTCGCCTTCCAGGATCTGGCACTGGGTGCCGGCGTGCGCCTCGACGCCGTGGTCGCCAATCTGGCGACGACGAAGGAACGCATCGATGCCGGAGCACCGGTAAAGATCGTCGGCAAGCCGCTCTATGGCGAGCCGAACTGGATCGCCCTCGACAAGGGCGATGCGGAATGGAACGCCAAGGTGGTCGAGACCATCAACGCGCTGAAGGCCGATGGCACGCTTAAAGCCATCTCCACCAAATGGCTGGGTGCCGACGTCACCGCCGGCGATTTCTAAGGGATGGCGCCGCCCATGAGCAATCTGGGCCTCACTGCCGGCAGCCAGCGCGCTGCCGGCGGGCGCTTTTCGTCGGCCCTCTGGAAATTTCGGGCACGCGCCGCCCTGGTCTGGCTCGGCCTGCTCATCGGCATCACAGCGTTGCTGTTGCAGTCGGGACTGGATTTCCCGCTGATCCGCGCCAAGCTTCCCTATCTGCTTGGGTTCCATTTGACGCCTGGCGGCTTCCTGCAAGGGGCCGCGCTCACCCTCTTCATCACCGCCTGCAGCATGATCTTCTCGGTCGTGATCGGCATCCTGACCGCGCTTGGCCGCACGTCGAGCAACGCCTTCCTCTTCGGCTTGGCAACCTTTTATGCCTCGCTCTTTCGCGGCACGCCGTTACTGGTCCAGGTGCTGATGATCTATCTCGCCTTGCCGCAGGTGGGCATCGTGCTGAGCGGCCTCAGTTCCGGCATCATCGCCTTGTCGTTGAATTACGGCGCCTATCTTGCCGAGACCATTCGCAGCGGCATCATCTCGGTCCCGTGGGGGCAGCGTGAAGCGGCCATGGCGCTGGGCCTTTCGCGCCTGCGCATCGCCGCGCGCATCGTGGCACCGCAGGCTTTGCGCGTCATCATTCCGCCCGCCGGCGCGCAGTTCATCTCGATGCTGAAGGATTCCTCGCTGGTGTCGCTGATGGGATTGTGGGAAATCAATTTCCTGGCCCAATCGTATGGGCGCGCCACCTATCGCTACATGGAGATGCTGATCTCCGCGGCCGCAATCTATTGGGTGATGTCGGTGATCTTGGAACTGCTGCAGGCGCGCCTCGAGCGGCGCTATGGCAGGGGCTATAGTCGCCAAACTTCTGGAGGTGCCTGATGGGCGAGATTCGCATCCTTGATGGCGGCATGGGCCGCCAGCTTGCCAAGATCGGCGCCCCCTTTCGCATGCCCGAATGGTCGGCGCTGGCGCTCATTGAGGCGCCGGATTTTGTCGAGGAAGCGCACCGGCAGTTCATTGCCAGCGGTGCCCAGATCATCACCACCAACAGCTATTCGATCCTGCCGCATCAGATTGGCGATGCCTATTTCGCGGCCAACGGCCAGCGCTTGGCGGATCTGGCTGGGCATCTGGCACGGCGCGCCGCTGGGCAGAACGTGCTGGTCGCTGGGTCGCTGCCGCCGCTCTTTGGTTCGTACAAGCCGCAGAACTTCGACGCCCTTCGCGCGCCCGCCATCCTCAAACTGCTGATTGATGGCCTCGCCCCCCATGTCGATCATTGGCTGGTCGAGACGCAGAGCTCGGTCGACGAAATGCGGGCGGCTGTTGCCGCCCTAGCGGGATCAACCAAGCCGATCTGGGTGTCCTATACGTTGAAAGACGAGATCGGCCGTGCCCAGCCGCCGGAACTGCGCTCTGGTGAAGCGGTAGCCGCTGCCGCCTATGCCGCGGTCGAAGCCGGCGCCGTGGCCGTCCTCTTCAATTGCAGCCAGCCGGAAGTGATGGCACCGGCGATCCGCGCCGCCGCCGAAACTTTAAAGAGCTTCGGGCGCGGTGACGTCGCCATTGGAGTCTATGCCAATACGTTCGAGGCCGAAGAGGCGAGCGACGCCGCCTATGCCGGCATTTCCAAGCTGCGCCAGGATGTCGGGCCGCAACGCTATCTCGACCTCGTCAAGATATGGATCGAGTCAGGCGCCACAATCATCGGCGGTTGCTGCGGGATCGGGCCGGAGCATATCGCCGCCATCGCCGCCCATGTCGGACGTGACGCCGCCTAGTCGATCATCCTAGTCGATTGCCTGGCGTTCCGGTTCGCTATAAGCCGGATAGTCCGTATAGCCGCGCGCACCGCCACCATAGAAGGTCTTTCGGTCAGCCTCCTGCAGCGGCAGCCGGCGGCGCAGACGGTCGGGGAGATCTGGGTTGGCGATGAAGGCGGTGCCGAAGGCGATAAGATCGGCAGCGCCGCTATCGATGGCACGGGTCGCCGAGGCTTGATCATATCCGGTGTTGAGAATGAGCGGGCGCCCGAAGACGCGCCTGATCTGCGGCGCCACAACGGCGGCCCCACCGCGTGCTGCGGCATCGAGCGGTTCCACCAGATGCAGATAGGCAAGATCGAAGCGGCCAAGTTCACTGGCGGCATGGGTGAAGGTGACGGCCGGGTTCGAATCACGCATGTCGTTGAAGTCGAGCCAGGGCGACAGCCGCACGCCGACCCGATTGGGCGCCCAGGCGCCGGCCGCGGCCTCGACCACTTTCAAGAGGAAGCGGACGCGGTTGGCAATCGGCCCGCCATAGCTGTCGCTGCGCTGGTTGGAGCCATCACGCAGGAACTGGTCGATGAGATAGCCGCAGGCGGCATGAATCTCGACGCCATCAAAGTCGGCCGCCTTGGCGTTCGCGGTCGCGGCGGCGAACTGGTCGACGATGCGGGCAATCTCGGCGACACTCAAGGCGCGCGGCTGGACAAATGGCTGCAGGCCTTCGGCGGTATAGGCCTGCCCCGCCGGCGTGATCGCCGAGGGAGCCACCGGTAACGTGCCTTCCGGCAGAAGCGAGGGATGCGAGATGCGTCCAGCATGGCACAGTTGCAGAAAGATCCGCCCACCGGCCGCATGCACGCGCTCGGTGACCAAGCGCCACGCCGCGACCTGACGTGGTTCGTGAATGCCGGGGGTATCGAAATAGCTGACGCCTTGCGGCGATATCTGACTGGATTCGGTGATGATGAGGCCGGCCGAGGCGCGTTGAGCGTAATAGGTGGCATTCATCGGCGCCGCGACACCGCCCGGCGAGCGGTTGCGGGTCATCGGCGCCATCACGATGCGGTTGCTCGTGCGCAGCGCGCCAAGATCGAAGGTATCAAACAGGGACATGGCAAACCGGGTCAAGGAAATGGATTTCGGACACTGTCCGATAAGGATGGCAGCGACACGAACGAGTTTTTCTGCGCCATATGGTCAGCAAATCTCCCTTGCGGAACGATAAATTCGGCCACACTCCCGTTTGTGAAGTGGCATGAAGTGCCCGCATAGACGTCATAGATGCCCCAAAAAAGCCAAACAACCCCAAATCCCATGGGGTCATATCCAGGATCATGGTGAGTGATAATCGATATCGGGCCAATAAATTGGCAGGCGACGCGGTGAAATGAGATGGTCGCTCATCAACATGCGCCTGCGACGATTCCTGGGAAGATGAGCAGACGCACCCCGCCGGTATCCTGATCGACGCTTTCCAATGGCGTGCCGAGGGGCCGGATCTTAGCGGCGCGCCCAAGCGTGCCGGGAGCGTTCCAAATGAAAGACCCACTCAGTTACCGGCCCGCGCCGGAAACGCAGGAAGACATCGACCGATCGATGCTGTTCGAACGCGCCAGGAAGTTCCTGACGCCCAAAGACGTCATTGTGCTGGCCTGCATTGTTGCCTGCGCCTATTTCATCAGCGCCAATTTTGGTGAGACGACGCCTTGGGCCAAGCTCAGCGTCGGCCAGCCGCACGGACAGGCATATTGCAGCGACGAGGAGTTGCGGCATTTGCGGGCCGGGCGCGATGCCTGTTTCGATCCCTCGAACCTGCATCGCACCGATAGCGACAGTGAGCCGTCGCTGCGAAAGATCACCAATACTTGACGCATAAGCGGCGTCGCCCCGCCCAAAGGGGCGACGCCCGCGCCGACGCGCGCCCAATTTCAGGAAATGACAGCAGCGTTCCGCGGCCAAAGCACCGGTCAGAACGGGTGCCGGCAGGCGGCGGCTGGTCTTGGCCGAATATTTCACACCCGCTTGCCGTCCCATGTCGAGCCGGGATGGCATCTTGCGGCCGGATGTCGTGACGCGATGGTGAATCTGTCACCGGGATGACCTAGATCATTTCCGCATCGCGGCGTTTTGCCATAGCGTAGGCTGTGCTGCCGCGACATAGACCGCGTCGGCCGGGGCTGGCGGAAACGTCGTACCGCCGAGACAAACAACGCCAAAGGCAGAATTGATGGACCGGGAAGCAATCGGGCGACCGCATGAAAAATACGAGCGCCTGCTGGCGGCCGCGCGCGCGGCCGGCCCAATTGCCACGGCAGTGGTTCACCCTTGCGATCCGATTGCCCTTGAATCTGCCGTTGAGGCCGCCAAAGCCGAACTCATTGACCCGATCCTCGTGGGACCGGCGGCAAAGATTCATGCCGCCGCGATACGGGGCGAACTCGATATAGCGGGACTGCCGATTGTCGATGCCGGCCATAGTCACGAAGCGGCCGCCCTCGCCGTCGACCTTGTGCGGAAGGGCCGCGCCCAGGCGCTGATGAAAGGCAGCCTGCACACCGATGAACTGATGAGCGCCGTTGTCGCGCGCGAGACCGGCATCCGCACGGCACGGCGCGTCAGCCATTGTTTCGTGATGGACATACCAGGGCATGCCTCGCCACTGATCATCACGGATGCGGCGGTCAATATCGCACCGACCCTCGAGGACAAGATCGATATCGTCCAGAACGCGATCGATCTCGCCCATGCGCTGCGGTTCGACGAGGTGCGCGTCGCGATCCTCAGCGCCATGGAAACCGTCAACCCGAAGGTCCCGTCGACCATCGAAGCGGCCGCTTTGTGCAAGATGGCGGATCGCGGTCAGATCACCGGGGCCCTGCTCGACGGGCCGCTGGCGCTCGACAATGCCATCAACCCCGAAGCGGCGCGCGTCAAAGGGATCCGGTCATTCGTCGCCGGGCACGCAAATGTTCTGGTGGTTCCGGATCTCGAAGCAGGCAACATGCTGGCCAAGAGCCTTTCTTTCCTGGCCGGCGCCGATGCGGCCGGCATCGTGCTGGGGGCCAAGGTACCGATCATCCTGACCAGCCGGGCCGACAGCCTGCTGACGCGCCTTGCCTCCTGTGCCGTGGCATGCCTGCTGAATGCCGCCCGCCTGTCCGAAGCCACCAAGGCCATCGCCACGCCGCCAATATCGGTGTGACGCAGGCGACTGGGCCTCCGGCCCGGCCGCTGCTGTGGTTCTAAGGATGGCGATACTGGCTGCGATGGCCAAGATCGCTAGCTCGGCAATGTCACCGGTGAAGCCCCAGGTAAAGTCCCAGGTAGAGTCCCAGGTAGAGTCTGGGCCATGCGCTTGGCGGCGCGCTGGAAGATGGGCAGGCACTCAACCGCGCGCGCCAGGCTGAAGCGCACGCTGGGGGCGTGGCAGGCGATGGCGGCCAGGACTTCGCCCCGCGCGTCGCGCACCGGCACGGCGATGGCTGCAAGGCCCAGCAGGAATTCCTCGCGGTCGAGGCTGTAGCCTTGTTTGGCAATCAAACTGAGCTCGCCGGCAAATGCCTTGGCATCCTTGATCGTGTTCGGCGTGAAGGGTGAAAAGTCATAGTTCTTCAAAAGCCGCGCGCGCCGCGCTTCCGGCATGAACGCCAGCAGCAGCTTGCCGCTGGCGGTGCAATGCATAGGGACGCGCGAGCCGGGTTCGAGATGGAGGCGCAACGGCCAGCGCGCTTCGACACGGTCGAGGTAGATCACCTCGTCGCCGGCGAGCGCGGTGAAATTGCAGGTCTCGCCAACGGCGTCGACGACACTTTGCAGGATGGCCCGCCGCTCGGTACCGGCCCCGCCGCGCTGCACATTGAGGCCGAGGCGAAACAGGCGGGGACCGACCCCGTAATGATGCCCGCCGGGCTCCCGTGCCAGATAGCCGCTGGCACATAAGCGCTGGCAAAGCCGGTGCACCGTCGGTTTCGGCAAAGCGAGCATGCCGCACAATTCGGCGATGGTCAGGGCACGCCCAGCCGCTGCCACGGCATCGATCAGATCGAGGCCGCGATCCACCGCACTCACCGTCTCCCGTTCTTTCTGCTTGTCCGAGACCATGGCCTCGCTCCCCTTTTTCGCGACTTTATACTGTCTCGCTAAATGAGACAAATCGTCTCAAATCAGGTTGACTCGCTTTGGGACTTTGGTCAGCCTTGAAATCCAGGGGAGAAAGTCACCGCCATGAGTGTCGCGACAAACGACGAAGCCGACTTCATTGTCGTCGGGGCCGGCTCGGCCGGCTGCGCGCTGGCCAACCGCTTGTCGGAAGATGGGCGGTACAAGGTTGCGTTGCTCGAGGCCGGGCCCCCGGACCGCCATTTCTGGATCCATCTGCCGATCGGCTACGGCAAGACGATGTGGGATTCCCGCATCAACTGGCGCTTCGAGACCGAACCAGAACCGTCGATGAATGGCCGCCGCATCTATTGGCCGCGCGGCCGGGTGCTGGGCGGGTCCTCTTCGATCAACGGGCTCATCGTCATTCGCGGCCAGGCCGAGGATTATGAGGCCTGGCGTCAGTTGGGAAATGTGGGCTGGGGCTGGGAGGGCGTGCTGCCCTATTTCCGCAAGCTCGAAACCAACCCGGCCTTTCCCGGCGATCCGCTGCATGGCGATGCCGGGCCGCTACATATCAGCAGCATCGGCGCACAGCATCCGATCATCGAATCCGTCATTGCCGCCGCGCAGAAACTGGGTGTGCCGCGCAACCCCGATTTCAACGGCGCGCGCCAGGAAGGTGTCGGCTATTACCAGCTCACGACGCAGCGCGGCTGGCGCCAGAGCAGCGCCGTCGCCTATCTGCGCCCGGCGCAGAAGCGCCCGAATTTGCGCATCATCTGCAATGCCGTCGCCACCCGGCTGACATTCGATGGCAAGCGCGCGAACGGCATCGAATATAGCGCGCATGGCGCCCTGCATCGCCTTGGTGCGCGACGCGGCGTCGTGCTGTCGGCCGGCGCCGTGCAGTCGCCGCAACTCCTGATGCTGTCCGGCATTGGTCCCGCCGCGCATCTGGCCGAAATGGGCATCCCGGTCCGTTCCGATCTCCCTGGGGTCGGCGGCAACCTGCAGGATCATCTGCAACTCCGGCTCATCTATCGCCTCAATCGCCGCATCAGCACCAATGACACGCTGCGTTCGCTGGCCGGACGCGCCCGGATGGGCCTCGAATGGCTCCTTGCCCGCCGTGGACCGCTGGCGATCGGCATCAATCAGGGCGGGCTGTTCACGCGCGTGATGCCAGAATCGGCGACGCCGGATATCCAATTCCATATTGCGACGCTCTCGGCCGACATGGCGGGCGGCAAGGTGCATGATTTCTCGGGCATGACGCTGTCGGTCTGCCAGTTGCGGCCGGAAAGCACCGGCACGATCCGCTTGAAGGGCCCCGATCCGCTCCAGGCACCCAGGATCCAGGCCAATTACCTCAGCGCGGAAGCCGATCGTCGCTGCGCCGTGGCGGCGATCAAATTCGCCCGCACCCTCGCCGCCACCGCACCGCTTGCCGATCTGGTCGAAGACGAATTCCTGCCAGGTGCCGCGCGTGACAGCGATGACGACCTGCTCGATTTTGCGCGCCAGCACGGCGCCACCATCTTCCACCCTGCCGGTACCTGCCGCATGGGGCCAGCCCAGGAGGCCATGAATGTCGTCGATCCGCGTCTCAAGGTGTGCGGCATCGGCAATCTGTGGGTCGCCGATTGTTCGGTCATGCCGCGCCTGGTTTCCGGCAACACCAACCTGCCCACAATCATGATCGCGGAAAAGGCGGCAGATCTCATCAAAGAGGACCTCGACCACGCGTAACGCCTTATAACAAGACTGAAACGGGAGGAAATGATGCAGACCAACGAACCGACACCCGGCCAATTGAGGCGGGTCGTCTTTGCCAGCGTCATCGGCGCCACCATCGAGTGGTACGATTTCTTTCTCTACGGCATCGTCGCCGGCATCGTGTTCAACAAACTGTTCTTCCCCGCTGACGATCCCGTCGTTTCCACCCTTCTCGCCTATACGACATTCGCCATCGGTTTCGTGGCACGGCCCTTGGGCGGCGTCGTCTTCGGTCATTTCGGTGACAAGATCGGCCGCAAGAACATGCTGGTCATGACGCTCTTGATCATGGGTGTCGCCACCGTGCTGATCGGCCTGCTGCCGACCTACGACCAGATCGGCGTCTTGGCACCGATCCTGCTGCTGGTCCTGCGCATCGCACAAGGCATCGGCATCGGTGGCGAATGGGGTGGCGCGGTGCTGATGGCCTATGAATATGCACCGGGTCACAAGCGTGGCTTCTATGCCAGCCTGCCGCAGATCGGCCTGGCCATCGGCCTGTGTCTCTCTTCCGGCGTCACGGCACTTGCTTCCTTGCTGCCCGAAGAGGACTTCATGGCCTGGGGCTGGCGCATCGCCTTCATCGCCAGCATCCTGCTGGTAGTGGTCGGCCTTTACATCCGCCTCAAGATCATGGAGACGCCGGAGTTCACCAAGGTGAAAGCCAGCCAGACGGAATCGAAGCTACCCTTTGCCGATCTCATCAAGGGATATCCAAAGAACATCCTGCTTGGCATGGGTGCGCGCTATATCGACGGCGTGTTCTTCAATGTCTTTGCGGTGTTTTCGATCGTCTACCTGTCGAAATACGTGAACATGCCGCGGACCACGGCCTTGTGGCTGGTGACGGCGGCGGCCTTTGTGATGATCGGCTCCATCCCCATCTTCGGCAGGCTTTCCGACCATTGGGGCCGGCCCAAGACCTATGCCGTGGGCGCATTTCTGCTGGCGATTGTTGCCTATCCTGCCTTCTGGATGATGGGGACCGGCGATCCGATGCTGGCCGGGATCGCGCTGGTCGTACCACTCGGCATCATCTATGCCATCTGCTACGGACCGGAGGCGGCGTTGTTCTCGGATCTGTTCGACGCGCGGGTGCGGTATACCGGCATTTCGTTCGTCTATCAGTTCTCCGGCATCTTCGCTTCCGGCATCACGCCGATCATCGCCACTTATCTCATCACCAAGAACGACGGCGACCCGGCACTGCTTGCCGGCTATGTCGTCTTTGCGGCCCTGGTCAGCATGATCTCGGCCATCGCCATCAAACGCCCAGCGAACGATTGATTGGGCATCACCGGCACGGGGCCAGACTAACGGCGCCCCGTGCCGATCGCCCGGATTTCAGCGCCCGCTCTCCCCAAACGTGGCCAGCTGCGACGTACCACCCGTAATTTAATAAAATATTGATATATAATAAGGCGTTGACCCCTGCCCAGAGGTCGCCATAGTTAAGTAATTCTTCAATTTGTGCGGGTCATAGTCGTTCGATTGTTGACGGATTAGGGCCGCCTTCACGCTCGTCCATGATCAGGCAACAAGGCGACGGCATGTGGGGGCATTGAATGGCGACGGTTACGGGGACCGCTGGCAACGACATTCTGGTGGGCACGCTGCAGGCGGATTCGCTGGCTGGCCTGGCCGGCAACGATACTTATACCGTCAATCACAGCGGCGATAAGGTCACCGAGGCCGCGTCCGCCGGCACCGACCTCGTCAACAGTTCCATCACCTATGCCTTGCCCGACAATGTCGAGAACCTCACCCTCACGGGGACGGCATCGCGCGCCGCCATCGGCAACGATCTCGACAACGTCCTCACAGGCAATAGCGGCCCCAACCGTCTGGTCAGTGGCGACGGCGTCGATACGCTGAGGGGTGGTGCCGGCGATGATGTGCTGGTGCTCGCCCAATACCTGACGGCAGCCGACCGGATCGACGGCGGCATCGGCAATGACACGCTGCGCCTCAATGGCGACTATTCGGCGGGCGTCACCTTCGCCGCAGCGACCATGATCGCTGTCGAGCGCATCGAGCTTGCGGCGGGGCACGATTATAAGTTCGTCCTCGACAATGCCACCAATGCCACGACGCTGACGGTAGACGGCAGCGCGCTGGGTAGCGGGAACAGCTTGTACCTGGATGGCAGCGCCGAAAAATCCAGCCCGCTCATCGCCACCGGCGGCGCCGGCATGGACACGCTGATCGGGGGCGGCGGGAATGACGTGCTGACTGGCGGCGACGGGGCCGATAGCCTGACGGGTGGCTTGGGCATCGATGTCGCCAATTATGCCGATTCCAGCCAGGGCGTCACCATCGACCTCACTCTTGCCGGCGCCCAAGGCGGCACCGGCGACGGCAGCGGCGATGTGCTGCAGGGTATCGAAGACCTGATCGGGTCGAGCTATGGCGACACGCTGAGCGGTACGGCCGCAGCCAACCGGCTGGAAGGTGGCGCCGGGGACGATCTGCTCGTCAGTGGCGGCGGCAACGACACCATGGTTGGCGGTGACGGTGACGACACTTTCGTCATGGGTGCCAGCTGGACGACCGCAGACAAGCTGGATGGCGGCGATGGCGAGGACACGCTGTCGCTGAGCGGCAATTATGCCACCGGCATGTCGGTCGGCTATTACAATATCGAGCGGGTAACGCTTGGCGCCGGGTTCGATTACAAGCTGACGCTCGCCGATGCCACCAATGTCTGGGGCTTCACGGTCGATGGCAGTACCCTTGGCGCTGGCGACAATCTGACGGTAAACGGCGCTGCTGAGTTGCTGATGCCGCTGGTGGCCATCGGCGGCGCTGGTGATGACATGCTGACCGGCGGCACCGGTAACGACATCCTGACCGCAGGTGCCGGCATCGACACGCTGGTCGGCAATGGCGGCAACGACATCTTCGTCCTGAACGGCAATCTGACGGCAGCCGACAAGGTCAATGGCGGCATCGGGCTCGATACCCTGCAGCTCGACGGCGATTACAGCAGCGGCGTCACTTTCAATGCGACGACAGTGCTGGCCATCGAAACGATCACAGTGGCAGATGGCAATGACTACCAGATCACCCTCAACAACGCGACCAATGCCGCCAGCCTGACGGTCAACGCGGCGGCGCTGGGCGCCGGCCACGGGCTGATTCTCAACGCCGCGGCGGAAACCAGCAACACGCTCACGGCCATCGGTGGTGCCGGCGATGATTCACTGACTGGCGGCGGCGGCAACGACTTCTTCATCGGTGGCGGCGGTGCCGACACGATGGTCGGCAAGGGCGGCATCGACACCGCCAGCTATGCTGCAGCCACGGCAGCCGTCACGGTCGATTTGACCGCGCCCGGCAACAATGCCGGTGACGCAGCCGGCGACCAGCTCGCGGAAATCGAGATCGTGCTCGGTTCCGATTACGGCGACACGCTGGTCGGCGATGGCAGCGCCAATCAACTCCTGGGTGGCCTCGGCGACGACACGCTGAGTGGCGGCGGCGGCAATGACATCCTGCTGGGTGGCGCCGGCAACGACACGATCGACCAGGGCAGCGGCCTCAATGCACTCGACAAGATCGATGGCGGCGCCGGCACCGATACGCTGATCCTTGCCGCCAGCGCAAGCTATGCGACGGGGATCGTCTTCAATGACACGACGCTGACCAACACTGAAGTTGTCGCTCTCACTGACGGCAACAGCTACAAGCTGACGCTGAGCAATGCCAGCAACACAGGCGGGCTTACCGTCGATGGCAGCGCTCTCACCGGCACGAATGCGCTCACCCTGGTCGGATCAGCCGAGATCGAAAGCGCCTTCAAGCTGATCGGCGGCGCCGGCAACGATAATTTCACCGGCGGCAGGGTCGACGATATTCTCGAAGGCGGTGTGGGTGCCGACAAGCTGACCGGCGGCCTTGGCAATGATACGGCAAGCTATGCGGGCTCCGCCGCCGGCGTCACGGTCAACCTAGCGGTCCTCACGGCACAAGGCGGTGCTGGCGATGCCGCCGGCGACATACTCTCGGCCATCGAGAACCTGCGCGGTTCGGATCACGACGATGCACTGACCGGGAACAGCGGTGCCAATATCCTGACCGGCGGTCTGGGTGCCGACACCATGATCGGCGGCGCCGGTATCGATCTCGTCGCCTATACCGATTCGGCCGCTGGCGTGACGGTGGACCTCGGCCAGGACGGCGTTGCGCAGACAAGTGCCGGCGAAGCGTCGGGCGATGTGTTGGCAGCCGACATCGAAGGCGTCGTCGGTTCCGCCTTCGACGACATCCTTGTCGGTGACGCCAACGCCAATGTGCTCGATGGCGGCGTCGGCAATGACACGATCACGGCGGGTCTTGGCATCGACACCCTGTTGGGCCGCGCTGGTGACGACACCTTCGTACTGGATGGCAATCTCACTGCCGCCGACAAGATCGATGGCGGCGACGACTATGATAAGCTGCAGCTGACCGCCAGCGCCGCCTATGCCGCCGGCATCACCTTCAGCGCCACCACCATGAAAAGTGTCGAAGAGATCGACCTCTCCGACGGCGGCAGCTACAGATTCACGTTCAACGACGCCACCAACAGCACCAACCTCCAAGTCGATGGTAGCCTGCTCACGGGGAAGAACACGCTGTGGACGAGTGGTGCCGCCGAACTGTCGGCAAGCCTGATCGCGCTTGGCGGCGCCGGCAACGACACGCTGATCGGCGGTGGCGGCGACGACACCCTGACCGGTGGAATTGGCGCAGACGTCCTGACGGGCGGTAACGGCAACGATACGGTCAAATACAATAATTCGGCAGCCGGGGTGACGATCAATCTCACTGTCCTCACGGCGCAGGTCAGCGCTGGCGAAGCGGCCGGCGACAAGCTCAGCGGTATCGAGAACATCGTCGGCAGCGATTTCGCCGACACCCTGACCGGCGATGCCAAGGCCAACCAACTCGATGGCGGCTTGGGCGACGACATCCTCAAAGGCGGCGCCGGTGCCGACAGAATCATCGGCGGTGACGGCAATGATACGGCCCTTTACACCGGCTCCCTGGCGGGCGTCAGCATCGATCTCAATATCCTCGGACCGCAAGGCGGTTCGGGCGATGGCGCCGGCGACGTTCTTTCCGGTATCGAGAACCTGACCGGATCCAACTTCAACGATGTCCTCCAAGGCAACGACGAAAACAACATCCTGGTCGGCGGCACCGGCAACGACATGCTGATCGGCGATATCGGCGCTGACACGATGGACGGCGGGCTCGGCATCGATACGGCGAACTATGCCGGATCGGTTGACGCCGTCACGGTCAATCTGACGAATAGCGGCGCCAATGCCGGCGGCGACGCGGCCGGCGACATTCTGACCGGCGTCGAGAATGTCGTCGGCACGGCCAAGGGCGACGATCTCACTGGCGACAGCAACGCCAATATTCTCGATGGTGGCGACGGTGCCGACATACTCCGGGGCGGCGCGGGGAACGACGTGCTGATCGGCGGTTCTGGTGTCGACTACATCTACGCCGGCAGCGGGATCGACACCGTCAATGCGGGCAGCGACGACGACGAAATCTATTTCCTGGGTGAATTGACGGCGCTGGACAAGATCGACGGCGGCGGCGGCCTGCGCGACGTCGTCGCCCTATCGGCCAGCAGCACCTACGTTGCCGGGATCACCTTGGGTGCCACGACACTTATCAATACCGAAAATATCTACTTCTATGATGGTGGCAGTTACAAGCTGACGCTGAACAATACGACGAATACTTTCGGCCAGATCGTCTATGACCATGTCGAGGATAAACTCACCGGCGGCCTGCATGTCCTTGGCCTTGATCTGACCGGTACCAACAGCCTGACGCTGATCGGCTCCGGCGAAATCGAGAGCGCCCTCGACGCCAGAGGCGGTGCCGGGAATGATGTGCTGACCGGTGGTGGTGGCGGCGACTATCTCGATGGTGGTGCGGGTGCGGACAAGCTGACGGGGGGCAATGGCAACGATACCGCCAGCTACTATCTTTCCGCTACCGGCGTGACCGTCAATCTGTCGCTGTCCACCGCGCAGATCAGCACTGGCGACGCATCGGGCGACATCCTGGTATCGATGGAAAATGTGTTGGGCTCCGATCATGCCGACACACTGACCGGCAATAGCGGCGTCAATATCCTGCTGGGCGGCTTGGGGGCCGATAGCCTGGATGGCGGCGCCGGAATCGATACCGCAAGCTACGACCGCTCGAAGGCAGGCGTCACGGTAAACCTCAGCGACAACAGCCAGAATGCCGGCGGCGAGGCGGCCGGTGACACCCTGGTCAATATCGAGAATCTCATCGGGTCGATCTATTCCGACCACCTCGTCGGCGACGGCAATGCCAATCGTATTGATGGCAGCAAAGGCGATGACACGCTGGATGGCGGCGGCGGCAATGATGTCCTCATCGGCGGGGGCGGCTTCGACACACTGATCGCCGGCACCGGCATCGACATCCTGGACGGTGGCGACAGTGCCGACACCCTGGTTCTGGGCGGCAATCTGACAGCCCAGGACAAGGTAGATGGTGGCAGCGGCATAGATTCAATGACGCTTTCTGCCAGTGCCGTCTATGCAACCGGCATCGTGCTGGGCACGGAGACCGTCAAGAATGTCGAGACCTTTGTCCTTGGCGACGGCGACAGTTACAAGCTGACGCTCAGCAACGCGACCAACACCTTCGGACGGCTTGTCGATGGCTTCGTCGGCTTGACCGTCGACGGCAGCGCACTCACCGGAACCAACAGCCTTACCGTGATCGGTTCTGCCGAAGGTGAAAGCTCGTTGACCCTTAAGGGCGGCACCGGCAACGACCTGTTGACCGGCGGCAATGTCGACGATCTGCTGATCGGTGGCGCCGGCGCCGACAAACTGACCGGCGGCGGCGGCATCGACCTCGTCAGCTATGAGGATTCGGCAGTGGGCGTGACGGTCGACCTGTCGCGCCTGACGGCCCAGATCAGCGCCGGCGATGCCTCGGGCGACATCCTGGCCACGATCGAGAACCTGCGCGGCTCGGATTTCGACGATGTGTTGACCGGCAACAAGGATGCCAACATCCTAACTGGCGGCCTTGGTGCCGACACGCTGAACGGCGGCGACGGCATCGACACGGCGGATTACAGCAAATCGTCCGCACTCGTCACCGTCGACCTCAATGACGATACGAACAATGCCGGTGGCGATGCCGCCGGCGATACCTTGAAAAACATCGAGAACCTCACTGGCTCAATCTATGCCGACACGCTGGTTGGTGACGGCAACGGCAATATCCTCGATGGCAGGGCCGGGGCCGACACATTGGTGGCCGGCTATGGCGCCGACACGCTGCTGGGCGGTGGCAGCAACGATACCTTGGTTATGGGCGATGACTTGACGTCGCTCGACAAGATCGATGGCGGGCAGGATTTCGATACCGTCACGCTGGACGGCGACTATTCGCAAGGCCTGTCGTTCGGCGCCCTTACCATGATTAATGTCGAGAAGATCGACGTCGCCGACGGCAACAGCTACAACCTGATCCTCAACGATGCAAACAACGTCCAGACATTGACGGTCGACGGCTCTGTGCTGACTGGCAGCAGCAGGTTGATCGTCAATGGTGCCGCAGAACAGTCCGGAGCGCTGACCGCCATCGGCGGCACCGCGGCCGATATCCTCACTGGCGGCGGCGGCAACGATCTGCTGACTGGCGGCAAGGGCGCAGACATGCTGACCGGCGGTGCCGGTGCCGACCGCCTGGAGGGCGGTGACGGCAACGACACACTCTCTGGCGGCACCGGCAACGATACGCTGCTGGCCGGCGCCGGGATCGACACCCTGCTGGGTGGCGATGGCACCGACACGATCATCATGGCCGACAAGATGACCGCGGCCGATCACATCGACGGTGGTGCCGGTGCGGATGTGCTGCGCCTCAAGGGTGACTATTCCGGTGGCCTCGCCTTCGGCACGACGACCATGGTCAACGTCGAGACCATCCTGCTGGAGGATTCCGGGTCCGACTACGAATTGGTCCTCAATAACGCTACCAACACGCAAGGGCTTCGGGTCGATGGGCGCGGCCTGATTGGCGACAAGCTGATCCTCAATGGCGCTGCCGAGACGGTCGGCGCCTTGTCAGCCTATGGCGGCACAGCCGACGACATTTTGACGGGCGGCGGCGGTAACGATCTGCTCGCCGGCGGAAGCGGTGCCGATACGATGGCCGGCGGCAGCGGCATTGACATGGCAAGCTATGCCGAATCCGATGTCGGCGTGACGGTCAACCTGACCTTGACCGGCCCCCAGACCAGTGCCGGCGAAGCTTCGGGCGACATTCTTTCCGGCATAGAGAATCTGGAAGGGTCGCGCTTCGATGACATCCTCACCGGCGATGCCGGTGCCAATACGCTGATTGGCGGCAAAGGCGCCGACACGCTGGCCGGGGGCGGCGGCATCGACACCGCCGACTATGCCCAATCCAGCGAATGCGTCACGGTCGATTTGACCAATAACGGCAATAACGCCGGCGGCGATGCGGCTGGCGACGTGCTCTCTGGCATCGAGAACCTGACGGGCTCAGCCTTTGCCGACAGCCTGCTGGGCGACAACAATGTCAACCTGCTGATCGGCGGCGCGGGCAATGACTATCTGAAGGCGCTGGCCGGCAACGACACGCTGCGCGGCGGCGATGGCAACGACATTCTGGCAGGCGGCGCCGGCGGCGACTTGATCGACGGCGGTATCGGCTGGGATACCGCAAGCTATGCCGGCTCGACCGCGGCGGTCACCATCGACCTCGGCCTGACGACGGTGCAGAGCAGTGCCGGTGACGGCGCCGGCGACAGGCTGGTCGATATCGAGGCAGTGATCGGATCATCGTTCAAGGATCATTTGATCGGCAGCGTCCTCGACAATGCCTTTGAAGGCGGCGCTGGAGCCGATGTCATCGAAGGCGGCTTTGGCAGCGATACGGCGGCCTATGGCAGTTCCGCAGTTGGCGTGACGGTCAATTTGGCGTTGCTGACCGCACAGATCAGTGCAGGTGACGCGTCGGGTGACGTATTGTCCGGCATCGAAAACCTGACGGGATCGGCCAATGCCGATGTCCTAACCGGCGATGCGGGGGAGAACATCATCGAAGGCGGCGCCGGTGCCGACAAGATCAATGGCGGCGACGGCAACGACTTCGCGGCCTATACCAACGCCTCGGTTGGCGTCACGGTCGATCTTGCGAATTTGGCCGCCCAGGTGAGTGCCGGCGACGCCGCCGGCGACATTCTCGCCAATATCGAAAACCTGCTCGGTTCCGCATACGCGGACACGCTGAGCGGCGATGCCAAGGCCAATCAGTTGGCGGGCGAACTTGGCAATGACGTGCTGAATGGAGCGGCTGGCAACGATTTCCTGCAGGGGGGAGATGGCAACGACGTGCTGAGCGGTGGCGCTGGCGCCGACACGCTGGATGGTGGCGACGGCATCGATGTCGCCAACTATCTCGGCTCCACGGCAGGCGTAACGGTCAATCTCACCAAATCGGTCCAGGTCAGCACCGGCGATGCTGCGGGCGACATGCTCTACAGCGTCGAAAACCTGACCGGATCCAGTTTCAACGACAAGCTGACCGGCGACGGTAGCGATAACGTCCTTGAGGGTGGCATCGGCGCCGACATTCTCAATGGCGGGTCCGGATCGGATACGGCGAGCTATGCCAGTTCGACCGGCTCGATTACGATCGACCTCAGCGACAGCACCAAGATCTCCGGCGGCGACGCGACCGGCGATACCCTGGTCGATATCGAAAACCTGATCGGGTCGACCCACGCCGACACGTTGACCGGCAATAGCGGCAACAACGTCATCAATGGCGGCTTGGGCGCGGATACGCTCAATGGCGGTGATGGCACCGACACTGCCAGTTACGCGGATTCGACCGCCGTCACTGTCGATCTCAGCGACAACTCGCACAATTCCGGCGGGCATGCGGCTGGCGACCTTCTATTCAATTTCGAGAACGTCATCGGCTCCGTGTTCGGCGATTCACTCACCGGTTCGATCGGCGCAAACAGGCTCGACGGCGGCGAAGGCAACGATACGCTCGCGGGCGGATCGGGCGGCGACACGCTGATCGGCGGCAAGGGCGATGATAATCTTTATGGCGACAGCGACGGCGACACGCTGATCGGCGGCTTGGGCCACGATACGTTGACCGGTGGCAGTGGCTCCGACACTTATGCCTGGCAGAAGATCGAAGAAGCGGGCGATACCATCACCGATTTTGAGACCGGGACGAATGGCGATCACCTCAATATCCGCGACCTGCTGGTGGGGTTTGTCGACGGCACGTCGGACGAACTCGATTTCGTTCGCTTGCTGGGCGTGGGCAGCGATACCATCGTTCAGGTCGATGTCGACGGCGCCATCAATGGCAGCAATTTCGTCGATGTCGCAACGTTGACCGGCGTCAGCGGCCTCAACCTCACCACCCTGATCAATGACGAGAACGTGCAACTGACCTGATCGGGGCTGGTCCGGATGGTCAGCAGCAAGCTTGACGACGGCCCGGAATTCCGCGCAAAACCGCAAGGATCGACTGGATCTACCAGGTTGACGCGCGAAAGAGCACCGATGGCAAGCGTTATCATCTCCGGCACGGTCACCGCCCCCCTCCTCGTCTGTGAGGAGGGGCTGAGCTTCTGGGGCGGAGTCGATGCCACCACGGGCGTCATCGTCGATGCCCATCATCCACAGCATGGCCAATCGCTGGCCGGGCGCATTGTCATGATGCCGACCAGCCGCGGTTCCTGCAGTGGCAGCGGCGTTCTGCTCGATCTTGCCCTCGCCGGCCTGGCACCGGCGGCATTCATCTTTCGTGAGGCCGAGGACGTCCTGACGCTGGGCGCGCTCGTCGCCGATCGCCTGTTCGGCCGGAAAATTGCGGTCCTGCGCCTGACCGGCAACGACTACGCCGCCCTCGCGCGCGCGACCATGGCATCGATGACGCCCACCACATTGTCGGCCGGCGCGCTGACATGGGATCTGACGCCGGTATCGGCCACGGATGTCTCCCTGACAGTGGATGACCGCGCTGTGCTAAGCGGCCGCGACGGTGTCGCAGCACGAACAGCCATGGAAATCGTCTGCGCCATGGCCGCAGCCCAGGGTGCCGAACGCCTTACCGACGTGAGCCGCGTCCATATCGATGGCTGCATCTACGCCGCACCAGCCTTTCTCACCTTCGCGCGCAAAATGGCGGATATGGGCGGCAGGGTGCGCGTGCCGACGACGATGAATGCGATCTCGGTCGATCATGCCAATTGGCGTCGGCAAGGTGTCGATGAGCGTTTCGGCGGCCCGGCGAGCGGCCTTGCCGATGCCTATGTCGAGATGGGCGCGCGTCCGAGTTTCACCTGCGCGCCCTATCTGCTGGCCGACAAGCCGGCCAAGGGCGAGGACATTGCGTGGGCGGAATCCAACGCTGTCATCTATGCCAACAGTGTTCTCGGCGCGCGCACGGTCAAGCACCCGGACTTCTTGGATTTGTGCATCGCCCTCACCGGCCGGGCGCCACGATCCGGCGTCTATATCGAACAGAACCGCGCAGCAGGGGTGGTCATCGCGGTCGATCTTCCAGCCCGGATCGACGATGCCTTCTGGCCGATGCTCGGCTGGTTGGCTGGTCAGGCGGCGCCGGACCGCATTCCGTTGATCCGCGGGCTCGATGCCAGCGCGCCGTCGGAAGATGATTTGAAGGCGCTGTGCGGGGCGTTCGGCACGACTTCCGCGGCACCCATGCTGCACATTGCCGGCGTGACGCCGGAAGCCGATCTGCCCGTTGCCGCAAATGCCGCGACCGTGCGGATCAGCGCGGAGGATTTCGCCAAGCTGTGGGACCGGTTTAATGCCGCCCCAGCGAAGGTCGATCTCGTGGCGCTCGGCAGCCCGCATTTCTCCCATGCCGAGTGCAAAGCCTTTGCCGCGCTGATGTCTGGCTGCAACGTGCACGCAGACGTCGCGGCGATCGTGACGCTCGGCCGCGCGACTCTAGACGCCATCCGGTCGGATGGTACGGCGGCGATTCTCGAAACAGCGGGGGTGAAGATCGTTCCCGACCTCTGCTGGTGTTCGATCTCGGAACCCGTCTTTCCACCGGCGGCCAGGGTATTGATGACCAATTCCGGCAAGTACGCGCATTATGCCCCTGGCCTCTCCAAGCGTGCCGTCCGGTTCGGCAGTCTGGCGCAATGCGCCACGGCCGCGATCACCGGGATGGCGGCCAGCGCGCCGCCGCATTGGCTGACGCCGACTCCGCGCCCAGTCATTTCGACATAGGCGGCACGCAGCCGGGGCTATGGTCTAATCCCGGTTTCGCGGCTAGAAAATGAGCATGAAATCCAAGGCTCACGGCTACCTTTTCGCCCTCGCGGCAACGACGATCTTCTCGTTCCAGGATGCCGTTTCTAAGCATCTCGGCGACCATTACCCGCCGATCTTCATCACCATGATCCGTTATTGGGCATTCGGCGCCTTCTGCATTCTGATTGCCTCGCGCCGGCCCGGCGGTCTCAGGGCAGCGGCACAGACGACGCGGCCGGTGCTCCAGATCATGCGCGGCGTGCTGCTGGCGACGGAAATCATGATCGTCATCACGTCCTTTGCCCATGCGGGCCTCGCACATTCGACCGCCGTCCTGTCGGCGACGCCACTGGTCGTGACCTTGCTGTCGATCCCGCTGCTCGGCGAGCATGTCGGCTGGCGACGCTGGTCGGCGATCATCGTTGGGCTGATCGGCGTTCTGCTCATCCTCAAGCCCGATGCCGGCGGCTTCCTCGATCTCTGGCTGCTTCTGCCCGTCGTCTGCTGCTTCATGTATGCGATCTATCTGATCGCGACCCGGCTGGTGAGCCGCACCGACACACCGGCAACCAGCTTCTTCTATATCGGCGTCGCGGGCGCCGCGACAGCAACACTTGTCGGTCCGTTTTTCTGGACCAGCCTCGAAGGCTGGGACAAGGCATGGATGGCCCTTCTCTGCGTCACCGGCATGACCGGCCACTACCTGGTGATCCGCGCCTATGAATTGCTCGACGCATCGGCGGCGCAGCCGATCAGCTATCTTGGCCTCGTCTACGCGTCACTGTTCGGCGTTCTGCTCTATGGCGAGACATTGACCTGGAACATCCTGGCCGGCTCCATCATCGTCGTCGCCGCCGGCATCTTCACCTTCTGGCGCGAATACCGCCTGCGCCACCAAATTCCCGACCAAGCCGCCCGGTAGCGTCAGCCGGCGGCATCCGGTAAACACGCCGCGGCATAGCTTTTAAGCACACGCCGGATTGCCGCCTGCACCAAGGCCGGTGCGGTGGGTCGCGTGACGCCGGACATGACTTCCGGCCAAGCCGCCGCCAGGTACTGGCTGATGAGCGTCTCCGGCAACGCGGCATCGCCCAGTCGCGCCATTAGCGCGGCCACGGCCTTCTGCGCCACGGGATGCGCCCAGTAATAGCGGATGCGGTCAGAATAGCTGTAATGGCGCTGAAGGCGCTGCTCGCCCGCCGTTCCGGGATAGTATTTCTCCCAGTGAGCCGGCTCGGCAGTCATCAGCGCTTCCATTGCCGGCTGCAGTGTGGGTGATGCGTTGTCACGCTGGGCGGCAATCAAATCGAGACCATAAAGCGCTTCCCTGAGGGCGAAAGTAAGGCCGGGACCGACCTTGAGAATGGCAAAGCCATCCCGCACCAGGGCGCGCAGCGCTTGCGGTGTCTGATAGTCGGTCGAATGGGCCTCGAACACCAGGTGCGGCAACTGTTGCAGACTTTGCGACAGGGCCGCCGCTGCCGCTGGGACATAGGCGACCACATTCTGATTGCCGAATTCGACGCCTGGCTGGACGACAAGGCCGATGACGCGTGAAAGTGCCGCTTGCAGACCGTGTGCCTCGAAAACAGACCGATGCACCTCGACGGTGGTCCGGGCGGCTTCTGGGGATGTCACTTCAAGGGCCGCTACCTCTTCAAGCGCACCGCCGGGCACCGGCACTTCCGTGCCGACGACATAGACTGGCGGCACGGCGCTTTGCGCCTCGCTCACCGCGGCAAGTTGCGCCGCGCGTCGCGCTGTCGTTGCGTCATCGAGGGCGATCGGGTCGCCGGCACAGCCCATCGAGCAATCGAGATGGATCTTTTCAAAGCCGGCTGCGGCGTAGCCAGCGACCATTGCCTGTGCCTTGGCCATGGCCTGGTCTGCCGGCAAATGCTTCCACGGATTGGGTCCGAGATGATCGCCGCCCAGAATCAGATGGCTTCGATCGAAACCGGTTGCATCCGCGATCCCCTCGACGAACCGGCGGAAATCGACCGGCGTCATTCCGGTATAGCCGCCATCCTGGTTGACCTGGTTACACGTCGCTTCAATCAGCACCGGCTGTCCCAGATCGCGCCCGAGTTCCAGCGCCGCGCGGATGACCGCCGGATGCGCCGAGCAGACCGAGGTAATGCCGGCCTGCACGCCTTGGCGGTGAAGCTGCGGCAGCGCCAGCAGTGCTTTCGTCGACATTTGGGTCTCCCTGACAGCGTCAATTCAATCAATATCGATCAGAAATATGATTGACAATAGTTCTTTTGGCTGCAAATTTTGACCAAACTTGATCACCAACTGGGCAGCTGGATGAAAATCGACCGTAGCCAAGCTATCCGCCAGTTCCTGTTCTCGAACGGGGCGTCGTCGATTACCGCGATCGCTGCGGCCGTTGGCGCGTCGGTCCCGACTCTGCGCCGCGACTTGGTCGCGTTGGAGGGGCAAGGCGTGGTGGTTCGCACCCATGGCGGTGCGCGTCTTGCAGATCAGTTCGAAGTCGAAGTGGCGTTCGAGCAGCGCGAAGCCCATGCGCTGCCAGCCAAGCGGGCGATCGGCGATGTGGCCTACGACATGCTGCAGCCAGGGTCGTCGATCTTCCTCGATTCCGGTACGACGGTCCTGCAACTCGCCCGCCGCATCCGCCTCAATCCCCTGCCACTCAACGTCTTCACGAATTGCCTGCCGGCGGCGCAGATGCTGATCGATGTCGCGGGGGTCAAGATGACCCTCCTCGGTGGCCAGCTGCGCAAGGAGAATTCCTCGGTCGTCGGCCCACTTGCCGAAGAAATGCTGGACCGCTTGTGGTTCAAGCAATTGTTCCTGGGCGCCGGCGCCATTGCCGATGACTGTTTCCTGAGTTCGATCGACGAGAGTGAGGCGCGCCTCAATGCCGTGATGCTGTCACGTGCCGAACAGCGCGTTCTTCTCGCCGATTCCGGCAAGTTCGGCCAGCGCCTGACTTACCGCGTGGCGTCTCTGTCGGACATGCATGAGGTGGTGACCGACGATGCGATCTCGGCTGAATGGGCGGAGCGCGTTGAAACGGCTGGGGCACGATTGCACCGCGCCGGGCGATTGGACGAGGATGTCGGCTGATGGCCATCGTCCTGGGCCTGGATGCAGGTGGCAGCAAGACGGTGGCGGCGATCGCCGACGAGTCGGGGCGAATCCTGCAGCGCTGGGCCGGGCCTGGCTTCGACCCGATTGCCCGCGCGCATTGGGCGAGCGATCTCACCGCAGCCGTCGCCACCCTCTGTGGTGCTGAAGCGCCGGCCGCCGCTGCGATCGGCCTGCCGTTTCACGGCGAAGTGCCGGCGATTACCGAGGCACAGCTGCAAGCGGCAAAGACCGTTATCTCTGCCCCGCATCTGGTGCTTAACGACGTCGAAATCGCCTATGACGGTGCGTTTCTGGGCAGTGAAGGCGTCCTGATACTGGCTGGCACCGGCAGCATGGCCTGGGCCAAGATCAGGGGCGAAAGCACCAGGGTTGGCGGCTGGGGTGAAGCCTTCGGCGATGAAGGCTCGGCCTATTGGATCGGGCGCGAGGCGCTTTCTTTGGCCTCGCAGAGCCTCGATGGGCGCATCTCGGCACCATCCTTGGCCAAGGCGATCCTCGACGCTTGCGGCGTCGGTCCGCAGCACCTGATCGATTGGGCCTACACCCAGCAAGGTGCCCGCGCTGCCTATGCAGCCCTTGCCGAGACAGTGAGCAAGGCGGCCAATGCCGGCGATCGAGATGCTGTCGGCGTGCTCACGGCCGCAGCCGCCCATCTCGCGCGTCACGCCGATGCCGTCCGGCGCAAATTCGCGCGACCGACACTCGCCTGGTCTCATGCCGGCAGCGTCTTCCGCTCGCCCACGATTCTGCAGGAAACGGCCCGATTGTTGGGTCAACCCCAAAGGCCGATCTTGTCGCCTTTGGGTGGCGCCCTGTGGCGTGCAGCCGGTTTGGCGGGCTGGGAGGCCGACAACCGCTTCATCCAATCGCTTGCTACTTCGCTTCAACAATAAACCTCAAGGGAGACGAAAGAATGAAACATCGCGCATTGTTCCCCGTTGCCGTCGCTCTCGCCGCGGCCCTGCCGCTTGCCGTGATCGCAGCGGAACCGCTTTCCGTCCTGCTGCCGCCCTGGGTTACGCTGCCGAAGGACATGACCGACAAGTACACCGAGAAAACCAAGGGCACGCTCGATATCCAGACCCTGGGCTGGGACGAGATCCGGACCAAGATCGTCACCTCGATGGTGGCGAATACCGCACCGGCCTCGGCCACGGAAATGGATTGGTCCTGGGTCGGCCAATTCGGCAGCGCCGGCTGGTATGATGACCTGTCCGGCATCCTCTCCGACGATCTGAAGAAGGACCTGCCGACGACCTCCATCTTCACCTATGACGGCAAGCTGATAGGTGTTCCCTACAACAACGACTTCCGCGTCCTGATCTACAACAAGGGCCACCTCGCAAAGGCCGGTATCGGAGAAGCACCGAAGACGCCGGACGAATTGCTGGCGGATGCAAAGGCCGTCAAGGAAAAGGCCGGCGTCGCATATCCGATCGGCTTGCCGCTCTCGGCGACCGAAGGCTCGGCCACGGCCTGGTATCTGCTCACCAAGGCCTTCGGCGGCGAGTTGTTCGACGCGGAGTTCAAGCCGCTCTTCGTCGATCCCGGTAGCGCCGGCTACAAGGCAATGGCATTCGAGATCAGCGCCTTGAAGGACGGACTGATCGATCCCGCCTCGACCTCGCTCAAGGATGTCGAGATCCAGGAACTGTTCAAAGCGGGCAAGATCACCTTCGATGTCGCCGGTTGGGCCGGCAATCTCGCGGTCTATACCGACGCAACGAAGTCGCAGGTTGCCGATGATACGGCGGCCGCCCTGGTGCCGAATGTCGATGGCAAATCGCGCACCATCGGCCTGCCGGGTGCGCTGGGTGTCCCGGTTTCCGCCAAGGACAAGGAAACAGCCCATGCCTTCATCAACTGGATGCTCGACCCCGACACCATGGTCGACAACTATGTGAAGCTCGGCAACCTGCCGACACGCATCTCGGTGCTCGACAAGCTCAACAAGGAAGGCAAGCTTAAGCAGGGTGATGTCTTGATCGCACAGGCTGCCGTCGTGGAGCCGCTGTTCGTCGGTGGCGCGCCCGGCTGGTATCCGGAATTCTCGGCGGCCGTCGCTACCAATCTCAATGCCGCTGCCAAGGGCGAAGTGACGGTCGATCAGGCGGTCGCTGCCATCGCGGCTGCGGCTGAGGAGGCGCGGCAGTAATGCCGCACCGCTTCATCGAGAAGCGTCTGTTATGGGGACGGGAGGCACGGCTCGGGCTGGGCCTCTCGGCACCCACGATTGTGATCATGGGCGGGCTGGTTCTCCTGCCCCTGGTCATTACCGTTATCGACAGTTTCTTTCGTATCGAACCGATGAAGCCGGGCACGCCCTTCGTCGGCCTCAAGAACTATGTCAACCTGATGGTGGACAGCAATGTCCTGCAGAGTTGGCTCAACACCTTCATCTATGTGCTGGTGGCAGTAGCCATCGAGACGCTGGGTGGGCTGGGCGCCGCTCTGGTGTTGCACAATGTCAAGCGTGGCCGCAAATGGCTCCTCGCTGCAGTGGTGCTGCCCTGGTGCCTGCCGCCCGTGATCAATGCCATCATCTGGCTGTGGATCTACAATCCGAGCTACGGCCTCCTCAACGGCCTGCTTCGGGCTGCCGGATTGATCTCGGAGAACCAGGTCTGGTTCAACGACCGCTTGACCGGTCTGCTGTTGATTTCGGTCGTGCATGCCTGGCGCATGCTGCCACTCACCGCCATCATTTTGCTGGCGGCCCTGCAATCCATTCCCGCCAATCTTTATGAGGCGGCACGGCTCGACGGTGCCTCGCCCTGGCGCCAATTCACCTCCGTCACATTGCCGCTCATATCCAGCGGCCTCGCGATTGCGCTGTGCCAGTCGACCGTCTTTGCCTTCAACCTGTTCGACGAAGCCTGGATATTGAATGGCAGTTCGCTGGGCACCCGCAGCATCATGGTGCAGGTCTATATGGCGGCCTTCCAGAACATGAAATTCTCGCTGGGCATGGCGCTCTCCATCCTGGCGATGGTCGCCTCATTGGCGGTCTCGGCCATCTATGTCTTCCGCGTCTATCGGGAAACGAGGTTCGATTGATGCGCCGCCTCGGTCTCTATCTTGCGGTGGCGACGCTGCTCGTCTGGTCGCTGGGCCCGGTCTATTGGTCGCTTGTGACCTCCGTGACGCCGCCCAATGCCCTGGTCAGCGACCAGCTGCGTCTGTGGCCCGAACATATGACCTTCGAGCATTACGCCAAGCTTTTTGGCGCCACGTCGACCAGCCAGGGCAACGAGGTGCAATCGGTCTGGCCGCAATTCTCCCGCGCCTTCATCAACAGCCTGTTGACGTCGCTGGCCGCCACCATCGTCACGGTGATCATCGCTGCCTTCGGCGCCTGGGCCTTCGTCCGCCTGCGATTTCCCGGGCGCGATTCGATGTTCGTTCTGGTTGTCGCAACGCTGGGCGTGCCGGCCTATACGGTGATGATCCCGCTCTACCGGATCATGATCGCCGCCGGGCTGGTCGACACTTATGTCGGCGTGACACTCATCTATGTTTCGGCCTTTCTGCCCCTGGCTTTGTGGCTGATGCGCAGTTTCTATCAGTCGATGCCACTGTCCCTCGAGGAGGCGGCCTGGCTCGATGGCGCCTCCAAGCTCTATACGCTGGTGCGCATCGTGCTGCCGCTGGCTGGGCCGGGGCTTGTCGCGGCGGCGATCCTCACCTTCCTTTCCGCCTGGGGCCAGTTCATGGTGCCGCTTGTCTTCTCGCCGACATTGGCGACCAAGCCGCTGACCGTCCTCATCCCGGAATTCGTCACGCGCAATTATGTCGATTACGGCCTGATGAACGCCGCCGGCATCCTTGCGATCGTGCCGCCCGTCCTGTTGGTGATCTTTCTGAACCGCTTCCTCGTGCAGGGCCTGATGGCCGGCGCGAGCAAATAGAGGAAAATGAAGAGAATGAATCTGACCGAGAAAGTGATCAAAGAGCAGTTCCCCTTCTGGGAAAAGGCGCTGGCCACGGCCCTGCCCGAACTGCCAGGCAAATCGGTCGTGGTGACGGGCTGCGGGACGTCATTCTACCTCGCCCAGGCAATCGCGACGGCGTTCAACATGAACGGGCGCAATGCCATCGCGGTGCCCGGCGCCGAATGGGCACGCCGCATGGACCAGTATCTCGCCGATCGGGAGGATGCCGTCGTCATCGGCCTGTCCCGCTCCGGCACCACGACCGAGACGGTCCAGGCGATCGAGGCATCAAAGCAGGCTGGATTGCAGACGATCGCCATCTCCTGCGAACCGGATACGACACTGCTGAAGATCGCCGACACGGCCGTCTATCTTCCGACCCACCCGCAAGAAGGGATCGTGATGACGGTCTCCGCCTCGCTGATGCTGCTGGCCGGCCTGCGCATGGCGGGCGTGAAAATGGGCACCGTTGCGGAAGGCGAAGCCGTCCTGCGTGCGGCGGAAGGCGTCGTGCCGCTGATCAAGGGGCGCTCGCATTTCGTCTATCTCGGCGCCGGGACGCTCTATGGCATGGCGACCGAGGGCTGCTTGAAACTGCAGGAGATGTCGATCACCTTCAGCCAGGCCTTTCATCCGCTCGAATATCGCCACGGACCAATCAGCCTGATCGACGACAAATCCGTCGTCGTCATGCTCTATTCCGAGGATACGCTGGCGGACGAAGCCAAGGTTGCCAAGGAAGTGCAGGCCATGGGCGCCAAGGTCATCGGCCTGGGCGGACCTGGCGATCTATCGATCCCTTTGGCGCAAAAGGGTCCGGCGCGGGCGCTGGAACTGTTCCCGGCGCTGCAACTTCTCGGTGAGCGTGTCGCCAACCAGAAGAATGTCGACACCGCCCAGCCGCGCCACCTTTCCAAAGTCGTGGTCCTGCAATGAACGCAAGCGCTACGCCCGCGCCGAAAGAGTGACGATATGGCCCAGGTTTCGCTCAAGAACGTGATCAAGCACTATGACGGCATGCAGGTGCTGCACGACGTCTCCATCGATGTGGCCGACGGTGAATTTGTGGCACTCGTCGGCCCCTCGGGTTGCGGCAAATCCACCATGCTGCGCATGATTGCGGGGCTTGAGGACATCAACGGCGGCACGATTTCGATTGCCGGCCGTGTCGTCAACGATCTGGAGCCGGCGGAACGCGACCTTGCCATGGTGTTCCAGAACTACGCGCTCTATCCGCACATGAACGTCCGCGAGAATATGAGCTTCTCGCTCAAGGTCCGGAAGGCGCCGAAGGCCGAAATCGACGCCCGAATTGCGGAGGCCGCCGCCATCCTGGGCCTCACCGACTATCTCGACCGCCTGCCCAAGCAATTGTCCGGCGGCCAGCGGCAGCGGGTGGCGATGGGACGGGCGATCGTGCGGCATCCGGCGGTCTTCCTGTTCGACGAGCCATTGTCGAATCTGGACGCCGCCTTGCGCGTGCAGATGCGTGCGGAAATCCGTGGGCTCCACGACCGCCTGCATTCGACCTCCATCTTCGTCACCCATGACCAGGTCGAGGCGATGACGATGGCTGACCGCATCGTCGTATTGCGTGCCGGTCGTCTGGAGCAGGCCGGTGCCCCTCTAGAGCTTTATGACAAGCCGGCCAATGTCTTCGTCGCCGGCTTCATCGGATCGCCAGCGATGAACCTGCTGAAGGGCGAGGCGCTGGATGGCACGATCACTCTCGGCACCCATGTTCACGTGCCGGCACCCGCTGGACTCGACGGCGACATCGTGTGGGGTGTGCGGCCGGAACATCTCGACCTCGTGCCGCCCGGCACCGCGGGCGCGATCGGCATGCGTGTGACGGCCGTGGAGACAACCGGGCATGCGACACTCGTCACCGGGATGGCTGGGCAGCTTGTGCTGACGGCCCTCTTCACCGACCGCCCGAACATCGTCCGTGGCGCCGAGATCGATCTCAAACCCCGCGCCGACAAGCAGCACTTCTTCGACGCATCGACCGGCGCCCGGTGCGCCTGACCGGCGGACGCTGTCTCGCTCGGACGCTCGAAAATTGAACCTTGGGAAAGGTGGCTGGGGCGCCAGGGATCGAACCTGGGAATGGCGGTACCAAAAACCGCTGCCTTACCGCTTGGCTACGCCCCAATCCTGCTGGCGACGGGGGATCCCCGGTCGCGCGGCGGGCGTAACATAGGGAAAGTGCCGGGGAAGAGCAAGCAGCGTAGAAGTGCCGTCTGCTGGTCGCGAAAAAGGGCCGCAGAGTGCCAAAAAACGCCCCCCCCGACACATCTTTTGGGACATATTCCGGTCTTGCGAATCTTGCCTCTGATGGCACCGGCACCTATGCTCCGCCGCATGGGTTTTTGGGGATCAGCGGGAGTATTGGCGGATGGACGAGGTGCGGAGCCAGAGGCCTGGTGTGAAGGTCAGCCCGGCCGATCGCTTTTCGTCCAGCATGCGGCGCGAGGAAGATGGCGCCAGGGCCGAAGCCAAGCGCCTGATGGTGAGCTTTGGGGTCGTGGCCGCGGTGCTCGCTGTCGCCGTTGGACTGACCCTCTATATTTGGCACGACGTCGGCGCCCCGAGCGATGTGAGCGACGCCCCATCGGCCAGCGCCCAGGTGCAACAAATCGAAAAACTGCTCGCCGATCTGGGGTTTGCCCCGGGACCGCAGGATGGCGTCATGGACGAGGCCACCGCCGAGGCCATTCGCAGCTATCAGCAGGCGGCTGGCCTGCCGGAGGACGGTGCGGCGACCCCGGCCCTGCTCGAAGAACTGAAAGCCGTCGCCGGCCAATAACGAGCCGTCGCGGCGATCAGCCGCGCCGATTGCTGATCGAGATCGTTCGTCCGAGTGGTACCGGCAGCGCCAACGACGCGTGCGCCGCCTTCACCCGCTCCATCTGGACAAAGATGTCGTCGGGCATGCTGCCGACTTTCCGTTTGCTCATATCGATGAAGAGGATGAGCCATTCGGCGGTCGCCGCCAGATAGCCCTCCTCGGCGTGGTACATTGCCTGTATCCAATGCGCGCGCTTGCGATCGCAATCGACCAGTTGGCAGGTGATGCGCAGCGGTGCGTCCAGCAACAGTTCGCGGTGATAGGAGACGTGCGTATCGACCGTCATGGTCGAGAAGCCGCGCGTTTCGATAAGATCGTAGCCGAGACCAAGCGCCTCATAAGTCGTGTCGAAGCCCTGATCAAAGGCACGCAGGTAAAAGCCCACATTCATATGGTCATTGCCATCGATCCATTCGGGCAGAACCCTCTGGCCGAGGCTCACAAAGGGGGCGGGGATCGGGGAATCGGGGCTGAGTTTCATGGCTCGGACGATGCCCTTGGGCAACGGGTCGGGTCAAGCTGCGGGTTAACCTTTGGCGCCGTGTGGAGACATTGCTTGCGTCCCCGGCAATTGGTCGGCAAGGCCCTGCGATTGGCCGGATGCGCCGGACGGGCGCCGGAATTGTAACCATACGGTCAAGCGCGTCGTTGACTTCGGACTTTCATACCGCTTACGGTTTTCCTCAAGGCAGCCCCTTAATTAACTAACAGATGGGGCCATCAAATGTGGGCTGTCCTGCCACTGCTTTATATTTGGGAGAATCCAGATGAAACATCGCCTGCTTGGGGCCGTCGCGGCCGCAGCGCTTGTCGTTGGCTTCGGCGCCGCCGCGGCGCAAGCCAAGACACTCGTCTATTGCTCGGAAGGTAGCCCCGAGAACTTCAACCCGCAGATCAACACCACCGGCACCAGCTTCGATACGGCTTACCCGATCTTCAATCGTCTGGTCGAATTCGAACCCGGCACCACCAACGTCAAGCCGGGCCTCGCCAAGTCCTGGGAAGTGTCGGATGACGGCTTGACCTACACCTTCCACCTGCAAGAAGGTGTCAAGTTCCACGCCCGCAAGGATTTCTCGCCGACGCGTGATTTCAACGCGGACGATGTGATCACCTCCTTCAACCGCATGTGGAAAGCGGATGACGCGTATGCCAAGGTTTCCGGCGGCGCCTATGACTACTTCAACGACATGGGCATGCCGGACCTCCTCAAGTCGATCGACAAGGTCGACGATCTGACGGTGAAGTTCACGCTGACCAAGCCCAACGCGCCCTTCATTGCCAATCTGGCGATGGACTTCGCTGCCATTCATTCCAAGGAATACATGGACGCGATGCTGAAGGCCGGCACGCCCGAACGCGTCGACCAGGAACCGATCGGCACCGGGCCGTTCATCTGGCAAGCCTATGAAAAGGACGCCCGCATCCTTTACAAGGCCAACGCCAACTACTTCCGCGGCAAGCAGCCGATCGACAAGCTGGTCTTCGCCATCACCCCGGACCAGGCCGTCCGTACCGCCAAGCTGATCGCCGGCGAGTGCGACATTGCGCCTTATCCGGGTCCGGCCGACATCGAGAAGCTGAAGGCCGATCCGAACCTCAACGTTCAGGAACAGGAAGGCCTCAATGTCGGCTACCTCGCCCTCAATGTGAAGAAGGCGCCGTTCGACAATGTGAAGGTCCGCCAGGCTTTCAACATGGCGTTCGACAAGGACGCGATCGTGAAGGCGGTCTATCAGGGCGCCGGCCAGCCGGCGAAGAACCCGATTCCGCCGACCATCTGGTCGTATAACGATGCGGTCGAGCCTTATCCGTATGATCCGGAAAAGGCCAAGGCCCTCCTCGCCGAAGCCGGCGTGAAGGACCTCTCGATCGACCTCTGGTACATGCCGGTGCAGCGTCCCTACAACCCGGACGCCAAGAAAGTGGCCGAGTTGATGCAGGCGGATCTCGCCAAGATCGGCGTCACGGCCGAGCTCAAGACCTACGAGTGGGGCGAGTATCGCAAGCGTCTGCAGGCGGGCGAGCACCAGACGGGTATGCTGGGCTGGACCGGCGACAACGGCGATCCCGACAACTTCATGGGCGTGCTGCTTTCTTGCGGCTCGGCGCGTGAAGGCGGTCAGAACATCGCCAAGTGGTGCAACGAAGACTTCACCAAGCTGATCGACGAAGCGGCGGCGACCGCCGATGTCGCCAAGCGCACCGAGCTTTACAAGCAGGCGCAGGTGATCTTCCACGATCAGGCCCCCTGGGTTCCGATCGCCCACTCGGTCGTCTACATGCCGATGAGCAAGAAGGTTAAGGGTTACAAGATCCACCCGCTGGGCACCCATATCTTCGAAGGCGTCGATATCGACGAATAAGCAGCTATCAACCATGAGCGGCGGGGAGTGAACACTCCCCGCCGCTCGTTTTTTTTGTGATATAGTCTCCCATGATCCGTTTTCTGCTGACCCGCGCCAGTCTCGTCATTCCGACCTTCCTCGGAATCGTCTTCCTGGCCTTCATCCTGATCCGCCTGGTCCCGGGCGACCCGGTCGAAGTACGCGTCGGCGAACGCGGCATCTCTCCTGAGCGCCACGCGCAGCTGCTCCACGACATGGGCCTCGACCGGCCGTTCTACGTACAGTTCTTCGATTATGTGGGCGGCGTTCTTCAGGGCGATCTCGGCATCTCTGTCGTCACGCACCGCCCGGTTCTGGACGAATTTTTCACGCTCTTCCCAGCCACCCTGGAACTTTCATTCTTCGCCATCATGCTCGCCATCACGATCGGCCTTCCAGCCGGGGTGATCGCCGCGATGAAGCGCGGCTCCGCCGTCGACTACACCATCATGGGCGTATCCCTTACCGGCTATTCCATGCCGATCTTCTGGTGGGGCCTGCTGCTCATTCTGACCTTCTCGGTGAGCCTTGGCTGGACACCCGTCTCCGGCCGTATCGGCAACGACTTCTTCTTCGAAGGCACCTCCGGCTTCATGATCTATGACGCGATCATGAGCGGGGAGGAAGGCGCCGTGAAATCCGCCCTTTCGCATCTCATCCTGCCGACCATCGTACTCGGTACCATTCCGCTGGCCGTGATCGCGCGCATGACGCGCTCCGCGATGCTGGAAGTGCTGGGCGAAGACTATATCCGCACCGCCCGCGCCAAGGGCCTGTCTGCCTGGCGTGTGGTCGGTGTACACGCGCTCCGCAACGCGCTCATCCCCGTCGTCACGGTCATCGGCCTACAGGTCGGCACGCTGATGGCGGGTGCTATCCTGACAGAGACCACCTTCTCCTGGCCGGGCATCGGCAAGTGGCTGGTCGAAAGCATCAACCGCCGCGACTACCCCGCCCTGCAAGGCGGCGTGCTCCTGATCGCCACCCTCGTCATGACGATCAATCTCGGGGTCGATCTGCTCTATGGGCTGATCAATCCGCGCATCCGTCATAAGCGTTGAGGGTGACCGATATGTCTCAATCCGCCGCCACCCCAGCCGACAAAGCCGCCCAGAAGGCAGTTGATGCTCCCCATCTCATTTCGCCGACCCGCGAAGTGTGGCTGTCGCTGCGCGCCAACCGCGGTGCCATGGCCGGCCTTGCCGTCCTGGTCGTGCTGGTATTCGTCGCCGTCTTCGCCGATATCGTCGCCCCGCACAGCCCGATCGAGCAGTTCCGCGAGAACTTCCTGCAGCCGCCGGCCTGGGCCGAGGGCGGATCCTGGGCGTTTCCGCTCGGAACCGACGACGTCGGCCGAGACGTGCTCTCGCGCCTCATTTTCGGTGCGCGCCTGTCACTTATCATCGGCACCATTGTTGTGACCTTGTCGCTGGCACTTGGCATCGGCTTCGGCCTCTTTGCCGGCTTCTACCGCGGCCCGGTCGATATCGGCATCATGCGCCTTATGGACATTGTGATGGCCGTCCCCAGCCTACTGCTGTCGATTGTGATCGTCGCGATCCTAGGCCCAAGCCTCCTCAACGCGATGATCGCCGTCGCCATCACCTATGTGCCGCATTACGCGCGCCTCACGCGCGCCGCCGTCATCACCGAACTCTCCAAGGAATATGTGACGGCATCCCGCGTCGCTGGTGCGTCGACCACACGCCTGATGCTGGATACCGTGCTGCCCAATTGCATGGCGCCGCTCATTATCCAGGCGACGCTCTCCTTCTCGACCGCGATCCTCGATGCAGCAGCGCTCGGCTTCCTGGGGTTGGGCGCCCAGGCGCCGACACCGGAATGGGGCACCATGCTGGCCGACAGCCTGAAGTTCCTGCAGCGGGCACCCTGGGTCGTGACCTTCCCGGGCCTTGCCATTCTCATCACCGTGCTGGCCATCAATGTCATGGGCGACGGGCTGCGCGATGCCCTCGACCCCAAGCTGAAGAGGTCGTGACCATGGCCCTCCTCGACATCCAGAACCTCGTCGTCGAGTTCCAGACCGCGACCGGCTGGTTCCGTGCCGTCGACGGCATCACGCTCAGCGTCCATGAGCGCGAGGTCTTGGCGATCGTCGGCGAAAGCGGCTCTGGCAAATCCGTTTCGATGCTGGCTGTGATGGGCCTGCTGCCCTGGACCGCCAAGGTGACGGCAGACCGCATGACCTTTGCCGGCCAAGACTTGCTGAAGATCACGCCGGCCGAGCGGCGCCGGATCATCGGCAAGGACGTGGCGATGATCTTCCAGGAACCCGTTGCCAGCCTCAACCCGTGTTTCACCGTCGGTTTCCAGATCGAGGAGACGCTGCGGCTGCACCTGAAGATGGACCGCAAGGCACGCCGTGCCCGTGCCATCGAATTGCTGACGCAGGTCGGCATTCCGGATCCGGCGGCGCGACTTGCCGCCTACCCGCACCAGATGTCAGGCGGCCAGTGTCAGCGCGTGATGATCGCGATGGCGCTCTCCTGCAACCCCAAGCTCCTCATCGCCGACGAACCGACGACGGCACTCGACGTCACGATCCAGAACCAGATCCTCGAACTGCTCATGCGCCTGCAGGCCGAGCATGGCATGGGCCTCATCATGATCACCCACAATATGGGTGTCGTCGCCGAGACGGCCGACCGCGTCATCGTCCAGTATAAGGGCCGCAAGATGGAAGAAGCCGACGTGCTGTCGCTCTTCGAGAACCCGCAGAGCAACTACACCCGAGCCCTCCTCTCCGCCTTGCCCGAAAATGCCGTCGGCGACCGCCTGCCGACCATCGCCGGGTTGATGGAGGAATTCACGCCCGCCCCCGCTCTTGCCTCGGGAGAAACGCGATGAGCGACGTCATCCTCGCAGCACGGGATCTGAAGCGCGAATACCGCTTGGGCGGCGGCCTGTTCTCTCCCGCCCGCACGATTCATGCGGTGAAGGGCGTCAGCTTCGACGTCGAACGTGGCAAGACTCTGGCCGTCGTCGGTGAGAGCGGCTGCGGCAAGTCCACCCTCGCCCGCATGATCACCATGATCGAATCGCCCACGGGTGGCGAATTCATGATCGATGGTGTGAAGATCGACATGGTCAAGGACGGCATCACGCCAGAGTTGCGACGTAAAGTTCAGATCGTCTTTCAGAACCCCTACGGTTCCCTCAACCCGCGCAAGAAGGTGGGCGATGTGCTGGGCGAGCCGCTCCTCATCAACACCAGCATGTCCAAATCCGAGCGCGACGACCGGGCGGCGGAAATGCTCAAAAAAGTCGGCCTGCAGGCGGAGCATTTCAACCGCTACCCGCACATGTTCTCCGGTGGGCAGCGACAGCGCATCGCGATTGCCCGCGCGCTCATGCTCAATCCCAAGCTGCTGGTCCTCGACGAGCCAGTCTCAGCGCTCGATCTCTCGGTCCAGGCCCAGGTCCTGAACCTGCTGGCCGACCTCCAGGACGAGTTCAACCTCACCTATGTCTTCATCAGCCACGACCTGTCGGTGGTGCGTTACATCGCCGACGAGGTGATGGTGATGTATTTCGGCGAGGCAGTGGAATACGGCACCCGCGATGCGGTCTTTGGAAACCCGCAACACGCCTATACCAAGACCCTCTTTGCGGCGACGCCCCGCGCCGACGTCGCCTCGATCAAGGCTCGGCTGGCGCGGCGGGCGGCTTAGAGAATCGGGCTGGCGAGCGGCGTGGCGGATTCTTTCTGCCAAGCGCGTTTTGCCTTCGCTTTTGCTTCGTCGTGAAGATTGCCGCCGCCCTTTTTCGGACGTCTTTTCCACAAATTCTGACCGCAGCACTTGGAAATACCACGGCGCAGTCGCCTGTTTTTGTGGCAATGCACAAGGAATTAAAGCCGTTTCGCCTGGTGAAAACGACCGATTTCCGTGCGATTTAGGAAATCTTGCCAGCCGGATGGCGCCTTCTGCGTCATTTATGCCACAGCCGCAAACGGCTCTGCCACGACCCCTTAGTGACTCATCTTTCACTTTGAAAATGCGTGTGTTATCAAAGCGCACGGGTTGACCGGTCGGACTCCGCGGCAGCGTGGATAAGGGTCGGTTAAGGTTTTAGCCGTGACAATGTGACAAAGGCGATGTGGCTGGGCCGCACCGTCAGATGGATGCAAGTCACGACTGAGAGCTTGAGGCACGTTCAAGATTCCGCGGCCGGGGACAAGATGGAGGCCGCTTTCGGGGGACGGTGCAACGGTTCGCTAGAAGAGCAGATCAACTTTTCGAAACCGGGCTACCGGAAAGGGTTAGGGGTTCTATGTTTAAGGTCATGAATTTCACCAAGACGACGCTGGCTGTCACATCCGTGGCCCTCGGTTTGCTGGCCAGTGGCTGCGCCACGCCGCCCGATCCCAGCGACGAAGCCGCCGTCCAGGCGTTCAACGAAGCCAACGATCCGTTGGAGCCGATGAACCGCTACTTCTTCGAAGTGAACCACGGGCTCGACGAATTGCTCGTGAAGCCGTTTGCCGGCTACTACAACATTGCGCTGCCCGATCCGGCCAAGGACGGCATTCGCAATTTCCTGCGCAACCTGCATGCGCCGGTCATTCTGGCGAACGACCTGTTCCAGGGTGAAGGTGGCCGCGCCGGCACGACCGCGTCGCGCTTCCTCATCAACTCGACGCTGGGCATCGGCGGCATTCTCGATGCAGCCAGCTGGTTCGGCATCAACTACCACGACGAAGACTTCGGCCAGACGCTCGCGGTCTGGGGCTCGGGCGAGGGCATCTATCTGCACCTGCCGCTCCTCGGCCCATCGAATCCGCGCGACGTCGGCGGCAAGCTGGTCGATTACGTGCTCGATCCGCTCACCTGGGTCGGCTACGTCTATAATGTCTCGTGGATCAACACGACCCGCTTTGCGGTCGAGGGCATCGACACCCGCGCCCGCAATCTCGAGACAATCGCCGAACTGCAAAAGGGCTCGGTCGATTTCTATGCGACCATCCGCAGCCTCTATCGCCAGCACCGCAACGACGCCATCAAGAATGGCGAAGATCCGGATGCGGCGGTCAGCAAGGTCACCTCGGAAGAGATGATCCCGGAAGACGGCGCAGAACTCCCCAGCGTCCTGCTGCAGCCGCAACCCTCTGCCGCGACCCAGGTCCCGGCCGGTGGCGACCAGCTCTCGGAGGCCAACTGAGTTCCATGCTGACGCGTAGGACTTTCATGGCGGCGGCGGCATTTGCCGCCGCCGTTTCCGTTTCCGCCCCGTCGGCGTTTGCCGACCAGGCTGAACTCGAAGCGTTCATCCAGTCGCTGTCGCAGAAGGCGATCACCGAGCTTTCCTCGGCGACCAGCGACAAAGCACGCGCGGAAAAACTGCTGCCGATCCTGCAGCAGTTCTTCGACATGCCAAAGCTCGCCAAGCATACGCTGGGCCTCTATTGGAAACGCGCAACGCCGGAAGAGCAGTCGGCCTATGTCGATGTCTTTACCCAGTATATGAGTGCCGTCTACGGCAAGCGCTTCGCTGAATATTCCGGCCAGTCGCTGGCCATACAGAAGGTGCGGGAGACGGGTGATGTTTCAACCGTCTTCACCATCGTCAAGGGCGCCGAAGGCGAGCCGCGCGTCGATTGGGACGTCTCCACCGCCGGCGGCAACAAGATGATCACCGACGTGCGCGTCGAGGGCCTGAGCCTTGCCGAAACGCACCGCCAGGAATTCTCCTCGGTCATCAGTTCGAACGGCGGCAAGGTTTCCGCCCTCATCGATATCCTGAAGAAGAAGGTCGGCTCGCTCTAAGGGGCGACACCTCTTCACTGGTACAAGATCCCCGCAGCCCCTAAGGTCGCGGGGATTTTTGTTTGCGAGCAAGGGGACATCGCCATGGCAGATCGGCCGCATGTGATCGTGGTGGGCGCCGGCATCATCGGCGCATCGATCGCCTGGCATCTGGCGCGCGACGGCGCCAAGGTCACCATTATCGAGGCCGACCAGCCGGGCGGCATTGCCACGCGTCATTCCTGGGCCTGGCTCAATGCCAGTTGGGGCAATCCGGAACCCTATTTCCGCCTGCGCATCCGCGCCATGGCGGAATGGAAGCGCCTCGCCAAAGAAGTCCCAGCCATCCGCCTGCATTGGCTGGGCGGCCTGATCTACGACCTGCCGCCAGGCGAACTCGACGCCTATGCCACCCAGCATAGCACCTGGGGTTATGGCATCCGCCGCGTGACCGCCGACGAGATCAGCCGCATGGAGCCGGCGCTGAAGGCACCTCCAGCCATGGCGCTGCATGTTGCGGAAGAAGGCGCGCTTGAGCCGCTCGCCACGGCCCAGGCATTGCTTGCCGCCGCCGTGGGCCTCGGTGCCGAGTTGCAACACGCCTCCGTCACCGGCATCGATATGGCGGCCGGCAACATCGTCGGAATCGTCACGGCACAGCGTCGCATCGCCGCCGATCAGGTGGTGGTTGCCGCGGGCACCGCGACGACGGCTTTGGCGGCCACCGCCGGTGTCAATGTGCCGACCTCGGCCCCGCCCGGCTTGCTCGTGGCGACCAAGCCGACGACGACGCGATTGAACGGCCTGGTGATGGCGCCGGACATGCATGTGCGGCAATTGGAGGATGGGCGCCTGCTCGCTGGCGCCCATTTTGGCGGATCGGATCCCGGCAGCGATGCGGCGGGGACGGCGCGCACGGTCTTCACCGGCCTGCAGGCAATGCTGACGGGCGGTGACACCCTCGCCTTCGACCGCTATCAGATCGGCCACCGGCCGATGCCGGCAGATGGCTTCCCCATTGTCGGCCCGGCGCCGGATCGGCCCGGTCTATACCTCGCCGTGACCCATTCCGGCATCACGCTCGCCCCGGCGATCGGCCTCTTTGCTGCCGCCGAAATCCTGGGCCGCCAGCGCGATCCGCTGCTCGCCCCCTATGGACCGGGGCGTTTTGGGATCAGCCGATAAGTCGGCCGAGCCAGACCGGACGACGGCCGGTCGAGGACATGCGCCACAAGGTCCACAGCAGGAATGCGCTGTTCACGGTCGCGACGGCCAAGCATGCGATAGCGATAGTTTGCATTTTAAATAATCCCCTATTGGTTGTGGCCCGGACCCATCGTGTGAGGTCGCCAATAAGTGGGCAAGTGACAAATCGTCGGACTGCCCAGCGCGGCGCCCAAAAATTCGCGAATAATAGATAAGGGTGTGATCCGGCCGATGGTTTCGGCAAAAGGCGTCGGGTTCAGGACAGGATGGTCAGGTCCCGCCGCAGGCGATCCGGGTCACCGAGACCCGATTCGATCGCCGCGTGATGCGATTTCCAGATCGGCACGGCCTTGGCCAGCAGTTTGCGTCCGGCGGGCGTCAGCGTCAGCAGCCGTCCGCGCTTGTCGGCGAGGTCGACGCTGACCTTGAGCAGACCACGCCTTTCCAGCGGCTTCAGGGCGGCCGTCAGGGTGGTGCGGTCCATGGCGAGGAGCTGCGCTACCGACCCCATCCCCGCCGGCTGCGGCCGATTGAGCGACATCAGCAGCGAGAACTGGCCATTGGTAAGGTCGAGCGGCCGCAGGGCATCGTCGAACCGCCGGGCCAGGGCACGGGCCGCGCGCTGCACGTGCAGGCACAGGCAATGATCGCGCACGAACAGTGTCGTCGTGAAACTTGTCTCGCCCTCGGCGCTTTCACTGGGAGGCGTCTGCGCGAGGCGCCGGCCACGCATAAGCTGATTTGTCATGTCGCTTCATGTTGATATCAACGTAACGGAAAGTCAAGCCGCGGCGCGTTTGCGTCTCGGTCACTCACTGAACAGGGCGTTACCGGGCGAGAGGGATAACCCACCCACCGTCAGGACCAAGAACCTTTTGATGAGGGATTGCAAGACTGCATTGCTAGGATCACCCCTGCCGCGGTTAACGCCTCTCTAACTCTCGGCCGCTAACATGGGGCAAATTAGGTGAGGTAGTTCGGCAGGCATTGAACGACACGCCGCGCCGGCACCTCGGAAAGATGGAGCATGCCGCCGACTGCGGTCATCGATGGCGCCGAGAAGGCCAAAGCAGCACAGATTGCCGCTGTACCGGCCACCATTCGCGCCCTGCTCGCAGACCTGATGCTGAGCAACACCACGGAAACCATCATCGTCACGGATGGCGATCTGACATCCGCACTCGGTCCCCGCATCGAGTTTGCCAATTCAGTGATCACCGCCATCTGGGATCACCCAGAGAAGAGCCTTGTTGGCCAGCCGGTATCCTGCCTGTGGAAGAAGGGAACCCATCAAGCTGAAATCGCTCGGCTGCAGGATGCGGCCCAAGCGCGCCAAGCCACTATTTCAGAAGTCGAAACGGTAACCCCGGCAGGAAAGGTGCTGTGGCTCGAAGTCAGCACCACGCCGATGTTCGGCACCGACGGAACGCTCAAGCATTTCGTCCGCGTCGGCCGCGACATCACCGAGCGCAAGAAGGCAGATCTCTACCGCGAATCCACCCAGCGGCTGCTGGCATCGGTCTTCGGCGTCATCAACCAGGCGCTGGCCGTGGCCGATGATGCCGGCAACATCCTGATGGCAAACACCGCCCTCACCCGCCGCTTCGGCTGGAGCGTGTTCGATCTCACCGGCAAGCCGTTCACGACGCTGCTCGGCGCCGAGGACGGGCCGCGCATGCTCAAGATGATGCGCTCGGGCGAAGCACTCGACCAGACGCGGCACGCCGGCGCGATGCTGCGGGTCAAGAACAAGCCCGAGCAGGATGGCGAGGTCGAACTCACCACGGTGCTGCAGGGCGACGGCAAGCATTGCCACATCCTGGTGCTGCGGCCGAGCGAGGCGCAGCAGACCAAGCAGCAATGGGATCTTGAAATGGCGATGCGCGATGCGCTCAACGCCGACAAGGACAAGCCGCAGCTTGTGGCAGGCAAGCTGCAGCTGGTGGGACTGCAGGACATCAAGGAGGCGCTGGGCGAAAAGTGGCCGTCGATCGCCGAGCGCGCCTACAGCGTTGCCGAGCGCACGATCGAAAAGCATATGCGCAGCGGCGACATCTTCCGCCGCTCGGCCGATGACGGCTATCTGGTACTCTTCGCCAATCTCACCGAGACCGAGGCGCAGTTCAAGGCGCGCGCCATCGCTAACGAAATCAAGGCGCGGCTGACCGGCGTCGACCCGGTCCTGGTCGATGCCCAGGTCTCCAGCGTGACGAAACAGGTGCCGCTCGCCGATCATATCGGCAAGCCGGAAGAAACGATCGTGGCCGCCATCGAGCGGCGCCTCAAGACCGAGCGCGAACGGGTGCGCCTCGAAGCCACGGAGCGCATGGAACAGGGCCTGCGCAACGAGCGGGCGATCATCCTCAACGCCACCAATGTCAAAGGCGAAGCGTCGGCGATCAGTTTCATGCGCCTGCCCAAGGCGCTGCGCACCGCCACCGATTCACTGGTGGCCCTGGGCGAGGTGAAATACGCGCTGGAGTCCGAGACCTTTCTGCTGGCAGGCGCCGCGGAGCGAGTCCTCTCGTCTCTCGGCGAGAACGCCTCGGAATTGCTGGTGGCGCCGGTGCGGCTGGAAACGCTCACCCGCCCCAAGGACGCGCTGGGCTGGTTCAACGTCGCCCGCACGCTCGGCGACAGCTGCAAACGCAATATCATCGCGGAAATCCGCCATGCGCCTCGCGACATCGCCGCCTCTCTGCTGGAGGATCTGGTGATGCGCCTGTCGCCCCTCTTTAAATCGGTGGCGGTGGAGCTGCCCGGCCTCGACGCCGCTTTCATCGGGCGGCTGCCGCGCCATGTCCGCTTGGTGACGCTGGCCGCAAGGACGGTGCCGATGGGCGCCGACAAGAAGCCGACACCGGCCTTCGGCAAGCTGGCCCAGATGCTGGAACTGCATCAGCGCCGGCTCATCCTCCGCAATCCCGCGACACCTGAGCAGATGAAGGCGCTGGCGGCGGGCAGCGCCACCCTCTTCCTGCGCGACCAGGTCTGATACCGCAACGCGCCCGCGCAGACTGGGCCGAGATGGATCAGCCCGAGATATAGGCTTCCCACGTCATCTCCGGCGTGAAACCGTCATTGCAGGGCAGCACCAGGAGCTTCCCCGGCCAGCGCTTGTCCTTGGCCAGACAATCGATGAAGTCATCGAGGAACGGCCCCACCACGCTCTCGCTGCGGCGGAAGACGACGCGGTTGCCGGGAAACGGAATCTTCTGCCACAGCGTGATGGGATCGGAGCAGGGCCGCAGCACCGCCTGGCCGGTATTGTCCTGCGGCATGCCGAGGCACTGGCCGGTCAGCTTGTTCCGGATGCGGATGACGTCGATCGTGCCGTTCCGCGGGAAGATCTCCTGCCACAGCTGCGAATCCTTGGCGAAGGTCGTGGCGTTCAGCCGCACATAGCCGCTGACGCGCTGGTCCTTATCGACCGCATCCCAGGCGCGCAAGGCACCGCCCAGATAATCGTCATGCACCGAGCCGCGTAGATGGAAATAGCCGGCGGGCAGCGCAAAGGCCGGCATGATAAACTCAAACGACACCAGCAGGCCGGCAGCGACACCGCAGGCAAGACCGACACGCTTTAAGAACGACCGCATATTCCCTCCGTGATCGAAGCAGCGCGAGAACCGCGCCACCGATGGAGATGAACCTGCGCACGCCTTGCCGTGCCGACAAGGGCTGCGATCTCCGCAAGGCGCGGACCTGTGATGCCGCGCACGCGGTCGGGCATCTTCTTACCCAGCCACCCACCTCGCTGCGACCTCGCCGAAGCGCGGCCCCCGCAGCCAATAGGTGTTCAGTCTTGCGTCGATGACGACTTTTGCAGCCAATCTGCGCGCCAATCGCCCAAGAGTCGGTGAATCCAGCATAGTTTGCTTGCCCCCGCCTCGATGGGCCGTACAATCTCGTGTCGTTGTCCTGGATAATTTCTAACCGGCGACACATGCACGAAGCACCGCGCCAGCTGATCTCGGCCCATCTCTCCAGCGAGCCCGCGGGGGCACGGGAGTTCCGCGCGGCCTGGATCATGATCGCCGCCTCGGCCGCGGTCTTTGTGGTGGCCATCTGTTTTGCGCGTCAGCCGCTCGTCGAGTTTCCCGTCTTCATCCCGATCTATGTCACCACCTTGGTGCTGTGCGACCTCGTCACCGCCGTGCTGCTCTTTGGCCAGTACCGCGCGCGGATGTCGCCGGGCCTTCTCATGCTGGCCGGTGGATACTTCTTCACCGCCACGGCGACCGCCGCCTATGCGCTGATCTTCCCCGGCCTCTTCGCGCCCACCGGGCTGTTCGGCGCCGGGCCGCAGACATCCTCGGCCATGTACATGTTCTGGCATGCGGGCTTCCCGATGCTGGTGATGCTCTATGCCCTCACCAAGCGCCCGCAAGCTGAAGCCGGAAGGGCGCAACGTGCCGATGCCGATGCCGAGAGCGCGGCACCACGGCTCAACCACGCCAAGGCCCGCGCGCGGATCTGGACCGTCATCGCCGCCGTGCTGCTGGCGGTCGCCGCATTCACGGCGTTTGCGACACAGGGGCAGGAGCTGCTGCCGGTCTTCCTCGACGTCAACCGCACCACGGTCACGGGCAAGGTCTTCCTCATCGGCATCTGGCTGCTGGCGCTCGTTGCGCTCATCCTGCATTGGCAGCGCAGGCCGCATGCCGTGCTCGATGTGTGGCTCTATGTCGTGCTCAGTGCCTGGCTGTTCGACATCGCGCTCTCGGCGGTGCTCAACACCGGGCGCTATGATCTTGGCTGGTATGCCGGCCGCATCTATGGCCTGGTCGCGGCCTGCTATCTGCTGATCGTGCTGCTCAGCGAGAACGCGCGCCATTATGACCGGCTGGTGCAGAACAGCGCCGACCTCCGGACCGCCAATGAGACGCTGCTGCAGATGTCGATGCAGGATGGCCTCACCGGCCTTGCCCACCGGCGCGCCTTCGACACCTATCTGGCCGAGCAGATGGCGATCGCCCAGCGCCACAAGCGGGCATTGACGCTGTTGGTGGTCGATGCCGACCACTTCAAGGCCTATAACGACCAATACGGCCATCAGGCCGGCGACGATTGCCTGAAGGCCATCGCCGACGCCTTGCGCACCAGCTGCCACCGCCCGGGCGACCTGGCCGCCCGCCATGGCGGCGAGGAGTTCTCACTGATCCTGCCCGATACCGACCGCGCCGGCGCCGCCCATATGGCCGCCGCCGTGCTGGATGCCGTGGCACGGCTCGGCATACCGCATGCCCGCAGCACGAGCGCCCCTTGTGTCAGCGTCAGCATCGGCGCCGCCATCCTGCCGACAGAAGCCAGCACCCGCATCACCCCCGCCCAGCTCAGCGCCCAAGCCGACGCCGCCCTCTACCGCGCCAAGGCGAACGGCCGGAACCAGGCCGTGATCAGCGATGGCGAGGAAGCCTGGGCAGCCCCCGCCCGCCATGCCGCCCCACCAGCGCCAGATAGCGGCGCCCTCTCAACAACGATGCCCACGCAAGCCCTGCAACCGCGCACGACGTGACGGGGCGAGGGTGGCGACAAGCGCGAAAAAGAAGAAGCAAAGCCTCACGCCCCTCCCCAGCGCCAGTACCGGCGAAACGTGCCGATGTCGGCCGCCATTTCGGCAAGACCTTCCGCTTCTACCTGGGTGAGTGCTGAGCCGATGTCAGCTTCAATGAGAATCACGGACGCAGACTGAATTTATGATGCACGTCTTAGACAATGGGTGGATATCATTTTGTTGGAACAGAAATGGCTGCGACAAAATCAAAATCGACACTTTCTGATGCTTCACGCTGCGCCGTGGGTCGCGCGCCTACTCACCCGGGAGTAATCTTAAAGCACGAAGCCTTGGACGTGCGGATTCTTTCGCAGCAAGAACTCGCTGCCTCCATGAACTCTCTAGGCTCACCGTTAATGAGCTAATTAAAGGAAAGCGTGAAAATAAAAGAAAGCAGGCATGTAGGCTGGAACGGCTAACCGATATCCGTACAGAGACTTGCCTAGAAATGCAGCGCGGCTTCAATCTCCGGCACGCGGCAAATCAGTAAACCGAAGTGCTTGCTGTTATCATACATTTAGAGCAGTCATGATACAAAGAGGCTGCGGTCGCAGACCCGCTCGTGGTTTAGTACGCTGTGCGAAAGCACTATGCCAACTTCACCTTAGACTGCTCTGCGAGATCGTCTATTCAAGTTCAAGTCGGACCTTCTCTCGTGCGGCGTTAATAGTATCTACTGCCTTCTGTCGACATGGAGGTAATGGCCCACATGTAGAGATCAGGTCCGCAGCCTGCACTAAAATCGAGTCTTGATATCGAATGATTTCTGCCAGCGCCCCACTCTTATCGGAAGACGCGCCAGTTTCCGATCCTCCAAACAAACCTGATATTACAATGCCCGCTAAAATAACCAGCACGGCAAGTAAGCCAACCTTCCAATCTCGACGAACACGTTCCATAGGATTAATTGGGGAGGTCGCAACGAACCTCCTTATATCTCTTGCAAGACTAATCAATTTAGCGCTGGCATCCTGAAGAGACGAAGGATTCACTGCACCTTGGTCTGCATTGTCATTGACGTTCATCTGCCTCACCATCAGCCGTTAAGCGGGGCGCTGCGAGCGCTGGATCACTCGGCAGGCTCGCGACCCTAGGCGCATGCCCTGTCTCGATACCCCTCGTTGAGGAAAAGAACTGTTCAACAATTCGATTGGCCGCTTCAATCTCTTCGAGAATTCCCCGGAACGCTGCTTCGTCTCCGACCCTGGGTTGAAGATCCCGGACTCGCGACTTTATAGCATCATTTACGGATTGCACTGTAGCGGCGTAAGCTCGGATTTGGGTGTCAACCACTCGTCTCGCCGCGTCATTTCCGACCACCTCAGGGGCATCAGCAATTGGTTTGATGAAGTTTGCGAAGCTCTTGGTAAGGGCGTGCAGATAGTCAAGGACACTAACAAGGGTGCGAACATCATCCTTTGCACTTTGTCTCTTCGACAACTCAGAAATTGAATTTGTTACGTCGATGATAGAATCGACTTTCTTTTCGACTTCCGCGTAATGCTCCGATCGCGCATCAAAGGAAATAAGGTAGGTAAAGGCAATAATCATCGCCTGCGCCAGCCCTTTGATCGCGACATTCGCGACGTCACTGTCCAACTTGAACTGAGGCCAATCTAGAACAAAGAGCACCCCCAGCAGCACGAGCCATACAACCACCAAAAAGATTCTCATTCGACCCTACCTACGCGCGAAACAACCTCACATACCTTTATACTAGACAAATACACTTTATAGGAGTCAAACTCTTTTAGTATCTGCGACTAAGTGCTCTGTCAGCTCGCCGGAAAGAAAGGTCGGCGATCACGACTTAAACCATGCGTCATGCGCCTAGCTTGGCTAAACCGTAGCCGCCCTCCTAAGTTGTTCATGTATCGCTGCAAAGGATCGCTACTATGCAACCGCAGGACTTGTGCAATGCAATAAAAACAGCTTCAAATGGAAGCTCTATCGTTGGGAACGCTAGTGTCCAGCAAGCCGCCACATCACTTCTTCGGGTAGCAGAATTGTTCTCGCAGTCAGGTGGCTTCAGCGTTCATAACGATCCTGTCAGCGGCGAAGAGTTTGTAATGAATGTTATGAACTCCGAAAAGCTGGTCGTGCGATATGCCGCGGACGACGGCTCCGGTGGGAGCTTGATCGTAGTTATATAGCTGGCATCAGATTGCTTGGTTGTAGCAGAGTGCAGGCCGAGTGATGGCGCTTTGCTTCGTAACGAGAGCGTCCTTGCCTAGTAGAGTTGTAACCGAGCGGGGTCGACAAAACCTCCCCTTCAGATCAACGTTCCGACCATCTTGTTACCTACCGGCTCGAATTTCTTGCCTTGAACCCGTTCATCGTCCCGTCATAATCCCGGAAGGTATCAACGACTTGAGCATGGGTAGGGGAGCACTGCGAACCCAAGGTCACTCCAGTTAAATCTAGTGGCTTGGAGAACAGCACAAAGCAGAGGCCGTACACATCCGCAGGCTAAACAGGAAGCGCGCCCACCCGAAGCCGACGCGACTATTCCTCAACTCATCTCATCACCCCAGAGGTCGGGCCTGCCCGACCTCTGAAGCGATAGTGTTACGCCGCCTTCGTCGCACCCTCGATCGCCTGGGCGATCGTTTTTTCGAGGATGTCGAAGCCTTCGTTGATGATCTTGTCCTCAGACGTCAAGGGCATCAGGAAGCGCAGCGTGTTGGCGTTGACACCGCAGGAGAGCAGGATGAGGCCGTTCTCGCCGGCCTTCGCGGTGATCGCCTTGGTGAGGTCCGCGTCGGGCGAGCCGTCGGCCTTGATGATGTCGCAGGCGACCATGGCGCCGAGGCCACGGATGTCACCAATACGATTGCCGGTGGTGTTGCGCTTCTTCATGTCGGCCAAGCGGTCCTTCATCAGCTTGCCGATGACATTGGCGCGCTCGACCAGCTTTTCCTCTTCCATGACATCGAGCACCGCATTGGCCGCAGCGCAGCCGATGGGCGAGCCGCCATAGGTGCCACCCAAACCGCCGGCGGACGGGGCGTCCATGATCTCGGCCTTGCCGATGACGCCGGAGAGCGGGAAGCCGCCGGCCAGCGATTTGGCGACCGTGATGAGGTCGGCTTCGATGCCGCTATGCTCATGGGCGAACATCTTGCCGGTGCGGCCGAAGCCGGTCTGGATCTCGTCGACGATCAGCATGATGCCGTGTTGCGTGCAGATCTCGCGCAGCTTTTTCATCAGCTCGAAGGGGACCGGGTTGAAACCGCCCTCGCCCTGCACCGGCTCGATGATGATGGCGGCGATGTTGTCCGGGCCGATATCGGCCTTGAACAGCGTCTCCAGGGTCTTCAGGGATTGCTGCACGCCGTCGGCCTGGGTGGGGTCGGGGAACGGCACGTGATAGACGTCGGTCGGGAACGGGCCGAAGCCCTTCTTATAGGGCAGGTACTTGCCGGTGAGCGCCATGCCCATCAGCGTGCGGCCGTGGAAGGCGCCGCTGAAGGCGATGATGCCGGCTCGCTTGGTGTGCGCGCGCGCAATCTTCACCGCGTTCTCGACCGCTTCGGCACCGGTGGTCAGAAAGATGGTCTTCTTCGGCGTCGACCCGGGGGCGAGCTTGTTGAGGCGCTCCGCGAGGCGGATATAGCTCTCATAGGGGTTCACCTGGAAGCAGGTGTGGCTGAACTTGTCGAGCTGGTCCTTCACCGCGGCGATGATCTTGGGGTGGCCATGGCCGGTGTTCATGACGGCGATGCCGCCCGCAAAGTCGATATGACGCTTGCCCTCGACATCGGTGATCTCGGCGTTCTTGGCCTTCTCGGCAAAGATCGCATAGGCATTGCCAACACCGCGCGGCACGGCCGCTTCGCGGCGCTTCTGCAGGTTCGCATTCGACGTCATCGCATATCCCTCTTCGTTCATGATGATGAAGGGCGGCCGATGCGTTTCCGGCCCCCTCGGAAAGTCGGGCGGGACTATAGCGGGTGGTGGGCCACGCTTAAACCCCACACCCCGCAGGGCTGGGCTGTGCCGGATTCATGCGCATACCCCCACTGGGATAGCGGGGCGGGATAGCGGGGCGGGATAGGGCCGCGTGAGACTCAGGAAAAGTTGGGCTGGAGGCGACGGTGTTAGCGGCGGCTCATCATGGAGCGCATGACATCGGTCATGTTCTGGGCGCCGCTGGTATCGCGGAGTTGCCGGTCGATGCGCTGGCGGGCAGCCTGGGCCTCGAACGCGTCGGCCAGGCGGTCGCGGGTCTCGGCGCTCACATTCCCCACCTGACGGCGGGCTTCGGCGATAAGCTGAGCGCGGGACTGGGCGCGAACGGGAATGGGCTGCAAGGCCGGCTGGCCGACCACCAATTCCGTTAACCATTTGCCGATGCTCATGACACCCTCCACCAGACGGTCATTTGACCTGTCGATGCTAGGGGTATCCCGTTAAGGAAGTCTAAAAGGCGCCGGCGTCGCGCCCGATCCGCCCTCAGGCGGCGCGGACGCGGTCGAGGCGCGGCTGGCCGGTCACCTCGAAATCATGGGCGACGAGGCCGCGGATCATCTGGTTGCCTTCCAGCATGGCGTCATATTCCTCGACCCCGCGACGAACGTTCCAGCAACGGCCGGAGATATAGCCCGTGACGCCATTCTTCAGGCGGATCGGCGTGGTGAGTTCGATGACATCGTCGAAAACGTAACGACTACGCATGGTGCAACCCAATCTCTCTCGCAAGTTGGCCGGATGAGCCCGGCTGAACGACTTGCCCAAATAGATATGTTTAGATTCCATAAATGGCGAGTGACGGCAATCACCAATCGCATCACATGCGAGTTATGCCTGTGATTTCTGCGCTTTCTGCCAAAGCGCGCGCGAGACGCCAGCTTGCGGCGCACGGTCAAAGTGCCGCAGGACTCGCCAGCCGGCCTCGGCCAATCGCGTGAGATCGATTCCCGATTGGATGCCCATGCCGTCGAGCATGAAGACGACATCTTCGGTAGCGACATTGCCTGTCGCCCCCTTGGCATAAGGGCAGCCGCCGAGGCCAGCGACCGAGGAATCGATGACCGATATACCCATCTGCATGGCGGCCAGCAGATTGGCCAGCGCCTGGCCGTAGGTGTCGTGGAAATGGGCGGCGAGCTGCGGAATCGGCACCGCTTCCGCCACCGCGCCGATCATGCGCTGGGTGGCAAGGGGGGTTCCGACACCAATCGTGTCGCCCAGCGAGATCTCATGGCAACCGATATCGATCAGGGACTTAGCGACGCGTGCCACGGCCTCTGGGGCGATCTCCCCCTCATAGGGGCAGCCCAGGACGCAGGAGACATAGCCCCGAACCGGAACACCTGCCGAACGGGCGCGGGAGAGGACGGGCTCGAAGCGCGCGATGCTGTCGTCGATCGAGCAGTTCGTGTTCTTCCTGGAAAAGCTCTCAGAAGCCGCAGCAAAGACCGCCACGTCGCGGGCACCGGCCGTCAGCGCCGCTTCCAACCCCTGCAGATTGGGAACGAGGACCGGATAGCGCTTCCTGGGGTCGCGCGTGAGGCCGGCAAGGACGGCAGCAGAATCCGCCATCTGCGGGACCCATTTCGGCGAGACGAAGGCCCCGGCCTCGATCTCCGACAAACCCGCTGCCGCCAGATCCTCGATGAGGCGGATCTTCACCGCCGTTGGGATGGGTGCCGCTTCATTCTGCAGGCCGTCGCGGGGGCCGACCTCGACGATGCGGACTGTGGCCGGCAGGTTCATGCGCCGGCCTCAATGCGGATGAGTTCCGCCCCCTCCACCACCTGATCCCCAGGCGCCACCAACACGGCGGCGATCTTGCCGGCGGAGCCGGCGACGAGATTGTGCTCCATCTTCATGGCTTCCAGCCGCAGCAAGATCTGGCCTGCCACGACCATATCGCCGATCGCGGCCTGGACCGAGACGATGCGACCGGGCATGGGGGCGCTGACGCTTCCGCCGTGCCCCCCCGCCTGGTCGCGCCGTTCCGGCGGGCGGCCAAAGGCACCCAGCGCCCGCACGCGCCAGCGCGTCGGCCCCACTTTGAGCCAGCGCGTGGCACCGTCGGCATGGAGATGGGCGTGATATTGCCGGTCACCCAGCTCGATCGTGAAGGAATCCGCCCGGCGTTCGACCAGGCGCAGCGGCAAGGCCTCATCCCGCCAGCTGACCAGCCAGTGATCGCCCTGGGCCAGCAGCGAGACCGCGTGGTCGACGCCGTCATACTCGAAATGCCAGACGAGCGGCGCCAGCCCACCCAGGCGCCAGTTGTCGGTAGCGGCCCAGGGCGAGGCGTCTGTTGCGCGCGCGGCCGCGAGGTCAAGTTGTTCGGCCAGAGCGAGGCACGCCCAGCCGGGGAAATCTGGGGCCGTATGGCGCAGCAAGGCTGGATGCGCCGCGATGAAGCCCGTGTCGATGTGGCCAGTGCCAAAATCAAGCTCGCCAGCCGCGCGGGTCAGCAGATTGAGGTTGCTGGCGATACCGGCGACATGGGAACGGCCGAGGGCGGCGCGCAGGCGCGCCAACGCGTCGTCGCGGTCGGCACCGCCGACGATCAGCTTGCCGATGAGGGAGTCGTAATGGACGGAGATCTCGTCGCCCTGCCCGAAACCGGAATCGAGCCGGATAAAAGGCCCTTCCGGTACGCTGAATTGCAGCAGCCGGCCCGTCTCCGGCCGGTAGTCGCGGGCCGGATCCTCGGCACAGATGCGCGCCTCGAAGGCGTGGCCACAAAGTGCGATCTCATCCTGCAATTTCGGCAGTCGCTCACCGGCAGCGACGCAAAGCTGCCATTCGACGAGATCGAGGCCGGTTACCATCTCGGTCACCGGATGCTCGACCTGGAGGCGGGTATTCATCTCCATGAAGTAGAAATTGTCGAGATTGTCGCCCTCGGCGATGAACTCGACCGTGCCGGCGCTGACATAGTCGATGGCCCTTGCGGCAGCAATCGCCGCATCGGTCATGCGTTTCCGCATGGCCTCGGTCATGCCAGGGGCCGGCGCTTCCTCGATCACCTTTTGATGGCGCCGCTGCAGCGAACAGTCGCGCTCGAAGAGGTGCACGACATTGCCATGCCCATCGGCAAAGACCTGTACTTCGATATGGCGCGGCCGGGTGAGATATTTCTCGATCAGGACCGTGCTGTCGCCAAAGGCCGATTGCGCCTCGCGCTGCGCCGATTCCAGGCTTTCCGCAAAGTCGGCATCCTTGTCGACCTTGCGCATGCCGCGTCCACCACCACCCATCACGGCCTTGATGAGGATTGGATAGCCGATCTTGTCGGCTTGCCTTTGCAAGGTCGCCGCATCCTGCGCCTTGCCTTCATAGCCGGGGACCACGGGCACACCCGCCTTGCGCATCAGCACCTTGGCCGCATCCTTGGCGCCCATCGCCTCGATCGATTTCGCCGGCGGGCCGATGAAGACAAGCCCGGCCTCCGTCACCGCCTTTGCAAAGGCCGCGTTCTCCGAAAGGAATCCGTAGCCCGGATGGATCGCCTGGGCGCCCGCCGATTTCGCGGCGGCAATGATGCGCTCGCCCTTCAGATAGCTCTCGCGCGCCGGCGCGGGGCCGATATGAATCGCCTCATCGGCCAGCTGCGTGTGGCGGGCATGCCGGTCGGCATCGGAATAGATGGCAACCGTCTTCACCCCCATCGCGCGCGCAGTCCGGATGACGCGGCAGGCGATCTCACCCCGATTGGCGATGAGGATCTTGGTGAACATCGGTTAGGCCCCACCAGACAGCAACAAAGACCCCTCACCCCGCCCCTCTTCCCACTGCGTGGGGCGAGGGAGTTCCGATCGAGCGTCGCAAAAAGCCCCTCGCCCCGCTTGCGGGGAGAGGGGTTGGGGTGAGGGGTGTGTCGACGCATTCATCGCCGCCTATTCCTTGCGCCAGGCAGGTGTGCGCTTTTCCAGGAACGCCGTGAGGCCTTCCTTGCCTTCGGCACTGGCGCGACGGGCGGCGATGCGGTCGGCCGTACCAGCGATGACGTCCGGTCCCAAGGGCTTCGATGCCACGAACTGCACCAGCTCCTTTGCCGCCGCCATCGCTTCAGGGGCGTTGTCGAGCAGCTGCCGGGTCAGCGCATTCACCGCCTCATCGAGCTTCTCCGGTGCCACGATTTCGGCAAGGAGGCCGAGGCGCTCGGCCTCGGCCGCATCGAATTTCCGGCCGGAGAGGAAGAGGCGCTTGGCTGCGTGCGGGCCGATGGCGCGGATGATATGCGGGCTGATTACCGCCGGAATGAGGCCGAGCTTCACCTCCGACAGCACGAAATCAGCCTGCGGCACGGCAATGGCGAAGTCACAGGCCGCGACAATGCCGATGCCGCCGCCATAGGCCGGGCCGTTGACCGCGACAACCGTCGGCAGGGGCAGAAAAGCGATCTTCTCGAAAAGGCCCGCAAGGCGCTTGGCGTCGGCGATGTTGCTGGCAGCGTCATATTCCGCCATGCGCCGCATCCAATTGATGTCGGCACCGGCGCAGAAGGACTCCCCACGGGCGCGAATCTCCAGCACCCGGGCCGACTTATCCACTGCCACCTTATCAAGCGCCGCATGAAAGGCATCGATCATGGCGATATCGAGCGCGTTGTGCCGATCCGGCCGGTTGATGGTGATGCGGGCGACACGGCCGGCAATTTCAAGTTCGATATCGGTCATGATCTTTTTCTTTCACATACGGAAGAGGCCGAAGCGGGTTTCACCGATCGGCTGCTGCAACGCGGCCTCGAGGCTGAGGCCCAATACGCGGCGGGTATCGGCGGGCGCGATGATGCCGTCATCCCACAGCCTTGCCGAGGCGTAATAGGGGTGGCCCTGACGTTCATATTGATCGCGGATCGGCTGCTTGAATTTCTCCTCCTCCTCAGGCGGCCAGGCGTCGCCCTTGGCCTCGATATTGTCGCGCTTCACTTGCGCCAGCACCGAGGCCGCCTGTTCACCGCCCATCACCGAGATGCGGGCATTGGGCCACATATAGAGGAAGCGTGGCCCGAAAGCGCGCCCGCACATGCCGTAATTCCCGGCGCCAAAGGATCCGCCGATGATGACGGTAAGCTTGGGCACGGCGACGGTGGAGACGGCCGTCACCAGCTTGGCGCCGTCCTTGGCGATGCCGCCGGCTTCGTATTTCTTTCCCACCATGAAGCCCGTGATGTTCTGCAGGAACACGAGCGGGATCTTGCGCTGGCCGCATAGCTCGACGAAATGCGCCCCCTTGAGGGCCGATTCCGAAAACAGAATGCCGTTATTGGCGATGATGCCGATCTGATGGCCATAGAGGTGCGCAAAACCGCAGACCAGCGTTTCGCCGTAATGCTGCTTGAATTCGTCGAAGGCCGACGCATCGACAATGCGGGCGATGATGTCGCGGACATCATAGGGCTTGCGGGTATCGACCGGGACGATGGCGCCAAGCTCGGCTGGGTCATAAAGTGGTTCACGCGAGGCGATGCTTGGCGCGAGCGGTGCGCCGGCCCCGCGCCCCAAGCGCGCCACCATATCGCGGCACCGCTGCAAGGCATCCCAATCATTCTCGGCCAGATGATCGACGACGCCGGACCGGCGGGCATGGAGATCGCCACCGCCCAGATCCTCGGCACTCACCACCTCACCCGTCGCCGCCTTCACCAGCGGTGGGCCGCCGAGAAAGATGGTACCCTGGTTCTTGACGATGATGCTTTCGTCCGACATGGCCGGCACGTAAGCGCCGCCCGCCGTGCAGGACCCCATGACGACGGCGATCTGTGGGATACCGGCTGCCGACATGTTCGCCTGGTTGAAGAAGATGCGGCCGAAGTGATCGCGATCGGGAAAGACCTGATCCTGGTTGGGCAGGTTGGCGCCGCCGGAATCAACGAGATAGATGCAAGGCAAGCCGTTCTCCGCCGCGATCTCCTGGGCGCGCAGGTGCTTCTTGACGGTCAGCGGATAGTAGGTGCCCCCCTTCACCGTGGCATCGTTGCAGACGATGACGGCGAGCCGTCCGGCGATGCGGCCGATGCCGGTGAGCAAGCCTGCCGCCGGCACATGATCGTCATAGACGCCATACGCCGCGAGACTCGATAGCTCCAGAAAGGGGGTACCCGGATCAAGCAGAAGCTGGATGCGTTCGCGCGGCAGCAGCTTGCCCCGCGCGGTATGCCGCGCGCGCGCTTCACGTCCACCGCCTTCGCCAATCTCCGCCAGCAGGCGCTGCAAGGCGGCGACCTGCTCCGCCATGGCGGCAGCGTTGGCCCGGCATTCCGTAGATTGAAGATTGAGCGCCGATTTCAAAACCGGCATGACGAATGGGCCATGAAGTTTCCCTGTGGCGGGAGAGAATTAGCTTTGTTGAAGTCGATCATCCCGGCTTCGCAATCGCTTGGGTAGTCTTTTCTGAAAGACATTAGGCTTTGCAAAAACATGGCGAGGCGAGACGGGTGATCGCTCAAATCTGTCCTGGGTGAGCGACAAGACGCAGCTTTATTGCAGGGCACCAGCGCGAATGAGCCCGGCATCCAGTACTGGACTCGACCGGCCCGCCGCTTCGCTGCGACGCAGCATAAACAGCGCGGATAGGCGACCATCCACCGGCCTGGCGCGAAGCAATAACGGCCTCCACTATCGTAAAGAGTTGTTAATCAACGCCTCCCTAGTATGAGGTCCCGTTGCCGTGCCCGGGTGTGGGCGCGCAGCCAATCGTGGCGATCAATTCGGATCATGATGGGCGAAGGCAGAGCGAGAAGAGACGAGAGAGGTGTGGCTTACGGCACTTCGACTGCGGCACCGCGGTCGACAAGCCAACCCGCGCGCGCCGGCAGCGCATTGTCGACTCTGTGGGGATCGCAGTCGCGCAGCGTCGCGCGCCGCTGGGTTGCCTGCGCCCTGTTCGGGCTGATGGCATTGGCCAGCATCGCCACGATCTTCGTCGCGGGATCACCCGCCATCGAAGGCGCTCTTTATGTTCTGATCGTGGTCCTGGCCGTCACCGGCATCGCCGTGGTTCTGCGCATGGGCAAGGCCAGCGACGCGACCATCGCTGCCCAGCGGCAGCTGGTCGATGCCGGCTTCGAGACGGCCGACGCCATCGTTATCCTGCGCAACCATGACGGCCATATGCTGCAGGCCAATGCCGTGGCCGAGCGCGTTTCGGGCTTCACCAGCCGCGAACTGATGGAACAGACCGTGTGGCAAAGCCGCTTCCCCGCCGACGATTGGGAAGCCGAGCAAATGGTCGAACTGCAAGCACTGCGCAGCGACCGGCCAGTCTTTCGCGAAAGCGCCTGGATATCGAAATCGGGCGAGCGGCGGGTCATTCGCTGGTCGAACGTCGCCCTGCGCCACGGCACCGGCACGCAACCGGCATTGCTGAAGATCGGCCTCGACATCACCGAATTGCGCCGCCATGAGATGTCGCTGCTGCGCAACGAGACGTATCTGCGTCTGGCGCATCGCCTCGCCAAGCTATGCCATTGGCATTGGCAGTCGGACAATCCGCTGCGGCCAATGGATCCAGGTCATCGTACCGGCCGCTTCATCTATTCCGAGGAGGCGCAGGACATCTTCGGCTATCCGGCCGACGAATTGCCCGGCTATGGCGACGATTTTGCCGCCATGATCATCCACCCCGATGACCGCACCGACGTGTTCGCCAAGTACAAGGCGTTCCGCACGCGTGCCAGCAGCTCTTATTCGATCGAGTACCGCGCGATCCACCGGGATGGGCATATCCTTTATATCCGCGAAAATGCCGAGTGGATTCTGGATGACGATGAAAATGTCATCCAAATCGTAGGCACTTTCCAGGACGTGACCGAGCTGCGCGCATCGGAACGCCAGCTGAAACGCGCGCAAACCGATTTGCGACGCTCGCTGCGCATGTCGGGCCTGTGCCATTGGTCGTGGCAACTGTCGCTGGACAGCGTCGACGGGTTGCCGGGCATCTATCAATCCTCGGGTGATACCGCCGATCTGCTGGGTCTGGCACCCGAGGATGTGGCGCTCAACGACTACGATTGGCATCAGCGGATCGTGCATCCCGAAGACGCCAAGTCGAGCTGGGACCGTTACGAATCCTTCCTGCGCGGACCAGAGACCAGTTTAATCCAGGATTACCGCATCCTGTCGCGCTATCGCGGCATCCGCTATGTGCGGTCATTCTGCGAGAAGACGATCGATGCGCAGGGCCGCGTCGTCGAGGTGGCCGGCGCGCTGCAGGATGTCACCGAACAGCGCCAGCGCGAGGCTGAACTGATCAGGGCGAAGAATGCCGCTGAGATCGCCAACCGTTCGAAGACCGAGTTCCTGGCCAATATGAGCCACGAGTTGCGGACACCGCTCAATGCGGTGATCGGCTTCTCGCAGGTCATCCGCGATCGCCATTTCGGCGATGCTCCCGACCGCTACTCGGCTTATGCCGACGACATCCACAAAAGCGGTCAGTTGCTGCTGAAGCTGATCAGCGACGTCCTCGACATGTCGAAATTGGAAGCGGGCAAGGTCGATCTGTTCGAAGAGATGGTCGACATACCCACCATCGCCGCGGATTGCCTGCGCATGCTGCAGGCCCGTGCGGACGAAGGCAATGTGCGGATCGAGCAGAACTGGGAGCGTGATCTGCCGGCACTGTTTGCCGATGCACGCGCCGTGGCGCAGGTGCTGCTCAACGTTCTGACCAACGCGGTCAAATTCTCACCGCCAGAGCGCAGCATCTACCTTACCGGACGGCTGGGTGATGGCGGCGACTATGTCATCGTGATCCGTGATACCGGCATCGGCATGTCGGCCGAGGCGATGCAGAACCTTTTTTCAGCCTTCCATCAGGCGGATGCCACCATCAGCCGGCGTTTCGGCGGCACGGGCCTTGGCCTTGCCATCACCAAGCGACTGATGGAGCTTCATGGCGGGTCGATCGACCTCAGCAGCGAGCCGGGTCAAGGCACCCGGGTCGTGCTGCGCTTCCCGCAGGCCCGCGTGCGCATGCGCGATTGATCCGGGTGTGGTTATTCGCTGGCCAGGGAATAGGGCTGCTTCTGCTCACCGCGTATCAGCACGATGACGCATTCCTGCTTCGAGACGCTGGCGCATTTCTGCAGCGCTGCATTACGGGGGAAACGCGGGTCGGTATTCTGCCGCTGGCCCTTCTTGCCCGGTATGCACTGGCCCACTTCCTCGCAGGTGAAGGAACCAGAAAAACGCCCGTCCGGCGACACGGCAAAGGCACCGTTGCGGTTCTGCAGCTGCGACAGATAAGCCTTGAGCTGGCCGCTGACTTTGGCGGAAAGCAGCAGCCCGTCGCCGGCATTTGAGGGCTGCGGCGCCGGCTCGGCATCTGCCGCAGGGAGAGACGCGACCTGCGTTTCTGGTTCTGCGGCCGGTTCGGGACTGCGCTCTGCTTGTTGTTGGGCTGCTGGTTGCGAGTCTGGTGCCGCTGCGGCCGTCTTCACCTTGCCGCCATAGCGATCGAGCTTGTCACGGGCGACATCGGCATAGAGGCCATCCGGAAACTTGGCGAGATAGGCCTGATAGTCGTCCGCATCCTTGCTGTCCTTGATGCCGTCCCAATAGGCCTTCTCCTTGGCCGCATTGGCGATCGGCTTGGCAGCGGGGGCCGCCGCGGCGACGGCGGCGGGCGCGGCCTGTTGTTCGTTGAAATAGAAGGCGCCGGTCAGCGAGGAGGAATCCCACGGCACCTGCTGCTTCGAGGTGGTCTGCATGACCTTGACGCGGACATTGCGAAACGCTTCCTCGATGGCGACACCTGGCTTCGACATCTCGCTCACCAGGGCGGCGGTATAGGGAGAGTTCTTGCCGTCGCCGTCATTGGCGACATCGCCGGGCGAGGTCGAATAGCCGATGAAGGATCCGGCCGGCGCATCCATGCGCGCCAGGCCCCGATCGGCGCCGCGCATCGAGCGTGGCAGCGGGTTGTTCCGGCAGGCATCGAGAATGACAATGTTGACCCGGGCGCCGGCATATTCCATCTGCTTCAGCACCGTTTCGGCAGAGACGGCCTCGAGATCGACGTCAGCCTCGGCGGCGATCGCAGCGCCCACGGGGATCAGGTAATTGGTCCCATCGACCTGGATGCCATGGCCCGCATAGAAGAACAGGCCGACAGCCTCGGGACCCGCAGCGCTGAGGGCCTGGCCGAAGGTCGAGATGGCCCGCTTCATCGCCTTCTGGTCCCCATTGACGAGCTTGGTCACCTTGAAGCCCAGCTTGGCCAAGCTGTCGGCAACCAGGTTAGCGTCATTGGGCGGGTTGATCAGGGAACCGATTTCCTTGCCATATTTGCCGTTGCCGATGACCAGCGCCAGGCGCGGTTCGGCGGCGGCGGGCGCCAGGCAAAACAACAACGCCAGCAGCGCCAGGAAGGCGGCCGGAAGCGTGGAGCGAATGCGGATCAGCTTCTGTGTCATCGCTCCTATCATATAAGCGACCGGCCGAGAGTGGCAGTGCGCGCGCGCACATATTGTGTAGCGACATAAAATGTAGCGCCGGGAAAACCGCAGCCTGGCGCCCCGTCCGGCACGTCCCGCGGTCAAGCGAAGAAAGTGAAGCCCGACCCGAAAACGTCATTTTGTCTTAAACCCACTGCATTTAGTCCGCACCATGGTTAGCTAACATTCATCTTGTGGTTATATTGCATTTTATTTAAAAAAATACTCTTACAAATCATACACCTACGGATCAAAGTTCCGAAATTAGGTTGACTTTAACCATTCTCCGCATTTAGCCTCGACTATCCGGGGCTTTTTCGGGGGAACTGCGCGGGATTTGGGGTGGGATGTGCCGGTATTTGTAAGGCACCCTTGAATCTCTTGCACAGCGGTGATGGCAAACGAAAGCATCGACGGCGAGCAATTGCTGGCTTTAGCGCGGCTCCGCTCCGACGAAGGGCGGGCAGAGCTATTTGCCGTCATGGGCGATCTTTTCCACGACCGCAGTGATGTCCTCTCCGCGCAAGAGCGCGCGCTCATGCTCGACATTCTGGAAAAACTGATCGGCGAAGTGGCGCGCGACGTCAAACGCAAGCTGGCCTTGCGTCTGGCCGATGCGCCGGGCCTGCCGCGCGAATTGGCGGTTCTCCTCGCCAATGACGAGATCGACGTGGCGACACCTATTCTCCTGCGCTCGGCGGTGCTGCAGGATGTCGACCTCATCGAAGTGATCCGCCATCGCTCACGCCAGCACATTCTCACCGTCGCCATGCGGCGCGACATCTCCAGCACCGTCTCGGACGCGCTGGTCGAAACCGGCGACCGCGACGTCATCCGCACCCTGCTGGAAAACCAGGACGCCGGTATTGCCAAGGTGACACTCGCCTACCTGGTCGAACAGTCGAAGACGGTCGACGAATTTCAGGAACCGCTGGTGCGCCGCCGCGATCTGCCGGCCGATCTGGCGCGCCGCATGATCTATTGGGTGGCAGCGGGCCTGCGCCAGGCCCTGCTCGACCGGTTCGACATCGATCCCGCCATCCTCGACGACCGGCTGGAACCGCTGGTCAAGGAAGAAGTGGCCGAAGCCGTTGCCCAGGCCGAGATGGACGAGGCCTCTGCGGTCCTCGCCCGTGCCTTGGGCGCCGGTCGGCAATTGACGCCGCGTTTGCTGTTGCAAACCCTGCGCAAGGGCGAGATCCAGCTTTTCGAAGCGATGTTTGCGGAAATGAGCGGGCTGCGATTCAGGCTCATCACCCGCATCGCCTATGAACCGGGCGGCCAGGGCCTTGCCGTTGCCGCCCGCGGCATGGGGCTCAACCGCGAGGAATTCGCGACCATCTATCTGCTGACCCGCCGCGCCCGCAATGCGCAGGCGACCTTCGCGCCAGCCGAGCTCGGCCGGGCGCTGGAATTTTTCGACCGCCTCTCGCATGCTGCGGCTGAGACGGTGCTGACGCGCTGGCGGCGCGACCCTGATTACCTGTTTGCCATTCGCTCGATCGAAGAAGGGCAGGAGAAGAAACGCGCATGAACAAGGTCACTCCTCTGGCGCCCAGCTTCGCCTCGGCTAACGTCGTCATCAGCCAGCCCAAGGTCGCTAGTCCGGCCAATGAAGCGGCGCCTTCGCCCACACGCCTCACCGACCTCTTCCGCCAGGAACTGGTCGAATTCGGCCCGGCCATGATGATGTGCGACCCCAAGGGGCAGATCACCTGGGCCAACGCCGCCTGCCGCCGCATCAACGAAACCCGCATCGATGGCGGCCTGATCGGCGAAAGGCTGCGATTGGCCGAGATCGCCGAGGAAATCGACCTCCGCCGCGGCACCGTGTTCCGTGACTGGGATTTCGCCGCCGCCGGCAACATCCAGCGCCTGCGCGCGCGCTTCGAGCCGATGAACGAGGCCAACGGCCAGGCCGGCGGCTTTGCCGGTCTGTTCACCTTGCTGCAGGATGGTCGCGCTGGCGCCGACGACGCCACGCAGACGGTCGACCGGCATATGGATTTCATCCGCCTCTCCGCCGATTGGATGTGGGAGACGGATGCGGCGCTCAATTTCAAGCTGGTGACGCAGCGCGTTGTTTCAGCCCTTGGCATGGTGCCGCAGCAGCTGATCGGGCGGAACCTGCTCGACCTCGTTGCCTCCGATGCCTTGCGCACCAATCTGCAGCGGCGCTTGGCGAAACTGTCGCCCTTCCGTGACCTCCCCTTCGACGCCGAGGACGCAACCGGCAAGCGCAAGCTGTTCCTGATGAGCGCCCTGCCGGTCTTTGATCCGGTGAGCGGTGCCCTCATCGGCTATCGCGGTTCAGCCAGCGACATCACCGAACTGACCCGACGCGAAGAGAACCTGCGCTCGGCCAAGGAAGCCGCAGAAACTGCGAACCGGGCCAAGAGCCAGTTCCTCGCCAATATGAGCCACGAACTGATGACGCCCTTGAACGCCATCATCGGCTTTGCCGACGTCATGCGCATGGGCCTGCTGGGGCCGGTCGAGAACCCCGAATACCGGTCCTATGTGAAGGACATTCACGGCAGCGCCATCAATTTGATGGGCATCATCAACGACATCCTCGACGTTTCACGCATCGAGAACGGCCAGGCCGAGATCAATGAAAGCGCCTGCAACATCGAGGAATTGTTCGATTCCGTTTCCCGCCTCATCCACGATCGCCTGCAGGCCCAAGGTCTCACCCTCAATGTCGACCTGCCGCTGCGCCTGCCGCGCATCCATGCCGACAAGCGCAAGCTGAAGCAGATCCTCGCCAATCTCCTCGCCAATGCCGTGAAATTCACGCCCAAGGGCGGGCGCATCACCCTGTCCGCCAGCATGGCGCGGAACGGCGACATGGTGCTGGTGGTCAACGACACTGGCATCGGCATCGCCGCCGAGGATATCGACCGCGTGATGCATCCCTTCGCGCAGGCCGATGGCGGGCTCAATCGCAAATATGAAGGTACCGGCCTGGGCCTGACCCTGTCGCTGGGCCTCGCCCGCCTTCACGGCGGCGATCTGCGGCTGGAAAGCACACTGGGCGAGGGCACCCGCGCCATCGTCACCCTGCCCGGCACGCGCGTCATCGACGGTAACCATCTGACCCCGGTGAAGTAGGCCACACCCAACCTCCCCCCTTGAGGGGGAGGTCGCGCGGAACGCGCGGGCGGGGGGTCTCTCTCCACCGCACTGATGCGACTGAAAGATACCCCCCTCCCCGCCCTCCCCCTCAAAGGGGGAGGGGGATTTTCTTCACTTATACCCTGTGGCCGAACTCCTTTACCCATGCCTGCTCCGCGGGTTACCAATGATGAGCATCCCCTGCTGAGTCGGGAGTTAGAGGGCGTGAGCGAGGGGTTCGACCTCAAGGAACTGGCGCTGGTGGCCCGCGACAAGTCGCCGGACGGCCGCTCGAAGATGTTTGCGTTGCTGGCGCGCCTGTTCTGGCGCCGCGGTGCCATCATGAAGCCCAAGGAAAAGGTCATGCTGGCGGAGATCCTGCGCCTGCTGCGGCCCAAGACCCTGCCACAGGCCCGCATGGAACTGGCCTATGAGATGGCGGGGTCGACCCTGGCCGAGCCGGATTTGCTGAAAGTCTTTGCCGAGGACGAGATCGAGATCGCCTCGCCGGTCCTGTTCGCCAACAACCGGTTGGAACCCAGCGACCTTATTGCGGTGATCGACGCCCGCGGCCTCAGCCACGGCGCCGTGATCGCCAAGCGCAATGGCCTTGGCATTGCCGTGATCGATGCGCTGGCCCGGCTCGAGGATCCTGAAATTCTGCGGCACCTTCTGGAAGACCCGGAGGCTCCCTTCTCCATCCCGGCGCTGTCATCAGCGGCGCTGGTGGCGATGACCGATGTCGGCCTGCAGAAGCTGATCGCCGAGCGGCGCGAGCTGCCGGAGAGCCTGGCCGAGGACATGATGACCTGGGCAGACCCCGAGGTGTGCGAGAGCCTCAATGGCCGCTTCCTGTTCGACGCCATGGTTGCCTCGGCGCAGCAGCCCCTCTATGGACAGAAGGCGACAGCTTTGCCGGAGGAAGCGGCGGCACCGGCTGCCGCAGAACCGGCAGATATCGAACTGACGCCAAGTTCGATGATCAGCGCGTTGCGCAGCGGCAATCTGGCCCTGTTTCAGGCGCAAGTGGCACATCTTGCCAATCTGCGCATGGGCCTGGTGCGCAAGCTGATGAATGAGAATGGCGGCGACAGCATCGCCTTCATCGCGCGCGCGATCGGTCTGCGGCGCGACGAGTTCGCCCAGATCTATCTGCAGGTTCGGAAGCTGCGTACGAAATCGGGCGGCGTCGGGGCTGCCGATCTCGGCCAGGCGCTCGACTTCTTTGATCGGACCGAGCCTGCGCAGGCCAGCGCGATCATCTCCCGCTGGCGCCGCGAATCAGCGCGTGACGCGTTGACGGAAAGCGAGGATGTGGCGGCCCCGGCCCCGCCCGCGGAGGCGTCCGAACCCGTTCCCGAGCCCGAAGAGACCTTGCCAACCGAACCGGCGGCCTGAACCAGCGCTTTCGTACAAGCGTTTACCAAGAGCGCCGATGTCTGTGACAGCCCGGCGCTCCGGCGAAGGGATTGTCGGCAACCCGTCGATGCGCCGGGTCCGCCTCGCGGATCGACTGAATTTGATCCGAAAATTGGAACAAAAGCGGCCCTCGCGGAGCCGGCGCATACGCCGGAAAACCGCGACAAATCAGCTATTTCTATTGAACCATGCCAATTGTTGAAGAAAGATGACGCCAGCTGAGGGCAAGACGTCGGAAGCGGGCAAGTCGCAAACCTTGCCGCCAAACCGCGCTGCAGTCCTCACGCTTCCGAATGACAGAGGAGGTTTCAAAAAATGAACCAGGTAATGAAGAGGCTGGTACTGCCGGCCGTAACCGCTGCCGCGCTGCTGACCAGCACCGCGCTGGCACAGGCCGAAATGGTGCTGAACCGTGGCAACGGCGCCGAGCCGGAAACGATCAATCCGCATAAATCGACCGGTGTCACCGAAGCCAATATCGAGGCCGATATCTTCGAAGGCCTCACCACCTATGCCCCGAACGGCGACATCATCCCGGGTGCTGCCGAGAGCTGGGATATCAGCGATGACGGCAAGACCTACACCTTCCATCTGCGCAAGAATGCGAAGTGGTCCAACGGCGATGCCGTGACGGCGAAAGATTTCGTGTTCGGCTTCCAGGATGCCGTGAACCCGGAAACCGCCGCTGATTACGCCCCGATCCTCGACGTCATCGTCAATGCGGAAAAGATCCGCAAGGGCGAGGAGAAGGATTTCTCGAAGATCGGCGCCGAAGCCGTCGACGATTACACGCTGAAGGTCTCCTTGACCGGACCCACCCCCTATTTCCTGGGGCTGCTGCGTCACCCGATCTCCTATCCGGTGCACAAGGCGACGGTGGAAAAGTTCAAGGACGACTGGACGAAGCCAGGCAACATCGTCAGCAACGGCGCCTATCAGCTGACCGAATGGACGCCGCAGGCGTCGCTGACCTATGTCAAGAATCCAAATTATTGGGACGCCACCAATGTGAAGGTCGACAAGGTCGTCATGTATCCGACCGAAGACCTGGCCGAGGAATTGAAGCGGTTCAAGGCTGGCGAACTTCACGTCACTTATGACGCGCCGTCCGAGCAGATTCCGGATCTGGAAAAGAATTTCGCTGACGAGTTCAAGAACACGCCCTATCTCGGCACCTATTACTACGTGATCAACCTGACCCGCGAACCGCTGGGCGCGCAGGCGGACCTCCGCAAGGCGTTGTCACTGGGCGTCAACCGCGAGGTCCTGGTTTCCAAGATCACGCAAGGCGGCGAGGCCCCGGCCTATTCGTGGGAACCGCCGATGTCGAACTACAAGCAGGCCTTTGTCGACTTCAAGGACATGCCGCAGAAGCAGCGCCTCGAGGAAGCCAAGAAGCTGCTTGAGAAGCACGGGTACAACAAGTCGAACCCGCTCAAGGTCGAGTTGCTCTACAACACCAGCGAGAACCACAAGAAGATCGCCGTGGCGGTGCAGAGCATGTGGAAGCAGATCGGCGTCGACGCCTCGCTGCGCAACGAGGAGTGGAAGGTCTATCTCGAGACCCGCGACAAGAAGCAGTTCGACGTCGCCCGCGCGGCCTGGATCGCCGACTATGACGATCCCATCAACTTCGCCGATATGTTCCTCTCCGACGCCGGTGAACGTAACGACGCCGGCTACAACAATCCGGAATACGACAAGCTGGTGAAGGGTACGGGCACGGAAACCGACCCCGCCAAACGCATGCAGATGTTCCACGACGCGGAACAGATCTTCCTCAACGACTATGCGATGATTCCGATCTACCACTACACATCACAGCACATGGTGTCGAAGAAGGTGGCCGGTTGGGAATACAACATTCTCGACTTCCATCTGGCGCGCTTCCTCGCGGTTGCCGAGTAAGATTTGCGTGATGGGCGACCCGGTGGCATCATGCCACCGGGTCGCTTTTCTTTGACCCGATACGCCTCGGCACCGTTCTTCGGCACCGATGGGAGGCGGCTTTTATGCTTAACTACACATTCCGGCGCTTGCTTGGCGCGATACCGACCCTGTTCATCATTCTGGCAGTGTCGTTTTTCATGGTGCGCTTGGCGCCCGGTGGCCCCTTCGACAAGGAACGCAAGGTTCCGGCCGAAGTCGAAGCCAAGCTCATCCAGCAATACCATTTGGACGAACCCCTGCCGCAGCAGTTCGCGCGCTATGTCGGCAATCTCGCCCAGGGCGATTTCGGCCCCTCGTTCAAATACAAGGATTTCACGGTTTCCGAACTGATCTGGCAGGGCTTCCCGACCTCGCTGGCCCTCGGTCTGTCGGCCATCGCCATCGCTCTCGTCATCGGCGTGACCTTAGGGATCTGGTCCGCGCTCAGGCAGAATTCCATCATCGACTATCTGAGCGTCGGCACAGCGATGCTCGGTATCGCCGTGCCGAACTTCGTCATCGCCCCGATCATGACGCTGGTGTTCGGGCTGATGCTCAACTGGCTGCCTGTTGGTGGCTGGGGCAAGCCATCCAATTGGGTGCTGCCGATTGTTGCGCTGGCCATTCCGCAGATCGCCGCCTTCACGCGCCTCACCCGTGGCTCGATGCTGGAGATCCTGCGCAGCAATTTCGTGCGCACCGCCCGCGCCAAGGGACTGCCCGAAGTCGTGACGCTGACCCGCCACGCCATTCGCGCCGCACTTATGCCAGTCGTCTCCTATATGGGGCCAGCCATTGCCAATATCGTCACCGGCTCGGTCATCATCGAACAGATTTTCGGCATTCCCGGGATCGGCCGCTATTTCGTGCAAGGCGCCATCAACCGCGACTACACGCTGGTGCTGGGCGTCACCGTCCTATTCGGCGCCCTCGTCATCATCTGCAACCTTATCGCCGACATCTGCTACGGCCTGCTCGACCCGAAGGTGCGCTATGACTGATATCACCGCCCTCGCCGTCCAGCCAGAAACCAAGGGCCGCAGCCTCTGGGCCGACGCCCGCCGCCGCTTTATGCGCAACAAGGCCGCGGTTGTTGGCCTGGCCATTCTCATCGTCGTTGCCTTGCTCTGCTTTGGCGCACCATATCTCGGCCTGCACGATCCTGAAGAAGTGGACTGGACGCTGGAGTCGATGAGCATCCCGCCCAATTTTGAGCTGGGTTACTACTTTGGCACTGACCAGAATGGTCGAGACTTGTTCGCGCGAACACTCTACGGCGGTCAGGTCTCACTCTTTGTCGGTCTCGTTGCCACGCTTGTCAGCATTCTCATCGGCACTCTGTGGGGTGCCACGGCCGGCTTTGTCGGCGGCCGAACGGACAGCGTCATGATGCGCATCGTGGATATACTATATTCCCTGCCCTTCATTTTCTTTGTCATTCTGCTTTCCGCAACGCTTGGCCAACGGGCCAAGATGTTGTTTGGCAGTGACATGGTGCTGATCTACCTCGCCATCGGCGCCGTCAGTTGGCTGGACATGGCACGTATCGTTCGCGGCCAGACGATCAGCATTCGCCGCAAGGAATTCATCGAGGCCGCCCATGCGAGCGGGGTTTCTAGTTGGCGCATCATCACTCGGCACATCATTCCCAACTGCCTGGGGCCGGTCGTGGTCTATATGACCTTGACCGTTCCAGCGGTGATTCTGACGGAGAGTTTTCTGTCGTTTCTGGGAATGGGCGTCCAGGAGCCCAATTCGTCTTGGGGAATGTTGATCAGTGAAGGGGCCCGCGCGATGGACATCGCGCCCTGGGCCGTGGTCTTCCCCAGCGCCGTCATGGTGGTGACGCTGCTGGCACTCAATTTCGTCGGTGACGGTTTGCGCGACGCCCTCGACCCGAAGGATCGGTGAGGGCGCCATGAGCAACGTTCTTGAAGTCACCAATCTCAACACCAGTTTCTGGACGCCGGAAGGTGACGTAAACGCGGTCAGCAACGTCTCCTTCACCATCCAGCGCGGCGAGACACTGGGCATCGTCGGCGAATCCGGCTCCGGCAAGAGCCAGATATTCATGTCGATCATGGGCCTCTTGGCCAGCAACGGCCGCGCCACCGGCTCGGTCAAGGTGACCGGCACGGAAATCCTCGGCGTCACCACGGCGGAACTCAACAAGATCCGCGGTGCCCGCATGTCGATGATCTTCCAGGATCCGATGACGTCTTTGAACCCCTATCTCACCGTGCGCCGGCAGATGACCGAAGTGCTGATGACGCATAAGGGCATGACCGAGAAGGAAGCGACGGAAGCCTCCATCCGCATGCTGGATCAGGTGCAGATTCCCGAAGCCCGCCGACGCATCAACATGCACCCACATGAATTCTCGGGCGGCATGCGCCAGCGCGTGATGATCGCAATGGCTTTGCTGTGCGGACCGGAGCTCCTCATTGCCGACGAGCCGACCACGGCGCTCGACGTCACCGTGCAGGCACAGATTCTCGATCTGCTCTCGCAGCTGCGGCGCGACAACGGTATGGCGATTGCGCTCATCACCCACGATCTCGGCGTCATCGCCGGCCTCGCCGACCGCGTGATGGTGATGTATGCCGGTGCCGTCGCCGAGAAAGGGTCCGTCCGGGACATCTTCAAGCGCCCGCAGCACCCCTATACCGAGGGCTTGCTGCGATCCATGCCGCGCCTCGATGAAAGCGGCATCAACCGTCTTGCGACCATCGGCGGCCAACCGCCCAATCTGCAGAACCTGCCGAGCGGCTGCTCCTTCCGCGAGCGCTGCCCCTATGCCTTTGACCGCTGTGCCAGCGAACGCCCCGCCCTGCGCGAGAGCGGGGGGGCTGGCCGCGCCAAGGCCTGTCACCTCGATGAGATCGGCGCTGTCCGGCAAACCAAGATCGGAGTGGTCGCATGAGCGCGCCCCTGCTTTCCGTCCACGACCTCAAGGTCCATTTCGACGTCAGCCGCAAGCGGCTCTTCGGCGGCGGGGTGCCGGCGATCGTCAAGGCGGTCGACGGCGTCACCTTCGATCTCAAGCCCGGCGAGACCTTAGGCTTGGTCGGTGAATCGGGTTGTGGCAAGTCGACGCTGGGCCGTGCTGTCCTGCGCCTGCTGCCGCTTAAAGGCGGTCGCGCCGTCTGGCTGGGGCAGGATCTCGCCAAGCTGGACACCCACGCCATGCGGTCCTTAAGGCGCGAAATGCAGATCATCTTCCAGGATCCGCTGGCCAGCCTCAACCCGCGCATGACGGTGGGGCAGATCATCGCAGAGCCGCTCACCACCTTCCAGCCGAACCTCAGTGCCGATGAGGTCAAGGCCCGCGTCAAGGCAATGATGGCCAAGGTCGGCCTGCTGCCCAACCAGGTCAATCGCTACCCGCATGAATTCTCCGGCGGCCAGTGCCAGCGCATCGGCATCGCGCGCGCCATCATCAACAACCCGCGTCTCATCGTTTGTGACGAACCGGTCTCGGCCCTTGATGTCTCGATCCAGGCGCAGATCGTCAATCTGCTGATGGATCTGCAGAAGGAGATGGGCATGTCGCTCATCTTCATCTCGCACAATCTTGCCATCGTGCGGCATATCAGCCACCGGGTGATGGTGCTCTATCTCGGCAAGGTGATGGAAATCGCAGACCGGGATTCGCTCTACAAGAATCCGCTGCATCCCTATACGCAGGCGCTCAATTCGGCCGTGCCGGTGCCGGATCCCGACATCGAGCAGAGCAAGGCACGCATCGTGCTGAAGGGCGACCTGCCCTCACCGCTCAATCCGCCCTCGGGCTGCCCGTTCCGCACGCGCTGCCCGCGCGCCACGGAAATCTGCGCCCAGGAGATGCCGGAACTGGTTGCGGCAGGGCCGGATCACATGGTGGCCTGCCACCATGCCGGGCCGATCAGCTAGCGCGTCAGGCCACCATGCCGACGGCGCGCATGTAGATGTCGAGCAGTTCTTCCTGCTCCTGGCGGTCGTTGGGTTCCATTTTGCGCAGCCGGATGATCTGACGCATGATCTTGGTGTCGAAACCGTTGCCCTTGGCCTCGGCATAGACTTCCTTCACGTCGCCGGCGATGGCGGCCTTTTCCTCTTCCAAGCGCTCAATGCGCTCGATGAAGGATTTGAGGTGGTCTGCAGCAATGCCACCGGAATCGGCCATGGATATCTCCTGAAAATCAGATGCCGCGCGGGAATCGTGGCGCGGTCGAATCGGGCGGGACTTTAGCGGTGCCTCGGGGGTGGAACAAGACGGGAAAGCCTGTGGATAACGTGGATTGCGGGGCCATCTTGCGGGGCGCCCAGCTTCCGGGCAGAGTGCCGCCGTAATTGGCCCCGGATTCCCATGCCACTCACCCATATCGCCCTGGCCGTCTTCATCCAGATTCTCTGGGGCCCGATCTATACCCTCGCCAAACCGGTGGTCGGCGACTGGTTTTCGCCCGTTCTTCTGGTGACAGTCGTCTATGCGACCGTGGCCCTGCTGCTCTCGCCCTTCTATCCGCGCGCCAAGACGCCCCGGCGAACCCTTTTCATTCTCGCTTTCTTCGGCTGTACCCTGCAAAGCACCGCGGTCTATTACGGCCTGAAGCTGCTGCCGGCATCGATGGCGGTCCTGTTGATGCAGCTGTCGGTCCCCGTCGCCATCGTCGCCTCCTGGGTGCTGGGGCGCGACAAGCCCAATCTCAAGAACGGCCTCGGCGCCCTGTTGTGCCTCGCCGGCGTCGCTGTCGTGGTGGGCAAGCCGGACGCCACATCCGCCTATCTCGGCATTTTCGCGATGCTGGTCTGTGCGATCTCCTGGGCAACGACCCAGGCGGTCATCCCGGTGGTTGCCAAGGATCACGGCACCGCGCTCTATGCGGCCCTTGCCCGCTATGCGACACCGCAGATGATCGTTGCGGCCCTCCTGCTCGAGGGGCAGGGCCTCATCCCCACCATCCAGGCGATCCCGCTGCAGGGCTGGCTGGGCGTGGTGGGAATCGCGGCCTTCGGCTTCGCCCTTCCCTATTCCATCTGGTATTGGCTGCTGATGCGTCACCGGGTGGATGAGCTCACCCCCTTCACCCTCCTCATGCCGGTCTTCGGCGTGGTGACAGCCACGTGGCACCTGGGCGAGCCGCTTTCCGAAGGAATTATCCTTGGCGGCGGCATCATCCTGCTGGGCCTTGGCATCATCGTGTGGCGCGGCCGGCCGCGGATCGCCCCCATCCCGCCCGCGCAGTAAAGGCGCCGGATAAACCGCCCGGATCTCCGCCCCGTTAAGACTGTATTCGTACCTGACGTGTAGTCTTTTCCCATAACGGACAGCCAGAACGGCGTCGGGGGAGGGAAAATGCGTTCCAGAACAGACACATGGCGATGCTGCTTGCCTGCTGCCGCCCTGGCGGCGCTGGGACTCGCCATGGTTGCCGGCGTGCAAATGATGCCGCGCGCGGTGGCGAATGCACCCGTTGCCGTTTTCGTCTGGCAGGGCGATGCCCTGGCCAGCGTCATCGGAGCCGGCGGGCGAATGCTAGGCCCGGGCGGCTTGCCGGGATCGATTATCGCCATCGGCGACACACCTGACTTTGCCAATCGCCTCTATGCGTCCGGCGCCAGCCTCGTGCTGCGCGCGGATGCCTCTCTCGGCTGCTCAGCAGAAAGGATCGGGTCATGAACTCCATCGACAGCTTGCGCGCACGCGTGGCGCGGATCCTTGCCATCTATATCGGGCTGCATTTGCCGCTGATCGCCGCCATCGAAGGGCTGGTCGGCGGTGGCATCGGCTGGCTCACCGGTATCGCGCTGGCAGTCACCATCGTCATCGCGGTGGCGAGCCTTGTGACATCGGGATTGAGCCTCCATCTCCTGCTCTCGACCGCACTCATGCTGATGATCGGCCTCATCGTTGCCGCCATGGAGGGCCAGGTCTGGCAGATCGACATTCACATGTATTTCTTCGCGGCGCTTGCCATGCTGACAGCCTTCTGCGACTGGCGGGCGATTCTTGCAGCGACGCTGACCATCGCGCTCCATCATCTGCTGCTCAACTTTATTTTGCCCGAAGCCGTTTTCCCTGGCGGTGCTGATTTCTTCCGCGTGGTCCTTCATGCCGTCATCGTGCTCATCGAAGCGGGTGTGCTGATCTGGGTCTCGCAGCATCTGGCGCGCGCCCTTGACCAGGCCGCCATCTCGCTCGATCAGGCGGAATCGGCGCGTCAGCAGGCCGAACACGCAGCCCAGCATGAGCGGGAAACCGAGGCCCGCACCAAGCAGGAACAACGCGAGATCCTCGCCCGCGTCGCCCGTGATTTCGAGCGCGCGGTGCAATCGGTGATCAACGAAGTGACCGCGCGCACCGGCCAGGCGGCCACCATGGCCGATGGCATGACACTCGTCGCCCGCGACAATGCGGCAAAGGCCGCCCAGGCCGCCGAGGCCTCCGGCGCCACCACCGGTGATGCGCAAGCAATCGCCGCGGCCGCTGAGGAACTCACAGCCTCCGTTGCTGAAATCCAGCGCCAGGCGCAACGGTCGAACGAGATCACGGCCCGCGCCGTGGAGCAGGCGGGCCTTACCTCCTCCTCCGTGGCGGAGCTTACCAGCGCCGCGCAGAAAATCGGCGACATCATCCATCTCATCAACGACATCGCCAGCCAGACCAATCTGCTGGCCCTGAATGCGACCATCGAAGCCGCGCGCGCGGGTGAAGCCGGCAAGGGTTTCGCCGTGGTGGCGGGCGAGGTGAAGTCCCTTGCCGGACAGACGGCCAAGGCGACCGAAGAAATCTCGGCCCAGATCGGCGCCATCCAGGTGGCGACCAGCAAATCAGCCGAAGCCATTCGCTCCATCGCCGACATCATTGGCGAGATCAGCGGCATCGCACAGGAGATCAGCTCGTCGGTCGAGCAGCAGAACCAAGCCACCCGCGAGATCGCCAATTCGGCGCAGAGCGTGTCGCTACGTACCGGCGAGACGACCGAGATCATCAGCAATGTGCAGGCCGCTGCCAGCGACACCGGGAGCACGGCGACCGAGGTTTCGACCGCCGTGCAGAGCCTTGTCGCACAATCAACACACCTCCAGGAGGAAGTGCAGCGGTTCCTGCGCTCACTGCCGACGCACTGACTCTTGGCCTCAGTGCTGGGGCTTGTTCTTTTCGTAAGCAGTCTTCTTGTCGGCCGACGCCTCGGACTGATACTTCGCCTTCCAGTCGTCATAAGGCATGCCATAGACGATTTCGCGTGCCGCCGGATCGGTGATGGCAACGCCCTTTGCCTCGGCTGCCTCGCGGTACCAGCGCGACAGGCAGTTGCGGCAGAAGCCAGCGAGGTTCATCAGGTCGATGTTCTGCACATCGGTTCGTTCGCGCAAGTGCTGCACCAGGCGCCGGAAGGCAGCCGCTTCGAGTTCGGTCTTGGTCGGTTGATCCATGGCACACACCTTCAAAAAGTCGTCGTTTCCTCGATCAGGCGGTCAACCACCCGCTGCAGCGCCGCGCGCGGTTCGAGACCGGCCTTGATGGCGGCAGTATAGACCGCCAATTGTCGATGTGCACTGGTACCGCGCTGCAGAATGACCCTGGCATGCGCCAGCTCCGCCGAGCAGCCAAAGAACGCCGCATCTTCGGACAGGAGATCGATCAGCTCCTCGATGAGATCGTGCATCGGCACGATGCGACCCTTGCCGAAATCGACCAGTCCTTCGTCCAAACCGTAACGCTGTGCCCGCCACCGGTTCTCGTTGATCAGCATCGCGTTATAGCGCCGCCAACGCTGATTGCTGCGGCGCAGGCGATAGAGCATGCGCAGGATGCAGCGATACATGGCCGCGATACTGAGCGTATCCTCGAGCAGCGTGCAGGCGTCGGATATGCGCATCTCCAAGGTGGGGAAGCGCGCCGAGGGGCGCAGGTCCCACCAGATCTTGCTGCCATCCTCGATCAAACCGGCACTGATGAGCACATCGAGATGGCGCTGATATTCGCCGAATGAGTCGAATATCTCCGGCAGGCCCGTGCGCGGGAGTTCGTTGAAGACGGCGAGGCGATAGGATTTGAGCCCGGTATCGGCGCCGCGCCAGAAGGGCGATGACGTCGAAAGGGCCAGCAGATGCGGCAGGAAATAGCTGGCCTGGCTCATCAGATCGATGCGCAGTTCCGGATCCTCTATGCCGATATGGACATGCATCCCGCAAATGAGCAGACGCCGGACAGGTCCGCCGATGTCGCGGGCCAAGGCGTTGTAGCGTTCCTTGTCGGTATGTTTTTGCCCGCCCCAATCGGCAAAGGGATGGGTCGAAGCTGCAACGATGGCAAGTCCGTGTTTGGCCGTTACTTCGGCGAGCGTTCCCCGGAAGTGTTTCAATTGTGATCGGGCCTCGGCAAGGCTGCTGCAGATGCCCGTGCCGATCTCGATCTGCGAGCGCATGAATTCGGGGCTGACGTGCAGGCCCAAAGCCGCCTGCGCCTCCTCGAAAAGCGCTGGTGATGGGTCAGCGACCAGGTCGCGGCTCACGCGATCGACCAGGAGGTATTCCTCCTCGATCCCCAGCGTGAAAGCCGGATCGCTCATCGGCGCCTCATTTCCTTTGCGGGAAAATTGTGGGATCGATCAGCAATCCCTTGACCGCAGTCTCTAGCTTGGCGGTCCAGCGGTTGACGCCCGCCTCGTCGCTGATGAGATCCTGGCGGATTTCAATGAGGGCATGTGGCAGCCCTTGCGCCTCGGCGTGATAGATGATCGAGAAGCCGTGCTCGTCGCGACCCGAATACGGCTCGTTGTCGCCCACCACCACATGCGGCAGTTGAGCCAGCCGCTGCATCAACGGAATCGGCAGGCGCGCGTCGCGATTCCACAGCACGCCGAAATGCCAGGGCCGCTTGAAGCCGTTCATCACCGGCGTGAAGCTGTGCAGCGACAGGATCGCTGTCACGGGTCCCGCCTCGCGCTTCTTCTTGATGAGGTCGGCGACGGCGAAATGATAAGGCTTGAAGATCTCCTCCGCACGATGTGCACGGGCAAGGCCGTCGAGCCCGCGATTGCCAGGCACAACGATGCGATCGGATTCCTGGGCGATCGAGGTGGGGTCGTCGAGCCGGCGGTTGCAATCGATGACCAGGCGCGAATAGTTGGAGAGCACGCAAGGGGCATCGAGATTGCGCGCGAGGATGGCGGCCACATTGGCAATGCCGATATCCCAGGCAATATGCTGTGCCAACTCACCCGGCGTCAGCCCCAGATTGCCGAGCTTGCGCGGTATGGCACGCCCGGCATGGTCGCAGAAGATGACCAGCGGCGCCTGGCCGTTTTCGTTGAGCAGGGTGAAGGGTGGTGGGTCGCCACGACCCAGGAGGGGCTCGGAATCTCTGTTCAAAGACGTGGTCTCGCCATGCGTTTCGTGCAATTGACCGTCATTCGGCTCCAGCATAGAAGAGGCGGAAGTATCTGTCATCCGGGCCCTGTCATCCGGATGCTGTCTCCCCTGCACCGATTGCCAGATCCAGAAAATTCATGACGAAAACAGGCCATTCCGCCGATCGCTTCGCCCTGCCCATCCTGATTCTGGGGGCGATCATGATCTCGTTCTCCGGAATTTTCGTGAAGCTGTCGGAAGTCGGCCCAACCATGACCGGCTTCTACCGCATGTTCCTGGCCCTACCGGTCTTTGCCATCTGGGTGCTGCTGCACCGGCCAAAACAGGCCCCCAACCGTGACGCGCGGCGGCGCGCGCTGAAGATCACCGGCTTTGCCGGTTTTTCGCTGGCGGTCGATCTCATCGCCTGGCATTGGTGCCTGCAATTCGCCAGCGTCGCTGCCGCGACCCTCATGGGCAATACCGCGCCACTCTGGGTGGCGCTGGTCGGCTTCCTGTTTTTCGGCGAACGGTTCGGCCTGCGCTTCATTCTTGGGATGGCGGCGGCATTCGGCGGTGTTTGGTTGCTGCTCGCGGGCGGTGAGAAGCCGCTCGATGTCCATGACAGCCTGGCCTTCGTCCTCGGCATGATCGGCGCCATCACCTATGCCGGTTACTTGCGCGGCGGCAAGATGGCGCGGGCACATCTCTCGACGGCCGAGGTAATGCTGTGGGGGTCACTGACGGCGAGCCTCATCCTGCTGCCGGTCGGCCTCCTGACCGAAGACAAGATCCTGCCGCAGAGCCTTAATGGCTGGGGCGCTGTGTTGGGTCTGGCGCTGGTCAGCCAGACCATCGGCCAAAGTCTCATCAACTGGGCGGTAGCACATCTGCCGGCGGCCTTCTCGTCGCTGACCTTGCTCATCAACCCGCTGGCATCGGCGGTCTTTGCCTGGATTCTGCTGGGCGAGGGTCTGGGGCCCTGGCAGATCCTGGGCGGCGCCATCGTCCTCGGAGGGATCTTCCTCGCCAAACCGCCTGTGGCGGCGCCCGCGGAATAGCCCTTTCACGCCGCAGAAGGGCGCAAAGGCGTCGCCGCCTTGCTTGACCCCCAGCCTCCGGCATTCCTACTGTCGCCCCACGTTCGAGCAAGGGGAAAACCGTGAGCACCACCGAAATCGACCTTTTGCGGCGCATGTTCGCCGCCGCCATCGGCGCCGTTGATCCGCTGAAGATCCTGGCCCCGCACCTCCCGGCCCGGCCAAAAGGCCGCGTCGTGGTGGTCGGCGCCGGCAAGGCTGCGGCGTCGATGGCCCGGGCGGTCGAGGCCGCCTGGGAAGGGGCCATCGATGGGCTGGTGGTCACGCGCTATGACCACGGCCTCCCCTGCCGAGCCATCGAGGTGGTCGAGGCATCGCACCCAGTTCCGGACGCGCAAGGCCAGGAGGCCGCGCGCCGCATCCTCAAGAAGGTCCAGGGCCTCGGTCCCGACGATCTGGTGCTGTGCCTCGTGTCCGGTGGTGCCTCCGCCTTGCTAGCTGTACCAGGCGACGGCCTTACCCTTGCCGACAAGCAGGCGGTCAACAAGGCGCTGCTGAAATCGGGCGCCAACATTGCCGAGATGAACTGCGTGCGCAAACATCTCTCGGCCATCAAGGGTGGGCGTCTTGCAGCGGCCGCCTACCCGGCGAAGGTCGTGACGTTGCTCATTTCCGACGTGCCGGGGGACGATCCGTCCGTGATCGGTTCAGGCCCCACCGTTGCCGATCCCTCAAGCCGCGAAGACGCCATGGCGGTCTTCAAGAAGTACGGCATGGAGATGCCGCCGGCCGTGCAGGCGCATCTGGAAAGCCCGGCTTGTGAAACGCCCAAGCCCGGCGACAAACGTTTAGCAAATTGCGAAACACGCATGCTGGGAACGCCCCAGAATGCTCTGGAGGCAGCCGCCAAGGTGGCCGCCGAAGCCGGCTTCACGCCGCTCATCCTCGGCGATCTCGAGGGCGAGGCTCGGGATGTGGCCCTGGTCCATGCTGGCATTGCCCGGCAGGTGGCCAAGCACGGCCAACCCGGCAAGCCGCCGCTTGCCCTCATTTCCGGGGGCGAAACCACGGTGACCGTGCGGGGGCAAGGCCGCGGCGGGCGCAATGCCGAGTTCCTGCTGGCCCTGGCGGTCGCCCTGGGCGGGCAGGCGGGAATCTATGCCGCAGCCGGCGACAGTGATGGGATCGATGGGACCGAGGACAATGCCGGAGCCGTGCTGACCCCCGACAGTATCGCCCGGGCCGCCGATAAGGGCTTGAGTGCAAAGGCCATGCTGGCCAACAATGACGGCTATGGATTCTTCTCGGGCCTGGGGGATCTGATTGTCACGGGGCCGACGCGAACCAATGTCAATGATATCCGTATCATCCTGATCAAGTAAGAAGAAAGAAGCGGTTCCAACCCATGAGATTTGAACCATGAGACGTCAGCGCAAGGCCAAGATCGTCGCGACCCTGGGTCCCGCTACGTCAACACAAGCAGAGATCGAAGGTCTCTTCCTGGCCGGGGTCGACGTCTTCCGTCTCAATTTTTCCCACGGCAGCCACGCCGATCACAAAAAGCGCTATGACATCATCCGCTATATCGAGCAGTCGACGAAGCGGCCGATCGGCGTGCTGGTCGATCTGCAGGGACCAAAGCTGCGCGTCGGCCAGTTTGAGAATGGCTCGGTCACCCTGGAACCGGGGCAGAAATTCCGCTTCGATCTCGACCCCGCTTTGGGCAATGAGCATCGTGCGCCGTTGCCGCATCCCGAGATTCTCTCGGCCCTGCGGCCGGGTGTGACGCTGCTGCTCGACGACGGCAAGCTGCGCATGCGTGTGCGCAAGGCCGCCAAGGATGCGGCCGAATGCGAGGTCGAAATTGGCGGCACGCTATCCGACCGCAAGGGCGTCAATGTGCCTGACGTGGTCTTGCCGCTGTCGCCCTTGACCAAGAAGGACCGGACCGACCTCACATTCGCGCTGGATCTCGGCGCGGATTGGATCGCCCTCTCTTTCGTGCAGCGACCGGAAGATGTCGCCGAGGCGCGAAAGCTGATCCAGGGTCGTGCCCGCATCATCTCGAAGCTGGAGAAGCCCGCGGCGATCGAGCGGTTGGACGAAATCGTCGAATTGTCGGATGCCGTCATGGTGGCACGCGGCGATCTCGGTGTCGAAATGCCGGCCGAAGACGTGCCGGGCCTGCAGAAGCGCATCATTGCCGCCTGTCGCCTCGCCGGCAAGCCCGTGGTGGTGGCGACGCAGATGCTGGACTCGATGGTCAACGCACCGACGCCGACCCGCGCCGAAGCCTCTGACGTGGCAACGGCCGTCTATGACGGCGCCGATGCGGTGATGCTGTCGGCGGAAACCGCCAGCGGCCGGTTCCCGCTGGAATCCGTCAGCATGATGAATCGCATCGCCGAGCGCGTGGAGCGCGATCCGTTCTACCGCCGTATCCTCGAGGCGCAACGCCTCGACCACGAAGCCACAGCCTCGGATGCGATCAGCCAGGCGGCGGCCCAGGTGGCGCACACATTGTCGGCGGCGGCCATCTGCACCTACACCACCTCTGGCTCGACCGGATTGCGCATGGCGCGCGAAAGGCCGGATGCGCCGATCCTGTGCCTGACGTCGAAACTGCAGACCGCCCGCAACATGGCCCTGGTCTGGGGCACGCATTGCGTGGTGACCGCCGACATCAAGCGCTTTTCAGAGATGGCCGAAAAGGCCTGCCGCATCGCGCTGCGTGAGGATTTCGCCAAGGCCGGCGAGCGCATTGTGGTGACCGCCGGCGTGCCTTTGGGAACGCCCGGCTCCACCAACATCCTGCGCGTGGCCTGGGTCGAAGAATAGGCGTCAGCTGAGCAGGGCGCGCAGTTCCGCCGTAATCTCTGCCGCCAACGCCGGCTGGCCATGGAAGGCCGCCGGCGTGTTCTGGAACAACTCGATCCGCCATCCGTCGCTCTGGTTGCGCACCAGCAGCGACTGGATGGCATTGAGGCCAGGGGTGATGTCGCCGGCACCGCGCGGGATCAGACCGGCGATGGCGCGGAGCAACACGACATCGGCCGCCAGCAACCGGACCTCGCGAATCTTGGCGACATAGACGGGCGTCGGATGATCGGCGAAGATCGATGCCAAATGGGCCGCGATCTCGCGACGGCCGTTCACGCTGCTGCCGTCGAAGCCGACAATGCTGCCTTCGGACGAAAAGAGTGCCGCAAAGCCCAGCCCGTCGCGCCGGTCCCAGCAATCCAGCAGCCGTCGATAGAGCGCACGCACCGCGGCATCAGGTGAATGATCCGTCATACCGTGACTTTAGTGGCGACCCCGCGACTGCGGCAACATCAACTCCTCCGACAGAAGGCCTATTCCGCTTTCACACGGAACAGAATCCGCTGGTAGAGATATCCGATACCGATCAATGCGACACCGAGGCCAAGGAAGCTCGCGACACGGTAGAGTCCGGTGAGATCGGATGCATCGACCAGTCCCACCTTCAGCACGGTCAGCAGCACGACAACCGCCGAGGCATAGCGCAGCGGTTGCGAACGCATCTTGACCCCGAGCCCCAGCAACGCCACGCCGTAAAGCGTCCAGGCGGCGGAATAGCCATAGAGTTCGCCATCGGTCGTGGTGGGTCCGCTGAAGAACGATATTGCGATGTAGCCGCCATGGAACAGCTGCCGCACCAGCAGACTGACGGTGATGAAGCCAAGGACCAAGCCGTAAACCCCCGCCACCCGATAGCCGATGCTGCCCTTCCACCCCAGTTCGGGGCGCCGCATCAGCACGGCGGCGAATCCCAGGCTGAGCAATGTCGGCAAGCCATAGATGGCGCTGATGCGATTGATGAAGGCCGTGTCACCGACGTAAATGTGGTTGAACAGCGGATGCTCGAAGAAGAGGGGGAACAGGAGCAGCCACAAGCCGGCGATGCCGGCCACCACCAGCGCGGCATCATAAAGCACCGGCGCGCGACGCCGGTCGCCGATCGGGAACAGCGCCAGCGCCACCAGCAGCCAGGCGATTGCCTGCACACCATGGGCGAGGAATTCCGGATCCGCCACATCGATATGGGCGAAGAAATGATCCACCTCGAGCCCGATCAGGCCGAAACCGAGCGCTGCTGCCAGGACCTGCAGCACGCGGCGCAGCTTTTGTTCCGGCGTCTGCGCCAGCAGGTAGGCTGTGACGATGAAGCTTGCCATCGGCAAACCCAGGCCATAGAGCAGCCAGTTGAAAACCAACATGTCGCCCGCCGGAAAATGGGAGAACCAGATGCCGCCCAGGATAAGTGCTGCACCCACCCAGATGGCCCGCCGCAGCCAGGCAACATCAAGCCGGTTCGCCACCCAGGCGATGATGGGAAGCTCGAGCGACCAGGCGACAGGCACCCAGGCATTCTCCAATTGCATCGGGATGGCAATGGCGATGAAACCGGAAACGGCCAGGCAATGCAGCGCGAAGGCGCCGACATAGCGATCGTCGGAGCGGCGCAGATGATCGAGGCGCTGGGCGAGCCCCATATGAATGGCAGCCAGCGCGACGGCCAGAACCGGCCAGGACAGCAGGAATTGCTGGTCGCGCAGCACCCAATAAGCGGCACCGAAGACGAAGCCGGACCCCAACGTGGACAGCGCCGCCCAGCGGGTCGGATACCGTGCGCCATGGATGAAGTACCAGCCGCCAAGCAACAGGGCGCCACCGAAAACGAGACCGACACCGATGATCTCGCCACTGCGCGTCGCCACGGCACCCAGCGCGTAATCCCAGCTGTTGCCCGGCCACAGAGCAAAGGCCGCAATCAGGATCGCGGTGCCGAGATAGGCCGGCACATCCTCCGCCGTCCACAGCCGCGCGACGACGAGATGGCTGAAGACGAGCGTCAGCGCGAAGACCCAGTTGAGCAGCGTGAAGTCGGTGACGGCCAGCAGAAAGGCCACAGCCAGGAAGCAGGCGATGGAGGTGCCACGGGTGGTCCACAGCATGGCTGACGAGCGCACGGCGCCGCCGCCGCGTTCCATCGCCCAGATCGCCGTCCAGGAGGTGGCGATGATAAAGAGTGGGATGCTGTAGGCGCGGACGATGCCGTGATCGAAGATGAGCCCGACCATGGAGACGAAGGCCCAGATGAGGCCGCCGGCATTGGCAATCGCCGCCTGGTACCACCAGCCGCGCTTGTTGAGAAGGGTGAGGCCACCCAGCTGCAGCAGATAGAGGAAGACGAACAGGACCGGCAGATTGGGTTCGCTGCTCGAGACGAAGAGTGGTGTGAGAAAACCGCCGGCAAAGGCCACCAGTGCCACGAATGGCCCCTCGCGCAGTGCCAGGGCGATGGCAGCGAAGGTGAGTGCCGCCAGGGTGACGAAGGCCAGCGCGGGCGGAATCAGGTCGTAAAGGGCGGTTGCCGAGAAAAGGCTGGCATAGAGGACCGCGACGGAAGCGGCGGTGAGGGCCTGGCCGAGATTGTTGGATTGCGTGCGCATCCACTGCGCAACACCCAGCAGCACCAAGCCGAAAAGAATGCCAAGACCGATACGCACGCCGGGCGACAGCCATCCCTGCTCGATCGAATATTTGACGAGGAAGATGCCAGCCAGCGCCAAGGCAATGCCGCCCAGCCAGCCATAGATGCGCCCACCCAGGCGCCCTTCGAAATCCTTGGGGGCAGCGGGTTCCGGAGTCGCCGGCGCAGCCACGGGTTCTTCGACGCTAGGGACGTGAGGGACAGCGGCCACAGCAGCGACCGCTACCGCGGCGGGGATCTCGGCGGGCACGTCCAGAGGCACGTCAGGCCGCACCTCGGGGACTGACACGACAACGGCTTCAGGCGCCGGCGCTGGAACCGGCACAGCGGCAACGCCGCGTTTGAGAACGGCCACTTCCTGGCGGAGGGCTGCAAGTTCGCGGTCCAACCGCACGCCGCGCCGCCACGAGATGAAGGACACGAAGGGCATGACGAAGATGGCAAAGCCACCAACGGCAAAGCCGATCAGCCCCAAGAGGATTTCCAAGGCGTCGTCCATGAATGCACCTGCGCCGGACCAGATTCGATTCCCGCAACACTACCACGCCGCCATGGCGTCCATGATGGCGTGAATGCGAGAGCGATTCACATGGCGCTTGTCAGTTGTTGGTGGGTTGCCAGGCCTGTAGCAGGCCTTGCGCGCGTGCCTGCTCGGCAGGAGTCATTTCCTTGGCGAGGACATTCACCATCTGCTGCCCTTCCGGATCGCCTTGCTTGGCTGCGAGGGCGGCGTAAAGGAAGCTCTGTGCCAGGTCGCGCGGCACGCCGAGGCCGCCATAGAAGCGTTGCGCCATGAAGCGCTGCGACTGACGCACATTCTGATTGGCGGCCTTCAGCAGCCAATAGGATGCCTTCATCTCGTCCTGCGTTACACCCGTTCCCGTGGCATAGAGCGCGCCGATTTGCGCCCGGGCACGCGCATTGCCGCCGCCAGCCGCCTTTTCCAACCAGATCGCGGCCAGGGCCGGATCCTGCGGCACGCCGTGGCCGTCGAGATACATCTGGCCGATAGCAGCCTGGGCCGAGGGCTGGCCGGCTTCGGCGAGGGGCACGAATTCCTTGAGTGCCGTCGCATAGTCGCCCGCCTCATAGGCCTTCAGACCGGCATTGCCGTCGGCCTGCGCCGACGGCGTCGAGAGTGCCAGGACGGCAAGGGCTGCAAGCGTTGCTTGGCGCAGCATCATTTACCCCTGCCCTCGTTCAGGTCCGGGGGGTTCAGTTTGGCCGCCGGCACCAGATTCACCGCCACCATCTGCTGGGTGATGTTGCTGGGCAACTTGGGCAGGTCGTCATAGCTGTAGGCATCCTTGCGGAACTGCATGACGCCATCCTCGTCGACCCAGGCGGTGACATAGGTGATGTGCACCGGCAGCGGGTTCTTCAACTTGACCAGCGTGGTCTTCGCCGTCTTCAGCACCTCGTCGATGCGTGCCGCCGGCCATTCCGGATCGTCCTTGAGGACGAATTTCGCAAGATCCACCGGCTTCTGCGTGCGCACGCAACCCGAGCTGAAAAAGCGATCCTGCTTGTCGAACAGCTTCACCGTCGGGGTGCCGTGGATGAAGACCGAATGGTCATTGGGGAAATCGAACTTCACCGGACCCAGGGCATTCTCCGGTCCCGGGGCCTGGCGCAGGGTATAGGGGAAGTTGCCGGGACCGACCGAATGCCAGTCGATGGCATAGGGGCTGACGGGATTGCCGCTGCGGTCATAGATGGTGAAGCCCTTGGCTTCCAGGAAGCCGGGATTGTTCCGCTCGCGCTTCACCTCATCGATCGCGGCGATCTTGGCAGGCGCGGTCCAGTCCGGATTGAGCTTCACCGTATGGATGACCGATGAGAGGGTCGGCGATTTGCGCTCGAGCTTCCCGAAGATGGCCTTGGTATAGAAGGTCACCTTGCCGTCCTCGATGATCTTCACTTCCTGCGAGGGAATGTTGGCAATGAGGTGGCGGTCTTCGAAGTTTGATCCGTCGGCGCGCATCCGCTCCAGGTTAAGGAGAATCTGGCGGACTCGCTCCTCGGCACTGACATTCAGCTCTTCGATCGTGCGGCCACCGATGACGCCATCGTCATTGAGACCGTGATTACGCTGGAAGAGCTCGATGGCAGCCACCAGTTTCGGGTCATAGACGTCGCCGCTGGCCACATCCGCTGCCGCCAGTTCGCCGGTGACGCTGAGGCGCGCACGAAGAGCGTTCACGGCCGGGTTGGTATTGCCGGGTTCCAGCTTCTTCACCGTTGGAACCTGCGGCCAGCCGCCATGCTCGAGATAGGCAACCTGCTTGGGCAGATAATTGGCGAGCGCCCAGAAGCGGTAATAGGTCGGCAGCTGTTCGTCGAGCAGGTCCTTGATGCCGATATCGCCCTTGGTTTGCGCGGCGCTGATCTGGTTCATCACCAGCGCGCCATGCGCATCCGCATCGCCCAGCACCGTATTGGCATCGACGGCTGTGGCGACGAAGGCTGCCGCAAGCAGCGCCTCGATCCGGCCCTGGCTATCCTGCGAAGCCGGCAGCGGCGCATTGGCGACCGCGGTCAGGATCTCGGACGGCACTTGCAAGCCAGCAGAGGCAGCCACCGGCAGCCGGTCATGGAATTGCTGGCCGAGCGCCGATAGGCCCGTCGGCGTCGTGAAGAGCGCCAGGCCACCATTCTCGGCATAGAAGTTGAGCAGGCCGGACCAATCGACCGTCATACCGTCGAAGAGCGGATCCTTCGCCAGTTCGGTGATCGCAGCATCGAGATTGGGAATATGCAGCAGGGCTGGTGCGACCGTCGCGGTCCCGGCCGGCGCGGATGGCGCTGTCACGGGGGCAGGTGGGTTTTCACCCTTGCGGTCCGCCCAAGCGGGCTGGCCAAGTCCCATCGTCACGGTGAGGGCCAAAAGCGCGGCCGAAGTCGATAATTTGATCCAACGCGTCATAATGCTGTCATCCCACGATACGTCACGCGCCGGGATATCCCGGTCGCTTGTCGTCCCCCGCTATATATGAGCAGGAATGGGCCGTCAGCACCAGCCCCGCGACCTTGTGATGCGGCTCACGCCGCAAAAGTGGCAAGGTCACCGGATGTGACGGATCGCACGATTTGCGCCACCCCGAATCAACCCTGGGCGAGCGCCGGACGGCCGAACGCGGTCACAGAGACCAGCGATTCCATGAAAATCTTCAGCCCGCCGGGCTGTTCGAAGACCTTGTCGGCTCGCTCATGGGAAAGCTCGATATCACTTGCCCCGGCTTTTTTCGCCATCGCAGCTGCTTCCGCTTCCGCCGTGTCGCGTGCAAAGGCGGCAGCGGTCTCGAGATCGGTGAAGTCCTTGAGACCGCCGGGCAGATGGGCCCGGAACACGCCATCAATCGGCTGCGTGATGGTAATGGCGACCTTCTGCATCACACCGCCCGCGACGGCGCCAACAGCATTGGAGACATCGGCATGAGGCGGAATGATGAGCTCGGTACGCAGACGCCGCGCAATCTCGCCGTAATAGGAACCCACCGGCGCACCGATGGCGACCAGCGGAAAATTGAGCTTCAACGCCACGTCGACGAGGGCGCTATCCGCCTGCGACGGCGCCAGCGAACGATCGACAAGATAACGCCCCAGCGTACCCCAATGATGATGATCGATACCCGCCTGCTCGGCGATCGAGGTCTCGAGGATGACGCGACCGGATTGCAGGACCACTTGCTCGACGATTGCCTCGGCCAGCGCCCGGCCGTTCTCAGGCGGGACCCAGCCGGCAAAGGGCGCACGGCGCAGAAACAACTCGGCACCGATCTCGGCTGCCTCGGTGCACCAACTCGACTGGCGTCCGAGGACATGCGCCGCATCCGAGGGCGTCAAGCCACTGATGATGACAAGGCCGCGGTCGACGAGGCGCGCCAGATGCCGCCCGATCGCCGGACTGAAGATGAGATCGGCGAGCGCCACCGGGCCGTCGGCCAGCGCCTCCCAGACCTTCATCTGCCCCTCGCTCAGCCCCTCCGCACCCGTGTCGAGCGGACGTTGGCGCAAGGCGAACTGGCCGCGATAGGCCATCATGTCTTCCGAGGCATATTGCGCGCGCAGCTTGTCCAGCACAGTGGGATAGAGATGCGCCAGCAGGCTCAAGGCGACGACGCGGCGCGGGCCAACGAGGAAGCCGTGGTGCTCGTCGATGCGGACTTCGCTGTCGCCGCCAAGCCCATAGGTATGGACCGCCACCGCCTCGACCATCGTGCGCCAGCCGCCGACGACCGCGCCTTCTTTGTTCAGCACCGGGCGGCCATCGCGCAACATGGCGATATCGGTGGTGGTACCCCCCATATCGGAAACCATGACGCTTTCGGCACCCGACAAATGCCGCGCGCCGACCAGGCTGGCGGCCGGGCCGGACAGAATCGTTTCCACCGGGCAGGTCAGCGCCACCTGCTGGTCGATCAAGGAGCCGTCGCCCTTGACCACCATCAGCGGCGCGCTGATGCCTTTCTCGGTCAGCAGCGTGCCGACAGCGCGAATGAGCTGCTGCAATTGCGGGATGAGGCGGGCATTGAGGGCAACGGTGAGTGCCCGGCGCGGCGCATCGAGCTTCGAGGTCAGTTCATGGCCGCAACTGACCGGCTTGTCGGTCAAGTCGCGGATCATCTGGCGGACGGCGATCTCATGGGCGGGATTGCGCACCGAGAAATAGCCCGAGACGGCAAAGGCCGCGACCTTGGGCGCGTGTTCCAGGATCGCCGCCTTGACGGTCGCGACATCGAGCGGCGCCTGCTCGTCACCTGTCGGCTTGTGCCCGCCCGCCGCGAACACCACGGGATCCGTGCCCAGCGCCTGCTTCAGGCCGGCACGCTCCAGCGACTTCACATCATAGCCGAGAAGAATGAGGCAGATCGGCGCACCATGGCCCTCGACGATGGCATTGGTCGCCAGCGTCGTGGACATTGAGACCAGCGCGATATCGGCCGGACGCACGCCTTCCGGCAGACGCGGCAGCACGGCTTCGATGGCCCCTTTAAGGCCGATCGACAGGTCATGCTTGGTGGTCAAGGATTTGGCCGTCGCCAACACACCGCCGTGGATGTGCGCGGCATCGGCCGCCGTCGATATCCCCGGTCCCGACATGCCCTGGGCCTGATCGAACAAGACGGCGTCGGTATAGGTGCCACCGGTATCGAGGCCAAGCAGAATGGGCACGATCAATCCTCTGGAAAGTTGAGCAGTTTGGTCAGATATAGCCTGGATATGGCTGCAAAGCCGCTTGTCGGTCAAGCCGTCCTGCGGCGCAATCTGGCCAAAATAGGCCGCCTTCGCTCACGGCCAGAGTCTTGTTTGGCTTTGCAAAACCGGTGCGGTGCGGCGACCGAGCGCGTAAAGTGGGCGGATCGGCACTGGACAAGGTGATTCGGTCGGGGGACGAGCCGGCCGGATGGCTCAGGTGTCGAGACACGGCAACAGGGGATGGCTTCATCATGCGCGCTCGCCCGCAGCGACGAGAGAAAACTCGTTCGAACAGACCGGCCGTTATCGGCGCCACGCTCCTTCTCCCCCTTTTCATCCTCAGCGTCGGGCCGGCCTGCGCCGAAACGGCAGACGGGTTGCCGACCACCAGCGACGTGACCTATGACCAGGTCCTGGCCGATCCCGACAATGTCGAGCTTGGCTATCTTTATGCGATCACCCAGATCCGCAAATCGGACCTGCTGGGGGCGTCGGCGACGCTCGACAGACTGATGCTGCTGGCACCCAAGGAACCGAATATCCGGGCATTGCGCGCCATTGTCCTTTACCGCCTGGACAACCTGCGCGAGGCGCAGAAGGAATTCGCCGAGTTGATGAAACTCGACCTCGACCCGGCGCTGCGCCGCGGCATCGCGCGCTACGCCGACGAGCTGGAGCGGCGCGACAAGGTTACGCGCATGTCGGTCTTGACGAGCATCGGCTATCAATACGACACCAACCGCGCAGGCGCCCCCAATTCGGGACAGGTGCGCACCTTTCTCGGCACATTCGACCTGACCAGTGGCAAGAAGGAAGACGACCACAGCATCACCAGCATGGTGCGCTTCAACATCGAACATGACCTGCCGGGCCAGAATCGCAACACGCTGTTCGCGTCGGTGGGGGCCTATGGCGCGGATCAGTTCAAGCTCGACGAATTCGACACGCTGGACATCACGGCCCAGGCCGGCGGCCGTTTCGAATTCGGCGCTGTGTTCCTCACGCCCACTATCACTTACGATCACCTGTTCCTCGACCGCGACAGCTATATCGACAGCATCGGCGCCAGCCTGCGGGCCGACATGCGCATCAACGATCCCGTCAACCTGTGGCTGCGCGGTGACATGAACTGGATCGATTACGACAACACCGACCTCTATCCGACCGGCGACCTGCAATCGGGCGGCGATGTCGGCATTACAGTCGGCGCCGATTTCTACATCGGCACCAATCACCGCCTGACCATCAGCGCCGGCCATCACGGCTTCAACTCCGATTCTGATTGGGAGAGCTATGTCGGCGAGCGCGTCAACATCAACCACACCTGGCTGATCGGCGGCGGCGCCTTCCTGATGACCGACCTGTTCGGGGAATACGACAATTACGACGAGGCCGATCCCATCACGGGCGAGAATGATCGCGACGACTGGATCTATCGCGCCCGCATGACACTGGGCGTGCCGGTCCAGACCCTGTTCGGCGCCGAGGAATGGCCGCAAGCCCTGGAGGGCCTCACCGTCTCCATATACGGCGAGTATTACCGGGCCGATTCAAACATCACGAACTATGAATACGACAATACACGGGGCGGGATGACCATCAGCAAGCGCTGGGAGTTCTGAACATGCCCAGGCTTGCACCCATCGCCTTCGCTCTGCCAGACTGTGAAGTCAGGCAGGACGGCCGCCAAATCTCCGCTTTGAGGAGTTGCTGACATGCGACGCATGCAATGGATGACTGTTCTGGCCCTGGGCCTTGCTGCGGCGATGCCCGCTTATGCCGAGGTCGGAACCCCAGCGGGCATCGCCGGGGCCGTCTCGGGTACCGTCGATCTCATATCGCCCGCCAAGCAGATTGCGACACCCACGGCCGTCAATTCGGGCGACGGCCTGGTCATGGGCGACGGCGTTACCACCGGGGCAGCCTCGCGGCTGCAGATCATGCTGCTGGATGAATCCGCCATCACGTTGGGCCCGGACGCCAATCTCACCATCGACGAATTCGTCTACGACCCCAATAACGCCAACAGCGCCCTCCTCAATGCCAGCATCGCCAAGGGTGTGTTTCGCCTGGTAACGGGTGCCATCGCGCGGCAGAACCCCGAGGGGACTTCGCTGAAATTGCCGAATGCCGTGCTGACCATACGCGGCACGACCGTGATGGGTGCCTGCGCCGCCACCTGCGTGGTGGCCTTGGCGGGTACGGGCGATGGCAACACGGCCGGCAAGAAGCCGAGCACCGTGACATTGAAATCGGCCAAGAATGAAGTCGTGCTGAAGCGCGCCGGCTATTACGTCGAGATTGGCGCCGACGGCACGATCAGCGATCCGCGCGCTCTGACCGACGCCATCGATCAGCGCTTTGCCGGTCTGTTCCTACCGCTGGATGCGCCGGGTGGCCCCACCGGGAACTTCCGTCCCGACGCTGGCGGCGTCATCGGTCAGTCTGGCCAGCCGACACAAGACGGTCGCCCACTTGCGGTCAACCAGCGCGAATTCGAGGACGCCGGCAACATCGGTGGCCTCGACCTGAACGAGACCACCAGCAACCTGCCGCTGGGCGAGGTCAACTATGCCAGCGCACCGATTGCATTTGTCGGCGGCTCGGGCGATGGCGAATATTCCCTCAACGCCACGCTGAGCCTGGCCTCGCGCAGCCTGGACGGCACGCTCACGATCAACCATCAGGACGAGGGTTTCGTCTCGCAATTCGCCTTGCCGTCGCAATCGCTCGACCAAGGCGTGAGCTTCAGCGCCACCGGCGGGGTGCCGGGCGCCCTGCTCAGCAGCGCCTCCAATCCGAATGCCACCTATACGCTCGACTACACGCTCGGGCAGAGCGCCATAGGCACGAACTTCCAATATGATGCCGATGGTCCAGGCGGTACGGCCTTCGGTCCATCGACCGGTTCCGGCGACGCGCCTTTGGTGCAATAACCAAATTCTTCCACCTCATCTTTTTCGGGACACATCATGCGTGATTTTCATAAGGCCGGCCGCTCGCCGATCTACGCCAGCGAGGGCGCGGCAGCGACGTCGCATCCGCTCGCCACGGCCGCGGCAATCGACTGCCTGCGCGCCGGCGGCAACGCCATCGACGCAGCGGTCACCGCCTCGGCCGTGCTGGCCGTCGTCGAGCCGGCCATGACCGGCATCGGCGGCGATTGCTTCGTCCTGATGTCAAAGGGTGGCAGCGACGACATCATCGCCTATAACGGCAATGGTGCGGCACCCTTGAAGGCGGATGTCGGCTATTTCCAGGAACGCGGTATCGGCGAGATCGCCGCTGATTCCATTCATGCGGTCACGGTGCCTGGCGCCATCGAGGCCTGGTGCCGCCTGGTGCAGGATCACGGAAAATTCGGCATCGACAAGCTGCTCCAGCCGGCGATTTATTATGCCGAGAACGGCTTTCCGGTGGCCCCGCGCGTCGCCTATGACTGGGCGCAGGAAGAAGAGAAACTGTCCCGCGATGCAGCCGCTGCCGGCAGCTATCTGGTGGCTGGCAAGGCACCCAAGATCGGCGACCGCGTGAAGCTGCCGCTGCTCGCCAAGACCCTGCGCGAGATCGCCGCCAAAGGCGCCGCAGGCTTCTATCAAGGCTGGGTCGCGGAAGACATGGCCAGCGCCATGGCGGCCCAAGGTGGCCTGCATGCGCCTGAGGATTTCGCGCGCCACAAGGGCGATTACGTCACGCCGATCTCGACCGCGTATAAGGGTGTGAAGCTGTGGGAATGCCCGCCGCCGGGCCAGGGCCTCACGGCCCTCCTCATGCTCAACATCCTGTCGGCCTACGGCCCGGAGAAGGCCGGCAGCGACCCCCTCGGCGTCGATCGCTTCCATTTGCAGCTTGAAGCCGCAAAGCTTGCCTACCGCGAGCGCAACGCCCATATCGCCGACCCGGCCTTTGCCAAAGTACCGGTGGGGGGGCTGCTGTCGGGCGCGCATGCCAAAGCACTGGCCGGCCTCATCAAACAGGACAAGGCGATCGACCTCGGCGCCATCGGTCAGTTCCCAAAGCATCCCGACACCACCTATCTCACGGTCGTCGACAAGGATCGCAACGCGGTGAGCTTCATCAACTCGGTCTATTACGGCTTCGGCAGCGGGCGCATGGCGCCGAAATCCGGCGTCCTGATGCAGAACCGTGGCGCCTGCTTCGTGGTCGATCCCCAGCACCCCAATTGCATCGGTCCAGGCAAGCGCTCTATGCACACCATCATCCCGGCGATGGTCACCAAAGACGGCAAGGCCGTGATGCCCTATGGCGTCATGGGCGGCGATTACCAGCCGGTCGGCCAGGTTCATGCGCTCACCAACATGCTGGAATACGGCATGGATTCGCAGGCAGCCCTCGACGCCCCCCGGGCGTTTTATGACGAGGGGACGTTGTGGGTTGAATCCGGCATTCCGGCCGCCACGGTTGCGGGCCTCGCCGCCCGCGGCCACAAGGTTCAGCCCATCGCCGACCCACTGGGCGGCGGTCAGGCCATCTGGATCGACTGGCAGAAAGGCGTGCTGGTAGCCGGGTCGGATCCCCGCAAAGACGGTTGCGCCCTCGGTTATTGACCCCTCCCCGCCCTTGGATTCTTGATTGAATCCAAGGGGATGGCGCGATTTCGTGAATTTTACTTTGCATTTGCAGCAAGGCTGTGTCAGCTTTGCTGCATACCGGTGTCCAAAACCGGGCGGCGTTTGGGGATAATTGTCATTTCATGAGGTTGATGCCTGGTTGGGCCAGGCAAAGTGGCGTTGAATTCGTGGGGACGATTCACGCCGGTCTTACCTAGCAACGCGATCAAAGTGGCCTCCGGAGGCAATCCGGGCGCCTAGGGAGATTGGATAGAATGTCATCACGTAACCAACCGGCCGCAGATCTTGGCCGTCGCGCCTTCCTCAGCCTCGGTGCCGGTCTTGTCGGTACGTGCGCCCTTACATTCCTGCCCCGCGCCGTCATGGCGAAGACGACCGCTGTCGACAGCCGTACCCTCGGCTTCTTCAACACCCATACGAACGAAATCCTGAAAGCCACCTATTGGCAGAACGGCGCCTATGACCGGGCGGCGGTCCAGGACATCAATTACATCCTGCGTGACTACCGCAATGGCGAAGTCTTCGGCATGGATGTGAAGCTGTTTGACTTGCTGACCGCCCTCCACCGGCGCACCGACAGCAAGAAGCCGTTCGAGATCATTTCCGGCTACCGCAGCCCATTGACCAATGCAAAGCTCGCCGCCGCCAGCAATGGCGTTGCCAAGAAGAGCATGCACATGGAAGGCAAGGCGATCGATATCCGCCTTCGCGACGTCCAACTCGCCGATCTCCGCCTCGATGCCATGGCGATGAAGGCGGGCGGCGTCGGCTTCTATCCCAAATCGGACTTCGTCCACGTCGATACCGGCCGCGTCCGTCACTGGTAACGCGGCGTTAGGCTTTTTCCTCGACACTCAAAGGCCCGCGGCCGATCATGGCAGCGGGCCTTTTTGATGTCTGGAGCATGCCATGAGCGACGATCTCGACGATCTGCGGGCACGTGTCGCCGCCGCACGCGACCGTTTGGCAAGCGACGTTGATTTTGCGCAAAAAGTTGAACTGCGCCTCAATGATCTGGCGCGCATCGTCGAAGGTTCACTGGCCCGGCAGTCGGCCGAACTCGACGGGGCCAAGGCCCGGATCACCGATCTCGAGGATGATCTGGGGCGGGCGCTGGCGCGGGCCGAGCAGGCGCTCGGCGAAGCCTCGCGGGCCGAGCGGCTCGCCAAAGAAAACGGCGAGTTGAAGACCATGGTGATGGCGCTCCTCGACGTGATCGAGGGGCGGCAGAAATCATCCCTCACCAGCGTCATGCAGAAGCTGGAAGAGAATGTCAGCGCCCTGGTGGCCGCGCCGGAAGCAGCAGTGGCACCGTCTGAACCGGAAACAGCTGCCGTGGAAGCTGAGCCTGAGCCTGAGCCTGAGCCTGAGCCTGAGCCTGAGCCTGAGCCTGAGCCTGAGCCGGAACCCGAACCGGGACCGGGACCCGAACCCGAACCCGAATTGGCTGCCGCAGGAGAACCGGAAACCCAGCAAGACGCGGCCGGTCCAGCGTCGGAAGAAATCGAGTTTGAGCCGATCGATGAAATGACGGCAGACCAACCTGCCACCGGTGAAGCCCCGCCAGAGACGGCGCCGCTGGAGGATCTCAGCGAAATTGCGCTTTACGACGCAGCCGCCGAAGTGGTCGAGCCGGGGCGTACCTGATCAACGAAGATCAGCGGCCGCCGATCAAGGATTGAGCGCGCAATAGACCTTCTTTGCCTTGAGGGCGGCGCAGATCTTGGCGATCTCAGCCGGTTCGGCGCCAGTCGCATAAAGGCGGATCATCTCGCCTTTACCCGGCACGTCGACATTGACATAAAGCGGCGACAACGGGTCCAGCTCATCATATTCGCCGAGCAGAATCTTCCAGCCGCGCTTGGCAGCACTTTGCCCCTTATAACTGGCAAGATGCATCGCCGTGCCGGCTGCCGGCAGATTGCCATGCGCCGCTTTGGCACCGGTCTTTGCCGCCGGCTCGGCAGTCGATGCCTCGACTGGGCCTTCGGTCATCGGCGTCGGCGCTGTTTTTGCGGCCTCAGCCTTCTTGGTTTCATGGGCCTTGGGCGCCAGTTCGACCGGTGCCGCATGTGCAACCGGCGTCGCAGCCTCCGGCTCTTCGTGAACCGGTGCCGTCATGGCGGCAGCCGTTTGCGTCTCGGCCGCTTCATTGGTGCGCCGATGCTGCAACGCCGCCGCCTGTTCGAGGAGATAGAGCCCTTCCGGGCGTTGCTGCAGCAGGGCCGGGCCATCACCGGTCCGGTCCGGCAGGCGCAGATAGGTGGCAAAGGCGCGCCCGTCGCAGGTGACTGACAACCGGTCCCACGGGGCATCGCCGCCGAGCTTGGCGCCCGTTGATTCCGCGGCAACAGTGTCCATTGCAAAGGTCGGGCTGATGCAGCGCTGGCCGTTGACGTCGCTGACCTCGGCATCGCCAATCACCAGCGCGCTGCCAAGATGCGGGTCGGCGACACTGGCTGCACGCGCCGCCGACGGGAACACGCCGCTCACATACCAAGTCCCGGCAAAACGCGCATCGAGCGCCGGTACCGCGGCGGTATCACCGTCCGCGGGGATGGCCGGGCTTGCCGGCGCATCGGCACGCTTTGCCGTGGCACATCCGGCAAGCGCCAACAGGGAAACAGTGATCACAAGCAGGCGACGCATCGGCCGGTCCTCAGAAGAGGTCCAGCGCGATGCCGCGCTGGAAACCTTGTTGCAGCGGTCGCGCATTCATCGGGAACATCCGAGCAAAGCTCTCGATCTGCCCGACCGCCGCCTCGATCGGCTCCCGAAAGACCAGCCAGCTGACGATCTCGCTGCAAGGCGGCGTCGTCAAAGATCCGGCATAGCGATAGGTAGCAGCCGAGGTCGGCAGAAACCGCGTCATGTCGATGGCTCGCGGAATGGCCGCTTTACCCTTGCTGGCCGGGGCCTGCGCCAGGACGCGGCCCAGCGCGTCATTCTCGCGCCCCGGTCGGAAGAGAATGCCGGTCACAGCCAGGTCGCCGGCCTCGCTCTTGTGGACCATATGCACTTCGAGCGGCCAGCGCCCGCCGCCGACGGCATGCTCGCTGGGATGGTGAAAATGAAACTGCAGGAAGGCGTATTTCTTGCCCCCCAGCGTGAGCGCGCTGTCGGTATGGTCAGCGGGTGCAACTTGCAAGGTGTGACCGTTGTTCTCGACGACCGCCTCGAATGGCTGCCAGGCAACGCTGAGGTCCGGCGCATTGTCCAACCCGGCGCCGGCAAGGTCGATCGGCGATTGCCGCTGACCGCTGCTGCAGGCGCCGAATTCCGGCGAGAGCTGGCCCCAATGCGCTGGCCCTTCGGGACCTTCATAGGTCCAATGCGGGGCGTTCTCGGCACGGGCGGCACTGGACCAGGGCAGCCCCAGACCGGAAGCCGCCGCAAGCGATCCTACGGCCATGGTCCCAAGCAGGCTACGGCGGCTGACGGAACGTTCTGACATCGGCAAATCCCCTGTTTCGGTGACTTTATCGAAGCGTGTCGATTCGCCCCAAGACCGGAATGGCCGATGGAATCACACCTGCCAGCAACCTTTGCGGGCGCCCACCCTGGATTGCGCGCCGGAAACATGGAAAATGCTGCGCATAGGGCGGCTTTAGGTCAAAATACATACTCTGTTAACCGCGTTCGGCTCATTCTCCGACCATGAACAAACGCTGGCGAGGATTCGGACTCAAGACCAGGGTGGTGCTGGCTTTGGCCGTCGTCATCCTGGCGATTCAGGCTGCCTATGTGGCCCTGGAAAACCAGCGCTTCGTGGACCGGCAATCGGCGGCGTTGCAGGACAGCGCCGACAATCTCGCCTTGCTCTATTCGGGCGCCGTCGCCAACGCGGTCTGGGAATATGATCGCGAAGCGGCACGCGACCAGTTGCAGGCCATGCGCGTCGTCGGCGGCTTTGCCAGGGCGGTGATCCAGGAATCGAGCGGCCTTGAATTCGTCTCCGTCGACGCCGCCACGGAAAATGACAGCCCGGTTGCCGTCGACGCAGGCGGCACCGTACTGGGACGCGCCGACATTCTTGTCGAGGGTCGCGCGGTCGGGAATATCAGCGTGACCCTGTCCAAAGCGCCGCTCGAAATTGCGCGCGCCGCCTACCTGCGCTCTATGCTGGTGACGAACGGGGCTCTCGCCGGCGTGTTGCTGGGCCTCACCCTGCTGGCGCTCCATCTGGTCAGCCGGCCGCTTGATCGGATGACGGCGCTGATGCAGCGATTTTCGGCGGGCAATCTCAATTCCCTGGTGCCCTATACCGACCGCACGGACGAAATCGGCCGCATGGCCCGTGCGCTCGAGGTCTTCCGCGGCAACGCGATCGAGCGCCGGCTGGCCGAAGAAGCCTTGACCCGGCGCAGCGAGGAACTCGCGATCCTCAACCAGGATCTGCGCAAGGCGCGGGACGTCGCCGACACGGCCAACCGCGTCAAATCCGAATTCCTGGCCTCGATGAGCCATGAGATCCGCACGCCCATGAACGGCGTCATCGGCATGATCCACATGCTGAAGAACACGCCGCTCAGCGAGGACCAGCAGGAACAGCTGATGACACTGGAAAGCTCGGCCCGCGGCCTGCTCTCCATCCTCAACGACATCCTCGACATCTCGAAGATCGAAGCTGGGCGCCTCGACCTCAATCTGGCCCCGTTCTCGGTGGCGGAGATGATCGAGGATCTGGTCGCCTTGTGGCGGCCATCGGCCATTTCCAAGCGCCTTGATCTTACCTATGAAATCGCACCGCATGTGCCCAAGGCGATGTATGGCGATTCCGCTCGCATCGCCCAGGTGCTGGCCAATTTCCTCGGCAATGCCGTGAAGTTCACCCATAAGGGGGCCATTGTCGTCAAGGTCGATGCAACGCCCCAGGGCGATATGAGCTGGGAATTGGATGTCAGCGTCGCCGATACCGGCATCGGCATCGAGAAGGACGTCCAGGCGCGGCTGTTTCAGAAATTCACCCAGGCCGATGCCTCGATGACGCGGCGCTATGGTGGGACCGGGCTCGGCCTCGCCATCTGCCGCGAACTGATGCAACTCATGGGCGGCGCGGTCGGCGTCGATTCACAGATTGGCCGCGGGTCCAATTTCTGGATGCGTCTGAAATTGAAGGAAGCGCATACGATTCCCGAGGCCGCAAGCCATCTGCGCAGCAAGGACCAGGCATTGCTAGACAACCCCGGCACGCGCAAGCTGCGCCTGCTGGTGGCCGAGGATAATCTCATCAACCAGAAAGTCATCCGCGCGATGCTGGAGGCGGTCGGCCACACGACCGATCTCGCCAGCGACGGCATCGAAGCGGTGGCTGCGGTCCAGCGCGGCGATTTCGACGCCGTGCTGATGGATGTGCAGATGCCGAACATGGACGGCATCATGGCGACGCGCGAAATTCGCAATTTGGGCGGCGATTTCAAGACGCTGCCTATCATTGCGCTGACGGCCAATGCCATGGCCGGCGATCGCGAACGCTATCTCAACGCCGGCATGTCGGCCTATGTCTCGAAGCCGATCGATTCCAAATTGCTGTCTTTGGCGCTGCGGCAAACCTGCGGCAAGGATGTCGCCATCCTGCACAGCGGCATGGCGCCGGCCGCAAAGCCAGAGCCGATTATATCACCCTCGGCAGAACAGGAAGCAGCGCTCTCGGCCCTGCTCTCCAAGCTCTAGCGACAGAGATCGCCCAGACGCAGATAGGCGATGCGGTGGACCTGATCGAGCGCTGTGCGAAATTCGACGGCAGGGTCATGGGCGACCCGCGTTTCGAACGCTGCCAAAATCTCCGCGCGCGTCTTGCCTTTGACCGCCAGGATGAACGGAAAGCCGAATCGCCGCGTATAAAGCGTGTTGAGTTGCTGAAAGCGAGCGAACTCGGCCGCTGAACATCGATCGAGGCCGGCACTCGCCTGCTCGCCGCGCGACTCAGACGTCAGCTCGCCCGCCATCGCGAGTTTCCCGGCCAAGTCGGGATGCGCGCGCAGCAGCGCCAGTTGCCGTGTCGCACCCCCATCCTCGACAACCTCACGCATGGCCGCGGCAAGACCGTCCAGCGTCTCGTGGGCAGCGGCAAGACCGCGATCGTAAAGCGCTTCCGCAATCCAGGGCGAATGCTCGTATACCCGCCCGAAGGTCGCGACAAAGGCATCGCGCGTCAGCGACGTCGGCACCGGTTCCAGGGCAGCCATGTTACTGCCCCCCGCCGTGATCGGCGGCACCGGTGATCCACGCCCCCAGCAACGCCCGTTCTTCATCGGTCATGCCGGTCTTGTTTCTGAGCGGCATCATCTTGGTGGCGACGGCAACGCGTTCGATCATCGGCGCATAGCGGCGAATCTCTGCGGCACTGTCGAAGGCGATGCCCTTGGGCGGCGCCTTGAAGAACGCGTCGGTCGGCGTGGTCGAATGGCAGGCAAGACATCGCTGCTGGATGATGGCGGCGGCTTCGGTCAGATCGACACGGCGCGCGACCGCCACGCCGGACTGGCCCTGCAACGCCGGCAGAACCGCCAGGCAAAGGCCCAGTCCAGCGGCAACAACGAGCAGATGGTCGACTTTGCGCGATGGCGTCCCCGCATTCCTGGCATTGGCATAGGCGCGCAGCAGCCCGCTCAGGATGACGGCACCCATGACGAAGAGCCAGCGATAGGGGCTTTCATACATGATCGGATAGTGGTTGCTGATCATCATCAGGACGACCGGCAAGGTGAGGTAGTTGTTGTGGAGCGAACGCTGCTTGGCCTGCTTGCCGAGCGCCGGGTCCGGCGCCTCGCCAGCCAGCAGCGCCTTCACGACTTTCCTCTGATTGGGAATGATGATCATGAAGACGTTGGCCGCCATGATCGTGCCGATGAAGGCCCCGACATGGAGATAGGCGGCGCGCCCGCTGAAGGCCTGCGTCGCGACATAGGCCGCCAGCGCCACCAGCAGGAAAACGCCGCAGGCCAAGGCCCCCGTATGGCGGCCGATGGGTGAGCGGCAAAGCAGATCGTAGATGACCCAGCCCCCGGCCAGCAGGGCAAGGCTCACCAGGATCGCTTGCGACCCCGTCAACGAACTCACCGACGGGTCGATGAGATTCTGCTCGGCACCGTAATAATAAATGAGCGCCAGCAGGAGGAAGCCCGACAGCCAGGTGAAATAGGCTTCGTATTTGAACCAGTGCAGTTCCGCCGGCATCGTGCCGGGCGCCACCAGGAACTTCTCGACCGCATAGAAGCCGCCGCCGTGGACCAGCCAACTTTCACCGGCGATGCCGGGCTTTGGCGTCTGGTAATGGCGCAGGCTGGCGTCCAGCCAGATGAAGAAGAACGAGGTGCCGATCCACATGATGCCGGTCATCACATGGACCCAGCGTATGGCAAGGCTCAGCCACTCGGCCAAGATCGGGTCCATGCGGCGCTCCGTTCGTCCGGTCGGGAACGGGCAGGATATCAAAGCAGCCGCCCTTGCCAGCGCTGCAATCATGGATAATGATCTTCAAGAAACCGGATAAAATGGCGCCAAAGGCCAAGGAGGCCCATGCCGCATACCGAGGACCTTTCCATCTTCGCCCGCGTGGTCGAATTGGGCAGCCTGTCTGCCGCAGGGCGCGATCTGCGCCTGTCGCCGGCCGTCGTCTCCAACCGCATCGCCCGGCTGGAGGGCGACCTCAATGCCCGCCTCCTCAACCGCACCACCCGCCGGGTGAACCCGACCGAGGAGGGTGCCGCCTTCTATCAGCACTGCCTCTCCATCCTCAACGAGCTGGAACAGGTCGAAAATCTGCTCTCGCAACGCACGGACGAGCCGCGCGGGCCGATCAAGGTGTCCTTGCCGGTGGCCTTCGGGCGGCAATATGTGGCGCCGCATATCGGCGCTTTCCTCGCCCGTTACCCACAGATGCAGGTACGACTACAGCTGACCGACCGATTTTCCGACCTCATCCAGGAGCGGATCGATCTGGCGATCCGCATCGGGCCGCTGGAGGATTCGACGGCGATCGTGCGCAACCTCGCGACCGACCGGCGCGTGATCGTCGGTTCTCCACGCTATCTGAAGGTCCGCGGCGTGCCGAAGACGCCTGAGGATTTGCTTGAGCACAACTGCCTGCTGCTGCGCTTTCCCGGCTCCAAGCAATATCGCTGGACGCTCCAGGCCCCGGATGGGCCGCAGACCCTGCGCGTCGCCGGCAACATGGACAGCGACAACAGCGAAGTCCTGCTCGACTGGTGCCTCGCCGGTCACGGCCTCGCGCTGAAATCGATCTGGGAGATCATCGACCATCTCAACGATGGCAGCCTGCAGATTGTGCTGCGCGACTTTCCGCCGGTCTCCGATGCGATCCATGCCCTCTATCCGCACGGTACGCATGTGCCGGCGCGCGTGCGGGCCTTCATCGACTTTCTGGTCGAGACTTTCGGGCCAAAACCGGTCTGGGAGCGCAAGCTTAAGGCCAAGATCCTCGACAAATGAAAGGCCCGGCGCGCTTGGCGGCGCGCCGGGCCTTCAAAACGAGAACTCTGGCTTACTTCGGCAGATCGCCTTCGACGCCTTCGGCCAGCCAGTTCATGCCGGCGATATCGCCGTCATTGAGAGTTTGGCCGGCCGCCACCTTGGCGCTGCCGTCCTGGGCGTTGATCGGGCCTTTGAAGATGACGATCTTGCCGTCGCGAATGCCCTGCTCGGTCTCGATCGCCGCCTTGCGGACATTGTCCGGCATGTTGGCATAGTTCGCCATCTTGAGCATGCCGCTCTTCAGGCCGCCCCAGGTGTCGCCGGTCTTCCAGGTGCCGTCCATCGCCGCCTTGGTGCGGTCGATATAGTAATTGTCCCACTGGTCGATCGAAGAGGTGAGCTGCGCGTTGGGTGCGAACTTGATCATGTCGGAGGCCTGGCCGAAGCCTTTCAACCCGCGCTCGGCCGCGACCTGCAGCGGCGCCGGTGAATCGGTGTGCTGGGCGACGATGTCGGCTCCCTGGTCGAGCAGCGCCTTCGCGGCGTCGGCTTCCTTGCCCGGGTCGTACCACGAGTTGATGAAGACCTGCTTGATCTTGGCATTGGGGTTGATCGAGCGCATGCCCAGGATGAAGGCGTTCATGCCCATGATGACTTCGGGGATCGGGATCGAGCCGATATAGCCGACGACACCGGCCTTCGACATCATGCCGGCGATGATGCCCTGGATGTAGCGGCCCTCATAGAAGCGGATGTTATAGGTCGCCATGTTGTCGGCGCGCTTGTAGCCAGTCGCATGCTCGAAATAGACATCCGGATAATCGCGGGCGACCTTCAGCGTCGCGTCCATGAAGCCGAACGAGGTGGTGAAGATGATTTTGTGGCCATCATCGGCAAGGCTGCGGATGACGCGCTCTGCATCGGCGCCTTCGGGGACCTTCTCGACATAGGTCGACTTGACTCCCAGCGCCTTTTCGGCCGCAAGTCGCCCTTGATCGTGCTGGTAGGAATAGCCGAAATCGCCAATCGGACCGACATAGACATAGCCGGCCTTGAACTCGTCCGCCGCAGCGGTCCTGCCCAGCAACGGCAAAGTGCCGGCAGCCGCGCCGGCTTTAAGAAAAGTTCTACGTTTGATCAGCATGACGAAAGCCTCCTTTTGTTTTGGCAAAGCGGAAAGTCGCAGCACCTCAACCCGTCACATGAAATGACCGGCCGAGACAGGCCGGTGCATTGAGACGGATCTTGGAGCGGTCGGTGGAAATGACGACAAGAACGGCGATGGTCGCAAGATATGGCAGCATGGAAACGAATTGTGCCGGGATGCCGAAACCCATGGTCTGGACATGGAACTGCAGAATGGTGATGCCGCCAAAGAGGTAGGCGCCGAGCAGCAAACGCAGCGGCCGCCATGTGGCAAAGACAACCAGCGCCAATGCGATCCAGCCGCGCCCGGCCGTCATGTCCTCGGCCCACATCGGCGTATAGGAGAGCGAAAGATAAGCCCCGCCCAGCCCGCTCATGGCGCCACCGAACAGCGCCGCACCGTAGCGGATGGCGATCACCGGATAGCCGATGGCATGGGCGGCGTCATGCGAGTCACCGACCGCGCGCAGCACAAGGCCGGCATGGGTGTGAAACAGGAACCAGATCGTCCCGCCCAGAGCGAGGAAGGAGAAGTAGACCAAGCCGTCCTGGCCGAACAAGATGCGCCCGACGATCGGCAGATCGGTGAGAAGCGGGATGTAGAGCGACGGCAGCTTCTCGACCGGCTGGCCGACGAAACTCGCCCCCATCATCGCGGCGAGACCGATGCCGAAGATGGTCAGCGCCAGGCCCGTCGCCACCTGGTTGGCGAGCAAGGTCAATGTCAGCACCGAGAAGATCAGCGCCATCAGGGCACCGCCCAGGGCAGCTGCAACAACGCCCAGAAGCGCGCTGCCGGTGGTGAGCGTCACCGCAAAGCCGACGACCGCGCCGACCAGCATCATGCCCTCGACGCCAAGATTGAGGACGCCGGATTTCTCCGTGACCAGTTCACCGGTCGCCGCCAGCAAGAGCGGCGTCGCCGCTGAGATGACAGAAAGAACGACCGAGACGAAGACGGCGTTATCCATTATCCGGCCCTCCGCTTCGACGGCACCACGCGCAAGCGATAGCGGATGAGAAGGTCGCAGCCCAAGAGATAGAACAGCAGGATGCCCTGGTTGATCTTGGTGACCGCCGCTGGCAAGCCCAAGGCGATCTGCGCCTTTTCACCACCCAGATAGGAGAGCGCCAGCACGAGCCCACCGAACAGCACGCCAACCGGATGCAGGCGCCCGAGGAACGCCACGATGATCGCGGTAAAGCCGTAGCCTGTCGGCAATGCCGGGGTGAGCTGGCCGATCGGCCCAGCCACCTCGAACATGCCGGCAAGGCCCGACAACCCGCCACCCACCAGCAGCGACAGCCAGGTGAGCGACTTGGTCGAGAAACCGGCATAGGCGGCGGCACGCGGCGCCTGGCCCGCGACCTTGAGTTTGAAACCGAGCAGCGATTTCGAGAGCAGGAACCAGCCCAGCGCCACAATGATGAGAGCCGCCACAACGCCGACATGAATGCGGGTGCCCGGCACGAGGTGCGGCGAACTGGCGGCTGCCGTCAGCAGCCTTGTCTGCGGAAAGCCATAACCTTCCGGATCCTTCCACGGGCCAACCACCAGATAAAGCAGCACGAGATTGGCGACATATGTCAGCATCAGGCTGGTGAGAATCTCGCTGGCATTGAACTGCGTCTTCAGGAAGGCCGGAATGGCGCCCCAGAACATGCCGCCCAAAATGCCGGCCGGGATCATCAGCATCCAGACGGGGAAGGTTTCGACGTCATAGAAATAGAGGGCGACACCGGTGGCGAAGATGGCACCCATGACGTATTGCCCTTCGGCACCGATGTTCCAGACATTGGCGCGAAAACCCAGCGACAGGCCGACCGCGATCATGATGATCGGCGCGCCCTTGACGAAAAGCTCGGAAATGCCGCGCTTGGCCGTCAATGGGTCGATCCACATGACGCGCAGCGATTCCAGCGGATCCTTGCCGAGCACGGCGAAGATCACCAGCGTGGTCAGGAGCGTGAGGGCGATGGCAAGGATCGGCGAGCCATAGGCCCACCATCTGGAACGTTCGCCGCGCGGGACCACTTCAAGCCGCATCGACTGCCTCCGCGCCAGCCGCCATCGGAATGCCGCCCATCAGCCGGCCGATTTCCTCCACCGTGGCACTCGCTACCGGCATGGCGGGGGACAGGCGCCCACCGGCAATGACCGCGATGCGGTCGGCAATCGTCATGATCTCGTCGAGGTCCTGCGAGATGATCACGATCGCTGCACCCTGCGCCGCCAGATCGAGCAGCGCCTGATGAATGGCCGAAGCAGCGCCGGCATCGACCCCCCAGGTCGGCTGCGCCACTACCAGCAGGGCCGGCTTTTGCAGGATCTCGCGACCGACGATGAATTTCTGCAGATTGCCGCCGGACAGCGAACGTGCCTCCGCCTTCGGCCCGGTGGTGCGCACGTCGAACCCCTTGATGACCTCGCCGGCAAAACTTGTCGTGCGGCTGTCATCGATGACGCCGATCTGCACCAGGCCGCGCCGGCGGTAGCCGGACAGCAGGGCGTTTTCGGCCAGCGTCATGTCACGCACCGCGCCGTGGCCGTTGCGTTCTTCCGGCACGAAGCAGCCGCCACTGGCGCGCCGCCCGTCGGGGCCGAGTTTCCCCACCGCCACGCCGTCGAGCGAGATCACATCTGGCGCTGGCGCCAGGGTCTCGCCCGAGAGGGCCGCCATCAACTCGTTCTGCCCGTTGCCGGCAATGCCGCCGATCCCCAGGATCTCGCCGGCCTTGACCGCAAAGCTGATGCCTTTGAGGTCGGTGCCGAATTGCTGATCCGATTTCACCGACAGATCGCGCACCTCGAGGCGCGTCGCCGCCCCTTCATCCGCCTGGCGGCCATGGATGGGCGCCTTCAGCGACATGCCGATCATGAGTTCGGCAAGGTGCTTGGCGCTCTCCTGTCGCGGGTCGCATTCAGCCACCACTTTGCCGAGGCGCATGATCGTGGCCTTCTCGCACAAGGCCCGGATCTCGTCGAGCTTGTGGCTGATATAGAGAATGGCGCAGCCTTCGCTGGCGAGGCGGCGCAACGTCGCAAAAAGCTTCTCGACCTCCTGCGGCGTCAGCACCGAGGTCGGCTCGTCCATGATCAGCAGCTTGGGCTTCTGCAGCAGGCAGCGGACGATTTCGATGCGCTGGCGCTCGCCGACCGAAAGGTCGTGCACGGCGCGGTTGGGATCGAGCGGCAGGCCATAAGCCTCCGAGACCTCGACAATGCGCGTGGTCAGGTCTTTGCGCAGTTTCTTGTCGTTGATGCCGAGCGCAATGTTTTCGGCAACCGTCAAAGCCTCGAACAGCGAGAAATGCTGGAACACCATGCCGATGCCCAGATCGCGGGCCACCGATGGGCTGCCGATGACCGTCGGTGTACCTTGCCAGACGATCTCGCCGGCGTCGGGTTGCTGGACGCCATAGATGATCTTGACCAGGGTCGATTTGCCGGCACCGTTCTCGCCCAGCAGGGCATGAATCTCCCCCGGCCGGATGGCGAGATCGACATGGTCATTGGCAAGACAGCCGGGGAATTGCTTGACGATGCCGGAAAGGGACAGCAGGGACTGACGCGCCAAAGGCTCTGCGCCCGGCGCCCCACCCGCTCCTGTCTGCCCGACCAAAACCATCCCCGATCCTCCGCCCGATTCGCCGATTTTACCATCCAACGCGACGGTGCCGGCCCGGGTCTTCGCTCCAGCGATCTTATAGGCGATCAGCCGACCGATTGCACCCCCGTCACGGCCCCCTCCTGCTCCCTCGCCTGCGTCAGAACCAGCAATTCCGCCGCCACGGCAATGGCGATCGCCGCCGGCACCTTGCTCTTGATGCCCGGGATGCCGACCGGGCATTGCAGACGGGCCAGATCCCCAGGCGCCACGCCATCGGCGCGCAATCGCTGCAGGAATCGTGCCTTCTTGGTGTCGCTGCCGATGAGGCCCAGGCTGCCGAAGCGTTCCTTGGCCAGGACCGCCGCCACTAGGTCGAAATCGAGCGCATGGCTGTGGGTCATGATCAGAAAATGGGCATCCGCTGGCGCGCCTTTGATCAACGCGTCAATATCGGCGGCAGCATCGCAGCGCGTGTTCATCGGGATCTCGGCTGGGAATATGTCCTCCCGCCCATCGCACCAGGTGACGTGGAACGGCAGATCGCCAAGGAGTCGGACCAGCGCTCGCCCGACATGGCCGGCGCCGAACAGATAGAGCTGCGGCCAGGGCCGACCCGACATCTCAACCAGCTCAGCGCCGTCCACCGATTTCACCAGCCGGGCCGTGCCGGGTTCCGACGGGGCACCTTCGAGGCGGTGGAGGCGCCGGGCGGAACTCGGATCCCCCACTGCCAGGCGCCCCTCCCAGAACGCACCCTCAAACTCCCAATCCAGTACTTGCTTTAGCCAAGGGAGCGATTCCGGCATCAGCCGCTCCAGCACGATGTCGAGCGCGCCGCCGCAACATTGGCGCAGATCGGGACCCAAGATGAAATGCTGACAGCGTGTCGCGGAAGCATTGGAAGCCAGCAAGTCGCGCGCGCTGGCGATGATTTCGAATTCCAATTGCCCGCCACCCACCGAACCAACGATCCCGGTCGCATCGACCAGCATGCGCGTCCCGGGAACGCGCGGTGTCGACCCACGGGTTGCCGCGATGGTCGCCAAGACAGCCGGCATCCCCTCCTGCAGTCGCTTGAGAGCCGCAGCCAGAACAGGATCGGCCGGCCGGCCGCTCATGCGTCACGCTCACGCAAGGCGTCGATCGCGGCCAGGACACGCTCCGGCGTTGCCGGCGCCGCGAGCTCCGGCAGGTATCGATAATCGGCAACACTGGCGATCGCATCGGATAATGCGCGGAACACCGAGATCGCCAGCATCAAAGGCGGTTCGCCCACGGCCTTGGACCGATGGATGGCGTCCTCCCGGTTCTCGGCAAAATCCTGCAGCTGGACACGAAAATCCGGCGGGCGATCACTCGCCGTCGGAATCTTATAGGTGCTGGGGGCATGGGTCTTGAGTTGCCCCTTCTCGTCCCACCACAATTCCTCGCTGGTCAGCCAGCCCATACCCTGAATGAAGCCGCCTTCGATCTGGCCGAGGTCGATCGCCGGATTGAGCGAGCGGCCGACATCGTGAAGGATATCGACGCGCGTCACACGGTACTCACCGGTCAGCGTATCGACCGCGACCTCGCTCACCGCTGCACCATAGGCGAAGTAGTAGAAGGGCCGACCGCGCGCCGTCTTGCGGTCGTAGTCAATCTTGGGCGTTTTGTAGAAGCCGGTGGTCGAAAGAGAAACGCGATCGAGATAAGCGAGCTTTACCAAGGCATCGAACGTGATCTCCTCGGCACCCGCGCGGATGCGGTTGGGCAGGAAAGCGACGTCCGCTGCTGGCACATTGAAATGGCGGGCGGCGAAGTCGATCAACCGCTCCTTCAGGATAATGGCAGCCGCCTGCGCCGCCTTGCCGTTCATGTCGGAACCGGACGACGCGGCAGTGGCGGAGGTGTTGGGCACCTTCCCCGTATGTGTCGCCGAAATCTTGATCCGGTCCAGATCGATCTGAAGCTCCGCGGCCACCACCTGCGCCACTTTCTGGAACAGCCCCTGCCCCATCTCGGTACCGCCGTGATTGAGGTGGACCGAGCCGTCGTTATAGATATGGAGCAGCGCGCCGGCCTGATTGAGGAAACTGGTGGTGAAGGAGATGCCGAACTTGACCGGCGTCAAGGCAAGGCCCCGTTTGACGATGGAACTGGCCGCATTCTGCGCCGCGATCACCAGGCGGCGGTGCCGGTAGTTGCTGCTCTCCTCCAGGCGCCGCACCAATTCGTCGATGATGTTGTCTTCCACGGTCATGTGATACGGCGTCATATTGCGCTCATCCGTGCCGTAGAAATTCACCTGCCGTATATCAAGGGGATCGCGCCCGAGTTCGCGGGCGATGGCATCGATCACCTCTTCGATGCCCAGCATTCCCTGCGGCCCGCCGAAGCCGCGGAACGCGGTATTGGACACGGTATGCGTCTTGCACCGATGCGACAGAATGCTGGCATGGGGAAAGTAATAGGCGTTGTCGGCGTGAAACATCGCCCGGTCGGCGATGGCGCCGCTGAGGTCGGCCGAGAAGCCGGCTCGCGCCGATTGCACGAAATCGATCCCCTGGATGCGACCGTCTTCATCGAACCCCACCTGCCAGTCGATGATGAAGTCGTGGCGCTTGCCGGTCATCACCATGTCGTCGTCGCGGTCCAGGCGGAACTTGGCTGGGCGTCCTGTCTTCAACGCCGCCAACGCTGCCAAGGCGGCCCATTGCGTCGCTTGCGATTCCTTGCCGCCGAAACCACCGCCCATGCGCCGCACTTCGACCGTGACGGCGTTGGCAGGCCTGTCCAGCACCTGGGCGACATTCATCTGAACTTCGGTCGGGTGCTGCGTCGAACAAAAGATATGGACGTCGCCATCTTCGCTCGGCACGACCAGCGAGACTTGCCCCTCAAGGTAAAAATGATCCTGCCCACCATGGCGGAAACGGCCGGACAGCCGGCGCGGGGCAGATGCGATGGCAGCAGCGGCATTGCCCTTGGTGAGCCGCTGGTCCTCAAGCACATAGCTCTTTTCCGCCAGTGCCGCGTCGATACTCAAGATGGCCGGCAGATCCTCATAGACGGTTCGTGCCAGCCTCACCGCCGCCTGCGCCGCCGCGCGTGTCTCGGCCGCCACACAGAACAGCGGTTGGCCCCAGAACATGACCTCGCCCGCGCATAAGAGCGGGTCGTCATGGGCATGGATGGGGCTGATGTCGTTAACGCCGGGAATATCCGCAGCCGTCAGCACACAGACCACGCCAGGGGCCTTCCGCACAGCGGCAAGATCCATTTCAACGACACGCGCATGCGCACGCGCTGCACCACCGGCGACGAGGTGCAGACAGCGCGCTGGCTCCGGCAGGTCGTCGATGTAAAGCGCCTCACCGGTCACATGCTTGCGCGCCGAATCATGCGCCAGCGCATCGCCGACAGAACCATGAATGCGGGCCGTGCCGATATCAGCCATGTGCCCGCCTGCCCGCAAAGGTGATGCGCGTCTCGCCGCCACCCGCACTGAGTTCGAGAAAGCATTTGCGCAACAGGTTGCCGGCAACCTTCTGGCGATAGGCGGCACTGGCCCGCATATCGCCGATCGGCTGGTAATCCTCGGCCAGTACCGGAATCGCGGCGACGATAGATGCTTCCGACCAGGGCTTGCCCCGCAATGCCGCCTCCGTGGCGCGGGCACGCTTGGGTATCGCCGCCATGCCACCAAAGGCAATGCGCAGATCGGCAACCACGCCACCCTCGATCTTCACGTGAAAGGCACCCAAGAGCGCCGAGATATCCTGGTCGAAACGCTTCGATATCTTGTAGGCGCGAAAAGCCCAGCCGCGCCGTGGCTTGGGCAACTCAATGCATTCGACAAACTCGCCCGGCCGGCGGTCCTGCTTGCCATAGGCGATAAAGAAATCTTCAAGCGGCAGCGAGCGGCGCGTCTTGCCCTGTCGCAGGACCAGCGCCGCGTCGAGGGCGATGAGGCAGGGCGGGCCATCGCCGATCGGCGAACCGTTGGCGATATTGCCGCCGATGGTCGCCACATTGCGGATCTGCGCCGAACCCAACCGCCGCACCACCTCGGCGAAATCCGGCCACAGCGGCGCCAGGACCGGCAACAACTGCGCATAGGTGACCGCGGCGCCAAGGCTCAGATGGGTCGATGTCTCGACAATATTCTGCAGATCGGCCACGCCGCTCAGCGCAATCACCTCAGCCAGGTTGCGATGTTGTTTCGTGACCCACAACCCGACATCTGTGCCACCGGCAACCAAAGTCGCCTGTGGGTGGGCCGCGTAGACCTCGGCCAACTCGTCCGCACGGCGCGGCGCAAAGTAGCCGCTGGCTGATCCAGCGGCGCTGATGTGCTTCAGCATCGCAACCGTTTCGTTTTTTTGGGCATCGAATGAATCATCCTGGCGCTGCGCCAGCGCTATTTCTGCCGCTTTGAGGATCGGCCCATAGCCGGTACAGCGACAGAGATTGCCGGCCAGCGCATCGGCCGTTTCCTGCGCGTCACCCCTGCGACGGTTGCGATATTGCGCAAAGAGCGACATGACGATGCCTGGTGTGCAGAAGCCGCATTGCGAGCCATGGGCATCGACCATCGCCTGCTGCACCGGATGCAGGCTGCCATCCGGCTGCCGCAGATCCTCCACCGTGATCAACTGGCGGCCATCAAGCGTGCCCGCGAACTGGATGCAGGCATTGACCGCACGATAGGCGATCGCATCGCCCTGCAGTTCCCCCAGCACCACGGTACAGGCGCCACAATCCCCCTCGGCGCAGCCTTCCTTGGTGCCGGTGCGGTGGCAGCCGAGACGCAAGTGGTCGAGCACCGTCTCGGTCGGCGATGCCAGTTCGACCGAACGCAGTTCTTGTCCCAGGAGATAGCGGATCGCCATCGAGAGACCCTTCTTCACGACCCGCGATAAGTCGAATAGGCAAAGGGCGATACCAGCAGCGGCACATGATAATGCTGCGCCGGATCGCTGACGCCGAAGCGCAAGGTCACGACGTCGAGGAAGCGGGGTTGCGGCAGGGCGATCCCGCGCGCTGCGAAATAGTCGCCGGCGTGAAAATCGAGTTCATAGGTGCCGGCAACGAAGGTAGCGCCGTCCAGCAGCGGCCGGTCGCAGCGGCCGTCGGCATTGGTCGTGACATCCGCCATTTGTTGGCGCGATCCAGCGACGCGCCACAGGATCACCCGCATGCCGCCACCCGGCACGCCATGCGCCGTGTCCAGAACGTGGGTGGTGAGCCGCCCCATGCCCGTCTCCTGCCGTCTTCGGTGGCGACGTTCCGCCATTTTGCTGGCCAGCATGGCACAGCCGGTCGAGCCATCATCTCGGAAACTGCTCATAAACATTATCAAGCAACGCTAGATAATGCTGCCGGCGACATTATTGGCTCTGGCCGTCTTCCTCGAAATGGCCTGGCACGACCTTGCCGTCGACGACGCTGGGCGGAATGTACTTCCCGCTGGGCGGCTCGCTGCCCCCCAGCCAGCCAGCGCCGAGCACGATCAGCACGAAAAAGACACCGATTGCCGCCAGCCACGAGACCGGCACTTCCCGGACAGGCCGGCCACGCTTCTCCTGCAGGCGCAGATAGAGCCAGTAGAGCAGCGCGGGCAGCAGCAGTGGAATGGCAATTTCGAGAATGGCGCGCATCAGGCGGCACTCAGGACTTCGGCGAGATTGTTGAGCATGCCGGCCGTAGCCCCCCAGATATAATAATCGGCATAAGGATAGGCATAGAAATACCGCCGCCGACCCTGCCATTCGCGGCTTTCCATGCGGCGATTGGCGGGATCGAGGAAGAAGGCCAGCGGCACCTCGAATACTTCCGCCACCTCGAACGTGTCTGGATTGAGAGTGAAGCCGGGGCGTACCAGGCCAACCACGGGCGTCACTTCGAAACCGGTGCGCGTCACATAAATGTCGAGCTGCCCGACGAGGTCGATATGTGCCCGCGGCAAGCCCGTTTCCTCTTCCGTCTCACGCAAGGCGGCGGCAACGGCATCGGCATCTTCGGGATCGACCCGGCCACCTGGAAAGCTGATCTGCCCGGCATGGTCATGAAGATGATCTGTGCGCTTGGTGAGCAGCACGGTCATGCCCTCCGGCCGATCGACCAGTGGCACCAGGACGGCGGCCGGCACCAGCTTGCGCCCGGCCATGTCGGCGCGCATCTCGGGGTTGAGATCGTCATCGCCGCGCGGCGTCGGCGCGCCGCGGCGCCCCGGAACCAGTCCGGGGACGACATCGCGAAAGCGCGTGAGAACCAGATCGCGCGGCATCAGGCGGCCTCGGCAAAGCCGAGCGGAAAATACGTGCCAGCGCTCCAGATGCCCAGTTCCGAGCGGCCGCCATCGGCGCGGGTTTCGGCGAGGTCGACCAACTGATAGAAAACAGGCCGAGAAATGAGTGCATCCAGCGCACCACGCACCCTTATATAGGGGCTGGGAGCGCCATCTGCGCCGAGATCGACCCGAATGGGGTGCGCCGCATCCGCCGTCACCCACTCTTCGACATTTGTCCGAAATGCCAGGTGCTGCTCCTGGCCGGAACCCCGAACCTCCATCTCCACGGCGACGAAGGGGGCATCGTCGACCGTGATCCGCCCGCGTTCGACCGGCGTCACCAGCCAGAAGGAACCGTCATCTTCTCGCCGCAATACCGTGGAAAATAGCCGTACCAAAGGTTTACGTCCGATCGGCGAGCCGCGATAGAACCAGGTGCCGTCCCGGGCGATGCGAAAATCGAAATCGCCGCAGGAGGGCAATTTGCTGAAATCGGGATTGCTCAAATCGAGGTTGGACATCGCCCGGTGCCTGGCGCTACGCTTCTGAAATCTAAAGAAAAGATAAGCCATTATCATACGAGTGCAAGGAGGCCGACTTGGCAAGTACCGATTCCAGCCTTTCCGCGACCCCCGGCCTTAATCCCGGCGCCGTTTCCAGCCAGCCAGGCGGCAATCCCGGCGCCGACCTTGGCGCGGAGATCGAGACACTGAGCCGCCGACTCGGTCAAGTGCGCAACAATATCGGCCAGATCATCTTCGGCCAGGAAGAAACGGTCGAACAATCGCTCATCAGCCTGCTGGGCGGCGGCCATGTGCTGCTGGTGGGTGTTCCGGGCCTTGCCAAGACCCGCCTCGTCGACTGCCTGGGCAAGGTCTTGGGCCTCGATGCCAAGCGCGTTCAGTGTACGCCGGATCTGATGCCGGCCGACATCATCGGCTCGGAAGTGCTGGAGGAAAGCGATTCCGGCAAGCGCGCCTTCCGCTTCATCAAGGGTCCCGTCTTCAGCCAGCTGCTGATGGCCGACGAAATCAATCGCGCCAGCCCGCGCACGCAATCGGCACTGCTGCAGGCGATGCAGGAGCACAAGGTCTCGGTCGGCGGCCAAACCCACGCCCTGCCGCAGCCATTCCATGTGCTGGCCACCCAGAACCCCTTGGAGCAGGAAGGCACCTACCCTCTGCCCGAAGCACAGCTCGACCGCTTCCTGCTGCAGATCGACGTACATTATCCCAGCGTCGAGGCCGAGCGGCAGATGCTGATCGTCACCACCGGTGCCGCCGATGCCGAACCGGAGACGGTGCTGAGTGCAGCCGAATTGATGGCCGCCCAGCGCCTGGTGCGCCGCATTCCTGTCGGCGACAAGGTGGTCGAGGCGATTCTGCGTTTGGTGCGCGCCGGAAGGCCTGAGACGAGCGAGATCGATGCCGTGAAATCGAGCCTCGCCTGGGGCCCCGGACCGCGCGCTGGCCAGGCCCTCATGCTGGCCAGCCGCGCCCGTGCATTGATGCAGGGCCGCTTCAGCCCCTCGATCGACGATGTCGCGGCCCTTGCCCATCCGGTGCTGCGCCACCGCGTCGCACTCAATTACGGCGCCCGCGCCGAGGGCGTCACCTTGGGCGGCATCATCGATAAACTGACCGAGCAACTGAACTGAGCGATCGCGTGGCGCTGACCGGTACCGACCCGAACGTCACCCTGCAGATCGCGCGCGACCGCCAGAAGGCGGAAGCGGCGGCGATCGCCGAACGTCTGCCGCCCTTGCTGCTGGCGGCCGAACGGATTGCTGCGACCGTCGAGCAGGGGGTACATGGCCGCCGGCGTACTGGGTCCGGCGAGGTGTTCTGGCAATACCGTCCCTATTACGCCGGCGATGAACTGAAGCGCCTCGACTGGCGCGCCTCCGCCAAGACCGACAAGCTTTACCTGCGCCAGTTGGAATGGTCGGCCTCGCAAAGCGTCTATCTGTGGTGCGATCACTCGCCCTCCATGACCTATGGCAGCCGGCGCGATCTCCCCACCAAATTGGCGCGGGCACAGGTGCTGGCCCTGGCCCTTTCTAGTGTGCTGGCGCGCGCCGGCGAACGCGTCGGCCTGCTCGGTCACCCTGAACCGCCCAGCGCCGGACGCGGTGTCACCGAGCGCATCGCCGAACGCCTCTTTGTCGATGCGCGCGATCCGGCCAAGGCGCCCAGCGTGCCGCCGCAGGCGGATCTGCCGGCCCATGCCCATGCGCTCATCATCAGCGACTTCCTGTCGCCGGTCGATGCCTGGCAAGAGGTCATCGCCCGCTTTGCCGCGCGCAATGTGCACGGTCACCTGCTGCAAGTGCTGGACCCGGCAGAACAGAGCATGCCCTTCACCGGCCGCGTAAGATTCTTAGGTCTCGAGCGTGAGGGCGACGTGCTGATGAGCCGTGCCGAAGGTATCCGCGACCAATATCTCGAACGCCTCACCGCCCATCAGCAGGCTTTGCGCGATCTCGCCCGCCATGCCGGCTGGAGCATGACGGTGCATGTGACCGATGGCCCGGCGGCAACCTCCGTGCTGCAGCTCTATCAATGGCTCGCCGCCGATCGCGGGATGCGGCGATGAATATCGGCAGCCTCAGCATCCTCGCCCCGGCGCTGCTTGCGGCCTTCCTGGCGCTTCCCATCCTGTGGTGGCTGCTGCGCTTGACGCCGCCAAGTCCCAAGCGCATTCCCTTCCCGGCCATCCGCCTGCTCTTCGGCCTCATCCCGCATGAGGAGACGCCGCATCGCACGCCCTGGTGGCTCATCCTGCTGCGCGTCGTCATCGCTGCGCTGGTAATTGCCGCGCTCTCGCATCCGGTCTGGAATGCCGGCGCCAATTTCGGCCGCAGCGGCCCGCTGCTGCTGCTGGTCGACAACGGCTGGTCGGCGGCACCGCATTGGCGCGAAGCCAACCTTGCCGCCGACAACCTCATCGACCAGGCGGCGCGCGAAGGCCGCGACGTGCTTTTGCTGCCGACCGCGCCAGGACTGGGGCAGACCGGCCTTAACCCGCCCGACCGCCTCGCCCCCGCGCAGGCCAAGGCAGCGCTGGCCAATTTGGCGCCGCAACCCTGGCCGGGCCGGCGCGACCTGGTGCTGGCCATGCTGGAGCGGACGGCCGGCAGCAATGCCCTGCCGACCGATCTCAACACCACCTGGCTCAGTGACGGTGTCGGCCTTCCCGGCGACGCTGATGCTGAACTGGCGGCCCGGCTCGAGAAACTGGGCGACCTCAAGATCGTCGGCCCGCGCGATCTGCCGGTCATTTTGCGGCCGGCCAAGATCGACGCCGCCGGCCTGAAGATCAATGTCGAACGGCCGATGGTCGGGGCTGCCCAAAGCATCGCCCTGCGCATCCTCGATCACGACGGCCGCACCATCAGCCTTGGCAAGGCCGGGTTCGCCGCCAGCCGCAATGCCGTCGAGGCCAACGTGCCGCTGCCACTCGAACTGCGCGGCCGTGTGGGCGCGGTCATGCTGCAATCCGTTGTTGAAGGCGATAACGGTCAGGCCGGTGGCATCGTTCTGCTGGATGACAGCGCCGGATCAAAGCCCATCGGCGTCATCACAGACAATGCCGCGGCGGCGCGCCAGCCCTTGCTGGGCGAGCTCTATTATGTCGAGCGTGCCCTGCAGCCCGGCAACGAACTTCGCGTCGGCACCGTGGCGACGCTGGCCAAGCAGCCGCTCTCTGTCATGATCCTGCCCGATGGCAGCAAGATCAGCGATGGTGAGCGCGCAACGCTCGCCGCCTGGGTCGAAGACGGCGGCACGCTGATCCGCTTTGCCGGCGACCGGCTGGCGCTGGCGGCAGATGACAGCTTGCTGCCGGTGCGCCTGCGCCAGGGTGACCGCGTGCTGGGCGGCGCCTTGAGCTGGTCGAAGCCGGCATCGCTCGCCCCTTTCCCGGCGGCCTCGCCTTTCATCGGCCTCGATGTGCCAAAGGATGTGACAGTCAACCGCCAGGTGCTGGCGCAGCCCGACATCGACCTCGGCGCCAAGACCTGGGCGCGGCTCAGCGACGGAACGCCGCTGGTGACCGGCACCAAGCGCGGCGACGGCTACATCGTCCTCTTCCATGTCAGCGCCAATACCGCCTGGTCGAACCTTGCCCTCTCTGGCCTCTATGTCGACATGCTCAACCGCCTGCTGATGCTGGCAGCCGGCGTTCCCGGCACCGCCCAGGACAAGGCGACGCCATTGCCGCCCGCCCAGATCATCGACGGCTTCGGTCGTCTGATGCCGGCGCCGTCCAGCCTGACGCCGCTCTCCGCCGCGGATCTCAAAGATCAGATCAGCGGCCCGTTGCATCCGCCGGGGCTCTATGGCCCGCCGGAAGGGCGCCGCGCGCTCAACCTCACGGCGCATTTGCCGGCCGTCACGCCGCTTGCCCTCTCGCTCGACCCCTTGGCCCCCTCGACCGCGATCGATTGGAAACCCTGGCTGCTGTTGCTCGCCGCGATGCTGCTTGCCGCCGATATCGCGATCGGCCTCGCGATGCGCGGATTGTTGTCGCGCCATCGCGCCGCGACGGCGATGAGCCTGGTGGTCGCATGCCTCGTTATCCTGGCGCCCAGCCCGCGCGCCCTGGCGCAGGACAGCACCACGCCGCCAGCGGCCGTGCAGCCGATGACGGATGACGAGATCATCGCGGCCGCCGACACGACGCATCTCGCTTATGTGCGGACCGGCATCCCCAATGTCGATGCCACCAGCCGCGCCGGTCTCTTCGGCCTCACCACCAAGCTGCTGGAACGAACTTCGGCCGATATGGGCGAACCGGTCGGCATCGATCTTGATGTCGACACGCTCGATTTCTATCCCATCCTCTATTGGCCGATCGCCGGCTCCAGCGGTAGCTTGAGCGACCGCGCCGTTACCGAGATCAACCGCTATCTTGCCGGCGGCGGCATGATCCTGTTCGACACGGCGGACCAGAATGTCGTCGGCATCACCGGCGGCCTCGGTCCAGGCGCCATGCGTCTGCAGGAACTGACCGGTGGGCTCGACATACCGACCCTGGCGCCGGTCGGACCGGAGCATGTGCTCACGCGTTCCTTCTATCTGCTGAAGGACTTTCCCGGTCGCTGGGTCGGCGGCACGCTCTGGGTCGAAAGCGCGCAGAACCGCCTCAATGACGGCGTCGCCTCGGTCATCGTCGGCAGTAACGACTATGCCGCCGCCTGGGCAACCGATGACTACGGCCAGCCGCTCTTTCCGGTGACGCCGGGCGGCGAGAAGCAACGCGAATTCGCCTATCGTTTCGGCATCAACCTGGTCATGTACGCGCTGACCGGCAAGTACAAGGAAGACCAGGTCCATGTCCCGGCCATCCTCGAAAGGCTGGGGCAATGAGCGATTTCAGCTGGAACGGCCTCTCCGTCGTCCTCAACCCACTGCTGCCCAAGCCCTTGCTGGTGGCGCTGGCAGTGCTCTTTGCAGCCCTCTTTCTGCTCTCGCTCTGGCGCCGGGCACGGGGGTCGGTCTTGCGCCTGCTCGCTGTCCTCAGCCTGTTCGCGGCGCTGCTCGACCCCAGCATGGTGCAGGAGAAGCGCGCCTATCAGAAAGACATTGCCGTCATTCTCATCGACCACTCGCCCTCGCAATCGATCGGCGCGCGGGCTGAGGAAACAGCGCGGGCTGTGAGCGAACTCAATCAGCGCCTCGGCAAGTTCGGCGATCTTGAAATCAAGGTGATCGATGCCGGCGCCGGTCCCGATACGGCTGAGAAGGGTACCGAGCTGTTCACGGCGCTGCGCCGCGGCATGGCGGATCTGCCGCTGGCACGCATCGCTGGAATCATGATCGTCTCGGATGGCCAGGTGCATGACGTGCCGCAGACCTTCGCTGACCTTGGCATCGATGCGCCTGTGCATCTGCTCCTGAGCGACGACCCGGCCAAGGGCGACCGCCGCATCGCGTTGATCGAGGCGCCGAGCTTCGGCCTGGTCGGCAAGCCGGTCGAGGTGAAGCTCCGCGTCGACGATCTCGGCGCCAATCCCGGCGCCGCCGCCAATATCCGCATCAAGCGCGATGGTGTCGCCCTCGATCCCGTGCCGGTGGTGACCGGTCGCGAGACCACCTTGTCACTGGGCCTGGAGCATGGCGGCCAGACCGTATTCGAGATCGAGGCCGATGACGGACCGGCCGAACTCACCCGCATCAACAACCGCGCGGTCCTGTCCGTCAGCGGCGTGCGCAGCGAGTTGAAGGTCCTGCTGATCTCCGGCGAGCCTTATCCCGGCGAGCGCAGCTGGCGCAACCTCCTGAAATCCGATCCTTCCGTCAGCCTCATCCATTTCACCATCCTGCGGCCGCCCAACAAGCAGGACGCAACGCCGATCAACGAGTTGGCGCTGATCGCCTTCCCCTATGACGAGTTGTTCGACGTCAAGCTGAAGGAATTCGACCTCATCATCTTCGACCGCTTCGAACATCTTGGCATCCTGCCGGACGAATATTTCACGCATATCGCCGATTACGTGGCGAATGGCGGCGCCGTCCTCGAAGCGGCTGGCCCCACCGCTGTCGGGCAGTTCAGCCTCTATCGCACACCCCTAGCACCGATCTTTGCCGCGATGCCTACCGGCGAAATCCTGGAACAGGGCTTCAAACCGGCCTTAAGCGATGTCGGCAAGCGTCACCCGGTGACCGCCGATCTTCTCGCGGATCTCAATGTGCCGCCGAATTGGGGCCGTTGGTTCCGCCAGATCGCCGCCACGACCGACAACGGTGAAGTGCTGATGAACGGGGCACGCGACCTGCCGCTGCTGGTGCTCAACCGCGTCGGCAAGGGCCGCGTCGCACAGATATTCTCCGATCACATGTGGCTGTGGTCGAAAGGCTTCGAAGGCGGCGGGCCGCAAGCCGAACTCGTCCGCCGCACGGCCCATTGGCTGATGCAGGAACCGGATCTGGAGGAAGAAGACCTCCGCGCCACCGCGATCGACGGCAAGCTGGAAATCGAGCGCCGTTCGCTCTCGCCCCAGGACAATGTCAACGTCACCGTCTTCCGCCCGGACGAAAAGAACGAGACCGTGCGCCTCACCGATATCGGCCGCGGCCGCGCCACCGCCACCGTGCCGGCCGTCGATCAGGGTCTCTACCGCGTCAATGACGGCACGCGCGATGCCTTCGCGGCATTGGGCGAAATCAATTCCAAGGAGTTCAACGATCCGCGCGCCAGCGCCCAGCCGCTCAGCGCCCTCATCGCCGCATCGGGTGGTGGTGTCGGCATCCTGCCAGATCACGCCTTGCCCGACATACGCCGCGTCGGCAAGAAGGGCGAGCGCGCCGGCAACAACTGGCTGGGTCTCACCCGCAATGAAGACTACATCGTGACAGGCATCAGCCAGGCGCCCTTGCTGCCGCCCTGGGCCGCCCTCGCCCTTTCCATCGGCCTAGTGCTCGCCGCCTGGCGCCGCGAAGGACGCTAACACACCCTCACCCCACCCCCTCTCCCCGGAGGGGCGAGGGGCCTGGAGACAAGGCTCGGCTAAAGCTCCCTCGCCCCGCTTGCGGGGAGAGGGGTGGGGTGAGGGGCAACCCGCATCAGCCGATCTCCGCTGCCTTGGCGATTTCCCCGCGCCAAAGATAGATGGCGGCCAGGGAGGCATCGCCGCTCTCGGTCGCATGACCGCACATGGGCGGATGATGGATGACATCGCCGGCGTTCCGCGATTGCCAGCCTTGGCCTTCCTTCCACCAGCGGCCTGGGCCTAGCGGCAGATAGATTTCCTCGGCCGGATGATGATGGGTCGGATAGAGCGTGTGCGGCCCCAGCAGCAACAGGCCCACTCGCAGGGCCGGCGAGCGATAAGGGGCTCCCGGCCCGGCGCATTCGAGATAGCCGTAACTGTCCAGGAAGCGGGCGCTGGGCGGTTTGGCGCGGTAATTGGGATTCTGCCGCCAGCCTTCCCCGAGGGCGCCTTCGATCTCCGCCATCAAGCGACCGAGCGGGTCGCTGCTCCCTGCTGCCGGCCAGAAGCGCTGGACCGGTAGGATCGACTGATCGCCACGGGAAACCTGTGGGGCGAGTTCACGCAGAACGGTGAAGCTGTCGGCGAATCCCGCGTGGCCTCCGAGCCGCGCAGCGATGCCGTTCAGCAGGCTTAACCAGGCTTCCGTGCTCATGTCTAACCGTCGCTCCTGCCCGGACTGTGAAGGAGATCACAAACCTAAACGCCCCTCACCCCCACTCATAAGACAAGTCGTTCTTGCTGTCGCCACCCGGAAGATCACCCGGAAGCTCAGCAAACAAAGAGTGGAGAGCATGATGGGTATGGCGGTCGATTTCATGGCGGATCCGCGCTTGCCGCAGGCAATGAACAGCGCCAGTCTGAATGCCTCGCTGGCCAGCCTGCCGCCGGCACCTAAACGCAGCCCAATCCTGCGCTTTGCCGACTTCTTCATCGATGGCTGCGATGTCCGCCTGTTTCAGGGGGTCGATTGCCACACGCAAGCGGCCCTGCCTGACGGCACGCTGATCGACCTCGGCGGCGTCTATCGCGGCCGGTCGCGTCTGGCAGAATTCGGCTTCGAGAGCGCCGCTTAGATATCCTCGCCCTTGGGCTCTTCGCCGCCTTCGATATCGATCGGCACGCCGGGTTCGTTCTTCGCCGTGCGGATCGCCAGCGCCGATTTCACATGGCTGACATTGGGCGCCGCGGTGAGGCAGGTGGTCAGAAACCGCTGATATGAATCCCAATCGTGGGCGACGATCTTCAACAGGAAATCCGTTTCGCCGGCCAGCATGTGGCACTCGCGCACCTGCGGCCAGGTGAGGACGCGCGCTTCGAAGGCTTTGAGATCCGCTTCGGCCTGGCTTGAAAGACCGACCTGCGCAAAGACCGTGACCCCGAAGCCCAGCGCCTCGGCATTGACGTCGGCATGATAGCCTTTGAGGAAGCCGGCCTTTTCGAGCGCACGGACACGACGCAGGCATGGCGGGGCCGAAATGCCGGCGCGCTTGGCGAGATCCACATTGGTCATGCGGCCGTCCGCCTGCAGATCGGCCAGGATTTTCAGGTCGATCTTGTCGAGTTTCGCGCGCCGCATGCAATGATCCCCCTCGAATCGGAGTTGATCACGCAATTATATTGCAGGACATTTTATTTCGCCAGAGTCTGTTGCGGCTGCTCACAACGTGGCTAGACGTCCCCAAAGCCGGTCCAAATCCCCGCTGGTAAGCGTCAAACCGAAGATTTCTTCCAGCTGTGCGCCGAGATCCCGGCGGTCGCCCAGCAGGCGCACCGCCTCGCTGCGGTCCCGTGCGCGCCGGGTCGATTTCCGGTCCTGCAGCACATGGCGCCCCTCTCCGAAGGGCATCGCCACGATCATGGCCTGGGTGAAGAACGAGGCCGGATGGGTTGAGACATACCAGTTGGCGAGGTTGAAATCGGGCAAGGGGACGGGCTGCGGCAGAAACGAATAGAGCCGCTGCCAGCCACCATCGATCTCGGCCTCCAAGAGGGTCTCGCCCGCCGCCGGCCCGTCGCGCATCTCGCGCAGGCGATAGGTCTCATGGGTCGTTGGCTGTGTGAGATCGAGCACCCAGCGCAACGGGCTGACCGGCGTCATGCCGCCGAAGCCGACATCGCAAAGATAGGCGTCGTCGCCGATCCCGACGCGCAAGGTCATATGCGTGCGCGGTGGCAGGCTTGGGTCGGTTCGCCCCCACCACACCCGCGCCGCCAGGGCCTCTGCCTTGAAACCGAGTTGCTGCAGCATGGCGAGGTACAAGCCGTTCTGCTCGAAGCAATAGCCGCCGCGCCGGGCGCCAATCAGCTTGGCCGCAATCGCCGCCGGGTCGAGATCGACCTTGCGGCCCAAGATGACGTCGAGATTCTCGAACGGAATGCTGCTGACATGGTGCCAGTGCACATCGGCCAAGACCGCCGCGCTGGCACCTGCCGCGCCGCCATAGCCGATGCGATTGAAATAGGCCGCCAGGTTCCGGTTGCTGTCGGAGATCGAAGTCATTCTGTCCATGTCCCTCCCCGCGATCCAGCCGCCATCGCGACGAGTCGGTCAACTGGCGAGCAGCGCCGCAATGCGCTGGCGCAAGACCGGCAGCATCTCCTCTTCGAACCAGGGATTGAGTTTCAGCCAGCGATTATTATGCCAGCTGGGATGCGGAAGCGGCACCATGTCACCCTGGTGGCGCCGCCACGCGGAAACCGCCGCGGTGACGTCGGTGAAAGCCGGCAGATAGGCTTTCTGGGCAAGCCCGCCCACCAGCAGCGTCAGGCCGACATGGGGCAAGGCTGCCTGCAATCTCGCCTGCCACGTGCGGGCACAGATCGGGTCCGGCAGCTTGTCGCCACCGTTGCCGCTACCGGGATAGCAGAAGCCCATGGGGGTCACGGCGATACGCGCCGCGTCATAGAAGATCGCCTTCTCGACACCCATCCAGGCCCGTAACCGGTCGCCGGACGCATCGGCAAACGGGATGCCGGCAAGATGAGCCCGGCGCCCCGGCGCCTGTCCGATCAGCCGCAAGCGCGCCGTCGGGCTGCCGGTAAAGACCGGCCGCGGCCCCAGCGGCAGCCGATCGCTGCACAAGCGGCACTGCATGATTTCGGCCGATAAGGATGACCAAGACGTTGGTTTCATATTGGGCATGGGAACTGTGTTCAGATGAGCGGGTTTCTGAAAATTGGAGACTGAGACCGCGAACGGCAAGGACATCCGCCCCATGGCCACCCGAAAAACCACCGCCAAACCGGCTGGAAAGCGCTCCGCCGACAAGAAATCCGCCGCAAAATCGGCAAAGCCCAAGGCAACGCCGCCTCGCCACGGCGCGCGGTCCAAGCGCACGGCCGCGCCCCAGGGCGGCGGCAGGCCGGTCTGGAGTGGCAATCTGCGCCTCGCGCTGGTGATGGTGCCGGTCAATATCTATCCCGCCACCAAATCCGGCGCGCGCATCAGCTTTCATCAGGTGCATAAGCCCAGCGGCAAACGCATCCGCTACGAAAAAGTCGTGCCGGGCCTAGGCGCCGTCGATGCCGACGAGATCGTGAAGGGTTACGAAATCTCCAAAGGCCACTATGTCCTGCTGGAGCCAGATGAAGTCGATGCCGTGAAACTCGAGGCGAAGAAGACGCTCGATCTCATCCAGTTCGTGAAACAGGGTGACATCGATCCGATCTGGTTCGAACGCCCATACTACGTCGTCGCCGAGGAAGGGCCTGCGGAAGAGGCCTACGCGGTCCTCCGCGATGCCCTGCGGTCTTCCGGCCGCATCGGGCTCGGGCAGTTCGTCATGCGGGGCCGCGAATACATTGGCGCGCTGAAGCCCTGCGGCAAAGGTATTCTGCTCGAAACGCTGCGCTTTGCCGACGAAGTGAGCAGCGCGGCGCCCTATTTCGCCGAAATGGATGTCGAGAAGCCGGATAGCGAGTTGCTGAATCTCGCGACCGAGCTCATCGACCGCAAAAGCGCCCCCTTCGATCCGAAGAAGTTCGAGGATAAATACACCGAAGCCTTGCAGGAACTCATTGAGCGCAAACGCAAGGGCAAGGCGCCGGTGGAGATCGACGAGGAGGAAGCGCCGAGCGGCGGCGCCAAGGTGATCGATCTGGTCGAAGTGCTGAAGCGCAGTGTGCGCAGCGCTGAATCCGGCAGAGCCAAGGCCGCACCGAAGCGAAAGGCCGGTTGACTTGGGCCGCGCCACCGACACTCTCGCGACCTACAACGCCAAGCGCCGCTTCAATGAAACGCCCGAGCCGCGCGGAAAAGCAGGCAAGCCGCGAAAAGCTCAGGGCGGCCTCTACACCATCCAGAAACATGAAGCCACTCGCCTGCATTATGATCTGCGGCTTGAGCTGAATGGAGTCCTCAAAAGCTGGGCGATCACCCGCGGCCCCAGCCTTGATCCTTCGCAAAAGCGGCTGGCTGTCCGCACCGAAGACCACCCGATGAACTACGCGACTTTTGAAGGGCGCATTCCGGAAGGAAATTACGGGGCCGGCACCGTGCTGCTCTGGGACAAGGGCCGTTGGGAGCCTGAGGGCGATGCCGAAGCGGGCCTCAGGGAAGGCAAGCTCGCCTTCACCCTTCGCGGCGAGCGCTTGAAAGGCCGCTGGGCGCTGGTCCGGATGCGACCGAAGAAAAAGGAAAAGCGCGAAAACTGGCTGCTGATCAAGGAACACGACAACAATGTCGAACGCGATCGGCCCGAAATCACCGAGGATCACCAGAACAGCGTGGCGAGCGGGCGCGGCCTCAAGGAGATCGCAGCGGCACCCGAAGCGATGTGGAAGAAAGGTGCCGCGCGCAAGACCGCCAAGGCGCGGAAGAGCCGCCACGCAAAGCTGCCCGCCTTTCATGCCCCAGCGCTGGCCACGCTGGTCGACGAGGTCCCCACGTCGGGCAATTGGCTCTACGAGATGAAACTCGATGGTTACCGTGCCATTGCTGCTGTCTCGGCCGACAACGTCAAGATCTTCACCCGCAATGGCCTCGATTGGACGCGGAAATTCGGTGGTGTCGCTGACGCCCTCGCAGCACTCGATCTCGACGGTGCGCTGCTGGACGGCGAAATCTGCGCCATAAACGAGGATGGCCGCGCTGATTTCAGCCTGCTGCAGCAGGGCATCAAGGAAGGCAATGTCCCGCTCGCTTATTTCGTGTTCGACCTTCTGGAACTCGCGGGTAAATCCCGCCGCAACGAGCCGCTGACGGCGCGCAAAGCTGCGTTGCAGAAGCTTCTCAATTCCGCGCCGCGCCAGGGGCCGGTTTTCTTCAACGATCATGTCCGCAATCATGGGCAGGAGATGTTGAAATCACTGTGCGACAAAGGCTTCGAGGGCATCATCGCCAAACGTGCCGATGCCACCTACCCGCAAGGCCGCAGCACGTCCTGGCTCAAGATTAAATGCGAGAAGGCGCAGGAATTCGTCATTGTCGGCTGGTCGCCCTCCAGTCGCGGCCGCAGCTTCTCATCCATCCTGCTGGGGCTCCATGAAGGCGGCGAACTGCGCTATGCCGGTCGGGTCGGATCCGGTTTCGGCGACAAGGACCTGGCCGATCTCGCCGCCCGGTTCAAGAAACTGGCGCGTGACAAGCCGGCTTTCACGGGAGAGGTGCCGGCGGCCATCAAGCGCCACGCACATTGGCTGGATCCGAAGCTCGTTGCTCATATCGCCTTTGCCGAGTTCACGCGCGACCGTGTGGTGCGTCAGGGCCGCTTCGTCGCTTTGCGCGCAGACAAGAAGGCCAAGGAAGTGGTGGCCGAAATGCCCAAGCCGACAAAGAAACTGACCGGTGGCAAGATTGTCGGCAACAAGGTCGCTGGCATCGCGCTGTCGCACCCGGGCAAGATCCTGTTCCCGAAGCAAGGCGTCACCAAGTTCGACCTTGCCACGTATCTGGAGGCGGCAAGCCCCCGCATGCTGCCTTTCCTTGCGGGCCGCCTGCTGAGCCTGGTGCGCTGCCCGGAGGGGCAAACGAAGCAATGCTTTTTCCAGCGCCATGCCGGCGCGGGATTGTCGGCAGAATTCCACCGCCTCAAAGTGAAGGAAAAGGACGGCGGCACCGACGAGTACCTTTATTTAAAGGACGCCAAAGGCCTCGTTGCCGCCGCGCAGATCAGCACTCTGGAGTTTCATGTCTGGGGCTCTAGGGTGAAAAACCATGAGAAGCCGGAGCGCGTCGTCTTCGATCTCGATCCCGACGAGGGATTGGACTTCACAGCGGTCAAACGGGCAGCGCTCCGCGTCCGCGATCTCCTGGATGCGCTCGGCCTCACCAGCTATCCACTCATCACGGGCGGCAAGGGCATCCATGTCGTCGCCCCCATCCGGCCGCGGCATGAATGGCCCGTCGTGAAAGCCTTTGCGGGGGAATTGGCAGCGCGCATTGCCGCCGATGCCCCGGATGACTTTGTCGCCACCATGAGCAAGGCCAAGAGGCGCGGCCGCATTTTCATCGATCATTTCCGCAACGAGCGGGGTGCAACCGCCATCGCCCCCTATTCGCCGCGCGCCCGCGATGGCGCGCCGGTCGCCTGGCCGGTTTCCTGGAATCAACTGGCACGACTGAACAGCGCCGCCAGCGTTACCTTCGCCAATTATCGCGACTGGCTAGAGAAACCGGATGGATGGCGGGGTTATCGCCCCCAAATCCTCAAGGCCAGCGCGTTAGAGGCCCTCAAAATCGATTTCTGAAATCGATAAAATGCGAGCGATCCAATGCGCCCTTATCCACCAATGACATAGCTGATTTGGGGGGAATTTCCGCAGGTTAGCAGGCCTCTTTTTGCCCCATGACAGCAACGCATGGCTTGGAATTGGGGGTTCCAACCCCTATTCTTGAGAGACCTTTTCAGCGGGATTCCGAGTCTGGCGCCTGACATATGGCGAAAATCGGCTTTCTGCCCTCGATTTTGCCCAAGGAACGCGCCATGACCCAGGAAATCAAAACCAAAGTTCTCATCATCGGCTCTGGCCCGGCCGGCTACACCGCCGCCATCTACGCCGCGCGCGCCAATCTGAAGCCGATCCTGGTCCAGGGCATCCAGCCGGGCGGGCAGCTGACCATCACCACCGATGTCGAGAATTATCCGGGCTTTGCCGACGTCATCCAGGGCCCCTGGCTGATGGAGCAGATGCAAAAACAGGCCGAGCATGTCGGCACCCAGACCATTTTCGACACCATCCTCGAGGTCGATTTCTCGCGCCGCCCGTTCCGCGCCATGGGCGATTCCGGCGACACCTATGTGGCCGAGACGCTGATCATCGCGACCGGCGCCCAGGCCCGCTGGCTGGGTCTTGAATCGGAAAAGAAGTTCCAGGGCTTCGGCGTCTCCGCTTGCGCCACCTGCGACGGCTTCTTCTTCCGCGAGAAGGAGGTCGTCATCGTCGGCGGCGGCAACACGGCGGTCGAGGAGGCGATCTACCTCACCAATCATGCCAGCAAGGTGACGCTGGTGCATCGCCGCGACCATCTGCGCGCCGAGAAGATCATGCAGGACCGCCTGTTCCGCAATCCGAAGATCAAGCTGGTCTGGAATTCGGTGGTCGAGGAAGTGGTCGGCGACAGCGATCCCATCGGCGTCACGGGCGTCAAGGTCAAGAACGTCATCACCGGCGAGCTGTCGACCATCCCCGCCGACGGTTTTTTCGTGGCGATCGGCCATTCGCCGGCGACCGCGCTGTTCAAGGGCAAGCTGGAATTGGACAATGAGGGTTACCTCATCACCAAGCCGGACAGCACCGCCACCAACATTCCCGGCGTCTTTGCCGCCGGCGACGTGAAGGACAAGGTCTTCCGCCAGGCGGTCACCGCCGCCGGCATGGGCTGCATGGCGGCACTCGAGGCCGAACGCTTTATCGCCGCCCACGAACACGAAACTGCCCAAGCTGCTGAGTAACTGGCTGCCGAATAAGGCAGCTGCCACGCGGCTGCCCGGGGGGCCGCCGCCATAGCGTGAAAGGGGACGCCGGTTTTCGCGGACAGCCGCCACCGGTGAAATCAGATGTCGATGGATTGGGACAAGCTCAGAATCTTCCACGCCGTGGCCGAAGCCGGCTCCTTCACCCATGCCGGTGAGGTGCTGAACCTCAGCCAATCGGCCGTATCGCGCCAGATCTCCTCGCTGGAGGAGAGCCTCAACGTCGCCCTCTTCCACCGTCATGCCCGCGGCCTGATCCTCACCGAGCAGGGCGAGTTGCTCTATCGCACGGCACACGAAGTCTTTTCGAAGCTCGCCATGGCCGAGGCGCAGCTGGCAGAGTCGAAGGATCGCCCCAAGGGTCAGTTGAAGGTCACGGCGACGCAGGCCTTCGGCTCATCCTGGCTCACTCCCGTCCTCCTCGAATTCATCGACCTCTACCCCGATGTCGAGGTGGACCTGGTGCTTGAGGACCGCGAACTCGATCTTTCCATGCGCGAAGCCGACGTTGCCATCCGCATGGCGCCGCCGCGCCAGCCGGAACTCATCCAGCGCCATTTGATGACGGTGCATCTCAACATCTATGCCGCACCCTCGTATTTGAAGCGCCACGGCATCCCCAAGGTGCCGGAGGACATCGACCAGCACCGCGTCATCGTCTACGGCAACGACATGCGCCCGCCGGTCGAGGATATCGACTGGCTGCTGCGCGCCGGCACGCGCAAGGACAAGCCGCGTCGGCCGATCCTGCGCGTCAATTCGGTCTATGCGATCCTGCGTGCCGTGCAATCGGGCCTTGGTCTTGCAAGCCTTCCCGAATTCATGATCACGGAAGGCACCAGCCTAGTGCGCGTGCTGCCGGAACTGCAGGGTCCGCGCATCGACGCCTATTTCGTCTATCCGGAAGAACTCCGCAATTCGAAGCGCATCCAGGTCTTCCGCGACTTCCTGCTGCGCAAAGTCGCCGAAAGCAAGATGCAGAGCTGACGGCCTACCACCAGCCCGGTTCGGCCGCGTCCGCCCAGTCATCAACATCCAGCCGTGCCACCACGGTAACACCGCCTTTGCCGTCAGGCTTCAGCAGCGCCACCTCGGCAAAACCGAGATCGACACCGGTCAGATCGCGCAGCTGTGAATCGCTGCCGACGATGACCGTATTCGTGCCGGCCGGCACTGGCTGCAGCGTCAGCTGCCTTAGAAAATCGACATCGAACAGGCGCGGATCGACTTCCGCTGCACCAAAGGCCAGGATCGCCGTGTCGCGGGTGCGGCAGGGGGCATTGGCAATGACCCGCTGCACCGGGATGCGCAACATGCGCCAATAGGCGCCGATCTCGCGCGCCTGTACCTGCCCTTCGGGTGTCAAATTGCGCTGCCTGCGGCAATCGGCAAATTGGGCGGCGCTCGACCAGCGATCCAGCTTTTCTCGCGGCCCGGCGAAGCGCGCGGCATGGCGCAGATAAACGACGTTGCCGCCCCGCTGTAGTTCGGCAATGGCATGGGCCTCGTCGAGCTCGTCCTCGATCGCCATGGCAGCGCAGCCCAGCGCCAGCAAGGCAACGAGGCCACCCGCCAAACGAAGGGCACCGAGCCACCAGGGATTGGGAAAGCAGCGGCCAGCGCCGCGACGCAAAAGAGACATATGAAAATTCGGCCCGCGATGAATACGCTAAGCCCGCTTTCCTACCCGCCCTTCGTGACGTCACGCTGACAGCTCCGCGTCATTTCTCCGAGAACGCACATTTCATCGGTGATGACACCACATCGGTCGCCTTGCGGTCAGCTTCTGGCCAGTTGGGCGCAACCTCACTGTCCAGGCATCAACGCGGGACGGCGCCAATCCATCAGCCGCGCTGGCCGCTACCCAGGATCGCCGCCGCCCGAGCATTCTTCTTGGCGTCATTGACCACCAGAATCGCATGCAATGCCGCGATGAGCCACAGCACGAAACCGGGCGACCCGCCCAGGAACAGGCTGAAGACGAAGACCACCCAGGCAAGGATATAGATGACCAGGTTGATGATGGCCTGGAACACCTTGCCATAGAGCAGCAGCGCCAGCGGCGGCAGGACCAGGGCAACGAGGTAGATCATCGGCGCATCACTCCTTCGTGGGACGGCATCATTAGATAGGCCGCCCAACGCCCTGCGCAATCCGTCTGCCCCCGGAACCCGGCCGTCAACAGAGAGACACAACCGGCAGCGACCTGTGCGGTGGGCGGCATTTCTGCCTATTCAACGGGCGCTGCGATGCAGCAAAATCAGGCATTTCTGCGCTATCGCGACACGGACGTCGCTGCTTGAAAACCCTGCCGACTCGATAGGGAAATCAAGCTTGCAACAGTGATCGCGCTGTCAGAGGTCCGGGAAAAGTGCAATCGCGCACCCTGCGACAGATTCGCACGACCCCCACTTCGGCAGTGCAGCAAACAACCTAAATGTATGAAATATATAGCTTTGTACGCTATGCAGCCAATGCATGCCCTATCTGTGAATTTGACTCTGGTGGCCACCGCCAATTCCTCTATTCTCCCCCTGTGCCGGGCAGCCACACTGTTGCATAAAAGCAACAGACGGAACGTTTCAATCCGCCGGTGGTTGAATGGTCACGATGGCGCCTTATTTGGCAGACATGGTGATCACCGATCACAGAGTTTCGAAGCGATAGCTTCACACTGAATTCGGGCGCGACGCCCGGATGGGGTCTTCGGACCCTACGTCTCCCAGACGTAAAGCCTCCCTGTTTAACTTGCCGGGCCTCGTGCCCGGCAGTTTTTTTATGGGCCTTTTCTTGGTCGGGCGCCTATTGCCCCTGCCAGGCCTTGATCGCCTCCGCAATCAGCCCGTCCATGACCTTTGCATCACGGAACTTCATCATCGCCTTGGCGAGCTTGCCGCGCATCGCGCCGTCATTGCAGGCCGAGCGGTGCGAGAGGGTCAGGTAGAGGTCTTCATTGCTGATCGAGGCCTTGGCCTCCTTGAGGTGCTTGATGCCAAGGCGGGCGGCAAAGGCGCGGGCTGGGGCATCCTCATAAACCAGGTAATCGGCGCGACCATGCGAAAGGAGTTGCAGCGCGTTGTCGAGCTTGCCGACTTCTTCGATCTTCAGGTTTTCCTTGGCGTAGCGGTCGAAGGCCTCGCCAAAACTGTTGTTGATGACGGTGACCCCCTTATGCGCAACGAGGTCCGGCCACTTGGCATATTTCAGCCGGCTGTCCTCGCGCGTGATGACGACCGAGCGCGTGGTTGCGATGATGGGGTGGACATAGTCCATGTAGTCGAGGCGCGGCTGGGTCAGGAAGGCGCCGGCGATGAGATCGATGCGGCCGTTCTTCATCTCCTCCTGCACCCGTGCCCAGGAGCTGATATAGCGCACCTCGATCGGCAGACCGATCTCCTGCGACAGCAGCGTCATCAATGCGGCATTGGCGCCGATCAATCGATTGCCATTGGCAGGGTCGCGCCACAGATAGGGCGGGTAATCCGGATTGCCGGAAGCGATGAGGCCGCTGCACGCCGCATGGGCCGCTTGGCCGAACAGCGACATCGCTGCCAATGCGATGGCGAACCAGGCAGATCGCGCGTGACGGCGCCCGCAAAGCCAGCGCGACCAGACCGACTGCGCCATAAGCCCCCTCCTAACCCCCAACCGACGTGCCTTAGTCTAGGCAAGCGGAAGCCGTTAGAAAATCCCAATCTCACGTGACATGCCGGCAAAATGTCATCGCTGCACGCAAACGCTGCGCATCAACACGTCCTGATTGCGGGGGCGAGCAGTGTTTCATCAGCGCAGTAGCATTGCATTCATGGCGCTGGCACGCGCCCCATACTTCCGGCAGTGTGCCGCGCCTGCGCCGACGTCAAGGCGGCGCAGGCATTTCGTTTATGGGGCAGTGCAGCATTGTGACCGACCACAACACATCCGACACCATCAACTGGCGCAACCTGATTGCCGCCTGCGCCGCCGTGTGCGTTTTTGCTTTTTCGCTGGGCGAGATGTTTCCGCTGCTGGCACTCACCATGCGCAGTTGGGGTGTGAGCGAGACGGTGAACAGCCTCAACGCCGCCATGGCGCCGGTGGGCATTCTCATTGCCGGCCTGATCATCCCGAAGCTGTCGCACAGCTTTGGCGCCAAGCCGGTCGCCATCTTCATGGCGCTGGCGACTGCCGGGGTGTTTCTGCTCTATCCGGTTTTTCCAACTCTTCTCGCCTGGTTCCCGTTGCGCTTGGCACAGGGCATTTTCGTTGCCACCCTCTTTGCCTTGAGCGAGGCCTGGGTGCTGGCCAACGCGTCCGGCCGCTCGCGCGGGCGCGTTGTCGGCATCTATGCGACCTGCATTTCGGCGACCTTCGGCATTGGCCCTATCATCGTCGCCTGGACGGGCATCGGCAGCTATCTGCCCTTCCTGATCGGCGCCGTGGTGCTGTGCCTGGCGACGATTCCGATCTCGCGCGTTTCGACCGATGCGGCTGGCGGCCATGAGGACGACCCGCATGTCTCGATCTTCGCCTTCTTCGGCAAGGCCCCGCTGCTGTTGCTCGCCATCGGCGTCCACGCCATGTTCGACGGCGGCATGCTGGCGCTTCTCGCCGTCTATGGTGCCCAGATGGGCATGAGCGAGAGCGTCGCGGCACTCACCATCACCGCCTTGTCGCTTGGCAACGTCTTCTTCCAGATACCGATCGGCTGGATCGCCGACCACACCTCGAAACGCAAGACGATGATCGGCTGTTTCCTGACCGTAGCCTTGTGCATGGGGCTGCTGCCCGTCGCCATTACCACGATCTTTGCCTGGCCGCTGATCATGGTCAGCGGCGCCGCGGGCTTCGGCATCTATACGGTGGGCCTCTCCGAGCTCGGCGATCGCTTCCGCGGCACCGATCTCATCGCCGGCACCTCGGCATTCTCCACCATGTGGGGCTTCGGCGCCCTGCTCGGATCTGTTATGTGCGGTGCTGCCATGGATTTCTTCGGTCCGCACGGCTTCCCGGCGGTCCTGTTCCTGGTCTTCGTCCTCTTCATCGCCGTCCAGGCCGTCCGCAGCTACCGTCAATCGGCACGGGCGGCGGTGTAGCCTTTGGCGGTGAGGGCGACCAAGCTTGCTTTGATCCGCCGCCCCTTACGCGCCCTTCACGCCTTCCAGGAAGTGCTTCACGTGCTGGCGCAAAGCGTCGGATTTGTCGGTCAGCTCCTTGGCGGCACTGAGGACCTGCTGTGCCGCGACACCTGTCATGTCGGCCGCCTGGTTGACGCCCGAGATGTTGGCATTGACCTGGTTGGTCCCGTCGGCCGCTTCCTGGACATTGCGGGCGATCTCCTGCGTCGCGGCTCCCTGCTCCACCACGGCCGAGGCGATGGTACCGACAATCTCGTTAATGCTGGAAACCGTGCCGGCAATGGTGCGGATGGCATTCACGGCTTCCGAGGTTGCCGATTGCACGGCCTGGATCTGCCCGGCGATCTCATCGGTCGCATTCCCGGTCTGCGTAGCAAGGTTCTTCACCTCCGACGCCACGACCGCGAAGCCCTTGCCGGCATCCCCGGCCCGTGCCGCCTCGATCGTCGCATTGAGCGCCAGCAGATTGGTCTGGCCGGCAATGTCGTTGATCAGTTGCACGACGGCGCCGATCTTGTCGGCGGCGGCATAAAGCCCTTCGACCAATTGGTTGGTGGCCGCGGCCTGGCTCGCCGCGTCACCGGCGATGCGCGCACATTCATTCACCTGGCGTGAGATCTCTGCAACCGACGCGTTGAGTTCCTCGGTCGCCGAGGCGACAGTCTGGACATTGGTGGTGGCTTCCGCCGAGGCCGTCGCCACCGCGCCGGCGCGGGCCGAGGTGTCGCTGGCCGTCTCGGTCATCGAATTGGCAGTGCCCTGCATGCGCTGGGCAGCGTTGGCCAACGTTTCGAGGATGCCGCTCACGGCCGTCTCGAAATCCTCGGTGAGCGTGTTGATTTTTTTGACGCGCGCCTCGCGCAGCGCCTGCGAGGCTGCTTCCTTGGCGGCCAGGTCGCGGGCCTGGATCATGCCGTCCTTGAAGACGCTGACCGCCTGCGCCATGGCACCGATCTCGTTCCTGAGCTCGGTATCCGGCACGGCCACGTCGAGATGGCCTTGCGACAGTTCGCCCATCACCGCCGTCATGCGGCCGATCGGGCGCGACGTGACGCGGATGATCCAGACCGCGATGCCGAAGCCCGCGACGAGGCCCACCAGCAGCAGGATCAGCATCACGACCTGCAGGTTGCGGGCGGCCGAAAGCGCGCTGCTGCCGTCGCTGCCCAGCAACGTCACCTGTCGGTCGACCAGGCCACCGCGCCGAACGCCATCATCGCCGCGCGTGCCGGAAAGCAGATCGAGAATCTGGTTCCCCTGCGGCGTCACCGTGCCGTTCAGCAGTTCCTGCGCCAGGTTCCAGCCGGGCGACTTGCGGATCTCGATCATTTGTGGGGGCAGCGGCGTGAATTTCTCGTAACTCGATTTCAGTGTCGCGAAGGCCGATTTCTGGCCGATGGTGAACAAGGCCGCCATCTTCTCGACAGTCTTCAAACGGCTGCCACTGACCTTGAAGTTCTTCTCGAACTCCTTCTGGAACTGCTCGTTGCCGGTCATCACCATGGCGCGAAGCGAGGCTTGCGCCAGCGAGAAAGCGTTGCGCAGATCAGAAAGCGCAATAAGGAGTTCCTTGCGCTCTTCCGTGGCCGCTTGGGCGAGCTCCTCGTTCATCATGCCGGAGACGCTCTTGACGATGGTTTGGATCAGCTTCTCGCCCTGCTCGTTCATGAGCTTGAGGGCCGGCTGTTCGTCCTTGCTGTTGGCCAGTGCCTCGGCTTTCCCTTGTGCCTCGGCAAAGCCGGTCAGCAGCGCCTTCACCTGGTTCCAATCATCTCGGTCGCGGGCTTCATCCCAATCCGCCGCCAGCGCGTCGATCTGGCTCACATTGGTGTTGATCTGGGTCCAGACATCGGCGCGGTCGTGCTTGAAAACCTCGTTGCCGGTCAGCATCCAGTCGCGCAAGGCAGTCAATGAGTTTTGCACGTTGGCGACCAGGGCATTGCCGGCCGTCGTCGTCGGCAGGCGCTCGGCCACCATGCGCTGCGTTATGTCGGCATTGCTGCGCACCTGCCAGAGATTGACGGCGATGACGATGACCAGCAGACCAGAGACACTGCTGAAGCCGACCAGCAGCCAGGTGCGTATACGGAAATTCGCCAACCAATCGAGCATCGGCCCCAGACCCTTTTCGATGATGTCTCCCGGGCTAAAGCTAATGGGAAACTATTAACAGAATTTTTGCGCGCCCCGCCCGAACCGATTGCATCAGACGGAGGGCATTGGACGGAAGGCTGTCAGGCTCAACCCTTTCGGCGGGAAAGACATGCCTGAAGGCGCCGCCGCGCCGGGTCTATGCCAACGCGGTGGGGGCGTAAATTATTCCCAAAAAACACACACGATACTATGATTAACTGGGGATCCAGCATCGATTTCGGCGCGTACCAAGTCGAACAGCAAATTGTTAACAGGACCGAACATGTTGCAAGCCGAATTCGCCCAGTCAGTGCGACAACACCGCGACATCCCGCTGACAGAGATCGGGCGCTATCCTGATCTTGCCGATGCATTGCAGGCTTGGCAGCAATCCGATGGACGGCGCGCGCCGCGCAGCATCGATCCAGGGGCGATGCCCAAGGCATTGTTGCCCTATGTGATGCTGCTCGATCTTGAAGAGAACCCAGACCGACTGCGCGTGCGTCTGGCCGGCACGCATGTTTGCCAGAAATATGGCGGCGAATTGCGCGGCCGGACCACCGACGACTTCTTCTCCCCGACCGATGCGCGCCATGTCGTCAACGCGGCGCTGACGGTTGCTCAGTTGGGCATTCCAAGTCTTGCGGAACGGACATATGTGAATTTGGACGGCGGCTTGTGGTCATATGTGCGGCTCATCGCGCCGCTTTCTCGCAACGGCACGAGGATCGACAGCTTCTTTAAGGTGCTGGACCCCAGCAGCCTGCAGAACCATGTCAGCGCTGCTTAAGCAGCTGGCCGGCTGTCGGGACCATAGGCACGCAGGAATACCTCGACCGCGCCATCGACCACTGTGTCGACCGACAGCGATTCCGGGTCATCGACGATCCCCAGCAGGACCTGCATGTAAAGCGGTCCGCGCACCATCTGGCAGAATTGCTCGGCGGCAAGGCGTGGGTTGTCGATCTTGAGATCGCCGTGGCCAACCGCCTCGGTCAGATATTGGGTGAGCAACCGCTTGAAGGTGCGCGGGCCGGTCTCGTAATAGCGCCGGGCGAGATCGGGGAAACGCGGCCCCTCCGCCACGATGACGCGATAGATCGCCATGGTGCGGGGCGCGGTGAGGAAACCGGCAATGGACCTGCCGATCCGGGTCAGCGCTGCCCGCATATCCATGGCATCGCGCACTTCCGGCATGACGTTCTCGGCATAGGACAGGCAGGCCGCGCGCACGATGGCGACGAACAACTGCTCCTTGCTTTGGAAATGGGCGTAGACGGTGGCCTTCGAGACGCCAGCGGTCTTGGCCACCTGGTCCATGCTCACGGCGCCGAAACCGTGCTCGGTGAAGAGTTTGGACCCTGCCTCCATGACCTGCGCGGCCTTGGCAGGCATTTCTTCCCCTGTCTCCGGGTCGCGCACATGCTCGAAGCAGGCGGCGGACGGGTCGGGGATCGCTAAAGCGGCAATGGGCTTCGTCATCAATTCTTCTCGAAACTAGACTGATCGGTTCAGTTTACCCTTGACAGGTAGGCCAAGGCAATCCATTTTCAAGGCGAATTGAACTGGACAGTCTAGTCTAGCCTTGTCAAAGGCCGGTCTGGCTCCGCCAAGGGGCGATTTGGGACCGCTGACAGACCCCGAAGCGACCCTCTCCGGCACGTGTTTGCCGGCAGAATTTGAATGAGGAATTGCCCCATGCGCAAGTTGATCCTGCGATCCGTCGTCTCTCTCGCCGCCATCGCCGCCGTCTCCGGTGGCTGGTACTGGTGGCAGACCGCGCGCTTTATTGAATCGACCGACAATGCCTATGTCGAGGGCGACATCTCGATCATCAGCCCGCGCATCGAAGGCTATGTGGCGGTGGTGGCAGTCGGCGACAACCAGGCGATCCGCGCTGGTGACGTCCTCCTCACCATCGAGGATTCCGATTTCCGCGCCAAGGTGGCCCAGAAGCAAGCCAACGTCGCCGGCGCCGAGGCCAGCCTTGCCACGATCGACAGCCAGATCACCTATCAGAACGCGCGCATCGCGCAGATGGTAGCGGCGCAAGGGTCGGCCGGTGCCGAACTCAACCGCGCCAGGCAGATGTTCGACCGCTACAAGAAGCTGGTCTCTGGCAAGATCATCGGCACGCAGGAAATGGATGACGCCACCGCCGACAAGCTGAAGGCGGAAGCGGAATCGAGCCGTATCAATGCCGAACTGGTGGCCGAACGCGCGCAGATCGGCGTTCTCAACGCCAACCGTGCCGAAGCGGTGGCCAAGCTTGCCGAAGCCAAGGCGGAGCTGATGCTGGCGCAGAACGATCTCGACAAGACGGTCATCCGCGCGCCCATCGACGGCGTCATCGGCAACCGCGCCGTGCGCGTCGGCCAGTTCGTGAGCCCCGGCACCCAGCTTTTGTCGCTGGTCCCCAATGACGTCCATGTCGTTGCCAATTTCAAGGAAACGCAGATCGGCCACATGCAGCCGGGCCAGAAGGTGAAGGTCGAGATCGACGCCTTTCCGGGCCAGGAGCTCGAGGGCACGATCGACAGCTTCTCGCCGGCATCGGGTGCCGAATTCAGCCTGCTCCCGGCCGAGAACGCTACCGGCAACTTCACCAAGATCGTGCAGCGCGTCCCGGTCCGCATCGCCTTGCCGCAAGACTCGACACTGCACGGCCTGCTGCGCCCCGGCCTGTCGGTCGAGGTGGCCGTTGACACCGCCACGGTCGCAGCACCCGCCCTGGCGCAGGCCGGCGGTTGGCTGTTCGGTGCGGCCAATGCGGCACCCAAGGCCAAGCAGCCGTAACAAACGACCGAACAAGGCCTGACGATCATGGAAAGACCGCTGACGAGCCGCGACTGGATCGGCTTCATGACCATGGTCGTCGGCATGTTCATGGCGATCCTGGACATCCAGATCGTCTCAAGCTCGATCTCAGATATCCAGGCGGGCCTCGCCGCCAGTTCCGACGAGGCCAGCTGGATTCAGACGTCCTACCTCATCGCCGAAGTGGTGATGATCCCGCTCTCAGGCTTCCTCACGCGCCTGGTATCGACGCGGGTGCTGTTCACGATTTCCGCCGCCGGCTTCACTATCACCAGCATGCTCTGCGCCCTGGCGTGGGACATCAATTCGATGATCATCTTCCGCGCCCTGCAGGGCTTCATCGGCGGCGCGATGATCCCCACCGTCTTTGCCGCCTGCTACACCGTGTTTCCGCCGTCCAAACGCAACATGCTCTCGGTGCTGATGGGCCTCGTTGCCACCATGGCGCCGACCTTGGGTCCGACGCTCGGCGGCTACATCACCGAGATTTCCAGCTGGCACTGGCTGTTCCTGGCCAACCTGCTGCCAGGCGCCATCGTCACCATCACCGTCTGGACCCTGGTTGATTTCGACAAGCCGGATTGGTCACTGCTGCCGGGCTTCGATTACCTGGGCCTTGCCTTCATGGCGATATTCCTGGGCTCGCTCGAATTCGTGCTGGAAGAAGGCCCGCGCGACGATTGGTTCGACGACCGGACGATCTTCACTTTCGCCGTCGTGGCAGCGATCGCCGGCGTGCTGTTTACCTGGCGCGTCTTGAGCTACCGTCAGCCCATCGTCGATATCCGCGCCTTCGCCAATCGGAACTTCCTGATCGGCTGTACCTTCAGCTTCATCATCGGCATCGGCCTTTATGGCTCGACCTATCTGATGCCGCTGTTCCTTGGACGCGTGCGCGATTACACGGCGCTCGATATCGGCCTGGTCATGTTCGTGACTGGCTGTTTCCAGTTCATGTCGGCGCCGATCGCCGGACGCCTTGCCGGCGTGCTCGATCCGCGACTGATGCTGGCCTTCGGCCTCGGCATGTTCGGCCTCGGCACGCATCTTCAATCCCTCATGACGTCGGAATGGGGCTTCTGGGAATTCTTCGTGCCGCAGGCCTGCCGCGGCTTCGCGCTGATGTTCCTGTTCATCCCCGTCAATGCCGCGGCTCTTGGCACGCTGCCGCCGGAGCGTATCAAGAATGCGAGCGGCCTTTACAACCTGATGCGCAATCTGGGTGGGGCCATCGGCCTTGCCGCCATCAACACGGTGCTGACCGAGCGCATGTCGCTGCACTGGACGCGCCTGGTCGAGAACATGCCGGCAGGCGACCCGGTGGTGCAGAGCTTCCTGGAAAATGCGCGTCACGGCATGGCTGGCGCCATGGGCAGCGTTGCCGAGAATGCCGCCATCAAGATGCTGGCCAACACGGTTTACATGCAGGCCGAGGTTTTGACGATGGCCGATGCCCAATTCCTGCTCAGCGCCATCTTCCTTGCCGCCATCGTCCTGGTGCCGATCATGCAACGCCCGCGCGGGGCACCTGCGGCCGCAGATCACTAAAAGACCCCTCACCCCGACCCTCTCCCCACTTCGTGGGGCGAGGGAGTTTCCAGCGAGATCTGCTTTGAGCCCCTCGCCCCTCCGGGGAGAGGGGTTGGGGTGAGGGGCCTCTCAACCGCTAAAAGGCCCGCTCTCCCAGCACATAGGTCGCAGCCACCGCGCGGTCGTCGCCGAGAATCATCAGCGCAAAGAGACGCTCGGCGAAGTCGCGGGCGATGTCGGCGCGGTGCTTCAGGATCGGGATGGCGGCAAAATCGAGCACGGTGAAATCCGCTTCCTTGCCGGGCATGAAATTGCCGATATGGGCATCGAGCGAGAGGGCCTCCGCGCCGCCCAAGGTGGCGAGGTAGAAGGCACGCCACGGATTGAGATGCTGGCCTTTGAGCTGCAGCACCTTATAGGCGTCCGCCATGACCTGGAGCATGGAGAGCGAGGTGCCGCCGCCGACATCGCTCGCCAAGCCGACGCGAATGCCGGCTGCCTTCGCCTGTTCGAAATCAAAGAGGCCGGACCCGATGAAGAGATTGGAGGACGGGCAGAAGGCGATGGCTGTGCGTGTTTCCGCCATCCGGGCGCGATCGGCCGCATCGGTATGGATGCAGTGGCCGTAAATGGCCCGCCCGCCGAGCAGGCCGAAATGGTCGTAAACATCAAGATAGGAACGCCGGTCGGGAAACAGTTCGTGCACCCATTTGATCTCATGGACATTCTCGGCGAGATGTGATTGCAGATGCAGCCCCGGCACCTCATTGAAAAGACGTCCCGCCATCGCCAATTGCGCAGGCGTCGATGTCGGCGCAAAACGCGGCGTCAGCGAATAGCCAAGACGCCCCTTGCCATGCCAGCGCTGGATGAGGTCCCGGCAATCGACCTCGGCACTGATGACATCGTCGCGCAGATAGCCCGGACAGTTGCGATCCATCAGGATCTTGCCGGCCAGCATGCGCATGTTACGGGCATCAGCTGCGGCGAAGAATGTTTCCGCCGATTGCTTGTGCACGGTCGGATAGACCGAGGCCGTGGTGGTGCCGCTGGCCAGCAGCCGGTCGAGAAACATATTCGCCATGCGGGCGCCGTGATCGGCGTCCTCGAAGCGCCGCTCCGACGGGAAGGTATAGCGCGTCAGCCAGTCGAGCAGCTGTGTTCCATAAGATGCAATCACATCAAGCTGCGCCGAATGCACATGGGTATCGACGAAGCCCGGCAGGATCAGCTTGCCGCGGTGATCGACGATCTCGGTGCTTGGCGCCTGGTCCGCGCGCAAAGTCGCCGCATCGCCGACACGCATCACCTTGCCGTTTTCGACCAGGAGAGCGCCGTCTTCGAACAGCTGCCAGCTGCCGGGGGCGGGTTCCGCACCGGGATCCGACAGGAAGTGCAAGACAGTACCGAGGAAGAGGCGTTGCATGTCGTGCGACCCTAGCAATTCGTCATGGTACGCGAAGGCGTACCATCCACGGGTTTGTCGCAGCGAGGCACAATCCCGCTAAATGAAACGCGTGGATGGGCGGCCTGCGCCGACCATGACGACGGAGACGAAGAATACGGCGAACAATCGCTCACGGATACCTGTTCTCCAGCACCAGGAACCAGGGCCGATCCGCATTGGTGCCGAGGCGGCCATCGGCGCCCAGTTTGCGTTCGGATTTCGAGACCGAGTTGCGCACATTGCCGCCGATCGATTCAAGAAACCCCGCGCCGACATGTACAACGATGTCGCAATGGAGTGTGGCACCCAAGGGCACGTCGTCATAGCGCGCGACCTTCTGTCCGGCCCGTGTGGCGCAGATGAGATCGCCGGGTTGCGGGGCGTAATCGGCCGGCGGATGCGGCCGCCAATGGCTGTCATCAGCGCCGATGGCGGCACGCAGGTAACTGGCATGCGTGGCGGAAGCCGGCATCTCTTCCGGCGGGACGCCGGCCTGGGCCATCACCCAGGAGATGAAGGCCGCAGACCAGGGCTTGTCGCCATCGACGCCCGTCCAATCCTCGCCGATGCCGCGCCAGTATTTGGCAACCAGCGCCGAGCCCTTGCGGTCATCCTCCCAGACGCCGACGGGGTCGATGATTTCATGCCGGTCGGGTGCCCGATAAACGGTCTGCCTGCCAAAGGCCTGCCATTCCTGATCAGCGAGGCGCAGGATGTTGCTGCGGATGTCGGCCGGCGGCGCCAGGTTGCGCGGCGGCAGACTGGCACAGGCCGCCAGCGATAACGTGAGGATCAGGCGCGGCAGAAACCGGAAAACGTGCATTCGTAGGGCCACATCATTGAGCTTGGCCGATAGTCGTCGCACTATAGCCGCCTTCGCCACCACGACGCCACCGCCCGGAAAGCCGACACCTCCATGAAGATTCGCATCATCGCGCTGGGCCGCGCCAAGGCCGGCCCCGAGAAATCGCTGGTCGAGACCTATATGAAGCGCCTCACCTGGCCCAGCGAGATCGTCGAGCTGGAGGCCAAGAAAGGCATCAGCGGTGCGGAACTGATGGCAGCCGAGGCCGATCTTATCGAGAAGGCGCTGAATGCCAAGGGCGGCGCAAAGCGCGTCATCATTGCCCTTGATGAACGCGGACAGAATCTCCCCAGCCGCGACTTCGCCAAGCGCATCACGGCACTGGGCAACCAGGGCTATAGCGAGATCACCTTCATCATCGGCGGCGCCGATGGCCTGGCGTCCGCCATTCGCGACCGCGCCGGCCTGCTGCTTTCCTTCGGCGCCATGACATGGCCGCATATGCTGGTACGGGTGCTGCTGATGGAACAGATCTACCGCGCCCAGACCATCATCGCCGGACATCCCTATCATCGGGATTGAAGGCCCCTGATGTCGTCATCCCCGGGCGAAGAGCCGGGGATACACTGATTACCTGGAAAGACTGGCTGCCCTGGTCAAGCCCGGGCATGACGAAGAAGCTATTTGATAGGGTGTCAATTACCTGAATCAATTGAGTAATGTTCTGCCACCGCCGGCCCGTGCCACCGTCAACGCACTGGCGAAAGGGACCTGTTCGGGTTACATCTGGGGCCACGCAACTTTCAGCCAAGATGAGTTCCCGCCCGATGACCGACAAGCGCCCGAAACCCGTCGTCCTGTGCATTCTGGATGGTTGGGGGCATCGGCATGAGCATGAGGACAATGCCGTTGTCCTCGCCGACACGCCGAACTGGGACCGGCTGACGGCGGAAAATCCCTGGAGCCTGGTCGACGCGTCGGAGCTTTATGTGGGTCTGCCCGAGGGCCAGATGGGCAATTCCGAGGTCGGCCACATGAATCTCGGTGCCGGCCGCGTCGTCATGCAGGACTTGCCGCGCATCGACCGCGCCATCGCCGACGGCTCGATCGCCAAGATTCCGGAACTGGAAGATTTCGTCACCAAGGTACGTGCCGCCAAGGGCGATGTGCAATTGCTGGGCCTGTTGTCGCCGGGCGGCGTGCATTCGCACCAGAACCACATGGTGGCCTTGTGCAAGATCCTGTCGGGCCTGGGCCTGGGCGTCGTTGTGCACGGCTTTCTTGATGGCCGCGATACGCCGCCCCAGAGCGCCAAGGGTTTCGTCGCCGATTTCGAGGCGAAGATTGCGAACCTGCCCAATGTGCGCATCGGCACGCTGGGCGGGCGCTATTACGCGATGGACCGCGACAAGCGCTGGGAACGGGTGACCCTGGCCTATGACGCCTTCCACGGCGATGCACCGCGTGTCGCCACCGCGCAGGCCGCGATCGACGAAGGTTATGCGCGCGGCGAAACGGACGAGTTCATCAAGCCGACGCTCATCGGCAACTTTCCAGGCTTTCGCAATGGCGACGGGCTGCTGATGGCAAATTTCCGCGCCGACCGCGCGCGGCAATTGCTGACAACCCTCATCGATCCGGCGTTCAAGGATTTTGCGCGCAAGAAGGTGACGAGCTTCTCCGCGATCCTGGGCATGGTCGAGTATTCAGCCGAGCTTGCCAAGCTGATGCCCTGCCTGTTCCCGCCGGTGGAACTGACGCGCACCTTGGGCGAGATCATCGCCGACCATGGCATGACGCAGCTTCGCATAGCGGAGACCGAGAAATACGCCCATGTCACCTTCTTCTTCAACGGCGGCGAGGAAAGCCTCTTTCCCGGCGAGGAACGCATCCTGGTGCCGAGCCCCAAGGTTGCGACCTATGACCTGATGCCGGAAATGTCCGCCTATGAGCTGACCGACAAGCTGGTCGAGGCGATCGGTTCGGGCAAGTTCGACCTCATCGTCGTCAACTACGCCAATGGCGACATGGTCGGCCACAGCGGCAATCTCAAGGCTGCGATGAAGGCCGTCGAAGTCGTCGACGCGTGCTTGGGCCGCGTGCGCGAGGCCGTCGTCAAACAAGGCGGCGCCCTGCTCATCACCGCCGATCACGGCAATTGCGAAATGATGAAGGACCCCATCACCGGCGAGCCGCACACCGCCCATACGCTCAACCGCGTGCCCTTCATCCTGGTCAATGCGCCGGCATGGGTCCACAAGCTGCATGACGGGCGCTTGGCCGATGTGGCGCCGACCATCCTGGCACTGCTCGGCATCATCCAGCCCAAGGAGATGACCGGCCAGTCGCTGGTGACGGATCCCGCACCAGACGGCCACAATGCCGGTGCGGCTTCGGCGTGACCTCGCCCATCTTCCTGCATCGACTCTTCACGGCAGCCTGTGTGCTGGCGCTCGGTGCTGCCTGCCCGGCAGCAATGGCCCAGAGCACCAACGATTTGAAGAACGTGCAGCAAGAGATGGAATCCAACCAGAAGAAGGCCGAGGAATTGGCCAACAAGGCCGCAGCCCTCGACAAGGAAGTGGCCGACCTGCAGACAGCGCTGATCTCGGCCGCCGCAGATGTGCAGAAGCGCGAGCGCGAGGTGACCGAGATCGAGGAGACGTTGGGCAGTCTGGGCGAATCCGAGCAGGAGAAGGAAGCCGCCCTGATGCGCGGTCGCAGAGAACTGTCGGCCACATTGGTGGCGCTGCAGCGCCTTTCCACCATGCCGCGCCAGGCCTTGCTCTTCGGGTCGGAGAAGCCCATCGACATGGCCCGCTCGGCGCGGCTCTTGAGCCTTACCACGCCGGTGCTCGATGCGCGGGCCCGATCGCTGCAGAGCGAGCTCAACGAGATCAAGGAGCTGCGCCAGGAGATGGCGCTCCGGCGCGATGACCTCACGGCGGCGCTGGCTCAGCTGGCGGGGGAGAACAAGCGCCTTTCGGACCTCGTCGCCAAGAAGTCAGGCTTGCGCCAATCGACCCTGGCCGAGACAGATGCCACCAAGCAGCGCCTGCAGCGCCTGGCGGATCAGGCCAAGAATCTGCAGGACCTGATTGCCCGCCTGGAGCACACCCAGGCGGAAAACCCGACAGATCAGGGGTCCGACGACGACGCCGAGCCCGCCGAATCGGATGACGCCCAGGTGGCGGCCCTCACTCCGGATCCCCCCAAAAAGGCAGCGCGCCTCAAGAAACCGGCCGATTTGCGCGCTTTTCCCAAGGATATCAGCAAGCTGACACGGCCGGTCAGCGGTAAAATCGTGACCAAGTTCGGGTCCGCCACGGAAACCGCCGGCAGCATGAAGGGGACCGAGGTCGAGACCCGACCCGGCGCCCAAATTGTGGCCACATTTGACGGCCAGATTGTTTTCGAAGGCCCGTTTCGCGGCTATGGGCAAATATTGATCATAGAGCATACGGGTGGGTATCATACGATTTTGGCGGGTCTCGACCGGGTGGTCGTCGAGGTCGGCCAATGGCTGAAAGCCGGCGAACCGATCGGTCGCATGGGCGCAGCAGGTAGACTGGAAACCGCGTCGGCGGCCGAGGCAGGATCGGCCGGGGACGGAAGCGGCAGTAATTTGGGAGATGGGCGGCCTCGGCTTTACGTAGAACTGCGCCATAACGGCCAGCCATTCGATCCGGCGCCGATTTTCAAAACCAACAACAGCAACTAAAGGTCATTTACGCACATGTTCCGCCAATCGCTCCTCGTCGCCACCGCGCTGGCCGCCGGCATCATCATCGGCACCGTCGCTTTCGGCCCTGCACTGGTCCAGGCAGAATCCAACGCCACGACCGACGCGCCGCCGGTCAACACCTATGAGCAGCTGAACCTGTTCGGCGAAGTGTTCGAGCGCGTGCGCGCCGCCTATGTCGAGCCGGTGAAGGACGACCAGCTCATCGAATCCGCCATCAATGGCATGCTGACCTCGCTGGACCCGCATTCGAGCTATATGAATGCGAAGGAATACCAGGACATGCAGGTGCAGACCAAAGGCGAATTCGGCGGTCTCGGCATCGAAGTCACCATGCAGGACGGCCTCATCAAGGTCGTGACGCCGATGGACGATACGCCCGCGGCCAAGGCCGGCATGCAGCCCGGCGACCTCATCGCCCAGATCGACGGCCAGCCGGTACAGGGCCTGTCGCTCAACGAAGCGGTCGAGAAGATGCGCGGCGAAATCGGCAGCAGTGTGACCCTCACCGTGCTGCGTGGCGACCAGGATCCGTTCGAAGTCACCCTGAAGCGCGACGTCATCCAGTTGAAGTCGGTGCGCTGGGAACTTGAGGACGGCAATATCGGCTATGTCCGCATCACCTCCTTCAGCGAGAAGACCGATAGCGGCCTGCGCGCCGCGATCGACGAACTGAAGAAGGCGACCAAGAACGACCTGCAAGGCCTGGTGCTGGATCTCAGGAACAACCCGGGCGGTCTGCTCGACCAGGCGATTTCGGTCTCTGACGACTTCCTTGAAAAGGGCGAGATCGTTTCGACCCGCGGCCGCGATCCCAATGATGCCCAGCGCTGGAACGCCGAGAGCGGCGACATCATCGGTGGCAAGCCGATCATCGTGCTCATCAATGGCGGTTCGGCCTCGGCCTCGGAAATCGTTTCCGGCGCCTTGCAGGATCACGGCCGTGCCGTGCTGATCGGCACCAAGTCGTTCGGCAAAGGCTCGGTACAGTCGATCATGGCGATCCCCGGCCACGGCGCCATGCGCCTCACCACGGCGCGCTATTACACGCCGTCGGGCCGCTCGATCCAGGCCACTGGCATCGACCCCGACATCTTGGTGGAGCAGGCCAAGGTCGAGAAGCTCGGCGCCGAGAACCGGCCGCATGAATCCGATCTCAAGGGCGCCCTTGCCAACCCGGGCACGGGCGAAGGCCAGGAAGGCAAGAAGGACACCGTGCCGGCGCAAGCGGTTGACCAGGCGCCCGGCACCGACACCAAGAAGGACGGCGAGAAGAAGGAAGACGCGACACCCTTCGTCGGTTCGGAACGTGAGCAGATCGCGCGCCCGGATGACGACTTCCAGCTGGCGCGTGCGCTCGATCTGCTCCGGGGTCTCAACCTCATCCAAGGAAAGTCAGCGGCGAACTGACCCCGCCAGCGCGACAGATGCGCGCCAAGCGAGACGAGCCCGGTGACATGCCGGGTCGCGATACTGGGCCGCTCGATCCCTACCCACCCGTGACCAGCGGGCGTGGTGGCTGGATCGGCGGCCCAGGCTTTATCTTCCTCGTCCTCATCCTGCTGATCCTTGCTGGCGCAGGGCTCTATCTGCAGGCGACCGGCCAGTTGGCTGGCCTGCTGGCACAAGGCGGCCAGATCATCGATCTTGGCCGCACGCCGGATCCGGCCACGACATCAGCCTCGGAAGATGGACCGGCACTGCAGTCGATGGCGTCGATGGATGCGGCGCCAGCCCCGGCGGCACCGGTGAAGCCGCTGGTGCTGGCGGCGATGGGCCCGGCCGAGTTGCTGGAGAAGCGTCCGCCGCCCAAATCATTGCGCCTCGTGCCGGGCGAGTTCGACCAGCCGCCGGTCCTGCGCTTCTCGCGTCCAGCCCTGTTCCTCGGCACCCGCGCGCGCATCGGCGTGCTGGTCACGGGCCTCGGCCTCAATCGCGGTGTCACGGCGGCGGCTATCGCCGATCTGCCGCCAGAAATCACCTTGAGCTTCAGCCCCTATGCGCCGGAGCTTGCTGCCTGGATCGACGCCGCGCAGGCTTACGGCCACGAGGTGCTGCTCGACCTGCCGCTGGAGCCGCGGAACTATCCGCAGGATGATCCGGGGCCGCTGGGGCTGCTCACCGCCCTCAACGCGGAGGAAAATCTGCGCCGCCTCGGCGAACTCCTGAAAGAATCGGATGGCGTTGCTGGACTGGCCACGCAATTCGGCGACCGGTTCCTTGCCGACGAGACGGCCCTGCGCCCGATCCTTTCGGAACTGGGTCAGCGCGGATTGGGACTGGTCACCAGCGCCGACCTGGCTGATGCGACCACCGGCATGGCCGACGCACCCCTGCATATTCGCGTTGACGAAATGCTGCCGCAGGATGCCTCGCGCCAGGCGCTGACGGCAGAGATCGAAGGTCTGCTCGCCGCCGCCAAGGCGAAGGGAAAAGTGCTGACGGCCGTTCCGGCCTATCCGCTTTCCATCGCCGCCTTGACGAGCCTCACGGCGGCAGCCAAGGATCGGGGCATGGCGCTGGTCCCGGCCACTGCCTTCCTCAACAGACAAGGAACGGCCCCATGAGCGCAATCACCGATATCGAGATTGACCAGCTGCCTTATCGCAAAGGTGTTGGCATCGTGCTGTTAAACGGGCACGACCTGGTCTTCGTGGCACAGCGCCTCGACAGCCCGGAACCTGCTTGGCAGATGCCCCAGGGCGGTATCGACAAGGGCGAGGAACCGATCGCCGCCGCCTGGCGCGAGCTTTATGAGGAGACGGGCGTCAAATCAGCGGTGCTGATCGCCGAGACGCCGGACTGGCTGCGCTACGATCTGCCGCGCGAGCTCGTGCCGCATATCTGGAAGGGCCGTTATCGCGGGCAGAAGCAGAAATGGTTCGCCTTCCGCTTCACCGGCACCGATGCCGAGATCAACATCAACGGCGAGCACCCGGAATTCAGCGAGTGGCGCTGGGCCGATTTCAAAAAAACGCCTGATCTCATCGTCGCCTTCAAGCGCCCGCTCTATGAGCAGGTGGTCAGTGCCTTTGGGCATTTGGTGGGGTAACAACTCCCAGAAGACGTCATGCCCGGGCTTGACCCGGGCATCCACTCTCTCTCCGTTGCAACAGTGGATCCCCGGGTCTTCGCCCGGGGATGACGACTGATATGTGGCCTACCTGTTCATCCGGTTGTCGACCAGATCGGTCACCACGTTGGGATCGGCGAGCGTCGAAGTATCGCCGAGGGCGCCGTATTCGTTTTCGGCGATCTTGCGCAGGATTCGGCGCATGATCTTCCCCGAACGCGTCTTGGGCAGGCCCGGCGCCCATTGGATGAGGTCGGGGGCTGCGATCGGCCCGATCTCCTTACGCACCCACAGCACCAACTCTTTGCGCAATTCCTCGGTCGCAGTGACGCCGGTCTTCAAGGTCACATAGGCGTAGATGCCCTGCCCCTTGATGTCGTGGGGATAACCGACAACGGCGGCCTCGGCGACTTGCGGATGCGCCACGAGGGCACTTTCCACTTCCGCCGTGCCCATGCGATGGCCGGAGACATTGATGACGTCGTCGACGCGGCCCGTGATCCAATAATAGCCGTCGGCATCGCGCCGGCAGCCGTCACCGGTGAAGTACTTGCCCGGATAGGCACTGAAATAGGTCTCGGCGAAGCGTTTGTGATCGCCATAGACCGTGCGCATCTGCCCCGGCCAGGAATCCGCAATGCACAGATTGCCCTCGCATGCCCCTTCGAGCACGTTGCCATTTGCGTCAACGATCTGCGGCATCACGCCGGGCAGCGGCTTGGTGGCCGAACCAGGTTTCGTCTTCGTGGCACCAGGCAAAGGCGAAATGAGGATGCCGCCGGTTTCCGTCTGCCACCAGGTATCGACAATGGGGCAGCGGTTCTTGCCGATGACGCGGTGATACCACAGCCACGCTTCGGGATTGATCGGTTCGCCCACCGAGCCGAGGAGACGCAGGCTGTCCAGCTTGCATTTCTGCACCGGTGCCTCGCCCTCGCGCATAAGCGCGCGGATCGCGGTCGGGGCAGTGTAGAAGATATTGACCTTGTGCTTGTCGCAGACCTGCCAGAAACGCGAGGAATCGGGATAGTTCGGCACACCTTCGAACATGAGCGTCGTGGCACCGTTGGCGAGCGGGCCATAGACGATGTAGCTGTGCCCGGTCACCCAGCCCACATCCGCCGTGCACCAATAGATATCGCCCTCGTGATAATCGAAGACGTATTGATGGGTGAAGGAGGCATAGACCAGATAGCCGCCCGAGGTGTGGAGCACGCCCTTGGGTTTGCCAGTAGAACCCGACGTATAGAGGATGAAGAGCGGGTCTTCGGCATTCATCGCCTCGGCCGGGCAGTCGGGCGAAACCTTGGCCGCTTCCTCGTGATACCAGACATCGCGGCCCGATTTCATCTCGACATTGCCACCGGTACGCTTCACCACGATGCAGGCCGAGACATCCGGGCACTGCTTCAACGCGGCGTCGACATTGGCTTTCAGCGGCACCTTCTTGCCGCCGCGCAGGCCCTCATCGGCCGTGATGACGACACGGGAGTCGCAATCGACGATGCGCCCAGCCAGGCTGTCTGGCGAAAAGCCGCCGAAGACCACGGAATGCACGGCACCGATGCGGGCGCAGGCCAGCATGGCGTAGGCAGCCTCGGGAATCATCGGCATGTAGATGGTGACGCGGTCGCCCTTCTTGACGCCCTTGGCCTTCAACACATTGGACATGCGGCCGACATGCTCGGCCAGTTCGCCATAGGTGATGTGCTTTGATTCAGAAGGGTCGTCGCCTTCCCAGATGATCGCCGTCTGCTTGGCGCGCTTGGCGAGGTGGCGATCGATGCAATTGGCGGCCACATTGAGGGTGCCGTCGTGATACCAGCGGATTCGGACCGCGCCGGTATAGTCGACATCCTTCACCTGGGTATAGGGCTTGATCCAGTCGACGCGGCGTCCCTGCTCGCCCCAGAAGCCGGCATTGTCCTCGACCGACTTCTTGTACATGGCATCGTATTGCGCCGCATTGACGAGAGCGCGCGCGGCGGAACTCGCCGGCACATCGAAAACCTGCTGATCACTCATACCCGCCGGGCCTCCCAACCCGAGAAATCGTCTTGTTTTTCAAGGCGTCGGAGCGTATCCGCCAACGCCTTATCAAGATCGATTATCGACAGATCGCATGGCCGTTACAAGACTTTGCCGCATTGCGACAAAGGAACGGCCGGGATGCGAGTGCACCCCGGCCGGGCCGGAAAAGATATCCCTACAAAAGGCGTAGGGGACGCGCGGCCATGCCGCGCAAATGCGAAGCGATTGCTAGCGCGCCTGCACCTTTGTGAGGAACGCTTCGACTGCCTGCCTGAGATTGGTCTGCTCGCGCAGCATGCCTTCAAGCGAATTGGTCACATCGGTTGCAGCCGACCCTGTGCGGTGGCTCGATTCCGCCACCACGGCGATGGTATGGGTCACTTCCTGGGTGCCCTGCGCCGCCTGCTGGACGCTGCTGGCAATTTCACCGGTGGCCGCACCCTGTTCTTCGACAGCAGCGGCGATGGCCGTGGCACCTTCGCTGATGGCGTTGATCGAGACCGTGATGTCGCGGATCGCGATGACCGCCTGATTGGTGGTCGTTTGGATCTCGGTCACCAGTTCAGAAATCTCCTGTGTGGCCTTGGAGGTCTGGCCGGCGAGGTTCTTCACCTCGGAGGCGACAACCGCGAAACCCTTGCCGGCATCGCCAGCGCGCGCCGCCTCGATGGTGGCATTGAGGGCCAGAAGGTTGGTCTGGGCCGCGATCTCACTGATCAGCCCCAGCACGTCGCCGATCCGCTGGGCCGATTTCGCCAGCGCGTCGAAGGTCCGGTTGGTCTCCTCGGCCTTCAACACCGCCGCCTTCGAGCCATCTGCGCTGCTGGTCACGCGTTGCGAGATCTCGGCGATGGAAGCCGAAAGTTCCTCAGTCGCTGCGGCCACGGTTTGCACATTGCCCGCTGCCTGATTGGCGGCATTGGCGACCGTCTGGGCCTGGGTGCTGGAATTGGTCGCGGTGTCGCGCATTGTGTCTGCGGTGCTGCGCAACGAGTCCGTGGCCTGACTGATCGTCACCAACGATTGTTTGACCTGATTGTCAAACTGGCGGCAAAGCTCCTGCAACTCGCGCGCCTTTTCCAGTTCTGCCGCAGAACGCTTCTGCGCTTCAGCCTCCAGGCGCTCGGCCTCAAGGGCGCTGATGCGCAGGCTTTCAAGTGCCGTCGAGAGCTTGCCCAGTTCGTCGGGCTGCACCGGTGCCGGGACGGGGTCGACAAAGTTGCGGTCGGTCAGCTTGCCGACGGCAATCATCAGTTTGTGAATGGGGCGCGAGAACCGGTTGAGAACCGACCAGATGCCGATGACCGCAAGAAGCAGGGCAACACCCAACCCAATGAGGGCCGCGACCAGCGTCAGCAGCGCGGCGCTCTTTCTCTCTTCGACATGGGCCTTCGATTGGTCGAAAGCCGTAAAGCTGATTGCCAGCATCGGCTTGAACGGCGCGTTGCAAAGGTCGCTGAACGCCTTGGCTTCCATGGCCGGCTTGCCGCTGCCGTCAAATTTGGCGACCAGATCATTCATCTGCTTTTGCGTATCCTCGGTAACACCCCGTGCCTTCTCAACGACCTCTTTGATCTCCGGCAGTGTGCCGGGCGTCGCCAGCAATTCGTCGAGGACGATCCAGGCGCCTTTATAAACGCCGATACCTTCGTGCCATTCGTTGGTCTTTTCCGGGGTAAGCGGCTCGCTCTTGGCCGCCGGTGTCCGCAACAAGGTGCATTGCGGTCCATAGTTGTCGCGCAGCATCCAGCCGATACGCCGCACCTGAACCATCTCCGCCAGGAACGGATCCTGCAGGCGCACCAGATTGCCCATCGCCGTCGAAATTTCCGTAAAGGCGCCAAAGCCGCCATAGACAGCCGTACGCCAATCCATCGTGCGCTTGAGATCGCGTTGGTCCTTGGGGAGCGCCGCTTCGTCGTAGATGGCTTTCTGAATGTCCTTCACCGCCTTCAGCTTGGCATCGACATTGGCGAGAAACTGGTCCTTGCCGTCGAGTTCCAGGCCCCTCACCGCCTCGATCGCTGCTTGGGCGCTGGCATCTGCCTTCGCCACGACGGCATCGATTGTTGCCTTGGGATCGTCTTCGGTCTGAATAGCCGTTTGCGTCGTGCCGATCTGGCCGCGCACATCAATGACGGCCTGGAACACAGTGCGGTCGGTGTTCACCGCCTGCAGCGCAAAGCTCGAGGCGGAGTAATCGTGCCAAGCGTTAATCGCAAAAATACCCATGGCCACAACCAGGCCCGTTAAAATAATGACCTGCAGTGTGATGAGCAGATTCGAAATCGACGATTTGAACACGGTTGGCCTCACGATTATCGATGCAAATGTCTGACGATTATCGTGCGCAAAACCTGTGTATTTAGTTAACCCACGAGAATAAACCTTTGGAAGATCTAGGCTTAAATTCAAGATTAGATCTCCCAAAGGTAAATATTCATAGGCTCATTACTGTAATGTCCGTGTGTTCCTATGCCCGTGCGGCGGCGTCTTCGCCGATGGCGTACCAATCCACTTTCCGGGTCGCCACCATGGTGAGGACCAGGATCAGCAGCAGGCCGATCGTGCCGGAAAGCAGCGCATAACTTTCCATCTGCAACAGCACATACATGTATCCATGAAGTGCCGCGAGGATGAGGCCGGTGAGCAGGCCGATGAAACGCCGGATGGTGGCACCGGCATAGGTGGCGACGATGGCGATATCGACCAGGCTGGCGATCAGATAGGCGCCGCCGAACGACATTTGCTCGGCCAATGACAGCAGCAGCAGATAGAAGAGCGAGATCGCCGCGCCGATCAGCAGATATTGCACCAGATGCACGCGGTCGCGCTTCAGCAAACCCATGAGGAAGATGGTGCCGAAAGTGAGCGCCACCACCAGCATGCCGTATTTGACGATGCGGTCGGTCTGCTGGTGCACATCGCCGGGTTCGGTCAGCGCCACGCCGACGACATTCATGCCGGCGGTATCGAGGCTGAACTCGCCGTCGCGCCAGGCCAGCGGAATGCCCGTTGCCAGGTGATTGATCGACCAATGGCCGCTGAAACCGTCCTTGGTGATCTCGCGCGACGCGGGCAGCGGCGAACCGATGAAATTGGGATGCGGCCAATCGCTGGAAAGATCGATCTCGCTCTGGCCACCCAGCGGCCAGATGCTCAATGAATCGCGGCCGTTCAGCGCCAGCTTGATCGAGTAATCGAAGGGCTTGCCGGCGCCAAGATCAAGGTCGGCGCGGAGGCCCTGCCCGCGCGGATGCTGCGGGAGGAGACCGGCATCGACCTTCTGTGCCTTGCCATCAACACTGAGATCGATCGAGCGCAAGGCACGGGCACCCGGCAGCAGAATGGCCAGGCTCGCCTCGTTCCAATAGATCTGGTCCGGCGACACATTCCAGCGCGTAAAATCCGGCGCCTCGAAATGCCCGTTGATGGTGAGGTCGGCGCCATAAACCAGCACCTCATAGATGCTCTTGTGGCGCTTCTCGACCTTGGTCTTGGCAACGATGTGATTGGCGGCCGGCAGGAAGGTCGCATAATGCCGGATGCGGGTCAGCAGCTCGGTGCCATCGGCCTTGGGCCGCATTTCCATCGTGTCATAGGGGATTACCAGCACGGGGGCACTCACGGCCTGGAGCGGCCCCCATTGTTCGCCCACCTCGGCGATGACATCGAGCTTGCGCTGCGCCCGCTCCTGCACTACGCCCTCCACCATGCCGAGCGGGATCATCATCGCCAGGATGAGCAGGCTGAGAAAAAGAATGCGCTTGGCGGCCTCGAAACCGGAGCCGCGCCAGCGCCTGGCCCAGGGATTGGGGGCCGAGATTGGCTCGGGCGGTTGGTCGGCGAATGTGGAATCAGTCATGAAAAACCCCTGTCAGTTGCGTGAACAGGGGCTTTGTCGCTTTGGATCCTGTCAGACCGGGGACGGGATCATGGCAAGATCGGGGCCATAGTTGGATTTCAGGGCTTCACGCCGCCCATCTTGCAGATGAGCTTCCATTGTGCCGGCGTGATCGGCATCACGGATAGGCGCGATTGCTTGATGAGGGCGATGTCGGCCAAGGCCGGCTCGGCCTTGATTGCCTGCAAGGTCACAGGCGTCTTCAAGGGCCGCGACGGCTTCACATCCACCATGCCGAACCTGCCGCTCTCATCGGTGTGGTCCGGGTAGTATTCCTTGGCGATCTCGCAGATGCCGACGATCTCCAGTCCCTCATTGGAATGATAGAAGAAGGCTTCATCGCCCTTCTTCATCGCCTTGAGGTTGTTGGCGGCCTGGTAATTGCGGACACCGTTCCAGAAGGTCTTGCCGTCCTTCACCAACTGGTCCCAGGCATATTTGACGGGTTCCGATTTCACCAACCAATGGTTCATTTGCCGCTCCGCGGGAAGACATTGCGATAGGGCTTCACGGTGACCGATTGGAACAAGCCCGCCTTGCTGTAGGGATCGGCGGCGAGGAACGCATCGACCGCGGCCCGGTCGGCAAAATCGACCACCAGCAGGCTGCCGATCATGGTCTCGCCATCATCGGTCAGGAGCGGGCCGGCCGAGATGAGATGGCTTTCGTGCTTGGTCAGATGTTCGACATGGGCCGGGCGGTTGGCGAGGCGCGTTTCCACATGGTTGGGCTTATCGAGGCAGAAGATCATGAAGGCCATGGCTTTATCCTTATGCGTGAGAGGTCAGGCTTTGACGCCAGCGCCGGCCAAGGCCGGGGCTGCGGAATCGAGTGGCCAGCGCGGCCGGGGGGCGTAATCGAAGCCGCTGCGCTCACCGGCATGGAGGCGTTCGATGCCGGCCCAGGCGATCATGGCGGCATTGTCGGTACAGAGGCGCGGCGGCGGGGCCACGATGGGAATGCCATGCTTGGCGGCGAGCTTGTGCAAGGCTTCGCGCAGATGCTGGTTGGCGGCGACACCGCCCGCGACGACCAGCGCGCTTAAAGTCGGATGCGCGGCTTGCGCCAGTTCAAGCGCATGGCGTGTCCGGTCGATGAGGCAGTCGACCACGGCCGCCTGGAAGCCGGCGGCCAGATTGGCGCGCGTCGCGTCGTCAAAGGCATGCTCGGCTTTGAGCGCGTCGACGCGCTGGCGCAAGGCCGTCTTCAGGCCGCTGAAGGAGAAATTGCAATCGGGGCGACCCTTCATCGGCCGCGGCAGGTTACGAAAGGGCGCGGTGGCACCAGCCGCCGCCTTGGCGACCGCTGGGCCACCGGGGAAGCCGAGACCCATGAGCTTGGCCGCCTTGTCGAAGGCCTCGCCCGCCGCGTCGTCGATGGTGGCCCCCAAGCGCTGATAGCGCCCGACACCTTCGACGACGAGCAGCTGGCAATGCCCACCGGAAACGAGCAGCAGCAGATAGGGGAAGGCCACATCGTCGGTGAGGCGCGCGGTCAGCGCATGACCTTCCAGATGGTTGACGGCGATGAAGGGCTTCTTGTGGGCAAGGGCGATGGCCTTGGCCATCATCACGCCGACGATAACGCCACCGATGAGCCCGGGACCGCCGGTCACCGCGACGGCGTCGAGATCGGCGAATTTCATGCCCGCCTGGCGCATGGCAGCGGCAATGGTGTCGTCGAGATGGTCGAGATGGGCGCGGGCGGCAATTTCTGGGACCACACCCCCGAAAGGGGTGTGTTCGGCAATTTGGGCAAAGATCGTGTCAGCCAGGATGCGCCGGTCGTCGGTCACAATCGCCGCCGCCGTCTCGTCGCAGGAAGATTCGATACCCAGAACGACCATTTTGCGCGTTTTCCGCCATTTGCAATCGCCCCGCCGGGCCGCTAGGAAAGGGCCAGCAGAATTGAGGTAGTTATGGCCGGTTCGGAACCAGGGATCAACCAGAGCAGCACCCCCAAAAGCGCCGCGGCGGTGCGCATCGGCACGCGCGGGTCGCCCCTGGCGCTCGCCCAGGCGGAAATGGTGAAAGCCGGCCTGGGTGCCGCCCATGAAGCCCTGGCTGCCCCCGGGGCGGTCGAGATCGTCATCATCAAGACGACCGGCGACCAGATCCAGGACCGGGCGCTGTCCGAGATCGGCGGCAAGGGCCTCTTTACGAAAGAGATCGAGGAAGCCCTCATCGACGGCCGCATCGATGTGGCCGTGCATTCGATGAAGGATGTGCCGACACAACTGCCAGATGGGCTGGTCATCGCCTGCCTGCTGGAACGCGAGGATCCGCGCGACGTGCTGATCAGCCGCCAGGGCAACAGCATCGCGACATTGCCGCAAGGCGCCGTGATCGGCTCGGCGTCGCTCCGCCGCCAGGCGCAGCTGCTGGCGCTGCGGCCGGACCTTAAGGTCGTGACCTTGCGCGGCAATGTGGGGACGCGGCTCACGAAGCTTGCCAATGGCGATGCCGACGCGACATTGCTGGCCCTGGCCGGATTGAAGCGGCTCGGCAAGGCGGATGTGGCGACGGCCATCCTCGATATGACGGAAATGTTGCCGGCCGTGGCGCAAGGGGCGATCGGCCTTGAAATCCGCGCGACCGATCGCCGCATACAGGATCTGCTGGCGCCGCTGCACCATGCGGCGACCGCGGCGGCCGTCGCGGCCGAGCGGGCGTGCCTGGCGGAACTGGAAGGGTCCTGCCGCACGCCGATTGCAGCCCATGCCGAGATCGCTGGGGACCAATTGCACCTGACGGCCCTGATCGCGCTGCCAAACGGTGCCACCGTGCATCGTGATGAACGGCAGGGATCGGTCCAGGATGCCGAGAAACTCGGGCGCGACTCGGGGCGTGCCCTTAAGTCACTAGCCGGGCCGGACTTCCTGGCTTAATTTTCACCCCATGCGCATCCTCATCACGCGACCCAGGGAAGACGCCGACAGCTTCGCCGCGAGCCTTGCCGCGCGCGGGATCGATGTCGCGGTCGAACCGCTGCTGACGATCCAGCCGGTGCCCAATCCGCCAATCGATCTGGGCAATGTCCAGGCCGTGCTGTTCACCAGCGCCAATGGCGCCCGCTGCTTTGCGGCAGCCGAGGCGCGCCGCGACATCAAGGTTTTCACCGTCGGCGACGGATCCGCAACGACCGCAAGGGCGCTGGGCTTCACCGATATCGAAAGTGCCGCCGGCGACGTGACGAGCCTTGCCACACTTGTGGCTGATCGCCTCAAGGCCGGCGACGGCGCCTTGCTGCATGCGGCGGGATCCAGTCTTGCTGGCGATCTCAAAGGCCAATTGGAAGCAGCGGGCTTCACGGTGCGGCGCGTGACGCTTTATGACGCGGTGCCTGCCAGCGAACTGCCACCCGGCACCTTGATGAATCTGCGCCTGGGCGGGATCGATGCCGTGGCATTGTTCTCGCCGCGCTCGGCCCGCACCTTCGTCGATCTCTGGCGCAAGGCCGGTGGCGCCAAGGACGGCTTGAAGGATGTGACGGCGCTGTGCCTCAGTGCCGCCGTGGCGCGCGAACTCAAGGATCTCGATTGGCGCCGCGTCGAAATCGCGGCGCAACCCGACATCGCGGCCCTGCTGGCCCTGGTCGATGCGGAGCAGAAAAGGAGAGAGACGGAAATGTCCCATCCAGCGACCGAAGGCAAAGACGGCCGCGCTCCCGGCACGGCGGCGGAAATCGACGAGAAGACCCGCGCTGCTGCAGCGAGCGATGCCGTGGCCGGCGCCGCCATCGTCGCCGCCATGCCCAAGCCGGCCAGCACCGGCCGGGGCGGCGCCCTTGTCCTTGGCCTCATCGCCGGCGCCGTCGCCGGGGCCGGCATGGTCGTCGCCGAACCCTATTGGCGCCCCTATCTGCCGATCGCCGCCGTACCGGCAACCGACGCAAATGCGCTCACGGCCCTGCAGGCCGATGTCGCCGCATTGAAGGACGCGCTGGGCAATCGCGAGGCGGTGGACAGCGAAGCGCGCCACGATATCGAAGCGCTGCAGAGCGAGATCACCAGTTGGAAAGACCAGCTGGCCCAGGCGACCGGCAATACGGCCAACACGGCAACGCCCTTGGATCTTGGGCCCATCGAGATGCGCCTGGCGGCGCTCGAAGACCAGTTAAAGAACCTGCCCGCGCCGGAAGCTGCCGCCGCGGCCAGCACATCCGATGCCACCAGCGCCGCGATGCCGGAAGTGCCGGCCGCCGATGTCAGCGCGCTCACCGCACGCATCGCCGAGCTCGAAGGTAAATTCGCCGCCCTCGGCGACACGACGACGCGGCTCGATTTCCTCAGCAACGAGACGGCAGCGCAAAAGGCGCAGATCGAAACGACCAAGGCCAAGCTCGACAATGTCAGCGCGCTCGGCGACCGGCTCACCGCACTCGAGACCCAGGCCAAATCCCTCGGCGTCGATCTTGGCAACCTGTCGCAGGAGAATGCCGAAGCCGGCTTCAAGCGTCAGCGCGCTGCGGCCTTGGTGCTGACGGTCGGCCAGCTGCGCGCTGCGCTGGGGAGCGAGGCACCGTTCGCCGCGGAGCTTGCGGCCACCGAGGATCTGGGCCGCGCCGATGCCGATCTGGCGGCAAGGCTTGCCCCCACCCTTGGCGCCCTGAAGCCCTTTGCCAATGACGGCGCGCCGACCTTGGCGCAACTCCAGGCCGCGTTCCCGGCCGAAAAGATCGCGCAAGGTGCCGCTGCCGACACGGCCGGTGAATCGGTCGGCATCGAGACGTCCTGGCTGCAGAAGACCTTTGCGCGCCTCTCCGAACTCGTGACCGTGCGGCCGGTGGGCGAGGTCGAAGGGGATGGTGCGCTCGCACATCTTGCCCGTGGCGAAGCGCGGCTTAGCAGCGGCGACCTTGCCGGCGCCGCTGCCGAGATCAAGGCACTGACCGGCCAGGCCGGCGAAGCGGCGAAGGTCTGGCTCAGCCAGGCCGAGGCAAGGCTCGCTGTCGATGCGGCGGGGGCCGATCTCGCGGTGATCTCCGCCGAGGCGCTGGCGCCCGCGGTCGGCGCGCCAGCCGCTGAACCGTCGAACTGAGAGGCAAGCGGCGATGACCTTCTTCCGCGTCCTCTGGTTCGTCATCAAGCTGGCCATCCTGGTCACGGTCGCCGTCTACCTTGCCAACCAGCCCGGCAATCTGTCCCTGGTTTGGTTCGGCTATCGCATCGACCTGCACCCGATCGCGCTGTCTCTACTGGGAGTGCTGGTCTGCTTGGTGCTGCTTTATGCGGTCGGTCGCATCGTCGCGCGCATCATCGCGGTGCCCGGCGATATCGGCGCCATGCGCGGGGCGGCGCGGGAAGCCAAGGGCTACCAGATCCTGACGCGCGGTCTTGCGGCTGCCGCGGCCGGTGATGCGCGGGAGGCGAAGCGCCTGTCCCTGCAGGCCCGCAAACTGCTCGCCAAACGGGATGGCGAACCACCCATTACGCGCCTGCTGGCGGCCCAGGCAGCACAGCTTGAAGGCGATGACGTGGCGGCCCACGCCCATTTCAAAGCGCTGGCCGAGACGCCGGAAACCGCGATCCTCGGCCTGCGCGGACTTGCCCATGCGGCGATGAAAGAAGGCAACGAGACGGAAGCGCGGCGCCTCGCGGAACGCGCGCTTGCCGCCAACCCGCATGCGCAATGGGCGGCGGAAACGGCTTTGCGCCTGCAGGCCAAGGCGGGCCGCTTCGATTCCGCCGATGAAAGCCTGAAGGCCCTGGTGCGGGCCGGCGCTATCGACGCCAAGATTGGGCAGCGCCGCCGCGCCGCTCTGCTGACCGAGAAAGCGCGGCAGGCGCTCATCCCGGACGGCACAGACGTCTCGGTCGATGTCGCCATGAGTGCGGCGCGCGAAGCCGTGAAGCTTGCCGGTGATTTCGCCCCGGCGCGCTATGTGCTGGTGCGCCTGATGTTGCGCCAGGGCAAGCGCAAGGAGGCGATGCGCCTCGTCGAGCAGATCTGGGACGATCATCCACACGAAATCCTGGGCGAGCTTTATCTGACCCTGGGCGAGAACGAGAAGCCGCTGGAGCGCACACAGCGCCTGGAACGCCTGCAGAAGCAGAACCCGGATCATGTCGAAAGCCATCGCATCCTGGCGGAGGCCGATATCGCCGCCGAGCTTTGGGGCGAAGCCCGCCGTCACGTCGACCGCCTTGCCGCCATCGAAACCGAGCAGCTGGGTGGCCCGGCCCGCGCCACCTGCCGGGCCCTGGCTGTGCTCGAGGAGCGAGAGCGGCACGATCCGGTGACGGCGCACCATTGGCTCGACGCCGCCAGTGCTGCACGGCCGGACGCTGCCTGGATTTGCCGCCAGTGCGGCCATCGCGGCGAGGCCGGCCCGGAAAGCGGTCATTGGCAGCTGGTTTGTCCGCAATGCCAGGCGATCGACAGCCTGGAATGGCGCCATGGCGCCGCCGCCCGGCTGGGTGGCGCCGCTCTTAGCCTTGCTGCAAAGCCCGCTGGCGGAGCAGAACCTGTTGATCGGACAAGGGAAATCACGATTCTGACCGCCGGCAGCGACGCTGGGCGAAAGACGGAGGCCGGTGCGAATTCCGATGCCGCCTCTGTTGACGCCGCCCGGCTGATAAACTAGCTTCCGGCCCGCGCCAACAAGGCCCGGCGCCGCCTTAGCTCAGGGGTAGAGCAACTGATTCGTAATCAGTAGGTCCGCGGTTCAATTCCGCGAGGCGGCACCATCTTTCCCTTAGATCCGAATAGTTTGTCCGCATTCCCGCGCGCTGTCGACGGGGCCGCTTTTTTTTTGCCGTTGAAACTCGAGCCATGAAACTTAAGTGGCCGGCCGCCATTTCAACTCTCATCGGGGCCTTATCCGCAAGCTCAGCCAAATGATGGCGGGCAGCCGCGGCCCGACAGGGAGAAATGAAAATGTCGGAAGAAGATGTGAAAACGCCTGACCCACAAGACATCATGAATGGCGGGCGCCCCTTCACACTCGACGGACTGGCCGAACGCTGGGAATGCTCTGGCAGTCATGTGCGCAAGCTTTGTGCAGCCGGCAAACTGCGTCATTTCCGGATCGGCAGTCTCTATCGCATTCCAGTCGATGCCGTGCTGGAATTTGAAGTCGGCGATTATGGAAACGACCGGCTAGGCATGGCGGCCGCAATGAACTCAGCGGCCGAAGTCATCACCCTGCCGGATAGGGACGACCCCGTCGCCACCTATGTGCGCTCGTTCCGCGAGCGGATATCGAGCCAAGCCACAACACCACATTTGCCAACGGCACCGCGCCCCGACGCCAAGGAAAACTGAGCGACCAGGTCTAATTTTGCCCAAGAACACATACTTAAATATATCGATTTATCTCTTTCAGTTGTGAAGAACCGTCGGACATTCTACCCTCCTGCCATCATAGCGCTCGGAAGGTGGCATGACGGCGTGGCTGGATATCAAGCGATCCCAATCGGCGCGGGTGAGGGAACTTGATGCTTGGTGGCGCAAGAACGCCCTCGACCGCCCATTGCCCGACAGGGCCGATCTCGATCCGGCCGCCATTCCCCTCCTGCTGCCCTATATCCTCATCTCGGAAGTCGAGCGCCCTTTCCGGGTGCGCTATCGGTTGGTCGGCACCGAAGTGGTGCATGTGACCGGCCTCAACTTCACCGGCCACTATCTCGACCAGCTCATTCCGCCCGGCGAGGAAGAAAGCTGGCTGGCGCATTACCGGCATTGCTTCGAGACGGCGCAGCCAGTCTATGGACTGAGCACCGTGAAGACGCTGGTCGGCGGATCCTTCAGCTATGAATATGGCATCTGGCCGCTCACGAAAGGTGGGCCTGAGGTCAGCCAGTTCATTGCCTTGGAAGATTACGGCCCCCATCGCGCCAGGTCGCGGGAATTGCTCGATCAAGCCAAGCTGTGGCGCCGCGCTGATCCCTCACCCGCCGATTGACGATCCGCCGATGTCTTGGCGGCAAAGACACCCGCGCGCGGGGCATCGAACATGGCGTGAACCTGTCTTATCTTGCAGACTTGGCGGCCATGGCGGCACTGCCGATGAAGTCGACGGCGAACAGCAACATGTCGACCGACTGGCCATCAGCGGCAAGCGGCAGGATCACACTCTCGACAAAGAGGAAATCCTTGTGCGGGCCGATATAAGGCGGCCGCGCCAGCAATGGACGCCGCTCTTTCAACACGCGAAGATTATTGTCCCAGACGGTCGAACCCTGGCGTTGGAAGGGAATGTCGCTCAGATAGCGGCCGGTCCAGTCCTCGGCCATGTGCCGGCGCAGGGCGGAGCCCACCAGGCGGTAGCGAAAATCGAGCGGATCGTGCTGCACATCCATCAGCATCAGATGCGGTAGCAGGCGCGGAACATCGAGGACGGGATCGAGGTCGCGACGCGCCGGCAACATGTCCGGGTCGCCGAGCGCACGCTGCTTGCCAAGCCAGTAGTCATAGCCGGCCAGGACGCTCGCGGATCTTATGTCACCCCGATCGAACATTCGATGGGCTAGCCCCCGATCAGATCAAGCCACTCCTGTTCCGATAATACCACAATACCAAGTTCGCTCGCCTTGGTGGCCTTGGAACCTGCGCCAGGGCCGGCGATGAGGTAATCCGTGTTCTTGGACACCGACCCTGCCACCTTGGCGCCCAGGCTCTCGGCCCGCGCCTTGGCCTCGTTGCGGGTCATCTGTTCCAGGGTTCCGGTGAAGACAACCGTCTTTCCGGCCACCTTTGAATCGCCCACTCTGGGCGGCACGAAAGGCTGCACGGCAACGAAACCGGCCAGATCTTCGACCACCGCACGATTATGCGCTTCGTCGAAGAACTCGATGAGGTCGGCCCGGATCGACGGCCCCACGCGGGCGATGGTGGCGAGATCCTGATAGGCGGCACTCTCAGGGTCCTTGGCAGCCAGCATCGCCGCGCGCCAGGCATCCAAGGTCAAATAGTGACGCGCCAGCAACTTGGCCGTCTCCTCGCCGATTTGCGGGATGCCGAGGGCATAGATGAATCGCTCCAGCGATATCTGCCGGCGCGTCTCGATGGCGCGCAACAGGTTGTCGACCGAGAGCTGGCCCCAGCCCTCGCGATCTAGCAGGATGTCGCGCTTGTCCTTCAGGCGAAAGAGATCGGCCGGCGATTTGATGAGTCCGTCGGCAAAGAACGCTTCGATATGCTTGCCACCCAGGCCATCGATATCGAAGGCCATCCGCGACACGAAATGGCGCAGCCGTTCGACAGCCTGCGCCGGACAGATCAAGCCGCCGGTACAGCGGGTCGCTGCTTCACCTGGCACGCGTTCGACATGGCTGCCGCAGACGGGGCAAGCCGTCGGGAACCTGAACGGCGCGCTGCGGCCCTTGCGCTCGGCATCGAGCACGGCGACGACCTGCGGGATCACGTCACCGGCGCGCTGCACGATGACCCGGTCGCCGACCCGGATGTCCTTGCGCGCGATCTCGTCTTCGTTGTGGAGCGTCGCGCGGCCGACCATGACACCACCGACATTGACCGGTTCCAATTCGGCGACCGGCGTCAGCACGCCGGTGCGGCCGACTTGGATCGTGATCGACTTGAGGGTCGTTTGCGCCTGTTCGGCCGGAAATTTATGGGCGATCGCCCAGCGCGGCGCACGACCGATGAAGCCTAGGCGCTCCTGCCAATCGATCCGGTCGACCTTGTAGACGACACCGTCGATATCGTAATCGAGTGTCGCGCGGTCGCTTTGCACAGCTTCATAGAAGGCCAGCGTCTCGGCCAGATCATGCGTCACCTTGCGGCGCGGATTGACGCTGAAACCCCAGGCCATGAGCTGCTCGTTGAGGCCATGCTGGCTTTCGGGACGCTTCTTCAATCCTTCGACGGCGCCAAAGGCATAGGCAAAGAACTGCAGCGGCCGCGACTTGGTGATGCTGGCATCCAGTTGGCGCAACGACCCTGCAGCGGCATTGCGCGGATTGGCGAAGACCGGTTTGCCGGCTGCCTCCTGCGCGTCATTCAGCTTCAGGAAGCCGGCCTTCGACATGTAAACTTCGCCGCGGATCTCGATCCGCGCGGGATGGTTGCCGTCTTTCAGTCGCAACGGCACACCGGCCACATGTTTGAGGTTGGCGGTGATGTCTTCGCCCACGGCACCGTCGCCGCGCGTGGCCCCGCGCACGAAAACGCCGTCTTCATAGGTAAGATTGGCAGAGAGACCGTCGATTTTCGGCTCGGCGGCGAGCGGTACAGGCGTCTCGGCAGGCAGGCCCAGGAAACGGCGGATGCGGTCGACAAAATCCGTCACGTCCTCGGGCGCAAACGCATTGTCGAGCGAGAGCATTGGCGTGAGATGCGCGACCTTCGCAAAACCCTGCGCCGCTTCGGCACCCACCTTGTCGCTGGGCGAGTCGGTCCGCTTCAGCTTGGGAAAGCGTTTCTCGATCGCCTCGTTGCGCTGCATCAGCGCATCAAAATCCGCATCCGTAATCTCGGGTGCGTCCTTCTGGTAATAGAGCTTGCGGTGATGCTCGATGTCCTTGGCCAGTTGCGCCAGTTCGAAAGACGCTTCCATCACGTCGAGTTCATCGACGGGTTTCTGGACCGGCGCCTTCTTACTGGTCATGCAGCACCCTTCAGCAGCTTGTCGGCTGCCGCGCGGGCCTCGTCGCTGATGGTAGCACCCGACAACATGCGGGCGATTTCCTCGCGCCGCTGCTCTTTCGTCAGGGTCGCCACGGTGGTCGAGGTCACGCCTTTGGCGACCTTTTTTTCCACCCGCCAATGCTGCGCGCCAAGTGCTGCCACCTGGGGCGAATGGGTGATGACCAGGACCTGCAACTGCTCGGCCAGGCGCTTCAGCCGCTCGCCCACCGCCGCTGCCGTGGCACCGCCGATTCCGGCATCGACCTCGTCGAACACCAGCGTGGGCACCGGCTGTGCGCGCGACAGCGATACCTTGAGCGCCAGCATGAAGCGCGCCAACTCGCCGCCGGAGGCAATGCGCTGGATCGGCCCCGGCTCGGCACCGGGATTGGTTGCCACTTCGAAGGCGATGCGATCGGCGCCGTTTTCGCCAAGCTGCGCGTCGGGCAAGGCCTCGATCCGCGTGGCAAAGCGTGCTTTCTCCAGCTTCAGCGGCGCCAGTTCTTTCGTCACGGCGGCGTCCAGCGTCTTGGCGGCCTTCTGGCGCAGCTGCGTCAGCGCACCGGCCGCCGCGAGATAGGCCTTGCGCGTTTCCGCCGCCCGCGCCGCAAGGCCCGCAATGTCGCCGCTCTTGCCGTCGATCATTTGCAGGCGTGCGGACAAATCGGCCAGCAAGTCCGGCAGCGTGTCGGCGCGCACGCGATGCTTGCGGCCAAGATCGCGCAGCAGATGCAACCGTTCCTCGACCCGCTCCAATCGCGCCGGGTCCGCATCGAGCGAGGATTGCAGATTCTGGATGCCGGCGATGGCATCGCGGAGCTCGACGCCCGCACGATCGAGCGAACCGGCGATGGCCGCGAGTTCCGCACCCAGCGCTTCGCCGAGCTTATCGCCGAGGCGTTGCAGGCGGCGTTCGGCCGAGATCAGCGCGCGGTCGGCCCCCTTGTCACCGGCGAGATCCTGATGCGCCGCGTTGACGGCGTCGATGACCTGCGCACCGGCCAGCAGCAACTGCCGCTCCATGGCAAGCTTGGTCTCTTCTTCCGCCTGCGGATCGGCCAGTTCCAGTTCCGCCACGGCGTGGCGCAGAAAATCCTCGTCGGCGCGCGCCTTTTCAAGCACGGCTTGTGCCTCGCCCAGGGCGTTATCTGCCGCCTTCCACTGGCGATAGGCCTCGACTGTGCGCGCCAGTTCGATCTTATGGCCGCCGAAGCCATCCAAGAGGTCCCGATGCGTCGCCGGATCGAGCAGACCATGGGTCTCGAACTGGCCCTCGATTTCGATCAGGTGCTCGGCCAGCGCCTTCAGAAAGGCGACGCTCACCGGCTGGTCATTGACGAAGGCGCGGCTGCGTCCGTCGCTGCCCAGTTGCCGGCGCAGAATGAGGTTCTCGTCGCGCTCGATCCCTTGCGCGTCGAGCAGATTGAGGGCGGCATGGTCGGTGGGCAGATGGAATTCCGCCGTGACGACGGCCTGTGCCGCACCCGCCCGCACCAGCCCGCTCTCGGCGCGGGCACCCAGCGCGAGTCCCAAGGCATCAAGCAGGATCGATTTGCCGGCGCCCGTCTCGCCGGTCAGCACCGTCAAGCCAGGCGCAAAGCCGAGTTCCAGCTTTTCAATGAGAACGACATTGCCAATGGTGAGGCCGACCAACATGGTCCGCCGGCCCAGGCTTATTGCGGAGCCGGGGTTTCACCCGGCGGCAGCAGGACCTGCTCGCCGGAAGGATCGTTCCCCGGCTCCGGAGCCATCAAATCCTCGGTCGAATTAGTCGAAAGCGCCGGGCCCTGACCGCCGTCACTCGGAGCCGCCGGCACGGGTGCCGCGCTGGCATCGGACAAGGGCAGGCCCGTCACCGGGTCGACCGGCACGGCGTCAGGCGCCGGCGCCACATCCGAAGGCGGTGCTGTCAGCGCGTCAGGCGTCGCTTCCGTTGTCGCTGCTCCACCCAGGCCCTTGACCGTGGCAGGGTCGACCAGCGCGATCGGCGCGTCGGCCTCGCTCCCTTCGGGCGTCAGGCCCTTGCTGGTGATGAGGGCGTAGGCATCCTGATACCATTGCGAACCCGGATAGTTGTAGCCGAGTACCGCCGTCGTCTTCTGCGCTTCGGCGAAGACACCGAGTGCCACATAGGATTCTGTCAGGCGCTCCAGCGCCTCCGGCACATGGCTGGTGGTCTGGAACTTGTCGACCACGGTCTTGAAGCGGTTGATCGCTGCCAGATACTGGCCGCGCTTCTGGTAATAGCGGCCGACATCCATTTCCTTGCCGGCCAAATGATCGCGCACCAGATCGAGTTTCACCGTGGCATCGCGCGAATAGGGCGTGTTCGGAAAGCGCGCCACCACGTCTGAGAGCGCACGCTGCGCCAACTCGGTATTGCCCTGGTCGCGAGTCACGTCCTCGATCTGCTCGTAGTAGCAGAGCGCACGCAGATAAAAGGCATAGGCGGCGCTGCGATTGCCCGGATGCAATTCGATGAAACGCTCGAGCGCTGGAATGGCATCGTCGTATTTGTCGACCTGGTAATAGGAATAGGCCGACATCAACTGGGCCTGTGTCGCCCATTTCGAATAGGGGTGTTGGCGCTCGACTTCGTCAAACAGCTTCGCAGCCTTTTCCGGCTGGCCGGAATCGAGCGAATCCTTGGCGTTGTTATAAAGCGTCTCGACCGGGGTATCGGGAATTTCCGGGTCGGGAGTGGAACAGGCGGCAAGCCAGCCCGCCGTCAGCAGGGTGGCCATCGCTCCGACCGGAATGCGGCGCCAAGCACTTGATTTCAAACTGTTTCGAGTCGCCATAGATCCATTTCCCCGGGCCGAAGCGGCTCGACTATAGGCGGGCGGCGCGTCCCGCTCAAGTATAAGGGTGGGGTCGGGTCACTTTACCCAAGTGATTGTTATCGGAGCAAAAAAGGAGCCCGGGCAGCCATCGCCACCCAGGCCCTGATCAGTTCATAGGCACCTCGGGAAGAGGCCGAATTGCCCCCTTCCCGCTCGGAACAAGCTCAGCTTGCCCCAGGCTCAGTTCGCCTGGCGGCGCAGGAAGGCCGGAATATCCAGCGTTTCCTCCTCATGACGGATCTGCGTCAGGCGCTCCGTCGGATCGAGGTTAAGCGAGGGCTGGACCGGCGCTTCCGGACGCGTCACCCGCGGCTCCGGACGCTGCACACCGGCCGGGACCGCATCGCGGGTCGGCATGGCGGTCTTGCCCTGGCCAGCGAAGCGGCTGGTCATCTTTTCAAACAGCGTCGGTGCCTTCTTGCGCGCTTCACCCTGCCCGGTCGGCTGCTGCATGGCGTTCTGCAAAGCCTGGGCCGGCACCGTTTCCGCCCGCGGCTGTTCAAACGCCGGCCGCGCCGACAGGTTGAGGCTGGAGGCGGAGACGCTCGGCTGCACCACCGGCTGGGCCATCATCGGCTGCTGCCGGGCTTCCATCGCCGGCGGGGCGATGAAAGCGCTGGACGAGGGCCGATCGGGCTGACGTTCCGGCTGCTTCTGGCCGACACTGACTTCCAGTGCCGTCATCTCGTCCTTCAGGATCGGCCGGACTGGCTGGGCCTGCAGGGCAGTGGCCCCCATGGTCGGGGTCATCATCGCCGTGTGACCCATCTGCGGGTGGCCCATCGTCGTGGCCGAGCGCGCCGAAGCGTTCACGGCCTGGACGCCGACCGACTGTGCCGCAAGCGAACCTGACCCAACTGCATCCATCCGCGGCTCGGCGGTGAAGCCGCCGGACTGCGGGTTAGCAGCAAAGCTGCCGGGCTGCGGGTTGGGATTGCGGGCGACGATCGAAAGACCGCTCGACATGCCGTTGCCGCGCGGCTGCACCTGGGCGATGGATTCAATGCCGGTCGCCACCACCGAGATGCGGATCTTGCCATCGAGCGCCTGGTCGAAGGTCGAACCGAAGATGATGTTGGCATCGGGGTCGACCTCGTCGCGGATGCGGTTGGCCGCCTCGTCGACTTCGAACAGGGTCATGTCCATGCCGCCGGTGATGTTGATGAGGACGCCGCGAGCGCCCTTCATGCTGACTTCATCCAGCAGCGGGTTGGAGATGGCCGCCTCGGCCGCGGCGATGGCGCGGTTTTCGCCGGTGGCTTCGCCGGTGCCCATCATCGCCTTGCCCATCTCGCTCATGACAGCGCGGATATCCGCAAAGTCGAGGTTGATGAGGCCCGGCATGACCATCAGATCCGTGACACCGCGCACACCCGAATAGAGCACTTCGTCGGCCATCTTGAAGGCGTCGGCGAAGGTGGTCTTTTCGTTGGCGATGCGGAACAGGTTCTGGTTGGGGATGATGATGAGGGTATCGACGTATTGCTGCAGTTCCTGGATGCCGGAATCAGCCAGGCGCATGCGATGCGCACCTTCAAAATGGAAGGGCTTGGTCACCACGCCGACGGTAAGGATGCCCTGTTCGCGGGCGATCTGCGCAACGACGGGGGCCGCACCGGTACCCGTGCCACCGCCCATGCCGGCGGTGATGAAGGCCATGTTGGACCCGGCCAGCTGCTCGGCGATTTCACGCACCGCTTCTTCGGCAGATGCACGGCCGATATCCGGTCGGGCACCGGCACCAAGACCCTTGGTGACGGTGTTGCCAAGCTGAATGCGACGTTCGCACAAGGATTGTTGCAGAGCCTGGGCATCGGTATTGGCCACCATGAACTCGACGCCTTCCAGCTTCGAGCGGATCATGTTGGAAACGGCATTGCCGCCGGCGCCACCCACACCGATCACAGTGATCTTCGGGCGGATATCGAACGGGTCTTGGGGCAGAGAGAGATTGAGCGTCATTGAGGTGCCTCCTTTTTTAAGGTCGCTTATTCCGTACGCATGATCAGAAATTGTCTTTTAGCCAGGTACCGAAACGGCCCATGAAGCCGCCAGATGCCTGTTCGCGGGGTTTGCCGGGGTGAAGTGCCTCGGCGTCGGTTTCGAGGGCGTAAGAGAGCAGGCCGGATGCCGTGGCAAAGGCCGGCCCGTTGGTCGCATCGGCAAGACCGTGGACGCGCAAGGGACGGCCCATGCGCACCTGCTTGTCGAGCACGAGGGATGACAGTTCGCGCACGCCGGAAAGCTGGCTGGCGCCGCCGGTCAAGACGACGCGGCGCCCCGCCACCTTGTCGAAGCCGGAGCTCTCCAAGCGCGAACGAACCAGTTCGAAGGTTTCTTCCAGCCGCGGCTGGATGATGCCGATGAGGATCGAGCGCGGAATGGCGTTCATCAGGCCATTCTCTTCCTCGCCCACCTGCGGCACCTGGATGATTTCCCGCTCGTCCGCCGGCGTGGCCAGGCAATTGCCATAGAGCGTCTTCATGCGCTCGGCATGGGTGAGCGGCGTGGAGAGGCCGCGGGCGATGTCGTTGGTGACATGGCCACCGCCGATCGGCACCGAATCGGTATAGACGACGTGACCATCGAAGAAGACGGCAAGCGACGTGGTGCCGGCACCCATGTCGATCACCGTGACGCCGAGATCCATTTCGTCATCCACCAGAGTCGAGAGACCCGAGGCGAAAGGCGATACCACGAGCGCCTTGATATCGAGGTGACATTTCGCAACACAATTGGTGAGGTTGCGCACGGCACCGGCGGCAGCGGTGATGACATGCATGTCGACGCCGAGTCGCTCACCGAACATGCCGCGCGGGTCGCGGATGCCCTTGGACCCATCGATCGAATAGCCGACCGGGATCGAGTGAATGAGGCGCCGCTCGGCATTGCCGTTGATCTGGCTGCCATGCATCAGCACGCGCTCCAGATCATGCTCGGCCACTTCGCGCCCCGACAGCGGCACTTCGACGCCGACGGTCTGCGAGGCCGGGTAACCGCCCGAAAGATTGAGCACCACTTCCTGGATCGTCTCACCGGCCATCTGCTCGGCGGCGTGGACGGTCGAAAGGATCGCCATCTCGGCCTGTTCCATGTCGACGATCGTCCCGGCGCGAACACCGCGCGAAACCTGATGGCCGATGCCGACCACGTTCGGCCGCCCGTCATCCGCGACACGGGCGATGAAGCAGCAGATCTTGCTGCTGCCGACATCGATGGCGGCAATCAATCCGTTCTTGGGCGCGATACGTGGCTTCTTCATCTCTTTGTCTTCCCGCCTCAGGTCGCGTTGTTCTTCGCGCCCGGGGCCGAAACCGGCGTCGCCGCCGGCGTCAGGACCGGATTCGCTTCCGGCTCAGTCTTGTCCTGGGTCTTGGTCGATTTCTTGGCACCATCGCCGGCTGCGTCCTCGGCGACGGCGGGATGCGCCTGGCGCACCACCAGCTTGTCGTCCTGGCGCAGGTCGATGATGCTGATATCCTTGTCGAGCAGATGATGCTGCTTCTCGAGCGCGGCGAATTTCTGCCAGGCGGTGTCGGCCGCCACTTCCGGCAGCTTGATATCGACGCCGTTGTCGAGGCGCAGGTTCCAGCGCCGGTTGCCGATGAGGACGGCCGCGGTCACCCGCTTCTGCAGGTCCGGCGCGAGGTTCAGCATGGCAAAGAGCGCTCCGGCTTTCTGGGGCGCCGCGTCGCCAACGATGACCGGCAGCTTGCCGAAGCGCGAGACATCCTTCACCGCCAGCACATCGCCGGTATCGCTCACCAGATAGAAATCGCCCTTCTTCTGCCACAGCGCCAGCGGCTCGGCTTCGGTCAAGGTGACGCGCAGCGTGCCTGGCAGGCGCCGTTCGACCACGGCGCTGGTGACCCAGGGCAGATCGACGATGCGCTGGCGCGCCGCTTCGAGATCGATGTCGAGGATCGGATCGCCCTTCATGGCGCCCAAGGCCAGCATGATGTCGTCCTTGGGCGTTTCCTTGCGGCCGTCGACTTCCAGCGTCGACAGCGCATAGCCGGCATCGGCCGTCGCGGAGACGAAATGCTGGCTCACGCTTGCGGTGAGATAGCTCACCCAACCGCTGCTGAAACTCCAATAGCCCAGGCCACCGACGGCAGCGCTGATGCCCACGACCAGCCCAAACGTGGTCAGGTGACGCTCGATCGCCGAGCGCGGACGCTTCCTGACCGGCACGCGCTGGGTAGCGCTGAGCTGGCGCTTGCGCGGCATCGGCCCCGCCATCGACAGGCTGGCGGCGGCGGCACCCTTATGCGCGCTTACACGTCGCATTGCGCGCGCTCCACCATCCAGGAAACGAGTTTCGGGTACGGAATGCCGGCATGGCGGGCCATTTCCGGCACCAAGCTCAAGGCCGTGAAGCCGGGCTGGGTGTTGATCTCCAGCAGATAGACCTCACCCACGCCGCCGGTGCCGGTATCGTCGTAGCGGAAGTCGCAGCGCGCAACACCCCGGCAACCGACCGCCTTGTAGGCAGCAACCGCCATGCGCTGGCATTCGGCATAGACATCTGCCGGCAGCGGCGCCGGAATGAGATGCTCGGTGAAGCCTTCGGTGTACTTGTTGGCGTAATCGTAGAAGCCGGATTTCGGCCGCAATTCGGTCACCGCCATCGCCTCGTCACCCATGATGCCGCAGGTGAGCTCGCGGCCAGGAATGAAGCGCTCGACCAGGACGAACTCGCCATAGGGCCAGTCGATGCCGGCAAAGGGCTTGGCATTGTCGCCGGGGCGGATGATGTTGACGCCGACGCTGGAACCTTCGTTATAGGGTTTCACCACATAAGGGCGCGGCATCGGATCGCCGGCCATCACCTCGGCACGGCTCAGCAGCTTGCCTTCCGGCACGCGCAGGCCCGCATCGGTGAAGAGGCGCTTGGCCATGGTCTTGTCCATGGCGATGGAGGACGCCATCAGGCCGGAATGCGTATAGGGAATCTTCAGCAGGTTGAGGACGCCCTGGATGTTGCCGTCCTCGCCATAGCGGCCATGCAGCGCGTTGAAGACCACGTCCGGCTTCTGCTGCTGCAACTGCGCGATCAGATGCCCCAGATCGGTCCCGGCATCGAGCGTCTCGACGGCATAGCCGGCTTCCTTGAGAGCGGACGCGCAATTGGCCCCGGAGGCGAGGGAGACCTCACGCTCTGCCGACAAACCACCCATCAGGACCGTCACGCGCTTCATACTACAACCAACTCCACTTACGCTTCAGACTTTGCGGCGATCGCCAGCGGTGAGTCCGCGGTGACGCCGATACGCTTGATTTCCCAGGCGAGCTCGATGCCGCTGGTTTCCTTGACGCGGCGGCGCACCGTCTCGCCCAGAGTCTCGATATCGGCCGCCGTGGCGGCGCCTGTATTGATCAGAAAATTGCAGTGCTTTTCCGAGACCATGGCGCCGCCGACGCTTAAACCCCGGCAGCCCGCCTGGTCGACCAACTGCCACGCCTTGTGGCCGGTCGGATTGACGAAGGTGCTGCCACCGGTCCGCGCCCGCACCGGCTGGCTCTCTTCGCGCGCCGCTTGAATTTCGTTGAGGCGCTGCTGGATGAGAGCCGCGTCGGTCGGCTGTCCTTCCAACTCGGCGCCACAGAAAATCCAATCCTCAGCAATGGCGCTGTGGCGATAGGTGAAGCCCATGCCGTCCTTGTCGAGGCGATGCATGACGCCTTGCCGATCAAGCGCCGTCGCCGACGCGAAGACAGCGGCAAGGTCGCTGCCATAGGCGCCGGCATTCATTCGGGCTGCGCCACCGATCGTTCCTGGAATGCCGGAGAGGAACTCGAGGCCACCGATACCAGCCGCCCGTGCTGCCAAGGCCACGTTGAGATCGAGCGCCGCGGCCCCAGCGAAGACTTTGCGGCCATCCGTGCGGATTTCCGCGAAGGCGCGGCCGAGGCGAATGACGACGCCCGGAATGCCGCCGTCGCGCACCAGGAGATTGGAACCGACGCCCAGCACCGTGAGCGGCACGTCTGCGGGGCAGCCGGCAAGGAAGGCCTGCAGGTCGGCGACGTCGGCCGGCTTGAACAGCACTTCGGCCGGCCCGCCGACGCGGAACCAGGTGACCTTCGCGAGACTGGCACCCTCGGTCAGCCGGCCACGGACGGCTGGCAACCTGTCGATGAGCGATGACTGTCTGGTCATGGCTGGCCTCATCATTTGCCCTCGAGCAACGGCTTCAGTTCACCGGGCAGCGCATGCGCCCAGGTGGTGATGGTGCCCGCACCCAGGCACACGACCAGATCGCCCTTATGCGCGATCGGCGCCACCATCCCGGCCAGATCCTTGGGATCGCTGAGGTGTTCGACATGGCGATGGCCACGCTCGCGCAGGCCCTGGACCAGGGCCTGGCCGCTGACGCCCTCGATCGGCGCCTCACCCGCCGCATAGACCTCGGCGATGATGACGTGATCGGCGTCGTTGAAGCAGGTGCAGAAATCCTCGAACAGATTGCCAAGGCGCGAATAGCGGTGCGGCTGCATGACGGCGATGACCTTGCCGCCCGATCCTTGCGTCGCCTGGCGCGCTGCCTTCAGCACCGCCGAGATTTCGACCGGGTGATGGCCGTAATCGTCGATGACGGTGACGCCAGCCACTTCGCCGGTCCGCGTGAAGCGACGTTTGACACCCCCGAAGCCGGCAAGACCCTTGCGCAGCGTGTCGTCATCGACGCCCATCTCATTGGCAACCGCGATGGCGGCGAGGCTGTTCTGCACATTGTGCTGCCCGACCATGGGCAGCTTCATGTTCTTGATCTCGCGCTCGGTTTCCCGGAAGCGGTCGCTGACGACGACGGTGAAGGTCGAGCCCGTGGGCGCCATTTCGATATCGATGGCGCGGATGTCGGCCTGCGGCGAGAAGCCATAGGTGATGATGCGCCGGTCAGCGAGACGCGGGATCATCGCCTGCACCACCGGGTGATCGATGCACAGGGCCGCAAAACCATAGAACGGGATGTTCTTGACGAATTCCTCATAGGCCCGGTTCATCGCATCGACCGAGCCGTAATGGTCGAGATGTTCCGGGTCCATGTTGGTGACGATGGCGATGGTCGCCGGCAGCTTGACGAAGGTGCCGTCGCTTTCATCCGCCTCGACCACCATCCAGTCGCCGGCACCCAGGCGCGCATTGGTGCCGTAATTGTTGATGATGCCGCCATTGATGACGGTCGGATCGAAGCCGCCGGCCTCGAGCAGGGCCGCGACCAGCGAAGTCGTCGTCGTCTTGCCGTGCGTGCCGCCGATGGCGACCGACCATTTGAGACGCATCAATTCGCCCAGCATCTCGGCACGGCGGACGACGGGCAGCAGCTTGGCGCGCGCGGCCAGAACTTCGGGATTATCCGGTTTCACCGCAGAGGAAATGACGATGACGGCAGCGTCGGCCAGATTCTCGGCGCGATGGCCGATCTCGACCGGGATGCCTTTGTCCTTGAGGCGCTTGGTGTTGTAGCTGTCGGCGAGATCCGAGCCGCGCACCTTGTAGCCGAGATTGTGCAGAATCTCGGCAATGCCGCTCATGCCGATACCGCCGATGCCGACGAAATGGATCACGCCGATGTCGAGTGGAAGGGCGCGCATTACGCTGGCTCCGTCTGCAAATGGGGTTTCCGGCTGGCCGGCACGAGGCTCATCACGACATCGGCCAGGCGCTCCGCCGCATCGCGCCGGCCAAGCTTCTTGGCAGCAGCGGCGGCAAGATCGAGCCGGTCGGGATGGCTCAAGATTGTCGTCAATCGCTCGGCGATCGAGGCCGGGGACATGGCGGATTCGGTGAGCACCCAGCCGGCGCCAGGCCCTTCGAGAGCGCGGGCATTGGCGAGCTGGTGATCGTCGATCGCGTTGGGGAGTGGGATCATCAGCGAGGGGCGGCCGGCGGCGGTGAGTTCCGTCACGGTCGAGGCACCCGCGCGCGAGACGATGAGATGCGCTGCCGCGAGGCGCTGCGGCATGTCGTCGAAAAAGGATTTAAGTTCGACCGCGAGCCCGGTCGCCTTATAGGCGGCGGCAACCTCGTCGATATCCTCGGGGCGGCATTGCTGCACGATCTTAAGGCGGCTGCGCAGTTCCGGCGAAATGAGTGCCACACCAGCCGGGATATGACGCGAGAACGACCGCGCCCCCAGGCTGCCGCCGAATATCAGCAGATTGATCGGCTCGAAACCGCGCGGCGCGCGATAGGCCTGGTTGGCAAGGGCACTGATCGCCGGGCGTACCGGATTGCCGGTGACGATCATCTTGTCGGCCGGGAGTTCCTCGAAGAAGCGCACCTTGTCGAAGCTCAGAGCCACCTTGCTGGCGCGCTTCATCAGGAACCGATTGGCGCGGCCCGCGACCGCGTTCTGCTCATGCAGCACCGTGCGGCTTTCGCGCTGTTGCGCGGCAAGGAGCGGCGGGACGGAGGGATAGCCGCCGAAACCGACCGTTACCACCGGATCCAGGCGCTTGATCAGCTTGCGGCATTGCAGATAACCCAGCGCCAGGCGGGCGAGATTCTTGATCTTGGGCACCAAACCCTTGCCGGCGACGCCGCCGGCTGCGACGTGGTGCACGTTCACTTCCGGCAGGCGATTGCCGAAGCCCTGGCCGCGCTCGTCGGTGATGAGGTCGACGCGGCAGCCACGGCGCAGCAATTCCGTCGCCAGCGCCTCGGCCGGGAACATGTGGCCGCCGGTCCCGCCGGCGGCGAGCACGATCTGCACGCGGTTGTCGTTTGCGATCATGGCTCGACGCTCCCCGGGAAGCGCCGGCGCGTGAGGGCCAGCAGCATGCCGACACCGAGGCCGATGGCGATGATCGACGAGCCGCCATAGGAAATGAACGGCAGGGTCATGCCCTTGGTCGGCATCAGATGCAGGGTCGAGGCCATGTTGACGATGGCCTGCAGGCCGAACGAGGTGACAAGGCCGGTGGCGGCCAGGATGATGAAATGGTTGTGCTCGCCGAGCAGCCGCGACAGCGCGCGCAGCACGATGAAGGCAAAGAGCGCCACCAGGATCAGGCAGACGATGAGGCCGAATTCTTCGCCCGCCACCGCAAAGACGAAATCGGCATGGGCGTCGGGCAGGACCAGCTTCACCGAGCCTTCGCCCGGACCCTTGCCATAGAGACCGCCGTTCTGGAAGGCCTCAAGAGCGCGATCGATCTGGTAGGTGTCGCCGCTTTCCGGATTGAAGAACTGATCGACACGCTCGGTGACATGGGGCAGCGCGAAATAGGCGCCGACGAGGCCGGCGGCACCGAGACCCACCAGCAGCAGCACCCAGAAAATCGGCAGGCCGGCAATGAAGAATTGCGCCGCCCAAGTCGCGGTGACGACCGCCGTCATGCCGAGATCCGGCTGCTTCAACAGCAGGGCGATGGTCGCAAGATAGGCGCCGATGGCGATGATGTTGCCGGGGATATTGGGCGATGTCTTCTGCAGCGCGAACATCCAGGCGGCGAAGATCGCAAAGCAGGGCTTCAGGAATTCGGAAGGCTGCAGCGACAATGGCCCAAGCGAGATCCAGCGCGTGGCGCCCTTGATCTCGACGCCCGCGAAGAGGGTAAGTGCCGTGAGGCCGAAGAAGACGAAGAAGAGGATGACGCCCAAGCGCCGCACCTGCTTGGCCGACAGCATGGAGACGAAAATCACGGTGCCCAGCGCCAGCGGCAGCATGGCGTAATGACGGCGCACGAGCGCGAAGCTGTCCATGCCGATCCGGGTGGCGACCGCGGGGCTTGCCGCCAGCACCAGGATGGCGCCGATGAAAGCGAGCGCGATCACCGCCGCCAGCATCCAGCGGTCGACCGTCCACCACCACTGGGCCACCATCGAGCGATCGGTGCGGGCGAAACCCCTGATCATGCTGCCCCCTTCACGCCGGTGGCTTGCTCGACGAGGGCACGAAAGCGGCTGCCGCGGATTTCGAAGTTCGGGTACTGGTCGAACGAGGCACAGGCCGGCGACAACAGCACCACGGCGCCAGGCTTCTTCTCGCGCTGGGCCAGGGCATGCGCCTCAGCCACGGCCTTGTCGAGCGTGCCACTGATCGTCGTCGGAAAGGCGCGGTTGATCTGTTTCAGGAACGCCGGTGCCGCTTCGCCGATCAGGAAGCCATGGCGGATGCGGTTGTAATAGGGTTCGAGACCGGCCAGGCCGCCCTCTTTCGCCTTGCCGCCGAGGATCCAATAGACGTTGTCATAGCAGGCGAGCGCCTTTTCGGCGGCATCGGCATTGGTCGCCTTGCTGTCATTGATGTAACGGACGCCGTTCACCGTGGCGATCAGTTCCTGCCGATGGGCAAGGCCCGGATAGCTCTCGAAGCCGGCGACAATTGCTTCCGCCGACAGGCCCAGGGCCTTGCCGGTCACATAGGCCGCAACCGCGTTCTGCCAGTTATGCTTGCCCGGCAGGCGCGCGATCGACTTCAGATCGAGCACGGTCGTCGCGGCGCCGCGAACGGCATCGATCAGCAGGCCGTTCTTGTCGACATAGGCGCCGCCCGATGCCGGCTGTTCGACCGAGATCGGAATGAGGCGGCGCTCACCGCCCTTCAGCTTGGCAAAGAGCTGGCGGCAGGGTTCGTCATCCTGGCCGACGATGCCGAGGCTCGACTTGCCCTTCGCCCGCAGGATCAGTTCCTTGGCGGCGATATAGCCCGCCATCCCGCCATGCCGGTCGAGATGGTCGGGCGTGATATTGAGGAGGAGTGCTATGTCGGCGATCGGCGTCGGCGTGATGTCGAGCTGATAGGACGAGAGTTCCAGCACATAGATGCCGTCGATCCCGACCGGCGCGAGGCTCAGCGCCGCCTGGCCGAGATTGCCACCCACTTCGACCTTGCGCCCCGCCGCCTTCAGCATATGGGCGATGAGGGTCGTCGTCGTCGACTTGCCATTGGTGCCGGTGATGCAGACGAAACGTGCCTGGGGCTGCGCCAGCGCCAGCAATTCGATATCGGAGATGATCGGCTTGCCCGCTGCCTTGGCAGCGAGAGCCACCGGATGCGGGACGGGATGCGTCAGCGGAATGCCGGGGCTCATCACCAGGGCATCAATTTCCGCAAAATCGACGGTCTTGAGGTCGATCAGGATGTCGGCCGGGACCATCGCCCGCGCCGTCTCGGAATCGTCCCAGGCCAGCACGCGCGCACCCGAACGGATCAGCGTCTCGGCCGTCGCGGCACCCGAACGGCCGAGGCCCAGCACCGCATAGGTGTGGCCGGCAATACCCGGGATATGGAGGCTGAGCTCGCTCATCTTTCCCTTAACGCAGCTTCAACGTGGCAAGGCCGATCAGCGCCAGAACGGCGGCGACGATCCAGAAGCGGATGACGATGGTCGGCTCCGCCAGGCCCTTCTTTTCGTAATGGTGATGCAGCGGCGCCATGCGGAAGACGCGCTTGCCGGTCATCTTGAAGCTCATCACCTGGACGATCACCGAGACCGTCTCAAGGACGAAGAGGCCGCCGATGATGGCCAGCACCAATTCGTGCTTGGTGATGACGCTGATGGCGCCCAAGGCGCCACCCATGCTGAGCGAGCCGGTATCGCCCATGAAGACCATGGCCGGCGGCGCGTTGAACCACAGGAAGCCGAGACCCGCACCACAAAGCGCGCCGCAGAAGACGGCAAGCTCACCGGAACCCGGCACGAAATGGAGCTGCAGATATTCGGCAAAGATCTGGTTGCCGACCAGATAGGCGATGAGCGCAAAGCAGGCCGCCGTGATCATCACCGGCACGGTGGCGAGGCCGTCGAGGCCGTCGGTGAGGTTGACCGCGTTCGAGGCGCCCATCATGACAAGCGCGCCGAAGACGATGAAACCAAACCCCAAGGGAATGAGCACGTCCTTGAAGAAGGGCAGCGCCACGCTGGTGCCGATCGAGGCCGGCTGATGCGACACGACGACGATGGTCGCAACGATGCCGATGACGGCCTGGCCGATCAGCTTGAAGCGGCCGTTGAGGCCCTTGGTATTGCGCTTGGTGAGTTTCAGGAAGTCGTCGGCAAAGCCGATGCTGCCATAGCCGATGGTGACGAACAGCACGACCCAGACATAGACATTGGTGAGGTCCGCCCAAAGCAGCGTGGTGATGCTGGCCGAGAGCAGGAACATGAGCCCGCCCATGGTCGGCGTGCCCTTCTTGGTGAGGAGATGGCTTTCCGGCCCGTCGCTGCGGATCGGTTGGCCGTCACGCTGCAGTTTCTTCAGCCAGCGAATCATGCCCGGGCCGATGACCAGGGTCAGGAAGAAGGCGAACAGGATCGCACCGCCGCTCCGGAACGTCAGATACCGGAACAGGTTGAAGACGCGGAGGTCTTCGGCCAATGGTGCGAGCAGATTGTAAAGCATGTTCCCCTTGTTATCCCCTTGAGTTGCCGTTGGCGGCTTTCGGCCGTGCGGCAGCATTGATGTCCATGTCGCGGATGGCTTCGACGATCGGCGCCATGCGCGTCCCCAGCGATCCCTTCACCAGCACGATGTCATTGGCGCGGATGCCCTTGGATGCCATGCTCGCCATCGCCACCGAATCCGGTGTGTGTGCGCCGCGGATCTCTTCCGGCAGCAGCGCAAAGAGCTCGGCCATCAGCGGGCCGACCAGATAGGCGGCATCGATGCCAGCCGCGATGAGATCGTCCTTCAGTCCGCGATGCAGGGCGGGACCTTCCTTGCCCAGTTCGCGCATGTCGCCCAGGATGGCGATGCGGCGCCCAGCGTCCGCAATCGGCAGGCCGGAAAGCACGGCAAAGGCCGCGCGCATGGCGGCGGGGCTGGCATTGTAGGATTCGTCGATCAGCGTGAAGCCACCGTTCGCAAGGGTGATCGTCTCGCGATAGCCGCGACCCTTGAGCGCCTTGGCGGCGCTGAGGTCACGGGCGGCCTGTGCCACGTCGCAACCGATCGCCTGGACCGCGGCAAGAACCGAGAGCGCGTTGATCGCCTGATGCCGTCCGGCAAGGCCGGTCGCAAATTCGATCCGCGCGCCGAAGACGTCGGCCACGGCTTCGTTGCCGTCCGGCTTGGTCACGCAGGAAATGAGGCGCACATCGCTCAAAGCATCGGCGCCGAAACCGACGATATGCTGGATACCCAATACCTTCGCGCGTGCCGCCAGGCGGGCGAAATGCTCGTTGTCCCTGGGCAGGATCGCGGTGCCGCCGGGCTCCAACCCTTCCATAATCTCGGCCTTGGCGTCGGCGATGCCGGCCACAGAATCGAAGAACTCAATATGGACCGCTTCGACCGTGGTGATGATGGCGGCATGCGGGCGCACCATCTTCGCCAAGGGACGGATTTCGTCGGCGTGGTTCATGCCAAGTTCGAAAATGCCGATTTCGGTATCGCGCGGCATGCGGGCGAGCGAGAGGGGCGCCCCCCAATGATTGTTGAGATTGCCCTCCGAGGCGAAGGTCTTCCCCTGCGTGGACAGCACCGTCTTCAGCGCTTCCTTGGTCGAGGTCTTGCCGACGCTGCCGGTGACGGCAACGAACTTCGCCTGCGAGCGGTTGCGCGCGGCGGCACCGAGATCCCGCAGCGCCTGCAGCGTATCCTGCGCCAGCACGAAGGGCGCGTCCTTGGCGACGTCATCGGGCAGGCGGTGCGCGATGACGCCCGCAGCACCCGCCTTCAAGGCCGCGGCGATATAATTGTGGCCGTCGAAATTCGGTCCCTGCAGCGCCACGAACAGATCGCCCTTGGCGATCTTGCGCGTGTCGATGGAGACGCCGGTTGCCGAAAAATCAGCCAGCGCCTGGCCCTTCACGGCCGCCGCCACTTCCGCTGCCGTCCAGAGGATCTCGCTCATGCGGCCCCCTTGGATAGTTCGGCGGCGCACCCACGCGCCACTTCGCTGTCGTCGAAATCGAACTTCTTGTCGCCGACGATCTGATAGGTCTCGTGGCCTTTGCCGGCGATGACCAGAAGATCGCCGTTCTTCAAATCCTGCATGGCGGCACGGATCGCAGCGGCACGGTCGCCGATCTCGATGGCGCCAGGCGCTGCAGCCAGTATTTCACGGCGGATCTGGGCCGGGTCTTCCGAGCGGGGGTTGTCGTCGGTGACGATCACCCGGTCGGCAAGCCGCGTGGCCAGCGCACCCATTTCCGGACGCTTGCCCTTGTCGCGATCGCCGCCGCAGCCAAAGACGACGACCAGGCGGCCGGTCGTGTGCGGGCGCAGGGTGGACAGCACGGCGTCAAGGCCAGCGGGCTTGTGCGCGTAATCGACATAGACCGCGGCACCCGAGGGCGTGGTTGCGACACGCTCGATGCGGCCATGGACACCGGTCAGGCGGTCGACCATGCGCAGGACCATGCGCGGCTCCTCGCCCTCGCCGATGACGAGGCCCATTGCCGCCAGGAGGTTCTCCGCCTGGAAGAGGCCGGCGACCGAGAAGGTCACGTCATAGCGCTCGCCAAAGACCGAAAGCGACAATTGCTGGCCGGTGGCGAGCGGCTGCTGGTTGAGGATCCTGAGGTCGCCCGACTTGCGGCCGAAGGTGATGACGCGGTGATGGCGCGCCTTGGCGAGACTGAGAATCTTCTCGCTCTCGGCGATATCGGCATTGATGACCGCCGCCCCGCCCGCCGGCAGCAGTTCGGCAAAGAGGCGCAGCTTGGCCGTGAGATAGGCGTCCATCGTCAGGTGATAGTCGAGATGGTCGCGCGTCAGATTGGTGAAGGCCGCCGCCGACACCTCGACCCCGTCCAGCCGGAACTGATCGAGCCCGTGGCTGGAGGCCTCCATCGCCAGATGGTCGATGTTCTTCTCGGCGAGTTCGGCGAGGAGCTGGTGCAGCTTCAAGGGGTCCGGCGTGGTCAGCGATTCGGGATAATGCACGTCCGGACCGATGAGGCCGATGGTGCCGAGGCTGGCCGCCCGGTGCCCCAGCAGCGACCACAGCTGCCGGGCAAAGACTGTGGTCGAGGTCTTGCCGCTGGTCCCGGTGACAGCCACGATGTTCTTGGGCTGCCGGCCATAAAAACGTGCCGCGATCTTGGCCAAAGCGAGACGCGGATGCTGGGCTTCGATGAGTGCCACATTGGCCGGCACCGGCGGACGCTGGCCGGTTCCGACCAGGATGGCCACGGCGCCGGCAGCAATCGCCGCCGGCACGAAGCTTAGGCCATCGACCTTGGCGCCGGGCAGGGCTGCAAAGAGGTTGCCGGTGGCAACGCTGCGCGAATCGAGCGCCAGGCCCGAGATGGTCATGCCATCCGAACCGGCCTGCACGATGCGGGCATGGCCGCCGATGAGATCATTCAACAGCAAGGGGCAGTCCTTCCGTCTCCAAAGGCGCCTCCGGCGCCGGCGGAGTCGTCATGTCATTGCTGGTTGCCGATACAGGGGTGGCGCCGAACGGCTTGGCCTTGAAGACCGGCGCCGCATCATCGTTATCCGAATCGGCGGCAGGCGACTCTTTTGTCGGCGCGGAGACCTGAATGACTTTCGATTTTGCCTTTTTTGAGGCGGCCGAATCGTAATCGGCGACCATCGCAACCAACGGGTTCTGCGCCACGGGTGAATCATCCGGAATGGGCGAGATGCCCATCAAGGGCGCCATGCGCTGAACCAGGGCGCCCACCACCGGTGCCGCCACCCAGCCCGCCGTCGCATAACCGTAAGAATGCGCGTTGGGCTTGGGTTCATCGACCAGGACCACCACCGCATAGCGTGGCGCGCTCATGGGGAAGGCGGCGACGAAGGCCGCCATGCGGGCGTTGTCGCTGTAGCCCTTGCCGACCTGCTTGTCGGCGGTGCCGGTCTTGCCGCCCACCAAGTAGCCCGGGGCATTGGCCTTCTTGCCGGTGCCGACCTGGACGACGAGGCGCATCAACTGGCGCATCTGGGCCGAGGTCTGTTCGGAAATGATCCTGGTGCCGGTCGCCACTTCGTGGCTCTCGCGCTTCAGCAAGGTCGGGGCACGCATGATGCCGCCATTGGCGATCGCTGCAACGGCCGGCAGCACCTGGATCGGTGCCACCGAAATGCCATGGCCATAGGAGATGGTCATGGTGTTGATGCGCTTCCAATTGTTCTTCGGATATTGCGGCTCGCCCACTTCGGCGAGTTCCACCGGCGATTTCACCAGCATGCCCAAGCGCTGCAGATAGGTGCGCTGCACTTCCGCCCCGAACGCGTCGGCAAGCTTGGCCGAACCGATATTGGAGGAATAGGTGAAGATCTCGGGGATGCTGAGCCAGCGATGCTTGCCATGATAGTCATCGATCGAGAAGCGGCCGATCTTGATGGCATGGGTCGCGTCATAGCCGCCGGCCAGCGTCGTGGTGCCGGTATCGAGGCCGATCGCCGTGTTGAACAGCTTGAAGGTCGAGCCCATTTCGTAGGTGCCGAGCGTCGCACGGTTGAAGCGCGCATCCGCCGTCGCCTCGCCGGCGCGGGCCGGGTCGAAATCGGGCAGCGAGACCATGGCGAGCAGCTCGCCGGTCTGGATATCCATCACCATGCCGGCACCGCCGATGGCGGTGAAGTCCGTCATGGCGCGGCTGATCTCTTCATGCAGGATGTGCTGGATACGCACATCGATCGAGAGTGTGAGCGGCCGCTGCCCGCCGGCCAGCACGTCGTCGAACGAGCGCTCGACACCTGCAAGACCACGTGAATCGACATCGGTGAAGCCGACCACATGGGCGGTCAGGTTCCCCTGCGGATAGACGCGCTTGGTCTCATACTGGAAATAGAGGCCGGGAATGCCGAGGCGGTTGACCGCCTGCTGCTGCTTCGGCGTCAGGTTCCGCTTCAGCCAGATGAAGCTTTTGTCGGCCGCGAGCTTGGCTGCCGTCGACGCCTCGGGAAGGTCGGCCAGCACCTCGGCCAATTGCACGGCGACCTCGTCCGGGTTCCGGATCTGGTGCGGATTGGCATAGAGCGAGGCGGTGGTGAGCGAGGTCGCCAGCACGACGCCGTTGCGATCGAGGATATCGGCACGGTCGGCGCTGGGCGCCACGGCGACACGCATCGTGTCATGCTCGCCCGGCATCAGGGTGACCATGGCGAGGCGCGCCGCGATGACGACGAAGGCCACGGTAAAGAGGCCGAGGCCCAGCATGAGGCGGGTGTGGCTGACTTCCAGTGCCTTGCGCTGCAGGCCATCCGGTTCCGGCTGCAGGGCAATCGGATTGATGACCGGCTGGGCGCGCTGCGCCTTATAGCTCGGCTGCGGGGTCCCGCTGCGCAGGCGCCGGATCATTCGACACCTGTTTCATTGGCGGGTTCGGTCTTGCCCTTGCCGGCTTCGGGCTGCGCATCGGTGCCCTGGTTGGATTGCATGTCCTGGAGGATGGCGCGGATGGTGGCGTCGTCTTCCTCCGCCGCAGCAGGTTCGGCGGCCTTTGCCGACGAGGTGCTGAAGACCGGGTCATTTTCGGCAGCCGGCGCGGGTTCGATCGACTTCGCGGCAACCGGTGTTGCCACCACATCGGCCTGCGGGGCCGCGGCGATCGGCGGCAGGGCGGGCGCTGCTTCCGGCGCATCGGCCGGGCGCGGCGCCAGGCTGTCGAAGGTGGCAATCTGGCTCGCCATCACGGGTGTCAGATCCGTGTGGCGACGGGTGAGGTCGGCCAGGCGGACCGGGTCGTTGAGATAGCTCCACTCGGCCTCGAGCACGCGCATGGCGTCGCGATCGGCGGCGATCTGGCGGTTGACCTTCCTGAGCTCGCGCTCCTTCGCCTGCACAGCGTACTTAACCTGGAAGAGGCCCACGCCCAGCAGCGCCAGGACCACAAACCAGACGATGGTGCCGATGCGGATCATGCCGCCACCTCGCCCAGCTTCTCGGCAACACGCAGGCGCGACGAGCGCGCGCGCGGATTGGCGGCGATCTCGGCATCCGACGGCGTGATTCCTTGCGCGGAAACAAGGCGCAGCGTCGCCGGCGTCTCGGCAATATCGGGCAGATGGCGCGAGCCCTTCGGGTTGCGCCCGGCACGCTCGCGCATGAAGTGCTTCACCCGGCGGTCTTCCAGCGAATGGAACGAGACGATCGCCATACGCCCACCAGGCGCCAGCAGCATTTCGGCGGCATCGAGGCCACGGTCGATTTCGCCCAGTTCATCATTGACGGCGATGCGCAGGGCCTGAAAGGTGCGGGTGGCAGGGTCGATCCGGTCCGGGCCGCTGGGCCCAACGGCCCGGCGCACGATTTCAGCAAGGCCAGCTGTCGTGGTGATCGGGGCCAATGCGCGGGCGGCAACAATGGCCTTGGCCACCCGGCGCGCCTTTTTCTCCTCACCGAAGGTGAAGATGAGGTCCGCCAGCGGCCGTTCGGCCATGGAATTGACGATATCGGCGGCACTTTCGCCCGCCTGCTCCATGCGCATGTCCAAGGGGCCGTCGAAGCGGAACGAGAAACCGCGCTCGGCCTCATCGAGCTGCATCGAGGACACGCCGAGATCGAGCGTCACACCCTGGACCGCGCTGATACCGCGATCCTTCAGCAGCTCGACCATGTCGCCGAAGCGGCCCTGGATCACATGCAGGCGCCCGGCGAATTCCTTCACCAGATCGCCGGCACCGGCAATGGCATTGGGGTCGCGGTCGATCGCGAAGACCGTGCAATTGGCGGCCTGCAGGATGGCACGGGAGTAACCACCCGCACCAAACGTACCATCGACATAGATGGCGCCGTCCTGCGGACCCAAATTGTCGGCGCCAAGGGCTGCGACTACTTCAGCCAGCAGCACCGGTTGATGACGCTGGCCGCTCATTGCGCACCGCCGCCATTCTTGAGCGTCATGCCCTTCTCGAGCGCGCGACGACGGGCCTCGGCACGATGCGCCTCAAGCGCCGCCGGCTGCCAGATCTCGAAGATCTCGCCACGGCCGACGAAGGCTGCTTCGTCGACGAGCTTGGCGTGGGCGATCAGGCCCTCGGGCAGAACGATGCGCCCCTCGCCATCGAAGGCGAGCTGCTTGGCTTCCGAAAACAATGTGATGGAGAGGTCGTCATGGGCGTCGGAGAAGAGATCGACGCTGCCCATCTTCTCAACGAGCTTCTGCATCCAGTCGATGCCGGCGCATTGCAGGGCGTCGTAGCGGAAACCCGGCAGCGCGACGATGCCGTTGAAGTTCTGACCCGTGAGGGCAGCACGAAACGTCGCCGGGACCGAGACACGGCCCTTCTTGTCGATCCGGTTGACGAATGTGTCGATGAACAGAGCCATCGGACGCCAGTAACCCCTTTAGGCCAATTTGCGCGCGTGACCGGCCAGTCACTCAGGTCCCCGCACGTCCGGCCCGGCTTTGCCGGTCGGTCGTGGGAAATCTCCTATTGGCAATGGGATATCATGGGATGACATGGGCGTCAATGGGAATGAGCTGTAAAGCTATGGAAAATATTGGATTTTTCCGATTTTCCCCATTTCGGCAGAATCCCGATATGAATGTTAACAAGGGCTTGGCGGGCACCCCTGATAAGGAAAGTTAACGAGCTATATCAGGCACTTCCCCCGGAAACGCTTTTTGTTTGCATAATGTTCCCATTCGTTCCCTAATGTTGACGGCTCCGCAGGGGTGATAAGTCCGTGAAAGGATTCGAGCAAGCGTGCGCGGCACTGCCGCCGGGTGTGTAACGCCGAGGAAAGATCGATGCTGGCCGAAACGGCGCGTATTGCGATTCCTGTTGGACGAAAATCATATCGACTGCGTGCGGCTGCAGGCCCTGCCCGGACGATCGTCCTGGCGCGCCCGGTCAAAAACCAGCTTCAAAAGTGCCGACTGAAGGCCTTGGTGGCATGGATCCCTGGCGCCGCAAATTGAGCCGCCTCGACCGGTCCCGGAGATCGGCAGCCAGCATCGCCAACTGGGGCAAGGTCGCCCTTGGCATCGGCATCTGTGCCGCCCTCTGGTTCCTCCTAGGGGGGCGCCCGCAGGTTCTGGAGAAACAAAACATGGCGCCGGAAGAGGCTGCGTCGGCGACACCTGGCAAGGGGGATGCGTCACGCCTGTTGGAGCAAGAGAGATTTGCCGAAGCTCTGCCATGATGCTGGGCGTGATGGCCGTCCGCGGCCACGGCATGGCGCAGAATGTCGATACGGCCCTCGCCTATCTCGACCGCGCCGACGCATTGGGCGACCCGCAGGCCCGTTTCTTGCGCGAAGCGGTCGCCGCTGGAGTGGTGCCGAAGTGAACGCCGGCAAGGTTCACTGATCTGCCGCCAGGGAGCAGATAGGATTGGGGTGGCCCTTTTCAGCGCGGCCCGGCATGTTGAGCCTGACGGTCGACCCAGGTCCCAGCTGCGTGGGACCATTGTCTGTATGAAACCGAAAGTAGAGGACAAAGGAGCCGCCGGTGCCGTCGACGAGAAATGAACTGGATGCCAAGGATCTGGCGATCCTCGAATTGGTGCAACGCCATGGCGATTGGTCCCATGCGGAAATCGGCCGCCAGATCGGCCTCTCCGTCTCGGCGGTCAATGACCGCATCCGCCGCCTGGTCGCCGACAAGACCATCACCAGCTGGGCTGCCACGATCGACCCGGCGGCACTCGGTCTCCATCTCCTCGCCTTCGTCAACGTTCTCATCGACAGATCGGAGGCGATTCCCACTTTCACCGCAGCGATCGGCGAGTACGCCGAAATCCAGGAATGCCATCATCTGGCGGGCGAGTGGAATTACCTGCTCAAGGTGCGCGTGCGCACGACGGCAGAACTTGAGCGTTTCATCTCCGACGAACTGAAGGCCAAGCTGAAGGTGACCCGCACCTTCACCACCATCGCCCTTGATTCCATCAAGGACACGCATGCCCTGTCCGTGCGCCCATAGCGGCTCACGGACAGAAGCAAAAGCGCCAGACGGCCTGTAAGCCGGGTTCTGTCCGGGGCCGCAGCCGCGCACGATATGGTGTTGCCACCATCACTCACGCGCGTTCGGCCCCTGGATGGCCATTCATCTGGGACGCCCGTTACCGGACGCCTCGCGCGACCTACCCGAGGATCGATGCGGAAAAGCACCTGTCCGAGTTGCCCCAGTTTCCTGGTTGGCTCAGACGCGTCCTCCTATCTGGTCTTGCTCCCGGTGGGGTTTGCCGTGCCGCTTCCGTTGCCGGTCGCGCGGTGCGCTCTTACCGCACCGTTTCACCCTTGCCGCGCCCGAGGGCGAGGCGGTCTCTTCTCTGTGGCACTGTCCCTAGGCTTGACGCCCGCCGGACGTTATCCGGCACCGTTTTTCCGTGGAGCCCGGACTTTCCTCCCTCGTCCCATCGCTGGGGCAAGAGCGGCCATCCGGCCATCTGGCTGCGGGTGGACGTAGGCTGTTGGCCTGCTGGAGTCAAGCTTTCGCGAAAAACGGCGCCAGATTGCGCCGGACGCGGTCGATGATCTTTTCACCGGCGACCGGCCTTTCGAACGTGCGGCCCGTGATCATCTCATAGGCCCGGATATAGACGGCCGAGGTCTCGAGGATGAGGTCGGCCGGGATCTCAGGGACATCGTCCTTGTAAGGGTCGCAGCGCGCCGCCACCCAATTGCGCACGAAATCCTTGTCAAAGCTCTCCGGCTTGTCGCCCTTGGCAAAACGTTCGGCATAGCTCGCCGCCACCCAATAGCGGCTGCTGTCCGGCGTGTGAATCTCGTCGGCCAGGATGATCTTGCCCGCCTTGTCGACCCCGAACTCGTATTTCGTGTCGACCAGAATGAGGCCGTTCTTTGCCGCCATGTCCTGACCGCGCGCGAACAACGCCAAGGCATATTTGGAGAGGGTCGCCCATTGCTCGGCCGAGAGCAGTTTCTTCGCCACGATCTCGTCTGGCGTCAGCGGCTCGTCATGGGCACCGATCTCGGCCTTCGAGGTCGGCGTGATGATCGGTGTGGGAAGCTTCTCGTTGTCCTTCATCCCATCGGGGAAGGTGAAGCCGTACATGGTCCGCACACCCTTTTTGTATTGGGTGAGGATCGACGTCCCCGTCGTGCCGGCAAGATAGCCGCGCACCACGATCTCGACCGGCAGGATGGTGACGCGCTGGCCGATCACCACATTGGGGTCGGGATAGTCGAGCACGTGATTGGGGCAGATGTCCTTGGTCGCCTCGAACCAATAGCGCGCGGTCTGTGTGAGGACCTGGCCCTTGAAGGGAATGCTGGCGAGGATCCGGTCGAAGGCCGAGAGACGGTCGCTGGCAATGATGATGCGCCGCCCATCGGGCAGGTCATAATTGTCGCGCACCTTGCCGCGATAATGATGGGGCAGTTCCGGAATGGTCGCATCGGCCAGAATTTGAGCCGGATCGAGTTTGGCTGTCGTCATTTTGTCCGCGGGGGAATTGGGTATGGAATACCCCCTTGTGCAGGCCCCCGCGGCAAAATGCAACGATGCCGTTTTAAGGGCGTTATTTGCCTTGGAACGACAGCTTGATGCTGCCGGAATCGCCCGAAACAGTGGTCGACTGCTTGCCCAGAACGCCTTTCAAGGGGCCGATTTGTGGCGGCAAAGCGGTACTGGCCAGCAGACTGACCTTGGCTGGGACGGCCCCCTTCATCGAGCTCTGGCCCTGGAACGTGCCTTGGACGGCGGTGCCCAATTGGTAGGTCGTGGTATTGCCGACCGTGTCGGTCTCCGCGATCAGGGTCAGGGCCTGCGGGTCGATGGGACTGGTCCCCTTCACCGTGGTGGTGTCGGTATAGGCGCCGTCACCACCCTCGCCGCCCGGGTCGCTGGTGACATAGGTGTCGTTCACACGCATCTCGCCGCTGCAGCTTTGCGCCGACCAGCTCTGATAGCGCAGCGGCCCGAGATCCGGGGTGAGACCGGCCATGTCCTTCTTGGCTTGCGCCTGCTTGCCGGCCATCGCCTGGGCCTCCGGCGTCTGCGACATCTTCATGACTTCGGCCGTGACACAGGCCTCGTCCTCGCCGCATTTGTCGAAGATCGCCTGCGCGTTCTGCATCATGGTTTCGTCGGCGTAATTCTGCTGGAAGGCCTGGGCATTGACCTGCGACTGGGCGATCGCCGCCTGCTGTTGGGCGGTCGGGCCTGCCATGCCCACATTCATCGCCGGGCCGGCCACCATCAGGCATTGTGCCTTCAAGACGCGGTCTATGGCGGTGCTCGACCATTCGGATTTGGTCTTTTCCTTGACGCTCATCGTGATGTGGATGGTGGCCTTGGTGCCTTCCGGCACCGGGCCCTTGGCCTCGGCAAGGCTTGCAGCAAACGGCAGGCTAAGGACGGCAAGCGTGGTGGCGAGATGATGGCGCATCAGGTGTCCCCTGTTTAATGGCGCGGAATCACTATTTTGCCAGAGTGCCAAAGGTTCAACCTCGGCGCAGTGACGCGCATCACGTTACCGCGCCGCGCGCCTCCACCGCCCATATCTCCGCCACCTTCTCGCCGCGCACGGCGACAATCCAGTCATAAAGATTGACCGTCGGGTCGCAATGACCGGGAATGAGACGCAAAGTGTCGCCCAGCGCCGGCAGATCGCTGCCGCGGATGATGCCGTGCTCGTCCGAGGGATTATCGAAGGCGAGATCGGGCCGCCCGGCCACCGCCGGAAAGCCGCTGTCGATCGAATGCGCCTTCAACCCCGCATCGATCACCGCAAAATCGGCCCGCCGGCTCATGACCGAGGTCAGCACGAACAGGCTGTGACGAAAGCGCGGGGCCGACGGATCGGCCGCGTTGTCGGCATAGTCGCGGTCCATGAAGATGTAGGAGCCGGGCTGGATCTCGTTATAGACGCCGCTGCCGGCTTCGTTGATGAAGGTGCCGGTGCCGCCGCCTGTCACCACCGGCACCTCGATGCCGTCCCGCACAAGCGCCGCAGCGAGTTCCGCCGACCGGGCAATGGCGACATCGATCGCGGCCTTGCGAGCATCCGGTGTGCGCAGATGCTGGGCGCCGCCGTGATAAGCGTGGATGCCGCCAAAGCGCAGCACATTGCTGGCGGCGATACGCCGTGCCAAGGCGAGGCCATCGGCCGTCGAGGTGACGCCACAACGATTGCCGCCCACTTCCAGTTCGACATAGGCATCGATCGGCGCCGCCGCACCGGCCGCCGCCACCAGCAGCCGGTCGAGCCCCAGATCGCTGTCGACGCAGATGCCGATGCGCGCCTCTCCGCTCAGGGCCGCAAGGCGCGCGAGCTTGGCCGGGTGCAGCACTTCATTGCTGACCAGCACATCGGTGACGCCGCCTGCAACCAAGGCGATGGCTTCGCTCACCTTCTGGCAACACACGCCGACGGCACCCAAGGCCATTTGGCGCTTGGCGATTTCGGCGCATTTATGCGTCTTGGCATGGGCCCGCACCCGAACACCCTTGGCCTTGGCATAGTCGGCCATGGCCGTGAGATTGGCCTCGAACGCGTCAAGATCGACGATCAGCGCCGGCGTCTCGATGGCCGCGACCGGATCACCGGGTGAAACACTGGGACGCGGTGTCGGCATCAAATGTCTCCGATCAGCAGGCCGTTGAGGAGCGCCATCATCTCGGCATCCGGCACATCGGCGATATGCGTCGGCCGGAAATGGCGGCAGAAAGCCCGGGCGGCCGCCGCCTCGTCGCCGATGTCATAGCCATAGCGCTCGAGATGGGTGAAGAAGGCGCCGTCGCTCCAATCGGGTGCCTTGGCGCGCGGCCAGACACCGACGCCGGCAGTGGCAAGACCCTGCCAGTCGAAGAACTCGCCCGGATCTTCCTTGCGCTTAGGCGCCACATCGCTGTGACCGATGACGCGGGAAGCGGGGATGGCATGGCGCGCGATGATGCCCAGCGACAATTCCTTCACCGCCTGCATTTGCACGGCCGGAAAGGGCCGGTAGCCGAATTCGTGGCCGGGATTGACGATCTCGATACCGATGGAGCGCTGGTTGATGTTATTGGCCCCTTGCCAGGTGGATACGCCCGCATGCCAAGCGCGGCGTTCTTCCGGCACCAGGTGGAAGATGCGGCCGTCTTCCTCCACCACGTAATGCGCGCTGACCTTGGCGTCGCGGTCGCGCAGCCGCGCCAGCGCCTCAGGCCCACTCTGCATCCCGGTATAATGCATCAGCAGGATATCGACCGGATGGCCGCCGCGATCATCGTGATTGGGGGATGGGGCGTCGATCATAGGCCAGCTCAGATGCCTGTCTTGGTCGATGGCGCCACCACGGCTGGGCGGCGGATGACGACGATAGCGACACCGGCGAGCGTCGCCAAGCCACCCAGCAGCATCTGCCAGGTGACGACCTCGTCAAGGAAGAGATGGCCGGAATAGACGCCGATCATCGGCAGCAGCAGGGTAAAGGGCATCACCTGATTGACCGGATACCGCCGCATCATGTTGTACCAGATCCAATAGCTGAAGATCGCGACGACGACGGATTGGAACAGCAAGGCGGCCCAGCCCATCCAATGCACGTCGACGACCGAGGGCCATTGATTGCCTTCGAGCAGGTAAGACACGATGAGCAGCTGCGGCGCCGCGAGGATGGCGATATAGCCATTGAGCTGCACGGCATCGAATTCGTCGCCCAGCGCCTTCACCTGCACATTGGCCGTGGCCCAGACCAGGGCGGCGCCGATCACCGAGAGCAGCGGCCACAGATTGCCGACGAAGCGCGGCTCGCCGGCGATCAGCACCACGCCGGCAAAGGCCACCAGCATGCCGGTGATGCGCCGCCAGCCCAGCTTCTCCTTGAAGAAGAATGCCGCGAGGATCGCCGCGAATGGCACCTGCAGCTGGACGGCAATCGAACTGGTGGCGGCATCGAGATAGCGCATGCCCGTAAAGATCAGGCTGAAATGCATGACCCCCATGGTCATGGAAAGTGGAATGAGCTGCTTCAGCTTGCGCCGCGGCAGGCCGACGAAAGGCAGCAGCAACAAGGCCACCAGCGAAAAGCGGAGGGCCACGAAGAACAGCGGCTGGAAATGCTGCAGGCCGATCTTGGCCGCAACAAAATTGACGCCCCAGAGGAGCTGGCACAGCAGCATGAGGGCGAGATGTTGCGGTTTCATTGAATGCTCACTCGTGTTGATTCTAAGCACCATCCCAGCACGTCATCCCCGGGCTTGACCCGGGGATCCACTGTCCGCCTGAAGAGAGTGGATGCCCGGGTCAAGTCCGGGGATGACGTTGTGTGTGAAAATCGACCGGACATCCTCACGCCCCCGGCCCCACCGGCTGTTCGACCGCCTGCGGCCGCCGCAGGATGATGATGGCAAGTCCCGACATGGTGAGCAGCGCACCAAGCACCAGGCGCATGTCCCAGCTTTCGCCCAGCAGCAGCACCGCCGTGGTGGCGCCGAAGATCGGCTCCAGCAGCGTGAACGGCATGACCTGGCTGACCGGATAGCGGCCCATCATCGCGTACCAGATCCCATAACAGAGGGCGGTGACGATGAGGACCTGATAGGCCATGGCGGCCCAGCCGGCAAGGCTCGCCTGGCTGACGGCCTCGATTTGCCCGCTTTCCGTCGCGAAGGACAGGCCCAGCATCAGGGGACCGGCAACCAGGCCGACCCAGGCATTGATGCGCCAGCCATCCATATTCTCCGCCAACCGCTTGATGAGCAGGTTGGAGCCGACCCAGGAGACGGCCGCAAGGATCATGAGGCCCGTACCGATCCAGCCGCCGGTGAAGGACGGCCGCCCGACCAGGACGACGATGCCGACGAAGGCCAGCGCCATGCCGCTCCAGCGGCGCCAGCCGATCTTGTCGCCGAAGATCCAGGCGGCGGCCAGCGCCGAGAGCGGCACCTGGATCTGGATGATGATGGAACTGGTCGCGGCATCGACCCGGTTGATACCGTGGAAGATGGCGCCGAAATGGATGACCCCCAGCGTCAGGCCCAGGGGCAGCAGCGCCTTCAAATCGCTTTTCTTCGGCAGGCCGATAAAGGGGCAGATGAGGGCCGCCACCGCCACCATGCGCAGGCCGGCAAAGAACAGCGGCGGCCAATCGGCCAAGCCCCATTTGACGACGGCGAAATTCGCCCCCCACAGGATCTGGGAGAAGGCCAGCAGGGCGACGTGGCGGGCAAGCATGATCGACTCTGGAGAACAGGGCGGCGGGGCTCCTGTTTAACCGAAGGCGACCCGCTTTAGTACCCGCGCGGGGCGCATGGGGGGCATGGGTTCAAGACGGCAAAAATCTTCGCTTCCGCCCCCACCCTACCCTCCCCCTGAAGGGAGAGGGTTTTCCCAGCGAGTTCGCTCCGACGGCTTCGCTTAAAGCCCCTCTCCCTTCAGGGGGAGGGGTTGGGGTGGGGTGGGGGGCGCCGCCGCACGATCTTCGCAAGCAATCACCCCCCAAAAAGAAACCGCCGCCGGGGCGTCCCAACCCCGGCGGCGTAGGCTTTCGCTCTGGGATAACGATTTGAGGTTACTGCACGGCCTCGCCATGCAGGCCGAGATCGAGACCGTCGCGCTCCACATCCTCGGGCACGCGGCAGCCGATGATGAGGTCGACGACCTTGTAGATGATGGCCGAGCCGATGCCAGCGACCAGGAAGGTCACGACGATGGCCTGGATCTGGATCCACAGCTGGCCAATATTGCCGTCGATGACACCGACCGGGGCATCGCCGCCCTTGATCGCCACCGTGGCAAAGACGCCGGTCAGGAGCGCACCCAGCGTACCGCCGACACCATGGATGCCGAAGGCATCGAGCGCGTCGTCATAGCCGAGCTTGTTCTTGATCGTGGTCGAGGCGAAGAAGCACACGATGCCGGTGGCAAGGCCGATGATGAGCGCACCACCCGGGGTCACGAAACCGGCCGCCGGGGTAATCCCGACGAGGCCAGCGACGATGCCGGAGATGATGCCGAGCACCGAGGCCTTCTTGTGGACCAGCCACTCGATCGCGGCCCAGGAGACGCCGGCACCGGCCGCAGCGATCTGCGTGGTGACGGCGGTCATGCCCGCCGTGGTGCCCGCCGAGAGGGCCGAGCCGGAATTGAAGCCGAACCAGCCGCCCCACAGCAGACCGACACCGATCACCGAATAGACCAGGTTATGCGGCGTGAACGGCACCTTGCCGTGGCCACGGCGCTTGCCGATCATGAGGGCGATGACGAGGCCGGAGATGCCCGAGGCCATGTGCACGACGGTGCCGCCGGCAAAGTCGAGGGCGCCGAGGTTGAAGAAATAGCCCGAACCCGCCCAGACCATGTGGCAGATCGGTGCGTACACGATGAGCGACCACAGGATGTAGAAGAGGATCAGCGCCGAGAACTTCATGCGGTCGGCGAAGGCGCCGGTGATGAGCGCCGGCGTGATGATGGCGAAGGTCATCTGGAAGAAGAAGAAGACCGTCTCGGGGATCGTGCCCGACAGCGTGTCGGGCGCCACGCCCGCAAGGAACGCCTTCGATAGATCGCCGATGAAGGGGTTGTCGCCGCTGAAGGCCAGGCTGTAGCCGGCCACGAACCAGACCAGCGTGATGACGCAGCAGGCGGCCAGCGATTGCGCCAGGACCGTCAGCACGTTGTTCTTGCGCACCAGGCCACCATAGAACAGCGCCAGGCCCGGCACCGTCATCATGAGGACGAGGACCGAGGAGGTCAGCATCCAGGCGGTATCGCCCTTGTCGACCGTCGGCACCGCATCCTGCGCGAAAGCCGCCACCGGCATCAGCAGCGCCGCCAGCGTGGCAGCACCAAACTTACCAGCCTTCGAAATAGCTGCGCGGGAGGCCCCGAACGCCTCACCCGCCTTGTGAGCCGGCAAATCCCCGTTTGCTTCGGCCCCGATTGCCCCAATGGTGCGCATGCGCCCTCTCCTGATTGAACCACTATTTTGCTGCAAAGCAGCGTCAGGAGAGCAACCGCCGTGCCAATTGTAAGATTTATTGATTCAAAACAAGAATCTAGCCGCCGCCGGCGGAACGTCGCCTAAAACGTCATCACTTGCCGACGCTTTGCCTATTTTTTGGGCGATGCGCTTGGGATATCCCCCCCCGAGATGCGCCTCCGGTTTCCCGGCACCATCGAGGTCGGACATCACTTTGAGGGGAAACAAGCGGCGGTAGCAACTTGCAAGCACACTTCAATCGCCTAAGCTGACGGTCCCTGATGCTGTTGGGCCATTCTATAACGATGAGAGTTCGCGCAGCCCTTCGATCCTTTCGACGCCTGGTGCTTGGATTGATGCTTTTCGGGGCCTTAGTCTCGCGAGCGACCGCAGAGGACCCAGCCGATACATTCTTCAGAGAGGGGGTATGGGGCGCGCCACCGCTGCTGCTGCCCACCCCCGAGCTTGCGGTCAGCTTCTATCGGCTCGACGCCATCAGTTATGGGGCTGAGGAAATGGCCGCCTTGTCGAAAAGGGCGCACGACCTCGCGTTCCCAGGCTCCCTTTACAGCAAGTTTGTCAGTTTCAAGAAGGCGAAGTTCGCCTTCACCGTCGACGCGAGGTTGCAGGTCTTTAATCCACGGGACTTAGGCAACAATCGCCTTGCCGTTATATTTGCGGATATCGAAAAGGACGAGAAAGCTCTCTACGCGGCGAACCAGCAGGCGTACCAGAATGTGCTGTCACGAGAGCCGGATCTCAACGTCGAAACGCATTCGGTCTACGATCGCTGTGGGCTCTATATCTTCCGCAACAAGTCTTCGGCACTTGCGGCCATTCTGGTCATTCCACCCAACGAGAAGCGAGAAATAGCTCACTACTGCATCACTTACTCATTGCTTGAGTCTGCTGGCTTTCGCGGACGGGTTGAATCTTTGCCACAGGGCATCTGCGTATCGGTGCGTTGCAGCCAACGTCCAAAGCTCATTTTGACCGACTGGGATGCTTCAGCACTCGGCGCGCTCTACGGTGTCGCAACGCCAACCTACGACGCCACATATCGGCACTTCAGAGAAGTACTGCAAAAGCAGCCATAAATATGTTCTAGGTGACCACTCGCTCAATCAGCCGATTGATCTCCTCATGCTTATGCCCATACCAGGACCCGTGCCCCATTCCCGCTAATAGATGCAGCTTCGCGCCCGGGATCAGGGCCGCCAGTTCTTCGCCGTCCTGGGGCGGGGCTTCGATGTCTTCCTCAAAAGCGAAGACATGGGCGGGGACGCGGACGGTCTTCAGGGCTTCGCGCTGGTCGAAACGGAGGCTCGCATCCCATTGCGGGATGAGCGAGGTCTCGTTGCTGTCATCCTCCATCCATTCCAGCATGAGCGCCTTCAGCTTGGGCCAGAGTTCGCGGTCGCCCAGGGCGCGTGCCGGATAGAGCATGGCGGCGTAATGGGTGACGCTCATCAGGCCGTCAAGCCGGCCGCCCTTCTTGCGAAAGTCGATCTCCGCTTCCTGGTAGTCCCAGCCCCAGCCCGTCGACCAGGCGCCTGAGCCCATCAGCACCGCAACGCGCACCAACGCGGGATAGTCGATCATCACCTGCTGGATGATGGCCGAGCCCAGGCTTGAGCCGACCAGCGCCACTTTCCGGCCGCCGCAGGCGCCGCGAATGATCGCGGCCACGTCGGCCGCAAAATCCTCGATGGTCCAGGGCATCGGCGCCTGGCTGGTGGTCAGGCCGATGCCGCGATTGTCGAACACGGTCGAGCGGAATTTCGCGTCGAAATGGGGCGTCTGGAATCGCTGCCAGTCCCGGCCCTTGGTGCCGCCGCCACCCACCCAGACGATATCAGGAGCGCCTTCCGGACCCGTCTGCTCAAAGAAAAGCCGGGCATTTTCGGTTTCGATATAGGCCATGGTGTGCGCTCCGCATGATTTCGTTTTTACATTTGTATAATAAGCTGTATACAGCGGTCAAATCTCGCCCTGGTTGCAGCAGTTTGCTAGATAAGGGCAACCAAATGCCAAACGACGAGTCTCGATCAGCCCCATGGCCCAAATACCTGTGCTGGAAACTGCCCGCCTGAAGCTGCGTGGCCACATGGAAGCGGATTTCGCCACCGCTGCCGAAATCTGGAGCGACGAGGCGGTTTTCCGTTTCCTCGGACGCCCCTTCACATCGGAAGAAGTCTGGACCCGCTTGCTGCGCTATGTCGGGCATTGGAAATTGCTGGGCTATGGCTTCTGGGCGATCGAGGAGAAGGCCAGCGGTCGTTTCATCGGCGAGGGTGGGATCTGCGACTTCCGCCGCGACATCACCTGGCCCGCCTGTGTCACGGCCCAGGATGCCACGCGCGAGATCGGGTGGGCTCTGGGCGCTGCCTATCACGGCCAGGGGCTTGCGACCGAAGCCGTGCAGGCGATGACCCGCTGGGCCGATGGTCACTTTGGCGGCGCGCGCACGATCTGCATCATCAACCCGGCCAACGTCCCCTCGGTGCGGGTGGCCGAAAAGTGCGGCTATGGCGAGATTGCCGGCGTGCGCTACAAGGAAAACGACCTGCGCGTCTTCGCGCGCGCTGCGGCAGGAATCTAGCGCGCTGGCACGGTTTCGACCGGCCCCGCGGCATTCTTCCACGCGGTGAAGCCGCCTTTCAGATGCGCAACGGGGGCGAGGCCCATCTCCTGCGCGGTCTTAGTGGCCAGCGCCGAGCGCCAGCCGCTGGCGCAATAGAAAACGAAGCGCTTCTTCTCCGCAAAGATCGGCTTGTGATAGGGGCTCTCGGGATCGATCCAGAATTCCAGCATGCCGCGCGGGCAGTGAAAGGCACCAGGGATCTTGCCCTCGCGCTCCAGTTCCCGCGGGTCACGCAGATCGACAAAGACGACGTCTTCCCCACCCAGATCGGCAATGGCCGCCACAGGCTCCACCGCCTTTATGGCGGCATTGGCTTCCGCGAGCAGCTGTTGATAGCCTTTGGTAATGGGCATCTTGGGAAAAGACCTCCGGCAGGATCGGACTGCAAACCATCCTGCCGGAGCGGCAGCAGCCGTCAAGCGCCCATATAGACGGCCTCGACATTGTTGCCGTCGGGATCGATCAGAAAGGCCGCGAAATAGGTGGGGCTGTAATCGGCGCGGAGGCCCGCCCCGCCATTGTCCTTGCCACCGGCCTTCAAGCCCGCGGCATGGAACTTCTCGACCGCCTTGCGATCGGGCGCCGTGAACGCAATGTGGCTGCCAGGCCCCTTGGCACCCTTATGCGCATAGAGCCACAGCACCGCATTGCCATCGGGGCCGAGACCGGCGCCATTTTCATCCTGCGAGCAGACCTTGGCGCCGAGCGGCGCCATCACCGCCTTATAGAAGGCGACGCTCGCCGCCACGTCTTTCACATGCAAACCCAGATGATCGAACATTGAATGCCTCCAGTTGAATCGGGAGGCATGCTTTAGCCGGCGGTGCGGACTCGATCTTGGAGGATCTTGCGCTGGCCGGTGCCGGCCGCATGCGCGCGGCGGCGGAATTCGCGGGGGGAGAGGCCGGCGGCCCGGCCGAAGGTGCGCACGAAGTTGGAAAGATCGCCAAAGCCGATATCATAGGCGATGTCGGTGATCGGCTGGTCGCTTTCGGCAAGCAGCCGCGCCGCGCGCCGGAGGCGCGCACGAATGAGATACTGATGCGGCGTCGCGCCGACGATCCGGGCAAAGAGCCGCAGGAAATGAAAGGCGGAAAGTCCGCTCTCGCGCCCCGCCGTGGCCAAGTCGATGTCCTCATGTGCCCGCGCATCGATCCAATGCGCCGCATCGACGATGCGCTTGCGGTCCTGCGCCCGGATGCGCTCGCAGCCATGGCCGTCATCGCGCCCGGCCGCCGCCATTTTCCCGAGGATGGCAAGGCCCACTTCCTCCAGCGCCAGATCGGTCTTGCCGGCAGCGGTTGCATCGGCAAGTTCCCCCAGCACCATGAAATCGGCCCTGGGGGCCAGGGCGCCATGTTGCCAGCCGCCATATTGACTGGCACCACCGGCTTCCTCGACCAACGCCGGGGCCAGCTTGAAGCACAGGCACTCGTCGCCGCCGTCATGGTGATCGTGGGTGCAGGTATATTCCTCGCCCGGACGGCCGATCAGGAACGCGCCCGGCACCATGTCGAAATGGCGACCGCGATTGATGTAGCCGAAGCTGCCTTTGCGCACGAAAGCGAAGGAATAGGAATCATGCGCTTCCGCGTAAGGCTTCGCCCCCGGCCCCGCTTCGCAGCGATAGAGGGTGGCCGACAGATGCGGGGTTTGCGTCAGTTTGGTCGCAAGCATGATGATCCAAAGCCTAATGGGCCCGAGAAGCCTAATGGGCCGGACAGCATCGGGCAAATCACAACGGCGGACTTGGCAAAAATTGCGGCCGCTCGGGTCGGTGCTAGACCGGCTTCAAGGGGCGCGCCGGACCTTCTGGCAGGCGCATGCGGATGGGATCGCCGACCCTTATATCGCCGCCCCGAATGACGACCGCCATGACGCCGGCCTTGCGGATAAGAGCGCCATCGGCGTCCCGGTCGAGAACGGCCTGCATCAGGCCTTGCTGGAAGCGGTCGATCTGGACGCATGGATTGCGCAGGCCTGTGATCTCGACGATTGCCTCTCCCCCGATCTCAAGGCGCGCTGCTTCGGGCAGGCGCAACAGATCGATGCCGCGCGTGGCGATGTTCTCGCCCATGTCGCCTGGCTGCACGTTGAAACCGCGTGCGGCCAGTTCGTCGAAAAGCTCGCTCTGGATGAGATGAACCTGGCGCAGATTGGGCTGCGTCGGATCCTTGGCGACGCGGCTTCGGTGCTTGACCGTCTCGCCCATATGCGCGTCGCCAGCAACACCGAGACCGGTGAGCAGCCGGATTTCAAGCGCCGGCTGCTTGGAGAAGTGGTGCCCGCGCGCCAGCGATACGCCGATGACGCGCGGGTGGTCGCTCACGCGTTCTCCGCTTCGCCGCCATGGATCTTGGCGGCGAGTGAGGCAGAGAGGAACAGGTCGATATCGCCGTCGAGCACGCCCTGGCTGTCGCTGGTTTCGGCGCCCGTGCGCAGGTCCTTGATCATCTGATAGGGCTGCAGCACGTAGGAGCGGATCTGGTGGCCCCAGCCGATATCGGTCTTGGAATCGGCAATCGCCTGCGCCTTCTCCTCGCGGATGCGCAGTTCGCGCTCGTAAAGGCGGGCCTTCAACATATCCATCGCCATGGCGCGGTTGCGATGCTGCGAACGATCGGCCTGGCACGAGACGACGATGCCCGTCGGCTCGTGCGTGATGCGGATGGCGCTGTCGGTCTTGTTGATATGCTGGCCACCGGCGCCGGAGGCACGGAAGGTATCGACGCGCAGGTCCTTATCGAGGATTTCGATCTCGATATTGTCATCGATCACCGGATAGACCCAGATCGAGCTGAACGAGGTGTGGCGCCGCGCGTTGGAATCGAAGGGCGAGATGCGCACCAAGCGATGGACGCCGCTTTCCGATTTCAGCCAGCCATAGGCATTGGGCCCCTTGATCTCGATGGTGGCGGATTTGAGGCCCGCTTCTTCGCCGGCACTCTCTTCCAGCCATTCGACCTTGTAGCCATGCTGTTCGGCCCAGCGCGTATACATGCGCAACAGGATCTGCGCCCAGTCCTGCGCCTCGGTCCCGCCGGCACCGGCATGGACTTCGAGATAGCAGTCGTTCTGGTCGGCCTCGCCCGAAAGCAGGCTTTCCAGCTCGCGCTGTGCGGCCTTCGCCTTCAATTCCTTGATCAGCTTTTCGGCCTCGTCGATCGAGGCGTTGTCGCCCTCGATCTCGCCCAGTTCGGCCAGAGTGAGCGCGTCGTCAAGCTCGCGCTCCAGCGATTTGTAGCCGTCGAGCGAGCTTTGCAGATGGGTGCGTTCGCGCATCACCTTCTGCGCCTTTTCGGGCTTGTCCCAGAGGGTCGGGTCTTCGGAGAGGGCGTTCAGTTCGTCGAGACGACGCAGGGCGTTGTCCCAGTCAAAGATGCCTCCTCAGCAGGGCCAGGGAAGAGCGAATCTCCCCCGCCGCCGCCTCGATCTCAGCGCGCATGTTCGTGCCTCAAATTACCGGATAGAGCGTTCGGGGCCGGAACATGCCGCAGGGTGACTGGGACGTCAACCTTTGGCGGCCAAGACGCTGTGATCACTCGAGAAAGAAGGCAGGCCGCAGCGTGCGGCCGACCTCTGCCGGGTGAGGGACAATAGCCGACCAGATCGCTGCCGCCTGCGAATTGGCTCAGTAGAGGCCGGAATCGCCACCCGAGCTGGCGGGCGGCGGTACCAGGACCGGCGCCTGCTGTTGCTGGACCGGATATTGCGGCTGGGCCGGCACCTGTTGATTTGGCACCGCGCCCGGCACCGGGTTCACGGGAACCGGTTGGCCGGGCTGAATCACCATCGGCTGCTGCTGCTGATATTGCGGCTGCTGCTGGTAATCGGGCTGCGGCTGCTGGCCATAGACCGGCTGCTGCCCGTAAGCCGGCTGCTGGCCATAGGCCGGCTGCTGTTGCTGCTGGCCACCCTGATAGACGCCGGTCGAATCGATGATCGTCGTGCCGCTGTCGTTATAGACGCCCTGGTCACCGTAAGGATTGCCAAAGGGACCGGTCGGAATGACCGAGCCATAGCCCGCATCCTGGCCGTAATTGGCATAGCCTTCGATGATCTGCTGCTGGCCCGTGGGTTCGGTCCCTGGCTTGAAGGCTTCCCAGATGGCGAGGCCTTCGTCGCCGGCGACCCAGCGCTCGCCGGTCTTCTCATTGACCTTCACCAGGCGCACGCCGGGCGGCACGCGGAAGGGTGTTGCCGGCTTGTCCTTCAAGGCCTCGATCATGAAGTCGCGGAAGATCGGCGCCGACAGGCGGCCACCGGTGGCCTTGGCCCCCAATGAGCGCGGCTGGTCGAAGCCGAGATAGACACCCGCCACCAGATCGGGCGAGAAGCCGATGAACCAGACATCGCGGCCGTCATTGGTGGTGCCGGTCTTGCCGGCCAATGGCTTGCCGACGGCCTTCACCGCCGAGGCCGTGCCGCGCTGCACGACACCTTCCATCATCGAGACCATCTGATAGGCGTTGGCGGGATCAAGCACCTGCGCGCGGTCGTCCGGCAGTTCGGGCGGCGGCGAGCCATCATAAGTGCTGAGCTGGCAGCCCTCGCATTTGCGCTCGTCATGGCGATAGATGGTCCAGCCCTGCGCATCCTGCACGCGGTCGATGAAGGTGGGGACCACCTTCTTGCCGCCATTGACGATCTCGGCATAGGCGCCGACCATCCTGAGTGCCGTGGTCTCCTGCGCGCCCAGCGACATGGCCAGCGTCTGCTGCAGCTTGTCGACGACGCCCAGACGCTCGGCCACTTCCGCAACCTTGGCCATGCCGATGGTCTGCGCCATGCGGATGGTCATCAGGTTCCTGGAATGCTGCAAGCCTTGCCGCATGGTGGCCGGCCCCAGGAAGTTCTTCTCGAAATTCTCCGGCTGCCACAGCGGCAGGCCCGGGCCCTGGTCGATGGCGATCGGCGCATCGAGGATGATGGTCGAGGGCGTATAGCCGGCTTCAAGGGCCGCGAGATAGACGATCGGCTTGAACGATGAGCCCGGCTGACGCATCGCTTGCGTCGCACGGTTGAATTCGCTCTGCTTGTAGGACCAGCCGCCGGTCATGGCGAGAACGCGGCCGGTATGCGGGTCCATGGCGATGAGCGCGCCGGAAATCTCCGGCACCTGGCGCAGCAGATAGACCGCGAGGCCTTCTTCCTTCTGCTGCTTCCCTTTGCCCGTGGTGGTGTCGAGGTCTTCGACGTCATCCGCCTTGTCCTTGTCCGAGACCTTGGCCTCGACCGCCACGACGTCGCCCACCTTGAAGACGTCGGCAACACTCTTCACCGCCGGGCCGACCTTGCCTTCGGGCGAGCGGCGGCGTGCCCAGGCGAGATCCTCGAGCTTTACCAATCCCTGGCTGCCGTCGATGAAGCCGATCTTCGCCTCGCCCTTTTCAAGGGCCAGCACCATCGCCGGCTTCCAGTCATAGAGCCAGGGCACGTTGCCGAGCTTGGCGAGCGTCTTTGGCCAATCATCCAGGCTGTCGCTGTGACCGAGCGGCCCGCGATAGCCCTGCGTGCGGTCATAGGCGACGAGGTGCTTGTGCAGCACCTTGTCGGCGATCTCCTGCAGATTGGCATCGACGGTTGCCTTGACGGTGAGACCCTTTTTATAGAGCCCGTCCTCGCCGAAGCGCTGCACCAGTTCGCGGCGTACTTCCTCGGCAAAATAATCGGCCTCGAAGCGCTCGCCGGTGCTGCGCGCGCGCTGTTGCAGCGGGGTGGCTGTCGCCTCTTGCGCTTCCTGGTCGGTGATGTGGCCGTCTTCCAGCATGCGCGAAATGACCCAGTCGCGCCGCTCCTTGGCGGCATCCGGAAACTTGGTCATCGAATAATTGTTGGGCGCCTTGGGCAGCGCCGCAAGGTAGGCGGCTTCCGCGACACTGAGTTCGTCGAGCGACTTGTTGAAATAATTGAGGGCGGCGGCAGCGACGCCGTAATTCCCCTGCCCCAGATAGATCTGGTTGAGATAGAGCTCGAGGATGCGGTCCTTTGAGAACGCCTTTTCGATACGCAGGGCCAGGATCGCTTCCTTGATCTTGCGGTCGATCGAGCGCTCGTTGGTGAGCAGGAAGTTCTTGGTCACCTGCTGCGTGATGGTCGAGGCGCCGACCGGCCGCTTGTCCGAGCCGTAATTCTTCAGATTGACCAGGATGGCGTTGATGAGGCCCGGGATGTCGATGCCGGCATGGCTGTAGAACGACTTGTCCTCGGCGGCGAGGAAGGCGTTGATCACGCGCTTTGGGATGACCTTGATCGGCACGAAAACGCGGTTCTCGACCGCGTATTCCGCCAGCAGCCGGCCGTCACCGGCATAGACGCGGGTCGTAACGGGCGGGTCATAGGCAGCCAGCTGGTAATAGTCCGGCAGGCCTTGCGAGTAGTGTTCGTAAACCAGCCAGGCACCGATGGCGCCGATGGTGGCCAGCACCATGAAGATGCCGACGAAGAAGGATAGGAGACGCGTCAATCGGTTCATAATCGGCTTTTCGTCACGAGGTCTGGCGGGTTTGCGAATTCCACGGCCCTGGTAAGCCGCTTCGGGTAAGGCAGGCATGCCGCAAGATCAAGGCAATTTTACGACCTTTGGGCGCAGGCTGTCCCGATCCGGATCAAGGTCCGGGCGGGCGCTCCGCAGATTTCAATTAACCCTTGCCTGGCAATAGCTTGAAAGCGAAGCGGCTGGAATCAGGTCCGTTTGATGCTGTCCTGCCAGTCGAAGAACGCCTGGATTGCGCGCGAAATGGCCTTAGCGAGGCCTTTCTGGTGGGTCTTGTTGGTCAAGAGCCGCTGGTCCTCATTGGACGAGATATAGCCCATCTCCAGAAGCACCGACGGCACATCCGGGGCCTTCAACACGGCAAAGCCGGCAAAGCGGTGGCTCTGCTCCAGCATAAGGGTGTCTTTTTTCAGCGACTTCACCAGCATCTTGGCAAAACGCGCCGAGAGATTGGTGGTCTCGCGCTGGGCCAGGTCGATGAGAATGCCGGTCACCAGCTTGCTTTCATTGGTGAGGTCGACACCGGCGATCACATCCGACTTGTTTTCCTTGGCCGCCAGCGCCTCGGCTTCGGAATCGGAGGCGTTCTCGGAGAGGGTATAGACCGAGGCGCCGCGCGTCTTCGAATTGGCGTGGCTGTCGGCATGGAGCGAGATGAACAGCTCGGCCGCATCGTCGCGCGCCAGCTTGAAACGGTCGCGCAACGGGATATAGACGTCCTTGTCGCGGGTCAGTTCGACCCGGAAACGGCCGGTCGCCAGCAATTCCTTCTTCAGCGCCTTGGCGACAGCCAGGGTGATGGTCTTTTCCATCGTGCCATTGCCGATGGCGCCAGGATCGATGCCGCCATGGCCTGGATCGATGATGATGAGTGGCTTGCGCTTGACGTTCTTCTTCAGCGCCTGATCGCCGGGCTTGAGCGTCGGCACCAGGATGGCGGCGTCATTGGGCTCGGCCTTGGGGATGACGATCTCGTCGCTGCTTTTGGCAGCCACCTGGACCGCCATCGGGTCGGGATCGGCGCTGGGTGCATTGCCGCTTTCGACCGGGCCTTCCTGCACGATCGCCGGTTGCTTCGCCGCCGCCACATTCATGGCATCAGGCGCAGGCACGGTCGAACCGTCGCTGGCAAAGAGGGTGCGCTTGATCTGGCCGCGGAAGCTGGCGTCGTCGCTGGGCTTCAAATCGATGAGCAGGCGACGGGGCAGCTTTTCGGTCTTGTCCACCAGGGCGACCTGGGAAACGGTCGCCGGAGCGGCCAAATCGAGCACGATGCGGGAGGTGCCGACCTTGAACAGGCCATAGCGCATGGCGGCAACCAGACCCCGCCCCTGCAGCTTGCGCCCGGCCGGTATCTGCCAGTCCACCTCATCAAGGTCGATGACGACGCGCTGCGGGTCGGCCAGGGCAAAGACCTTGAAACCGGTGGCGGCGCTGAGGTCGAGGACGACCCGGGTGAGGTCCGGCTCCACACCCAGCTTGGCGTCGGTGACAGCGGGTTTGGCCCAGGCACCCGGCCCCACCGGCAGAATCGCGGCCAGCACAAGCGCAGCCAAAACCAGCCCGACAAATTTCAAGCTGAAGCGCTGCGGCGCATTAAAAATGTGGCTCTTCCGCATGTTGCCGGTTCGTCGCGTGAATCTCTCGCAATATAGTGCCGCAACTAGCTGAAAAGCAACAAGATATTGAATTTGCCTGAAAATTGGGCATCCGCCGCGTCAGGAACGGGACGGCCGACAAAGATCGCCCAGGAAGCGGGCAATTGCAGTTGTGTTGCTGGTCGACGGCCAGTATGGTGACGTTCCGCGACCGTTCGGATCGCTCCAAATCGCCCAAATTGGCCGACTGGGGATCGAATCGACGGTTGGTCGTGAACTTGGCTATCGCCCGCCAACAGCCCTGAATATTGGATTTCCGGGGCCGGACGAGAACCAGGCACCGCTTACGCAGGACAAGGTCGCTCCCGACCTGAGACGGACCGGAGCCGAGGCTTGTTCTGTAGCAAAACCAACAGGTTGACATGACGCCACCCTGCCATTCAACAACCCTTTTCGCGCCGCCGACCGCTGTGAGAGCGATCGACGCTGGGCGCGTCACGGAGCTATGCATCTATGACCAAAATTATGCTGATCGACGCCACCCACCCGGAAGAAACCCGCGTTGCGGTGGTGGATGGCCGCAGGCTTGAAGAGTTCGACGTCGAAGTCGCCAGCCGGCACCCGCTCAAAGGCAACATCTATCTCGCCAAGGTAACCAGGGTCGAACCGTCCCTGCAGGCCGCCTTTGTTGAATATGGCGGCAATCGCCACGGTTTCCTGGCGTTCAGCGAAATCCATCCCGATTACTACCGCATCCCGGTCGCCGATCGCGAAGCCTTGATGCGCGAGGATATCGAGGAGGCGGAAGAAGAAGAACAGCGCCGTGGGCGTGGTCGCCGTGACCGTGGCGGCCGCCGCCGCGACCGGGCACGCTCTGGGGCTGCCCAAGGCCATGCCGGCGAAGATGGCGCCCCAGCGGGGACTGCCGGCGAGCCAGAGCATGAGCATGAGCATGAGCATGAGCATGAGCATGAGCATGATCTGGGCCACGACCAGGATCATCACGACGATCACGCGCATGATCACGACGATATCGACCATGATCACGACGATCTCGATCATGACCACGACGATCATGACCATGCCGAAGAGTCGCACGCCGGGGTGGCAGCGGCCGAGACCTTGGGCGCCGACAGCGGCGCCAATGTTGCTGCGGATGACGACCGTTCCGGCACCACGCAGGTCATGCCGCTTTCCGCCGGCCATGACAGCCTGCGCAGCGAGCCGGTGGCCCAACCGGCCGAAACAACTCAGCCAGAATCCTTTACCCAAGCTTCCTTTGCCCAAGCTTCCTTTGCTGAGGTGAGTGACTTCCCGGCCGCCGCAGTGGCCGAGGGCACCGACGCCGACGCCAGTCATGGCGATGTCCTTGATGCCGAGGTGCCGGCCGCGCCGCAGGGCGATATTGTCGAGGTTGTTCAGCCGCCCGAGGTCATCGACACCGTGGGCGGCGAAGAAGCGAGCCACGGCGACGACGCCGAGGAGGAGGACGAGGAAGACGACGATTCCGATCGCCGCCGCCGGCAGCGTCACCTGCGTCGCTACAAGATCCAGGAAGTCATCAAGCGCCGCCAGATTCTGTTGGTGCAGGTCACCAAGGAAGAGCGCGGCAACAAGGGTGCGGCGCTCACCACCTACATGTCGCTGGCCGGGCGTTATTGCGTGCTGATGCCCAACACCGATCGCGGTGGCGGCATTTCGCGCCGCATCACCTCGGTTTCCGACCGCAAGCGACTGAAGTCGATCGTCGATGAACTGGATCCGCCGGAAGGGATGGCGGTCATCGTCCGCACCGCCGGCATGGAACGCCAGCGCAGCGAGATCAAGCGCGACTTCGAATACCTGCTGCGCCTGTGGGACGAGATCCGCGAGAACACGCTGCGGTCCTCGGCGCCTTCGCTCATCTACGAAGAAGCAAGCCTCATCAAGCGCTCGATCCGTGACCTCTACACCCGCGACATCGGCGATATCGTGGTGGCGGGCGGCGAGGCCTTCAAATCGGCCCGTTCCTTCATGCGCATGCTGGCCCCGGGCCATGCCAAGCGCGTGCAGTTCTATCGCGACCCGTCGGTGCCGCTGTTCCAGCGGTACCAGATCGAAAGCCAGATCGCGGCGATCCATCACCCGGTCGTCAACCTGCGGTCGGGCGGCTACATCGTCATCAACCAGACCGAAGCGCTGGTCGCCGTCGACGTGAACTCGGGCCGCTCGACACGCGAGCGCAATATCGAGGAAACGGCGCTGCGCACCAATCTGGAGGCCGCCGAAGAGGTGGCGCGCCAGTTGCGCCTGCGCGACCTTGCCGGCCTCATCGTCATCGACTTCATCGACATGGACGAGGGGCGCAATAACGCCGCCGTCGAACGTCGCATGAAGGACGCGCTGAGGAACGACCGCGCGCGCATCCAGATCGGCCGTATTTCGTCCTTCGGCCTGCTGGAGATGTCGCGCCAGCGCCTGCATGCCAGCCTCCAGGAAGCCTCGACCGAACTCTGCCCGCATTGCCACGGCACCGGGCGCATGCGTTCGGTGGATTCGACGGCACTTCATGTGCTGCGCATGGTCGAGGAGGAAATCACGCGCAATGCCAGTGCCGGCGTGTCGGTCTTCGTGCCGTCATCCGTGGCGCTCTACATCCTCAACCAGAAGCGCCACGCCCTGGCCCAGCTCGAGCTGCGGCGCGGCGTGCGCATCTATCTCAATGCCGATGACGAACTGACGCCGCCGGATTATCGCCTGGAACGCATCAAGATGCTGGCGCCGGGCGAAGAACTGCCGCCGGCGCCCGAGGCGCAGCCGATCGAAATCGATTTCGACGAGAGCGAGGACGACAACTACGTCGAGGAGACGGATGAAGTCGAAGCCGTTGCCGAAGCCGAAAGCGATGCCGGGGAAGCCGAGGGCGAGGAAGCTGCGGCCGAAGATGGCGCCGAGCGCCAGGGCCGTCGCCGGCGTCGTCGCCGGCGTGGCCGCGGCGGCAAATTCCAGGCCGATGAATTCACCGACCAGGCGGAAGCGGCCCCCAGCGAAGGCGAGGCCGACGGCGACGCCCAAGCCCGCCGTCCGGCGGAAGCGGACGATGCCGAGGACGATGACGAATCCGAAGAGGGCGAGGATCAGGCCGACGGTGACGAAGCCACGGACGACGCCAACGCCGCCGGTGACGGGGAAGCACGCCGCCGCCGCCGCCGTGGTCGTCGTGGCGGCCGTCGCCGCTCTCGCCGCCCGCAGGACGGTGCAGCGCAGGATGGCCAGGTGAATGACGGCCAGGCGAATGACGGCCAGGGCAATGAAGGTCAGGGCAATGAAGGTCTAGCTGCCGATGCGTCAGGCAACGACGCGCCGGGCTTTGGCGAGCAGCCATATGTCCCGGGTGATGCCGCAGCTCTGCCACCGCAATGGCGCGCGGAGGAATCCGGCAACACCCAGGAAGGTGCCGCGGCTGACACCAGCGAGGCTGGCGATGCGACAGCGGAACGGCCGCGCCGTCCCCGCCGCCCGCGCCGCGATCGCGAGACGCCGGCCGAGCCCCGGCTTGCCGAGACAGCACCGGCCATCGTCGCGGCGCCGGCTGCACCAGCGCCTGCGGTCCCGCCGGCACCGGTCGCAGCTCCCGCCCAGGATTTGGCCTTGGCGGAGCGTTCGGTCACGGTGATCGAGGTCAAGGATAGCGGGGAAGCCGTTGCCGCCTCGGTCGAGGATGACCCCAACCAGCCCAAGAAGCGCGGCTGGTGGCGGCGCCTCATCGAGTAGCGCGCGCTTAAAGGACGACATGAAACAAGGCCTGATCGGATCGATCAGGCCTTGTTCGTTTCAGTGTCCCTTCCCGGCCCCGACTTGCCCAGCCCCGGCTGGCACCGCCAGAATCACGCCGCCGGCGCTTTCCCCTGCGCCATGGCATCGAGCAGGCGGCCCTGGAACAGCGAGATGCCAAGCTTGCCGCCGATCTCCAATCCCTGCTCGGAATCGACCCGGCACAGAATGATGCGTTCGCGGCCGAAGCGCTCGACCGCCGCCTGCATCCGCTCCAATTGCGAGTTCTCGCACTCGTCATAGAGCGCCGGGGTCCAGATCACCTTGATGAGATCGACATTGAGCTGGTCGCGGTCGAGCTGCGGCAGCTGCTGATACTTCACCTGATCGAGGATGATCTTGTAGCCGCGCTCTTTCAGGAAATCGCGGGCGAAGAAGAAATCTTCGGGCTCGCTATAGAAGTCGATCGCCGGCAATTCGATGGCGAGCGGCCCGCGATCCTTGTTGTTGGTGGCGCGGTCGAAGTCCAGGAACTCCTGCGTCAGCAGTGTCGCCAACGACAGGTTGAGGCTCGCATTCTTCAGCATCGGCTGATAATCCTGCCGCGGCATCAGGGCCAGCATGCGCGCATCAAGCACGCGCGCCAGATGCTGGAACAGCCACTTGTCGGCGGTGACGTTGTAACCCGGCGTCACCGTCTGGGCGAGGAACGGCATCGAGAAAAAAAGCTCGGTCAGGATCGGTGCGGGCTTGGCACCGGGAATGATGGCAAAGACCTGCTGGCGGCGCAGCACGTTGGCAAGGTCCGCGCTGATGATGGCCTTCTCCAACTTCTCAAGCACGGCTGGGCTGATGAGCTGGCCGCGGCCGTCGTCGAGCGAGCCGCTCTTGGCCGCCGCCGCTGCCTGGGCGCTGGCCTTGCGCCGGTCTTCCATATGACCGCGCGCGGCGCCGACGAATTGTTCCCATTCCGTCTCGATGTCGAACCAGGTGGCAAAAGCCGGCGGCCGGCGCGATGGGCTGGGCGGCAGGGAGAACAGCGGGTCGTCCTTGAACATCTGCTTGACGTGGCGGACATAGGTGTCGATGTCGTCTTCGCTGGCACCCTTGGTGAGCGCGATGACATCGTTGTTCCACAGCTGGTAGATCCCGGCCTCGAAGCGCTGCACCAGCGGCTCCAGGACCTGTTTGACGATGCGAATATGGTGCGGCCGCTGGTTATAGGGCCTCAGCTGCGATAGATGGATCTGCACGGCGCGGCGGCCGGCGCGGTGGCGCTCCAGCCGCTCGGCATAGTCGACGAGCAGTTCTTCGTCGGTCGTCGTTCGCCCATCCTTGGCGCGTTCGTTCATCCCCCAACCCCCAAATTATCCCGGCCGGTCGCACCGGCGGGTACCGACTTGCAAATCATGGCAGGTGACCGCGATCGCCACCCCCCTTTGCGGCATTTATTCCGACGTCGCGCCGCGTTAACCACGGCTGTTCAAATCTTATACGCTAGTTTCAGGAATTGCGCCTCAGCGCCGATGCAGCCACCAGCCGTTTTCGTTGATCGAATAGACCGGCTGGTAGTGCTTGATCGTGTTGGCGGGCACCACCGTCTTGATCTGGTTGTCGAGCAGCAAGGCATCGGAACCGTTATAGACGATGAGCACGGCATGGCCGACGCCAAGGTTGAGATCCTGCAGCGCCACCACGCGCATGTCCTCGATCGGGATGCCCAGCGCCTTCAGCGCCATCATCTTCGAGATGGCGTAATCCTCGCAATCGCCGTTCTTCTTGAGGAACTGGTAAGGCGTCGCCCAGTAATCCTCGGCGCCCCAGTTCTTCATGTCGATGATGTAGCGCTTGGAATTCATCAGCTTGTTGACCTCCTTGATCTGGGTCAACCGGTCCTTGCCCTTGAGGTCGTCGATGAAGCCCTTCCAGCCTTTCGTCGTGCAGGTCTCGGACTCGCAAGGTGCCCCGCCCTTCCAGCGTCCCAGCATGTCGAGCCATTTCGGGAACTTCTTCAAATTCTTCGACGGCAGTTCGATCGAGCTGAAAATCTTCGGATAGGTGCGCGCCTCGGCCCGCTGCGGCAGCGCGCCAAGCGTCAGGAGCAACGCCAGGCAGACGGCAAGCGGCAGCAGGTTGCTGCACCCTCGCGCGGCCCCCCGGCGCGGCCGGCGCGTTTGCGCTTGCCCTGGCCTTTCCCCTGGTCCCATCCTGTCACCTATCTCCACTCGGCCCCCGACCCTACGCGCAGCGTGTGACCGGCAAATATCTATGGCAACTCTAATCGACCCCCGGCGCGTTTGGACCCTGGCAAAGGCTCGATTGGCGGCGCCCGAATCCCGTGCTAATGTATCAAATTGAATATATCTGCCAACCCATTGATTCAGCGCCCATGAAGGGGGAGATCTAACGTGGCCGAACCAGTTCCGGGGACCACCCCCAGCGAGACCCTGCCAGAAGAAACCGGGCGCAAGTTCGACCTGAAAGTGATCTTCCCGGCGATCGTGCTGATTTTGATCGCCGTCATCGGTGTCATTGCCGTCAGTTATTTCGTCGATCAGGAGCGCCAGCGCGAGGAAACGCAGTGGCAGCTGCGCATGGGTATCGTCGCCGACAGCCGCTTCAGCGATGTCGACCGCTGGCTCAATCGCCAGCTGGATGAACTGACCGGCCTTGCCAAGAACGAATCTTTGCAGATCTACACCGACCAGATCGCCGAGCTTTCGGCCGATGCCACGCAAAGCGACCAGGTCGAGGCGCTGCGCGATTACCTGCGCAACCTCCTCACCGTCACCGCCGACCGCACCGGCTTCGCGCTGCCCGCACCTGCCAGCGGCGATGTCCCCGCCAATGTCGCCGAAGCGGGCCTTGCCGGCCTCATGATCATCGACGCCAAGGGGAACGTCGTTGCGGCCTCGCCCGGCGCCCCGCCCTATAGCGGCGAATTGCAGACCTTCGTCAGCGCCCAGACCCAGGGCCAGCGCGCGGTCAGCGACATGGCATTGAATTCCCGCGGCAAGCCCAGCATGGCCTTCGTCGTTCCCATCCTCGCTGCGCAAACAGAAGGCGCACAGGCGACCCAGATCGGCATCATCCTCGGCGTCAAGGAAGTGGAAGAGGAGATCTTCCCCCTGCTGAAGCAGCCGGGCGAGACCAGCAGCACCGCCAAGACGACGCTGGTGCGTTTCAAGGACGGCCGTATCCTTTATCTGTCGCCGGGGCCTGACGGCAAGCCGATGCAGCCCGAGCTTGACGCCTCGACCCCGAACCTCGACACGGCCTTCGCCGCCCAGAAACCGGGCGCCTTCGCGACCGACAAGCGCAGTGCCAGCGGCGAGCGGGTACTGGTCACCGGCCGCGCCTTCCAGCAAGTCCCCTGGGCCATCGCCTACACCATCGATTATGACGAGGCGCTGGGGGCGGCCGAGGCCCGCTTCCGCAACCTCACCATCGTCTTGTTGCTGGTGGTCGGCCTGGTCGGCGTCATCATCATCGCCGTCTGGCGCCATGGGTCGTCGCGGCGCGCGAGCCTTGCGGCAAGCCATGCCCAGCAACTCGCCACCAAGTTCGAAAGCCAGAAGAACCTGCTGCAGCTGGTGACCGACAGCCAGCCCACGCAGATCTTCATCCTCGACGAGAAGGATCAGTACCAGTTCGCCAACAGCCAGGCCGCCAAGGCCGCCGGCATTCCCAATACCGAGATGATCGGCAAGCCGATCGTCAACGTGCTGGGTCCCCAGGCTGCCAAGCGCTATGTGACGCTGAGCCACGAAGCCATCGAGCTGAAGCACGAGGTTTCCAACGTCGCCCGCCTCGACGAGGGCGGCAAGGTCAAGGTCGTCCAGTCCGAACACATCCCCTTGAAGGATGCCAGTGGCAATGCCCGCTCGGTCCTCACCGTCGAGCGTGACATCACCGATGTCGTGACCGAGCGTGAACGCCGCGCCCGCACCCTCAACCAGCTGGTGAAAACGCTGGTCGACGTGGTCGACAAGCGCGATCCCTTCGCCGCCCAGCATTCCTCGCGCGTCGCCAAGGTGGCGCGCTCCGTCGCCAAGGAAATGGGCCTGACCGAGGTCGAGGTGGAAACCGCCGACATCGCCGGCAATCTGCTCAATCTCGGTAAGATCCTCATCCCTTCGGAGGTACTCTCCAAGACCGGCCAGCTGACCGAGGCCGAGCGCGACATGATCAAGAATTCGATCCAGACCAGCGCCGACCTGCTGCAGGGCATTGAATTCGATGGCCCGGTCGTGCCGACACTGCGCCAGGCCCAGGCCAATTGGGACGGCACCGGCCAGCCGGCTGGCCTCGCCGGCGACAACATCGTCGTCACCGCCCGCGTCATCGCCGTCGCCAACGCCTTCATCGGCATGATCAGCGACCGTGCCTTCCGCTCGGCGCTCAGCGTCGATGACGCGATCGAGAATCTGATGAAGGGGGCCGGCAAGGCCTTCGACCGCCGCGTCGTCGCCGCCCTCGTCAGCTATATCGACAACCACGGTGGCCGCGCGGAGCTGGAACGGCAGTAGAAAGCTCCATCAGCGCAGAACGAAAGGGCCGGCCAAGTGCCGGCCCTTCTCATTTCAGCGGCAGCAGGAAATCCGGCGGTGTTTCACGGCCAAGGCAAGAATCCCGCGGCGGTGATTGCGGATCATCCAGAAATTTCTCATAGAGCGCATTGGCACAGGGATCGTTGCCGATGAGGTCGTGGCCGTAGCCGTCGAACTCCAGATAGAAACCATTGACCAGATGCGACGCCGCCATGCGGCCATAGACCGGCGGCGTCACCGGATCAAAGAGGCCGCTGAACACCAGGGTCGGGAGATCGCTCACGACCGGTTCGGTATCCGTCTGGCGCAAGGGTTGTGGCGGCAGGGTCTGGCGCCAGGTGGCGCAGGTCGCGGCAAAACTCCCCGCCTCGCCGCCCGCGGCAAGGCCCGTCAGCAACGGATAGCGCCGATAGGCGGCAACGGCCTTCGCCATGTCGTTGAAGGGCACTTCCTCCTGGCAATGCACCGACATGAACATGGCGTCGCCGAAATCGGCGCGGCCGATATAGTCGGCGATGAAGCTGTCGATATCGCGCTCGATCTCGTCGCGCCTGTCGCGATCGTAAACGTCGATGAGTTGCGGCACGCTTTCGATATCGGCCCGGTTATAGAGCAGATTGAAAAGGCGCGAGATCAGCAACGCCCCATTGACCGCCACCTTAATTTGGCCCCCACCCTCGGGTGAGGGCCGCTCCAGCACCAGCGGCTGGGCATCCAGCCGTTGCACCAGCGCGGTCAACCGTTTCTCCAGATTGCCATAGGCCCCGTCGCAATCCGGCTGCCGCGCGCAGGCGGCAAAGATCATGCGGAAGGCGCGGTCGGTCGTTGCCGCATCGTCTTCCAGGAACTGGGCTTCCGGCGGCAAGACGGAGTCAAGCAGCACGGAGCGGATGTCGCCGGGATATTGCCGCATGTATTCGAGTGCCAGGCGCGTGCCATAGGACAGGCCATAGACATTCCAGGCCGGCACATTGAGGGCCGTGAAGATGTCGTGGAGATCGGCCGCCCCGTCGTGGCTGGTATAGGCGCCGGGGTTGAATCCTTCTGCCAGCAGGCGCTTGCCGCACGCGGCCGCCGCCTGGCTTTGCATCGCCGTCGCCGCCACATCGTCCGTGGTGGCCAGAACATCGATGGCGATCTTCTCGATCTCCGGGCAATCGATGCGGGGGTCCACAAGGCCAGAGCCGCGCTGGTCGAACAGGATGAGGTCCCGCTTCTTTGTCCAATCGGTCGAGGCCACGAAATCCCACCACCAGCCGATCCGCTCACGATCCAGCCAGGCACCGTCGCCCGGCCCGCCGGCAAGGTAGATGACGGGGTCCGGCCGCGCCTCCTCGCCGGTCTCGCTGGCGCGGATGACGACGACCGGCAGGCCCAGCCTCTTGCCCGGGCCGACCGAAACATCCGATGCCCGCGTTTCCGGGACCGTCAGGCGATAGCAATCGACCGTCCGTTCCTTTGGCGCATCGAACCAGCAATCGGCCTTGGCAAGATGTGGCGCTTCGGCCGCCGCCATGGGGGCTGCGGCAATACCAAACAGACAGGGACAGACGATCCGGAGGAACCACACAACGTTCTGCATCGTTACATTCTATCTCGTTGAGCCGGCGTCTTGCGCCAGCGGGAGCGGTGGCCAGTCTTGTTGTGCGCCGACCTGTGGTCAAGCGGTCCCGGCATGGCTAGACTGGCGCCCAATTTAGAACCTAATGCGGGTCGTGGCCTGCCGGACCGTCCGGCTGCGGTGGCGTCTTGCGGAAAAAGATACAGGGATGGTGCCTTCGGATTCCCCCAGCGATCTGCCGCCCCCCGCGGCGGATACCGCCGCGCAGGCGACGGCTGAGGTCGCGTTACCCCTGCGACCGCGCCGGCGGCGGTTCGCGCGATTCATGCTGCGATTGACCCTGCTCCTCATCATCGCCGCCACCCTTGCCACCTTTTTTCGCCTGGAATTGGTCAATCGCGCCGGACCCTGGCTGCTGGCGCGCGAGCTGGACGTGCCGGTTGAGCTCGGCGTTGCCCGGTTCGACTGGAACCAATCGCATATCGACCGCCTGATCCTCGGCAGCCAGCGCGACATCGTGGTCGAGGATGTGACGCTCACCTACGATCCCTTAAGCGCGCGCCTGCAATCGGTAGAGATCGGCCGCGTCGCCCTCCTTGCACGCTACGACCCGGGGAAGGGGCCGGGCATCAGCTTGGGCGATCTTGACCCGCTGGTCGAAAGGCTGCGCGCGATGGCAAGCGCACCCGGCGATCCGGATGCAGCCAGCGCACCACTGCCCGATATGCTGGTGAAATCTTTCGAGATCGGCCTCGCGTCGCCCGCCGGCTTCATCAACGGCAGCGGCCAGGCCAATGTGAACGCCCAGGCTGTCATCGCCCAGTTCACCCTGCGCGAGCAGCAGGATTATGCCCGCGTCGATATCAGCCTTGCCGCCCCCTTGACCAAGGACGGCAAGCCGCCGCTGGGCGACGTGACACTCAATATGGATGCCCATTCCGCCCTGTGGCCGTTGCTGGGTCTGGCGCAGCCGACGGCTGGCAACATCAAGGCCAGCGCCCATCTGCGCATGCCCGAACCGGGTGGTGCCGTCGATGCGCCCATCGCGCTGGCCGATTGGCAGGCAGAAGCCGTCAATTTCACCTATCCGGGTCTTACCGCGCCGCTCAACGGCACGCTGGGCGGCACGGCTGCTTATGGCGCCGATTGGCTGTCGCTCGAAAAACTCGCTGGCGACATCAAGGGCGGCATCAGTGCCGCCTTCACGGCAAAGGTCAGCGGCAATTTGCGCGCCTCGCCGCTCACCGGGACGCAAGCCCTTGCCGGCGACCTCGACCTCAAGTTGAACGGCGGTGATTTCACTTTTCCCGGCGTCAACGTGACCGGCCTCACCTTGGCCCTGCCGGTCTCCGTTTCCGCCGAACGCGCGGGCGGCGCGACCACGGTCGATATCGCGCTGACCAAGCCCGGCACATTGGGATTCCAGAAACTGGCCGTGGGCGACGGATCGGTGACGTTGCCCAAGGCGACAAATCTTACCTTCAAAGGCGACGGGGCCAGCACGATTCACCTTGCCTGGCGTGATGCAGCCCCCATTGCGGCCGATTTCAGCCTCGCCATCGCCAAATCGAGCTTCACGGTCGAACCAAAGGCCGCGGGCGAACGACTGCTTGTGGCTATGCCAGAAGCCAAGCTCACAGGCCGTTATGCGGCCGATGCCCCCCTTGCCTACACCTTCGACGTCAAGAACGCGCAGGTGGCAGTACCCGCGCGTGCCCTCACCCTCGGCAAGGTCGCCGTCAGTCTCGCCAGCGATGCCAATGGCCTCAGGGCGAAGCTCTCGACCGGGGCGCTGGCCGGTCTCGGCGCCTTCACGCCGGTGAAGGGCACGGCCGAGGCAACGCTGGTGGGCGACAAGGCCAGCTTCAAGGCGCGCTTCCAGGGCGACGATCAGCCGCTCGATCTGAGCCTCACCGGCAAGGCAGATCTCGCCAAGCAGAGCGGCGCGGTCGATCTCAAGCTGGCGCCACTCGATTTCGCCATTGGCGGGCTGCAGCCCTACAACCTGTTCCCGCCCTTGCGCGACTATCTTGACGACATCTCGGGTCGTGTCGAGCTCGAAGGACCCGTGCGTTTCGATAGCGGTGGTTTCACCTCCGATCTCAAGCTGGGCTTGACGCAGATTTCCGGCAAGGTCGGCCCGGTGCAGCTCACCAATGTCAACTCGGTCATCAATATCGATCGGCCCTGGCCGCTCTCCACCAAGCCGGATCAAGTGTTGGCGGTCGAACTGGCCGATATCGGCCTGCCGCTGACCAACGTTCTCTTCCGCTTCAAGGTCAGCGACGGCAAGACTCTGGACCTCAAGGAATCACGCCTTGAGATGACCGGCGGCAAGGTGACGCTCGATCCCGCCATCCTCAGCTTTGACGCGCCGGCCCAGAACCTGATGCTGCGCGTCGAAGGGATTTCGGTGGCCAAGCTTTTCGACACGCTGGGTATCGCGGGCCTCTCCGGCGAAGGCGATGTCTCGGGCGCGGTGCCGGTCACGATCTTCCCCGGCGGCATCGCCATCCCGAATGCCAAGCTGGCGGCGACGGCGCCGGGCGTTCTGCGCTATGATCGCGCCCAGGCGCCGCTCGCCCTGCAAAGCGCCGGGGAGTCGGTCGCCATGGCTCTGGAGGCCCTGGCCGACTTCCATTACGAAAAGTTGATGCTGGATTTGACCCGGAACCTGACCGGGGATGTCAACCTGGGCTTGCATATCAGCGGCCGCAATCCCAGCTTCTATGACGGTTATCCGGTCGAATTCAACCTCTCGGTCGAGGGACGGCTCGACCAGGCGTTGAAGGAAGGCTTGGCCGGCTATCAGGTGCCAGATATGATCCAGCAGCAATTGGAAAAGCTCTCTCCCTGAGGGGACAACTATAAAGGTTCGCATGATGACTGGCCGTCCACATATCCCGCGGGCTTCACAGCAGGCTTTACTGGCCACAGCCCTGCTCGGGCTTGGCCTTGCCGCCTGCAACCCGACCGTCAAGGTCGAGGCACCCGACAAGCCGATCGTGATCAATCTCAACGTCAAGATCGAGCAGGAGGTCCGGATCAAGGTCGACAAGGATGTCGACAATCTGGTCACCTCGAACCCCAATATTTTCTGATCCGGAAAGCAAAGACGATGCGCAACATTCTTCGCAACCTGATGGTCGCCCTGTTGCTGGTGGGCAGTTTGGGCGCCACCAGCCTGCCGGCCCATGCCGACCCGCTCGACGACGCCCGTGCGGCCGGTCAAATCGGCGAACGTGCCGATGGTTATGTGGCACTGGTCGATGCCGGGGCACCCGCCAACGTCAAGCAACTGGTCGACGAGGTGAACGCCAAGCGCCGCGCTGCCTATCAGAAGATCGCTGCTGAAAAGAGCGTGCCGACCGAGCAGATCGCCGCCATCGCGGCCGAGAAGATCATCCGCGAGATCCTGACGCCCGGCATGTACTACATGGATGCCAGCGGCAGCTGGAAGCAGAAGTAACGCGCTTACCCGCCCGGCTAAAGCCGGGCCTGGAAGGGGATGTCCAGCAAGATGAGCCAGCGCAGTCTGCCAGCCGATATCGACGCGACCCTCGCTCTCCTGGGCGAGGGTCGTTACGTTGCCGATCGGGCCCTCGCCACAGCTATCTTCCTTGCCCTGAAACTCGGCCGCCCCCTGTTCCTCGAAGGCGAGGCCGGCGTCGGCAAGACCGAAATCGCCAAGGTGTTGAGCCAGACCCTGGGCCGCGATCTGGTGCGCCTGCAATGTTATGAGGGCCTCGACGTCGCCGCGGCCGTCTATGAATGGAACTATGCGCGCCAGATGCTCGAGATCCGCCTCGCCGAAGCAGCGCATGAGGGGGACAAGAACAAGATCGCGGCCGACATCTTCTCCGAACGCTTCCTGATCAAACGCCCGCTCCTCCAAGCTCTCGAGCCAAACCCCAAGGGCCCGCCAGTCCTCCTCATCGACGAGCTTGACCGGACCGACGAGCCGTTCGAGGCGTTCCTCCTCGAGATCCTCTCGGACTTCCAGGTGACGATCCCGGAAATTGGCGTGGTGAAGGCCGCCGAACCGCCGCTGGTCATCATCACCTCGAACCGCACGCGCGAGATTCACGACGCGATCAAGCGGCGCTGCTTCTATTACTGGGTCGATTACCCCAGCGCCGCGCGCGAACTGGAAATCCTGCGCACCAAGGTTCCAGCGGCCGAGCGCGATCTTGCGGAAGAAATCGTCGCTTTCGTGCAGCGCCTGCGCGCACGCGAATTGTTCAAGCTGCCGGGTGTCGCCGAGACGATCGACTGGGCCGACGCCCTTCTCCAACTCAATCAAACCTCGCTCAGCGCCGAAATGGTCGATAACAGCCTTGGCGCCCTGCTCAAATACCAGGACGACATCGCGAAAATCCGCGGCAGCGAGGCGGCAAAGATCCTCGACGAGATCAAGCTGGAGATCGCCGCCGGCCGGGTCCAGGCCGCGCGCCAGGCCTGACGCGCCATGTCGCTCGAAATCCGCGAAAGCAAGCTGTTCGAGAACATCATGCATTTCGCGCGCGTGCTGCGTGGTGCGGGCCTGCCCATCGGCCCCGGCCAGGTGGTCGAGGCGCTGACCGCTGTGAAAGCGGCCGGCATCGGCAGCCGTGCCGATTTCTACTGGACGCTCCATGCCGTCTTCGTCAACCGCCGCGACCAGCGCGAGTTGTTCGACCAGGCCTTCCATGTCTTCTGGCGCAACCCGCAACTGCTCAACAAGGTGCTGGGCCTGTTGCTGCCGCGCTTCAAGGACGACACGCCGCCGGATGAGGACGAAGCGCTGGCGCCCCGGGTCGCCGACGCCCTTGCGGGTGATCGCCCCATGCAGGTGCCGGACGCCGCCGACCAGGAAGAACTGACGCTCGATGCCAGCCTCACCTATTCCGAACGCGAATTGCTGCAGGCCAAGGATTTCGAGCGCATGACGGCGGCCGAGATTGTCGAAGCCAAGCGCCTCATCAAGAATTTCCGCCTGCCGATCATGGAAGTGCCGACCAGGCGCCACCGGCCCGATCCCAACGGCCGCAGGGTCGATCTCCGCGCGACCTTGCGCGCCAGCTTGCGCAGCGCCGGGACGATTCCGCTGAAATTCAAAAGCCCCAAGCGCCGTCATCCGCCGCTGGTGGTTCTTTGTGACATCTCCGGTTCGATGAGCCGCTATTCGCGTCTCTTTCTCCATTTCCTCCATGCCGTGACCAGCGACCGCGACCGGGTCCATACCTTCCTCTTCGGCACCAGGCTCACCAACATCACCCGCGATCTAAAGGCACGCGACATCGATGTCTCGCTCGACCGGGTATCGAAGCATGTGCAGGACTGGTCCGGCGGCACGCGCATTGGGCCGAGCCTCGCCGAGTTCAACCGCAAATGGGGCCGGCGCGTGCTGGGCCAGGGGGCGCTGGTGCTCCTCATCACCGATGGCCTCGACCGCGACCAGATCGAGGTCTTGGAGGCCGAGATGGAGCGGCTCCATAAATCCTGCCGGCGCCTCATCTGGCTCAACCCTCTGCTGCGTTTCGAAGCCTATCAGCCGATCAGCCAGGGTCCGCGCGTGATGATCCGTCATGTTGACGATTTCCGCGCCATCCATAATCTCAATTCCATGCAGGATCTGACGCAGAGCCTTGCCAATCCCGGCGGCGCGCGTCTCGAAATGAGGGCCGCATGATGCACAAGGACGAAGACCTGCTGCAGGTCGCCGGCGATTGGAAACGCGCTGGACATGATGTCGCCGTGGCGACCGTGACCGCCACCTGGGGCTCGTCCCCACGCCAGGCCGGCAGCCAGATGATTGTCGACAATCAGGGCCGCATGCTGGGCTCCGTCTCCGGCGGCTGCGTCGAAGGCGCCGTCGTGCGCGAGGCGATGGAGATCATGGCTGACGGCAAGCCGCGCCTCCTCGATTTCGGCATCACCAATGAACAGGCCTGGGAAGTGGGCCTGGCGTGCGGCGGCAAGCTGCAGATTTATGTCGAGCGCGTCGAATGAAACTGGCGCTCATCGAGGAACTGGCGGACCTTGCCGCCCGGCGCCAGCCGGCGGCCCTGATCACCGATCTCGCCAGCGGCGCGCAGCGGATCGAAACCGCGGCAACTGCCACCGGCGCGGTCGCCGAGGCCATCGCCGCCGACCGAAGCGGCGAGATCGAGAGCGACGGGCGTAAGTGCTTCGCCCTCATCCGCAACCCCTCTCCCCGTATCATCATCGTCGGCGCCGTCCACATCACCCAGGCCTTGGCGCCGATGGCGGCGCTTGCCGGCTACGATGTCGTCATCGTCGACCCGCGCGGCGCCTTTGCGACATCTGAGCGATTTCCCGGCACGACCCTGTCGCAGGATTGGCCGGATGACGCCCTCAATGCCTTGAAGCCCGATACGCGCTCGGCCGTGGTGACCCTGACCCACGACCCCAAGCTCGACGACCCGGCGCTCATCGTCGCCTTGCGCAGCCCAGCCTTCTATATCGGCTCATTGGGCAGCAAGAAGACCCATGCCAGCCGGTTGGCGCGCCTCAAGGAACAGGGTTTCGGCGACAACGAGATTGCCCGCATCCACGGGCCGGCGGGCCTCGATATCGGCGCCAAATCGCCGGCCGAGATCGCCGTCGCGGTGCTGGCGCAATTGACCGCCGCGCGGCATCAGAAGCCGACCCAGCGATGATCTTTGCCGAACTGCCGCTCGATGAATGTGAAGGCGCGCTGCTTGCCCATTCGCAGCGCGTGGGCGCGGAGATGTTCCGCAAGGGCCGCATTCTCGGGGGCGCCGATATCGACGCCCTGCGCGCGGCCGGCCTCACGCAACTCACCGTCGCCAAGCTGGAACCCGGCGATATCGGCGAGGACGACGCCGCGCATCGGCTCGCCGCTTCCCTCATCGGCAAGACCGGCGATCTGCGCCTCGACCCCGCCTTTGCGGGGCGCGTCAACATTCACGCAGCCGCCGCCGGCGTGGTTGCCCTGGCACCCACCGCCATCGACGCCCTCAACGCGGTTGACGAGGCGGTAACGCTGGCCACCCTGCCGCCCTTCAGCGCGGTGACGGCGGGGCAGATGGTGGCGACGCTGAAGATCATCCCCTATGCCGTCGCGGGCGATGTGCTGGACAAGGCCTTGGCGCGCATCGCCGCGGCCCCGGCGCCGCTCCTGCGCCTCCATCCCTATCGCCCACAGCGCGTGGTGCTCATCCAGACCGAATTGGCAGGGATCAAGGCCAGCGTGTTGGACAAGACCGAGCGCGTCACGGCGGAGCGGCTAGCCACGATGGGCCAGGCGGAACCCGCCACCGCGCGCTGCCCGCACAATCAGGCGGCCCTTGCCGATGCCTTGCAGCGCGCACGCGATGACGGTGCCGAGATGGTGCTGGTGGTGGGTGCTTCCGCGATCAGCGACCGCCGCGACGTCATCCCGGCAGCGATCACGGCACTGGGCGGGACGATCGATCACTTCGGCATGCCGGTCGATCCCGGCAACCTGCTGCTGCTGGCGCATATGGGCAAGGTGCCGGTCCTCGGCCTTCCCGGCTGCGCGCGCTCGGCCCGCCTCAATGGCTGCGACTGGGTGATGCAGCGGCTCCTCGCTGGCCTCTCTGTCGGCCCTGCCGATATCCGGGCGCTCGGCATCGGCGGCCTGCTCGCTGAAATCCCCAGCCGCCCCTTGCCGCGCGAGGCCCGGCCGCAGGCGCAACAGCCCAAGGTCGCCGCCATCGTGCTGGCCGCCGGCCGTTCCAGCCGCATGGGCCGCAACAAGCTGCTGCTCGATTGGAACGGCAAGCCGATCGTCGCCCATGTGCTCGACAAGCTTGCCGGCATCGGCTTTGCCGAGACGGTGGTGGTGATCGGCCACCAGGCCGGCAAGGTGAAGGCGGCGTTGAGCGACCGGCCCGGCCTCAAGATCGTCGAGGCGCGCGATTACGCCAGCGGCATGGCGGCCTCGCTGAAAGCCGGCCTCAAGGCCCTCGCCCCCGGCAGCGATGCCGCCCTGGTCATTCTCGGCGACATGCCGCAGATCTCGGCCGATCTGCTGAAGCGTCTCATCGCCGCCTATCAGCCGCTCGAAGGCCGCGCCATCGTGCTGCCCGTGGCCGATGGCAAGCGCGGCAACCCGGTCCTCTTCGACCGGCGCTTCTTCGCCGAGATGCTGCTGCTCGAAGGCGATGTCGGCGCCCGCCATATCATCGGCGGAAATGCCGAACTGGTGGCGGAAGTGCCGGCCCCGGCGCAGGAGATCTTCATCGATGTCGACACGCCGGAAGCCTATCAGCAGCTTCTGGCCGGCACCACGCCATGAGCAACGCCCTCTACCACGAAGCCCTCGTCGCCAAGGCGCGGAGCGGCACCGGCAAGGGCCGCCTTGCCGATCCGCAAGCCAGTGCCCGGCTCGACAACCCGCTTTGCGGCGACCGTGTCACCATCGACCTCCATCTCCAAAATGGCCGCATCACGAAAGTCGGCCACGAGGTGAAGGGCTGCCTGCTCTGCGAAGCCGCAGCCGCCACCATTGCCGAACTCGCCCCCGGCAAATCGCCGGATGAGGCGCGCGACCTTGCCGCCGCCGTCACCCGCATGATGAAGGAAGGCATCGCACCGCCTGAGCCCGCACTCGACATCTTCACGCCGGTCATCACGGCGAAGTCCCGCCGCGACTGCGTGATGCTGCCCTTCGGCGCACTCATCAAGGCGCTCGCCGACCAATAGGCCTCGCTCCGTCTTCCCATTTTCAAGGCGTCAGCCGGTTCGCCGTCGTGCGCGTGCGCCACAAGGAATAGACGACACCGGCCGACAAGATGCCGAAGGTTATGCCCAGCGACCAGCCCGCCGGGAACTTCTCCCAGCCGAGGAGGTCGGCCACGAAGATCTTCGAACCGATGAAGACCAGCAGGATCGCCAAGGCCTGCTTGAGATAGGCAAAGCGGTGCAGCACGGCAGCCAGCGCGAAATAGAGCGCGCGTAAGCCGAGGATCGCGAAGATGTTCGAGGTGTAGACGATATAGGGGTCGGTGGTGATGGCGAAGATCGCCGGCACCGAATCCACCGCGAAAATCACGTCGGCGATCTCGATAAGCACGAGGGCCAGGAACAGGGGCGTCACGAATGTCGCCAGGCGCCCGCTCTTCTCATCCGTCTGGCGCACAAAGAAGTTCTGGCCATGATGCTGGCGGGTCACCCGCAGATGCTTGTACATCCATTTGAGCAGCGGGTTGTCAGCGAGGTTGTTCTCCTTCTCGCTGATGAACAGCATCTTGATGCCGGTCACGATGAGGAAGGCGGCGAAGATATAAAGCACCCAGTGGAATTCGCTGACGAGGGCGGCACCAAAGCCGATCATCACCGCACGCAAGGTGATGGCACCCAGGATGCCCCAGAACAGCACGCGGTGCTGATAGGCGCGCGGCACTGCGAAAAAGGTAAAGATGAGGGCGATGACGAAGACATTGTCGAGCGCCAGGCTCTTCTCGACCACGAAGCCGGTCAGATATTCGAAGCCCGATTTGGCGCCGAGCTGCCACCAGACGAAGCCACCGAAGGCGAGGCCCAGCACGATGTAGAGGCTGGAGAGGGCGAGGCTTTCGCGCACGCCGATCTCGTGGCCAGCACCACCTTTGCCCTTGTGCAGAACCCCGAGGTCGAAGACCAGCAGCGCAATGACGATGCCGATGAAGCCGAACCACATCCACAGTGGCTGGCCGAGAAAGAGAGAGGTGAAGAAGGTTTCCATGACGTTCCCCGATATGAATTGCCTGGGGAGCACGGCTGGAAACGGTCGAGAAATCGTCCGGACCCAACATCGAGCTTACCCCGATGCGGTCCGACATCACGATATCCAAGACCATCGTCCATATAAGAACATGGTCCAAAAAAGAGATATCGCCAGAGGGGCCCGGCCCGCGACCCGCGATATGGGGCGGGGACCCGCGCGTTGCAAGCCCCCCTCTTGTATTTTTACCAGCCACATATTCGTCGCTGGCTCATACCCTGATCCATTGGTTGCATTTCCATTTGTGCGGCCTATCAAAAGAACTAGAGTGACCTGACCCATGGGGATCTTTGGTGATGAGGGGCAGGCGGTCATGTTCGATTTCGACAACGCGAAATTCATCGATGGCTACAAGCAGCGCTTCGGCCCGGTCACCGCAGACCTCGCCGGCGCCATCGAATTCCTGCTCGGCAAGATCGAGGCCGACACGCGCTTTACCGAGAACCCGGTCGATCGCTGGAAGATCGCCTATTGCCTTGCCACCTTCAAATGGGAGACGGCACACACCCTGCGCCCGATCGACGAGCATGGCGGCGATGCCTATTTCAACAAGCGCTATGCACCGGGAACGACGGCCGGCACCAATGTCGGCAATACCCAGCCCGGCGACGGCGCTCGCTATCACGGCCGCGGCTTCGTGCAATTGACCGGGCGCTTCAATTACGACCGCGCCGGCAAGTTCTTTAAAGTCGACCTCATCGGCAATCCGGACCGCGCCAAGGAACCGGAACTGGCTTACGAGATTGCGATGGAGGGCATGACCAAGGGCTGGTTCACCGGCGCCAAGCTGGCAAAGTTTTTCAAACCGGGCGCCCCGCCCAATTACGAGGACGCCCGCACCATCATCAACGGCCACGACAAGGCGCAGACCATTGCCGACCTTGCCCGCCGCTTCGATGAGCTGCTCGCCAACGCCCTGCCGGCATAGACCGAGCGTCAGGCCGTGATGTCACCACGCCCCGGCGCGCGCTTGCGGCCGGTGAACATGGCGCGCACCAGATTCTCGCGGTGGCGCAGGCTGGCGACGACGACACCGGCCACATGCAGCCCGACCAGGGCCAGCAGGATGTTGGCCAGCGCCTCATGCGTTTCCTCGACCCAGTCGACACCCCAGAAGGCGTCGGTGGTATAGAGCCAACCCGTGAGGCACAGGCCAGCCATCACCGTGATGAGTGCCAGGATCATGAGGCCGCCTGCCGGATTGTGGCCGAGATAGCGCGCCTCGCGTCCTTTCAGGATATCGATGAGATAGCCGGCGACGGATCGGGGCGTGCGCAGGAACTGGCCGAAGCGGGCATAGCGCGATCCCGCCACACCCCAGACGAGGCGCAGCGCAATCAATGAAGCCGCGGCATAGCCCGCCCATTGATGCAGATTGCGCCCGTCTTCCGAACTCGCCCAAGCGATGGCGAAACTCGCCACCAGGCACCAATGGAACACCCGCACGAACGGGTCCCACACCTTTACCGTCGCCGACATGCTCTCAATCCTCTTGCGCCTTGACCAGGGAGAAGGTCTTCGGGTCGTAATAGTTCTCGATCCGCTTGCCGTCCTTGTCGGTGCCGTAGACTTCGTAGCAGCCTTCGTCGATCTTGATCTTCTTGATCGTCACACCTTCGCTCTCCAGCTGCTTCTGCAGGGCGTCCTGGGGCTGCCATTCGCTTTCCGGGACGCTGCACAGATCGGCGGCACTGGCGGCACCGGCGCCGATCGCACTGAGGAACAAGGTGGTGATGAGAACGCGTTTCATTTTGAAGAACCTCGTGATGGGGTTGTCGAACGAGGAGGACCATCGCGGGTCAAGCTGACGCCAGGCTGAAGGGATAGCACTTTTTTCTTCAGCTTCGCGTAATCTGGGTCCGGCACGATGCGCGCCGCAGATAACGGGGCCTTGGACCATGCGTGTGCTTTTGATCGAGGACGAACCGGCTTTGGGTGCCGCAGTCGAGGAACACATCCGCGAGTCCGGCCACGCCGTTGACCGCGTGCTGCGGCTGGATGACGCAGAAGCCGCCTTGCGCGCCGTCGATTACGGGCTGGTCCTCCTTGATCTCAATCTGCCGGACGGCTCCGGCCTCACCTTACTGAAGGCAATGCGCCGCGCCGGCGACGCGCGCCCGGTCATCATCCTCACCGCCCGCGACCAGGTGCGCGACCGCATCGACGGGTTGAATGCCGGGGCCGATGATTACCTGGTGAAGCCCTTCGACCTTGACGAACTCGCCGCCCGTGTCGCCGCCGTGGCGCGGCGCAGCGGCGGCAACCCCAACACCATCATCCGCCTGCGCGATATGGAGATCGACACGGCGGCGCGCCATCTGAAGATAGATGGGAAGCGCGTCGACCTCACCTCCCGTGAATGGGCCATCCTCGAAGCCCTGCTGCGTCGCCCCGGCGCCATCATCAGCAAGGAACAGCTGGAAGACGCGCTCTATTCCTTCGACCAGGAGGTCGAGAGCAACACGATCGAGGTGCATGTGAGCCGCCTGCGCAAGAAGCTCGGCAAGGATGTGATCTCGACCATCCGCGGCGTCGGCTACCGGCTCGAGGACAACTGATGCCACAAACCATGCCCAGCCGATGGTCCCTGGCCCGACGCCTTGTCACCCTGCTGACCCTAGGGCTCGGCGTGCTATGGCTCGCCGCCGTCGGCATCTCCACCGGCCTGGTCTGGCATGAAATCGACGAAGTGCTGGATAGCGCGCTGCAGGAAACCGCCCAGCGCCTGTTGCCCTTGGTGGTCGCCGACCTCGGCGAGCATGACGAGACGGAGGGCGAGCGCACCATCGGCGACGCGGTCGAAGGGCACCGCGAATACATCCTCTATCAGGTGCGCGATGCGGACGGACGCGTCGTCCTGCGCTCGCATGATGCGCCGGCCGAGGCCCTGCCCGTACCGCTGGCGCCGGGCTTTGCCACCATCGACGGCCGCCGCTTCTATACCGAAATGTCGGCCGCGACCGGCATCGCCGTGCAGGTGACCGAGAAACCAGGGCACCGCTTCGAGACCATTCTCGACAGCGTCGTTGGCCTGCTGCTACCCATCGTCCTGGTGCTACCCTTGGCCGGCATCGCCGTCTACTGGACCGTGCGCCAATTGGTCCGCCCGATCGACTCCGTGCGCCAGGCGATCGGCACCCGCAGCGGCACCGATCTCGCCCCCATCGATGGCGCCGCCTTGCCGATCGAGCTGCAGCCGATCATCACCGACGTCAACCGGCTGCTGGACCGGCTCGATCTTGCCTTGGCGGGCGAACGTGCCTTTGCCGCCAACAGCGCCCATGAGCTGCGCACCCCAATCGCCGCCGCCCTGGCCCAGCTGCAGCGCCTCTCCGCCGATCTCGGCGGCACCGCGCACAAGGCGCGGATCGATCTCATCCTCGGCTCGCTGCGCCGGCTTGGCAACATGGTCGAAAAAATGCTGCAGCTGGCCCGCGCCGACAGCGGCATCGCCATCACCGGCGAAAGCGCCGACCTGCTCCCTGTCCTCACTTTGCTGGTTGATGAATTGCGCCGCAGCAGCGGCGGTTCCAGCCGCATCGTCCTCACCGAGCCGGACATCACGCAGTGGCCGCGGCGCATCGACATCGACGCCTTCGGCATCGTCCTGCGCAATCTGGTCGACAATGCGCTCATCCACGGCGACCCATCGCATCCCGTCAATATCTTCCTCGATGCGGCCGGCGATCTGCACGTCGTCAATCGCGGTCCGGTTGTGGCGCCCGACAAGCTGCACCAGCTCACCGAACGCTTCCGCCGTGGCGCCACCGAGGCGCCGGGTTCGGGTCTCGGCCTTGCCATCGTCGAGACGATCCTGCGCCAGGCCGGCGGTACGCTCGCCCTCAGTTCACCGGCCAAGGGCACGGCGGATGGATTCGAGGCCGTCGTCTCCCTGCCCTGAGCCAAGCCTCTCGCCAGTTCTGCGGCATTGCAGCCACAGTGCCGGCGCTGTCGCATGTTCGTCATCGATCGCCTAAGATTCTGTCACGCTTCGGCGGCAAGCTGCGCGACCTCGAAAGAGCCCAGCCCATAGCCAGATGGAGTCGCATAATGGCTTTTAAATTCTCCGAAAACCGCCTCTCTCGCCGCCACTTTCTGCGCGTCAGCACCGCCGCCGGTGTCATCGGCGCAGCGGGCGTCGCCCCGCGCATCTCTTACGCTGCGCAGCGCCCGACCATCACCCACGGTCTGCAATCGGGCGATATCGGCGCCGATCGCGGCGTGCTGTGGTCGCGCACCGACCGGCCGGCGCAGGCGATCTTCGAATGGTCGACCAGCGACAGCTTCAAGGAAGTGACGCGCCTGCCAAAGATCGCCGCTTTGCCGGAATCCGATTTCACCGCGAAAATTCTCGCGACCGGCCTGCCCTCGGACCAGGATATCTTCTACCGCGTGCGCTTCCAGGATCTCAGCGACGTCCATGTCGAGAGCGAGCCGCTCACGGGCCATTTCCGCACGGCACCGGCGACGCGCCGGAATGTTTCCTTCGTCTGGTCGGGCGACACCGCCGGCCAGGGCTGGGGCATTGACGAGGCCCGGGGTGGCATGAAGGGCTATGCCACCATGTTGAAACATGATCCGGATTTCTTCCTGCATTCCGGCGACAACGTCTACGCCGACGGTGTCATGGAAGCGGAGGTGAAGCTCGCCGACGGTACCGTGTGGAAGAATCTGGTGACGCCGGAGAAGTCGAAGGTGGCCGAGACCCTCGATGAATTCCGCGGGCAGTATAAATACAACTTCCTCGACAAGAACGTGCGCGATCTCTATGCGCAGGTTCCGGTGCTGACCCAGTGGGACGACCACGAAGTCACGAACAACTGGTCGGATTCGAAGCAGCTGGGTGACGCCTACAAGGAGAAGTCGATCGCGACGCTGACGGCGCGGGCGGCCAAGGCCTTCCATGAATACATGCCGATCGCGACCTCGCTTGACGAACCGCAGCGCGTCTATCGCAAGATCGCCTACGGCCCCCATCTCGACGTCTTCATGATCGACATGCGCAGCTATCGCGGCCCCAATGGCGACAATCTGGAAACCAGCGCCGGCGGCACCGCGGCCTTCCTCGGGACCGAGCAACTCGCCTGGCTGAAGCGCGAACTGCTCACCTCAAAAGCAACTTGGAAGGTGATCGCGGCCGACATGCCGCTCTCATTGCTGGTGTGGAACAACGCCGCCGACAAGAAGGGCTTCGAGGCGATCGCCAATAACGAGCCGGGCAAGCCGCTCGGCCGCGAATTGGAATTTGCCGATCTGCTGCGCTTCATGAAAGCGGCTGGTATCAAGAACACGGTCTGGCTCACCGCCGACGTGCATTACACCGCCGCCCATTATTATGATCCGAACAAGGCCGCCTTCCAGGAGTTCGAACCGTTCTGGGAATTCGTCTCCGGCCCGATCCATGCCGGCACCTATGGCCCCAATGATATCGACATGACCTTCGGGCCGGAGGTGAAGTTCGTGAAGGCGCCGGAGCCTGGCCAGGAGAAGGTCGGCCCCGCTGCCGGGCTGCAGTTCTTCGGCCACGTGAAGATTGTCGGCGACAGCGGCGTCATGACCGTGACGCTGCGCGATACCGCCGATACGGCTTTGTGGTCAATCGATCTCACGCCGCAACACGCTGTCTAGCGGCACGGAATGGCGGTTCCTGTCCGGCTGGACGGGAACCGCCAAAGCTGCTGGTTATTGGCCCGCACTGCTCTTGGGTGTCACCCGCCAGATGACATTGCCGACATCGTCGGCGACGAGCAGCGCCCCTTGCTTGTCGAACGCGACCCCCACCGGGCGTCCATAGGCCTCGTCGCTCTCGCTCACAAAACCGCTCAGGATTTCGGTCGGCTTGCCATTGGGCTGGCCATCCTTGAAGGGCACGAAGACGACGTCGTAGCCACTGCGCGGCGAGCGATTCCAGGACCCATGCTGTCCGATATAGGCACCGGACCGGTAGGCGCTGGGGAACAGTTCACCGGTACCAAAGGCGAGCCCCAGCGGGGCGACGTGGTTGCCCAGCGCGTAATCCGGCTTCACCGCCTTGGCGACCAGTTCGGGGTTCCGCGGCGACACGCGGTCGTCGACATGCTGGCCGTAATAGGAGAACGGCCAGCCATAGAAGGCGCCGTCCTTCACCGAAGTCAGATAGTCCGGGACCAGATCACTGCCAAGCTCGTCCCGCTCATTGACGACGGTCCACAAGGCACCGCCGTCCTTCTCCCAGGCCATGCCGTTGGGATTGCGCAGGCCGCTGGCAAACACCCGCGTCTGATGGCTGGCACGGTCGATCTCCAGAATGGCGGCCCGATCCTTTTCGACCTCCAGGCCGTTCTCGCCGACATTGCTGTTCGAGCCCACCGTCGCATAAAGGAACCGCCCATCCGGACTGGCGATCAGATTCTTGGTCCAGTGATGATTGATGGTCCCTCCCGGCAGATCCGCGATCTTCTCGCCCGCCGCGTCGATCTTCTTGTCGTCCGGTGCGTAGGGAAAACGCATCACGGCATCGGTATTGGCGACATAAAAATCATTGTCGACGAGCGCCATGCCAAAGGGTGAATGCAAGCGGTCGATGAACGTGCCGCGCAGATCGGCGACGCCGTCGCTATCGGTATCGCGCAGCAGCGTGATGCGGTCGGCGCTCTTAGTACCGGCACCGGCCTTGGCCATGAAGAGGCCGACGAACCAGCCCTTGATGCCGCCGTTGTCGTCTGGCTTCTCTGGCGCGTTGGTTTCGGCGACCAGCACGTCACCATTGGGCAGCACATAGATCCAGCGCGGATGATCGAGACTGTCGGCGAAGGCGCTGACCTCGAACCCCTCAGCCGCTACCGGCTTCCCGCCTTCCCGCCAGCCGACCGCTTCGGCGACATGGACCGTCGGAATGACGGATGTGGTAGGCGCTGGCAAGTCGGGGTTTGGGCCCGTGGTTTGTTCCTGTGGAATCGCCGCTTCGTGGCCGCAGCCAGCCAAAAACGTCGTTGCCAGGATTAGACAGCAGGAAGTCGATCGAAGGGAAGGCCGGTGCATTGCAGATATCCGTCAACAGTGGCTCGTCTGCACCAAACGAGTCCTGGATCGATGCGTTCCCTTGCGGGGCCCGGTTGTGTTGTCGGAGGCGTTGGTGCCTCAGGCGCGGCCGCCGCGCTGGGGCGGCCAGGCGCCGGTTTCGGGCGGCTGGGTCACGCGGTCGCTGACCTGCGCATCGAGATGCGCCACGCGCTGATAGAGGTCCAGGCTGCGTGCCATCAGCTTTTGAAAATCCTGCGGCATGGTGCGCATGTCTTCGGTGGTGTCGCGCCCGCACAGCACATGCCCGCCCAATCGCCGCTCCGGCGCCAGCGCTTCATCCAGCGTCAACTCGCCGGTCAGCACGGCACGGTGCGTCAGCAGCCAGGCCAGCGCCTCGGTCAGGCGCGACACCAGGCGCATCGTTTCGACCGAACTGGCAAGTCCCTGATCGATGGTAAGGTTGCGCGCATCGGCTTCAGCACGATCGCTCAGATAGCGACGCGCCTCCACGAGGAGACCCATCGTCTCCGACATGGTGCGGTCATAGAATTCGATCGTGGCCATCGATCGCCAACTCCTCGTGGCTGCTCATGTCGTCCTCGGCCGTGTCCCCCCGGACTTTTCGTTGGCCGCTGACAGGTTCATCAGAGCATGGTTGTGCACCCACCGTTAACAGACAATCTAACCGGTTAAGAAAAAGTGATGACCGGGGCTTGAAGTGGCATTTTCAGGACCTAAATCCCTAGGCGTCGGGGCGCCGCCATGCGCGGGCTTCGATATTCGCCGGGTCGATCCGTGTGATGGCCCATGAAAAATTTCCATGTTGCTCACTGGAGGATATGGCTATGCGTTCCTACGATCTTTCCCCCCTTTTCCGCTCGACCGTTGGTTTTGATCGCCTGTCGCGCCTGATGGATTCTGCCTCGCGCGTCGATGAAGCCCAACTCGCCTACCCGCCCTACAACATCGAGCAGAGCGCCGAGGATGCCTATCGCATCACCATGGCGGTCGCGGGTTTCACCGACAGCGAATTGACCATCACCGCGCAGGAGAACCAGCTCGTCGTTTCCGGCAAGCCGACCAAAACGGATGAGGGCAAGAGCTATCTCCATCGCGGCATCGCCGGGCGCGCGTTCGAGCGCCGCTTCGAGCTCGCGGACCACATTCGCGTCACCGGTGCCGAGCTGGTCAATGGACTGCTGCATATCGATCTGAAGCGCGAAGTGCCGGAAGCGATGAAGCCCCGCACCATCGCCATCAACAGCGGCAGCAAAGCCCAGCCGCAGGTGATCGAGAACAAGGCCGCCTGAAAAGCGAGAGCCTGAAAAAGCGGAGGGCCGCTAACCGGTTTCCCGGTTGCGGCCCTCTCATTTTTGTAAAGCCTCAGACCTGTCTAACTTGTCGCAGCCGAAAGTTAGGAGGGGTTAGGACACCCGTCAAGCATGATTCATCGCTTGACATGATCGCGCGCGATTTCGTGATGCGATTGTGAAATCCTAAGCGATCGCGTCGTGATTTGAACGCACCGCAAACGCCCAAAATTTGTTTGTATAAAAACAAATCCGCCGGCACGAAGGCCGGCGGCAAGTTAGACAGGGAGGCATGAAACTGGATCAGAGAGATCCAGGAGAGGAAGGACCAGGTCCTTCCTGACTGCCAAAATAGGCCCCGCGCGTGAACAAACAGTTAACGCCGCAATCTTTTTTCCGACTTCCGCCGGCCGGTTTATTTTCCTGAACGATCGTTCAACTTTTGAACAGGCTTTCAGCCGCGGCGAGGTGCTTTTTCTTCTTCGCCATGTCGGCTTCGACCCGGGTGATCTCGTCCCGCAATTCCTCGATATAGGCCGCCAGTTCCTCGACCCCCAGGGGCTCCAGATTCCGCTTCTGCGGTTTCTTGGTTTTGGGTTCCAGATCGTCCATGTCCATCGGCGGCCTCCCAGCGTCTGCTTGGCCGTGACTTTAGCGGCAGGGCTTGCCAATTGCCATGGCGGGCGGGTACCTCGGGGGACCCATTGACGAGGAATACCCACATGACTGCCCTGCCCAGCGAGATGACGGCCATCGAGATCACCAGCTTCGGCGGCCCCGAGGTGTTGAAGCCGGCCAAGCGACCGCTGCCCGTCTTGGGGGAGGGCGAGGTGCTGATCAAGGTGGCAGCGGCCGGGATCAACCGTCCCGACGTCTTGCAGCGCACCGGCGGCTACGCGCCGCCGCCAGGTGCCTCGGATCTGCCGGGGCTCGAAGTCGCCGGTGAGATCGTGGCGGTGAAGGGCAATGTCGGCGCCTGGAAGGTTGGCGACAAGGTGACGGCCTTGGTGGCAGGCGGCGGTTATGCCGAATACGCCGCAGCGCCGGCACCGCAATGCCTTGCCGTGCCGAAAGGCTTCGACATGGTGCATGCGGCGGCACTGCCGGAAACGTTCTTCACGGTCTGGACCAATGTCTTCCAGCGCGGTGCTTTGAAACAAGGCGAGACGTTCCTGATCCATGGTGGATCGAGCGGCATCGGCACGACGGCGATCCAACTCGCCTACCACTTCGGCGCCAAGGTGATCACGACCGTGGGCAGTGAAGAGAAGGCCAAGGCCTGCCGCGATCTCGGCGCCGATCTCGCGATCAACTACCGCACCACCGATTTCGCGGCCGAGGTGTTGAAGGCAACCGACAAAAAGGGGGCCGACCTGATCCTCGACATGGTGGGCGGCGATTACATCAACCGCAATCTCTCCTGCCTCGCCGTCGATGGGCGGATGGTCTTCATCGCCTTTCTGCAAGGAGCGAAGGCCGAGGTCAATTTCGCGCAGGTCATGATGAAGCGGCAGACCATCACCGGCTCCACTTTGCGCCCCCGCACGGTCGCCCAAAAGGCGGAGATCGCGGCGGAGCTCAAGGCCAAGGTCTGGCCCCTCCTCGACGCTGGTAAGGTGAAGCCGGTTCTCTACAAGACCTTCCCGCTGGCGGAGGCCGCCGAGGCCCATCGCCTGATGGAATCGAGTGCTCATACAGGAAAGATCGTGCTGACCGTTTAGCACGTTTTTTCAATAACTTAAATTCGCCAACGCCGGTTCCGGCAAAGATTGCCCTTGGCAGTTTTAGGGGCGGATGGTATGTGCCTTTGTTGAGGGCCAGGGCTTTCGGCGCGACCATTCGCGCAGCCCGGCCGTTTTACCAACATGGTCAAGTCGTTGCTTGACCGCCCGACGGGGTTGCCGCCCCGTTGGCGAAGAGGAGTAGTCATGACCCAGATCCTGATGCCCAAAGCCACGGCCGTTTGGCTGATCGAGAACACGGCGCTGTCCTTCGAGCAGATCGGTGCCTTTTGCGGCCTGCATCCCTTGGAAGTCCAGGGCATCGCCGACGGCGAAGTGGCGATCGGCATCGTCGGCCAGGACCCCACGGCCAACGGCCAGCTGACGGCGGAAGAGATCAAGCGTTGCGAGGGCGACACCAACGCCAATCTGAAGATGGCAAAGTCCGACATCCCGCAGCCGCTCACCCGCACCAAGGGCCCGCGCTACACGCCGGTCTCGAAGCGTCAGGACAAGCCCGACGCGGTGGCCTGGCTCATCCGCCATCACCCGGAATTGTCGGACGCGCAGGTCTCGCGCCTCATCGGCACGACCAAGCAGACCATCGCCGCCATCCGCGACCGCAGCCATTGGAACACCGCCAATCTGCGCCCGCGCGATCCCGTCCTGCTCGGCCTCTGCACCCAGACCGATCTCAACGCCGCGATCCTCAAGGCGCGGAAGGCCGCCGGCAAGCCGGCGACCCTCGACCCCCTGCCCGGCCATGAACTGCCGGAAGAGCATCACGACCAGCCGAGCGGCGACGAAGGCAGCCAGTCGCGCTGGGGCGATCTGTCGGCGCTGTTCCCCAATAAGAACTAACCTACCTGCGAGACGTCGCCGCTTTCCGCAGCGGCGACGTCAACGCGATCAGGCCCGCAGCCAGGGCCACATTCAGCAGGGCGCCGATGACCACGGCGCCCAAAGCTGTTTCTGGGCTGGCGTGTTCAATCAGGAAAGCCCCGATCGAGGGGGCTGCGGCCTGGGCAAAATTGCTGGGGCGCGCCAGCTTGCCCATGATCGGCGCGTAATCGGCGGGGCCGAAGAGCGACAGCGGCAGGGTGGCGCGGGCGATGGATTCGAGGCCGATGCCGGCGCCGTAGAAGACCAGCGTCACCGCGACGAGCGGAAAGCCCAGCCATAAAAGGCCCAATCCCAAGGCGACACACAGCACCGAGGCGAGCTTCGTCCAGATCGGGTGATGATACTTGCCAATGAGGCTTTCGATGAAGCGGGCGCCGACCTGCGATGGCCCGACCAGTGCGCCGAAGGTGACAGCAGCGCTGAGCGAAATGCCATCGGCCTGGAGCATGGTGAGGAGATGGACCGAGATGACGGTCGATAGAAACGCCGAGAGGAGCGTGGTGAGCGCCAGCAGGATGAAAAGGCGGCGCGGCGGCAGATGGGCCGGTGCTTCATTTCTGCCGGCCGGTTCCGGCTCCGATGCGAGATCGGCGGTCTCCTTCGGCACGGCAAAGAGATGAAGTGGCAGGGTGATGCCAAGATGGATGGCCATGAAGCAAAGACAGGCACCGCGCCAGCCGAAGCTTTCGACGAAGAAGGCAGCGAGCGGCCAGCCGAGCGTGCTGGCAAAGCCACCGAAGAGGGTGAGCGCGGTGATGAGATTGCGGGCGCCATGGCCATAGAGCCGCCCCAGCGTCGAGAAGGCGGGGTCGTAGAGCCCCGCCGCCATGCCGAGCCCCATCACCACCCAGGAGATGAGGAAGACGACGATATTGGGGGCAAGACCCATGATGAGGAGGCCGGCCGCAAACAGCAGGCTGCCGGCGATGAGGACCGGCCGCCCGCCTCGCGCCTTGATGATGTGCCCGACGCGCGGCGCCACGAAGCCTGCAGCAAGCAGGCCCAGCGACAGGCCGGCCACGATCCAGGAGAAAGACCAACCGGTATCCGTCGCAATCGGGCGCGCCAGCACCGCCAGCAGATAATAGGACGAGCCCCAGGCGAGGATCTGCGCGATGCCCAGCACAGGCACCAGCAGGCGCGGTGACCGGCGCGGATCGGGACCAGCGTGGATGGCGGACAAGATGGCGAGACCTCGGCAGGATGATAGGCGCACGCGATCTTGCCCAGATGCCGCGTGACGCGGCAAGCCATGCCCCGGGGCCGCGATTTCATGGCATATTGCCGCCCTCGCACGACGCTTTGGAGTGGTTTCCCTTGCCCAAGATCCGCCTGCTGCCGGCCGATGATGCGACCAATGGCTGGCTGACACACTTGGCCCCGCGCGTGCCGAGACCGGCCCTGCAGGGGAGCATCGCAGCGGATTGGCTGGTGATCGGCGCCGGCTTTGCGGGCCTGGCAGCGGCGCGTCGCCTGGCCGAGAACCGTCCCAACGACCGGATCTTGCTGCTCGATGCACGCGCCGTGGCCGATGGGCCGTCGGGACGTAATTCGGGCTTTGCCATCGACCTGCCGCATCATACCAGTGGCGATCTGCGCCATCTCGAGGGCGCCCGGCGCGCCTTGCGCCTCAACCAGCTTGCGATCGATTATCTCGAGGCCAGCGTGAAGGCGCATGACATTCCTTGCCAATGGAGCCGCCAAGGCCAGGTCATGGCGGCCAGTGCCGCACTTGGCGAGGAACAGCTGGCGCATTTTCGCACCATGCTGGAGGCACTTGGTGAACCTTATGAGAGGTTGGACCGGCCGGCATTGGCGGCCCTGCTCGGCACCAGCTTTTACACCGAGGCGGTGCGCACGCCGGGGACGGTCCTGATGCAGCCTGCGGCATTGGTGCGCGGCCTTGCCGACACGCTGCCGCCCAATGTGACGCTCTATGAGAACAGCGCGGTGCTGGCGATCGATTACGGTGTCACCGTCACCGCGACGACAGCGACCGGCGAGGTTCGCGCGGCCAAGGTGATTCTCTGCGTCGACGGTTTCGCGCCGCAGTTCGATATCTATCGCCAACGGCTGTTCGGCCTGCGCATCTTTGCCAGCATCACGCGGCCATTGAGTGCTGCCGAACGCGCCGAGCTGGGCGCGGCGCCCGAATGGGGCATCCTGCCGGCAGCCCGCTTCGGTGGCGGCACCTTGCGCTATACGCAGGATGGACGGCTGCTGATCCGCTCATCCTATGCCTACAAGCCGTCGATGCAGGCCGATGCGGCGACCAATGACCGGATCGCACAGATTCATCGCCGCAAGTTCGACGCACGTTTCCCGGCGTTGAAGCATGTGCCTTTCGAGGCGACGTGGTCGGGCTTCTTGTGTCTTTCGAAGAATCTGGCGCCGGGCTTTGGCCGCCATCAGGCGAATGTCTTCTCGGCGGTGTGCCAGAACGGTGTCGGCGTCACCAAGGGCACGCAATCCGGCATCCTCATCGCCGATCTCGCCTGCGGCATCGACAACCCGCTGATCGCCGACATCGAAGCCCTCGGCCAACCCAGCCGCGTGCCACCGGAGCCGTTCCTGGGTCTCGGCGTGCGCGCCAACATCGCCTGGCAGGGGTGGTTGGCACGGAGTGAAACATAGGCCTTTATTGTTTTCCCCTTTCCAGGCGCCGAAAGAACGCCCGCGAAGCATTTGGAAAACCAGACGCCGTCAGGAAAGTTAGATAGGGGTTGCCGCCGCCCAGATCGATTCATAGGCGGCGATTTTTAGTGTGCCAATGTCACCTACTTCGATGATCGACGCTGGTGAGCGTTCCGCCAAGTGATTGAATGACTGTGTGAGACTCCACGCCCGCTTCTGATCGACGAAAATAGCGCGGTCATGCAAAGTCCTCGGCGGCGATAACCGAGCTTCGACGGGGCGTTTGGCACCATACTGCTTCACCCACAATTCTACCGCAGGCTTAAACGTCGGCTTCACGTCACGGCTGTCAGCCATTAGCCGCATCCTGACTCCCTCCGGCGCCCCAACAGCAAATACCTCTAGTACTTTAGAATCGAGATACGGATCTACAATCAGTATTTCAAGCTTCGCCTCGGCGAAGACTTTCGACACTGCCGCAAAAGCATCAAAGGCGTTGCCGGCTGCGATAAATGCACCAGATTCCGAAGGAGCGATCTTCAATTCTAGGGCAGCCAAACGCCTCAGAAGCACCGACTGAACCGCCGAGATCGCTTGCTTCCTGATGAGAAAAGAAGCTCGATCATCCGCCTCGCGAATATGCGGTATTTGCGTAGTGAGTGTAGCGTGGTCGGCGGTATCCATCACGTTGCCTGGATCGACTGCTACCGCATGAGCCGCGGCAAGCCATTGAAAAGTTCTCATGTCCGGTTCGTTGTTCATCATATCTGGCATGTCAGCGATCAGCTGCTTCAGCCTTGAGTACCTCTCTCGATTGTCCATCGCCTCTCACTTCCACTCCTAGGTTGTGAGTAAGCTTGGCACACTTAGCAGGCTTGTGCCCAGTCGCGATTTTGCGAAGTGAGGAATCAAGTCGCCGCCAGTTCCGGCGCTTGTCCCTTGTCCTTCAACACGAACACCATGATTCCGGCGAGGATGGCGAGGCCGATGGCGCTGAGCCAGATCCAGTCGAAGACCTGGAAGCGGTCGAAGATGAAGCCGCCGAAATAGGCACCGAGGGCGCCGCCCAGCGAATGGCCGGCGGAGATGAGGCCCATCGCGAGGCCCATGACCCGCAGGCCCAGATGCGAGGCGACGAGGCTGGCGGTGGGCGGCACGGTGGCGTAATCGACGACACCAAAGAGGGCCGCAAACAGCAGCAGATTGCCAAGATCGCCGCCGATATTGAGCAGCAAAATGTACGTGAAGCCGCGCAGCACGTAGATGCTGCCCAGCAGTACCACGCGGTTGACACGGTCGGTGAGCCACCCCGCCCCGATCATGCCCGCCATGTTGACAGCCGAGAGCAGGCCGTAAGCGGCAGCACTCGGCACCGGCCCGAAACCGCAGAACTGCGCATAGGGCATGAAATGGGTTTCGATGATTCCGGTTGTGGTGAAGCCGCAGAGGAAGAAGCTCCAGAAGAGAATGTGGAACGCCGGCCGGCGGATGATGAAGCCGAGATCGGTGGCGAAACTCGCTGGCGTCGGACGGTCGGCCTTCGCCGCGATGCCTTGCGGCTTCAGCATGATCCAGAGCAAGGGTGCCAGCAGCAGCGAGAGCGCACCCAAGCCGATGAAGCTCCAGCGCCAGTTCATCGCGGCAAGGATGAAGGCCACCACCGGCATGATCAGGAATTGGCCGCCCGTCGAGCCGGAGGTGGCAATCCCCAGCGCCAGGCCGCGACGCTGCTCGAAGAGGCGCGCAATCGCCGTTGAGACCACATGGGTTGCCACCACGCTGAAGCCGGGGCCGCAGATCCCGATGAAGGCGATGGCGAAGAGAAAGCGGTTGTCGGTGAAGGCGATGACGAGGCTGCCGATGCCGCTCACGGCCAGACCGAAACTGAGCAGGGGCCGCACGCCATGTCGGTCGACCATGCGCCCGGCGATCGGCGCCAGGGCGGCCATGACGACGAGGGTGGCAGCGACGGTGCTGGAGACAAAGCCGCGCGACCAGCCGAGTTCCGCATCCCAGACCGGCATGACGAGGCCGATGCTGGCGCGGGCGGAAAAGGAGATGGCAAGCGCCAGGAAGGCGGCACCCACCACCAGCCAGGGCAGCAGGGATGTGCGTCGAGTGGCGATCATGGCGGGCCTGATTCTGCTGGCATTGCGATTGCCCCATATCGGCCCGGCCGGATCCTGGCGGCAAACCAGCAATATGGCGCGTGACTTTAGCTGTGCTAAAGTTGCTTCATGCAGATCAGGCTGGATTGGCTGGAAACCTTCGTCCTGGTGGCGCGCCTCAAAAGCATGAAGGGCGCCGCTGAAGCGCTGTCTTTGAGCGCCGGTGCGATCAGCCAGCGCGTGCGGGCCCTGGAGGAGCGTGCCGGCTATCGCCTGTTCCGGCGCCAAGCCGGCGGCGTCGCCCTCACCCTGGAGGCAGAGCGCCTCTTGGCCGAGATCGGCCCCGCCTTCGACGCACTGACCCATGCCTGGGCCGGGATCGACGGCACCGCGGCGACGGCGCGCCAGCGGGTCACGGTCAGCACCATGCCGAGCTTTGCCAATTTCGTGCTGGTGCCGCGCCTGGGGAGATTTGCCAAGCTGTTCCCGCAGGCCGAGGTGACCGTCGAAACCGATCTGCGCGTAGTCGATCTCCATACGGAGCCGGTCGATATCGCCATTCGCCACGGCCTTGGCGATTATCCCGGCCTGGTGGCGACACCGCTCCTTTCGCCGGCATTGATCGTGGTGGGCAGTCCGGCGCTGATCGAGAAGCATGGGCCCCTGAAGCGCGCCGGCGATTGCCTCGCTCTACCCCTGCTCCACGACCACACGCGCCAGGACTGGCGGCTGTGGTTCGAGGCCCATGGCGTGGCGACGCCCGAGCGCCTCAAAGGTCCGGCCTTTTCCGACGGCACGCTGATCGTGCGCGCGGCGGTGGCGGGGCAAGGACTGGGGCTGGTGCGGGAGTTTTACGCGGCGGAAGAATTGGCGGCTGGGCGCCTGGTCCGCGCCCTCGACGTCAGCTGGCCCAGTCGCTTCGGCTATTACCTGGTGGCAACGGCGGAGGCCCTAGAGCGCCCGGCCGTCCGCGCCTTCCGCAACTGGCTGGTCGAGGAAATGGCAGCCCTCGAGCGCGAAGCCGTGCGGGCGGCGTGAGGAAGTTGGGCGCGGGGCAAGTTTGACCTCCCCCTTGTCGGCGAGTGCCGACATGCGTCGGCGGGGAGGGAGAGGTCGCGCGGCACGCGCGGGCGGGGGGTGTGGATTGGCTGGGTTCACTTCCGTCACGTAGCGGAGAGGTACCCCCCTCCCCGACCCTCCCCCTCAAGGGGGGAGGGAGTGGCGCGTGTGCGCGCCATCATAGCGGGCGATGGCGGGACGCTCTAAGATCCGCAACATGAAGGCCGTCAGTTGGCCACAGACTGTCGCCCACGGGGAGTTCATCAGATGCGTTGCCTGCGTTTTCTCGCTCTCGCCGCTGCCTTAGGGCTTGCCGCCTGTTTCGTGCAGCATCCGCAATTGATCGGCGCCGCGGAAACGGTCGAGCCTGGTCAATGGAGCGGTGCCTGGGTCGCCGAGCCCAATCGCGATGGCGAGGAGCCCGGCTTCTTCCACGTGAACGATGTCGATCCGGCGCAGGGCATCTTCGCGGTCGAGGAGGCAGATGCGGACGGCAACGCGACGGGCGACAAGATGGAGATGCACTTGCGCCGTGTGGGCCAACAACTGTTCCTTGACGTGCGCGACAAGGCCGATGGGCCCTGGATGCTGTTCGTTGTCGAGGAAGCAACGCCCGACAAGATCGTGCTGGCCTGGAAGCCCGCCGCCGCCCCCTTCGAGGCCGCAATCGCCAAGGGCGATTTCAAGGCCAAGCTCTCAAAGAACGCGGATGGCGATGTTTCCGATATCGTCTTTGCGGCGTTGACGGAAAAGGAAGCGGAGACGCTGGCGAAGAACTGGCGCGACCTGTTCGTCGCCGAGCGTATTACCCTGAAGCGCTTCGTCGTCGCCGACTGAGTTCAGGCAGCGGCGTCGAAGCGGAAGCTTGAGGCGGTGATGGCGCCGAACACCGTGTTTTCGTGATAGACGCAGCTCGCCCGGTCGCCCTGGGCAGCACCGGCCGCCACCATCAGCGGCAACAGATGCTCCTCGCGCGGATGGGCGAGGCGCGCTGACGGCGCCTTCTCCCACGCGATCAATCCAGCCTCGCGCGCCGATGGCTTTGCAGCCACCACCGTTTCCTGCAGCCAGCCGTCGAAGGCCGCCGAGGGTGCCGCCCCTTGCGGTCCCATCAGGCGCAGATTGTGGAAGCTGAAGCCGCTGCCAACGATGAGGACGCCTTGATCGCGCAAGGGGGTGAGCGCGCGGCCCAGCGCCAGATGTTCGGCCGGATCGAGATTGCCCTTGAGGGCCACCTGGATCACCGGCATGTCGGCCTGCGGATACATGATGGCCAGCGGTGCAAACGTGCCGTGGTCGAAACCGCGGGTCGGATCGAGCCTGGTCGGCAGCCCGGCCGCCGCGATGAGGTCGGCAACTTCCCTGGCCAGCGCAGGATCGCCCGGTGCCGGATAGACGATGTCGTAGGTGTATTTCGGGAAGCCGTAATAGTCATAGACCATCGGTGGCTTGGGGCTGCTCATCACCGCGAATGAGTCTTCCTCCCAATGGCCAGAGATCATCAGCACGGCCTTCGGTTTGCTGCCGATCTGGCGCGGCATGTCGGCCAGGGAACGCTCCAGTCCCTGCAGCATCTGGCGCCAGTCGTCGAGCCAGGGCCAGGGACCGCCGCCATGGGAAATGAAATAGGTCGGGAGGCGCTGCGTCATGATCGGTCCATATCCTTCGCGCGAGGTGATTCCGGTGGAGAAGCTAAGCGGTTGCCGCGACAGAATCGAGTGGAGCCGGCGCAACAGACTATTTCCCGGAAGGAAACGGCGGGGCCGCCCGGGGGAAGACCGTTAGCCCATCCGGGATCGAGATAGCTACAACCAAAAATAGATAATCATTCCCATTGTTCGAAACGGATCGCCATTTTAGGCTGAATCTAGCCCGTCATTCCTATTTCACGGGACATTTTCCCGTTTCCTGTTAGGATTTGCTTTAATCTTATTCGTGTAAAATTTTATCAATATTCTTCCTAAGCTGTATGGATCGGTCGCCACGGGCGGCGTGTGGAGGTTCCATGGGGGTTATCGAAAGGCGCTCTCAGATCGACGTCTCTGTCATCAAGGACATGGGCGCGCTGATGCAAGCGATGGCCATCCGCTCGGCCGTCTTCATCGGCGAGTTCGGCTGCGGCCATGACGAAGAATTCGACGGCAATGATTTCAGCGCCACGCATATCATCGCCAAGGTGGGCGGCGAGCCCGCCGGTACGATGCGCCTGCGCTACTTCGCCGATTTCGTGATCCCCGAACGCCTCGCCGTGTTGCCGGCCTTCCGCAAGGGCCGCTATGGCGAGCGCGGCGTTGCCTATGCGCTGGCGACCTTCGGCTTCAAACTGGCGCGCATGAAGGGCTATCGCCGCTTCATCGGCTATTCCGTCCTGGGCCTTGAGCAGTTCTGGGACCGCGTCGCGGTGGCGAGCGGCGGCAAGGTCGATCGTTTCGGCGACCACCCGATCGAATGTTCAGGTTCCACCTGCGTCGGCGTCTTCGGCTCGCTGGAGCCGATGCCCGGCGCCATCCATCCGCGTGAGGACTACCACGTGCTGACCGCCTGCGAGGCAGAACTGCCGCAGCATGTCGGCGCCAAGGCCGAAATGCTGCATTCCCTGTCGGGCGAATCCCTGCTGGCGGCCCTCACCCATCCCGGCCGTCGGCATACAGATCACCGGGCGGACCCGCGCGTTGAGGCGCGCGTCGGCGACAGGCGGGCCAGCGATCGTCGTGATGCGGACCGTCGTGGCAACGATCGGCGTGCCGCCGACCGGCGCGGGAATGAGCAGCGCAGCAACGCCTTCGCGATGGCCGCCATGGGCCAGGATCAGCGCTTTGGCGAACGGCGCGCCTTTGATCGCCGTGCCGGCGACCGCCGCATGGCTGACCGCCGTGCCACAGGCACCGCTGCCGACCGCGCGCCTGCGCAGTCGGAGGTCCAGGCCGCCTGAACTGAACAAAGTCCCCTCACTCCGACCCTCTCCCCACTTCGGGGGGCGAGGGAGTTCCGAGCGAGCCTGTCCTTAAGCCCCTCGCCCCGCCCGTCGGCGAAGGCCGACATGCGTCGGCGGTGGGGAGAAGGGTTGGGGTGAAGGTTTTTTTTAGAAAAGCAAAACGGCCGCCCGAAAGGGCGGCCGTTTCGTTTGACTGGCACGAAGAAGAAGCGGAGCGCTTACTTCTTGAGGCCGATACCGGCGAACTTCTTGTTGAACTTCGCGAGCTGGCCGCCCGAATCCAGGAGGCGATGAACGCCGGTCCAGGCCGGGTGCGACTTGGGGTCGATGTCGAGGTTGAGCGTGTCGCCCTCTTTGCCCCAGGTGCTGCGGGTCTTGAACTTGGTGCCGTCGGTCATGACGACATTGATCTCGTGGTAGTCCGGATGACCAGTGGCCTTCATGGCAAAATCTCCTGCGCTAAAACCCATGGGTAAAGGACCCTTGGGTAGCGACCCACGGGCTTAAAGTTGGCCGGGTTATAGCCAAGCCCCTCTAATTGCGCAAGAACCGATATCAAACCCGCATGCTGGCGCCTAGATGCCTGGAAAACCGCGACAAAATGGTTAATCCGACACCCAGATTAGCCATTGCGGCCCCCCACCGGGCCGGTTATTCCAAGACCTTCAGCCCGGAAAGACGGGCGCCAGGACTCTTTTCCGGAAGATGCCGCTCATGGATGCCGCCGAATTCGACCGCCGCGCCAGCGAAACCCTGAAGCGCCTGATGATCGCCATCGAGGACGGGATGGGGGACAAGGTCGAGGATATCGACCTGCAGGGCTCGGTCCTCACCATCGAGCTGAGCGAGGGCGGTACCTATGTCATCAACAAGCACGCCGCCAACCAGGAGATCTGGCTCTCCAGCCCCAAGAGCGGCGCGGCGCATTTCAAGCCCGATGCCAGTGGGGCGTGGCTGCCGACGCGGGGCGGTGACAATCTGCATGCGCGCCTTGAGGCGGAGCTGAGCGCCGTGCTCGGTGCGCCCTTGGGCCTGGAGGCCTGACATCATGGCCCGTGGTGGCGCCAATCTGCCCGACCGGCCGACCTCGCGCGAGATCCGGCGCCTCAGCGATCTCCTACGCTTCGTCAGTCCCTATCGCTGGCGCGTCATCGGCGGGACGCTCGCCTTGCTGGTCACCGCCAGCACGGTCCTGGCACTGGGCAGCGGCATGCGCTACCTCGTCGATCGCGGCTTTGGCCTCGGCGATCCGCATATCCTCGACCAGACCGTCGCTGCCCTCTTCGCCGTTACCGTGGTGATGGCGGTTGCGACCTATGCCCGCTTCTATTTCGTGACCTGGGTCGGCGAGCGGGTGGTGGCCGATATCCGCAAGGCGGTCTTTGACCATATCGTCAGTCTGTCGCCGGGCTTCTTCGAGATCACCCGCACCGGCGAGGTTGTCTCGCGCCTCACCACCGACACCACCTTGCTGCAGACGGTGGTCGGCTCCTCCGCCTCGATCGCACTTCGGAACACCATCATGATGGTGGGGGCCACCGTGATGCTGTTCATCACCAGCCCCAAGCTCACCGGCCTCGTCTTCCTGGTGGTGCCCTTCGTGGTGGCGCCGATCATCATCTATGGCCGCAAGGTGCGGGTGCTGTCGCGCCTGTCGCAGGACAAGATCGCCGAAGTCTCGGCCGATGCCAATGAATCGCTCTATGGCATCCGCACGGTGCAGGCCTTTGCCCATGAGACTGAGGAACGGAAGCGCTTTGGCAGCCGGGTCGAGGAATCCTTCGATGCCGCCACCGACCGCATCCGCGCCCGGGCACTTCTGACCGCCCTCGTCATCCTGCTGGTCTTCGGCGCCATCTCGATCGTGTTGTGGATCGGCGGCGCCGATGTGCTGGCGGGCAGTATTTCGGCCGGCCAGCTCTCGGCCTTCGTCTTCTATGCCATCGTCGTCGCTGGGTCGCTCGGCGCCATCACCGAAGTCGTCGGCGACCTGCAGCGGGCGGCGGGTGCCATGGAGCGGATCATCGAGCTCCTCAACACCCAGCCGATCATCACCGCGCCGGCCTTGCCGAAATATCTCCCTAAGCCGCTCACCGGCCGCATCAAGTTCGAGGGCGTCTCGTTCCAATATCCCTCGCGCCCCGAGCAGACGGCGCTTGAGAATTTCACCCTGGAGATCCAGCCCGGCGAAACGGTCGCCATCGTCGGCCCGTCGGGTGCCGGCAAGACCACGGTGATGCAGCTCCTGATGCGCTTCTATGATCCGGATGCGGGGCGCATCACGCTCGACGGCATCGACATTCGCGACGTGGTGCCGCAAGACTTGCGCAGCGCCATGGGGCTGGTGCCGCAGGACCCGGTGATCTTCTCCTCGAGTGCAGCCGAGAACATTCTCTATGGTCGGCCGGATGCCGACAGGACGGCCATCCGCCAGGCAGCCGATGCGGCCCATGCCACCGAATTCCTCGACCGGTTGCCGCAGGGCTTCGACACGCATCTGGGCGAACGCGGGGTGCGCCTTTCCGGCGGCCAGCGCCAGCGCATCGCCATCGCCCGCGCCGTTCTGCGCAATCCAACGCTGCTGCTCCTTGATGAGGCCACCTCGGCCCTTGATGCCGAAAGCGAGCAGCTGGTGCAGGCAGCGCTCGACAAGCTGATGGTCGGGCGCACGACGCTGGTCATCGCCCACCGCCTGGCAACGGTCTTAAAGGCCAACCGCATCGTCGTCATCGACAAGGGCCGTATTGACGCCATCGGCACCCATGCCGAGCTCATCCGCCAGGGCGGCCTCTATGCGCGCCTGGCTGAACTGCAGTTCGATCAGCCCAAGAAATCGGAGCCGGAGGCGGCGGCGTGAGCAAGAAGAACCCCTCGATCATCGTCGCCGGCGGCGCCAATCTCGATATCAAGAGCCGGATCGCGGGGAAGACAATTCCCGGCACCTCCAACCCGGGCTGGACGGAAACAAGCCCTGGCGGCGTCGGGCGCAACATCGCCGAGAATCTCGCCCGGCTGGGCGCCAAGGTCGGATTGCTCACCTTGATCGGCGAGGATTCCACCGGCGATCGCTTACGCCGCAGTGCGCGGGCTGTCGGCATCGACACCTCGCTGATGATGCGGCGCAAGGGGTCGACCGGGACCTACAGCGCCACCCTCAATGCCGAGGGCGAGATGCTGATCGCGGTCAGCGATATGAGCCTCATCGATGGCATGAAGACCAGCGACATCACGCAGCATAAAGACGTGCTGGCGGTAGCAGATCTGCTGGTGGCGGACGGCAACCTGCCGCTGCCCTGCTTGAAGGCGCTGCTGCAGATCGCCAAGCGCGCGGAGATACCGCTGGTGCTGGAGCCGGTCTCGGTGCCCAAGGCCAAGCGGCTGAAGCCGCTGCTGCAGGAAGGCTTGCCGATTGCGGCGCTGACGCCCAACCGGGATGAACTGGCGGAACTGACCGGGTTGCCGGTGAAGAACGCGCGCGATCTGACAAAGGCGGCGCAACGCCTGCATGAGCGCGGTGTCACCCATGTTCTGGTGGGTCTCGGTGCCGAGGGCTGCTTCCTCTCCACCGCCGATGAAGGGCAGCATCTGATCCCGGTGCGCAAGAAAAGCATTATCAAGGACGTGACCGGCGGCGGCGATGCGATGGTGGCGAGCCTGGCCTTTGGCCTTGCCAAGGACATTACGGCGCTGCAGGCGGCGCGTGCGGGCCAGGAACTGGCAGCGCGGGTCGTGCGTTCCATGGAGAGTGGTGCGGGTCAAAAAAGGGGACGCGGATGAACCAGTATCTCGACATCGCGCCGGAAGTTGCGGCCGCGCTGCAAGCGCGCCAGCCGGTGGTGGCCCTGGAATCCACCATCGTCGCCCATGGCATGCCGTATCCGCAGAATTTGGAGACGGCGCAGATCGTCGAGAGCATCATCCGCGAGGGTGGCGCAGTGCCGGCGACCATCGCCATCCTGGACGGCCGGTTGAAGGTCGGCCTGTCGCCTGATGAGTTGCAGCGTGTCGCGCAGTCGCCGGACATGGTGAAGGCCAGCATCCGTGATTTGGCCGTCCTGGTGGCGTCGGGCGGCAACGGCGCCACGACGGTCGCCAGCACCATGCGCATCGCCGCCATGGCGGGTATCCATGTGTTTGTCACCGGCGGCATCGGTGGCGTGCACCGGGGCGCTGCCAAGAGCTTCGACATTTCGGCCGACCTTGAAGAAATGGCCGAGAGCAATGTCGCGGTGGTTTGCGCGGGTGCCAAATCGATCCTCGATATCGGCCTGACGCTCGAGTACCTCGAAACCGCCGGCGTCCCCGTGATCACGGTGGGATCGGAGACCTTCCCCGCCTTCTATTCGCGCGAGAGCGGGCACAAGTCTCCGTTCACGGTGGCCAATGCCGCGGAGGTCGCTGCCATCGCCCGGGCGAAATGGGAGATGGGTCTTAAAGGCGGCATGGTGATCGCCAACCCGATCGCGGTCGAAGACGAAATCCCGGCGGAAGAGATCGACCGCCAGATCCAGGGTGCGTTGATCGAGGCCGACACGCTGGGCTATCGCGGCAAGACCGTGACGCCCTTTCTGCTGAAGCATGTGGCGACCCTGACCGAGGGGCGCTCGCTCACCGCCAACATCGCTTTGGTGCGCAACAATGCGCGCCTAGGGGCGGCCATTGCCGTGGCGCTGGCGGGCTAGACCTGCTTCTCCGTTTCGGGGCGCGACGTCAGCCAGGTCAGCATTGAATCGAGAGCTGGGCACAGAGCCTGACCCCATTCGGTAAGGGCGTATTCGACCTTGGGTGGCACCTGCTGATGGACCGTGCGGTGCACCAGGCCGTCGCTTTGCAACTGCCGCAATTGCTGCGCCAGCATCTTCTGTGAAATAGCCGGAATGGCGCGCTCGAGATCCGAAAAGCGCAACACGCGCCCACCGAAGAGGTGAAAGAGGATGACGAGCTTCCAGCGTCCCTCGAACAGCTTTTTGGCCTGCTCGACACCATCGGCCGCCGTCTCGCGCGTATAGCCGCTGCTGGATGCGCCCTCCAGCTTACCTGCGGGTAAGGGACTTACTTTCTCGTGCGTTCTTGTCATGTGCGGATGATAGCCACCATCTTGCGCAGCAGACAAGGCGGGCCATTCCGGCCCGTGCCAGCCAAAAATATCCGCATGGAGATAGAGCAATGACCTTCCCGCTGGAACTCGCCGGCCGTCGCGCCATCGTCAGCGGCGGCACCAAGGGCCTCGGTGCCGCCGTGGTCGATATCCTGCACCGGAACGGCATGCGCGTCATTGCGACGGCGCGTTCGGTGCCGGTCGAAGGTGCCGCAGATCTTCACTATGTCGCCGCCGACCTCACGACCGCCGAGGGCTGCGCCACGGCCGTGCAGGCAGCGCAATCTCTGCTGGGAGGGGTCGATGCCATCGTCAATGTTCTGGGCGGCTCCAAGGCACCGGCCGGGGGCTTCGCGGTGCTCGACGACGACGTCTGGGCGCGGGAACTGGCGCTCAACCTGATGCCGGCGGTGCGCCTCGACCGTGCGCTGCTGCCCGGCATGATCGCGCAAGGCGGCGGCGTCATCGTGCATGTCAGCTCGATCCAGCGGCGCCTGCCGCTCCCGGAGGCCACCACGGCCTATGCCGCCGCCAAGGCGGCGCTCTCGACCTACAGCAAGAGCCTCTCGAAGGAGGTCTCGCCCAAAGGGGTCCGCGTCGTCAGTGTCGCACCCGGATGGATCGAGACCGAGGCGGCCGTGGCGCTGGCCGAGCGTCTCGCCACGGAAACCGGCACCGATTACGCCGGCGGCAAGGAAATCATCATGCGCAGCCTGGGTGGTATCCCGCTCGGCCGGCCGGCCAAGCCGGCGGAAGTGGCCGATCTCATCGCCTTCCTCATTTCCCCGCGCGCGGCCGCCATCACCGGGACCGAATATGTGATCGATGGCGGGACAATCCCGACTGCCTGACCAGCCTCCAGACTCCTCTTAGGACCGGCCGCGCAACCCCTTGATTCAGCGGAGTTTTGATTGAACCATCATTCAGTATATGAACCTTATTGATATGAAAACATTGACTTTATTGATTTAGTGATGTAGAAATCATCTCATATAAACGCCAATGACAAATCGGAGTGGGATGATGTCGATGATGACGGAAATCAAATCGGGGACCCCGATCGCCAAGCAGAGCCAGCGCCATGGCGGCCTGCCGGTCAGCCTGCCGGCCTGGGCCTATACCAGCGACGAGCTGGCCGATCTCGAATACGAGCATGTCATCCTCCCTTCCTGGCAGTTCGTCTGCCACGTGTCGCAGGTGAAGAATCCCGGCGACTACATGACCCTCGACATGAAGAAGGATTCGGTCCTGGTCATGCGCGGCAAGGACGATGTCTTGCGCGCCTTCATGAATGTCTGCCGCCATCGGGCCGCAAAGCTGTTGACCGGCGCCGGCAATTGCCGCGCCCGGATCACCTGCCCCTATCACGGCTGGAGCTATGACCTCTCGGGCGAGCTTAAGGGCCTGCCTGCCGAAAAGACCTTCCCCGGCGTCGAGAAGGACAAGCTGGGCCTCAAAGAGATCGAGATCGAGATCCTTGCCGGCATGGTCTTCGCCCGGGTCGTTCCCGGGGGACCTACCTTGCGCGAAAGCTTCGGCGCCATGGCCGATGTGATCGCCGAATACCGGCTGGAGGAAATGGTGCCGGGCGGCGAGCCCTGGATCGACACCTGGGACTGCAATTGGAAGATCGCGGTCGACAACAACCTTGAGAATTATCACATCACGGTCGGCCATCCGGGCCTCAACCGCATGTTCGACAGCGATCTGACCGGCGTCCTCAACGAGCATGGCGTCGCCTATAGCAAGAGCGTGCTGAAGGGCATCCCGTCGCCCAACCGGGCCGAGCGGATGTACCAGCACCTCGCCAAGAATGCCTTCACCCAGCTGCCGGAAGCGGCGCGCCGCACCTGGACCTTCTTCTCGCTGGTCCCCAATATCGGCCTCGATATCTATCCGGACAGCTTCGACATCTTCCAGATCCTGCCCCAGAGCGGCACGACCTGCGTCATGCGCTATCCCATCTTTGTCCGCCCGGACGCCAACCGGGAGGAAAAGGCGATGCAGTATTTGAACGCCCGCATCAATCGCCAGGTGGGGCTTGAGGATCGCGAACTGTGCGAGCGGGTCCAGGCGGGCATGGGGTCACACGGCTACGAGCCAGGCCCGCTTTCCAATTACGAGCATGCGGTGGTAGATTTCCACAATCGGATTCGCGCCGCCTGCCCCGTCGTCAACGATGCCAAGGCGCCGGTCTCCGGCACGATGCGGCAGCGGAACGACGCTCTGCGCGGCGACGCCCGGTCGGCAGCCTGACCCAACGGTCCGGCCTGGCATGGATGTCAACGCCTGGAGGGTTCTGCCGCCCTTGAGAGGGAGTGGGACCGGCATGAGCCGCGAATTGGCCAAAGAGGCCCGGCGCAGGCAGCTCATCGAAGCCACCATTGACGGCATCGCCCGCAAGGGCTTCGCCGAGTTGAAGATTGCCGACGTGGCGGCCGAGGCGGGCCTCTCCGTCGGCATCGTCAATTTCTATTTCAAGAGCAAGGACGCGCTCCTCATCGCGACCCTCAAGCATCTCATTGAGGATTACGAGCAGCACATGCAGGTCATCCTCAGCAAGGCCGGCAAGACGGCGGCCGAGCAGATCGATGCCATGATCGACGCCGATTTCGCCCGCACCCATGCCAATCGCAAGCATGTGACGGTCTGGTACGCGTTCTGGGGCGAGACGCGCTGGCGCCCCGAATTCCTCAAATTGTGCGCCGATCTGTCGACCACCTTCCATAAATCGACGACCACGAGCTTCCAGGCGCTGATCGACGAGGGCGGCTATCAGGGCCTCGATGCGGGGCTGATCGCCCGCGGCTTCAACGCCATGATCGACGGGCTGTGGCTCGACATGCTCTTGAACCCGAAGCAGACCGACCGCGATGCCGCCAAGGCCAGCGTCCGCGTGTTCCTCTCTGGCCTGTTCCCACGCGAATTCGGCGGCAAGGTCGCCGCCAACGGCAACGCCGCCGCCTGACCCCTTATCGCCGGAGCTTCTGATGTCCCTGCCCTTGCCGCCCCGTGCCCGCGAGATTCAGGCGCGCGTCCGCGCCTTCGTCGATGCCGAGCTCATTCCCTGGGAGGTCCATGCCGAGATGCATGAGGGGCTGGTGCCGGACGATGTATGGGCGCGAATGAAGACGAAGGCGCGCGAGGCCGGGCTCGACAACATGGACATGCCGGTCGAGATGGGCGGGCGCGGCTATTCGACGCTCGAACAGGTGGTGGCGCAGGAACAGACCGGGCGCGTCACCAATGCGCTGGGCTGGTGCGCCAACAACCCGCAGAAATGGATGCTGGAAGCCTGCTCGCCGGCGCAAGTAGAGCGCTGGATCAAGCCGCTGATGAGCGATGCGCGCCATGAATGCTATGCCATCACCGAGGCCGAAGCGGGCTCCGATGTCGATGCTATCAAGTCAACCGCGCGCCGCGACGGCGAGCATTACATCCTCAATGGCGAGAAGTGGCATGTGACCAGCGCCAACCTCGCCGATTACATGTTCTTCCAGGCCAAGATCGACGGCGGTCCCAATGCCGGCACCCATGCGCTGTTCTTCGTCGACAATGACACGCCGGGTGTCGAGATCGTGCGCACGCCGGCCTATACCCATAACTACCGGGCGCATCACCCGATTTATCGCTTCACCGATGTGCGCGTGCCGGCGGATCACCTGATCGGCAAAGAAGGCGACGGCATGGGCTTCACCTATGCCTGGTTCCGCCACGAACGCCTGATGATCGCCGCACGCTGCTGCGGTGCCGCCGAGCGGCTGATCGATGAAGCCACAACCTTTGCCAAGCAGCGCATCGTCTTTGGCGCCCCTTTGGCCGACACCCAGGCGGTGCAGTTCATGCTGGCGGACAGTGTCACGGAGTTGTTCGCCGCTCGCCTCATGACCTATGAGACGGCGCGGGCCATCGATACGGGCGCGGATGTGAAGACGGCGCATGCCCAATGCGGCATGGCCAAGCTCTATGCCAGCGAGATGGCCGGCCGCGTCGCCGACCGTGCCGTGCAGATCTTCGGCGGCCGCGGCTATATGCGCGAAAACGTCGCCGAGCGCTTCTTCCGCGAACTCCGCGTCGACCGCATCTGGGAAGGTGCCAGCGAAATCCAGCGCATCATCATTGCCAACGGCCTGCTGAAGCGCGGAACGCAGAGTTTGGTGGGTTAAGTAGTTCACTAATTGTCATCCCCCGCGCAGGCGGGGGATCCACGAGTTTCTTTCTTCGGTTGCCGGCAAACTCGTGGATGGTCCGCCTTCGCGGACCATGACGAAGGAGGGGTGGTGCCCCCTGCCCTAGCCAAACCCCCATGCCCCCAGCTACAGTCCGCGCCGGGGACGGGCGGATTTCAGGGGTAATTACCATGCTTCAGGGCGTATGGCGGGCGATGCAGCCGGTTCTGCCGGTTCTCATCGGCATCACGCTGATCGAGACGGCGCTGGGTGTGCTGATGCCGCTCATCGGCATCCAGCTCTCCCGCTGGGGCGTCTCGTCGATCGTCGTCGGCATCGCCGCCTCGGCTTATTTCGTCGGCTTCCTGGCCGGCACCCTCTTCTGCCAGCGAATCATCAAGCGCGTCGGGCATATCCGTGCCTTCGGCGTCTTCGTCGTGCTGGCGGCGGATGCCACCGTGCTGCACCTCGTCATCCAGGACGCCTATTTCTGGATCGCCTTCCGCGCCATTGCCGGCTTTGCACTCGCCGGCGGCTTCGTCGTCATCGAATCCTGGCTCAACGACAAGTCCAGCGACGATACCCGCAGCAAGATCTTCGCCATCTATACCGTGGTGAGCTGGGGCGCTTCCGGCATCTCGCCCTTGCTGCTCAACATCGACGATCCGACCGGCGTGCTGCTCTTTGCGCTCTGCACGGTCTGCATGGCAAGTGCCATGATCCCCCTCGGCCTCACCAAGATCGGCAATCCGGTGATCGCCGAGCACGTTCACCTCTCCATCCCGCGCCTCTTCAAGGCGTCACCCCTGGGCGTCGTGTGCTGCTTCGGAGCAGGTTTCTTGAACGGCGCCCTTTACGGATTGCTGCCCAACTATATCGACGGGCTCGCGATGGGTGAGAAGGAGCTTTCCTTCCTCATTCTCATTGGCACCATCGCCGTGCTGCTGTCGCAATTCCCGATCGGCCATGCCGCCGACGTCTATGGCCGCCGCCCGATCATCATCGGGACGGTCGCCGCCTCGTGTCTCCTCTGCTTCATCATCTTCGCAACACCTGAGCTGCCCTATATTTTCCTGCTCTGCCTCTTCTTCCTGCTCTCCGCCTTCCAATCGCCGCTCTATGCGCTGGGCATCGGCCAGACCAGCGATTACGTGGCGAAGAAGGAATTCGTCGCGGCGTCATCGGGATTGCTTTTCGCCTGGGGGCTCGGCGCCTCAATCGGGCCGTCGCTGGCCGGCGTCACCATGAACGAGCTGGGGCCGCGCGGGCTCTTCCTGTTCGTCGGCTGCGGCTATGGCCTCATTGCTGCCTTCGCGCTTTATCGTGTGCTGCGGCGCAAGGCGAAGACGCCGGAAGAGCAGAGCAATTTCGTCGCCGTTCCCGCCGTGCAAGGCGCTTACGGCGCTCCGGAACTCGACCCCCGCGGCGAACACATGCCGCATGTGGGGGCGAAGCCTATGCCGGATTGAAACACCCCTCACCCCGGCCCTCTCCCCACTTCGTGGGGCGAGGGAGTTTTTAAGCGAGCCTTGCCTATAAGCCCCTCGCCCCTCTGGGGAGAGGGGTTGGGGTGAGGGGGCTTACGACGTCGCCATCAACGGCAAAGGCCGCCGGAACTTCACTTCGCCCATATCATTAGCATCGAGTTCGCGGGCGTAACGGTGGCCGCTGTAGACGGCGTAGGCGATGAGGCCGGGGGCGAGGCAGTCACCGATGCGGGTCACGGATTTGATGCCGGCGTCCTTGAGGGCATCCGGGTTGGCGATCAGTGATTGATAGAGTGCTTCTTCCGGCAGGCGCGCGGTGACCGGCACGATTGCGTCGACGGGGATGAATTCGGGTTCCTCGCCGTATGAATGCTCCAACTGCGCGACACCGTCCTTGACGCCAACCAGATCGCGGGACGGGATGACGCGGATGCCGAGCTTGCGCAAATGCTTGTTGATGACCAGCAGTTCCAGCGTGTTGGTGGTCCAGCTGGAAGCCGTGTCACCGGTCGTCACATAGATGACCTTGAGGCCCGCCTTGGCGAGGCGCTCGGCCAGGACACCGGCGAGGTAGAAAAGATCATCGTCATAGACCAAGACCGTGCCGGAGCCCGGCAGGCGACCCGCCATGATGCCGTCGGGCGAGAAGACGTTGGCTTTGTCGAGGCCGGGGATTGGGTAGGCATGCGAGCGCCCCACGCCATCTTTCCGCCAATGACAGCCAGTCGCCAGCACCACGCGCTCGAAACCGTATTCGAGGATGTTGGCAGCATTGAGACGGCTGTCGAGATAGGTTTCGACATTGGTCATCTTGCCGATCTGGCCCAAGCGGTAATCGCGGACACGGCCCCAGGCGGAAAGACCGGGCAGACGCGATTCCTTGTTCACGCGGCCGCCAAGCTCGGTCGAACTTTCGGCCAAAGCCACGTCGTAACCGCGCAGGCCCAGCGCACGCGCGGCTTCCAGCCCGGCCGGGCCGCCGCCGACGATAAGGACGCGGTCGTTCGAGGCTTTCGGCGAAATCAGTTCCGGGTGCCAGCCCTTGCGCCATTCCTCGCCCATGGTCGGGTTCTGGGTGCAGCGGATCGGCGTGATGGTGTAGTCGCCGGAGACGCAGATGTTGCAGCCGATGCATTCGCGGATGTCTTCGAGACGGCCTTCCTCGATCTTCTTCGGCAGATAGGGATCGGCGATGGAGGGCCGCGCCGCCCCGATCATGTCGAGGACGCCCTTCTTGATCAGCGAGACCATGCGGTCAGGCGACGTGTAGCGGCCGACACCGACGACCGGCTTGGTGGTCAGCGTCTTCACAAACGCCGTGAAGGGCTCCTGGAAGCCTTCCTCCGAGAAGCGCGAGGTCTGGCTGTCATGTTTCCAGGTCGAGAGGTTGACGTCCCAGAGGTCGGGGAGTTCCGCCAGCATGGCGACGATGTCCTTGGCCTCGCCATCGGCGGCGATGCCATCCTTCCCCATCATTTCATCGACGGCAAAGCGCACGGCGATGCCGCAGGTGTCGCCGACGGCGGATTTCGCGTCCTCGATCACCTCACGGAACAGGCGGATGCGGTTTTCGAGGCTGCCGCCATATTCGTCGATGCGCTGGTTGCGGCGCTTTTGCAGGAAGTGCATCGGCATGGAAAGGTCGTGGCCGGCATAGACGTAGACGATGTCGAAGCCCGCCTTCTTCGCCCGGATCGCGGCATCGCGATGCCAGCGGCGATAGTCGCGGATGTCCTGCCGGTCCATGGCGCGGGCCTGGAAGGGGTAGTAGCTGGTCGGCTGATGCACCGGGCCGATCGGCACTTCGCGGCTGTAGAGGTTGGAGGAGGACGGGCCGTTATGGACCAATTCCACCGCCGCCAGCGAGCCGTGGCGGTGCACGGCTTCCGTCATCATGGAAAGATAGGGGATGTCGTGGTCGTCCCAGATGCGCGCCTCGACATAGGGTGTGACGTCGCCGCTGGGATGGATTTCGCATTCCTCGGTCGAGACCACGGCCCAGCCGCCCTCGGCCTTCATGCCGCGCATGGCGGCGTGGCCATGGGGATGCTGATGACCCATGCCGTTGCAATGCGGCACCTGGAAGAAGCGGTTCCTGGCCGTGACCGGGCCGATCTTCACCGGCTCGAACAGGATATCGTAACGCGGGTCGCGGGCCATGGTCTTCCCCTTGCCTTAAGATATGGGTATGCGGGTTTTGGGCGGACTGTAGACGTGCGGGCGAGATAGACGCAAGCCGTGCTTTGCGGCTATTTTCAGCGCTTCGTGAGCCACAAATGTCAGATGAAATGAAGAAGAGACTGGCGGTTGCGCGGCTGTGGTATGAGGGCAATTCCTTTTCGCCCCTCACCACCGGGCTTGAGATCTTCGAGGCGCGCGAATGGGTCGAGGGCGAGGCGGCCTTGCCGCTCTACCGCGACACGGCGACGGAAATGGGCGCCGTCATCGCCTTTGCCGATGCGCATGAGGAATGGGAGGTGACGTTCCTGCGCTGTGCCGCCGCCCCACCGGGCGGGCCGGTCACGGACGATGCCTTTGCTGTCATTCGCGGCGATATCCTCGATGGGCTGCAGCGGCAGAAATGGGACGCGGTCTATCTGTCGCTCCACGGCGCCATGATCACCTGCGGCAACCCGACGCCGGAACTCGATCTGCTGACGGATGTGCGCAGCGTGATCGGCAGGACGCCGCTCGCCGTCACCTTCGACCTCCACGCCAATCTCGGCCAGCCGATGATCGATCTGGTCGACATCGCCATCGGCTACAAGACCTATCCGCATGTCGACATGGATCAGGTGGCAGCGCGCGCCGTGACACTCGTCACCGACATGGCCCAGGGCAAGGTCAAGCCGGTCGGCGCCATCGCCAAGGTGCCGGCGATCTTTACCAGCTTCAACATGCGCACGACCGACGGGCCGATGGCGGAAGTGGCATCAGCCGCCGCCAAATGGCGCGGTGAAGACGGCGTCCTGGAAGCCACCGTCTTTGGCGGTTTCGCCTATGGCGATTCACCCTTTGCCGGCCCCACGGCCATGGTCTTTGCCGATGGCGACCGCATGCTGGCTCAGCGTGCGGCGAAGGCCCTCGCCCATGACATGGCGAGCCGGCGCGAGCGTTTTCAGTTGAAATTGCCGAGCCCGGCTGAGGCGATCGCCGAGGCCCTGCGCACGCCCGGCAACAAACCGGCGGCGATCACGGACCCCGCCGACAATCCGCTTTCCGGCGGCATCGGTGATACGCCGACCCTGTTCCGCGCCCTGCTCGACGCCAGGCCGGATGTGCCTTGCGTCTTCGCCTTCTTCTGGGATCCCGATCTGGTGACGGAAGCGCGCCGTGCCGGCATCGGCGCCAAGCTCGACGTCGCCTTCGGCGGGCGTGTCAGCCCGGCCTTCGGCAAGCCGGCGCGCATCAGCGCCACGGTGCTGGCCTTGACCGAGGGCAAATTCCGCAATGTCGGGCCGTTTGAGAACAATCTTGCGATCGATGTCGGCCAGACGGCGCTGTTCGATGTCGAGGGCATCAAGGTGATCGTGACCTCCAGCTGCCAGACACCCAATGACCCCGCCTATTTCACGCTGCACGGCATCGATCTGGCGCAAGTGGGCCTACTCTGCGTCAAAGCCAAGAACCATTTCCGCGCCGGCTTCACGCCACTCACGCGCACCATCATCGAATGCGATGCGCCGGGGCCGGCCGCCGCCTCGCTGCAGCACTACAAGTTCCGCTACGCGCCGGATAGTTTGGCGCGGTGATCCCTCTCAATTGCGCAACATCAAATTGGTCATCCCCGGGCTTGACCCGGGGATCCACTGCTTGCCGGAGAGAGTGGATGCCCGGGTCAAGCCCGGGCATGACGATATTGGTGCGTGAAGATATTGTTCGTTAAGCCGGCAAATCGGCGAGGCGCGCTTCGATGGCGGCCTGCAGCGGCAGGCTGGGCTGGGCGCCGGGATGGAGGCAGGCGAGTGCGCCGCCCACCGAGGCATAGCGCAGAGCTTCGGCGAGATCCTTGCCGCGATCGATGGCCGCTGCAAAACCACCGACGAAGGAATCGCCAGCCCCCACGGTATCGACCGGCTGGATCTTCAAGGCGCCGACCGATAGATCGCTGCCATCCTTGAGATAGGCGGCGGCACCGGCGGCACCTAATGTCACGATGACGGTGGTCTTGCTGGCCCCGGCAATGAACTTCGCCGCAGTGCGCGCATCGTCGATCGGATTGCCCAGGCTTGCCGCGATCTGCCGCGCTTCATTTTCATTGACGATCAGCCAATCGACCAGCGGCAGCACGTCGGTCGGGATCGGCGCGGCTGGCGCCACGTTCAGGAGGACGCGCGTGCCCTTGACCTTGGCACGGCGAATGATCGCCCAATTCTCGGTGAGCGGCACTTCCATCTGCAGGACCAGCAGTGTCTTTGGCCCCAGCAAGCTGTCCGACAGTTGCGACGCCTTGGTCTGGCGGTTGGCACCGGAGGCGACGACGACATGATTCTCGCCAAGCTTGTCGACGCAGATGGCAGCGAGACCCGTGGGATCGGCGACCGTGGTGAGGTGGCTGAGGTCGACACCCGCCGCCCGCAAATCGGTGAGTGCCGTTTCCGCCAACGGGTCGCCGCCCACACAGCCGATCATGGTGACGGCACCGCCGGCACGGGCTGCGGCCAGCGCCTGGTTGGCGCCCTTGCCGCCCGCGGTCAGCTGATAACCCGGCCCCAACACGGTTTCACCCGGCAGCGGCAGATGATCGACGGCGATCATCACATCGACATTGAGCGATCCGAAGACGACGATCATTGCTGGACCTCGATCACGCAAACCCGTGGCACAGTTGCCGCCGGCAATTCAATGACGGTTTCGCCTGTCACCTCGATAAGGTCAAGCGGCTGATCGCCAAGTTTCGCCGCACGAACGTTGCCCGGCACGAAGAGGCGACCGCCAGCGGCCGGCACATCAAGGGCCAAGCCGTTCTTCGTGATCTCGATATGGCGGAAACGGCCAGGGATGTCGGTCGCAAAGATGACACGGTCATTGACCGTCAGCGTCATGCGGCCGCCCTTCGCTGCGATCAGCGCCTTGCCGCCGAAGGCATTCAGCGGGCCCAGCTGCCAATCGCCGGGCTGATGGGTCAACTCCCAGCCGCCCCATGGCGTCACGTCGACGATCTCGTTGACGGCCAAGAGCGGCAGCAGCAGACCCCAGCCATAGAAAAGGTCCGTGTCCGGCTGGTCGTCGGCAAGGCCGGTATCGGCGTTGAAATTTTCCGGGCATTGGCGCTTCGCCCAGGCGGTGCCGAACAGGGCTGCGCTGTCGGCAGCAAGGCTCGTCGCTTCCTGGTCGATGCCGGCGCGCTTCAGCCCCTGATAGGTCAGATAGTTGAGCGGCGGCCAGGCACGGCCGCGCCAATAGACGTTGTCATGATAGGCCGGATCGTCGCGGGTGATCGACGGCAGGCGCCATTTACCGCCGAACTTCTTTGGGTCATTGAGCGCCGTGAGCAATCCCTGCTGCTGCCCCTTGTCGGCGGCATCCGCCAGCATCGGATAGAAGCTGGTGGGGGCGAGCGGCTTCACGAAGGCACCGGACCAGCGGCGGTTGGCGAAGATCTTGCGATCTGCGTCCCAGAGGTCGTCATGTATGCGCTGGCGCAAGGCGGCAACGCGCTGGCGCAGGCGTTCGGCAATGGCCGTTTCGCCAAGCCTGTCGGCAAAGAGCGCCAGCACTTCGGCATCCACCACCAGCGCCGAGTTCAGCGCCACATCGACCGCGTCGAGGCAGCCGGTCTTGGCATCGAACACCGTCTCGTCATGGAGCGGCGAGTTGTCCATGGTGGATTCGTTCTTGGCGCCGAGCTTGGTGCCCTTGTAAAGCCCGCTGCCGACATGGGCGGAGGTCCCCCAGCCCATGAGACCCTGAACCGGCGACGCCTTGGGTGCCCCGGAGCGGCGCTCGCACCACCAATCGTGATTCTTGAGGAGACGTCGGAAGCTCGGCTCGATCAGGCTGTCATCGCCGGTGTGTTGCCAGATCTTCCAGATGACGAAAGAGCAGACCGGCAATTGCGAACGGTCGATCCAGGCGTCATTGCCGGTGATGAGGCAGGCAAGATTGCCGTCCGGCGTCTCGGTCGCCAGCACCGCCTTGACGCTTTCCTTGGCCATCTCGGCATCGAACAAGGCCGTGCCCAAGGCGTGATAGCAGATGTCGTCGAGCCACAGGCCGAAGCCGCCGAATTTCTGCGCCACCCAGGCGCGGCTCAGCGACATATAGGGCCGGTCATTGATGAAATCGTGGACCGAGTTCCACCCCACAATGTCGCGGATGGCATCAAGGTTGCCGGCGTCGCGGCCGGTTTGGCGTTGCGTCAGAGCGGGTGCTGCAGGTGCCGCCAAGGTTGCCTTCGCCTGCGCCAGCGCCTCGCCCACGGTGTCGCCGAGGCCAATGGCAAAGCGCATCGTCGGCGTTTCGTCGAAATTGTAGCGCAGGGCCGGCACGCGGCCGCGGGTGCCGCGGGACGCCAGATAGAAATAGCCTTTGACGTGATATTCTTGCGCCAGCTGCGCGCGGTCGGCATGGAACGTCGCCATCAGCGGCTTTTCATCGCCGACGACCGCGACATGGGTGCCGTCGATACTGGTCGTCAGCACACCGCTCAGCTCGTCATACTGCCATTGGATATCGGGGCGGCCTTCCACTTCGAAGACTGGCTGCACCCAGAAGCGCAGGCCCCATTCCGCGTTTTCGGTGTTGCGCCACGTACCGCGCAAGCCCAATCCCGTCGGCCGGTCCCACTGCCAGCTGAACGCCGTGCCGCAATGCTGCGCGTCGAAGGTGATCTGCCGGGCACCGACATCGCGCGGGCCGTAGGCAACGCCGCCGGCATTGGCCGGAAAATCGGTGAAGCTGTTCTTGGCGCCGGAATAGGCGCAGATGGTGACGGTGAGACCCAAGGGCAGGTGCATCATCTGCGCCGGGAATTCCGCGCGCCAGGTATTCCAATGCCGGTCTTTGGCAAGACCGGGGTAACGCGACGTCATGACCATTGCTCCAGGATTTCATCGACGGTGGCGCAGAAGACTTGAGATTTGAGGCGCCGTGGGATGACGTCGAGAATCTGGCGATGACCGTCGGGATCGCTGCTGGTCAGCGCATCGGTCGGCAGGACCACGAAATAGCCGCGATCGACAGCTTCCATCAGCGTCCCCAGGACGCAGACATCGGTTTCGACGCCGGACAGAATCAATGTGTCGGCCTGGCGGCGTTTCAGCTCGGCGACCAGCGCTGCGCTGTGGAAGGATGAATAGGTCGGCTTGTCGAAAACAGCCGTGGGATCAGTGAGCGGCAGCAGATCGGCGAGGATGTCCATTTGCGCGCCGGCGGAAAGCGTCGCCCCGGGCCACATGCGATAGAGCGCAGCCCAGGCCCCTTCCGCTTCCTCGGCTGAATGGGCGGAGATGAAGCGCGTCCAAAGCGTGTTCTTCGGCTTCGCCTTGGCAAGGCGCGAGATCGCCGGCACGATCTCATAGATGCCGGCAAAGCCCCATTGCGGGTTGGTCGCAAACACTTCCTGCATGTCGACGACGATATGCTGGCTGCGGGCGCTGAGCGGAAGCCTGGCGTGGTCGGTCACGGTTGCACCACGACATTGTCGGCCGTTTCCCATTCCAGGGTAACGGCGCTTTGCTCCGGCAGCGGTGCCCGGTTCTTGTTCTGCTCGAACACGACGAAGAGCCGGTCGCCGACGCTGATGCGGTAGGTGAGGCTGGAGCCTGAGAAGATCGCCGCCTGGACGCGTCCGATGACGCGGTTGAGGCGCGGCGCCTGGCTGCCGCCGGGTTCGATGCTGATCTTTTCCGGACGCAGGGCCACCAGCACATTGGCACCATTGGCGATGCCCTGATGGGTGACCACGATCTCGCTGCCATCCGGCATGGCGACGCGCGCCTCGTGACCCAGCACGCCCACCACTTTTCCTTCCAGGAAATTGGCCTCGCCCAGGAAGCCGGCGGCAAAGCGGTTGACCGGCCATTGATAGACGGTGCGCGGCGCACCCGCCTGCACGACCTGGCCCTTGTTGAAGATGGCGACGCGGTCGGAAAGGGTCAGCGCCTCTTCCTGGTCGTGGGTCACGAAAATGGTGGTGATGCCGATCTGGCGCTGGATGCGCCTGAGTTCCACCTGCATTTCTTGTCTCAGGTGCTTGTCGAGCGCCGAGAGCGGCTCGTCGAGCAGCAGCACCTTGGGCCGCGTCACCAGTGCCCGCGCGAGTGCCACGCGTTGCTGCTGGCCGCCGGAGAGCTGCTTGGGTCGGCGCGCTTCGTAGCCGCGAAGCTGCACGAGGTCGAGACTCTCGGCGACACGCTGCTGGATCTCAGCCGCTGGCACATTGCGCACGTCGAGCCCGAAGGCCACGTTCTCGGCCACATTCATATGCGGGAAAAGCGCGTAATTCTGGAACACCATGCCGATATTGCGCCGGTGCACCGGGATGCGGGAAATGTCGGTGCCATCGATGCGGATCTCGCCGGCATCGAGTTCGATGAAGCCGGCGATCGAGCGCAGCAAGGTGGTCTTGCCGGAACCGGAGGGTCCCAGCAGGCCGAAGAATTCGCCATCGGCGAAGGTCAGGTCGACCCCATCCAATGCTGCGACCGGGCCATAATGTTTGGCCGCGCCATTGACGGCAACTTCACTCATTTCCGGATCTTTCCCCACCAAAGCGATAGAACCTGGCCACGATCAGCATCAACCCCATCGAAACCGCGATGATGATGGTCGAGATGGCGTTGATTTCCGGCGTGAAGCCCTTGCGGATCGAGGTATAGATCTCGACCGGCAAGGTCGTGACGCCGGGCGGGGCCAGGAAGTATGAGATAACGAACTGGTCGAAGGAGACGGCAAAGGCAAAGAGCGCTGCCGCCACGACGCCCGGCGCCAGGATCGGTACCGAGACGCGGCGGAAGACCTGCCAGGGTGTCGCCCCCAGCGTCGCCGCTGCTTCCTCCAGCGCCTTGGGATAATCATTGAGGCGCGCACCCACGACGAAGATCACATAGGGAAGCGACAGCGCCACGTGGCCCAGCAGAATGGCGTGGAGGCCGCGCGCCATGCCGGGCACCCCCATGGCCTTCGCCGTCCAGAAGAAGAACACCAGCATCGCCGTACCGATGACCAGCCATGGAATGGCAATGGGCGGGAACAGCAATCCCTGCAGCAGGGTCTTGCCGCGGAAGGTGTAGCGGCCAAAGGCCACCGCCGCCATGGTACCGAACGAGGTGGCGATCACCGTATTGGCCAGCGCTATGAGCAGGCTGTTGAGGCCGGCCTTCAGCAGCTTGTCGTTTTCAGCCAGCGCCTTGAACCAGACCAGGTCGAATTCGAAAGGCAGCGCGTAGAGCGGTGATTTGTTGAAGGCGAAGAGCGCCATCACCAGGATCGGCAAATAGAGGAAGACCAGCACCAGGAGGAGATAGAAGCGGATGCCGCCGTCGAGAAGCCGCTTCATGCATTGCCTCCCTGCTTGCGAAGGAAGGGATAGAGCAGCCCGAAGATGATCAGCACGATGGCGAGCAGGATGAAGGACAAGGCCGAGCCCAGCGGCCAATTGGCCGTCACGGTGAACTGCTCTTCGATATTCATGCCGAGTGTCGCCCCCTTGGTGCCGCCGAGGATGCGGGGTTCCATGAACGAACCGATGACCGGCACGAAGATGAGGGCAGCGCCCGAAATGATGCCGGGCAGGCTCAACGGCAGCACCACGCGCCAGAACGTCGTGAATGCCGTGGCGCCGAGCGACCGCCCAGCCTCGATGAGGCTGTCATCGATCGCCTGCAAGGCGATGTAGCAGGTGAGGATCATGTAAGGGAGATATGAATGCGTGAGGCCGATGATGACGGCCGGATAGCTGTAGAGAAGATCGAAGGTGGGTGCCCCCGGGAACATCGCCTGGACGCTCATATCGACGATGCCGTTCGAGCGCAGCACCATGGTCCAGGAGAAGATGCGCACCAGAGCGTTCGACCAGAAGGGCAGCACGATGAGGAGGAAGATCGCCTCGCGCCAGCGCCCCTTGATGCGCTTGGCCAGCGCATAGGCCGCCGGATAGCCGATGAGCAGGCAGAACAAGGTAACCCACAAGCCCAACTGTACCGACCACATGGTCAGCGGCCAGTAGAAGCCCTTGGTGAAATAGGCACGGTAATTGTCGAGCGTGAAACTGGCCGGCTTCGGAATGAGCGGCGACTTATCAAGGAAGCTCAAGGCCAGCATGGCCAGAAGCGGCAGGAAAATCGTGCAGGCGAGCCACAGATAGGCCGGCCCGGTGAGGGTCAAAATGGCCCAGCGTGTGCGCGTCGTCGGTGTCATCCTATTCCCCTTGAACGAAAGACGCCGCCCCACCCTTTCAGGTTCGGGGCGGCGTCCCTGCGTTCACCCCAAGTTCGTTACTTCGCGAACTCGGTCTTAACTTCGGTCCAAAGATCAGAGAAATCCTGGCGCTCCTTATCGGTGAGCGGCGCCATGAATTGCAGCCGCTTGATGGCTGCCTGGTCGGAATAAAGGGTCTTGTCGTCGCCTTCGGGCATCGCCGCCATCGCCGCATTGTTGGCCGAGGCCGGAGCACCGATCTTGGTGGCCCATTCGACATAGAAGGTCGGGTCGATCATGAAATCGATGAACTTATGGGCACCTTCGGCATTGGGCGCGTCCTTGCCGATGGCAAGGCCGTCGAACCAGCCGACAGCACCCTCATCCGGCACGACGAAGCCGACCGGCAGCTTGAAATTGTTCTTCGAGCGCAGGGCCGAACCCGACCAGTAGACCGAGATGTCGAAGGTCTTGGCCTGGAACGACTTGTTCCACTCGTCTTCCGAGGTCCACAGCATGGCGATGTTGGGCTTCAGGGCGAGGAGCTTTTCCTTCACCTTGGCAAGGTCCTTCGGGTGGTTCATGTCCTGGCCCGTGGCGATGGCGCCAAAGCTGACCGCCTCGATCGCGTCATCGCGGAACGAAACGCGCTTGGCGAGCTTCGAATCCCAAAGGGTTTCTAGCGATTTCGGCGCTTCCTTGAAGACTTCGGTCGAATAGCCGATCGCCGTGATGCCCCAGACCCAAGAGACGCCATAGACCTTGCCGTCGGCTTCCAAGAGCGGCGAGTCGCGGAAGGCCGGGTTGAGATCGCCGTAATGGCTGATCTGCGCGGTATCGATCGGCTGGATGACGCCGAGTTCCGAGGCGCGATCGTTCCAGGCGGAATTGGTGACGATGACGTCGTAGGTGCCCGGATTGGTCTGCAGCTTGGTGATCATCTCCGATTCGGAGTTGTAATAATCGTGCACGACATCGAGGCCGGTCGCCTTCTTGAAGATCTCAAGCGCCCATTTCTCGTCCGTGCCGTAACCCTGCCAGTTCAAGACCTTCACTTCGCCGGCCGCCATGGCAAGGCGGCTGACGAAGGGCGCCACACCGGCACCCAGGGCCAGGGCCGAGGCCCCCGCCACAAATTTGCGCCGCGACACAGTGCCGAGGCCAGCATTAAGCCCACGCATCTTCCCAGTCATTTTTCGTCCTCCTCACGGGCACACGAAGCGGTGCCTTCGGGACCGAGCAAAACATGGTTTATGGTCACATTCAAGGGAAGATCGTTTGCATGCAAACAATCTTCCGGTCACCTCTGCTTGAGGGGCCGGGGCGCAATCGTTAGGTTGACCGGATGCACAGATTTTTGCACTGCAGCGAAGCGCGCCGCCGCCGCACTTGACTAAAGCCAGGGCCGCCGCCGTGATGGCTGGCAGTCGCATTCACGAGGATTCGGAAACGCCCATGTCGCATCCGCAGCATCTTCCCAGCGGGGTCGGGACGCCCCAAGCTGACGGGGCGCCGCTGGTGGCGCGGACCCGGTTCCCGTTGCTCCGCAACCAGCCGGACCTGGTCTATCTCGACAGCGCCGCCAGCGCCCAGAAGCCGGATGTGGTCATCGACCGGCTGACGCGCTTCTACACGGGTGAATATGCCAATATCCATCGTGGGCTTTACCCCTTAAGCGAGATTGCGACGGAAAATTACGACGCGGCGCGGACGCGGGTCGCGCGCTTCCTCAATGCCGGCCGGGATGAGGTCATCTTCACCCATAATGCGACCGAGGGGACAAACCTGGTGGCGCATGCCTTCGGCGACGCCAATCTCAGGCCCGGCGACCTCATCCTCACGACCCTCCTCGAACACCACGCCAATATCGTGCCCTGGCAGCTCCTCAAGGAGCGCCGGCACCTGCGTCTCGCGGCGGTGCCGATCGATGCCCATGGCGATCTCGACCTCGAGCGGTTCGAGATGTTGTTGTCGCGCGAGCCGAAACTGGTCTGCGTCACGGCCGCTGCCAACACCATCGGCACGGTGACGCCGCTTAAAGAGATCGTCGCCATGGCGCACCGGGCCGGGGCCTTGGTCATGGTCGATGCGGCGCAGGCGGCCCCGCATTTCCGCCTCGATGTCAGGGATCTCGACTGCGATTTCCTCACCATCACGGGCCACAAGCTCTACGGCCCCGATGGCATCGGCGCCCTCTATGTGAAGGAAAAGCTGCTGGCCGATCTGCCGCCCTTCATGGGCGGCGGCGGCATCATCCGCTCGGTCAGCATCGATCACACGGACTATGCCGCCGGACCCCGCCGCTTCGAGGCCGGCACGCCGGCGATCGGCGCTGCCATCGCGTTGGCGACCGCGCTCGACTTCATCGACGAGATCGGCTTTGGGGCCATTGCAGCCCATGATGCCGCCTTGACCGACTATGCCGCTGGTCGGTTGGCCGAGATTTCCGGCCTCAAGATCCTGGGGCGTCCGCAGCACCGCATCGGCATCCTGTCCTTCACCTTGGATGGGATCCACCCGCACGACATCGGCACGCTGCTGGGCGAAAGCCGCATCTGCATTCGCGCCGGCCACCACTGCGCGCAGCCGCTGATGGAGCATTTCGGTGTTACCGGCACGGCCAGGGCTTCCTTCGGCGTCCATAACACAACCCAGGATGTCGACCGGCTGGTTGACAGCCTTGCCCGCGTGCGGCAGATGCTGCGCTGACACCTTCGACAATTCGCGTGAGTAAGCTTCCATGATCGTCATCATTCCCGACGTCCTCACCGTGGACGAACAATCGCAGCTTCGCTTGCTGGCCTCGCAGTCGAACTTCGTCGATGGCAAAGAGACGGCCGGGTTCCGGGCCAAGATGGTCAAGAACAACGAGCAGGTCGCCAAGGACGCCGCCAACAAGCGGCAGCTCCAGGAAATTGTCGTCGCGGCACTCAACCGGTCGAAGGATTTCCGCCGCGGCGCCATCCCCTTCCGCATCCGCCCGCCGCTGATCAGCCGCTACCGGCCAGGGATGACCTATGGCCCCCACATCGATGACGCATTGATGGGGTCGGCCACCAGCCGTGACCGCACCGATGTCTCCTGCACCGTCTTCATCAATGACGCCTCGGAGTATGAGGGCGGCGAGCTTGTCATCCACTCCCCCTTCGGCGTCCAGGAAGTGAAACTGCCCGCGCGCTATGCCGTGATCTACCCGTCCGGCACGCTGCATGAGGTGGCCGAGGTGACCAAGGGCGAGCGCCTGGTGGCGGTCACCTGGATCCAATCCTATGTCCGCGACGAGCGGCACCGGCAGTTCCTGTCGGACGCATTGGAGGTGCGCGACAAGCTGCACACGATCGACCCGAAGATGGTGGAAGCGGATACCGCCTCGCGCCTTTACACCAACCTGTTGCGCATGTGGGCCGAAACCTGACGCCTCATGGCCCGAAAGCGTCGGCGAAGAAATCCGCCATCTCGGTGAGCCAGCGGGCACGGTTGCCAGCCTTGTAGATGCCGTGGCCTTCGTCGGGGAAGGTCAGCAGCCGATAGGGAATGCCGCGGGCATCAAGATCCTTGACGGCCATGTCCGTGTTGGCTGGCGAGACATTGCTGTCGGCGAGGCCATGGACGATCATGAGCCGGCCCTTGATCCGGTCGACGAAGTTGCGCGGTGAGGCATTGAAGTAGCGTTCCGGAAACTCTTCCGGCGTGCCGCCCATCATCTCCTCGCTATAGGCGCGGCCATGGGGCATCTCGGTATTGCGGTAATCGATGCCAAGCTCATACATGCCGCAGATGGCGCAGGCCGCATCGACCAGGTCTGAGAAGCGCGTGATGGCCACCCAGGACGAATAGCCGCCGTAAGACAAGCCAGCGACGCCGATCCGCCCGGTCCTCGCTTTGCCGGCAGCGATCAGCGCCTCGATGCCGGCGCGAATGTCTTCCTGTTCACGACCACCCCAGCCATCCTGCTTGATCGCCTCGCGGAAGGGTATGCCGAAGCCGGTGGAGCCGCGGTAATTGGGATCGAGCACGGTGAAACCAGCAGCAACCAGGAACTGCACCACCGGGTTGACCCAATCCTCGCTGTGCCAGGTGGGACCACCATGCACCCAGACGACGAGGCCCCGGCTTGCGCCCGCAGGCTCGTAGAGCCAGCCCTGGACCGGGATGCCGTCCCTCGACGCCCAGCGGAAATCCTGCGCCGCCGCGAAATCTCGTGGCGCTCCTTCGGCAGCCGAGACCGCCAGGGACTGCACATTCGACCCCGCCGGGCCGATGCGCCAGAAGGCGTGGGGCGCCGTCGAGCGATAGGCTTCAAAAATCCAGTCACCGCCAGGATGCTGCTGCAGCGGCAACAGACTGACGCCCATCTGCGGCAGCGGCGTTTCGCGACCGCTCTCGAAATCGAGCAGGCGTGGCATCAGACGGGCCGCGTTGACCTCGCACAGCATCGCCTGATGGCCGCCGTGGCCCACGACGACGTTTTCGATATTGCGCGCCGGATCATCCACCAGCCAGCGGATGTCGCCGCGCTCAAGGTCGAGCACGCCAATCCGCGCATGCGTTTCCGTTTCCGCCTGGATGAGAAGGCGCGCGTCATCGAGCCAGTGCCCATAGGCGCGGAAACGATCCCCGGCGCTGAACAGGAGCCTGTCGTCGCTGCCATCCCAATGGGCCATCCAGACCTGCGTCCCGGCCGGGTGCAGATCGCCCCGGTGATAGAGCACGCGCCGGCCATCGTGGCTGATCTCGGGGGCGCGTTCGACCATCGACAGCGCGCGAGCGATCACGCGGCGGGTGCCCGTGGCCAAGTCCTGCACATAGAGCCAGGAACCAGCCGTGGTCTTGCCCGAGGCGTAATCGACATCTGCCGTATAGAGGATCGAGCGGCCGTCGGGATGGAAGCTGCCGCCAAAGACATAGTGATCGGATTGTTCCGGCGTCAGCGGCTGCAATTCGCCGCTCTCTCGCGTGAGCAGAAACAGCCGGTCGTGTTCGTTGCTGCCGCGGCTCTGCGCGACGATGAGGCGGCTGCCATCGGAGGCGATGCCGTTGACATTGAAATGATCGGTGCCGTCCGTCAGCTGGCGCGGTGCCGCGCTGCCATCGGTCGGCACGATCCAGACATTGGCGGTGTCGGCAAGGCCAGTCCAGGACCAGGCCAGCCAATTGCCATCTGCCGACACATGCGGCGACCCGATGATCGGGTAGCGCGACCAGAGCGCGGCGAGGTCGGCAAACCGGGATGTCATGCAAAGGCGACCGCAAAGAAGGCGGCGATGCGCTTATAAAGGACGCGCTGGTTGGCCGGGCGGCCGATGCCGTGGCCTTCGTCGTCGAAGGTGAGCAGTTCGTAATCGATGCCAGCGGCTTTTAGGCGCGTCACCACGTCGATCACGTTCTGCGGCGTCACATTGGGATCGTTCTCGCCCTGGACGATCAGCAGCTTGCCCCTGATATCGCCCACGAAATGAATGGGCGAGCGGTCATGGAAGCGTTGCGGCGCGGTGGTGGGCGAACCACCCATCATTTCTTCGGAATAGGGCCGCAGATCCGGCCGCGTCGTCTCGAAATCCACCACCAGATCGGTCATGCCGCAAATTGGTGCCGCAGCCGCAATCGTCTCGGTCGGGAAATGCGTGATCGCCCACCAGGAGGAATAGCCGCCATAGGAGGTGCCGGTGATGCCGATGCGGCCCTTCGATGCGATGCCGTCGCGGATCAAGGCTTCGGCGCCGGTGCGGATATCCGCCTGCTCCATGCCGCCCCACCCTTCGACCTTGATCGAGTCTTCGAAGGCCAGGCTGAAGCCGGTCGAGCCGCGGTAATTGGGCGTCATCACATGGAAGCCGCAGGCGAGATAATACTGGATCTCCGGGTCATAGGCGTCTTCGTCGTGATGCGTCGGTCCGCCATGAACCAGCAGGATGGTGCCGCGCACCGGCTGCCTGGTGCGGAACAGCCAGCCCTGAATTTCCAGCCCATCGTCAGATTTCCAGCGGTAATCCTCGGCCGGCGCCAATTCCTCTGGCGCCATGCCGGGCCGGGTCGGATGCTGGGCGAGGACACCAGCCAGCCGATAGGGAGCAGCCTGCGTCAAGCGCAACAGGCGCGGTGGCGTCTGTGCATCGTAATGCCAGGTGATCCAATGGCCATCCGGCGTCAGACCGATCGGATCATAGCTGCCGGGGCCGGGCGCAAACGCCGTCTCTTGGCCGGTGGCGGGATCGAGGAAGGACATATGCGTGCGCGCGGCGCGCACTTCTTCGATGACGAGGGCATTGGTGCGGCGCAACCACACGGCATCCTCGACATTGCGATGGGGATCATCGACCAGCCAGTCGATCTCCCCACTCGCCAAGTGCCACAGGCCGATCCGCCGGTGTGGCTTGCCCTCGGCCGCCAGCACGACCGACCGCGCATCCGGCGACCAGGCGCCGTCGACCTTGGCCTTGGCACCGACATTGACGATTTCGCGGTCGGAACTGCCATCGATCGCTGCCAGCCACAATTGCGTGCCGGCAGGGTCGAGATCCTTGCGCTCGTAAAGCACATATTTGTCGTCCGGCGAGACCAGCGGCCACATGAAGGCGGCCTTTTCCGGCCGCGCGATGACCGACTTCGCACCGGTTTCGATGTCGTGGACATAGATCAGGGCCGGCTCGATCTCCTCCCCGCTCACCGGATCGACATTGGCCGCGTAAACGAGCCTTCGGTTGTCGGCCAGCAGCTGCCCGCCATGGATATAGTAGTCGGGTTCCTCCGGCGTCAGCCGGCGGGGCGGTCGACCATCGAGGAAGACCTGCAGCAGCGTGGTCCGCTCATCGCCGCCACTCGATTGACCGACGACGATCGACTTTCCGTCGCGTGCCCAGATGAAGTAGTCGCAATCCAGCCCGTCATCGACCAGGCAGCGGGGTGCCACGCTGCCATCTGATGGCTGCAGCCAGAGCTGCGTCGTCGGGCTGAGCTTCGCCCAGATCCAGGCGAGCTCTGTGCCGTCCGGCGACAGGCCGGCGGAATAGATCGTCGGCAGATCGAGCAGACGATCGAGGAAGGCATCCTGGGCGGAAAGGTCGGGTTGCATCATAGGGGCGGCTGATCGATATGGTGGCAGGCGGCGATATGTCCTTCAGCATAGCGCAACAGCGGCGGTTCCGCCTGCCCGCAAATGGCGCTCGCCTTGGGGCAGCGCGATTGAAAGCGGCAGCCGGCGGGCGGGTTGATGGGCGAGGGCAAATCACCTTCCAGCAGCAGCCGCTCGCGCCCCCGCTCCAGCCTTGGATCGGCGATGGGCACGGCTGAAATCAACGCCTCGGTATAGGGATGGAGCGGCCGCGCATAGAGATCGTCGCGCTCGGCCACCTCCATCACCTTGCCGAGATAAAGCACCATGATGCGGTGGCTGATATGCCGCACCACCGCCAGATTGTGCGAGATGAACAGCAAGGAGAGGCCCAGCTCGCGCTGGATCTGCATCAAGAGGTTGATGATCTGCGCCTGGATCGAGACATCGAGCGCCGAGACCGGTTCGTCGCAGACGATGAGCTTGGGTTTGAGGATGATGGCGCGGGCGATACCGATGCGCTGGCACTGGCCGCCGGAGAATTCATGGGGAAAGCGGTTGGCCATGGCGGGTGAAAGGCCAACCAGCGCCATCGTCTCCAATACGCGGCGTTTCACCTCTGCCCGGCCAAGCTCCGGATGGAAAATGCGCAAGGGCTTGCCGATGATGGTTTCGACCGACATGCGTGGATCGAGCGAGGCCAATGGATCCTGGAAGATAATCTGCATGTGCCGGCGTGCTTCGCGCATGGCGCGGGTATCGAGCGCAAGGAGGTCATTGCCCATCCACAGCACGCGGCCATCCGTCGGTTGGATGAGGCGCAGGATGGCGCGGCCGAGCGTCGTCTTGCCGCAGCCGGATTCACCGACGATGCCCAGCGTTTCACCGGCCTTCAGCTCAAGCGAGACACCGTCGACCGCGCGAACCGGCGCACCCTGACCGCCAAAGAGGTGTGCCGCCCGCATCGGGAAGTGCACCTTTAGGTCGTCGACCTTCAGCAATGTCTCGCTCATGCCCGCACCTCACGCAGATGGCAGGCGAGGCGGTGGCCGGCGGCGCCCGCCTTCAACGGCGGCGTTTCGTTGCAGACCGGTTGCTTCAGCCCACAGCGCGGCGCAAAGGGACAGCCTGTAATATCGCCCATGGCGGCCCGTGGTTGGCCGGGAATGGTACGCAGCTCGCCATGCGTTGCCGCGTCGAGCCGAGGCGTCGCGGCGAGCAGGCCGGTGGTGTAGGGATGGCGCGTATCATGGAAGATATCGTCAATCGCCCCTTCCTCCATGACCCGCCCGCCGTAAAGCACCAGCACCCGGTCGCAGAGCCTGGCAATGACCCCAAGATCGTGGGTAACGATGGCGATGGCGGTGCCAAGATCGCGGCCCAGTTCGGCCATCAACTCCAGGATCTGCGCCTGGACGGTGACGTCGAGTGCGGTCGTCGGCTCGTCGGCCAGCAGCAGCATTGGCTTACACAGCAAGGCCATGGCGATCATGACACGCTGGCGCATGCCGCCCGAGAATTCATGTGGGAAAAGCTGGATGCGGCGGCGGGCATCGGGAATGCGCACCCGCTCCAGCATCTCGACCGCAACCTTCAAGGCCTGCACCTCCGATAGGCCCTGGTGGATGGTGAGCACCTCGGTCAACTGCTCGCTCACCCGCATATAGGGATTGAGCGAGGTCATCGGGTCCTGGAAGATCATGGAGAGAGCCGAGCCGCGAATGCCGTCGAGTTCGGCAGTCGGGCGATTGAGCAGTTCCGTGCCGCGAAAACGCACGCTGCCCGACGCGCGGCCGTTGCTGGCCAGCAATCCCATGACTGAGAGCAGGATCTGGCTCTTGCCCGAGCCGGATTCGCCGACGATGCCCACCACCTCGCCAGGACGGATCTCGAAGCCGACGCCATCGACCGCCGTCACCCAGCCTTGCGGCAGCTTGAAGCGGACCGAGAGATCCTCGACCGCCAGGAGGGGCACCCCGGGAATACCCGGCTCAGCGCTCATTGGGGTCGAAGGCATCGCGCAAGCCATCCGTGATGTAGTTGAGGCAGAAGAGCGTCAAGGCAAGGAACGCACCGGGCAGCAGCAGCAGCCTGGGGTCGGTTTCGAGATTGTCGGCACCGCTGTTGATGAGCGTGCCCCAGCTGGCCGCCGGCGCCTGCACGCCGATGCCGAGGAAGGAGAGGAAGCTCTCGGTCAGGATCGCTTCCAGCACCAAGAGGCTTGAATAGACGATGACGACATTGACCGAATTGGGCGCCACATGCTGGCAGATGATCTGCCACGAGCTCATGCCGCCAGCACGCGCCGCCTCGACGAATTCGCGGTTCCTGAGGCTGACCGCCTGGCCGCGGGCGATAACGGCGGGTGTCAGCCATAATGTGATCACCACGGCGATGAACAGCGAGACGTTCTTCATGCCGAGGAGGTCGCCGAGGCTCACATTGATCATGATCACCAGGAACATGAATGGGACGCTGAGGAGGATGTCGACGAAGCGCATCATCAGATCGTCGACGCGGCCGCCGAGATAGCCGGCGGCGGCGCCATAGACGACACTGATGGCGACCGAGGCCAAAGCGCCGACAAAGCCCAGCGCCAGGGAGACGCGGCCGCCATCCAGGACGCGCAGCAGCAGGTCGCGTCCCAGATCATCGGTGCCGAAGGGATGCAACGAGAGGAGGTCGATCGGTGCCGAGATATTGTCGAAATCGGCGTCCTCTACCGAGAACGGCATGAAGAACGGCGCCACGAAGCAGGCGAGGATGATGAGCACCAGGACAACGAGGCTGACGACGGCAAGCCTGTTGCGCGTGAAGCGATAGAGCGAGGCGCGGAAGGGTGACAGTCCGCGGGCGGCCGCCGATGCACCTGTGCTTTGCGCGACCTCAGTCATAGCTCACCTTCGGGTCGAGCCAGGAGCGGGCAATATCCGTCACCAGATTGGCGCCGATGACGATGGCGCCGTAGAACATGGTGACGCCCATGACCAGCGGATAGTCACGCCCCGTCGCCCCTTCGACGAAATAGCGGCCGATGCCGGGGATCTGGAAGATCTTCTCAATGACGATCGAGCCGGTGATGGTGATGGCTGTGGCCGGCCCCAGATAGGCGACGACCGGCAAGATGGCGCCGCGCAGGGCATGGCGGACTATCGTACGCCTTGCGCCGATACCCTTGGCGCGCGCGGTGCGCACGTAATTGCTGCGCATCGTTTCGATCATGCTGGCCCGCATCAGCCGCGAGACATAGGCGATGCCAGGGAGCGACAGGGTGATGATGGGCAGAATCTTGAAGGTCCAGCTGCCATCCCAGCCGGCGATCGGCAACCAGCGTAGATCCAGCCCCAGCACCAATTGCAGCACCGGGCCAATGACGAAGACCGGGATGGCGAGACCCAGCATGGCGATGGCGCCGGCACCGTAATCGATCGAGGTGTTGCGCCGCAAGGCACCGGCGATGCCGAGTGCCAGGCCGATGACGGTCGAGATGATCATCGCCCAGAGGCCGACTTCGAGCGAGGTAGGCAGGCCGATGGCGATGAGTTCCGAGACGTTATAGTCGCGGTACTTCATCGACGGGCCGAAATCGAAATGGAGGACGCCCCATATCCAGCGACCGAACTGCATCCACAAGGGTTCGTCGAGATGGAAGGCACGCTCGACATTGGCGCGGATTTCGTCGGGCACGCGGCGGTTGCCGGAGAACGGCCCGCCGGGCGCCACGCGCATCATGAAGAAGCTGATAATGGCGAGCGCCACCAGCGTCGGAAGGGCGCCGAGAATGCGGCGGATGGCATAGGCGAACATGGCGTCTGGCTACCGGGCTGGACGTGAGGGCGGGCGGCGCCTTGCAGGCACCGCCCGTCACTCTGTCACTGGCTGATCGACATGAAGCGCGTCGCGTGGACGTCGGCCGGATTGTCGACCCAGCCCTTGATCTTGGACGCGACCAGATGCCGGTTCGGGCTGGAGGCGATAGGGGCTACGAGATAATCGTCGAGCAGCGCCTTTTCCGCCTCGGCCAGCACCTTCCAGCGTTCCTTCTGATCGGTGAGCGGCATCGCCTTGTCGAAGGCCGCTTCAAAGGCTGGGTTCTTCCAGTGGTAACCGACCTCGGCGCGGGGATCCATATAGGCCAAATAGGTTTCCGGCCCGGGAAAATCGCCGATGAGATTGTCATTGAACACATCCCAGCCGCCGGCATTGAAGGCCGCGAGCCAACCGTCGCGGTCTTGCGCATTGACCTTGGCATCGACGCCCAGGACCTGCTTCCACATGACGGCGACCGTTTCCGCCTGCTTCTTATAGACGTCGTTGTTACTGGATTCGATGGTGAGCGAGACCGGCTTGTCGGGACCGAAGCCTGCCTCGGCATAAAGTGCCTTTGCCTTGGCGATGCGGTCTTCCTTGCTCATGGTCGCCTCGGCGACTTTCGGCGCGTCATAGCCGGGGATCGGCACCGCATAGCCATAGTTCACGACATAGCCCGCCTTCACCACCTTGTTGACCAGCGTGTCGCGGTCGATCGCCATGGAGAGCGCCTGCCGCAGCTTGATGTTGTCGAAAGGCGGCTTGGTGATGTTGAAGCTCATGTAATTGGTTTCGGTCGACGGCGAGATATGAACCTGGTCGGCGAATTCGCTTTTCAGCGCATCGATCTGCGCGGTCGGGATGTCGGCCGTCGCGTCCAGTTCGCCGGCGCGCCACAGCTTCACCGCCGTGCTGTCGTCCTCGGTCACGCGGTAGACGACCTTGTCGATCTTGACGTTGGCGGCATCCCAGTAATTGGGGTTCTTCTCCAGGGTCACATGGCTCTGCGGCACATTCTCGGTGAGGATATAGGCGCCGTTGCTGACGATGTTGCCGGGCTTGATGAAGTCTTTCCCGAATTTCTCCAGGCTGGGCTTATGGAGTGGCGGCGCATAGAAAGAGCCGAGCACGAAGAGGGCGTGCGGCGCGGGTGCCGCCAGCTTCAGCACCACGGTCTTGTCGTCCGGGGCCGAGATGCCGACCGACTTCGCGTCCTTGCTCTTACCATCGACGAAATCCTGGGCGCCAGCCACACGGATGGTCGAGGTGAAGATATAGGCCTTGTCGGAGGCGGTCGCCGGATCGATCGTGCGGACGATGCCGTCGACGAAATTCTGCGCCTTCAGCGCATCGCCGTTCGACCATTTGAGGCCGTCACGCAGATGGAAGGTATAGGTGAGGCCGTCATCGCTGATGTCCCACTTTTCCGCGGCACCCGGAATGACGGCGCCGCCGGCATCGTTGGCGACCAGGCCTTCATAGGCGTCGTCAAGGATCCAGCCTTCCCAGGCGAGGAAGTTGATATGCGGATCGAGCGTGCCGATGGTGGCGCCGATGCCGCGATTGAGGACCATTTCGGCGCTGGCAGCAGCAGCCGAAAACGCGAGCAGCGCAGCCATGCTGGTCGCCAGCGCCAACTTCCTGATAATCATGTTGTCTCTCTCCCGATCGTTTCATGCCTGTCCTGTCACGCACCGACCGGTTGTCCCGATCTGGTTCCGCCACCCTAGCGCCCCTCGCCCGAATTGCACAAATGGGCTAAAAGAGGCTGCCAGCCGCCAATGTTGCGCCGCAACAAGGCCTTATGGCATGCTGTATACAGCTTGTGCACCCACTCTAGTCGAGGAAGTGGGGGCGCTGTCAAGCTGCCCCACCGATTTCGCGCCGCCGATATTGAGGTTAACGATGAACGTCTCGCTCGATGCCGCCCTTGCCGAAGCCGAAAGCCGCTACACGGCCGCCAATCCGGCGAGCCTCGCCCGCCACGAAGCCGCGCGCAGCGCGATGCCGGGCGGCAACACGCGCACGGTCCTGCACTATTCCCCTTTCCCGCTCGCCTGGAGCAAGGGCGAAGGCGCCACGCTCACCGACCTCGACGGCCACAGCTACACCGATTATCTCGGCGAGTATTCGGCCGGGCTCTACGGCCATTCCAACCCGAAGATCCAGGCAGCATTGAAGAGAGCCATCGATGACGGCACGGTGCTCGGCGGGCCCAATGTCTATGAGGCGGAACTGGCAGGGCTGCTGAAGAGCCGCTTTCCGTCGCTGCAAGCCCTGCGCTTCTGCAATTCCGGCACCGAGGCCAATGTCTTTGCCCTGATGACCGCCCAGGCGCACACAGGGCGCAAGAAGGTGATGGTGTTCGACGGCGGCTATCATGGCGGCGTGCTTTATTTCGGCCATGGCGGCATTCCCATCAACCTGCCGCTCGATTGGGTCATCGCGCCCTATAACGATGTCGAGGGCACACTGGGTCTCATCCGCCAGCACGGCGCCGAACTGGCGGCCATCCTGATTGAACCGATGCTGGGCAGCGGCGGCTGCCTGCCGGCGCGCCAGGACTTCCTCGGCGCCCTGCGCCAGGCGGCAAGCGAGCTCGATATCATCCTCATCTTCGACGAGGTAATGACCTCGCGCCTCTCCTCCGGCGGCTTGCAGGCAGCTTTGGGCGTGACGCCGGACATGACGACGCTGGGCAAATATCTCGGCGGTGGCTCGTCCTTCGGTGCCTTCGGCGGGCGCGCCGACATCATGGGCCATTACGACCCGGAAAAGCCCGGCTATTGGCCCCATGCCGGTACCTTCAACAACAATGTGCTGTCGATGGCCGCCGGCCTCACGGGACTGCGCGATATCTACACGCCGGAAGCGGCGATGTCGCTCAACGCCAAGGGCGACCGGCTGCGCGACGGGTTGAATGCGCTGGGCGAGAAACACGGCGTGCCGTTCACCGCGACCGGCGTCGGCTCCTTCATTGGCATACACTTCACCCAGGACGTCATGGATCGCCCGGTCCATGACAGCGCCGAGGAGGAAGCGCGGCAAAGCAAGATCCACAAGCTGATGCATCTTGACTTCATCGCCGCCGGTCTGTTCTTCGCGCGCCGCGGCTATATGGCGCTGAGCCTCGCTTTGACCGATCGCGATATCGACCGCTTCGTCGCCCAGACGGACGAATTCATCACCTCGCGCAAGCCGCTGCTGGCAGCGTAGAACCCCTCACGTCCCGAGATAGTCGCGGATCGCTGGGTGCTCTGATGCCAGCACCGCGGCGGTCCGGCCGCTGGTGACGACCTTGCCCGCGGCGATGAAGGCCGTGTGATCGGCGGCAAAGAGCGCATCTGCCGGATCATGCGTCACCATCAGCACGGTGAGATCCTTCTGCGTCCTCAAGGAAAGAACCAGTTCCAGCATCTCTTTGCGCAAGGCCGGCCCCAGCGCCGCGAAGGCTTCGTCCAGCATCAGCACGGGACGCCGGCGCAGGATGCAGCGCGCGATTGCGACACGCTGGCGCTCGCCGCCGGAGAGCTGGCCGGGCAGGCGTTCCTCGAAGCCGGTGAGGCCCACCTCGTTGAGGGCCCAGGTCACCTGTTCCTTCTCCGCCGGCATCAGGCGCAGACCCGGATGGAGGCCGAGGCCCACATTCTGGATGACGGTGAGATGGGCGAAGAGATTGTGGTCCTGAAAGAGGGTCGTCACGGGGCGCACCTCTGGCGGCAGATCGGTGATATCGGCGCCGTCGATCAGAATACGGCCCGCCTGCGCCGTCTCAAACCCGCCGACCAGGGCGAGAAGCGTGCTCTTCCCCGCCCCGCTCGGGCCAATGACGGCCATGACCTCGCCCCGTTCGACGGCCAGATCGAAATGCATCAGCAGATCTTCATAGGTGAACTCGACACCCTTGATCTCAACGTAGCTCACGTCCACCCACCCAGCGTTCCAATGCGGCATATGTCACCAAAGTCAGGGCCAGCAACAACAGCGCGGTACTCGCGGCACCGTCCAGGCGATAGGCGCCGAGCTGGCCATAGAGCAGCAGTGTGAGGTTGGTGAGATCCTGGCTGCCAAAGAGGGCGATGGCGCCCAGATCGCCCATGGCGATGACGCTGGCAAAGGCAAAGGCACTGCCGAGCGGCCGGCGCAAGACCGGCCAGTCGATCTCGCGCCAGCGGTGCCACCCCTTGATGCCGAGCGCCGCGCACAGCCGATCATGGCGTTCGGCCGCCATCGCGATGGCCGGTTCCAGCAGGCCAAGGACGAAGGGCAAGGCCATGACGGCGTTCAGCACGATGACACCGGGAACGGCCAGCGCATAGAGATCGACGTGGCCCGTAGCGGCGAGGAAGATGCCGGTGCCGATCACCATCGGCGAGACGAAGAGGCCGAGCCGGCCAGTGAGCGCCATCAGCATGGCAGCACGCGGGTGGCCCAGTGCGACCAGCCGCTGCCTTGTTTGTGCCAGCAGATAGCCGATAACCGTCGCGAGCCCGCCGCCGCCGAGACCCAGTGCCAGGCTGACGATGCCGGCCCTCGACAGGCTGGCAGGTGAAGCGGCGGCGCTGATGCCAGCGATGCCCTTCTGCACCAAAGCCGCGATCGGCAGGACCAGAAACAGCGCCGCCAGCAGAATGAAGCCGTAATCCATCAGTTGCGTTCCGGTGGTCGCACCATCATAGCGCCTGATCACGAGACGGGTGGCGGCCCCCATCGTCATCTCGCGCCCCATGCGCCAGACCGCGAAGGCACCACCGGCGCAAAGCACCACCTGCAGGATCGCCAGCAGGGCGCCAAGGCTCAAGTCGAAATCGAAGCGCAGCGCCTGATAGATCGCGACTTCCAGCGTCGTCGCCGCCGGACCGCCGCCCAATGTCAGCGCCACGGCAAAGGTCGTGAAGCACAGCATGAAGATGATGACGGCGATGCCCGGCAGTTGCTGGCGCAGCAGCGGCATTTCGATGAAGCGGAAGACATCGCGCCCCGTCATGCCGAGTTGTGCCGCAAGGCGCCAGCTTTCCGCGGGCACCGCGGCATAGGCCGGCAGCAGCAGGCGGATGGCGAGCGGCAGGTTGAAGAAGACATGGGCGATGAGAATGCCCTGAAGGCCATAGAGGCGCGGGCGCCAATCCGATCCGGCGAGCGCCGCCACTGCCGCCAGATAGCCGCTGCCGCCGAACACGGCGACGACGCCGAAGATGCCAACGATGGTCGGCATCACCATCGGCAAGGCGCAGAGGCGCAGCAGCCAGGCGCGGCCAGGAAATTCGGACCGCCGCGCCAAGGCGCGAGTCACTGGAACGGCGGCCACCAGGGACAACACTGTCGACAGCAAGGCCTGCCACAAGGTGAAGGCCAGCACCTTGCCGAGATAGCGGAACGAGACGCTGGCGATATCTCCACCCGCCTGCCACAGCAAGACAAGCACGGCGATCGCCGCTGCCGCCAGGGCGAGCGCCAGCCCGCAACCGATGAGGAAGGCTGCAGGCTGGCGCCCGTTTGCGGTGGTCCTCTGCGACATCGGCGTTACTGGCTGACCGCCTCGACCCATGTCTTGATCCAGTCGTCGCGATGCTTGGCGGCCTCGTCTGCCGGCAGCAACAGCGATTTTTCCGGCTTGGGCAAAGCGACAAATTCCGCCGGCAGATCGGCGCCGATATCGCGCACCGGATACATGTAGTTCGTGGTCGGGATGACCTTCTGGGCCTCCGGCGAAACCAGGAAGGCGAGGAAGGCCTTGGCAAGATCCGCCTGCGCCGAACCGGCGATCGCCGCCGCCACTTCGACCTGCATGTAATTTCCTTCCGGGAAGACCAGCGCCTTGTAGCGGTCGGTCTTCTCGACGATCTGGTGATAAGCGGGCGAGGTCGTGTAGGAGAGCACCATCGGCGCTTCCCCTTGCGTGAACAGGCCATAGGCCTCGCTCCAGCCCTTGCTGACGGTAAGGATCTTCGGCTTCAGCCCTGCCCAGGCTTCGCCGGCCTTGTCGCCATAGACTTCGCCCAGCCACATCACCAGGCCAAGGCCCGGCGTGCTGGTGCGCGGATCTTCGAGAATGACCTTTGGCGCATCCTTGCCGTCGATGAGATCGGCAAGGCTTTTCGGGGGGTCTTTGAGCTTTTCGCTGTCATAGACGAAGGCGAAATAGCCCCAGTCATAGGGCACGAATTCGGCATCGTTCCAGGCGATCGGCAATGTCAGCGCCGACAAATCCGTGCCATGCGGGGCAATGAGCCCGGTGGCCTTTGCCTCGGCCGTGAGGTTGGTGTCGAGACCCAGCACCACATCCGCCTTGGTGTTCTTGCCTTCGAGCTTCAACCGCGCCAGAAGCGCCGCGCCATCTTCCAGCGCCACCCAATTGATGTCGCAGCCGCAAGTCCCTTCGAAGGCCTTCTCCAGCACCGGACCTGGACCCCATTCACTGGTGAAGGAATTGTAGGTGTAGATGGTGAGAACCGGCTTCTCCGCCGCCAACGCTGCGGGCATGGCCGCCATGGACAAGAACAGGGTCGAAAGCAACAAGGGGTGCAAGCGCATGACGTCATCTCCTCCGCAAGGGCGCCGGAAGAGACTGAAAGTCGTGATTGGGGCTGATGCGCTCAAATCGCTGACTCATATCCCTCCGCCGGCATGACCCGGATCAGGTTCCGCGGGTTGAAGCGCAGCTCTCGCTTCTCTCAGCCCCTCGCAAACTGGGGCACCCCGTTGAGTGGCGGCCAATGTCGTCAGCTTCGGGTGACTTGTCAAGCGGGGTGCCGGTACCCGCAAGCAAGGCCCCTCACCCCAACCCTCTCCCCGCAAGCGGGGCGAGGGAGTTTCCAGCGGCTTCGGCAAAAAGCCCCTTGCCCCACGTTAGTGGGGAGAGGGGTTGGGGTGAGGGGGCGCTCAAGCGCTCCGCAGCCAGTCCTGGTATCGCGGATCACCCAGGCGCTGCTTGAGGTGCAAAAGCCGGTCATCGCGCAAGGCGACGAGGTCCGGGGAATCATTGGCTGCCACCAGCTCCGCCTCGCACCAGCTAGCGGCGACCAGATTGAGCGCCGTCTTATAGAGTTCGAAGCGCGGCCATTGCGCGGACCCGATCAATGGCTCGATTTGCACCTGTGCCATCGCGGGGTCGACGCCTGCCTCCATCGTCACGGCGGCGAGATCCCACAGCGGTTCCTCGGTCGCCGCGAATTCCCAGTCGATCAAAAAGAGCCGGCCCGCGCCGTCACGCAGGAAGTTCGCCGGGTTGGGATCGATATGGCAGGCGACGCGCGGCAAGGGATGGCGCGCAAGCGCCAGGCGCAGCGGCTCCAGCGCCCGCCGCACGTCCTGCATCAGCTGCGTCGGCGCCAGCTTGATATAGAGATCGATCGCCTTGAAGAGGCCTTGCTGAAAGGGAAAGGCCACGTCCGACCGGTGCAAGGTGGTGAGCAGCTTCAGCATGCCGGCAAAGGTCTCCGGGTCGGCCACATCACCGGCATTCAATGTCTCGGCACCGGTGACGAAGGCGGTGATGTACCAGCCGGCATCCGGATCCGCGGCCAGCACCGGCGGTGCCAAACCCAATCCTGCCACGGCCTGTGCATTGAGCGGCTCGGCGCGGCGATCGAGATAGCGCGAGGCACTGGCACCGGGCCAGCGCAGGACCAGGTCCTGCCCATCGGCCTGAAGGCGATAGCTGCGATTGGTGATGCCGCCCAAAGGCGACATGCGCCACGCCGCCCGCGGCACCCCCGCCAGCAGCGGCACGTGCGTAAACAAATGTTCGATGTCGTCGTCGAGTTGCATGCTGTCCGCTTAGCCCAGCGCCGCCGGATTTGGCAAGCCGGGCTTGTGCAGCAGTCTTGCCAGGGGCGCCGGCCTCTGTCACCGTTCGGGCTTGCCTAACCGCCAAGCGAGTTCCTGATGGCCAGCGACACCCCCGCCTTTTCCATGGTCGACACAGCCGTGACGCTGGTGGCCCTCACCGGCGATGCCGACTTGGCGGGGCGGATCAAGCAATATGCGCAGGATGCGGCCCAGGAACCACTGACGCTGTCGGTCGTGGGTGACCCGGAAAAGGCATCGCGGGCGCTGGCGGAAGCCGGCATCCTGGGCGTTGCCCTCTATGATCTGCGCGGCGGCGGCACCAACCATCACAATCTGCTCGCCGCCATTCCTATCATCTCGCGCAGCGGCCCGGTCATCGGCCTGGTCGACAGCGAAGCCTCGCAGGTGGCGCAAGGGGCGCTGGCTGCCGGCGCCACCGATGTGCTGGCCATTGCCGATTTGTCCGGTCCCTTGCTGCGCCGCGCGGTGCGTTATGCCCTGGCGCGGCGGGAATCGGAACGCAAGCTCACGCGCCTGCGCCTCTTCGATCCCATCACCAGCCTGCCCAGCCAGATCCTGTTCTGGGAGATCCTGTCGCTGGCCGTGCGGCGCGCCAAGCGCAACCGAGATTTCTTCGCCGTGCTGCTGGTCGATATCGAGAACCTGCCCGACGGCCATGGCGAGGATGGCCCCTATCGCGACCTTGCCATGCGCGAGCTGGCCGAGCGCATCACGCCGATCCTGCGCAGCAGCGATACGATCGCGCGCTTCGAGCAGCAGCAGCTGGCGATCCTGGCCGAATCGATGCCCCGCGTCGAAGACATCCAGATCGTCGCCGAAAAAATCATCGAAGAGTTCGTCAAGCCCTTGGACGCGGGCGGGGGTCCGCTCTCGGTCAATGTGGCGATCGGCATCTCGCTCTATCCGACCAGCGCCACCGGTGCCGAGGGGCTGCTGTCGCGCGCCACCGACGCCATGCTGCAGGCGCGCGATCACGGCAGCAATCTCTTCGTCTTTGCCTGAGAGTCGTCTTTGCCTGAGAGTCGTCTTTGCCTGACGCGGGATAGGACGGCACACCCCTTGCATCGTCTGGGCATGACCTCACGAGCAAGGGGAAGATTCTGCCCATGTTGTCCATGTTCTCGAAGCGTGCCGAGCCTGAAAAACCGAATGATCGCAGCCGTATAGAGGTCAGCCTCGGGCGGCCGGACGCAGCCGGCAATGTGACACCGCTCAAAGTGCCGCAGGCAGGCTTTGCCGAGGTGCGCCCACCGCGTGCGGCCCAGCCCCAGGGGCTGGCGCAAGGACGGGCCAAGATTTTCGAGAACGTGCCGAGCGTCGGCCAGTATCTCTACCACCTCAATTCCGACATCCGCGCCTTTACGCGCGCCGAAACGGCGCATGCGGTGAGCTCCTGCACGCCGATCGAGGTGCAGCGCGTGGCGCGACTCCTTGCCAAACTGAAGGGCCGGTATCTGGCCCAGATCGTCGATCTGGCAAGCGGTAAGCGCGGACCGATCGGTGAGCTGGATGTGGTCGACATCCGGCGCGCGCGTGAGATGGCCGAGGAAGTGGAGCTCGGCCTCGCCGCCTTGCGCCAGGCTATCGAAAACGGCGATCTGGCCCTGGACGGCGTGAAGGCGGAGTAATCGTTCAGCCTTTGCGCGCCCGCCTTGCCCGTTCCGGCAAGATCGCCTAATCCTGAAGGCTGACTGAACCACTCTCCACCAGCCTTCAGGACGGATTTCCATCATGCGCACGCTTTATCCGGCGATCGAACCCTATCGCACCGGCTATCTCGACACGGGCGACGGCCACCAAGTCTATTGGGAGATAAGCGGCAATCCCGACGGCAAGCCCGCGGTCTTCCTGCATGGCGGCCCGGGCGCCGGTTGCAGCCCCGCGCATCGCCGCCTGTTCGATCCGAAGAAATATCGCGTGCTGCTGTTCGATCAGCGCGGCTGCGGCCGCTCGAAGCCGCATGCGAGCCTTGAGAACAACACCACCTGGGATCTGGTGAAGGATATCGAATCCCTGCGCCAGATCATGGGCGTCGAGAAATGGCTGGTTTTCGGCGGCTCATGGGGCGCCACCCTCGCCCTCTCCTATTCCGAGACGCACCCCACCCGCGTCAGCGAACTCATCGTGCGCGGCATCTTCACGCTGAAGAAGCGCGAGATCGACTGGTACTATCAGGAAGGTGCGTCGAACCTCTTTCCCGACCTCTGGGAATCTTTCCTTGCTCCCATTCCGCTGCCCGAGCGCGGCGATCTGGTGGCGGCCTATCGCAAGCGCCTCACCGGCAGTGACCCAAAGGCGCAGATCGAAGCCGCGCGCGCCTGGAGCATCTGGGAGGGGAGCACCATCAAGCTGCTGCCCAGCAAGCAGAACAGCACGTCCTATGGCCAGGACCAGTTCGCCCTCGCCTTCGCCCGCATCGAGAACCACTATTTCACCCATGGCGGCTGGATGGATGACGGCCAGCTCATCCGCGATGCGGGCAAGCTCAAAGACATCCCCGGCGTCATCATCCAGGGCCGCTACGACGTCTGCACCCCGGCGATCACCGCCTGGGAATTGCACAAGGCCTGGCCGGAAGCCGAATTCATCATTGTCGACGATGCCGGCCACGCCTTCGACGAGCCAGGCATCATGCACCAGCTCATCAGCGCCACCGACAAGTTCGCGGGGTAAGTGGGAAACCGCTTCGTTCCCGGCAATCCCAAACCCGTCATGGTCGGCGCAGGCCGACCATCCACGCGTTGCTTTCATCAGCCTCTGACAAACTCGTGGATGGTACGCCTTCGCGTACCATGACGAATTAAGAACAAAGCCCGCCGCATTCAGAATGCGGCGGGCTTTTTTTTCATCAGACCGTTAAGCGCTCTACGCTGTCAGCTGGCCGTGGCAGTGCTTGTATTTCTTGCCCGAACCGCAGGGGCATTCGGCGTTGCGGTTGAGGTTGGTCCAGGTCGCCGGGTTGTTCTTGTCGATACCGCTGTTCTCGATCACTGGACCGGCGGGAGCTGCGGGGGCCGCCTGCTGCGGCGCTTCAGCCCGGACTTCGATATGCGAGAGCATCGAGGTCGCCTGCTCCCGCAGGCGGTCGAGCATCGCTTCGAACATCTCGAAGCCTTCGCGCTTGTACTCGTTCAAGGGATCGCGCTGGCCATAGGCACGCAGGCCAATGGCATGGCGCAGGTGATCCATGTTGAGGAGATGCTCTTTCCAGTTCTGGTCCAAGACCTGCAGCACCAGCGACTTCTCGATGGCGCGCATCAGATCCGGGCCGATATTGGCGGCCTTTTCCGCCATCTTGCGGTCGATCGCCTCGACCAGGCGCTCGCGCATTGCCTCATCCGCGATGCCTTCTTCCTTGGCCCAATCGGCAAAGGGCAGGTCGAGCGCGAAGATGCGCAGGACTTCTTCATGCAGGGCCTTGGTGTCCCATTGTTCGGCAAAGGCCTTTTCCGGCACATAGCGGCCGATGAGGTCTTCGACGACCTCATGGCGCATGGAGAGAACCTCTTCCTTGAGGTCATCCGCCGCCATCATCTCGCGGCGCTGTTCGTAGACGACCTTGCGCTGGTCGTTCATGACGTTGTCGAATTTCAGCAGGTTCTTGCGGATCTCGAAGTTGCGCGCCTCGACCTTCTGCTGCGCCTTCTCCAGCGCCTTGTTGATCCAGGGATGGACGATCGCCTCGCCCTCCTTGAGGCCTAAGCGCTTCAACATGGTGTCCATGCGCTCCGAGCCGAAGATGCGCATGAGGTCATCTTCGAGGGAGAGGAAGAAGCGCGAGGCGCCGGGATCGCCCTGGCGACCCGACCGGCCGCGCAGCTGGTTGTCGATGCGGCGGCTTTCATGACGTTCGGTCGCGATGACGAAGAGGCCGCCGGCTTCAAGCGCGATCTTCTTCTTGGCTTCCACATCGGCGGTGATGGCCGCAATCTTGGCATCGCGCTCGGGGCCCGCCGGCACATCGGCGAGCTCGCGCTCGACGCGCATCTTCACGTTGCCGCCCAGCTGGATGTCGGTGCCGCGGCCCGCCATGTTGGTGGCGATGGTGACGGCGCCCGGCACGCCGGCATCGGCGATGATATAGGCTTCCTGTTCGTGATAGCGTGCGTTCAGGACCGAATGCGGAATCTTCTTCTTCTTCAAATGCTCCGAGAGCATTTCCGATTTCTCGATCGACACCGTACCGACCAGCACCGGCTGGTTGCGGGCGCGGCATTCCTCGACCAGTTCGCTGATCGCCTTGAATTTCTCGGCCGCAGTCCGATAGACCTCGTCGTCGTAATCCTTGCGGCTGACCGGCACATTGGTCGGGATCTCGACCACGTCCAGGCCATAGATGTCCGAGAATTCCGGCGCTTCCGTCATCGCCGTACCCGTCATACCGGAGAGCTTCGGATACATGCGGAAATAGTTCTGGAAGGTGATCGAGGCCAGCGTCTGGTTCTCGTTCTGGATCGAGACGTTTTCCTTGGCTTCCAAGGCCTGGTGCAGGCCTTCCGAATAGCGGCGGCCTTCCATCATGCGGCCGGTGAATTCGTCGATGATGACCACCTTGTCATCCTTGACGATGTAGTCGACATCGCGGGCAAAGAGCTTATGGGCGCGCAGGGCCTGGTTCACATGGTGGACCAGGCTGATATTGGCCGTGTCGTAAAGTGTCCCCGCCTTCATGAGACCCACGCCGCGCAACAGCTGCTCGATATGCTCATTGCCGGCATCGGTCAGCGTCACATGGCGCGACTTCTCGTCCTTTTCGAAATCGGCATCGACCAGATGCGGAATGAGCTTGTCGACCTTGTAATAGAGGTCGGAATTATCCTCGGTCGGACCTGAGATGATGAGCGGCGTGCGCGCCTCGTCGATGAGGATGCTGTCGACTTCGTCGACGATCGCGTAGTTGAACGGCCGCTGCGTCATGTCCTCGACGCGGTGCTTCATGTTATCGCGCAGATAATCGAAGCCGAATTCGTTATTGGTGCCGTAGGTGATGTCGCAGGCATAAGCGGCCCGGCGTTCCTGGTCGTTGAGGCCATGGACGATCGACCCGACGCTGAGGCCCAGGAACTGATAGACCTGACCCATCCAGCTGGCGTCGCGCTTGGCAAGGTAGTCGTTGACGGTGACCACATGCACGCCCTTGCCTTCGAGCGCATTGAGATAGACCGCAAGGGTCGCCACCAGCGTCTTGCCTTCGCCGGTCTTCATTTCCGAGATCTTGCCCTGGTGCTGGACGATGCCGCCCTTGATCTGGACATCGAAATGCCGCTGGCCCAGGGTGCGCTTTGCTGCTTCGCGGACGGTCGCAAAGGCATCGGGCAGGATGTCGTCGAGGGTCTCGCCCTTTTCCAGACGGCCGCGCAGCCAATCGGTCCGGGCGCGCAGGTCCTGGTCGGAGAGGGCCTGGACGGCGGGCTCCAGGGCGTTCACGGCTTCGACCGTCTTGTCTAAGGTCTTAATAAAACGGTCATTCGCGGATCCGAAGACCCGCCTCGCCAACGCCGCGAACATGCTGAGAAACCCTTAAAAATCCTGAATGTGGTTGCGCAACAGATAGGTCGCGGGCGTTCCCCTGTCAACTTGGGGTGAAGTACCGGAAATCCTTGACCTTTCCGCTTGTAAGGGCAGGAAACGCGCGGCATAGTCCCCGGCGCTTGGCGGCTTGGCGACCCAAAATGGCCCACCCCGCCCCGGGCATTTTCAGGCACCAAAGGATACCCCTAATCCCATGGCCACTCCGACCTTCCGCCAGGCCCTGACGGCCAGCGTCCTCCTCGCCCTCAGCCACAGCTTTGCCTGGGCGCAGGACAATTCCACCACCACCCAACCGGCGACCGCCGCCCCGGCGCAAGCCGGCCAGCCAGACCCCAAGCTGGTGGTAGCCAAGCTCGACGGCGTCGACATCACGCGCCAGGACATCATCGAGTCCGCCTCGGGCCTCGACCCGCAGATCCGCAACAATGTCGACCAGTTCTTCCCGCAGTTGCTCGACCGCTACATCTTCCTCAAACTGGTCGCCGCCAAGGGCCGCGCCGACGGTCTCGACAAGGACCCGGAAGTCACCAAGCTGGTCGATGATTCGGTCCGCCAGATCGAGGACAACGCCATCCGTCAGGTCTTCTTCAAGAAGCTGATCGAGGAAAAGGTCACCGACGCCCAGGTCGATGCCAAATACAACGAGCTCAAGGCGAAGTTCGACGACGATGTGAAGAAGCTGCCGCCAGAGCGCGAGATCTCGGCCAGCCACATCCTGGTCAAGACCGAGGATGAGGCAAAAGCCATCATCGCCGATCTGGAAAAGGGCGGCGACTTCGCCAAGATCGCTGCTGAAAAGTCGATCGACCCCAGCGCCAAGAGCAATAGCGGCGCGCTGGGCTGGTTCGCCAAGGGCATGATGGTGAAGGAATTCGAAGAAGCCGCCTTCGCCATGAAGGATGGCGAGGTCAGCAAGGCCCCGGTGAAGTCGCAATTCGGCTATCACGTCATCAAGATCACGGGCGACCGCACCAAGCCGCTGCCCACCTTCGACAAGTCGAAGGAAGACGTGCGCCTCGACCTGGTCGAAGAACTGCGCCAGCAGGTTGCCAAGGATCTGAAGGATGCCGCCAAGCTCGACATCGTTGATCCCAATGGCGGCCTGAAGCCGGCCCAGCCGTAACCTACCCATCCCACCAACGATCCCAGGAAAGGCCGACAACAGATGGCCTCTAAGGTCTCGCCGCTTGCACCGAATGTGATTCATCCGTTGCCGGCCCTTCCCGGGGTCAGGCTTACCGCCCGCGAATGCGGCGTCCGCTATAAGGGCCGCAAGGACGTGATGCTGATGGAGATTGCCCCGGGCAGCACCATCGCCGGCGTCCTCACCAAGTCGCTCACCTGCTCGGCCCCGGTCGATATCTGCCGCAAGCATTTGAAAGGCGGCAAGGCGCGAGCCATCCTGGTCAATGCTGGCAATGCCAATGCCTTTACCGGCAAGGTCGGCATCGAGGCGGTCGACCGCTGCCTCAAAGCCACGGCCAAATCTCTGGGCTGCAAGGTCTCCGAGATTTTCATCGCCTCGACCGGTGTCATCGGCGAACCGATCAACGACAAGCGCATCACCGACAATCTGCCGGCCCTCATCAAGGACCTGCAGGAAGATGCCTGGAACGATGCCGCCCGCGCCATCATGACGACGGACACGTTCGAAAAGGTGGCGACCCGCACGGCCAAAATCGGCGATGCAGAAGTGACGATCAACGGCATCGCCAAGGGTTCCGGCATGATCGCGCCGGACATGGCGACGATGCTGGCTTTTGTGGCAACCGACGCCAAGATCCCGGCCGCCATCCTGCAGACATTGCTTGCCAAGGCAGCCGACAAATCCTTCAACTGCATCACGGTGGATGGCGACACCTCGACCAGCGACACGTTGCTGCTGGTCGCGACAGGGCAAGGGCCCAAGCACAAGAAGCCGGCATCGGCCACCGACCCGATCCTCAAGGAATTCCGCGCCGCCCTTGAATCGCTCCTTACCGATCTTGCCGTGCAGGTGGTGCAGGATGGCGAAGGGGCGGAAAAGCTCGTCACCATCGACGTCTCGGGTGCCGCCAGTGCGGCCGCCGCCCGCCGCATCGGCCTCGCCATCGCCAATTCGCCGCTGGTCAAGACCGCCATTGCCGGCGAAGACGCCAATTGGGGCCGCATCGTCATGGCCGTCGGCAAGTCCGGCGAAAAGGCCGACCGTGACAAACTGTCGATCAGTATCGGCGGCGTCGAGATCACCCGCAATGGCCAGCGCCGCCCCGATTACGACGAGGCACCGGTTGCCGCCCATATCAAGACGCGTGACGTCCATATCGGCGTCGATGTCGGTATCGGCAGCGGCAAGGCCCGCGTCTGGACCTGCGACCTCACCCATCGCTATATCGAGATCAATGCCGATTATCGTTCCTGAGATCGTTACGGAACGCCTGCGCCTGCGCCCATTGACGGTTGCCGACGCGCCGGAAGTCGTGCGCCTGGTCGACGATTTCGAAGTGGCGCGCTACACCGCCACCATTCCCTATCCGTACGATCTGAAGATGGCGCTCGATTTCATCGCCACGCCCGAGGCGGCACCCGAGGCCGCCTCCCGCTTCATCGACGATCCGGAAGCGGCATTGGTGCTGGCCATCGCCAAGAAGGACAATGACCAGCTGCTCGGCTGCGTCGGCTTGCAGAAGACGCCGGAAGGTCCGGAGCTTGGCTATTGGATCGGCCGCGAGCACTGGCGCCAGGGCTATGCCTCGGAAGCCGCCGGCCGCCTCGTGCGCCTCGCCTTCGAGAACTTCGCCTTGCCGGAACTGATCGCCTCGGCCGTCACGGTCAATGACGCCTCGCACCGTGTCCTTGAAAAGATCGGCTTCACCATCTGCGGTACGGGCGAGATTCATTCCCGCGCCCAGAACGGCCACCTCCCCGTCATTCATCGGCGCTTGAAGCGCAACGATTGGCTGCGTGCCACGGGCCGCGCCGCATGACGACCAAGAAAATGGTTCTGGTGGTTGCCGTGGCCCTGGTCGATGCCGATGGCCGCGTGCTGCTGGCCCAACGCCCCGAGGGCAAGAGCATGGCTGGCCTGTGGGAATTTCCCGGCGGCAAGGTCCATGAAGGCGAGACACCGGAAGCGGCGCTCATCCGCGAGCTCCAGGAAGAGCTTGGCATCGACGTCAAGGAAAGCTGCCTGGCACCCCTCACCTACGCCTCCCATACCTACGAGACCTTCCATCTCCTGATGCCGCTCTATGTGTGCAGGCGTTGGGAGGGGCAGGTGCGCGGGATGGAAGGCCAGCAACTGGCCTGGGTGCGCCCGACGCGCCTCGGCGACTATCCGATGCCGCCCGCCGACAAGCCGCTCATTGCCATGATCTGCGATTTGCTGTGAGATACCCCGACGCGACACCGGGGAATCATAAAATGCGATCTAAGACCAAGATCTGCGCCGCCGCCGGCAGCCTCGCCGTGCTGTTGCTGAGCGCCGCCCAGCCGGCCTTGGCCGATCCGGTCGGTCTGGTGCAGCGCGTACAGAATGCCGTCTATGGGACCGAGCCGCAGGGCAGCCGGACGCCGAAGCAACGGCGCGACGGCATCGTCGCCGACGAGCTCATCGAAACGACCCAGCACAGCGCCATCGAGATCGGCTTCATCGATGGCTCCGACCTAGTCATCGGCGCCGAGGCCAAGGTGACGATCGACCGTTTCGCCTTCGATGCCGGCGCCAATAGTGGCGAGGCGGTCTTGACCCTGACCCGTGGCGCCTTCCGCTGGATCACGGGCGTGATGCCCAAGGGCGGTGTCTCGTTGGAGACGCCGACTGCCACCATCACCATTCGCGGCACCAATTTGAAGCTCGGCGTGCGCGCCAATGGCGACACGCTGCTGGGCCTCGTCGATGGCGAGGTCGACATTCGCGCCAAGGGTACCGGCGCCAGCGCCAAGCTCAGCGCCGGACAAAGTGCGCGCGTGACATCGAACGGCATCGAAATTATCGACGATGTGATCTCGGTCGCCGATGCCATCGTCGATGACGGCTGGTTCAATGCCATAGGCCGCGACAATTCGAGCCGCGCCCGCGACGGCGACAGCGAAGGTGGCGGCGGCAACAACTAGGCGCGCACGCCCCTTTCAGCACGTGCTGCCGAACACGTCCCGCAGATTGACCTCGCCGCTGCCGCGCCGCGCTGGCTGCTGTTGGTTGGCGGCCGGTGCCCAGCCAGTGAGGAAGATCGCCTGGAACGTTGCCCGGATGCGCCCGTCGGGTTCGGCAAAGCGCGCAGCATAAAGGGCGCTGGCCCGGGCGATCACTTCGCGGCGGGCCGGACGCCGCGGGCGGGCCACCAGCGCATTGCCCTCGCCCATGCCGCGCAATTCGCGCATCAAGGCGAGCGCGTCTTTATAGGTGACGGTGATCGTCTCGGAATCCGCGACCGGCAGGGCAAAGGACGCGCGCTGCAGCAGCCCCGCCGCGTCGCGCATGCCGACCATGGGGGAAACGCGGGGGCTCGCCCCGCCGCTCGCCGCCAGTTCCGCTTCCATCAGGCATTGCCGCAATTCGGTCAGGGTCTCGCCCCCCAGCAGCACGCCCAGGAACAAGCCGTCGGGCCGCAGCGCATCGCGGATCTGTACCAAGGCGCCCGGCAAGTCGTTGACCCAATGCAGCCCCAGACAGCTGAGGATGAGGTCGAGGCTGCCGGGACGGAAGGGCAAGGCCTCCTCCTCGCAGACCACACCGACAGCGCCGGGGGGTGGCGATACGGGGCCGGCCGCGAGCATCCGCTCGATGCCGCCCAGGGCCGGGTCGATCTCGCGCCGCAGGGCGGCAAGGAAACCCGGCTGCGGTGAGATATCTGCTGCCAGCGGAAAGCCCTGGCGGATATCGGCCAGCCGATCGAGCAGCCGCTCCGCCAGTTCTCGGAACAGAAAGTCGTGGCCGCCAAAGCCAGATGCTGCCCGCCGGCGTTGCCGGCGCAGTTGTGCGCGGTCGAAGATGAGACGGTCATCGGTCATGGCGCCGGAGTATGCCGATGGGGTGCCGCGGCGCAACCGCCTTTCGCCCTGCGCGCCAAGATTGACGAACCGTTCAGCAATTCGTCAAATGGCTTTATGACCGTCACGCAAGATCTTGGACAACGGCTCATCCCGCCCTTGAAGCGCAGCCTTGCGCATGTGCTGAATGCCGTCCTGCCACCGCGCTGCCTTAAATGCGGCGAGGTGGTGGCGGCTGCCGGCGCCCTTTGCCCCACCTGCTGGCAACAGCTGAGCTTCCTGTCGCCGCCTTGTTGCGCCTGCTGCGGCCAGCCTTTCGATTTCGACCTGGGGCCGGATGCTCTGTGCGGTGCCTGCACGCAGAATCACCCGGCCTTCGATCGCGCCCGCGCGGTGCTGCGCTATGACGAGGCGAGCCGCGACCTGGTCCTTGCCTTCAAGCATGCCGACCGCACCTCGCTCGCCCCCACCTTCGGCGCATGGCTGGGCCGGGCCGGACGCGAGTTGGTGGCGGAGAGCGACCTCATCGTGCCGGTGCCGCTGCATTGGTCGCGCCTGTTCGCCCGCCGCTACAACCAGGCGGCACTCCTGGCGCAAGAACTGGGCAGTCTGTCGGACAAGCCCGTCATCCCCGATCTTCTCATCCGCCGCCGGGCCACCCAAAAACAGGGCCATCTTGGTCGCCTTGCCCGCCAACGCAATGTCGCCGGTGCCTTTGCACTCCATCCGCGGCGCCTGGCCGCGCTGCCGGGGAAGCGAATCCTGCTGATCGACGATGTGATCACGACCGGGGCCACCGTCACCAATTGCGCCAAGGTCCTGCGCCAGGGCGGTGCCGGCGCGGTCAATGTCCTGGCCATTGCCAGGGTCATTCAGGCGGATTGACGGGTAAACCCCTGTTCCAGCAAAAATTCTGCGTCTTTTGGCAAGGAAAGCTTGTGCCGGCTCCGGGACCACCCCCTTGTCAACGGCACGGCGAAGCCTGACATTACCCCAGTGGGCGGCATTGCCGGGTGACCGGTCGCCGCCGGGTTCATCTCCTATCGGTGCGTCAATGGCCAAGGTTGAAATCTACACGACCATGCTGTGCGGTTACTGCTACCGCGCCAAGAAACTGCTGGAAGAGCGTGGTGCCGCCTTCACCGAAATCGACGTCATGACCGACGGCAAGCTGCGCGATGAAATGCGCCGGCGCGCCGGTGGCCGCACCTCGGTTCCGCAGATCTTCATCGACGGCGAACATGTCGGCGGCTGCGACGACCTCTACGCCCTCGACCAGGCCGGCAAATTGAAGCCGCTGCTCCAGGCCAGCCACTAACCGAGCATCGCCCAGGACCGGCTGCCTGTATTGCCACCGGCCATTTGACATGAGGGGAACGAAAATCATGACGGAAAACACATCCGCCGTCTTCACCGCCGCCTGCGTGCAGATGAATGCGCAGCGCGATGTCGAACCCAACATCAAGGCCGCGACCGACCTCATCCGCGCCGCCCATGCCAAGGGTGCCAGGCTGATCGTGACGCCTGAGAACACGACCATCCTTGAGCCTGACAAGAAAGCCTCGCTTGCCAAGACGCCGGTCGAGGCCGAGCATCCCGGCCTGCCGGCTTTCAGTGCGCTCGCCAAGGAATTGGGCGCGTGGCTGGTGATCGGCTCGATGCCGGTGCGCGCGGAACCGACGCGCATCGCCAATCGGCAATTCGTGTTCAATCCGGCGGGCGACATCGTGGCGCGCTACGACAAGATCCATATGTTCGATGTCGACCTGCCGACGGGCGAAAGCCACCGCGAATCGGCGCAGGTGCGCCCCGGCGTCGAGGCCGTCGTCGCCGACACGCCCTGGGGCGGCCTTGGCCTCACCATCTGCTACGACGTGCGCTTTGCCTATCTGCACCGGGCCCTGGCGCAAGGTGGCGCCAAATATCTGACCGGCCCCGCCGCCTTCACCGTGCCGACGGGAGAAGCGCATTGGCATGTGCTGTTGCGTGCCCGCGCCATCGAGACCGGCTGCTTCATGTTTGCAGCGGCCCAGACCGGCATGCATGCCGATGGCCGCGGCACCTATGGCCATTCGCTGATCATCGACCCCTGGGGCAAGGTGCTGGCCGATGCCGGCAGCGAGGTCGGTGTCGTGACCGCCGAGATCGACCCAGCGTTGGTGACCAAGGCGCGCCACGCCGTGCCCGCCTTGACCCATGACCGCAGCTTTACCAAACCGCAGGGCGCGCTCAGCGCCGCCGGCGAATGATTTCTTTGAAAAACAAGTAGCGACAGAGGAGATAGATATGAGCCTTCGACTTGGCGACACCGCCCCGGATTTCGAGCAGGATTCGACCGACGGCAAGATCAAGTTCCACGACTGGATCGGCAATTCCTGGGCGATCCTCTTTTCGCACCCCAAGGACTTCACCCCGGTCTGCACCACCGAACTGGGTGAAGTGGCGCGCCTGAAACCGGAATTCGACAAACGCAACACCAAGGTGATCGGTCTGTCGGTCGACGGCTTGAAGGAACACCAGGGCTGGATCGGCGACATCAAGGAAACGCAGGGCCATGCCCTGAACTTCCCGCTGCTGGCCGATGCCGACCGCAAGGTTTCCGAGCTTTACGACATGATCCACCCGAATACCGATGCAACCGCCACCGTGCGCTCGGTCTTCATCATCGGCCCGGACAAGAAAGTGAAGCTGCAGATCACCTATCCGATGAGCACGGGCCGCAATTTCGACGAGATCATCCGTGTCCTCGATTCCCTGCAGCTCACCGCCAATTTCAAGGTGGCGACGCCGGTCAACTGGCGCGATGGCGATGATTGCATCATCCCGCCGAGCATTCCCGACGCCGAAGCCGACAAGCTGTTCGCCGCCAAGGGCTATAAGAAGATCAAACCGTATCTGCGCATCACCCCGCAGCCGAACAAGTAAGCGGCGTTGAAATGTGAAAAGCCCCGCGAGGAAACCCGCGGGGCTTTTTTGGTTGGCTGTGGATGCCCGGGTCACGCCCGGGCATGACGAAAAAAGAGCGAACCGGAAGATCTCGTCATCCCCGGGCTTGACCCGGGGATCCACTGTCGCCGGTTACGCGACCACCTTCACGGCGTCGCCGACCTTCACAGTGCCTTGGCTGGCGATCGCGCTGTAGACGCCGGCATTCGTCTTGTTGGCAGCGGTGGCGTGGAGAATACCTGGGTCGTCGGGCAGATCGCCTTGCGCGCGCGTGGTCATCGCACAGCGCTTGCAGACGTCGTTCACGTTGAAGGTCGCACCGCCGATCGCGACAGGATGGCCGATCCAATCCTCTTCGATGAAACCCACGGCGTCACCGGCATCCAGCATGATGTTGGGGCGAAAGCGGGCCGGCGCGAAATTGCCGCGCGCATGCTCCTGCTGCAAGCGCTTCAAGGTGGCGGTGGTCAGCAGATGGCAATGGCTGAGCTCATAGAGCTTCGGCACACGCCTGCCGTCATTCTTCACGAAGGCCGCCGGCATGCCGAGGCGCTCGCTGATGACGGCGTCGAGCTGGGTATCGTCGCTGCGCATCGTGCTGCCATCGGCAAAGTCGAGCTCCACCACCGGTGCGGCAGCATCGACATCGGTTACAAAGCGCGCATGCCAGGTGATGAGCGGGCGATAATTCTTCTTGGCGCGGCTGGAATGCGCGATGGCGCCCAGTTCCAGATCGACAATCGCAAAGTCCCGGTCGCCGGGCATGCCACGCGGGCCGAATGTCGCCTGCGGCAATTCCTCGCCCCGCACGCTTTGCACCGGATAGCGATAGAGACCGCTCACTCTCACGCTCACGCCACATCTCCTTTGCCGATACGCCAGACCAGTGTCAGTCGCATGTCCTTGTCTTCCAGTTCGATCGAGGTCGGCACCTGGTAGCGTGCGACCTCGGTAAGCCCTTTTCGCGGCAGATAGGCGCGACCCGGATCGCCCATCAGCACGGTGACACCGGCTTCAGCCAATTGTTCGAACCAGGCAAAGACCCGCTCCGCCATCGGCCGCTCGTAACACACGTCGCCGGCGAGAACGAGATCGAGGCCGAGATCCATCCGCCCGACCAGATCCTGTGTCACCACCTCGATCCGCGTCTTGTTGAGATCGGCATTGAGGCGGATCGCCTCGGCTGCGAAATCGTCGATTTCGGCCGCGATCACCGAAGCAGCGCCAGCACGCGCCGCAGCGATGCCGGAAAGGCCGCTGCCGGCTGCAAAATCCAGCACGCGCTTGCCCTTCACCGATTTGGGATCGTCGATCAGGTAGCGTGTGAGCGCCTGCCCACCCGGCCAGCAGAAGGCCCAATAAGGCGGCGGCAGGCCCAGATCATCGAGCTCCTTCTGCGTTGCGCGCCAGATCGGGCTGATCTCGGTGGCGAGATGCAGTTTCAGCTCCGGCACCAGGCTGGGTCTTGCGATCTTCGTCTGGGCGCGGATGAAGCTGGTGGGATCGCTCACCGGGTCAGAGCCGATCCACGATGATGCCGAGAAACAAGATCCAGCCGATGAAACGGTTGGAGCGGAACTTGGCATCGCAATCGGGCCCATCATCGATATCGACATCGTAAAGCTGCCAGGCAAGATGCATGGCAACGCCGGCAAGGGCGAGATAAGCGGCAAAGCCGCTCCCGGCGGAGAGCAGTGCCGCACCAAAACACAACACCACCAGCGCGCCAAACCCACTCAGCCATTTCTTGGTATCGGCGCCAAGACGCCGCGCGGTCGATTTGACGCCGATCAGGGCGTCGTCATCCTTGTCCTGGTGGGCATAGATCGTGTCGTAGAACAGCGTCCAGAAAAGGCCGCCGACATAAAGCCAGACCGGCGCCGCGGCGAGGTCGCCTGTGACGGCAGCCCAGCCGAGCAGTGCCCCCCAGTTGAAGGTGAGGCCCAGGAACGCCTGCGGCCACCAGGTGATGCGCTTCATGAATGGATAGGCAGCGACCAGCGCCAGGGACGCGACGCCGAGCAGGATGGCAAAAAACGGCAGCTGAATGAGAATGACGAAGCCGACGAGCAGCTGCAGCGCCAGGAACACCAGCGCCTGTTTGAGGCTCAAGGCACCGGAGGCGAGCGGCCTGGTCGCCGTGCGCGCCACCTTGGCATCGAAATCGCGGTCGGCGATGTCGTTGACCGTGCACCCCGCCCCGCGCATGACCAGCGCGCCGATGGCAAAAAGGACGACGAGCTTCAGATCCGGCGCGAAGCCTTTCGGGCCGGCAAGGGTGATCGACCACCAGCAGGGAAAGAGCAACAGCCAGGTGCCGATCGGCCGGGAGAGCCTGGCCAGGCGCGCATAGGGCCGCAAGCTGGCCGGCAGGTACCGGTCGACCCAATCAAGCGCGCGGATATTGCTGGCGTCGTTCATCGGTTTATCATGTCATCAAATGCCGCTAGTTTGCGCCAAACCATAGTGACCCACAGGGAATTGCTCAAGAACATGATCCCACGCCTTTACGTGACGATCGATTTGAAGCCCGGCACCCGCTTTGCGGCCGATGAACGGACGGCGCATTACCTCAAGAACGTCATGCGCCGGGCGGTGGGCGATCCCGTCATCCTGTTCAACGGCCGGGACGGCGAGTTCAACGCCACGCTCGCTGATGTTGCCAAAAAGACCGTCGAGATCGAGATCGCCGCGTTGCGCCGGCCGCAAATGGGTGTGCCCGACATCTCGCTGTGCTTTGCACCGTTGAAGAAGGACGCGGTCGATTTCCTGGTCGAGAAGGCAACGGAACTGGGTGTCGCCGCCTTTCAGCCGGTCTTTACCAAGCACACCGCTGCGACCCGCCTCAATCTGGAGCGCCTCGCCGCCAATGCGATCGAAGCGGCCGAGCAGACCGAGCGCCTGACGCTGCCCCAAATTCACGAGCCGCGTTCGCTGAGCGACCTCATCGACGGCTGGGACCCAGCCCGGCGCATCATCCTCTGCGCCGAGGCGGGCCCGGCCCTTCCCATCGCGGAAGCGTTATCCAACCTAAAGTCCGATGTGAGACAAACTAACGCATGGGCCATACTTTGTGGGCCAGAAGGGGGATTTGCCCGTTCCGAGCTTGACCTCCTTTCAAAACTGCCATTTGTTACGCCAGTTGGGCTGGGACCTCGAATCCTGCGTGCCGACACCGCCGCTCTCGCAGCGCTCGCGGTCTTTCAAAGTATCCTGGGCGACGGCGCCCATCGGCCACCGGCACCCCTTCTGCCGATCGGTCAATCGCCGGCCTAAGAAGCGTTACGTGCCAAAGGGGAAACGCAAGTGTCAGCACCGCCCAAATCGCGCGGCGAGCCGGTGACGGCTAAGAGCCAGCTCATCGAATGGATCGCCGAGGGTAACAAGCCCAAATCCGATTGGCGCATCGGCACCGAGCACGAGAAGTTCGTCTACGACCTCAAATCGCTGCGCCGTGTCAGCTATGATGCCCCCAATGGCATCGGCGCGCTCCTCAAAGGTCTCACCCGCTATGGCTGGGAAGCGATCGACGAAAACGGCAAGACGATCGCCCTCGCCCAGAATGGCGAGAGCATCACGCTGGAACCCGGCGGCCAGTTCGAGTTGTCCGGCGCGCCCTTGCGCACGATTCACGAAACCTGCCGCGAGGTCGGCGAGCACCTGAAACAGGTGAAGGAAGTTTCGCAGGAACTCGGCATCGGCGTCCTTGGCATGGGCTTCGATCCCAAATGGTCGCGCGCCGACATCTCGTGGATGCCAAAGGGCCGCTACAAGATCATGGGCGATTACATGCCAAAGGTCGGCAAGCTCGGCCTCGACATGATGCTCCGGACCTGCACCGTGCAGGTCAATCTCGACTTCTCCACCGAAGCCGACATGGTGAAGAAGTTCCGCACGTCACTGGCGCTGCAGCCGATCGCCACGGCCCTCTTTGCCGATTCGCCTTTCCTGGAAGGCAAGCCCAGCGGCTTCCTCTCCTACCGTTCGCATATCTGGACCGATACCGATCCCGACCGCTGCGGCATCCTGCCCTTCGTCTTCGAAGAGGGCATGAGCTTCGAGCGCTATGTCGATTACATGCTCGATGTGCCGATGTATTTCGTCTATCGCGACGGCAAATATATCGACGCCTCCGGCCAGTCCTTCCGCGACTTCCTGAAAGGGAAGCTGCCGGCACTCCCCGGCGAGATTCCCACGACCGGCGATTGGGCCGATCACATGACGACCGCCTTCCCGGAAGTGCGCCTGAAGCGCTTCCTCGAGATGCGCGGTGCCGATGGCGGCCCATGGGAGCGCCTATGCGCGCTGCCCGCCCTCTGGGTGGGTCTCCTTTACGACCAGACGGCGCTCGATGCCGCCTGGGATCTGGTCAAGGATTGGACCATCGCCGAGCATGAGCAGCTTCGCCGCGACGTGCCGCGCCTGGCGCTCAACACGCCGTTCCGTGGCGGCACCGTGCGCGACGTGGCGCTTGAAGTGCTGAAGATCGCCCGCGCCGGCTTGCAGAAGCGTGGCGCCGCCGATCTGGGTGGCATGGACGAATCCGGCTTCCTCAATCCGCTGCAGATCATCGCCGACACCGGCAAGACCTCGGCCGAGTTGAAGCTCGACCTCTATCACGGCAAATGGGGCGGCAGCGTCGATCCGGTGTTCAAGGAGTTTGCGTACTGAGTTCGCCCAGAACCCGTCATGCCCGGGCTTGACCCGGGCATCCACTCTTCAACGGCACCGGTGGATCCCCGGGTCTTCGCCCGGGGATGACGGATTGGAAAGGATGACCGATGTTCGATCCGCTGCATTTCGCGATCTTCTTCGGCGCGGCCTTGGCCCTCGCCATCGCGCCGGGGCCGGGCATGCTCTATGTGGCGGCGCGCTCCATCGCCGGCGGTCGCGCCGAGGGGCTGGCGTCGAGTTTCGGCACGGCGTTGGGCGGCTTCGTCCATGTCATCGGCGGCGCCGTCGGCGTCTCCGCCATCCTGATGGCGAGCGCCGAGATCTTCACCGCCTTGAAGATCGCGGGCGCCGTCTACCTTGTCTGGCTGGGCCTGCGCACCTGGCGCCAGGCCGGCTTCGATCTTACCGACATCGCGGTCAAGCCGGCCGGCATCCGCCGCGCTTTCCTCGAAGGCATCGTGGTCGAAGTGTTCAATCCGAAGACGGCCGCCTTCTTCCTCGCCTTCGTCAGCCAGTTCGTCGATCCGGCCCATGGCCGTGTGGCGCTGCAATTCATTGCCTTGGGCGCCATCTCGGTGACACTCAACACGACACCCGACATCATCATCGCCTTCTCCGCCGGTCGGGTCCGCCGGGGCCTGCTCGCCAGGCCCCGCCTGATGACGCGCGTACAAAAGGCTTCGGGCGCACTGCTGATGGGCCTTGGCGTGATGCTGGCCTTCGCGCGGCGCCCGGCCTAGCGCCACCGCTCAATTTCCCAATCGCTACCATTTTTTAACCGTTTCAGCGCAGTGTCGTCGAAACGTTTAGCATTGGTTGTAGCGGGCGCGGATGTTCGACAGTTCCAATACCAAAAAGACGCGTCACAAGGTGATGATGACGGTCGAGCTGGATGACGGTGCCGAGCGGCTCATGGCCTTGTTCGTCGCTCCGGGCACCCGCGTCAGCGATACATTGAACGACAACCGCCAGTTCCTGCCTTTCGAAGCCGCCGATGGGTCGGTCGAGATCATCCGCAAGGACGCCATCCGCCGCATCGTGCCGATGGAAAGCAACGCCAGGGCCGCGCGCGGCCCCTATGACATCCTCGGCATTGCCGAAAATGCCAGCGACGCCGAGGTGAAGGCCGCCTACCACAAGGCGATCATGCCGATCCATCCCGACAACATCGCCTCAAAAGATCTGCCGCCGGATTTCGTGGCGCTGGCCAATCGCATGTCCGCCCAGGCCAACGAGGCCTATGCCAAGATCAAGAAGATGCGCGGCAAGACTGACGAGTAGCCGCCTCACCCCAACCCCAGAGGGGTGAGGGGCAATGTCCGACAAGCTCAATGCGGCCGGCGCAGTTCTTTCAGCGCACCATCCAGTCCATCCAGCGTCAGCGGGAACATGCGTTCCCCCATCATCTGCTTCAGCAGTTTCAAGGACGCTGTATAGCCCCAGTGATGCGTGTCCTTGGGGTTGATCCAGGCAGCCTTGGGATAATGCTTCAGCAGCCGCTCCATCCAAACGGCGCCAGCCTCCTCATTCCAATGCTCGACCGAACCGCCGGCATGGGTGATCTCATAGGGGCTCATGGTCGCATCGCCGACGATGATCAGGCACCAATCGGGCCCGTAGGTGTTCATCACCGTGGTCGTCGCGGTGAAGTCGTCATAGCGCCGCCGATTGGAGCGCCACAGCTTCTCATAGGGGCAGTTGTGGAAATAGAACGTCTCGAGATGCTTGAACTCCGATTTCGCGGCTGAAAACAGCTGCGCCGATTCCTCGATATGGTCGTCCATCGACCCGCCGATATCGAGGAGGAGGAGCACCTTCACCTTGTTGCGCCGTTCGGGGCGCAAGTGGAGATCAAGCACGCCGCCATTGGCGGCCGTCGCGCGGATCGTGCCACCGAGATCAAGCTCGCTCGCCTCGCCCTCGCGGCCCCAGCGGCGCAGGCGCCGCAGCGCCAGCTTGATGCCGCGCGTGCCCAGCTCCACCTCGCCATCGAGATCCTTGAACTCGCGCTTGTCCCAGACCTTCACCGCGCTGCGATGGCGCGATTCCTTCTGGCCGATGCGCACACCTTCCGGGTTATAGCCATAGGCGCCGAAAGGCGAGGTGCCGGCGGTGCCGATCCATTTCGACCCACCCTCATGGCGCTTCTGCTGTTCTGCCAAGCGCTGGCGCAGGGTCTCCATCAGCTTCTCGAAGCCGCCCAGCGATTTGATCGCCGCCATTTCTTCCGCGCTCAGATACTTCTCGGCCAGTTTTTTGAGCCATTCTTCGGGGATTTCGGCCAGCAGATCCTCTGAGACGCCGGCAAGGCCCTGGAAATAGAGCGCAAAGACGCGGTCGAAACGATCGACCAGCCGCTCGTCCTTCACCAATGTGGCGCGAGCGAGGTAATAGAAATCCTCGACATCCAGCACCGCCACCTGGTGCCGCATGGCCTTGAGCAGGGTCAGGTATTCGGTGAGGCTGACCGCCACACCTTCATTGCGCAAGGAGGTGATGAAGCCCGCGAACATCGCCGCTACCGACCGCCCATCATTGACCGCGGCGCGCCAGGAACGCGACGCGCTCGAAGAGATGCACGTCCTGCTCGTTCTTCAAGAGTGCGCCATAGAGGGGCGGCACCACCATCTTGGGATCGTTCGATTTCAGGATCTCGGCCGGAATGTCGTCGACCATCAACAGCTTCAGCCAATCCAGCAATTCGGACGTTGCCGGCTTCTTCTTCAAGCCCGGCACCTCGCGGATATCGAAGAACAGATTGAGCGCCTCGCGCACCAGATCGTTTTTGATGTTGGGATGATGCGCCGCCACGATCTTCTCCATCGTGGCGCGATCGGGGAAGCGGATGAAATGGAAGAAGCAGCGGCGCAGGAAGGCGTCCGGCAGTTCCTTTTCGTTGTTCGAGGTAATGATCACCAGCGGGCGGAACTTTGCCTTCACCGTCTCCTTCGTCTCGTAGACGAAGAATTCCATGCGGTCGAGTTCCTGCAGCAGGTCGTTGGGGAATTCGATATCCGCCTTGTCGATCTCATCGATCAGCAGCACGACTTGACGGTCGGCGGCGAACGCCTCCCACAGCTTGCCCTTGACGATGTAGTTCGCGATGTCATGAACCTTGGCCTCGCCCAGTTGCCCGTCACGCAAGCGCGCGACCGCGTCATATTCATAAAGCCCCTGCGCCGCCTTGGTGGTCGATTTCACATGCCATTCGATGAGCGGCAGTCCCAAGGCCTGCGCCACCTCGCGCGCCAGCACGGTCTTCCCCGTCCCCGGCTCGCCCTTGACCAGCAAAGGCCGCTCCAGCGTCATCGCCGCATTCACCGCAATCTCCAGGTCGCGGGTCGTGATATAACTGTCGGTACCGGTGAACTTGGCGGGCCTGGTCATCGATGTTCCCTGAAATGCCATTGCAAAAATCCTATGTACGGCGGCGATAATCACCGGCTTCCGGATCGGGATCAAGAAATGACCAAATTGCCCTGATCTGCCGGCGGCACCCGCGCGACACGCGACAGATCGTGGCCGCACCCAGGCTTCTATTCCACAATGTCAAAATTTTCCGGCGAAATGCTCTGCGCAGGGAAAACGAGAATATCAGAGAAACCCGATAAACGCTTGAACTTGGCCGTGCTTTAGGTACATCTGTCATTGTAAAGAACAACTGCCGGGATGACCGAGTGAGCTGGGTTTCGCAACTACGGCATCGTCTCCTGATCCTTATCCTGCTGGTGCTGCTGCCGGCAGCCATCATCATTGCCTTCGACGTCATCGAGGTCCGCACCCGTCAGGTGAAGGCCGCCGAGTTGCAGGGCCGGCAACTCGCCCAATCCATCACCGGCACGCTCGACCGCGCCATTTCCCATGTCGAAGGCACGCTCGATCTGCTGGCGCAGCTGCCCGAGGTACGCAACCTCTCGACAGCCGCCTGCTCCACGCTCCTCACCCAGGTCGCCCAAGCCCAGCCCCGTTACGCCAATATCATCGCGACAAATCCCCAGGGTGACGCGGTCTGTGCCAGCAACCCGAAGGCGGTCGGCGTTTCCGCTGCCGACCGGCCATGGTTCCAGCAGGTTCTGGCGACGCGCAGCTTCACGATCGGCGATTATGCGATCGGGCGCGTCTCGCACCGGCCGATCCTGGGTTTCGGCGCCCCCCTCTATAATGCCGGCAATGAGTTTACCGGCGTCGTTTATGCCTCGCTCGACCTCGGCTGGTTCGGCGCGCACGACATCGCCGAAGGTCTGCCCGCCAATGCGACCTTCACCCTCATCGACCAGAATGGCGTGGTCATGGTGCGCTATCCGGATGACGGCAATTGGGCATCGAAATCGATCGCGGACACATCCCTTTTTGCCGCCCTCAAGGCGACGGCCAACACGACCGACATCGCCGTGGCCGACCTGGACGGGTCCAGCACATTCTTTCATCTGGTCAAATCGCAGCGTAGCCCAGGAGCGGCACCGATCTATCTGGCGGTCGGCCTCGATCTCGGTCCGGAGCTGGCGTCGATCAACCACAATATCGCCATCAAGGTCGCGTTGCTGCTGGCAGCGGCCGCGGCGATCACGGCCTTCTCCTTCTTGACAAGCACGCGGATGATTTCACGCCCGGTTCAGACCCTGGTCGATCTCAGTTCGCGCATTGCCGGCGGCGATTTCAGCGTGCGCAGCGGTCTGGCGCATGACAGCAGCGAGTTTGGCCATCTTGCCAAAAGCCTCGACAGCATGGCGGGCGAACTGGAGCGCCACCAGGCTGAACTTGAGGAGCAGCAGGATTACATGCGCGCCGTCCTCGACAACATGTCGGAGATGGTATTCTGCTTCGACACGGACGGGCGTGTCGTCTTCATGAATGGTGCCGCCCGCGCCCTGGGCTTGCCAGAGGATGCGCTCACCTATCGGGAATTGATCTCGGCAACCGATGCGCTGCTCGACCGCAACCTCGTGCCGCTCCCGTTTGAGCAGATCCCCATCGTCCGCGTCATGAACGGCGAGACGGTGGTCAATGCCGAGATCAACGTCCGCATCAACAAGGATGGCTCAATCCTCACCCACCTCCTCAACGGCCAGAAGATCGTCGACGAGCATGGCCGGCGTGTCGGTGCCGTTCTGGCGGTGCGCGACATCACCACCTTGCGCGCGACCGAAGCCACCCTGCGCCAATCGCAGAAGCTGGAGGCGATCGGCCAGCTCACCGGTGGCATCGCCCATGATTTCAACAATCTGCTAGGCGTCATCATCGGCAGCATCGACACGCTGATGCCGCACCTTTCAAAACCCGACGACATCGACCTCGCCAATGAGGCTCTCAATGGCGCCTTGCGCGGCGCGGCACTCACGCGGCAGATGCTGGCCTTCGCCCGACGCCAGGCGCTCAATCCGGGGATTCTCAACCTGGGTGAGCATCTGCCGCAGATCGCCACCATGATGCGCCGGACTCTGGGCGAGAACATCGTGGTGACGACGCATTATTCGCCGGATCTTTGGGCCTGCCTGGTCGATGCCGGCCAACTCGACAACGTGTTGCTCAATTTCGCCATCAACGCCCGCGATGCGATGCCGGAAGGCGGCCATCTCACCATCGAGGTAGGCAATGCCGTGCTCGATGCGCATTATGCCGACAGCAATGCCGAGGTGGCGTCGGGCGAATATGTCCGCATCGCCGTCACCGATGACGGCATCGGCATTCCACCAGAACTCCTTGGCCGCATCATGGAGCCGTTCTTCACCACCAAGGAACCCGGCAAGGGCACCGGTCTTGGCCTCAGCATGGCCTTCGGTTTCGCCAAGCAATCCGGCGGACATCTCAAGGTCTATAGCGAACCGGGCCACGGCACGACGGTCAATCTCTATCTGCCGCGTGCCATGTCGCCCGGTCGAGCCGCGACGATCGACAGCATCGAGCGACCGGCTCCCAAGGGTGCCGAGCGCGTTCTGCTGGTCGACGACAATGAAGCCGTGCGCAAGACGGCCGCCCGCCTGCTGACCGATCTCGGCTATCAGGTGACCGAGGCGGCGAGCGGTCCCGAAGCTCTGCAGATTCTCGCCCGCGAGAGCGGCATCGACGTGCTGTTCTCGGACGTCGTCATGCCGGGTGGGATCAGCGGCTTCGATCTTGCTTCCCAGGCGGAGCAGCTGTATCCGCGCCTCAAGGTTCTCCTCGTGACGGGCTTTGCCGAGGCAGCTGTCCGCACCAGCGTCGCCAAGGCGCGCAACGTGGCACTGATGAGCAAGCCCTACCGCCGCCATGAACTGGCCGAACGCCTGCGCGCGTTACTCGACAATTCTTGATTTCAATCGCTGGCGTCAAGATGAACGAAGAGACCAAAGTAAAGCAGAAGACCGTCATGGTCATTGATGACGACGAAGCCATCTTGCGCATGATCGCTCGCATGCTGGCGGAATCGGACTATCACTGCCTGACCTATAGCGACGCCCAGGCGGCCCTCGACGATCTCGGCCACCGTGCCGTGCATCTTGTCATAACCGACATCATCATGCCGGGAATGGAGGGAATAGAAGTCATCCTCAATCTGCGGGCCATGTTGCCGGACCTGCCGATCATCGCCATTTCCGGCGGCGGGCGCAGCAATCGTGACGATGTGCTGCATCTGGCCCACCAGCTGGGCGCCAGCAGGATTCTGGCCAAGCCTTTCACCCGCGGGGAATTGCTGGGGGCCATCGATGCCCAGATTGCTGCCAGCCGTCCTGCAGGGACTTGACCCGCAGTGCCAGGCATACGATCTCTAGTCCCATGACAGATTCCCCCACGGCGGCGCGCCTTGCCCGCTTCAAGATCGGCGACATCGTCAAACACCGCGTCTATCCGTTTCGGGGCGTGATCTTCGATGTCGACCCGGTCTTTGCCAACACCGAGGAATGGCTGCAATCCATTCCGGCCGAGATCCGGCCGCGCCGCGACCAGCCCTTCTATCACCTCCTCGCCGAGAACGCGGAGGCGACCTATGTCGCCTATGTCTCTGAGCAGAACCTGCTGCCAGACGACAGCGGCAAGCCCTGCAGGCATCCGATGATCCGCGACTTGTTCTTCGGGCCGGAAGCCGGCGCCTATCACCGCAAGGAAACGCGGCTCAACTGAATGCCTCCGGAATGCCCCTTGACGTTGGAACAAGAATGGAACATAAAGGGTCCATAGACGATACAACGGGAGCAGGATCATGGCCTACGGCCTCAAGAATGCCATCGAAGCGATCGCTTTTTCCGCCCTCATGATGTTGATTCTGGCACTGCCCAGCTTGGCTTGAGGCGGCGCTTCGGCGCTTGGCCGGGGCGATTAATATCTATTTTTGACAATGCCTTAGGTTGATTTCAGCTTTCTGCGGACCCATTGGGGGCGACAGAATCGCGGGGCTTTCGTTATCTTGGCGCCCAGAGCGCCATAGAATGAACAAGGCCCCGCTGCTGTGATGGATCTGACGACGCATTGGAGCGGCCTTGCCGTTCTCTTCATCTTCGCCGCCGCCTACTTCCTCGTGATCTGCGAGGAAGTGATCGAGATGCGCAAATCGAAGCCCGTCCTGGTCGCGGCGGGCCTCATTTGGGCGCTGGTCGCGATCGGCTACGACGCCGCCGGGGCAGCGGAGGCGGCGCATGTCGCGGTTAACCAGATCATCCTCGAATATGGCGAACTGCTGCTCTTCCTGCTGGTCGCCATCACCTATGTGAACACGCTGGAGGAACGGCGCGTCTTTGATGTGCTGAGGGCCAGGCTCGTGGCGCTGGGCCTTGGCTACCGCGCGCTCTTTTGGCTGACCGGGGCCATCGCCTTTCCCCTCTCGGCCGTGCTCGACAACCTCACCACCGCTCTGGTGATGGGGGCGGTGGTGCTGGCTGTGGGGGCTGGCTCCCGTGCCTTCATCGCCCTGGGCTGCATCAACATCGTCGTGGCGGCCAATGCCGGCGGCGCCTTTTCGCCCTTCGGCGATATCACCACATTGATGGTGTGGCAGGCGGGGAAGCTCGGCTTCTGGGATTTCTTCGATCTGTTCCTGCCCTCGCTCGTCAACTGGCTGGTGCCGGCGGCGCTGATGCATTTTGCCCTGCCGCCGGGCAAGCCCGCGCCGCGGCAGGAACGGGTGCGACCGAAGCCCGGGTCCATCGGCGTCATCCTGCTCTTTGCCGCCACCATCGCCACCGCCGTCGCCTTCAAGAACTTCCTGCATTTGCCGCCCGCCATCGGCATGATGCTGGGGCTCGGTTACTTGCAGATCTGGGCCTATTACCTCAACCGCCTAGGCAAGCGCCGCGACAATTCGGACATGCTGCTTGATTCCTTCAAGGAGATTCAGCGGGTGGAGTTTGACACCCTGCTGTTCTTCTTCGGCATCATCTTCGCGGTGGGCGGGCTTGGCGCCATGGGCTATCTCGCCGTCACATCGAAGATCCTCTATGCGGGCCTGGGGCCCACGACGGCCAATATCGTCATCGGCGCCCTCTCTGCCATCGTCGACAACATCCCGCTGATGTTCGCGGTCCTCAAGATGGACCCCGCCATGACCAACGGGCAATGGCTGCTGGTGACGCTGACCTGTGGTGTCGGCGGCTCGATCCTCTCCATAGGGTCAGCGGCCGGCGTCGCCCTGATGGGCCAGGCGCGCGGCAGCTATACCTTCTTTGCCCATCTCAAATGGAGCTGGGCGGTGGCGGCCGGCTATGGCGCTTCGATCCTGGTTCATCGTTTCGTCAACGCCGCGCTTTTCTGAGGGGCCGCATGAATCCGTTGCGCCAGTTCCTGCAGCTTGAATCGAGCGGTGGCATCCTGCTGCTCCTGGCAGCCGTCCTTGCCCTCATCTGCGACAACAGCGCGCTTTCCGGGCTCTATCAGGGGTTTCTCAATCTGCCCTTCGGCGTGACGCTGGGCCAGGTCGGGCTGGTGAAACCGCTGCTGCTGTGGATCAATGACGGCTTGATGGCGATCTTCTTCTTCCTGGTCGGGCTGGAGATCAAGCGCGAGGTTCTGGCAGGCGAGTTGTCGTCACCAGCCCAGGCGAGCCTCCCCGGCATCGCCGCTTTGGGCGGCATGGCCCTCCCCGCCCTCGTCTATTGCCTCGTCAACCGGGCGAGCCCGGAATATCTCGCCGGCTGGGCCATACCGGCCGCCACCGACATCGCCTTCGCCCTTGCCGTCCTCACATTGCTTGGCGACCGTGTGCCCGCCAGCCTCAAGGTCTTCCTGCTGGCGCTTGCCATCACCGACGATCTGGGCGCCATCATCATCATCGCGGTGTTCTACACTGCCGATCTGTCGCTGATATCATTGGGCCTTGCCGCCATCGGCCTTGCCGGCCTCCTCGTCCTCAACCGCATGAATGTCCGGCGCATCACGCCCTATGTCCTCATCGGCATCTTCATCTGGGTTTGCGTGCTGAAATCGGGCGTGCATGCGACCTTGGCCGGTGTCGCCGTCGCCTTCTTCATCCCCTTCAAGGGCGAGGCGGATACCGAACACAGCCCGCTGCGGCGCGCCGAGCATGGCCTTCACCCCTGGGTCAGCTTCGCCATCATGCCGATCTTCGCCTTCGCCAACGCGGGCGTCTCGCTGAGCGGTGTCTCGACGGAGACCCTGCTGCACCCGCTCACCCTCGGCATCGCGCTGGGCCTTTTCCTCGGCAAGCAGGCGGGGGTGCTCGGCGCCGTTCTCATCGGCGTTGCCTTGCGCCTGTGCCAGCGTCCCAGTGGCGCAAGCTGGGCGCAGATCTATGGCGTGGCGCTCCTGACCGGCATCGGCTTCACCATGTCGCTTTTCATCGGCGGGTTGGCCTTTCCCGATCCGGCCCTGGCGGCGGAAATTCGCCTCGGCGTCATCGGCGGCTCGCTGCTCTCGGCCGTGCTCGGCTTTGTCGTGCTGCGCCTCACTTCGGCAGCAAAGACCTGAAGGTCCAGACGGGCACCGCGGCCCCCTTCTCGCTCTTGTCCTTCAGCGTCAGGACACCCGAGAGCACGCCGACGATCTCGGCCTTGTCGTCCTCGATCCGCAGCAGCGGCCCGCCCGAGGCACCAAAGGTCGTGTCGCAGTCATGGATCAGCAGCGGTCGCTCGGCGAGCGTCCCCAGCAGGCGGCAGCCCTGGTGTGTCATCAGGATTTCCGACCAGTCGCCGTTATAGCCGGCAGCACTGACCCCGGCTTTGCCCTGTCCGCCGATGATCGCCTGCGCCGCCCCCGGCGCCAGCGGCACCGGCTTCAGTTTCAGCTTCTGGTCCAGCGTGATGATCGCCCAGTCATGTGTCATCTGCTGGAGACTGGCCGCATTGGTCGGATCGTATTGTGGGTCATGCGTGAAGCTCCTCCCCCGCGCATGGGCCGCAAAAGAACCGCGGTCGTAGCCAGCCACGAAATGCACTTCGAAGGGCACGGTCCAACGCCCGTCATTCTGATTGTACAGGCAATGGGCGGCGGTCAGGACCTTATCGGCCGCAATCAGCGTGCCGGTGCAATGCCCGCCCACCTCGCGGTTGATGCGGCCGATGGCGATCCATGGCCAGACCTTCGAATCGACCCGGATGCGGTTGTCCTCGCCCTCGATACCGATCTTGGGGAGCGGCGGCAGGCCGGACGTCTGCGCCAGGGCCGGGCTTGCGCCGATGGCGATGAGTGCCGCCAGCCAAACATGAGCGAGGCGCACGGTTTAAGGAGCCAGCACCGCGTTATGAAACAGGAGTGCGATGAAGGCCGCCAGTGTGAAGGCCGCAAGACCCAGGCCGAACACCACGATCTGGCTCAACCGATCGGTCGGGCGCAGTTGCCGGTCGAGCTGTCGCCGGGCGCTCGAGCGCTTTTCCTTGCCCAGCAGGAACACCAGATAAGCCCGTTCGCCGAACGGCAACGGCACCGAGACCCGGAAGTCGACCGGATGCCGGCGCTGGATCGTCCCTTGCGCCACCCGGCTGATCGCCTGCGTCTGGGCGGGGGTCAGGCTGTCGCGGATGTCTTGCGGCAGCTTGCGCAAAAAGGCTTCGCCGCGGACTTCGTCCATCAGCATGGCTTATCTCCTAGAGGTTCCAAACGGAGACAGCGCTAACAGCGCCCCAGCTATCTCCGACTTCGCTTTTCCCGAGAATGACGCCTGATGGTTTAAATTTTCTTTACCAAAACAGGACTAGAAGCGTGAAAACGGGTCCAAAGACCCACGAAACAATCAATTAGGCGTCTTTTTGCATGTCCTTTCCGGCCTTGTGCCGGATTGGCTCTTTGCCGCCGGTTCGGCTAGAATCGCAAATAATAACAACAACTAATCACCAATCACTGTCATCGGGGATATTGCTATCATGCGAGCGGAAAAGCTGAAGACCCAGCTGATCGACGAAGTCGTGCGCTTTGTCGGTGAACGAATTGAGCGCAAGCGCGCCGCGCTCATCGAAACCTTCATCCGCCAGTTCTATGCCAACGTGCCCCAATCCGACATTGCCGGAGAGAGCCCTGAGGATCTTTTCAGCGCGGCCCTGTCGCTGGCCAATTTCGCGCAAGTGCGCGCCCCCGGTCAGGCCAAGGTGCGCGTCTTCAACCCGCGCATCGACGAACATGGCTGGCGTTCGACCCACACGGTGGTCGAGGTCGTCAATGACGACATGCCGTTCCTGGTCGACTCGCTCACGGCCGAACTCAACCGCCTCGATCTCGGCGTCCATCTCGTCATCCATCCGGTCCTGCGAGCGACGCGCGACGCCAAGGGCCAGCTGACGGCGATCGGTGCCGAAGATGGCCAATCGGGCGCGACAGTGGCTGAATCCGTCATGCAGCTGCGCGTCAACCAGGTGGCGACGCAGGAACAGCTCGATACGGTCAAGGCGCGGATGGAGATCGTGCTGCGTGACGTCCGCGCGGCCGTCACCGACTGGCAGAAGATGCGAGCCAAGCTTGCGACCGTCATAGCAGATGCCAAGAAGCGCAAGCTGCCGCTGCCCAAGGAGGAAGTGACCGAGGTTTCGGCCTTCCTCGACTGGATCAATGACGATCACTTCACCTTCCTCGGCTACCGCGAATACACCTTTGCCGGCGAAGGCGACAGCGTCACCTATCATATCAAGAAGGAAGCCGGCCTCGGCGTGCTGGCTGATCCCGAGACTCGGGTCTTCGAGGGCATGCGCAATCTCGATGCCCTGCCGCCCGATGTGCGCAGCTTCCTGACCCAGCCCAAGATGATCCTGGTCACCAAGGCCAATCTGCGCTCGACCGTGCACCGCAACGTGCATCTCGACACGATCGGCATCAAGATCTTCAACGACAAGGGCGATGTCGTCGGCGAACATCTCTTTGCCGGCCTCTTCACCTCGGTCGCCTATAACCGCTCGCCCTGGGACATCCCGCTGCTGCGCCACAAGGTGGAGACCGTTTCCAAGCGCGCCGGCTTCAACCCGCAAAGCCATGACGGCAAGGCGCTGGCCAACATCCTAGAGATCTATCCGCGCGACGAGCTTTTTCAAGTCGGCATCGACGAACTGTTGGAAACCTCGCTCGGCATCCTCAACTTGCAGGACCGCCAGCGTGTCGCCCTGTTCGTGCGGCGCGATCCTTATGAACGGTTCGTCTCCTGTTTCGTCTACCTGCCGCGCGACTGGCAGACCACGGAGCTGCGGCAGCGCATCCAGAACATCCTCTGCAAGGCGTTCAACGGTCGCGTCTCCAACTATTTCGTCCATCTGACCGACAGTCCGCTGGCGCGCGTCCATCTCATCATCGCCACCAAGCCGGGTGAGATTCCGCCCTATGACGTCAAGGAACTGGAACAGCTGGTGGCCGATGCCTGCCGCTCCTGGGCCGACCATCTGAAGGATGCGCTCATTGAGGCCAAGGGCGAAGCCGAGGGCCTCGCCCTGCAGCGCCGCTATGGCGACGCCTTCCCGCTGGGCTTCGAGGAATACTTCAATGCCCATGCCGCAGTCAGCGATATCGACCGCGTCGAGGAAGCGCTCAAATTCAACAAGACCGCGATCAACCTCTACCGCCCGGTCGAGGCCGGTTCGAACGAGCTGCATTTGAAGCTCTATAAATCCGGCGACAAGATTGCACTTTCCAACGTGCTGCCCTCGCTGGAGAATTTCGGCCTCAAGGTCATCAGCGAAAATCCGTTCGACGTGCGTCCGGTCGGCCAGGAGCAGCCGATCTGGATTCACGCCTTCACCATGGTCACGGCCGACGGGCGCGAGGTCGACATCGCCGCCATCCGCGACAAGTTCCATGAAGCCTATGCCAAGATCTGGGACGGGCAGATGGAGGATGACGGCTTCAATCGCCTGGTCATCACGGCGGGCCTGGGTTGGCGCGACATCACTTTGGTCCGCGCCTATTGCAAATATCTGCGCCAGGCGGCGATCGCCTTCAGCCAAGCCTATATGGAAGCGACTCTTAATGCCAATCCAGGCATCACGCGCAACATCGTGCAGCTGTTCCACGTGCGCAACGACCCGGCTTTCGGCGATCAGCGGGACGAGAAATCGGCGCAGATCGTCGAGAAGATCGGCCAGAAGCTCGATGCCGTCGTCAATCTCGACGAGGACCGGATTCTGCGGCGCTATTTGAACGCGGTGCAATCGACCTTGCGCACCAATTTCTACCAGCCGGCGGCGGATGGCGGGCCCAAGGAATACGTCTCCTTCAAGCTCGATTCCGCAAAGATCGAGGAGCTGCCGCTGCCACGACCGCTGGTCGAGGTCTTCGTCTACAGCCCGCGCGCCGAAGCCATCCACCTGCGCGGTGGCAAGGTTGCCCGCGGCGGCATCCGCTGGTCGGATCGGCGCGAGGATTTCCGCACCGAGATCCTGGGCCTCATGAAGGCCCAGATGGTGAAGAACGCCGTCATCGTGCCGGTGGGTTCCAAAGGCGGCTTCGTGGTGAAGCGCCCGGTCCAGGGCGACCGCGACGCCGTGATGGCCGAGGTCGTGCATTGCTACAAGACCTTGATGCGCGGCCTCCTCGACATCACCGACAATCTGGTGGGCGGCGCGGTGAAACCGCCCCTCAAGGTCGTGCGCCATGACGGCGACGACCCCTATCTGGTCGTCGCCGCCGACAAGGGCACGGCGACCTTCTCCGACATCGCCAATTCGGTCTCGCGCGATTATGGCTTCTGGCTCGACGATGCCTTTGCCTCGGGCGGTTCGGCCGGCTACGACCACAAGAAGATGGGCATTACGGCACGCGGCGCCTGGGAATGCGTCAAGCGCCATTTCCGCGAGTTCGACCACGACATCCAGAATGTCGACTTCACCTGTGTGGGCGTCGGCGACATGTCGGGCGACGTGTTCGGCAACGGCATGCTGCTGTCCGAGCACACCAAGCTCGTTGCCGCCTTCAACCACATGCACATCTTCCTCGACCCCAACCCGGACGTGAAGAAGAGCTTTGCCGAGCGCCAGCGCCTCTTCAACCTGCCGCGCTCGGGCTGGAACGATTATGATGCCAAGATCATCTCCGCCGGCGGCGGCATCTTCGAGCGCAAGGCGAAGTCGATCAAACTGACGCCTGAGGTGAAGCAGCGTTTCGGCTTCACCCAGGACCAGGTGACGCCCAACGAGCTCATCCAGCTGCTCTTGAAGGCCGAGATCGACCTGCTGTTCTTCGGCGGCATCGGCACCTATGTGAAATCGAGCGACGAGACCCATGCCGATGTCGGCGACCGCGCCAATGACGCCGTGCGCATCAATGCCGCGGATCTCAGGGCCCGTGTCATCGGCGAGGGCGCCAATCTGGGTTGCACTCAGCGCGGCCGTGTCGAGGCGGCCCTCACCGGCAAGCGCCTCAACACCGATGCCGTCGACAATTCCGCCGGCGTCGACACCTCGGATCACGAGGTCAATATCAAGATCCTCATCAACGAGGCGGTGGCGGCGGGCGATCTGACACTGAAGCAGCGCGACAAGCTGCTCGCTGAAATGACCGACGAGGTTGGCGCCCTGGTCTTGCGCGACAACTACCTGCAATCCCAGGCGCTCTCAGTGGCCGAGGCGCAGAGCTATACGCTCCTCGACCAGCAGGGCCGGTTCATGCGCGGATTGGAGCGCGCCGGCCGGCTCGACCGCGCCATCGAGTTCCTGCCCGATGACGAGACCATGCGCCACCGCCTGACACAGCGCATCGGCCTCACCCGATCGGAAAGCGCCGTGCTGCTCGCTTATTCCAAGATGGCGCTCTATGACGAGCTGCTGCCCTCGGATCTTCCCGACGATCCGCAACTCGCCGACGACCTCGTCACCTACTTTCCCAAGAAGCTGCAGGAAGGCTATCAGCCGCTCATTGCCAAGCACCGCCTGCGGCGCGAGATCATCTCGACCGTGGTCACCAACAGCCTCGTCAACCGGATGGGTGCCACCTTCATCCATGTGACCAAGGAAAAGACCGGGCAGTCGGCCTCCGCCATCACCCGCGCCTATGCCATCACGCGCGGTGCCTTCAAATTGCGCGACATGTGGGCGGCGATCCAGGCGCTCGACAACAAGGTCTCGGCCAGCGTCCAGACTTCGATGCTGATCGAGATCAACCGTTTGGCCGAAGCCGCGACCCTGTGGTTCCTGCGCAATGGCGAGCACCCGCTCGACATCGCCGCCAACATCGCCGGCAGCGCCCCGGGCATTGCCGCCATCGAAGCGGCACTCCCGAAGATCGTCTCTGGCGCCGACCAGGCGGCCAACCAGAAGCGCCAAGGGGCCTTGCAATCGGCCGGCGTGCCGGAGGCCCTGGCGCGCCGCATCTCGCAGCTCGCTTCGCTCGGCACCATTCTCGACGTGGTGAAGATCGCGGCGCAGACCAAGATCAAGGTCGAGGACGTGGCGGCGACCTATTTCGCCATCGGCGACCAGTTCAACATCGACTGGCTGCGGAACGGCGCCAAGGGCCTCATCGGCGACAGCCACTGGCAGCGCCTGGCGGTGTTCGCGATCATCGACGATCTCAACACCCACCAGCGCGACCTCACCGGCGCGGTCCTTGCCAACGATCTGGCACAGACCGGCGAAAAGGCGATCGAGGGTTGGAAAGCCGGCCGCTCCGGGGCCCTGCCGCGCGCCGAAGCGCTTTTCAATGATCTCCGCCAGACAGCAAAGCTCGAACTTGCCATGCTGGCCGTGGCCAACCGCGCGTTGCGGAGCTTGTTGGACTGACCGCTCTCTTCAAAACCGTCATGCCCGGGCTTGACCCGGGCATCCACTCTCTCAGGGCAATCAGTGGATCCCCGGGTCAAGCCCGGGGATGACCGAAGAGGGTGTGGAGCGCTCGCCTCAAACCTTCACACCGCCAAAAATCAGCCGCAGGCCCAAGGATGCCATCACGGCGCCGGCGGCGCGGTCGATCCAGGCCTTGAAGCTCAAATAGGCGGCGCGTGGCTTCGCCGTCGAGAAAGCGAGCGCCACCGCGCTGTACCAGCCGCCTTCGATGAGGAACAGCACGAAAGGCAAGGCGAGGATGAGGGTGAGCGAGGGCTGGGCCGGCAGCAGGGCCGCAAACACGCTGGAATAGAAGATCACCGTCTTGGGGTTGCTGAGCTGCGTTGCCAGCGACAGCAGGAAGGTCCGGAACAGGCTGCGGTTGCCGCCCGCCATCTCGGTCGCCGCCGCCAGCGGTTCCTTGGCGCCGCGCCACAGGCAGAAGCCTAGATAAACCAGATAGGCGCCGCCGCCGATCTTGAAGCCGATATAGAGCCAGCCAACTTGCATGAAGAGCGCCTGCAGGCCGACGACCGCCAGTGTCGCCAGCACCATGCCGCCCACCCCCATGCCGAGCGCCGCCGCCAGGCCATGCGGCCGCGACTGCGACAGCGAGGTGCGCGCCACCAGCAGGAAGCTCGGCCCCGGCGAAATCGCCCCGATCAGCATCGCCGCCATGATGGCCAGGATGGACATGAAATCGGTCACGATGGCTCCTCCGTCATTGCTACTAACTGAAACTGTCATCCCCCGGCTTGGCCGGGGGATCCACGAGTTGCTTTCTTCAGGCAGCACAGGAACTCGTGGATGCCCCGCCTGCGCGGGGCATGACAAAAGAGAGTTCTCGCTTACCCGGCTCCTTCAACAAAGCTGTAGGCCATTGGCAACGAGAGCAGCCGCCTGAGCGACGCGAGATAGCATCAAATCTCTTTATACGTGAAGTTCTGCGATCTTGCAGCTACATTACGTTGACGCTGTCAACTCATGGATATCCGCCAGTGAAGTGTTTGCCGCTTCGAACGTTCTTGGTCGCCTTGTGGTTATGGGCCCCACCAACCATTGTATCCGCCAATGCTCGCAGTGGTGGCGACGTCGTCGCCTGTGACGTACTGGTCGAACCCAATCGCGTCAGCATGGACGCCGGCCGGCCAGTCGAGCTGGGGGAGAAGGGTGAAGAAGTCTGCCGCGCATTCATGGACGCCGTCCTGCGCGCTGTCGATGGCAGCGCCAAGAAGGCGAACCTCGAGTTCAAAGGCGGCGATGGCCACAGAATAGAGCAGCCGCTTCTACCACCACTTTCCAATGCGAATGCCGATATTATTCACGAGGCGGCATCTTATGTGTATGAGCGCCAGCAGAAAGGTGACTACCGCTCCTTTAAGCTGATTTCGCGTGCTGACGACAAGTACGTTTTAGCCGTTGTCTGGGAGCGCGGGGGACAGACGACACAGTACTATTTCGAGCTGACCAGCTGGCTCAAGCTGCGAATGGCCAACTAGGCCGCCCCACTTCGCCAGCTGGGGCCTGCCACCAGCCGGGCAGTTTCGCCCTTTATGCGGCAAAATGCCCCGCAACATGCGCAAAGCGCCACCCAGCACCGCGTTCAAGGCCCGATAAATCGTATTGTAGCTGGGGCACCGGATCGGTTAAATAGGGCCATTCCGTGGTGATTTGGCCGGCCGGCTTGCAGCCACGTAAAAAAACTCGCTAAAGGGCCGCCTGAGGTTTCTAGATTTGGAATCCCAAGGCTGCGGGCCCCGGCGAGCCATTTGCCGATTTTTGGGTGACCGCACATGCCGATCAAGATTGCCGATAAGCTACCAGCCTTCCGCGCCCTCCAGAACGAGGGCGTGCGCGTGATGACCGAGACGGCGGCGATCCGCCAGGACATCCGCCCGCTGCAGATCGGCCTCCTCAACCTGATGCCGAACAAGATCAAGACAGAGCTGCAGATCGCGCGCCTGCTGGGCGCCACGCCGCTGCAGATCGAGCTTTCGCTGGTCCGCGTCGGCAACCATGCCTCCAAGAACACGGCCGAAGACCATCTGCGCACCTTCTATCAGACCTGGGAGGATGCACGGCACCGCAAGTTCGACGGCTTCATCATCACAGGCACGCCGGTCGAGACCATCCCCTATGAGGACGTGACCTATTGGCCGGAGATGCAGCAGATCTTCGACTGGACCACGACCAACGCGCATTCGACCATCAATGTCTGCTGGGGTGCCATGGCGGCACTCTATCATTTTCACGGCGTGCCGAAGCATCAGCTCGCCGAAAAGGCCTTCGGCGTCTACGCCCAGAAGATCATGAAGCCGTCGTCACCTTTCCTCATCGGCTTCTCGGACGATTTCGTGATTCCGATTTCGCGCTGGGCCGAGATCAGGACCGCAGATGTGGCCGCCTGCCCGGACGTCGATGTGCTGGCCTATTCCGACGAGAAGGGTGTGTGCATCGCCCAGAGCCGTGGCACGCGCCGTCTCTATGTGCTCGATCACATGGAATATGACGCGACGTCGCTGGGCGACGAGTATGCGCGCGACGTCGCGGCCCAGGTCCCCATCAAGCTGCCGCACGGCTATTTCCCGAGCGATGATCCGACCAAGGCGCCGCTCAACCGCTGGCGCCCGCACGCCCACCTCTTTTTCTCGAACTGGATCAACGAGATCTACCAGACCACCCCGTTCGAGATCGAGAAGGTCGGCGAATAGGGTCGGCCCAGGGGCTCCCCCAGGCCCTGCAAATGCCGCCCGGCGCCTGAAGCCGCCTCGGACGGGCCGGAAGCGAGATTTGCCGTGACCGCCGGCCGGGGGGTGGGGTCCGTGGACCCGAAGCCCCCTCCGGAGCCGCGTTCTTTCAAGGTTTTCTTTGCTTTTCCGTCCCTTGGCGGCTATCACTGGCGCCGGTCCGCCGCCGCCCGGGATGGGGTTTGAGGCGCGGCCTTTAAAACTCATTGGACGGTTTTGGAACATGCAGGGGCCGAACGGCACTGGGGATGGGAGCGGGGGTAACTCTGGTGATGAGCTGGTTCGGCTCAGGCACAAGATCGATGCCATCGACAGCCAGCTCCACGACCTCTTGATGCAGCGCACCGAATTGGCGGTGGCGGTGGGTGCCGCGAAGGCGGCCAAGCAGCCGCTCACCGGCGATTCACCGGCCGAAGGGGCGAAGTTCATCCGCCCGGCCCGTGAAGCCAAGATTCTCCGGCGCCTTACCGCCCGCCATCAGGGCAAGCTGCCCAAATCCGTCGTCGTGCGCATGTGGCGCGAGATGATCTCGGCCCTCCTCCAGGTCGAAGGGCCTTTTGCCGTCGCGGTCTATGCCCCGGCGAGCCAGCCCGGGTTCTGGGACGTGGCGCGCGACCATTACGGCAGCCGCGTCAAGCTCCTCACCTTCAGCCGCGTCGACCGCGCGCTTTCGGCGGTCATGGACGGCTCGGCCACCGTTGCCGTCTTGCCCTTCCCGCGCGAAGACGAAACCGGCCCCTGGTGGCGCCGCCTGGTGGGCTCGGCCCAATTGCCCCATGTCATCGCCAGGCTGCCCTTCGGCGACCCCGGCAACCAGCGCAACCCGGATTTGCAGGCCCTGGTCGTCGGGCGCACGCCGACCGAGCCCACCGACCGCGACCATTCGCTGCTGGTCCTCGAGACTGCCGAACCGGTCAGCCGCTCGACCTTCCGCCAGGCCCTGGCCGGCGTCGGGCTCACCACCAGCTTCATTCATGGCGGGCGCGACCAGTTGGAGGCCGACCTCAATCTGGCCGAGGTCGCCGGCTATATCGACGGGCATGACCCGCGCCTCGGCCTTGTTGCCAGCGCGCTCGGCAAGGGCGCCCGGCTGCACAGCATCGGCTCTTATGCCGAACCGCTCACCAAGGAAGAACTGGCCGACGAACCGTCCGGCCATTGAGAGAGACCGGCGCCGCACCGCGCGCCTCTGGAGCTGACATCATGACTTTGCACGTGCGTCCCGGAATTCTCGACATCGCCGCCTATGTGCCGGGCGAGCATGACCTGCCTGGATCCGGCCCGATCTATAAAATGTCGTCGAATGAGAGTGCCTTGGGCGCCAGCCGGCTCGCCATGGAGGCGTATGTTCAAGGTGCCGCCGATCTGCATCGCTATCCCGATGGTGCCAGTCACGTGCTGCGCGCCGGCCTGGCGCGCGAAATCGGCGCCAAGGAAGATGAGATCATCTGCGGCACCGGTTCCGACGACATCCTCGTCCTCATCACCCGTGCTTATGCCGGCCCCGGCGACGAGGTGCTCTATTCGCGCCACGGCTTCCTGATCTACCCGATTGCCGCGCAATCGGTGGGTGCGACGCCGGTGACCGCGCCGGAAAAAGACCTCACCACCGACGTCGATGCCTTGCTGGCCGCAGTGACCCCGCGCACGAAGATCTGCTTCGTCGCCAACCCGAACAACCCGACCGGCAGCTATATCCCGGCCTCGGAAATCCGTCGCCTGCGCGAAGGCCTGCCGGCCAATGTGCTGCTCGTCATCGACGCAGCCTATGCCGAATATGTCGACAAGCCCGACTACACCGACGGGTCCGAACTGGTGAAGGAATACGACAACGTCATCATGTCGCGCACCTTCTCCAAGATCTATGGCCTGGCCGCTCTGCGTCTCGGCTGGGCCTATGGCCACAAGTCGATCATCGACGTGCTGCACCGCATTCGCGGCGTCTTCAACGTCGCCGCCCCGGCACAGCTCGCCGGTGTCGCTGGTCTCGCCGACAAGGACCATGTGAAACGCTCCAAGGCGCATAACGATTACTGGCTGCCCTGGTTCGTGGCCGAGGTGAAGCGCATCGGCCTCCACCCCTGCCCCTCGGTCGGCAATTTCCTGCTGGTGCGTTTCCCGACCGATCCGAAACTCAATGCCGATGCCGCCGAGAAGTTCTTGAAGTCGCGCCGCGTGCTGGTGCGCAAGATGGGCGCCTACGGTCTGCCTGACTATTTGCGCATCACCATCGCCGAGGAAGCCGCCGTGAAGGCCTGCGCGCAGGCGCTGGGCGATTTTGTTGCGGGAGCGGCCACGCAATGACAGATCCGCTCTTTCAGCGCATCGCCATTATCGGCATCGGCCTCATCGGCTCGTCGTTGGCGCGCGCCATCGCCGAGCAAAAATTGGCAGGCGAAATCGCGATCTTCGATGCCAGCGCGGAAGCGCGTGCTGCCGCCCATGAGTTGACGCTGGGCCAGGTCGTCGACAGTCTGGCCGCCGCCGCCAAGGATGCGGACTTGGTCATCCTGGCCACACCCATCGGCGCCTATGCCGATATCGGCCCGGCCCTGGCGCCGCATTTGAAGAAGGGCGCCATCCTCACCGACGTCGGCTCGGTCAAGCAGGCGGTGATCCGCGACCTCGGGCCCCATGTTCCGGAAGGTGTCCATTTCATTCCCGGCCACCCGATTGCCGGCACCGAGCATTCCGGTCCCCGCGCCGGCTTTGCCGACCTGTTCAAGGGGCGCTGGGCGATCGTGACGCCCGTGCCCGGCAGCGACCCCACGGCGACGGCGAAGCTGCAGGCGCTCTGGTCCGCCGTCGGCTCGATGGTCGAGGTGATGGAACCCGCCCACCATGACCAGGTGCTGGCGATCACGTCGCATCTCCCGCATTTGATCGCCTACACCATCGTCGACACAGCGACACAGCTCGAAACCTCGACGCAATCCGAGGTCATCAAATTCTCGGCCTCCGGCTTTCGCGATTTCACCCGCATTGCCGCATCGGATCCCACCATGTGGCGCGACATCTTCTTGAACAACCGCGAGGCTGTCCTCGAGATCCTCGGTCGCTTCACCGAAGACCTCACCGCCATGCAGCGGGCCATCCGCTGGGGCGAGGGCGACAAGCTGTTCGAGACCTTCACCCGCACCCGCGCCGTGCGCCGCGGCATCATCGATGCAAAACAGGCGTGACGGGGCAGGCGCAATGACGGCGTCCGAAAAAAGTAACGCGCGGCGTAAAAGCTGCCGCGATATGACTGAAGTCCGCGCCGAGATTGACGCGCTCGATCGCGCGATCGTCGCACTCCTCGCCGACCGGCTGCACTTCATCGGCGAAGCGGCCCGCATCAAGCCGCAGCGTGCGATGGTGCGCGATGAGGCGCGGATCGAAGATGTGATTGCAAAAGTGCGTGCCGCCGCAACGACCAGCGGCATAGAACCCGACTTTATCGAGCCGCTCTATCGCGATCTTGTCGAGCGTTCGATCGCGCATGAGCTCGCCTTGTTCGACCAGCGCCACGGTATCAAGCCGTCGCGCTGACAGTGTGACGACACACGAACACATTCCCAGCACTAGGATTTAGATCAACGAAAATCTGCGCGGTGTTTAACGCGCACTTAAGTTTCTTCCCACTACGCTTGATCGGTCGGTCAGGATCGCAGCGATCTCACTCGTTGTGATGACGACCGCAACAACCAAGGCCGCGCGCAAGCCTGTGCCAAACGTAGATGCGAGGAAAACCATGTTGAGGACATCCATTCTGTGCGCCGCCTTTGTCGCGGCTGCTGCGACCAGCGCCTTTGCCGATGATGCGGAGACGAAAGCCAAGGCCGAAGCCTTCGCCAAAAGCGATATCGCGCAATGGGCGGCAGATCCGGCGATCGTCGCTGCTGTCGAAGCCGCCAATGCCGAACACGCTGCCTACGACCAAGCCAAGATCGACGAACTCGATGCGCAATGGAAATCGGAAGTGGGCGCTGCGGCACATCCGCTGATCGATTCCGTGGTCAATGCCGCCGTCTCTGCCAAGCTGAAGGAGAAGTGCACAGGCACCAACGGCCTCGTCACCGAGATGATCCTGATGGACAACAAAGGCCTTAATGTCGGCGTCTGCGATGCCACCAGCGATTATTGGCAGGGTGACGAAGGCAAGTGGCAAAAGACTTTCCAGGCTGGTGCCGGCGCCGTTTTCGCCGACGATGTCGAGCAGGATGAATCGACCCAGCGCTTCCAGCTGCAGACCAGTGTCACCGTGGTCGACGCCAGCGGTGCCCCGATCGGCGCCCTGACCGTTGGTCTCGATGCCGAAGGTTTGATGGCTCAGTAAGACGCGGCCTAATGAGCGAACTTGGCCCGGCCGGCACATGCCGTCCGGGCCGCGTGAATGGGTCTTCAAGGAGAGTTGATCATGCAGATGCCGGCAGATAGCGCACCGGTGCGCCAGGCGCGGCTTTGGACCATCGGCCGACGGTTGGCGGCAATCATTGCCATCGGCGTCATCGTCGGCTTCGCCGTGGTCCTGACACTGCAATCCGTGGCACAGCGGCAGATGGCTTTGAGTGAAGCCGGCATCAACCGCGTCGCCATCGCCAGGCTCATCGCCGGCCAGGTCGCCGGCGGCGTCAAGTTCAAGAAGGCCGATGCCGTCGCCAAGGGGTATCAGGGCTATTTCGACGAACCGAGTTCGGCGCTGGCGGCCATCGCCGTGTTCACGGTCGACGATGCCAAGATTTCCGCGGCCGACAACGCCAATCTGCCGAAGATCGACCTTGCCGCCCTGCAAGCTGCAGCCAAGGCGAAGGTCGAACAGGACAGCATCTACACCGACCTTACCGCCGATCATCAGATCGTCTTCGTCCCAGTGATGGAAGGTGCCGGCGACAAGGCGCGCCGCATCGGCCTGGTCGGCCTCGCCTGGGCGACGGCTCCGCTTGAAGCGGCCCTCCATCAGCAGTTGCTGCAGACGGTCGGCATCGCGCTCGGCGTCATGGTTCTGCTGCTGGCCACTGTGCTGTGGGTCATCCGTGCCACGGTGAGCAAGCCGCTGGTACGGGTGGCGAGCCTCATCGGCACCAAGGATTCGGTCGAGCAGCTGCAGAACCAGCTTGGCGTCATCACCGCGCGCGCTGACGAAATCGGCGATATCGCCCGCGCCCTCACCGAATTTCACCGCGCCGATGCCGAGCTTGCCGAATTGCGCCAGGCCCAGGAAGCCTCAAAGGCGCAGGCCGAACGCGAGCGCGCCGAGACGGCCAATCGTCTCGCCGACGAATTCCGCAACACGGTGGTATCGGTCGCCGAAGCGCTCTCTGCGGCCATCGACCAGGTTCGCACGACGACGGACCGCCTGGCCACCGCCGCCGACGAGACGGAAAACAAATCGGCCGTCGCCGTGCGCGGCGCCGAAGCGACCAGCCATAACGTGCAGACCGTCGCCGCCGCCGCCGAGGAACTCTCGGCCTCGGTGAGCGAGATCTCGCGCCAGGTAGGCGAATCCGCGCGCCGTGCCGGTACAGCCGCCGCCGGCTCCGAACAATCCAACGAGAAGATCGCCAGCCTCGACGCCTCCGTCGCCAAGATCGGCCAGGTGGCGCAGCTCATCAGCGACATTGCCAGTCAGACCAACCTCCTCGCCTTGAACGCCACGATTGAGGCGGCGCGCGCTGGCGAGGCTGGTAAGGGCTTTGCCGTCGTGGCGCAGGAGGTGAAGAACCTCGCGACCCAGACGGGCCGTGCCACCGGCGACATTTCGCAGCAGATCGATGCCGTCCAGCAGGCGACCGCCGGCACGGTTGACGCGATCAAGATCATCATCGACGGCATCCACGAGATCGATGGCCTGGCGCGCACGATTTCCAACGCGGTCGAGCAGCAGCAGACCGCCACCGCCGAAATCGCCCGTAGCGCGCAGGATGCCGCCGCCAGTACGCAGGAAGTCCACACCAGTGTGCTCGGCATTTCCGGTTCCGCCGCGCTGACGCGGGAAGCCGCCACCATCATCCGGCGCGAGACCGACCAGCTCCTTGTCGAAACCCAGCGATTCCGGTCTGAAGCAGGAAACTTCCTGGAACATCTGGCGGGCGGGCGCGCTGGCTAGCGCGCCCCGTTCCGGGCCTGGCCGAACCACACACGGCACCCTGTAAAATTCACTTGCGATCCCTCCCGATTTTCCGTAAGTGCCGAGGTTCGGGGCTTTTCGGTCGACAATCCCGCGTTTGCGGCGTCCTTATTCGGGCAAAGCCGGCTGCGCAATTTGACGCAGCAACACCGACCGCTGTTTTTCTGACATGAGGTAGATGATGGCAAAATTCCCCTATAAGGGCCGTATTGTAATGATTGGCTATGGCTCGGTCGGCCGGTGCACGATGCCGCTGATCGAGCGTCACTTTGACATGCCTTTGAGCCGCGTCACGGTGGTCGACGGTCACGACCATTCGGATGACGCCGCCCGCTTCATCGAGAAGGGTGTCAATTACATCGTCGAGCCCCTGCACGAGGGCAATTATATCAAGGTGCTGTCGAAGCAGCTCTCGAAGGGTGATCTTCTGATCAACCTTTCGGTCGAGGTCGATTCGCTGGCCCTCATCGCCTGGTGCCAGAAGGCCGGTGTCCTCTACATCGACACCTGCATCGAACCCTGGGCCAATTACTACGACAACACCGCCATTCCGGAAGAGCAGCGCACGAACTATTTCCTGCGCCACCGCGCCCTGGAAGCGGCGAAGAAATTCCCCAAGAACGGCCCCTCGGCGCTGCTCACGCATGGCGCCAATCCGGGCCTCATCACCCATTTCATCAAGCAGGGTGTGCTCGACATCGCGCGCATGCGCGGCCTCAAATTCTCCAAGCCCAACAACCGCGCTGAATGGGCGAAGCTGATGCGCGATGCGGGCGTCAAGGTGATCCACGTCGCCGAGCATGACCTGCAGGTCACCGACGTGCCGAAGATGCCGGGCGAGTTCGTCAACACCTGGTCGATCCCCGGCTTCGTCGGCGAAGGCTGCCAGCCGGCCGAGCTTGGTTGGGGTACCCACGAGAAGAAGCTGCCCGAGAACGCGGTCGAGCATAAGGTGGGTTCCAAGGCCGCGATTTACCTGCGCCAGCCGGGCTGCACCACCGAAGTGCGCTCCTGGACGCCACATGGCGGGCCGATGATCGCCTATCTCATCACCCATGGTGAATCGGTGACCACCGCCGATTACTTCTCGGTCGTCGAGAAGGGCAAGGTGACTTATCGCCCGACGGTGCATTACGCCTATCACCCCTGCGACGACGCCGTCCTCTCGGTGCGCGAGTTCCAGGAAAAGAACTTCACCATGCAGAAGGACGTGCGTCTGCTGGGCGAAGAGATCGTCGAAGGCATCGACGAATTGGGCGCCTTGCTGATGGGCGATTTCGGCGCCTATTGGTATGGATCGCAGCTCTCGATCCATGAAGCGCGCCGCATCATGGGCCCGGAATACAACGCCACTTCGCCGCAGATCGCCTCGCCGGTGCTCGCCGGTGCCATGTGGCTCATTGAGAATCCGAACCGCGGGGTCGTGGAACCGGAAGAAATCGACCACGACTACATCCTCGATATCTGCCGCCCTTATCTGGGTCCGGTGGTCGGCTGCTACACCGATTGGACGCCCTTGAAGGACCGCAACGTCCTCTTCAAGGAAACCAATCTGGATCTCACCGACCCCTGGCAGTTCGAGAACTTCCGCGTGCGGCGGTAAGCGATTGCCTCGTTAGTCATCCCCCGGCTTGGCCGGGGGATCCACGAGTTGCTTTCGTCCCGTGCTAACAAACTCGTGGATGCCCCGCCTGCGCGGGGCATGACAATGAAAGAGCTTTAAATAAGGCTCGCTCCTCGGAGCGGGCCTTTTTGAATAGCCCTCCCCCCTGCAGGTGGGAAGAATAAGCCGAGCTACCAGCGCAATGCCGGCAGCCGCGCCAGCTTCAGCGGCCCGAGCCACAGATAGCCCTGCTGCAGGCTGAGGCTGAGATCGACGCGGAGGCGGCCACTGTCGTCGGTCTTAGCGAGGCCCTGGGCCATGATCTTTGCGGTCTTGGCGCTGCGCGCATCCAAAAGGCCGTCCTGCGCCAGCAATTCGACCGTCTCAGCAACGCCGTAAGCGTGCAAACTGAGCGCCCCAAGGGGCTGGAGCGCCTCGTCGAGCGCCAGCGTACCGTCCCCGGTTGCCTGGAGCGGGGCTTGGCTGAAGGCGAAGGCCTTGACCTCCAGCACGCCGCCCGCCGATGCCCAACCGCTGAGTGCCTGCCCAAGATCAGGCGCCACCGGCACCGGCCCCATGATGGCGCCTTGGACCGTCAGCCGCTCGATCGGCCCCGCCGTCACCGCGCGCTTGCCCGCCGGCAACGCCAGATCGCCCATGCTCACCGCGAAGCCCAGGAAGGGCTGGTGGTAGTCGGCCGGTGGCGCTTTGGGAATGTCGACAGACCCTTGCGCCTCGGCCGCACGATAGCTATCGGCGCCGAGGGTCAAATCGAGCGCATTGGCGGCGAACGTCACTTGGTTGATGTTCCAGGGCCGCATCTCGGCCACCAGCGATCCTGTCGCCAGCGACACCGGCGACGCCCCCGGAATGTCGATCCGCGCGGCCCCGAAATTGCGACGGAAAGCGAACGGATAGCCACTGATGCTGCCGTCGGCAAAGGTGAGACCGATCCCGGCCGCGCGCTGCTCGGCGACCCAGGCTTCAATCCCCGCCTGCAGTTTTGCCGCCACGAAGAACCAGTAGCCGGTATAGGCGCCACCCAGGATCAGAACCAACCCGAGGCCGAGATAGGCAGGCAACTTCACGCTTTCACATTCATGCCAGAGTTGATCATGCCAGAGACGATCATGCCCGAGAGGATCATGCTTGCGCCGATAGCGGCTTGCCCGATACCGGGATCGCCAGGCGGTCCTTGTTGAGCCTGCGCTCGACCCAATTGAGGCCTCGGGTCAGGAAATAGACGGTGACGAAGTAGACGATGCCGGCGCCGATGAGCGTGTCGTAGACGCGGTAGGTGTCAACGCGAATCGTCGTCGCCGTGCCCATCACCTCATAGACCGTCACCAGCGACGCGATCGACGTCGCTTTCAACAGCAGGATCGTTTCCGAACTCATGGTGGGCAGGCAGATGCGCACCGCGCGCGGCAGTGTGATGCGCCAGAACACCTGGAATCGGTTCATGCCGAAGGCGCGCGCCGCCTCGATCTCGCCATGCGGCACGGCCAGTATGGCGCCACGTAGAATCTCGCCGGTATAGCCAGCCGTGTTCAGCGACAGCGCGAAGATGGCGTAATAGATGCCGTCCTTCAAAAACGGATAGCCGCGCATCATCCAGCCGGGAATCAGCTGCCCCAGGCCGTAATAGATGAAATAGAGCTGTATGAGGAACGGCGTGCCACGCATCATGAAGATGAAGGTGCGTGCCGGGATCCACAGCAGCGGGTTGGGGCTGAGGCGGGCGAGCGCCACCGGCACGGCGCAGATGTTTCCGATAACGCTGGAGGAAATGGTGAGGAGCAAGGTGAGCGGCAGCGCCCAGATGAGCTGCGGCATCACCACAGTGAACATATAGATCGGATCGAATTTCATCTTCTGATCTCTCCCGGCCGTCAGGCGCGCCGAACGCCGCGATTGGCGCGCTTCTCAAGACGGCCGGTGACATACATCGAAACGCCCGACACGATCATGAACACGACCGCAGTGGCGCCGTAATAGAACAGAAAATGCTTGGTCTGGTTGGCCGCACCGCGCCCCACCGACATGATATCGCCCACCGCCGCCACCACACTGACAAAGGCGCTGTCCTTGGTGATGTTGAGCCATTGGTTGCCGAGACCCGAGATGGCATAGCGCACCATCTGCGGCAGGATGATGCGGATGAAGCGCTGTGGCGCATGCATGCCGAAGGCCTTGGCGGCCTCGATCTGTCCCTTCGGCACCGCCTGGATGCCACCCCTGAGCACGTCGGTGAGATAAGCACCATAGATGATGCCCAGTGCAGAGATGACGGCGCCGAACGGATTGATCTCGACGCCACGCTCGGCAAGGCCCAGACCCACCAGCACGCTGGAGAGGGTTGAGGTACCGGCATAGAAGATGAGGATGATGAGCAGCAGTTCCGGCACCGACCGGACCACCGTCGTATAGACCTCGCCGGCCCGGTTCAGCGCCTTGACGTGGCACAGCTTCGACCAGGCGCCCAGCATGCCGATGCCGAAGGCGATCGTGTAGGCACAGGCCGAGATGAAGAGCGTCGTGTAGATGCCCTTGAAGAATTCGTCGCCATAGCCCGCGTCACCCCAGGCTAGGCTTGCCCACAAAGATTGTTCCGCCGCCAAAGCTGGCCCCCATCGTAAAGCCCTGTTCCCCGCAACCCATTTTCTGGGCCGGCCGGTTTTCCCGGCTCGTAGCTATGCAGGATCGTACCCCCCGCCCCCCGCCGGCAGCAATACCGCATTGCGCCAATTTCTCAAGTCGTCATGCCCCGGCTTGACCCGGGCATGATGGGGTGGGGGGGGGATGCCACCGCCCCCAAAGCAAAACCGCCCGATCCATCTGGACCGGGCGGTTTGTCACGTGATCTTGGGCCAGCCTTAGAAGGTCGGCTTAATCAGCATGCCGTCGAGTTCCGGATACTTCTTGGTGATCTCGTCATACTTGCCGCTGGTAACGACTTCCTTGATCGCGGCATTGAGCTTGTCGAGCGTGTCCTGGTCGTCCTTGCGGACGGCGGCGCCGACGCCTTCACCCATGATCGGGTCCTGGGGCACAACGGCCTTTTCTTCGTAATCCTTGCCCGCGTCCGACTTCAGGAACGGGGAGAGGGTCGAACGGCCTTCCTGGACGTAGTCGACGCGACCGGCGGCGAGATCGGCCAGCGCCGTGTCGAGACCGTCATAGGTCTTGATCTCGGCGGCGGAGCCGAAGCGCTTCTGCAGGAACTTCGAGTGGATCGTGGCGTTCTGCGCGCCCATGATCTTGCCCTTCATCGATTCCGGATTGTCGAAATCGATTTTGGTCGCATCCGACTTCGGCCCGATGATGATGGTGGTCGAGTCATAGTAGAAATGCGTGAAGTTTACCTGCTGCTTGCGGTCGTCGTTGATCGTCATCGAGGCGAAGATGAAATCGATCTTGCCTTCCTGCAGTGCCGGGATGATTCCGTCCCACGCCGTCGGGAACAGTTCGCATTTGATCTTTGCCGCTTCGCACACGGCCATGGCGAGGTCGACTTCCCAGCCGGTCCACTTGCCGCTGGTGTCCTTGGTGGCGAACGGCGGATAGTCGGTCTGGTCCATACCGACCTTGTAAACCTTGTCTTCCGCCTGCGCGGCGAAAGCGGTGGCGGCCATGATCGCACCGGCGACGATGCTCCCAAACAAGCTCTTTTTCATGATCATTCCCTGGTCAAAGTTGCCCTGTTCAAACCTTTGATACCGGTCCTCTTGCTGCCGTACCGCTGACCGCTCTGATGTCGGCCTTGAGGCGGGGGTAAAGGATCGGCTCGGGAAAAAGACTAGCACAGGCGAATTCGGCTTGGGTAGCAGCGATACAGGCGTCAAACAGACAATTCCGCGTGAGAAAGCCCTGTCATTTGCCGGCGTTAACCCTCAAATCGCCGGAAACCCCTCACCGCTCATGCCTTGCCGAGGAAAGCCTCGAATCGGTCCATGGCCTCCGAGAGCCGCTCGTTGGACTGGGCGTAGCAGAGGCGCAAATAGCCCTCACCACCCGCACCGAAGGCGGTACCCGGCGCCAGCCCCACCCGCCCCTCGACCACCAGGCGCTTGCAGAAATTGAGCGCTGCCTCAGGCTCGGTCCCCAGCTCGGCCACCTGCAGCATCAGATAGAATGAGGCGTCGGCCGGGATGACGCGCACGCGGTTCATCCGGGAAAGACGCTCCAGCACCAGATCGCGCCCGCTTTTGCAGCGCGCCACCATCCACTTCACCCAATCCTCGCCATCGGTGATAGCCTTGACGCAGGCCGCCTGCAGGAAGGGCTGCCCGCCCGACGTGTTGAATTCCAGCAGGCGTTCGAAAGCGGTCGTGGCCGCACGCGGCATCACCATCCAGCCAACACGCCAGCCGGTCATCGCCCAGGTCTTGGAGAAGGAATTGACCACGAAGACGGGATCGTCCGGCGTCGCGATTTCCAGGAAGGAGGGTGCCACGGGGCGATTATAGACGAGGCGGTTATAGACTTCGTCGGCGATGAGCGCGATGCCGCGCGTCCTGCAGAAATCGAGCAGCGCCTTGCGCTGTTCCTCGGGCATGATCCAGCCGGTCGGATTGCCGGGCGAGGCCACATAGACGGCACGCGTCCGCGCGTCGCAGGCGGCAAACAGCTTTTCGAGATCGAGATGCCAGCCGTCATCCCGGCCCTTCAACGGCACCTGGCGCGCGTCGCCGCCCAGAATGGTGACGGCGCGGTAGATGTTCGGCCAGACCGGGCTAACGCAGACCATGTTGTCGCCGGCGCTGATCAGCGATTGCACGATCAGCATCATCGCGTTCATGCCGCTCGACGTCACCGCGATGCGATCCTCGGTCAGTTCGACCCCGTAGAGGCGGCGGTGATAGTCGATGAGCGCGTCGCGCAGTTCCGGGATACCGCGCTTATAGGTGTAGAAGGTCTTCCCTTCCTGCAGCGCTTGAGCAGCGGCGTCGCAGACGAATTTCGTGGTCGGCAGATCGCCCTCACCCACCCACAGGCCGATCACGTCGGGCACGCTGAAACCCATCCTCCACACATCGACGATCTGCGAATCCTCGAGGGTGGCGATGGCGGGGCGAAGATTAAGAGCGGTCATGATGGGAAAGTCTCGTCAGGATATAGGCGTTTGCGGGATTGCAGCGGCATCCGGCTTTTTCTCGCGCGGGCGCCACAGCACCAGAAGGTTGCCGGACATTACCAAAGCAAAGCCCAATCCCGCCAGAGGCGACCAGCGATAGCCTTCGAGGAAGGTGGAAAGGGTCAGCGCCACGATCGGGAACATGACGCTGGTATAGGCGGCGCGCGCGGCACCAATGCGCTGCACCAGATGCAGATAGCAGCCAAAGCCGATGACGGTGGCAAAGAGCGCAAGGCCGATGAGCGAGACGATATAGGCCGGGCGCGGATCGTAATTGAAACTGGCGCCGGCCGCCAAGGCAAAGCCTACGCAGAACAATGCCCCGAAGCTCATCCCGATCGTGTTCGACTGGATGACGGGGATCTCGAGCGCTTTGAGGCGCACGCTCACCATGTTGCCGAGCGAGGCGAGATAGGTGGCCAGGAGCGAGAGGCCGAGGCCCAGCGCCGGCTCGGAACCGAGGCCGCTGCTGGCCAGTTCTGGATAGAAGACGAGGCAGAGACCGGTCAGGCCGATGAGCGCTGCCACGAAGGCACGGCGGTCAATCTTTTGCCGAAAGAACAGCGCCAGGTTGAGAATATTCATCATCGACATGGTCGAGAAGCACACCGCGAGCAGCCCGCTGACCAGATGCGCGCCTGCGAAATAGAAGAGGATGTAGTTGCCGCAAAAGAGACACAGGCCCTGCACCGCCATCAGCAGCACAGCGGGCTTGGGAAAACGCAACGAGCGCCGCGTCACGGCGCAGAAACCGATCAGGATGACGGCAGAGAGCAGGAAGCGATAGCTGAGCGACACCTGCGGCGCCACCACGCCCAATTGCTGCTCGATCCCGTACCAGGACGAGCCCCAGATCAGCACCACGATCGTGTAGAGGGCCCAGACGGGCATGCGGCGACACTCCCCTCGACGGAAGCACCGACGCTAGTTCGGGCACGGCGGCGCGACAATCGCCGATGCCGCATGCGGGTCATGCAAGGGGCAATGTGTGGAGACAAAGGTGGGGTGACATTCTCATATGTCATGCCCCGGCTTGGCCGGGGCATCCACGAGTTTTGTCACTCACACAAAGAAAGCAACTCGTGGATGGCCCGCCTGAAGCGGGCCATGACAATGGGGGCGAACCGAACCGTCAATCCACCAGATTGAAGAAGATCCGCGTGTTGTCGTAGCCCACAGCGAGCGTCAGGCGGTCGCCGGGCTGGACGGCCACCGGCTCCTTGAAGAAATGCGCCGCCTGTTTCCAGTGATTGGTGCGGGAATGACTGTCGGAGCGGTAGACGATATCCTCGAACATGTGGAGGTCGAACCAGAAGGCGACGCCGTGGCAAAGGCCCGCTTCCGTCACCGGCACGACGATGCGGTGGCTGTCCATTTCCTTCATGACGATGCGGAAATCGAAGGCCAGCGCCTGGAACCGATCCGAGAGGCGGCGGTGCGGGTCGGCCGCGAAATCGATCACGGCATAACCCGGCGAGCGGAAGCGATCCATGCCGGACATATCAAAGCCGGCAATATTGCGCACCGGGTTGATCCGCGCCAGATGTTCGCATTCCAGGAGCACGCCATAGACGGTCGAAGCTTCCGGGACGATGCGCCCCTCAGGCTTCACCAGATTCTCGCGCGCATGGCGGATGATCGGCAGCATGTTCGGCGCCAGCATGCCGACATTGAGAAGTTCGGAAACGAAGACATCGGCTTTCTCGGGCAGATCCTCGCCGAGGCGCAGCTGGGTCGACTTCTTGGTAACGACCGTGATCTTATCGCCATAGCCATTGTGGGCGATGATCTGGCGCGCGGCATCGGCGATGGTCGGCAGCACTTCGCAGGTGACGACTTTTCCCGCCCCGGCACGCGCCGCCATCATCGAGACGATGCCCGAGCCGGTGCCGATTTCCAGCACCAAATCGCCCGGTCGCACCGCGCGCGCAAGCGCCGTGTCGTAAGCCGCGTTGCGCTCCTCGTCATTGATCATCGGGATGTGCCAGGCCGGCACCATCGACGATAATTGCAGGCGCAAGGCGAAGTTGAGATCCTCGTCCTCGGGCAGCTGCGCCAGGCCCTCCTGGATGACAAGCATGGCGTCATCGGGCCGCTGCTGGTCATGCAGCGCCTGTGCCAGCGACGCGTAGGCCGGCGCGCATTTGGGATCGAGCCGCAGTGCCTCGCGGAAACAGTTCTCCGCCTCCGGCATGTGGTCGAGCTGGTAGAGGATCTCGCCGGCATTGAAATGCGCGTCGACGAAATCGGCGTCGTGGCGGATCGCCTCGTTGAAGCAGATCAGCGCCTTGTCGAACTGACCGCGCCGCTTCAGCACGATACCGAGATTGTTGATCGCCGCCACCTGCACCGGCGGTCGCGCCAATGCCTGGCGGAAGGCGTTCTCCGCCTCCTCGACCTGGTCGAGGCGCAGCAGCGCGTTACCGAGATTGTTCCAAGCCATGCTGTCGTCGGGCCGCAGCATGGTGGCACGGCGGAAGCTCACCTCGGCATCGCCGTTGCGGCCCAGCGCATAAAGGAGCGCCCCGCGGCTGTTGTGAAACTGGGCCCAGGTCGGGTCAATGGCGATCGCCCGGTCGATGAGGTCAAGCGACTGCCCGGCATCCGCCCCGCCCTGGAACCCGATCACACCAAGAAGGTGCACCGCATCGGCATTGTCCGGTTCGCGGGCGACGAGATCGGCACAGATGGCGCTGGCTTCACCCAACTGGCCGTTCTCGACGGCAACCATGACCGATTCGATGGACTGGGCCCGTTCTTCGGCAGATTTCATGACCTTCAGCCTTCCGCTCCGCAATTTTGCAGGCAGTCTAACGCGCAGAATCGGGATGACGCCAGTTTAGGCGTCGATTCGGGGCGCAATAAGGCCCAGATGTCAGGGAAAAAGGTGGGCTTTAGGCGAGGATATTGACCAACGACCCACGGCCGCCAGCCGGGGTATTGCCCGAGGCGGTCGGTGTCGTGCCGCCATTTCCATTGTCGAGGGCCGGGGCGGAAGGTGCCTGGGGGGCGCTGGGCGACGCGCCGGCCACCTGCTTGGCGGCACTCACGGCCTGGGTCAGCAGATTGGCTACATTCTGGTCCTGGTTCTGCTGGCTGCGGATGCCGGCAAAGGCAGCCTGCTGCCCGCGCTGGGCACTGGCGATCTGGGAGGCGGCAAAACCGGCGGCGGCGACGTCCATGACAGCGGGTCCTGGTCTTTTAGGCGGTGATGTCGAGGAGGGCTTGGGTGTTTTGGGCGTCCGTGCGAATGACCGCCGCATTGGCCTTGAAGCTGGTGGCAGCCAAGCTCAGCGACACGACATCCTCCGGGTCGAGGGAGCCCGAGGCGATGTTCTGAGCGCTCTTTTCGACGTCGCTCTGGGCCTTCTTCAGGCCTTCGATCGCGGTGTTGATGGCGCTGGATGAAGAGATTTCCATGATCACCTCCCTGGCCGCGCTTCAACCTAGCGGCCACTTATTGGCTCAAGTCTGGACCATAGCCCAGACCCGTTAAAATTTCGTTTCTTTTCCATCCCGGATAGGAATCCAGATAAAGAATGGTTAACAAATCTCCGACTTCGGCGCAAGGGTGGACCGGGACTAAGGTCGTATCATCCTTGCATTTTTACCGCTTGATCGGGTTTCACCGGCCTTGTTAGCATCTGCAGCATGAGCAATTTGGAAGCTGCATCACTGATGACCATCCGTCCGCGACGCTCGGTGCTTTATTTGCCGGCCAGCAATGCCCGTGCGCTGGAGAAGGCGCGCACCCTGCCTGTAGACGCCCTCATCCTCGATCTCGAGGACGCTGTGGCGCCGGAGGCCAAGGAGATGGCGCGCGATCAACTCGCCGCAGCCCTGCAGGAAGGCGGCTTCGGCAAGCGTGAAGTGGTGGTGCGCGTCAATGCGCTGGAGACGCCCTGGGGCGCCGATGATGTGGCGGCGGTGGCCAAGCTCGGCGCCGATGCGATCCTCTTCCCCAAGATCAACACGGCGGAAGATGTCTTGAAGGCCGTCGCCGCCCTCGATGCCGCCGGGGCCCCTGCGGATCTCCCCATCTGGATCATGGCTGAGACGCCGCGCTGCATCATGGGCATGGATGCAATCGCTGGTGCCAGTCCGCGCCTCACCTGCCTGGTTGCCGGCACATCGGATCTCAGCCGCGACCTCCGCGCACGCCCAGCGCCGGGTCGCATCGGCGTCATCTCGGCGCTCTCCATCATCGTCATCGCCGCGCGCGCCCATGGGCTTGATGCGCTCGACGGGGTGCATCTCGATATGAACGACGATGCTGGCTATCTCGCCGCCTGCGAACAGGGGCGCGATCTGGGCTTCGACGGCAAGACACTCATTCACCCCAAGCAGATTCCCGGTGCCAACGCCGCTTTTGCGCCGAGTGTCGCCGAGATCGAGCAAGGGAAGGCGATCGTTGCCGCCTGGGCCGAGGCGCGGGCCGCCGGCAAGGGCATCTGTGTCCTCAATGGCAAGCTCATCGAGAAGCTGCATGTCGAGGATGCCGAACGCCTCCTCGCCCTCCACGCTGCCATCCTGGAACGGGGCGAAGGCAGCGCTTCGGCGGCCGCTTAATCCTTGCCCCCGATGCGATCCGTGCAGCCCACCTGCATCAGGCGATCGACCTGATTATAGGCACCGAGATTGGGGCTGCCCGCAGCCGAACAGGCCGAAACACTGCCAGCGAGCAGCGCCAGAACTGTCAGAGACTTGATATATTTGGCAAAAATCGACATTTTCCAACCCTTTCGAAGTACCGGCACCCGCTTTCCGACCATCGGCTTTGCGACCGGCGATGCCCTTAACCTGGGCATTCCTTTCGGCTAGGTTGTGAACCGCTTCACAGGACCCATTGGGGAGGCCTTCATCAGCACCGACGCACCCAACGCCCCGACCGCAGGCGGCGGCCTCGCCGTTCTCGCCGCGCGCGCGCAGTTGCTGGCCAAGAGCTTCCTGTTCCGCGGGCTGGAACAGGGTCTCCTCGAACGCGTGGCACGCCTCTGTCAGCCGCGGCGCCTCAATGTCGGTGAGACGCTGTTCTGGGAGGATGAGCCGGCCGATGCGCTTTACGGCGTCGCCAAGGGCCTCATCCGCATCTGGGTGCATGGTCCCGACGGACGCGAGTTGACGCTCAATTTGATGGAGAGCGGCGACTTCTTCGGCGAGATCGCGCTTCTCGACGGGCTGCCGCGCACGGCGAGCGCCAGCGCGCTTGCCGATACCGAGATGCTGAGCGTGCCGCGCGCTGCGTTCCTGGAGCTGATGAAATCGGAGCCCAAGCTGGCGCTCCACATCATCGAGCTGCTGTGCGAGCGCCTGCGCCACAATACCGACCGCATCCGCGACGCCGCCTTCCTCGATCTCGGCACGCGGCTTGCGAAGACGCTGGAAGCGCTGGCCATGGGCCATGGCGAGGAATCGGCCGAAGGCATCGTCATCACCGCCAAGCTCAATCAGAGCGAGCTCGCCCAGCTGCTGGGTGTGACGCGCGAGGCGGTCAACAAGCAGTTGAAGCAGTTCGCCGAAAGCGGATTGATCGCCACCAAGGGCAGCCGCATCGTGGTGCGCGACAGTGCCGGGCTATCCGCCCGCGGCAAAGTGAAGGAAGAGAGCGCCTAACCCCCCATGTCCGACGTTCCTATAGAAGACACGTCCCTCTGGTTTGAAATCGTCATCGTCTTCCTGCTGATTCTGCTCAATGGCTTCTTCGCCATGTCGGAACTTGCCATCGTCTCGGCGCGCCGCGCGCGGTTGAAGCCGCTGGCCGATGCCGGTCACCGCGGCGCCAGGAAAGCGCTGGAACTCGCCGAAGACCCGACACAGTTTCTCTCCAGCGTGCAGATCGGCATCACCCTGGTCGGCATCGTGGCCGGTGCGTATTCCGGCGCCACCCTGTCGGCGCCGCTCGCAGCCGAGCTTGACGACTTTGCCCTGATTTCCGCCTATGCCTATCCGATCGCGGTGACGCTGGTGGTCGCCACCATCACCTATCTGTCGCTTATCGTCGGCGAACTGGTGCCCAAGCGCATCGCCATGAATCACGCCGAATCGATCGCCATGGTCGTAAGCCGCCCGATGGCGCTCATTGCCAAGATCGGCGCACCGCTGGTGTTCGTGCTGCGCGTTTCCACCAACGCGCTCCTCACCCTCATCGGCCTCAGCGCCGACCGCGACACGGCGGTCACGGAAGAGGAAGTGAAGACAATGGTGGCCGAGGGCGCCGAGACGGGCGTCTTCGAGGAGGAGGAGCGGCACATGATCGACCGTGTGCTGCATCTGGCGGACTACACCATTCGCTCGATCATGACGCCGCGGCCCGATATCGACTGGATCGATCTCAACGACCCGATCGAGGCCGTGACCGCGCAGATCCGCGAAAGCAAGCATACGCGCCTGCTGTTATGCCAAGGCAGCGTCGACGAAGTGGTGGGTGTCGTCCACACCAAGGACCTGCTGCATCAAATGACCGCCGGTGAACCGCTCAACCCGCAAGGAGTGGCAAAGCCGGCGATGACCCTGCATGAGACGACGACCATCCTGCGGCTCCTCGAACTCTTCCGCAAATCGCCGAGCCACATGGCCGTGGTGCTCGACGAGTATGGCAGCGTCGAGGGCATCGCCACGCAGTCCGATATCTTCACGGTGATCGCCGGCGAGATGACCGAAGACGAAGCGGAAGACGAATCCATCGCCCAGCGCGCCGACGGCTCGTGGCTGATCGACGGGCGCACCCGCCTCATCGACGTCGAACGCCGCATCGGCGCCACCGGTTTCGTTCACGCCGATTACGCCACCATCGCCGGCCTGGTGCTGCACCGCCTGGGCCGCGTGCCCAAGGTGGGTGAGAGCGTTACCTTTAACGGCTTCCGCATCGAAGTCGTCGATCTCGACGGCCGCCGCATCGACAAGGTGATGGTCGACCGCCTCGCGGCGCCGGAAGAGGACTGAGTTTCGTCGCCCCGCGACCGCATGCTGAGGCCGTCATCCCCGGGCGAAGACCCGGGGATCCACTGATTGCTCTCGAGAGTGGATGCCGGTCTTCTCAGGCGGCATCGCAGGACACCGGCATTTCCCGGGGCCGGTGCGACGGGGAGCAGCCATTTCCGCCGGCCTGCCCAGGCGAGGGTCTATGTATCACCCGGGATTTCCAATCGGGCCGGTTCAGGCTACCGGCCAAGAGCAACAGACCTGCGCCCACGCCTTCCCCTCTCTGCGAGCGGTAGAGCGGCTTGCGTCAGCCAACAACCGGCTGATTGCAGATGGCCGCTGTGTGGCCGGTCCGAATGAGATGAGCGCCTCTACATTGCTACTGCATTCCTAGGCGTGTGCTAAGAACATTTCAAGAACAAATATCCATGATTCGATGTATCATGTGAACACAATGGATGAGGGGGGATGGGGCGATGCCTAAGAATGTTGATCTGCGCCGCTTGTTCGACCGCTGGGAACGGGTCTGGCATGAGAGCAGGTTCGATCTCATTCCAGCTTGCGTGGCGCCGCATTACATCCGCCATGACGAAGCGGGCGACCGCGTGGTAACACGCGAAGCATATGCCGCCGAACTCGCCAAACTTAAGGCGGCCCGGCCGGATATTCGCATTGTCGTCTATGACCATGTGCTGCAGGAAAAGGCCGCATGGTATCGCTTCACGATGCAATGGAGCGATCAAGAGAGCGGCGAGATGCGCAGCCGCGCCGGACTGCAGAGCTACCGCATCGAAGATGGCTTGCTTGCCGAGACATGGGTCATCCTGCAGCCGCTGGGCTCCGCCTGGACCGACCCGGTGGCGCAGGAGACATGGACGCGTCCGCTGGTGCGGCATCTTCCTTAGTGCTGACAGCGGGGCACGAATGTGTCCGTATGACACAGCCTGACACCAGAAAGGTCCGTCAGTTGCCCCCACCGTTCCCTCACCATGAAGGGAGAGGGCATTTCGAGCGAGAGTGCCTGCCACTTCATTTCGACAATCATCAAAATGTCCTTGACCGGCACTGGCGCGCCCTGATATTTCGATAAACGTCGAAATGATGGAGAGCGCGATGGTGCAAGAGGCGCAGCAGATCGTCACCAGCCTGGGAGCCCTGGCGCATGAGCATCGGCTGGCGGTCTATCGGCTGCTGGTCGCAAAGGGGCCGGAGGGCCTCGCCGCCGGGAGCCTCGCCGAGACGATGGCGATGCCGCCTTCCTCGCTCACCTTTCATCTGCAGCAATTGCTGCAGGCAGGCCTGGTCACCCAGCGGCGGTTGGGGCGGCAGATCATCTATGCCGCGGATTTTGCCAACATGAACCGCCTGGTTGCCTATCTCACCGAGAATTGCTGTGGCGGCCAGGCCTGCGCCCCTGTCTGCGATCCCGATCCCAAAGAGTCCGTGGCCAAAGGAGAGACCGAAAATGAAGCGCCTGCACGTCAACGTTGCCGTTGAAAATCTGGAGGAAGCGATCCGCTTCTATTCGACGCTGTTCGCCGCCCAGCCATCGGTCGCCAAGACCGACTATGCGAAGTGGATGCTGGATGATCCGCGCGTCAATTTCGCCATCACGGCGCGCGGCCGCGTGGCGGGACTCGACCATCTCGGTATCCAGGTGGAGAACGAGGCGGAACTGGGCGAAGTCTACGACCGCCTCAAGCTGGCCGACCGCCCGGTCGTCGACCAGGGGAATGTCACCTGCTGCTATGCCCAATCGACCAAGAGCTGGATCACCGATCCCGCCGGCATTTCCTGGGAAACGTTCCTGACCCATGGCGGCAGCACGGTCTATGGCGGTGACGGCAAGACGGCAGCGGTCGAAACTGGGCCGGTTGAAACGAGCGCCGCCAGTGCCTGCTGCGGCGACAACCCTTGCGGCACCAAAGCCGCGGATGCACCGGCCGGCTCGGCCTGCTGCGCGTGAGATGAGACGATGACGACGAAAACCTACAACGTCCTTTTCCTCTGCACCGGCAATTCGGCGCGCTCGATCCTTGCCGAGAGTATCTTGCGCAAGGACGGTGCGCCGCATTTCAACGCCTTCTCGGCGGGGAACATGCCAAAGGGAGAGGTGCATCCGATGGCACTGAAGGTCCTCGGCGATGCCGGCTACCCGACCCACGGTTTCCGTTCGAAAAGCTGGGAAGAGTTTGCAGCACCTGGCGCAGCGCAGATGGATTTCATCTTCACGGTCTGCGACAACGCCGCGGGCGAGGTCTGCCCGGTCTGGCCGGGCCAGCCAATGTCGGCACATTGGGGCATCGAGGATCCGGCCGCAGTGACGTCATCGCCCATGGAGCAGGAGGCGGCCTTCGTCGCGGCGCTGCGCTATATGAAGAACCGCATCGGCGCCTTCACCGCCTTGCCGCTTGCCAGCCTCGACCGCTTGACCTTGGGCGCAAAACTGGGCGAGATCGGCGCCAGTCAGGGTGCCTCGAAAAAACGCCCGGACGTGGCCTGAGAGAATCAGCGTGGGATATGGGACTTTTTGAACGTTACCTGACCCTGTGGGTGGCGCTGTGCATCGGCGCCGGGATCATCCTTGGCTATCTGATGCCGGGTTTCTTCAGCCTGGTGGCCGGCGCCGAACTGGCCAAGGTCAATCTGCCGGTCGCCATCCTGATCTGGGCGATGATCGTGCCGATGCTGTTGAAGATCGATTTCGCGGCCCTTGGCGGCGTGCGCGCGCATTGGCGCGGCGTCGGTGTGACCCTGCTGGTCAATTGGGCGGTGAAGCCGTTTTCGATGGCGCTGCTGGGGACACTCTTCCTCGGCACCCTTTTCGCGCCGCTGCTCGACCCATCGCAGATCTCGTCTTACATCGCTGGACTCATTCTGCTGGCCGCCGCCCCTTGCACGGCGATGGTCTTCGTCTGGTCCAATCTGGTGGATGGCGAGCCGCATTTCACCCTGAGTCAGGTGGCGCTCAACGATCTCATCATGGTCGTTGCCTTTGCCCCCATCGTGGCGCTGCTGCTGGGCGTCGCCTCGATTACCATCCCGTGGGAGACGCTGCTGCTGTCGGTCGTGCTCTATATCGTCATTCCGGTCGTGGTCGCGCAGGTGCTGCGGCGCTGGCTGCTGCAAAGCGGGGGCCTCGACCGCGCACTTGCCGCCATGCGACCCTTGTCGCTGGGCGCGCTGCTGCTGACCTTGGTGCTGCTGTTCGGTTTTCAGGGCCGCGAGATCATTGCCCAGCCGCTCACCATCGCGCTCATCGCCGTGCCGATCCTCATTCAGGTCTATCTCAATGCCGGCATCGCCTATCTCCTGAGCCGGCGCTTAGGCGTGGCGTGGTGTGTGGCGGGACCGGCAGCCCTCATCGGCGCCAGCAATTTCTTCGAACTGGCGGTCGCCGCGGCGATCAGCCTTTTCGGCTTGAATTCGGGTGCAGCCCTTGCCACCGTGGTCGGCGTCCTGGTCGAAGTGCCGGTGATGCTGTCGGTCGTGCGCATCGTGCGCGCGAGCAAGGGTTGGTATGAGGCCAAGGATGCTGTCACTCGCACCGCTCCATGAGTTGCAGGAACTTGCCACCGCGCTGAGGCAAGCCGATCTCCCCACCGGCGATCTCGATGCCGCGGGGCGGCGCTTCTTCCGCGCCGCCGAGGCGGGCGGCGGCGTGATCGGCTATGGCGGGTTCGAGGGCAGCGGCAATGATCAATTGTTGCGCTCGGTCGTCATCGCCCCGGCTTCGCGCGGTCGCGGTCACGGGCGGGCGCTGGTCGATGCGCTGCTGGCGCAAGCCCGTAACGACGGCGCGGCACGCGTCTGGCTGATGACCACGGATGCGATGGATTTCTTCCGGCATCTGGGCTTTGCCGATGCCGCGCGCGAGGCGGCACCCAGCGTGGTGACCCAGTCGCTGCAATTCACCACCCTGTGCCCGGCAAGTGCCAAGCTGTTGGTGAAGGACATCTGATACCCGTCACTTGGCGCCCACCACCCCGCCCTCCCCCGTGACAGGAGAGGGTAGGGCGCGTGTGACGGACGAACCCGCAGGGCTTACGCCCTGAAAATCTTGCCGGGGTTCATGCGGTTGTCGGGATCGAGGGTCGTCTTCAGCTGGCGCATGACGGCGACGGCGGAGCCGTGTTCGGCCTCGAGGAAAGGGATCTTGCCATAGCCGATGCCGTGTTCGCCGGTGCAGGTGCCGCCCATGGCAATGGCGCGATGCGCGAGGCGGTCGGTCAAAGCCTTGGCACGGGCGGCTTCTTCGGCATCATCCGGGTTCAAGATGATGCAGAGGTGGAAATTGCCGTCACCCACATGGCCGACCAAAGGCGTGAGCAGGCCGGAGGCCGCCACATCCGCCTTGGTTTCCAGAATGCAATTGGCAAGCCTCGAGATCGGCACGCAGACATCGGTCGGCCAGCCCTTGGCGCCGGGGCGAAGGGCCAGGCCCGCATAGAAGGCGTCATGGCGGGCCTGCCACATTTTGTTGCGGTCTTCGGCCTTCGAGGTCCAGTTGAAATCGCTCATGCCGAACTCGGCGCCGATCTCGTTCACCAGCGCCGATTGCTCGGCAACGCCGGTCTCGGTGCCGTGGAATTCGAAGAACAGGGTCGGGCGCACGGCGAAATTGAGCTTGGAATATTTGTTGATGGCGTCGATCTGCACTTCGTCGAGGAGCTCGATGCGCGCCACGGGGACGCCGGCCTGGATGGTGCGGATGACGGTGTTCACCGCCGACCCGATATCGGGGAAATTGGCGACCGCCGCCGCCATCGCTTCCGGGACACCGTAAAGGCGCAGGCGGATCTCGGTGATGATGCCGAGTGTCCCTTCGGAGCCGACGAAGAGGCGCGTCAGGTCATAGCCCGCCGCCGATTTCCGCGACCGGCCGCCGGTTTGGATGATGCGGCCATCGGCCAGCACCACGGTGAGGCCCAGCACGTTCTCGCGCATGGTGCCGTAGCGCACCGCATTGGTGCCGGACGCTCGCGTCGCCGTCATGCCGCCGATGGTGGCATCGGCGCCGGGATCGATCGGGAAGAAGAGGCCCTGGTCCTTGATATAGGCGTTGAGCGCCTTCCGGGTCACCCCGGCCTGGACCTTGACGTCGAGATCGTCGGCATTGACCTCGATCACCTTGTTCATGCGGCCCATGTCGATGCTGATGCCGCCATCGAGTGCCGCCACATGGCCCTCCAATGAGGTGCCGACACCGAAGGGAATGACGGGTGCCCCGAACTCGGCCGCGACCTTGGCGATGGCAGAAACCTCTTCGGTCGATTCCGGAAACACGACGACATCCGGCGCATGGCTCTCGTGATAGGATTCGTCATGCCCGTGCCGGTCGCGGATGCCGGCATTGGTCGAGACCTGATCGGCTTTCAGGATCTTCTGCAACGCCGCGACGAGGCCGGGGACGTTGAGATTGCGTTGCGGGCGGGGAGCTGCGGCGGTCATGGGCAGTGTCCTTACGTTAGGTCTGGGCGTGAAGGCCCCTCACCCCAACCCCTCTCCCCATTTCATGGGGCGAGGGGCTTTCCACTCAGCTCGCTCGAACTCCCTCGCCCCGCTTGCGGGGAGAGGGTCGGGGTGAGGGGCGCTTCGTGCCTCAACGTCTTACTCGGAGCCTAGCACAAGGCCCCTTGCCGCTGTCCTGGATTCTGTGCGGGAGGCGCCCCCGAAAAGAGCCGGTCTACGCCCGCCCAAAACCGCCGCCACCGGGGGTTTCGATCAGGAAGACGTCGCCTGGCTGCATCTCGGCACCGTCGGTGCCTTTTAAGATTTCGACCTTGCCATCGGCGCGGATGACGCTGTTCTTGCCCAGCGCCCCTTCCCCGCCGCCCTGCAAGCCGTAAGGCGCCACGCGGCGATGGCCGGAGAGGATGCCGGCGGTCATCTCCTCCAGGAAGCGGACGCGACGCACGACGCCGTCGCCGCCTTTGTGCCGGCCCTTGCCGCCGCTGCCCTTGCGGATGTGGAAATCCTCCAGCAGCACGGGGAAGCGGAATTCCAGCACTTCGGGATCGGTGAGGCGCGAATTGGTCATATGCGTCTGCACGGCATCAGTGCCGTCGAAATCCGCACCCGCACCGGAACCGCCGGCGATGGTCTCGTAATATTGATGGCGCTGATTGCCGAAGGTGAAGTTGTTCATCGTGCCCTGCGCCGCCGCCATCACATTCATGGCGCCATAGAGCGCATCGGTGATGCATTGCGAGGTCTCGACATTGCCGGCAACCACCGCCGCCGGATAATGTGGTTTGAGCATCGAGCCATCGGGGATGACGATGTCGAGCGGGTCGAGGCATCCCTGGTTCATCGGGATCTCGTCATCGATGAGGGTCCGGAAGACATAGAGCACGGCGGCCTTCGCGACGGCGGAAGGCGCGTTGAAATTGGTGCCCAGCTGCGCCGAGGTGCCAGTGAAATCGACCTTGGCGCGGCGCGCCTGGTGATCGACCGTGACGGCCACCTTGATGACGGCGCCGTCATCCATTTCATAGGCGAAGCTGCCGTCGGTGAGGCGGTCGAGCACGCGGCGGACCTGTTCGGCGGCATTGGCCTTCACATGCCCCATATAGGCATCGACCACGGGCAGCGAGAACTGCGCCACCATGCGGTGGAGTTCCTGCACGCCCTTTTCATTGGCGGCTATTTGTGCACCCAGATCGGCGATGTTCTGGTCGGGGTTGCGCGCCGGGTATTTGCCGGAGGCGAGCAGCTTGCGCATCTCCTTCTCCAGCATGACGCCCTGATCGACCAGTTTCACATTGTCGATGAGGACGCCTTCTTCCTCGACCGTGCGGCTGTAGGGCGGCATGGAGCCGGGCGTGAGGCCGCCGATATCGGCATGATGGCCGCGGCTTGCCACATAAAAGAGGATGCGGCTCCCCCCATCGTCGAAGACCGGCGTCACCACGGTGATGTCGGGGAGATGCGTGCCGCCGTTATAGGGCGCGTTCAGCACATAGACATCGCCGGGGCGCATATCGGTGCCGCCATCCTTTGTCGCATGGGTGCCAATGACACTCTCGACACTCTCGCCCATGGAGCCCAGATGCACCGGCATATGCGGCGCGTTGGCGATGAGATGGCCCTTTGAATCAAAGAGCGCGCAGGAGAAATCGAGCCGCTCCTTGATGTTGACCGAATGGCTGGTCTTCTCAAGCGTCGAGCCCATCTGCTCGGCAATCGACATGAAGAGGTTGTTGAAGATCTCCAGCATCACCGGGTCGACTTCGGTACCGACCGCATGCTGGCGCCGGGCGGCGACATAGCGCTCCATCACCAGATGGCCGCGCTCGTTCAAGACGCCGCGCCAGCCGGGTTCGACGACGTTGGTCGAAATCGGCTCGAGGATGATGGCGGGGCCATCGATCTGCTGGCCGGGGCGCAAGGCCGCGCGGTCAAAGACGGGGGCGGTCAGGGCTTCGCCATGCGCCCAGAAGGGCACGGTGGCGAGCGGCTTTGCATCGCCCGCCATGGGTGTCAGCAAGGGATCGACCACCTGCTCGGTCTTGCCGATCGCCTCGACCGAGATCGAATCGACGATGAGGGACTTTGAGGGCACGATGAAGCCGTAGCGCTGGCGATGCCCGTCCTCGAAGCCCGCCTGGATCTCGGCGGCGGTGCCGAAATCGGTGATGAGCGGGGCGTCCGTGCCGGCATATTTGACATGCACCTGGCGCCGCAGATCGATCTCGGCAGGCGCGATGCCTTGCGCGGCGATTTCGGTCCGGACCGCTTGCGCCATTGTTTCGAGTTCGGTCGCAAGACCGGTCACGAGATGCTGGTCGAGTGCTGCTTCGACCGTCTTGTGGCGGATGGCACGGATGTCGGCAAGGCCCATGCCATAGGCCGAGAGCACGCCGGCCAGCGGGTGCAGGAAGATCTTGGTCATGCCCAGCGCATCGGCCACACGGCAGGCATGCTGGCCACCGGCGCCGCCGAAGCAAGCGAGGGCATACTTGCTGACGTCATAGCCGCGCTGGATCGAGATTTCCTTGATGGCGTTGGCCATGTTGGCGACGGCGATGTCGAGGAAGCCTTCGGCGATGTCTTCGGGCTTCGGCGCCTTGCCGGTCGCCTTGGCGATGTCGGCGGCGAGCGCCTTGAACTTCGCCACCACCACGTCGCGATCGAGGGGCGCATCGCCATTCGGGCCGAATACTTTGGGGAAATGATCGGGATGAAGCCGGCCCATCATGACATTGCAGTCGGTGACAGCGAGCGGCCCGCCGCGGCGGTAGGAGGCCGGCCCCGGATTGGCACCGGCGGAATCCGGGCCGACGCGATAGCGGCTGCCGTCGAAATGCAGGATCGAGCCGCCGCCAGCCGCCACGGTGTGGATCAGCATCATGGGGGCGCGCATCCGCACGCCCGCCACCTGCGCTTCGTAAGTGCGCTCGAACGCACCGTTGAAATGGGAGACGTCGGTCGAGGTGCCGCCCATGTCGAAGCCGATGATCTCGCCAAAACCCGCTTGCCGCGCCGTCTCCACCGCACCGACGATACCGCCGGCGGGGCCAGAGAGGATGCTGTCCTTGCCCTGGAACTTGGCGGCGTCGGTCAAGCCGCCATTCGACTGCATGAACATGAGGCGCGTCGTCTTGTTGCCGATCTCGCCTGCCACCTGATCGACATAGCGGCGCAGGATCGGCGAGAGATAGGCATCGACCACCGTGGTGTCGCCGCGGCTCACCAATTTCATCAGCGGCGAGACTTCGTGGCTGACCGAAATTTGGGTGAAGCCGGTTTCCTCGGCCAGCTTTTTTAGGGCCTGTTCATGGGCGTGGTAGCGGAAGCCGTGCATCAAGAGGATGGCGATGGCGCGGTAGCCCTTGGCGTAGGCCGCCTTGAAATCGGCACGCGCCTTGTGGAGGTCGAGGGGCGTCAGGACCCGGCCAGCCGTATCGACGCGCTCCTCGATCTCGATCACGTCGCGGTGGAGGAGTTCGGGGAGATCGATGCGGCGGGCGAAGATCTTGGGGCGGTTTTGATAGGCGATGCGCAGGGCATCCTTGAAGCCCCGGGTTACCGCCAGCACCACCGCCTCGCCCTTGCGCTCGAGGAGCGCGTTGGTGGCGACGGTGGTGCCCATCTTGATGGCGGCGACATCGGCGGGGAGTGCTGCGTCGGGTGCCAGACCCAGAATGGCGCGGATGCCAGCCATTGCTGCGTCCTTGTAGCGTTCCGGATTTTCCGAGAGCAGCTTATGCGTGATGAGCCGCCCATCCGGCGCCTTTGCCACGATGTCGGTGAATGTGCCGCCGCGATCGATCCAGAACTGCCAGGAGTTAGCCACTTCGATATCCGCCCATTTTGTCTCGTCATGCCCGGGCTTGACCCGCGCATCCAGTCTATCCGAGGCACCAGTGGATCCCCGGGTCTTCGCCCGGGGATGACGCATTCTAAAACTAGCGCGTCACCAGTTCCGTGCCGCGCTTGGATAGTACGCGGCAGCCGGTCTCGGTCACAACGACCGTTTGCCCGGATGTCATGGCGAGGCCGCGCTCAGAGTCGAAGATGATGAGGTGGATGAAGAACACCTGGTTGGGTGCCGCCAGCTCCGCATTGCCGTGATAGAACATCGGATAATCCATCCAATTGGGCGCGAAGGTCGTGCCGAGGGAATAGCCGGTGGCGTTCATCCGGTAGGCTTGATAACCGGCGGCATCGAGCACGCGCGAATGGGCGTCGAACACCTCGCCGATCGGGCGGCCGGGGATGAGGGCTGCCTTGCACGCCTCCAGCGCATCGACGGCGACCTTGTGCATCTCGACCTGGCGCGGCGGCACCTTGCCGATGGGAATGGTGCGCATCAGGGCCGAATGGTAGTGGCGGAAGACACCGGCGAATTCGAGGGTGAGCTGGTCGTCCTTTTCCAGCACGCGGCGGCCGGAATGATATCGGCACAGCAGCGCTTCCGGACCCGAGCCGATGATGAATTCATTGGCCGGATCGTCGCCATCGTTGCGGATGATGATGCTCTGCATGGCGGCGAGGATTTCGGCACCATGCACGCCGGGGGCTGCCAGGCGATGCGCCTCATCAAGTGCCAGATCGGCAAGGTGCGCCGCCTTCTCGACATAGGCAAGTTCGCTGGCCGACTTCACCAGACGCTGCTTGGAGACGATGTCGCTGGCATCGACGAGCGTCGCAAAACCCTCGAACGCCGCCGCCATCCGCATGCCGTTCTTGGCGGTCAAGCCATAGGCATCCCATTCGATGCCGAGCTTCTTCCCCGAAAGTCCCCAGGATTTCAGCATATCGCGGAGTTCAGCGGACGGATTGGCGTCCGGCCCGTCGACCCAGACGCGGATATCGGCGATGTCCGAGGTGAGCTGCGCCTGCCGGAGATCGGGCGCGCGGGTGAGGAGGAACTGCCGGCCATCGGCGCCGAGGTAATAGCATTGGAAGAAGACATAGCCGAAGGTGTCGTAGCCGGAGAGGTAATACATGCTCTCCTGCCGGAACATCAGCAGTCCGGAGAGGCCGCGCGCCTCAAGGGCGGCGATGGTGGCCTTACGGCGGGCGGCGAATTCCTCGCGGGTGAAGTGCAGCGACATGATGTGAAACTCCGGCTTTGCTGGCGATGTGGCCAAAGAAGACCATGGGCCCGCCCCCGGCACAAATCTAGAAGTGACTTCTGTTCTACATTGTAGAATATGACATCATGAGACAGGTCCGAATCCAATCCCTGGCCCGCGCCGATCAGATCCTGGAGACGCTTGCCCGGGAACCGGCGGAAGGGTGCCGCCTGCAGGACGTCGTGGCGCGCACGGGCCTGAAGCCCGTGACGGCGCTGACCTTGCTGCAGAGCCTGGTCGCATTGAAGCTCGCGGAACAAGTGGGCAAGCGCGGCCGCTACCGGCTGGGGCCGCGCCTGCTGCAACTGGGGCGGAAGGTCGAGGCGCGGCTCGACATCATTGCGCTTGCCCGCCCCGCGCTGGTGCGCCTCTGCCAGCAATCGGGGGAGATGGTCAATCTGCTGGTCCCAGCCGCCACCACCATGGTCGTGGTCGAGAGCCTGGAAGGCGAGGTGTTCCTAAAGGCCACGCCCTTGAAAGGCCGCGACCTGCCCATGCACGGCACGGCATCGGGGAAGTGCTTCCTCGCTTTCTCAGGGGACGCGGTACAGCGCCAAGTGCTCAGTGCACTCACCTTCACCAAGACGACGCAGAAGACGATCGGCGATGCCAAGCGCCTGGAGAAAGAATTCGCGAAGATCCGGAAGGCCGGCTATGCGACGGAGGAGGATGAATACACCGCCGACACCGTGGCGCTCGCCGTGCCGATCCTCGACCAGGGCGGAAAGATCCGCGCGACGCTGAGCCTGCACGGACCGGGCGCGCGGTTCGGCGCCGCGCGGCGGCCAAGGTTGCTTTCGATGTTGCAGAAGGAAGCGCAGCGAATCGGCAAGCTGCTGCTCTAGGCGGCGCCGGGCGGTATCAGCACGAAATTGCCGACATGCCTTTTCTCGAGAAAGGCGCGCTGCGCCTCGGCGATCTCCTGCAGCGGGAAAGTGCCTGCGACCAACGGCCTGATTTCGTTGCGTTCGATATAGCCGATCAAATTCGGAAAGACGGGCGCGTCCCAGGCGGTGCAGCCGATCAAGGTAAGATCCTGCAAATATAGATCCCGCATATCGAGCGCCACCACCGGGCCGGCGATGGCGCCGGAAGTGACATAGCAGCCACCGCGTGCAAGGGCCGTCAGCACGCCGCCGAAACCTGGCCCAGCCACATTGTCGACAGCGACGGCAAAGGTGCCGGCAAGATCCGCGGGGATACCCAATGCGCGATCGATGATGTGATCGGCGCCGAGGTGAAGAAGTGCCGCGGCTTTATCCGCCGTCGTCACGGCCGCCACCCAGGCGCCCCGCCGCTTGGCAAGCTGCACGGCCGCCGAGCCGACACCGCCGGAAGCGCCGGTCACCAGCACTCTCTCGCCCGCGCTGACACCGGCGCGGTGCAGCATGTTCTCCGCCGTGCCGTAGGCACAGGGAATGGTCGCCAGTTCCGCATCGCTCCATTGGCTGGCGATGGGAAAGAGCTCGGCTTGCGGCACGACGGCATAGTCGGCAAAGGCACCATCGAAATCCGATCCCAGCCACTTCATGTCCAGGCTGGAGAAGCCCTGGGGGCGCATGCAGGGGCGCACCAGCACGCGCTGCCCGAGCAGCGATGCATCGCCACCGGGACCGATGGCAGCGACCCTGCCGCAGCAATCCGTCCCTTGGATGAAGGGAAATGGGCTGGCCCCATTCCAGCCGCCATCCGCGGCCGGCATGGCGCCGGCGGCTTCGGCCGTCCCAGCCGTCACGCGCGACGAGTACCAGCCGAGGCGGGTGTTGATGTCGGTGTTGTTGATACCGGCCGCAAGGACCTTGACCAAAGCCTCGCCCGCCATCGGCACAGGGATGGGCACGTCGCGAAAATCGAGCCGGTCGTAACCACCGGGGCCGGTGGTCACGACCGCCTTCATATGCGGGTGCCCCGCTGAGAGTGCGAACCGATCCAACGCCGCTGGCTTAGAGCAGCTTTGCCGGGAAACCCGGCGCCCTGAGATCGGTCTTCAGCGCGTCTTCCAGCAGCTTCACGATCATCGGCGATTCCGCCTTGCCGCCATAGACGGCCTTGGCTTCGACATAGGTCTGGTTGGTGATCGAGGCAAGCTCCAGCGGCACGCCGAATTCCCGGCCGAAATTGAGGGCGAAACTGAGATCCTTCAAGGCGAGGTCCATCGAGAAGCCGATATCGTAGGAGCCGTTGAGGATGAGCTGGCCCTCGGTTTCGTGGACGAAGGAATTGCCGGAGGACGCGGCAATCGCCTCATAGGCCTGGGTGAGGTCGAGGCCACCGCGCTTGGCCAGCATGAGTGCCTCGCCCACGGCTTTCAAATGGATGAAGGCCAGCATGTTGGTGATGACCTTGATCACCGCCGCGGAACCCAGCGGTCCCATGTGGAAGATCTTGCGGCCCATCTTGGCCAAGGCAGGCTGATGAATGTCAAAGAGGTCCTTGTCGCCCCCGGCCAGCACAGTGACATCGCCAGTGGCCGCCAGATGGATACCGCCGGTAATGGGCGATTCCAGGGTGCGGACGCCGTGCTGCTTCGCCATCTCGGCAAAGCGCAGAATCTCGTCACGGCCCAGCGTGCCCATCTCGATCCAATGCCCGCCTTCGTCGAGACCGGCAAGGATGCCGTCCTTGTCGGCCAGCACTTCCTGGGTGGCACCGGGGCTGGGCAGACAGGTGATGACGGTATCGACCTGCTCGGCCAGTTGCGCTGGCGAATCCGCCCATTTGGCACCCTGCGCCAGCAGGGGCTTGGCCGATTCCGGACGCAAATCATGGACGACGAGCGGGAAGCCGCCGCGCTGCAGGCTGGTCGCCAGATGCAGTCCGATATGTCCGAGACCGATGAAGCCGTAACGCATGTAGCCTTCTCCCTTATTCTTCGTCTTCTTGCCTCGTTGAAGCCGCGGCTTGGCCGGGGCTTCAACGAGTTACTTTCTTCATTTGGACAAAACTCGTGGATGGTCGGCCTTCGCCGACCATGACGGGGACAAATAGATCTCTACTGGATCACCTTATTGGTCATTTCCAGATGCAGGTTCTTGCCGGTGTAGGGATGCGCCTTGGCGACATCCTCATCGAGTTCGATACCGAGACCCGGTTCCGTCGGCGGGATGACATAGCCCGCTTCCCATTGCACCGGCTTCTTGATGATCTTGCCGTGGAAGCCGCCCCAGGTTTCGATGCTCTCGAGGATGAGGAAGTTGGGGCTGCAGGTGGCGAGATGGACATTTGCCATGCCGATGACGGGACCGGCATAAAGATGGGGCGCTATCTGGGCGTAATAGGCTTCGGCCATGCTGGTGATCTTCTTGGCTTCCAGCAGGCCGCCGACGCGGCCGACCTGCATTTGCAGGATGGAGGCGGCGCGCTGTTCGAGGACGCGGGCGAATTCGTATTTGGTGACCAGGCGCTCGCCAGTGGCGATCGGGATCTTGGTGCCGCGTGCTACGAGCGCCATGTCTTCCGGCTTTTCCGGCGGCGTCGGTTCTTCGAACCAGAGCGGCTGGTATTTCTCGATGCGCTGGGCAAAGCGGATGGCACCCGCCGTGGTGAACTGGCCATGGGTCCCGAAGAGGAGATCGGCCTTGGAGCCCACCGCTTCGCGAATGAGCTTGCAGAACTTCTCACAGAGATCCATCGATTCCAGCGAGGGCTGGCGCGGGTCGAAGGGCGAATAGGGTGCTGCCGGATCGAATTTGATGCCGGTGAAACCCATCTTCACGTAATGCGCCGCGCGCTCGGCCGAGGCTTCCGGATTCCAATAGATGGAGCTGTCCTGGCCCTTGGCGACATCGGGATAGATATAGGTGTAGGAGCGCAGGCGGTCATGCACCTTGCCGCCCAGCAATTCATAGACCGGCTTGCCGGTTGCCTTGCCTTTGATGTCCCAGAGGGCGATCTCGATGGCCGACAAGACGCTCATCGCCGTCACGTCGGGGCGCAGCGTATAGCCGGAGCCATAGGCGAGGCGCCACAGCTTTTCGATATGGAAGGGGTCCATCCCTTCGACATAGCGCTGATACATGTCTTCGATCGCCGCCACCATCGTCTTCGGCCCGAAGGCGGTGCCGTAGACTTCGCCCAGGCCTTCGATCCCGGTATCGGTGACCAGCTTCACGAAGATGAAATATTGGCCGCCGAAGGAAGGCGGCGGATTGCCGACGACGAACGTCTTGAGACCGGTGATTTTCATGAGAGCTGCTTGACCGAGTGATAAGGGCGGTTGCGGGCCGCATAACCGATCGGCCCGCAACCGGTCATCCGGGTCTTTAGGCGAACCACCAGCGCTGGGTGATCTTCATGCCGTCGACGTCCCAGTTTGGAGCGATGACGTCAGGATGTGCAACGGTTTTAGCGCATGCGTTCATGTAATTATAGAACATGAGGACAGCGACGCCGCCGTCTTCGGCCACGATGTCCTGCATTTCGCCATAGATGTCGGCGCGCTTCTTCTGGTCGAGCTCGCTGCGGCCAGCGACCAGCAGCTTATTGAACTGGTCGTTCTTCCAGAAGCTGTCGTTCCAGGCGGCATCGGCCGCGTAGGCGGTCGAGAACATCAAATCCGGCGTGGGCCGGCCCGACCAATAGGACATGCACCAGGGCTTCTTCATCCACACCGCATCCCAATAGGCGTCGCCCGCCTCCTGGATGACATTGATGTCGATGCCGCATTTGGCCGCCGATTCCTTCATCAGGCTGGCGGCATCCACGGCACCGGCAAAGGCCGCATCAGAGGTCGAGAGATCGACCTTCAAGCTGCTAAGGCCCGCCTTCTTGAGGTGGAACTTCACTTTCTCCGGGTCGTAGGCGTGCTTGACCTTGGGGTCCTTGTGGTAGGGCACGCCCGAGGCGATCGGGTTGTCGTTGCCGACCGAGCCATGGCCGCGCAGCACCTTCTTCACGATCTCCTCGCGGTCGATCGCGTATTTCAGCGCCAGGCGCACATCGACATTGTCGAAGGGTGCCACGGTGCAGTTCATCGGCGCCACGTAATGGGCAAAGCCGGCGACCTCGGAAATGTCGACAGTGCCGGCGCGGGCCATCATGTCGACGGTCTTGATGTCGACGCGGTCGATATAATCGACATCGCCGCTGGAGAGCGCGTTGCTGCGCGCCACGACATCGGTGATGGCCTTGATCTCGATTTCGTCGAAATAGGTCTCGCGGTGATAGTTGGCGTAGCGCTTGCCTTCGGCGCTGACGCCCGGCTGATAGCGGCCCATGACATAAGGACCGGTGCCGTCACCGGATTGCCAATCTGCCTTGCCGTCCTTCGCGGGCAGGATCGGCATGTGGTAGTCGGAAATCACGAAGGGGAAATCGGCATTGCCTTCGCTCAGGGTGATGACGACCTTGTTCTTGCCGTCGGCCTTCACATCCGTGACCGTGGTCAGCAGCGATTTCGCGGCCGATTTCGATTCCGGGGCGCGGTGATGGTTGATCGAGGCGACGACGTCATCGGCATCGACCGACTTGCCGGAATGGAATTGCGTGCCGTTGCGCAAGGTGAAGACCCAGGTCTTGGCGTCCTTTGAGGCCTCGAAGCCCTCGGCAAGGTCGGGAACGACTTTGCCTTCCGGCGTCACTTCGGTGAGGCTGGAACGCAGCGAGCCCCAGCCATAGACGCCGTTGAAGGTGTCCGGGAAGGTGGCGGGATCAAGCGTATCGGTGGTGGCGCCGCTGCCCAGGGCCATGCGGAAGCGACCGCCCTTCTTGGGTTCGGCACGAGCGGCCTTGGTGAACATGGTCTGCGCGGTGGCGGCGGTGATGCCGGCCGCCATGGCGAGCTGGACGAAATCGCGGCGCGACATCTTGCCCTTCGCCGCCAACTTGTTCATCGACTTGATATCCATGGAGCTTTTCTCCCCTGCGTTTGCGGTTTCTGAATTGGCACGCGCCCGCTTCGCCGCCTTATCAGAAAGGGCGGCGATGCGGGCCGGCTGACGCCCATTGCAGCGCTTGACAGAACCTAAAATCAAACGATGTATTATGGGCCTAAGACCTCATTTTATTTGTCGCTCCTGAACCCCATGTCCTATCGCCTGCCCCCACTCCCCTGGTTGCGCGCCTTCGAAGCGTCGGCGCGGCGGGGGTCGTTTGCGGCGGCGGCGGACGAGTTGGGCCTGACCTCGGCCGCGGTCAGCCACCAGATGCGGGCATTGGAGCAGGAACTGGGCTATCCGCTGTTCGAGCGCCTGGCGCGGGGCTTGCGCCTCACCGATCTCGGCAAGGCCTATCTGGTGCCGGTCAGACAGGCGTTCAGCGAATTGTCGATCTCGACCTTGAGCATCTTCGGACCGGCCGGCGAGACGACACTGAATGTGCGCGTGCCGGTTTCCTTTGCCGTGCTGTGGATGACGCCGCGCCTCCACCGGTTTGCCCAGGCGCATCCGGGGATCCGCCTGCGCCTCTTCTCGGCGATCTGGGCCGATGCCCTGCCCGCCGACAAGACCGATATCGACATCCGCTTCGGCTATGGCAATTGGCCGGGATCGGCCGCACAGCTGCTGGTCAACGACCCCATCGTGCTGGTGACGGCGCCAGGCTCGCGCATCAAATCGGTGCGCGACATCGGCAGCACCGAAATGGTGCAGATCATGGGCGTCGAGGGCGACTGGCTGCATCTCTATGAGGCGGCCGGCATGGAACTCCCCAAAGGCGGCGCCGGCATTTCGGTCGACACCAGCCTGGCGGCGCTCGAGATCGTCGCCTCGGGACATGGCGCGGCGCTGGTGCTGTCGCGCTTTGCCGAGGCCTTTGAGGCAACGGGCAAGGTCGTGCGCGTCAAGGGCGTCGAGCTGCCGCACGACCAATCGCATTACCTTTTGACCACGCAGAGTTCGGACGCCCCGCGCGCCGAAGCGCTGCTTTTCGCCGATTGGCTGCGCCAGGAACTGGCGACGGAAGCGGCACAACAGATGAAAGGCAAGGCGGCCGCGACCGGTCGCCGACGGAGATCGCATGGCTAATGATATGAATAGCGCAGATTACATCATCGTCGGCGGCGGGTCGGCCGGCTGCGTGATGGCGGCACGGCTGTCGGAAAACGGCCGACACAAGGTGCTGCTGATCGAGGCTGGTCCCAGCGACCGGCGCTTCGATATCGACGTGCCGGTGGGCTATGCCCGCACCTATTTCGACGCGCGGGTCAACTGGATGTTCAACAGCGCGCCGGTGCCCGCGCTCAAGGACCGTGTCGTCTATTACCCGCGCGGCAAGGTGCTGGGCGGGTCGGGCTCGATCAACGCCATGGTCTTTGCCCGCGGCCAGGCGGAAGATTTCGAGGATTGGGAGAAGGTCGGCAATCAGGGCTGGGGCTGGCGCGACGTGCTGCCCTTCTACAAGAAGATGGAGACCCATGATTTCGGCGCCAGCGATCTCCATGGCGGCGACGGGCCGATGCATGTGACGCAGATGGGCCGCGACACGCATCCCATCTGCGAGACCTTCTTCAAGGCGGCCGAGGAACTGGGCTTCAAGCATCTCAGTGATTTGAACGGCGCCGAGGCGGAAGGCGTCGGGCATTACCAGGTCAATATCAAAAAGGGGCAGCGGCATTCCTCGGCCAAGGCCTATCTGCGGCCCGCCTTGAAGCGCGGCAATCTTGAGGTCATCACCGGCGCACAGGTGCTCAAAGTCCTCGTCGAGGGGAAGCGCGCCGTGGGCGTGCAATTGCGCCGCGACGGCATCCTGCAAGACGTGCGGGCGCAGCGCGAGGTGATCCTCAGCGCCGGTGCCATCGGCTCGCCCCATCTGCTGCTCCTTTCCGGCATCGGGCCGGCGGCGGATCTCAAGGCGCAAGGCATCGATGTGGTCCATGATTTGCCGATGGTCGGGCAGAATCTGATGGATCACATCTGCTATGATCATTACTTCGAAGCGACCGTGCCGACACTGAATTCCGAGCTCGGCAACTGGTTCGGCAAGATCAAGGCTGGTGCCCAATATGCGCTGCTGCGGCGAGGCCCCTTGGCCGGCAGTCTCAACCAGGCCGGCGGTTTCGTGCGCTCGTCGCCATCGCGCGCGCGGCCGAACATCCAGCTCTATTTCTGTCCGCTGGCCTATGAGAAGGCCTCGCCCGACAGCCGCGAGCTGATCATCGTGCGCTCGACGCCGGCCTTCTCCTTGAGCGCCTCGCCCTGCCGGCCGAAGAGCCGCGGGTATTTGCGCTTGAAATCGCGCGACGCCAGTGTCGCCCCGGAGATCCAGCCCAATCTGCTGTCGCATCCCGATGACATGGCGGAGATCATCGAAGCGGCGCATCTGATGCGGCGCCTCTCCAATACCAAGGCATTGGGCAGTGTCATCCGGCTGGAGACGAAGCCGGGGCCGCGCACGCAATCGGATGCGGATTTTGAGGCTTATGTGAAGGAATCGACCTATTCGATCTTTCATCCCAGCGGCACCTGCCGCATGGGGACGAATGCAGCGGAGTCGGTTGTCGATTCACGCCTGCGCGTGCATGGCCTGCAGTCGCTGCGCGTGATCGATTCCGCGATCTTCCCCAGCATCCCCTCGGCCAACACCAACGCACCGACGATGATGGTGGCCGAAAAGGGTGCGGCGTTCCTGCTGGGTGAGGATAATCGGTAGATCTGAGGAAAGGCCCCCTCTCCCCCACCCTCCCCCACGTTGGGGGGAGGGAGTCCCACCGAGTTTGCTGAAATACTGGGTTCGAGCTGGCTCGAGTTCCCTCCCCCCGCAGTCGGCGCATGCCGACATTCGTCGGCGGTGGGGAGGGTTAGGGAGAGGGGGATACTTAGATCGCCTTCGTCGCCTCGTTTAGCCAAGCGAGATCGCTGCCCGAAAGCTGTGGCGCCAAGGCCGCGCGGACGCGGGCGTGGTAGGCGTTGAGCCAAGCGGTTTCTTCCGCGGTGAGGAGCTTCTTCTCGATCGCGTTCAAATCGATCGGCGCCAGGGTCAGGGTTTCGAATTCCAGCCAGTCCGGATTACCCGTCACTTCCCGCACGACGACGAGGTTCTCGATGCGGATGCCGAATTCGCCTTCCTTGTAATAGCCGGGCTCGTTCGAGATGATCATGCCGGGTTCGAGGGCGACGCGGTTGGGCACTTTCGATATGCGCTGCGGCCCTTCATGCACCGAGAGATAGGAGCCCACACCATGGCCGGTGCCATGGTCGTAATCGAGACCCACATCCCAGAGCGGCTTCCTGGCCAGGGCATCGAGCGCCGAGCCGGTGGTGCCTTTGGGGAAACGCGCGGTGCCCAGGGCGATATGGCCCTTCAGCACGCGGGTGAAGCATTCCTTCATCTCCTGCGTCGGCGTGCCGATGGCGATGGTCCGCGTGATGTCGGTGGTGCCGTCGAGATATTGCCCACCGGAATCGATCAGGTAGAGGGAGTTGACCGGAATCTCGCGCTGGGTTTCCGGCATCGCTTTGTAATGGCAGATGGCGCCGTTGGGGCCGGCTGCTGAAATGCTGTCGAAGGAAAGATTGCGGAAATAGTCGTTGCCGTGGCGGAAGGCCGCCAGCTGGTCCGAGGCTTCGATCTCCTTCAACCCGCCCTTGGGCGCACGCTCGGCGATCCAGGCGAGATAGCGGGCGACCGACGCACCGTCGCGGGTATGGGCGTTGCGGGAGCCCTGCACCTCGACCTCGTTCTTGGCCGCCTTGGGCAAGGCGCAGACGCATTCGCCGACATGCACGCGGGCGCCGGACTTGGCCAGATTGTCGTAAACCCATTCCGAGGTGGTCGCGGCATCGATGGCGATGACCGATTTGCTGGCGCCCAGTGCCTGCAGGCCAGCCTCGAAGGCATCAGGGGCCGCTACCGCGACCTCGTTGCCAAGATGGGTCAGCGCCTGGGGCGTCAGCTTGCGGCGGTCCATATAGAGATCGACGCGGGCATCGTCATGGAGCACGGCGAAGCCCAGCGCAAAGGGTGTGCGCGGCACGTCGGCGCCGCGGATGTTGAGCAGCCAGCAGAGGGAATCCGGGCCCGAGATGATGGCAGCGGCCTTCCCCTCGGCCTTCAGCTTGGCGGAAAGAGCGCGGCGCTTCTCGGCCGAGCCCTCGCCGGCGAATTTCATGTCATGCGGCAGGACGGGGGAAATGGGATCGGCGGGACGGCCGGCCCAGATCTCGTCCACCGGGTTCTTCGTGACGGCGACCAGCTCCGCCCCGGCGCGCTTGGCCGCGGCGCGGAAGCGGCCGGCCTGGTCGGGTGTGAAGAGCCTGGGGTCGAAGCCGATCTTCTGCCCCGGCTTCAACTCGGTGGCGATATAGAGGTCGGCCGGCTCCGTCACCAGATGACGATATATATAGAGAGCGGGGTCGACCTGGTCCTTCACCTGGATGGTGTAGCGCCCGTCGACGAAGATCGCGGCCTTGTCGGCGAGGACAACCGCCATGCCGGCCGACCCGGTGAAGTTGGAGATATAAGCCAGGCGCTCGGCATTCTTGGGAACATATTCCCCTTGGTGGTCGTCGGCGCGGCCGATGATGAAGCCGTCGAGGCCTTGGCGCTTCAGCGCCTCGCGGAGAAGGGTGAGGCGCGCGGCGATCGGCTGGCTCTGCGTCTGGGCAAAGCGGCTTTCTTTCTCACGCCGGAAAGCCTGCAGCTGGGCGACCAAGGCAGGGCTCGGATTGTCCGCCACCAGGTCCATCCAGGAATCCGGCCGCTCACCCGCCGGCGCCGCGGCGATCCCCGGCAATAGGTCGGCAAGGGCGTTAACACTTAAATGCGCCTGATGCTTTTTGAGCAATCCGCTAAGTGCTTCATCCCCTTGATAGGTCTCTCGGCACGCTGAATCCGGGGAAGTTACCATCTCAATCTCCAAATTAACCATAAACTGTGTGACAGCTAAGTCACTATACCGTCTTAATTAGTTCTTAGTGATATGCATCACACTGCCATCTTGACCGTTTTGCATGCGCCGCGTGCATTGCTGCGATGCGGCGAAACCACTACTAAACGGGTGGGGTAAAGATTATGTTCTGCCTGTCCGCACAACAGAAGCGATGGCAACGGTGCCATCTGAACTTGAAAGCCGGATTGGAAGGTTACTATGAATCGGATCGTGATCAATCAGAACGTGGCGTCGAGCCAGGCCCTGTCGGCCTCCGCCACCAAGGAAATCGGCCTCGCTGCCTTTGCGCGTTTTGGCCGTGCCATCTCCAGCGCCGTGCGCCGCACCTATGCGCGCATCCAGCTGGAAAACGAACTTTACGCCCTCGACGATCGTTCGCTGAACGACATCGGTGTGGGCCGTGGCTCCATCCCGGCGCTGGCCCGCGAGGCCTTGCCGGCCGGTGACGAGAGCCTCTTCGCGGAATTCAGCCGCCTCGTCGTCAACGGTGTTCTCCGTCCGGCGATCGACTGGAACCGTCGCCGCAAGGCCCGTGCGACCCTCGAAGCCCTCGATGACCGGTTGCTGGCCGATATCGGCCTCGCCCGTTTCGAGATCGAGGCCCATGTGGCCCGTCTCTCCGGTGCCATCAACGGCGCGCTCCCCGCGACCGTCCAGGCGATGGAAGAAGACGTGACCGCGCCCCTCAAGGCTTGGTCTGCGGCCCGTGCCACCGCGAAGGAATTGTCGCGCCTCACCGATCGCCAGCTGATGGATATCGGTGTCATCCGCGGCGATATCGACGAGTTGGCCGGCAACCTCGCCGAGCGTGGCCTTGCTGCCAACAGCAACGCCCTCGCCCCGAAGGCCGCGTAAAAGTTCGACACTCGAGTTTCCCCTAAGTAGTGCGCCGAAACGGCGGTCCGGGTCCCTCCCGGGCCGCCGTTTCAGTTTGTGCGGCTTTAGCCAAAGGCCCCTCACCCCGACCCTCTCCCCGCAAGCGGGGCGAGGGAGGTTCGAGCGAGCTCGTTAGAAAGCCCCTCGCCCCTCTGGGGAGAGGGGTTGGGGTGAGGGGAGTTAGCGCCGCGCCTTTTTCTTCAGCACCAGGACCGACCAGTCGTTCTGGCGGATGCGGAAATCGAGCTCGAGGCCCACGGCGTGATGCGCCGCCAGCACGTCCTTTTCCTGTGTCTTCAGCAGGCCGGAAAGAATGGCGCGGCCATTGCGCCCGAGGCTCTTGGCCAGATCAGGCGCCAGTGAAATGAGCGGATTGGCCAGGATGTTCGCCGTGATGAGGTCGTAAGGGCCATTGTCGCGGATCGCCTTCGCCCGGTAGCCGTCCGAGGCAACAATGCGAATGTGCTTCTTGAGGCCGTTAATGGCGGCGTTCTCACGTGCCACGCGCACCGCGTCCTTGTCGTTGTCGCCGGCCATGACCGGAATATCGAACAGGTGATGGGCAGCGAAGGCCAGGATGCCGGTGCCGGTGCCGATATCGAGTGCCTTCTTCACTTTCAGCGTCTTCGAGAGCTTCAGCAACGCCTTGACGCAGCCGCTGGTCGTTTCGTGCCGGCCGGTGCCAAACGCCATGCCGGCGTCGATCTCGAGCGGGATGACGTTCCTCGGCGCCTTGCCGCGGTCATGTTCGCCATGAATGAAGAACGGCCCCATCTTGATCGGCGCCAGGCCCTTGCGGCTCTCGGCCAGCCAATCCTTGTCCGGGACCAGGCCGATGACGGCTTTCAAATTGCCGAAGGGTTTGAGGACGGATTTCACGGCCGCAGCCGACGGCTTCTCCTCGCCGATCACTTCCATATGCCAGCCCTTGCCGCCATCGGTCTCGAAACTGACCAGGGCCGCCCCGAAGGGTTCCAGGGCTTCTTCCAGCGCCAGGCGCCAGGCGGTTTCCGGCTTGAAGTCGAAATCGACCGTCACCGCATAGAGTTTCACTTTGGCTTGCATGTAGGCCCCCAAAAATAGGTTCGTCATGCCCGGGCCTGACCCGGGCATCCACTCTCACCACGGCACCAGTGGATCCCCGGGTCAAGCCCGGGGATGACGGCGCAGAAGATATCACCCCGCCTTTTCCGCAGGCAGCACGAAGCCGGCCATGACCTTTTTGACGCCCGCCTTGTCAAAGGCGATTTCGAGCTTGTCGCCATCGGCGGTCAAGACCTTGCCGTAGCCGAATTTCTGATGAAAGACCCGCGTGCCGGACGGATAGACGCCGGACGAACTGGGCAGCAGTTCGGCCTCGACGTCGATGGTCTGCGGCTTCCGTTGGCTGAACGAGCGGCCATTGCTGGTCCAGGGATGGGCGTTGCCGCCCCCCGCATTGCCGCCCCAGGTCTGGGCACCGAAACCGGATGGCTTGGGCGGTGTGAACCCGACATGGTCCTGTCGGTCGATGTTTTCCTTGGGCAATTCGGCAAGGAAGCGCGAGGGCAGCGAGTTCTGCCACTGGTTATGAATGCGCCGCGACCCGGCATGGCCGATGATCGCCAGTTTCCTTGCGCGTGTGATGCCGACATAAGCAAGACGCCGTTCTTCCTCCAGCCCCTTGATGCCGTTCTCGTCGAGTGCCCGCGGGTGGGGAAAAAGCCCCTCCTCCCAACCGGGCAGGAAGACGGTATCGAATTCGAGGCCCTTGGCGCCATGGAGGGTCATGATCGAGACCTGGTCGCGCGGACCGCTTTCGGCATTCTCCATCACCAGCGACACGTGATCGAGGAAGCTTTCGAGGCTTTCGAAATCCTCAAGCGCACGCACGAGTTCCTTCAAATTCTCGAGCCGGCCCGGTGCTTCGATCGACTTGTCCTGCTGCCACATCGCCGTGTAGCCACTTTCGTCCAAGACAATCTGTGCCAGTTCTGCATGGTGCGTGGCGCTTGCCATCTGCCGCCAGCGGGCCACGTCATTCATGAAGGACCCGAGCGCGCGCCGGGCGGCGGGTTTGAGCTCATCGGTCGAGACGATCTGGCGCGCGACTTCCGGGATCGAGAGCGATTGCGCGCGGGCAATCTCGTTGAGCTGCTTCAGCGTCGTATCGCCTAAGCCCCGGCGCGGCGTGTTGACGATGCGCTCGAAGGCGAGGCCGTCATCTGCCTGGTGGATGAGGCGGAGATATGCCAGCGCATCGCGAATTTCCTGCCGTTCATAAAAGCGCGGGCCGCCGATGACGCGGTAGGGAATACCTAGCGTGATGAAACGTTCTTCGAATTCGCGGGTCTGGAAGCCGGCGCGCACCAGGATGGCGATGTCCTTGAGTTCGCTGCCGCGCCGCTGCAGCGTTTCGATCTCGTCGCCGATCTGGCGCGCTTCTTCCGTGCCGTCCCAGGCACCGATGACGCGCACCTTTTCGCCCTCCGGCACGTCGGTCCAGAGCGTCTTGCCAAGGCGCCCTTCGTTATGGGCGATGAGGCCGGAGGCCGCGGCAAGAATATGCGGCGTCGAGCGGTAGTTCTGTTCCAGACGAATGACCTTGGCGCCGGGAAAATCCTTTTCAAACTTCAGGATGTTTTCAACCTCGGCGCCACGCCAGCCATAGACCGACTGATCGTCGTCACCGACGCAGCAGATGTTCTTGTGCCCCTGAGCCAAGGCGCGCAGCCACAGATACTGGGCGACGTTGGTATCCTGGTACTCGTCGACCAGGATGTAACGGAACTGCTGCTGGTAACGCTCCAACTGGTCCGGCGCCGTGCGGAAGATGGTGAGGTTATGCAGCAGCAGATCGCCGAAATCGCAGGCGTTCAAGGTGAGCAGGCGCTGCTGATAGGCGTGATAGAGGTCGAGGATGCGGCCCGAGGCCACCTCGGCCAATTCGGCACGGCTGACCTTGTCGGGCGCGAGGCCGCGATCCTTCCAGCGCTCGATGATCCCCAGCACGACGCGCGAGGGCCAGCGCTGTGAATCGAGACCTTCCGCTTCGATCAATTGCTTGACGAGACGCAGCTGGTCGTCGGTGGAGACGATGGTGAAGTTGGGCTTCAAGCCAACGAGTTCCGCCTGGCTGCGCAGGATGCGCGCCGCCAGGGCATGGAAGGTACCCAGCCACCAGCCCTCGACCGGGCGGCCGATGAGACGGCCGATGCGCTCCTTCATCTCGTTGGCGGCCTTGTTGGTGAAGGTCACCGCGAGGATCTGCGACGGCCAGGCAAGGCCAGAGGTGAGGATATGCGCCAGCCTCGTGGTGAGGACGCGCGTCTTGCCGGTGCCGGCGCCAGCCAGCACCAGAACAGGGCCGTCCAACGCCAGGACGGCTTCGCGCTGGCGATCGTTGAGCCCACCGAGATAGGGGGCATTAAGGGCGGATATATCGGTCGATTCGGTCATGCGTCCTTATAGCACCGGGATCGCGATTTCGCGCGCGCTGCGGGCAAGAATTTCCGCAATCTTGACAGGCACGGTCTGGACCTGCCCAATGCCGCCGAAATTTGTGCAGCGGCCGCAGAATGTCGGCCATGCCACATCATTTGGAGAGAATTTAATCATGACCAAGACGATCGAGCGGATCTCGCTGGGGGCGATGAGCCCGGGCACCGAGCGCTTCCTGGCCGTGCATCGCTATGGCACCAAGGGTGCGCGGCCTAAGGCCTATGTCCAGGCCTCGCTGCATTCGGATGAAATTCCCGGCATGCTGGCGGTGCATCACCTGCAGCGCCTGCTGGATGAAGCCGACAAAAAGGGCGCGATCAAGGGCGAGATCGTCGTCGTCCCCGTCGCCAACCCGATCGGTCTTGGCCAGATCGTCAATGGCAGCCATAGCGGCCGCTATGAATTGCGCGGCGGCGGTAATTTCAACCGCCAATGGCCCGATCTCTTTGATGGCTTGCTGGATGCGGTGCGCACCAAGCTGAGTGCCGATCAAGCCGCCAATGTCGCCGTCGTGCGGGCGGCGATCGGCACCAAGATCAACCAGATGATGCCGGATACGGAACTCTCGCGGCTCAAGGTCGAGCTGGCGCGCCTTGCCCATGATGCCGACATGGTGCTGGACCTGCATTGCGACGACGAAGCCCTGATGCATGTCTACATGCAGCCGATGCATTGGCAGGATTTCAGCGATATCGCGGCCGAGCTCGGCGCGCGAGCGAGCCTCCTCTGTGTCGATTCAAAGGCGCAGAGCTTTGACGAAACCTTTTCGCTGCCCTGGAGCAAGCTGCAGGATGCGATCGGCGACAAGTTCCCGATCCCCAATGCCTGCTTTGCCACCACGGTCGAATTTCGCGGCCAGGCCGATGTGTTCGACGAGATGGCCAGTGAAGATGCGGCCGGGCTCTATCGCTTCCTGCAGCGCCATGGCGTCCTGGCGGGCGACCCGGGCAAGGTGCCGGAACTGCAATGCGAGGGCACGGATCTGGAGGCGACCGACATCGTGCGGGCACCCAAGGCCGGCGTCATCGCCTACAAGGTCGCCCTGGGCGCCCAGGTGAAAAAAGGCGACCTCATCGCCGAGCTGGTCGACCCGCTGGCCGATGATGCCAACAAAGCGCGCCAGCCGATCCGCGCCCTCACTGACGGCCTGGTCCTGTCGCGATGCTTGCGCAAGCTGGTCTCGCCCGGCGATGGCATCGCCATGATCGTCGGCACGGCCAAGCTCGCCCACCGCAAGGGCGGCACGCTGCTCAGCGATTGATTAAGCCGGGGTCTGCCGGCTCAGGTAGCGATGGCTGCCACAAGGGCCGTCAGGCGGACGGGTTTGGTCAGCATGGTCACCGCGGGCAGGCCCTTTGCCTCGCCGAGTTGCTCGGCCATGGTTGCATAGCTGGGATTGTAGCCCGTGAGCAGGATGATCCGGCATTGTGCCCGCGCCTCGGATAGCCAGTCCAGGACCTCGAAACCATCCATCTTAGGCATGACGATGTCGAGGATCACCACGTCGGGATTGAAATTGGCAAAAGCGAGGCACCCCTCCCGGCCGTTGGCGGCTGTTTCCACCACCCAGCCCTGTGTGGCGGCGGCATCGCGGGCGAAATCGCGGAAGCCCTGATCGTCATCGATGATCAGAATGCGTTTGGGGTCGGTCTTCATGCCGGCACCTCGGACATCAGATCGGTTACCAGCGCCAACAGGTCGCGGGCGCGAAAGGGCATCGTCAGCAACAGGTCGTCAGGCGGCAAGCTGCTTTCCAACCGCGCCTCGGCGTCGCTGAGGCCCGCGAGCTGGAGTACCCTGAGGCCATCCTGGCTGCGCCGCGCCGCGCCGGAAAGATCTGCGCCATGCATACTGCCCGGCAGCAGCATGTCCGTGATCAGCAGCTTGATGTCGGCATTCTCCGACAGGGCCAGCAGGGCCATGTTCGCGTCACCCGCGACCAGGCACGCATAGCCAAGCTTCTGCAGCGTCGCCATGCATTCGCTCTGCACTGGCCCACCCCGCCCCACAAACAGGATCTTCTCGCCCTTGCCACGGCGCAAGGCGACTGATGCATCGGATTCCCAATCCGCTTCCTCGGCGCCCTCATTCGCGCAAGGCAAGAACAGGCCGACCGTGGTACCGCGACCCACCTGGCTATCGATATGGATATTGCCGCCCGACTGTTTGACGAAGCCATGCACCATGCTGAGGCCAAGGCCCGTCCCCTTTCCCACCGGTTTGGTCGTAAAGAAGGGCTCGATCGATTTTTCGAGAACCTCCGGCGTCATGCCGGTTCCCTGGTCCGAGACGACGATCATGATATAGGAGCCGGGTTCGTTGCCGCTCAGGTCGCGGACGGCCATGGTGACGTTCGCGGTTTCGATGACAAGGCGACCGCCATCGGGCATGGCATCGCGGGCGTTAATCGCGAGATTGAGCAGGGCTGCCTCGAGCTGCACCGGATCGACACGGGCGAAGGCATAGTGCGCCGATCCGCGGACCACGATGGTCAGGCCGCTGCCCAGACTGTGTTCGAGCAACGGCCGCATTTCCTGAATCTGGCGGTTGACGTCGACCAGGCGCGGCGACAACGTCTGGCGCCGCGAGAAAGCCAACAGGCGGTGGATCAGCGACGCGCCGCGTTCGGCTGCCGAGACTGCCCGCTGCAGGATCGTTCGGCCTCGCTCTTCCTTGATATCGAGCGCCAGCAAATCCAGATTGCCGATAATGGCGCCGAGCAGATTGTTGAAGTCATGCGCCAGGCCGCCGGTCAGCTGGCCCACCAGTTCCATTTTCTGGGCCTGCTGCAACGCAGCCTCGGCCGTGCGCTGCTCGGTAAGGTCGAGGGAGATTGTGCCAATCGCCGTCAGTACACCGTCGTCAATGATTGGGAAATGAGTAAAGGCGCAATCGCGCGCGCCCATCTCGGTCGGCGTGCGGGCCTCGTAGGTCACGGACGCCAGGGTGCGCTGGACCTGCGCCTTGCGCTCGACCAGCAACCGCGCGCCATCGGGACCGAAGACCTCCTCGGCGGTATGGCCGATGACCTCATCCTCGCCTTTGCCAACTTTGTCGAGGAAACGGCGGTTGATCATGGTATAGCGGCCGGCCGGGTTGCTGAGGGACAAGGTCACGGGGACATGGTCGAAGATGGCCCGCAGCCGCGCCTCGCTCTCGCGTAGGGCCAGTTCGGCCTTTTTCTGCTCGCTGATATCGACGGCAAAGCCACCGATCGCGTTGATACGGCCCGCCGAATCGCGGATCGGAAATTCGATCTCGAGGCTCCAATGGTAGCGTTCGTACGTGGGAAGCTGGACCTCCTTGGTGACCACTCTGCCGGTCGCCATCACCTCGCGGCTCATGGCGGTAATGGTGCGGCCGGCGGCGTCGGGCAACAGTTCTTCGGTCAGATGGCCATGCAAATTCTCTTGCGGAACCTCATAGCTCTCGGCGCCTTCGCGATTGATCATCAGCAGGCGACCTTCGACATCCTTGATCGACATGATGAAGGGGGCGTTGTCGAGGAATGCCTGCAGGCGCGCCTCGCTGTCATGCTGGGCCAGTTCGGCAGCCTTTGACGCGGTAATGTCCTGGATCATGCCGAGCACCTGGACGACATCGTCGCCACCGCCCGCAACCGTTTCGATGATCTCGACCACATGGCGCACCGCACCGTCCGGCCGCAGGATCCTGTATTCGAGCGGCGGGCAGTTGGCGAGCTTCGCCTCGTCCTGCTGCCGGTAACTATCGCGCACATGCGCGCGGTCGTCGGGATGGACGAAGCGCTCGATATAGGCTGCGTCCGAAACGACGAGCTCAGACGGCGTCACGCCGAAAATGTCGGCAATCGCCTGGGAATAGTTGAGGCCCTGCGGCCAATCGCTGAGCTGTTCGCCAGACGGGCCGTGGTGCCAAGTGTAATGCCCGATCTTGGCCAAAGCCTGGGCGCGTCGCAATTGCGATTCCCGCTCGGCCAGCGCAGCGGTCCGTTCTGCCACCAGTTGCTCGAGCTCGTCATTGAGGCGGCGCAGCCGGTCGGCATCCTGGCGCTGCGCGGAGACGTCCTGGATCGTGCCGAACTCGACGCCACTGGCGTATCTGCCGGTCTCGACGCTTTCACCCGTTTCCTGAACCGTCAGGCAGGTGCCATCCGAGCGCCTGACCCGGTATTCGACAACATAGCCTTCGGGGTGGTCGGCCTCGTAGATTGCCAGGACCCGGGCGAGGTCGTCGGGATGAATTCGCCGCTTGATGTCATCGAAATCGTGGTTGGTGATTCCGGGCTCGAGCCCGAGGATGGCAGCGGCTTCTTCCGAGTACTCGATGCAGCCCTTGCGCCAGTCATCGCCGCGATGCTCGAGCCGCCAGTGGCCAAGACGCGCGATGCGTTCCGCATGGCGATGTCGCGCGGCACTTTCGCTGATGATGCCAAGCGCCCGCTGCCGCTCGCTGACATCGTCAAGCATCATCAGGCAGCGCCGTGGACCGTCGCCATCGATGGCCTTGATCAACACATCGAACCAGTCATGCGGCTGCGACAGGCACCGCACATCCTTGCGCACGAACTCCGTACTCTCGCCATTGATGACCGCACGCAACCCAGCAGCGATTTCTGCCGCCATGGTATCGCCGGCGGCAGCCACCCGCGCCAGATGGTCGAAGCAATTGTCGCCGATCTTGAAATTGGTGCGCCCATGATCGACATCGGCGAGCCGCACCCAGGCGGGATTGGTGCACAGCACCCGCCCGTCTGCATCGACGACGCAGACGGCAATCGGCAGCGCGTTCAGCGTGTCCGCTGCCAACCGGGCATCGGCGGGGTCGGTCGATTGCCCGCGCGCCGGCCCGTTCGGGTGGTTGAGTTCATCCATGTGCATGTGGCCTGTCAGCTATGCGAAAGCAAGCCTATGGCCTTTAAGGTGGACTTGCCAAGCGCGTCGCTCGCACAGGCGTGGTCGTTCGCCCGGCAACCTGGGTTGCGTTGTCAGGAGATCGGGGCTTCTTGGGCCCACCAATCGGGGTGCCCAGCCAGCACGGCCGCCCGGGCCTGCGCTGCCCTGGCGGCATCGGCATATAGACCGAAACAGGTGGCGCCGCTGCCGGAAAGGCGCGCAAGGAGGCAATCCGGTGTGGCGGCAATCGCGTCCAGCACAGCGGCGACGGCGGGTGCCACGGTAATCGCCGGATCGGTCAGGTCGTTCCGGCGCCCCAGCAGATAGGCAGCGAGATCCTGCGGCGTCGCCGGCGGTCTCGCCCAGCGGGCCGGATTTGAGAAATCGCCCCGGCGCGCCTTGAAGACGGCAGGGGTCGGCGTCTCGACCAGCGGATTGACCAATAGGATATGCATCCTCGGCAAGGTGCCGGCGGGGACAATATCCTCGCCCACGCCGCCCACGAAAGCGGGGCGGCCGTCGAGGCAAACCGGCACGTCGGCGCCGAGTCTTTCAGCAAGCTGGTAGAGTGCCGCGCGTTCCGGCGTCACCTGCCAGAGATCGATCAGCGCCAGCAAGGTCGCCGCTGCATCGGCCGAGCCGCCGCCGATGCCGGAGGCGAGCGGCAGGTTCTTGGTGAGATGAATGGCGGCACCCCTCTTGCTGCCGGTCAATTCACGCAAGGCCAGCGCTGCGCGCATCACCAGATTGCCGGTACCGGTATCGAGCCCGCGCCCGAACGGACCGTCGATAGTGAGGGTCAGCGTTTCTGCGGGCGCCACGCGGATGTCATCGCCGGTCTCGGCAAAGACGATAAGCGAGTCGAGGAGATGGTAGCCGTCGGCGCGTTTGCCGACGACATGCAGATAAAGATTGACCTTGGCGCGGGCGAGCATGATGCGTGCGTCAGAATTGAGGAATCAGCCGCCCGACGGTACCGCGGCGTCGGGCTTTACCGCACCCAGCCCCGATTTCAGCTTCTCCTGGATGAGGCCGATCTGGTCCGCCTCCGGCTTGAAGGAGAGCGAGCGGTGCCATTGGAAGCGCGCCTCGTTCTTGCGCCCCACCCGCCAATAGGCATCGCCGAGGTGATCGTTGAGGACCGGATCGGTCGGCTGCAGTTCAACCGCGCGCTCGAGATAGGTAACCGCCTTTTCGAAATCGCCGAGTTGGAAATAGGCCCAGCCCAGACTGTCGACAATGAAGCCTTCCTCGGGCCGCTGCTCGACGGCGTTGTTGAGCATCTTCAGCGCCTCATCGAGGTTCTCGCGGCGCTCGACCCAGGTATAGGCTAGATAGTTGAGCACATAGGGCTGGTCAGGTGAGAGTTCCAGCGCCTTCTTGAAATCCGGCTCGGCCTTGTCCCATTCCTTGTTGCGCTCGTGGGCGACACCGCGCGAGTAGAACAGCGACCAATCGTCGGCCTTGGGTTCCTTGATCGTGCCGATGGCGATGTCATAAGCCTTCACCGCATCGGCAAAGCGTTTCTCGCGGCGATAAAGATCGCCGAGCTCGACCACCGCCTCGGTACGGCCGGGACGCGCCTTGACCAAGCCTTCCAGCGTGGCGATGGCGCCATTGGTGTCTTCGAGCTTCTGCTGGCAATCGGCGACCGAAATCTCGGCCGACCAGCGGAAGATCGAGCTTTCCGGAATGGTGCGGTACATGTCGATCGCGTCGGGGCAGCGTTCGCGCTGCTGCATGATGTTGCCAAGCAGCATGCGCGCGATGTCGAGTTGAGGGTCAAGCTCAAGCGCCATGCGGGCAAAGACCTTGGCCTGGTCGCCGGCATTCTCGGATTGCAGGATGGAGCCGAGATCGAAGAAGGCCTCCGCCAGACCCTCGACGGGCTTCTGGATGATCGGCCCCTTCTCGACCGGTTGGCCAAGGCGGTCAGCCAGCGGATCGGCAATGGCCCCGGCAATCCCCGCATTGGCCGAGCGGAAAAGATCGAGGAAGGCCGCAGCCGAACCCTTGTCGCCGGCGCGGCGCAGGAACTCGATATAGAGCTCGATGAAGCGCGCACTGGCGGCACCAGCATCGGCCGCCCCCTTCATGCGATCGAGCGCCTGTTGCGTGCGGCCGAGATGGTCTTCCATCAGCGCGGTGTGCTGCGTCACGACCGAGCCCAGGCCGTTGAATTCGGAGAGCGGCCCGAGCGCTGCCACGGCCGCATCCAGCTTGCCGGTCGCACCCAATTCAATCCAAGCGGCGATGAACGGCTTGGCGATGCGTCCCACACCGTCATCGGAAATGCTGTCGAGGGCGGTCTTGGCGCCCTTCCAATCGTCGGCCTTGGCGCGGTCGACCAGTTCGACATAGCCGATGAGTTGGGTCTTGGCGCCCTGTTGCTTGATCTCGGCCGCGAGCTTCGCCGCCTCGGCAAAGTTGCCGCTGCCGACAAGAGCCGAGAGGGTGCTGGTAGCGAGCATCTGATCGCCGGGGGCCGCCTCCCGCGCCAGCCCTAGGAGCTTGGCCGCCATGACGTCGTCGCCCTCGTTGAAAGCAAGGCGCCCGGCGAGCAAGGCGCCGGCAAGGGTCCATTGCGGTTCGGCTGTGCTGGTTGCCGTCGCGTTGCCAGTCGAGGAATCCGCCCGCGCGGTGCCGCTGCCGTCTTCCTTCCCGGCGCAGGCGATCATCGCCGGCAACAGGGCCAGGGCCAACACCGCCGGTCTGAGACGCGGCACCGAAAGACGGATTTTCATGGGCGGAAACAGCCTTCAACTGATGAATTGTCGAGTTCCAACAACACTCTTAGCAGGAAGTGCCCAAAGCAGAAAGGGGCCGCCATCACAATGCGATGGCGGCCCCTACGATATTGTTTTCCGGCAGTTGCCTTACATATTCGGGTAGTTGGGGCCGCCGCCGCCTTCCGGGGTGACCCAGTTGATGTTCTGGGTCGGGTCCTTGATGTCGCAGGTTTTGCAATGGACGCAGTTCTGCGCGTTGATCTGGAGACGCGGGGACGAGCCATCTGCTTCGCGCACGATTTCATAGACGCCGGCCGGGCAATAACGCTGTTCCGGCGCATCGTAGAGCGGCAGGTTGACCTCGATCGGAACCTTGGGGTCCTTCAGGGTCAGATGGCAGGGCTGGTCTTCCTCGTGATTGGTCGAGGAGAGGAAGACGGAAGAGAGGCGATCGAAGGAGATCTTGTTATCCGGCTTGGGATAATTGATCGGTTTGAACGAATCCTTCTTCTTGGTCTTCGCATTGTCCGGCGTCTTGTTGTGAAGCGTCCAGGGCGCCTTGCCGCCGAAAAGCTTCTGGTCCATGCCGGCCATCAGCGTGCCGACGATGAGGCCCTTGTTCATCCACGGCTTGAAGTTCCTGGCCTTGTAGAGCTCGTCATAGAGCCAGGAATTTTCGAAGGCCTCGGGATAGGCGGTGAGCTCATCATGCTGACGGTCGGCGGTGACGGCGGCAAAGGCCGCTTCGGCGCCGAGCATGCCGGTCTTGATTGCGGCATGGCTGCCCTTGATGCGCGGCACGTTCAAGAAACCGGCATTGTCGCCGATGAGGGCACCACCCGGGAAGGTGAGCTTCGGCAAAGCCTGCAGGCCGCCCGTGACGATGGCGCGGGCACCGTAAGCGACGCGGCGGCCGCCTTCGAGGAACTGTGCGATTTCCGGATGGTGCTTGTAACGCTGGAATTCCTCGAACGGATAGAGATAGGGGTTCTGGTAGCCAAGCCCGATGACGAAGCCGACCATCACCTGGTTGTTGTCGCCGTGATAGAGGAACGACCCGCCATAGGTGCTGGTATCGACCGGCCAGCCGGCGGTGTGCATGGCAAGGCCCGGCTTGTGCTTGGCCGGGTCGATGTCCCAAAGCTCCTTGATGCCGATCGAATAGCTCTGCGCGTCGCGGCCTTCATCGAGGTTGAAGTGCTTGATGAGGCGCTTGCCGAGCGAGCCGCGGCAGCCTTCGGCGAACAGGGTGTATTTCCCCATGAGGGCCATGCCGGGCTGGAAGTCGGCCTTCTCGCTGCCATCCTTGGCGCGGCCCATATCACCGGTGACGATGCCGAGCACCTTTTTCTTGTCGTCGTCGAAGACGAGGTCGGCAGCGGCGAAGCCTGGGAATATCTCGACGCCGAGGCCTTCGGCCTGTGTCGCCAGCCAGCGACAGACATTGCCGAGGCTGATGATGTAGTTGCCTTCGTTATGGAGGCTCTCCGGCAGCAGGGCATTGGGCAACTGGAACGAATTGGTGTCGTTGGTGAGGAAGAGAAAGCGGTCCTCGGTCACCGGGCAGGTGAGCGGTGCGCCCTGTTCCTTCCAATCCGGAATGAGTTCGGTGAGGGCCTTCGGGTCCATGATGGCGCCCGAAAGAATATGGGCGCCCACTTCCGAGCCCTTTTCCAGGACGACGACCGAGACATCCTTGCCGGTTTCGGCGGCAAGCTGCTTGATGCGGATGGCGGCGCTCAAGCCAGCGGGGCCGCCGCCGACGATCACCACATCATATTCCATTACTTCCCGGTCCATGGGCCCCTCCCCTCCTTTACGCGGCATGCCGGGCGCCAAGTCATCAGGCCCAGGCGGCGTGGTTGCTTACAACGGCCGGTGCCCCACGCGCAACCGGCCGCCATGTATATATAGTGTGGTCAGTTCGGCCGGCGTGCCAACTGGACCGGCACCGCCGCGCGATGCTAGCCTTGGGGCATGACTCTATCCGGCCCAGTTTCCGACATTTCCGCGTCCATTTCCGACGCCAATGCCGCCCTGGCATTGCTCCGCTTCAACCTGGATGCCGGCGCCGATGCCGCCATCGAGGAAGCGCCGATCAGCCGCTTCGGTCTGGCCGGCGTTCGGCTGGAGACGGCGGCGCCCAAGGCATCGGCACCTATGCGGGCGACAGATCCAGCCCCGGCCAACGTCACGGCGCCACGCGCGCCGGCCGTGCCGACGGCCGCCATCCTGGGCGCCAATGACCGGGCACTGGCGGAATCGGCGCGGGCCGCGGCAGCATCGGCCGGATCGCTGGACGAACTCAGAGAGATCCTGCAGCGCTTCGAGGGCATCGAAAGCCTGCGCGGGCGCGCCACCAACATGGTCTTTGCCGATGGCAATCCGGAATCCCGGGTGATGCTGGTGGGCGAGGCGCCGGGGGCGGATGAAGATCGCCTGGGCAAGCCCTTCGTCGGGGTTTCCGGCCAACTTCTCGATCGCATGTTGGGCTCGATCGGCCTCGACCGGACCAGTTTCTACATCACCAACATCTGCTTCTGGCGCCCGCCCGGAAACCGGAAACCCACCGAGGCCGAATTGGTGGCGCAGGCGCCCTTCGTGCAGCGCCATATCGAGTTGGTGAAACCCCGGGTGCTGGTCCTGGTCGGCGCCTCGTCGGCGCATGCCCTTCTTGGCACGAATGACGGCATCACGCGGCTACGGGGGCGCTGGTTCGACTATAAATCGGCGGGCCTCGCCAACGCGGTTCCGGCCCTGCCGATCTTCCATCCCGCCTTCCTGCTGCGCCAGCCGGCGCAGAAGCGGGAGACCTGGGCGGACCTCCTCAAACTGAAAAGCCGGCTCGCCGAACTTGGTTAACGGGACCGGCGAAACGCCGGGAGTCGGACATATCGCGCCCGTTAATCATTGCGGCGCTTTTGTGATAAAGCCGCGACCCTTTGCCAGGTCACGTAAAATTTTACCGATCAAATCAATATATAGTGGTTAACATTGCCTGCGACACCATATCTGTAGATCTACACAGGCGTTTTTTCTGGACGGGGCTGGCTCGAATCGGTAACGCTGGGAACCAGAAGAAACCACAAGTCGTTAATTCCGCATTCGCAGGCAGGTCCAACGGGGGACCTCGAAGGCGGCTCGCTCTGAGGGGGGCGAAAGATTGCAGATTAAGAATTCACAACACGGCTGGCGCCGGGTTTTGGCGTCGACCGCGGCGGTGGTGTTGCTGTCCCCGGTATTGGTGCTGGGTGCCACACTGGCCAAGGCCGATGACGATCTCTCCGGTGCCACGCTGGGCAAGGTCGGCAGCACGACAGCATCGCTGCAGACGGGTCCGGACGTGTTTGGCGCGTCGCTGCCGCAGCCCCTTGATGCCGTTAACGCCGACCGCTATCGCCAGATTTTCCGCCTGCAGGCCGCGGGCGACTTTACCAATTCGGATCGCCTCATCAGCGACCTCACCGATCCCGTCCTGCTGGGTCATGTGCTGGCCGATCGCTATCTGGCGCCGGGCTATAAGAGCAAGCCCAAGGAACTCACCGACTGGCTGAAATCCTATTCGGCACTGCCGGAGGCCGAGGCGATCTATACCCTCGCCGCCAAGAAGGGCGCCAAGAAGGCAGCCCTCACCAAACCGAAATTCGACATCACCCGTGTGGGCTCGCCGGACGAGAATTCGAACGACAACGATCCCAATTGGCATGCCGGCCTCAATGCCTGGCGCGCCAAGAATTACGACGAGGCCGCCGCGCAATTCGAGAAAGCCGCTGTCCGTACCGCGTCTTCGGGCTGGGACCGCTCGGCTGCCGCTTATTGGGCGAGCCGTGCGCATGTGCGGGCGAAGCATCCCGAGAAGGTCAGCCATTGGCTGAAGCTGGCTTCGGAATTTCCGTACACCTTCTATGGCCAGTTGGCGACCCGGGCGCTGGGTCTGGAACCGCAATTCGATTGGCGCGTGCCCACCCTGACCGGCAGCCATGGCGCACAGCTGATGACATCGCGCATCGGCAAGCGGGCGCTGGCCCTGCTTCAGGTCGGCGAGGTGGATCTGGCCGAGAAAGAACTGCTGATCCTGCAGAACGACGCCGGCGCGCAGGTGAGCGACGCGCTAGTTGCCATCAGCCAGGCTTACCGTCTGCCGTCGCTGGCCCTAAAGATCGGCGCCTGGCGCACCCTTAAGGGTGGCACCCGCATGGACGCGGCCCTCTATCCGCTGCCCTCATGGAAGCCGACCAATGGTTTCACCGTCGACCAGGCCCTGCTGTTCTCGGTGATGCGCCAGGAATCGGGTTTCAACCCCAGCGCCGTTTCCGGCGCGGGTGCGGTTGGCCTCATGCAGTTGATGCCGGGCACGGCGGCGGCCATCGGCGCGCCGGATGGCGCGCGCCTGAAGGATCCGCTGACGTCGCTCGCCTATGGCCAGAAGTACATCCAGCGCCTGCTCGAAGATTCCGCCGTGAAGGGTGACCTCTTCATGATGGCCGCGGCCTATAACGCCGGCCCAGGCAATCTCGCCAAGTGGAAGAAGAGTATCCGTGGCTCGGAAGATCCGCTGCTCTTCATCGAGAGCATGCCCTCGCGCGAGACGCGCAACTTCGTCGAGCGTGTGATGGCCGGCTATTGGGTCTATCAAGCCCGCCTCGGCCAGCCGGCGCGCTCGCTTGAAGCCGTCGCCAATGGTGCCTGGCCGAGCTATCAGCGCAGCGACAACGTCTCGGCTGCTTCCAACTAATCTCCGATGTCGCGGATCGACGACACGCGTCCGTTCCTGCCCGTCGGCATCGCGGTGCTGACCGTCTCCGACACACGCACGGCTTCCGACGACAAATCCGGCAACACGCTGGTGGAACTGCTGACCCGCGACGGGCACAAGCTCGCCGCCCGCAACATCGTCAAGGATGATGTCGGCGCCATCATCGCGCAGCTGAAGGCGTGGATCGATCATCCGGAAGTCGATGTCGTGATCTCGACTGGTGGCACCGGTGTCACCGGCCGCGACGTCACCCCGGAAGCCTTCGAGAGCATCTTTGAAAAGAAGATCGACGGCTTTGGTGAATTGTTCCGCTGGATCTCGTATCAGAAGATCAAGACCTCGACGATCCAATCCCGGGCCGTGGGCGGGGTTGCCGGCGGCACCTATCTCTTCGCCCTCCCCGGCTCGCCCAGCGCTTGCCGCGATGGCTGGGAGGAGATCCTGAAATGGCAGCTCGATTACCGGCACTTGCCGTGCAATCTGGTCGAGCTGATGCCGCGCCTGCTCGAACATCTTAAATAGAGTTCGTTCTTGAAATGTTCTATTCGCCATGGCAGGATTTTGCCATGCGCTACGAACGTGATCCCGTCGACCCATTCGCCGATTCCCCCCGGCCCAACCTCGCCCGCAAGGGCCGCGGCGCCGCCAGCAACCGCGCCGGCCGTTTCGAGCCCGGCGAGCGCCCGCTGGAGGAGGATGGCTGGGATGAGACCCGCAGTGGCAGCGAGGGCGAGAGCTTCACCGGCCTGACCTTTAAGGGCGTGGCCCTCAATCTTTCACCTAAACCGATGCCGACAGGCGGCGACGAGGACGAATTGCCGCCGCTGAAGACGCAGGTGGCACTCGACACCGCGCGCTCGATCATCGCCCGCAACAATTCGCCCGACATCCCGTTCGATCAATCGATCAATCCCTATCGTGGCTGCGAGCATGGCTGCATCTATTGCTATGCGCGCCCGACCCACGCTTATCTCGGCCATTCGCCGGGGCTCGATTTCGAGACCAGGCTCTATATGAAGGCCGATGCCGCAAAGCTCCTGGAGAAGGAGTTGCGCAAGCCCGGCTACAAGCCCAGCGTCATTGCGCTCGGCGCCAATACCGATTGCTACCAGCCGATCGAGAAGCGCTATGGCATCACGCGCGAAGTGCTGCATGTGCTGTCGGCCTATAATCACCCGGTCGGCATAACGACGAAGTCGGCGAATGTCTGCCGCGACATCGACATCCTCGCGCCCATGGCGGCGAAGAATCTCGCCAAGGTCTATATCTCGGTGACGACGCTCGACCGCGATCTTGCCCGCGTCATGGAGCCGCGCGCCTCGACGCCCACCAAGCGGCTTGAGGCGATCAAGCGGTTGAGCGAGGCCGGCATTCCCGTGGGCGTCTCGGTAGCACCGATCATTCCGGGCCTCACCGATCACGAGATCGAGGCCATCATTGAGGCGGCGGCCGGAATGGGCGCCAGCAGCGTCAACTGGACGCTGCTGCGCCTGCCGCTGGAGATCAAGGATCTGTTCCGCGAATGGCTCGAAGAGCATCATCCGTTGAAAGCCAAACGCGTGCTGGACCTGATGCGCGAATGCCGCGACGGCGCCCTCTATCAGGCCGAATTCGGCCAGCGCATGAAGGGCAGCGGCCCCTACGCCACGCTCATCCGCCAGCGTGTGCTGGCGATGGCCAAGAAGCTCGGCCTCAACAACTATCGCTGGGATGTAGACGGCACCCAGTTCAAGGCACCCGCCGGGCGCATGACGGGACCGGAGGCGGAAGGCGAAAAGGCGCAGTTGAGTTTGTTTGGGTGAGAGCCGCTTGAGGCGCCCCCTCTCCCTAACCCTCCCCCACGTTGGGGGGAGGGGATTTCAGCCAGCCTGTCACCGCCGCCTCAGCGAGCTCGGTGAGCTCCCTCCCCCCAGCGTGGGGGAGGGTCGGGGAGAGGGGGTGTTGCCCTCACCAAACTTTCTTTGGTTAACGCCAAAAGACGCGCACAACACCTGGAACATGGCCGACGACTGCCTGTTATGACCGGCAGCATCCATCACGCATGAGGTCTGTCCATGACCACGATCAGGACCATTGTCATTTCCATTGCGGTCCTTTCCGCGATGGGCATCGGGGGGGCGCTGGCACCGGCGATGGCCGACAATGCTACTGCGACGCAGCCCGCCGATCTTGGCACCCAAAGCGGTAACAACTGCACGAATGGTGAGCAGATCGACGGCTCGACCGCCGAGCAGGCGATCGCCAAGTTCAAGGCCGCGGGCTATAGCGACGTGCAGATCCTGGAAAAGGGCTGCGACAATTTCTGGCATGCGACCGGGACCAAAGGCGGGCAGAGCGGCAATATCGTGCTCTCCCCCACCGGCGAGGTGATGCCGGAAGGCAACTGACCCTTCATTGCGCCGAGGTTACCCCCACCTCACCCTCTCCTGCTCACGGGAGGCGAATGCTGACGTCGTCGACGGGGGAGAGGGTTTTCTTTTGAGCTGCCGGGGTGGTGGAGGCACAATGCGCTGTCTTCGAACAGTGCGTTGTGAGTCGCCATGCCCAATTGGGCCTTTGAAATCGCCGCCGGCATGGACGCCGGCACGCTCGTCTGCGGGGTGGACGAGGTGGGGCGCGGGCCGCTGGCCGGGCCGGTGATGGCCTGTGCCGTGATCCTCGATCCCGCCCGCGTGCCGAGGGCACTGCAAAGGCGCCTCGATGATTCCAAAAAGTTGTCGGCGGCGTTGCGCGACGAGTTCGCTGCCGCCTTGCGCGAGATCGCGGTCTTTTGCATCGCCGAGGCGAGTGTCGAGGAGATCGACGCGATCAATATTCTGCAAGCAACGCACCTCGCCATGCGGCGCGCGGTGGAGGGCTTGGCGCAAAAACCGACCCATGCCCTCATCGACGGCAACCGGGCACCGCAACTCACCTGCCCCACCACCTGCATCGTCGAGGGTGATGCCAAATCCCTCTCCATCGCCGCCGCCTCGATTCTCGCGAAGGTGGAGCGGGACAAGATCATGAGTGAGCTCAGCCGCAGCCATACCGTATATGGGTGGGAGCGTAATGCGGGGTATGGAACGGCCGAGCACCTGAGTGCCATCCGCGCCCATGGGATCACCCCACATCACCGTAGGTCTTTTAGACCGATCTCTGAGAACATTCAGATAACCTGCTGACTCATAACACTTTCTTGTTGACAGCCCGAGTCGCGTGACTCAAGGTTGTCGCCATGACAAAGAAAGCGCCGAAGCCACACCTCACCACTCTCCCCCTCGATTCCATCATCGGCGGGGACAGTATCGAAGCCCTCAACTCGCTGCCGGAAGCGTCGATCGACATGATCTTCGCGGATCCACCCTACAACTTGCAGTTGAGCGGCGAGCTGCACCGCCCGAATAACAGCCGTGTCGACGGCGTCGACAACGACTGGGACAAATTCGCCGATTTTGCGACCTATGACCGCTTCACGGTGGATTGGCTGAAAGCCGCGCGCCGGGTTTTGAAGGATGACGGCTCGCTCTGGGTCATCGGCTCCTACCACAACATCTTCCGCGTCGGCGCCAAGCTCCAGGACCTGGGCTACTGGATGCTCAACGACGTCATCTGGCGCAAGACCAACCCGATGCCGAATTTCCGCGGCCGCCGCTTCACCAATGCACACGAAACCATGATCTGGTGCGCGAAGTCGGCGGAGAGCCGCTACCAGTTCAATTACGAGGCGATGAAGACGCTCAACGACGATCTGCAGATGCGCTCCGATTGGCTGATGCCGATCTGCAGCGGCTCGGAACGTTTGAAGGGTGAGGACGGCGTCAAAAGCCACCCAACGCAGAAGCCGGAAGCCCTGCTCTATCGCATCCTGATGGCAGCGACGAAGCCCGGCGACGTGGTGCTCGATCCCTTCTTCGGCAGCGGCACGACCGGTGCTGTCGCGAAGAAACTGGGCCGACATTACATCGGTATCGAGCGCGACCCCAATTACATCAAGGTGGCCCGCGCCCGCATCAGTAAGGTGCAGCCGGTGCCCGAGAAAGAAATGCTGCAGATCACCTCGAAGCGCGAAGAACCGCGCATTCCCTTCGGCTGGCTCATCGAGCGCGGGCTGCTCGAGCCCGGGACCGTGCTGACCAGCACCAATGGCCGCTTCACCGCCAAGGTGCGCGCCGACGGCACGCTGATTTCATCGGACCATCGCGGCTCGATCCATCAGGTGGGTGCGGCCGTGCAAGGGGCACCCGCCTGCAATGGCTGGCAGTTCTGGTGCGTCCCCCGCGAAGGCCAGTTGATCCCGATCGACTACTATCGCCAGCAGCTGCGCGCGGAACTGCATTAACGCCGCCGACGTCACAGAATAATCTCGTCATGGTGCGCGAAGGCGCACCATCCACGAATTTCTTTGATCAAACTCAAACGAATTCGTGGATGGTCGGCCTGCGCCGACCATGACGGGTGAGGATGATGATCCGGCGATGCGCCTATAGCGCGCAGCCCAATGTGAACGAGTCTCTCCCCTGCGCAGTTGCGAGGGCAGGCTGCCCCCTGGATGTTCCCCCCATGGCAGATTTGGGAGTGCCCATGTCGTTCACAGGTCGATTTTTTCTGTCCATGCTGCTGCGCGTGCCACTCTACATAGGCGCTGGCACTGGCCTCGGGATTGCTGAATTCTATAGCTGGCGTCCGGAGTACTGGGCTTACGAAGCTGCACCTTTTGGCGCGCTAGCGATACTTGCTCTAGCCGATACAGCTATATTCTCTGACGTAGAAACAGATAGAAGCTGTCCGGCAGGAATGTTTTTCATCTGCCTTGCCATGGAAGGTATGGCTTTTCTTGTTTGCTACTTCATCGCAAACCACTAGCGCCACCTAACTCAACTTTCCCAGCCCATGCTCAACGACCTTGCGCATGACGCTGGGGAGGGCCACGGTGCCGAGCTGATCGACACTGACCCATTGATAGCGCGGGTCCGCCTTCACACACGTCGCGGCGAATACCGTCAGGTGCAAAGCGAAATGGGTGAAGACGTGGATGACGCTGCCGTCGAGCTGGCGCCACTTGCCCTTCACGGGTGCGAGTGAAGTAGCGTCTGTCACATCAAGCGGTGCGCCCAGCCAATCGCTGGTGGGTACCTGGACCATGCCGCCCAGCAGTCCCTTCTCCGGCCGCTTTTCCAGCGCGATGCGGCCGTCTTTGTCGATCATCACGAAGCAGAAACCGAAGCGCTGAGGCCTCGCGGCTTTGGGTGATTTTTTCGGATAGACCTCCATGTCGCCAGCGGCATGGGCTGCGCAATCTTCACGCCAGGGGCACAGGAAGCATTTGGGCTTCGTTGGCGTGCAGATCGTGGCGCCGAGATCCATGATCGCTTGGGCGTAATCGCCGGGGCGGAGATCCGGCGTGTAGCGCGCTGCCAGAGCGCGGAGCTCTTCCTTCGCCTTGGGCAAAGGCGTTTCCACACGGTGCAGGCGCGCCATGACGCGTTCGACATTGCCGTCGAGGATGGTGGCCTTGCGGTCGAAGGCGATGGCGGAAATCGCTGCCGCCGTATAGGGGCCGATACCGGGGAGATCCAGCAAGCCCGCCTCGGTATCCGGGAAGCGGCCGCCATGGTCGGCCACGAGGACTTCCGCGCATTTCTTCAAGTTCCGGGCGCGGGCGTAGTAGCCAAGACCCGCCCAGGCGGTCAGCACGTCGTCGAGGGGCGCTGCAGCGAGATCCTCGATGCGCGGCCAGCGGGTGAGGAAGTCGGTGTAATAAGGGCCAACCGTCACCACCGTGGTCTGCTGTAGCATGATTTCGGAGAGCCAGACATGATAGGGGTCCGCGGCCTCGCCCGGGGCAGAGCGCCACGGCAGGTGCCGGCGATGCCGGTCGTACCAGGCGAGCAGGCGCTCGGCCGGCGACGAAATGGCTGTGGGCTGTCGGCGCGACCCGGATTTGCTAGTCATGGCGCGCGACCTTAGACTGCATGGCCATGAGCACCCAAGCGGAAAAACCCAAGCCCCAATCCAAGCCAAAGATCGAGGCCGACCGGCGCAACAGCCTCTCGGCACTCGCCAGCAATGTCCCCTCCCTCACCAAACTTGCCTTGGGCCGCAAGGGCTTTGCCGAGGCGAGCCTCATCGGCGAATGGCCGACGATCGTGGGTGCCGATATCGCGCGCCTGTGCATCCCGGTGAAGATGCGCTTGCCCCGCGCCAAGAAGGACGAAAAGCCGGCGGCCGGTTCGGTCCCCGCCAATGTCGCGGGCGGAACCCTGACCTTGCGCGCTTCGCCCTCGGCGAGCCTTGAAGTGCAACATCTGAAGCCGCGCATTCTGGAGCGCATCCAGCGCTATTTCGGCTATCCGCTGATTACCGAGCTGAAGATCGAAATCGGCGACCGGAAGAAGACCGCCAAACCGCGCCGGCCGTTGCTCGGTCCCCTGGCGCAGGCCGACCTTTCGCATGTCAAAGACCCCGACATACGCGAGGCCTTGGCGCGACTCGGTGAGGCCCGCGCCAAGCGGCGTTAAGCCTTTGGCGAAGCACTGAGAACATCACTAAAACATGGCATTTCCATGAAATTCCGGCTGGACAGGACGCGACTCGCCCGAATCCAACGGCTTACCAGGGGGCCTCGATAAACCATCCACAGGCCGCCCTGGCCGTGGCCGAAGCCGTTCTTGCATGCCCTTCTGAATCCTGCCAAATAGCGGCGAAATCGGGCGCCTCTCCAAACGCGGGGTAGGGTCCGGAAATGGAGGCAATGTTGAACGCGCGCAATCTGGTGATCGGTGTCGTGGCTCTGGCGGTGGTGGGCGTCGGCGGCTTCTATGGCTGGACGCATTACGGCCCCGGTGCGGTACCGGCCTTGAGCGATGATCCGGCACTGGCCGGTCTCCCCGCCCCGGTCGACAGCCCGTTCGCGAAGGTCATGGACGGTGACATGGTGCTGGGCGATGCCAATGCCCCCATCACCTTCATCGAATATTCCTCGCTCTCCTGCCCGCATTGCGCCCGGCATCACAAGGAAGTTCTCCCCGAAATCAAGAAGAACTACATAGATACCGGCAAGGTGAAGCTGGTGGTGCGCGATTTTCCGCTGAATGGCCCGGCCGTGCAGGCGTCCCTCCTGGCGCATTGCGTCTCGCCGCTGGCCTATTGGGGCATGACCGAGCAGCTCTTTGCGACGCAGGCGCAATGGGTCAACGACCAGTCGCTGCCGGTTCTGGCCAGCATGGCGGCGGCCGCCGGCATCAACGGCCAGGATTTCCAGCAATGCCTCAATGACAAGGCGGCGAAGGACAAGATCATCGCCTCGGCCGAGAATGCCGATAAGGCCTTCAAGGTGGATTCGACCCCGACCTTCGTCGTCAACGGCATCGTCGTCAAAGGCGAGAAGACCTACGCCGATTTCGCCAAGATTTTCGACGCGCTCGCGCCGAAGGCCAATTGATCATCCGAATTCTTTAGGGAAGCCCTAGCCTTGGTCCAGTTCAACAAGCTTCGCCTGACCGGCTTCAAATCCTTCGTCGAATCCACTGAACTCTCGATTCAGGCGGGCATGACCGGGATCGTCGGCCCCAATGGCTGCGGCAAGTCGAACCTGGTCGAAGCCCTGCGCTGGGTGATGGGTGAAACCTCGGCCAAGCGCATGCGCGGCGGCGAAATGGATGACGTCATTTTCGGCGGCAGCGGCAACCGACCAGCGCGCAACGTCGCGGAAGTTGTCCTGACGCTCGACAATGCCGACCGCCGTGCCTCAGCCCAGTTCAACGAAAGCGACGATCTGGAAATCTCGCGCCGCATCGATCGCGGCGAGGGCTCGACCTACAAGGTCAACGGCAAGGAAGCGCGCGCCCGTGACGTGCAGCTCCTGTTCCAGGATATCTCGGCGGGTGCCCATTCGACGGCCCTGGTGAGCCAGGGCCGCGTCGGCGCCATCGTCAACGCCAAGCCCACCGACCGCCGCTCGCTGCTCGAAGAAGCCGCCGGCATCACCGGCCTCCATACCCGCCGGCATGAAGCAGAGTTGCGCTTGAAAGCGGCGGAAGCCAATCTCGCGCGGCTCGACGACGTCATCATCACGCTGGAAAGCCAGCTGGGACAGTTGAAGAAGCAGGCCCGCCAGGCGTCGCGCTACCGGAATCTGCAGGATCATATCCGCCGCGCCGAAGCGATCATCTTCCATCTGCAATGGCTGGATGCGCGCCAGCGCCTCGAATATTCCGAACAGACCCTGATGGCGGCGGAAACCGCCGTCGTCTCGCTGACCTCGGCCGCGGCCATTGCCGCCACGCGCCAGACGGAAGCGGCGACGATCCTCCCCAGCCTGCGCCAGGCGGAAGCCGAAGCCGCCGCCGAATTGCAGCGCCTCACCATCGCGCGCGGCGCGCTCGACAAGGAAGAGGAGCGCATCCAACAAGCGCGGCACGATGCCGACCGTCAGCTGCGCGAGAACGAGGCCGATCATGGCCGCGAGCAAGCGCTGACCACCGACGCCATTGCCGCCGCCGAGCGCCTGAACGAAGAGCGCGCCACCATCGAAGCGACTGCCGGCGAGGAAGCGGCGATCGGCGAAGAGACGCAGCGCCGCGTCGAAGCAGCGCAGGCGGAAGTCGACGAGAGCGAAGCGGAACTCGGCCGCCTCACCCAGGACATGGCCGCTGCCGAAGCCCGTGCCCAGAGCCTGACCCGGCGCCTCGATGAATTGCAGCAGCGCCGCCAGCGCCTCTCGAACCGCGCCCAGGAAGTGGATGCCGAGCGCCAGCGCCTGTCGGCCGAGATCGAGAACGATGCCGAGACGCAGGCAGCGCGCGCGGCCGTCGCCGAAGCGGAAGCGGCCCTTGAAGAAGCCCAGGCCATCCTGGCCGAGATCGAGGCGCAGCGCGGCCTTGCCGGCGAGGCCGAGACGCAGGCCCGCGCCCAGCTGCAACAAGCCCAGGACCAGCGCCAGCGCCTGAAGGCCGAGGTCGATGCGCTGTCGTCGATCTTTGCCAATTCCGATGCCGACATGTGGCCGCCACTCATTGACAGCCTGACCGTGGCGCCGGGTTATGAGACGGCGTTGGCCGCAGCCCTCGGCGATGATCTGCAGGCTTCGACCGATCTCGGCGCGCCGACCCATTGGCGCGAGGGCGAGACCGATCCCGCGGCACCCGGTCTGCCGGCCGACGCCGAACCGCTGTCGCGCTATGTCACCGGTTCGGCCGCCTTGCTGCGCCGCCTCGCCCAGATTGCCGTCGTCGGCGACGAAGCCGCCTGCCGTGCCTTGGGCGCCCAGTTGCGCCAGGGCCAGCGCGTTGTCTCGAAAGACGGCGCCATGTGGCGCTGGGACGGCTTCACCATCGCCGCCGGCACCGAAACCGCCGCCGCCACGCGCCTGAAGCAACGCAACCGCCTGCGCGAGCTGGAAGGTATGCTGCAAACGGCCGAAGGCGCCTTGGCCGAGGTCGAGGCGCAGTTCGGTTCGGCGCGCGACGAGGCGCAAGGGTTGATCGACCGCGAGCGCAGTCAGCGCCAGACCCTGCAGGCCGCCTATAACAGCGCGCGCCAGGCGCGCGATGCCGCGGCCCGCGTCGAGCAGCGCGCGACGCAAATGCAGTCGCGCCTTGCCGCCATCGCCGAACAGGCGGAAGCGGTTGCCGGCGATATCGCGGAAATCGAAGGCCAGTTGGAAGCAGCGGCCGCCGAGCGCGCGGAACTCCCCGACCTTGAGCAGGCCCGCCTGCAGATCAACACCCTGCGCCCGGAAGTGGCCGAACGGCGCACGCGGCTGGTCGAGGCGCGTTCGGCCCTGGATCGCCTGCAGCGCGAGGCGCAACAGCGCCAGCAGCGCCTGCTCGCCATCGCCGACGAATTGCGTTCCTGGGAAAACCGCGGCCAGCGCGCGCAGCAACATTTGAATGAATTGGTCGAGCGCCGCGCCCATATCGAGGCGGAAATCGAGCGCCTCGCTGCGCTGCCAGAGGAAATCGCCCAGCAGCGTCTGGACCTCATGGACCTCCTCGAAACATCCGAGGCGAAGCGCCGCGATGCCGCCGATGCGCTGGCCGCGGCCGAGACGGCCCTCAACGAGGCGGATCGCGGCTTGAAAGGCGAAGAGCATAAGCTGATCGAAGCGCGCGAGCAGCGCGTGCGTGCCGAGGCCGCCATTGCCCAGGCGAAGGAAGCCGCCGACACGCTGATCGAGCGCATCCGCGAAAAGCTGGAATGCTCGCCCGAGGAGGTGCTGACGCTCGCCGAGCTTGATCCCAGCGAGCCGCTGCCGGCCCGTGACGAGACCGAGCAGCGCCTTTCGAAGCTGCTGCGCGAGCGGGAGAATATCGGCCCGGTGAACCTCCGCGCCGAGACGGAATCGAACGAGCTCGACCAGCAGCTGGCCGGGATGCAGACCGAGCGCTCCGACCTCATCAACGCCATTTCGCGTCTCCGTCAGGGCATTGCCTCGCTCAACCGCGAAGGCCGCGAGCGGTTGCTCGCCGCCTTCGAACTGGTGAACGGGCATTTCACCTCGCTCTTCACCAGGCTTTTCGGCGGCGGCAAGGCACATCTGCAATTGACCGAGGCAGAGGACCCGCTCGATGCGGGCTTGGAAATCTTTGCGAGCCCGCCGGGCAAGAAGCTGCAGATTCTGTCGCTGCTCTCGGGTGGTGAACAGGCGCTGACCGCTTTGGCGCTCCTTTTCGCCGTGTTCCTCGTGAACCCCGCACCGATCTGCGTGCTGGACGAGGTCGACGCCCCGCTCGACGACGCCAACGTCGAACGCTTCTGCAATCTGGTGCAGGAACTGGCCGAAGCGTCGGGCACGCGCTTCCTGGTCATCACCCACCACCGCCTGACCATGGCCCGCATGGACCGCCTCTATGGCGTCACCATGGCGGAGCGCGGCGTCAGCCAGCTGGTCTCGGTCGACCTCCAGGAAATCGGCGAACTGCGCGCGGCGTCTTAAGGGCGCAATATTGTCATCGGACCATTATCGGACTATATTCGGTCCGGAAATGGAGACGCCGACATGAAATTGTCCAGCCAGGTAAAGCCGATCAGCTACCTCAAGGCCAATGCGGCCGAGGTTCTCGATGCATTGGCCGAAAACCAGCAACCGATGATCATCACGCAGAATGGCGAAGCCAAGGCTGTGCTGCAGGATCTTGCGTCGTACGAGAAGACGCAGGAGACGTTAGCGCTGTTGAAGATCATTGCGCTGGGCGATGCGCAGATCGCGCGTGGTGAAATCGTTCCGGCGCGCCAGGCCATCGAGGCGCTGCGGACCGACTTGAAGTCATCGGCGGCGGACACATCGAAGAAAAATCATCCGTGAATTTTCGCGTCGAGCTGACCAGGAGCGCGCTGCGAGATCTGGAAGACATTGCGCACTTCGTCGCCGATCAGACATCCGTTACGGCAGCGGATCGGCTCCTGACAGGCATCCTTGATATTGTTGGCACACTTGAAACCATGCCCGAACGGGGCCGTGCGGTGCCGGAACTGGCAGAATACGGATACCAATCGATCCGAGAGCGCTTCTTCAAGCCTTATCGCATTGTTTATCGCATCGATGGCGGCAATGTCCGCATTCTGCTGATCGTCGATGGTCGGCGCGACCTGCAACAAATTTTGGCGCGTCGCCTGATCGCTGATTGATACGTCTCATAGCCAGCACTCCAACATCATGGAACGCGATCGCGAACCACCCACGAGTTTTCCACGCTACGGGATAGGGTAAGTCGTGAATGGTCGGCCTACGCCGACCATAACCATGGCGTTTCTTCTCACAACCTCTTGCTCATATGCACGATGATGCCGCCGCGGAAGTCTTCTTCGCGGTCGTGCGTATAGCCCAGCTTCTGATAGTGCGTCACGTTCGCGGCGAAGAGCTTGTTGGTATAGAGACGAATCGTGTCGAAGCCGGCGGCGCGCGTGAGCTCTTCGGCATGGGCGACGAGGATGCGCCCGTAGCCCTTGCCTTGCTGTGCTGGATCGACGGCAACGTTCTCGATCAGCCAGTGATCCGTCATCGGGATAAGTTCGACCAAGCCCGCGACAACGTCACCTTCGATCAGCAGATCGATGACATGGTCCCGGACCGCCAGGGCGTAATCCGCCGTCATCGGCTTAGGTGCGCGACCGATCACGGGGACCCATTTCTGATAGGCGCGATGAGTGATGGCCTCGACCAGGGCGGCATCATGCGGCCCGGCGCGGCGGAAATGATTGGTCATCACTGCCAGTGAATTTGCATGGTGCAGAGGTGGTAGATGCCAGCGCCCCAGGCTGCGAGGCCCAGGATCGCGACCGCCCAGCCAATATGGGTCCAGCGCCGGCGGTCGGGGTGGTCGCGGAACAGCCAACGGGGCACCCGCCCCATCGCCCAGGCATCAAGCCAGACGACCAGAAGCGCCAACGGCAGGAAGGCCGGCAGGAATGGATAATAGGGGTCCGTGATCAGCAGCGCCATCAGCCCAGCCACACCCATCAGCACCATGCCGCCCAGGCCGATTGCCGCTGCCAGCAACCATGCACCCATTTTCCGCACCGCACTGCCCCCTATTTTGCCGCCGAATCACCGCCGTCCATTCGCCAGCAGGCTCGACCGGAGACTGTCGGAGAAAATGGCCAGCGCCAAGGGCGGAGCCAGGTCGATTCACCGGTCGGATCCAGGACGTCCCGCGTTGTGAACATGGTCCTATTGACCCACCCTGCCGTCATCCTGGTGCGAAACCTGCGGCGGCTCTCTGGGTTGATGGTGCAGGTGCGATTCTAAGACGTTAACAAGCACCTTGCGCCGACACCATCCCCGCGTCGATTTTGTTATTATTCTTCAAATAGTTAGATATACCCAAATCACCTTGACAGCCCTTAACCCCTTGCCTATGTTGCGCGCGCTTCCGCCGATCCTCCGATTGGCGGCAGTAGCGGCTTGTTGCTCGGGGGATACCTTGAGGATCGGCAACGATGACCGAACAGCAGCCCGATAAGCTCGATCAGTTCAACGCGAAGCTCCAAGCAGCGCGCGACCGGATCGAGGGGTCGGGGACCCAGGAATTGGCCCGTGAGGGCACGTCCCTGGGGTATGGCTTCCGCCTCAGCGTCGAATTGCTGGCGGGCCTGCTGGTGGGTCTGGGGATGGGCTATGTCATCGATGGATGGCTGGGTACACGTCCCTGGTTGATGCTGGTTTTCATGATCCTGGGTCTCGGCGCGGGCGTCCTTAATGTGATGCGCGTGACGCGGCAGATGGAGCAGCTGGAAGCTTCCAAGAAGGATCAACGTTAAGCGTCGACCCTTCGGACCTGGTCTGGTGAGCGCATGCAATTCTGACTGCGCCCTGTCCTCGGTTCGCGGGCGGCATCAACCGGGGATGACATCGTGGCCGAAGCCCATTCACCGCTCGCCCAGTTCGAAATCAAGACGCTTGCGGATTTTCATCTGGGCGGCATCGACGCCTCGTTCACCAATGCCTCGCTGATCATGGTAGTGGTGGTGGGCCTCATCACCCTCTTCATCGTCGCCGGCATGCGCAATGCCACCATCGTCCCCGGCCGTTTCCAGGGCATGGTCGAGTTCTTCTATGAATTCATCGCCAATCTCCTGAAGGAAAACACCGGCAGCGCCGGGAAGCAGTTCTTCCCGCTGATCTTCTCGCTGTTCATGTTCATCCTGGGCGCCAACCTCATTGGCCTCTTTGGCGCCATCACCGTCACCAGCCACATCATCGTCACCTTTGCCCTGGCCTTCATGGTCATCACGGTAGTTACGGTCGTCGGCTTCGTGAAGCACGGCACGCATTACTTCAGCTATTTCGCCCCGGCCGGTGCGCCGATGTGGCTGATGCCGCTGATGATTCCGCTGGAAGTCATCTCTTATCTCATCCGCCCGATCAGCCTCTCGGTCCGACTGTTTGCCAACATGGTGGCCGGCCACGTGATGTTGGGCGTGCTCGGGACCTTTGTCGTGGGCCTCGGCGGTCTGTTCTTCGCGCTCGGCGCCATTCCTCTCGTCGCGATCCCGATGATCTTCGCGCTTGAGGTACTGGTCGCCCTGCTGCAGGCCTATGTGTTCGCCATCCTCACCTGCATCTATCTCAACGACGCCATTCACCTGGCGCATTGAGGCGGGTGGTCTGGAAGTAATCGTTTTTCGTCAACATCAAGCAACGTTAATCCCAAGAAAGGATCTCATCATGGAACTCGAAGCCGCGAAAATGATCGGCGCCGGTATCGCAGCGCTGGCCCTCGGTGGCGCCGGTGTCGGTCTCGGCAACCTGTTCGGCAGCTACATGCAGGGCGCGTTCCGCAACCCGGAAGCCCAGAGCAAGCTGAAGGTCAACCCGATGCTTGCCTTCGCGCTGATCGAAGCCACCGGCCTGTTCGGCTTCGTCATCGCCATGATCATCCTGTTCGGCTAAGCGCCGGACCGAACGATCTGACTAACGTTGCGATATTGCGGCCGGCCGGCTTCCCGAAATGGGATGCCGGCCAGTCCGTAAAACAAGTTTGAAGTTGGGAGGGGAGCAATGCCCCAATTCGATCCCGCCATTTTCTCGCCGCTCCTGGTCTGGCTGGTCGTGACCTTCGTGGCGCTCTATGTGCTGATGTCGAAATTCGCGCTGCCGAAGGTGGCGACGATCATCGATCAGCGTTCCGAGCGCATCGAGGGCAACCTTGCCAAGGCCGAGCAGTTGAAGTCCGACGCCGCTGCGGTGCTTGCTGCTTATGAGAAGGCGATCGCCGATGCGAAGGCCCAGGCCCAGGCTGAACTGGCCAAGGCCGCCGCTGAAATCGCCGCCGAGACGGCTCGCCGCGAGGCCGATTTTGCAAAGCGCCTTGGCGAACAGACCAGAGCGGCCGAAGGCCGCATCAAATCGGCCCAGGCCGACGCCATGGCCCAGGTCCGGGCAATCGCCAGCGACCTTGCCGCCGGCATCGCCACCAAGCTGACCGGCGCCAGCGTCGACCAGGCTTCGGCCGGTGCCGCTGTCGAAGCCGCGATCAAGGAGCGTTGAGCGATGGAACATGAAGTCGGTTTCTTCGCCAATCCGCATACCTGGGTCAATATTGGCGGCCTGATCTTCCTCGCCTTCGCCGGCCCGAAGATCTGGAAGGCCCTCACCCAGATGCTCGACCAGCGCGCGATCAAGATCAAAGCCGATCTCGATGAGGCGCAGAAGCTCAAAGATGAGGCTCAGGCGCTGCTCGGCGAGTATCAGCGCAAGCAGAAGGACGCCTTGAAAGAGGCGAGCGAGATCATCGAGACAGCCAAAACCACGGCCCAACATCAGGCCAAGGAAGCCGCGGCCGGTCTTGAGGCGGCTTTCGTTCGTCGCGAGAAGCTGGCGCTGGAGAAGATTGCCCAGGCGGAAGCCGCCGCAATCGCCGAAGTCCGCCGCGAAGCGGTTGATGTCGCCGGTGCCGCCGCCCGCAAGCTGATTGCCGCCAGCCTCAACGATGCCCGGGCCAGCGCCCTCATCGATGCGGCGATCAAGGACGTCAACCAGCGCCTGCATTGAGTGCCGGCGGGAAGTCATCGTCTTGGAAAGGCCCGGTCCCACAGGACCGGGCCTTTTTCATTTATTCCGGCCGGGCTGAACCTCACACGAAAAGATATTCTCTGAAAATTGTGGGTATTTTAGAAATATTCGGGTAAATTGCACTCTTAAGGATGGTTCTTGGGGGGCCTTCCTTAACTTCTTGCGGCGTAGACCTGGAGTTGATCGGGCATTGGGCCCGCTAAGCTTCAGTTGCTGGCTAGCATGGGCGCGCTGCCAGCGGCCCATGCGGGGTTGTGATGCTGATGACCTTGCCCCTGGATGAGTCCCTGCCGACCGAGCCGCAAGCCGGCCGCACTCCTGATTCATATTCCCGCGACGAGACCCAGCGGCTTGTCGAGGAAGTCATTGCGAACCGGCTGCGCGAAACCGGCATCAAGGACGAATTGCGCCGGGCGCTCTATCGGCGCGCGATCGATCGCGGGCTGCAGCGCTTCAACGGCGGCACCCGGCAGAATCCGTTCGGGACCAATCATGTTCAGCGCAATCGGCTTCGGACCCCGGTCCGGGTTGCCGTCTGCGGCTTTGCCGCCTTTGTCGTCGTTCTCTGGGCGCTGGGTCCCTCGACACTGGATGCCGTCGAGGCCGTGCTGGTCGCCGCCGGTGCCTCGGTGACGCTTGGCTTCATCAGCCTTGCCATCGCCGCCCTGTGCGATCGCATCGCCGGGCGGCATTCCGACCCCGCCGATCATCAGCCGATGCAGCCGCGCAAGGACCACAAGGCGCTGCGCCGCCTCTTTTAACAAGGCATCGTCAAAGCAAAGAAAAACCGCCCTGAATCAGGCGATTCAAGGCGGTTTCAGCCGGGAGCGCTGCCGGCCGGTCAGGCCAACAGCGCGCAATCCGTGGCTATCTTACTTCTTCGCGGTCTTGGCGATCGCGGCCTTCACTTCGTCGATCTGGGCGACGAAACGGCCCTGGATCAACTCGGCAACTTCCGAACCCGACTTCTGGACGAGGTCGGTGATCTCGCGAAGATTGGCAACGGCCTGCTCGAAACCGGCCTTGGTGATCTCGGCCTGCTTCACGAGCTTCTCTTCGGCGCTGGTCGGCGCGGCCAATTCCTTGGCGACCTTGCTGAACTCTTCGACGGCCTTGCGGGCGATCTCAGCCTGGCGCTGGGCCACGGCCTTGACGCCTTCGAAGGCGGCCTGGTTGGCGGCGGTCAGGACTTCGAAATTCTTCTTCTGCGCGGCAACGACACCGTCGATGTCGAACAGGTTCTTGCCGTTCGTGAAAGCCTTGCTGTAGTCACCAAACCAGTTGCCGAAATCGGCCTGGATCTTGGTGAAGTCGAACTTGGTGAAGTCCGGGAAAGCGGCAGTCGGGGTGCTCTCAAACGTGTTCTGGGCCTTGGCCATGGTGGCGTCTCCTCAGGTCAAACTTGTTTAGGGCAATTGGTTTTTGTGCACCGCACAATCTGACTGTCTATATGCGGGAGGGTAGGCGCGAAATCAAGCAGTTTTTTGCTGCACCGCAATAATATATATCAAATCTGTTTCATTTCAATGACTTGGCGAAGAACTTTTTGCCCATAAAAGCGGCAGCCGATCAACGGGGGCGAAGATCGGCTGCCGGGCCCGCTGGGAACGGGACACTTTCCCAGCAGGCCAAAGGATCGGTGAACAGAAATCAGTGGATCAGATCCGTTTCCGTCAGGTGCACGCCCACGACCTTGGCCAATGTGATGGCATCACCCGCACCGGTGGCACCATCGGCATCGAAGCGCAGCAGCGTGTTGCCGGCGCCGTCATCGACGAGGGAGACGAAGCCGTCTTCAAAAGCCTTATCCGGTTCGCGGTTGCCAATGGCGGCGAGCAGATCGTGGATATCGATCTTGTCGTGGCCGCGTTGGAAATCGGTGATGAGATCACCCCCCAAGAGCGGAATGTCGCCGGCATTGTTGGCACGATAGGCAAAGACATCGTCGCCGGCGCCGCCCGTCATTGTGTCGCTGCCGGTACCGCCCAGCAGCCGGTCGTTACCGGCACCGCCAATGAGGGTGTCGTTACCGGCGCCACCATCCAGGAGGTCATTGCCGGCGGCGCCATCCAGACGGTTGTCTGCGCCGTTGCCGCGGATCTCATTGTCCAGCGCGTTGCCTGTGCCGTTGACGCCGCCCTCGCCGCCGCCGGCGGTCAGGGCCACCGCCGCCGACAGGAACAGATTTTCGACGTTGGCGCCGAGGGTATAGTCGTGGAGATTCGAGATGACGGAATCGAGCCCGTTATTGGCCGTCTCGATGATCTTGTCGGCGGCATCGCCGATATCGAGGAAATAGAGATCGTCGCCGGCACCGCCGATCAACGTGTCGTTGCCGCCGCCACCGATCAGGAAATTGTCGCCGGCATTGCCAGTGATGACATTGGCAAGCTCGTTGCCGACGCCTTCGCTGTCGCCGGTGCCGAGCAAGGTGAGGTTTTCGACATTGACCGCATCGGCCAGCGAGAAGTCCCAATCGCTCTTGATGAGATCGATGCCGCCGCCCGCCAGTTCCGTGATGATGAGGCCGTCGGCGCCACCCGGATGCACGATATAGGTATCGTTGCCGAGGCCACCCACCAGCGTGTCATTGCCGGAACTGCTGTCGCTGCCGAGATCGCCGGCATCGAGGGTATCGTCACCGGCACCACCGATCAGGACGTCATCGCCACTACCGCCGCGCAGATAGTCGTTGCCGGCGCCGCCATCGATCGTGTCATCTTGCTGCGTGCCGGATATGTCATTGCCCAGGATGTTGCCGGTGGCGTGCTGGCCGGCTTTGGTTGATGTCAGGATCAGGTTTTCGACATTGTCGGCAAGGACATAGTTGTCGAGCGCAGTGCGTACCAGATCGATGCCGGCGCCGGCCGTTTCCTTCACCTGATCGCCCGCCTCCCAAACGAAGTAGGTGTCATTGCCGGCACCGCCTTCCAGCGTGTCGCCGCCACCACGTCCATCCAGGATGTCGTTGCCGGCCAGGCCTTGCAGCCGGTTGGCGATCTCATTGCCATCGATGCGGTTGTCGAGGGCATTGCCCGTGCCATTGACCGCCGTCGGCACGGCGGCAGCCAGTGACGCATTGGGTGAATCGAGCAACAGATCCTCGATATTGGCGCCGAGTGTCGTGTCGTGGAAATTTGAAATCAACCGGTCACGACCGCCGCCCACAGCCTCGACAATCTTGTCCAAGGCATCGTCGTCGCCATTGCGGCCAAGAATATAAGTGTCATTGCCGGCACCGCCGATCAGCGTGTCGACGCCGTTACCGCCCGACATGAAATTGTCGCCGGCATTGCCGGTGATGATGTTGTTGAGGCTGTTGCCGAACCCGCCGAGGTCGTCATCGCCCGTGAGTGTCAGATTCTCGATGTCCTGGTCGTCGCTCAATTCGTAGTCGATGGCGGCGATGATTGTGTCGACGCCCTCGCCCGCCTTCTCGACGATCTGGTCATCGCCGTCACCAAGGCCAATGAGATAGGCGTCATTGCCGATGCCGCCTTCCAGGATGTCGTCGCCATTCCCGCCCGACAACGTGTCATTGCCGGCGAGGCCGAACAAATGGTTGTCCTCGTCGCCCGAACTGCCGATGACGTTGTTGAGAGCGTTGCCGGTGCCGGTCAGCTTGTCGCCGCTTTCGGCACCCAGGAACAGATTTTCAAGATTGTTGCCGAGCACATAGTCGACGCGGCTGAACACGGTGTCGGTGCCGCCGCCTGCCGCTTCGACGATAGTGTCGAGATTGTCCTCGACGGTATAGAAATCATCGCCGGCCCCGCCACGCATCTCGTCGGCGCCCTGATTTCCCGACAATTGATCATTGCCGGCGCCACCGTCGAGAACGTCATTGCCAGAGCCGCCAGAGAGGTTGTCATCGCCCGCCATGCCCTGGAGGTTGTTATCGAGCGCATTGCCTTGGATGCGGTTTCCCAAAGCATTGCCGATGCCGGTGATACCGCCGCCGAAGGCGAGAACGAGATCTTCGACATTGGCGGCGAGCGTGTAGCTTTCGAGATAGGACTGAACGGTGTCGTGACCACCCGTGGTCGTCTCGACGATCTTGTCGCCAGCATCGCCGAGATCGATGATATAGGTGTCGTCGCCGGCGCCGCCGATCAGCGTATCGTTGCCGCCGCCGCCGGACAATGTGTTGTCGGCATCGTTGCCCGTGATGATGTTGGCAAGGCCATTGCCGGTACCGGTGGTGGCCTCGCCGGTCAGGGTCAAATTCTCGATTCCGGCGCCCAGGACGAAGCTCACCGAGGATTTCACCAGATCGACGCCGCCCGCGGGGAGGTCAGTGTCCTCGGTCGCTTGGTCGCCGACATTGTTGACGATATAGACGTCGTTGCCGGCGCCGCCATCCATCTTGTCGGCACCGTCGCCACCATCCAACTCGTCATTGCCGGTGCCACCAAACAGTTTGTCATCGCCGGTATCGCCTTGCAGCCTGTCATTGCCGCTGCCGCCAAAGAGAGTATCGTTGCCCGAGCCGGCGCGCAGGAAGTCATTGCCATCTGCGACCAGGAGGCCGTCCTTGTCGCCGCCATAGATCGTGTCGTTGCCACCGGCGCCGTCGATCAGATCGTCGCCGGCATTGCCCGCGAGCGTGTCGTTGCCGATGGCACCGCCGATCATGTTATTGAGGTTGTTGCCGGTGCCGACGAAATCGGCGCTGACATTCGACGTCAGGTTCTCGACATTCTGGCCGTTGACCGACATGTCGAAGGACGTAAGGTTACTGACGATGGTATCAGTCCCGCCATTTGCCAGTTCGATCACCTTGTCGCCGACATTGTCGACGATATAGCCATCGCTGCCGGCACCACCGGTCATCTCGTCAGCACCGGTGCCACCGTCCAGGAAATCGAAGCCGGCGCCACCGATCAGGACGTCACTGCCCGCATCGCCATGAAGGATGTCATTGCCGGCATCACCATCGATCCGATTGTTGCCGGAATTGCCCGCGACATCATTGTCGGCCGCGTTACCTTTGCCGTTGATGTTGTCCATACCGCCCAGTTGCAGCGTTTCGACGTTCTGCGCCAAGGTATAGTTCGCCAGGGTCGAAATGACCTTGTCCCGCTCGCCGAAGAGCCCCGCCCCTTCAACGATCTTGTCATTGGCATCGTCCACGCCAAGGATATAGGTGTCTTCGCCATTGCCGCCGATCAACGTGTCGTTGCCAGCGCCACCATTGAGCGTATTGGCACCGGTATTGCCGGTCAGGATATTGGCCACGGCGTTGCCCGTGACGTTGAAATTGCTGCTCCCTTCCAGAAGCGCGTTCTCGACCTCGCCGTAATTGCGCAGATCAAGGTTGACCTTGCTGGTCCGAACCAGGTCGATGCCTTGGCCGACGGCCTCAGTGACCGTATCGAGCGCGCTGTCGACATAGAAGGTGTCGTTGCCGAAGCCGCCAATCATTTGGTCGTCACCGGTTCCGCCGTCCAGAACATCGTTGCCATCGGCGCCCGAGATGAAGTCGCCACCAGCATCGCCGTGGATGACGTCATCACCTGCGCCGCCATCGAGCAAATCATTGCCCGCGTCGCCGGACAATTTGTCATTGCCACCGGCACCCGTCAGGATGTTGTTGTCGAAGTTGCCGGTAATGATGTTGTCGATGTCGTTGCCGAAACCGTTGGTATTGCCGACGCCGCTCAGGCTCAACACCTCGACGTTCTGACCGTTCTTCGACAAATCGAAGCTGACACTCTTGGCATCGATCAGATCGATGCCCTCATTCTTGTTCTCGACGACAATGTCATTGCTGTCGTCAATGACGTAATGATCATTGCCGCTGCCGCCCCGCAAGATGTCGCTGCCGGCGCCACCGGCCAGGACATCGTCACCGGCATCGCCCTGCAGCGTGTCGTTGCCGATCCCGCCTTCGATATCGTCGTTGCCGGTACCACCTATCAGGGTATCGTCACCGCTGCCGCCAAAGACCTGATCAGAGCCGTCGCCACCATTGACGATATCGTTGCCAAGGCCGCCGCTCAGCGCATCGTTACCGCCGAGGCCTGATATCTTGTTGTCACTGCTGTTTCCGGTGATGGCATTGTCGAGGGTATTGCCGACGCCTTCGATGTTGCCAGCATTGGTATTGAGGACGAGATTCTCGACGTTGGCGGCGAGCGTGTAGGTCGCGAGCGCGGAGTCGACGGTATCGATTCCGCCATTGGCAGCCTCCACGACCTTGTCCTTGCCGTCATTGATCGTGATGACATAGGTATCGTCTCCAAGGCCGCCCACCAGCACGTCGTCGCCGTTGCCACCGGTGAGCGTGTTGTTGGCGCTGTTGCCAGTGAGCGTGTTGTTGAACTCATTGCCCGTGCCGTCGATGTTGGACGTGCCGGTCAGAGTCAGTCCCTCGATCTCTTCGCCAAAGGCCAGAATATAGCTTACGCTGCTCTTGACGACGTCGACGCCTTCGCCCTTCGCTTCGATGGCCTTGTCATCGGCGCTATCGACGACGAAGACGTCATTGCCGAGGCCACCGATGAGTGTGTCGTTACCGGCGCCGCCATCCAGCGTGTCGTGGCCCTTGCCGCCCTGGAGCTTGTTGTCGCCACCACCGCCGAAGATCTCATTGTCGAGGTCATTGCCAATGACCGTCAAATTTCCGCCGCCATTGACGATGAGTCTTTCGGCATTGACGCCACGCACGGACATATCGAAACTCAGTGCGGAAATGATGGTATCGATGCCGCCACCGGCCTTCTCGACAATCTTATCGACCGAGTCAAATATCCAATAGGTATCGTTACCGGCGCCGCCATCGAGCGTATCAGTGCCTTCGCCGCCATTCAGCGAGTCATTTCCAATCCCACCAATCAGCGTGTCATTGCCGGTTTCGCCCCAAAGCACGTCGTCCCCAGCAGCACCGTCGAGCGTGTTGTCTTGCTCATTGCCGAAGATCTGATTGGCGGCAGCGTTGCCCGTACCAAATTTTGCGCCGGTCTTGAATGTGAGGGCGAGTTCCTCGACATTCGCCGCGAGTGTGTAGCTCGTCAGACTGGATCGTACAGTGTCGTATCCGCCGCCCACAGCCTCGACAACCTTGTCGCCGGCATCCTCCACAACATAAACATCACCGCCAAGACCGCCGATCAATGTGTCGTTGCCGCCGTCGCCGTCGAGCAAGTTGTCGCCGGAATTGCCGGTGATGACGTTGGCAAGATTGTTGCCAGTCGCATTGATCTGAGCGTTGGCGAACGGATCATTTTTAGCGACGTCGAGCAGCGTGATATTCTCGACATTGTCGAAATCGGAGATATCGACATCGCTGTCGGCGGATTGCACCGTATCGATCCCACCATTCAGCGCTTCGATGATCTCTACCGTGGTGCCGGCATGGACGATGTATAGGTCGTTCCCCGCGCCACCATCGAGTATTTCGTGATTGTGCTGACCGTCATCGGCACCGCCGTCGAGAGTATCGTTGCCGGCGTCACCGTGGAGTTCATCATCGCCACCATTGCCGAGCAAGGTATCGTTTCCATCACCACCTCTGAGGATGTTCTCGAACGTATTGCCGGTGAGCACATTGTCGATCTTGTTCCCGGTGCCATCCAGGGCGCTGCCGATCGAATTGTTGATTAAGATAAGGTTCTCGACATTCTCGCCATGAAGCGAGAGATCGAACGAGCTCGTCGCTCGTACCGTATCGATGCCTTGCCCGGCAAGCTCGACGATACGATCTTCGGCATTGCCGATCAGATAGGTGTCATTGCCGAGTCCACCGACAAGTTGGTCGTTGCCAACACCGCCATTGAGCGTATCGTCCCCCGCCCCCCCGATTATGGTGTCGTTGCCATCGCCGCCGAAGATCGTATCGTTGCCGGCGCCGCCATCCAACGTGTTGGCGAGGCCATTGCCGGTCATGTCATTGTCTAGCGCGTTGCCGGTGGCATTCACCCCTTCGGTCGCGTCCAACGCCAGATCTTCGATATTGGCGGCCATCGTATAGGCAGCAAGATGCGAGACGACCCGGTCGTGGCCGCCATCCGCGGCCTCGACGATCTTGTCGGCGGCATCACCCGCCTCGAGAATGTAGGTATCGTTGCCGGCACCGCCCGCCAGCGTGTCGTTGCCCCCGGCACCGGACAGCACATTGTCCCGGTCATTGCCGGTGATGATGTTGTCGAGCGCGTTGCCGGTACCCGCGATATCGCCGGACCCGCGCAAGGTCAGATTCTCGACATTCGCGGTGAGCATATAGTCGATCCGCGCCTCGACCGTGTCGGTACCGGCAGTCTTGTCTTCCGCGACGTCATCACCGGCATTATCGACGATATAGGTGTCGTTGCCGGCACCGCCAGTCAGCTTGTCAGCATCATCGCCGCCATCGAGATAATCCTCGCCATCGCCGCCATTGAGGCTGTCCTCGCCATGGCCGCCAAGCAGCACATCGCTGCCGGCGGCGCCGGAGATCACATCGTCGCTTTCGCTGCCGCGGATCGTGTCATTGTTGGGGGTACCTGCGATGATCGCCATGATGTCCGCCTCTGGCACCCGTACAGGGCCACAGCCCGCCCGAGCGCTCTCTTGGTTTCTGGGATAGCGTGCGACCGATGCCAGCACGCGAATGTCATGGTTCAACCTAATGCGGTACCCAGACAGAGCATCGGGAGTTCTCCCTATTTTTCAGGGCGCGGGCATCCGACTATGACGCGCATCACAGTGCCCGCGTCGCATACCGTCGAAAGCAGGTACAAAAAATGAAGGCCGGCGTTTGCGGCGCCGGCCTTTCAACTTTGTCTTTAATGCGGGAGATCAGACGGCGATGACTTCGCCGCTGTCCTTGCGGAAGAGGTGCATCTTGTCGGTATCGATTGGCACCAGGGCGGTATCGTCAGCCGCCGCCTTGGTATGGGCCGCCACTTGCGCTGTGAACGGTGCGCCGCCAGCCGTGCCGATGAGGAGCGTGTGCGGCCCCAGCGGCTCGACATCGCGCACCTTCAGTTCGATCATCGGCAGCGGCTTGCCTGCCGCCACCGTATGTTCGGGGCGAATGCCAACCACGACGCGGGCGCCGACATGGGCGCCGTAGATCGCCTGCCGCGCAGCGGGAATAGCGATCTCGACGCCACCCTCGGCACGGAAGCTCAAACCACCCTGACCGCCGATCAGTTCACCTTCGATGAAGTTCATGGATGGGGCACCGATGAAGGCCGCCACGAAGAGGTTGCGCGGCTTTTCATAAAGCGTGATGGGGTCCGCCGCCTGTTCAATGCGGCCGCCATTCATGACGACGACCCGGTCGGCCATGGTCATGGCTTCGACCTGGTCATGGGTCACGTAGACGACGGTCGTCTGCAGGCGACGATGCAACGATTTGATCTCGGTGCGCATTTCGATGCGCAGCTTGGCGTCGAGATTGGAGAGCGGCTCGTCGAACAGAAACACATCCGGGTTGCGCACGATGGCGCGGCCGATGGCCACGCGCTGGCGCTGACCGCCGGAGAGCTGTTTGGGGCGCCGCGCAAGATAGGGATCGAGGTTGAGGATGCGGGCGGCATTCTTGACGGCAGTATCAATGTCGCCAGCCGAGGTGCCGCGCACTTTCATGCCATAGCCGATATTCTCGGCGACCGTCATATGCGGATAGAGCGCGTAGTTCTGAAACACCATCGAGCAATTTCTGAGGCCGGGGCGCAGATTGGTGACGTCGCGGTCGCGGATGCGAACGACGCCGCTGCTCGCCGTTTCCAATCCCGCAATCATGCGCAAGGTCGTGGTCTTGCCGCAGCCCGAGGGTCCGACCAGCACAACGAATTCGCGCGAGGCGATTTCGAGATCCAGCGGCGGAATGACAGTGACGTCGCCAAAGGATTTGGTGATGCGTTCGAGGCTTACGCGGGCCATGGGCAAATTCTTCTTTGTTGGGCAATCCCGCCCCGGCCTTTTCAAGGGCCGGAGCGGGACAGCGTTAGTCCAGATAACTCAACTTTAAACAGCCTGGGCGATTACTTCGCCGGCAGGCCCATCGCGGCGCGATAGGCAGCAAGCTGCTTGTCGCGGCCGAACTCGTCGGTGAGACGGTTCCATTCCTTGGCCACGTTGTCGAGCGCTTCCTGGGCGCTCTCTTCGCCGGCCAAAGCCTTGGAGAGTTCGATTTCCACGACTTCGGTGTAGGAGAAGTAGCCGGGGAGACGCATATCCAGCACGACGTTCTCAGCGGCGAGCGAATCTGCCTGGGCGCCCAAGTATTCCTTGGCTTCGCGCGGGCTGAACAGCTTCGACCACAGGTCGAGGTTGGTCGTGTGCGAGATGCGATAGGGGTTGACACCAGTACCGCCGGTGATCGCCGCCTTGCCCGAGACTTCCGGGCTGGAGAGGAATTCGATGTAGTTCCAGGCAGCTTCCTGGTTCTTCGAGGAAGCGGGGACCGCCGCCTGCCAGCCGCCGAACGCCATGAACGGCGATTTGACGATATGGTCGAACTTCTTCCATTCCTTGGTCTTGTAGTCCCAGATCTCGTTCGAGCCCGGCAGCACGGCCGAACCGACATTGCCTGAGATCTTCGACTGCTTCGGATCGGCGGCGATGACGCCCGTGTCGCCCCAGCCGATCGACTGGGCAACCTGGCCGCCAGCCACGGCCGCGTTCACTTCACCGAAGGAGAAGTTGAGCGCGTTGGGTGGTGCCAGCTTCGAGGACTTCACATATTCCTCGAGACCACGGACCCAGCCCGGGTTGTTGATTTCGGCATCCATCGTCTCCGGATTGAAGAACATGGCGCCCTTCTGACCCGGAATGTTGGTGTAGGACGCCGCATGGCTGAAGAAGAACCAGAACTGCTGGCCGCCGCGACGATAGGCTTCCGCCGTGCCCCACAGGCCCTTGTCCGGACGGGTGAAGAATTCGGCGATGTCGAGATACTGCTTCCAATCCTGCGGCACGGCGAGGTCGTAGCCGTACTTCGCCTTGAATGCCTCTTTCTCCTTCGGATCCTCGAAGAGATCGATGCGGTAGGTATAGGTGTGAACGTCGCCGTCGATGGTCTGCGACAGGGTCTTGCCGTTCCACACCATCAGCTGCTCGCGATAGATGGGCGCGATGTCGTCCCAGGCCTTACCCTTGCGCATGGCTTCCGGCACTTCCGACAGATAGTCGGTGAAGTCCGGCGACCAGGCCGGGGCGAAGCTGATGACGTCGAAAGTCTCTTCGCCCGAGGAGAGCGACGTGACGATCTTCGGATAGAGTTCCGACCAGGGGAACTCAACCACGTTCACCTTGCCGCAGGTCTTCTTGGCCCATTCTTCGCCGGCGCTTTGCAGGGCCGAAGCGATGTAGGGGCCGGTCTGCGAAGCGGCGGTCAGCGTGACGCCGGTATAATCCGGATCGCAAGCGAGTGCCGCGCCGGTGCTGAGCGAAAGCGCTGCCATCGCCGTTGCACCAAGTAGAAGCTTCCTCATGTTATCACTCCCGTTTCTCTCGTTGGTTAGCTTGGTTCGACTTCAGTGTTGAACTCTTGTCGCGGTCATTTGATGGCCCCGATCAGCAGACCGGACCGCATGAGCCTGCTCAGCAACGCCGCCATGACCATCATCGGAACGATGGCAACCAGGGCGGCGGCGGATATCGACCACCATTCGTCACCACGCTGGCTGTTCTGGCCGGCAACGAGGATGGGAAGGGTTTGCCATTTGGCATTCGTGAGGAAGAGTGCAAAGAGAAACTCGTTCCAGACGAAGGCCAAGGTGATCATGAAAGTGGCAACGAGACCCGGCACGGACATCGGCAGGACGATACCGGTGAAAATCCGCCAGGATGGTACGTTGTCGACCATTGCGGCTTCCTCGACCTCGAGCGGCAGCGCGGCAAAGAAGTCGCGCATCAGCCACACCACGATCGGTAGAGAGAAGGCGATATAGGCCAGCACCATGCCGAAATAGGTGTCGATCAGCTTGAAGCCCAAGCGCCCCATTTCGCTGTACATCAGGAACAGCGCGAAAGCGGCGACGATCGGGGGGAACATGCGCTGGCTGACGAACCAGAAGATGATGTCCTCATTGCCGAGGATCGGTCCCGGCACACGCAAGCGGTTGGTGAGGAGCGACAGGACGAGTGCGACCAGGAAGGAAATGATCATGGCCGTCGCCCGGCCGAAGCCGAACACATTGGCGCCGAGCAGATAACCACCGCAGGCGATGACGAAGAAGACCACGCCGGAGGCGAGCTTCACCTTGAACGGGAAGCGCACCAGCGCATAGGCCGCCATGGCGCCGATGGCGGTGGCGAGCACCGCCGACGAAAGGCCGATCACGGTGGAGGCGATGACATTATTGAAGAACTCGCCGCGCTCGCCAGAAAGAAGCTCGCTCCAGGCCTGCAGCGAGGGGTCGAAATCGAGGAAAGGTATGAATGTCGCGCGACCCACGACCGAGATCGAGGTCTTGAACGATGTGACGATCACCCAATAGAGCGGGAACAGCGTGAAGGCCGCCCAGAACAGAATTCCGAGGAGGGCGAAATAGCGCGGCGCGCCTTTGAGAGTGCGAGTGCTCATCGATGCTTCGCCAGATAGGGTTTGAGGATCGCGAGATAGACCACGCCGATCACCGTGATGACGATCAAGAACAGGAACGAGAGAGCGGAGGTATAGCCAAGATTGAACTTCTTGAAGCCTTCCTGATAGGCAAACAGGGTCAGCGTCTCGGTCGAGATGCCGGGACCGCCGCCGGTCAGCACGAAGACGGTGTCGATGATCTTGTAGCTCTCAATGAGGCGGATGAAGACGACGGCGGCCGAAATGGGCAGCATCATCGGAAAGGTGATGTCCCAGAACTGCCGCCACGGGCTGGCGTTCTCCAGCGAGGCCGCCTCATAGACGTCATCCGGCAAGGTGGCGAGGCCGGCCAGCAACATCAGGATGATGAAGGGCGTCCACTGCCACACTTCGACGGTAATGAGGGCACCGATGGCCCAATGCGTCTCGGTGAGGAAAGGCAGATTGGGAAAGCCGAGGAAGGTCATGAACTGGTTCAAGGGACCTTGCGTCGGGTTGAAGATCTGGCGCGCAATGAGGGCGACCGCAACCGGTGCAATCAGCATGGGCAGCAGGAAGCCGACGCGGAACAGCTTTTCGCCCGGCACCTTGGCATGGAGCGCCAGCGCCACGCCGAACCCGATGACATATTGGATGGCGACCGAGGTGAAAGCGATGATGCTGGTGGTGACCGTCACATGCCAGAAGCGCGGATTGGTGAGCAGGCTGATGTAGTTGTCGAGGCCGTTGAAATGCGGCGGCGACGGCGGCACCAGGCGGAAGCTCATGAAGCTGGTCGTCAGCGAATAGATCAGCGGAAAGATCGAGATCGCCAGCACCACAAAGAGCGCCGGCCAGATGAAGAAATATTTGATCGGGTCGTTCCGCATCACGCCACCTTGGCGAGGAGCGCGTCGATCTCGGCCCGCGACGGCATCGCTGGCGCCGTGCCGCGGCGCGTCACTGAAATGCCGGCGACCGTGCAGCCGAAGCGCACGGCTTCGGCGGGTGCCACGGCATTGGCGATCGCTGCGGCGAAACCGCCGACGAAGGCGTCGCCGGCACCAGCCGTGTCGATGACGCTGCCGGCCGAAACCGCCGGTACATGGACCGAACCGGATTTGCTGTGAAGAAGTGCCCCGCGTTCGCCCAAGGTGATGAGCGCATTCTTGGCGCCCTTGGCAAGGATGGCGTCACCGGCGCGGCGGGCTGCTTCCATGGAATCGAGCTGGAAGCCAACGATGGCCGCGGCCTCGCTCTCATTGGGGGCGATGTAGTCGCACAAGGGATAGAAGGCGTCGGGGAAGCGTTCTGCCGGGGCTGGATTGAAGATGGTCGTGACACCGGCCGCACGGGCAATCTCGAGCCCGCGTTGGGCAGCCGCCACCGGCTGCTCGAGCTGGGTCACGAAAACCTTGGCGCCGCGAATGCTGGCGGCGTGGGCGTCGACATCGGCAGGCGACAGCGTGCCGGCAGCCCCCGGATAGACGATGATCGCGTTCTCGCCGGTCTTGTCGTTGACATAGATGAAGGCAACGCCAGTCGGATCCTGGTCCGAGATGCCGACTTGCGCGTTAATGCCTTCCGCACTCCACGTCTTTTGCGCTACGTCGCCGAAGGTGTCGCGGCCGATCTTGGAGATGAAGGTCACCTTGGCGCCGGCACGGGCGGCGGCCACTGATTGGTTCGAGCCTTTGCCGCCAGGCCCCATCTTGAAGCCGGAACCGGCAATGGTTTCGCCGATCTTCGGCATCCGGTCGCCCATGAAGGCGAGGTCGGCGACGAAGATCCCCAGAATGCAGACGCCCTGCTGTCCCGCGCTCATGATTCGTGCTTCCTAAATCAATACTTCACTTCCGGCGGAATGACGCCCTTGGTGAGCATGAAGCAGCCATAAAAGCGACGCTCACCCGTGGCAATCACGCAATAGGACTTCTTGGCGATCTCGTAGAAGGCCATGCGCTCGACCGGCACCAGCGGCCAGGATTTGCCCTCGGCCTTGTCGATCTCGGCCTGCACTTCCTTCTGCACCGCCGGCACCTCGGTCGGATTGCCGACGATTTCCATACGCATGGCTGCGTCGGGGATGAAGGTGTCGAGCGGCATGGCCGAGAGAATGGCGCGTGTCGCCTCGGCCGTTGTCACGGCATCGATGCGCAGCAATTTTCCGAGCACGGTTTCACGTGCCACGGAATCGGCCGGGAAGTTGGTATCGCACAGCACCAGCCGGTCGCCATGACCCATGGCGCGCAAGGCATAGAGCACGTCCGCATTCAGCAGCGGATTGACATTCTTCAGCACGTCCCGTCCCTCCCCGTTAGCTAACCCATCGGCGGTTCGTATCGCCGCCTTGGGTCACCACTTTATTCACTCGCCGTAAGGAATCCAGATGTTCTTCACCTGCACCGCGTGGCGCAGCAGGATCGGCCCTTCGGCAGCAGCTTGGTCGAACCAATCGGTCACGAGACCGTGATCGGTCAGCACGCGTTTGAGATTTCCGACCGAGAGCTTCTCGGCCAGGGTCGCAATCTCCTTTGTGCCGAAGGCCCAGATCGCATCGACGTCGTCATGATCGGCCAAGGTCTTGGCCAGATCCTTGGCGGCACCGGTCACGATATTGACGACGCCCGCCGGCACATCGGAGGTTTCCAGGACCTGATAGAAATCGGTGGCGACCAGCGGATGACGCTCCGACGGCACGATGACGGCACGGTTGCCCATGGCAATGACCGGCGCCAGCAATGAAATGAATGAAAGCATCGGCGCTTCGTCGGGGCAGACGATCCCCACGACGCCGATCGGCTCGTTCATGGCGAGCGCCACGCCGCGCAAGGGCGGCGCATGCACCGTGCCTTCGAACTTGTCGGCCCAGGCGCCATAGGCAAAGAGGCGCCCGATGCTGGCATCGACTTCGGCCACCGCCTTGGCCTTTGAGGCACCCGTCATCGCCGCAATGCGGGCCGCGAATTCGTCGGCGCGGGCCGAGAGGTTCTCGGCCATGTAATAGAGGATTTGCGCACGGTTGTGCGCGGTCGCCTTCGACCAGCCTTCGGCGCCGCGGGCGGCCGCAACCGCATTGCGGATGTCCTTGCGATTGCCCTCGCCCACTTCGCCCAGGCGCACGCCCTTGGGCGACAGCACGGGGCGCGAGTAATTGCCGTCGGGACGCGCCTGCTTGCCGCCGACGAAGAGCTTGGCGGTGCGGTCGAGATCGGGCAGATCGAAACCGGCCACATTCTCCTGGGGTTCCGGCAGTTCCGCAGCGACGCGGGCTTTCCGGCCCGCCCAGGCCTTGGGCTTCAGATACTCGTAGGCGCCTTCCTTGCCACCCTCGCGGCCGTAGCCGGATTCCCGGTAGCCGCCAAAGCCGACCGCGGCATCGAAGAGGTTTGTGGCATTGATCCACACCACACCGGCCTGCAGCTTCGGCGCGATATCGAGGGCCAAGCCGATCGTCTCGCTCCAGATGCTGGCGGCAAGGCCATAGCGCGTGTTGTTGGCGAGCATCACGGCTTCGTCCGGCGTGCGGAAGGTCATCGAGACCAGCACGGGGCCGAAGATTTCCTCGCGCGCGACGGTAGCCGCCGTCTGCACGTGAGCCAGCAAGGTCGGGGGATAGAAGTTGCCGCCGGTGGGCAAGTCGATCTCCGGCTGGAACAGCTCAGCCCCCTCGGCAACACCGGTGGCGACGAGTGCTTTGATGCGCTCGAGCTGCACCGGGGCCACGATGGCACCCATGTCGATCGCCTTGTCGAGCGGGTTGCCGACACGCAGGTTCTGCATGCGGCGCTTGAGGCGCGCATGGAATTTGTCAGCGATGCCTTCCTGCACCAGGAGGCGCGACCCGGCGCAGCACACTTGGCCCTGGTTGAACCAGATGGCATCGACGACGCCTTCGATGGCACCGTCGATATCGGCATCATCGAAGACGATGAAGGGCGACTTGCCGCCAAGCTCCAAGGTCAGCGACTTGCCCGAACCCGCCGTCTCGGCGCGGATGAGCTTGCCCACTTCCGATGACCCGGTGAAAGCGATCTTGTCGACACCTGCATGGCCAACGATGGCGGCGCCCGTGCGGCCGTCACCCGTCACCACATTGAGGACACCGGCCGGCAGACCCGCCGCCGCCGCGATCTCGGCAAAGAGCAGAGCGGTGAGCGGCGTGAATTCGGCGGGCTTCAGCACCACCGTGTTGCCTAGCGCCAGAGCCGGCGCCACTTTCCAGGCCAGCATGAGCAGCGGGAAGTTCCACGGAATGATCTGGCCGACGACGCCGACCGGAACCTGGTCGGCAAATTCGGTCGCCTGCAGCTGCGCCCAGCCGGCATGATAATAGAAGTGACGGGCGACGAGCGGCACGTCGATGTCGCGCGTTTCGCGCACCGGCTTGCCGTTGTCCAGCGCCTCGATGACGGCAAAGAGGCGGGCATGTCGTTGAACCGCGCGCGCCAGCGCATAAAGGTGACGGGCGCGCGCGTGACCGGGCAATTTGGCCCAGGAGCCCTGCGCCTTGCGGGCAGCGACGACAGCCGCATCGACATCCGCCGCATCGCCCTGGGCGACGCGGCCGAGCTTCTTGCCCGTCGCCGGATCCATCGCATCGAAATGAACGCCCGCGGCGGGCTGCACGAACTTGCCGCCGATGAAATGACCGAAGCCGGATTCGTGGCGCTTCAGCCAGGCACGCGCCTCGCCATCGGCTTCCGGCGCCGGACCATAGGACATCTCGTCGAAATAGCGGGCGACACTCATGGTCTTATCCTGCGGCATGCCGGTTATAGGCCGAATAGCGGCCGGTCACGTGGTGTTCGAGCTGGCGTTCGATATCGGCAAGCAGGCTCGACGCGCCGATGCGGAAGAGATTGGGTTCGAGCCACTCGCGGCCCAATTCCTCCTTCATCAGGAACTGGTAGTTGAGCACGTCCTTGGCGGCAGAGATACCGCCAGCCGGCTTGTAGCCGATCTTGAACCCGGTCCGTTCCTGATATTCGCGGATCATGCGGATCATGATCAGGGTGACGGCAAGCGTTGCGTTGACGCTTTCCTTGCCGGTCGAGGTCTTGATGAAATCGGCGCCGGCCATCATGCAGACCAGCGAGGCCCGGGCCACATTGCGCAAGGTTTTGAGATCGCCGGTCGCAAGGATTGCCTTCACATGCGCCTGGCCGCAGGCGGCGCGGAAGTCGCGCATCTCGTCATAGAGCGCCTGCCAATTGCCGGTCAGCACGTGCTCGCGCGTGATGACGATATCGATTTCCTCGGCGCCGTCTTTGACCGAGGCCTCGATTTCCTTGAGCTTCAGATCATGGGGAATGAGGCCGGCGGGAAAGCCAGTCGAAACGGCGGCGACCGGAATGCCGGTGCCGGCCAGTGCCTCGACGGCGGTCGCCACGAAACGGTGATAGACGCAGATGGCGCCCGTGGTCAGACCGCGATCCGCCATGCCCAGCGCATCGAGCAGATCGGCCCTCACCGGCGCCTTCGCCTTGGCGCAGAGGCGCTTGACGCGCTCGGCCGTGTCGTCACCGTTCAACGTGGTGAGATCGATGCAGGTGATGGCCTTGAGAAGCCAGGCGGCCTGCGCATCCTTCTTCACCGTACGCCGACCCGGCAGGGTCGCCACCCGACGCTCGGCCGCCGACAGATTGACGCGCACGCCCTGCACCCAGCCAAGATCAAGCGGCTGGGCCACATTGCGGGCGATCGCATTGTGGCCAGCCTGCGTTGCGTGGCCACCGATGGGCGCGATCTTGAGATCAGCCATGCCGACACCGTCTCTGGAAAGGCATCCGCGCAAAGCAGCCGAACAGGCGATCTTCGGCCCGGTCCGGGCCGTCTCCTCCCACTCGGCGCTCTTTGCGGCGCTTGTTAATATTCTATCAAACTTTGATCACTTTATGACATCGGGTTGGAGAGCCGTCAAGCGCTCCGCGGCCCGTCTTCGGTAATGATCGAGCGGAAGTCGGAGAGCCGCGCGAAATAAGCGGGCTTCACGGTGCCGAACTTGCTCTCATCCACCACCAGATGGCTTTCCAGCGCGCTGGCAATCGCCTTCTGCTTGATCGGCACTTCATGGAAATGGGAGCAGCTGGCCCCGCGTTCCACATCGACACCACCGGCCGAGATGAAGGCCTTGTTGATACCGAACCGGCCCAAGGGTTCCAGCCATTCGCCGCTGGAAAACGTCGCCGAGGCGGCGTGAAAAAGCCCGCCCAGCATGATCATGCGCAAATTGGGTTTCTGCGCCAATCGATCCGCCACGTTAAGCGAATAACAGATGACCGTGATGCTGAGATCTGCCGGTATTTGCTGGGCCAAATGATCGAGCGTCGAACCGCAATCGATGAAGACCGTGTCGTCCGGCGCGATCAATTCGAGGGCGTGGCTGCAGGCGCGAAACTTGGCGTTGGCGTGGCTGTCGGCCTCGCGTCCCAGCTCGTAGCCGCCGGCAATATCATCCGCGCTGACGATATGTCCGCCAAGATAGGCAAAGCGCTCAGGGTGCGCGCTGACATCGCGCCGCACGGTCATTTCCGAGACGCCCAGGAGCGCGGCCGCATCTCGCAGATGCAACACACCGCGCTGCGCCAAGGCCTCGGCGAGCAGATTGGTGCGCTCGGATTTGCGGCTGGACATTCGGATCACACTCCCCTGGCGGCGATGCACGATTGGACCGATTTGGCGCGGCTCTCTGGACCGGGCATCGGGGTCAGCATGCGACGCCCCGGACAGGTTCGTCAACCCGAAATTGTTATATTCCTAACATCGTGGCTCATGTTGGAACCGAGGGCCCATGACCGAATTGCATTGAAATCAACCTGTTGAGGAGAGCAGCGATGGCGGAATCCAAGAATGTGCGGGCCTACCGCAAATCGCTGCAGGATGGCGATCCTGCGGCCAAGGCAGATGCCGAGGGCAAGGCTGCGAAGCTGGGCCTTGAGCTTGAGGCGGCCGAAAGCAAGCGGCCGGGCGCCGGAAAGTCGCTGGCACGCGGCGACAATGCCAAGCCGGGCCACGTTCGCGCCGACGTGGCCGACGATCCGCGGCGGAACCGGCCAGCGACCCGGCAGCCGGCCCGTGGCAAGAAACCCCTGACCCGACAGAAATAGGAGCGAAAGATGCCCCGTGGTGACAAGGACAAGTATACCTCGAAGCAGAAACGGCAGGCTGAGCATATCGAAGAAGGGTATGAGGAACGCGGCGTCGCCAAGGACGAGGCTGAGGCCCGGGCCTGGGCGACGGTCAACAAGATGAGCGGTGGTGGCAACAAGAGCGGCTCCGGCGTCGGCAAAGCGGAAAACAAGGCACCGGCGCGTAAGGGTGGGCGCATCGGCGGTGCAGCGTCGGCCGCCCGCCCCAAGGCCGCCCGCAAAGCATCTGCGAAAAAGGCAGCCGCCACCCGCAAAAGACGTGCAGGCTAAGCGCTATCCTATGGTCCGGCTTTCCGGCAGTATGGCGGCCCCATACCGCCGCCACACCGGATCAGCATGTCCGCCCAGCCGAATATGTTCTCTGTTCTCAGGAACAGGGATTTTTTCTTCCTCGAACTCAATGCCTTCTTCGCCACGATCGCTGCCGAGATTTTCACGGTCGCCATGGGCTGGCGGATCTATGAAATGTCGGGCGATGCTTTCGCGCTGGGCCTCGTGGGCCTCGCGCAATTCCTGCCCATGCCGCTCCTGGTCTTTCTGACCGGTACCGCTGCCGACCGCTATTCGCGCCGCCGCATCGTCACCATCTGCATGGTGGTCGAGTTCGCCGCCATGCTGGGCATTGCCTTGGTTGCCCATTTGCCGGCGGGCGATATCTGGCCGATCCTCGCCTTTCTGGTCCTGCTGGGCGCCGGCCGCGCCTTCCTGGCGCCAGCCTCGCGCGCCTTGGCACCGACGCTTGTCACGCGCGAAGAGATCGGCGCCGCCGTTTCCTGTTCCACCGCCACCTGGCAGTTCTGCTCGATCGCCGGTCCGGCCCTGGGCGGCCTACTCTATGGCTTCTCTCCTGACATCGCTTACGGCACGGCATTGGTCATGGTTTTCTGCGCCGGCCTCGCCTCGCTCTTCATCCGGAAGGCGCCGCAAAAGCCGGTGCAGGAAGAAAGCATGATCGATGCACTGATGGGCGGCCTCCGCTACATGAAGGCAGAGAAGATCGTGCTGGGCGCCACGACGCTTGACTTGTTCGCCGTGCTGCTCGGCACCACGGTCGGCCTGCTGCCGATCTTTGCCAAGGACATCCTGCTTGCTGACGCTTTCGAGCTGGGCGTGCTGCGCTCGGCGATCGGTATCGGCGCCCTTGGCATGGCGCTATTCCTCGGTGTCTTTCCCGTGCGCCGCAACGCCGGACCGATCATGTTCGCAACCGTCGCCGTGTTTGGTGTCGGCACCGTGGTCTTTGGACTGTCGCATTCGCTGGTCCTGTCGGTCGGCGCCCTCATCGTCATGGGCGCCAGCGACATGATCAGCGTCTATATCCGCGAGGTGCTGCTGCAGCTTTGGACGCCGGATTCGCTGCGCGGCCGGGTCACCGCGGTGAACTCCGTGGCCGTCTCCGCCTCCAACGAACTCGGCACCTTCCGTGCCGGTGCCTCGGCCGATCTCTTCGGCCCCGTCATCGCGACGGTGCTGGGCGGCATTTGCACACTGGGCGTCACCTTGATGTGGATGTATCTCTTCCCCAAGCTGCGCAAGGCCGACCATCTCTCCGGCGTCGATGAAGACGGTCTTAAAGAAGCCTGAAACAGGCGACCCTCACGAGGTCCGCCCGGGGATAGGTGACGCGGCCGGTGCACACTATGCGATTTAGCCAGTCGCAAGGCCCCTCTGGTGCATGGAACACCGGCGTACAGCGGCAATAGAGCTCATCTGCCGCTGGCTCGCCGCCCGCTTTCACCTTGGCAAGGCCGGCGTCATTCGGGACCCAAAGGCCGCGGTTGTGAATGTCGATGACGATGCCGCTGGTGGTCCGCAGTTGGTAACGCGCATCGAGGACGCCGACACCGTCGGGACGCAGCAGGAAGTAATCGGCCCCGCCGGCCAGCACCACGCCGCCGATTTCAGGCCCCGCAAAACTGCCCCCGATGATGGGGTAGTCGGTACGCTCGCCAGCCGGCCCGGTCCCCACAGGCTGCGCCGGCCCGATCAGGACATCGATGTCAAACAGCCAGGTGGTCTCCAACGCAGGTGACATCGTAGCGCCCCCTTCAACGCTGGCCGCGGAAATGCTGCGCCAAGGCGCGCAGCAAGCGCACGGTGTCGGCCCCGATCGGCGATTCGGCAGCCGGCAAGGAGGATTGCTTCACCACCACCAGATCGGCGGCAAAGTCGATGAAGATGTATTGGCCGTGGATGCCGCACGCCATGATGGACGGGCTGCCATCGTTGAAGACATACCACTGGCTGCGATAGGAGGCGCCGGGCGCCCAGGCAGCAAATTCAGCGTCGCGGGCGAAGGCAGCAGCATCGCCGCCCGCCGCGATCTTGCGGATGGCCTTGGCCGGCAGGATCTCAGCGCCCTCGATGCGGCCTTCCTGCAGCACCAGCCGGCCAAAACGGGCAAGATCGCGCAAGGTCGCATTGAAGCCGGCCCCGGTGATGGCGCGCCCCCAGGGATCGGCCGCGAAATAGGCGTCGCGCTCGACACCGATCTTCGACCACAGCATTTCCTCGACCAGCTTGTCGCTGGATTTGCCGCTGGCCCGCTCCATGGCCCAGCCGAGGACCTCGGTCACCGCCGTCACATAATGGAAGAGGCCGCCATGGCTGTCGCGCTTCTGCAAGGACGGCAGGTATTCATAAAGCGAGGCATAGCGGCCAAGGCCGCTTGGCGCCGGCAGCAGGCCGCTCGCGTAACCGTAATGGGACGAACTGGAATCGGGATCGTCGTATTTCTCGACATAGTCGATGCCGACCGCCATATCGAGCACCTGGCGGATGGTCGCATCACCGAAGGCGCTGTTAATGAGTTCCGGGAGGTAATGCGCAGTCGCCGCATTCTCATCCAGTATGCCGCGATCGACCAGAACCTCCGCCACCAGGCCGATCACCGATTTGGTGCAGGAGAACATGATATGCCGGGTGGCGGGTGTCTGCCCGTTCCAATAGCGCTCGTAGCGGATCTTGCCGCCCTGCAGCACCAAGCAGGCATCAGTATAGGTGGCGATGAGGTGGTCGCCCATGGTCTGCTTGGCGCCACTCAAACTGCCGAATTCAAAGCTGTCGAGGGACAGCGCCGCTGCGGCAAGGGGTGATGTGGCCGTGCCGCCGCCATGGACCGTCAGCGTGGGCAGCAACTGTCCGACATGCTGAAAGCCCCATCGGTTGTACGGCGCCCGGATCCAGCTTGCCCAGGTGACGCGCGCCTCGGCCGATGCCGGGAAGCCTTGCATCAAGCCAAGTTCGGCTGCCGTCGCCGGCGCCTTGGTTTGCGCGGCGCGGTAGATCTCGGCGGCGGCTTCGTTTTCGGCAAAGAACGACATGTTTCCTCCCCAGGATTAGAATTTCTTCAACAACCGGCGCAGCGTCTTGAGCTCTGCCGTGGTCAGATTCCGCGCGATGCGCGCATCATGGGCGCGTACTTCGGCGCTGGCCTCTGCCCGGCACTTCTGCCCCAGCGCGGTCAATTGCAGCACATTGGCACGCTTGTCGCTCGGCGACGGTACGCGGCGCACCAGTTTCAGCGCCGAGAGCCGGTCCAGCAGCGCCATCATCGCCGCCCGGTTGACGCCCATCACTTGGCCAAGCCGCGACTGGTTGATGCCGGGATTGGCGTCGATCAGGATGAGGGCGGCGAACAAAGGCGGCGTGAGGCCTGTGACGCTGGCATCGAAATCCTTATAGATGCCGATCTGCGCCCGCCGGATGGCATAGCCGATGAGGTCGCCGAGCAGGCCAAAGGCGATATCGGCCGGCCATTGCTCAAAACTGTCCGCCATCCCTTGACTCATTTCCCTGTCGCGCCATGATTGTACGATAACCATACATAAAACCCAGGGAGGCACAAGTGCGGGTCGCGGTCATCGGAGGTGGTATCGGCGGGCTGACGACGGCGCTCAGCCTGCATGCCGCGGGAATCGAGGTTGAACTGTTCGAATCGGTGGCGGAACTGCAACCACTTGGGGTCGGCATCAACCTGCTGCCGCATGCCGTGCGGGAGCTGACGGAACTGGGCCTCGGCGAGGCATTGGCCAAGATCGGCCTGCCGCCGCAAGAACTCATCTACGTCAACCGGTTCGGCCAGGAGATCTGGCGGGAACAGCGCGGCTGCGCCGCCGGCTATTTGTGGCCCCAGATATCGCTGCATCGCGGGCGATTGCAATTGCTGTTGCTGGAAACCGCGCGTGCGCGACTAGGCAGCGCACGCCTCCATCTGGGCCAGCGCCTGATGCGGGTCGTGGCCGGCGCCGGGTCAGCTACCGCCTTCTTCGAGAAGGACGCCGTCACCGCCGATGTCGTCATCGCTGCCGATGGCATCCATTCGGCTGCGCGGGCACAGTTCTTCCCGCAGGAAGGAGCCCCGATCTGGAACCACCGCATCCTGTGGCGCGGCGTCAGCCACGCCGCCCCCTTTGCCGGCGGCCGCGCCATGGTCATGGCAGGCCATCAAGCACAGAAGTTTGTCTGTTATCCGATTGCCGAAAATGATGGCGTCGCCGAGATCAACTGGATCGCCGAATTGAGCTTTGCCGAAGGCCATCCGTGGCGGCGCGAGGATTGGAACCGGTCGGCCGATCTCAACGATTTCCTGCCGGCCTTTGCCGATTGGCGGTTCGGCTGGCTGGATGTTCCGGCCCTCATTGGTGCAGCGACCCGCGTCTTCGAATATCCCATGGTCGACCGCGATCCACTGCCGCGCTGGACCTTCGGGCGGGTGACCCTGCTGGGCGATGCGGCGCACCCCATGTACCCGATCGGCTCCAACGGTGCGTCACAGGCGATCCTCGACGCCCGCCACATCGCCTATGCCCTGGCGACCAGCACCGATATCGACGCGGCCCTCGCGCAATATGAAGCGGCGCGCCGCCCGGCCACATCGCAAATTGTGCTGGCCAATCGCGGCAACGGGCCGGAGCAGGTTATGCAGATCGCCCATGAGCGGGCACCCGGCGGCTTCAACGATATCGGCGCCGTGATCCCGCGCAGCGAACTGGAAGAGATCGCCGGCCGCTACAAGATCATGGCCGGCTTCGACAAGGAGACGCTCAACAGCCGCCCGTCGCTTACGCCGCCGCGCGCCGCGGGTTGAACATCTCGGTGATCTTGACCGCCTGGGTGAGGCGCTTGTCGATCTCGGCCATAGTCTTGGAGAGATCGGCGCTGTCGTCGCGGCGCCAGGCATGGAGCCCGGCCAGATAGATGCCGATGAGCCCCTGCAACCGCACCAGACCTTTGAGACCCGAGGCGCTGATGCCGGCCGTCTCCAGCGTCAGAGCCAGCGACCGCCGCATCTGCTTCGTGAGGCATGCCGCCTCGAACGGTGTCTGCGGCAGTTCGCGCAGCAGGGTGAGATAGGCGTCGCGGTCCTGCTGCAGCCGGTCGAAGCGCCGCATCAGCAGGTCGAACAGCCGGTCCTTGGCCGAACCATCGAGTGGATCACTTTGCAGCGAGCCGAGAATGTCCGCATCATTCGTCCGAGCCAGGCCCAACAGGATAGCGGCCTTCGTCGCATAGATGCCGTGGGCCGTCGCCATGTCCAGACCAGCGCTTTGCGCGATCTCGGCCAGCGACAGGTCGCGCCAGCCCTGCGTGGCAATGAGATGGAGCAGGGCCGCCCGCAAGGCCGCTGCCGGATCGTTCGGCCGCTTGCCGGACCGGTCCCTGGCCGATGGACGCTTTGCTGATGCCGCCTTCTTGGTCGCGCGTTTTGCCATGCCTGCCTCCGACATTTCGTCGTCCCGCCACATGATATAGGTTTCCGGACGGCAGCGACAAGCGACAGAGACGGTCCCGCCTTAATCCGGCAGGGCCACCGGGCCGATCTCGGCAAATACGTCGCCCGGCCCGGGGTTTTCCTTGAAGGTTTCACCGCCGAAATGGGTCATGACGCCCCAGACCGCGTTGAGGGCGGTCTGCACCGCACCTTCGACCCAGGCCGGGATCCACGCCACGTCGTCACCGGCAAGGAAGATGCCGCGTTCGGCCGGCGGCAAATTCTTCTGCATGAAATGTCCATACATGCGGTGGTTATAGCGGTAGTGGCCGGGCAACGCCCCTTTGAAGGCGCCAAGGAAGTGGGGATCCGCTTCCCAGGAAACGGTAATCGGATCACCGATGATGTGCTGGGCGATATTGACCTTGGGGTAGATCTTCCCAAGCGCCGACAGCGCCAGTTCCACGCGCCGCTCGACCGGAAGCGGCAGCATCTTCAGTGCATCGGACATCCAGCTATAGGTAAGGCAGATGACGCCCGGCTTGTCCGGTCCATTGTCGAACAGATACGTACCGCGCGTGAGCCGGTCGGTCAGCGTCATGCTCATCACATCGCGGCCGGTGACCGGGTCCTTGTCCTTCCAGAACGGCCGGTCGACCATGACGAAGGTCTTCGACGATTGCATGTAGCGCGTGCGGTCGAGCGCCATCCAGATCTTTTGCGAAAAGATCGATTCATCGGTATCGATGCTGGTGGTGAGCAGCCAGGACTGGCAGGTGGCAACGACCGCCGAGTAGCGCTTGGTGCGGCCCCAGCGGTCGACCACGTCGAAATCCCCATCGGTGCGGCGACGGATTTGCGCCGCCCCCGGCAGTGGCGCACCGCCATGAAGGCTGGAGAGCGAGGTGCCCTGGGGCCAGTGCTGCAGGCGTACCGGCTGGCGGCGCCAAATGCCCTGCGGCACCTGCTCGACGCCACCCACGATATAGCGCTGATGGTCGTCGCATTCCGTCACGTTGACGCGCAGAATTTCCAGCATCGAATTGGGAAAATCCGAATCCCAGCCGCCGGTGCCGAAGCCGACCTGGCCGAACACTTCGCGGTGATGGAAAGAAAGCTTGGAGAAGGCAGAGGAGCGCGTCACGAAATCATAGAAAGTCCGCTCGTCCCATTCCTTGACCAGCGGGTTCCAGATTTCCTTGATGCCGCGTACGTCGCGGTTGCGGATTGCTTGCTGCAGCGCACCGTAATGCGCATGCTCCTCGAGTGCCGCATGGTAGGCGTTAGCCACGTCGCGAAAGAGCTGCGGCAGATCATCGAGGGTCCGCGCGTAATAGGTCTCGCCTTCCAGATTGATCACAGTCGAGCCGGCCGCCGGCGTCAGCGGATTGGGAAAGGGCTTCGAATCGAGACCCAGCCGGTCGACGTAATGATAGAAGGCCGTGGAGGAAACCGGGAAGCGCATGCCGCCAAGCTCGGCGATGATGCCTTCCGGCGCGCCTTCGAAGGCCTGCGAGCGCAGTCGCCCACCAAGCTGCGAGGCTTCGTAGACGACGGGCTTCAGGCCCATCTTCATCAATTCATAAGCGGCGACCAGGCCGGAAATGCCGGCGCCGATGATGGCAACTTCCTGCCCGTGCCTGGCCGCGGGAATCTGCCCCAGTCCCGCCGGGTGCTTGATCCAGTCGTCGAACGGGAACGGGAAATCGGGTCCGAAGATGGTGACCGGCTTTTGGTCCGGCAGATGCGAGAGCGCCATGGCGTCGGTAACCCTTCCGATAAATCCGTCTTCCGCCTTCGCTTACGGGGCAATGTCGATGGAATCAACCTTGTTCGGATAAAAGGCAATGTGCCCGACAATCACTTCGACGGCGGCGTATGGCGCTTCGTAGCTCCAGACCGTGTTTTCGTCGCCATCCAACAAATTATAATAGGCAGCGTCGCCCTTATAGGGACAATGCGTGACGCGGCTGGAGCGCGCCAGCAGATCCATCCGGACGTCGCCGCGCGGGATGTATTGCACAGGTGGGTAACTGGCTTCCTTCAACGTCAGCGCGCGCCGGCTGTCGGCGATGACGATGCCGCCTCGCCTGACGGTGACGCGGCCCGCCGTGGGCGCGATGTCGATGGGATGGTCGGGGCCGGGCAGCTTCATCGATGGGTCCTCCCGCAGGCGCTTGGCTGAGAGGGAGTCTAGGAATGACGGCAGCCGCTGTCGAGTGGTAGCCTTCCGCCCAGCAAACCAGGGGAGTTGCTCATGCTGAAGTTCTTTTTCTCACCGCAATCCTGCGCTTTGGCCTCGCATATCGCACTGGAGGAAGCCGGCGCCGATTATGAGGCCGTCCGCGTCGACTTTTCGAAGAACGAGCAGCGCGGTGCCGCCTATCTCAAGATTAATCCCAAAGGACGCGTGCCGGCCCTCGCCACCGACCGCGGTGTCCTGACGGAAACACCGGCCATTCTATTCTTCATCGCCCAGACGCATCCGGCAGCAAAGCTCGCACCGCTCGAGGATCCCTTTGACCTCGGCCGCCTGCAGGCCTTTAACGCCTATCTTTGCTCGACCGTGCATGTCGCCCATGCCCACAGGATGCGCGGGTATCGCTGGGCCGATGACCCGGCGGCCATCGACGAGATGAAGCGGAAGGTGCCGCAGACCGTCGGCGACTGCTTTGCGCTGATCGAGGCGGAGATGTTCGAAGGCCCGTTCGTGATGGGAGATGCCTTCACCATCGCCGATCCTTACCTTTTCACGCTTGCGACCTGGCTGGAAGGTGATGGCGTGGATCCAGCACGCTTCCCCAAGATTCTTGCCCATCGCACGCGTATGGCGGCGCGGCCGGCCGTGGCGAAGGTGTGGGCTTTGCATCAGTGAATTCGGGGGCATGCCGGTGGGTCTGCGCTTTTATTCCCTTCGGCGGGCACGTCAACATGAGCTTGTTATGGTTGCAAGGCACGGTACCCCTGATATCAGGGCTTGCAGTTCCGGCGTGGCGCGCGCCACTATAAGGGTGGGGATAGGGATATCATGGGAGACGGCGATTGTCGGATGCAGGCAGCGCGTCTATTGACCCAGCGCCAGTGACCTCGGGCGAGCATTCCCGCTTCCGCCTGGTCGTCGAAGCGGCCCCCAGCGCCATGGTTATGGTCGACGCTGCCGGTTGCATCGAGATGGTGAACCTGCAAGCCGAGCGCGTCTTTGGCTATAGTCGCAGTGAGATGATCGGTCGGCCGGTCGAGATGCTGCTGCCGGCGCGCATGCGCGACCACCATCCCGACCTGCGCCGCACTTTCTTTACGAACCCGCGATCGCGCCCGATGGGTATTGGGCGCGACCTCTTCGCCCGGCGCAAGGATGGCAGTGAGTTCCCGGTGGAGATCGGCCTCAACCCCATCGAGACCGACGAAGGCACCATGGTGCTCTCCGCCATCGTCGACATCTCGGAGCGCAAGCGGTCGGAGGAGCGATTTCGTCTGGTGGTCGAAGCTGCCCCCAATGCCATGGTCATGATCAACGGCCGTGGCGAGATTGAGATGGTCAACGCCCAGGCCGAGCGTGTCTTCGGCTATGCCCGTACCGAGATGCTGGGCCAGCCGGTCGAGATGCTGGTGCCGGAGCGCTTCCGTAGCCATCACCCCGCCTTGCGCAAGTCCTTCGGCGGGGCGGCCGAAGCGCGGCCGATGGGCGCCGGCCGCGATCTCTTCGCTCGCCGCAAGGACGGCAGCGAGTTTCCTGTCGAGATCGGCCTCAACCCGATCGAAACCGAAGACGGTGTCATGGTGCTATCAGCCATTGTCGACATCTCCGACCGCAAGCAGAAAGAGAACCGGATCGCGCAGGCGTTGAAGGAAAAGGACGTGCTGCTGGGTGAGATTCACCATCGGGTCAAGAACAACCTCCAGATCGTGCACAGCTTGCTCGATCTGCAATCAGGCCAAATATCCGACCCAGCGGTTCTCGCCATGCTGCGCGATAGTCAGAACCGCATTCATTCCATGGCGCTCATTCACCAGACACTCTATCAATCGCAGGATTTCGCCCAGGTCGATTTCGGCGTCTTTCTCGACAGCTTCGTGCCGGTTCTCGTTTCATCTTATGCCCTGCACAGCAACAACATCACGCTCGAAATAGCCACGCATGACGTGGCACTGCCGATCAACACGGCGATCCCCTGCGGCCTCATCGTCAATGAACTGGTCTCCAATGCCCTGAAGCACGCCTTTCCCAATGACCGGCAGGGGAAGATCATGCTTGAACTCCAGGCAGGTAATGATCGCAATCTGATCCTGGTCGTCAGTGACGACGGGGTCGGGCTGCCGCCGGGCCTCGACATTCGTACGAGCGGATCGCTGGGCCTGCAGTTGGTGGCGACTCTTGCTGCACAGTTGCGCGGCACGCTAGACATCGGACAGGGCGCGCCGACGCGTTTTAGCTTGCGCTTTCCGCGCCCGGACGAGGGAAGATAACCAAGATGAATGCACCGCGGGTCATGGTGGTGGAAGACGAGCGCATCGTGGCACTCAATTTGTGCCGCACACTCAACCGCCTGGGCTATCACGCCGACACGGTGGTTTCGAGCGGCGCCGAAGCCCTGCGTAGCATCGGCGAGATGAAGCCCGATGTCGTGCTGATGGACATCCATATCGAGGGCGATATCGACGGTATCGAAACGGCGGCGCGCATCCCATCCGACATGATGTTGCCGGTCATCTACCTCACCGCCTATTCCGAAGATGCGACGCTGGAACGGGCGCGGCTAACAAGACCCTATGGCTATCTGGTAAAGCCGTTTTCCGAGCGGGAGCTGCACGCCACCATTACGATGGCCCTGCAGCGGCGCGAAAGCGATGTCGCGGTGCGGCAAAGCGAGGAGCGGCTGCGTCTTGCCCTGGCCGCAGCCGAGCTCGGTTCCTGGGAGATCGAACCCGAGAGCGGACGCATCTATTGCAAGGATTATGAAGGCTGGCTGACGGAAACGTCCCCCCGCCTCGTCGCCCAAAGCTTCCGCGACTTCCTCCCCAGCGTGCACGAAGCCGACCGATCCCTGGTCAAGGAAGCCTTCGGCGCGATGACAACCCATGGCGAGCTGTGCGAGGTGGAATTTCGCCGCGATGATGCCGCCGGAAACACGCGTTGGTTTCGGGTCATCGGCAAGACCTTCTCCGGCGAGGTCGATCGGCGCCGGCGCCTGCTGGGTGTCGTGCGCGACATCACGGCGTCGAAAGAAGCGGAGGAAGAACAGCGCCGCTCCGAGCAGAATTACCGCGACCTCATCTCCACCATCAGCGGTATCATCTGGGAATCGGATTTGCGCCGCGACATGCTCAATTATGTCAGCGACAGCGCCGAGCGGGTGCTGGGCTATACCGCCGCCGAATGGATATCCACCCCGATGTTCTGGGAAAACCACCTCCACCCGGATGACCGTGCCCAGGCCATCGCACAATATCGACTTGCGACTCAGGCCGGGCAGTCTTACGACGCAACCTACCGCATGATCGACGCGCGCGGCGAGATCGTCTGGCTTCATGAGGCCGTCTCGATCATCGCGCTGCATGGTCGGCCAACCATCGTGCGCGGTGTCATGGTCGATATCAGCAACCTGAAGCGCGCAGAGAAAGAGATCGCAAGCGCCAATGCGCGCCTCGCGGAAAGCGAAAAGCGCCTTGCCGCCATTCTCGACACCGCAGCTGTCGGCATCGTCACCGTCGACGATCAGATGCGAATTATCTCGTTCAACCGCGAGGCCGAGAAGATTTTCGGCTATGACGCCGCCGTCATGGTCGGCACGACCCTCGATCGCCTCATTCCGCCGGCCCGCGTTTACGAGCATCAGCAACAGATGCGCCAGTTCGGCAAAACCGGATATGCCAGTCGGGCGATGGGGGATTGGCGTGCCGTCAAGGGCATCACCAGCGATGGGCGGCTTGTACCGCTGGCGACAATCATCTCGCGGGTCGAGGTCGCCGGCAAGGTGACCATGACCGCCATCATGCGCGACATGACGGAGGCGCAGAAGGCTGAGGACGATCTGCGTCAGCTGCTGGCAGAGCGCGAGCTGGCGGTGGAGCGCGCCGAAGAGGCAAACCGCGCCAAGTCAAGCTTCCTCGCCGTCATGAGCCATGAACTGCGCACGCCGCTCAATGCCATCATCGGATTCTCCGAGTTGATGGAGCGGGAAATGCTGGGACCGCTTGGCAATGAAAAGTATCGGCAGTATGTCGGTGACATTTACCGCAGCGGCCGGCTGCTGCTGGAACATGTCAACGGCATCCTCGATCTGTCACGCATCGAATCTGGCAAACACGATCTCAAGATCAGTCGCGTCACCTTGGCCGCCGCCTGGGCTCATGTCGGCAGCACCCTGACCGGACTGGCCGTGGCAAAGGGCATCAACCTCGCCATCTTGGAACCGGCCGATCAGCCCGCCTTCGCTGGTGAGATCAGATCCGTGGCACAGGTCTTGAGCAACCTGATCTCCAACAGCATCAAGTTCACGCCGGCCGGTGGACGTGTCGAGATCGGCACGGTTGACCGCGACGGAATTGCCTCGTTCTTTGTGCGCGATACCGGGCGCGGCATCCCCACCGACCGCCTGACCGATGTCTTGAAGCCCTTCGTGCAGGTCTCCGATGCCTTCGTCCGCGACACGGGCGGCGTCGGCTTGGGGCTCGCCATCTGCAAATCCCATGTCGAAGCCATGTCGGGGCGCATCGCCATCGACAGCGAACTCGGCAAAGGCACGAAGGTGACCGTCACCCTGCCGCGCTGGCTGGCGGATTGAGCCGCCGGGCGACAGTCATCGGCTGCCTTTGCTCAGTGTTCTGACTTCGCCGCCTGCAATTCGTGCGCCAGGCGTATCTTGGCGATGAGGGTGAAGAGGGGGCCGGTCGGTACCCAGCTCGGCTTTTCCCGGGCGAGGGCATTCTCGATGAGGGGCGAAGTCTCGCCGCTGGCGTGTTCCGCGATGAGCCTGCCAAGCAGCGTGCCACGCGCCAGTCCCGCGCCGTTATAGCAGCCGGCCGCAAATACGCCGTGTGACAATTCTTCGAACACGAAGCTCCAATTGCGGCTGGCGCACATATGCCCCGACCAGGTGAATTCGATGGCGTCCTTCGCCAGGAACGGAAAGCGATGCCGCAATCCCATCTCATGCCAGGCCCGCCGCTTGGCCAGCATCGCTTGGCTGATGCCATCCGGTTCATACTCCGCGGTGTTGCGCATCAGAATGCGCCGGTCGTTGGTGAGGCGCACGGTGGCACCACCTTCGATGGGGCAGAGGCCGCCCCAAGGCCCAGCGTGCCCGATCGCCTCTTCCTCCGCTGGCGTCAGCGGTCGCGTCAGGCTGGCGGTGAGCGAGATCGGGAACACCCTGCCCCGCTTCACGCCGAGACGCGGCATGAAGGCATTGAGCCCAATGATCACGCGCGCGGCCCGGATGTGACCGTCACGTAAAGACACCGTCGCACCGCCACCCGGCTCATGGGTGATCTTCACCGCCTCGGTATTCTCATAACATTCGACCGTGGCCGGCAATGCGTCGATGAGGCCCTTGGCAAAGCGTGCCGGCTGCAGCAGGGCGTTACCGCCGCCGATCCACAAGCCATGGTTATAGAAGGCGATGCCGAGCCGGCTTCTGAGCGCCGCCGCATCCAGCAGCTTTGCCTCGCCACCCAGATCGTTGATGGCATTGACGCGTTCTTCCAGCGCTTTGAACTTGTCGCGCTCGTGCACGGCAAAGATATAGCCGTTGGGGTCATAATCGCAGTCGATCCTAAGTTCATCTATCAGGCGCTTCACCTCGGCGCCCGCCGCCTGATGAATGGCAGCTTGGGCAAGGTAAGCAGCGCGTCCCGCCGGCTTTTCGAGTTCGCTCGGCCCCGGCATCTCGCGGCTGACGGCAAAGCCTGAATTGCGCCCGCTCGCCCCCTGCCCCAGCCGCTTGCGGTCGATGAGCACGATGCGGTGGTTGGGATGCAGTTCCGCCAGGCGCCGTGCGGCCGCAAGCCCGGTAAAGCCGCCGCCGATGACCAGCCAGTCCGCCTTGCTGGCGCCCGCCAATGCCGGGAAGTTTTTATAAGTCCCCGCCAGGGCCACCCAACCGCTGCGATCCGCCACCGCTGCATCCGTCATTTGCGCACACGTCCCGTTCGACCGGCAGATCGGCCGATCGCATTCCCTTGTCCACGACACTGCCGACATAGACGATTTCGGAGATCTTGGCCAGTTGCTGCAGCCGCCCAATCCGGCGGGTCCATTTCGCACCGCTGCAACCACCCCGCCCACCACATCCTCGTGCGGTTGGCATGCATTCGGTAACGTCGCTTGCTGGTGCCGAGATATACCTGGACATCGGCTGGGCGCCATGACGTTAGTCGCTGGGCACCCCCGTCCGCGACCGACGACGTCATCCGACCTTCTCGTCCATCCTAGATACCGCAAAATTGTCGGTCTCTGGCGTTCGCCGCGCTGAGGCTCGCCCCTTCCAGACTGCTCTTATCGACCCGTCTCGCGTCCATGCATAGAAGATGAGGTAGAATATGAGACCGCCGGAACTCGACGTCACATTCGTTCTGCATCATTTGGATTGCTCTGCCACCGAGGACGCCGCCGATGGCGATGAACCTTACATGTGGCATCTCGGCTTCAAGGTCGACGCCGAAACCCTCGGGCCGCCACCGTCCGGGTCGCTGGTGCCCTCGCTCAATGTACGCGTGATCGAAGGCCCGCCGCATTTTCGTCATGTGGTCGGTGCCAGCCATGTCCATTCGAGTCCGAACCCAGGCCCAGCCATCGCCCCAAATCTTGGAACACGGACGATGCGACTGAAACCGGCTTTCATTCCGCTCATGGGATGGTTCCCAGGAATTGCCGGTACGATTTGCCTGCTGTGGGACGAAGACGGTTTTGCGCCCAGCACGTCGGAAGCGGCTTTTACCAAGTTCAAGGCCGTGTTCGGCCCGGCCTTGACCGGCGAACTTAATCGCCTGGTCGCTGGCGACTACGACAATGAGCTTGCCAAGGACATCAATGGAAATGTGGTACCGGATGGGCCGGAAGGACGCAGCTTGAAATGGCGCTTTGCGCGCCTTGCCGATGCCGGCGGTCGCAAGCATGCCATCGACGCCATCACCGCCAATGTGAAGAACATCATCAGCGGCCCGGTCGAGGATGCCGCTGTCGACGCCGCCGGCTGGGACGAATTACTCGACCCCGATGATCTGCTCGGTGTCAGCGCGCAGGTTTACACCGGCAATGAACTCAGCGGCACCAAGAACTACTCACTGACGTTCACGGATGATGATGCCAACTACACCGCCCGCGGGCAGGTCACCGCATTTCCGGTTCACCGCGCCATACTGGATAGTGTCGTCAGCGGCATAGAACGACACCCCGACCGCGCCGTCGGTCTGTGGCGCCGCGTCTGCTGGGGACCGGAAAAACTCTATTGGGCCGAAGCCTTCCGGGTGACGACCTCACTGCGCTACGAATTGCGCACCTTGCTCGGCGAAGCGCCGACGGAAATTCGCTGGTTCATCGACAATTTGCCCCTGCCCGCCGGCGACAGTTTGCAGACGGTGACGTTCGATCCCACCAGCAAACATTTCGGTGCACCGCTTGACGCGCTGTCGGTTTTCTTTACGGGCGGTCCCAGTCAGTTGAAATGCCGCGTCACCGGCAATGTTCTTGAAGTCTCGAACCAAGGGGGTGACGGCGTTTTCTACGGGCAGGTCAGGGCGCTCTATGGCTTTGCCGGCGACCCTTCCTTGTTTCCGCCGCCGGCGACACCGATCAATGAGCTGTTCACCTTGGGTTACGACCGATCCGCCGATCTCGATATCGTCGCGGTCAGTCTGGAAATGAACGACGAGTATCATCAGGATGTCGCGCAATGCGCCCGGAAGATCAAGGATATCGATCTGAAGCATATTCCCCCCAACTTCGGCAAGCTGATCATCGATCCGGGCGATCATCCTGATTGGCGCACGGCACTCGCAGACCGCTACGCCCTGGCAACGCTTGTTGCCAATGTCACTGGTGTCGACATGCCATCCGGATTGACGCCTGGATTGCGCACGCCGCAGCGCCAAAGGCTGGCGCCGCGCTGATCGTCAACGCTCTGAAAAAGTCACGCGCTTTGCTTGACGTCGGCGATGCTGCCGCCGGTCATCGCCGATAATTGCTGCGGCGTTAGACGAAAGACGGCATTGGGTGCGCCCGCGGCGGCCCAGATTTCAGAGAATGCCATGAGATCGGCGTCGATCAGCAGCACGACCGGCCCGGTATGACCGACCGGCGCCACGCCGCCGATGGCAAAGCCCGTCTCGGCGCGAACGAAATCGGCATCGGCTTTACCGATCTTTTCGCCGATCAACGCGGTCACCTTCTTCTCATCGACCCGGTTGGTGCCGGAGGCGATGACGATGACCGCTTTGCCACTCTCCTTAGCGCGAAAGACCAGCGACTTAGCGATCTGCGCCACTTCGCAGCCGATCGCTGCCGCCGCGTCCGCCGAGGTGCGGGTCGACGCGTCGAATTCTTCGATCTCGGCGTTCAAGCCCGCGGCAGCCAGTGCCGCGCGCACCCGCTCGACGCTGCTCATCGATCAGCCCGCCAGTTCCCTTGACCGGCGCGTCGCCGCGGCGATGGCGCGGTTCATGAGGGGCTGGATACCGTCATCGGCCATCAGCACGTTGATGGCTTCAAGCGTCGTGCCCTTGGGGCTCATCACCGCCTGGCGCAAGGCGGTCGCCGATTCGCTCGACTGATAGGCAAGCTCACCTGAGCCGCAGACCGTCGAACGCGCCAGCTGCATGGCAAGATCTGCCGGCAGGCCGTTGACGCGGCCGGCTTCCGCCAGCGCTTCGATCAGCAGAAACACGTAGGCCGGCCCGCCGCCCGAGACCGCCGTCACCTGATTAAGCAATTGCTCGTCATCGATCCAGGCAACCTCGCCCACCGCCGTCAGCAACTGGCCGCAGAGATCGAGAATGCTAGCGGGAACTTGTTTGTCGCGACAGATCACCGTCATGCCGCGGCTGACCGCGGCCGGCGTGTTCGGCATCGAGCGGACGATCAAGGCATTCTCGCCCAGCGCCCGCTTGAAATAGGCAACCGTCTTGCCGGCCGCGATGGAGAGATAGGTCGTGTCCGCCCCGGCGTATTTCTTGTAGTGGCCGAGCGCCTCGTCCATGAATTGCGGCTTCACCGCCAGGAGGATGATCGCTGGCTTGAGGTCCGCCGGCAATTGGTCGGGGCTGGTCAGGATATGGACGCCGGCTGCCTTGACGTCGTCGAGGTCCTTGGGCGCAAGATCGACCACATAGACTGATTTTGCCGCGACACCCTGCTTCAGCCAGCCCCGCAGCAGCGCACCGCCCATCTTGCCGCAGCCGACGAGCAGCAGCGCGCCCGGTAATTCAAGTTTCGCCATGTCATCCCCGCCCGTTTGAACGTCTCTCGGGCGGTGATGAAATCAGGCAGTGCCGACCGTGTCGAGCAGCGCTGCTTCGACCGCCTCCTGCGGTTTCTTACCGCCCCACAGCAGGAATTGGAAGGCAGGGTAGAAGCGTTCGCACTCGTTGATCGCCGCTTCCATCAGGTCTTCCAGCTGCTCGGCCGAAACGCCCGCCGTGCCGCGCAGCAGGATCGTGTGGCGGAACATGGGGGCGAGCTCCTCCGAACAGAGGTCGAAATGCCCCAGCCATAAACGCTCGTTGATGTAGCTCAGCAATTCGGCGACCGCGGCGCGCTTCCCGGCCGTGATCTTGGTGTCGAAGAGACAGGAGAAATAGAGCGCCCCCAGATCCTCCTGCCAGACGAAGAACATGCGGTATTCGCACCACTGACCGGTGAATTCGACGATCATCTCCTCGTCGGTCGAACGGTCGTAACGCCATTCATTGGCGTTGACCAATTCTTCCATCATGTCGAGGGGGTTAGAGGTCGGGGCCACGGGAGATTCGTGATTCAACTGCATCGGAAGCGCCCTCCATGCGGGTGGCTACCGGGCTGGCCCGGCCGCCGTGATCGACCAGAACTCGCTGCCGTTGGAGCCGCCACTCATGGGGCGCGCGACCCCTAAGGCTTGATGGGATTGGTTAATTTCCCACCACATTTAGAGTCGCAAATTTAGGGGTGCAGTGCAAGAGGCATTTACGAAGTTTAATGGCCCTGTCGCAATTCGCGACCGGGTCGCGCCGGCCGATCGGTCAGCCGACGCTCTTTTCGGCCATTTTTGCCTCGATTTCCTGGAGGCGCCGCTCAAGCTTGATTTGCTCTTCGCGCGCGGCCTGGGCCACGGACTTCATGGTCTCGAATTCCTCGCGGCTCACCAGGTTCATCTTGGAGAGGAGGCGTTCCAGCTGCTGCTGCACCTTGGCCTCGATCTCGGAGCGCAGGCCCGTCAGTGATCCCAGGGCGCCGGTTGCCACCTTGGCCATGTCGTCGAGAATACGGTTGTCGCTCTGCATGATGATCCTACCTCAAGCTTGTGGGTCGTTCCCCAGGGGCCTATATAACCGAGCCAACGGCCCCTGACGAGAGCCCAAGAATGTCGCCCGAGTCCAACTACTTCATCTTCCCGGAATTTGATCCGGTAGCATTCGCGCTGGGGCCGATTGTGGTGCGCTGGTATGCGCTGGCCTACATCTTCGGCATCCTCATCGGTTGGCGCTACATGCTCCACCTCGCCAAGAAGCCGCCGGCGATCGTGAAGCCCAATCATTGCGAAGACATGATCACCTGGGCGACGCTGGGTACGATCATCGGCGGGCGCCTCGGCCATGTCCTGTTGTGGGACCCCGGCTATTATTTGAGCCATCCGCTGGAAATCCTGATGGTGTGGAAAGGTGGCATGGCGTTCCATGGCGGCCTCCTCGGCGTCATCGTCGCGATGGTCATCTATGCGCGCCGCGCCAGCATCCCGTTCTTCGCACTTGCCGATCTCGCTGCGGCAGCGACGCCGATCGGATTGGGCCTCGGTCGCCTGGCCAATTTCATCAACGGCGAGTTGGTTGGCCGGCCGACCGACGTACCGTGGGCGATGGTCTTCCCGCATGTCGACAATTTACCGCGCCATCCCAGCCAGATTTATGAAGCGCTGACCGAAGGATTGCTACTGTTCACGATCCTCGCCGTGCTGGCACATCGACAAAAAATCCGCGAGCGGCTCGGCACACTCTCCGGCGTGTTCCTGATCGGCTATGCCTTTGCGCGTATGTTCTCTGAGATGTTCCGCGAACCGGAGGCATTGACCGGCACACTGGTCGAGACGACTTGGGGTCAGTGGCTGAGCGTGCCCATGCTGGTCTACGGCCTCTATCTCGTCTGGCGCGGGCGCCGGACAGCCGCCATCAGCCACAGCGCCTGATCTGCGCTCCATGCACCCGGCCCTTCAGAGCATCCGCCGCCGCATTGCGCTGGAAGGGCCGCTCACCTTGGCGGCCGTGATGGAAGAGGCACTGGCAGGGCGCAACGGCTATTACCGCGATCACGATCCGCTGGGGCCGGAGGGCGACTTCATCACCGCGCCGGAGGTGAGCCAGATGTTCGGCGAGCTGATCGGCCTGTGGTGCGTCGACACCTGGCAGCGTTTGGGATCGCCGGCAGCCTTCAATCTTGTCGAAATGGGGCCTGGCCGCGGCACCCTGATGGCCGACGCCCTGCGGGCGGCACGCGTCTCGGCCGGCTTCCTTGCCGCCAAGCAATTGCATTTGGTCGAGATCAATGCGGCGCTGCGGGCCAAGCAGGCCGAACGCCTGGCCGATCATCAACCGGTCTGGCATGAACACCTTGACGGCGTGCCGGCAGGGCCGATGATTCTCGTCGCCAACGAATTGTTCGACGCCCTACCCGTCCATCAATTGCAGATGACGGCGCAAGGCTGGCGCGAGCGCGTCGTGGCTCTCGATGGCGAGCATCTGCAATTCGGCCTGGCAGCCCCCGGTGCAGCGCTGGGCCTGCTGCGCCCCGCGCACCGTACAGCTCATGACGGCGCCATCGCCGAAGTGAGCCCCGCCTCGATCGCCCTCATCGACACGATTGCGCGCCGTCTGGTGGCCGATGCCGGCGCCGCCCTTATCATCGATTACGGGCCGGCGGAGAGCGGCCTCGGCGATTCTTTCCAGGCGCTGAAGCGGCACACATATCATCTGCCGCTGGAGGCCCTGGGCGAGGCGGACCTGACCGCCCATGTCGATTTCGGCGCCCTCAAGGCCGCGGCTGAAGAGGCTGGGGCCAATGTATTCGGCCCGACGGCGCAAGGCGATTTCCTGCGCGCTCTCGGCATTGAACTTAGGGCCAATATGCTGGCCCAGAAGGCCGATGCAGGGACAGCCGAGATCCTGCACCGACAAGTGCACCGCTTGATCGCGCCGGAACAAATGGGCAGGCTGTTCAAGGCGCTGGGCCTCGCCAGCCCGACGCTCGACACCGACAGATCAGGAGGATTGGCCGGATTATGATCGTGACCGCGCATGAATTGGAGCGATTGAACGGCATCCGCCACGGCTTCCTGACCCGCAAAGGCGGCGTCAGCAACGGCATCTATGATTCACTGAATTGCGGCCTCGGCACCACCGACGACCGCGCTCATGTGATGGAAAACCGCGCCCGCGCGGTGAAGGCGGCTGGGCTTTCCGACACGCCCCTCAGCACCGCCTACCAAGTGCATTCCGCCAAGGTTCTGGTCGTCGACGCACCGCTTGACCAGACCAATCGACCCGAAGTCGACGGCCTGGTGAGCAGCACGCGCGGCGTCAATCTCGGCGTCCTTACCGCCGATTGCGGACCGGTGCTGTTCGCCGATGCCGAGGCTGGTGTCGTTGGCGCAGCCCATGCCGGCTGGAAGGGTGCCGTCGGCGGCGTGCTGCAGGAAACCGTCCGCGTCATGGAGACGCTGGGCGCCCGGCGCCAGAATATCATCGCGGCCATCGGTCCTTGCATCGGACAAGAGTCGTATGAGGTCGGCACGGAATTCCCGACGCCCTTCATCGAACAGGACGCCGGCAATGCGCGTTTCTTCGCCGCCAATGCCTGCCGCAAGTTCCAGTTCGACCTTGCCGGCTATTGCCAGGCGCAGTTGGAGAAGCTGGGGCTGGGCGCCGTCGTCGTCACCGGCCACGACACCTGCGCGCTCGAAGACGATTTCTTCAGCTATCGCCGCAAGACCAAGCGCAACGAGCCGGATTACGGGCGGCAAGTTTCGGTGATCGGCCTCGTCTAGAGGCGGGATATCAGGAGGAACCATGTCAGCCCAGCACGAAGAGCAGAAGCCAGGCCGCCGCATCGTCCACACCCGGACCAAGCCCTTCGCGCCATACGACATGGAAGGCCCGGTGCAGCACGACATGTCGGTGATCGAACTATCCTATGATCGCGGCAACAAACAGGGCGCCTATCTCATCCGCATGGAACCGGGTGCCGAGACCATCGCCCACGAACACCCCTTCCGCGAGGAATTCATGATCCTCGAAGGCGAGCTGATCGAGAGCGACGGCACCGTGTTGAAGACCGGCGATTTCGTGATGTACGAGCCGGGCACGGTGCATAACAGCCGCACCGAGAAAGGCTGCCTGCTGCTGGGGATCGATTGGAAACGGCAGGGGTAGTTTCCAACGCAGAACGTCGAGGGTGTTTACCCCCGCGACAGCAGCAGCCTTAATCCCGCATAGCTGAACAGACAAGCCAGCGACCCTTCGATCCAGCGGCGCATCCGGGTATAGGCGCGGACCATCGGTGCCGTGGAGAACAGCACGGCATAGCCACCGAAAATGATGACGCCCAAGGTGGCGCAGCCGGCAAGAATCGCAGGCAGGATGAAGGCTGGTGAGTCCGGCTGCAGGCCCAGGGACATCACCGCGAGCCAGGACATGATCGCCTTCGGGTTGGTGAGATGCATGAGGAGCCCGCGCCGATAGAGCGCCGCTTTGGGAGCCGTGATGGCGGCTTTGTGTGCGGGCCGCAGCGCGGCACGGCCCGACTTCCAGGCTAGGTAAAGCAGATAGAGCCCGCCGCAAATCTTGATGGCGAGCAGCGCATCGGCATAGGTTGCGAGCACAGCGGAAAGCCCGGTCGCCGCAAGCGCCGCCCAGCTCAAGGAGCCGGTCATGACGCCGGCCGCCAAGGTGAGGGCCGCGCGGCGGCCATATTGCATGGCGACCGCCATGATCGTCATGTTGCTGGGGCCGGGGCTTGCCGTGCCGATGATATAGACGGCATAGACCATGAACAGGTGATGCAGTGTGTCCATCCGCGGGCTCCGATCGCTTGGGATGGTCCGATCCTAGCGACCGGGAAATACCGGCCCAAGTTGAATCATGTCGCGAGACAATGTAAGCGCGGGCTTTGACGCGCGCCCGGTTTCTGGGAAGATGTTGAGAGAGCGAGGGTGGCAGCCCCCCACCCTACCCTCCCCCTGAAGGGAGAGGGTTTCCAAGCGAGGTGATCGTGCGAACGCGGCGCCAAGCCCCTCTCCCTTCAGGGGGAGGGGTTGGGGAGGGGGGCGCCAAGTGACGGATGTATCGGGAGAGGACACTCACCAACCATGACCGGCAACTTCCTCTCTTACATCGGCTGGACGGTGGCAACCTTGCTGCCGATCATCAACCCGATCTCGGCCGCTGGCATGCTGATCGGCATTACCGGCCAGCTAACGACTGTCGAACGCAATCGCCAGATCACCATGGCCTGCATCTACATGACGGGCATCCTGCTGGCCTTCCTGCTGGCCGGCGTCCTCATCATGGATCTGTTCGGCATTTCGATCCCGGGCCTGCGCATCGCGGGTGGCATGATCGTGGCGTTCCTCGGCTTCCGCATGCTGTTCCCGCAGGAGAATGCGCTCGATACGGATTCCGATATCGAAGCGCGGCAGAAGATGGACATCTCGTTCACGCCCTTGGCCATGCCAGGCCTTTCCGGGCCAGGATCGATCGCCCTGGTCATCACCATGTCGACCACGGTGCAGCAATCCGGCGCCCTCTCCACGACGATGACCTATGTGGTGATCTCGATCGGCATCGTCATCACCGCCATCATCATCTGGTTCTGCCTGCGCGCCGCGGGCCTCCTCAACCGAGTGCTCGGCGCCAACGGCATCGCCGCCATGTCGCGCATCATGGGCTTCCTGATGGTCTGCATCGGCGTGCAATTCGTCATCAACGGCATCCAGGACCTGCTGCACGATCCCGATTTCTGGCCGGCAAGTTTCCCGCCCGCGGCGAGCGACACTCACTGAGGACAAAAACGGACGATGTCAGATATCCCTGCCAGTGAACGACCGACCTATGGCTACGATACCGGGTACTGGGTATTCAACGATGCCGAGACCGCTTGGACCCATTTTAAGACACGAGAGCGAATTGTATTCAGGGGGTTGGCGAGGGAAGGCGCACACGACTTCAACTACCCGAGTCGAGTCGTGATCAAGCTGAACGAGAAATTCACGCTACGATTCGACTATGAGTATCACGATGTAACCTATCCATTGCTAATCGATACGGGCGAAATCCTCTATCCGAATCCACATCCAAATTTTGGCCTGATGCTCAACTGGGAAGATGCTCCGCGAGAAACAATTGCAAGTTTCGTATGGAGAATTGACCACAACAAGTCTGCTGCGCTGTGGAAGCTTGCCCAGACTGGATCATCTCTGTTTCCCGCTTACAGCCTCTGGCGCCAGATCGACAGAGCGATAGTCGAAGTTGCAATGAGCGGAATTACCGCGCCAGGCGGGATCGGCCATCATATGCGGCGCGCTCGTGAAGTGGCGACTATTGGCGGCTGGCACAACGGCAAATGGCATTCCGAGCTTCTGCGCCGTGTTGGAGAAGTGCAGTTCCTAAAGAAGACCAGCTATTTCTATCCTCGAAGGGTGCCGTTCTTTGGGTTGGACGCCGATAGACAACCATCGAAGTGGCGACCTGAAGGTGGCCAGCTTAATGGCGCCGACTTTCCGCTGGACACCTCAGAGCAGTTCATGGTCAACGATGCAGACGGCGCAACACTGTCCTTAGAAAGTAGCGGGCATAGCGCAAAGGGGCAGGTCGGGCTTGGAGGTGAAATAAAGCTCACATACCGCCGCGAAGATAAGGCACACACATTCAGTTTTCGGTTGCCTGATTTGACCATCGCGACGTATTCCGAGCCTGGCAAGATCGTTCCGCCTTCAATCGACCTATCCAAGCTGACTTATCGGGATCGCATAAAACTAAGCACATCGCATCAAGAACGCATGAGAGTAAATAAACTCAGCAAACCCCATTGGGAGGCCGGCAAATCGAAACAATGCTATTACGTAAACAGGTTCTTCCCATTCGGCGCACATTGGGAGGTCATGGATTATGGTGGGACCGAGAATACAGCCTATTCGGAGGCCCTCCTCGATTGCTGCATGAATGCTCTGCCCCTATGGCCTAGGTGGGCGACCGAGACTAACAAGCTGATGGCGAAAAGACTCGAAGCCGCCAAAGACCCGAGAGTTCATCCCTACTATCCAATCGGCGATCATCAGCGTGAATTGTGTCTAACGCCTGAATCATTGTCTATTGATCAGGATGCCTACTATGGGCACGTCATTCTAAGCGGGATGAACGTCAACTCATTCGCAACAGGCGTCCAAATGGTTGCTCTTAATCTCGCAGCGTTAGGAACACGCGCAAAGTTCGGTTGGACACAATTTTTTGGGTAGTCCCGCTCTGCTGTCGCGCCTTGCGGTTGCCTAAGCATCCTTGGAGGGCAAGGGAATACAATTTGTCATCCTCCGGGTGATGCTCGTTCCAGTAAAAGAGCGGCGACACGAGAGATCGTCGCGCCGCCGTTTGCACTCCCCGCTGAAGTCCTTTACGCCGGCCTTACGCCTTCGAGGAACTGCGTCACCGGTTGCCGCGGGGTGTCGGCCCGGCGCGAGAGTGACGAGGCCGTGCCGAGCACCTGGCTGGACGCGGCACCGGTTTCGCCGGCCGCTTGCGTCACGCCACCGACATTGGTCGAGACATCCAGCCTTCCTCGGCTTCCGCATGCTGTTCCCGCAGGAGAATGCGCTCGATACGGATTCCGATATCGAAGCGCGGCAGAAGATGGATATCTCGTTCACGCCCTTGGCCATGCCGGGCCTTTCCGGGCCAGGATCGATCGCCCTGGTCATCACCATGTCGACCACGGTGCAGCAATCGGGCGCCCTCTCCACGACGATGACCTATGTCGTGATCTCGATCGGCATCGTCATCACCGCCATCATCATCTGGTTTTGCCTGCGCGCCGCCGGCCTCCTCAATCGAGTGCTGGGCGCCAACGGCATCGCCGCCATGTCGCGCATCATGGGCTTCCTGATGGTCTGCATCGGCGTGCAATTCGTCATCAACGGCATCCAGGACCTGCTGCACGATCCCGATTTCTGGCCGGCAAGTTTCCCGCCGCCTGCCGTTAATAACGCACCTTGATAAGGCGAAGAGCCTAGGCCGCGACCGGAGCGGCGCTGGCACGGGCAAAGAGCAGCGTGACGGCGACGCCTTTGCCGGGGATGGAGAGGATGTCGACACTGGCCCTGGCGTTCTGGCGCAGGGACTGGACGATGAGGGCGCTGAGCTTGCCGGGCTTGGGCCAGACGACGCCGTCGCTGAGGCCAATGCCATCATCGGCGATGGTGACCTGGCAGCCCTTATCGTTGACCAGGCTGTGCAGCTTGATGGTACCGCCGTCGCGGCCGACAAAGGCATGTTTGAGGGCATTGGTGAGGAGTTCGTTGACCACCAGCCCGGCTGGCATGGCGACATTGACCGATACCGGCCAGGTGTCGACCTTGAGGTCGAGGCGAATGCCTTCGACGGCATGGGCTGACATCACCGCCGTAGCGATCTGGCTGAGATAGATCCCGAGATCGACGCTGTCGCCTTGGCCTTCGCTGGAGAGTGAGCGATAGAGCAGGGCCAGGGAATCGACGCGGCCGGCGAGCCGCTCGAACTTCTTGCCGGTCTCGTCACCATGGATGCTGCGGGCCTCCAGCCGGATGAGCGCCGTGATCATCTGCAGGTTGTTCTTGACCCGATGCTGCAGTTCAAGAAGTTGCGTGTCCTTGGCAGCGATCCGCTTTTGCAGCTCTTCATGCTCGGACTGGCTGCTGCGATTGACTTCGGCCAGCGCCACAAGCCGAAAGGCCGCTCTCCCGTCCTCGTCCTGGATGATGTTGGACCAGGCGTCGATCTGGACGGCGTTGTCTTGCATATTGATCTCGAAGGCGCCGACAAAATCCTCGTCGCCTCTGATCGCATCACTCAGGCCCCGCCCGTCTAAAGTGGCGACGGCATCGCCTGGCAGGACACTCCATGGTTGGCCCACGATTTCGGCCGCCGTCTTGCCGATCAGCCGTTCAAATTCCATATTGGCGTAGGTAATGACCTCCGGGCCCTGCAAGGTTGCCACGGCGATGGCAAAGGGCATGTGATCAAGGAACTGCTTGAACTGGTCACTGCCAAGAGCTCCGGCCAGATCCGGTGTGTCGAGCAATTGTGCATGCTGCGCCGCGTCCGCTTCGTCGCCTGTCATGCCCAACCCGCCTTGCTTCAAGTATGGCGCGTTATAGCAGGTATTGGCGTCAGAAACAGGCGCGACCTTTCCAACCGAAAGTCGGATAAAAGAACAAGTAGGAGCGCGCAGTCGAGCGCGCCCCTACTCCACACTCCCCCATTAAGCTGATCGCACGCCGTCCAGGAACTGCGTCACCGACTGACGCAGGGTATCGGCCTGGCGCGAGAGCGACGAGGCTGTACCAAGCACCTGGCTGGACGCGGCACCCGTCTCCCCGGCGGCCTGGGTGACACCGCCGATATTGGTCGAGACATCCTGCGTGCCTTGTGCCGCCTGCTGCACGTTGCGGGCGATTTCCTGTGTCGCTGCCCCCTGCTCCTGCACCGCCGAGGCAATGGTCGTCGTGATCTCGCTCATCTGGCCGATGATGTTGGAGATGCCTTTGATGGCACCCACCGCCTCGTCCGTGCTGGCCTGCATGCCGCTGATCTGGGCGCTGATGTCGTCGGTCGCTTTTGCGGTCTGCGTCGCGAGGTTCTTCACCTCCGATGCCACGACCGCAAAACCCTTGCCGGCCTCGCCCGCGCGTGCTGCCTCGATGGTGGCGTTGAGGGCCAGCAGGTTGGTCTGGCTGGCGATCTCGTTGATGAGGCCAACGACCGCACCGATCTTCTGCGCCGCTTCCGCAAGAATACGGACGGCGGCGTCGGTGCGCTCGGCATCGGCCACGGCCCTCCCCGCGATCTGGGTCGATTGCTCGACCTGACGGCTGATTTCGGCGACCGAGGCCGACAATTCGTCGGCGGCGGCAGCCACCGTCTGCACATTGGCAGAAGCCTGCTCGGAGGCGGCAGCGACGGCGGTCGCCTGCCGGCTGGTTTCCTCGGCTGTCGAGGACATGCTCTGCGCCGTCGCCTGCAACTCGGTCGAGGCGGAGGTCAATTGGCTGAGCTCGCTCGCCATGGTGTCGTCGAAGGTGCGGATCAGGCCGTCGACCACCGCCTGGCGGCGTTCCTTGGCACGCTGTTCCTCGGCCTGTTCGGCGCGAAGCGCCTCGGCGGCCGTCGCCGTGTCCTTGAAGACCTGGAGCGCCCGGGCAATGTCGCCGATCTCATCGCCGCGGGTACCGCCGGTGATGTCGATGGTCAGATCGCCCTGTGACAGGCGATTGAGGTTATCGATTGACCCGCTGAGCGGCTTGCTGATGCCGATCGTGGCCAGCAGATAGCCGAAAGCGAGACCACCCACGACACCAGCGACCGCCACCACGATCATGAGCGTCTGGGCAAAGGCCGCGTCGGCTGCAGCCTGGGCAGAGGTCTCTTCCGCCTGCTTGCTGACGTAATCGGAATAGGCACGGACGGTTTTCTGCAGCTGGTCGGCTTTAGGGCGTGTCGCTGTCAACTGATCTATGAGGGCTTGCTGCGCCTGGCCCAATTGCACGCTGGCCCCGATCTGCTTAGCGAGGGCGAATGTGCTTTCGAGCCCCGCATTGTAGTCGGCGAAGCTTGCCTCGACTTCGTCGAGAAGCTTGTTGCGGTTTTCACCCGCGGTACCACGCAGTTTCGCCAAGCGCTCGGCAAAAAGTTGGCGCTCCTCGGCAACGCGCTTCAAGCGCGCCTCTATGCCTTTCTCAGATGGGTCCAGCGCCAGGTTATATTCTGTCCGGTTGAGGGCGATGACGTTCTGATTGAGCCGGGCGCTGGTAAGGCCTTCAACTCCGTTCACCGTTACGTTATTGAGATCGGTCGCGGCGCTGCGGAGATAAGTGACACCCACACCGGCCACGGTTCCGATAATGACGGCCATCACGCCGACCAACAGAATCAGTTTCGAACGCATCTTCCAGTTGCTGAGTTTCATGGTTACGGCGCCTCCTGGATCGCCGACGGCCGGATGCTTCTTGCCCCGGCCACGCTGTGAATGGACGGAACGGCTAAACCTGTGATGACGGAGACCTGGACGCAGGCGGGCTTTCCCCTCGCGCTGCGATCAGGGACTGCAGATCTGCCAATGCGGCCACGATGTCACGGCCGATGGCCTCGAACTGAAAAAGGACTGGCGGCAGATCGGTGCCGGCGCGAATGGCGTAGCGCAGATCGTCGATGGCGCGGCTGTAGGCAACGGCGAGGGCCGAAAGGTGCGGCGCATCGCCCGCCACTGCGAAATCGTTGAGATCGTCAATCGCCCGTTCTGCGGCAGCGGCCAATTGTTCGCTGCGCGCTGCCAACACCGCATTTCGACGCATTTTCAATCGCGTATGCATCGGCCCCCCAGCCGGTTACCCGCCCCGCCGTAACGTCGGCGACCCACGACGGATCCAGCTCAGGCGAATCAACAGCGCCAGTGCCAAGTATTGAAAACTTGGGAACATTATCCGTGCATAAGAAAATCGTCCTCATTTATTAATTCTTTATTGATTGAGTACTGGGAACGACGATGCACGGCATGATTGTTCTTCTACGGTCAAAATTTACTTCTTCCCACGTCAAACCGTCGCCACTGGCCTGTTCGAAAATGCCCCAGACAGGATTGTGGTCACATGGGTGTGGCGCACGGCGTTATTTGAGGCTGCACCGCGGCATGCCGGACAAGAACAGATTTGGGCGACTGAATCGGCCGATGTGGCCGTTCCATGACAGATGGCGGGGCCATCAGTCTTTGGGACCGCGCTGATGCCGTTACGACATAATGGGCCTCCTCGGTCGATTACCTTCTCGACCGACGATGTGCCGCCGCCGCGGCGCCGCGCCTATTGGCAGGCGAGCCTCGCCGAGGTCCACCTCGCCATGGCGATCGAGCTGTCACCCGAGCGATCGTTTCATGCCGCACTGGAGGCGCACCCACTCCATGACATGATGGTGATAAAGGCCAGCATGACGGCGCATCGCGCCCGGAAATTGCCGTCCACTGCATTGATGGGTGAGGAGGAGCGTTGCCTGCTGCTGATCAATTTGGACGGGTATGTCGAATTGCGGCAGGGCCAGCGCGCTTTTTCCCTATCACGCCACGACATTGCGATGATCGATCTGCAGGAGCCGTTCGACTACCATATTCCGGAGCAGATCCTTGTTCTGGCGCTCAACCTGCCGCGGCAGTCGGTCGCGGAAAGATTGCCGCAAAGCGCGGACTTTGCCGGCATCAAACTGCCCGCCAGCCAGCCGATGCAACCGATTACGCTAAGCTTCTTCAACAATCTTTTCAGCACCACCGGCACTGCCGCCTTGCACCCGCCGACGTCGCTCCGCATTGCGGGCCATGCGGTCGATCTGCTTGGCATCGCCCTGGCCGATGTCATCGACAGTCGGCCCAACCCGTCGCCCTATCGCGCCAACCTGCTGCGCCGGATCAAGGATTTCATCGAGGAAAACCTGCACGAGCCGCTGCTGCGTGTGGAAACGGTGGCTGCCAAATACCGCATCAGCACGCGATACCTCGCCATGCTGTTTCGCGCCGACGGCACAACATTCAGCGATTTCCTGCGCCAGCGGCGGCTCGATCGCTGTCGCCGGCAATTGGAGGATCGGGGCGCGGCGCGGCGCCAGATTGGCGAAATCGCGCTGGGTGCGGGCTTCACCAGCCAGGCACATTTCAGCCGGCTGTTTCGAGCCACCTATCAGAAGACGCCGCGACAATACCGCAGCGCCTTCGAAGGCAAACCGGGCCCGACGCGGCCGACACCGGCGGCGCCCAAGCCCAAGGCAGAGATGGCGTAAACGTGCTCTTTAGGCCCGATTGATGGAGAGACCGCCATCAACCAGTGAGGCCGTCCCGGTGACGAAGCTGGCATCGTCCGAGACAAGGAACAGTGCCGCCCGTGCCAGTTCCTGGGGCTTGCCTTCGCGCTTCAGCGCATGAAGGCCTTTGAGATAGGTCTGCTCGGCCTCGGTGCTGTTCTTCTCACGGTACATCGGCGTGTCGACAGCACCGGGAAGGATCGAGTTCACCCGAATGTTCTTGGCGCCATATTCCGTGGCCAGCGCCTGGGTGAGGCCGATGAGACCGGATTTGCTGGCGGAATAGGCCGCCATGCCGGGGAACGACGCGCTGTAACCTACGAAGGTCGAGGTGAAGAGTACCGAACCGCCGCCGCGCTTTTCCATCGCCGGAATCTGATGCTTGGCGGCAAGGAACGAGCCGGTGAGGTTGACGGCGATGGCATTGTTGAAGTCCGCCTCGGTTACCTCGTGACTGGGGCCGACCGGGCCAAGCGTGCCGGCATTGTTGAAGGCGATGTCGAGGCCGCCGAAATGCGTCTCGGCGGCGGCGACCAGCGCCTGCTGATAGCTTTCCGAGGCGACGTCACCAGCGACCGCAACGGCTGCACCGCCGGCGGCCTTGATCTCGGCAACCAGACTGTCGAGTTCCCCCTGGCGGCGGGCGCCGACGACGACCTTGGCGCCTTCGGCAGCGAACAGCTTGGCCGTTTCGCGGCCGATGCCGGAGCTCGCACCCGTGATGATGGCGACTTTCCCTTTGAGACGATCCATGACGCACCTTCCTGTTTGTCTTGTCGGCGGGACCCGATGTCCCTCGCCTGATGAGAAGGAAGCTAGGCGCAAATCGATCTTGAATGAAGGCAGCGAAGATGGTCATATTATTCAGCTTTTATGAATAATGAGCAGAACCGATGGACCGCCTGCGCGCCTTCGAGGTTTTTGCGACCGTGGTGGCGAAGGGCAGCTTCATCAAGGCAGCCGACGCGCTCGACACCTCGCCCGCCAACGTGACGCGCTATGTAAACGAGCTGGAGGGGCATCTCGCCACCCGCCTCCTCAACCGCTCGTCGCGGAAATTGTCGCTGACCGAAAGCGGCACGGCGCTTTATGAGCGCTGCCGGGCGATCCTCGACGATGTGGCGGAGGCAGAGGCGATCGCCTCCCACACCGGCCTCAACCCACGGGGGCGCCTCCGCATCAATGCCGGCGTCACCTTCGGCATCAAGCATCTCAGCCCGCTCTGGCCCGTCTTCATGAAGAAGTATCCCGAGATCAACCTCGACATCGATCTCATCGACCGCGTCGTCGACATGGTGGAGGAAGGCTACGACCTTACCATCCGCGTTTCGCAGGCCGTGAGCCCGGCCAATCTGGTGGCAAAGAAGCTCGCGACCTCGCGCAACCTGGTCTGCGCGGCGCCGGCCTATCTCAAGGGGCGCGGGATGCCCAAGACACCGCAGGATCTGAGAGAGCACACCTGCCTCGGCTTTTCCTACGCCGCCACCGGGGACGAATGGCATTTCACCGGGCCGGACGGAAAGGCCCAGCGCGTCCGCATCACCTGCCCCTTCCACACCAATAACGGCGAGACCTTGCGTGCGGCAGCGCTTGCCGGGCATGGCATCATCCGGCCGGCGGCCTTTCTGGTGGGCGAGGACATCCGCGCCGGGCGGCTGGTGCGGCTGCTGCCGGACTATCAGATCAGCGACACCGATCTGCTGGCACTCTATCCCAGCCGCCGCCATGTCAGCGCCAAGGTGCGCGTGATGCTCGACTTCCTGGGTGCCGCCTTCAAGGGCACGCCGCCCTGGGACCGGGACCTGCTGCCTTATCGTTGAGTCTTCGGCCCGCCATCAAGGGTCGTGGCAACGACACCCGCGACGATGACCAGTGCCCCGCCCCAGGTGGCGATGCCGTAATGCTCGCCCAAAAAGAACGTGCCGATAATCAGCGCGGTACCCGCCGCGACATAGCCGATCTGGCTTAAATAGACCGGACCGCCTGCCACCTGCAGGCGGAAGAAGAGTGCAAACATCAGCGCCGCGATGGCAATTTGCGCCACGACCAGACCGGGTGCGTTGGCGAGTGCTGCGAAAGGCAATCCGCCGTCGAAGAGCAGCGCTGCCGCGATGAGAAACAGCGCCGCTGCCGCGTTGCTGCCCATGGCAAGCACGAGGGGGGCGCCGCCTTCGGGCCAGTCGACCGTGCGATAGATATTGCCGGCGGCAAGGCTCAAGGGAATGACAAGGGCGCCCAGCGCCCAGGCGAGATCAGCCGGGCGGCCCACCTGCCCCTTCGAGAAGACGACGATGAGCGCGCCGACGCAGCCGAGGAGGATGCCGAAGACGCCGAGTGCGCCCGGGCGCTTCGTACCCAGCACGATCGAGAAGGTGAGCGTCATGATCGGCGATAGCGTGAAATAGATCGCCGCCATGCCGGCACCCAGATGCGGAATCGCCGCATAGATGACGAGATTGGGAATGACGTAGGAGAGCAGCGCCGTGCCGACGTAATAGCGCAAATGGCGCCTGTTGAGATGCACAGGCTGGCGTCGCAGCAGAATGACGGCAAGCAGCACCAAGGCACCGCCGGCGGCGATGGCGAAAGACCAGCCGGCCGCCGAAATGCCGCTCTCGCGCCCCAACTTGCCCAATGGCGCGTTCAGCCCCAGCAGGATGCCGGTCGAAAGCAGGAGCCGAAGGGCAAGCAGACGTTGGGCGGCGGGCATGGCGTTCTTGGGCGAAAGTGAGGGTGAAATCCCCCCTCCCTACCCTCCCCCTGAAGGGAGAGGGTTTCAAAGCGAGGTATCGATCCAAACTCGGCCCCAAAGCCCCTCTCCCTTCAGGGGGAGGGGTTGGGGTGGGGGCCTTAGTGACGGGTGTTACGCAACCGTATCGACATGGCCGTTGGCATCGCCGGCCGGTTTCGGGTCGCCCTTGGCGACGCCGACCAGGGCCGGGCGCAGCAGGCGGTCATGCATGACATAGCCGGCCTGCAGCACCTGGACGACGGTACCGGAGGGATGCGCCGTCCCCGGTACCTCGAACATTGCCTGGTGCAGGTTGCTGTCGAACTTCTCGCCTTCCGGCCAGATGCGCTTGATATGCTGGCGGGTAAAGGCGGCATCCAACTGGCGCTCGGTCGCCGAGACGCCGTCATGGAGCGATTTCAGCGCCCCATCGCCGGCCAGTGCGTCGGCCGGAATGGCCGCCAGCGCCCGGTGCAGATTGTCGGCGACGTCGAGCATTTCCTTGGCGAAGGTCGAGGCGGCGTACTTCGCCGTCTCGTCGCGTTCGCGGGTGAGGCGCCGGCGCGTGTTCTCGGTTTCCGCCACCGCGCGCAGCAGCTGGTCCTTCATGGCGAGGTAGTCGGCCTGGAGTGCGGCAAGGTCCACCGCACCTTCCGGTGCGGCCGCACCCTCATCGCTCCCGCTGACGGGATTTTCCACAAAGTCTTTTTCTTCTGAACCCGTCATGACGACGTCGAACTCCTAAATCACGAAAACAAATGGGTGGATCAGCCGAGGATTCGGCCGATGACCTTGGCGGTATAATCCACCATGGGGATGATGCGCGCATAATTAATGCGGCTGGGGCCGATGACCCCGATGGCGCCGATCAGCCGTCGCTGGCTGTCGCGATAGGGTGAAATCACGGCCGAGCAGCCAGCGAGGCCGAAGAGGTCGTTTTCGGCGCCGATATAGATCTGCACGCCATCGGCCACTTCCGCCGCTTCGACCAATTTAAGCAACTGCTCCTTGGTTTCAAGGGCGGCAAAAAGCGAGCGCAGGCGCTCCAAATCGCCGATTCCGGTCACGTCCTCAAGGAGATGCGCCTGCCCGCGCACGATGAGGGCCCCGGTGTTATCCTCCCGCGACCAGGAGGCGAGACCTGCCGCAACCACCTTCTTGGCAAGCTCATCGAGAACCGCGCGCTCACCTTCGAGTTCCCCCAGAATCTGGTCGCGCCCCATGACAAGCGTGCGGCCCGAGAGGCGGGTGGTGAGGTAGTTGGTCGCTTCGACCAGCGCCGATGACGGCAGGCCCAGCGGTACGTCGATGATTCGATTCTCGACCATGCCGCCCTCGGTCACCATGACGACCAGCGCGCGACCAGGCCCCAGATGAACAAATTCGATATGTTTCAAGGGCCTGTCGGTCTTGGGTGCCAGGACCATGCCAGCGCAGCGCGAGAGGCCCGAGAGCATCAAGGTCGCCTGATCGAGCACTTCGGGAAGCGAGCGGCCACTCGCCGCGCATTGTCCATCGATCGAGGCGCGGTCGTCCTCGGTGAGGCCGCCGGTTTCCATCAGGCCATCGACGAAGAGCCGCAGGCCGAGATCGGTCGGCAGGCGCCCCGCCGACGTGTGGGGGGCGAACAGAAGGCCCAATTCCTCGAGATCGGCCATGACGTTGCGAATCGTCGCCGGCGACAATTGCCCGCCGGCCAGCTGTCCAAGGCGGCGCGAGAGGGTCCGCGACCCCACCGGCTCGCCGGTTTCGACATAAGCCTCGACGATGGTGCGAAAGATATCGCGCGAGCGGGCCGACATTTCGCTCAGCACCGGTCGGTGCTGGACGGACGTCAGAGCGGAATTTGGTTTATATTGCATGGCGTTGCCAAAGGTTTCCGACTCTATCTATGCGGCCCTGCGACCAGGTTCAACAGAGTTTACCATTATGCAGGCTCAATGTTCCGGCAGCAAATCCCCGACGCGTTGGAATCAAGCGTTAACGAATATTAACCAAACCTGGGATGCGCAACCGCAGCGTAAATTGCGGCGTATTGCCGCATTCGGCCCAGGGTTTTGGCGTTACGCGTCGCTCCGGGGGATTTCAGCGTCTTCTTTCAGGCACTTCCTGCGACATCTTACCCCTGGCGAAGCTTGAGCTAGATCAAGACCCCGTGTAGTTTCAACCTGCTTCCGGTGTATTTCCAGCATACTGGATTCCGGAGCACGAAATCTTGTAGGGGATGCGCGATGCGGGGGTAGCCGGGGGTCGGCCGCCTTTGATCGCGAGATTGATCATGCCAGGGTTGTCGGGACCAAATCCAGCTTCAAGGATAATAATCCCAACACCCTAGCCACAACGGATGGGACCGATATGTTTCTCACGCGCATGAACGACTGGGTGTCCGCCACTGGAACCCGTCTGACGATTGCCTCGGCTCTGCTGGGCACCACCATGCTGGGAGGTGCCGGTTCGGCCCTTGCCCAGGAAGCCGTCATCGGCGCTGCGAAGCCCGAGCAGCTTGGCATGCAGGAAGCAGCGACCTCGATCGCCGCCGACAGCCATCATTTCCACAACATGATCCTGCTGCCGATCATCACCATCATCACGGTCTTCGTGATGCTGCTGCTGCTCTATATCATGTTCCGTTTCCGCGCCTCGAAGAACCCGGTGCCGTCAAAGACGACGCATCATACCGGTCTCGAGATCGCCTGGACGGTCATCCCCATCCTGATCCTGATCGTCATTTCGATCCCCAGCTTCAAGCTGCTCTACAAGCAGCTCGATTTGCCCAAGACCGACCTCACCATCAAGGCGATCGGCCACCAGTGGTACTGGTCCTACGAGTATCCGGACAATGGCAACTTCACCTTCGACGCCAACATGATCCAGACCGCCGATCTGAAGCCGGGCCAGTTGCGCCTGCTGGAGACCGACAACGAAGTGGTCGTTCCCGTCGGCAAGAACATCCGCATCCAGATCACCTCGACCGACGTGATCCATTCCTGGACCGTGCCCAGCTTCGGCATCAAGCACGACGCCGTGCCGGGTCGGGTGAACGAAAGCTGGTTCAACGTCGATGCCGACAAGCCCGGCATCTATTACGGCCAGTGCTCGGAACTGTGCGGCACCGCCCATGCCTTCATGCCGATCAAGGTGCGCGCTGTGCCGGAGGCAGAATTCCAGGCCTGGATCGCCGAAGCACAGAAGAAATTCGCCAAGGTAGACGGGGTCACCGCCCCGGGCAGCAATCCGACCGACGTCGCGATCGCAGCCCCGGTCGCCACCCAGCCGGCCAATTGAGAACATAGCTAATCCGAGTAGGGACAAGAGCCATGAGCCCCGTCAGTACACACCATCACGAAGAAGCCCATCACGACCATCATCCGACCGGTCTGGGCCGCTACCTGTTCTCGACGAACCATAAGGACATCGGCACGATGTACCTTATCTTCGCGATCTGCGCCGGTCTCATCGGCGGCCTCTTCTCGGTCTATATGCGCGCCGAGCTGATGCATCCCGGCATCCAGATTTTCGGCACCGACGCCCAGGTCGACGGCCAGCGTTGGAACGTCTTCATCACGGCCCACGCGCTGATCATGATCTTCTTCACGGTCATGCCGGCCCTCATCGGCGGTTTCGGCAACTGGTTCGTGCCACTCATGATCGGTGCGCCCGACATGGCGTTCCCGCGCATGAACAACATCAGCTTCTGGCTGCTGATCCCCTCGATCGCCCTTCTCGTCGGCTCGTCCTTCGTCGATGGCGGCGTCGGTGGCGGCTGGACGCTCTATCCGCCGCTCTCCGATGAAGGCCAGCCGGGCATGGCGGTCGACATGGCCATCTTCTCGATGCACCTTGCCGGTGCCTCGTCGATCCTGGGCGCCATCAACTTCATCACCACCATCTTCAACATGCGCGCACCCGGCATGACGCTGCACCGCATGCCGCTGTTCGTGTGGTCGGTGCTGGTGACGGCCTTCCTGCTGCTGCTGTCGCTGCCCGTCTTCGGTGGCGCCATCACCATGCTGCTCACCGACCGCAATTTCGGCACGGCCTTCTTCAAGCCGGACCAGGGCGGTGATCCGATCCTCTTCCAGCACCTGTTCTGGTTCTTCGGCCATCCGGAAGTGTACATTCTCATCCTCCCGGGCTTCGGCATCATCAGCCAGATCGTCTCGACCTTCTCGAAGAAGCCGGTGTTCGGCTATCTCGGCATGGCCTACGCGATGGTTGCCATCGGCTTCGTCGGCTTCGTCGTCTGGGCGCACCACATGTATACGGTGGGCCTTGATGTCGACACCCGCGCCTACTTCACCGCCGCCACCATGGTCATCGCCGTGCCGACGGGTGTGAAGATCTTCTCGTGGATCGCCACCATGTGGGGCGGGTCGATCGAGTTCAAGGTGCCCATGGTCTGGGCCTTCGGCTTCATCTTCCTGTTCACCGTCGGCGGTGTGACGGGCGTGGTGCTGGCCAATGGCGGTCTCGACCAGAGCCTGCACGACACCTATTACGTCGTCGCCCACTTCCACTACGTGCTGAGCTTGGGTGCGGTCTTCTCGATCTTCGCTGCCTATTACTATTGGATCAGCAAGATCACGGGGCGCGAGCATCCGGCCTGGGCGGGTCATCTGCACTTCTGGACGACCTTCGTCGGCGTCAACCTGACCTTCTTCCCGCAGCACTTCTTGGGGTTGGCCGGCATGCCGCGCCGCTATCCGGACTATCCGGACGCCTATGCCTTCTGGAACGAGGTTTCGTCGTACGGTGCCTTCATCGCCTTCGGTTCGACCTTGTTCTTCGTGGTGATGGCGCTCTATTCGGCCTTCGCCGGTAAGAAGGCCGCCGCCAATCCGTGGGGCGTGGGTGCCACGACCCTGGAATGGACGCTGCCCTCGCCGCCGCCGTTCCACACCTTTGAAGACCTGCCGGTGATCGAGCCGGCCAAGCACCACTAAGTGTTACGAAGCGGGCGGCGGAGCGATCCTCCGCCGCCCGATTGGTTTTTGGCCAGATTGGTTTTGGACGGAAATTTTTCGAATGCCTAAAGTGCGCCACAACGCGCTCGACCTGTCGCTTGAGAGCGAAGCCGCATCTGAATTGGTGCTGGCTGGCGCACGCGTGGGCGATTTCTGGGCCTTGCTGAAGCCGCGGGTAATGTCGCTGGTGGTCTTCTCTGGCTTCGCTGGGCTTTATGTGGCCCCCGGACATATTCATCCGCTGATCGGCGCTGTCGCCGTTCTGTGCATCGCCGTTGCCGCCGGCGCCTCCGGCGCCATGAACATGTGGTACGACCGCGACATCGACAGCATCATGAGCCGGACCTGCGGCCGCCCGATCCCCAAGGGTTATGTGGCGCCGGAACAGGCCCTGGCCTTTGGCCTCACCCTCTCGATCTTTTCCGTGATGCTGATGGGCCTTGCGGTCAACCTCGCCGCTGCCGTCCTTTTGGCGTTCACGATCTTCTTCTATGTCGTCATCTATACGATGTGGCTGAAGCGCCGCACGCCGCAGAACATCGTCATCGGCGGCGCCTCGGGCGCTTTCCCGCCGATGATCGGCTGGGCAGCCGTCACCGGCCGCATCGACATCGCCTCGATCGCCCTCTTTCTGCTGATTTTCATGTGGACGCCGCCGCATTTCTGGGCGCTCGCTTTGTGGCGCAACCCGGATTACGCCAAGGCCGGCGTGCCGATGATGCCGGTGGTGGCCGGCATGGACTCTACCAAGAAGCAGATGCTGGTCTACACGCTGCTGCTGGCGCCCATTGCGCTTGCCCCCGTGTATCTTGGCGTTGCCGGCTGGATCTATGGCGCAACCGCCATCGCGCTCAATCTCGGCTTCATCTATCACGCCGTGCGGGTCCTCAAGAGCGAGGCCGGCGACATGAAGTGGCCCAAGCGCATGTTCGGCTTCTCGCTGCTTTATTTGTTCCTGCATTTTGCCGTCCTGATGATCGACCGCGCGCCTGGTCTAATTCCGGGCCTGGTCGCCCTCATCGGCGGGAGTATTTGATCATGACCGACGCCAACAAAATCGACATCGAGCGCCAGAAGCGCCTGAAGCAGCGCAACTGGGCATTGGCCGGCGCCCTGGTCCTGTTCGTGGTACTGGTTTTCGTCGTCTCCATCGTGAAGATGGGTGGTGCGTGATGGCCAAGCCAACCTTAAGCCAGCGCAATCGCAACACCATGATGATGCTGGTCGGCGTCGTTGCCGGCATGATCGGCCTCGCCTACGCCTCGGTCCCGCTTTACGACCTCTTCTGCAAGGCGACCGGCTTTGGTGGCACACCGCAGCGCGCGGCCGAGAACAAGAGCATGGTCGGCACCCGCGACATGACGGTGAGCTTCAGCACGGATCTGGGGCAAGGCATGCCGTGGCATTTCCAGCCCGAAGTCCGCAAGATGGAAGTGCGCACCGGCGTCACCTACAAGGCGCTGTTCATCGCCGAGAACCCGACCGACCGGACGATCACTGGATCGGCCACCTTCAACGTGTCGCCGGATATCTTCGGCCAGTATTTCGTCAAGGTGCAGTGCTTCTGCTTCGACAAGCAGGTGCTGAAACCCGGCGAGCGGGTGGAAATGCCCGTCGTCTTCTTCCTCGACCCCAAGCTCGAGGAAGACCCCTATCTCACCAAGCTGCGCGACGTGACATTGGCCTACACCTTCTTCCAGGTGCCCAATGACCCGGATGTGGCGGCGGGCGAGAGCGTTACGAAGACTGAGATCAAGCCGGCGGAAGCTGGCCAAGGTAGCGGCAGTTAAGTAGATTATCGCGGAAATCCGGTCGATCAGGGGAAAGTTGCCCGGGGTGATCGGTCGTTTTGAAAGAGAGAGTAGAAGCCATGAGCGACGCGGCCCATAAGCCAAACCATCCCTATCATCTCGTCAACCCGAGCCCCTGGCCGCTGGTCGGCAGCCTTGCCGGCGGCGTGTTCTTCATGGGCATGGTGCTCTATATGCACGACAAACTGCCCCTCTGGGCCATTGCCCCGGGCCTGGTGATGATCCTTGGCACGATGTATGGCTGGTGGCGCGACGTGGTGCGCGAGGCGCAGATCGACAAGGCGCATAACCCGGTCGTGCAGATTGGCCTGCGCTATGGCATGGCCCTCTTCATCGCCTCGGAAGTGATGTTCTTCGTCGCCTTCTTCTGGGCGTTCTTCGATTCCTCGCTCTTCCCCAAGGAAGCGATCGGCGGCGTCTGGCCGCCCAAGGGCGTCCAGGTCCTTGACCCGCTGGAAATCCCGCTGCTCAACACCCTCATCCTGCTGCTCTCGGGCTGCACGGTGACCTGGGCGCATCACGCCCTGCGCGAAGGCAACCGCGCGGATTTCATCAAGGGCCTGACCATCACCGTCATCCTCGGCCTCATCTTCACCAGCCTGCAGGCTTTCGAGTACATGCATGCCCCGTTTGCCTTCAAGGACGGCATCTATTCGTCGACCTTCTACATGGCGACCGGCTTCCACGGCTTCCATGTCATCGTCGGCACCCTGTTCCTGCTGGTCTGCCTCATTCGCGGTATCAAGGGCGACTTCACACCAGACCATCACTTCGGCTTCGAAGCTGCCGCCTGGTACTGGCACTTCGTCGACGTGGTTTGGCTGTTCCTGTTCACCTTCGTCTATATCTGGGGCTCCGGCTCCAACTATTGATGAACGAAGCTGTCGTGTTTGGGTGAGGGGTGCCGATGCTTCCCTCACCCGTCCTGACCGGACTAGCCTGCCGTTGCCCGCGCTGTGGGCAAGGCAGGCTTTTTCGTGGCGTACTGTCACTCAACGAGACCTGCCCGCAATGCGGCGCCGACCTCAAGAGCGCCGATAGCGGCGACGGGCCGGCCGTTTTCATCATCATGATCTTGGGTGCCATTGTCGCACCGCTGGCGATTTGGCTGGAATTCGCGCTCGAGCCACCCATCTGGGTCCATATCTTGCTGTGGCCGGTCGTCGTCCTGGGTGGCGCCATCGGCCTGCTGCGGCCGATGAAGGGCGTGCTGATCGCCCTTCAATTCCATCACCAGGCCGCCGAACATCGTAACGAATAGATTGCCTCATATGACACGCTCCTTCCGACCCGGCACGTTCAAACCAGGCCTATGGCCGACCCTTTTCACCGTCCCCGCCGTGCTGTTCATGGTGGCGCTCTGCGTCTGGCAGGTGCAGCGCCTCTATTGGAAGGAAGGATTGATCAACGAGCGGGTCGAGCGCACGACAGCCGCCCCCATTGCACTGCCGCCGGTGGGCAGCACGCTGGATGAAGTCGAGTTCCGCCGCGTGGCCTTGAGCGGCCAGTTCGACCATGCCCACGAATTTCTGATGCCGGCGCGCTCGCAGAACGGCAATGTCGGCTTCTGGATCGTGACGCCGTTCCATCAGGAAGGCGGTGGCGATGTGCTGGTCAATCGCGGCTGGGTGCCGGACGGATTCCAGGATCCGGCGCAGCGCATGGGCGGGCAGCTTGCCGGGCCTGTATCCTTCGACGGCATCTTGCGCCTGCCGCAGGTCAAAGCCTGGTTCCAGCCGGACAATGAACCGGACAAGAACCGCTGGTTCTATCTGGCGCCGGCCGAAATGGCGAAAGCAAGCGGCCTGCCGTTCCGCACCGATCTTTATCTCGACGCGGTGAAGACGGAGATTCCGGGGAACTATCCGCTGGGCGGGCAGACCCGCATCCAGTTGCCCAATGATCATCTGCAATATGCCATTACCTGGGGCGCCCTCGCCTTGGCGCTCGCCGTGATCTATGGCATTCATGGCTTCAAGGCAGCAACCGCGCCGAAGGAGTGAACGCCATGACCAGCAACGCCTATGCCCGGTTGGAGAAACGCTTCCACCGCATGGGAACCTTGAGCGAAGCGGCCGGCATGCTGCATTGGGACATGGCGGCGGTCATGCCCGAAGGCGGGCATGAATCGCGCGCCGAACAGCTGGCGACGCTCAATGTCATCAGCCACGAATTGCTGACAGCGGCGGAGACGGCGGACCTCCTGGCCGAGGCGCAGGATCATGGCCTCGATGACTGGCAGCGGGCCAATCTCAAGGAGATGCGCCGGGTGCATGGCCATGCCACGGCCCTCACCCCCGATTTCGTCGAAGCCAGCACCAAGGCGCGTGCCGCCTGCGAAAAGACCTGGCGCGAGGCGCGCCCCAAGGGCGATTTCAAGCTGGTTCTCCCCCAGTTGCAGACGGTCCTGGACCTCACCCGAGAGGCGGCGGCCGCAAAGTCAGCAAAGCTCGGCCTCTCGCCCTATGACGCGCTCATGGACGAGTTTGAGCCCGGCGCCCGCGCTGCCGACATCACGCCGATCTTCGACGATTACGCGGCCTTCCTGCCGGAATTCCTGGGGCGCGTGCTGGAGCATCAGAAGCGCCAGCCGGCGATCGTCGAGCCTAAAGGGCCCTTCAGCATCGAAACGCAGAAAAAGCTCGGCGAGAAGCTGATGGGCGTCATCGGCTTCGACTTCAACCATGGGCGGCTCGATACCTCCCTCCATCCCTTCTGCGGCGGTACGCCGGACGATGTGCGCATCACCACGCGCTATAACGAGGCGCAGTTCGCCGACGCCATGATGGGCGTTGTGCATGAAACCGGCCATGCCATGTATGAGCGCGGCCTGCCCGCTTCGTGGCGGCGCCAGCCCGTCGGCCAGGCGCGCGGCATGGCATTGCATGAAAGCCAGTCGCTGATCATCGAGATGCAGGCGGCGCGCAGCCCCGCCTTCTGCCGCTTCCTGTCGCCGCTGCTGAATGCCACCTATGCCGGCAACGAGGCCGCCTTCACGCCGGAAAACCTCGCCCGCTTCTATACAAGGGTCGAGCCCGGCTTCATCCGCGTCTCGGCCGATGAGGTGACCTATCCCGCCCATGTCATCCTGCGCTATCGCCTGGAACAGGCGCTGATTGGTGGCGACCTCAAGCTCGTCGATCTGCCGGGCGCCTGGAACGAGGGGATGCAGCAGCTCCTGGGCCTGACCGTCACCAACGACCGCGAGGGATGCCTGCAGGATATCCATTGGTTCGATGGGGCCTTTGGCTATTTCCCCTGCTATAGCCTGGGGGCCATGACGGCGGCCCAGTTCTTTGCGGCGGCGACCGCCGCCGAGCCCGGCATCCCGGCGGCGATCGAGCAGGGCGATTTCCGGCCCCTCATCGGTTGGCTGCGGACCCATGTCCATGCCCGCGCCTCGAGTCTCAGTTCCCCGGACATCATCAAGGCCGCGACCGGCCGCCCCCTCGATGCCGGCATTTTCCGCCAGCATTTGGCGCGGCGATATCTCGGAACCGCCTAAAATCGGGCCGATTGGTAAAGGGGCGCACACCTACATCTGTAAGGTGTTCCGGAAATCACTTAATCGCTTGAGTGAGTCGTCCCGCCTTGGCAGCATGGCAGCCGGACGGGATGAATGAAGAAAAGCGGCGGCAGATCTTGGCAAACGATTGAACCGGCACGGCGCCCTTATGTGGCGCTGCTGGCGCTGATCAGTGTCGCCTTCGCCTATCGCACCGCCTACAACATCGCCGATTGCTGGCCAGGCATCGCGCCGGTCCTGTGGGGGGCGCCGGCCTTCCTGCTGGCGCCGCTGCTGCTCTTTGGTCGACGCAGCGCCCCATTTCTGCTGGGAACAGCCATCTTGGCGCAATATCTGCTGCAGCAAGATTGGCGTCTCGCCATCGTGGCCGGGTGCGCCGATCTTGCCGGTGCAGCACTGGTCAGCGTCGCTCTCACCCGCTGGTCGCCGATCGATCTCAGACTGCGTCGCCAGCGCGATTTGTGGCAGTTCCTGCTCTTTGCGGCCCTGGTGGTGCCGGTCGGCATCGCGGTGGCGACAGCCTTTCTGGCACCGCTGTTCGAGGTCGAACTCGACCCCGTCTCCGGCTCGCTGCTGCTGCTCGCCACCAATGCCGTGGCCCTGCTGTCGGCAGCCCCCTTCATGCTGATCTGGACGACGCAGGTGCAGTCGCGCCCACCCTACCCCGCCGAATATGGCTGGGCGCTCCTCGCCATTGGCCTGTTCGTCTGGCTGACCCTGTGGCCACCCCTCCCCGTCATCGGGGAACTGGTCTTCTTCTGCGCCATCGGCCTGCCCGCCGTCTTCTATGTGCTGACCCGCTATGGCCGGCGCGGGGCGAGCCTTGCTGCCCTGGCTTTTGCCCTGGTGCTGGCAACCGGCGCCAATCAGGGCGCGGTGCTGTTCCATCATGTCACCGCCACCTATGAGCATGCCGCATTGGTGATGTTTCTACTTAGCTGCGAACTGGGCCTCATCGCCGTTGCCGTGGCGCGGTCCGAGCACGACCGCCAGCAAGACCGCATCGCCGAGAATGAATCGCGCCTCAAGATCCTGATCGACAACAACAAAGTCTCGCCCTATGCGATGCCGGGACCGGAATTCATCACCTACAGTTTCATCAGCGACCGCATCGAGGCGATGACCGGCTATTCGGTCACAGAATGGCACCGGCCCAAGGCCTGGTTCGGCTTCATGGCGCCGGAAGACCGCACGCGCATGGAAGTCATCACCGGGCGGGACCTCAAGCCCGACCAGGACTACGAATGGGAATACCGCCTGATTCATCGCGACGGCTCGACGGTGTGGATCCGCGATCTCTTCCGCATCGACCGCAAGGTCGACGGTTCGCTGGAGCTGCGCGGCATGATGACCGACGTCACGGTCCTGAAAAGCCGCGAACTGGCCCTGGCCCAGCGCGAGCATGAATTGCAGGAAGCGCGCCGCCATGCCGAGCAGGCCAACCGCGCCAAATCGAGTTTCCTTGCGTCGATGAGCCACGAACTGCGTACGCCGATGAACTCGATCATCGGCTTTGCCGAGGTCCTGAGCGCCGAGGCCTTCGGCTCGCTGACGCCCAAGCAACGCGAATATATCGAGGACATTGCCGAATCCGGCCAGCACCTCCTCACCCTTATCAACGACATCCTCGACATGTCGAAGATCGAGGCCGGGCGCTTCGAACTCAACGAGGAGCTGGGCGAGTTGGTGCCGCTGATCTCTGGCTCCGTGCGCCTCAACGAGCGCCAGGCGGCCAAGCGCGGTGTGACCATCGAGATCGACAATCCGGTGCGGGGTCTTGGCGTCTTTGCCGACCAGCGCAGCATCCGCCAGATCCTCATCAACCTCATTTCCAATGCCGTCAAATTCAGCCATCCCGGCGGCGTGGTCAGCGTCAGCGTCCACCGGCCGCCGGAAGGGGCAGGCGATGGCCTTGCGATCGCAGTCAGGGATCGCGGCATCGGCATGGCGCCGGAGACCCTGGCCCGCATCTTCGAGCCTTTCTTCCAGGGTTCCGACGCCGATTTCCGCCACAAGCGAGAGGGAACCGGCCTCGGCCTCGCCATCTCGCAGAAGCTCGCTGAAATGCATGGCGGTCGGATCAGCATCGCAAGTGGCCTTGGCGAAGGGACGACGGTGACCCTCACCCTGCCCGAAGTGCGCCTGCACCAGCTGGAAACCGCCCTGCAGGCAACGAGTTAGCCGCATTTGCCATCGCGGATTGGCCCGCATGACAATTTCGCAAGGCCCCAGCCCGCAGGAACGTGCGGGCTTTGCTTGTCAGGCGTCCCTCACCCTCCTAATTTGAGGCCGATTTAGCCCGCATTTCCTTCTAACGAGGTTCCCTTGCGTTACATCAGCACCCGCGGCCAGGCGCCCAAGCTCAATTTCGAGGCCGCTCTGCTCACGGGTCTTGCCCGCGATGGCGGGCTCTATGTGCCCGAGACCTGGCCGCAGTGGAGCGCCGGGCAGTTCCGCAAACTGGCCGGCAAGCCCTATGAGCAAGTGGCCGCCGCGGTGACCAAGCCCTTCATCGGCAGCAGCCTCAAAACCGCGCAGTTGGACAAGGCCATTGCAGCCGCCTATGGCACCTTCCGCCACCAGGCCGTCGCACCCCTGGTGCAGGTCGATGAAAGCCTGTGGCTGATGGAGCTGTTCCACGGCCCGACACTGGCCTTCAAGGATGTGGCGTTGCAGCTCCTCGGCCAGCTCTATGACATCGTGCTCAAAGAGCGCGGCGAGCGCATCACCGTGGTGGGTGCCACATCGGGCGACACAGGCTCGGCAGCGCTTGAGGCCTGCAAGAACCGCCAGTCGATCGACATCTTCATCCTGCACCCCAAGGGCCGCGTTTCCGACGTGCAGCGCCGGCAGATGACGACGATCGAAGCCGACAACATCCACAACATCGCCATCGACGGGTCGTTCGACGATTGCCAGGACATGGTCAAGGCCATGTTCAATGACCCGAAATTCCGCGACCGCGTCAACATGTCGGCGGTGAATTCGATCAACTGGGCGCGCGTGATGGCGCAGATCGTCTATTACGTGACCGGTGCTTTGGCATTGGGCGCCCCGGACCGCGCCGTCAATTTTGCCGTGCCATCGGGCAATTTCGGCAATGTCTTTGCAGGCTACGCCGCCCGTGCGATGGGCCTGCCGATCGACCAGTTGATCGTGGGGTCGAACCGCAATGACATCCTGACCCGCTTCTTCAATTCAGGAGCGATGAAGATGAGCAAGGTCGCCCCCTCGCTCTCGCCCTCGATGGATATCCAGGTTTCCAGCAATCTCGAACGCCTGCTGTTCGACCTCTTCGACCGCCAGGGCAAGAAGCTCGGCCAAGCCATGACCGATTTCCGCGAGACCGGCAGCTTTGCGGCACCCAAGAGGGGCTGGGCCGCCACTGCCAAGCTCTTCAAGGCGTATAAGCTCGACGACCGCGAGACGCTGGCCGCCATGCGCGATGTCCACAAGCGCACCGGCATGCTGGTCGACCCGCATTCGGCGATCGGCCTCGCCGCGGCCCTGGAAGCACGCATATCCGGTAAAGGCAGCGCCACGCCGACCATCGCCCTGGCGACGGCGCATCCGGCCAAGTTCCCCGACGCCGTCGAGAAGGCCACTGGCATTCGCCCTGCTTTGCCGGCACACCTTGCGGACCTCCTTTCGCGCAAGGAACGGCTTTCGGAGCTACCCAATGACCTCGGGAAGGTGCAAGACTACGTCCTTGCCCATACTCGGCTCGGCCATAACCGCTAGGACCCACACGCATTGGACATGATCACCAACAAGGCGGATGCCAGCGTCGAGATCACCACGCTCGACAACGGCTTCCGCATCGCCAGCGACCGCATGGCATCGGTCGAGACCGTCTCTCTGGGCGTCTGGGTGGGCATCGGCACCCGCCACGAAGATGCGGCTGAAAATGGCGTCTCGCATCTTTTGGAACACATGGCCTTCAAGGGCACCAAGCGCCGCTCCGCCCGCGATATCGCCGTCGAGATCGAGAATGTGGGCGGTGTCCTCAACGCCTATACCGGGCGCGAACAGACCGCCTATTACGCCAAGGTGCTCGCCGAAGACCTGCCGCTTGCCGTAGATATCATCGCCGACATCCTGCAACACTCGACCTATGACGCGACCGAATTGGAGCGCGAGCGTGGCGTCATCCTGCAGGAGATCGGCCAGGCCGAGGACACGCCGGACGACATCGTCTTCGACTATTTCCAGGAAGCGGCCTTTCCGGGACAGAGCATGGGCCGGCCGGTGCTGGGTCGCGCCGACATCATCGAACGCTTGAGCGCCGAAGAAATCGCCGCCTATCAAAGCAGCCGCTATCGCCCCGGCAATATGGTGCTCTCGGCCGCCGGCAATCTGGAGCATGCGCGGCTGGTCGACCTCGCCCTCAAAGCCTTCGACAACCTGCCGCGTGGCAATAGCGGGGTGCCGGAAGCCGCCCGCTATCAGGGCGGTGAATCGCGCTTCGATCGCGATCTCGAACAGGCCCATATCCTGCTGGGCTTCGACGGCATCGGCATTCACGACCCGGACTATTACACCAGCGCCGTGCTGTCGCAGCTGTTCGGCGGCGGCATGTCATCGCGCCTCTTTCAGGAAGTGCGTGAGAAGCGCGGCCTGGTTTACGGCATCCACAGCTTTGCCAGCGCCTGGAACGATGCCGGCCTCTTTGGCATCTATGCCGGCACGGGCGAGAAGGAAGCCGGCGAATTGCTGCCCATCGTCTGCGATGAGCTGTTGAAGCTGCCGGACGATATCTCGGAAGAGGAACTCCGCCGCGCCGCCGCCCAGCTCAAGGCCGGGATCCTGATGGCGCGGGAAAAGACCAGTGCGCGCTGCGAACATCTGGCGGCACAGATCCTGATCCATGACCGGGTCATGACCCCGGCCGAGATCGTCGCCAAGGTCGACGCCGTCGGCATCGAGGACCTCGCCCGCGTCGCCCGGCGCCTCATTGCCAGCACACCGACCCTGACCGCCATGGGGCCTGTCGGCCAGGTCATGGACCTTGCATCTTTGCGCGGCCGCCTGCAGGCTTGACCCCCGGGGAGCCGCTATCGCCATCGCCACTGCGCCATGGCATGACGGTCGGGAGCGTTGGTCAAGGATTGTGCATGTTCCTGTTTGAGCCGGTCTATCGGCCGCAACCGCCGGTGCTGGCCGGAGACAGTATCTACTTGCGACCACCTTTGCTGGCCGATTATCGCGCCTGGTCGACCTTGCGCGAAATGAGCCGCGCCTTCCTTGAACCCTGGGAGCCGCTCTGGGGCGACAATGCCCTCTCGCGCGGCAGTTTCCGCGGCCGCATCAGCCGCGTGGTGCGCGAATGGAACGGCGATCTCGGCTATTCCTTCCACATCTTTGCGACCGGCCGCGACAACCTGCCCCGCGACACGCTGCTCGGCGGCGTCAATCTCAACAACGTCCGGCGCCTCTCGGCACAAAGCTGCAATCTCGGCTATTGGATGGGCGAACCTTATGCGGGCCTCGGTCTGATGCGCGCGGCACTTGAATTGCTGCTGCCCTTTGCCTTTGCCACGCCCGATGACGACCGCCCCGGTCTGGGGCTGCACCGCATCGACGCCGCCTGCATTCCGGGCAATGACCGCAGCCGCCGCCTGTTGCGCCGTTGCGGCTTCCATGAAATTGGCCTCGCGCCCTCTTATCTGAAGATCAACGGCACCTGGCGCGACCACATCTGCCACCAGTTGCTGGCTGAGGACTTTGCAAGGTTCGGGACTCCAGAAAATAGCTCTGTCACCCGATGGCACGGGTGAGATCAGGGATAGTCGCATGCAAGCTGGCGCTCTGTTTACCGAGAGCGAGATAAACGCTGGCCCGCTAGGTGGGGTTTTGGTTGCCGTCCCCGACGCGGCAGCCAGGCCGATCGCATTGATCCTCCCGGGATCGGGGCCGACGGACCGGGACGGCAACAATCCCTTAGGCATACAGGCGGCACCCTATCGCCTCCTTGCTCATGCACTCGGCAACCGCGGCATTTCTTCGGTTCGGATCGACAAGCGCGGCCTGTTCTCCAGCGCTGGAGCAACGGCCGATGCCAATGCGGTGACCATTGCGGACTACGTCGACGATGCCGGCGTATGGCTGAACCGCATTGGGCAGGTGACCGACGCCAAGGACATTTGGCTTATCGGTCACAGCGAGGGCGGATTGATTGCTCTTGCCACGGCACTGGCATGTCGCCGCATCACCGGCCTGATATTGTTGGCCACGCCGGGGCGAAGACTTGGCGCCATCCTCCGATCCCAATTGATGGCCAACCCGGCCAACGCCGCGTTGCTCGATCAGGCCATGCAGGCGATTGATGCATTAGAGCGCGGCGTCCACGTTGACGATACAACACTGCATCCGGCTTTGATGCCGCTCTTCAGAGGAGAAGTGCAATCGTTTTTGATTGATGCACTGTCCTATGATCCGATCGACCTCTTGCGTCGTGTGGCGGTGCCCGTTCTCGTGCTTCAAGGTGACAAGGATCTCCAGGTCGATACTGAGGACGCCTGCCTTCTTGCCGCGGCACGCCCGGGCGTCGACGTTCTTATTCCGCCTGGCGTCAACCATGTCTTGAAGACAGTAACTACGGATGACCGGGCGGCGAATTTGGCCGCGTACGGCGATCCAAATCTACCACTAAGCCCGGCAATTGCGGACGCCATATCCGATTACATCAACAACCGGAGACAGCCGCAATGATGGCTACGCGTGGCCGATGTCGCCCGACAAAGCCGTGATGCTGGCGCCGAGTTTGCCGATGGAGCGTTCCCATTTGTCGTTGAGATCGTCGTCGAAGATGAGCGCTTCGTCGGCGGGTACGTTGAGCCAGGCATTGGCCTGCATTTCGGCATCGAGCTGACCCGGTCCCCAGCCGGCATATCCCAGTGCCAGTACGGAACGACGCGGACCGTTGCCGGCGGCGATGTCGCGCAAGATATCGAGCGTCGCGGTGAGGCCGATGTCGGAACCGACCTTCAGCGTGGCGTCTTCGGTGTAGTCCGATGAATGCAGCACGAAGCCGCGCCCGGTTTCCACCGGCCCGCCGGAACGGATGCGGATATGTTCGGCATTCTGCACCGAGTCGATGCCGAGCTGGCTGAGGAGGTCCGGAAAACTGAGCGCGCCGACCAGGCGGTTGAGGATCAGCCCCATGGCACCGTCGCTGGTATGGGCACAAAGATAGATCACCGTGCGCGTGAAGCGGGCATCGCGCATCTGCGGCATCGCGACGAGCAATTGCCCGGTCATAAAGCCTTGATGTAAAAGACCTTTATGCATGGCGACCCATTCGTTGGTGGCGGCAAAATGACGCGCCGCCGATGAAACAAGCCAAGTGCGCCATTCGTAGTACCTTAAGGGTATAATTGCGCCGGAAAGTTGGCAAATAGTGAATCCCTTGGCTGAGATCAATCCTTCGCGACCCGGTTGGCACATCATGGTGTTGAGCGCGCTGGCGCTCTGCACGTTCCTCCAGCCAGCCATGGCCGGGGATTCGGCGCGGACCGAGCAGACCGATGTGCGGCTGATGTCGGCCGTCACCGCAACGGGCGATCTCAAGAATGTACCGCTCGGTGTCTCCATCGCCATGAAGCCGGGCTGGAAGACCTATTGGCGCAGCCCCGGCGATGCGGGCTTTGCCCCCAGCATCGACATTTCGGGATCGACGAATGTGGCGGCCCTCGGCATCGCCTATCCCGTGCCGCACCGCTTCGAACTCTTTGGCCTGCAGACCTTCGGCTATGGCGAAGAGGTTGTCTTCCCCTTGACGCTGACGGTGGCGAACCCGGGCGCGCCGGTGAGCCTCCATGCCAGGCTGCGCTATCTGGTCTGCGAGCAGGTCTGCATCCCTTATGAGCATGATCTCTCCCTCGACCTGCCGGCTGGTCCCGCGCAGGTGAGCAATGACGCCGCCCTCATCAGCCGTTTCCAGGCGCTGGTGCCGGATGCCGGCGCACGCGCACGCTTCGCCTTGACCGGCCTCACCGTTGCTGGCGAAACACTCTCCGTCACGCTCCGCTCCGATGGATTGCCGTTCGCCAAACCCGACGCCGTTGTCGAGGCGCCAAGCGGGCTCTATTTCGACAAGCCGAAGGTCGAGTTGCTGGGCGATGGCCACGAGGCCAGGCTGTCGCTGCCCATCCAGCGCGATCCCGGCGGGCCGGATCCGGCAAGCACGGCACTGACCCTCACCGTCTTCGACGGCATGCGCGCGCTGGAGCAGAAGATCGTGCCGGCGTTGTTCGCGGCACCAGCCGGCGGCGTTCAGGCAACCCAGCCTGCCACCAATTTAGGGCCGATGCTGCTGGTGGCCTTGCTCGGCGGCCTCATCCTCAACGTCATGCCCTGCGTTCTGCCGGTGTTGCTGCTGAAGCTCAGCCATGTGCTGGAATCCGCCGGTGCCGCGCGCAATCACTTGCGCGCCAGCTTCGTTGCCAGTGCCGCCGGCATCGTCACGGCCTTTGGCGTGCTGGCCGGCATTCTCATCGCCATCAAGGCCGGTGGCGCCACGATCGGCTGGGGCATCCAGTTCCAGCAACCGCTATTCCTTGGCGCGCTTGCCCTGCTGTGCCTCGTTCTTGCCGCCAACACCTGGGGCTGGTTCCAGATTCAGGTGCCGGCCATTGCCGGTGCGCTTGGCAATCTCACGGACCGGGCAGAGCCCAGGCGGCCGTTGTTGGCGAGTTTCCTTTCCGGCGTGCTGGCGACGATCCTTGCCACGCCTTGCTCGGCGCCCTTCGTCGGCACGGCCGTCGGTTTTGCGCTGGCGCGGGGACCGCAGGAGATCGCGCTGATCTTCATCGCCCTGGGAACCGGCCTTGCCCTTCCCTATCTCGCCATTGCCGCCATGCCGGGCCTGGTTGCCTGGCTGCCGCGCCCAGGTGCCTGGATGCTGTGGCTGAAGCGGGCACTCGGCCTCTCTCTCGCCGCAACCGGCCTGTGGCTCGGCTTCATCCTGGCGCAGCAGACCGGCTTGCTTGCCGCGACGCAACGGGCCGACGGCATCGCCTGGACCAAGTTCGATGCCGCCGCCATTCCCGGCCTCGTCGCCGAGGGCAAGGTCGTCTTCGTCGATGTCACCGCGGAATGGTGCCTGACCTGCAAGGCCAACAAGGAATTCGTGCTCACCAAGGCGCCGGTTGCGGGTGCCTTGGGTGAAACCATGCCGATGCTCGCCGACTGGACCAGGCCGAATCCGGCCATCAGCGCCTATCTGGCCGAATTCGGCCGCTTCGGCATTCCCATGAATGTTGTCTATGGCCCCAAGGCACCGCAGGGCATTCTGCTGCCCGAATTGCTGTCCAGTGACGATGTCATGACGGCCCTCAAACAGGCCAAATAACCGCAACTTTCGGCTTGGCTTTGCGTGCTTGGCAATGGGCGCCCGGCAGGCCTATATCTAGACGCGTATCGGCCTGCGCCGGCTATTGCCATGACGATGGTCACGCAGGCTTGGAAATCTGGGAAAGGACGCACTCATGACGATCAAGATTGGCGACAAGATCCCCGCGGTCTCGCTGAAGACCATGGACAAGGACGGCATGCAGACGCTTTCCACCGACGACATCTTCAAGGGGAAGAAAGTCGTCTTGTTCGCGCTGCCCGGCGCCTTCACGCCGACCTGCTCGGCCAAGCATCTGCCGGGCTTCATCACCAATGCCGGCGCCATCAAAGGCAAGGGCGTCGACACCATCGCCTGCCTGTCGGTCAACGATGCCTTCGTCATGGACGCCTGGGGCAAGGCGCAGAATGCCGGCGAAAACGTGCTGATGCTGGCCGACGGCAATGCCGACTTTTCCAAGGCGGTCGGCCTCACCATGGACGGGACGGGTTACGGCATGGGCATTCGCGCCAGCCGCTATGCCATGGTGGTCGATGACGGCGTGGTGAAGGCGCTGAATGTCGAAGCGCCCGGCGCCTTCGAAGTCTCCAGTGCCGAATCGATCATGAAGGCGCTCTAAAGCCTTTAATCGCTTGCTCGACGACAGGGCGGTAGCGCAAGCTGCCGCCCTTCTCTTTTGCTCACGGGTTCCATGACGGCCGATTCGCCGCATCTTCAGCTTTCCCCCGCACCGGCGCATGCTGCATTGGAGATCCTGCAGCGCGTCTACGGCCATGAACGTTTCCGTGGACGGCAAAGCGACATCATCGATCACGTGGCCAACGGTGGCGACGCCCTGGTCTTGATGCCAACCGGCGGCGGCAAATCGGTCTGCTACCAGATCCCGGCCATGCTGCGCGATGGCGTCGGCATCGTCGTTTCGCCGCTCATCGCCCTCATGCATGACCAGGTGGCGGCGCTGCAACAGATGGGTGTCGCGGCGGCGGTACTCAATTCCAGCCTGACGCTCGATGAGATGCGCGAGGTCGAGGGGCAGCTGCGCCGTGGCGCCTTGCAGCTGCTCTACGTCGCGCCGGAACGATTGTTGACGCCGCGCTTCCTCGACCTGTTGCACGGTTTGAAGATCGCGCTTTTCGCCATTGACGAGGCGCATTGTGTCTCGCAATGGGGGCATGACTTCCGCCCTGAATACATTCAGCTGTCAGTGCTCCACCAGCAGTTCCCAAATGTGCCGCGCATCGCCCTCACCGCCACCGCCGACCGCGAGACGCGGGAGGAAATCCGCCAGCGCCTCGCGCTCCAAGAGGCGGAAGTCTATCTCACCTCCTTCGATCGGCCGAACATTCGCTACCGCGTCACCGAACGGACCGATGCCAAGCGCCAATTGCTGGCGCTGATCGAGGGCGAACATAAGGGCGAGGCCGGCATCGTCTATTGCCAGTCGCGCAAGAAGGTCGAGGAAACCGCTGTCTGGCTGGCGGCTAAGGGCATCAAAGCGCTGCCCTATCATGCCGGCATGGATGCCGAGAAACGACGCCGCAACCAGGAGCGTTTCCTGCGCGAGGATGGTGTCGTCATGGTGGCCACCATCGCCTTCGGCATGGGCATCGACAAGCCGGACGTGCGCTTTGTGGCGCATCTTGATCTGCCAAGTTCCATCGAAGCCTATTACCAGGAGACCGGCCGCGCCGGGCGCGATGGCGCCCCGGCCGAAGCGTGGCTCGCCTTCGGCCTCGCCGATGTTGTGCTGCTGCGTCGGCGCATCGAGGAATCCGAGCTTTCCGACCAGCGTAAGGTCGTGAGCCGGCGCAAGCTCGATTCCTTGCTCGCTTTCTGCGAAGCGACGACCTGCCGACGCGTGGCCTTGCTAGCCTATCTCGGCGAAACATCACAGCCTTGCGGCAATTGCGATATATGCCTCGAGCCCGGCGACACCTGGGATGCGACCGTGGCGGCACAGAAGCTGCTCTCCGCGTGCTGGCGCACGGGGCAGCGTTTCGGCATCGGCCATCTGATCGATGTGCTGCGCGGCGAGACGACCGAAAAGGTAACGCGCTTTGCCCATGAGCAACTGCCGGTCTTCGGCATCGGCCGCGACGTCGACACGCAGGTGTGGAAGACGCTCGGGCGCCAGTTGGTCTCGCTGGGCTATCTCATTGTCGACACCGAACAGTTCAACACGCTGGCCGTGAGCGAGACGGCGCGACCATTGCTGAAGGGCGAAACCACCTTCATGATGCGCCGCCCGACCGTGAAGATGGGCCGCGGCAATCGCCGCCCGCGCGGGTCGACCGAAGCGACGGTGGCGGCTGCCCTCACCCGTGCCGATGTGCCACCGGATCTGTGGGAGGCATTGCGGGACCGGCGCCGCGACCTTGCCACCGCGCAGAACCTGCCGCCTTATGTCATCTTTCATGATGCGACGCTGTTGGCGATCGCCCAGGCAAAGCCCGCGCGGCTGGAGGATTTTCTCCACATCCCCGGCATCGGCGAACGGAAGATGAAGCGCTACGGCGCCGATTTCCTGGAAGTGCTGGCGGCGTTTCGGTAGCCCCTCTCCCCCACCCTCCCCCACGTTGGGGGGAGGGAGTCCCATCGAGTTCGCAGCGACAGCGACGATAAGCTGGCTCAAATTCCCTCCCCCCACGTGGGGGAGGGTTAGGGAGAGGGGGCGTCAGAACGCGATCTCGGCCGCCTTCTTGACACTGACCGCCTTCGGCCCGGCGTCGAAGCCATCGAGCAACATGTTGTGATGAGCGATGATCTGGTCGTAGGTGAGAGCACCCCTGTCACCCGTCATATGCCCATCGCTGATCAGCGTCACGTCATAGCCCATAGTCACGGCACGCCGCGTCGTGGTGTCGACGCAATACTGCGTCATGCAGCCACCCACCACCAGATGCGTGATGCCGCGCTTTTGCAGTTCGTCCTGCAGACTGGTTTCATAGAATGAATCGCAGGCTGTCTTGTGGACCAGCGCCTCGCCCGGCAACGGCGCAATCTCCGGTCGCAGCTCCCAGCCCGGCAGGCCTTTGGCGAGGCGATGATCGCCCTGGTCATTGTGCTGCACGACGACGACGGGCACGCCTGCTTTACGCGCCTTCTCCTGCAGATCATGGAGGCGGCCCACGACGACATCGAGCGCCCGGTCGAGAACGGGCTGGCGGTCCGGCGCTCCGGCGCCGGCGAGGATCGCCTTCTGCACGTCGATAATCAGCAAGGCGGTCGTCATCGGCAGCTCCTATCTCTCAGCGCGGAATGGCACCACGCGCGAGCGCATCGGCGCGCTCATTTTCGTCATGGCCGGCATGGCCCTTGACCCAGATCCATTCGATTTTATGACCTTTCAGCGCCGCGTCCAGACGCTGCCACAGATCGACATTCTTCACGGGTTTTTTGTCGGCCGTCTTCCAGCCGTTCTTCTTCCAGCCATGGATCCAGGCGGTGATGCCGTTCTTCACATATTGGCTGTCGGTATGGATGCGCACATTGACGGCACTTTTCAGTGCCTCGAGCGCCGCGATGGCCGCCATCAATTCCATGCGGTTGTTGGTCGTGGCCGGCTCGCCGCCCGAAAGTTCCTTCTCGGTCGTACCATAGCGCAGGATGGCCCCCCAGCCGCCCGGGCCGGGATTGCCGCTGCAGGCACCGTCGGTGAAGACATCAACCGTCTTGAGATCGGTCATAGGCCGTAGGCGGCGACGCTTTTCGCCTGCTGATGGAAGCGGAGCTTCTTCAAATATTCGAGCGGATCCTTGGGACTGACGAAGGCGCCCGGGGGGTGATTGAGCCAATCATAGAGGCGTGTCAGCAGGAAGCGCAGGGCGCCGCCGCGCGCCAATACCGGCATCGCCGCCAGCTCGGCCTCCGGCAGAGGCCGCAACTTGGCATAGCTCTCGATCATCAGCTTCGCCTTCGTGACATTGAACTCACCCTTCTGCTCGAAGCACCAGGCATTGAGGCAGATGGCGACGTCGTAGACGAGGAAGTCGGTGCAGGCGAAATAGAAATCGATGAGGCCCGAGAGCCGGTCGCCAAGGAAGAAGACATTGTCGGGGAAGAGATCGGCATGGATGACGCCGACCTCGAGATCCTGCGGCCAGTTCTTCTCCAAGAACGCCAACTCGTCCTGGATGGTGTCGGCCAGACCCGGCGAAACTTCGTCAGCCCGGTCCTTGGTGTTGGCAACCAAGGTGCGCCAGCCGGCGAGCGACAGGTTGTTCGGCCGCTTCAGGGCGAAATCGCGGCCCTTGATGTGGAGATCGGCCATGGCGCCGCCGAGCAATTGGCAATGGCGCTCGGTCGGACGGCGCGGCCACATGCCCTCAAGAAACGAGATGATCGCCGCCGGCCGGCCGCACAGCTCGCGTAAGGCTTCCCCATCCCTGGCCTTGATCGGCGTCGGGCAGCTCAACCCCTTGGCGGCCAGATGCTCCATCAACCCCAGGAAGAACGGCAGATCAGAGCGGTTCACTCGCTTCTCATAAAGGGTCAGGATGTAGCTGCCCTTGGTCGTGCGCATGAGGAAGTTCGAATTCTCGACGCCCTCGGCAATCCCCTTGCAGGAAACAACCTCACCGATGTCATAGGCTTTGACGAAGGCTGCAAGCTCCCCATCCGGCACTTCGGTATAAACAGCCATGGTGATGTTCCGGATTGGTTAGGCGGTGAGAGCGCGGGGCAGCTTGAAATGCGTCGTCTCGGTCGTGACCGAAACCTCGTCGGTGTCGATGTCATAGCGGTCGCGCAGGGCACCGATCACTTCCTGCACCAGAATCTCCGGCGCCGAGGCGCCTGCCGTGATGCCGACCGTCTTGACGCCATCGAACCAGGACCAGTCGATCTCGGCGGCCTTCTGCACCAGATGGGCCTCCGGGCAGCCGGCGACACGCGCCACCTCGACCAGACGGCGGGAATTCGACGAGTTCGGCGCACCGATCACCAGCATCAAATCGCATTTCTCGGCGATGGCTTTGACGGCCTGCTGGCGGTTGGTGGTGGCGTAGCAGATGTCTTCCTTGCGCGGTCCGTGGATGTCCGGGAAACGGCGCTTCAGCACGGCGATGATGCCGATCGTATCGTCGATCGACAGCGTGGTCTGCGTGATGAAGGCAAGATTACGCGGGTCCTTCACCTCGATCTTTTCAGCGTCTTCGGCTGTCTCGACCAGCGACACCGCGCCCTCGGGCAATTGGCCGATGGTACCGATCACTTCCGGATGGCCGGCATGGCCGATGAGGATGATGTGCTGGCCGGTGGCATAATGCCCTTCCGCCTCGCGGTGCACCTTGGAGACCAGCGGGCAAGTGGCATCGAGATACATGAGCTCGCGCCGCTCGGCATCTTCCGGCACGGATTTCGGGACGCCATGGGCCGAGAACACGACCGGGAACTTGCCCGGAATTTCGTCCAGCTCCTCGACGAAGACGGCGCCCTTCTTTTCCAGCGCCTCGACCACATGACGATTGTGGACGATTTCGTGGCGCACATAGACCGGGGCGCCATAGCGCTCCAAAGCCCGCTCGACGATCTGGATGGCACGGTCCACGCCCGCACAGAAGCCACGGGGGGCGGCCAGATAGACGGTCAGCTTGCTTTTGCTCATCGACAGGCCCAGTAGCGGGTGGGTTTGGCTGGTGAATGTGCCTGGAATATAGGGTTTTCGGTTTGCCGTGCAATGCCAAAGGGCGGAATGAAGCCATCGAATTCCCGCACGCCACAGCCGGGTCGCCGTCTTGTCGAAGGCCGGCCGCTCATTTAAAGTCGTCCAACAGGGTTAATTTGGTCGAGATATGGCGCGCCGTCACGGAGCGACCGGTTTGGACCGCTTGAGGGGAAATGGCCAAGATGACGGATCCGCAGATCGCGCAGAAAGCGCCGTTCAAGATCGATGTCGAAGCTGGCAAATCCTATTTCTGGTGCGCCTGTGGGCGCAGCCAAAAGCAGCCTTTTTGCGACGGCTCGCATAAAGGCACCGGCCTCAGCCCCATCAAATTCGACGCCACTGCAGCCAAGGCCGTGTTTTTCTGCGGCTGCAAGCATTCCCAGAAAGCACCGCTTTGCGACGGCACGCACGCGAATCTCTGAACAGCGGCACCGGTCGCACGGAAAGGATGACGATGAACTCGATGAGCACATTGGGGCGCAATCTTCTTGGCCTCATGGGCGCCGGCTTGTTGCTGAGCGCCTGTGTGGACCCGATTGCACAACAATCGCGCCCCTGCCCGATGGTCAAGGTGATCCAGGACGCGGCCTATCTCACCCGCTTTGCCGGCGAGGCCGAGGATCTCGCTGAGACGTCGTTCGAGGCGCGCATCGGGCGATCGAAGTCCTTTTGCACTTATGTGATCAACACGGACACCGGCGAGACGACGATCCGCAGCGAACTCAGCATCGAATTCGCAGCCTCGCGCGGGCCTAAGAATCCGGACAGTGCCGCCAAGTTCAACTACTGGGTTCGCGTGGTGGGGCCTGGCAACAGCCAGCTTTCCAGTCAGACTTTGGATGTCGAAATCCCATTCACCGCGGCCAAGGTGCAGGCGACGGCGCAGGACCAGGTCAATATCCTGACCCCCCTCAAGAAGGGTGAGACCGGCGATTTTTATCGCATCTATATCGGCCTCGCGGTCAACGAGAAAGAGCTCGACTACAACCGGCGCAATCCCCAGTTCTGACGCTCCAGGCCCGGCCGCGTAGCGACTCGGTATGCCGCATCTGCACATAAAAATGCCGCTTGACGGATAGTCGCGCACAGGCCCATGTTGCGCGCGGCAAAACCCGTCGTCGGGAGAGACCTCGCCCCAGCCAGAGTGACTGGGGTCAGGCGCCGAAGGAGCAACCGCCCCCGGAAACTCTCAGGCAAAAGGACCGACACGGGGAAAAACTCTGGAAAGCGGATGGCCCCACACCTGGGCTTCATCCCACCGAAGGAGTAAACCGCCAGCCTTGATCGGCGCGCCTCGTCGCGCGCCAGGGCCGACGGCCAATCTCTCAGGTCCCGAAGACAGAGGGGGGTCGCGCGGGTAACGGAAACGTTGCCCGGTCGCGGTCGCCATTCGTCGGAGGGTTCATCTCTTGAGTTCCGGTTCCGGGGTCGACGCACCCCTTCTCGTCACTGCCCTGCATGATCTTCACATCGCCTTGGGCGCCAAAATGGTGCCCTTTGCCGGATACGACATGCCCGTGCAGTACCCGGCCGGGATCCTGGCCGAGCATCTCCACACCCGCGCTGGCGCAGGCCTGTTCGACGTTTCGCATATGGGCCAGATCCGCATCCGTGCCGAGAGTTTTGCGGCAGCGGCCGCAGCGGTCGAGCGCCTGTGTCCAGCGGACTTCCAGGCCCTGAAGCCCGGCCAGCAGCGCTACAGCTTCTTCACCGATAACAGCGGCGGCATCCTCGACGACCTCATGGTCACGCGCCTGGGCGCCGGCGACGACCGCGATCACTTGTTCATGGTCGTGAATGCCGGCTGCAAGGATTCCGACATCGCGCATCTCAAGGCCAATCTCGGCGCGCGCTGCGAGATTGAGGTGCTTGCCGACCGCTCCCTCGTCGCGCTGCAAGGACCGCTGGCGGCGGCCGTCTTCGCGCGGCTTGCACCGGACAGCGCCAAGCTGAAATTCATGAACGGTGCGGCGCTGAAGGCTGCAGGATTTGACGTCATCGCCACGCGCTCCGGCTATACCGGCGAAGATGGTTTCGAGATCTCGGTCGCCAATGCCGATATCGCGGCCTTTGCCAAGAAACTGCTGGATGAGCCGGAAGTAAATCCGATCGGTCTTGGTGCGCGCGATTCGCTGCGGCTTGAAGCCGGGCTCTGCCTTTACGGCAACGACATCACGGAAAAAACCAACCCAGTCGAGGCCGGCCTTGTCTGGGCGATGCAGAAGCGCCGCCGCGAGGAAGGCGGCTTCCCCGGCGCCGGCATCATCCAGCGCCAGCTCGCCGAAGGCCCGTCGCGCTTGCGTGTCGGCATCCTGCCGGAAGGGAAAGCCCCGGCCCGCGCCCATACCGAGATCACCGATGCGGGCGGCCGCGTCATTGGCGAGATCACCTCGGGCGGCTTCGGTCCGTCGCTGGGGGCGCCGCTTGCCATGGGCTATGTCGAAAAGGCCCATGCCACGATCGGCACGAGCGTCAATCTGATGGTCCGCGGCAAGGCATTGCCGGCGAAAATCGCCGCCATGCCTTTCGTCGCCCATCGTTATCAGCGCTGACCCGTCGTGGTCAGCTTCACCGGAGAGAGGCGCGACGATCCGTCGAAGCGCCGCAACAAAAACGAGGAGAGTTTCATGAGCGGCATTCGCTTTTCGAAGGATCATGAATGGGTGAAGGTCGACGGTGATGTCGCCACCATCGGCATCAGCCCCTATGCCCAGGAACAGCTGGGTGATGTCGTTTTCGTCGACCTGCCGGCCATCGGCAAGAAGGTCGAGAAGGGCAAGGAACTGGCCGTGGTCGAATCCGTGAAGGCGGCCAGCGAAGTCTACGCCCCGGTTTCCGGCGAAGTGGTCGAAGTGAACGATGCATTGGGCGATGCACCCGGCACCGTCAATGAAGACGCGCTCGGCAAAGGCTGGTTCGCCAAGGTGAAGATGTCGAACAAGGCCGAGCTCGACGGCTTGATGGACGACGCCGCCTACAAGACCTTCTGTGCCAATTCACATTAACTGGGGACTGCACTGACATGCGCTATTTGCCGATGACCGAGGTCGATCGCCAGGCGATGCTGGCGAAGATCGGCGTTCCCTCGGTCGAAAGTCTTTATGCCGACGTGCCGAATGGCGCGCTGCAGAAGGCGCCCATCGCCGGCCTCTCCAACCACATGGCGGAAATGGAGGTCGAACGCTTCATCGGCGCCATGGCCAGGAAGAATGTCGGCACCAATGATGTACCGAGCTTCCTCGGCGCCGGCGCCTATCGCCATCATGTCCCAGCCTCGGTCGACCATCTGATCCAGCGCGGGGAATTTCTCACCTCCTATACGCCCTACCAGCCGGAAGTGGCTCAAGGGACGCTGCAATACCTGTTCGAGTTCCAGACGCAGGTAGCCCTCCTTACCGGCATGGATGTCGCCAACGCCTCGATGTATGACGGCGCCACCTCGACCACCGAGGCCGTCGCCATGGCGAACCGCGTCACACGCCGGAAAAAGGCGATCCTCTCCGGCGGGCTGCACCCGCATTACCGCGAAGTCGTCGAAACCCATGGCCGCCACACCGGCTTCGAGACCGTCTCGGCGCCGCTCGATGCAACGGGCAAGGAAGACCTCGGGCAACTGCTCGGCCCAGACGTCTCCTGCGTCGTCGTGCAGAATCCAAGCTTCTTCGGCCATGTCCACGACCTCAAGGCCCTCGCCGATGCCGTCCATGCGGCTGGCGCGCTCCTCATCGTCGTGGTGACCGAAATTGTCTCGCTGGGCCTCATCACCCCGCCCGGCGAAATGGGCGCCGATATCGTGACCGCGGAAGGCCAGTCGATCGGCAATCCGCTGGGCTTCGGTGGTCCCTATGTCGGCCTCTTCGCGGCACGTGAAAAATTCCTGCGCCAGATGCCGGGCCGCCTTGCCGGTCAGACCGTCGATGTCGACGGGCGACGCGGTTGGGTGCTGACGCTCTCCACCCGCGAACAGCATATCCGGCGCGAGAAGGCCACCAGCAATATCTGCACCAATTCCGGCCTTTGCGCCTTGGCCTTCACCATTCACATGTCGCTGCTCGGTGAAACGGGGCTCAACCATCTGGCGCGCCTCAACCACGCCTATGCCAGTGTGCTGGCCGACCGCCTTGCCGCCATTCCCGGCGTGAAGCTCATCAATGATAGCTTCTTCAACGAGTTCACATTGCAATTGCCCAAGCCGGCGATCTCCGTTGTCGAGGCCTTGGCGCAGCGCCGCATCCTCGGCGGCGTCCCGGTGGCGCGCCTCGTCAACGACAAGGCGGCGGAGAATCTGCTGCTCGTCGCCGCAACCGAGCTCACCACCGAGGCCGAAATGGATGCCCTCGAGGCCGGCCTGAAAGAGGTCCTGAAATGACCACACCCAATCCCCTCACCAACACCATCTCCGGCAATCGCGGTCTGCAGATCGAAGAGCCGTTGATCTTCGAGATGGACGCCCCGGGTCGTTCCGGCGTCGATCTGCCGGCGATCCCCACGCATAAGGAACGCTTAGGGGGAATGAAGCGCAAAGGCGAGGTCGGCCTGCCGGGCTTGGGCGAAAGCCAGGTCGTGCGCCACTACACCAAGCTCAGCCAGAAGAACTATGCGATCGACATGTCGGTCTATCCGCTGGGCTCGTGCACGATGAAGCACAACCCGCGCCTTAATGAGAAGATCGCGCGACTTCCCGGTATTGCCGATCTCCACCCGATGCAGCCGGTCTCCACCGTGCAGGGCGCCTTGGAGATCATCGATACGCTGGCGCATTGGCTGAAAACGCTGACCGGGATGCCGGCCGTCGCCATGTCGCCCGCGGCCGGCGCTCATGGCGAACTCTGCGGTATGCTGACCATCCGCGCCGCGCATCTGGCGAAGGGTGATGCCAGAAAGCGCATCCTGGTACCGGAATCGGCCCATGGGACCAACCCCGCGACGGCAGCATCGATCGGCTATGACGTCGATCCGGTGCCGGCCGATGACCGTGGCCGCGTCGATCTTGCGGCCTTCAAGGCCAAGCTGGGTCCCGATGTCGCCGGCACCATGATCACCAACCCCAACACCTGCGGCCTGTTCGAGAACGACATCATCGACATCGCCGATGCGATCCACGGGGCCGGTGGCTACTTCTATTGCGACGGCGCCAATTTCAACGCCATCGTCGGCCGCGTGCGACCGGGTGATCTCGGCGTCGATGCGATGCATATCAATCTGCACAAGACCTTCTCGACGCCCCATGGCGGCGGCGGTCCGGGTGCGGGGCCCGTCGTCCTCTCGGAAGCCCTCGCCCCTTACGCGCCGATCCCATACGTGACGCATGGCAAGAACGGCTTCGACCTCGTGGAGCATGACGCCAGCGGTACGTCTTTCGGGCGCCTGAAAGGCTTCCACGGCCAGATGGGCATGTTCACCCGCGCCCTCTCCTACATCCTCAGCCATGGCGCCGATGGCTTGCGCCAGGTCTCAGGGGATGCGGTCTTGAACGCCAATTACCTGCAGGCCACTTTGCGCAGCGACCTCACCGCCGCCTTCCCCGGCACCTGCATGCATGAGGCGCTGTTCAATGACGACTTCCTGGAAGGGACCGGTGTCACCACGCTCGATTTTGCCAAGGCGATGATCGACGAGGGCTATCACCCGATGACCATGTATTTCCCGCTGGTCGTTCATGGCGCGCTGCTGATGGAGCCCACCGAGACCGAGAGCAAGATCGGCCTCGATCGTTATATCGAGGTGGTGCAGGGTCTGGCACGCCGGGCCAAGGGTGGCGACGCCGCCTATTTCCAGGGCGCTCCCTACCACACGCCGCGCCGGCGCCTCGACGAAACCCTGGCCGCCCGCCAGCCGATCCTGCGCTGGAAGCCGGAACAGGCGAAGAAAGCGGCAGAGTAATCTTGTCTGTCGCTGAGAACGCCTTCCCTTGCCGAGGTGAGGGGAGGCGTTTTAGTTTGCGGTCTTGCGGAACTGCCGCGGCGACACGCCGAACATGTCGCGGAAGCTGCGGCTGAAATGGGCCGCGTCGCTGAAGCCGTGGGCAAAGGCGATTTCCGATATGCGCGCGGTTGGCCGCGCCAGCAGGTCGTCGCGGCAGCGTTGCAAACGCTGCTGCCAGATCCAGCGTTCGACGGTGTGTCCGCCCGACTGGAACAGCCGGTGCAGCTGCCGCTCCGAAATCCCAGCAGCCCGGGCGATATCGTCTGGCCGCAGATCCGGATCGGCCAGATTTTGCAGGATGAAATCCTGAATGCGCCGCCGCATGGCGCGGTGATAGCCGCCATCGGCATCGTCTTCGACCGCGCTCAGCGAGGTGGCAAGGAGGTCGAGCGTCGCACGGAGGATCGGCGCAGTGCCGCTCAAGGGTAAGGCAGCACCCTCGCGCGCCAGCGCACGCAGATGCGTTGCAAACAACGCCCCTGGACCGCGTCGCCCGCTGACCGGGCGCAACACGAGATCCTCCGCCTGTGGCAGGCGTTCGGCCACCAGTTCGTGGGGCAGCAGCAGCGTGATCTTTTCCAGATCCTGCGGCAGGCCAAAGGCAATCGGCCGGGTGCTGTCCCACAGGGTGAAGGAACCCTGCTCCAGCATGATTTCGCGACCGCCCTGGGTCAGTTTCTCACGGCCCTTGAGGACATAGAGGATGCCAAAGAGCGGCTGCTGCAGTTGCGCGATCTCCGCCTTGCCGCGACGCCCCTCGCACGGGTCGCAGGCACAATGCACGATCTGCGCCTGGCCGATCGCCTGCTGGCGAAAGCGCGCCCGATAATCTCCCTCCAGGCGACGCGGCAGATCCCAGGGTAGATGCGTGGCGCTGACCGCATCGCGCCACCAATCATATTGGCGAGCACCCGGCAGATGATCGCTGGAGTGAATGGTGGTGGCGTCTAGCTGCATCGCGGTCACACATCTGGCTGGCACGGTGAAGCAAGTAATTGGGCAGGGTCGGGCAAGATGGCGGCGACCGACCGTCGCATACTGTCCCTTAGAATCCGGGACCAGTCAATTCAACGAGTATCCGGAGCTTCAGGAGGAGACGAAAATGGCCGGTAGCCAATCGGGTACCCATGCGCCCGCCGATAGCAATCCCGCCGACATCATGTGCCAGACCGAGAAGATGGCATGGATCCCGTTCACGGATGCCATTTCCTACAAGGTGCTGCGGACCAGCGCGGAAACAGGCACCTGGACGGTTCTGTTCAAATGCGACAAGGGCTCCAGCTTCGCGCCACATTTTCACTATGGTGCCGGCGAATATCTGATGCTGAAGGGTGTCATGGATTACCGCGCCGGCATCGCGCGCGCCGGCGACTATGGTTATGAACCCCTCGGCGTCTATCACGAACGCACCGAATTCGTCGAAGACACGGTGCTGTGGTTCTCGAATCACGGGCCGGTCGCGTTCGTTAATCCCGACAAGTCGATCCTGATGATGCTCGACTGGAAGTTCTTCGCCGACGCTCAGGCCAAGCAGGCGCTGGCCGCCTGACACCAGCCGATCATCACAATCGCGGGGGAGACCGTCATTATGCCGACACGGCAGCAATGGCTGTGGATGTATGAGACCATGGTCAAATCGCGCGCCTTCGAGGAGCGCATCGCCACTGCCTATTTCGAGGGAAAATCGCCGGTCTTCAACATGGCCAACGGGCCGATCCCCGGCGAGATGCATCTCTCCAACGGCCAGGAGCCCTGCGCAGTGGGTGTTTGTGCGCATCTCACCGCCGCCGATTTCGTGACCGCGACACACCGGCCGCATCACATCGCCATCGCCAAGGGCGTCGATCTCGACGCCATGGCGGCGGAGATCTTCGGCAAGAAGACCGGCCTCTCCGGCGGCCGCGGCGGGCACATGCATATCTTTGATGCCCGGGTCAATTTCGCCTGTTCCGGCATCATTGCGCAGGGAATGGGCCCGGCGGTGGGGGCTGCCACCGCCTTCAAATTGCGGCATGAGACGCGCGTCGCGGTCGCGTTCATCGGCGAAGGTGCCGCCAATCAGGGCGCCTTCCATGAATCCTTGAACCTCGCCGCCGTATGGCAGGCGCCGGTCGTCTTCGTGATCGAGGACAATGGTTGGGGCATTTCGGTGGCCAAGGCGCAATCGACCGCCATCGCCCATAATGACAGCCGCGCCGCGGCCTATGGCATGCCGGGGCGTCGTGTGGCCGGGAACGACCCGGCCGCCATCTTCGCCGTGGCTGGCGAGGCCATTGCCCGCGCGCGCGCCGGCGCTGGCCCCAGCCTCATCGAGATCGAGACATCGCGCCTTGCCGGTCACTTCATCGGCGATGCCGAGGGCTACCGTCCAGCGGGCGAAAAAGACGCACTCTTCGCCCGCGACCCCATCGTGGTTCTGCGTGAGAAATTGCTGGCCGAGCAGATCATGAGCGAGGCCGATGACTTGGCTGCCGTGAAGCGGGCCGAAAGCGCCGTCGAGCAGGCGATTGCCAAGGCACGTGCCGCACCCTTCCCCGCTGCTGCGGAAGCCTTCGACCATGTCTTTGCCTGATCCGGAGTGCACCACATGACCGCCACTGCGACAGCCACGATTCTCCCCAACCGCGCCAAGCGCAATCTCACCATCGCCAAGGCGATGGCCGAGGCCCTCGCCCAGGAAATGCGGCGCGATTCCTCCGTGCTGGTGATGGGCGAGGATATCGGGCAGCTGGGTGGCGTCTTTGGGAATACCCGCGGTCTCTTGGAGGAGTTCGGGCCAGCGCGCGTCCGCGACACGCCCATCTCCGAGACCGGCTTCATCGGTGCCGCCGTCGGCATGGCGGCGGTCGGCATGCGGCCGGTGGTCGAACTGATGTTCGTCGATTTCTTCGGCGTCTGCATGGATGCGATCTATAACCTCGCTGCCAAGAACTGTTATTTCTCCGGTGGCCAGGCCGGGGTGCCGATGGTGCTGATGACATCGGTCGGTGGCGGCTATGGCGATGCCGGCCAGCACAGCCAATGCCTTTACGGTACCTTTGCCCACCTGCCGGGCATGAAAGTGATGGTGCCCAGCAATGCCTATGACGCCAAGGGGCTGATGCTCGCCGCCATTCGCGACGACAATCCCGTGATCTTCATGTTCCACAAGGCCCTGCAGGGCATGGGTTGGCTGGGTACCGTCCAGGGCAGCATCAATGACGTGCCGGAAGACGATTACACCGTACCCTTCGGCCAGGCCGCCATCGCCCGCGTGGGCAAGGATGTCACCATCGTCGGCCTTGGCGCCACGGTGCATCTCGCCCTCGACGCAGCGCAGGAACTGATCGCGGCAGGCATCGATGCGGAAGTGGTCGATCTGCGCTCTCTGGTGCCGCTGGATCGCGTCACGGTCAATGCCTCGGTCGCCAAGACGGGCCGGCTGCTGGTGGTGGACGAGGATTATTTGAGCTACGGCGTCTCGGGCGAGATCATCGCCTCGGTGGTCGAGGCCGGGACCAGCCTCAAAACGCCGCCACGGCGCATCGCCTTTCCGGACATTCCCATTCCCTTCAGCCCGGCGCTGGAACGCCCAGCCTTGCCCAGCGCCGAGAAGATCGTGGCGGCGGCCACCGCCATGATGCGGGGCGGCCGATGATTCCGGTGGTCATTCCGCCCGACCTCTGGGAAGGGGAGATCGAAGGCGCTGTCTCTGCCTGGCTGTTCGCCGATGGCGATCCTGTGCGCACCGGCGACCTCATCGCCGAGGTGATGGTCGAGAAAACCAGTTATGACGTGACCGCCCCTGCCGATGGTATGCTGCAGATCCGCATTCCGGCGGAAAAACCCTTCAAGCGCGGCGCCATCATTGCCGCGATCGGCTGAGGACGGCGCTTATCTGGCAGTTTGAGACGATTTCCGACGGCGATATCGACGGCGATGTACGGCTTCTCGATCAATTGAGTGTCGGCACGCCGGCTTTGGCGCGCCTGTGGCAGACGACGCCTTGCCTCGCCGTGCCGTCGCGCGTCGCGTCCTTGCCGGGCTTCACCGAAGCTGCCGCAGCGGCCGAGGCACGGGGCTGGCCGGTGCATGTCCGTGCGACCGGCGGCGCGCCGGTGCCGCAGTTTCCGGGCATGCTCAATCTCGCGTTGGCCTACCGGCTGGATGCCGACCGGCCCTGGTCGCTGGACGATGGCTATCGGCATCTGGCCCATGTGCTGACAACCTCCCTGGGGCAACTTGGCCTTGCCGCGGAAACCGGCGAGATCGCCGACGCCTTCTGCCCCGGCCGCTACGACCTCAGCCTGGGCGGGCGCAAGATTGCCGGTCTCGCTCAGCGCCGGCGCCGCACTGCCGATGGCGGCCAGGCGGTCCTCGCCCATGCCTGCCTGCTGGTCGATGGTGATCTGTCGGTTCCCTTCGCGGCGCTGGCTGCATTCGAAGACGCTTTCATGCCGGCGCGCAAATGGCGCATCAATGCCGCGACGACAATCGCGGCACACCGGTCCGCTCAAGACAATATTGCCGACGTGACACGCGCCATCGGCGACAGCTTGCGCCGCGACGAATCCCCCGCTTACATCGTGGCAACGCCAACCAAAGCATGAGCCGCTGATATGTCGACCGCGCCTGAGCCCATCGCCGCCGAGATCACCTATGACGATTTCCGCAAGGTCGACATCCGGGTCGGCACGATCGTGGCGGCGGAGCCCTACCCAGAAGCGCGGCGGCCGGCCTATAAGCTCACGATCGATTTCGGGCCCGAGCTCGGGCAGAAGCGATCCTCCGCCCAGATCACCAAGCGCTATACCTTGGATGAACTGGTTGGGCGCCAGGTCGCGGCCGTCGCCAATTTCCCCAAGAAGCAGATCGGCAAATTCATGTCCGAGGTACTGGTGCTTGGCTTCCCGGACGAACATGGCGAAGTCGTGCTCATCAGCCCGACCCTGGGCATCCCCAATGGCGGCCGCCTTTACTGACTTTAACAAGTATTTACTTTTCTAATTTCCAGCGGGACCATGGCCCTCTTTAAGGAGGCATGGCGATGGCGTGGATCGATGTGGCGGCGGCCGATGAACTGGCGGCCGCGAAGAAGCTGGTGGTCCGGCATGAGGGCCGCCAGATCCTGCTGCTGGAGACCGCGGCCGGGCTCTTCGCCTGCGTCAATCGCTGCCCGCATGAAGGCTATCCGTTACGCGAAGGGAGCCTCAGTGGTGACGCCGGAACCTGCGTCCTCACCTGCAACTGGCATAATTGGAAATTCGATCTGATGAGCGGCGAAACCTTGGTCGGCGGCGACAAGCTGCGCCGGTTTCCCATCCGCCGAACCGACACGCGCATCGAAATCGACATCACCGCCGATGACGCCACCGCCAGGCGCGCCACCATCCTCGCCGGGATCGAGAAAGCTCTTTACGACGACGACGCACAGCGCCAGAGCCGCGAGATCGCGCGCCTGATGCGCTTGAAGCTCGATCCGCTCGATGCCGTCCGCCAGGCGCTCATCTGGGCCAGCGACCGTTTGGAATTCGGCACCACCCATGCCATCGGCGCGGCACCCGACTGGCTGACGCTGGCGCGAGACGTACCCGCCGAAGACTGCCTCGTCGCCCTGGGCGAAATCCTGGCGCATCTCTCCGACGATGCGCGCGATCGGACGCGCTACCCCTTCGCCGCGGGCACCGCGGATTGGGACGAAGCCAAATTCGCCGCCGCTGTCGAGGCCCAGGACGAAGCCGTGGCCCTGCGCCTGATGCGCGGTGGCCTTGCCCGCCCGCTTTCCACGGACATCTGGCGCCGCGTGCTGACGAAAATCGCCCTCGCCCATTACGCCGATTTCGGACACGCGCTGATCTATGCCGTGAAATCGATGGACCTTGTCGACTTGCTGGGGCCGGCAGTGGCGGAACCGCTGCTCAGCCCCTATGTCCGTGCGCTCTGCTACAGCACGCGCGAAGACCTACTGCCGGAATTCCGCAGCTATGCGGCCGAACTCGCCCGCTGGGGCCAAGCGGATTCAGGACCGGCATCGATCGGCATCGACATGTTGCGGCGTGGCTCCGCCAAATCGGCGATGGCGCTTGTTCGCGGCTGGTCGGCCACTGCGGGGCGGCAGGTGATCTGGCCGGCTTTGCTTGAAACCGCCGCCTGGCAATTGCTCCATGCTGACGAAGCCCGATTCTGGAGCGTTGACCAGCGTCTCTCGGAAAACGCCAATTGGCTGGATCTCACCCATACGCTGACCTTTGCCGATGCCGGCTGGCAGGCGGCCACCCTTTCACCAGAACTTTGGCCGGCGATCCAGCTGCAGCTTGCCTGCTTCGTCGGCCGCAACACGGCCTTCGTCGATCCCGAATGTGACGTGGCGCACTATCGTGTTGAGGACCCTGGCCTTTTCTGGCGCGAGGCGCGGTTGGGCTTGCTTGACCATGGGCGTGGCCGCTTCATTATTTCGGCACATCTCACCAAGACCTTAATGGCCGCAGAACGCCTGGCGTCGGGCCAACCCCATCTGGCGCCCTTGCTGGCCAGCGCACTCAACCGCTTCCTGAAAGCGCCGATCAAAGAACGTCATACCCGCCGCACCGCACGCCAGATGCTGGACCTGGTGGCGCAGGAATAGGCGCCGACAAGGCACCCAGGAAAAGGTTCATGACATAATCGGTGGCGCGTGATGGCGCGCACTGGACGGTCCCCCGGCCCCCGCCTATCTTTTCGGGCAGGGACAACATCGTTCATTCATCATGATCATCGATCCATCACTCCTTGCCTTATTGGCGGGACCGATTGCCATATCGATCGCCAGCCGCGACGCCGGCCTGCGCCCCAGTGTGGTGCACGCCTATGGCTGTCGTGTCGTCGGCGACGGTCAACGGCTGCGCCTCTTCGTCCTGCGCGATGAGGCACGCCAGCTGCTTGCCGATATCGCCGCGAATGGCGAGGTGGCAACCGTCTACAGCGACGTGCGGTCGTTCCGCTCATTGCAGATCAAGGGCAGCGACGCCGTGATCGAACCATTCGATGCCGAGGATGCTGCAGCCCATGTGAAGCATCATCGCATCACCGCGGCGGAACTGGTGGCGCTGGGTTATGCGGCGCCCCTGGCACATGGCTATTTCAGCGCGCCGAACAAATCGGATCTGGTGGCCGTTGCCTTTACGCCACATGACATTTTCCAGCAAACACCTGGGCCTGGCGCCGGCGACCGATTGACGGCCGCCAAGAATACCGATGGAGGCCGCAGATGACCCGCGTCGCCCTGGCCGATCTGCGCGCCGCACTCGAAGGCGCCATTCCATCCGAAATCGCCACCTGCGATGCCGGCGGCATTCCCAATGTCAGCGTCATTTCCGACGTTCACTATGTCGACGCCCAGCACGTTGCGATTTCCTATCAATTCTTCAGCAAGACCCGCGCCAATATCCTCATCAACCCGCATGCCACGGTCCTGCTGAAGCATCCCGCCACCTGTGCGCAGTACCGGCTGCATCTTGCCTATCTGCGCACCGAGATGGAGGGACCGCTGTTCGAAACCATGCGCGCCAAGCTCGCCGGCATTGCGTCGCATGAAGGCATGTCCGGCATATTCAAACTATTGGGTGCTGACATCTATCACGTCGAAGAGGCTGAAATCGTGCGCGCCGACATGCTGCCATTGCCGCCGCCGCACGCACCGCTGCTGGCCGCCTTGCGCCAGACCCTGCCGCGCCTGCGCGCGGCGCGCGATCTCGACAGCCTGGTCGCGACCTTGCTGTCATCTTTGCGCAGCGACTTCCGACTGCCCCATGTCATGCTGCTGATGGCCGACATGGCATGTGGTCGCCTCTATACGGTGGCGAGCCAGGGCTATGAGGAATCCGGTGTTGGCGCCGAGATATTGCCCGGCCAGGGCGTCATCGGCGTGGCGGCGCGCGAGCAGACGCCGATCCGCATCGCCCATGCGACGCGCGAATATCTTTACGGCCGCGCCATTCGCGATGCCTTGCGCGCCAGTCCCATGGCGGCGCGATTGGAGACGGAAATTCCGCTCCCTGGTCTGGCCGACAGCGGCAGCCAACTGGCCGTGCCGATCCTGAACGGCACCGAGTTGATGGGGGTTATCTATGCCGAGAGTCCGGAGCCTGGCCGCTTCGGCTATGACGAGGAGGATGCCTTGATGATCCTTGCCAGCGCCGCCGGCATCGCCATCCAGGGCTTGCAGGGTGATGCCGACGACAGCGTCGCCCCGAGCGAGGGCGACGTCACGACGGGTAGCGGCACGCCGCTCGTCATCCGCCACTATGCCGCCGATGACAGCGTCTTCATCGACGACGAATATGTGATCAAAGGTGTCGCCGGTGCCATTCTGTGGTTTCTGCTCGGCGAGTACGCCCGCACCGGCCGGATCGAGTTCACCAACAAGGAATTGCGTCTGGCGCCGCAGATTCGTCTGCCGGAATTCTCGGAGAACTTGGAAGCGCGCCTCATCCTGCTGCGCCGCCGTCTTGCCGAACGCAGCCAGCACCTGACCCTCGACAAGGCCGGGCGCGGCCGCCTCCGCCTGGCCCTTGCGCGCCCGGTGCAACTGGTCGAAGCCGAAGGCTGACGGCTGCGGGCACGCGGTGCCCGCAGCACCCTAAGCGAGATCGACGACGAGGGCCGCCCGCTCGAACGCGCTCAAATGCGGCTTCACCATGTCGAGCACGCCGGCAAAGAGTTCGGGCGGCATGCCGGCCTGCATGCCGCGCATCATGGCGGCGCGCTGCTGGCGTGTCACATTGGGGAGAATCCAGCGCAGCCAGGTCATCATGCGCTCCGGCTTGATATGGGCGTGGATCTGGTGCTCGATCGCCAGGAGTTCGGCATCCGAATAATGCTGCCACAGCAGTTCGGTATTGGCGCTCTCCTCGATCTCCATATGCGCGAAGTTCTCGGCGACGAAGGTCGCCAACAGCCGATAGAGCACCTTGAAGGCGCGCTCGCGCCCCAGTGGGTCAGCCGCCGCTGCCTCGTCCAGGCGCGACGTCAACGCGTCAATCGCCTTGACGTGATGCCTGTGGTCGTCGGCACAGGTGCAAGATGAACCCGGCACGACCCTTTCCATCGCCGTGTGGAGGAAATTGTTCTCGTGCTCGAGATGCTCGCGGCAGAGCTGCAGCAGATCGGCAATGGCAGCCAGCGTCTCGGCACGATGGGTAATGCTGTCGAGATCGACGCGGCCCAGCCGGACCACGGCATCACTCATCGCCGCGCGCAGGCCCTTGTGGACGGCATGGTAGATCTCGTGCCGCTTGGGCGCCGCCGCCGCGTCATTGGCGGCCATGCGGGCGATGAAGTCGGGCGAGGATGCGGCCGGGACGGCCGGGCGCGGCTGGTATCCCGGAACCAGCGGAAAGGCTTCAACCTGAGTACGAGCGTTCATGTCGGTATCCTTGGGTTGGGAGCCGGCAGACCTGAGGCGCCGGCGACGCGCCCATAAGTGCGCCCGGCACCCGGCCGACGCATGCTAATTTCCCCCTCAGGAACCGTAAGTTTTCGCTAAGACAGCGCAATCAGCGTGACGACCGTCACGTCCACGCGGTTAAAGCGGCAGGCGCAGGACCGCGCGCAGGCCACCGCCCGGTGCCTCGGAAAGGACCAGATCGCCGCCATGGCCGCGGATGATGTCGCGGGCGATGGTGAGGCCAAGGCCGGTGCCGCCGGTTTCCTGGTTGCGCGATTGCTCCAGGCGGAAGAAGGGCTTGAAGACATCTTCGCGCGCTTCTGCCGGAATGCCCGGCCCGTCGTCGTCGACCATCACTTCGACATGCCTGGGCTTCAACGCCATGGTGACGCCGATGGCACCGGCATAGCGATGGGCGTTGCCGATGACGTTGTCGAGCGCGCGGCGAAAGGCATCACGGCGCAGCGGCACCACGACACGCCGTTCCGGCAGCTTCAAATCGATCTTGGCACCTTGACGCCGCGCATCGCCGGCGACATCGGCCACGACCTCGGCGAGGTCGGTGGGCGCCGGCTGCTCCATGCCTTCGCCGCGGGCAAAGGCAAGGTAGGCGCCGATCATGCGCTCCATATCCGCCACATCCTTCTTGAGATCGGCGATCTCGGGATGGTCGCCCATCATGGCCAGCTGCAGCTTCATGCGCGTGAGGGGCGTGCGCAAATCGTGGCTGACGCCTGCCAGCATCTCGGTGCGCTGGCCGATTTGGCGGCGAATGCGGTTGCGCATCTGATTGAAGGCCTGGCCGGCCAGGACCACTTCGGTGGCGCCGTCGGTGCGGAAATCCTGCACCTCGCGACCTTTACCGAAATCGTCGGCGGCCTGTGCCAGGCGCTTGATCGGCTTCACCTGGTTGCGCATGAACAAGGTCGCCACGGCGAGGAGCGCCAGCGAGGTGCCGACCATCCACAGCAGGAAGACATAGGTGGTGGAACTGAACAGGCGTCGGCGCAACACCACCACATGCAGCACGCCATCGGCCAGCTGCACGTGGATCTCGATGTACTTTTCAAGACTGCGGCTGTCGATGATGAAGGGGCGCTGCACCAGATCCTCCAGCGCCTTGGCAAGCTGCCGGTCGACCAGGTTCTGCCGCATGATGGTGGGATCGTTGGGCAGGATCTCGCCCGGCTTGAATTCGAGCTGCAGGCCCATGTCGTTCCGCGCGGTCTGGAACAGGGACTGGATCGCGACCTGGTTGTCGTCAGGCGCGTCGCCCATGCGCGGCATCAGCCGTGTGACGGCAGCGATCTCGCCGGCAACCGATTGCGCCAGGCGCTTGGTGACCGTGTTCCAATGGCTGTCATAGAAGACCCAGGCGGAAATCACCTGCAGCAGGACAATGGGCGTCACGATGATGAGGATGGAACGCCCCAGCAGCGAGCGCGGCAGCACCCGCTCGATCCCCACCAGCCAATCCTGCAAAAGCGCGTTCATGGGCGCTCAATCCGGCCGCAGCACATAGCCGATGCCGCGCACGGTCTGCAGATAGCGCGGGAAACGCGGGTCGTCTTCGATCTTGCGACGAAGCCGCGTGACCTGCACGTCGATGAGGCGCGAGGCGCCGACCTCGACCACATTGCCGTCGGGCGCTTCGGCACCGAACTCGTCCCCTTCCCCCACGCCCCTTGTCTGCAATTCGTCGCGGCTCACCGGCTGGCCGGCACGGCGCGCCAGGGTGGTGAGGAGCTCGCTCTCGCCCTCGGTTAGATGCACGATGTCGCCGCCCTTGTAGAGGCGGCGGCGCTCGAGTTCGAAGGCGAAGGCACCGAATTTGACCGTGCCGGCCGCAACCGGCGGCGGCGCCACGCGCGGCTGCGCGCGCTTGAGGATCGCATTGATGCGCAGGACCAGTTCCTTCGGCTCGAACGGCTTGCCGAGATAATCGTCGGCTCCCGTCTCCAGCCCGTTGATGCGGTCCTGCACTTCGCCCATGGCGGTGAGGAGCAGAATGGGCACGCTGCTCTCCAGGCGTAGCGCGCGGGTGAGGTCGAGGCCGCTTTCCCCCGGCATCATGATGTCGAGGACGAGGAGATCGAAGGAAATGCTCTTGAGCTTGGCGCGCGCATCCGCCGCGTCGATCGCCACGGTGACGCGAAAACCCTGTTCGCCCAGATAGCGCGCGATGAGGTCGCGCAGGCGCTTGTCGTCATCGACGACCAGGATATGGGCGTGGGCGCTCATGGCTCACCGCGATCCGCCAGGACCCGTCCCACCCGTGCCGCCGCCGGGCACCGTTCCCCCAGGCCCCGCTGGACTCTGCATGCGGAAGCGGCTGCGATCCTCCTCGTTGATGAGGCCGAGCAACACCTTCTTGAAGCCTTCCACCGCCTCGGCGCCGGCGGCCTTATAGGCGCGGGCAACCAGGGCCCGCTGGTCCTCGGTCAGGCGCCGTTCCAGTTCCGCGCCTTTGTCGGTCAGGCTCAACAGCCGCTGCCGCCGATCCGTGGTCCCAGGGCGCTGGACGATGAAGCCCTCCCGCACCAATTGGGAGAGAACGCGGCTGAGGCTCTGCTTGGTGATTTTCAGGATGTCGAGGAGGTCCGAGACGGTCATCCCGGGATTGCGGCCGACGAAATAGATGACGCGGTGATGGGCGCGGCCAAAATCATAGGCGGCCAGGGTCTGGTCGGCGCGGGCGGTAAAATCGCGATAGCCGAAAAACAGCAGCTCGATTCCCTGCCGCAATTCATCGTCCCGCAGGAACAAGGGGTTAGGTACTGATTTCAAATCAGGCATTTTTTATGTCAGCCATGTTGACTTATCTAACCAAATATTTTAAAACGAGCTCATTCCGGGTTCCTTTATAACCCGATGTGAAGCCCTGTGGAGGAATTCATGAGTTTAGTGCCTTTCGACGACCGTGACGGTGAGCTCTGGATGGACGGCAAATTCGTGCCCTGGCGCGAAGCGAAGCTGCACGTCCTCTCCCATGGCCTCCATTATGCCTCAGCCGTGTTCGAAGGCGAACGCTCCTATAACGGCAAGGTGTTCAAGTCCCGGCAGCACACCGAGCGCCTGCACCGCTCGGCCGAGATCGTCGGCTACCAGATCCCCTTTTCAGTCGATGAGCTGGAAAAGGCCAAGACCGAGCTGGTGCGCCGCACCGGCTTCAAGAACTGCTATGTCCGGGCGATCGCCTGGCGCGGCAGCGAAATGATGGGGGTTTCGGCCCAGAACAACACCATCCACGTGGCCATTGCCGCCTGGGAATGGCCGTCCTATTTCTCGCCCAACCTGCTGGCGAACGGCATCCGCCTGAAATGGGCCAAGTACCGCCGCCCGGCCCCGGACACGGCGCCGACCGCCGCCAAGGCCTCCGGCCTCTACCAGATCTGCACGATCTCGAAGCATGAGGCCGAGCGCGATGGTTTCCAGGACGCCATGATGCTGGATTACCGCGGCCTTCTGGCCGAGGCGACCGGCGCCAATGTGTTTCTGGTCCAGAACGGTGAATTGCACACGCCGACGCCGGATTGCTTTTTGAATGGCCTCACCCGCCAGACCGTGATCGAGCTCGCCCAGCGCCGCCAGATCAAGGTCGTCGAGCGTGCCATTCAGCCGGAAGAACTGGGGAAGACCGACGAAGTCTTCCTCGTGGGTTCGGCGGCCGAAGTGACGCCCGTCGGCCAGATCGGCGACTACAAATTCACGCCCGGCCCGATGACCAAGCTGATGCGCGAAGACTATCTGAAGGAAGTGGGCGCGGCCTGAACCTCGCCTTCGCCTGAGAAACCGACGCGGGAGAGAAATCTCCCGCGTTTTTCTTTTGCGGAAGACCTACCAGCGGCCGTGCCGTTTGTTCCAGGCAAAGAGCTGATCGGCAAAGCGGTCGTAAAGCCAGCGGCTGACCGGGCGCAGCGGGCGCCACATCATCAGCCGCCCCAGCCACGCCTGCCCCGGCGTTTCCAGCATCAGCCGCGCGATGGCATCGGCGCCCACAAAAACCGTCCCCGTGTCATCCCGTACATGCAGGCTGTGGCGAACCGTGTCGAGATCGGCGCCGATCTCGCAGACCAGGTTGCTGTCGGCGGCGATATCCTTCCAAGCGGCGTCGGATTGCTGGCGCGCCATGCGGTCGCGCTGGTTCTCGATGCCGGCTCTGCAGACCGGACAGGCGCTGTTGTAATAAACCTCGAGCTTGGCCAAATCGCTTCTCCGCGGGTGTGGCCGCAGCCTAGCACAAAGAAAGACGGGGTGCCGCAAGCGGCACCCCGGTTCAGTCGGAGGAACAACAGGGAAGTCTTAAGGTGAAAGGGGTGGCCGACGTCGGTGGGGGATGGGGTACCAACGTCGGCCTGACCGGGCGCCGCTGCAGGAGGCAGTTCCTGCGGGGACAGGGGCGGTGACGGCGCCCGGCCTTTAGTGCTTCGGTTCCGAATTCGTCAGAACCGTGTCTCTTGTTACGCCTTCAAATTGACGGCGATGAAGTGATCGCGGCCGTCGCGGTTGACCAGCATGACCAGGACCGGCTTGTCGCTTTTCTTCGCCGCCTCAGCGAGGCGCGTGATTTCGGCTGGTTCCGTCACGTCGCTGTTGCCGATGCGCTCGATGACATCGCCGGGCTTCAAGCCCTGATCGACCAGCGGCGAATCCTCGGTCAAGTCGACGATGACGACACCCTTGGTCTTGTCATCCAGGTTGAACGCCTGGCGTGCCTCTGGTGTCAGGGCCGCGAGCTTGGCACCCAACACGGCGCTTTCCGAACCGTCGCCGGCATTGCCGCTGTCATCGCCATTGTCATTGGCGGCGACCTTCTCCGGCTTCAGCTTGCCGATCTCGACCGAAATCTCCTTCTCATGGCCATCGCGCAGGATGTCGAGCGTCGCCTTCGACCCCGGATCGGCATTGGCGACAAGACGCGGCAGATCGCGCATTTCCATGACCTTGCTGCCGTTGAAGGCCAGCACCACGTCGCCGGGTTTGAGATCGGCTTTGGCCGCCGGCGAGCTGGGATCGATATTGGCGACCAGCGCACCCTTGGGTTCATCAAGGCCGATCCCTTGCGCCAGGTCCGGCGTCACCTGCTGGATCTCGACGCCGAGCCAGCCACGTTCGATCGATCCCTTTTCGCGCAATTCGGCCACCACGGTCTTGGCAAGGTTGCTGGGGATAGCAAAACCGATGCCGACCGAACCGCCCGAGGGCGAGACGATCGCCGTGTTGATGCCGACCACATGGCCGCTCATATCGAAGGTCGGGCCGCCGGAATTACCCTGGTTGATGGCGGCGTCGATCTGCAGGAAGTCGTCGAACGGCCCTTCATGAATGTCGCGGCTGCGGGCCGAGACGATGCCGGTCGTGACCGAACCGCCGAGGCCGAACGGGTTGCCGACGGCCATCACCCAATCGCCCACACGAGCCTTGTCCGAATCGCCCCAGGGAACCGAGGGCAGCGGCTTCTTGGCTTCGACCTTGAGCAGTGCCAGATCGGTCTTCGGATCGGTGCCGATCAGCTTGGCCGGATATTCGGTCCCGTCCGGCAATGTCGCCGTGATGTCGGTCGAATCCTCGATCACATGGTTGTTGGTGACGATGTAGCCGGCCGGATCGATAATGAAGCCCGACCCCAGCGACATCGCCTTATGCATCTGCTTGTGGCCGCCGCCCTGCTGTTCCTCGAACTGCTTGAACAGGTCTTCGAAGGGCGAGCCCTTGGGGAAGTTGAACGGCATCTCGGCGCCATCGCTCTCGGCGACTTTGCGCGAGGACGAGATGTTGACCACCGCCGGCGTCACCTTGGCGGCAAGATCGGCAAAGCTCGCCGGGCGTGTCTGGTCGGCAACGCCCGAATTGGTCAGATTCTGATCGGCCTTCGCTTCGGCCACATGGGCAAGGCTCAGGGCGGGCGGCACGAAGGCCAGCGCCCCCATGAACAGGGCCGCGCGGCCGACCGTCACGAATAACCGGCTGCGGCTGCTTTCGGGCGCGGGGGACGCGCTCACGGAAACTCTCTCGGTCATTTCTATCTCCATTCTCGGGCCCCCGATGGTGTTTCTGGGGAAGGCCGCGTTGGAGAGGATATTGTTCTTGCCCTGTCACAGCGCCATGTCGGCCGGCATGCTATTTGGCAACGCTTTGCGACCAGGGCGCCAGTTGTTACAAGATGTTACCAAATAGGCTGGCGCCCGCCGGAATCCGCGGATAAATCTCATCCATGAGCGAAAAAACGCCTCACATCCTCATTACGGACGACGACCGCGAAATCCGCGATCTGCTGTCGCGCTTTCTGGAAAAGCATGGCTTCCGCTGCAGCCAGGCCGCCGATGGGCGCGACATGCGCCGGGTCCTCGCGGATGCCAAGATCGACCTGCTGGTGCTCGATGTCATGATGCCCGGCGAAACCGGGCTGCAGCTCTGTGCCCAGCTTCGCGCCGACCGCAACACGGCGCTGTCACGCCTGCCCGTCATCATGCTGACCGCCGCCGGCGAGGAGACCGACCGCATCATCGGCCTGGAAATGGGCGCCGACGATTACCTGCCCAAGCCCTTCTCCCCGCGCGAATTGCTGGCCCGCATCCGCGCCGTGCTGCGGCGTGGTGGGTATGAGGCACCGGCGGGCGAAGGTGAGCCGGTGCAACTCCTGGTCTTTGAGGATTGGCGCATCGATCTTTCCGGCCGTCGCGTCAATGGCCCCGCCGGCGAAGTCGAGCTGTCGACCGGTGAATTCGATCTGTTGGTGGCGCTCGCCGAACGGCCGCAACGCGTCCTCTCACGCGATCAACTCCTGGACCTCACCAAGGGTCGCACGGCCCAGCCTTTCGACCGCAGCATCGACGTGCAGGTCGGGCGCTTGCGGCGCAAGATCGAAAGCGACCCGACGCAACCCCGCTTTATCACCACCGTGCGCGGTGGCGGCTACATGTTCGCTGCCAAGGTCACGCGCGAAACCGGCAGGCCATGAGCCGCCGCCTCATCCCCGACAGCATCCTCGCCTGGCTGCTGCTGATCCTCTTCACCGGCGTGCTGGCGAGCCAGGCCGTCACGGTTCTGCTCCACAACCTCAACCGCAACGAGGTTCTGCTCCGTCTCGAAGACCAGCGCGCGGCCGAGCGCATCGCCGCCTTGGCCGTGTTCCTTGATCACACATCGCCACCCTTGCGGCACGGCGTCGCCGAGGCGATGAGCGGTCCGTCGCTCGATGTGCGCATGTCCAATCGTCCGCTGGTGGCTACCACCGAGGCGCCGCGCGAACTGGCACCGCTCGCCGCCGCCATCGCCGATCGCCTCAAAGGCGTCAATTGGCGCGAGATCCGCGTCGGCACCGGCCAGCCCGGCGAGAAGGAACGGGCCAATGACCTGGTTCCCATGCGGGTGGCCATCGGCCTTTTCGATGGCTCGTGGCTCAATTTCGAATTCCTGATGGTGGCGAGCCTCCCATGGGCGTCGCCCCAGTTCCTGGGCCTTACCGCGGGATCGGTCGTCGCCGTCCTGGGTCTTTGCCTCTATGCGCTGCTACGCCTGATGCGGCCATTGGAGCGGCTCACCCGCGCTGCCGAATCGCTCGGTCGATCGGGTACCACGCAGCCGCTGCCGGAATCCGGCGTCGGCGAGGTGCGCCGCGCCGCCAGCGCCTTCAACAAGATGCAGGCCCGCATCAGCCGCCTCATCGAAGACCGGCTGCAGATGATTGCCGCGATCTCGCACGATCTTAAAACACCCATCACGCGGCTGCGCTTGCGCGCCGAGCTGATGGATGACGAGGAGATGCGGGGCAAGCTCCTCAAAGACCTCGACGAGATGGAGGCGATGATCGGCTCCACCCTCGCTTTCGCCCGCGAAGAGGGAAACCCCGAGCCTGCCCGCAGCATCGATCTGCGCGCGCTTGTGAAGGAGGCCGGCGAACATCAGCCGGCCATGCGCCTGGGCATCGCCGGCACCGGCCCCTGGGAGGTCGTGGCACAACCCTTGGCCCTGAAACGGGCGGTCGCCAATCTCATCGATAACGCCGTCAAATACGGCAGCGACGCCACAGTGAACCTTGCACGTGGGCAGGATGCCGACGGCCACCCCCGGTTCGAAATCCGCATCGATGATCGCGGCCCCGGCATTCCTGCGGCTGAGATGGACCGGGTCTTCCGTCCCTTCTATCGCATCGAAGGGTCCCGCAACCGCGATTCCGGCGGCACGGGTCTGGGTCTTGCCATTGCCCGCAGCGCCGTCCTCGCCCAAGGCGGGGAGATCGACTTACACAATCGTATGGCGCCCGACGGCACCATTGCCGGCCTGACCGCCCGCGTTTTGTTACCAGCTTGATATCCGTGTTCGTTAACACGAAAAACGTGTGATTTATGATTTATTCACCATTCAGCAAGCTTGTTGATTGGGGCGACTTGCTTTAGTGAGTTCTGCAACCAGAGAATAGCGAGACAGATGCGGGATTAGCTAACAAACCCCGCGTGATGTTGAAGCTGTCACAAGACCAGAACCGTCAAAAATAAAGAATGTTCAACCGGTGCAGGCTCCAGACTGGGGCTGGCGGCGGCGTGACAGCGTAATGGGGCGGCAGGGCATGGCGTCGAGTACCGAGCTCATCGAGCTGATGGCGGAACGCAGGCAGGAAGAAACGCTGAAGGACGCCGAACAGCGCATCCTGCGGGCGATCGTTGAAGACGTGCCCCTGTGCGATATCCTGGACCTCGCCTGCCGTGCGCTGGAAAGTGTGCTGAGCGAGGCACTCTGTTCTGTCCTGCTGCTTTCACCCGACGGCAAACATCTGGTCCATGGCGCGGCCCCGCATCTGCCCACGGAATATTCGGCGGCGATCGACGGCGCCCCCATCGGGCCCGCCGTCGGCTCCTGCGGGACCGCGGCCTATACCGGCGAGATGGTGGTGGTCGAAGATATCGAGACCGACCCACTCTGGGCTGATTACAAGCAGATTGCGATGCCGCATGGCCTGCGCGCCTGCTGGTCGATCCCGCTGAAGTCGAAAGGCGGCGCGGTCCTTGGCACCTTTGCCACCTATCACCGCACAACCTATCGCCCGAGCCAGCGCGAACTCGACATCGCCTGGCGCCTCGCCGCCTCCGCCGCCATCGCCATCCAGCGCAAGCTGCTCGACGAAGCCTTGATCGCCGAAAAGGAAAAGGCCGAAGCGGGAAGCCGGGCGAAGTCGGAATTCCTGGCCAATATGAGCCATGAGCTGCGCACGCCGTTGAATGCCATCTTGGGCTTTTCCGAAGCAATCGATCGCCTGCTGCTGGATCCGGAAAAGACGCGCGAATATGCCCGCGACATTCATCGCAGCGGGCGACAGCTGCTGGAACTGATCAACGATCTGCTCGATGTCGGCCGCATCGAGTCTGGGACCGCCAAGCTCAACCGCCAGCGTTTCCATCTCGGCAGCAATCTGGCCGAGCAGATCGATCTGGTGCGCCACGCCTTTCCCGACGCGGCCCCGATCTATATCAACATCGGGCCGGAATGCCCCGACCTGCTGGTCGACACGCGCAGCTTCCGCCAGGTCATCCTCAACATCGTCGGCAATGCGGCAAAGTTCACACCGGCCGATGGCCGCATCGATATTGCCGCCGATTGCACAGGCCCGGGTCTGCGTCTCACCGTCACCGATACCGGCCCCGGCATCCCGCCGGAAATCATGCGCGATCTCGGCCAACCCTTCCGCTCGGGCGAAGCCGCTTATAGCCGCAAATATGGCGGCAGCGGCCTGGGGCTCTATATCAGCCGCAAGCTGATCCAGGGCCACAATGGTTCGCTGGATGTGACAAGCGAAGTGGGCCAGGGCACGCGCATCACCATCAGCCTGCCGGAGAATGCCGTGCTGCGCGCCGGGGCGCACAGCCCCGGTTGACGCTCACTCGGCGGCCTGGCCGTTGCTCCAGATCATCTTGGTCTTCGGCCGTGCCGCTTCGGCGCGCTCCCAGTCGAACATGTAGTCGCGCGTGATCGGCACCGCCGCGATGCCGCGCGACAGCTGCATCTGGAACACCATGTTGTAATCGTGGCGGAACGACAATTCGCTGCCCACCAGATAGAACTCCCACATGCGGCAGAAACGCTCGTCGTAAAGCGCTTGGATGGCAGCTCGGTTCTGTTCGAAATTCGCCCGCCAATGCTTCAGCGTCTCGGCATAATGGAGGCGCAGGATCTCGATATCGGTCACCCACAGCCCCGTCTCCTCGACCACCGGCAGGACTTCAGATAGCGCCGGCGAATACCCCCCTGGGAAAATATACTTTCTCAACCAGGGGTTTGTATGACCCGGCCCATCGCGCCGGCCGATCGCGTGTAAAAGGGCGACACCGCCCGGCACCAGCAATTCCTCAATCTTGGCGAAGAATTCCGGGAAGTGCTTGAGACCCACATGCTCGAACATGCCGACCGAGACGATGCGGTCGAACCGCCCCGGTTCCAGTCGATAGTCCTGCAGTTTGAAGTCGACCTGGCCCTCGAGGCCGGCGGCCTTCACACGGGCGCAGGCGATTTCATGTTGCTCCTTCGAGAGTGTCACACCCGTCACATGGACGCCGGCCGTCTTGGCAAGATAGATGCCAAGCCCGCCCCAGCCACAGCCGATATCGAGCAGCTTTTGGCCCGGCTGCAGGATCAATTTCGACGCGATGTGGCGCATCTTGGCCTGCTGTGCTTCCGCCAATGTCAGCGTTGGCGTGGCAAAATAGGCGCAGGAATACTGCATGCTGTCGTCAAGGAAGAGCTCGAACAGCTTGCGGCTGAGATCATAATGATGGGCAACATGCTGCTGTGCCGCACCGACTGGATTGCGCTGATGCCACCAGCGTAAGCAGCGATTGATGACCTTGAACACCTTCTGCGACTGCAGGCTGCTCAGCCCCTCGGTGTTGCGCATGGCGATGTCGATGAAGTCGTAGAGCGACCCATCCTCGATCGTCAGGCGGCCGTCCATGTAAGCTTCGCCGACCTTGAGCCACGGGCTGAGGCCCAGGCTCCAGTTCAAGGCCGGATCGTGCAGACGCAAGGTGACGGAGGGCGCACCGCTGCCGAAATCCTGGCGCCTGCCCTGATGATCGATGACCGCGATATGTCCCTGTCGGATCCCGGCCTGCAAGAGTCTGGCAAAAAGCATCGCCCACCCCCTTGGTTATGCCGGTACCCATCCCGCGACCGGCACTGTCATCTTGGTTAAGAATAGGTAAGGTTTCTCTGGGCCGTCAATTGCAGCGCGCGCATACCAGCTTCCTAATTGGACAACGCTGGCCGCGAATGATTGCGCTGCAACAAAAGGATCGGCGGTATCCTGGAAAAACTACAATGTAGAAATGGGTATCCCGGCGGTCCATTCTGACCGCACGTCAGGATGGAATTCTTCGCGCAAGGCAAGTATTTGACGGGCCGCGAAATTGCCCGGGTCGAGACGCGAGAGCGCCCAGACCGCGGCCCCGCGGACGATGGGCGCCGGATCTGACAGCAGAACCTCAATGGCTGGCAAAAGTTCCGCAGCAGCGCTGTTGCCGATGGCGATGAGGACGTTGCGCAGGAAGCGGTCGCGGCCGATCCGCTTCACCGGCGAGCCGGAGAACAAGGCGCGAAAGGCAGCATCGTCCAACGCTGCAAGGGCCGCAAGGCGTGGTGCCGTCAGATCCTCGCGGGCGACGAGCGGCGCGTGCGGCGTTGCCTGCGCGAACTTGTTCCACGGACAGACGCTGAGGCAATCGTCGCAGCCATAAATGCGGTTTCCCATCAGCGGCCGAAACTCAAGCGGGATCGGCCCCGCATGCTCGATGGTGAGATAGGAAATGCAGCGCCGCGCGTCGAGCTGATACGGCGCCGGGAAGGCCGCGGTCGGACAGACATCGAGACAGCGCTGGCACGCCCCGCAATGATCCACTTCCGCCGCATCTGGCTCAACATCGAGCGCCAGATAGATTTCGCCGAGGAACAGCCACGAGCCGAAAGCGCGAGAAACCAGATTGGTATGCTTCCCCTGCCAGCCGATGCCACCTTGCGCGGCGAGAGGTTTCTCCATCACCGGCGCCGTATCGACAAAGACCTTGATCTCGCAGCCATAGGTCGCGGCAATCCAGCGCCCCAATTGTTTCAGGCGCTTCTTCACCACGTCATGGTAATCGCGATGGCGCGCATAGACCGAGATCGCCGCCCGGTCGCGTGCCGCGAGGATGCTGAGCGGATCCTGATCGGGCCCATAATTGAGGCCGAGGACGACAACGCTCCGCGCCGCCGGCCACAGGGTCTGCGGATCACCGCGGCGATCGGCCTTCTCCACCATCCAGCCCATGTCGCCATGGCGGCCGGCGTTCAGAAATTCCTGCAGTCGCCCCTTGGCCTCGGGTGCAAGCTGCGCCGGCGCAAAACCAACGGCATCGAATCCCGCCGCCAACGCCTGCGCGCGAATGGCGGCTTTGATGTCCGCCGCATTCATCTCTTATCCACGGCCCCGGTATGGCGGCACGGCCTGGTCGGGGATGACGAAATCCTTGGGGCGCTTGCCGTGTTCGAAGAAGACGTCGATGGGAATGCCACCCCGCGGATACCAATAGCCGCCGATGCGCAGCCATTTGGGCTTGGCGACACGGATGAACTTCTTGGCGATATCGATGGTGGTGCCTTCGTGGAAACCGCCGTGGTTGCGGAACGCGGTCAGATAGAGCTTCAGCGATTTCGATTCAACCAGCCACTTGTCCGGCACATAGTCGATGACGAGATGCGCAAAATCCGGCTGGCCGGTCACGGGGCAGAGGCAGGTGAATTCCGGCGCCGTATAGCGCGCGACATAGATGGTGCCCGGATGCGGATTGGGCACCCGCTCCAGCACCGCGAGCTCGGGCGAGGCCGCCGTCTCGACCTTGGCGCCGAGCTGCGTCAAATCGGCATAAGCTGCTTTCTTGGCCATCTTGAAGGCCTCCTTCAGTTCGGGATATCGCCCAGCGCCTGTTGGCGATGGAAGTCATCGGTGAAGGCGGCAAGACCGCCTTGTTCGATGGCGTGCCGCATTCCCTGCATCAGTTCCTGATAGTAATGGAGATTGTGCCAGGTGAGCAGCATCGCGCCCAGGATCTCCTTGGTCTTCATCAGGTGGTGAATATAGCCGCGCACATAGGATGTGCAGGCAGGACACGTGCACAAAGGATCGATCGGCCGGTCATCGGTCGCATGCCGCGCATTGCGCATGTTGAGATCGCCATAGCGCGTGTGGGCGAGGCCGGTGCGGCCGGAGCGCGTCGGCATCACGCAATCGAACATATCGATGCCACGCGCGACCGATCCCACCAGATCGCTGGGCTTGCCCACACCCATCAAATAGCGCGGGCGATCTGCGGGCAGGAAATCGGGGGTGTAGTCCAGCACGCTGAACATCTGCTGCTGGCCTTCGCCGATCGCCAAACCACCGATCGCGTAGCCATCGAAGCCGATATCGATCAGCGCTTTCGCCGATTCCTCGCGCAAATGCGGATAGATGCCGCCCTGCACGATGCCGAACAGCAGATAGCCGTCGCGGTCGCGAAAAGCCTTGCGGCAACGTTCCGCCCAGCGCATCGAGCGGCGCATCGAGGACGCCGCCTCATCGGGTGTCGCCGGAAAGGCGGTGCATTCATCGAGCACCATGGTGATGTTGGAATCGAGGAGATCCTGGATCTCGATCGAGCGCTCGGGTGTCAGCATGTGCTTCGAGCCGTCGATATGCGAGCGGAACTCGCAACCGTTCTCGTTGATCTTGCGCAAGTCGGAAAGGCTCATCGCCTGGAAGCCGCCGCTATCGGTGAGGATCGGCCCCGGCCAGTTCATGAATTTATGCAAGCCACCGAATGAGGCCACGCGCTCGGCCCCCGGGCGCAGCATCAGATGATAGGTGTTGCCGAGCACGATCTCGGCGCCCGTCGCCTTCACCGATTCCGGCAGCATCGCCTTGACCGTGCCGGCGGTGCCGACCGGCATGAAGGCCGGCGTGTTGACGATGCCGTGCGCCGTGTGGATGCGCCCGCGCCGTGCCTTGCCGTCGGTGGTGATGAGGTCGAACTTGCCGCTCATGATGCGCGCTCCAGCAATGAGGCATCGCCATAGGAGAAGAACCGATAGCCGCTGCCAATCGCATGTTCATAGGCGGCCTTCATGCGCGCCTCGCCTGCGAAGGCACAGACCAGCATGAACAAGGTCGATTTCGGCAGGTGGAAATTGGTCATGAGCATGTCGGCGATCTGGAACCTGAATCCGGGCGTGATGAAGATATCCGTGGAGGCGGCAAAGGGCAAAAGCCGGCCGTCTTGCGCAGCACTTTCGAGGAGCCGCAAGGATGTGGTGCCGATGGCAATGACGCGACGCCCCTCGGCCTTGGCGCGGTTGATGGCAGCCGCCGTCTCAGGCACGATCTCGCCATATTCGGCATGCATCTTGTGCTGGGATACATCGTCGACCTTGACCGGCAGGAAGGTCCCGGCCCCGACATGGAGCGTCACCCGCTGCTGCTCGACCCCCTTGGCCTTGAGCCGCGCCAGCAGGTCGGGGGTGAAATGGAGGCCCGCCGTCGGCGCCGCGACGGCCCCTTCGCGTGTGGCGAAGATGGTCTGATAATCGGTGTCATCCCGCCGCTCGACGGCGCGGGATTTGCGGATATAGGGGGGCAGCGGCATCCAGCCATGGCGGGCCAGGCCGGCGCGGAAGGTCGGCTCATCCATGCCGAAATCGAGGCGGATTTGGCCGTCATCGGCCTTTTCCCGCACAGTCGCTGCAAAATCGGGCGCGAATTCGACGCGCTCACCCAGCCGCAATTTCTTGCCCGGCCGGGCGAAGGCCCACCAGTTAACCGTGTTTTCTCCCGGAATTTGGGTGAGCAAGGTCACCTCGATCCGCGCTTCGCCGCGCCTGCCCTCCAGCTGAGCCGGGATGACCTTGGTGTCGTTCGAGACCAAAACGTCACCTTCCCTAAGCAGATCGGGGAGATCGCGCACGATCCTGTCGGAAAACCCGCCCTCTTGGACATGAAGCAACCGCGCCGCCTCGCGCGGCTCCAGGGGATGGAGGGCGATGCGGTCAGGGGGCAGGTCGAAGTCGAAATCGGAGAGGCGCATGGGCCGGTTTTTAGCCAGCGAGCGCCCCGCCCGCCACCAAAATCGCCGCTTGGCCCTGGGGCCAGCCGGCGCTATAACCCCGGAAAATCCAGCCTTTTTTGAAAGACCCGCGTGATGACCGCAACCGCGCCCGGCGCGCTCTCCAACCGCCACTCGACCCTGTTCGTCGTCGTGGTCGCCCTGTTCGTGACCGACCTCATCATCTCGAATGTGATCGCCGTGAAGGCGATCAATATCGCCGGCTATTCGCTGCAGGCGGCAGACCTCATCTTCCCCATCACCTATATCCTCGGTGACGTACTGACCGAGGTCTATGGCTATGCCCGGGCGCGCCGCGCGATCTGGGTCGGCTTTGGCTGCAACCTCTTTGCCGTGGCCGCCATCACGCTTGGCCAGGCGCTCCCCGCCGATCCCAGCTGGACCGACCAATCGGCCTATGACGCGATCCTGGGGTCACAGTCACGCATCCTCGCCGCCTCCTTCGCCGCCTATCTGGTGGGCGAGTTCGTCAACTCCTACATCCTTGCCAAGATGAAGGTCTGGACCAAGGGTCGCTTCCTCTGGGCCCGCACCATCGGCTCGACGCTCTTCGGGCAAGGGTGCGACACGGCGATCTTCCTCACCATCGCCTTCTATGGCGATTGGCCGAGCGAATTGCTCTATGCCGTCATCCTCAACCAGTGGCTCTTCAAGGTCGGCTACGAGACGCTGGCCACACCCTTCACCTATCTCATCGTGGGGAAGCTGAAGCGCGCCGAGGGCATCGACGTCTACGACACCCAAACCCGCTTCTCTCCATTCGCCGTCCGCGACTGATCTTGCGCGACGCATCGCTCAGGGTGCGTATTCGATATTGATCAGCGCATCGAGTTCGGCCAGCGTGCCGACCTGGCCAAGATTGGTACCTTCCAAGGTGACACTGCTGCCGGGGAAGGTGATGACGACGAAGCCGTCCTGGTCGGTGTGAACCAGCGCGTCCTGCCAATCGTCGGGGCCGCTCACGCCGACGAGACGCAAGATGTCCTCCGCCGGATTGAAATCGGTGATGATGTCGAGACCGTCGAGGGCATCGCCGTGGAATACGAAGGTGTCAGCGCCGCCACCGCCGCTCATTTCATCGAACCCGGCGCCGCCGATGATGAGGTCGGCGCCGTCATTGCCATAGATCCTATCGTCGCCGGCGCCGCCATAGAGCGTGTCGTCACCGCTGCCGCCGCGCATGGTGTCGGCCCCATCACCGCCCCATAGCGTGTCGTTGCCGGCATCGCCCTGCAACGTGTCATCGTCGGCGCCGCCATCGAGATAATCGTCCCCGCTGCGGCCATAGATGGTGTCGTGACCGTCGCCACCCTGGATATAGTTGCCGAGCCCGTCACCCATCAGCCAGTCGTGATGGGCCGAGCCGACGATGTTCTCGACCTCCCAGATGGTGTCGCCCTCGGCCTCGCCCCCGGCCCCGCTATGCCCTTGCAGATCGATGGAGACGGCCTCATCCGAACCCGCATAGACGATCGTGTCGCTGCCTGAACCGCCATGGAGGAGATCGGCGCCATCGCCACCGATCAATGTATCGTTGCCGCCGTTGCCGGTGATGCCATCGTCGCCGGCGCCGCCATAAAGCCAGTCATTGGTGCGATTGCCGCCGACCAGCAGATCATCACCACCCTCGCCCCAGTCGATGACACCGGCAGCAAACGTCGTCGTGCCGCCAATATCCAGATCGTACATCGTCTGCTTGATCAGCTTCCGCGAACCTGCCGCCATGATCGCCTCCTGCGAAAGAGAATGCGGCATCCAGGGATGCCCACTTCTCTGTCGCCACCTGGAGCACCAGGACATGTGATGGCCATCACAACGCGGTCCGTGTCAGTCACTGTTGAAACCGGATGCGGCGCCCTCAGGGCGCGCTTGGCAGCCTTGCCTGCTCCGCCGCGGTCAGCGCCGTCATTGTGGGGTCGCTGCTGCAGGTCTCCGCGGCTTTTTTAAGGAGTTTCTCGGCAAAGCGGGCCTCGCCATCACTGGCAGCGAAGGCGCCGGCAAAGAAGGAGAGTTCGCAAATCCGCTGTGTCTTCTCCGCGATCGGCACGCCCGAAATGCGGATGCCATCTGCCACCTGCTGCAACTTCCGCTCGCCCAACAGATAACTGATGACGGGCCGCGGCCAGGCATTGCTCTGATGTGCCGCCATTGCGGCACCCATCAGGCTGCGCCCGTCCCCGCCCATATAGGTGGCGATGAGGCCCTGCAGCAAGGCGAGGCGCATGAAGGTGTCGTTGTCAGCCAGGGCAATCGCGGCGCGAATCTTCTCATCGGCGGCGCCGAATTCGCCGGCGATCACGGCGTCGGTCGCCTGCTTTTCCAGCGTCGCGATCGAGGGCGCGTCATCGGCCCACACCGTGGCGGTGCCAAGCCACAGCGCGGTGGCGGCCAGTAGCAGGCGACCACCGGTCAGCGATATCTCCATGCCCCTCCCCCAACTCGTGCCAACTGCGACGCGGTCGGTTCAGGCTGGGTGGTTCAGGCGGGGCGGTTCTTCCGCGCCTGCCGCCCGCTGACCCAGCCCAACCCGGCAATCGCCAACAGGATAAGCCCCATCCCCACCCCTTCGACAAGCCCCGGCCTCTCACCCAGTTGCAGGGTCGAGAGAAGAAGCCCAAGGAGCGGGGTGAGCAGGATGCCGAGCGAGGCCAGCCCCGCATCCAGGCGATTGAGCAGCGTGAACCAGATGACATAGGCGAGCGGTGTCGCCGGCCCGATGTTATAGAGTAGCGCCGTGATGAAGCCCGGCGACCAGTCGATCGGCCCTTCCGGCACGATCAGCGCCACGGCGCACATGGCAATGGCGCCCGCCAGCATCTGCCAGGCGGTAAGCGCCAGCGGATCCATGGGGGCGACGCGCATCGCCCGCTTGGTGACGACGACGCCAAGACCCCAGGTGAGCCCGGCCCCCAGTGCCAGCATGACGGCCGGGAGCGAGCCGGACTTGCCGCCGGCGATCGAGATCAACACGATGCCGACAAGAGCCAAGGCCGCCGCTCCCCATTGCGCGCCCGGCACCTTTTCCTTCAGCAGCAGCACCGAGAAGACCAGCACCCAAAGCGGCATGGTGTAATTGAGCACAGCGCTGCGCCCCGCGGTCCCCGTCGACAGCGCCCAGGTGATCAGGCCAAAGCAGAAGGCCGTCTGCAGCAGGCCGATCAACGTGATGACGCGCCAGCGGGGGGCCAGCTCGCGAAAGCGCAGCGAGCGACCCATCAGCTTCAAGGTCGCCATCAGCACGACGGCGCCACCCAGGAAGCGCAAGGCGGCAAAGGCAAAGGGTGGCGCATAGGTCACCGCCACCTTCATCATCACCCAGTTATAACCCCAGATGAGCGAGAGGGCAGCGATAAGGGCCAGCGCTTGCCAGCGGGGGAGAGGGGCGGATTGCGTCATGCGCCGCAGACTAACGGCTTCGCCCACCGCTGGCGCCGAAAAATTTCACGCGCGGGCCTTGCGTGGAATGCATCGCTTACGAGGAAGGCCCCTCACCCCGACCCTCTCCCCGCAAGCGGGGCGAGGGAGTTCCTAATGAGTTCTGGCAATAAGCCCCTCTCCCCGCTTGCGGGGAGAGGGGTTGGGGTGAGGGGTCTTATCTCAGTCGCCCGTGACCAGCCGCTCGACCAGCTGCTTCACGGTCGGCACGAAGCCGTTCGCATAGAAGGGATCGTCGCGGAAGCGATAGGCGTTGTGGCCGGCGAACATCAACTGGTCCTCGAACTTGTCGGAATGGCTGATTTCCTGCAGCGTCTTCTGGATGCAGAAGCTCCTGGGATCGGCCTTGTGGCCCGTCGTCCCGGCCTCGTTCTGGGCCCAGTTCGAGAAATTGCAGGCGGAGAGACACCCCATGCAATCGATCTGGTCCTTCAAGATCTCGTCGGCTTTTTCCCGTGTCACGAAAATGAGGGTCGATTCCGGGGTGCGCAAGGCCTCGCTGAAGCCGGCGCGAATCCATTCCTCGGCACGGAGCTTGTCGGCCGCCGTCACAAACACCTCGCGGCCGCGGGCACCGATGGCCAGCGGCCAGTCATGCTCGCCCACCTTGTGCTGCGAATAGGCGATCTGGTGTTCCGAACGCTGCCGCAGTTCCTGGATGAAGTCGTTATTGACCGCCGACGAATAGAAACCGGTGGGGCTGAAACGATTGAGGAACACATCGCCCTTTTTCAGCGTCACCAGGCGCTTCTTCCAGGCATCCGATATCGGGCTTTCCTGGGTGAGCAAAGGCCGCGTGCCGAACTGGAAGGCAATCGGCCCCAATTCCGGGTTCTCCAACCAGTCTTCCCATTCGCGCAAGCACCAGACGCCGCCCGCCATGATGATCGGCGTCTCGGCAAGGCCGCATTCGTCGCGCATGGTCTGGCGGAGCTCGCGCACGCGCTCATAGGGCGGCTGCGGCTTGGTCGGGTCCTCGACATTCGACAGACCGTTATGGCCGCCGGCCAGCCACGGGTCTTCATAGACCACACCACCCAGCAGATGGCTGAACTTGTGATAGGCGCGCTTCCACAGGGCCCGGAAGGCACGGGCCGAGGAGACGATCGGGTAATAATGGACATTGTACTGCGCGCAGATCTCGGCGATGCGATAGGGCATACCGGCGCCGCAGGTGACACCGTGGATCAGCCCCTTGGCGCCTTCGAGCACGCCGTGCAGCACGCGTTCGGCACCGCCCATCTCCCACAGCACATTGATGTGCAGGCGACCGTTGCCGCCCATGCAGTCATGCGCGATCCGGGCCTGGGCGATGCCGCCCTTGATCGCGTAATTGAGGAGTTCCTCATGGCGCTCGCGCCGGGTCTTGCCGTGATAAAGCTGCGGGATGGGCTTGCCGTTCTCGTCATAGGAATCGGCATTTACGCCGGAAAAAGTACCGACACCGCCAGCGAGCGCCCAGGCGCCCGACGATTGACCGTTCGACACGGAGATGCCCTTGCCGCCTTCAATGAGCGGCAGGACTTCGCGTCCCGAAATCAGCAGCGGCTTCAGTGCTTTCACCCAACCCTCCCAATATCCGCGAGGTCCGACCCGCGGCGATACCCTGATTTATATAATTATTGGCCGACCGCCGCCAAGATGCGGGCCGGCGCGTCGGTGAAAACGCCGTCGACGCCCCAACCGATCAATTGCTTGGCGCGGGCGGCGTCGTTAACGGTGTAGACCAGCAGGCCATAGCCTTCCGCCTTGATCTCCGCCACCCATTCCGCTGTCGCCGTCTGATCCCAGATATTCACCGTATCGGCCTTGAGGTTCTGCGCCAGATCCAGCCAATTGGCCGCGTGATCCTCCAGCAGCAGGCCACGCGGGAGTTCCGGCGCCGTGTCGCGGGCGATCTCCAGGCATTCGAGCACGAAGCTCGAAATCAGCGGCTTGGGCTTGCCCGCCGGCCACAGATGCGCCAGTTCTTCAAGAATGAGCTTGGCTGTTTCGCGGGCACGACCGGGGCAGGGTTTCAATTCCAGATTGAACTGGATGTCTTCCTGCGCAAACAGCGACAGCGCTTCGGCGAGCAGCGGCATCTTCTCGCCGGCAAAGCGCGCATTCTTCCAGCTGCCGGCATCGAGCAGGCGAATCTCGTCATAGGAGAGGGCGCGTGCTGGGCCCGCCGCATTGCTGGTGCGGTCGATGTTGTCGTCATGGAGCAGGAAGGCGCGGTTGTCGGCCGACAGCTTGGCGTCGAACTCGACCCAGGTCGCACCCTGGCGCTTGGCTTCGCGGAAGCCTGCCAATGTGTTCTCGGGCGCCGCCTCGGCAGCACCGCGATGGCCGATCACCTTTGGCAGGGAAAGTGCGCGTATTGGCATCGGGCTAGTCTATCAGAAACGCAGGCGGGGGACGGCGTTGAAAAAACCGCCGTCCCCTTCAGCCTTACGAATCGGCGCGCTCGGAGCGCGGGCCGCGCTCGGCATCGCGCTGGGCGCGGCGCTCGGCATCGGCCTTGGCGATGTCCTCCGAGATGTCGGCGCCGGTCGCTTGATCGACGACGCGCATCGACAGCTTCACCTTGCCGCGATCGTCCATGCCCAGCACCTTCACCTTCACCGCCTGGCCGACCTCGACGACGTCCGAGACCTGCTTGACGCGGTGCGCGGCAAGTTCGCTGATATGGACGAGGCCGTCCTTGCTGCCCAGGAAGTTCACGAAGGCACCGAAATCCATCAGCTTGACGACCTTGCCGTCATAGATGACACCGGCTTCCGGCTCGGCAACGATGCCGCGGATCCAGTTGATGGCGGCTTCGCCGGCCTTGGAATCGACCGCCGCAACCTTGATCGTGCCGTCGTCTTCGATGTCGACCTTGGCGCCGGTCACTTCGCAGATTTCGCGGATGACCTTGCCGCCCTGGCCGATGACTTCGCGGATCTTGTCCTTCGGGATGTTGATCACGGTGATGCGCGGGGCGTTCTCGTTGACGCCTTCGCGGGCGCCGGTCAGGCCCTTGGCCATCTCGCCGAGGATGTGGAGACGACCGTCCTTCGCCTGGGCGAGGGCGATCTTCATGATCTCGGCCGTGATCGAGGTGATCTTGATGTCCATCTGCAGGGCGGTGATGCCCTCGCTGGTACCAGCCACCTTGAAATCCATGTCGCCGAGGTGATCTTCGTCGCCCAGGATGTCGGAGAGAACGGCATAGCCGTCCTTTTCCTTGATCAGGCCCATGGCGATGCCGGCGATCGGACGGCTGAGCGGCACGCCCGCATCCATCATCGCCAGCGACGAACCGCAAACGGTCGCCATCGACGACGAGCCGTTCGATTCCGTGATCTCGGAAACGACGCGGATCGTGTAGGGGAAGGCTTCCTTGGCCGGGAGCAGCGGATGCACCGCGCGCCAGGCGAGCTTGCCATGGCCGATTTCGCGGCGGCCCGGCGAACCCATGCGGCCGGCTTCACCGGTCGAATAGGGGGGGAAGTTGTAATGCAGCATGAAGGTTTCGCGGTATTCGCCGTCCAGCGCGTCGATGATCTGTTCGTCATCGCCGGTGCCGAGCGTGGTGACCACGAGGGCCTGGGTCTCACCGCGGGTGAACAGCGCCGAGCCGTGGGCGCGCGGCAGGACGCCGACTTCCGCCGTGATCGGGCGGACGGTCTTGGTGTCGCGGCCGTCGATGCGCAGGCCGGTCTTCAGGATGTTGCCGCGAACGATGTCCTTTTCCAGTTCCTTGAACTGCTTGCCGACCAGCTCGACCTTCTTGTCGTCGGTGCCCAGCGTCTTCTTGGCTTCGTCCTTCACGGCGGCGACCTTGTCGGTGCGCGCCTGCTTGGCGGTCTCGCGATAGGCTTCAGCGAGCTTGTCGCTGAACTGCGCCTTCAGCGCGCCGAAGATCTCGACGGCGGCGGCATCCGGGGCGGTGAGCTCGCGCGGGTCCTTGGCGCATTGCTCGGCCAGTTCGATGATCGCGTTGATCACCGGCTGGAATTCCTTGAAGCCGAAATTGACGGCACCGAGCATGACGTCTTCCGAAAGCTCCTGGGCTTCCGATTCCACCATCAGCACGCCTTCCGAGGTGCCGGCGAGGACGAGGTCGAGCTTCGAGTTCGGCAGATCCGAACGCTTCGGGTTGAGCACATATTCGCCGTTGATGTAGCCGACGCGCGCCGCACCGATCGGCCCCAGGAACGGGATGCCGGAGATGGTGAGGGCGGCCGAGGCGCCGATCAAGGCGACGATGTCGGGATCGTTCTCGAGATCATGGGACAAGGTCGTGCAGACGACCTGGGTCTCGTTGCGATAGGTTTCATGGAACAGCGGACGGATCGGGCGATCGATCAGGCGGCTGGTCAGCACTTCCTTCTCGGTCGGACGGCCCTCGCGCTTGAAGAAGCCGCCCGGGATCTTGCCGGCAGCGAACGTCTTTTCCTGGTAGTTGACGGTCAGCGGGAAGAAGTCGACGCCGGGCTTGGGCGACTTGGCGCCGACGGCGGTGCACAGCACGACGGTTTCGCCATAGGTGGCGAGCACGGCGCCGTCAGCCTGGCGCGCGATGCGGCCGGTCTCGAGGGTCAACTTGCGGCCGCCCCACATCAGTTCTTTGCGATAGATCTTAAACATTTGAATGGTCCTTTCTGGCCGCCACATTCTATTGGGCTGCCACACATCTTCGACCGATGGGATGCCGGACCCGCGAAAGCAACGTGATCATGGAACGATGACGTTGCTTGCGTCGGCCCGGCGCGTTGCGGCTGATGGCGTGGTGGTCGATGAACCGCGCCGGCCGTTGGGATGAATGGGGATGGCGTATCGGGATTGTCACATGAACCCCAATACGACAATCCCGCCCCGGGCATTCTGCCCTGGGCGGGATCCCCGGTGGGGTTAGCGGCGCAGACCCAGCTTTGACACGATGTCCAGGTAGCGCTTGTTGTTCTTCTTCTTCAAGTAGTCGAGCAGTCGGCGGCGCTGGCCGACCATGACCAGCAGACCACGACGCGAATGGAAATCCTTGTCATGGCTCTGCAGATGCTCGGTCAGATTCTTGATCCGCTCGGTGAGGAGCGCGACCTGTACCTCGGGCGAGCCGGTGTCGTTGGCGGCCTGGGCGAATTCCTTCAGAACTTCCTGCTTACGATCGGCAGTGATCGACATCGACCTTCTCCTTTATGGTCCTAATGGTTGATGACGCGCACCGGGACGAGTTCTCCTGCCTCATAACGGGTGAGAGCCAGGAGCTTGCCTTCCGACATGGCGCAAACCATGCCGCCGGGAGTGAACTCCCGAAATCGATCGCGGTCTTGGCGGTGGAGTAATCCAACCGGTTGTCCGGACCGAAGGCGTATCGCCTCGGTGGCCGATAAGGCCAGGGCCGGGATGTCGTCCAGCGCGGTCTCTATCGGCAGTAAATGCTCAAAAGCGGCCGGAATATGCCCCAGTGCCTTGAGGGCGTCCAGCGAAATCGCCTGTTTTTCCGTGAAACCCCCAACAGATAGACGCCGCAGGGCCGAAATATGGCCCTGGGACCCAAGATGTTGAGCCAGATCACGTCCCAGGCTCCGCATATAGGCGCCCTTGCCAGAGCGAACCTCGAAAACCGCCTCGTCCGCGCTGAGGATCTCGGTCAGCCGGAAGTCCTCGACCCGGATGATCCGGGGGGCGAGATCGACTTTTTCGCCGTCGCGGGCAAGATCATAGGCCCGCTCGCCGGCGACCTTGATGGCTGAGAATTGGGGCGGGATCTGGCTGATCTCGCCGATGAAGCTGGGCAGCGCCGCTTCGATCTCGGCGGCACTCGGGCGCTTCTCCGACCGGGCAATGACCTCGCCCTCGGCATCGTCGGTCGAGCGCGCCTCGCCAAATTTCAGCGTGAAGCGATAGGTCTTGGTGCCGTCCATGACATAGGGGACCGTCTTGGTCGCCTCGCCCAAGGCAATCGGCAGGATGCCGGTCGCCAGCGGATCGAGCGTGCCGCCATGCCCTGCCTTCTGCGCGTCGAACAGGCGCCGCACCACGTTCACGGCTTGCGTCGAGGTGATACCCAGCGGTTTGTCGAGGATCAGCCAGCCGTCGACCTTCTGGCCCTTCTTGCGCCGGCTCATTCGTCGGATTCGGATTCCGGGGCTTCGGGTTCCGGCTTCTTGGCGATGTCCGCCCGCACGACCGGGTCGTGCAGCAGGCTTTCGATGCGGCTCGCCTCGTCGAAGCTGTCGTCGATCTTGAAGCGGAGCTGCGGGCTGACCCGCATGTCGACCGCGCGGGCGATTTCGCCGCGGAAATAGCCAGCGGCGCGGTTGAGCGCGCGCACGACCGTTTCGGCATCGCCACCGCCAAAGGGCAGGATGAAGATCGTGGCGTTGCGCAGATCCGGGCTGATCCTGACCGACGTCACCGTGACCATCCGCCCGGCAAGGTCGGGGTCAGAGAGGTTGTTGTCGGCAATGATCTCGGCCAGCGCATGGCGAAGTTCCTCGCCAATGCGCAATTGCCGCTGACCGGCCTTAGGCGTGATGGTTTTCTTGCGTGGCATGATGCGATTGTCCAATGCCCCCCTCTCCCTAACCCTCTCCCACGTAGGGGAGAGGGGATTTGAGCCAGCCTGAACGCAATTGCCTCAGCGAACTCTATCGGACTCCCTCCCCCCAACGTGGGGGAGGGTTGGGGAGAGGGGGATGTTGGTATACGAAGCGTCGCTTACGCCAATTCGCGGGCGACTTCTTCCATCTCGAAGCACTCGATGACGTCGCCCTTCTCGATGTTGTCGTAATTCTCGAAGGCCATGCCGCATTCGAAGCCTTCCTTCACTTCGCGGACTTCGTCCTTGAAGCGGCGGAGGGTTTTGAGCGTGCCCTCGTGGATCACCACGTTGTCGCGCAGCAGGCGAACCTTGCCACCGCGCTTGACCATGCCTTCCGTGACCATGCAACCGGCGACCTTGCCGGTCTTGGTGATATTGAAGATCTCGCGGATCTCGGCATTGCCCAGGAACTTTTCGCGCAAGGTCGGCGCCAGCATGCCCGACATCGCCGCCTTAATGTCGTCGACCACGTTGTAGATGATCGAATAGTAGCGGATGTCGACATGGTCGCGCCGCGCCATCTCGCGCGCCTGCGGGTTGGCACGGACGTTGAAGCCGATGATCATGCCGCCCGAGGCCCGGGCCAGCGTGATGTCGCTTTCGTTGATGCCGCCCACGGCCGCATGCAGGATGCGGACCTTGACCTCTTCGTTGCCGAGCTGACGGAGGCTGCCGGAAATGGCTTCCACCGAACCCTGCACGTCGGCCTTAATGACCACGGGCACTTCCTTGGCTTCGCCGGCCTGGATCTTCGAGAACATCTGCTCCAGCGTCGAGCGGCCGGCGGCAGCCGCCAGCTTTTCGCGCTGACGATGCAGGCGGAACTCGGTGATCTCGCGGGCGCGGGCTTCACTGTCGACGACGACAAAGACGTCACCGGCCAGCGGCGTTCCTTGGAGACCCAGCACTTCGACCGGGGTTGCCGGACCCGCACTTTCGATGTTGCGGCCGCGGTCGTCGAGGAGCGCGCGGACGCGGCCCCATTCGGCGCCGGCCACGAAGATGTCGCCGACCTTGAGCGTGCCTTTTTGCACCAGCAGCGTCGCCACCGTGCCGCGGCCACGCTCGACCTTGGCTTCGACGACGGCACCGGCCGCCTGACGCTCCGGATTGGCCTTCAAATCGAGGATTTCGGCCTGCAGGAGCAGCGTTTCCTCGAGCTTGTCGAGATTGGTCTTGGCCTTGGCCGAGACTTCGACGGCGAGGATGTCGCCGCCCAGATCTTCGGTCACGAGCTCGTGGTTGAGGAGCTCGCGGCGCACGCGCTGCGAATCCGCACCCGGCTTGTCCATCTTGTTGATGGCAACGATGATCGGCACCTTGGCCGCCTTGGCGTGATGGATGGCTTCGATCGTCTGCGGCATGATGCCGTCATCCGCCGCCACCACCAGCACGACGATATCGGTCACGTTGGCACCGCGCGCGCGCATCTCGGTGAAGGCGGCGTGGCCCGGCGTGTCGATGAAGGTGATCTTCTTGCCCGTGGGCAGGGTCACCTGATAGGCGCCGATGTGCTGCGTGATGCCGCCGGCTTCGTGCGCGGCGACATCGGTCTGGCGCAGCGCATCGAGGAGCGACGTCTTGCCGTGATCGACATGGCCCATGATGGTGACGACCGGCGGGCGCGACAGCAAGGTCTCGTCCGCATCGCTATCGCCTTCCAGGCCCACTTCGACGTCCGCCGCCGACACACGGCGCACGGTGTGGCCGAATTCGCCGATGATCAGTTCGGCGGTATCCGCATCGATGGTCTGGTTGATGGTCGCCATGACGCCCATCTTCATCAGCGCCTTGATGACGTCGGCGCCGCGTTCGGCCATGCGGCTGGCGAGTTCTTGGACGGTGATCGCTTCTGGCAATGTTACTTCGCGCAAGACCTTGGCCTGTGATTGAGCGCTGCCCATCATGGCGCGCTTTTCTTTTTCTGTCCGGCGGCGGAATGCCGCCACGGAACGCTGGCGTTCGCTGCTCTCGGAATCGAGCGCCTGCGTCACCGACATCTTGCCACCGCCGCGGCGCTGGTCGCCGCGACCACGGGTCGTGGCGGGCTTGGGCGCCGGGGGACGATGCCCGGTCGTGGCACGACGGCGGTTCTCTTCTTCTTCCGCCTCGACGGTCGTCGCCTTGGAGAGATGCATGCGGCCGGTATGCGGCACGGCAGCAGTCGTCCCGGCCTCGGCGGCCTTGGGCGCTTCTGGCTGGGCCTTGGGTGCCGCTTCCGGCGTCTCGCGCGCCTTCTTGGCGGCTTCTTCGGCAGCCTTGCGTTCTTCTTCCTCGCGCCGGCGGCGATCCAGCTCGGCTTTCTCGCGCTCAGAGCGCTCGGTGGCGAGACGGGCTTCCTCGGCGGCAGAGATCTTGCGGACGTCCTCGTCCTTCTTGGCCTGCTCCAGCACCTTGAGGCGGTTCTGCCGTTCCTGGTCGGTCAGCGTGTGATGGGTCGAGCGCGGCTCCTCGACCTCCACCACCGGGGGCGGCGGGGCGGGGGTGTGGACCTTGGTCTCCACCTCGGGCACGGCCTCGGCCAGCTTGCCGGTGGCACCGGTGGTATAGGTGCGCTTCTTCTTCACCTCGACCGCCACCGTCTTCGAACGGCCATGCGGGAAGCTCTGGCGCACCTGGCCGCCATCCACCGTCTTCTTCAGCTCGAGCTTGCCGGGCGAAGAAAGCTTCAGCGGTTTGCGGGTCGGTGTATCGGTATCACTGGACATGCTGCGCGTGTTTCCGTTCGTAAAATCGTCGTCTGTCTATAGCTTTTGGCCGCTTTGGGCAATTCCGGCCCCGGCAAAGCCAGCCAAGCGCCGCAAAGTGATGCTGAGGCGATTGGCCATGCCGCCGGGTTTCACTGCCACATGGACCGCATGCTGCCGGCCAAGGGCCGGCGCCAGCGCCTCCGAAGGCAGCGGGGCCCATATCTCTACTCCAGGACCGGCCAGTCTGGCCAGCTTCCCCCGGCCGTCAGCCGTCCCATCGCTGGCTTCGAGCAGGAATTTCACCTGTCCCGCCCGCAAGGCCGCCTCGACCTTGTCGAAACCGGCCACCAGCTGGCCCGATTTCTTGGCCAGGCCCAGCTGGTCGAGGAACTGCCGTTCCAGCAGCCCCGCCACCCGGTCAGTCAGTCCCGCATCGGCCTTGGCCTTGCCCTTCGTGACCTTGGTGAAGGCGTGTCGTCTGATCGCCTCGTCCAAAATCCCGCGCTCGGCCGTCACCCACAGGCCCCGCCCCGGCAGATCGCCCTTCAAATCCGGGACGATCGTGCCATCGGGCGCCGCCACGAAGCGGATCATCCGCTCCTTGGCGCGGATCTGCCTTGTGACAATGCAGGTCCGCTCGGGCGCCTTCGTGCCCGCCAAGGCGTCTTCTGGCAGTGCGTCTTCAGCCGCCATCGGATCGATATCGTCCGAAGCTGCCATCACGCTGTCCTGCCGTCCCGCGAGATCCATGCCGCCTCGTTTATTTCCCGTCCTCGAACCAATGGGCGCGCGCCGCCATGATGATGGCGTTGGCGTCATCGGCCGTGAGGTCGAATTCCTTCAAGATGCCGTCCTTCGGGTCGACCAGCTCGTCGGCGGCGAGGTCGGCGAGGTCGTCGAGGGTCTTGACGCCCTTTTCGCCCAAAGCCACCAGCATCGGCGGGGTCAGCTTGTCGATGGCGGCCACTTCGTCGGTGACACCCATTTCCTTGCGCTTGGCGGTCGAACGCTCCGATTCCGCCTCGATCCAGGCCTGGGCACGGGCTTTCAGCTCTTCCGCCACGTCGGCATCGAACCCTTCGATCCCGGCGAGGTCCTCGGTCGGCACGAAGGCCACTTCCTCGACCGAGGCAAAACCCTCGGTCACCAGCAGATGGGCGATGACGTCGTCGACGTCGAGCGCATCCATGAAGGTCTGCGAGCGCGACTTGAACTCTTCCTGGCGACGCTCGGATTCCTGCGCGTCGGTCAAGATGTCGATGTCGAAGCCAGTCAGCTGGGACGCCAAACGCACGTTCTGGCCGCGGCGGCCGATCGCCAGGCTTAATTGGTCATCCGGCACCACGACTTCAATACGGCCGGTGTCTTCGTCGATGACGACCTTGGAGACTTCGGCCGGCGCCAGCGCGTTCACCACGAAGGTCGCCTGGTCCTGGCTCCAGGGAATGATGTCGATCTTTTCACCCTGCAATTCCTGGACGACCGCCTGGACGCGGCTGCCGCGCATACCGACGCAGGCACCGACGGGATCGATGCCGCTGTCATTGGACATGACGGCGATCTTGGCGCGGCTGCCGGGGTCACGGGCCACCGACTTGATCTCGATGATGCCGTCATAGACTTCCGGGACTTCCTGGGCAAAGAGCTTGGCCATGAAATCGGGATGGGTGCGGCTGAGGAAAATCTGCGGGCCCCGCTGCTCTTCGCGCACGTCGAAGATGATGGCGCGCACACGGTCGCCGGTGCGGAAGGTTTCGCGCGGCAGCAGCTCGTCACGGCGCAGCATGGCTTCGCCACGGCCGAGATCGACGGTGATGTTGCCGAATTCGACGCGCTTCACCAGACCGTTGATGACCTCGCTCTTACGGTCCTTGAACTCGTCGAACTGGCGCTTGCGCTCCGATTCACGCACCTTCTGGACGATGACCTGCTTGGCGGTCTGGGCGGCGATGCGGCCGAAATCGATGGGCGGCAATTCGTCGATCAGGAAATCGCCGGCCTTGGCGTCGGGCTTGCGGCGCAGCGCCGCCTTCACCGGGATCTGCGTCACTTCGTTCTCGACCACGTCGACCACTTCCTGGACGCGGATCAACTTGATCTCGCCGGTCTTGCGGTCGATCTGGGCGCGGATGTCGTGCTCATGACCGTATTTCGAGCGGCCGGCCTTCTGAATGGCCTGTTCCATGGCCGTCAGCACGTCGTCGCGGTCGATGCCCTTTTCACGGGCGACCGCATCGGCGACCTGCAAGAGCTCCATACGGGGAATGGCAATCGTTTCCATGTTGTCCTCGGTTGGCGGAAATCAGTTTTCGTCGGCTTCTGCCGCCGCCTCATGCGCCGCAATGAGCGCATCGGTCAGCACCAGCTTGGCCTTGGCAATCTGCGACAGCGGCAGGGCAACCTCGGCCCCTTCGCTGTCGATCTTCACGGCTTCGTCCGCGACGCCCATCAAGATGCCCTTGAAGCGCTTGCGTCCATCGACCGGTTCATGTGTCTCGATCTTCGCTTCGTGACCCTTGAAGCGGTCGTAATCCTTGGGGCGCGTCAGCGGCCGGTCGATGCCGGGCGACGAAACCTCCAGCGAATAGGCCCCCGAAATCGGATCCTCGACGTCGAGGATCGCGGAAACGGCGCGGGAAACGCGCGCGCAATCCTCAACCGCCATGACGCGCCCATCCTTGGGCTCGGCCATGATCTGCAACACCTTGCGCGTGTTGCCCGCCAGGGTCACGCGCACCACTTCATAGCCCAATGCATCGATGCTGGGGGCGATCAAATCGGCGATGTTGTCAGTCAAGCTCATGCGTTCGGGCGGCGGCGTATCTTAGGGTTCGAAGGTTGCAATCCGGTGGCCCCGGCGAAAAAATCGCCTGAAACCGGCCCAATGAAAAAACCCGCCCAACAAAAAAGGCGGGCCGTTGGGCCCACCCTTTTGAATTGGGCCTCATTGGACCCTGGGATTTGCCCGGAATATAGGGATTTCAAGGCGCGATGCAAGGAGATTCGCCAGCGGGCGGGTACGGCCCCTGCGCTGCGTCGCATCACCCAGGCCCTTGATATGACAGATCTATTGCAGCCGACCCCAAGGCTGGCGGCAGGCATAACCTCGCCGGTCAGCCGACCAGGCGCAAGCGGATCTCGGCGCGAAAGCCGCCTTCGGCGCGGTTGGCAAGGGTCAGGGATCCGCCATAGGCCTCGATCAACTCCCGCACGATGGCAAGGCCGAGACCCGTGCCGGCCACACGTTCGTCGAGCCTGACGCCCCGTTTGCCAAGCTCCGCCAGCGCCTGCGGCGGCACGCCCGGCCCGTCATCCTCGATCCGCACCAACGCCATGGCGCCGTCCGCTAGGGCATGGATGCGGATCTCGGCATTGGCCCATTTTGCCGCATTGTCGACAAGGTTGCCGAGCAGTTCGGCAAGGTCGTTGGCATCGATCGCCACGGCGGGCAAATCATCGGCCACCACGTCCCACCCGCATTTCTCGCCATCGGGCGAGCGTTTGATCGCCGCGACGATACCGCGCAGGGTTTTCCCGAGATCGGCGCTTGCCGCCTGCCGCCGGCTGTTGGCGGCCACCCGCACCCGCGCCAGTTCATGATCGACATGGCGCTGCATCGCCTTCACCAGCCCCTCGATCTCGCCCGCCATCTCCGCCTCGCCCTTGCGGCGCAGTTTCTCGGCGTCATGCGCCAGGATGGTGAGCGGCGTCTTCAGGCCATGGGCCAGATCGGCGGCGCGCATGCGGGCCCGCTCCACCGTCTGGTCCTGCACGTCAAGAAGCTCGTTGACCTCGGCCACCAGCGGCATGATCTCGTCCGGGAAGTCGTCGCTGAGCCGGCGGGCGCGGCGCGTGCGGATGGCCGCCACACCCTGGCGCACCGCTTCCAAAGGCTTCAGGCCGACATTCACCTGCACCCAGGCCGCTGCCACCAGGATCAGCGCCAGCACCGACAAGGCGGGGGCAATGTCCTCGACGAACTCGTCGCGGGCATTGTTGAGTTCGCGCTGGTCAACGGCGACGACGATGCGCAGCGTGCGATCGCCGCTTGTCACTGGAAAGACGATGCGCCGCTCATAGACATGCAGCACCTTGCCCTGCGGACCGTCGATCTCGTAGCGCTGCGGGTGACCGATCTCGCCTTCCGGGGCTGGCAGTTGCAGCACAAAGTCCCAGAGCGAGCGCGAGCGTTGCGCGTTTCCCTGTTCATCGACGATCTGCCAATAGAGCCCGCCATAGGGCCGCTCGAAGCGCGGATCGGCCAAGGGCCGGTTGAGCTGCGGCACGCCGCCACCCGAGAAATCGATTCCAGCCGCGATCTGGTTGACGAAGGTATGGAGTTCCGCATTCACCCGCCGCTCGACATGGCGGTCAAAGAGCGCCACGAGGCCGAGCCCCGCCAGCACCAAAGCAAAACCCACCGAGATCGCCGCCGCCAGCAGCAGCCTGAGGCGCAGCGACCGATTCCTCATATGGTCTGGCCGTTGACAATGTAGCCGAAGCCGCGCCGCGTCTCGATGATGTCCACTTTAAGCTTCTTGCGCACGCGCCCGACCAGCACCTCGATCGCGTTGCTGTCGCGCTCGAAATCCTGGGCATAGAGATGTTCGGTGAGCTCGATCTGCGTCACCACGCGCCCGGCGTGATGCATGAGATAGGAGAGCAGCCGGTATTCCTGTGGTGAGAGATTGATGGGCTGGCCGTCCTGGCTGACCCGCATCTGCCGGGGATCGAGCGCCAGCCCGCCGATGCTGATGACCGTATTGGCGTTGCCGGCCGAGCGGCGGATGATCGCCCTGAGCCGCGCCAACAATTCCGCCATGTGGAAGGGTTTGGGCAGATATTCATCCGCCCCGCTGTCGATGCCCTCGACCCGCTCGCTCCAGCTGCCGCGCGCCGACAGGATCAGGATCGGAAAGCGCCGGTCATTGGCGCGCCATTTCTTCAGGATGGAAAGGCCGTCCATGCCGGGCAGGCCCAGATCCAGCACCACCGCGTCATATTCCTCGGTATCGCCCTTGAACCAGGCCTCCTCGCCATCCTTGACCGCATCGACGATGTAGCCGGCGCCGACCAGCGCCTCGGCGACCTCGGCAGCGATCCGGATATCGTCTTCGACCAGCAGGATCTTCATTCGTCGAGCGCCACGTTGATGACGGCGCCGGTCTTGGCGTCGACGTCGATGTCGCGCACGCGGCCATCCTCGCCGATCACCTCGATCTCATAGATCCACTGCCCCTTCTTGCGCTCCAACTCGATCTCGACCACGTCGCCGGTGAGTTCGCCCTCGACCTTGGCGAGCACGGCGCCGAGCGGCAGGATCTCCTTGTTCTCAAGCGCCTTGCGCGCCACTTCCTGGTCCCCGGCCTCGTCTTCCGCCGCTTGGGCAAAAGCGCGCGGCGGCGGCGATGCCAGCAATGGCAGCGCGAGGACGCCGGCAACGGCCAGCAGGCGCAAGGTGATGGGGAAATGGGTCATGGTCTCCAGGCTCATGAAAATATCGGTAACATTTCAGCCCCTTGATGGCAAAAACAAGCTGACAGATCGCTGACAGGTGCCGTTACCCAGCCGTCAGCGCCATCGCGCTAGCTTCCTCCCATCGCACCGCCCGACTCCAGTTCCCGCGGCATTATTTGAGGGAGAGCATCATGTGGAAAACAATCAGTTCGGCTGTCGTCTTTTTCGGTCTGAGCTCGCTGCCGGTCGCCGTGGGCCTCGCCGTCGCCAGCGACGATCATGTCTGCCGCGCCCCGCAAGGAATTGCCGCGATGTCCCATGAAGCGGCGGCGAAGTTCGGCCAAACGCTCGGCTATCGCATCACCAAGATTGAAAGCGAGCATGGCTGCTACGAACTCTCCGGCACCGACAAGCACGGCGCCGAGATCGAGCTGAAGCTCAACCCCTATGACGGCACGATCGTGAAGGATGCGGAGACACCGCGATGAACGCACCCCTCACCCGCCGGTTTGTCATCGATGGCGACGGCCGCATCGGCTCCCCGGCCGATGCCTGGCGCGATTTCATCGCCAGCGAACGCGCCCGGCCGATCGTGGGCCACGCCCATGCGCCCGAAGGCTTGGGCCGGCAGGCGCGGCGCCTCTTTCGCGATTTCCATCTCTATGACAAGCCGCGCCATCCAGCTGTGCCGCTGCTGCATTGGCCGCTACTGCGGCAGGTGGCGCTGGCCGCCCATGCCGGCTATTGCTGGGCGAAACTCGCCACCGCCGTGGCACGCGCCCACCGTCGCACGGCGGCAGCACAAGCCTGGGACATCGCCCGCCTCGCCTGGCGCGAAGGGCTCGACGCCCAGACCTATTACATGCAGGAGCTTTACCGGGCGGGCCGTGACCGGCGCGCGGCCGAGACACTCACCAGATACGAAACCAAGAACGGCCTCTTCACCGCATTGAAACGCCTTGCCCCACGCCACGCCGCCGAGCGTCATCCGCTCGGTGACAAGCTCGCCTTCCACACCCGCTGCCGCCGCCACCAGGTTGCGGCGGTGCCGGTTTACCTCACTGCCATCCGCGGCGAGCTCGCCATGGTCCAGAGCGGCATCGCCGCGGGCCAAGATCTCTTCGTCAAACCCCGCCACGGCAAGGGTGCCCGCGACACCACCTTGCTGCGCTATGCAGGGGCTGGTGCCTATCGCCTGCCTGATGGCCGTGTCCTGTCGCTCGATGCCTATCTTGATGAGCTGGCGCGCCGCTCCGAGAAGGCCGATTACCTGGTGCAGCCCCGCCTTGTGAACCATGCCGACATCGCCGATCTCGCGACCCAATCGCTCATCGTCATCCGCGTCATCACCTGCCTCGATTCCGCGGGCGTGCCGCAGGTGACGCACGGCATGCTGCGCGTCATCGGCAAGCTGGAACGCTCGTGGAATGACAGCACCGAATACGCCGCCCCCATCGATCTCATGACCGGGCGCATGGGTGCCATGACCGGCGACAAATTGGCGGGCGTCCTCGGCTGGCATGACCGCCACCCGGTGACCGGCGCCCCGGTCAGCGGTCGATTGCTCAAAGCCTGGCCGGACGTGCAGGCGGCGGCGATCCGGGCCCATGCGGCCTTCACCGACCGCATCCTGCTCGGCTGGGACATCGCCGTCACGCCGGAAGGCATCGTCATCGTCGAAGGCAATGCCATGCCCGACGTCGCCTTCCTGCAACGCGTGCACCGCCAGCCCATCGGCCAAAGCCCGCTCGCACCGCTGTTGCGGCATCATCTCAACCGGTTGGAGTGGCAGCGCTGACTTCCTTTGTCGTCCCCGATTTCACTTGTCATCCCCCGCGAAGGCGGGGGATGACAAACTCATTCAAGGGGTGCCTATCGCCCCCTCACACAGTCTCCCATTTCCCGCTCTTCGCCGCTTTGAACATCGCATCGATGACGCGCATGTTCTTAATCGCATCCTCGATGCCGAATTCCAGCGTCGCCTCGCCGCGGATGGTGGCCGAAAACACCTCGCCCTGCAGCGTGTATTGATCGCAGGCGGGGAGAACCTCGGTCACGATATTGGCGCCGGTCAGATCCGTGCCGTCATCGATGCGCAAGGTGGTGGTCTGGTTGGGCGGCGCGTTGAAGGGGATCATCACCTCGGCCCGCGCCTTGGTCCCCAGAATCTGCACATGCTGGCGCGGCACCAATTGGGTGGCGGTCGAGAAGATCAGATGCTTGCCGCCCGGATATTCGGCAATCGCCGACGACAAGCGATCGGTCTTGAATGTCGGGTCCCAGTCGATGACAGCCGTGACGCGCGTCGGTTCGGCGCCAAAGACGAAGCGCGAGGTGACGATCGGATAGCAGCCGATGTCATAAAGGGCGCCGCCGCCGATATCGCCCATGTTGCGCACATTATTGGGATCGACGTTGTAATAGGAGAAGACCGAGGCGATGAGGCTGACCGCACCCAGTTTCCCCGATTGCGCCAGCTCCCGCGCCCGGCGCCATTGCGGGTGATAGCGCACCATGAAGGCCTCGGTGACCAGCTTGCCGGCCTTCTTGGCGGCGTCGGTCAGCTGCCCGGCTTCCGTGGCATTCATCGCGATCGGCTTCTCGCACAGCACATGCTTGCCGGCCGAGAGGGCCTGCAAGGTCACCGGCACATGAAGATGGTTCGGCAGCGGGTTATAGACCGCTTCGATCTCCGGATCCGCCAGCAGTGCTTCATAGGAGCCGTAGGATTTCGGAATGCCGAGCTTCACGGCCGCTTCCTTGGCGCGCGCTTCGTCGCGCGAGGCGAGGCCCACGATCTCGACGCCTTTCGATCGCAGCATTGCCGGAATCACTTTCTTCACGCCGATATCGGCGGTGCTGATGATGCCCCATTTGACCGGTTTCATGGCTCGTCCTTTCTCTCGCTATTGTTGGAGGGCGCGTTGCAGCGCCGCCTCGGCATGGATGGTCGTCGTGTCGAACAAGGGCACGGTGGAGTCTTTCTCGCCCACCAGCAGCATGATCTCGGTACAGCCCAGGATGATGCCCTCGGCACCATCGGCAACGAGCCTTGCCATCACGTCGCGATAGGCCGCCCGTGCTTCATCCCGCACGATGCCCTTCACCAGTTCTCTATAGATGATGTCATGGACCACCTTGCGGCCCGCTGCGTCGGGGACGCGCACGTCGAGGCCGAATTTGTCGATGAGGCGCTGGCGATAGAAGGGCTGCTCCATGGTGAAGCCGGTACCCAAGAGACCGATGCGCTTCAACCCCGCCGCCTTGATCGCCGCCCCGGTGGGATCGGCGATGTGAAGCAAGGGCGGCTTCACCGCCGCCTCGATTGCACCCGCCATGCGGTGCATGGTGTTGGAACAGATGACCAGGAAATCCGCCCCACCCCGCTCCAGGCGCCGCGCCGCATCTACCATCGCCGCCTCGGCCGCATCCCATTTCCCGCTATTCTGCAGAGCCTCGATCTCGCCGAAATCGAAGGAATAGATCAGCGAACGCGCCGAATGAACCCCGCCCAGGCGCGCCTGGGCGCCCTGATTGAGGATGCGGTAGTATTCCGCAGTCGATTCCCACGAAAGCCCGCCAATGAGGCCGATAAGCTGCATTTTCCCCGCTTCGTGTCCTTAAAAATTCGGCCCGCAGTGGATCACAGCGGGATAGTGGGTGCAATGCTGCCTCGCTCTAAAGCCCCCCACCTTCAGGGGGGAGGAGAAAGCACTTCACATTTTCGTGTCTGCACTAGGCCGCTCGCTTTTTCTGCGCCACCATTGCATCCATGATGAAACGTACCCTGACAATCCTCGCTCTCCTCGCCCTTTCCGCCTGCGGCTACAATTCGGCGCAGCCCGGCGGCATCGACGAATCCGTGGCTGCCGCCATCAGCCCGGAAGACGCCAGCGTCATCGTCGTCACCGTGCGCGATCCCTTGCCGGTCAAGTCGGCGCGGCTCATTGATCCCGCCGGCCAAGCCACCGAGGCCTTCGCCATCGACACTGACCGCGCGACTTATTCGGATGGCGGCGGCCTCAAGCCCAATGTCGGGGTCGGCGTCACCGGCGGCTCGAGCGGCGGTGTATCGACCGGCATCGGCATCGGCTTCCCGCTTTTCGGGTCCGGCAGCGGCACGGCAACCCACCGCGTCACCGAAAGCCGCATCCGCCTGCGCATTGCCGATATGGCGGCCTATCGCCTCAATTGGCAGCGCTACAAGCTGGCCGTCGATCTCGACGACGGCGTCAACCGCCGCGCGTTCCAGATGGTCCCGCCGCCGCCACTCTAAGGTGTGGCGACCTTCCGCCGCTTCAAGATCGCCGGGCCGATGACGCAGGCAGCTGTGAGGATCAGCAGCACCAGCGAAATCGGATGCGTCACGAACACACTCATATCCCCTTGCGCGATGGCATAGGCGCGGCGGAACTGTTCTTCCGCCATCGGCCCCAGAATGAGCCCCACGACCAAAGGCGCCACCGGATATTCGAACTGCCGCATCAGGAAGCCGACCCCACCGATGCCGACCAGCAGCCACAAATCGAAGACCGAATTTTTGAGCGAATAGACGCCCAGCATGGAGAGGACCATGATCCCGCCATAGAGCATCGGCCGCGGGATCAGCAGCAGCTTCGCCCACAGGCCCACCAGCGGCAGATTGAGCACCAGCAGCATGATGTTGCCAAGATAAAGGCTGGCGATCAGCGCCCAGACCAGTGCCGAATTGCTGGTGAAGAGCAGCGGCCCCGGCTGGATGCCGTATTGCTGGAAGGCGGCAAGCAGAATGGCCGCCGTGGCCGAGGTGGGGAGACCGAAGGACAAGAGCGGCACCAGCACACCGGCCACCGCCGCATTGTTGGCGGCCTCTGGCCCCGCCACCGCTTCAATTGCGCCTTGCCCGAATTCCTGCGGGCGTTTCGAGAGGCGCTTCTCGATGAGATATGAGAGGAAGGTCGGAATCTCGGTCCCACCCGCCGGCAGCGCGCCCAGCGGAAAGCCCAGCACGGTCCCGCGCAACCAGGGTTTCCAGGACCGGCTCCAATCCTCCCGCGACATCCACAGGCTGCCCGTGACGCTCGAGATCTCCTCCGGCCGCCGCGCTTCCCGGAAGGCCACGTGGAAGGCTTCGCCGAGCGCAAAGATGCCGACCGCGACGACGACCACGTCGACGCCGTCCAGCAGGGGCAGCAGGCCGAAGGTGAAGCGCGCCTGGCCCGTCTGGGTGTCGATGCCGATGAGGCCGATGGCCAGGCCGATGAAGAGCGACGTCATGCCGCGCAGGATCGACGAGCCGAGCAGCGCCGAAACGGTGACGAAAGCGAGCAGCATCAGGCTGAAATATTCCGCCGGGCCGAACAGCAGCGCGATCTTGACCATGATCGGCGAGACGAAGCTGAGGCCTACCGTGGCCAAGGTGCCGGCGACGAAGGATCCGATGGCCGCCGTGGCGAGCGCCGCCGCGGCGCGGCCCTTCTTGGCCATCATATGCCCGTCGATGGCGGTGACGATCGATCCCGTCTCGCCCGGTACGTTGAGGAGGATCGAGGTCGTCGAACTCCCGTACATGGCGCCATAATAGATGCCGCCGAAGATGATGAAGGCGGCAGTGGGGTCGAGGTGATAGGTGACGGGCAGCAGCAGCGCGATGGTGAGCGCCGGGCCGATGCCCGGCAGCACGCCGATCGCGGTCCCCAGCGTCACGCCGAGCAGCGACCACAGCAGATTGACCGGCGTGAACGCGACGGCAAAGCCCTGCAGCAGGGCGTCAAAGGTACCCATCGGGTCAATGTCCCCCGAGCATGAATTTCAGAATCCCGGTCGGGAGATTGAGCCCCAGCCCCTTGGTGAAACCAAAGAAGGCAATGAGCGCCACGATGAGGCCGGCCACCACATGGCGCCAATCCCATCTGCCGGCAAAGCCGCGCGCCGTGAGCACGAAGACCGCAAGCGCCGCCGGGATGAACCCGACCGGCTTGTAGCAGATCACCCCCAGCACCAGCCCACCCATCATCCACAGCAGGCTCGGCCAATGCCCTTCATCGGCATGGCCTTCCCGCGTGTCGCTGCGGCCGGGGCGAAAATGCGCCAGGCCCAGCAGGATGAGCCCGCCGCCGATCAGCGCCGGAAACAGACGCGGTCCCAGGCTGTCCTGGCCCGGGAGCGCACCGACGCTGAATGTGCCAAAGATGATACCAGCGCCCAGCAGCAGCAGGACGAGGCCAATGCCCCGCTCCTGCCAATGCTGTGGCCGCGCCTTGTTGTCGGCGCTCACGAAACCAGACCGATTTCCTTGAGCACGGTGGTGACGCGCGCCTCTTCCTCGGTGAGGTAGGTGGCAAAGGCATCACCGGCCAGATAGGTATCCATCCAGCCTTTGGTTTCGAGCGTCTTCTTCCAGCCGTCCGATTTCACCATGGCATCGACCGCGTCCAGCAGGGTCTTCTTGTCTTCATCGGCAAGTTCGCCGGCACCGAACACGCCGCGCCAATTGGCAAGCTCCACATCGATCCCGGATTCCTTCAGCGTCGGCGCCTCAAGGCCGGCCAGGCGCTCCGGCGATGAAATCGCCAGCGCGCGGAGTTCGCCCGCCTTGATCTGCGCTTCGAATTCGCCAAGCCCGCTGACGCCACAGGTCACATGCCCGCCGACGATGGCGGCCAGCGCTTCGCCCCCCCCTGAGAAGGCGACGTAATTGAGCTTGGTGACATCGGCACCCACGGCCTTAGCGACGAGCCCGGCCAGGATATGGTCGGTGCCGCCCGCCGAACCGCCGCCCCAGGAGACGGCGCCGGTATCGGCTTTGAGCTTCGCCGCCAGATCGCCCATCGTCTTCAACTCGGAGGCGGCCGGCACGACGATCACTTCATATTCGCCGGTGAGGCGTGCCAGCGGCGTCACGTCTTTGAGTGAGACCGGCGATTTGTTGGTGAGAATGGCGCCCAGCATGACGAGGCCGCCGACCAGCAAGGCCGAGGCATCGCCCTTGCGGTTGGCAAACTGCGCCAGGCCGACGGTACCGCCGGCACCGGCCACATTCTCGACCTGCACGGCCGAGACGATGCCGGCCCCTTGCAGCACTTCCTGCATCGAGCGCGCGGTCTGGTCCCAGCCGCCGCCGGGTTTTGCCGGGGCGACGAGAGTCAGTTGCTCGATCGCGGCGAAGGCGTCGCGCGACAGTAAGGTGCCGATGCCGAAAGCGGAGATGGCAGCGAGAGCGGCACCGGTCTTCAAGACCTGGCGGCGCGAAAAATCGTTCATGGAATCCTCCCGAAAAATAGCCTCAACGCGCATGGCCCCTCCCCAAGGCGCCTGGCGTCTATTTTTACGTTCGGCCAATGCGGGCGCTCTCCCCTCCCGCATCACCTGTCATCGACCATTGCAGCCAATCGAGCCTTGGTCAACACGCGTGGAACTACGCCCTTGGTAGGGGGCGCGTCGGCACGGACGCCGGTGATGTGGACGCCGGTACGGACGTCGGGAGTATGGGGATGCGCGTGATCGGTCGGGCGGAGACCGTGTCGCGAAGCAAGGCGCTGATGGCCCTGGCCAGTTCAGATTCCGGATCCGCCAAACGGACAAACCGCTGCTGGCGGGTTGCGCCGGCTTTTTATTTTTAAGAGAGCGTGATGATGGCCGCGGGCGCTGCGGCATGGGCCTTGACGCCACCCGCCAGCAGACCCGTCAGCAACAGCAGCGCCAGCCCAAGCCGCGCTAGATTTCGCAAAGTCATGGTGTAAATCTCCGAAACTGAATTACACAATGAATAATCACCCGTGCCCGGCAATTCAACTGTCTCCGACTGCTAAATGAGCGAGAATAACTCGAACCTCTGTCGATTTTTCTCACGCGCGGTAGGTTCTGCAGAGTTATCTATCTGTTATATATGTATTTTAATTATTAAGTCGTGAGTTTCAGTTTTCACACCCCGATAGACGTAAACTGTCATTTCCATGGATCCCCGCTTTCGCGGGGATGACAGTGGAGGGCGGCTCCACCCAATCCAGTAACTTGTCATCCCCGCGAAAGCGGGGATCCATGGGTCTGCCGGACTGTGGCCCCTTGAAGAAGTTCCCAATTTGTTCTTGACAAGCGGCTAGGAATTTGATACTAGTTGAGATGTGCACACAAATTCTCCCCGGTGCCCATCCGGGACCGCTCGGTTGTCGATCGGCGCAAGCCTTGCCAAGGCGCAGGCCGACCATATCGGCTCCCCTTTATTGTGGGGGCGGCCCCGGCCGGTGGCTTCAAACCGGCCTCCCGGATCGGACGGATGAGCGATCCCCCGAGCGCCATGGGGTGACAAGGGCGTCCTTGCGGATGGTCGAGGAAACACCCATCCCCGCCGGATCCGATGCGGTGACCGGATTCCCCTTCGGCGCAGCAGGAAGCTCCGCCCGTCACGGCCGAAACGCACGGCCGGCTCACCTGTCCGAGCGGCGCCGTATGGGGACCTAGGGAAAGACGAAAGTAGATCGAGGAAGTTGGAGAGAACCATCGCTAACCCCCTCTCCCCGACCCTCCCCCACGTTGGGGGGAGGGCGCTCACCGTGTTTGCTGTGGCAACGGCGCCAGACTGGCTCTAGTCCCCTCCCCCCAACGTGGGGGAGGGCTAGGGAGAGGGGGCGCCAAGTGACGGCTAATCGCTGAGCAATCCCCTGAGCCGGTAGAGTTCCTCGAGCGCTGCCTTGGGCGAGAGTTCATCGGGGTTGACCGTTTTCAGCCGTTCCTCGACGGCGCTGCCTTTCAGCAATGCCGGCGCTGCTGGCGCTTGCACCGAAAACAGCGGCAGATCGTCGGCAAGGCGCGACAGCGCCCCCGCCTGCTCGCCTTTTTCCAAGATGCCGAGGACTTCCTCGGCGCGACGCAAGGCGGCAGCCGGCAAGCCGGCGAGCTTGGCGACATGAATGCCATAGGAGCGGTCGGCGGCACCCGGCCCGATCTCGTGCAGGAATTTCACCTCGCCCTGCCACTCCATCACCCGCATCGTCTGCGGCTTCAGCGCCGGCAACGTGCCGGCAAGATGCGTCAGTTCATGGTAATGCGTGGCAAAGAGCGCGCGGCACGCATTGATCTCGTGGATATGCTCCAGGCACGCCCAGGCGATCGAGAGACCGTCGAAGGTTGCGGTCCCGCGGCCGATTTCATCGAGGATCACCAGCGAGCGCGGTGTGGCACGATTGAGGATCGCCGCCGTCTCCACCATCTCGACCATGAAGGTCGAACGGCCGCGGGCCAGATCGTCCGCCGCCCCCACCCGGCTGAACAGCCGGTCGACGATGCCGATCTTGGCGGCCCTGGCCGGCACGAAGCTACCCATTTGCGCCAGGATCGCGATAAGCGCGTTCTGCCGCAGAAAGGTCGACTTACCGGCCATGTTCGGACCGGTCACCAGCCACAGGCGCTTATCCGGCGACAGGTCGCAATCATTGGCAACAAAGCTGCCGCCTTGGGATCTCGCCAGCGCCGCCTCGACCACCGGGTGACGCCCGCCGCTGATGATGAACTCGGCACCGTCATCGATTTCGGGGCGCACCCAATCGCCTTCGCGCGCCAGTTCGGCAAGGGCCGTACCGACATCGATCAGCGCCAAAGCCCCCGCCGCCTTCGCGATCGGCTCGGCGCGCTGAATGGTTTCGGCGACGAGATCGTCGAAGAGGCGCTGCTCCAGGGCAATGGCCCGGTCGCCGGCATGGACGATCTTGCTTTCCAGTTCCGCAAGCTCGCCGGTCGAGAAGCGCATCGCATTCGCCATGCTCTGGCGGTGGATGTAGCGCGCATCACCCTTCAGCTTGTCGGCATGAACCGGTGTTACCTCGATATAATAGCCGATGACATTGTTGTGTCGGATCTTCAGGGCCGGAATGCCGGTCTCGTTTTTAAGCCGCGCTTCCAGTTCCAGGATGAGGGTGCGCGAATCCTCGCGCAGGCTGCGGTATTCATCGAGTTCCGGGTGATAGCCCTTGGCGATGAAGCCGCCATCGCGTGTCAGCAGCGGCAGATCTTCGGCCAGCGACCGCGCCAGGCGATCGACCAGTTCCGCATGATGGCCAAGATCGGCGGCGGCCATCTGCAGGAGCGCCGGCACCGCCGCCTGCTGACCATCGATGAGCGCGCGGAAATCGGCGGTCGCCTTCAAACCGTCGCGGATGCTGGCGAGATCGCGCGGTCCACCGCGCCCCGCCGTCAAACGCGACAAGGCGCGCTCGAGATCCGGCACGCGGCGCAAGGCGTCACGCAGCCGGTCGCGGAAGGCATCCTCGCTCACCAGATATTGGACCAGATCCAATCTGGCGAGGATCGCTTGCGCCTCGGTCAGTGGTGCCGACAGCCAATCGCCCAGCAGCCGTCCGCCGGCACCGGTGAGGCTGCGGTCGATGGTGGCAAGGAGCGACCCCTGCCGCTCGCCATTCAACGACCGGATGAGTTCCAGGTTACGCCGCGTCGCCGCGTCGATCTCCATGAGGGCACCGTCGACCACCTGGCGCGGGGCGGAGAGGCGCGGGATCTTCCCCTGCTGGGTCAGTTCGACGTAATCGAGCACCGCGCCGGCCGCCGCCACTTCCGCACGCGTAAAGGCACCGAAGGCATCGAGCGTGGCGGTGCCGAGGAAGGCCGTGAGACGCTTCCTGGCATTGTCGCTGTCGAAACGCGCCGAGGGGAGCGGCGACAGGCGCTTCTTGTAATCGGCAAAGAATTCGAAAAGCTCGGGCCTGGCAAGGAGCCGGTCGGCAATCAGGATCTCGGTCGGATCGAGCCGCGCCATGGCGGCGGCCAGATCCCGCTCCGAGACCTTCTGCACGAAGAAACTGCCCGTCGAGATATCGACCCAGGCGAGGCCCAGCTCGCCGCCGGCCTCCGTGATGCAGGCCAGGAAATTGTGCCGCCGCGCCTCGAGGAGCGCATCCTCGGTGAGTGTCCCGGGTGTGACGATGCGCGTCACCGCGCGCTTCACCACCGATTTCGAACCGCGCTTCTTGGCTTCGGCCGGGTCCTCGATCTGCTCGCAGACGGCGACCTTGAAGCCCTGGCGCACCAGCTTCGACATGTAGGCGTCATGGGCATGCACCGGCACGCCGCACATGGGGATTTCTTCGCCGGCATGGCGACCGCGCTTGGTCAGCGCGATGTCGAGGGCGGCCGCGGCCTTCACCGCGTCCTCGAAGAACATCTCGTAGAAATCGCCCATGCGATAGAACAGCAGCGCGTCCTGATGCTCGCGCTTGGCCGCCAGATACTGCGCCATCATCGGCGTCGCATCTGCCGTGTCGCGCGCCCATTGCGGGGTTTCGGGAGAGGGCTGAGTGTCCATGGTCGTGAGCCTTAGCACCGGCCCCGGGGATTCGCTACCGGATGCCGCAGCCGGTTTTAATGCTTGACGGTTTAAGGGTTTTTCTGCGCGTAATACGGGATCGATGAATAGAAATAATAACTATAAATGGATACAAATACATCGCAGGAAGAAAGTCGGATAAGTAGACTATCTCTCGCCAATGAATGCAAGAAGGCTAGGCCAGAATCATGAAAAGAATCCTCCTACCCCTCCTCCTCCTGCTCGTTGCCTGCACCAGCACCCCCAAACACGTCGGCAAGATCACCCTCACCAACCAAACCTGGGGCAGCTACCAGCAATATGCCGAGGCCATCAAACCCAACCGGCCCGGTGCCTTTGCCGTCAGCGTCGACGGTCGCAATTCGTATTACATCTGGTGCCGCGAATTGCAGTGCATGGGCGGCCCCACCTATAAGCGTGACGCCTTGATTGCCTGCGAACGCTATGGCACGGACTGCGTCATCTTCGCGTTCCGTGGCGACATCCTGGTCGATTACGAGATCGAGAAAACCGCCAAGCTGTCTCAGGTCGATACCGCGCCGGCGGCGCCGGTCGTCAGCGCGCCGCCGCCCAAGCTGCGCATCTCCAGCGCCCTGCGCCAGGACGTCGAGAACTTCCTGACCAACTCCCGGAACAGTAACAAGTATCGCTATCTGGCGGTCAATGATGCCGGCGACAAGCTTGGCGTCTCGACGCGGTGCACGATCCGGAAATACGGCTGGAAGTCCGAAGGCTGCGCCGGCGAGTTCGTCTCCGAACGCCGGGCCCTCGACACCTGCGGCAAGGACTGCCGCATCATCTATCATGGCACGCAGCCGATCGGCCGCTTCGAGATCGAGTGGTTCTAGGTTGCCTTCCGCCGCACCCGGTCCGCGAGGATCACGAGGAGGATGCCGGGAATGAAGACCACCGTGGCGATCGCCGGATAAAGCGGCGAGGACCCGGTGGCTATCCCTGAGAAGACGAAGGTGGGCAAGGTCCGCGTCGAACCAGCCAGGCTGTAGGTGAGGTAGAAATTGCCCCAGCTGAGCAGGAAGGCGAAGATGCCGGCCGAGAAGATGCCCGGCCAGAGCAGCGGCAGCGTGACATAGCGGTAGACTTCGAAGGTCGTGGCGCCGCAATCGCGCGCTGCATCCTCAAGGGTGCTGTCGAAATTGAACACCTGCACCGCGACGATCACCATCGCAAAGGGCGTGATGTAGACGATGTGGCCGATGATCGCCGTGACGATTCCGGTATTGAAGTTGAACGTCCGGCCCAGCACCGAGAACCACAACAGCAGCACGATCCCCAGCAGCAGCTGCGGGAAGGCGAGCGGCGCGGCGCTGAGGCCCGTGAAGGGCAGCCGGAAGCGGAATTTATAGCGTACGGCAACGATGGCGGCGGCGGAGCCGATCACGGTGGCAAAAACGGTCGCAGCGATCGCGATGACGGTCGAGTTCCACAGCGCATCCCGCGCCCCCGAATTCTCGAACAGCGCACCATACCATTTCAGCGACACGCCTTCGAAGGGCAGGGTTGGATAGCGCCCTTCCTGAAACGAGAAGGCGATGAGGGTGAAGATCGGCAGATAGAAGAAGACGAGCACGGCTGCCACCGAACCATAGAGCAGCACATTGGCAAGCCGCGCCTCGGCGCGCGCATTCATCCACGGGGTGGGTGTCGGATAGGCCATGATCAGACCGGCCCCATATGCCGCTTCAGGGAATAGACCCGGTTGAAGAGGAGCACGACGAAGACCGCGACCGTCATGAGGACCAACGTGAGCGCTGCCCCCAGCGGCCAGTTGACGCGCGTCTCGAAGGTCTGGCGGATGAGCTCGGCCGACATCGGCGACTTGCCGCCGCCCAGCACCTTGGGTTCCAGGAACACGCCGACGGCGAGCAGGAAGATGAGGACCGAGGCCGCCCAGATGCCGGGCCGCGCCAGCGGCAAGGTCACTTCCCAGAAGGCGCGGAACTTGCTGGCACCCGCATCATAGGCGGCGAGGATCAACGAGCGGTCGATGGCATCGATCGAGAGGTAGATGGTGAAGATGGCGAAGGAGAGCAGGTTATAGACCATGCCCAGCATCGTCGCCCAATCGGTGAAGAGGATGTCGACCATCGCTGGCGGGAAGCCCCATTGCTGCAGCAGGTAATTAGCGGCACCGTTCTTGTCGAGGAATAGCACCCAGCCGAAGGTCTTCAGGGTCGCATCGGTCAGGAACGCGAAGGTGATCAGCACCTTGACGTGATTCTGATAGGCGCGCAGACGCGTTGCCAGCGCATAGGCCACGGGAAAGGCGATGACGAGGCACAGGATCACGCAGGAAATCGCCATGAACAGCGTGTGTCCCAGGATCGTCCAGTAATGACCTTTTGAAAAAATGTCGGTCCAGACGAAGAGCGACCAGGTCCATTGCAGCTGGTAGTTCTTGGTCTGCTGGAAGGTGAGCGCCACCGTCATGAGGAGCGGCGCCAGGAAAAACGCCGTCTGCAGGATGACGCTGGGCAGCGCCTTCACCAGCAATTCCGGGTCGCGCCAGGAACGGTCGATCTCGCCGTTCATGCTGCACCCTTCTCGCGGAAGAGATAGATGTCGCGCTTGGGGAAGCCTAAGCGCAATTTGTCGCCGATATCGGCGGGCTGCCGTGAGGCGCCCGGCAATTCGAAGACGAGCGGCGCGCCGTTGGTCATGACACTGCGGAACTGTACCGTGCCGCCCTTGCAGAAGACCTCGGTGATGGTGACGTCGAGAATGAAATCCGCATTCTCATGCGACGCCAGGGGCGTGATGAGTTCGGGCCGCACCATCAGCAAGGCCGGACCGTCACCAAGGCCCGGCGCCACGAATTGCGCCGGCACGGTCGGGTCGGCGGCGATCAGGCCGGGGGCGCTCACGGCGTGCCCGCGCAGCTCGACCGGAATGAGGTTGGTATCGCCGATGAAGCCGGCAACGAACGTATCCGCCGGGCGGTAATAGATGTCGTTGGGACCACCCACCTGCAGGATCTCACCCGCGCGCATGACGCAGATGCGGTCGGCCAGCATGATGGCTTCTTCAAGGTCATGCGTCACATGGACGAAGGTGACACCGACGCTGCGGTGGAGGCGCTTCAGTTCCGCCTGCAGCACCTTCTTCAATTTGACATCAAGCGCCGAGAGCGGTTCGTCGAGCAGCAGAAGCTTGGGTTCCGAGATCATCGAACGGGCGAGCGCCACGCGCTGCTGCTCGCCACCCGAGAGCTGGCGGGGATAGCGCGTCAGATATTCGCGCTTCAACTGCATCAGTTCGATCATCTCCTCGACGCGTTTGGCAATGATGGCCGGGTCGACTTTGCGGAGCTTCAGCGGAAAGCCGATATTGTCGGCAACCGTCATATGCGGAAAGAGCGCCAGCTTCTGAAACACCATCGAGGTCGGGCGCTCGGCGGCCGGCACACCCAGCATCGGCTGGCCGGCAATGGAGAGACTGCCGCTGTCCGGCTCTTCGAAACCGGCGATCTGTTTCAACAGCGTGGTCTTCCCGCAACCCGACGGACCCACGAGGGCGATGAATTCGCCCTGCCGCACGCTGAGCGACACACCTTTCAGCGCCTGATAGGCACCGAAGTTTTTCCGGATGTCGCGGATTTCAAGGATCGTATCGCCAGCCATTGTCCGTCTTTTCGTTCTTTCTTGTCATGCCCCGGCTTGGCCGGGGCATCCACGAGTTGCTTTTTCGCTTGCCGACAAACTCGTGGATCCCCCGCCGTCGCGGGGGATGACAACAAGAGTCGTCTGAAGATAAACGCCCCCGAACTGGCCGCAAAGGGCCGAATCCGGGGGCGCAAGTATTTATAGAGCGTCGGCGAGCTTACTGCGCCGCCGCCAGTTCTTCCTGCCAGATCGCCAGCATCTCGTCGATGTTGGGGGCGATGCGGTGCATCTGGGAATTGTCCCAGGCATGCCACATGTAGTCGGTCTGCAGGATGCTCTTTTCCTCATCGGTGTAGAGCGCTTCCACCGCCTTGTTCGTCACCACATTGCAGGTGGTGTCGAGCAGAGAGAGGATGTGGCCGGCTTCCTTGGAGACGACGTGCTTCAGGAGCTTCTGCGCCAGTTCCGGCTGGTCGGTTTCCTTCACGATCGCGGTGGCTTCGACCCAGATGATGCCCTGCTTCAGGCCGTTCTTCGGATCGGGCACGGTGGCGATGATGTTCTTGTGCCCCTGCTTCCTGACAGCCGAGGTGAGGTAGGAACCGGCACCGATGCAGCCCAGCAGCGAACCGTCGAGCAGGCCCTTTTGTGCCTGCGTGAGGTCCGCCACCAGCGTGCGGGTGTTCTTGAACATGGCGCGCAAGACCTTGCGCACTTCATCAAGCGCTGCGGCATCCAGCTCCTGATAGGGGTCGATGCCGGCATGGAGCGCCATGGGCAGGATCGGCCAATCGCCCCAATCCATGACGCAGATCTTGTCCTTGTTCTTTGCGTCGAAGACCGGATCGTAGGAGCGCCAGGTGTCGGGATCGGTGATGTCGGTGTTGATGCACCCGCCGACCCAGCCCCAACGTGTCGCGACGCCGATGGTCTTGCCCTCGTTCATCAAGGGCTCGAAGGGCGGCTTGAACTGGTCGTAGAAGGTCGCATAGACGTCGGCGTAGTCATCCGGGTTGAGTTCCAGCGCCAGGCCCGCCGGACCCATGCGCGTCACCCACGGCATGTCGCTGGAAACCAAATCGATCTCGCGCGAGGCGCCGGCCTGGAGCTTCGCAAAACCGCCCGGTGAATCGACGATGAGGTCGAAGGCGATGTCGACATCATTGGCGGCCTTGAAGGGATCGATGATGCGCGCGTCGTTATAGCCTTCCCAGCACATATAGCTCATCTGGGCAGCAGCACGCGCCGAGCGGCCGAAGGTAAGGCCGCTCATCGCGGCGGCACCGGCCGCGGCGCCAGCCGTCTTCAACAGGCGACGACGCGACATGCCTTCATCGTCAAGGCCCATCGCCTTGATCTGGTTCTGATAGAATTTCGGTAGATCGCTATACCAGGACATCCCAACCTCCCTTAGGTGAGTTGCGGGCGGCTGGTTTGCGCGCGCTTGCGTCTTCTGTGCCCCCGCCAAGCCGGTGGCATAGTGGCCCCTTTCCGCACATCTGGCGATATCCCCGGGGTGATAGAGGTTTCAGGAAGCCGCGCTTCGCGCCCCCTCTCCCCCACCCTCCCCCACGTTGGGGGGAGGGAGTCCTACCGAGTTCGCAACGACGACTGCGTTCAAGCTGGATCAAGTCCCCTCCCCCCGCAGTCGGCGCATGCCGACATTCGTCGGCGGTGGGGGGAGGGTTAGGGAGAGGGGGGCCTTTAGCCCACGAAGCTCAGAAACGCGGCGAACAGCTCGGCCTGGGTCGAGAGGCCTAACTTCCGGTAGATGTTTTTGCGGTGCACTTTCACCGTTCCGGCCGAGATGTCGAGGAGATGGGCGACCGAGCCGGTGGAATGGCCTTGGAGGATCAGCGAGACGATCTGGCGTTCGCGGTCGGAGAGCTGCTTGGCGCCGAATTCGGTATAGGCGGCATTGACCTGGGCGGCATCGCGGAGGCGCGGGCGCGTGAGGCTCGCGGGGGCCGCGACGCTCGCCCAATGCCGGGCGCAAAGGCCGGAAATGGCCGGGGCCAGGGCCTCGAGGAGGTCCATGTCGGATCGGCCCAAACCGGGGCTCGCTTCCCAGCGCGCCAGCGACAGCACGCCGGTCGCATCCCCCAATGGGAAATAGAACCCCACCTCCTCGCGGATGCCGGTGAGGCTGTAATGGGTGCGGAAATACTCGCTCTGGCGGAAGCGGTCCGGGGCGATGTCCCGCAGGCGATAGCAGCCCGATTGCACGCCCGCCGCCACGCGCTGGAAGAAGGGGTCGAGCACATAGGGTGCCGCGCAATAGGCGTTGATCACCACCTGGCGCTGCGGATCGGGAAGCGTGTCGCCCAGCGCCAAGGGCCTGCCAGCGCCGCGATAGGCAAAGACCATCAGGAAGTCGAAATGGATGAGGCGCGTCACCGATTGCAGCAGACGCGGCGCGAAGCTTTCCTGGTCGAGGGCGCTGAGCATGTCGGCGATGCCGCGGTTCCATTGCTCGAGGAGCTGGGTCGAGCGGGTCATCGGCACGCGGCGGCCGGAGATATGGGGCCCGGAATCCACCGTATCGGCCGCTATCGCTTTGGAGATATGGGGTCGGGCAAGAGTCAGGGTCTATACTCCGGGTCATGCAGCGAAAGTATCCGCCGCTGGTGCCGAGAATGCCCAGCGCCGCGGAAGGCTGTCAATGTCGCCAAATTTCCGGAGGGGAACATGCAAGGGACCATGAAGGCCGCCATCCAGCGCAAGGCCGGCACGCCATTGAAGATCGAGAAACTGCCGATCCCGCAGGCCGGCCCCGGCGAAATCCTGATCAAGGTGACGGCCTGCGGCGTGTGCCATTCCGACCTGCATGCGGTCGACGGCGACTGGAATCCCGGCCCCACTTTGCCCCTCATTCCCGGTCATGAAGTGGCGGGTCATGTCGCCGCCATCGGCGCCGGTGTCAAAGGCTTTCGTCTGGGTGACGCGGTCGGCGTGCCATGGATGTACAGCGCCTGCGGCCAATGCGAGTTCTGCCAGGCCGGCATGGAGACGATCTGCAAATCCGGCGAGGCCAGCGGCTATACCAAACCCGGCGGCTATGCCGAGTTCATGGTGGCCGACGCCAAATTCGTGGCGAAGCTCCCCAAGACCGCGAACCTCTACGAGATCGCGCCGATTCTGTGCGCCGGTGTCACCACCTATCGCGGCCTGAAGCGCACGAAGGTGCGCCCGGGCAAATGGATGACCATCTTCGGCATCGGCGGCCTGGGTCACATTGCCGTGCAATACGCGGTGGCCATGGGCATGCGCGTGATCGCGGTCGATGTCGATGACGTCAAGCTGAAGCTCGCCAAGAAGCTGGGCGCCGAGATGGTGGTCAACGCCAAGAAGGTCGACCCCGTGGCCGAAATCCAGGCGAAGATCGGCGGCAGCCATGGCGCCGTCGTCACCGCCGTCGCACCGCAGGCATTCGAGCAGGCGATCGGCGTGCTGCGCCCGGCCGGCACCGTTGCCTATATCGGCCTCCCCGGTGGCAAATCCGACCAGATCCGCACCTCGATCTCGCAGATCACCAATTGGGAACTGACGGTCACCGGCTCCAATGTCGGCACGCGCCTCGATCTCAACGAAGCGGTGGCGTTCGCCCTCAATGGCCTGGTGAAGGCCAAGATCCAGAAGGCGCCGCTCACACAGATCAACAAGATCTTCAACGACATGCGCCGCGGCAAAATCGTCGGCCGCATGGTGCTGGACATCGCGTAGGGAAGACAGACGCGTTCCTTGTGACTGAATGCCGTCATCCCCGGGCGAAGACCCGGGGATCCACTGTAGCAGTTGAGAGAGTGGATGCCCGGGTCAAGCCCGGGCATGACGGATGAGTGCGCCGACCGTGACGGCGGAGGGATGGCACGCGTCATCGCCGACGCAACTATCCCCACAGCGCTCACTTCTTTGTTCTTCGCGCCGTTCCTCTTTAAATTGGCGGCGTTTCGTGCGAGCCTCTACCGAAATAGGTCAGGGAGTTTGCCGGGTCATGAACACGAAGAAGCCGACGATCACCGAAGAAGATGCGCTGCAGTTCCATGCGAACGGGCGTCCCGGCAAGATCGAGATCATCGCCTCGAAGCCGCTCACCACGCAGCGTGACCTCAGCCTCGCCTATTCGCCGGGTGTTGCTTACCCCTGCCTCCACATCGCCAAGGACCCCAACACGGCCTATGACTACACGGCCAAGGGCAATCTGGTCGCGGTCATCTCGAACGGGACGGCCGTCCTCGGCCTGGGTGATTTGGGTGCGTTGGCCTCGAAGCCGGTGATGGAAGGCAAAGCCGTCCTCTTCAAGCGCTTTGCCGATATCGATTCCATCGACCTCGAGGTCGACACCAAGGACGTGACCGAGTTCGTCAATTCGGTGCGCTATCTCGGCCCCTCCTTCGGCGGCATCAACCTTGAGGACATCAAGGCGCCGGAATGCTTCATCATCGAGCAGCAATTGCGCGAGATGATGGACATCCCCGTCTTTCATGACGACCAGCACGGCACCGCGATCATCGCCGCCGCCGGGCTTCTCAACGCGATCCACCTCACCGGGCGCGACATCAAGGACGTGAAACTGGTCGTGAACGGCGCGGGCGCCGCCTCGATCGCCTGCGTCGAACTGGTGAAGGCCATGGGGCTGCCCCATGAGAATGCCATTCTCTGCGATACCAAGGGCGTCATCTATCAGGGCCGCACCGAGGGCATGAACCAATGGAAATCCGCCCATGCGGTCAGGACCAAGGCGCGATCGCTGGAAGAGGCGATGAGCGGCGCCGACGTGTTCTTCGGTCTCTCCGCCAAGGGTGCCGTGACGCCCGCCATGGTGAAGGCGATGGCGACCAAGCCGATCATCTTTGCCATGGCCAATCCGGACCCGGAGATCACGCCGGAGGAAGTGCATGCCGTGCGCTCCGATGCCATCGTGGCGACCGGTCGCAGCGACTATGCCAACCAGGTCAACAATGTGCTGGGCTTCCCCTATATCTTCCGCGGCGCGTTGGACGTGCGCGCCTCGACCATCAATGACGCGATGAAGATCGCCGCCGCCCATGCGATCGCGGAACTGGCGCGCGAGGACGTGCCGGATGAAGTGGACGCCGCCTATTCCGGGCGCCGCCTGCGCTTCGGCCCGGAATACATCATTCCCGTGCCGTTCGACCCCCGGCTCATCACTCATGTGCCGCCGGCGGTGGCGAAGGCGGCGATGGATAGCGGTGTGGCCAGGAAGCCGATCATCGACATGGACGCCTATGTGGCCTCGCTTGCCAGCCGCCTCGACCCGGCCGCCAATTCGCTGCAGCTCATCTTCGAGCGCGTGCGCCACAACCCCAAGCGCGTGGTCTTTGCGGAGGGCGAGGAAGAAAAGGTCATCCGCGCCGCCATCGCCTACCGCTCGGCCGGCTACGGCACGCCGGTTCTGGTCGGCCGTGCCGACCGCATCGCCGAGGTGATAAAGGCCCAGAGCCTGCATGACGCCGAGGGGCTGCAGGTGGTGAGCGCCGCCACCACACCGCACCGGCAGCAATATCACGACATGCTCTATGAACGCCTGCAGCGCAAAGGAATCCTCTCCCGCGACGTGCAGCGCATGGTCAACCAGGACCGCAACGTGTTCGCCGCCAGCATGGTCGCCGCTGGGCACGCCGATGCGATGGTGACCGGCGTCACCCGCAGCTTCAATGTGTGCCTCGATGACACGCTGCGCGTCATCGACCCGCGTCCGGGCCAGACCCTGATGGGCCTTACCATCCTGGTGGCTGGCGGGCGCACGGTTCTGCTCGCCGACACCAACGTCCATGAACTTCCTTCGGCCGAGCAGCTCGCCGATTTTGCCGTGCAGACGGCGGCGATTGCAAGACAGCTGGGCCATGAACCGCGCGTGGCCCTGCTCTCCTTCTCCAATTTCGGCAACCCGCCGCGCGAGAAGGCGGTGCGTATCCGCGAGGCCGTTCTGGTGCTCGACCAGCGTCGGGTCGATTTCGAATATGAAGGCGAGATGCAGGCCAACGTCGCCTTGAATTACGGGCTGATGAAGGAGCTCTATCCCTTCACGCGCCTCTCAGGCCCCGCCAACATCCTCATCATGCCGGCGCTGCATTCGGCCAACATTGCCGCGAAACTCATGCAGGAACTGGGCGGCACGTCCTTCGGGCCCGTGCTGGTCGGTCTCTCGAAGCCGGTGCAGATCGTGCAGACGGGCGCCACGGTGAACGAATTGGTGACGGCCGCGGCCTTTGCCTCACTGGCCACCAGCCCGTTGAGCACGATGCATCGGTAGGGTTCAGGAAGCGGCGTTTCGTCTCGTTGCCTTGCGGCGGCTGGCTTGCCAGATTCACGTGAGATGACCCTCGCCTTGAAAGTGGAACCATGCCCCAGATCGCCAGCCTGACCGCCCCTGTCTCGGCCAAGGACCGCTTCGCGCTCATCGAGCTGTTGATCGATGCGGTGGATGACGGTGCGGCGGTGGGTTTCGTGCCGCCGCTCTCAGAGGGCGAGGCAGGTGCCTTCTGGGACAAGGCTTTTGCCGATCTTGCGCACCGCACTATCCTGGTCGCGCGCGATGAGGTGGGCCGAGTTCTCGGCGCGGTGCAGCTGATCCTCAGCCCCTGGCCCAGCATGCAGCACCGGGCGGAAATCGCCAAGCTGCTGGTCCACAGCGATCATCGCCGGCAGGGATTGGGGCGCGCGCTGATGCTGGCTGCGGAAACGGAGGCCAAGCGATTGGGCCGCACGCTTCTCACCCTCGATGCGCGGCGCGGCGATCCGGTGGTCGATCTTTATGGGAGCTTGGGCTTCCGGCAAGTCGGCGTCATCCCGCGCTATGCCAGGAACGGCCAAGGCGTGCTGGAGGACAATGTCGTCTTCTATAAGGAGTTGGGTTGATCGTTCTCGCCCCCACTCACGTCATCCCCGGGCTTGACCCGGGGATCCACTGATTGCCTGGAGAGAGTGGATGCCCGGCCAATAGGGACCAACGCTGGGCCCGGGCATGACGGTTCTATGAGGATACCCTACAACACGCTCTGCGGCACGCCGGTCACGCGTTCGACCAGCCAGCGCCGCGCCTGCAGCATCGCCTGCACGGTGGGGCCGAGGCCCACGGCGATCACGAGGGTGCCGAGGCCGACGGTACCGCCAAGGAAAAAGCCGATGATGAGGGCCGCCACTTCGACGATAGTGCGCGAGAGGCGGATCGAGAATTCGAACTTCTTGTTGAGCCCCACCATCACACCGTCACGCGGGCCGGTGCCAAGGCGCGCCGGCAGATAAAGCGCACTACCCAGCGCCATCAGCACGATCCCGCCCAGCATGAAGGCCCAACGGATGACGATGTTGTCCGGGGTCTCGACGAATTTCAGGAAGAACTCGGCCGAGGGGCCGATCACCAACGCATTGAGGATGGTGCCGATGCCGGGCTTCATCTTCAGCGGGATCCACAGCAGCAGCACGCCGATGCTGGTGACGGCGCCGGCCCAGCCGATGCCGATCCCTAAGTGATGGCCGAGACCCTGGTGGAACACGTCCCAGGGCGAGAGGCCGAGATCGGCCCGCACCTGCAAGGCAACGGCCAAGCCCCAGATGACGAAGCCGATAAGGAGCGGCGTCAGCCGCTTGAAGATGAGATCGGTCATGGAACCCCTGAAGCTGCAGGTTCTGCTTTAGGGGAGCCACCGCGGCTTGGCAACAGCGGGCGGGCGCATGACCGTCATGCGGCAGGAGTGTCTGGGTACAATGCGGATTTTTAAGCGCCGATCTCGCCGGCCGCCAAGCTGCCTTCCTGCAGCCCTTCGAGGCGGGCGATCATGTCGGCAAGGCTGTCGGCAACCTGCTGGGTGGCGGTGACGAGGCGCTGCGCCGCCGGGTCGTTGCGCAAGGACGCGGCCGGCCCGTCGGCTTCAAGAATCGGGGCGAGATCAGTGAGGATCCGCGTCCGCAATTCCCGCGCCGTCACCGCCGTCTCGGCAAAGCGGCGCAGCAAGGCCGGATCGAGCCTGGCGGCATGGGGTGTGATGGCGAGGCGCGCGAGGGCCGCCGTGCTGGCCTCAACAAACCGCCGCGCCTGGGCCAGCCGCGCCTCGCTGAGGAAATGAAGCCCCTCGGTCGACATCGGACGCGGCCCCCTTAGCCCTGCTGGCGCACGGTGGCGATGAAGGTGCCGACCTGGGCGCGCAGCAACTCCGATTGCTTGCCGAGATCGGCGGCGGCGGTCAGCACCTGGCTGGCGGCATGGCCGGTTTCGCCCGCCGCCGTGGTGACGCCGGCGATGTTGGTCGAAACCTCGCTGGTGCCTTGGCTGGCCTGCAGCACGTTGCGGGAGATTTCCTGCGTCGCCGCGCCCTGCTCCTCGACCGCCGCAGCGATGGTGCCGGAGATGCTGCTCATCTCGTCGATGATGCGGGCGATGGATTGAATGGCTTCGACCGATTGTCCGGTCGCCTGCTGGATCGCGGTGATCTTGGCGCCGATATCGTCCGTCGCTTTCGCCGTCTGCGTCGCCAGGTTCTTCACCTCGGACGCCACCACGGCAAAGCCTTTGCCGGCATCGCCGGCGCGGGCCGCTTCGATCGTGGCGTTGAGGGCGAGGAGATTGGTCTGGCTGGCGATCTCGCTGATCAGCTTCACGACATCGCCGATCGCCTCGGCCTCGGTGGAAAGGCTCACCACCACCTGGTTGGTGCGCGTGGTCTCATCGACCGCCTTGCGCGCCACCGCCGCCGATTGCGCCACCTGGCGGCCGATCTCGGTGATCGATGAGGACAATTCCTCAGTCGCCGCCGCCACGGTCTGGACGTTGGCTGTGGCTTGTTCGGCAGCCGCTGCCACCGCGGTCGATTGCCGGTTGGTCTGCTCGGCGGTGGCCGACATGCCCTGTGCCGATTTCTCAAGCTCGGTCGCTGAAGATGAGACTGTGCTGACGATGCCGGAGACCGAGGCTTCGAATTCATCGGCCATCTTGTTCATGGCGCGTTGCTGATCCTCGGCGGCCTTTTTCTTCAAGGCTTCCTGCTCGGCCGCAAGATCCCGCGCCTTCACCATGTTCTCCTTGAAGACCTGGGTGGTGGCGGCGATGTCGCCGATCTCGTCCTTGCGGGTCGTTCCGAAGACCACCGTTTCGAGATGGCCATCGGCGAGGCCCCGCAGGCAGTCGACCATGCGCCGGATCGGCTGCACGATGCCTTTCTGCGAGACGAAGAAACCGAGGATAAGGCCGATGAGGATGCCGCTGGCGGCACCGATGATCATGCTGCGGCTGGCGAAGTCGTAGAGGTCGCCGGCCTCCGCCGTCACGGCTTCGGCGTGGTCGCTGACAATCTTGGTATTGGCGATGAGCGCCTGTTCGACGGCTTCTGCATTCTTGCGGCTGGCCATGGTCTGAGCCAGCAGGGTGCGCTGCACCTCGCCGATCGAGATGGCACTGCTGCTGCTTTGCGCGAGATCAATGGTCTGCTGCAGCGAGGCGAGATAGGCCGCGTAGGCGTCGCGCACCGTTTTCAAGGCCGGTGCCTGCTTGGCATCTGCTAGAGCTTCCGCCGATGTCAGGCGCTCCTCCAGCTCAGCCTTTTGCTTATCGATGAAGGCCATCGCCTCGGCGAAGTTGGCGCCCGACGGATCGACCGTGATGCGAAACTCACTCCGGTTGAGCGCGATGATGTTCTGGCGCATGCGGGCGGAGAGAACCGATTTGTCGGCTGCCTCGGCAAGCTCGGTGGTGGCGACATGGAGCGAGTGCAGGCTGTAGATGCCGGCCGCCGTGATGAGAGCCGCAACCAGGCCGAGCAGGCCGATGATGGAGAGCACTTTGGTCGCGATTCGAAAATTGCCGAGGTTCATCGGTGCACCTTCTTGCGAAAAAGAGGCGCGCCAAAGGGTCTGCGGCGCGCGGCAGGACGGGCTGAATTCGGTCCTAAGCCCGTGAAGCGATTCGGGTTTTGCCAATGGCAGGCGATTTCGCCCGTGTTAGGATGGCGGCGGTGCCGGATCGGCGCGCCGCATGATCAGGGCGATCCGTTGGGGACGGGGCTGCGGCAGCAATATCCGGGCATCGATTGGGCGTCGGCGTCGGCCTCATGCAGGCCCCACGTCATTGGCTGTTGTTCCAGAAATGGATAGTAGACATCCCTTTCTCGACCAGGCACCGACATGGTCACGCTGCCCGCCGCGCTGGGAGAATCTTAGAATTTATGAACGATAATAGAAGCTTTCGCCCCGTTTTCGCGTGCCGCATCGCTACCCAACCCCCCGTCAAGTCCTCTGCTCATATTCCTATCATTCCAGAAATGGATGACCACTTCAAGACAATATTCATACGATCGTGCCACCGCCGGGAGTTGCGGGAGGGAACCGTCCTTAGCGCGCCCGGTGGCGGCCGACTGAGGCCGGCCGGGACCGGCTCTCCTTGACCCGGGGGGATGACATGGCGGCGACGGATGGATTCGCGCAACGGCTGCGAGGGGCGGTTGGAGAGGCGGGGGGCGCCACACGCGTGGCCCAGGTCAGCGGCATTCCGCTCACCACGCTCAACAATTATCTGGCCGGCCGCTCGGAGCCAAAGCGCCCCGCCCTCGCCGTGCTGGCGCAGGTTTTGAAACGCGACATCGCCTGGCTGGTGACGGGCAGAAGCGGTGGCGCATCATTCCAGACGGAGGACGCGGTCGCGATCGACGCCGAACTGCTGGACCAGGTGATGATGGCAATGCTGTCGCTCTGTGCCGAATTGGGCTTGAAGCCGGCACGGGCGCATCTCGGGCGACGCTGCGCCCAGATCCACAACGCCATCGCCGCCACGGCGCGCGACAGCACCGAGCGCCAACGCATGCTGGAAATGGCCCTGGCCCTGCAGCGGCAGGAACTGGCGGTGCGATCGTGACGGGGGTTGGTGCGCGACGAGTTCAGCCGGTTTCGAGTTCGCTGTCCCAGTAAAGAAAATCCCGCCAACTCTGGTGGAGATAGTTTGGCGGGAAGGCGCGGCCGTTTTCCTGCAGTTCGAACGTCGTGGGTTGGATCGGCCGCCTCTTGGGGAACATGCCGACCTGATGCGGCAGCTTGCTTCCCTTGCGCAGATTGCAGCCCTGGCAGGCGGCGACGACGTTCTGCCACGAGGTGCGGCCACCGCGGGCGCGCGGCACGACATGGTCGAAGGTCAGATCATGGGCCGCCGAATGCCGGCCGCAATATTGGCAGCGGAAACGGTCGCGCAGGAACACGTTGAAGCGCGTAAAGGCGGGGCGGCGTTCCTGCGGCACGTACTCCTTGAGCGAAATAACCGACGGGAGCCGCATGGCGAGGCTGGGGCTGTGCACCATCTCGTCATATTCGGAAAGGATGTTCACGCGGTCGAGGAACACGGCCTTGACCGCTTCCTGCCAGGGCCACAGAGACAGCGGGAAGTAGCTCAACGGCCGGAAATCGGCGTTGAGTACCAGGGCCGGACATGCCTCGGGCGAGGCCATCATCATGCCAACTCCCGCATTGCCAAAAGGCCTTGCAGGTTACCGCGATCATGCGGAAACCCGCACGCCAACAATTAAGGAATAGCCGGGCTGTCGGGAAAACTCAAGATGTAGCGGTAGAGCCGGCGTGATCTTTCACGATGTTGTCATTCCACGTGAATCGGGGCCGAAAATGACAGTTCAACCGGAACGCCACATTGGCTGTCATCCCCGCGAAAGCGGGGATCCATGGAAGTTGCAGCGACCCGGTCGAAACGGGCCATGGATGCCCGCCTGCGCGGGCATGACAAGTTGGGCGTGGGCCGGGGACGACGGACCGGCCGGCGTGCGGTCAGTGGTGATGGTGCCCATGGTCGTGATGCTTGCACATCAGTTGATGCAGCATGGAGGCACCGAGTTCGAGGCCGCGCTGGTCGATCGAATGCGGGAGGCCCGGGCGGCCTTCGGCATGGACATGGACGCCATTGGCCTTCAAGGCCGCCTCGGCCTCGGCCATCGCGGCGAAGGGCAGGACCTCGTCGGCCATGCCATGGACCAGGAGAACCGGCGGTTTCGACTTGATCTCGGCGCCCAGGAGTTCTGGCGCCACCAGCATGCCGGAATAGCCGACGATACCCGCCACGGGATTGGCGCGGCGCAGGCCCACATGGAGGGCCATCATGGTGCCCTGGCTGAAACCCACCAAAGCGAGATCGGCTTCGGTGAGGCCGCGTTCCTTCAAGACCGCGTCGAGATAGGCGTCGAGAATGGGGCCGGCTTCGCGGGCACCTTTGAGGCGGTTGGCAGCACTGCGCTCTTCGAGGCCGAACCATTGATAGCCGCCGAAAGGGTTGATCTCGCAAGGGTAAGGCGCGTTGGGCGAAAGGAACTCGGCCTCCGGCAAAGCCGGCGCCAGATAGGGCGCGAGGCTGATGAGATCGTCGCCATTGGAGCCGTAGCCATGCAGGAATACCACCACCTGCTCGGGCTTCGAGCCGTTGAGGGGCGGATGCGAGGGACCGTCAAGCTTGACCATGGAATAGGGACTTTCGGATAGGGAGCGCTGCCGTCTTCCATATCAGGCCAAGGCGTGCCCGGCAATTATGGCAGTACCCGACCGTCATGCCCGCACTTGGTGCGGGCATCCACGAGTTTGCGGCAGTTGATGGAAACTCGTGGATCCCCGGGCCAGGCCCGGGGATGACGACTGAGGTTGGGCGATTTCGTGAGCAGTCTATCCCGCCACCGGATCCTCATCCAGGCGGCGGCGGACGAAGTCGAAGAACATGATCTGCATGGCCGCATTCTTGTCCGGCACGGTCAACGGCAGCAGGACGTTTTCGACGGCGATGAAATCGCGATGCGGGCCGATATAGGTCGGGCGCTGCAACATCGGCAGGCCATGGAGCGCCACCTTCTTGTGCTGCGGCCAGATCGTGCTTTGCGGATTGTAATTGACAAGCCCCGAGAACCACAGCCCCACATAATCGCGGCTGAGATTCTGGCGCACATAGGAGCCCACCAGGCGGAAGCGGAAATCAAGCGGCTCGCGGCGCACATCAATGAGGATGATATGGGGCAGCAGCCTGGGGATCTCGATGACGGGGTCGATATCGGCCCGCGCCGGCATCTGTCGACCAGCGCGTTTTGCATTCCAGTAATTGAATCCGGCGACGATGAGGGGCGAGACCATGTCGAGCGCCGCCATGCCAGCGGCGAGAGCGTTGGCATCGTCGGGGTCGACCTGCACCGATTGGGTCATGCTTGCCGCTAGTCCGGCAGCGGAATGAATTCATGCTCGCCCGCAATGGGCAAGCCGAACTGATCGCGGCGCCAATCGGCCTTGGCCTGCTCGATACGCTCGAGCGAGGAGGAGACGAAGTTCCAATAGATGTGGCGCGGACCATCGAGCGGTTCGCCGCCCAGCACGACGAAGCGCGCCGGTGTCCGCGCCTTGATGACGATCTCGCCCGGGCCGAAAGCAACGAGGCGGCCTTGTTCATAAGGGACACCGTCGATCTCGACCGTGCCTTCGATGAAGTAGGCCGCGCGTTCCTCATAGGCGGCTTCGAGGCAATAGCTGGCGCCGGCCCGCAAGGCGACATCGCCATAGAACAGCGGTGAAAGCGTTACGACCGGCGAGACGAGGTTGTCGATCGTGCCGGCGATGACTTTGAGATCGATGCCCTCGCCCGACATTTCTGGCAGGACCGCGCTGGCGTAATGGACGAAGGCGGGATCGGTCTCCTCATATTTTCGCGGCAAGGCCACCCAGGATTGGAGGCCATAGAGGTCCTGCGGGCGCTTGCGCAGATCGACATCCGAGCGTTCGGAATGCACGATGCCGCGGCCCGCCGTCATCCAATTGACGTCGCCGGGATTGATGGAGAGTTCGCTGCCCAGCGAATCGCGATGCACGATGCTGCCCGTCAGCAGATAGGTCACCGTCGAGAGGCCGATATGCGGATGCGGGCGCACATCCATGCCCTTGCCCGCCGGCAGCGTGACGGGGCCGAATTGGTCGAGAAAGACAAACGGACCGACCATGCGCCGCGCGGCCACGGGCAGTACGCGCATGACTGAGAAATCGCCAATATCGCGCAGGCGCGGTACGACGACGTTCTGAATATTGACCATTCCTGATCTTTCCCCTTCGCGAACCCGCTTTGCTGCCATGTTAGCGGAGACAAAATGGCGGCACTGGGGGAAGTTGGCAAGCTTGGGAACCAATGCCGATCGTGGCGGGTTGGGCCGCCGGATCAATTGGAGAGATATATATTGTGACCACCGAGCAGGGCCTGGCCTTCGGCATCGTCGCCATCATGATGGCACTCTTCGTCTGGGGCCGGCCGCGCTATGACATCACCGCCTGTCTCGCTTTGATGGCGGCGGTCGGTTTGGGGCTGGTGAAGCCGGAAGATGCCTTTGCCGGTTTCTCCAATGATATCGTCATCATCGTGGCGAGCGCCCTGGTTGTCTCCAGCGCCATCGCGCAGACCGGCATCATCGAGGCAACCCTCAAGCGCGTGCTGCCAAGCAGCCATTCCTTCCAGCTGCAATTGCTGGTGCTGGTGGGGACCGTCACGGTGCTGTCCGCCTTCGTTAAGAATATCGGCGCGCTGGCCATCATGATTCCGGTTGCGTTCCAGATGGCACGGCGATCCGGAGTCAGTCCGTCGCGCTTCCTGATGCCGATGTCCTTCGGTGCGCTGCTGGGCGGGCTGACGACGCAGATCGGCACCTCGCCCAACATCATCGTCTCGGAAGTGCGGGCCGATCTCGGCGGCACACCGTTCACGATGTTCGATTTTACGCCGGTCGGCGTCGTGCTGGCTTGCGTCGGCCTGCTGTTCCTGATGGTGGGCCACCGGCTGCTGCCGGAACGCACGCGTACCACCGTCTCGCTCGACGCCGCTGTCGACATCAAGAACTATGTGACCGAGGCAGAGATCCCGGAGAACTCGCCGCTCATCGGTCGAACCGTCGCGGATCTCAAGGAACTGGGTGATGGCGAGACCAAGATCATCGCCATTCTGGGCGCCGACGACCGGCACATGACACCGCTGCCGGATGCGCTGCTGAAGGCCGGCCAGACCTTGATCCTGGAAGGCGATCACGAGGCGCTGGAGCGGATCGTCTCGCGCGGTAAGCTGCAGCTGGAATCAGGCCATCGCCAACCGGAGGCGGCGGAGCCGCAAGGAGAAGTTCGCAGCATTGAGGCCGTGATCGGGTTGAACTCGCCGCTCATCGGCTTGTCGGCGCAGGATTCGCAGCTGTTCCAACGTTACGAGATCAACCTGCTGGCGGTCAGTCGCACGGGCCAGCGCCTCACCGACCGCCTTGGCACAATCGAGTTGGAGGTAGGCGACGTCGTTGTGCTGCAGGGGAATGGCGGGCAGATCCCAGAGAAATTGCGCGCTCTCAACTGCCTGCCGCTGGCTGAACGCGAGTTGTACCTCGGCCGGCCGCGCATCGCCTGGCTGCCGATTGCGATCCTGCTGGCGGCGATGGGGTTGACGGCATTCGGTATCCTGCCGGTTGCCATCGCTTTCTTTGGCGCGGCCGTCGCCATGGTGGTGGCGCGCGCGATTGCGTTGCGCCAAGTCTATCAGATCGTCGAATGGCCAATCATCCTGATGCTGGCGGCCCTCATCCCGGTGAGCGAGGCGCTGCATACGACGGGGGCCACGGATCTCATTGCCGACGGCCTGTCGCATGTGGCCACCGGCCTGCCCCCCTATGGCGCGCTGGGCCTGATCCTCGCCGCGGCGATGATGGTGACACCTTTCCTCAACAACGCCGCCACGGTGCTGATCATGGCGCCAATCGCCGCGAGCTTTTCACACACGTTGGGCTACCAGCCGGAAGCCTTCCTGATGGCGGTGGCGATCGGGGCGGGCTGCGATTTCCTTACCCCCATCGGGCATCAGTGCAACACGCTGGTGATGGGGCCGGGCGGTTATCGCTTCGGCGATTACGCGCGGCTCGGCGGGCCGCTGTCGCTGATCGTCATCGTGGTGGCGGTGCCGGCCCTGCTGTTCTTCTGGCCGGTCAGCTAGGCACGTTCGCTTCCGCCTTCAGCCAGTCGCACAGGACAATAATCTCGCGGCGCCGTGTCGCATGGTCCGGGCAGACAAAATAATAGCCGAGATCGCTTTTCAGTCGCAGCGGGAAAGGTGCCACCAGTTTCCGGGCGGCGATGAGATCCTGCACGGCGGTGGTGTTGCCGAGGAAGACACCCTGGCCGCTTAGCGCTGCTTCGAGCACGACGAGGCCGTCATTGAAATGCAGGCCACTCTTCGCGTCGACGCCTTTGGCGCCGGCGGCGCTGAGCCAATCCTGCCAATTGGGCCAGTTGCCGAGGCGCGTCGACCAGTCGTTGTGCAGCAAGGTGTGGTGCCGGAGGTCGGCTGGAACTTTCAGCGGATGGTCACCGCGCAGCAGTTTGGGGCTGCAGACGGGAAAGAGTTCCTCGGCCAACAGGAAATGCGCAGCGAGGCCGGGGAAGCGCCCGATGCCGAAGCGGATCGCGGCATCGACCTGATCGCGGGCGAAATCGGCATAGCGGCGATTGGCGTCGAGCAGCAGATCGACGCTGCCGGGGAGTGCCCGGTAGCGCGGCAGGCGGCCGATGAGCCAGCTGGCCGCCAGTGTCGGATCGACGCTCAAGCGGATCTGTGGTTGGGCCTGATGCTCGCGCATCTGCTTCACCGCCTCGGCCATCAGGCGGAAGGCGGCCTGCAAGGTATCGCTGCCGGCGGCACCTGTTTCGGTGAGTTCAAGGGCGTTGCCGCGGCGGCGGATGAGGGGGCGGCCGAGATCGGCTTCGAGCGCCTTCACCTGCTGGCTGACCGCCGCCGGCGTCACATGGAGGTCGGCCGCCGCCGCGCGCACGCTGCCCAGCCGCGCCACCGCTTCGAAGGCACGCAAGGCGGGCAGCATCGGCATGCGCTCGGACATCACCGTTCCTGTTAATCAGAGCTTAATCCGCTTTGCACGGTAACTAAGCTGACTTCACTCCATTTGTCGCCAATATAGCCAGTATCAGGCCTGGTGGAAACCCAAAGAGCCGTAAATCAGGCCTTAATTTTATCCGAGGAGGACAGCATGCAAAGCGATTGGGATTCCCTGTTTTTCACCTACCGTCCCCATCCCGACCAGCAGCCCCATGAGACGCATTTGCTGGCCGATATGGGGCTGATCCGCACCGCCGATGGGGGCCTTGCGCTCGCGGAGGACCCGATGCATCGGGTCGAGTTGGAGCGACCCAACCTGTGGGAGCGGATCTTCCGCGCTTTAAGCTTCAACTTCAGGCCGAGACCGGTTGCGGCAGGGCATCGGCGATGAGGCGGTATTTCACCTTGGCGTTGGACGCGGTGCGATAGAAGGTGAGCAGCTGGTCCCAGGGATCGGCCACCTTCTGGAAGCCGGTGATGAAGACGACCAGGGTCGAGACCTCCACCTCGCCCTTGATCACCAGCCAGCCGCCGACCGAGAGCACAATGAGCGGCGCCAGCGCATCGAGGAAATTGCCGAAGAAGGTGAGGAAGAACTTCACCCGGTAGACAGCGCGCCGCGTGCGGTAGGCGCCCATGACGAGGCGCATGAAGCGGCGGCGGAATTTCGGCCGGCCATGGCGGTCGAATGCGCCGCCGACGCTCGTCCCGACAATCGTGTCGCCCATCTTCCGGAGCAGCCGCGCATGGATGTTGCCCCAGCGGTTGATACGCCGCTGCCCCAGCGGCACGACGAAGAGCTGCGGCAGATAAAGGAGGATGGCAAAGAGGGCGATGCGCGGCTCGACCCAGATGAGATAGCCCATGGCGGAGAGCGCCGTGCCGGCCTGCAGCAGGGGGAAGGAGACGCTGTCGCCGACGAAGCCGGCCAGATCCTCGACCTCGGCCGCCACCATCGAGACGATGGCGCCCTGTTTCACCAGATGGGCGCCCTCCTTCCCTTGCGTGCCGTCGAAGATGCGGTGGCGCAGATCGCGGGCGACGTGTTCGACCATATAGCCGCGATAGACGTTGAGCACATATTTGAGGCCACCCTGCACCAGCAGCACGCCGAGATAAGCGGCGGAAAGCAGAAGCAGCAGATCGACCGCCTGGCCGTGGATGGCGTCATCGACGATGCGCCGCTGCAATTCCAGCGGCAGGGTGGTGAGCAGCGAGACGATGACGGTCAGCCCGCAGAGCAGGATCTGCCGCCTGCCGCTGACCTGCCAGATGAAGACGAGAAGCGAGCGCGGCATCATTGGGGGGTGATCCTTCCAGGGGCCGATTCCGGCCGGCCACCCAGCTTGCAGTCTAGCCTTGGCCCTTGCGGTGCAACCACCCCCTGCGGCAATTCGCTCATGCGCGCTTGGCGGCAAGCTCGGCGCGGATGCAGCGCGCCAGCGCCTGGGCGGGGGCGGTGAGCGGCGCCGCCTCGGGCCGGGCCAGGATGACGCGCTGGCGCACGCGGGTTTGGGCAATGGGCAGGCGCGCGATCTTCTTGCCATCATAGGCAAGGGTCGAGGCCGGGCGCGTCACCAGGACCGAAATGCCGTGGCCGTTGGCAACCAGGCCCAGCACCATTTCCAGCGAGCGCGTCCGATGGGCGATGCGCGGCTCGACCCCTTCGGCGCGGAAGACCGAGAGCAGGAAATCGCGGCTCAAGGGCAGATCGACCAGGATGAAGGGCTCGGCGGCGAGTGCTGCCACCGTCACGGACTTCTTCTTGGCAAGCCGGTGGCCGGCCGGCAGCAGGGCATAGGGGATGAGCTCGGCGACGGTCTCGGCGACGATGCGGCCGCCCATCTCGACATCATAGGAGAGCGCCAGTTCGATGCGGCCGGCGGCCAGATGCTGGTTCATCTCGTTGAGATCGGCCTCGATCGGCTGCACGCTCACCTTGGGAAAGTCGCGCGCCATGCGCTTCAGAATGCCCGGCACATATTGCGGCCCCAGCGTGGTGAAATAGCCGAAGGCGACATGGCCTGCGGGTTCGGCGCCGCTTGGCGCCGTCTCGAAAGCAGCCAGAGCGGCGGCAAGGCCCCGCGCCTCGGGCAATTTGCGCTGGCCGAAGGGGGTGAGCGTCAGCCCCCGCGCCGGTTGGCGCTGGAACAGGGCCTGGCCGAGAATCTCCTCAAGCTCCTTGATCGCCACCGAGACGCTGGGCTGCGACAGATTGAGCGCGCGGGCAGCACCCGCCGTGCTGCCGGCCTCGGCCACGGCGAGATAGGCGCGGATATGGCGGAGCGAGATGGATATAGTCCATACCTATACTAAGAATTAGAAGTCAGTATTTTTTCTTATAGGGCATTTTACCGATCATGGCCAGGAGATGAGCCATCCTGACGGTGACGACATGAAATCGGGCCCCTTGAGCGGCATCCGCATCCTTGACCTGACACGGGTCCTTTCCGGCCCCTATTGCACGGCCTTGCTGGCCGATCTCGGCGCCGATGTGGTGAAGCTGGAGAGCCCCGGCGGCGACGACTACCGGCATGTGGGACCGTTCCGTGACGGCGAGAGCGCCCTCTTCCAGCTGGTCAACCGCAACAAATGGGGCCTGATGCTGGATCTGAAAGCGCCAAGCGACCAGCAGCTTGCCCGGGCGCTGGCTGCCAAGGCCGATGTGGTGGTGGAGAATTTCCGCCCCGGGGTCGCGGCACGGTTGGGCTTCAGCTATGAGGATCTGGCCCGCGGAAATCCGGGCCTCATCTATGCCAGTATCTCCGGTTTCGGGCAGAGCGGCGCCAAGGCGGATCTGCCGGCCTTCGATCTGGTGGCGCAGGCCATGTCCGGGCTGATGGCGATGACCGGCAGCACCGACGGCCCGCCGACCAAGGTGGGCGATTCTTTTGGCGACCTGGCGGCCGGGCTGTTCGCCTCCTGGTCGATCCTCGCCGCACTCGTCGAACGGCAGCGCAACGGCCGGGGCCGCCAGCTCGACATCGCCATGGTGGACAGCCTGATCGCCCTGCTGCCGACGGCGATGGCGCAGTTCATGTTCGGCAATTCACCGCCGATGCGGACCGGCAACCGGCATCCGCTGTCGACGCCTTTCGGCGCGTTCCCGGCGCGCGATGGGCATCTGGTGATCTGCGTGCTCAATAACGGGCAGTTCGCAAGGCTCGCCGAGTGCATCGGGCGGCCTGAATTGGCGCAGGATCCGCGCTTTGCCAGCGACAGTTTGCGCACGGAGAACGAGCCGGCCTGCCGCGCCGCGATCGAGGCATGGCTGAGGGAAGTCGATGTTGCCGAGGCGGTGGCGGCCTTGAGTGCTGCCGGGATTCCGGCTTCCGCAATCGAGACTGCGGCCGATGTATTGGGTGGCACCCATGTCGCCGCGCGTGGGCTGATGCCTAACGTGGCGCACCCCAAGCTGGGCGACATCCCGGTGATGGAGCAGCCGGTGCATTTCAGCGGCATGACACGCGGGCAGCAGCGTCCGGCGCCGGGGCTTGGCCAACACAATGCGGCGATCCTCGAACGCTGGCTGGGACATGAGGAGGTTGAGGCATGAGCTGGTCCTTGAACACGGATGAACAGGCCGCATGCGAGTCCATTCGCCGCGTCTGTGCCGCTGTGCTGGCGCCGGCCGCGGCCGAAATTGACGAGACGGCGTCCTTCCCAAGGGCGCAACTTGCAGCGCTCGCGCAGCTTGGCGTCTGGGGTCTCAACCTGCCGGAAAACTGGGGCGGGCCGGGGTTGTCGGCGGCGGCACTAGCAGCCGGTGTCGAGGCCATCGCGGGTGCTTGCGCCAGCACGGCCTCGGCGCTGACGGCGCATTACCTTTCAACGGATGCGATCCTGATCGGCGGCGATGACGATCTGCGGCGGCGGTTCCTGCCCAATGCCGCGTCTGGCGAGAAGCTCGGCGCCTTCGCCCTGACCGAACCGCGCGCCGGCTCCAATCCCGCCGATATGCGCTGTCGGGCTGTGCGGGAAGGTGACGGGTATCGCCTGACCGGCACCAAGCATTTCATTTCCAATGGCGGCATCGCCGATTTCATCGTCGTCTTTGCGGTGACAGATCCTGGGGCCGCGCATAAGGGCATCTCCGCCTTCGTGGTCGAGAAGGGGACGCCCGGCATCGCGGCATCACCGCCGGAGAAGACCATGGGCCTCAAAGGCGGCCATGTGTTTGAGCTCAATTTCGATTGCCTGGTGCCGGCGACCCACCGCCTCGGCGCGGAAGGAAGCGGCTTTCGCACGGCGATGAAGGTGCTCGACAATGGCCGCGTCGAGGTTTCGGCGATGTGCCTCGGCATCGCGCAGGCAGCGCTCGATGCCGCTGTCGCTTGGGCGCGCGCGCGGCAGATCGGTGGGTCACCTTTGGCGGACTATCAAGGCATCCAATGGATGATCGCCGACATGGCAACGCAATTGCAGGCGGCGCGGCTCCTCACCGAGGATGCGGTGATGAAGCGCTCAAGCGGTCAGCGCTTTTCCATGGAGGCCTCGATGGCCAAGCTGTTTGCCTCGGAGACGGCGGCCAAGGTCGCGGACCTCGCCTTGCAGATCCATGGCGGCTATGGCTTCACCCGCGGACTGCCCCTGGAGCGGCATGTGCGCGACCTGCGCATCATGCGGATTTATGAGGGCTCGTCCGAGATTCAACGCACCATCATCGCCCGGAATCTGCTGCAAGTGCATTGATCCGGCAGAACAATTTTATATTTTGTCGGACAAATACGAAGCTGATAATGTCGCCCGCTCAAGGCCGCTTTCGCTGGCCCATTTTTGACGACATTTCATCGCACAAAATTCTCAGGAGAATTCACCCATGATCCAAGCCCAGAACTTCATCGCCGGCGCCTGGAGCAAAGCGGCCAACGCATCGAAGGACATCAACCCCTCCAACACCGGCGACGTGGTGGGTGAATTTCCGCAGGCCAGTGCCGCCGATGCCGAGACCGCGATCGCCGCGGCGAAGGCCGCCTTTCCGGCTTGGTCGCGCTCGACCGTGCAGCAGCGCCATGACGTCTTGAAGAAGATCGGCGACGAGATCATGGCCCGCAAGGACGAGCTTGGCCGCCTGCTGTCGCGCGAAGAAGGCAAGACGCTGGTCGAAGGCATCGGCGAGACGGTGCGTGCCGGCCAGATCTTCCTGTTCTTTGCCGGCGAATGCCTGCGCCAGGCCGGCGAGAAGCTGGGCTCGGTGCGCCCGGGCGTCGATGTCGAGATCACACGCGAGCCGCTGGGCGTCATCGGCCTCATCACGCCGTGGAACTTCCCGATCGCCATTCCGGCTTGGAAGATCGCGCCGGCCCTCGCTTACGGCAATTGCGTCGTCTTCAAGCCGGCCGATCTGGTGCCCGGTTCGGCCCATGCGCTTTCCGAGATCATCGCGCGGGCCGGCCTGCCCGCCGGTGTCTTCAACCTGGTCATGGGCCGTGGTTCGGTCGTTGGCGAGGCGATGCTGAAGCATAAGGATGTGAATGCCATCTCGTTCACCGGCTCGGTCGGCACGGGGCGCAAGATCGCCGCGACCTGTGTGGGCACCGACCCGATGAAGAAGATCCAGCTGGAGATGGGTGGCAAGAACCCGATGGTGGTTCTGGATGACGCCGATTTGAAGACCGCCGTCGAAGCCTGCGTCAACGGCGCCTTCTTTTCGACCGGCCAGCGCTGCACGGCCTCGTCGCGCCTCATCGTCACCGAAGGCATCCACGACAAGTTCGTCGCCGCCATGACCGAGCGCATGAAGGGCCTGGTCATCGACGACGCGCTCAAAGACGGCACGCATATCGGCCCGGTGGTCGACCAGTCGCAGCTCGACCAGGATCTCAACTACATCAAGATCGGCCGCGATGAAGGCGCCAAGCTGGTGGCGGGCGGCGAGCTCCTCAACCGGGCGACACCTGGCTTCTATCTGTCGCCGGCCCTCTTTACCGAGGTCAGCAACAACATGCGCATCGCGCGTGAGGAGATCTTTGGCCCCGTCGCCACCGTGACGCGGGTGAAGGATTACGAGGCGGCCCTTGCCGCCGCCAACGACACCGAATTCGGGCTGTCGTCGGGCATCTGCACCAGCTCGCTGAAACACGCCAGCCACTTCAAGCGCAATGCCGAGGCCGGCATGGTGATGGTCAACCTGCCGACCGCCGGCGTCGATTATCACGTGCCGTTCGGTGGCCGGAAGGGGTCGAGCTACGGCCCGCGCGAGCAGGGCCGCTACGCTGCCGAGTTCTACACGACGGTGAAGACCGCCTATACCTTCGACGGCAACTGAGCCGGACGGCCGGACGGCTTGCGCCGGAAGGCATTGAGACTGACCACATTGTCCGCCAGGCCACGATCGTCGGCCGACGCTGCCGTCAGCAGCTCGACCGGCGTGAATGGCTTGGCGACGATGGCATCGGCGCCGAGCTTCGTAGCGACGGCCAGCATGTCGAGCAACGGGACGCGCGGCGACCCGCCAGAAATCGCCACCACCCGGGTCTGCGGCATCTCCCGCTTGAGATGACGCAGCACCTCGATGCCGTCCTGCACGGGCATGAAGATGTCTGTCACCACAAGCGCCGGGAACAGCACCCGCGCTTGGACGATGCCATCGGCCCCGTCTTCGGCTTCATAAACGCGATAGCCAGCAGTCCGCAGGATTTCGGCCACCAGGGCCCGAACGATTGAATCGTCCTCGATGACCAGCGCGCAGGGGCGAGAACGCCGTTCCTCGTCCATGACAGTCCATTCGACCGGCGACATGTCCGCTTCCTTCGATATTTTGCTCAATGGTCAAATAATTGCCCGAAGCATTGTGGGGAGGCGAATCTGCAAAAGTGTTAAGCGCCGCAGGCGCGCGATCTCACCCCTATACGAAGGTATTGAACCGCCCAAACCGATGCAGATTTGTAACAAGCCGTTCCCGCCGTGTTCAATCTGGTGTGCGATACTGGAGGAATGCTGTCATGGCCGGATTACACCGAAGTATAGCCCTGTGCCTGTGCTTGCCGTTGTGGCTGGCCGCGCCACGGGCCTGGGCCATCGATCCGCCGCAGGGTCCGGTGCTGCTGTTGGTGACCGGTGCCATCAGTGAAAAGAATACTGAGTCGGGCCTCGCCTTCGATCAGGTCATGCTGGACCGCCTTCCGCACCGGGTGGTGAGGACCGGGACACCCTGGACACCAGGACCTGCCGATTTCAGCGGCGTGTCGCTGAAGGCTGTGCTGGATCTGGCTGGCGCCAAGGGCACGACGATCAGCGCGATCGCCCTCAACGACTATGCCGTCGACATTCCAATGGCCGATGCGGCAAACGACAACGTCATCATTGCCGACCGCAAGAACGGATCGTTGATGCCGATCCGCGACAAGGGACCGCTTTGGATCATCTATCCGATCAGCAACCAGCCGGAACTGGATGGAGAGGCGACCTACTCCAAGATGATCTGGCAATTGCGACAATTGACGATCAAGTAGAATGAGCTTGCTCAGCCGCAGGAAATCTCTCAGCGAGTTGTGGCTGGTTATCGCCATCATCGTCTTCATGCCCGCGACAGTCATCGGTGTTGCCCGGACATTCGACACGATGTCGACGATCCTGCTGGCTTATCGCACCGGCACCTGGACCGTCGTCGAGGCGCAGGAAGAACTGCATACGACCCGCCTCGCCGCGGCGGATTTCAAGAATGATCCCAGCCAGGAGTCGCTCGACGCGATCAAACTCCGTTTCGAGGTCTTCTGGAGCCGCATTCCCATCATCCTCGAATCCAGCGAAAGCGCCGGCGTGCGCGAGATGCCCGACATCAAGCAGGGGACCGAGAAGATATCTGCCATGCTGCCGCGCATGGAGGAAAAGCTGGCGCTGGCCAAGGTCGGGGATGCCGACAGTATCGAGCCCTTCATCGACATCTTCCGCAGGGCGGAGGAGCCGCTTGAAAGGATGGTGCAACGCCTGCTGGTGCAGGACGAGGAGCGCTATCGGTCGGGAGAAATCCGGCAGGGGATGTGGCTGACCTTCGGCGCGCTGGCCGTGGCGCTGCTGGCCGGCATGGCGCTGATTGCCGGCAATATCATGAAGACCCAGCGCATGAGCCAACTCTACGAGCGCAACCGGGCCACCGAGCGGGAGCGGGCAACCCAGCTTGCCGCCATCGAAAGCAGCGGCGAGGGCATCGCGATCTTTGATCAGCACGGCCGCCTGCGCTATTCGAACGAGGCCTTCCACAGCCTGATCGAAGACGATTACGGGCGCGACCTGACGCTGATCGATTGGCGCAAGCTGCTGTCGCGCCGCTCGGCATTGGCCATTGCCCGGCAATTCAGCGGCCCCGGCCATGCCTGGCGCGGCGAAGTCACCGGCCGGACGCTGCAGGGGCAGTCGCGCGCCTGGGAAGTGCATATCATGACGCGCGATGAAGGTGGTTACGTGGCCCTGCTGCGCGACCTGACGCAAAGAAACCAGGCGGATCAGCAGCGCCAGCAGATGCTGGAGACCTTGCACCGGGCGGATAAAATGAGCGCTATCGGTCGCGTCGCCGGCGGTGTCGCGCATGATTTCAACAACATTCTCGCCGCCATTTCCGGCTTTACCACGCTGCTGGAGATCAGCCTGCAGGACAAGCCGCGGCAGCTGCACATGCTGCAGCAGATCAATGCCGCCGCCAATCGCGGCAAGGAACTGGTCAAGAGCATCATGACCTTCAGCCGCGCCGAGCAGGTGGAGCGGCGGCGCATCGATATCGGTGAAATCTGTCGCGAAGCAGCCACCATGGTCGGCGTTTCAATTACCGGGGCGGCCGTCTTCGAGGTCGACATCGCGGAAGGACCGTTGCCGGCACTGGGCAACATCACCCAGATCGACAGCGCGGTGGTCAATCTGTGCATGAATGCGGTGGATGCCCTGGTCGATGGTCGCGGCAAGATCAGACTGGAAGTGCGCAAGGTTGCCATCGATGGCGGTCGCGCGGTCGGCATGCGCGGCACGGCGGGCATGTCGGCCGTCGAAGCCCCGCTGCTGATCGAACAGATCGGACCGCAGCATACGCGGGTCTTGATCGGCGTGCTGGACAACGCCCCTGGCGAACATCTGCGCATCCGTGTCGAGGATACCGGCACCGGCATGAGCGAAGACGTCATGCGGCACATGTTCGAGCCCTTCTTCACCACCAAGCAGTTCGGTGACGGGACCGGCCTTGGCCTCTCCTCGGTCCTTGGCATCGTGACCGCGCATCACGGCGTCATGGCCGTCGACAGCATCGTCGGCAAAGGGACCACTTTCGACATCGTCCTGCCGCTGCTGGCGGCGGGCGAGACCGAGCATGCGCAACCGCTGCCAACCGCCTTGCTGCTGCCCACGACGGGCCTGCACATCCTGCTGGTGGACGACGACCCACAGGCCCGCGAGGCGCTCGATCTGTCGCTGGAGGCGCTGGGCTGCGAGACGTCGGTCTGCGATAGCGGGGATGAGGCGCTGGCGCTGCTGAGGGATGAACCCAATCTGTTCGACATGGTCATCACCGATTACCTGATGCCGCATATGAACGGCCTGGAACTTGTGGCGCAATTGCGGGCCAGTGGCTTTGACCGACCGGTCATTCTGACGAGCGGAAGACTGCAGGATGTGTCTGGGGCGGAGCGTGCCAGGGTGCGGATCGACGGTGTGCTCGGCAAGCCGTTCGTCCTGCGCGAGGTCGGGGAACTCGTGGCCCGGGTCGCCGCAGAAGCACGCATGTCGCTTGCCACCCCATCCCACATGCACGTGACGCCCTTGTCCGGGGTGGTGGTGCAGGATCAGGAGAATCGCCGCGAAGGATAACGCTTAGGTTGCGCCAGGCCTCAGGTTGCGCCAGGTTCGTCCCGGCCGATGCCGACGCGGAAAACGGTCATGGCGAGCTGCGTCCGGTTGGCAACGCCGAATTTGCGACACAGCGCCGCAACATGCACCTTGATGGTGACTTCGCTGAGGCCGAGATGGTGAGCGATCTCTTTATTGGCGGCACCCTTCACCAGAAGCTGCAGCACATCGATCTGACGCTTGGTGAGGTCGGGAGGCGGCGCGCCATGAGCGGGGGCAGCCGGTTGATCCGGATGGCCGAGATCGCCGCTCCAGGGCACATAGGTCTGTCCCGACAAGGCCAGCTTCAGCGCCATGATCAGCGCCGGCCCGGTCATCGTCTTGGGAAAGACGCCGATCGCGCCGGCCTGCACCAGCGGCTCCAGCTCGCTGCTGCCGAGATAGCCTGAGATGATGCCGACCTGCAGCCCCGGATATCGATCCGCCAGTTCACGGAGCGAGGCAGCGCCTTTCATCCCCGGCATTTTGTAATCGAGTAGCACGACCGCGAAGTCGCGGTCCTTTTCCAGCAATGCAGCGGCGGCCGGAAAATCGGGGGCCTGGGTGACACTGAGCTGGGCATCCAACCCCTCCAGCATCTGCGACAACGCCTCGCGTACCATGGCATGGTCGTCCGCCAGAAGGATGCGCCACGGCATACCGGCTGAAGGCGGGCGGGGTTTGGGGATACGCGTGCTTGTCGTCATGCGGCCACGGCTTCTTACTTTGCGATCTGCCGGATCATAGCGCCTTGCGCGCCTGTCCCAAGGCAAATCTACCTCGGGCGACAGGCATTCATTCTTATTACCTCACGGCAGGACCGGCTTCCAGACCTCGGCCGCGATGCGGGCGAAATTGCCCCCGAGGATGCCGGCGATGTCGGCAGCGCTATAGCCCCGGGCCTGCATGCCGGCGCGCAGGGCCGCGATGACCTCGATTGGCGCGAAGGCCATGGGTCCCGCGGGATATTGGCGGGGCGGCCAGTATTCCTTGGCGCGGGGGCCAAGTTCTGCTTCCGACAGCGCGTCCGCCGGCTGGCAATCGAGGATGCTGTCGAGGCCGAGACCGACATGGCGGGCACCGACGCGTTCGCACATGTAATCGATATGAGCAAGGATGCGCTCGGTCGCATCGCCTGCGCCGAGGAACAGCCCCACGCCGTTGATGCCGATGACGCCGCCCTGCGCGGCACAGGCCGTGATCTGGTCATCGGCGATGTTGCGTTCGTGGTCGTGCAGCGCCCGCGCATTCGAATGCGAAAAGACGACCGGGGCACTGGAGCGTTCCATCAGCTCCATGCTGGTCCGGTGGCTGCAATGGCTGGCATCGACCACCATGCCGACGCGGTTCATCTCGTCGACCACCTGGCGGCCGAAATCGGTGAGGCCTTGATTGCCGTCATGGCAGCCGCCGCCCACCAGGTTGTTGCGGTTGTAGACGAAGAGCATCTGCCGCACGCCGAGCCGATAATAGAAATCGACCATGCCGAGATCGCCATTGAGTGAATCGGCGCCTTCGATGTCGAAGGAGACGGCAAGTTTGCCGCCCTGCTTCGCCGCCACGACATCGGCAAATTCCGTCACCAGCGCGAAACGGTCGGTGTTCTGGCGCAGCCAATGGCGGTAGCCGGACACGGCCTCGACCGATCTGGTCCAGGGTTCGACGTCATAGCCGATATTGACCGAGACGAAATCCACGCCGGTTTCAAGCCAGCGCGACAGCTCGGCGAGATCGTCGGGCTGCATGTAGGCAAAGCCGGCATGGCTGTCCCAGATGAGGTCGCTTGTATCGGCCACAGCGGCGCTGCGCATGATTTCCCCTCTCAAGGATGGGGGCCGAGCCTAATCCGGCAAAGGGTTCAAGTCACGCCATCTCCGTTTCCGCGCCGGAACCAAAGTCGGGCCTGTCGCGTTATGTCATCCGAACGCCCGCCAGCGGGCCATATTCATTCGGGAGAATTCAAATGACCGACAAGAACGCGGTTTCGCGAAAGATCGTGCTTGCCCTTTGTGCTGCCCTTTTGCTGCCGTCGCTCGCCGCCTGCAACACCGTCAAGGGTGCCGGCAAGGATATCGAAAAAGGCGGCGAGGCGATCCAGGACGGTGCCGAGGATGTCCAGGAAGACATGTAGTCGAAATGCGGGCTGCGCCTACTGCGGCCTGCCTTTGATGCGTCATGCCCGGGCTTGATCCGGGCATCCACTCTATCCGCCAAACAGTGGATCCCCGGGTCAAGCCCGGGGATGACGTCTTTTCCAAAATGCGATTCGTCGGCACACAATTTCGGCCCCTACCCCAGCAGATCCCACCTGGGACGGGGCCCGAAATGTTCCAGCATGAAGTCGATGAAGGCCCTGACCTTGGGCGAGAGATGCCGTGAATGCGGGTAGACCGCGTAGATCGCGGCATCCGTCGGCACGTAATCGCTCAAAATCGATACCAGCCCCGCATTCTGCAGATCGGCCCCCACGATGAAGCTTGGCAGATAGGTGATGCCGACGCCGTCGAGCGCCGCCGTGCGCAGCACGTCGCCGTTATTGGCGTGCAAATGGCCGGCGATCTGGAGCGACCAGGCTGAACCATCCGGCTTCTGCAAGCGCCATTCCGGCGTCAGGCTGTTGGTCGAATAGCAGAGGCAGTTGTGGTTCTTCAGTTCGTCCGGCGTTGTGGGCGTGCCGTGCTTTTCAAGATATTGGGGGCTGGCGCAAAGGATCATGCGGAAGGGCGCCAGTTTCCTGGCGACCAGACTTGATTCAGCAAGGCGCCCCACACGGATGGAGACGTCGAAGCCCTCGTCGATGAGATCGACATAGCGATCATTCAAGCTGAGATCGAGTTCGACTTCCGGGAATCGCGCGAGGAAACGGCCGACGGCGGGGGCCACATGCAGGATGCCGAAGCTCATCGGCGCACTGACGCGCAGCCGCCCGCGCGGTGCCACGGTGCTTTGACTGACGGCCGCATTTGCTTCATCGATCTCGCCTAGGATGCGCGTCACCTGCTCATGATAGGCGCGGCCTTCTTCGGTGAGGGTCAGCGAGCGGGTCGTCCGCTGCAGCAGGCGCACGCCAAGATGCGCCTCGAGATCGGAGATCTGGCGGCTGACCAGGGATTTCGAGCTGCGCAGGCGCCGCGCCGCCTCGGAAAAGGATTTGGTCTCCGCCACCTTGACGAAGGCCTCCATGGTGGCCAGACGATCCATTGTCGCTCCTTCTGCAACAGTCTTTTGAAATCATACATGATTGTTGCACGGTCGGGTCAAGGGTAAGTTTCCCTCCAGAGCCAACGAGGTTCTCGAAACAAACTCAACCAACTGAAAGACATGGAGAATTTACGATGACGAGCCAGAAAGTTCCGACCGCCACCGCGACCCCCGGCAAGACCCTGCTCAACGGCGCCGACCACACCCTCATCATGATCGACCACCAGTCGCAGATGACCTTCGCCACCAAGTCGATCGACACCACCATCCTGCGGAACAACGCCGCCCTGGTGGCCCATGCCGCCGCCGAGTTCAAGGTGCCGACGATCCTCACCACCGTCGCCGAGAAGACCTTCTCCGGTCCGATCTTCTCGGAAATCAAGGAAGCCTTCCCGGACGTGGTCGCCATCGACCGCACCAGCATGAACACCTGGGAAGACCCGCGCATCGCCGTGCGTGTGAACGAGATCGGCAAGGGCCGCATCGTTCTGGCCGGTCTGTGGACCAGTGTGTGCATCGTCGGCCCGGCGCTCTCGGCGCTCGACCAGGGTTTCGAGGTCTATGTCATCACCGACGCCAGCGGCGACATCACCGAGGAAGCACATAACCAGGCGGTGACCCGCATGGTCCAGGCCGGCGCCCGTCCGATGACGTCACTCCAGTACCTGCTCGAATTGCAGCGCGACTGGGCGCGGTCGGAAACCTACGACCACACCAACCGCACCGCGATGCGCTTCGGTGGCGCCTACGGCATCGGCATCTCCTACGCCCGCGCCGTGCTTGGCGAACATGCCAGCGAAGCGGGTGCGAAGAAGTAAGCAGCGAGCCCGGTCGTTCGATACCCCCCTCTCTAACTCTCCCCCTCAAGGGGGGAGAGGACGGTAGCGAGATGGTCGCCACCTCTAAGTCCACCCCCTCCCCCCTTGAGGGGGAGGGTCGGGGCGGGGGGTGTGGTTCAACCAGGTCGCGTCCAGCATCACGGAGCCCTTCCATGAAACCATATCTGATCTCCCTCGCTGTCGGTTTGCTGGTGGGCGTGCTTTATGCAGCCCTCAAGGTCCGTTCCCCCGCACCGCCGGCCATCGCCCTTATCGGCCTCCTTGGCATGCTGATCGGGGAACAGCTTTTGCCGCTGACCTTGCGCTATATACTGCCCCCAGCGAGTGCCAGTACGCCGTCCACCGACGCCGACCGCGTCCAAGAATAAACCGAACCGACAGGAACCCCCGCCATGCAACCAGATCTCATCCTCCTCAACGGCAAGTTCGCGACCCTCGACCGCGCCAACCCGAACCCCGAAGCGGTGGCCATCGCGGACGGGAAGTTCAGCGCCGTCGGTGACGCCAAGGACATCATGGCGACCAAGGGTCCAAAGACCGAGGTCATCGACCTTGGCGGGCGCAGGGTCATTCCGGGCCTCATTGACAGCCATCTCCACATCATTCGCGGCGGCCTCAACTACAACATGGAATTGCGTTGGGATGGGGTGCCGAGCCTTGCCGACGCCATGGCGATGCTGAAGCGCCAGGCGGAGGTGACACCGCCGCCGCATTGGGTGCGCGTCGTGGGCGGCTTTACCGAGCATCAGTTTGCCGAGAAGCGCCTGCCGACCATCGCCGAGATCAACGCGGCCGCCCCCGATACACCGGTCTTCATCCTGCATCTTTATGACCGCGCCTTGCTGAATGCCGCGGCCTTGCGGGCGGTGGGTTACACCAAGGACACGCCGAACCCGCCGGGTGGCGAGATCCAACGCGATGCGCAAGGCAATCCGACCGGCCTGCTGCTCGCCAAGCCCAATGCCATGATTCTTTATGCGACGCTCGCCAAGGGGCCGAAGCTGGCACCGGAGCAGCAGATCAATTCGACGCGCCATTTCATGCGCGAGCTCAACCGGCTGGGCGTCACCAGCGTCATCGATGCCGGCGGCGGCTTCCAGAATTATCCGGATGATTACGACGTCATCGAGAAGCTGCACAAAAACGGCGAGATGACCCTGCGCATCGCCTACAACCTCTTTACCCAGAAGAAGGGTGAGGAAGTCCAGGATTTCGACCGCTGGACCAAGATGGTCAAAGCGGATCAAGGCGACGATCTCTACCGCGTCAATGGGGCGGGTGAGATGCTGGTCTTCTCGGCGGCCGATTTCGAGGATTTCCGCGAGGCCCGGCCCGATCTCGATGCCGGCATGGAAGGCGAGCTGGAGCGCGTGGTGCGCCTGCTGGCCGAGCGCAATTTCCCCTGGCGCCTGCACGCCACCTATAACGAGACGATCGACCGCGCATTGGACGTGTTCGAGAAGGTGCATCGCGACACGCCGATCGACAAGCTGCACTGGTTCTTCGACCATGCCGAGACGATCACCGATCGCAACATCGACCGTATCGCAAAACTGGGCGGCGGCATCGCCGTGCAGCATCGCATGGCCTTCCAGGGCGAATATTTCGTCGAACGCTATGGCGCCAAGGCCGCCGAAGCGACGCCGCCGATCAAGCGCATGCTCAGCGCCGGTGTGCCGGTCGGTGCCGGCACCGATGCGACGCGTGTCGCCTCCTATAACCCCTGGGTCTCGCTCGCGTGGCTGGTGACGGGAAAGACGGTGGGCGGCCTGCGCCTCTATCCGACGCCCAACCGCATGGACCGCTTGGAAGCCTTGCGCTTGTGGACCGAGGCCAATACCTGGTTCTCACGCGAACAGGGCAAGAAGGGCCGCATCGAAGTGGGGGCACTCGCTGATCTCGCCGTGCTGTCGGGTGATTTCCTCACCGTCGCCGAGGACGACATCGCGCATCTTTCCTCCGTCCTCACCTTGCTCGGCGGCAAGATCGTGCATGGTGCGGGCGATTTCACCAAGCTCGCCCCGGCTTTGCCGCCGCCCACGCCGGATTGGTCGCCGGTGAAACTCTTCGGCGGTTATCAGGACCGCGCGCAAACACAGTTCCAGAAGGTCTCGGTCAGCTGCGGCTGCGCCAACTCTTGCAATGTCCACGGCCATGCGCATGCCAAGGCCTGGGCGTCCGACGTGCCGGTTTCGGGCAACGAGTTCTGGAGTGCGTTGGGGTGCGGGTGCTGGGCGGTTTAAGATAACATGGTAATGCGTCATCCCCGGGCGAAGACCCGGGGATCCACTGTTGCAGTTGATAGAGTGGATGCCCGGGTCAAGCCCGGGCATGACGATTGAAGCGGGAGGAGTTTCGTATATGTCCCCCTATCTCGCCCCCTTGCGCGCTTTCACGGCGGGCTTCGTCGATACGGTCGGCTTTGTCGCCCTCTTTGGCCTGTTCACCGCCCACGTCACCGGCAACTTCGTGCTGATCGGCGCGTCGATTGCTGAATTCCATGGCGGGATCATCGCCAAGTTGATCGCGCTGCCGGTATTCATCCTGGTCGTGGCGCTGACGCATCTCTACGTGACGCATCGGCAGCGGCGTGACGCCAATCCGATCGCCGCACTGACCTTGTTCGAGGCCTTCTTCCTGGCGGCCTTCATGGCGGCGGGCCTTGCCGCCGGCCCCTTCACGAATTCCGACAGCCCGGTCGCCATCGCCACCGGCATGCTGGCGGTGACGGCCATGGCGATCCAGAATGCCGGCGCGCGCACCGTCTTTGCCAATTTGTCGCCCACCACCGTGATGACCGGCAATGTGACGCAGATCGTGATCGACGTCGTCGATCTCATCGCGACACCGGCCAAAGCACCGGAAGCAAAAACACGCCTTCGGAAGATGTTGCCGCCGGTCCTGGCCTTTGCCTCAGGTGCCCTGGCCGGGGGCCTCGGCTATGTGCATGTCGGATTCTGGGCGCTCCTTCTGCCGCTCGTGGCCGTCATGACGACATGGCTGATACTGCGCAGTGCCGTGCGGCGACCCGCTTGATCCACACCCCCGCCTCGCCCAGGGGCAGATCGGCACGCACATCGTCGGCCAATGTGCGCAGGCTGATGCGGCACTTTTCCGCCTCGCGCGCGCCGACGACACCCAGGATCGGCACGCCGCGGTCGCGCCAGTTGACGATCTTCTTCGGCAGCGTTTCGTTGCTGGCATCGATGACGACGCGGTAGCCCTCCGATTCCAGTTGGATCGCCGCTTCTTCCGCATAGCCCAGATGCTGATCGGAGACCGCGGCGATCAGCACCTGGTCAGGCGCCAGCCATAGCGGCAGACGCCCCTGGCAATGTTCCAGCAGCATGCCGATGAAGCGTTCCAGGCTGCCCAGCACCGCGTGGTGGATCATGATCGGCACGGCGCGGTTGCCGGCTTCGTCGATATAATGCGCGCCGAGCTTCCCGGGCAGCACCAGATCGAGCTGGATCGTGCCGCACTGCCAGCGCCGCCCCAATCGGTCTTCCAGGATGAATTCAAGCTTTGGCCCATAGAACGCGCCCTCGCCGGGTTGCGTCACGAAATCGAGGCCGGCGGCGCGGGCTGCGTTCTGCAGCACGCGCTCGGCCGTATCCCATAATTCCTCGCTGCCCTCGCGCGCCGCCGGCCGCGTCGAGAAGGCGACGCCGAAATTGGCAAAGCCGAAATCGCGATAGACCGCACGCAGCAGCTGCGAGAAACGCTTCACCTCGTCGACGATCTGATCCATGCGGCAGAGCACATGGGCGTCATCCTGCACGAAGGCACGCGTGCGCATCAGGCCCATCAGCGCCCCGGAAGGTTCGTTGCGATGGCAGGCGCCAAATTCCGCATAGCGCAGGGGCAGATCGCGATAGGACCGCAAGCGCGCATTGAAGACCTGCAGATGCCCCGGGCAGCTCATCGGCTTCACCGCGAATTGCCGCTCGCCATCCTCCAGCGCAAACATATTGGGGCCGAATTTCTGCCAATGGCCGCTTTTCTCCCACAGGCCGCGCGAGAGGATCTGCGGCGTCTTGATCTCGTTGAAGCCCGCGGCCTTCATGCGGCGGCGGATGTAATCCTCGATCAGGCGGTAAAGCGCCCAACCCTTGGGATGCCAGAAGACCATGCCCGGCCCTTCTTCCTGGATATGGAAGAGGTCCAGCCTGTGGCCGATACTTCGATGATCGAACGCGTCCATGTCAGTCTCCGTGCGTCTAGGGTCGAGAAGCAGACGGACGGAGGCCTGAAAGAAAAAGCCCCGTCCGGAACCGGCGGGGCCTTGGGTAGCAGTCAGATCGTGCGTTACATCAGCACAAGCCAACACCCCTCGGCCGCCGGTCGGCGGTCCAGGTAGTGGTTACTTGTTGATGTTTGCGCATCTGGCTCATAGCGCGGGAGACTAAGGGCGCAGGCAGCAGCGTGTCAAGCTGCCGCAGGGCGAATGCATGCCGACCCTGAATTCCTGCCCATCCTTCTCGCCCCAGCGCGCCCCCCGCCGCTCTCAGGGAAGGCGCTCCCGCGGCAGCAGCAAGCGCACAGTCGTTCCCTGACCAACCTCGCTCTCAAGGGAGATGCTGCCGCCCATGCCCCTGGCAAGCGATTTACAGATGGCAAGGCCGAGACCAGTCCCTCCCTGGTCGCGGGTATGCGCCGATCCCAATTGGACGAAGGGTTGCCCCAGTTCGGCGATTTTCTCGGCTGGGATACCGCGGCCATTGTCCGAGACGCACAGCGCCACCATGCCGTCGTCAGCGGATTCGGCCTGCAGCAGCACGCGGCCCCCGGCATTGGTGAACTTGATGGCATTGCCGATGATGTTGGTCAGAATCTGGTGCGTGGCACGCCGGTCAGCGTGGATCGAAGGCAAGGGCGCGCTGTCCGGATCGACCAGTTCAACCGATTTCTCGATGGCGAGTGACTTCAGGAGGCTGCCCGCTTCGTGCAGTAGCAGTGTGGGATCCAGTGGCTGCAATTCATACTCGAACCTGCCGGCTTCGATGCGCGACAGATCGAGGATGTCGTTGATCAAAGACAAGAGATGCGTGCCGCTGGTATTGATGTCGGCGACATATTCGCTGTAGGTCGGGTTGTTGATCGGTCCGAACGTTTCGCTCCGCATCAGGGCGGAAAAGCCGATGATCGCGTTGAGGGGCGTCCTCAGTTCGTGACTCATCGTCGCCAGGAACTTCGATTTGGCGAGATTTGCCGTTTCCGCCTTGAGCAGTTCCAGCGCCCTTTCGTTCGTCAGCCGCACCTGCTCGCGTTCGGCATCGCTGATATCCGTCATATCGCGAAAGATGACCGTCATGGTGGTGACCCCTTCGACGGTCACCTTCGACAGACCAGCCATCAGCGGGACCAGTGATCCGTCCTTTCGCAACCCGTTCACCTCACGCCAGTTGCGCATCGCCATGTGGGTGGACTGGCCTTCTGCAAAGGCAGCAACATGCCGGCTGTGGACGCTCCTCTGCGAGACCGGGATCAGGCAGTCGATCGGCTGACCGAGTACTTCATCGGCGCGATAGCCGAATATCACTTCCGCTTCCGCATTGAAGGCGATGATGCGAAAGCGATGGTCGACGGTGAGAATTCCCACCATCGCCGTGTCCAGGATGGCGGAAAGGCGGGCCTCGCTCGCCCGCAATTTGTCCTCCGCCACACGGCGCTGTGTGATCGATTGATGCGAGATCACCGCGCCGGCCAGCGAGCCGCGCAGCCTGTGAACCGACATCAGGAACCAACGCTGCTCCGTGGCCGAGTGACAGGGGTATTCCAGGGAATAGGCGGGCGACTTTCCCTCCAGAACCATGCGGATATTGGCATTGATGGCAGCGCCGCTCGAACCTTCCTCGTCCGAGGAAGCAGCTTCGCAGCTCTTGAAATAATTGAGGCCGACGCCGGCGATGTCTTGGCTGGATCCGCCATTCTCGCGCGCAAACTGCCGCCAACCCTCGTTGACGGCGACGATCCACCCAGCACCGTCGATGACAGCGACACTGCCGGGGAGAGAATCGAGCACGGATCTACTCAATGATTCGCTGGCCTCGACCGCATGCTGCAGCATTTCCCGCTGGGCGCTTTCGTGCAGCAGGACGATCGTGTTCCTGCTGTGGTCTTCGATACCTTCAACGCGCTGTATGGATAAGTCGGCGTCGAAGGTCGTGCCATCCTTGCGCAACAGCCGGCGGCCGATGGCGTGCGGAAGATGATCGGCAGCGGGTTCGTGGATGCGGCGTCCGATCTCGCCGCGGTCTTCCGGGTGGATCATCATGTCCCAGGGCCGACCGATCACCTCCGACGGTGACCAGCCCAGCATTTCCGAGATGATGGCATTGATGGCAACAATCAACCCTTCGGGCGAGACCTTGACGATGCCAACTTGTGGCTTGCCGGCAGCGACGGTGTTGCCCTCCATTTGCATCGACCGCAGCTCTCCCTCGGCGCTCCGCACTGACCCAGCTTTAACGACCGTGCCAAGGAGCTCACTGCTGCAGACGACCATCCACTTTCCAGAGCGATAAAGCACGCGAAAAGTGCCGAGGCAGAAAGAAACGCCAATAGAGTCCTATCGAGACATTGCCAATAACCTTCAGTCCTAACGCGTACGACACTTCAGCATGCGGCGCATGGGCCCCGATGCAGAGCGGCCGATCAGGCCGCCACACCCCGATAGGCTTTCTCAAGCGTCGCGAGATCGATCTTGATCATGCCCCAGACCGCCTGCAGCACGCGGTTGCGCTTCTCTTCATCCGGATCGCTGATCATCGCGTCGAGGACTGCTGGATGGACCTGCCAGGAGAGGCCCCATTTGTCCTGCACCCAGCCGCAGGCCTGCTCCTTGCCGCCGTTTTCGAGGATCGCGTTCCAGATGCGGTCCAGCTCCTTCTGGTCGTCGCATTTGACCCAGAGCGAAACGGCGGGGCTGAGCTTGTAGGTCGGACCGGCATTGAGGGCGCGGTATTCCTGACCCGAAAGCGTGAAGACGACACCGTAGAGATTCTTGGCGCGATCGAAATACGTCACGGACTCGATCTTCGAATTGGGCAGCAGCGAGGTATAGAATTTCGCCGCTGCCTCGGCATCGTCGTCGAACCAGAGATGCGTCACGACTTTCTGCGTGGTGGCCATGGGGTTCCTCCGGGGCTTTCAGTTTTCGTCATGCCCGGGCTTGACCCGGGCATCCACTCTCTCAACGGCACCAGTGGATCCCCGGGGTCCCGTCGGCGAATGCCGACATGCGTCGGCTAGGCCCGGGGATGACGGAATAACTCAGATCTTCTTTGCCAAAGCTTCCAACTGCGTGGCGACGATGCCCCAGCCTTCGTGGAAGCCCATCTTCTCGTGCTCGGCGCGAGCGTCCGGCGACCAATGGCGTGCCGTCGCACGGTAGCGCGTCTTGCCGCCTTCATCGGCGAAGGTCACGGTCGCCACCATGAAGGCGCGGCTCGATGGGGTCCAGGCGTCGACGAAGGCGTCGGTGAAGACGATCTTCTCGTTCGGCACGACCTCGAGGAAGATGCCGCGATTGGGGAATTCCTGGCCCTCGGGCCCTTTGATCACGAATTGCGACTTGCCGCCCGGCCGCACGTCGATCTCGACATCGGCCACGGTCCAGGGCTTGGGGCAGAACCAGTTGGGATAGGTGCTGCCATCAGTCCAGAGCTTGAACAGCTTTTCACGCGGTGCGTCGAGCAGGCGGTCGAGGACGAGCTCGGTCGCGGTGTCGTCGGTCTTCTGGGGTTGAGCACTCATTTGTATCCTCCTGGCAGGCTTTTTAGGGTTTCTGGCTCAAGGCGATTTCGAGATAGGTGATGAGGTGGTCGAGATTGGCTTTTGCGATGGCGGGGCCTTGCTTGGCCTTGGCGAAGATGAACGAGCCCTGCATCACCGCCTGGATGTAGAAAGCGAGGCTCTCCGCGGTCCAGTCGGGTGAGAGGCCTTCTTCCGCCATCGCCGCGTCGATATCACGCTGCACCATCGCCGCATGATCGCTCATATGCCGGTCGCAGGCCGTCCGAATAACGGGGTGCGTGTCATAGGCTTCCTGCACCATGGTGCCGAGCAGACAGGTGAACTCGGCAAGCGCCCGGTCCATGATCGCCTGGCGGAAGCGGACATAGCCGATGACGCGGTCCTTGGCGCGCGGCAGGGCGCGATAGGGCGCCGTGGCGAAGATGCCCTCCGCCATCGCGGCGAAATGGTCGGCGGCGGCAACGGCCAGGTCTTCCTTGGCCGCGAAATGGTGGAAGAAGGCCCCCTTGGTGACGCCGGCCGCTTGGCAGATGTCGTCGACGCTCGAGGCCGCGTAACCCTTTTCGCGGATCACCTGCAGGGCGGCATCGAGGAGACGCAGGCGCGCCTCACCCCGGGCTATCCCGCTTTTATTGCTTGGTTTTTTCCGCTCGCTCATCGGTCGCTGTTCCATTGTCCACTTGCTGGACAAATACATACCAACTGGTTGGTATTTCGTCAATCGCCAGAAACACCGAATAGACGGCTACCGCTCTTGGTAGCTGTTGTCGCGAAGGCGTAAGCTCAAGGCCCGCGATTGGGCCAGCCGTTTGGGGGCGATCTTGATGCGCTTGCTTGCATGCCTAGCCGGCGCCCGGAGCGCAGGGCGGCGATGACCGACATTCTTCCCGGCGGCGAAGAAGCAGCGGTTGCCGCCGTGGCGACGCGGCAAACGCAGCACAGCGACGAGGCCCAGGAGGTGAGCCGCCTGGAACTCCACTATTTCGAGGACGTGCTGCCGGTCGAGATCGCGCGCATCAACCAGCGGCGCAAACGCACCGACGAAGAACGGCGAAAGCGCGAGAAACCGGCACGGGGCGATGTCTCCCCGCGCGGGCCGGAGGATGACGGAACCGGGCCGGGGCCGGTCTCGCCCTTCACGCGCGGGCATTATGATCCCGACAATATCCGCCGCGGCGGCGACCCCATCGACCCGGAGCGTCCCGACCGCAACAAGATGCGCCCCAGGCCGCGCCCCAATGACATGATCGGCCTAGCGCTTTCGGGCGGCGGCATCCGCTCGGCCGCGGTGTGCCTGGGCGGGCTGCAGGCCCTCAACCGGCGCCACCAGCTGGAGGCCATCGATTATCTCTCGACCGTGTCGGGCGGCGGCTATATCGGCGCCAGCCTCAGTGCAGCGATGACCCGCAGCGCCGGCGGGGCCGCGGCACCTTTCCCCTTCGGCGAGGACATCGCCGACAATGCCGTGATTGGGCACTTGCGCAATTATTCGAACTATCTGCTGCCGCGTGGGCGCAAGGCGATCGTCAATTATGCCGAGGCGGCGGCGGTCATCCTGCGCGGGCTGCTGGCCAATGTGGTGCAGGTCGTCACCCTCATGCTCATCCTGGCGCTGATCACCGTTTTTGCCTATCCCACTTTCTTCGCCCTCTATGACGGCAGTTTCGTGACACAGCTGGTCGATGCCGCGACCGCGTTCATCCACGCCCATGCCGGCATCGTCTTCCGCTCACTCACCGACATCGTCGGCCGGCATCCTTTCGCTTTGACGCTCTGGGCCATCGCGATTCTCGGCGCATGGCTGGTGATTTGGGCGGCCTTGCGCACCTATCACCAGCTCGACCGCCTCACCAGCGACACGTCGGGCCATTGCCTGAAGGTCGCACGCCTTCTCATCATCGCCATCCTGATCCTGGCCTTGCTCGATCTGCAGCCCCTGGCGATCGCGACGCTGATCAAGCATCTGCAAAGCGATGAAGGTGTGGCGCTCCTGCCCTGGCTGCAAAGCCTGGTGCCGATTCTGACCGCCTTCAGCGGCGCGGTGTCGGCCGCCAGCAGCGCTCTTGCCCATTTCCTCAAGAAGAGCGAGCGTTCGAGCAATTGGTCGACCATCGCCCTGCGCATCGCGACGCAATTCCTGCTGCTGCTGGCAGCGCTCGCCTTGCCGCTGGCGATCTGGTTCCTCTATCTCTATCTGGTGGCGGTGCTGCTGGTGCCGGTGGCGACGGTGGGCACCACGGACATCACCCTCTTCGGGTACAAGATGAGCATTGCCTGCCTTTATGCGCTGGCGCTGGTGCCGCTGGTGATCTTCTTCTTCTGGCTGAAGCCCAACAATTATTCGCTCCACCGCCTCTATCGCGACCGTCTGAGCAAGGCCTTCATTTTCGGCTACCAGACAGGCGCGCTGGAGCCGGTGGCGCGGGACGAGTTGAAGCTTTCGGCGCTGCGCCACTGCGACGGGCCCTATCATATCGTCAACACGGCGATGAATGTGCAGGGCTCGGCCGAGGCCAACAGGCGCGGGCGCGACGCGGATTTCTTCATGTTCTCGCCCGATTTCATCGGCAGCGACCTCACCCTCTATGGCCGCACGCAGAGCAGCCTTGCAGGCACCGCCGATATGGAGCGGGTCGACAAGCGCCTCAATTTGGCCACCGCCATGGCGATCTCAGGGGCCGCCGTCTCGGCCAATATGGGGTCGAACACGATCCGGCCATTGTCGCCGACCCTGGCGTTGCTCAACATCCGCCTTGGCTATTGGCTCAAAAATCCGCGCCATGTCGCGCGCAGCCGGCAGGCGGCGCAGCGCACGCGCAACCCCTTGCGCTGGGTGTTCGACAAGTTCTATCTGATGGTCGAGATGCTCAACCTTCTCGATGAGACCAGCCGCTATGTCTATCTCTCAGACGGCGGACACATCGAGAATCTCGGCGTCTATGAACTCTTGAAGCGCGGCTGCCGCACCATCGTCGTGTTCGACGCCGAATCCGATCCCAGCATGTCTTTCGGCTCGCTCCTCAAGATGGAGCGTTATGCGCGCATCGACCTTGGCGTGCGCATCAGCCTGCCCTGGGAGCAGATCGCGCGGTCGATGGCGACGCGCGACGCGCAGGATCTCTGCCGCAAAGGGCCGCATTGCGCTGTGGGGCGCATCACCTATGAGAACGGCGTCAACGGTGTCATCATCTATTTCAAATCCTCGATCACCGGCGACGAGAAGGATTACGTGCTCGATTACCGCAAACGCTTCCCGGCCTTTCCGCATGAAACGACCGGCGACCAGTTCTTCAGCGAAGAACAGTTCGAGGCCTACCGGGCGCTCGGCTACCATATGGTGGACGGCTTCTTCTCCGGTGCCGACAAGATCGCTTTTTCGCGCGATGCCAATGGAGGCTTCAGCGATGCGGATATCGCTAACCTGCGCCACGATCTCGCTTATGAGATAGCGCAACACCCCTGACGAGGTAGCGGAGCCCCATGACGATCGAATTCCTGCTGACATCTCTCATCATCGTCGCCTCGCCCGGCACGGGCGTTATCTACACGCTGGCAGCGGGTCTTTCGCGCGGGCGCAAGGCGAGTGTCGTGGCGGCCTTCGGCTGCACGCTCGGCATCGTGCCGCATCTCGCGGCCGCGATCCTGGGCCTCGCCGCCCTCCTCCACACCAGCGCCCTCGCCTTCAATACCGTGAAGTATCTGGGTGTCGCCTATCTCCTCTACATGGCGTGGATGACTTGGCGCGAGCGCGGGGCCCTATCGCTCACGCGCGAGATCGGCGCGCGCTCCGCGCTGCAGGTAACCGTCGAGGCGGTGCTGATCAACATCCTCAACCCCAAGCTCTCGATCTTCTTCTTCGCCTTCCTGCCGCAATTCATTAAGGCAGATACGGCGCATCCCATGGGTGAGATGCTGGAGCTCTCCGGCATCTTCATGGCGATGACCTTCGTGGTCTTCGCGCTCTATGGCATCGCCGCGGCGGCGGCGCGGCAGCACATCCTCTCCCGCCCGCGCGTCATCGCCTGGATGCGCCGGACGTTCGCCGCCGCCTTCGTGGCCTTGGGGGCAAAGCTCGCCTTGGCCGACAGATAGGCGCAGGGGCGCAAGGGAACATAACGCCGCGCGTCCTGTTGCTGCCCTGCTCCTTATCCATTTGGCTGAGGGCCTGGACCCGGAGAAACCCTTATGAATCAGAAAACCTGGCTGCGCCTCGGCTTTGATGCGATGACGCTCGCTGTCGAGGCACAGACGGTGATCGCCCTGCGGCTGATGAAAATCGCACTGGGTGACCAGGCGGCGCTGGCGGAATCGCAGCTGATGGTGCGCGAGAAAATGGAAGCGCTCAGCGCCCTCCAGACCCGTGCCCTCACCGGCTGGATGGGTCTCAGCCCGCAACTCACCCCCCGCGCCACCGTCGCCCATGTCAGGCGCAAAGTGCGGGCGAACCAGAAGCGCCTCAGCCGCTAAGCTGCCGCCCCATCAATCCACCACAAACAGCCGCGCGCCCGTTGGCGTTGAAGAACGGTGGGGCTCGGCCTGATCAGCGACCTGGTAGCTCATGCCGGGCTTCAGGGTGTAGGTGCGGCCGCCCTTGAGCTGGGTCAGAAGCTCACCCGACAGGCAGAAGAGGATATGGCCCTTCTCGCACCAATGGTCGGCAAGATAGCCCGGCGAATAGTCGACCAGACGGACCCGGATGTCACCAAACTGCCGCGTGCGCCACAGGGCCGTGCCGGTCTCACCCTTGTGCTCGGTGACAGGCACTTCAGCCCAATCGGTGGTGCCGAACGGGATATCAGTCATTTTCACGATTGGCGGGCCCCTTGTTTGGCCGAGAAAAGCGCAACATCGGGAGTGGTGCCACGTACGGCACTTCGAGCGTCATTCTTCGGCGACAACCGTTGAGTTACCAGAACTCCCCTTCCCGCTTCTTCACTCATGTGCCCCAATAGACTTGCAGCAATGCGACAATGGTGACAGCCGCTAATGCCATCGCCCTTTCGACCATCGCATCGCCCATCATCCCTTGAAACCAGCCGGCGAATGCCAGTGGAATGACGGCAATCAATTGCCGCCGCAACGGTATGGTGAAGCGCTCCCCACAAGCAGGACATTTTCCGCCAAGGATCGGCCAGAAGAGCAATCGCCGCAGCGTCGATATCGTCGGCTGTTCGCAATGCGGACAGAGATTCAAAGTTCACCCCCGCAGCGCCGTTACGGCGCCTTTATCTCGACGACCTGGCGACGCCGATCGTCGCCTTTGTTATCTTTGATTGTCATCTGTACTTGCCACTTGAGCGATGGCGCGTACCAGAATGTCGCTTCGCCCACCCAATTGTCCGATGGGATTTCCGAGCGGGTTTCGATGACATAGGTGTCGACCGGCCCCATCGCCAGCTGCAATGTCTCAGTCCGCACCACTTTCACCACATCAGTGGCCATGCCGGCCGGCGGATTGCGCTTAAAGGTCACCTGCTTGCCAACCTCCAGCGGAAACAGCGGCTCGATGTCGGCGGCTCTTGTGTTCTCGTTGTCAGCCCAAGGATCGGGCACATAGGCGTAAGAGCGCCGCGCGCCGATCGTCGATTCCATCATCCGGCCCTTTGGCTGCTTCACATGCTCCTCGAATACATCGCCGGAGTTGAGATCGCGCCACACAATGACTGTGCCGGGCGCCACAAATTCGTAGTTGCTCGGCGGCAATTGAGGTGCTGTTGCACCCGCTGATTGCGCCAGCGGCTGCGGCTTGCTTCCTTGGCAACCCGCCAATATCGCCAAGCTCATGCTGGCGAAGGCGACGACGGTTGCGTTTCGGCACAATTGGCGCATTTTTGCTCCATGGACGTTGATGTGGCAATAATACTCGCCATAAGTGTGGCGGCATTTCAGGAACTCGTCAACCGCGCGGCGACGATCAGGCGCGCCAACCTCTAAACCAAATGCTGCCCACCGGTGAGGAAGATTTCGGTGCCGGTGACATAGGCGAAGTCGGGGCCGCAGAGTTGGAAGATGACGCCGGCGACTTCGGCCGGGGTGCCCATGCGGCCCATGGGGATGCGGGGGATCAGGGCTTCGTATTCGGGACCGATCATGGCGGTTTCGATTTCGCCCGGGGCCACGGCATTGACGCGCACGCCGAGCGGTGCAAACTCGCCGGCCATTTCGCGCGTCAAGCCGGAGAGGGCTGCCTTCGAGGTCGAATAGGCGGAGCCGGCGAAGGGGTGGATCGAATGCCCGGCGATCGAGGTGATGTTGACGATCGAGCCCTTGCCCTTGGCGAGCGGCTTGGCAAAGCCCTTGGCGAGTTGCACCGGGGCAAAGAGGTTGAGTTCGTAGACCTCGCGCCAGGCAGCGATTTCGCCGTTCAATGTGCCGAGGCGTTCCTTGAACGAGGTCTTCGGCGATATCGCCGCGTTGTTGATGAGGGCGTGGACGGGAGCGCCGTCCAGCACGGCCAAGGCTTCTTCGACGAAGCGCGGCGCGTCGCCGGGTTCGGCGAGGTCGACCGTGATGTGGTGGGTCCAGTTGGGATCGCGCTTGCATTCCTCCGGCACCGCTTCGCGTGAGCAGGTGATGATGCGCCAGCCCTCCGACGAGAAGCGCTGCACGGTCGCGTGGCCGATGCCGCGGCTGGCGCCGGTGAGGATCACGGTTTTTCTGTCGGTCATTTTCGTCTCGCTTCAAATCGATCTGTCATCATATGCCCCTCTCCCTAACCCTCCCCCACGTTGGGGGGAGGGGACTCCCTCCGGTTTGAACTCCACCTTTGTTGCGAGCCCGGTGGCTGGGGGGGGCAGGGGGTGTTACAGGTCTCATACCCGCTCGCGCAATTCCCGCCAATGTCTTCGCTCACCCCTGCTTCTCATCTTCATCGAGCAGTTCGACGCGGCTCAATATCTTGCTGTCGATATGGGTCTGGTCCATGCGGGCCTTGATGTCCTGGCGGCGCGTCACCACTGAATGCGGGTCCTGATGGATGATGATCTCGGCCCCCGGAAAGGCCGCTTGCAGCTTGGCCTCGACCGCGTCGGAGATGCGATGCGCCTCGATCAATGAGATGGTGTCGGGGAGTTCCAGATGGAACTGGATGAAGCGGTCCTGGCCGGCGATGCGGGTGCGCAGGTCATGGAGGTTCACTGCTTCGGGATGCGCGCGGACGATCTCCATGATGCGGCGGCGCTCGTCATTGTCCATCTCGCGGTCCATCAGCATGTCATAGCTCTGCCGGCCGATCGAGATCGCGGTCCAGGCGATGTAGACGGCAACGCAGAGGCCGAAGAGCGGATCGGTCCACCACAGGCCGAACTGCGCCGAGATCAGCAATGCCGCGATGACGCTGATATTGACCAGGAAGTCGCTGGCGTAATGCGCCGAATCCGCCTTGATCGCGACCGAGCCCGTCTGCCGCACGGCATGGCGCTGCAGCAGGATGAGGCCACCGGTGATGGCGATCGAGCCCAGCATGATGGCGATGCCGAGGCCCGGGCTGGTCACGGGCTTCGGGTGCATGAAATGGTCGTAGACCTCGAGCAGCAGCAGCAGGGAGGAGCCGAGGATGAAGGCCACCTGCATCAGGCCGGCCAAGGGTTCCGCCTTGCCATGGCCAAAGCGATGCTCGGCATCGGCCGGCATCAACGCATGGCGCACGGCCAGCAGATTGACGAAGGACGCCGCGACGTCGAGCGCTGAATCGAACAACGTCGAAAGCAGGCTGACTGACCCGGTCGCGAGATAGGCATAGAACTTCATGCCGATCATAACGAAGGCCGCCGCCACCGCCGCGCCCGAAGCGAACTTCATGAGCCGCGCGGCTTGCTCGCGGGTGATGGGGGTGGCGGTCATGGTCGCGCTCGCTGCATCAACTTGTCATGCCCCGGCTTGGCCGGGGTATCCACGAGTTTGTCAGCAATGTGACGACAGAAACGCGTGGATCCCCCGCCTTCGCGGGGGATGACAGGAGAAAAAGAGAATGATCGATCGTCCCTCACGGATAGAGCTTCTCCGTCACCCAGGCCTTGCCCCAATCGACACCCGGCGCTGGGGTGTAGACGGCGCGGTCGTGGAGGCGGAAGGGGCGGTCTTCCCAGAATTCGATATAGCTGGGCTTGATGCGGAAGCCCGACCAATGCGGCGGGCGCGGGATGGTGCCGATGGGGTGCTTTGCGGTGAACAGCGCCACGCGCTTTTCAAGATCGAAGCGGTTCTGCATCGGGCGCGACTGGATCGAGGCCCAGGCGCCGAGTTGGCTGGAGCGCGGGCGCGAGTGGTAATAATCGTCAGCCTCCTTGTCGCTCACCACCTCGACCTCGCCCTCGACGCGCACCTGGCGGCGCAGAGATTTCCAATGCAGCACGATGGCGGCCTTGCGCGTGGCCAAGATCTGCGTGCCCTTCTTGCTTTCGAAATTGGTGTAGAAAACGAAGCCCTGCTCGTCCCAATCCTTCAAGAGCACCATGCGGACCGAGGGCATGCCGTCAGGCCCCACGGTCGCCAGCGCCATGCCGTTGGGGTCATTGGGCTCGGAGGTTTTGGCTTCCTCGAACCAGGCGGCGAATTTGGCGAAGGGCTCGCCCCAGGGATGATGGGCGCGGGGGTCGAGGGCGCCTTCGGCTTGATCGATAACGGTTTCACTCATGGTCTTGGCTTTCCATCACAATCCCGGAACATCACAATCCCCAACATCACATTCCTTTGACTGCAAGCTATAGCATTGAATTTGGAACCGGACGGCGCCATTTTCATTGCGATTGCGCTGCCGAATCACGCGCCATTTTGACACGGGTCCCCAGATGCCGACGCAAAGCCCCACCCGCCTGATGCTCAAGCCGATCAGCCTGTTGCTGGTGGCGAGCCTTGCCTTGCCGCTCGCTTCCTGCTCGTCCAATTCCTATGGCGGTTCGTCACAGAACACCGGCACGGTGCTGGGGGCCTTGGGCGGTGCGGCGGCGGGTGCCGCCATCGGCGGCAAGGACAATTGGTGGTGGGCAGCTGGGCTTGGTGCCCTGGCCGGCGGTGTCGTTGGCAACCAGGTCGGCGCCTATCTCGACCGCCGGGACCAGCAGACCTCCTATCAGAATGCCAATTACGCGCTCAACAAGGTGCCGGATGGGCAAAAGGCCACCTGGTCCAACCCGCAGAACCAGACCAGCGGCTACACCAAGCCGATCGAGACCACCAAGACGGCCTCGGGCCAGACCTGCCGCGAGTTCCAGACTGGTGTGACCGCGCAGGGACAAAGCAGCACCGGCACCGGCACGGCCTGCCGCCAGCCCGATGGCACTTGGAAAATCATCCGCTAGCCCCTATTTTTCCGCCATGCAGATGAATTCTCGTGGCGGAACATTCCATGCCGGATCCTTATAAGACGCTCGGCGTCGGCCGCCTCGCCACGGCGGACGAGTTGAAAAAGGCTTATCGCAAGCTGGCGAAGAAGCTGCACCCAGACCTCAACCCCGGCGACAAGAAGATCGAGGCGCAGTTCAAGGAAGTCTCGGCAGCCTATGACATGCTCTCGGATGCCGAGAAGCGGCGGCGCTATGATCGCGGCGAGCTCGACGACAACGGCAATCCGCGGCCCGGCTTCCAGGGCGGCCATCCCTGGGGCGCCCGCCCCGGTGGTGCGGCGGGTGCCGGCAGGGCCCGCACGGCCAAGGATTTCGGGCTCGACGAAAGCGACAATGACGAGATCTTCAAGGACTTCTTCGGCTTCGGCCGCGGCCGCGCCAATTTCAAGATGCGCGGCGCCGACGTCACCTATCGCCTGGAAGTCGATTTCATCGATGCGGCGGTGGGGGCGAAGAAGCGCGTCAATCTGACCGACGGCAAGACCATCGACGTGACGCTGCCGGCCGGCACCGAGGACGGCGCGCAGCTGCGCCTGAAAGGCCAGGGCATGCCCGGCCAGGGCGGTGCCGCCAATGGCGATGCCTTCGTCGAGGTGAGCGTGAAGGCGCATCCCTATTTCGAGCGCGACGGCTTCGACATCCTGCTGGAATGCCCGATCTCGCTGCCTGAAGCGGTGCTGGGCGGTACCATCGAGGTACCGACCGTCGACGGGCGGGTGGCGTTGAAGGTGCCGGTCGGCAGCAATTCAGGCACGCAATTGCGCCTCAAAGGCAAGGGCATCCTGAATGCGAAGACCAAGCAGCGCGGCGATCAGTATGTGCGCTTTGTCGTGACGCTGCCGAAGAACGGCGACGCCGATCTCGAAAAAGCCATCGGCGAATGGGCGAAGACGCACGCCTACGACGTGCGGTCCAAATTCACTTCTTGACGTTCACTTCTTGAAATTGACCAGCGCCACGCCGCCCAGTGCCAGCAAGCCGCCGATGATGCCGAGCGGTGTCGGCGCTTCGCCAAGCCAGACGAAGCCGATCAGCGTTGCCACCGGCGGCACGCAATACATGAAGTTGGAGGCACGGCTGGCCGGCATTTTCGAGAGCACGATCGACCAGGTGCCATAGGCGATGAGGCTCGGCACCAGCCCCAGATAGATCGCGGAGAACAGGGCCTCCGTGGGGACGGTCGGTGCCGCTGCAACGGCCGAGGGCAAGGCCGGGGCCAGCATCAGGGCGCCGACGATCATGTTCCAGGCGGAAACCGTGAGTGGCTTGTGCTTGGCGTAAAGCGGCTTCTGGACGATCGCCGTCACCGACTGGCACATCGCGGCGCCCAGAATGAGGATGGCGCCGAAATCGATCTTCATCGCCGAGCCTTCGCCCAGCGCGATGAGGCCGATGCCGGTGAAGGAGAGCAACGTGCCAGCCCAGGCCCATTTGCCGAACCGCTCCTGCAGGATGATGATGGCCAGCAGCGCGGTGATGATCGGGTTGACGTTGATGATGAAGCTCGCCGGTCCGGCCGAGACGGTTCGCTCGCCGATGTTGAGCAACACGGTGTAGAGCGCCACATGCACGATGCCGCCGGTCGCAAAGCGCCAGATCTCGGCACCCTTGGGCCAAGCCGGCCGGGTCGCGATCAGGAACAGGGCGGCTGGTACGGCGGCGATCGCAAAACGCGCGGCGCCGAGCTCGATGGGCCCGAAGCCCTGGAGGCCCGCCCGGATCGCCGGAAAGGCCGAGGCCCAGGAGAGAATGGTCACGAAGAGGGCCACCAAGGTGCCGCGTGAGAGGCCCTTTTCGGACCCCAACACGGGCATTTTGGCGGGCGAGAGCGTGGTGCTGGTCATAGGATTATCTGCCAATGGGGTACGTGGCCGACAGTCTCTATGGGGCTGAGCTCCTTGACAAACGAACAATTAAACCCCCAGCTGTGAGCATGGATCACAGCTCCTTGCCCCCGTTGGACACCCTGCGCGCCTTCGAGGCAGCCGCGCGTGGCGGCTCGTTCTCGGCCGCCGCCAGCGCCCTCAATCTCACCCATGGCGCCATCAGCCGGCAGATCGCCAAGCTTGAACACTGGCTGGGCCTGAAGGTCTTCGAACGCCAGGCGCGCGGTGTCGCTCTGACACCGGAAGGGCAGCGCCTCTATCTGCGCACCAGCGAGGCCTTCGCCCTCATCGCCGATACCTCGGAACGCTGGACCGAGCAGCGGGGCCCGGCCGTCGTGCGCCTCTCGTCGATCCCCTCGGTCTGCGGGCTGTGGCTGATGCCGCGCCTGAAGCAACTCGAGAACGGGAAACCCAGCTTGCGCATCACGCTCTCGGTCGAGCATCGCCATGTCGATCTTGCCGATGAGGGCATCGACCTCGCCATCCGCTGCGGCCGCGGTGCCATCCCTGATCGCATCTCGCTGCAGCTCTTCGAGGAACAGTGTTATCCGATCGGGTCACCTGAGCTTGCGCGCGAGATCGACCTCCATGGCAATGCGGCGCGGCTCCTCGATCAGACGCTCATCCATGATTCGGATGCGACAGGTTGGCGCAGCTGGTTCGGGGCACTTGGCCTCGATTTCAGACCGCGCGCGCATGACCGGCGCTTCGAGGATTACAACCTTGTGCTCGATGCGGCGATGAGTGGCCTCGGCATCGCGCTGGCGCGACCGCCCCTTGCAGAAAGCCTCGTCAAACAAGGAAAACTTGTGGCTCTCGACAAACGCACGGTCATCAACCCCTCATCCTATTGGCTGGACCGCCCGCATGGCGCGATGCGCGATGCCGCGCGCGCACTCGCCAGGCGCATCGGGCGCGAAGCGGGCCTGAGCGCAGACATCATTGCGGGTTTCACAGGCGACGCGCGCTGATTGCTGTTCGATTGAGCAGTAGCGGCAACAATCTGCACATTTCGTAAGCTCTTTTCCCCGCATGTCACATATCGATGTGAAAAGTGGCAAGGCTGGGAGAAATGCACTAGCGCGGTGACATGTTTGTGAGGTATCGGAGAAATTGCCGGGAACGAACCAGTCGAATACCGATTGGGAGTACGGCACCTAGCACGCGTTTAGTCCGAAACCGCTCGCAAGAAGCGGTGGAAGCAGATGGCGGCAACGATGGGTGGGACGAGGCAGAATTTTCTGCCGCAGAATTGAGCAACCGTCAGGGGCGATAGGGAGAGACCATGACCAATATGACCATGGTGGGACTCTGGGTCGCTTCTCTGCTTTTTCTGGGTGGCGGGTTACTCGCCCTCAGCGTTTTCGCACTCTAAAGAGAGTGCTAAGGCGAGGCACGGAACACGACCTCAAGAATCCCTAACCGGCGATCTCGCCGGGGCATGACATCCCGCGGGCAGGCCGAAAGCGGCTGCCGCGGTGAATGCCCGTCCGCGGTGAATGCCCATCAGGGCTCTAGGAAATTGGGCTTAAAGCCCCGCGTCGCCATCCGCTTGCCTCGCGGCGTAGCACCTCGCAAAGATGGCTTAGCCAAAATCTGATACCGGCCGGGAAGGAGCCATCTCGCGGCATGTGCGGGCGATTTGTGCAGGGTAAGGCGATCACCGAGTTGCAGAGCTATTTCGACATCAAGGGTCCGCCGCCCAACTTCCAGGCCCGCTACAATGTGGCGCCGACGCAGGATGTGGCGGTCATCGTGATGGGACCGCAGCACCGTGAGATCGCCGTCAAGAAATGGGGCCTCATTCCCGCCTGGTCGAAAGCGGGCAAGGCCGAATTCGCGACCTTCAACGCGCGCGCCGAATCGGTGCGCGAAAAACCCACTTACGCCCGCGCCTTCCAGCAGCGCCGCTGCATCGTGCCCGCGGATGGGTTCTATGAATGGACCGGACCTAAGGGCGGGAAGATCCCGCATCTCTTTGCGCGCGTCGACGGCGCACCGCTGGCGCTGGCGGGCCTCCACGAAACCTGGCGGTCGAAGGATGGGACCGAGCAGGTGCAATCCTTCACCATCGTCGTCACCACCGCCAATCGCTGGATGTCCTTCTATCACGACCGCATGCCGGTGATTCTAGCACCTGAGGCCTTCGACCTGTGGCTGAACGGTACACCGGATGAAGCGGCGACTTTGATGCGCGCAGCTCCTGAAGATGTATTGAAAGAACGCGTCGTCTCGACGCTGGTCAACAATGTGAAGAACGAGGGGCCGGAACTGGTGGCGTGAGTTGGCGGGTTCCGTGCGCGGGTTTCTCAGAAACATCACTTGGCGCCCCCCTCCCGGCCTCCCCCCTGAAGGTGGGAGGAGTAGCAGCTGCGGCCACCTCATTCCAAAGCCCTCCCACCTTCAGGGGGGAGGGTTGGGTGGGGGGCCGCGTTCAGTCTCGTTCCAACCACCCTACCCTGTTTCCTGCGGCATGCACGTCGCGAGAAACGCTGCCGTTGCCTTCACCGCCGCGTTCTTTTGCAGATCGCGATGAAAGGTAAGCCAGATGTCGCGCATGAAGACCGGCGCCTTGGGATCGGCTGCTTTCAGTTGATGTGCCTTGGCGGCGAAGGCTGGCAGCACGGCCAGGCCGATGCCGGCTGCGGCCGCTTCGGCCTGGACGCCGAGGTCGTTGCTGCGCAGAACCATGGGTTTGTCACCCATCTGCGCCTTCAGCCACACCTGTTGCGGCAGGTCGTCCAGCCCCTCGTCAAAACCGATGAAGTCACGGTCGCTCTGACGATGGGCACTGAGATAGGCGCTGGAGCCATAGAGGCGATAGCAAAGCGTCCCGACCTTGCGAATGATGAGGCCGTCATCCTGCGGGCGGAACAGGCGCAAGGCGATGTCCGCCTCACGTCGCTGCAGCGAGACATTGCGCGTCTGGCCGAGCAAGGTGAGGCGAAGGGTCGGCTGGACTGACTGAAATGCGACGAGGCGGCGGGCGACCAGCACGGCCAATTGCGGCGGCGCGCTGACGGCAAGCTCGATCGCCGCTTCCGGCCCATTGCCCAAAAGATCGCGCTCGATGGCAAAGGCCTCGTCTTCCATCGCGCGGGTGCGGGAAGCAACCTTGCGCCCGGCCTCGGTCAGTTGGGTGCGGCGCGTGCGCCGATCCACCAAAGCGGTGCCCAGTCGATCTTCCAGCGCGGCCACACGCCGCGCGACCGTCGCATGTTCGACGCCGAGCTTGCGCGCTGCGGCGGCGAGGCTACCGCTATCCGCCAGCGCCATGAAATAGCGCAGATCGTCCCAATCGAGCATCAGCCCGCCCGTCCTGCCATCCATTGCTTCATGTCGTTCGCGCGCACCGGCCATCCTCGATTTCTGCACAGTCGATGGGAATCGATGGGGAATTTAACACGGGCACCAACACGGGCAAGTTAGGGGCATATCTCCTTGGACGCGAGAGAAACCATGTCGGAACGCAACATCAACCACGCCAATACCTATGCCAGCCGCGCCACCTTGCGCAAGATCGTGCATATCACCGGCAAGACGGGCACGGCCGCTGCCTTGCGCGCCGCCCTCGCCGATCTCGAAACGGCGACGCGGCGCGAAGCCGGCTGCGTCAGCTTCACATTCTTTCAGGCATTGAGTGCCGAAGATCATTTCCTGTTGATCGAAGACTTCGTCGGCGCTGCCGATCTCGAAGCGCACATGCAGCAGCCCCATACCCGTGCCTTCTTTGCACGCAACCTGGTCGAACGGATCGAGGCGATGGGGAAGGACTGGCTGTCATGAGCACTAGGATCGCCACAGATGCAACGCGCTTTCGCTGGCGCAAATTGCCGGCCCGCGCCCATTTCGTCGTCATGCCGATGATCCTGTCGCTGCTGATGTCGGGCATCGTTTCCAGCATCTCGACCATCAAGGCAATCGGCATTGCCGATGTGACGGCCGGGCGATTGCTGCAGGCCTGGGGCGTTTCCTACATGATCGCGTTTCCGGCAGCCCTAATGGTGATGCCGATTGTCCGACGTGTTGTCGCCCTGCTGGTGGAAAGCCCCGGAAATGGCCAAGGCAGCGTCAAGTAACAGTTTCGTCCCAGCTTGGTCGCAGGCCATCTTCACCATCCGTTAACACCTGCGCCGCCAAACTTCCCCCACCACACTTCCACGTGTTGGTGGCCATGTCGGCGCAACCCGTGATTGACCTGAGGGTGCTATCGCGGGCGGGGCCGGCTTCTGGGTGAGCGAAAGGATGACGACCGAGATGGGCGTCGATGTCATCAAACCGGATCGCGCGTCGTTCAGCCTGGTAGAGACGGAAGCACCCAGCTTCCGCTCGCTGCGGGTGGATGCGCTTTATCGCTATTGGCTGTCGCGCCGCAACGACGCGCTGCCGACCCGTGCCGATATCGACCCGGCGGACATCAAATCGCTGCTGCCCTATGTGCTGATCGTCGACATTCACCGCGATCCGTTCCGCATCTATTACCGCCTGGTGGGCACGGCGGTGGTGCATTTTTCCGGTCTCGATTTCACCGGCACGTTCCTGGATGAACTGGCCTTCGATATCTGCGCCACGAGCGATCTGGTCAACGCCTACCGCGCCGTCTGCGACGCCAAGCAGCCGGGCATCGGCATGGCCTTTGCGCAGCTCAACCATCACACGGCGCTCGATGTCGAATACCTGATCTGCCCGCTGGTCGATGCGGCTGGCACCGTTGCCCAGTGCCTGGTGCTGGAAGACTATGTGGCCAAGGAAGGCATGGACATCGGCCGCCTGCGCCTGGCGCGGCCAGCCTGACGCATAAGGGCCTGACGCATAAGGGCCTGAAGCATATCGGCCCGACGCACGCATCGGCGCGATCAGCCGCACGTGGCAAGGCTTGAAGCAGAGCCGCGCCGACCTAAATCTGTTCTGTTATGCAACCGGCAGTCCCCGGCGCTGTTTCCTGGCTTTATGGGAAAACGTGAGCGAGGCGGGAGGGCAGCATGAAACGAGCAGCGATCTACGCCGTGACGGCCGCCCTGTTGGTGCCCCTGCTGGCACCTGGAACGGTCTTGGCCGATAGCGGGCAATTGCGCGATCCGACGCGCTGCGGCACGGGTCCAGCGAATTGCCGCAAGCTGCCGCCAACCGCAAGCGACACGCGGCGCAACGAACCGCGCCTCCCATCCGACACGCGCCGCAATGACGGCGACAAGCCCGGCCTGATGCATACCTCGCCGCTGCCAAGCGAAGGCCTGCAGCGCAATCCGGATGCGCCGGGGTCGACCGGCCTCGACAAGGGGTCGACCGGCATCACGCCCTATCCGAAGAAGAAGTCGGTCGGGCACTGATATCACGCCGGGCATTAACCCTGATTGGTCAAGACATAGACGCTGGCAGGGGGAACCGGTTCTGCCGCTATCCCGTTTCTGACACGAGCCCCCGCTTGTTCGGGGCCATCTTTCGGTGGAGGGTTCGTGATGCGAAAACGACATCTTGTGATCAGCACCTGGGTCCTGGTAGCGGGCCTCAGCGGCTCGGCTGCGGCGATCGGTGGCGGACACGTCGACGCTGCCAACATCCTTCTCTCGAATGCGCGCGACACGGCCACGGTGCCGCAGCCGGTCTCGCCCGACGAGGCCAAATTGTGGATCCTCAATGCGGGCTATGACCAGGTCTCCGGGCTGGAAAGCGTGACGCCCGGCATCTATCAGGGCACGGCCGTCTCCGATGGTGCGACTTATGACGTCACCGTCGATTCCGTCGGCAATGTCTTGGGCATCAAGGAGTGACAGGCGCGCGGCATCAGATATGGCGGCGGGCTTGGCTCGCCGCCGCTTTTCTGATGTTGGCGACGGGATCTGCCATCGCCCAGAACAACACCGGCTATCCCAGCGGCACCAAATGCAGCGATCTCATTGAACCGCGCCGCAGCGCCTGCATCGATGCCTTCGACCCGCGCCCCAATCCGCGGGAGATCATCAACAAGCCGCCCTCGGGGGCGGTGACACCACCCTCTTTGCGCCCCCTCGGCCAGGATCCCTTCCCGACCGACCCGCGCGTGCCGCATACCCTGCCGCCGCCCTTCATCAAAAAACAGAATCAGTGATGGCCGGAATCACTTATGGGCGGAATCAATTATGGACGGGCGCGCCGTAGCGTGCGCCGAGCAAGGCGACGCCTTCCGGATCGCCGATGATCATGGGGCGGTGCCATTGCCGCAAATGCGGGGCACGGCCTTGCGCCGCCGCCGGCGCCTCGAACGCCGTGAAATTCGCCCAATTTCGCTCGGCATAGGTCAGCACGGCGCCACCGGCTGCCTGCACCAAGGCAAGGCCGCCCGCCACGTCCCAGATGTTCGGTCGCTCGAATCGCGCGACCCGCAGCAGCCCCGCTGCTACGAAGGCGCATTCAATGGCCGCCGATCCGGTCTTGCGGACCTCCCACGGCAGATCGACATCCGGCACCGCCTGCGGCTCGCCGGCCAGGCGGCGGCGGATGCCGGGATTGAGCCGTGGCCGCAGCGCCTCGCCATCGAAGCAGACATCGCCGCCAAGACAGGCGTGATAGACACCGGCATAGAGCGCATGACTGGCCGAACACCAGACGGCGCCGGCGATCGGTCGGCCCCGATGCAGCACGCCGATCGAGGCGGCGAAGAGCGGGAAACCGTTGATGAAATTGGTCGTGCCGTCGACCGGGTCGATCGCCCAGACAAAATCGCTGTCGCCGCCTGGGGCGTCGCTGATCTCCTCGCCCAGCACGTCATGGGCGGGAAAGGCCACCGCAAGGCGCGCTCGGATCATGCGCTCGACATTCTGATCGACTTCGGAGACCGGGTCGCGAAAGAGGTTGATCGGTTGCGTTGGATTGTGGGCCGCTGATGCGGTTTGTTCCTTCGTTGCCTGCGCCACCACCTTGGCCGGATCGACCGCCTTGTAGCGAATGGTGACGTTGCGGCCCAGCTGCTGCACGATCTCGGCACCGGCGAGATGCGCGAGATCGAGCGCGGTGTGTTCGATCCGCCGCAGCAACGCGGCATCGAGATCGGGAATACCCACCGCGGCCGCGGCGACGGGGTCGAAGGCCGGATCGCCGCGCACCAGATGCATGTTCATGACGCCACCTCGATGTCCGGGCCCCTGCCGGGGGCTGCAGCGGCCGCATTTGTGCGATCGCGTTCCGATGGCACGAGAACCTCGAGCCGCTCGGCAAGGAAGTTCACGCTGACCCGCCCCTCATGTACCCGCATTTCGGGCCCGTAATCATCAATGCGCAGCGGGTCGCCGCGCCAGTCGATCTCGACCGACCGCGCCCTGGTCACGCTCAGGGGTGCAACACCGCTGCACCCGCCATCGATCCATGCCAGCATATCGTCGCGCTGTTCGGGCGCCACGGTGACGACATCAAAATAGCCGTCATCGGTTTCGGCCGCCGGCGCCAGATGCAGGCGCGACCCTGCATGCTGAATGTTCATCGCCTCGGCCAGCAGCAAGGGTGCCGGCACGGGCACGCCGTCGAGCGCAATCGTCGAGCGCAACGGCTCGGCATGGGCCAGCGCATGCCGGAAGGCCTCTCGGCCCAAGCGGATGCTGTCGGCCGCCGTGACGCCTTCGGTTTTGAATTGCAGGATGGTCTTGGCCAGTGGTCCGATGCCCACCGCTTCGACGAAACGCGTCTGTCCCCAGGGACCGCTGACGCGACCGATATCGAGGCCACGCCGGTCGGCATGGCGCCAGGCTGTGACGATCTCATTGCCGGAACCGGGTTGCGCTGGATCGAGAATGCCCAAGGACTGGGCGATGTTGTTGGCTGTGCCCAGCGGCACGATGGCCACCACACGCTTCTGGAAGGGAAGCTTGGCAAGGATGCGCGCGACGGTGCCGTCGCCGCCGGCCAGCACGACCATCTGGGAAGGTTCGGCAAGGCAGCGGTCGAGCTGCGCGTCCTGTGGCGCGCAATGGCGCACGGTGAGGCCGCCGGCTTCGAGCGCGGTGGTGAGTTCGGCGGGCGTCAGATGGCCGGCACCGGCTGATTTGTTATGAACAAGAAGTGTTTGCATGATCCATCCAACACCTGGTCAAAGCGGGCGTTCCCCGCACCCGCGACATGGCGGATCAAAGCAATGAGGGCGCCTCTGGTGGGAGGCGCCCTCATACTGTCTCGGTTCGCTGCCGGTCACGTCGCTCACATCGCGGGACTCGATCTAAGAGACGCCAGGACCGGCTTCGGCCCGAGACAGGTAGATGAGCCGCGCGTTAGATCAAGGGCTGGCGTGGATCCTGTCGGGCCCGGGCGAGTTCCTCTTCGCTGAAGGCGCGGCCGCTTTCATCAAACTGGCGCCAGCCATTGTCGCGCAATGCGCCGCCGCGCGCGGCGAGGTCGACATGGTCGTGGGCATGAAGAATCTGTTCGACCGCGGCCTCGCGGTCCGCCTCGACGCGCACGGAAACCAGGCTGCCGCCGCGGCGCACGCCCTCGGCGTAAAGATGGGCATCTTCTTCGCTGACGCCCGAGCGGGTCAGGCTGCCCACGATGCCGCCGCCGATCGCACCGGCAATCGCACCGGCAGCCGCACCAACTGCGGTCGCCGCCAGCCAACCAGCTGCCACCACCGGGCCGATGCCGGGAATGGCGATCACCCCGAGGCCCGCCAGCAAGCCAGCACCGCCGCCAATTAGCGAACCAGCGCCAGCACCATCGGCTGCGATATCGCCGGCCGTCTCCTTGTCCGCCTCGACACGGTAGTGGTTGTCGACATTGTTGGAGACCAGGCTGATATCGGCGGCGGGAATGCCGGCATCCTCGAGCTCCCGCACCGCGGCTGCGGCCTCGTCATATTTGTCGTAAAGCGCACTCACGGTTCGGCTCATGGCAAATCTCCGTCTCTCTGAAGGAAGATGAACGACTTGCCGGATGAATGCCCGATGGCGGGGCAACGTTCCGCGCCGCGGCGGATAATCCGGCCGCGGCGCGTCGTTTCGGAGTTTGCGCGTAACCCTAAACCGCTGTTACGGCAACAACACGGTGTCGACGACATGGATGACGCCGTTCGACTGGCGCACATCGGCGATGGTCACCATCGATTTGTCACCCTTCATGTCTGTGATGACGATGCCTTGTCCCTTCTGCTCCAGCGTCAGGTCCTCGCCATTCACGGTCTTCAGCATCGCCTTGCCGCCGCCCTTGGCGATGTCGGCCACCAAGGTCTTCGCATCAAGCGCGCCGGGGACGACGTGGTAGGTGAGGATCTGCGTCAGCGTCGCCTTGTTCTCGGGCTTCACCAGCGTTTCAACCGTGCCGGCCGGCAGTTTGTCGAAGGCCGCATTGGTCGGCGCAAAGACCGTGAACGGGCCGGGGCCCTGCAGCGTCTCGACCAGGCCGGCCGCCTTCACCGCTGCGACCAGGGTGGTGTGATCCTTTGAATTCACCGCATTCTCGACGATGTTCTTCGACTGATACATCGGCGCTCCGCCCACCATCGGGTTGGCCATCGAGCCGCCGCTATCGGCCTGCGCCGCGCAGCCGGTCGCAATCACGCACGCCAGCAGCGTGCCGAGCATCTTCGCTTTCATTGCATTGCCTCTCTGAATTGATTGCCGTGAAGCCCCTTTGCGCTTCACTGACCTTCCCTACGCCCGCCTGCCACCGGCGGATGCACGGCAACAATCTTTTTTGCCTCGCTGATCCGCGCTCGGTCTGCGGCGTAAGGGAACAAAATTCGTGATGCGCGGTTTGGTCCTGCCGGATGAGACCTTCGTATCGCGGGAACATCATGAGCCTTGCCCAGCGCTTTACCCAATTCGCCAACGCCACGGCCCATGCCACCGGCCGGCCGCTGACATTCGTCACCTGCTGCGCCGTCGTCGTTATCTGGGCGGCCTGCGGTCCGGTCTTCGGCTTCTCCGACACCTGGCAGCTCGTCATCAACACCGGCACCACCATCATCACCTTCCTGATGGTGTTCCTGATCCAGAACACGCAAAACCGCGACAGCGCCGCGATCCAGGTAAAGCTTGACGAATTGCTGCGCTCGCACCGCCCGGCCAGCAATGATTTCATCGGCGTCGAGCATCTCACCGAAGACGAACTCGAAGAATTGCGCACGCGCTGCGAAGAGCAGGCCAAGGTCGTGCGCCGCGAGCACGCCAAGAAAAAGAAGAGCGGGCGCTGAGGCCTCGGCCACCCGCGCATGGCAGGCTGACCGCCAGCCCCCCTAGAGGGCCACGCCTCATCCCGTCCAGAAAAGGTGCGGGTATCCGATGGCGACACGGCTGGCGCCAGGTTCCATTCCCCGGGGCGCAAAGGATCTGGCTGCGCCGGCCATCGCGCCAGCGCCGCGATCTAGGCGGCCGGCAACCGGATTGGCAGCAACGGGAGGCAGATTCGCCCCCGAAGCCTGCGGGAGGCTGAAGAATCGCGCCGGTTTTGCCACCTCATTCCCGCACGCCGCCCATGCGATGCGGCCGAATTGACCCATGCGTGTTATGGTGTAGGATGCCGGCCATAACCTTTGTTAATCAAGTAATTGGGGTCAATAGATGAGTGATGTGAAAGGCTTGATGACCGGCAAGCGGGGCCTGATCATGGGCGTTGCCAACGACCGGTCGATTGCCTGGGGTATCGCCAAAGCCGTCGCCGCCCAGGGTGGCGAAATGGCCTTCACCTATCAGGGCGAGGCGCTGGAGCGCCGGGTGAAGCCGCTCGCCGCCTCGATCGGCGCCGATATCGTTGTCCCTTGCGATGTCACCGACGATGCCAGTATCGATGCCACCTTCGCCACGCTGAAACAGCGTTGGGGCAGCCTCGACTTCGTCGTCCATGCCATCGCCTTTTCCGACAAGGACGAACTGAAGGGTAAATATGTCGACACCACGCGCGGCAATTTCGCGCGCACCCTCGACATCTCCTGCTTCAGCTTCGCGGCCGTCGCCAAGCGCGCCAAGGATATGATGCCCAATGGCGGCTCGCTGGTGACCCTCACCTATCTCGGCGCCGAGCGCGTCATGCCGCATTACAACGTGATGGGTGTGGCCAAGGCAGCACTCGAATGCTCGGTGCGCTATCTCGCCGCCGATCTCGGCGACCAGGGCATCCGCGTCAATTCGATCTCGGCCGGGCCGATCAAGACGCTGGCCGCGTCCGGCATCGGCGATTTCCGCCAGATCCTGCGCTGGAACGAACTCAATGCCCCGCTGGCGCGTAACGTGACGATCGAGGATGTCGGCGGCGCCGGTCTCTATTTCGTCTCCGACCTCTCCAAGGGTGTCACCGGCGAACTGCACCACGTCGATGCCGGCTATAACGTCGTCGGCATGCTGCGGCCGGAATCGGCCGCGGAGATCGGCGAGATGATGCGCAATTTCTCGAAGACCGAATCTTAAAAAGTCGAATGTCGCACAATACCTTCGGACATCTCTTCCGCTTCACGACCTGGGGCGAAAGCCACGGCCCCGCTTTGGGCTGCGTCGTCGACGGCACGCCGCCGGGCATCAGCATCGACGCCGCTGAAATCCAGCATTGGCTGGATCGCCGCAAGCCCGGCCAGTCGCGCTTCGTGACCCAACGCCGCGAGCCGGACACGGTCGAGATTCTTTCCGGCATGTTCCAGGGTAAGACGACCGGCACGCCGATCTCGCTGATGATCCGCAACGAGGATCAGCGCAGCAAGGATTATGGGCGTATCGCCGACCAGTTCCGCCCCGGCCATGCCGACTATACCTATTGGGCCAAGTATCAGGGCATTCGCGACTATCGCGGCGGCGGGCGTTCGTCGGCGCGCGAGACGGCCGCGCGCGTCGCGGCCGGTGCCGTGGCGCGGAAAGTGCTCAACCACCTCGTTCCCGGCGGGATCGAGATCAAGGGCGCCCTGGTGCAGATGGGCCATCTCAAGATCGACCGCCACGCCTGGGACTGGGCCGAGGTCGAGAACAACCCCTTCTGGTCACCCGATGCCGCGACGGCCGTGGTGTGGGAGGAATTCCTGGACGGCATCCGTAAATCCGGTTCCTCGACCGGCGCCGTCATCGAGGTGGTGGCAAGGAACGTGCCGGTAGGCTTGGGCGCGCCGCTCTATGGCAAGCTCGATGCCGATCTCGCCGCGGCGATGATGAGCATCAACGCGGTGAAGGGTGTCGAGATCGGCGCCGGTTTTGATTCAGCGACACTCACCGGCGAGGACAATGCCGACGAGATGCGCATGAAGGACGGCAAGGTATCGTTCCTCAGCAACAAGGCGGGCGGCATCCTGGGCGGCATTTCGACTGGCCAGGACGTCGTCGTGCGTTTCGCGGTGAAGCCCACCTCCTCCATCAACACGCCGCGCAAGGGCGTTACCACCACCGGCGAGGACGTCGATGTGGTGACGACCGGGCGCCACGACCCATGCGTCGGCATTCGCGCGGTGCCGGTGGGCGAGGCGATGATGGCCATCGTGCTGGCCGACCACCTTCTCCGCCACCGAGGCCAAATCGGCTGAGCGCCGCCCACGGGACACAATCTTCATCTTCTGTTAGTTAATTATTCCTAGCATACAGCTGGGATAAGCCCAATCGGCTGATTTCGGGGGAAATCTTGGGGCATGCAGCAGCAGATGCATTGGCAGGAAACGACCCGCATCTCGACTGACGCCTTGCAGGCGCTCGAAGCTGCGTGGCGCGGCTGGGGTGAGGGCGGCCAACTGCCCACCCGCGCCCGCTTCGACCCGATGGATTTTCCCGAATTGCTGCCCTGGATTCTGCTGGGCGAGATCACGCCCGCGACCGCCGGCCCGCGCAGCTACGACGTGTTGTTCCGCTATCTCGGCAGCGAGTTCGAACGCTATTTCAAGGCGAGCAATCTCACCCGCGCGCATCTCAGCAGCGTCGGGCCGCCCTATACCGAACGCTGGTTCGCCGTCTATGACGCGGTGATCCGCCGGCAGCAGCCGCACTACTTCACCGGCGCTCCGTTCGGCACCGGCTATGAATACCTGCCGCTGGAAATGCTGGTATTGCCCTTCGCCAGAACCGACACGGCAGAGACGCGACCAAAGGTCGGCTTCGTCCTGTGCGCCTTCGCGCGCCTGGAACTGGTCTGATCTATTTGCGCGTGAAGACCGCCACCAACTCGGCGTGATGCGACCACAGGAATTGATCGAGGATGACAAGGCTCGTCATCGCGAAGCCGGCATCGATGAGGATGCGTGCATCGCGGGCGAAGCTTGCCGGGTTGCACGACACCGCGACGGCGCGCTTGACGATCGATTTCGCGATCATCTTCGACTGCATCTCCGCACCGGCACGCGGTGGATCGAACACCACCGCATCGAAGGGCTTCAAATCCTGCGGCGGCAGCGGCGACTGTTCGAGATCGCGCGTCAGGCCTTCGACCCGGCCGGAGAGTTGCGCCCGGTTGACGGCGGCGACGAGTGCCGCAGTTGCCGGCCGGGCACTGTCGACGCTCAAGACACGCGCCTGTTGCGCCAACGGAAAACTGAATGTACCGCAGCCGCCGAAGAGATCGGCCACGCGCTTGGCCTTGCCAACGCCCTTGTTCACCGCTGCGACCAGTGCTGCCTCGCCGGACAGGCTCGGCTGCAGGAAGCCGCCGATGGGGAGATCGACAACAACGTCGGCAAAGCGCACTTGCGGCACGCGCGCCATGACGATGGGTTCCGGCTGGCGCTTGCCATGTGCCCAAGAGACGCGGGCAAAATCGGCAGCCCTGGCCGCTGCGATCAGCGGCTGGCGCCGCGCTTCGGGCAACGCGTCGCCCGATTGCATCAGGATGTCGAGGCCGGACAGCGTCTCCGTCACCTGCAGATCGGCCGATTGCTTGTTGTGAAGGGCCGCTGCCGCCAACGCATGAAGAGACGGCAGGCCGGCCCGCAAGGCGGCGGTGAGCAGCAGGCAATCGTCGAGCGGCACGATCTCATGGCTCATCACGGCGTGGAAGCCGAGTGTGACCTGGTCCTTCTCCTTATGCGCGGCAAAGACGGCGCGGCGCCGCGCACCCGGCTCCGTGCCGACGCATTCGGTCTTCTCCGGCAGGGGGATCCCGCGTGTCGCCAGGGTCGCTGCGACCTGCGCCTTCTTCCAGGCAGCATAATCGGCGAGCGACAGATGCTGCATGGCGCAGCCGCCGCATTGGGTGAAGACAGGGCAAGGCGGCACGACGCGGCCGGGGGCCGGCTGCAGCACCTCGATCAGCCGACCGGCGAAGGCGTTCTTGCCTTTCTCCTGCAGGCGCACGCGCACGCGGTCACCGGGCAGGGCATAGGGCACGAAGACCGTGGCGCCATGGTGATGGCCGATGCCATCGCCCTGCGCGCCCAGTGCCTCGATGGCGAGTTCGACGGTCAGAGGCTCGCTCATGCGTCACCTGCCAACCCTCTCCCCTCGCGGGAGAGGGTGCGAGGCGTAGCCGAGCGGGTGAGGGGGTCGCACAACGAGTCCGCTCTTAAGGCCCCCTCACCCCGACCCTCTCCCGCGAGGGGAGAGGGGGAAGCAGGTGCCGCTTGGCATAGCGTTGTTGAGATCATGCGTCACCCTTGCGCGCGGCGATGAGAAACTCCTTGTTGCCTTCCGGCCCCAGGATCGGGCTTTCGACGATGCCGAGCACCGTCCAGCCGGGCAGGTTCTCGAACCAGCCGCGGATGCGGGCGCAGACTTCGTCATGCAAGGCCGCATCGCGCACGACGCCGCCCTTTCCTACCCGGTCCGGGCCAACTTCAAACTGCGGCTTGATGAGGGCGACGCACCAGGCCTTGTCGCGCGTCAAGGCAAGGGCTGCCGGCAGCACCGTTTCCAGGCCGATGAAGCTGGCGTCACAGACCACCATGTCGAGCGGGTCGGGAATTTGCGCGTTGGTCAAATGCCGCGCATTTGTCTTTTCCAGGACGATGACGTGGGGATCCTGGCGCAGTTTCCACGCCAATTGCCCGTGCCCGACATCGACGGCATAGACCTTGGCGGCGCCATGATGCAGCAGCACGTCGGTGAAGCCGCCGGTCGAGGCGCCGATATCGGCGCCGATCATGTCTTTCACCGGCAGATCGAAGGCCTCGATCCCTTTGGCGAGCTTCTGCCCGCCGCGGCTGACCCAGGGATGTTCCTGGCCCTTCACATTGAGGGGTGCTTCGAGCGGGATCTGGTCGCCGGCCTTGGCGATGCGCTTGGTGTCGCTATAGACGAGGCCAGCCAGGATCAGCGCCTGCGCCTTGGCGCGGCTTTCCACCAGCCCCCGGTCCACGAGGAGCTTATCGACGCGTTCCTTTGCCATCGGTTCAATCTAGCACGAGGCGGCGGCGCGAGAGATAGAGGAAGCGCAGGAGCAGCATGGAGCCGGACGCGGCAAGACCGATCGCCAGCCCCCACCAAACGCCGGGGCCGCGCACGTCCAGCACGTAGGCCAACCCGATGCCGCCGCCGATGCCGAGCAGCCAATAGCCGATGAAAGCGATGGCCATCGGCACGCGCGTGTCCTTGTAGCCGCGCAAGGCGCCCAGCGCCGAGACCTGCAGGCCGTCAAAGAACTGGAAGATGGCGGCGATGGGAAAGAGCGTCATGGCAACCGCGATGGCGGTCGCGTTGGCCGGGTCGTCGAGATCGAGATAGAAGCCGGTGAGCCAGCGCGGCGCCAGCCACATGACAATGGCCGCCACGAGCATCCAGGTGAGGGCGAGACCGATGGCGGTAAAGCCTGCCTGCCTGGCGTCATAAGGACGGCCGGCGCCCAGGGCATAGCCGACACGCACGGTGCCCGCCTGGCCCATGGCATAGGGGATCATGAAGGTGATGCTGGTGATGTTGAGAACGACGTTATGCGCCGCCAGCGTATCACCGCCAAAGCCGCTCATCGCCGAGGTCGAGCCGAAGAACATGCCGGATTCGAAGAGATAGGCACCGGCGATGGGGGCGCCCACCACCAGCATATCCCTGGTCAGCTTGGCATCGCCCCGCATGAGATGCGCAAAGATCGGATAGTTGCTGAAGGGACGCGCGCGGGTGACATAGAGAATGCCCAGTGCCAGCTGCACCCAGCAGATGATTGTGGTGGCAAGCCCGATCGCCGGCACGCCCATGCCGCCCCAGCCGCCGAAACCGAACATCAGCAGATAGAGCACGCCGATGAAGACGGGAAGGATCGTGAGGCCGATGACGGTGATGGCCACGGGCTTACCCAAAATGGTGACGAAACTACGGATCACCTGGAACCACAGGAATGGCACCACTGAGGGGAGCGCCCACCACATCAATTGCTCGATCGCCGGGATATCCAGGCTGTGATGGGCGGCAAGCAGCCGCAGCACCGGGGCGAGGCCCAGCATGATCAGCATCACCGGGATGGAAAGAATCGTGGCCAGCCGCAAGCCCTGGCGCAGGATGCGCAGCAGTTCATCTGGCTTCTCGGCGCCATGAGCATGCGAGCCCATGGCCGCCACCGAATAGAGGACGCCCATGGCAAGGATCTTGGGCACATAGAGAAACTGCGCACCAAACCCGCCGCTCGCCAACGCGTCGGTACCGAGCATACCCGCCATGACGTATTCGGTCACACCCATGGCCATTTCAACCAGCAGCGCAACAGCGATGGGCGCTGCCAAACCGATGGTAGCAAAAATGTCCTGGTGGAGGGGCAACCGGCTTTCCGCGGCGCCCTTCCGGGGGCCAGCGGAAAGGGTCGTCATGTCTTTTATCCTGTTGTCGTCAGCTCTTGCGGTTGATGACGAAGTCGCTCATCCAGCGCAACGCATCGGCCTTCTGGCCGAAGATCTCGAGATGGGCCTTCGCCTGGTCGCCCAGCAACTTCGCCTGCTGGCGCGCGCGATCCAGCCCTAAGATCGAGACGAAGGTGGCCTTCCCCGCCGCGGCATCCGCACCCGTGGGCTTGCCGGTTTCGGCCGCATCGCCCTCGGCATCGAGGAGGTCGTCGACGATCTGGAAGGCAAGGCCCAGATCATGGGCATAGCCGATGAGGGCGTGGCGCTGTTCCTTCGACGCATGGCCCAGGATGGCGCCGGCTTCGCAGGAGAAGGCGATGATGTCGCCGGTCTTCATGCGCTGCAGGCGCGTAATGGCGCCGATATCGAGCTGCTGGTTCTCGGCGAGCAAGTCGATCATCTGCCCGCCGACCATGCCGTTGGCGCCGCCCGAGACAGCGAGCGCATGGCAGAGCTGTGCACGCACATCGCCATCGGGATGGGTGTCGGGATGCGAGAGCACCTCGAACGCCATGGTGAGCAGGCCGTCACCGGCGAGGATCGCCGTCGCCTCGTCGAACTGCTTGTGCGTCGTCGGCTTGCCGCGCCTGAGATCGCTGTTGTCCATGGCGGGGAGATCGTCATGCACCAGGCTGTAGCAATGCAGCATTTCGATGGCCGCTGCGGCACGCAGCGCGTATTCGTCATGCACGTTGAAGATCGCGGCGCTGTTCATCAGCAGATAGGGGCGGATGCGCTTGCCGCCCACCATGGTGGCATAGCGCATCGCCTCGATGACGCGCGCTTCGGCACCTTCCACCGGCTTGATGAGCTCGGTGAGCTTGCGGTTGACCGACATGGCGGCATCATTCAGGGCTGTCTCGATGGACACTTTGACCTCGGCTTGCATGATCTGGATTCGTTGTTTCAGTCGATATCGGCCGGCACGGCCGTTGGCTTTCCGTCGGCGCCGAGGACGATCTTCTCGACCTTCAGCTGCGCTTCCTTCAACTTCATCTCGCAATGCTGCTTGAGAGCCGCACCGCGTTCATAGGCGCTGATCGCCTCGTCGAGCTTGTTGTCGCCCCGCTCGAGCCGCTTCACCAGTTCCTGGAGTTCGGCCAAGGCTTCCTCGAAGCTCATGCCGGCAATGGCACCAAGCTTCGCGTTCTCCGTCTTGTTCTCAGCCATGCGGCGTTTCCCCGATACTTTCGGTAAGACTTTCGTCATCGAACGCATGCCAGCATGGGCAGCGATCGGCGGTGCCTACCTTTTAATCAAAATGGCGCCGGCGCGGCCTTCTGTCGCAAGGCGGCCGCGCGGCGCCGATGGCGCGCATTCTACTGACGGGTTCGCCCTCGGACAATAGGCGGGAAGTGTGATGTTTCAGATACTTGGCAAAAGCAGCCCGGCGAATCGCCACCCCAGACCTTGGTCGGGGCCGAACCTGCAGGCGTTGCAATTTGAAGGCCGATCTAGCCAAATGTCGGCAACAGGGATGTAAGACAAAAACGAAATGAACTCTGCGCGTCACGATCCAGCCCCCATGCGCCAGCCGATGCGACCCAAGCCAGCGGGTTTCCTGCGGCGCTCCAGCCGTTACATCCGCTATCGCCTCATCACCCCGATGCTGCGCGCCAAGCACCCGGCCGAATATTCGGCGCGGGCCGTGCTGGTCGGCGTGGTCTGCGGCCTGATGCCGATCATCGGGCAATCGACCGTCGTGCTCGCGGTCTGGCTGGTGGCGCGGCGCTTCAACTGGGGCTTCAATGTCGTCGTGGCGGCACTCTGGACCTTCATCAGCAACCCGCTCACCACTGCGCCGATGTTCTACGGCTTCTATGTCACCGGCCAGGTGATGATGGGGCATTGGGACGATCTTTCCGGCTTCGACCGTTTCGTCTCCCTCTCGCGCGATCTGGTGAATGAGGACCTCGGCCTCTGGGACCAGGTCAAGATGATCACCCGGCTGCTCTTCCTCGACTGGGCGGTCGCCATGTGGGTGGGCTTCATTCCCTGGGGCGCCTTGTGCGGCTGGCTCGGCTATCGCTGGAGCCTCAAAGTGGTCACCGCCTATCGGCACATGCGCGAGAAGCGCATGGAACGCCGCCGCCACCAGCTCGCATCGGAAGCGCTGAAGGCCTAATCCTCGCTATCATTTCCCTCCACCTTTAGGGGGAGGGCTAGGGTGGGGGCCGGAAGCAATGATTGTCCCACACCGAGACTGCGCCGCCCCCCTCCCAACCTCCCCCCTGAAGGTGGGAGGAGATTAGTTGGGAATCAGCCTACGCCCTTTGCAGCGCATAGATATGCGCCGTCGCTGATTCGGCGAGCGCGTTGAGGTCATAGCCGCCTTCCAAGGTCGAGACGATTTTCCCGCCGCAATGTTCGGCGGCGAGCTTCACCAGTTCGTCGGTGATCCAGGCGAAATCCTCGGTCTCGAATTCGAGGCTGGCCAAAGGGTCGGCGCGGTGGGCATCGAAGCCGGCCGAGATCAGCAGCAATTCGGGACGGAATTGGGCGATCGCCGGCAGGATCACGTTCTCGCAGGCATCGCGGAATTCTGCCGAGCCGGCGTAAGGGGCGAGCGGCGCGTTGACGATCTTGCCGACACCCTTTTCCGTTTTCGCCCCCGTCCCTGGATAAAGCGGGCTCTGATGGGTCGAGGCATAGAGCACGCGCGGATCGGCGGCGAAGATATGCTGCGTGCCGTTGCCGTGATGAACATCGAAATCGAAGATCGCCACGCGTTGCACCCCATGCGCCGCGATGGCTTCCGCGGCACCCACCGCCACATTGTTGAAGATGCAGAAACCCATGGCGATGTCGCGCTCGGCATGATGCCCCGGCGGGCGCACGGCGCAGAAGGCGTTCTTCAATTCGCCCTTCATCACGGCGCCTACGGCTGCCGTCATGGCGCCGGCCGCGCGCAAGGCGGCTTCGCCGGAACCGGGCGACAGCACCGTGTCGCCATCAAGCTCGCCAAAGCCCCGCGACGGAATGGCGGCGAAGACCGCGTCGATATAATTCTCGGCGTGCACGCGCATCAGCTGCTCGCGTGTCGCCGGCGGCGCCTCGCGCCGCTCGAGCGCTGCATAGATCGGATCGTCGAGCAGGCGCAGGATGGAAACCAGGCGCTGGATACGCTCAGGGTGACCGTGCCCGGTATCATGGGCAAGGCAGGCCTGGTGCGTATAAAGCCCGGTTGTCATTTCATCGACCCGTCATTTCAGTCGCTGCAGGCGATAGACAGCACTGGCATCGGCCACCAGCAGCGTGCCGTCCGCTGCCGGCACATAGAGCGCAAACAAGCGGCCGAGGCAGAAGCCGGCGATGCCGTCCTTGCCCTGGGCCATGGCGCCGGCCTTGTCGGCCCCCGCCTTGTCAACCTGGGCAATCAACGCCTGCTCATCGGCATCGAGCGGCCGGGCGCGGGCTTGGGCCATCGGCTCCAGAGTTGGCCCGGCGCAGCCCTGCCCACCCAGGCTGGTGAGGCCATGCCGGTCGAGGCGGATGAGGCGGCCCTGCTGAGCCACATCCTTCAACGCTGGATCAGCCGCATCGACCATCTCGGCCAATTGCCACAATCCGTTCAGCAATTGCGCGGCATCGGGCGCTTCCTGCGGCACCGGTGCTGCGGCCGTGAGCGCGGTAAGGCGCGTGGCGTAGATATCCTTCAGGCAGCCGATCTGGTCGGCGCTGAAATCCGGCACATCGTCGTCGGCGCCCGGCAGGATGCCGCAGGCATTGGCACGCTCCCCCGCCCAGGCGCGCTGTTCGCTGCGCAAGGCATCAGGGTCGGCGGCCTTTGCCAGTTCTTCCGTGTAACGAATGGCAAGATCGGCATCGAGCTTGGCCAGCGCCGCGTCGCCGCAGATGGCATGCTCGATCGGCGCCGCCGCCTTGGCGCAATCGAAGCTCGGCTGCGCATCCTGTGCCGCCGCCGATGAACTTAGGGCCGGCAAACCGAAAGCAAGGAGCAGCGCCGCCGCAGCGAGCGTGAAACGAAACATCAGACGGACCCTTTCTTCAATCCCGCCAGGAACAGCAGCGCCCAGCCCAGAATCAGCAAGGCACCGCCGAGCGGCGTGAGATAGACCAACCAGGATGCTCCATCCCCTCCGTCCAGGGGCGAGAGCGCAAGTACATAAAGACTACCAGAAAATAGCAGCGCGCCCAGGAAGAAGGCGAGGCCGGAGATTGTGACAAGACGCACAGGAAGTTTTGGCGAGGCGGCGTCGAGGCAGGCGGCAATCCCCAGCAATGCCAAGGCGTGCCACAATTGGTAGGAAGCGCCGGTCTTCAGCCAATCGACGGCTTGCGGCGGCAGCACCGCTTGCGCGCCATGCGCCGCAAAGGCGCCGAAGCCGACCGCGATGGCGCCGTGAAATCCCGCCGCCGCCAGAAATTTGCGCATTATCCTGAACTCCTGTGTGCCTTTCCGCGGGAACTATCGCACGGGCGGCGCGATATGGCATCATCGGCGACCTTACGACCCCGCCCACTGCGACCAATTGCCCGCAACATCATAGATGCCGTGAAAGCAACATGAGTGAAGCCGAAATCCTCGTCGCCAAGGAAGGCGCCATCCGCCGCATCACCCTCAACCGCCCGCAACGCCTCAATGCGCTGACCCGCAGCCTGCTCGGCGCGCTCTCGGACGCCCTTGCCGATCTTGCCGCCGATGACGAGGCGCGCGTGCTGGTCCTCACCGGATCGGGCCGCGGTTTCTGCGCCGGCCAGGATCTGGGTGACAAGGGCGCTGTCGAAGACGGCCGCGTCGTGCGCGACACGGTCGAGCGATACTACAATCCCGTCATACGGCAGCTGCGCAGCCTGGATTTGCCCGTGATCGCGGCTGTCAACGGCATCGCCGCCGGTGCCGGCATGTCGTTGGCGCTTTCGGCCGACATCACGCTGGCCGCGGAAAGTGCCACCTTTGATCTCGCCTTCGCGCGCATCGGCCTCATCCCCGATGCCGGCGCCACCTATACGCTGCAACGCTTGCTGGGGCCGGGCCGGGCGCTCGCCCTCGCAATTCTGGGCGAAAAGCTCAGCGCCAGACAGGCGGCGGACCTCGGCCTCATCTGGCGCGCGGTTCCCGATGCCGATTTTGGGAAGGACGTCGACGCCCTGGCGGCGCGGTTGGCAACGGCACCGACCAAGGCCATCGCGCTGATGAAGAAAGCGTTCCATGCCGGGGGCCATCACAGCCTGGAACAGCAATTGGCGCTGGAAGCCGAGTTGCAATCGCAAGCGGCCGATACCGAGGACTTCCAGGAGGGCCTCAGCGCTTTCCTGGGCAAGCGCGCACCGACTTTCAAGGGGTTCTGACCCATGCTGCCAATCGCCGACCGCTGGTTCGAGATCAAGAAGATCGATGACGACATCACCCTGCTGTGGGAACCGCACGTCATCCCGCTCATGCGCTGCAATATCTGGCATGTGCGCGGCTCGACCCGCGATCTGATGATCGATACCGGCATGGGTATTGCCAGCCTCAAGGAGGCAGCGAAACACCTGCTGGAAAAGCCCGTGACGGCGGTCGCCACCCATACCCATGCCGATCACATCGGCGGGCATTGCGAGTTCGAGCACTGCCTGGTGCATAAAGACGAGGCGCAGAACCTGGCCTCACCCAGCGAAAAAGGCACGCTGCTCTATTCGGATTTCAGCCAGGACGAAGTGATCAAGATCCGCGTCGCCGGCTATGCCATCGACGGCGATCTCATCACGGCCCTGCCGCATGCCGACTATGATTTGCGGAGCTACCAGATAAAGCCTTCGCCGGTCACGGAGATCGTCGAGGAAGGCGACAGGGTCGATATCGGCAACCGCCGCTTTGAGGTCTTGCACCTGCCCGGTCATTCGCCGGGCTCCCTGGGCCTGTGGGACGCCTCGAGCGGTACGCTCTTTTCCGGCGATGCCCTTTATGACGGCCCGTTGCTCGACGAGATCGACGGCGCCGACATCCCGACCTATGTAAAGACGATGAAGCGCCTCCGCGAGTTGCCGGTGCGCGTGGTCCATGCCGGCCACGACCCCAGCTTCGGCCGCGAGCGCCTCGTTGAACTCTGCGACGAATATTTGGCGAAACGGGCCTGAGAACAGGCAGGCGACGGGGGGTTACGTCCCCTTCCCTTGCGCCGCGATCCAGGCGGCGATGCGTTCGTCGCACAGCACGATCTCGCGCCGGTCGGGATTGAAGAAGGCATTGGGCCCGCCGCATTCGGTGACCAGCAGCATGCGGCCATAGGGCAGCGCCAGTTCGGCATTCAGCCGTTCGGCGAGGCTGTCATAGAGGCCGTTCCGGCGCAGGCTTGTGGCGATCGCCTCATTGGCTTCATCGATCACCGGCGCGATCTCGACATAAAGCGGACCGGCACCTTCGGGCGGCGTCAGGCCGGGACCGCGCCGATAGGGTGAGAGCCGCCCGTTCCATTGCGCGGCGGCCTTCGCGGCGTCATCGGCACAGGCCTTGGCGGCGTTGGCGTCGATCTTCAGCGCGGCACCCAGGGCTGCATGGGCATTGGCATCCTGCCCGATCAACTGGCAGGCGAGCAGCCGTGCGAGCTTGGGCGACAGTGGCGCATCCTTCTTGTCCAAAGTCGCGGCGAAGGCCAGGAACGCATCGAGCGCCTTGCCCAAATCCGCCTCGCTTGCATTTTGCGGCTTCTCCGCGATCCCGGTCAGGGCGATGAGCTGGGCGGCGCCGATAATCGCCTCGTCCGGAAAGACATCGGTCGGCGCCGGCGCTTCGGGCAACAGCGAGGCGGCGACGCTGATGTGGAATTCCGCCACCAACGCGCCGAGGATCACCTGGTCATCGATCTCGGCCGCCTGCGCCCCGGCGGTGCCTGCCGCCATCGCCGCACCGACTATGATCGCCCCGAACCGCATGCGGAAATCCGTTACTGCCCCTGTTCGCCCGCGTCAGCATGCCATGATTTGCCCCGGGATTGCACGCCCCCTGCCACAATCTCGCCATCGCGCCCCGGCATAACCCTGGGGCCATGATGTGATATCCTGATGAGAGCCGGGGAATCCGGCGCCCGAGGTGACCTTGCCCGAAGACTATGTGACGGAACTGCCGGCCCTGGATGGCCAGGCCGCGCCAAGCGATCGACGCCAACGCAGCGCCTTCCTGAAAGGCCTGCATGCCGGTCTGGTCGCCGGGTCTCTCGCTTTGTTGTTCGCGACCTTCCTGCCACTCGTCCATCCCTATTGGCCGCTCGCGGATGTGGCCGAGCATTTCGCCCTGCAGATCCTGCTGGCGGCGGTGATGCTCGGCGCCCTGGCTCTCGCCTTGCGCCGCTGGCGCTGGCTCAGCGTCATCGGCGGCATCGCCTTCATCCAGCTTTGGACCATCCATCCCTATTGGCCGAGCGACACGGTGCTGGTGACGCCGATGGCCGCCGAGAAGCGCTTGAAGCTGGTCTCGCTCAATGTCTGGTATCACAACCAGAACCTGCCTGCGGTCATCGATTACCTGCGTGACACAGACGCCGACGTGGTGGGATTGGTCGAGGTGCGCGACCGCATGCTGCCGGAGCTTGCGGCCCTCAACGATCTCTATCCCTATCGCCTGGAATGCGTCTCGGTCGCGCGCATCTGCCAGGAATTGCTGCTCTCCAAATATCCCTTCACCGCTTCGGGCAAGGGGCGCATCAATGGCGAACTGCCGGTGCTGGTCTGGGGCGAGATCAGGCCGATGCCGCAAGGCCCGCCGCTCACCATCGCCGTCACGCATCTCGCCTGGCCTTTCAAGAAAATCCGCCCACCCGCCGAACCCTCGCTCAATCCGCAACGCCACTCCCTACCCAAGGGCCTGCCCCGGCTGCTACAAACCGAACAGGCGCTGACACTCACCGGCGCCCTCGACCGCTTGAGCAGCAATCTGGTCCTGATGGGGGATTTCAACATGGCGCCCTGGAGCCGTACCCAGCAATATCTGCGCCGGGCGACGGGGCTCGACAACAAGGGCGACCTCGTCCCCTCCTGGCCGTCTTGGGCGCCCGCTTTCATACGCCTGCCCATCGATCATGTCATGACGCGGGGGAACCCGCAGATCCTCACCCTCGCAGCCGGCCCCGATGTCGGTTCCGACCACCGGCCGGTCGAGGCGGTCATTGCGTTGAGCTTGCCCTGAATGCGTCTCGGAATGCGGCTGGGTCGCCCCCTCCTCATCCTGTGGCTGGTCCTGGCCCTGGGCGTGCTGCTGGCACCCTTCTTCCTGCATTTGGCCCTTCTCGACAGCCTGCGCCTGCCCGTGATCCTCGCGAGCCTGGCCGTCGCCGTTTTCCAGTTCTGGCAACGGCAATGGCGCACGGGTGGTCTTAGCCTGCTGCTGGTCCTCTGCCTCATCGGCCCCTGGGCGGGCACCGGCGGCCTGCCGGTCCCGCAGGACATGAAGCAGGTCAAGCTCATCGTGCTGCCGAGCTCCGATCCCGAAGCCCTCGATTACGCGCTCAAGGAGCAGCCGGACCTGCTCTTCATTCCCGATTTCAGCGACGAGACCGACACGGCGCTGGGCGTGCAGCGGGTCATCCATGCCGATCCCCTGGCGGTGCCGCAGCTGGCCGAAGCCCTGCCGCAGCTCACACAGCTCTACCGCCCGTGGCTGTTGAAGACCAATGATGGCATGGGCCTCTTCATCAAGGCCGGCGCCACCGACATCGACAGCGTCCGCGTGCGGGAGGCCCGGGTGGGATCTTACGCCCTCGTGGCCGATGTGCGCCTCGCCGATACCGAGCTCACCCTCGCCATGGTGCATTTCACGCGGCCCTATCCGCTCTCCGGCTTCGGGCGGCAGGTGGCGCAGGTCGAGCGCCTGGCCGGGCAATTGCAGAAAATTCCGCGCCCCATCATCCTTGCCGGCGATTTCAACGCGCTCCCCTGGTCGAAGATCCTCGACACCCTGTCCGCCGCCATGGGGGCCGATAACGCGCAATGGACCGGGACCTTTCCGGCCGGCTCGCCCTTGAAGCTGGCCATCGACCAGGTGCGGGTCAGCGGCGGCCTGCAGATCGTCTCGCTGGCGAGCGGCCCCTATGTCGGTTCGATCCACCTGCCGCTGGTGGCCACCATCGCGCTACCGCCACGTTAACCACCCATTTCCCGGCGCATGGCTTCCATGCGCCCAGCTTTCACGTTTTCGGCCTTTCGCGCTTGCGGGAGGTCTTCTTAGTCCCTAGTCTCCGGCGGCTTTTTGCCATTTTTGACGCCTAGAGAGACCAAATGACCGACGATCGCACCTATGCCCAAGCCGCGCGTGCCTGGCCGTTCGAGGAGGCCAGGAAGCTGGTCGACCGCTACAAGGCCGGTGCGCCGAAAAAAGGCTATGTGCTGTTCGAGACCGGCTATGGCCCCTCGGGCCTGCCGCATATTGGCACCTTCGGCGAGGTCGTGCGCTGCACCATGGTGCGCCAGGCATTCCAGCGCCTCTCGGACATCCCGACGCGCCTCTTCGCCTTCTCCGACGACATGGACGGCCTGCGGAAAGTGCCGACCAATGTGCCCAATCAGGAGATGCTGCAGAAGTTCATCGGCATGCCGCTGACCAAGGTGCCCGATCCCTTCGGCACGCATGAGAGCTTCGGCCATCACAACAACGCCATGCTGAGGGGCTTCCTCGACGGCTTCGGCTTCGAATACGAATTCAAATCCTCGACCGAGCTCTACCAGGCGGGCGTCTTCGACCAGGGCCTCCTCGATGTGCTGAAGCACTACCAGGCGATCATGGACGTGATGCTGCCGTCTTTGCGCGAGGAGCGCGCCGCCAGCTACTCGCCCTTCCTGCCCGTCTGCCGCAAAACGGGGCGCGTGCTGCAGGTGCCTGTGCTGGAGACCAACGTCGCCGCCGGCACCATCGTCTATCAGGACGAGGACGGCTCGAAGGTCGAAACGCCGGTGACCGGCGGTCACTGCAAGCTGCAATGGAAGCCCGATTGGGCGATGCGCTGGCATGTCTTGGGCGTCGATTATGAAATGTCCGGCAAGGACCTCATCCCCTCGGTCCAGCTCGGCAACAAGATCTGCGAGATCCTCGGCTCACCGCCGCCGGACGGCTTCAATTACGAGCTGTTCCTCGATGACAAGGGCCAGAAGATCTCGAAGTCGAAGGGCAATGGCCTCTCGGTCGAAGAATGGCTGGAATATGCGCCGCCAGAGAGCCTCGCCTTGTTCATGTACCAGAAGCCGCGTGCCGCCAAGCGCCTCTATTTCGACGTCATCCCGCGCGCGGTCGACGACTATCTGACCTTCGTCGAGAAGTTCGACGGCGAAGCCCCGGCGCAGAAGCTCGAAAATCCCGCCTGGCATATCCATAACGGCCAGCCGCCCAAGGCTGCCTCCGCCCTCACCTATGGCATTCTCCTCAACCTCGCCTCGGTCGCCAATGCCGAGACCAAGGACACGCTGTGGGGCTTCATCAGCAAGTACCAGCCGGACGCGACGCCCACGACGGCGCCCTTCCTCGACAAGCTGGTGGGCTATGCCATCAACTATTACCGCGACCATGTGAAGCCCAGCAAAAAGTACAAGGCGCCGGACGAGATGGAACGCGCGGCCCTTGCCGAACTTCTCGCAGCACTTGAAGCAGCGCCCGAGACGGCCGACGCCGCCGAATTGCAGAACATCGTCTTTGAGGTCGGCAAGAAGCACCCGTTCCCGGAACTCCGTGCCTGGTTCAAGGCGCTTTATGAAACGCTGCTCGGCCAGGAAACCGGCCCGCGCATGGGTTCCTTCTTCGCCCTCTACGGCCGCAAGAACTCAATTGAGCTGATCAAGAAAGCGCTCGAGGGCAAGCTGGCGTAAGCAGATCGTCGGCAAGCGTGAATCCCCGGGGACGTCGCCCCGGGGATGATGGATTTTTTTATCGCCAGCACTGTTTTCGTCATGCCCGGGCTTGACCCGGGCATCCACTGCCAGGAACGACGAACTCAATCCATCGGCATGCGCTGCGCCATCTTGTCCGGCTCGGCGGTGCCATTGACCTGCTTGCGGCCGAACGGTCAGTCGCCCCCACCGCCATCGCCGCCACCATCCCCGCCACCATCCCCGCCACCATCCCCGCCACCATCACTGTCGCCGCCGTCACTATCGGCATCCGCGTCGGCATCGGCATCCGCGTCCGCATCGGCGTCGGCATCGGCATCGTCGGCGTCATCAACCGCGTCGTCGATTTCGGCGATATCCTCTTCCGAGAAGCCGAGTTCGGCCAGATCCGCTTCCGGCAAATCAGGCTCGCCGTCGAGCGAGGGGTCGTCGATATCCGCCTCGTCCACATCGACCTCGCCATCGCCGACATCGCTGGTGCCATCGCGCCCCACCCGCACATTCTGACCGGCACCCAGGCGCACCGGGTCACCACCCGACAACGCGTTCACCTCGACCATGCCGGAATTGACCGAGACCAGCGTGTTGCCGGACGCGTCGACCTTCAGCTTCAGATTGGTGCCGCGCACGACCAGCGTGGCGGTGGGCGTGTTGATGCGCAAGGAATCGCCCTTGATGGCGCCTGAGATAAGCCGCGCCGCCCCTTGCGTCAGGGTATAGACCGCTTCCTCCATGCCGGTCTTCGGGTTGAAGACCAGCGCGTCGATGGTGATGCTGGCATCCTGGCTGATGAGCAGATGCGAGCGGTCGATGAAGCCGATCGTCGCTGAGCTGGCACTGCCCGTCGTCACCACTTCGCCGAACAAAGCCGGCGACTTCTCGTTCTTGTTCGCGGGTGTCTGGTCGGGCAGCGCGCCGGTTACATTGCCTTTGACATGGACGAAACCGCCAACGGTCGAGCCGACACCGACATCAGCCACGGCCGCGGCCGTCCAGGCGAGGGTTGCAAGCATGCCCAAGAGCGGCGCGCTGGGAAGTCTGAAGAACTGCATACTGGATTTCCTATGAGGATTTTGAATGTGAATCGCCCGCCTGCAAATCACCCTGGCGCAGCAGCCGGTCGCCGGCAAAGACCAGGCGGCCGCGCCCGGTCGCCTTGACTTCATAAAGCGCTTCGTCGGCCGCGCGCATGATGCTGGCGGCATTGTCGCCGCAGGCCGGCGCCTGGGCGATACCGAGGCTGACGCCGACATCGGTCGTTCGACCGCCCTCCAGCGCGATCGGCGCGGAGACGGCGGCAATGAGCTTGTGTCCCAGTGCGGCGAGGGCCGGCGCATCGGCATAGGCGCGCACCAGCACGATGAATTCGTCGCCGCCGGTGCGGCTCACCAAGCCGGCGCTGCCCACGGTTTCGCGCATGCGTTCGGCCACGGTGCGGATGACGGTGTCGCCGGCGGCATGGCCAAAGGTATCGTTCACTGCCTTGAAGCGGTCGAGGTCACAGGCGATGACGGCGAAGGGTTGCGGCAGCAGGTCGACCGCCGCTTTCAGCTCCTCGCCGAAATGCAGCCGGTTGGCAAGGCCGGTGAGGGAATCGTGGCGTGCCATGTGCCGCGTGCGCCGCTCGCTGTGCTCGACCACATTGCTCATGCCGCCGAGCTTGCGCGCGACCAGCATCGCGGCCAGCGCCATGACCAGGCCGATGAGCAGGATCAGCGGCCAGATCACCGACCAGATCGCTGCCCCCGGATAGTTGTCCGCCCACAGGAATGCACCCAGGCTCTCGCCGCTCAAGGTGGTGACGAAGCGGTGCGGGCGCGGCAAGTCGGGGGGCGGGTTGGCATTGAAGTTGAGCGCGTTGAAGGAGAGTTGCGCGTTGAGATATTCAAGGAGATCGCCGTCGATGAATTTGACCGAGACCAGCACGGCGGTGACTTGGCTTGCATCGGCCGGCTCGGCCAGCACCATGGCGCTGAGCAGCGCCGGTGTACCCTCGATACGCTGGAAGGCAGCTTCGAACAAGGTGCCGGCCGGTGCCCCGGGCGCGGCGCGATACCCGGCCATGGCCTTTTGCACCAGCAGGCGCAGATCGGCATCGACGGGCAGCGCATCGGAATCGCGCGACACCATCCCTTCATGGGCATAGGCCATGAGCCTGCCATCGGGTGCGATCAACAGCGTGCGGTCATGGCCGAACTGGTACCACAGCCCCTCGATCATGGCATCGAGATGCGAACTGGTCGTGTCGCCGGGGAACCGTTGGTCGAGATAGGCCTTCCACGACACCAGCGCGTGCTGGTCGCGGGCCAGCAGCATGAAGCGGCTGTTGAGCGTGTTGTCGAACAAGGCCAGGTCGTTGTTGCGCGCCTGCCGGTCCGCCTCTTCGGACGACCGCAGGCCGACAAAGGCCATGGCGCAGGCGAACAGCACGATGAGAGCTGCGGCAAAGGCGAAGATCAAGGACGAGAGCCGCACGGGAAAAAGCTGCGCCGTCCCGGCAAGCGTGCCGGCGGCCGCTCCCTCCTCGCCACTGGATTCCCTGTTCATGCCCCAACCCCAATATGCCGGCCCTTGATACCGGGCCACCCTATCGGCCCCGATCAGCCCCCGACCGACCGGCGCTGACACCATGTTTAGGCGATTTATCCGCCCGGGGGAACCGCCGCCACGGCAAGCGTTGCGCTGGGCTTGTTTTTTTGGACGCTTTGTCCCAGCTTGCGGAACCGCGCGGCGGCACCCATCTCAGGTGACCCGTCCAAATTCCAGACACCTGCCAGAGTCCCGAAAGCCAGCATGAACAGCACCGACCAGCTCGCCCTTCTCGATACCGTGCTCTCCAAGGCCAAGGCGGCCGGTGCCGATGCCGCCGATGCCGTGATCGGCACCAGCATCTCGCTCTCACTGGGTGAACGCTTGGGTGCCAAGGAAAAACTGGAACGGGCCGAAGCCCAAGACCTGGGCTTGCGCGTTTTCGTCGGCAAACGCCAGGCGATCGTCTCGACCAGCGATTTCACCAAAGCGTCACTTGAGGAACTCACGACCCGCGCCGTCGCCATGGCCAAGGTCGTGCCGGAAGATCCCCATTGCGGCCTCGCCGGCGCCCATGAGCTTGCCAAATCCTGGCCCAAGCTCGACCTTTGCGATGCGACCGAACCCTCGGAAGCCCTGCTCACCGATCTCGTCCGCGCGGCCGAAGATGCCGCGCGCAGCGTCAAGGGTGTGACCAATTCTGAAGGTGCCGAAGCCGGCTATGGCCGCTCCGACATCGCCATCGCCGCCAGCAACGGCTTCCAGGGCGCCTATGCCAGTTCGCATTTCGGTTTGTCGGTCTCGGTCTTGGCCGGCGAAGGCACTGGCATGGAGCGCGACTATGATTACAGCTCGACCGTCTACTTGGCCGACCTCGATGATCCGGTGAAACTGGGCAAGGCCGCCGGCGAGCGGGCCGTGAAGCGGCTCAACCCAAGGAAGGCCAAGACCGCCGTGGTGCCGATCATCCTCGATCCGCGCATCAGCAATTCCATCGTCGGTCATCTGGTGGGCGCCATTAATGGTGCCGGCATCGCCCGCGGCACCTCGTTCCTGAAGGATTTCCTGGGCAAGGATGTGTTCGCCCCCGGCATCGACATCATCGACGATCCGCACCGTCAGCGCGGCCTGCGCTCGCGCCCCTTCGACGGCGAGGGACTCGCCACCAGCGCCGCGAAGCTCATCGACAACGGGCGCCTGACCATGTGGCTGCTCGATTGCCGCTCCGCGCGGCAGTTGGGCTTGACGTCGAACGGTCACGCCTCGCGCGGGACATCGAGCCCGCCATCGCCGGCCCCCAGCAATGTCCATATGGCGGCCGGCAAGATCAGCCGCGCGCAGATGATCAAGGAGATCGACCAGGGCCTCTATGTGACCGAGATGATCGGCTCCGGCGTCAATGGCGTCACCGGCGACTACAGCCGGGGTGCTGCCGGTTTCTGGATCGAGAAGGGCGAGATCACCTATCCGGTGTCCGAAGTCACCATCGCCGGCAATCTCAAGGACATGTTCAAGGCCGTGACACCGGCCGACGACCTCGTCTTCAAATACGGCACCAACGCTCCCACCCTGCGCATCGACGGCATGACCCTCGCCGGCGCGTAAAGCTGCTATAAAGGCGCGCAAGGGGGAGAAGCGCGGATGCCTTATTCATCATGAGCGGCAAGGGACCTGATCACACGCTCATCGCCAGCGGCATTGCCTGCCGCCGGTCGGAGCGCTTGCTGTTCCGTGAACTCAATTTCACGCTCAGCGCGGGCCAAGCCTTGATGCTGCGCGGGCCCAATGGCAGCGGCAAGTCGAGCCTGCTGCGCCTGCTGGCGGGGCTCCTGCCCATGGCGGAAGGGACGCTCACCTGGCGGGGTCGGCCCGTCGCCGAAGACCGCGCGGCCTACCGAGCGGATCTCGCCTATCTCGGCCATCTCGATGCCTTGAAGCCGCAATTGCTGGTGCGCGAGAATCTGCAGTTCTGGGCCGACCTCATCGGCGCCACGGTGCCGGTCGAGAATGCCCTGGCCAAAGTGGGCCTCGGGCCTTGCGCCGATTTTCCGGCGCAGCATCTCTCGGCCGGACAGCGGCGGCGCTTTGGCTTGGCGCGCCTGTTGCTGAAGCCCGTGCCCATCTGGCTGCTTGATGAGCCCTCGACAGCGCTCGATGCCCATGGCCAGAAGCTCGCCCTCGACCTCATCGCCCGGCACCAGGCGGCTGGCGGCATCGCCATCATCTCCAGCCATGACGATCTGGCGGTCGGCCAGGTAACGACACTGCAATTGGGAGGTGCCGCATGAGGGCCTTCCGCGCGCTCTTGAAGCGCGATCTGGGCTTGGGGCTGCGCCAGGGCATCGATGCGCTGGTGGTCGTGCTGTTCTTCCTGGCAGCCGGCGCCCTCTTCCCCTTCGCTTTGGGGCCGGAGCCGCAATTGCTGGCCCGCATCGCCGCCGGCATCGTCATGAGCATGGCGGCCTTGGCCTCGCTCCTCTCCCTCGACCGGCTGTTCACCGCCGATTACGAGGATGGCAGCCTCGATGGCCTCGCCTTGTCGCCCTTGTCGTTGGAACTGGTGGCGCTGGCCAAGGTCGCAACCCATTGGCTGATGACCGGCCTGCCGCTGCTGGCAGCAGCCCCGGTGCTGGGCCTCCTTCTCAACCTTGCCCCCGGGCAATACCCGATTCTGCTCCTCAGCCTGGTCCTGGTGACCCCCGCCCTCTCGCTTCTGGGCGCATTGGGGGCGGCGCTGACCCTGGGGGCCAGGCGCGGCGGGGTGCTTTTGGCCTTCCTCATTCTGCCGCTATTTATTCCTATTCTCATCCTCGGCATGGGGGCGGTATCGGCCGCGGCGGAAGGTCAAAGCGCATTGGGGGCCCTGGAATTGCTGGCGGCACTCGACCTGGGATTGCTCGCTTTGGTGCCTTGGGCCATGGCAACGGCGCTGCGCCAGGTGCTGCGGTAAAGGGCCGCCGCTTTCCCCGTCACGCCGCGACCCCTTGCGTGTGATCGAAAGCACAGGATTGCTGTCTTGGCTGAACCGAAACGTCATAGAAACGACGAAATAGTCGAATGATCCGCGCTGTGGCATCCGTGCAACAGGCTGCGGGCATTTTGACACAGGTCGCGTAAACACCCCGAATCAACGTGGATTCCCAAAGTTGAATCGGCATATGTTTAATCATCCGGCGCCTGAAATGCCGGGCGGTCGCGATCCGCTGTCATCGCACCTCTTCACGTGAACGTCCCAGGGGGTTTCATACCATGAACCGTTATTTCAAATTCGCGTTGCTGGGTTCGGCTTTGTTGGCCGTGACCGCTTGCGCCGCGCCGAATCGTGAGCCGGACCTTTCCAACATCCAGGCGAACGTCGACAAGACCTACGAAGGTGACTTCGGCGATCTGCTTTATAACCTCAATGCTGGCGCCGATAAGGCCGCTCGCGCTGAGGAAATCAAGGCCAGCATCGATGCCGATGCGCCGTATCTCTACACCAACCTGCCGCTGCGCCAGGAAGGCGTGAAGCTCGCGGAAGAAGCCGCCGAGCATCGCGCCAAGGCCGAAGCCGCTCTGAACCGCTTCCTCGACCCGATCCGTGCGCGCCTTGCGTATCTCGAGTCGCTGCACGTCCCGCAGGATGTCGGCCCGCAGAAGACCTCGGTCTACTTCGACACCGGCAGCGCCAAGGTCCGTGACAGCGAAGGTGCTGCGCTGACCGACGCTGGCAACTTCCTCAGCCAGTATCCGATCGCCCACGTCCAGATCGACGCCTACACCGACACCGTCGGTTCGGCCAACGCCAACAAGGCGCTGGCGAAGCGTCGTGCCAAGGCCGTCATGGACGCCCTCAGCGATGCCGGCGTGCCGCTCGCGGCCGACGTCTCGGTGAAGGCCGTTGGCGAAGCCGATGGTTCGGACAACACCGAGAGCCAGGAAAATCGTCGCGTCGACATCATCGTCCAGCCGCATGGCACCTTTAACAAGGGCCAGTAAGCTCCGGACGAGGATCCGACCGACCGACTTCCGGTCATTCGGCTACCGCGTTAAACCAAGGGCGTCGACCGCAAGGTCGGCGCCCTTGGCGTTTGTGGGGGTAAGCCTTCCCCGTATAAGGGTTTTCCCTCACTCTCCTGCTTCACAGTGCCACTGGCACCGCGCCAGCCGGCCTTGTATAACCCAGCGCATGCATCGCTTCGCCAATCCCGGCCGCTTTCTGCGCTTGGCCAACAGGATCCAGCCGTGGCTTAAGGCCTTGACGGCGGTGGGTTTTGTGGCCGGCCTCTATCTCGCCCTCTGGGGCTCGCCGCCCGATTACCAGCAGGGCGAGACGGTCCGCATCATGTATGTGCATGTGCCGGCCGCCTGGATCGCGCTCTTCACCTATCTGGCTTTGGGCCTCGCCTCGGCGTCAGCCCTCATCTGGCGGCACCCGCTGGCCGATATCGCGGCTGAGGCGCTGTCGCCGGTCGGCGCCGCCTTCACCCTCATCGCCCTCATCACCGGATCGCTCTGGGGGAAGCCGATGTGGGGCACCTATTGGGTCTGGGACGCGCGCTTGACCTCGTTCCTGCTGCTGTTCTTCCTCTATCTCGGGCACATGGCGCTCCTTGGCGCCTTCGACGACCGCGCCCGCGGCCAGCGTTCGGCGGCGGTGCTGGCCATCGTCGGCCTCATCAACCTGCCGGTGATCAAATTCTCCGTCGATTGGTGGAACACGCTCCATCAGCCGGCCTCGATCGTGCGCATGGGCGGCATCTCGATCGATCCTTCCATGCTGTGGCCGCTTTTCATCATGGCCGGCACCTTCCACCTCTTCATGCTGGCAGCCGTCATCGAGCGCATGCGCACGCTGCTGCTCGAAGCGCGCTTGCGCAACCAGCGCCTGGCCGCCTTCGAGCGCATGACACCGCAGCCGAGGGTCGGCGAATGAGCGATTTCGGCAGCTTCCTCGCCATGGGCGGCTATGCGGCCTATGTCTGGCCCGCCTATGGCGCGGCCGTGGTGATCCTGGCGGCCATCTGGATCGACGGCCAGCGCCGGCGCCGCGCCGTCGACCAGGCCCTGGCCAAGCTCGATCAGCAGCGCAAAGACGAACGATAAATCATGAAGCGCAAGACGCTGCGACTCTATCTGGTCCTCATCAGCCTCGCCTTGCTCGGCATCGCCGCCACGCTGGTGCTCAATGCCTTCAACCGCGAAATCGTGTTCTTCTTCAGCCCCAGCGAGATCATGGCGGAAAAGCCGGTACCCGGCCGCGTCATCCGCTTAGGGGGATTGGTCGAGACCGGCTCGGTCAAGAAGCTTGGCGACGGTGCCACGGTCAGCTTCAAGGTGACCGACCTCAAGGCCGCGACCGAGATCGCCTATCGCGGCGTGCTGCCCGATCTTTTCCGCGAAGGCCAGGGCGTCGTCGTCGAGGGCGCCTTCAACGACAGCGGCAATTTCGTGGCGACGCAGGTGCTGGCCAAGCATGACGAGAACTACCTGCCACCGGAAGTCGCCAAGGCCTTGAAGGCCTCCGGCCGCTGGCAGGAAGGTGCGGGGACCCCGGCGACGCCTGCGGTAACGCCGCCCGCCACCTCTTCAGCAACGAGCGGGGCAACCCAGTGATCACCGAGATCGGCCATTACGCCCTCGTCCTCGCGCTGGTGCTGGCGATTGCACAGGCGACACTGCCACTGGTTGGCGCGCAACTGGGTGTCCGCGCCTGGATGGCGCTCGCCAAGCCTGCCGCCATCGGCCAGTTCGTCTTTCTGCTGCTTTCTTTCGCAGCCCTCATCCATGCCTTCGTGGTGAGCGATTTTTCGGTCGCCGTCGTCTATCAGCATTCGCATTCACAGACGCCGCTCATCTACAAGATCTCGGCCGCCTGGGGTCAGCATGAAGGCTCGCTGCTGCTCTGGGTCGTTATCCTCGCCTTCTTCGGCGCCCTGGTGGCGATGTTCGGCGACAACCTGCCACCGCGCCTCAAAGCACGCGCACTCGCGGTGCAGGCGATGATCGGCGTCTGCTTCATCCTCTTCACGCTGCTCACCTCCAACCCCTTCGCGCGCCTCTTTCCGGCGCCGATCGAGGGGCAGGAACTCAACCCGCTGCTGCAGGATCCCGGCCTCGCCTTCCATCCGCCGATGCTCTATGTCGGCTATGTCGGCTTCTCGATGGCCTTCTCCTTTGCCGTGGCGGCCTTGATCGAAGGCAAGGTCGATGCCGCCTGGGCGCGCTGGGTGCGGCCCTGGACGCTGCTCTCCTGGATCTGCCTCACCGCCGGCATCGCCCTTGGTGCGCGCTGGGCCTATTACGAGCTTGGCTGGGGCGGCTGGTGGTTCTGGGACCCGGTCGAAAACGCCAGCTTCATGCCCTGGCTGATGGGCACAGCGCTGCTGCATTCGGCCATCGTGGTTGAAAAGCGCGATGCCTTGAAAGCCTGGACGCTGCTCCTTGCCATCCTCACCTTCGGCTTTTCGCTGCTGGGCACCTTCCTGGTCCGCTCCGGCGTCATCACCTCGGTCCATGCTTTTGCCCAGGACCCGGCGCGCGGCCTCTTCATCCTTGGCATCCTCGCCTTGGCACTCGGCGGGTCGCTCACCCTCTTTGCCTGGCGCGCACCCACCTTGAAGGCCGGCGGGCTCTTTGCGCCCGTGAGCCGCGAAGGCGCGCTCATGCTCAACAACCTGCTGCTCGCCACCGCCACCGCCACCGTGCTTCTCGGCACACTCTATCCGCTCATCCTCGACATCCTCGGCGGTGGGTCGGTTTCAGTGGGCACGCCCTATTACACCGCGACCTTCATCCCCATCGTCATGCCGCTCATCGCCCTCACGGCCTTGGGGCCGCTCCTGGGCTGGAAGCGCGGCGATCTGAAAGGCGCGCTGCAGCGCCTCTGGGGTGCTGGCATCATCGCCGTGGCGGCGCTCGGCGTGGCGCTGTGGATCGATTTCGGCCGCCAAGCGCTGGCAGCGGCCGGCATTGGCCTCGGTGCCTGGCTGCTCATCGCCACCTTCACCGAATGGGCCGACCGCGTGAAGCTCTTCCGCATCGGCCTTCTGGCGAGCCTGCGCCGCGCCGTGCATCTGCCGCGCGCAGCCTATGGCATGAGCCTCGCCCATGGCGGCCTGGCCATCGCCATTATCGGCATCACCGCGGCCTCCGCCTGGAAGGCCGAGGAAGTGCGCCAGCTGAAACAGGGTGACAGCATCACGGTCGGTGATTTCACCTATGTGCTGCAAAGCGTCGGCCCCGAGCGGGGCGAAAACTACATCGCCGAGCGGGCGCATTTCAAAGTGCTGAAAGACGGGCAGCCCTATACCGACCTATACCCCGAGCGGCGCCAATACATGGTGCAGCCGATGCCCACCACCGAGGCCGCCATCCAATCGCATGTCTTTGGCGATCTTTATGCCGTGATCGGCGAGGGCGACGGCAAGGGTTCGTGGACGGTGCGGATCTACCAGGAGCCGCTGGTGCCGTGGATCTGGACCGGCGCGGCGCTGATGGCCTTGGGCGGCATCGTCTCGTTGAGCGACCGGCGCTACCGTGTGGGTGCGCCCAGCCGTGCCACGGCGGCACAGCCCGCTGCCGCTGAATAACGAAAGCGTCTCGACCCATGCGCCGTTTTCTCTTCGTCATCCCCGCCTTGATCCTCGCGGCCCTCATCGCCCTCTTCTGGCGCGGCCTCGATCCCGAGCGCAATCCACAGGAAATACCCTCGGCCCTCATCGGCAAGAAGATGGCCGAGATCGATCTGCCCGGTCTCGGCGCCCGCCCCGGCGTGAAGTCGGCGGATTTCGCGGGGCAGATCACGGTCCTTAATTTCTTCGCCTCCTGGTGCGCGCCCTGCCGCGCCGAGCATCCGCTGATCAAGAGCCTGCGCGATGTGCCGGGCATCCGCGTCGTCGGCATCACCTTCAAGGATGCCCCCGCCGATTCCGAAAAATACCTTGCCGAACTCGGCGACCCCTATCAGGCGATCGGCATGGACAATGAAGGCCGCGCCGGCATCGAATTCGGCTTGAGCGGCGTGCCGGAGACCTATGTCATCGATAAGGACGGCATCATCCGCTATCGCTTGGCCCAGCCCCTGGATCCTGGCCGGCTGGAGAAGGAGCTGAAACCCCTCCTCGCGGATCTCACGAAGTGAATTTGGCCCGGCATATCCGGGTGCTGCTGGCCGTGGCTGGCCTCGGCCTCGCCGGCCTGGCGCTGCCGCAGCCTGCCCACGCCCAGGTGCAGGTCGCCGACGCGCCCCTCACCGATCCCGCGCTCGAGGCGCGCGCCCGCGCGCTGATGAAGCAGGTGCGCTGCGTCGTCTGCCAGGCGCAATCGATCGACGAATCCGATGCCGGTATCGCCAGCGACATGCGCCGCCTCATCCGCCAGCAGATCGCGGCGGGCGAGAGCGATGCGGCGATCCTCACTTACCTCTCCGACCGCTACGGCGATTTCGTGCTGTTCAAGCCGCCCTTCAAGGCAGCAACCGCCTTGCTGTGGGCCGGGCCTTTCGTCCTGCTCGTCATCGGCGGCCTCATCATCGTCTTCTTCTTTCGCCGCCGTTCAGCAACGCCCATAGCGGCACTGAGCGCTACCGAACTTGCGCGCATCAATGCGGCCTTGGGCGCCGAAGGCTTGCCATCGCCGGCGCCAGAGGCCACAAACTCCGCCGAGCGGAGGGATGCATGATTCTGGTATGGCTGGTCTTTGCCGTGATGACGTTGGTGACGGCGGTGCTGCTGGCGCTGCCGCTGTTCTATACGCGCAAGGTCAAGAACGAGGCGGGCTTTGCCCTGGCGGTCTATCGCGACCAGATGGTCGAGCTTGGCCGCGATGCCGAAGCGGGGCTCATCGCCCCGGACCAGGCGCGCCTGGCGCAGATCGAAATCGAACGGCGCGTGCTGGCTTTGACCGACAACCCGCAATGGCAGCCCGGCCGCGCACCCTCGCACGGCCTCCTCATCGTGGCGGCCGTCGTGCTGCCGCTGCTCGGCTTCGGCTTCTATCTCCTCATCGGCGCCCCGGATCTCCCGGCGCAGCCCTTCATTGCCGAACACGCGGCACCCGCCGCGACCAGCCCCGAATTGCAGGCGCTTGAAGCGGACGTCACGGCCAAGCCCACCGACGCCAAGGCCTGGGTGGCGCTTGCCGCCGGCTATGACGCTGCCGGCCGCGCCCAGGATGCGGCCACGGCTTATGGCAAGGCGGTGGCACTGGGTGCCCAGGACGCGGCCACTCTCTCCGCCTACGGCCAGGCCCAGCTCATCGCCAATCGGGGCGAGATGAACGACGCTGCCGCCGCCACCTTCCACCGCGCGCTCGCGGTCGATCCCACCAATCCCACCGCGCGCTTCTTCCTGGCACTCGGCAAGGCCCAGGCCGGCGAGGTCGAGGGGGCACTCACCGATTGGATGGCGCTGGAGAAGGATACCCCCCAGGACGCCCCCTGGCGCGCGACGCTGGAGGCCCACATTGCCAAGGCCGCCGAGCGCCTCGGCAAGCCGGCGCCGGCGGGTACCGCCGATGCCGCCTCAGGTGCCGCTGCAACGGCCCCCGGGCCCAGCGCCGCCGATATCGAAGCCGCGCAAGCGATGTCGCCCGAACAGCAGCAGACCTTCATCAACGACATGGTCGGACGCCTGGCGGAAAAGCTCAAATCCAATCCCGACGATCTCGACGGCTGGGTGCGCCTCGCGCGTGCCTATCAGGTCCTGCAGAGGAGCGACGACGCTCGCAACGCCTGGGCCAAGGCCGCGGCCCTCGCCCCTGCGCGCCTCGACGTGCAGCTCGACTATGCCGATGCGATCATCGCCGGCCGCTCCGATCTCGACCGCTATCTGCCGCCGGAATTCGTCGAAGCCGTCGGGCGCGTGCGCACGCTCGATCCGAAGAATCCGCTGGGCCTCTATTACGGCGGCCTGGTCGCCCGCGTTGCCGGCGACAAGGCGGAGGCGCGCAGGCTTTGGAACGACGTTCTCGACCAGCTTCCCCCCGACGCCCCCCAGCGCGCTGAGCTCCAGAAGGAGCTGGATTCGTTGTTGCCCTGAGCGTGGGGGCGGGGCCAGAGATGGCTATCGCCATGCCCTGCCCGTCATTCATTTAACGATTGTCACATATTTCCAATGCGTTAACAGTGCTTAAGAAATAGGCACTTAACCTTTATTTCACCATCTTTGCGCAACAATGCGGCTGACCTGGACAGAGGCCCCATTGAAGCGAAAGACCACAGCGCGAAAGGCGAGAGCGACGGTGCAAGGCCTTGCCGGGCACGGCATTGTCTTTGCGCGCGGGCGCGCCTGGGCCTGGAGCGTCGCGGTCGGGCTGGTCGGCATCCTGTTCTGCTGCTATGTCGCCCTGCTGCTCTACCGGCAGTCGGAAGAGGCATCCTGGCAGCGCTTCAACTATCTCATCGAGCGCTTCGAGAAACGTTTCAGCGACCGTTTCTCCTCCTATAGTCTGGTCGTCAACATGGGCACCGGCATGGCGACGCTGACCGACGCGATCACGCACCGCGATTGGCAGCGCCTGGTTTCGGGCCTGGATTGGCGCGAGATGGCTGGCGCCATGGGCCTCAATTACGTCGAACGGGTGAAACGCGCCGATCTCGATCGCTACATCGCCCGCGCCAGCATCCTGAATGGCGAAACCCTGAAGATCCGCACGCTCAGCAATCTCTCGTCCGACGAGCTCTATGTGATCCGGCTCTCGGAATCGATATCCAAGGATGGCGCGCTCGTCGGCCTCGATCTTGCCAGCGAACCGGCCCGCAAGCGTGTGCTGGACTGGGCCATGCTCAATGGCGAAGTGACGATGAGCAGCATCATCCCGCTCATCATCAACAAGCAGAGCCAGCCCGGCCTGCTGCTGATTTCGCCCGTCTATACGCGCGACTCCGCCCCGGCCTCCTATCTCGAGCGCCGCGAGAACCTCAAGGGTTGGGTCATCATGCCGATCGCGGTCGGCGTCGCGGTCGAAGATGCGGTGCTCGATATCGGCAACGAGCTCGACGTCGTGCTCTATCTCGGCGCCAATGTCGATTCCAACCGCCTCGTCTTCGACAGCCGGCGGCGCAACATCATCGATCCGGCTGCGCGCCGCGCCGCGCGTGACGGCAATATCTATCGCCGCACCCACACCATGATCCTGGCCGGACAAAGCTTCGCCCTCGAATACCGTTCGCATTCCTCGCTGAAACCGCCTGGTGCCGCGACGCTGCCGGTCCTCGTCATGCTGGGCGGGTCGCTCACCTCGATCCTGCTCGGTGCTGCCCTGTGGTTCATGGTGGCGGCACGCTACCGGGCCGAGGCGATCGCACGGGGGATGACCAGCGATCTCAGATCAGCCAAGGACGTGGCTGAGCAGGCCTCGATCGCCAAGACCCAGTTCCTCGCCATGATGAGCCACGAGATCCGCACGCCGATGAACGGCGTCCTTGGCATGGCGGGTCTCCTGGCAGACACCACGCTCGACCAGCGCCAGCGCCATTACGTCGACGTGCTGCATCAATCGGGCGAGGCGCTGCTTGCCATCATCAACGACATCCTCGATTTCGCCAAGGCCGAGACCGGCAAGCTGGAGATCGAGCATATCGATTTCGACATCGTGACCGAAATCGATTCCGTCCTCGAATTGGTGGTCAGCCGCGCCCATGCCAAGGGCATCGAGCTTGCCTGCTTCGTGGCGCCCGATGTGCCGGCAAAACTCAACGGCGACCCGGGGCGCCTGCGCCAGATCCTGCTCAACCTCCTCAGCAATGCGGTGAAATTCACCGAGCGCGGCGGCGTCTCGCTTATCGTCGAACTGGCCGACCAGACCGAGGACGGCACCAAGCTGCGCTTTGCCGTGCGCGATACCGGCATCGGCATTCCGGCCGAGGCGCAAAGCCGCCTGTTCCACCATTTCAGCCAGGTCGATGCCTCGACCACGCGCCGCTTCGGCGGCACCGGCTTGGGCCTTGCCATCTGCAAGCAGCTGGTCGATCTGATGCATGGCGCGATCGGCGTCGACTCGCATACCGGCGAGCGGACCGGCTCGACCTTCTGGTTCACCGCCTGGTTCGGCCAGCTCACCGGCACCACCCAGACGCCGGCGCCGGACCAGGCGATGATCAGCGCCGCCTTCAAGGATCGCCACGTCCTAATCGTCGACGACAACCCGATCAACCGCGAGATCTTCGAGCGCTATGTGGTCAGCATCGGCGCCCGCGCCCATGTCGCCAGCGAACCTGAGATCCTGCTCGACGAATTGCGCGACCATCCGCCCGCCGAACCCATTGCGCTCGCCATCGTCGATCAGGTGATGCCGAACATGCCCGGCGTCGAGTTCGCAAAGCGCCTGCGCGCCTTGCCGGGCGTCACGGTCGAGAACATCGTGCTCTCTTCCTCGGCCCTCTTCATTGACCAGCACGAGGTGCATGAAGGGATCGATGCGCAATTGCCCAAGCCCGTGCGCCGCTCCTCGTTCCTCGCCTGCATGATGGCGCTGCTCGAAGGGGCGCGGCATTCGACCCTGCGCCGCGGTGGGTATGGCGACGGCCCCGCCGTCTTTGCCGACGGCTCGGCGCTGCGCATCCTTCTGGCCGAGGACAACCAGGTCAACCAGATGCTGGTGACGGCGATCCTGGCACGCGCCGGCGCCCGCGCCGACATCGCCGGCAACGGGTTGGAGGCGATCGAAGCGATGCGCTCCAGGTCCTATGACGTGGTGCTGATGGACATGCGCATGCCCGAGCTCGACGGCCTGGAAGCGACGCGCCGCATCCGCGAGCTGGGTGGCGTGCCCGCGCGCGTCCCCATCATCGCACTCACGGCCAATGCGACCCAGGAAGATCGCCGCCGCTGCCTCGAGGCCGGCATGAACGATTTCATGGCCAAGCCGATCGATGCCGACGACCTGGTCCAGAAGATCGCCCTGCACGCCAAGGTGCCGTTGATCGCGGGCGAGGCGGCGCGCCGCAGCGCCGCCGCACATGAGGCGGCGGCAGCCATCGCCCCCTTGTCCATGGAACAGCAGGATGCGCTCTCCAGCCTGCTGTCCTCGCTGGAATCGGCGACCGCCAACGATCCGGCGCCACCCCCCACTCCCGGGGCGCAGGGCAGTTGAGCGGGCCGGAGCGGGCTGGCGGGCCGGGTGGCCTTTTGCAGGGAAACAGGCTAGAAGGCGGCCCGAAACGCCCTTGCCTCTTGCCGCCTGCTGGAATCCCGATGCCGAGCGACCTTGCCCCCTTGCGCGACCACCTGATCGCCGCCGCCTATGAGGCGGGGGCCGCAATCATGGCCATCTACAGCAGCGATTTCGCGGCCAGCAAGAAGGCCGACCACTCCCCCGTGACCGAAGCAGATGTCGCGGCCGAGAAACTGATCCTCGCCGCCTTGCGCATCTGCGCCCCGGACATCCCGGTCATCGCCGAGGAACAGGCCGCGGCCGAAGGCCTGCCACAGCATATCGCCAAGCGCTTCTTCCTGGTCGATCCGCTCGACGGCACCAAGGAATTCGTCGCCCGCAATGGCGAGTTCACGGTCAACATCGCCCTCATCGAGAACGGCGTGCCCGTTCTGGGTGTCGTCTATCTGCCGGCCTTGGGCGAGATGTATGCCGGCCACGGCACCAGTGCCATCCGCCGCCGCGACGGCGAGGAGTGCGCCATCGCGGCACGGCCCCTGCCCAAGAGCGGTGCCGTCATGACCATCAGCCGCTCGCATGCTGCCAAGGAATTGGTGAAGGTCGAGGAATTGGGCGAGCATGTCAGCGGCACCATCGTCGCCGGCTCGTCGCTGAAATTCTGCCGCATCGCTGAAGGTGCGGCCGATCTCTATCCCCGCTTCGGCCCCACCATGGAATGGGATACCGCGGCGGGCCACGCCGTGCTGCTGGCGGCCGGCGGCTCGGTTGCCGTGCTCGACGGCACGCCGCTCGTCTATGGCAAGCCCGGCCTCAAGAACCCGCATTTCATCGCCCGCGGCCGGCGTTGACTGAGGGGAACGCCGATGTCGCGCATCGCTCCGGCCGAGGATAGCAACATCGCCCTGGCCGCCGGCGCCCTGCGGCGCGGCGAGTTGGTGAGCTTCCCGACCGAGACCGTCTATGGCCTGGGCGGCGATGCCACCAACGACCGCGCCGTCGCCGCCATTTATGCCGCCAAGGGCCGCCCCAGTTTCAATCCGCTCATCGTTCATGTGCCGACGCTGGCCGCGGCAAGGACGCTCGGCGACTTCAGCGACGATGCCGTCAAGCTTGCCAAGGCCTTCTGGCCCGGGCCGCTGACATTGGTGGTGAAGCGCGCGCGGGCTTGCCCGCTCTCGCTGCTGGTCAGTGCCGGGATGGACAGTGTCGCCTTGCGCATCCCGGCGCATCCGGTGGCGCAAGCACTCCTCACCGCCAGCAACCTGCCGCTCGCCGGTCCCAGCGCCAATCCCTCGGGTCGCATCAGCCCAACGACGGCGCAACATGTGGCCGACGGCCTCGGCTACAAGGTGGCGATGATCCTCGATGGCGGCCCCTGCCGCATCGGCGTTGAATCGACGGTGCTGAGCCTGCTCGACGGCAAGCCGGCCCTGCTGCGTCCCGGCGGCATCGCGCCGGATGACATCACGGCGGTCATCGGCAAGCCGGTCGCGATCGCTGCACCCATTGGCGATGTCGAGGCCGGGTTGCACGGCCCAGGCCGCCTGCTCAGCCACTATGCCCCGGACCGGCCGGTGCGCCTCGGGGCCACGGCGGTGCTGCCCGGTGAAGCCTTGCTCGCCTTCGGGCCATCGGTCCCGGCCGCCAAAGTGGTGCTGAATTTGAGCGCCAGCGGCGATCTCCACGAGGCCGCCGCCAATCTCTTTGCCATGCTGCGCGCGCTCGACCGGCCGGATGTCACCGGCATCGCCATCATGCCGATCCCGCAGGTGGGTTTGGGCATTGCGATCAACGATCGCCTGACCCGGGCGGCCGCGCCGAGGTAGCTAAGACTCTCTCGAGCTCGTTAGAACCGCCCGTACCGATAAAGATCGGTCCCATGGGTCTCGAGCCAGCGGCGGGCGGAATCCATGTTGCGGCAGATCTCGCCGCAGAGTTTCCAGAATTTCGGTCCGTGGTTCATTTCCCGCAGATGCGCCACCTCATGGGCGATGACATAGTCCATGACGTGCTTGGGCGCGAAGATGAGGCGCCAGGAGAACGCAAGCTCGCCCTCGCTGGTGCAGGAACCCCAGCGGCTCTTGGTATCGCGAATGGTGATCTTCTTGATCTTCTTTCCCACCACCTCGGCCTTGGCATAGGCGCGGGCTTCGATCTCGCGCTTGGCCTCGACCTTCAGCCAGTCCTGGACGCGGCGCGAGACATGCTCCTCATGGCCTGCAACATGGATCTCTTCCGATTCGCACCACACCACGCCGCGCGCATTCGGCTTGTGGCTGATGCGATGCGGTGTCCCCAGAATGGGAATGATGTTGTTGTGGAGGAACGGCACCGGTTCGTGCAGTTGATCGAGATGCTGCTCGATCCAATCCTTGTTGCTTAACGCAAATCGCTTGCCTTCATCGCGCGAAGTGCGTTTCGGCAGCACCACGATGATCGATGAATTGCCGTGATCCAAGCGCAGGATGATGCGTTGCGCGCGCTTGTTCTGCTTGAACACCAGCGGCACTTTGCGCGTGGCGAAATTGAGCATGTGGATGTCGCTCACTTCGGGCATGGAGCGACGCTTGGCGCGCGGCTTATCAACTGCCGGCACGCGCCCCGCGCTTAACGACTTAGCTAGGTTTTTCGCGACTTTCCGCATGGTGGTCAAAAACAATCCACATATCCCCAGGGTTACCCAATTTCCCCTGGCGACCACTTTACGGCGCCGCTCGTGACGACTTCAACCGGTTACTCTTTTTTTGCCAGCAGACCCGCTATGCGTCGTTAACGATTGCGATTCCGCCCGGATAAGGGCCTGTTTTCGTTCAGGACCCCAGGCATAGCCGCCGATAGCCCCGTCATTACGCAAAACACGGTGGCAGGGAATGGCAACAGCCACCGGGTTGCGCCCGCAGGTATTGCCCACCGCCCGGGCAGCACTGGGCTGGCCGATGGCGGAAGCGACCTCGCCATAGGTCCGGGTCTCGCCGGCGGGGATTCGGGTCAGCGCCGCCCAGACCTGGCGCTGGAAGGCGGTCATGCGGATGTCCAAGGGGAGGTCCGCCCGCGGCGCCCGGCCTGAAATACGATGGAGGATTTCGCTGACATAGGGGCCAAGCGCCGTCTCGTCGGCGACGATGCTGTCGGCTTCCGGGAATTCGTCGTGGAGTTCACTGACCAGCGTCGCGTCATCCGCGCCCATCTCGACGCGGCAGAGGCCCTTCCCGGTCGCCGCCACCAGGATGCGCCCCAGGGCGGAGCTTGCCAGCGCATAGCGGATATCGGCACCCTTGCCGCCTCTGGCGTAGGAGGCCGGTGTCATGCCCAGCGCCGCCCCCGATCGTTCATAGACGCGGGAGGACGAGCCGAAGCCGGCATCGAAGGTCGCTGCCGCCACGCCGGCACCGGTGCGCAGGCCCTTCTTGAACCGCGCCAGACGCAGGCTTTCCTCATAATCGCGGGGGGAGACACCCATGACGCGCTTGAACTGGCGCTGCAGGTGCCAGGGCGAAAGGCCGCAATGGCGTGCCAGTTCCTCCAGCGTGATCGGCCCATCCGCCTCGCTCTCCTGGCGCGCCTCGATATAAGCGGCGGCGCGCTTGACCAGGTCCGTCTTGTCGCCGCCTTGGTTCTTCGCCCGCACCATCAGGCTTCCTTCCGGCATGTCCGGTCGCTTTCCTGCCATATCATCCTGGCATAAGGAGATAGAGCGTCGGCACAGCGCCCGCTATCCGGGTCTTGCGCCGGGAAGCTAAGATACGCCGATCAGGGCGGACCTGCATGGCCGATGCCTGATCCGTCAGGTTTCTGTCAGGCGAAGCTGACACGTTTCTGACCTAAACCGTGCGCCCAAGGAGACGTCATGACCATCCCGCCCTTTCACCTGGCCTTCCCGGTCAACGACATCGCGGCGACCGAGGCATTCTATGCCGGGTTGCTCGGCTGCAAGACCGGGCGGCGGGCGGAAAAGTGGATCGATTTCGACTTCTTCGGCCACCAGATCTCGGCCCATGTGAAGCCCGAGGAAACGGCCGCCGCCAGCACCAACCAGGTCGATGGCGACAACGTGCCGGTCCGCCATTTCGGCGCCATCCTGCCCTGGGGCGACTGGCACCGCCTCGCCGACCGCCTGAAGGCCGCCAACATCACCTTCATCATCGAACCGCATGTCCGCTTCAAGGGCGAGGTCGGTGAACAAGCCACCATGTTCTTCAAGGACCCCAGCGGCAACGCCCTCGAATTCAAATCCTTCGAAGACCCCGCGCAAGTTTTCGCGGTGGCATAAAGGAGAACCCGTCACTTGCAGCCCCCCCTCCCGACCTCCCCCCTGAAGGTGGGAGGAGTGGAGCGAGCTTGAACGATCAGTTGCGGCCAGAAGCCCTCCCACCTTTAGGGGGGAGGGTTGGGTGGGGGGCCGGGGCCAGTGTCAGCGTCGGCGCTGTTCTTCCGGTGTCGCCGCAATGATCTGCAGCACCCCTTCAATATTGTCAGTCACCTCGTTGTTCCAGACTCGCAGCACGCGATATCCAGCCTTATTCAGCCACGCATCACGCACGCTATCTGATTTCGACTCATCGTGCTGGCCACCGTCGACTTCGACAACGAGGTCCGCCTTGAGGCAGCAGAAATCGGCAATGTAAGGGCCGATCGGCACCTGCTTGCGAAAGACCGCGCCGTCAATTTGACGATTGCGCAAATGCGACCAGAGTTTCTTTTCCGCCGCTGTCATGTCGCGGCGCAGGGCCTTGGCTTTTGGCAGCGTGTCGATACGTGTGCGGAAAGATTTCGTCACTTGCGGCCCCCCACCCAACCCTCCCCCCTAAAGGTGGGAGGGCTTTAGTCTGCGCTTGATCGTTCGTCCGTGCTCCAAACTCCTCCCACCTTTAGGGGGGAGGCCGGGAGGGGGGCCGATGCCAGTCTCAGAATCTCACAACGTGCCTCAGACTCTCACAACCGTCTGTTCACAAACGCCACGCGCCAGGCGGCGCCGAAGCTTTGGCCTTCGATGTGGTCGAGGCGGGTCACCGAGAGGTTGTCGACCGAGAAGCCCAGCGCCCTTTCCGGTTCGATGTCGAGGGCGGCGGCAAGGGCTGCGCGGATCGAGCCGCCATGCGCCACCACGACGATGTCGTTCCCCGCATGGGCCAGCGTCAGGCGCAGCAGCGCCTTTTCTACGCGCGCCACGACGTCGGCGAAGCTTTCGCCATTGGGCGGCCGCTCGGTCGCCGGCGCGTGCCAGAAGCGATGATAGGCACCGTCGCGGCTGGCATCGAGCTCGGCATAAGTGAGGCCCTGCCAGTCGCCAAAATGCTGTTCGACCAGATCCTGTTCGATCAGCGGTGAGGCAGGATCGAGCCCGCGTCCGCGCTGCACGGCGGCCAGGGTCTGATGCGTGCGTTTGAGTTGCGTGGCGACCCAGACCGGCGAGACGGGCAGAAAACCTGCCAGCGCTGCGAACGCTTTGTCGTCGCTGCAATCGGCTTCAAGATCGTCCTGGCCATAGATGCGGCCCAGTGAGCCGATGACCGGTGCGTGGCGCACCAGCCACAGTCGCGTTTCAGTGTGATCGGACGCCATGGTCTTTTCGCTTTAGGTCAGCGTGATGAGGTTGACCAGGATCGCCATTTCCGCCACCTGCTCGACGGCACCCAGCACGTCGCCGGTATAGCCGCCGAACTTTGCCTGCGCCAGCTTGGCGACGGCCCAGGTGGCCGCCAAGGCCGCCAGCAAGGCGACCAACGCCGCCACGGGCGCCACCGCCACGACCGCGATGATGAGGGCGATGATCAGCGACCAATTGGCGGCGGTGATGCTGGGCCGGCCGGCATCGACGGCGAGGCCGTTATTGCGGGCCAAGGGCATCCGCGCCATCACCAGCGGCAGCACGCCCCGCGCCAGGGTGTGGGCGGCGATGAGGGCACCCGCCACCAGTTCCGGCGCCCCCAGATTGGCGATGGCCGCCACCTTGATCGAGGTCGAAAAGATGAGGGCGAGGCCGCCATAGGAGCCCAGCCGACTGTCACGCAGGACTTCCAGGCGCCTTTCCACCCCGCCGCGGGCGCCCAGCGCGTCGCAGACATCGGCCCAGCCATCCTCATGCAAGGCACCTGTCACGATGCCGGTCGCGGCCACGGCAAGCAATGCCGCGAGCAGGCCAGAGAGGCCGATCTCCATCGCCACAAAATAGACCAGGGCACCAATCAGCCCGACGATGAGGCCGGCGAAGGGAAAGGCGCGGGCCGCATTCCCGAGATGGCCGGACACGGCCGGAATCGGCAACCGGGTGAAAAACCCTAGGGCCAGGAACACATCGCGTCGCCAGGCGGCAAGACCGGCACCGAAACCGGGCCTCTCATGCGGCGGGACTTGCGCCGATGCGCCGTTGGCGGCTGGTTCGTCATCGGGTTCGTCGGGAAAGGACTGGTTGGCTTCGCTCATGTGGCTTCCTGGGGTGCCGGCCGCCGTCAGATCGGCAGCAAGGGACCTTGACGTTGTAACAAGAACCGCCCCTGGGATATAGGGACGCTTGGATCGCCCCCAAAAGGGGCCTGTGGAGTTTGAAGGTTATGTTGGACAGCCAGTCGATTGCCAGCTTTGCGGAGATGCGGCGCATTGTCTCGGAGTTTCCGGGACCGGATCTCGAAGCCGCTAGGGAAGCCGCCGCCCGCGAAGGGCAGCTGACCAAGCCGGCCGGTGCCTTGGGGCGGCTTGAGGAGCTTTCCGCCTGGCTTGCCACCTGGCAGGGGAAGCAGCCCGCGGTTAATCACCCGCGCGTCGCCGTCTTTGCCGGCAATCATGGTGTGGCGGCCTTGGGTGTCTCCGCCTTCCCGGCGGAAGTGACTCGCCAAATGGTCTTGAACTTCACCCATGGCGGTGCGGCGGTGAACCAGCTGTGCAAGAACGCCGATGCCGACTTGCGCGTCTATGAAATGTCGCTCGACCAGCCGACCCAGGACTTCACCCAAGGCCCGGCGCTCAGCGAAGCCGAAGCCTCGCGCGCCATGGCCTATGGCATGATGGCGGTCGAGCCTGGTGTCGATCTCCTCTGCGTGGGTGAGATGGGTATCGCCAACACCACGGCGGCCTCGGCCATCGCCGCCGCCCTCTTCGGCGGCACCGGCACCGATTGGGCGGGGCCTGGCACCGGCGTCCACGGCGCGCAGCTCAGCCGCAAGGCCGAGGTGATCGACATGGGTCTTGCCAAACATCGCGCCGTGTTCGACGACCCCTTCGCCATCATGGCGGCCCTCGGCGGGCATGAACTGGCGGCCATCACCGGCGCCGTCATCGCCGCGCGCATCGCCCGCGTGCCGGTCATCCTCGATGGCTTTGCCACCACCGTCGCTGCTTCCATACTGTTGAAGCTCGATCCACACGCCCTCGATCACTGCGTCGTCGCGCATTGCTCGGCCGAGCCCGGCCATCGCAAACTCTTGGAGAAAATTGCCAAGAAGCCGCTGCTTGATTTCGGCATGCGGCTGGGCGAGGCTTCCGGCGCTGCTTTGTGCATTCCGATTCTGCGCGCGGCGGCGCTCTGCCACACCGGCATGGCGACCTTCGCCGAAGCGGGTGTGAGCGACAAGGATTAGGGCCCACCTCTTCGCCGTCATCCCGGGGCGAAGCTCCGGGCATGACGGTTGAAAGAGAGCATGTCCCAGGAACTCGCCCGCGCCTTTCTGCTCGATCGTCTCGGCCTCCGGGGCCCATTTTGGAAAACCGAGGAAGCGGGTGCCAGGGCCGTGGGCCTCGGCATGATGCAGATCGACAGCATCCGCTCGACCGGCCTGCGCAATCACGAGATCGCCTGGATCACGCGCACGGACGCGCCCATCCCCGCCCTCTACGACCTCTATTACCGCGACCGGGCGATGCTGGAGACGCACTACCCGCTGTTTGCAACACGGCGCGACTGGGTGCCGTTCTTCCTCAAGGATTTCAACAAGGCCGTCAATCAGGAGCGGCTGAAGGAATTCCGCCCGCTGATGCGCCAGGTGAAGAAGCATATCGCGGAAAACGGCCCGGTCTCGCCGGCCGATCTCGATTCAGAGCGCGTCATCGGCGGCTTCAACACCATCAAGGCGACGACCCGGGCGCTCGAATATCTCTATCACACGGGGCAGGTGCAGATCAGCGGCCGCTCGAAGAATTTCCACCGCCTGTTCGATCTCACGGAGCGCGTGGCGCCGGAACTGTTGAATCCGGTGGCCGATTACCGCACCGCGCACAAATCCTTCTTCGTGCATTCGGCGCTCTCGGTGCTGAAACTGGCGACGCCGCGGCAATTGGCCGAGCGCGTCTCGCATCACGTCGGCACCTGGCGCGGCGGCATGGCGGTGGCGAAGCGGCTCATCGAGGACGCGCTCGATCACAACCTGATCGACTGGATCGAATCCATCGAGGGCGATACGCAGCACCGCTATCTCGCCTTGCGCTCCGATCTCGACCGCTTCATGAAAGGCGTGCCGCCGCAGGACGACACCGTGCGCCTCGTCCCCCCGCTCGACAATCTGATGTTCAGCCGCAGGCGTTTCACCGAACTCTTCGGCTTCACCTACAAATTCGAAGCCTATACGCCGGAAGATCAGCGCCGCTTCTATTTCGCCATGCCCATCCTCTATCGCGATCGCGCGGTGGGGCTCATTGACGGCCGCAAGGAAGAAGGTGCCTGGCGCATCACCGGGCTCGAGCTCTATCACGACCTGCCGCTCGAGCACCTGCGCAACGCCGTGCACCGTTTCGCCCGCATCGCGGGGTGCGACAAGATCATCGCGGCGCCAGGACTGTCGAAGGCGCAGCGGACGGCGTTGCTGGGGAAGGTGGAGAGGTAGCGGCCTTTTCTGAAGTCATCGCTCACGGCCCCCCACCCAACCCTCCCCCCTGAAGGTGGGAGGGCTTTAGAGCGAGATGGCCGCAACAGCGACTCCTCCCACCTTCAGGGGGGAGGTCGGGAGGGGGGCGCCAAGTGACGGGAGTCTGCAGACCATGACCGACATCGCCACCCTCATCAAAACCGGCCAGCGCGTCCGCACCCGCGACCGGCGCGACGTGGCCGGTCTTGCCCTGAACGCCGACGGCACAATCACCGGCACCGTGCCCGTGCTTGGTGCCTGCCGCTGGTCGGCCGAGGGGCGTTACCTGGACGGCCCCAGCGCCGGGGCGGGCCCGCTCGATCTGGTGGGGGTCGCCAAACCGGCCGCCGACGGCCCCCAGCACGGGTCGGTCGTGGCGCAGATCGGGGATAAAGAAGCAAAAAATTCCTGCTGCGATTGACGAAATACCAGGGATCTTACCCCCTGATGTAAAGCCGACATCGCGGTGTCATCCGCCTGTCACACATGCCATGGCACAAACCCGCCCATGTTGCAGACGAAGGTGGATATGAGGCCGGAACCGCTGGAACGGAGCGAAGCTGAGCTACGCCCGGCGGAAATTGCGGCCGCCGAGGGAGGCTCGCTCACGCGCGCCTTCACGCTGCTCGCCCGCGATCTGGTGACGGACGCACCCACCATCCGGCCCCAGACGACCGGTGCCAAGGTGCTGGACCTCTTCCGCTCCAACAACGCGCTGCCGCTGGTGGCGGTCACCGATGCCGACGGCATCGTCTATGGCGCGGTCGAACGCGACCGGCTGCTCTCGGTCTTTGCCCAGCCCTTGTGGTTCGACGTCTATTTCAAGCGCCCGATCCTGGCGCTCATGAACCGCCAGCCGCTGGTCGTTGATGAGGCGACGCCGCTCGATGAGATCAAGCGCCTCATCACCGCCGATTATCCTGACGCCATCCAGGCCGGCTTCCTGGTCACCCGCCGCGGCCGCTTCAGCGGCATCGGCACGATGGGCAAGCTCCTTGAACTCACCGTCGAGCAGACGCAAAAGCGCATCGTCGAGCTCGATGAGGCACGCCACGCCGCGGAATTCGCCGCCAGTTCCCGCGCCCGCTTCCTCGCCACGATGAGCCATGAACTGCGGACGCCGCTCAACGCCATCATCGGCTTTTCCGAATTGCTGCTGGGTCTTCCCGGCGCCGGGCGCGACGCGCCGCAGCTCCCCGATTACATCGGCGACATCGGCCAGAGCGGCAAGCATCTTCTCGGCCTCATCAACGACATCCTCGATTATTCGAAGCTAGAGGCCGGCGCCCTCACCCTCAACGCCCATGAATTCGAACTGACCGAGATGCTGCATTCGGCCGTCGGTGTCGCGCGCGGCCAGGCGGCGGCGCGTGACGTGAAGCTGGAGCTTGATCCCATGCCGCGCCTGCAGATGCTGGCGGACGAGCGGCGCCTCCGGCAGGTGGTGATCAACCTCATCTCCAACGCGATCAAGTTCTCGAAGCCCGGTTCGACCGTTACCTTGCGCGCCCATTGCGACCTGGCCGGGGCACCGGTGATCGAAATCGTCGACCGCGGCGTCGGCATCGCCGCCGAGGATCTCGAACGCGTGTTCGAGCCCTTCGTGCAGGTCGAAAGCCACTTGAACCGCAAGAACGAGGGCACGGGGCTGGGCCTGCCGCTGTCGCGCCAAATCATGAGCCTCCATGGCGGCACGCTGCATCTCGAATCCGACCTCGGCGCCGGCACGGTGGCGGTGATGATCCTGCCGCCGCAGATCCTGATCGACGGTCAGCCGATCGAACTGCCCGCCGCTACTCGCCCACCTGAAGCAGCAGACCCAGCTTGCGCGCCTTTGCAAAACTGATCAGATAGATCCCGACGCCGATCAGGCAAAGAAGGCCGTTCAAGGCCAGGGCCGCGGCGAAATGATCCCAGCGAAACACCTGGTGGAACAGCATCTCGCGCATGCCTTCGAAGACATGGGTCGAAGGCAGGGCGAACGCGATCACCTGCGCCCAGCCGGGCAGGACCGTCACCGGGTAATAGACGCAAGAGAACGGCGCCAGCAGGAAGACGAGGAACCACGCCATGTTCTCGGCCGCCAGGCCATAGCGCAGGATCATGGCGGTGACGATCAGCCCCAAGGCGCAGCCCATGATCAGGAGGTTGAAGAAGAAGGCGAGCAGCGGGATCCCCAGCGTGAAGATCGAGAAGTGATAGAAGGGGATGGCCAGCAGCATCGCCGGCAGCACGCCGATGACGGCGCGCACGAAGGACATGGCGACGAGCGAGATGATGTGCTCAAGCGGTGTCAGCGGCGAGCAATAAAGATTGGCCAGGTTGCGCGACCACAGCTCTTCCAGAAACGAGAGCGAGAACCCGAGTTGCCCGCGAAACAGCACGTCCCACAGCATGACGCCGGCGATGAGCACACCGAATGCGTTCGCCACATAGGATGAATTGGTGGCAAGAAACTGGGAGAGGAAACCCCAGATCACCATCTGCATGGTTGGCCAATACGCCATCTCGACAATGCGCGGCCAGGACCGCCGCATGACATAAAAATGCCGCTGGCACATGGCGCCCACACGGGCGAAGGAGAAGGTCATGACAAAGCGCCCCTCACCCCGACCCTCTCCCCGCTATCGCGGGGCGAGGGAGTTGTCGCCGAGTTCTGCCTTAAGCCCCTCGCCCCGCTTGCGGGGAGAGGGGTTGGGGTGAGGGGGAGCGACTGCGCGAACTTTGCCATCCTCACACCTCCGCCTTCGCCGGTTCGCCGCTGCGGCGATCGCGCGCGATGTCGAGGAAGACTTCTTCGAGATTCTGGCGGCCGAAGCGATAGATGAGATCGTCCGGCGTGCCGCGATCGACGATCTTGCCCTTCCTGAGCATCAACACCTCATGCGCCAGGCGCTCGACCTCGTTCATGTTGTGGGACGCGAGCAGAATGGCGGCACCGGATTGGCGCTGATAGCTCTCCAAGTAGTGACGCACCCAGTCTGCCGTGTCGGGGTCCAACGACGCGGTAGGCTCGTCGAGCAGCAGCAGTTCCGGGCGATTGAGCAGCGCCTTGCCCAGGGCCACCCGTGTCTTCTGCCCGGCCGAAAGCGACCCGGTCTTGCGGTCGAGCAAGGCGCCGAGATCCAGGGCCGCCGCAATTTCCTTGATGCGCGTGGCGACATCCTTGATGCCATAGAGCTTCCCGAAGACGATGAGGTTCTCGCGCGCCGACAGACGGTGCGGCAAATCGACATAGGGGGAGGAGAAATTCATCCGCCCCAGCACCTTGTGGCGGTGCCTGGCGATGTCGAGGCCAAAGAGCGAGATGCGCCCGGCGGTCGGCACCAGCAATCCCAGCAGCATCGAGATGGTGGTGGTCTTGCCGGCGCCATTGCCGCCCAGCAAGGCCACGGTTTGCCCCGCCGCCACGGAAAAAGTGAGGCCGTCCACGGCCTTAAGATCGCCAAAGCGTTTCTGAAGCTGATCCACGTCAATGATGGGCTGGGAAAGCATGTTAAGGCTCGGGCCCCAAGGGAAGAGGATTGCGCGCATCGGAGGCGCAGATTCGGTATGACTTTCAGCGCCTTGATAGCCCATCCGGGCCGCACCTGTAAAACTGCCGGGTTGCAAATCGGGCTTTAATGTCTTGAATGGCTCCTGATGAGTGAGGTTACTGCCCCCGTGGCCGGTCTTCGGCCCGAATTCCAGCCCGCCCGCCGCCCGGCGCGCGGCCATGTGCGGCTGCGCACGCTCCTTGCCATCCGCTGGGTGGCGGTGGTGGGCCAGGCGGCCTCGCTGTTCTTCGTCAACGTCGTGCTGGGCTATCCGATCGAACTCGTACCCGCCGCCCTGGTCATTGCCGCGCTGGCCGTGGCGACCCTGGTCCCGCAAGTGAAGCGCAAGGCCAATGCGCGTTTGACCGACCGGGAATCCGCGCTCTATTTCGCCTTCGACATGGTGCAGCTGACGGTGCTGCTGGGGTTGACCGGCGGGCTGCACAACCCCTTCTCGCTGCTGCTGCTCGCCCCCGTCACGGTCTCGGCCGCAGCCTTGAGCTATCGTTCGACCTTGGGTTTGACGGCGCTGGCCATCACCTGCGTCAACGTCCTTGCCTTCTTTCACCTGCCCTTGCCCTGGCCGGGCGGCCTCTTCGACCTGCCGCCGATCTTCGTCTTCGGCCTTGCCATCGCGCTGGGCCTCGCCGTCGTCTTCATCTCGGTCTATGTCTTCAAGGTGGCCGAGGAATCGCGCCGCGTCACCGATGCCCTCATGGCCGTGCAATCGGCCCTCGATCGCGAGCAGCGCATCAATTCGGTGGGTGCCTTGGCCGCCGCCGCCGCCCATGAGCTGGGTTCGCCCTTGGGCACCATCTCGCTCATCGCCAAGGAATGGACGCGCGATCTACCGGCGGACTCACCCTATCGCCCCGACGCCGAACTGCTCTTAAGCCAGGCCGAACGCTGCCGGCATATTCTGGCTGAAATCGCGGCGCGGCCCGAGCAATCCTCGAAGGATCATTTTCATGTCCTCGCCGCACCGCTCCTTGTCGAGCTGGCGGCCGAGCCCTTCCTGCGCCCCTCGGTCGCCCTGCGCATCGAGGCGAAATCGGAGGGCGGCGAGCAGGACCCGCCGGTCATGCCGCGCCGGCCTGAAATCATGCACGGCCTTGGCAATTTGCTGCAGAACGCCATCGAATTCGCCAAGGAAGAAGTGCAGGTGGTGATCAGCTGGTCGCGCACCGAGCTTGCCATCACCATCACCGATGACGGTCAGGGCTTCCCGCAGGAATTGCTGGCGCGCCTTGGCGACCCCTATATTTCAGCGGCCCTCGGGCGCTATGGTGGCAAACTGGTCAGGAGCGCGGTGGGTGGGCCCAAGAGCAGTCCGGACCGGCGCAAGGGCGACCATATGGGCCTTGGCATCTTCATCGCCCAGAATCTGCTGGAACGCTCGGGCGGGAATGTCCATTTCGACAACAACGAATTCGGCGGCGCCGAGGTCAAGGTGATCTGGCCCCGGAGCGCGCTCACCGAAGCGCATAAGGAGTGAAGGGTAAGACGACATGAACGATATTCCGCAAACCCAGGTGGCCGAGAAGACCTTGCTGATCATCGACGACGACGCGCCCTATCGGCAGCGTCTCGCGCAGGCGCTGGAGAAGCGCGGCTTTGCCGTCACCCAGGCCGAAAGCGTCGAGGCCGGCATTGCGGCCGCCAAGGCGCAGCCGCCGCGCTATGCCGTCGTTGATCTGCGGCTCGCCGATGGCAGCGGCCTCGACGTCGTGCCGGAGATCAAGAAGAGCCGCCCGGATTGCCGCGTCGTCATCCTCACCGGCTATGGCAATATCGCGACCGCCGTGGCCGCCATCAAATCCGGCGCCATCGACTACTTGCCCAAGCCCGCCGATGCCGACCAGGTCGAAGCGGCCTTGCTCGAGCATCGCGATGCATTGCCGCCGCCCCCGGAACAGCCGATGACCGCCGACCGCGTGCGCTGGGAACACATCCAGCGCGTCTACGAACAATGCGACCGCAACGTCTCGGAGACCGCAAGACGCCTCCGGATGCACCGTCGCACCCTGCAGCGGATCCTCGCCAAATACGCGCCCAGGGCGTGAAGTCCGTTCGACCTAAGCCACGTCTCACACTTTCGTCATGCCCGGGCCCAGCGTTGATCCCACTGGCCGGGCATCCACTCCATCAACTTCGAAAGTGGATCCCCGGGTCTTCGCCCGGGGATGACGGCAATTTCCTTCGAGGCGCACCCATGAGCTTCCGCGACAGCTATCTCTATCCGATCCGCCAGAAGGTCGGCAGCGACCTGCTGCTGTTGCCCGGTGCCTCCTGCCTCTTCGTCAATGAGGGCGGTGAGATTCTTCTGGAGCGGCGCAGCGACTTCAAGATCTGGGGCGTGCCAGCTGGCTCACCGGAGCCGGGCGAAGACATCGCCACCGCCGTCTGCCGCGAGATGCTGGAAGAGACCGGCGTGTTGCCCGCGCGCGTCATCCCCTATGGCTTCGGCTCGGACCCCAAGACGAAGACCATCGTCTATCCCAACGGCCATCGCTGCCAGTATTTCGTGATGCTGTTCTATGCCGATTGGCCGGCGGGCGCCGTCCCCGTGACGTCCGAGGAATCGCTCGAATTCGGCTGGTTCAAGCCGGAGGCACTCCCCGCCGACGTCATGCCCTCGGTGCCGGCCAGTGTCACCGCCTACCTGCGCTTCCGCGAGACGGGCGTCTTTCAGTTGATTTAAATCTAGCGGTTTTAGTGAGCGTCATCCCCGGGCTTGTCCCGGGGATCCACTGCTAGCCGGTGAGAGTGGATGCCCGGAACAAGTCCGGGCATGACGGAGTATCAGGACCGCCCCATCTTCGCATCGACGCTCCAGGGGCCCGGGCCGGCGAAGACGAGGTAGAAGAACAGGAAGCAATAGAGCAGCGCCGCTTCGCCGCCATTGACGGCCGGATAGAAGCTCTGCGGCGCATGCACCATGAAATAGGCGACCGCCATCGTGCCCGACGAGATGAAGGCGGCAAGGCGCGTGAAGAGACCGACGGCGATCAGCGCGCCGCCGACAAGCTCGATCCAGCCGGCGATCCAGGGCGGCGAGCCGGGATCGAAGACCATGCCGAGATCGGGGAAGCCGAAATGCTTGCCAAGGCCATGCACCATGAAGGCGAGGCCGGCGACGATGCGGACGATGCTGAGCACGCGTGGTGCCCAGGAATTGAGTTGGGAGCTGAGAGCCATGGCGGGTCCCCTCATCTATGCGGCCTCAAAGCGGTCCGCAAACTGGCATCCGCCGGAGGGCGGGCTGCCGCCGAGGGTATAAAACCGACTCCGCCCCTGCCAAGGCGGTAAGAAACCCAGGTTTCCTGCTAAACCCCTAGGATTCTTGCCACTTCGCGCATGTCGTCGACCGCGGTCATGGCCCCCGTCTCAATGAGGCGGGCGCCGAGGCCGGGCAGCACATGGCTGCCGCCGGTAAAGCCGATGACCGTCATGCCGGCGGCCTTCCCCGCCGTGACCCCGGCGACGCTGTCCTCGATGACGACGCAGGTTTCCGGCGCATGGCCCATTTTCCGGGCGGCATAGAGGAAGAGATCGGGGGCCGGCTTGCCGTTCTTCACCATGGTGGCGCTGAAGATATGGGGCGCCAACCGGTCATAGAGGCCAACGAGGCTGAGGCTGTGCTGCAGGCGTTCCGGCGCACTCGACGAGGCGACACAGCGCGGCAGGGTCAGGCGGTCGAGCAGATCGGCAATCCCCGCCGTCGCGGTGAGCTCGGTTTCGAAAATCGACTTCGTCTCGGCGAGGATGTCGGCGATGCAGGCGTCCGTAACCGGCCAGTTGAAGTGTTCCTCGACCAGCTTCATGCTGCTCTTGAAACTCAAGCCGATGCAGTGGTTGACGATGAAGTCGTCCGGCATGTCGAGGCCGTGGCGGCGAAAGACGCGCGTCTCGGCGATGCAGCCGAGATGCTCGCTGTCGATGAGGACGCCGTCGCAATCGAAGATGACGAGGGTGGGTTTCATCGGCTCAAAGCTTTTCGCCGCGCACCAGGCGCGGCAAGGTGCCGACGATCCCCATGGCATGGCGCATGGCGAGGCGCTTCAAGGGCTTCGCCTTGTTGAAGAGGAAGAAGCCGATATCGCGCGCCAGCCGAATGGGCCCGATATCGTTGGAGAAGAGGCGCGTCAGCCCGTCCGTCACCACCAGCATCATCAGATTATCAAAGCGCCGCCAGCGCGCGTAATGTTCCAGCACGGCCAAGCTGCCGAGATCGGCACCACCGCGCCAGGCATCGACCAGCACTTCGGAAAGGGCCGCGACATCGCGCACGCCCATGTTGAAGCCCTGCCCCGCAATGGGGTGCATGCCATGCGCCGCATCGCCGGCCAGCGCCAGGCCCTCGCGGATATAGGTCGAGGCGAGGATCATCTTGAGCGGATAATTGAAGCGCGGCCCCACCGGGCGAATGCGTCCGAGCGTCGGGCCGAAGCGGCGCTCGATCTCACCCCCCAATTCATCATCGCTGAGGGCCAGCAGCATCGGGATGATGCGCGGGTCTTCGGTCCAGACGATGGAGGAGCGGTGGCGGCCTTCCGCATCATCCGTCATCGGCAGCATGGCGAAGGGACCGACGGGCAGGAAATGCTCATGCGCCACGCCGTCATGCGGCCGATCATGCGTCACGGTGCAGACGATGGCGCTGTGCTTGTAGCCCAGTTCCTGCGTCGTGATGCCCGCCATGCGCCGCACCGCGGAGGCGCGGCCATCGGCGCCGATGACGAGGCGCGCGCGGATCAGGGTGCCGTCATCGAGGGTCACCACATTGAAGCTGCCCTCAAACGCAATCTCGCGCACACGCGTGCCGGGCAGGTGCGTGACGGCGGCAATCTCGGCGAGGCGCTTCAGCAGCCCGACGCGCACCGCGCGGTTCTCGATGATCCAGCCGAAGGGCGGCTGGGCGCCGTGCGCTCCCGGTACCGTGTCTGGATTAAGATCGGCGAAATGGTAATGGACGAAGAACGGGCTCGCTTCCCGGTACTGCCAGCCGCCATCGGAGACGCGGATATCGCGGATGGGTTCGGCGGCGGCGGCGATATAATCCCAGGCGCCGATGCCCGAGAGCACCTGCTGCGACCCATAGGCGATGGCCGAGGAACGGCCGTCAAAGGTCTCGGCGGTGATGTCGGGCAGCTTTTCCGATTCGACCAGCGTCACCGGGATTCCCGCCCCGCCCAGCGCCGCCGCCATGGCCATGCCGACGAGCCCGCCGCCGACAATCAAGATTTCGGTTTCGGCAGGACCTGCGTTCGAAAGCGGAACGCGCGCTGGCACCGCGGTATTCAGCGGGTAAGTGCCTGTCTTTGCTGGCCCATTCGGTGTGGTATGCGAGTCTGTCATGGCTGGCACAATCCCGGTTTACGCAGGCGATGTCCAGCGGCTATAAGGCCGCATGAAACTGGCCCCCGATTGGAACAGGACCGCCGCCGATTACGCCCGCCACCGGGCCGGCTTTCCGGACTGGTTCTACGACCGGGTGGCTGAGCGCGGGCTGTTCCGGCCCGGCACGCAAATCCTCGATATCGGCACCGGTACCGGATTCCTCGGCCGCGGCTTTGCCCAGCGCGGCGCAAAGGTCACCGGCCTCGATGTCGCCACCGCCATGTTGGACGCGGCCCGCGCACTCGACCAGGCGGCGGGCCTTGCCACCGACTACGTCACCGCCCCGGCGGAATCCACCGGCCTGCCGGCGCAGAGCTTCGATCTCATCAGTGCCGGCACCTGCTGGCATTGGTTCAATGCGCCGAAAGTGATGGCGGAGGCGATGCGCCTCCTGAAACCCGGCGGGCATCTCCTCATCGCCAACCTCGTCTGGCTGCCGCTGCCCGGCAATGTGGTGGCGCGCACGGAAGCATTGATCGAGGCCTATAACCCCAGCTGGCATCTGGGCGGCTGGCAGGGGCACAGCGCCGACCAGCAGCGCCACCTCATCGAGGGCGGCTTCGTGGCACGCGAGAGCGCCTCGGTCGATTACGACATCCCCTACAGCCCCGAAGCCTGGCGCGGCCGCATCCGCGGCTCGGCCGGCGTGGCGGCAAGCCTCCCCGCAGCGGCCGTCGAAAAATTCGATGCCGAGCTCGGCGCGCTGCTGGCGCAGGACTTCCCCGGCGATCCCATCCCCGTGCCGCATCGCTTGGTGGCACTGTGGGGGCAGAAGCCATGACCCAGATCCGCCCCACCACGGCAGCCGATCTCACCACGATCGCCGAGATCCACCTGAAGGGCTGGGAACTCGCCTATGGCGCCTTCCTCCCCGCCGATCAACTGGCCGCCATGCAGCCGGCGAAGCGCCTGCCGCTGTGGCAGGCTTGGCTCAGTGACCCGAAGAAACTGATCCTCGTCGGCAGCATCGGCGACGAGATCGATGGTTTCCTCCTCGGCGGCCCGGTCAAAGATCACGACATCCGCAAAGGCAGCACCGACGGCTTTGATTGCGAGATCTACTCGCTACATTGCCGCGCCCATGTGCAAGGCAAGGGCCTCGGCCGCGCCCTCATCAGCGCCGCCGCCACGCATTGGTCCGCCGCCGGCAAGCACGCCCTGATGCTCTGGGCCTATAGCGACAACGCCTACCGGAAGTTCTACGAAAAGATCGGCGGCCACCTCATCGCCGAAGGCATCGACGACGGCATCCCGGATGTCGCCTATGGCTGGCGGAGCCTCGCTGATTTATCTGCAATCAGACATAGATTGGAGATCGCATGACTCGTTACTGGCTGGAGAATTCGATCGCGGCGAAATGGATTTTTGGTATCGGTCTTGCGACCATCGGCGGCGCAAGCGTAATTGAGGGGGCTCTGCTATTTCGATCTTATTTTTTGCGTGAAGCGATTGATCCGCAAGACGTTGGCCGGTTCGCGCAGATGGTATGTTTTTTGCCATTACTGTTGGCGAATTGGCAACGGCGCGGGATAGCGCCGAAAGAGGGATGGGATCGAGACTATAGAAAGGACATCGATTTCGCCGAGGCGCCGGAGGATCGGCTTCTGTCCGTGTTCTCATTTCTGTCAGTCGCAACCGGGTCGACGATCTCGACACTGCTTGCCGACCGATCCGTGACATCATCTTGGTTCGGCGCATTTCCGGTAGCACTTTGGTGTGCGCTTCTTTTGGTAGCGATCATCAATCTCGTTCGCCCGATTTATGGAGTTCGGCTTGCGAGTGATGGCATCAAGATCAGCAATTGGCGTAATCGCACCATTTCCTGGCAGGACATTCGCGACGTCAGGATCACTCAAATACTTGGCTCCCCGCAAGTCGCAGTGGACCTAATTGACCCATTAAAATACGGCCTCAACAAAGCTACGCTGAGGCTCAGTCCCTATCTTCTTCGATCGACCCCAGAAGACATCGCTGAGTCGATCCGCCAACGACAAGCCATCTACGCACCCTTACAGGGCGTATGACCTAAGGAGACCGAATGACCGACCGCATCCTTATTCTCGATTTCGGCTCGCAGGTGACACAGCTGATCGCGCGGCGCGTGCGCGAGGCTGGGGTCTATTGCGAGATCTTCCCGTTCAACGTCGATCCCGCGCGTATCAAGGCATTCGACCCGAAGGGCATCATCCTCTCCGGCTCGCCGCATTCGGTGACGACGGCGGACGGCCCCCGGGCGCCGGCCATCGTCTGGGAATCGAAGCAACCGGTCTTTGGCATCTGCTATGGCGAGCAGACCATGTGCGCGCAGCTGGGCGGTGAAGTCGCCGGCTCCGACCACCGCGAATTCGGCCGTGCCCTCATCACCGTGAAGAAGGAGACGCCGCTCTTTGAAGGTGTGTGGAAACAGGGCGGCGAATACCAGGTGTGGATGAGCCATGGCGACCGCGTCGTGGCGCTCCCCGCCGGGTTCGAAGTGGTGGCGGTCTCCGATGGCGCCCCCTTTGCCGCCATCGCCAACATCAAGGACAAGCGCTACGCGGTGCAGTTCCACCCGGAAGTGGTGCACACGCCCGACGGGGCGAAACTTATTTCAAACTTCATTCATAAAGTCTGCGGCTGCAAGGGCGATTGGACCATGGCGGCCTTCCGCGATGCCGAGATCGCCAAGATCCGCGCCCAGGTAGGCAAGGGCCGCGTCATCTGCGGCCTCTCCGGCGGTGTCGATTCAGCCGTCGCCGCCGTGCTGATCCACCAGGCGATCGGCGACCAGCTCACCTGCATCTTCGTCGATCACGGCCTGCTCCGCGCCGGTGAGGCGGACCAGGTGGTGGCGCTGTTCCGCGACCATTACAACATCCCGCTGGTGCATCGCGACGCGTCCGATCTGTTCCTCGGCCAACTCGACGGCGTCTCCGACCCCGAGACCAAGCGCAAGACCATCGGCCGCCTCTTCATCGAGGTGTTCGAGGAGGAAGCAAAGAAGCTCGGCGGCGCCGATTTCCTGGCGCAAGGCACGCTCTATCCGGACGTGATCGAAAGCGTCTCCTTCACGGGTGGACCAAGCGTCACCATCAAGAGCCACCACAATGTCGGCGGCCTGCCGGACCGCATGCGCATGCAGCTGGTCGAACCCTTGCGTGAGCTGTTCAAGGACGAAGTCCGCGTGCTGGGGCGCGAACTGGGCTTGCCGGAAAAGATGATCCGCCGCCATCCCTTCCCCGGCCCCGGTCTTGCCATCCGCATTCCCGGCGCCGTCTCGAAGGAGAAGTGCGACATCCTCCGCAAGGCCGACACGATCTATCTCGAGGAGATCGACAAGGCCGGCCTCTATGAGAAGATCTGGCAGGCCTTCGCCGTACTGCTGCCCGTGCGCACCGTGGGCGTCATGGGCGATGGCCGCACCTATGATTTCGTCTGCGCCCTTCGCGCCGTCACCTCGACCGACGGCATGACCGCCGATTTCTACCCCTTCGAGCCCGCCTTCCTCGGCCGTGTCGCCACCCGCATCGTCAACGAGGTCAAAGGCATCAACCGCGTCGTCTACGACTACACCTCGAAGCCGCCGGGAACGATCGAGTGGGAGTGAGCTGACGGCAAAAAGGGCCGGGTCATCACGCCCGGCCTTTTTCATGGCGCCTGTGTCGTGTCGCCGATGTTGCTCTCCCAGCGCAGGCCGCCTTGATAGCGCCAGGCCATGCGGCCTTCATCATCAAGGGCGAAGAGGTGGAGCCAGCGATTATCGAACAAGGCGCGCACCTCTGGGTGACGTTCGAGGATGCCGCCGATCGCCGCGCAGGGTGCCTCGATCAGCACGGCAAGCCGCAGCGGTTCATGTACCAGCCGCTCGCCGTCATGGACCGATTGCCACGGCAATCCACCGCGCAGCAGGCCGCCATTCCCTTCGACCACACCGATGCCGCCGGTGACGTTGTGCAGCAGCTTGTTGCCTGCCCCGAAAACTTGGGGCGCAACCGTCGAGCCGTAATACTGCAGGCTGATCCAGCTGGCGACGACGACCGGGGCCGTCAGGATCAGCTCCAGCACGCCGAAGCCATCGTCCCGCCGCCAATCATAGTCGTGCAGGAAGGCCCTGCCCGCAAGGTCGCGCACGGCCGTTCGCGCGCGTGGCGCCGCGACAAGGGCCTCGCAGCCGGCCAGCGCCCATTCCGGGCGGAGCTCCGCCCAGTCGCGGGCACGCTGGGCAATGTCGCGCCCGCGCCGCGCACGCGGCAGGCGCAGCGCCCGTTCGCCGCGGGTCAAGGCGCCGGCCGATGCCAGCCAACGCGTCGCCTGATCCAGATCCCGGGCATGCGATGGCGAGGGGTGATCAGCGCTGTAGATCGTCACCTTATCGGTGGTCGTGTCGTGCAAGGCGGCCAAGAACAGCGTGTCTTCGGGAATGGCGATGCCGCGCGCGGCAAGACCCGCCCGCATATCGCGGTCGTTGAGGAGCGAGGCCAGCAGCCGCGCGTTCACCTCGCCCGAATAGCCGCCGCAGGCACCGCAATGGAGCGCGCTCGCATGCGGGTTGTTGACCACATTGGCGCCATGGCCGGTGAGGAGGACGAGCCGCGCAAAGCCCGCCGTCAGCGACATCGCCTTCAGCACGGTCTCAGCCATCCCGATCCGCGCATCGAGATCGAGGGTCTCGGCCGGACGCGGCGCCGGATCGTTCGGTGCGGCATGGCGCTTCAGGCCCAATCCATCACAAAGCAGCTTTGCCACATAGATCGGCCCCGTCGCCTCGACGAAGGCGAAGGAGGAGATGGCGGCAAGCTTGAAGCGGCCCCAGGCCCGCGTCGCGCGCGCCCTGATCCGTGCTGAGCGATCCGCCCGTTCCGTTGCTAGCGTCGCCGCGCCCGATGCGGTGAAGAGACGCGGCGTCAGCAAGACCGGCAGGCGGGCCTCGACCACATCCGAGGCAAAGCGGCGATGGCCGATGCCCAGCCCGAAGAAACCGGCAAAGCCCAACGTCCGGATGCCGGGATCGACGCTTTCCAACGCCCGGCGAAAGACTTCCGAGCGAACGTCGATGCAGAAGGCCATCTGTAAAGCGGGACGACCGGGTACTGCAGCCGTCGCAGACGCTGCGGAAAACAGCGTGCTGAGCCGCCGCTGGGCCGCGCGTTCGGCAGCCTCCTGGAGGATGCTGTCGACGACATCATCCGCTGTGGCAAAAACCGGCTCGGCATAGGCAGCGAGTGCCGCCTGCCACGCCGGCTCGAGGACGGAACCATATTGGCGCAGCAGCGCCACCTCCCACATCATGCGGATCGCCAAAAGGTCGGTCACGCTCGCATCGGTCCCGCCGCCCAGCTCCGCCTGCCAGAGCCGATAGCGCGCGACCTGGCCCCAGCCGCCAAGCGTTGTCAGCAGCCGGTGGAAATAGCCTTGGAGCGCCGCCTCGGGGAGACCGAGGCGCGCCACACAGGCGACCAATGCGGCCTCGGCTGCATCCGGCGCATCCGCCACGCTTTGGGCGAACCCCGCGAGACCGGCGATCTCCGGCGTCAAATCGTGGCTGGCGACCGTGCGCCAGGCCGCATAGGCATTGCGCGATTGTCCACTGGCCCAGAGCGCCTGGCCCTGGTCGAAATAGCCGGACGCCCAATGGCCGATGCGCTCGGCAACGATGCCTCCCCAGTCGGTCCCGGAGACATCGCGCGCCAGATCGGCGACGGTGGGCAGCGCTTGCGGCGCGGGGCGTTCGACTTCTATGGCGTGCTTCAGTACCGCCAAGCTCGCCGGCCTAAGTGCTGCCGGAGCGCTCAAGAAGGCCGCGTGCAGATCGGCCTCGGCGATCTCGCCCGATCGCAGCCGCGCGGCATACCAGGCCCGCGGCATGGTGAGCGATATTCCGGCCGCGCGGCGCAGGCGTGCTGCCGCCACCGCCAGCGGCTCGCCCGTTTGGCCCAGGAAGGGATTGACCGCGACGCTTGCGGCAAGCGGCCACAGCGGGGGAATGGCGCGCGCGGCACAATCTGCCGCCTCGGCGATGGCGCTGGGGGTCATGAGCGGCGCTTTGATGGCGGTCATCAGCATGGCGTGATCCTTGCTCTCATCTGCTCACGGTGCCTTGCGAACGGACCAGCCGCCGAGCAGGCGATCCATCGTGGCGTTGGCGTAAAGACCATTGGCAAGATGGACGCGCAGTCCAGCCGCCGCCGGATGCGTCGCCCAGAGCGGGAACAGCGCCTGGGCCACGGCCACCAGCCCGAAGCTCAGCACCGCCAGCGCCATCAGCGTCCACTCCAGCCGACCCGGCGCCGGTGTCGCCGGCAGAATGCCGGCCGTCAGCCATTCGGCCGCCGTCTGCAGCGCGAAATAGCCGATAGCGGTGGCACTGGCATAAAGCGCGGTCCGGCGTGTGAGGGGACGCGGTGCCGCATCGGCAAGCCCCTGGGCCAGCAGATAGGCGACACCGAAAATGAGGATGGCGCCCAGCGCCAGCGCCTGCGGCGACTTGTGGTCAAAGCCGAAGGTGACGCCAAACGCCGCGCCGATCCCGGCATAGATCGCAAGCGCGATCAGAAAGGCGCGGCCCACCGCCGACCCGTTGGGAACGGCAACGGGGCCGGGCCGGCCGATGGCCGCCACCTGCTCGACCGCCCCGCCGGAGGCGAGAAAGGCATGCGCCTTGTAGATCGAGTGCGCGACGATGTGGAGGAGCGCCAACGGAAAGAGCGCCAGCCCACATTGCAGCATCATGAATCCCATCTGGGCGACCGTCGACCAGGCAAGCGATGTCTTGACCGCTGGCTGCGTCAGCATGACCAGCGCCCCGAACAGCGCCGTAAAGCCGCCCACCATCGCCAGCACCGCAAGCACGCCGGGGGCCAGCAGCATCACATCGGCAAAACGGATGAGCAGGAAGCCGCCGGCATTGATGACGCCGGCATGCAGCAGGGCCGAGACCGGCGTCGGCGCCTCCATCACCTCGGTCAGCCAGCCATGGGTCGGGAACTGCGCCGACTTCAGCACCGCGGCGATCGCCAGCAAAGCGGCGGCCAGGATGATCAGCAAGGATGCATCGCCGCTCCTGGCCAGCGCGTTGATCGTGGCGATGTCGCTCGTGCCCACACTCATCCAGATGAGGCCAGCGGCAAGGATCAGGGCGCTGGCGCTAAGGGTCGAGAACAGGCGCTTCTTGCTTGCGGCACGTTGGGCCGCGACACGCTCTGGATAGAACAGCAGCAGGCGATGCAGCGCATAGCTGGTGGCGATCCAGGCGGCGACCAGCTGGACGAGATTGCCGGCCTGGACGAGAAGAAGAACGGCCGCCAGCGCCACGCAAATCCAGGCGATGAAATAGCCCTGCCGCGCCTCGCCATCGAGATAGCTGCGGGCATAGCGCAGCACGATCCAACCGATGAAGGCGACGAGGAGGAGCATCGTGCCGCTCACCGCATCGAGCCGCACCGAGAGGCCGACGCCACCCCAGCCGATGAGCCCGCTATCGCCGGCACCGCGCTGGATCAGGATGGCGAAGGAAGCCATCGCGATCAGCAGCGCGCCCAGCGCCGCGCCCTCGGCGAAGGCTGGCGCCAAGGCGGGTCGCCGACCCTGGCGCAGAAATCCCAAAAGGGCCGCCAGGAGCAGCAGGAGCGGGGCGGAAAGCGGGAGCAGGTAAAGCGACACGGCAAGTCCTCAGGATCGATGGCAGGGGCCGATGCCTTAGGTAGCAAGCCGGGGATCGCGACAAAAATTCATTGTTTGCGCTAAATCGTTCGTTATTATCGAACATTATGGCAGCGCTCAATTACAACCATTTGCGCTATTTCTGGGCGGTCGCCCATGACGGCAACCTCACCCGCACGGCTGAGCGGCTGAACCTCACGCAATCCGCCCTGTCGGTGCAGATCCGCAAGCTCGAGGCGCAGCTTGGTCATGCCCTGTTCGAGCGGCGGGGTCGGCAGCTACACCTCACCGAAGCCGGCAAGATCGTTCTCGACCATGCCGACGCCATCTTTGCCACCGGCGATGAACTGCTGGGGACGCTCCGCCAGTCGGGCGCGGCACGCCAGGCGTTGCGCGTCGGTTCGCTCGCCACCCTCTCGCGCAACTTCCAGATGGAGTTCCTGCGACCGGTGCTGGGCCGCACCGACATCGATCTCATTCTCCGCTCCGGCAGCGCCGGCGAATTGCTGCGGGCACTCGAAGCCCTCAATCTCGACGTCGTGCTCCTCAATCAGGCGCCGGCGGGTGACGCCCTCACCTCACTTGTCACCCATCGCCTCGCCGAGCGCTCGGTCAGCCTGGTCGGAACACCCAAACGCCTGCGTGATGCCGCCAGCCTCGCCGATCGGCTGCGCAAGCACCCCATCATCCTGCCGACGGTGGACAGCAGTATCCGCATCGGCTTCGACGCGATGGCCGACCGCCTCGGTGTCAGGCCGCAGATCGTGGCCGAGGTGGAGGACATGGCAATGATGCGTCTTCTCGCCCGCGAAGATATCGGCCTCGCCGTCCTGCCGCCCATCGTCGTCAAGGACGAGATCGCCGGCGGTGTTCTGGTCGCCGGCGATCAATTGCCGGGCATCGTCGAGACCTTCCATGCGGTCACCATGGCACGGCGCTTCCCCAATCCGCTGGTGCGACTGCTGCTGCGGCCGCAGAACGCGCGCTGAGACGGCAAGGTTCAAGGCGTAGCCGGATGGTTGCAGAGGCGCCGGGCCGGGCCTTTTTCACTGCGCCGCCGTCAGGCGCTGCTTCCCATAGGCGCGGGGGGTCAGGCCCATTTCGCGTTTGAAGGCGGTGGCGAAGGCCGCTTCCGATTCATAGCCGAGGCCCAGCGCGATGCTGGCAACAGATTGCCCCGAATGCATCAGCCGGTCACCCGCCAGCAGCATGCGCCAGCGCGTCAGGTAATCCATCGCCGGCATGCCGACGGTCTCCTTGAATTTCAGCGCGAAGGTCGAGCGCGACATGGCGGCCTTTGCCGCCAACGCCTCCAGCGTCCAGCGCTGCGCCGGGTCGTCATGCATGGCGCGGAGTGCGGCACCGATCTGCCGGTGGGCAAGCCCGGCGAGCCACCCGCTTTCGGCGCTCGCTTGCGCGAGATGCAGACGCAGCGCCTCGATCAGCATCATATGCGCCAGATGCTGCATGACCAGCGTGCTGCCCGGCTGCGGATCGCGCAACTCCTGCATCGTCCGCTCGATGGCACCGCGCAGCGCCGCCTCGCCATTCCCGCGGCCAGCATCTGGCCGGATATGCACGATCGGTGGGAGGAGGCCCAGCAGCATCTCCGCCTGCGGCCCGTCGAGCGCGAAGCGGCTGCTCACCATCAGCGTCTCCCCGCCGCCATCGATGGTGAGGATGCGGCCATGGCTGGGCGACGGCAAAAGTTCCCGCGCCGGTGTGGGCGTCAGCGTGAGATCGCTGGAAAGCGTAAAGGGCAGCCCGCGCGGCAGCAGGAAGCAATCGCCTGGCGCCAGCCGCACCGGTTCGGCCACCGTCTCGACGGCGAGCCAGCAGAAGCCGGCGATCAGCGCCCCGGTCTTGATGGTACCGGTCTGGTCGGGGAAATGGACCGACCAGCTGGGACCCGCATCGAAGCCGGCCGACATGTAATTGCGCGGGCGCAGCAGCGCCAGCAGGTCGGAGAGAGGATCCATAGGGTCGCATTCCCGGACGATCGCGAAGATATTGCAGACGATAGCGCATAGATCGTCTGTGCGCCATCGCCTATCTCTCCCCTCGTTCCAAACGCGAGAGGAGAGAAACATGCGTGTATTCGTGACCGGTGCCAGCGGCTTCGTGGGGTCCGCCGTGGTGCGCGATCTCATCGAGGCCGGCCATCAGGTGCTGGGCCTGGCGCGCAGCGATGCGGCGGCCGAAAGTTTGCAAGCCATGGGGGCCAAGGTGCATCGCGGCGACCTCACCGACCTCGCCGGCCTCCAGGCGGGTGCTGGAAGCTGCGACGGCATCGTCCATTGCGGCTTCATCCACGACTTCGCGCGCTTCAAGGAAGTGTGCGAGATCGACCGGCGCGCGGTGACAGCCTTGGGCGAAACCCTGCGCGGCACGGAACGCCCGCTCATCGTCACCTCCGGCACGGCGCTGGTGAGCGGCCAGGTGCCGGCAACGGGCGCCCTCGCCACCGAAGCGCTGGTGACACCGACGGGTGAGACGGCCCTGCCGCGCGTGGCATCGGAAGAGGCGGCAGCATCCGTCGCCGCCATGGGTGTCCGCGTCTCGGTGATGCGTCTGCCGCCCTCGGTCCACGGCGCCGGCGATCACGGCTTCGTGCCGCTCCTCATCAATCTTGCGCGCGAGAAAGGTGTCGCCGCCTATATCGGCGATGGCGCCAATCGCTGGCCGGCGGTGCACCGCCTCGATGCAGCCAGGGCCTATCGCCTGGTGCTGGAGAGCGGCGCCCAGATGCCGCACTATCACGCCAATGCCGAGGAAGGCGTCCCCTTCCGCGACATCGCGACCGTCATCGGCAAGCGCTTAGGGGTTCCCGTCGTCAGTCAATCCGGCGATGAAGCGGCCGCCCATTTCGGCTGGTTCGCGCATTTCGCCGCGCTCGACAACCCGACCTCCAGCGCCCTCACCCGCGCCAAGCTCGGCTGGCAGCCGCAGCACCCGGGCCTCTTGGCCGATCTCGATCAGCCGCATTACTTCGAAGGCTGACTTGCCAACGGACACTTAGCCCTTGCGCTAAGTGTCCCGTTCTGGAATACTTAGCCTTATGGAACAGTATCCGGAACGCTTGAACGACATCTTCCAGGCCCTCGCCGATCCCACCCGGCGCGCGGTCCTCGGCGCCCTTGCCAAGGGCCCCACCAGCATCAGCGAGCTGGCAGCCCCGTTCGAGATGGCCCTTCCCTCCTTCATGAAGCATATCCACCAGCTCGAGGCGAGCGGCTGGATCGTCACTAAAAAGCAGGGCCGCGTGCGCACCTGTTCCATTGAGAAGAAGGCGCTCCGCGCCGCCGATGCCTGGCTCGCCACCCAGCGCGCCATCTGGGAAGGCCGCGCCGACCGCCTCGAAGCCTTCGTCACCGCGCGGCCCGCCAATGCACGTGGGCGAAGCACCCGCAAGCCGCCCACGCGAAATAAGGACAAGTGATGATGGCCAGCACCGTGAAGCCCGATCTCGACCTCACCCTCACCCGCCTCATCAAGGCACCGCGCGCCAAGGTCTGGAACGCCTTTGCCGATCCCCGCCAATTCGAGCAATGGTGGATCCCCGCACCCTATCACTGCCGCGTCATCGAGATGGACTTGAAGCCCGGCGGCGCCTTCATCACCGAGATGAGCGAAGACGGCAAGACCTTCACGCCCCACATCAACGCCTGCTTCCTCGCGATCGAGGTGGGACACAAGATCGTCTTCACCAACGCCCTCACCGCCGGTTGGCGCCCAGCGGAAACCTACTACCCCAACGCCCTCACCGCGATCATCACGCTATCGGACAAGGATGGCGCCACCGACTACACCGCCCACGTCATGCACAAGAACGCCGGCGACCGCGACCAACACAACGAGATGGGCTTCCAAGAAGGCTGGGGCACCTGTGCCGCACAGCTGGCGAAGATGGTGGAGTGAGGGGATAGCCCGAACGGTGGCGCTTTACCGATGCCTATATCTACAGGACTGCATCCCGCTTTCCGTAAATGGCAGGCACGATTTCATAACATATTGATTCGTTTAATTTTTACATCAGTGCTCACTACCCAAGACAGCTGATAGCTGGTTTCTGTCGGGCTACTGTCATTATGCTGCCGTAGCGAAGTGTCAGCCAAACTCCTAGATTTATCGCTAGCGGCAACAAACTAGAGTGCAGTAGCGATGCAACGCCTGTCTCCTCATATCCTGGCTTGGTGGACTAAGCTTCTTCGCGAGACGTCCAACCTTTCTCAAGATGCGCTAGCGGCAAACGCCGGATTAAATATCCGCACGATACAGCGCATAGAGTCGGCTGAATCTACAACAATCTTGACCCGTCGCCTGCTGTCTGTGGGCCTGGGGTATGACGATCCGGATGTATTTGAGGATCCGAATTTCATTCACTCAATTTCTGAGCTTCGCAAGAACGTTGAACATATCAATAATGAAACTATATCCAATCGTTTTCCCCACATGATTAAGCTGCCAGCCGCGTCCGTAAGAAGCGGCGAGCAACTTGGATTGATGGCAGAGAATTGCAACGCAAGCAACTTTCAGTGGGATGAAGATCTAAGTACGGAAGCCAAGTCTGCTGCTGCCGAGCTGTTCGATTTCTTGCGCGAGTACGGGGACTTTGATGACTGCTATTCAGCAAGTCAGAAGCTTGATGCCTATCGCTGTATTGATGAGCTCCTCCACGCAATCCGAGAAGCAGATGCGGTTGTTCATTCTGCATTCCGCAACACACATGTTCTCAATCCTGCATGGGTCGACAAGACGCCAATGCCTTTAAACATTGCTTATCTCGTCGTTAGCAAAAAGGGTACAGAACTTGACGAATTGATGGTCGGCAAGAAAATGCAATTCAGATGAACCCGAAGCAGGAATCGTATCCGCAACTTAGAAGCCAGGCCGATAACCAATGAAGGATTACTTTACTGATCGTGAGTTCGGTACACGTGCCAGGACTCTCGAGGTTGTTGACGAGCGTTTATGGGGAGGCATCTATTCGCTGATTGTGGCACGAATAGACGATGGCTCTTTTGGATATCGCTTTCCCGAACAGTGTCCGGATCGTATGGGGCCATGCGGATGCGACAGACAAGCATTTAGGCGAACGCTTGTTGCAGAGATCCATGGCGTTGACTGGCCGCTATCGGCCGATCGCGTTCTCGACACGCCAGCGATCCTGGACCTACTAGAGTTCTGTGCATCAGCCATAGGTCAACCCGTCAATGGCACATACCATTCATACTTCGGACACTACCACTTGGACTGGGAGAGAGAGGAGGGCCTGCGGCGTTTCTGCAGAGACGTAAATCTACTCTTTGCCCGAAATGGATTGGCGTACGAGCTAGATTCGACAGGTCGAATTCGAAGGCTACTACCGCAACCCATGACCGATGCATTAGCGTCAGCATTATTTGCTACAGGTGATGGTGAAACCGACCGACTTCTTGAACTAGCTCGTACTCGTATCACCTCTCCCAGATTGATTGATCGGCAAGATGCGCTTGAAAAGCTATGGGACGCCTTCGAGCGAATAAAAACGCTGGAACCCGGCGCCGATAAGAAGCGGCAGGCGGATGCGCTTCTTGATCGAGTAGCGCCGGCAGGCTCAAAGCTAAGGCAGCTGATGGCAGACGAAGCCGTAGTACTGACAAAGATCGGGAATACATTTCGCATTCGTCACTCCGAAGCCAGTCAGGAGTTGCTGACTAGCGCAGAGCAAATTGACTACATGTTTGGTCGATTGTTTTCCTTCATTCGACTTGTCCTAAAATCCAGTGGCCGAGGGGGATAAAAGACCGACAGAGCTACCTCTTCGGCCGCTTCACTGCCCTAATCTTCCCACTCGGGCCGCCGCAGCAATAGAAACTGTCGCCGCCGATCGGCAATCTTGAGATGAAGAAGCCCTGTGGCATGTCGAACTGGTCGAGGACCTCGCCGCTGCCGGCGGCACCGCCATTACTTCACCCCGCCCGCGCCAGGCGGCGCAGCGCTTGGGGGGGCTGGCCGTATTGGCGCATGAAGGCTTCGCGCATGCGGCGCAGATCGATGAACCCGGTTTCGCGCGCCACGGTTTCCAGGCTGTGGCGTGAATCCTCCAGCAGAAGTCTTGCCGCCTCCAGGCGCAAGCGCTCGACCGCCTTGGCGGGCGATTGGCCGGTTTCGGCGCGGAAGGCGCGGCTGAACTGGCGCGGTGAGAGGGCGGCGACGGCCGCCAGTTCCTCGACCGACAGCAGATTGGTAAGATGCGTGCGGGCGTGCATCAAGGCCTTCTGGATGCGGTCGCTGCTGGGGCCAAGCTGCAGCAGTTCCGAATGCTGCGACTGGCCGCCAGCACGCCGGTGATGCATCACCATGCGCCTGGCCACGGAACGGGCGACCTCGGGGCCGAGATCCTGTTCCACCAAGGCGACGCCGAGATCGAGCCCGGCGCTCAGCCCGGCTGAGGTCCAGACGTTTCCCTCATTGATGAAGATGGCGTCTTCCTCGACGCGAACCGCTGGAAAGGCCGCGCGCAGCCGCGGCGCGTGAACCCAATGCGTCGTGGCGCGCTTCCCATCGAGGAGCCCCATCTGTGCCGCCAGGAACGCGCCGGTGCAAAGACCGGCCACGCGCCGCGCCGTCTGGGCCGCCGTCCGAAGGGCTGCCAGATCCGCGGCACTTTGCGGCGCCGGCGGCGTCAAGCCCGCCATCAGCAGCAGCGTGTCGATGGGTCCTGACTCGGCAAGGGGTGCCGTCGGCACAGGCAAGCCGCTCGACGACAGCATCGGCCCGCCGCCCGCGGAATAGAGGCCGAGCGAATAAAACTTGTCGCCCGTCACCAGATTGGCCAGTTCGAACGTGGCCTGGATACCCAGCGCCAGGAACTGGAAGCCCGGCGTCAGTACCATCGCAACATGGGGCATGGGTGGGCCTCGCCTGTGATCCGTGTCCTGAATACGTATGTTATACGTCATTTAAGACACGAGGCACCAGCGCTAAATCTGGTCTCGAAGCGAGGGCCTTGCCGGCGGTCCCCAGCGGTTTGCCGGCCAGACCTCGCCCCGCTTTCCCCGTCACCGACACCCGAGAGAAAGAGACCATGAAACTCACCGGCAATACGATCTTCATCACCGGCGGCACCAGCGGTATCGGCCGCGGCCTTGCCGAAGCCCTGCACAAGCGCGGCAACAAGGTCATCATCTCCGGGCGCCGCCGCGCCTTGCTCGATGACGTGACGGCCGCCAATCCGGGCATGGCCGCGATCCCGCTCGACATCACCGACCCGGCCAGCATCGACGCGGCGGCGCGGATTCTCCGCCGCGATTTCCCCAAGACCAATGTGCTGTTCAACAATGCGGGGATCATGCCGTTCGATGATGCGGCCTCGGCCATCGACGATGCCGCCGCGCAATCGGTCATCACCACCAATCTGCTCGGCCCCATCCGCATGACCTCGGCCCTCATCGAGCATCTGAAGGCGCAGCCGGCAGCGACGATCCTTTATACCAGCAGCGTGCTGGCTTTCGTGCCGCTCGCCAGCAACGCGGTCTACTCGGCGACCAAGGCGGCGCTGCACTCCTATGCCTTGTCGCAGCGCTTCCAGCTGCGCAACACCGGCGTCCGGGTGCAGGAAATTGCGCCGCCCTGGGTCGACACCGACCTCATCTATAAGAGCGGCGATCCGCGGGCGATGCCGCTGGATGCCTTCATCGCCGAGACGATGGCGGCCCTTGCCAGCGACGCGCCGGAGGTGATCGTCGAAGGGGTGAAGGCCTTGCGCGACAATCCCGGCGCCAACGAACACGCGCTGGTCCATGGCTTCAACCAGAGCGTCGTCGACAACCCGATCCCGCTCGGTCACTGAGCGGACTCAAACGCGCGCCGCTGGGTGACTCTTCTTCCCCAGCGGCGTCTGCGTTTGGCCTAGTTTTTCCGTGCTGGTCGCTTCACCGCCCTGATCTTCCCACTCGGTCCGCCGCCGCAATAGAAGCTGTCGCCGCCGATCTCGAGGCCGGAGATAAAGAGGCCTTGGGGCATGTCGAGTTGGTCAAGGACTTCGCCGCTCTTCGGGTCGACGCGGCGTAAGGAGCTCTCCTCGTTTTCCCAGGTGGCGTGCCACAGTTCGCCATCGGCCCAGGTGACGCCGGTGACGAAGCGGTTGCTCTCGATCGTGCGCAGGATCTTGCCCGTCTCGGGATCGATCTGATGGATCTTGCGGTCGCGGTACTGGCCGACCCACAGCGTGCCTTCGGCCCACGTGAGGCCGGAATCGGTGCCGTTGCCGGGGGCGGGAATGCTGTGGAGGATCTTGCCACTGGCGGGGTCGATCTTCTGGATGCGGTTCTCGGCAATCTGGAAGAGATGCTTGCCGTCATAGGCCGTGCCGGCATGGGCGGCGACGTCGAGCTTTCGGTGCGGCTTGCCGCTCGCCGGGTCCATGGCATGCAGGCTGTCGCCGGCGCCGAACCACACGTCCTTTCCGTCGAAGCTCACGCCATGAATCTTCTCGACGCCCGGGAAGGGCCCGTATTCGCGGGTGACTTCGGCAGCTTTGCGCTTCATCTCGCTCTCCTCAAATCTCGGTGTGTGCCACGAACTTAATCGCCGGGCAGCGGGGCGGTGAGTAACAAGGTTGTCGTGAAACCGGGCATGGGTGTCGTGAGCCAGCGCCGGGCGCGCCCCGATCCGAAAAATTGCACCTTGCCCTCGGCGCTCAGGGCATCGAGCGCGCGCTGCACTGTGCGCTGGCTGGCGCCCAGCGCCAAGGCGAGGGCCGAGCTGGACCAGGCTTCGCCATCGGCAAGAAAGGCCAGCACGGCCGCGTATTTCTCCGCGACCGGGCGCGCCAGCACCACGACGCGCCGGGCCTTGGGCTGCAGGGCGAAGCCGTCCGGCGTGGCGGTGATGTCGGCAAGGGTTTTGAGCAGTGCGCGCAGGCGTCCGATCTCGACCCGCAAACGCGCGCGGTGGGAATCGTCGGCTTCGCGGCCGCCAAACGCGCGGGCCACCAGCACATCGCGGGCGACGGCAGTGGGGAAGCTTTCAGCCAGCGCCTGCACGAGGGCAAAGAGCACCGGCCGCCGCGCCAGGGGAACGCGCGTCGTTCCCTGCACCACGATGAGGCGGCAGGCATCGATCACCAGCGCCTTCGAGGCCAGCACCGCCTCGACACCGGCGAGATCGAGCAGGCGTTCCGGTTGCGGCGTCACTTGCTTAGCCGCCGGTGCCGCCAGCAATGCCTGGGCGGCCGCGACCTCCGCCGCCAGGGCCGGAATGCGCGCTGCGTCCGCAGCACGGGCCGCCCGCGCGAGAGCCTCGTGCGCGGGCTTGGCCTGGAGGCGCCGCATCGCGATGCCGGCACTGATCAATTCATGCGCCGCGCGCAAGGCCGGCGGGAGCGCCGTGGGATCGAGGGAGTGCAACAACCGCTCGGCATCATCGAGGCGCCCCAGCAGCAGATGGCGACGAAGCTCCAGATAGCGGGCATGGGCGGCGTTGATACGGTCGCCATGATCATCGAGCACGGCACGCGCGGCATCGAGCGACTTGGCCGGCCAGGCGAGATCGCGGGCAGCCAATGCCACCTCCGCCTCCGCCACCACGCAGCGGGCGCGGGCAACCGCTTCCCTAGGGCCGAAGGCGCGCGCGGCGCGGCGCAGCAGCATCTTGGCGCGGGGGAGATCGCCGAGCTGCGCCATGGCAATGCCGCGCAGTGCCAGCGCCGGTGCATCATCGCGCAAGGCAACGCGGTTGAGCGCCCCCAGCGGATCACCGGTCGCCAGGGCACGCGCTGCTGCGGTGATGAGCGAGTCCATGGCAAATCCCGACACACTTGTCACTCCCACCTGGCGCGGGAGCGGCGCCAATCTAACCCAGGGCAGGCAGCGACGCCTAGCCATCAACCCGAAAGGACATGACATGCCGGTAGGTTTCAAAGCGAAGTCGGATGCGCAAGATGTCGGCCACGCCGTGGCGACGCGCGAGGAATGGCTGCAGGCGCGGCTGGCGCTCTATCGCGCCGAGAAGGAATTGACGCGGCAGAGCGATGCGCTCGCTGCCCAGCGCCAGGCGCTGCCCTGGGTCAGGGTCGAGAAGGAATACCGCTTCGAAACGGCGCAAGGGATCGCGTCGCTGCCCGATCTCTTCCAGGGCCGCTCGCAGCTTCTCGTCTATCACTTCATGTTCGGGCCGGATTGGCAGGCGGGTTGCCCGTCCTGCTCGATGATCGCCGATGGCTTCGATGGCTATCATGTGCATCTGGCCAATCATGACGTGACCTTGATGGCGGTCTCACGCGCGCGGCTTGAGAAACTCGATCGCTATAAGGCGCGCATGGGCTGGTCCTTCCCCTGGGCCTCATCCGGCGATGGTGCGTTCAACTTCGACTTCAACGTTTCCTTCACCGAGGAACAGCAGCGCCAGGGGATCGAGTACAATTACCTCAAGAAAGGCCATGCGATGGATATGGAGCCGCTGCCGGGGCCGGTGGTGCAGTTCGCGCAATCCTGCGGCACCACGGGACCGTCCTACGCGCGCGACCGGCCGGGGATGAGTGCGTTCGTGATGCGCGAGGGGGCCGTCTATCACACCTATTCAACCTATGCCCGCGGGCTCGACGTGTTGTGGGGCAGCTATCAATGGCTCGACCGGGCACCCTTGGGGCGGAATGAAACGGGGCCCTGGTTCCGGCGTCACGATGAATACGGCGCCGCTTGATGTGCCTGCTGTGCCTCACAAACTTCAGGAGCTATGAGATGACGAAGGCCTATACCGGCGGCTGCGCCTGCGGGCGCATCCGCTATGAGATCGCGGGCGAACCGATGTTCATGAACCATTGCCAATGCCTGGATTGCCAGGCGGTGAGCGGCACGGGGCATGGCTCGTACCTGACCTTTCCCAGCAAGCAGGCGGTGACGTTGAAAGGCGAGGCCACCTTGTGGAGCAGCGTCGCCGATAGCGGGCAGCAGAAGACGCGGGGCTTCTGCCCCATCTGCGGCTCGCCGGTCTACCTCACCTTTGCGGCGATGCCGGACATCTTTACCGTGGCAGCGGGGAGCCTCGATGAACCGGCGCGGTTCAGGGCGCAGGCAATCACCTATGCCGCGCGCGCCTTGCTCTGGGACAGGCTCGATTCGGGCTTACCGGCCTTTCAGAAAATGCCCGATTGACCTTATGGTTGATATCAACATAATCTGATTGCAAAGTGCAAGTAGGATAAGACGGGGAGCGTAGACATGTCGGAACCACGGTATCGCTGGGTGATCGTCGCGGCCGGCGGATTGCTGGGCTGCATGGCGGTCGGCGGCATGTTCGCCCTCCCCGTCTTCCTGCGCACGGTCGCCGCCGAGACCGGCTGGTCGATGACCGGCATTTCGAGCGCCATGACCATCGGCTTCCTCGCCATGGCCTTCGGCAGCATGGCCTGGGGCAATCTCTCCGACCGCATCGGCCCGCGCCCCGTGGTGCTGATCGGTTCGGCGCTGCTGTCGGGGAGCCTTGCCCTTGCCGCCCACGCCACCTCGCTCATCGCCTTCCAGGTGATCTTCGGCCTCTTCGTCGGCATCGGTGTTGCCGCGATCTTTGCGCCGATGATGGCGTGTGTGACCGGCTGGTTCGAGACACAGAGGAGCCTCGCCGTCTCGCTGGTCTCGGCCGGGATGGGCATGGCGCCGATGACCATGTCGCCCTTGGCCGCCTGGCTGATCGAGCGGCATGACTGGCGCACATCGATGATGATCATCGCCGCCGTCACGGCGGCGGTGATGATCCCGGTCTCGTTCCTCATCCGGCGCCCGCCGGCGCTCGCCGCACAGGCAGCGATGCCAGTCGCCACGCCAAGCAGCACTGCGGATGGTGAGATGTCGATGGCGCAGGCGATGAAGTCGCCGCAATTCCTTGTCCTCTGCGCCACCAATTTCTTCTGCTGTGCGACACATTCGGGGCCGATCATCCATACCGTGAGCTATGCGGTGACCTGCGGCATCCCGCTCCTGATGGCGGTCTCGATCTACAGCGTCGAAGGCTTGGCCGGCATGGGCGGGCGCATCGCCTTTGGAATCCTTGGCGACAAGTTCGGCGCCAAGCGCGTGCTGGTCGCGGGCCTGCTCGCCCAAGCCTTCGGGGCACTCGCTTATGTGTTCGTCAGCCAACTCGCGGCATTCTATGTGGTGGCGGCCCTCTTCGGCTTCATCTATGCGGGCGTCATGCCGCTCTATGCCGTGCTGGCGCGCGAAAACTTCCCCTTGAAGATGATGGGGACCGTCATCGGCGGCACGGCGATGGCCGGGAGCCTGGGCATGGCGTTGGGACCCGTGGCGGGCGGTTTCATCTACGACACCTTTGCCAGCTATAGCTGGCTCTATATCGGGGCCTGGGGCATGGGGTTGGGCGCCACCATCATGGCCTTCACCTTCAAACCCTTCCGTCGTTCAACCTTGAGCGCCACATCTGCAATCGCTTGAGCAGCTTGGGTGGATTTAGGCGCAACGAACCACCCGATGGGCGCCGACCGTATGTCTGACGGCTGGCAGTGGCGGCGTCACCCGGCCGACACGGGACGGCGCTGATCCAACGCGCCGCTCGGAGCGCCGGTATGTCCCCAGGACGGCGCACGGGGGATGGCGCCTACCGCCCCATTCCAAGCGGGGATCGCGTGACCCTGACGATCCGGGGGGCCGGCTTCACGCAGCCGACCGGACGGGGACCAGGCGTGATCCCGCACGATCCATCGGCCTGCGCCCTCGAAACATCGAGAGCCTGCGCCGATCAGACAGCCAAGCGATTGCAGATGTGGTGCTGGGTTTGAGTCCTTCACGCCATCGAGACCGGCGTCCCGGTTGCCCCGTATCGGCGGCGAAGGCGCCCAATTTTCATCCTAGCCATCGCCCTGGCTTTTGTCAAGAACAAAATGGGAACTCACGCCTTTACGGGCTTGGCGCGCAGCGCCGCGATGAGGCCGAGAGCCAGCACGCCGCCGATGAGGCCATAGGTGAGGCGCAGGCCATGAGTGAGGGCGGCCGGATCCACCGCCTCGGTCACGGCACCACCGGCGCCATAGGCGAAGACGGCGCCGAGCAAGGCCGCCCCGGTGATGAGGCCGAGATTGCGCGAGAGACTGAGCATGCCGGAGACGACCCCGCGTTCATCGGCACCGATCCCCTGTATGATGCCGGTGTTGTTGGCGGCCTGGAACAGCGCGTAATGGGCGGTCAGCAGCATCAAGGGTGCGACGTAACCGGCGACGCCGAACAGCATCGGCAAGGTCGAGAGGCCGGTGAGGCCCAGCACCATGCCGGCGAGGCCCAGAAGCATGATGCGCCGCGTGCCGAAGCGATCGACCAGGCGACCGGCGGGCACACCGGCCAGCGCCGAGACGGCCGGTCCTGCTGAGAGCGCGAGACCCACCGCACCCGCCGAGAGGCCAAGGCCGTGGCCGAGATAGAACGGCCCGACGACGAAGACGCCCATCACGGTCGCGGCGACGGCGATGCTCAAGGCAAGGCTCAAGGCGAGGCCTGGCCGTTGGAACATGGCAAGGCGGAGCAAGGGGGCGGCGACCAGGCGCTGCGACTGGATGAAGACGGCGCCACCGATGAAAGCGGCGATGACGAGGCCGATATTGAGCGCGCCGAAATGCCCCTCGCCCCATGTCAGCGCCAGCGCATAGGCGCCGAGGCTTGCGGCCAGCAACACCGTGCCGATGGGATCGAAGCGCGGGCCTTTCTTCGCCGTCGCCGCCGGCTTGTCGGCGGGGAGCGACGTGTAAGCGAGCGCGAAATTGATGAGCCCCACCGGCACATTGACCAGGAAGATGAGGCGCCAGTCGAAAGCGGCGATGAGCAGCCCGCCCAGGGTCGGCCCCAGCGCCGTGCCGATGGCCGACATGGTGCCAAGGAGGCCCATGGCGCGGCCGGTGCGTTCCTTCGGCACCGTGCCGCTCACCAGCGCGATGGTGAGGGCCATCATGATGGCGGCACCGATGCCCTGCACCGCACGGGCGGCGATGAGGATGGGGAGCGTCGGGGCAAGGCCGCAGGCAAGCGAGGCGACGGTGAAGAGGACGATGCCGATGAGGAGCAGATGCCGCCGCCCGATGAGATCCCCGAGCCTTCCGGCGCTGACGATGAGGCAGGTGATGGCGAGGAGGTAAGAGAGCACCACCCATTGCACCGTCTGGAAGGGCGCTGCGAAGGCATGGCTCAGCGCGGGGAGGCCGATATTGGCGATTGACGCATCGAGCGAGGGCATCAGCATGGAGAGCGAGAGGGCGGCGAGGGCGAGGCGGGGGTTTCGTTTTCCAGCAACGGACTCGCTGCGGCCCCCCACCCCACCCTCCCCCCTGAAGGTGGGAGGGCTTTGAAGCGAGGTGGTGATGGCGGCCTCTCCTCCCACCTTCAGGGGGGAGGCCGGGAGGGGGGCTGGTCTGGGTTCGGTTCCGCGCGGCGGTGGGACGATCTGGTTCATGGCATAACCTCGGGGGATAGCTGAGTTGCCCCCAGCGTGCCCCCAAACCCACCCATGGCGGAAGACGCAGCATTTGCATTTTATTCGTGCATTTGACGCCATATCCCGCCGTGCTACCATCGCGCCATGGCGAATGCTCACCTCAACCTGCCCGACCTCAACCTGCTGGTGACGCTCGACGTGCTGCTCTCGGAAGGCTCCGTGGCGGCGGCCGCACGGCGCCTGCGCCTCAGCCCCTCCGCCATGAGCCGGCAATTGGCACGGCTGCGCGCAGCGACGGGCGATCCGCTGCTGGTGCGCGCCGGGCGCGGGCTGGTGCCGACACCGCGTGCCACGGAATTGAAGGCGGAAGTGGCGCCGCTGGTGGCGGCGGCGCAGAACCTGCTGCGCCCGGTTGCCTTGCTCGACATCAAGAGCCTCACGCGCAGCTTCACCTTGCGCGCCTCGGACGGGTTCGTGGAAAATTTCGGCCCCGCCCTCATCGCCCGGGCGAAGAAACAGGCACCCAATGTGCGCCTGCAATTCATCCCCAAGATCGCCAAGGACTCTGGCCCCTTGCGCGACGGCTCGGTCGATCTCGAGACCGGCGTGGTGGGTGCCGCGCAAGGCCCGGAGCTCCGCGTCCAAGCCCTCTTCCGCGATCGGCTGGTGGGCGTGGTCAGGAAGGGCCATCCGCTCACGAAGGGCAAGGTGACGCCCGTGCGCTATGCCGCGCAATCCCACATCTTCGTCTCACGCCGCGTGCTGGAGCGCGGCCCCATCGACGACATATTGGCAGAGATCGGCATCACCCGCGACATCGCCACCATCGTCGGCGGCTTCAGCGCGGCGCTGGCATTGGCCCGCCACACCGACCTCGTCGCCACCGTGCCGGAACGCTACACCGCGAGCCTCGCCAAAGGCCTCATCCGCTTCCCGCTCCCCTTCAAGGCGCCGGAGATCACGATCTCAATGCTGTGGCATCCACGGCAGGACGCCGACCCGGCGCATCGGTGGCTGCGGGGCGTGGTGCGGGAGGTTTGTGGGTGACTTCAGCCTAAACTTCACTGTTGTGCGTTATCCCTCCAGTCGTAAAAGTGCATCAACTTTTTAGTGAATATTGATGCTTAACGGCTACTCATGTATGTTGACAATAATTTCGTCTCAAACAGAGATTGCGTCGTAGCTCATATGACTGCGCAGCTAATAGGACTTGAGCAAATTCCCCTGTTCGCCAAGGCTGGCGACATCTCTCCGAACGAAGTCACCGACCAACTTCGCGCTTCGGTGAAGGCGCTTCATGAAAGCGAAGATATCGAAGAATTCGTCCGCGCCATTCTAAGCGATAGAGCTGCGACGCCACATGGGCCCGCGGAAATTGTGGACATCCTCACACACAGAATTGAAATTTCGGGCACCTCCGGTTGGGCAGCTTTCATACTGAAGGGACGGTCTTTTAAGACAGTGCGACCAGCAGATATCTCGCATCAGATTTATCGGATCGAGAAGATCGCGGGCCTAAAGGTCGCCATTCTGGGAGCAACTGGCGTCGTCCTCGATGGAGTAAAGGAACAGTTTTCCTCTACGTGCGAAAGACTCGGCGTTCAGTACTGCTTTATGGACGTTGACGATTTCGCCCGGTTGTTCTGGGCTTACGGATTTCTTTGCCCGAGGGATGGGCGTCGCATTTCCGGTGGTCGGTGTACGTGCGGGTATGCACCAAAATCAGCTAACTTAAACGTTCTTCAAACTGAAGCGCTGAAGGAGTTGTCGCGAGTACACGAGCTGCGGCAACCAAGGGGGCTGGTGATACTGCCACCAGGTACCGGAAAGACACGCATAGCGGCTAATGATGCGCGAAATGTGGACGCGAAAAGCGTATTATACGTTGCACATACTCATGAGATTCTAGAGGTCGCCGAGTCTGAGTTTTCCGCTATCTTCGGTGTGGAGCAAGTGTCTCTTGAGACGAGAGAAGCGCCTGTCTCACTGGTTACGATTCAGTATTTGGCACGACATCTCGATGAGCTATCAGCGAAACCGATTGACTATCTAGTGATAGATGAGTTTCACCACGCCGCTGCGAAATCCTACCAAGCAACCATCGATCGATTGAATTTTGGGTTCCTACTTGGCTTAACGGCAACTCCATTCCGGTCAGACAGGCAAGACATTGCGCAGATATGCAATCAAAATGTCGTAGTCAATTATGAGCTGAGAGCCGGCGTGGATGCAGGCATTCTCTCACCATATCACTACTACGGCTGCTTCGATGATGTGGACTACAGTAGTCTGAGCTTCAGCAACGGAAAATACAGCGTGCGTGACTTGGAGCGAAAGCTAATCATCAAGGAGCGCCACGAAGCAATAGTTCGAAAGTGGCGAGAAAAGGCTGACGGCAAGCCGAGTTTGGCTTTTTGTTGCTCTCACAGACATGCTGAGAAGGTGGCTGAAGAGTTCAATAACCAAGGTATCAGAGCCGAAGTATACATTTCGTCAACCCCGAGCATTCGGCGGAAACAAATGGTCAGCGCTTTGGAAAGAGGCAAAACCAAGGTGCTCTGCGTGGTCGACATTCTAAATGAAGGAGCTGATATTCGTTTTGTTGAATGCCTGCTCTTCCTGCGTCCGACAGAGTCGAAGCGCATATTCTTTCAGCAATTGGGTCGCGGGCTGCGCAAAGACGTGGGGAAGACACAGTGCATAGTCATAGATTTCATCGGCAATTTCAGAAATGCGCATAGGTTGGTCGAATTCCATGGCTTGCGGCCGGAAGAGACAGAATCGCGGGTAGGCGGTCTGCGCAGTCTTCGGGAGATTCTAGACTTGCCGATCGGTTGCAAAGTTGAATTCGAGGATAGAGTTCTCGATATCTTCGCTCGTGAGGGGTTGGACCCTCGAACAGCCACTAGACAAAACATCTCTCGAATTCTCATCTACCAATATGAGAGGCTGAGACGTCGGCTTGACCGAATGCCGACAAAGAAGGATGTTGATCGGGGCCTTCTGTTTGGTAGAGACATGTATGAGAGTGTCTTTGGCAGTTGGAAGCGCTTTATAGACATATTTGAAGAATTTTACTTACCCAACCAGTAGCTCTAATTGTCGCGGTCTCGCTAGCTCATTCCTTCAAATACTTCACCCCCGCATCGCACATCACCGTGACGATCTCCGCACCCTCCTCCATCCGCTCGGCCACGCGCAACGCTGCCGTGACATTGGCGCCGGTGGAGGGGCCGGGGAGGATGCCTTCTTCTTTGGCGAGGCGTGCCGCCATCGCCTTGGCGTCTGCGGTTGAGACGGGTTCGATGGAATCGGCCAACCCTTCCTGCCAGAGCGGTGTCACATAGCCGGCGCCGATGCCGTCGATTTTGTGGGCGCCGGTGGCACCACCTGAGAGGACGGCGCTTTCCGCCGGTTCGACGGCGATGATCTGGATGTCGGGTTTGAGTTGCCGCAGACGCGTGGCCATCCCCCTGATGCTGGCGGCGGTGCCGACGGCCTGGACGAGGGCGTCGAGGCGGCCATTCGTCTGCGCCCAGATCTCATCCGCCATTTTCGTATAGGCCACGAGCTGGTCGCGGTTCTGCATCTGGTGGGTAAGCATGCCGCCGGTCGCCGCGGCGATGCTTTCGGCGCGGGCGATCATGTCCTTCACCAGTTTTTCGGTCTGACGGCCGTTATCGGATTGGAGCACCGTCAGCTCGGCGCCCAGTGCCTGCATATGCGCGAGCTTCTCTGGCGCGAACGCGTCGGCGGTGACGATGTGGCAATGATAGCCTTTGACCGCGCAGACGAGCGCCAGCGAGATGCCGGTGGAGCCGCCGGTATATTCGATGACCGTGCCGTGCGCTTTGAGGCGGCCGTCCGCTTCAGCCGCGTCGATCATGGCGAGCGCCATGCGGTCCTTCATGCTGCCGGTCGGATTTTCGGCTTCCATCTTGAGCGCGATGCGGGCGCCGGTCATGCGGCCGATATGGTTGAGCGGCAGCAGGCGCGTGTTGCCGATATGGTCGAGGATATTGGGCATGGGCGTGTCCTTTCCGCGAGAGCCGTCACGCGGCGCCCCCACCCGCCGATGCATGGTGGTGGCGCCGCGTGATGATTAGCGTGCGTCGGGAAGGAAGACCGGTCCGGAATCCGGACCGGATCAGGCCTGCTGCGCGGCGGCCTTCAAGAGATTGTCGCGGAGCGTGGTGATCATCTTCTGCACCTTCTTGAAATCCTCCGGCGGCAGGCCGGATTCCTTCACCAGATTCATCGGCAGGGCTTTTTCGCGCAGATGCCGGCCGGCATCGGTCAGGGTCACCACCACCTGGCGCTCGTCCTTGGGGTCGCGCTGGCGGGTGAGGTAGCCCAGCCCCTCGAGCTTCTTGAGGATGGGGGTGAGGGTGTTGGATTCGAGGAACAGTTTTTCACCGAGCCCGCTCACGGTCTGGGCGTCATTCTCCCAGAGGGCGACGATGGTGATGTACTGCGTGTAGGTGAGGCCCAGTTCCTCGAGGATCGGCTTATAGGCCTTGCCGTAAGCGAGGTTGGCCGAATAGATCGCGAAACAGAGGAAGTCGGCGAGGCGCGGATCGCCGGCTTGCGGGGTGCGAGGTTCGCGGGGTTGGGGCGTTGCTTGGGCTTTCATGGCCGTCATCCTTTCGCTTTCTCCCTTATATAAGTCGGATGCGATTAAATCGGAAGGCCTTGACAGCTTTGCCACGCATGCTTATTTACATCGTATCCGATCTAATCGAATGCGTAACGAGGAGGAACACATGCGCGAGACCACCGCCCTGCCCCAAATCGACCCCACGCGGCGCGGCTTCCTGGGCCTCGGCGCCCTGACCGCCGCGGCCCTGTCGGTGGGCTTCACCCGCAAGGCGCAAGCGCAGGCGCAGGCGCAGGCGGGCACGTCGCTGGGCGCGATCCGGCAGATCGATGCCGGCCTCCTCAATGTCGGCTATGCCGAGATGGGGCCGGCGGATGGCCAGCCGGTGCTGCTCCTCCATGGCTGGCCCTATGACATCCATTCTTATGTCGACGTGGCACCGATGCTTAGCGCGCGCGGCTACCGCGTGATCGTGCCGCACAACCGCGGCTTCGGCACGACGCGCTTCCTCTCCGACGCGACGATGCGCAACGGCCAGCAGGGGCAGATCGCGCTGGACGTCGTGGCGCTGATGGACGCGCTCAAAATCGAGAAGACCATCCTCGCCGGCTATGACTGGGGCGGGCGCTCGGCCAACATCATCGCCGCCCTGTGGCCGGAACGCGTCAAAGCCATGGTCTCGGTCAACGGCTATCTCATCAACAACCGCCAACGCAACCAGCTGCCCTTGGCGCCCAAGGCCGAGCATGGCTGGTGGTACCAGTTCTATTTCGCGACCGAGCGCGGCAAGGCGGGCTACACGGCGAACACGCGCGACTTCAACGAGCTGATGTGGCGCAACAACTCGCCGAGCTGGAAATTCGACGCCGATACCTACGCCCGCACGGCGGCGTCGTTCGAGAACCCGGACCATGCCGCGATCGTCATCCATAACTATCGCTGGCGCCTCAGCCTTGCCGATGGCGACCCGGCACTCGACGATCTCGAGGCCAAGCTCGCCGCCGGGCCGGCGATCACGGTGCCGAGCATCACCATCGACGGCGATTCGGATGGCGTCGTGCCGGCGACCGATGGCAGCGGCCAGGCCAAGCGTTTTGCGGGGCCGCGCCAGCACCGCATCCTGAAGGGCGTCGGCCATAACCTGCCGCAGGAAGCGCCGCGCGACTTCGCACAGGCCGTCATCGACGTGGACGCAATGTGAGGTGAGATGATGAAACGCCGCGAACTCAAATTTGTGCTGGGCCTGGCGGTGGTGGCGGCCGGTGCCGCGATCGCCGTTACCCTCAGCGACAAACCCGGGAGCTTTTCGATGTCCCCTGCCATCGCGCGCTCTGAGGCGGCGGAGCTGTCGCCGCCGCTCAACGCCCTCCTTCAAACCACCACATGGCTGAACGCGCCGCCGCTCACCCCGCAGGATCTGCGCGGCAAGGTCGTGCTGGTCAATTTCTGGACCTATTCCTGCATCAACTGCGTGCGCACACTCCCTTACTTGCGCGCCTGGGCGGAGAAGTACCGCGCAGAGGGGCTGGTGGTGGTGAGCATCCACACGCCGGAATTCGCCTTCGAGAAAGTGCCGGACAATGTCACCCGCGCACTGCATCAGCTGGACGTGCCGTACCGGGTGGCGCAGGACAATGACTTCCGCCTGTGGCACGCCTTTGGCAATCGCGGCTGGCCGGCCTTCTATTTCATCGGTGCCGACGGGGCCGTGGCGCATGAACAGCTGGGCGAAGGCGATTACGAGGCGTCAGAAGCGCGCATCCAGGCACTGCTGAAAGAGGCCGGCAGCCTGAAGGTCGCCCTGCCCATCACGCCCATCGCCGGCAGCGGCGCGCAGGCGGCGCCCGATCTTGCCACACTCGGCTCCGGTGAGACCTATATCGGCTACGGCCAGGCAAGCGGCTTTGCGAGCCCCGAGAGCTTTGCCAGCGACCGGACGCGCACGTACACGCTCCCCGACAATCCCTGGGTCAACGAATGGGGCCTTGGCGGCGATTGGCTGGTGGGGGCGGAATTCGCGACATCGAGTGCGCCGCAGAGCAGCATCGCCTATCGCTTTCATGCCCGCGATCTGCATCTGGTGATGGCGCCGGCAAGCCCGGAGAAACCGATCCGTTTCCGCGTCACGCTGGACGGGAAGGCGCCGGGTGCCGATCACGGTGCCGATACCGATCCGCAAGGCTGGGGCACGCTCGATGCCGACCGGCTCTATCAGCTGGTCCGGCAATCAGCTGAGGTGACGGATCGCACCTTCCGGATCGCGTTCGAGGAACCGGGTGTGCGGGCTTATGCCTTCACCTTCGGCTAACGCATCACGCCATCCTGGCGCCGTGCTCCTGCAAGAGTGCGCGCAGGATCGACCGGTGGCAGCGGGATTCGTCTTCGCAATAGCAGCCGACCGAGAAATCGGCGTGCTGCGAGAGGGCGGCGAGGAGCTCCAGCGTGCGCTTGGCTGCGGGCGCGTTCATCTCGGCGCGGTAGGCGCGCTCAAACGCCGCCCAGTCCTTCGGCGTCTCGGCACCGAGCGCCTTGGCGACGAGATCGGCGCTGGGTGAAAGCTCCGGATACCAGACATCGTACCAATTGTCGGCAGCGAAACGCGCCTTGGCGACACCGCGGGGCGGTCGCCGCACGGTACCGATCCGGGTGCCTTCGTTCTTGAGGCGCGCTGTGCCGAGGCGGACGATATGGGCGCTCATGATTTCCCCTTGATCGCGGCGGCGGGCTTGATGCCGGCCAGAAGATAAAGCTGGAACCAGGATGGAAAGGCGCGGATCGCGGCCCGCGATCCTTCGAGGCGCAGTCCCGCCCGCTTCGCGGATGCCAGGTCGCAGTCACCACGCCACCAGGCGACGAGAGCGGCAAACTTGCCGCGCAGTGTCAGGGCTTCCGGAAAGCCGGGATTTTCGCCGCAGGCCGAGACCTCGCCAGCCTTGAGGAGGAGGAAGCGCAGGGGCTGGCGCTCGAGAGCAAAGCGAATGACGGTGGGTTCGGCAGGCAGGTGCTTGACCTCGACCCGCCGCGCCATGTCGTGAAGGAGCGGATCGAGATCGACGTCCTCCTGCGACGCCTGACGCCCGAGCCAACGCTGGCCCCATCGCCCCAAGGCGGCGATGACGTCGAAGAGTTCATGGCCCGCCGGGGTGAGGTCGTATTCGGGACCATGGGTCCCATCGGTGCGCGTCACCGCGCCGATATGGACCAGTTCCTGCAGCCGTTCGGAGAGCACGGTCTTGGAGATGCGCGGGATGCCGCGGCGGATGTCGTTGAAGCGGCGGCTGCCCATCAACAGTTCGCGCGCGATCAGCAGCGTCCAGCGTCCGCCCAGCACTTCATGTGCGCGCGCAATCGCGCAGAATTGTCCGTATCCGGTCATGGCAACAGTCTAGCACGGCGGGCAGGAGGGCGCGGTACGGAATCCGGACCGGGTGACAGGGCGCCCCGGTTTGCGCTATGCGGTTTGGGTCGAGATGCTGAGGCGGTTCCCCATGATTCTCATCGGCCAGTATGATTCCCCCTTCGTGCGGCGCGTCGGCATTGCGCTGGCGCTTTACGGCCTGCCCTTCGAGCATCGCCCGTGGTCGGCCTTCAGCGATGCCGACAAGTTGCGCGCCTATAACCCGCTGACCCGTGTTCCGACGCTGGTGCTGGATGACGGCACGGCGCTGATCGAGAGCCATATCATCCTTGATTACCTCGACGGCTTGATGCCGGGAGAGCGGGCCCTGTTCCCGCGCGCCGAGCCGGCCCGGCACAAGGCGCTGCGCATCGCGGCCCTCGCCTGCGGGTTGGGCGACAAGGCGGTGAGCCTCTTTTATGAGAAGCGCCTTCATGACGTGGCGTCGGATGTCTGGGTGACGCGTTGCCGCGCCCAGATCGGTGCCGTGCTCGATGTGCTGGAGCGGGAACGCCCAGCGGGTACCTATTGGTTCGGGCCCACGATCGGTCATGCCGATATCGCGGTGGCAGCGGTGCTGCGCTTCATCGGCGAGGCGCACCCGGGCCTTGTTGACATGACGGCCTATCCGAAGCTCAAGACCCATGCCGCCACGTGCGAAGCGCTGCCGGTCTTCAAGGACATCGCGCAACCCTTCATTCCACCCGCCTGAGCAGGAAGAGATGAGCATCACCCTTTACGGCATCAAGAATTGCGACACGATGAAGAAGGCGCGGACATGGCTCGATACACATGGCGTTGCCTATCGCTTCCATGACTACAAGGCTGAGGGGATCGACAAGGCGCATCTTACCGCCTGGTGCCAGGAGCTCGGCTGGGAGAAGGTCTTGAACCGCGCCGGCACGACGTTCCGCGCGCTGAGCGAGGCCGACAAGGCGAATATCAGCGAGGCCAAGGCCATTGCGCTCATGCAGCAGCAGCCCTCGATGATCAAGCGGCCGATCCTGGAGACGCCGAAGAAACGCCTGGCCGGTTTCAAGCCCGAGGAATATGCGGCCCTCTTCAAATAGTCCTTAGTCGCGATCAGGCGCGCCCAGGGGAAAGAGGTGGCGGAACGGGCGCCCTTCATCGACGGCGCGGGCAAAGCTCGGCCGCGCGAGGAGTTTCTGCCGATAGGCCTTGAGGGTCGGATAGCGCAGGCCCATTTCCTGCACCCAATCGGCATAGAAGAGCGAGGGTGCCGCCGCGCAATCGGCCAGGCTGAAGTCGGGACCCGCCGCCCAGGCGCGGCCTTTGAGCTTTTCCTCGAGCCAGGCATAGCTCTTCTCGATCAACGCCCGCGCGTCGGCGACGCCTTGGGGGTCGCGCTTCTCAGCGGGCCGGATGGCGTCGAAGACAATCTTCTGCATCGGCGTCATGACATAGCAATCGAAGACGCGGTCGAGGAATCGTGCCTCCAGCGCGGCCTTCGCATCTGCCGGCAGCAGCCGCGTCTTCCCCGGGTGATAGAGGTCGAGATGCTCGATGATGACCGTGGATTCCATGACGCTGGTCGCGCCATCGCGCAGCAACGGCATGCGCTGGATTGGCCAGAGAGCTGCGAATTCGGCCCCGGTCTGGCTGTCGTCGAAGGAAAGCTGGCGATAGGTGAAGGGCGTGCCGTTCTCGTAAAGGGCGGTCAGCACCTTCTGGCAATAGGACGACAGCGGATGCGCGAAGAGCGAGAGGGTCATATTCAACTCCCAGAAACTGATTTTCTTTTGCAACTGGTTGTAGTTTGAATACTCCTAGGCGGTATTTCAAGCGGAATCTGCGCGCATCGGCTCCGATCTCTCGCCGCAAAATCGGCCCGCCGCGTCATTGCTCCGCGAAGTAATAGAACATATCATGAACGAGCGGGAGGGCGCGGCGATGGACAAGAAACTGGTGGGGAAGCTGCGCATCCTGGCGGATGCCGCAAAATATGACGCGTCCTGTGCCTCCTCCGGCGCGCCGAAGCGATCGGCCGGCAAGAATGGGCTGGGCTCGACCAGCAACGGCATCTGCCATGCTTATACGCCGGATGGCCGCTGCATCTCGCTGCTCAAAATCCTGCTGACCAATTACTGCCTGTTCGATTGCGCCTATTGCATCAACCGGCGCTCGTCCAACGTCGCGCGGGCGCGATTCACCGTCGACGAAGTCGTGGCGCTGACCATCGCGTTCTATAAGCGGAATTATATCGAGGGACTGTTTCTCTCCTCCGGCATCGCGCGCTCGCCTGACCGCACGATGGAGGAGATGATGTTGGTGGCAAAGAAGCTGCGGCAGGATCACGGCTTTGCCGGTTACATCCATCTGAAGACGATCCCCGAGGCCAGTCCTTGGCTGATTGAACAGGCGGGACTGTTTGCCGATCGTCTCTCGATCAATCTGGAACTCCCCGACCGCGCGAGCCTCAAGCGGCTGGCGCCGGAAAAGGACGGCGCCAACATCGCCGGCGCCATGGATCAGATGCGCGAGCGCATCGTCGAAGCCAAGGCCGAGAGACGGCGCTTTGCGCCGGCCGGGCAGAGCACGCAGCTCATTGTCGGGGCCGATGCCACCACCGATACCGGCATCCTCGAGACCAGCGATCATCTCTATAAGGGGTACCGTCTGCGCCGCGTCTATTATTCGGGCTTCAGCCCCATTCCGGAGGCGAGCGCCGTCCTGCCGGTGAAGCCGCCGCCTTTGCAGCGCGAGAACCGCCTTTATCAGGCCGATTGGCTGTTGCGATTTTACGGCTTCACCGTCCCTGAGATCGCGCAAGGTGCGCAAGCTGGCATGCTCGATCTCGAGATCGATCCCAAGCTCGCCTGGGCATTGAAGAACCGGCAGCTCTTTCCGCTGGATGTGAATGCGGCACCACGCGAGATGCTGCTGCGCGTGCCGGGTCTGGGTGTGCGGGTGGTCGACAAGCTGATCGCGGCCCGGCGGCATGCCACCTTGCGTTACGGCGATCTCATCCGCCTCAGCCCGCATTTGAAGCGCGCCCGCGCTTTCCTGGTGACGCCGGATTACCGGCCGGCGCGCCAGTTCGACGCCGACGACCTGAGGTCCTTGCTGGTCGCCCCGGCGCAGCAGCTGAGCCTCTTCTGATGTATCGCGTCACCCTGCGGGAAGGCGCCGATCTCGACGGTTTCCGCGCCGCGTTGCGGCGCCTCATCGCCGTGCGCGCCCGGCCCACGGATGTCGCCTGGATTGCCGGCGGCCAGGACGCGCTTTTCGGTGCCGCGCCGCCAGCTGAGGCGCCGCCTGTCGCCCTGCCCCGCGCGGTGAGCGACTTGATCGGTGACGTCATCTGCCACCGCGATCCGGAGCGCTTCACGCTGCTTCACAGCTTGGTGTGGCGCATCGTCAATGGCGAGCGGTCGCTATTGGCGGCGGCCGCCGATCCGCTGGTGCACCGCCTGACGATGCTGCGCAAATCGGTCAGCCGCGACATTCACAAGATGCACGCCTTCGTGCGGTTTCGCCGCATCGACAGCAGCGATGGAACCGAGCGCTTTGCTGCCTGGTTCGAGCCGGAGCATTTCATCCTGGAGGCGGTCGCCGATTTCTTCGTGCGCCGTTTCGAAGCCCTGCACTGGTCGATCATCACCCCGGTCGGCTCGTTGCACTGGGATCGCGACACGCTAACCGTCGGACCAGCGGGCCGGCGCGGCGATGTGCCGGAAAGCGACGCCTTTGAAGCGGGCTGGCTGTGCTATTACGAGAGCACCTTCAACCCGGCGCGCGCCAACCCGCGCATGATGCGCCAGGAGATGCCGAAGAAGTACTGGCAGAACATGCCGGAAGCGCGCGCGATCGCCGGCCTGCTGCGCGCGGCGCCGCAGCGCGTCGCAGCGATGGTGGAGAAGGAGGCGAGCGTGCCGACAAAGCGCGATCCGCAAAAGGCCGTGGCCGCGATGGGCGATCAGGACCCGACCACGCTTGAGGCGCTGAACAAGATCATCGCCGCATCGGCACCGCTGGTGCCGGGTGCCACCCAGGCGGTGCTGGGCGAAGGGCCGGCCGATGCCGAACTCGTCTTTGTCGGCGAGCAGCCGGGCGACCAGGAAGATGTGCAGGGGCGGCCCTTCGTCGGTCCGGCCGGGCAGTTGCTGACGCGCGCGCTGGAAGAAGCCGGCATCGACCGCGGCGAGGTCTACCTCACCAATGCGGTGAAGCACTTCAAGTTCGAGCCGCGCGGCAAGCAGCGCATTCACCAAAAGCCGACCATGGGCGAAGTGAAACATTACCGCTGGTGGCTGATGAAGGAATTGGCCTTGGTCAAGCCGCGCCTGGTCGTGGCCTTGGGCGGCACGGCGGCGGCGGCCCTTTCCGGTCATGCCGTTTCAGTGACACGGGCGCGCGGGCCGGCCAAATTTGAGAACTGGCCAGGGTTCATCACCGTGCATCCCTCCTATCTGCTGCGTATTCCAGAAGCAGCGGCCAAGAAGGCGGCGTATGCGGAATTTCTCGATGACCTGCGCAACATCCGCCGCATCGTCGCCAATTGACGCAGCGCTACAGTTCCAGGACTTTCTTGCCCTTGCCGGGGAGGGTACCCAGGATGCTATGCGATACGCCATCCCAGGGAGGCACGAATGAATTCCGGCAAGACGACACCCGAGCCGATGCGCGACGTGGCACTCGGACCCTTGTTTCAAACCGCGGCGGCACATGCGCTGCGCTACCGTTCCCATGTGGCCGAGGCGCCGCAGCGGCCGAGCCGCGATTTCATGGCGATGCTGGCGACCTTTGCCGCACCGCTGCCCGAGACGGGCGCGGAAGGTCCGGCGATCATCGACCAGCTCGCGCGCGATGCGGAGCCGGGCCTCCATGCCATGACCGGCCCGCGCTTCTTCGGCTGGGTCATCGGTGCCTCGCATCCCGTGGGTGTCGCCGCCGACTGGCTGACCAGCGCCTGGGGACAGAATACCGGCAACCATGTGGCGACACCGGCGGCGGCGGCGGTCGAGGCGGTGGCCGCCGGCTGGCTGCTCGACCTTCTCGATCTGCCGCGCGAATGCTCGGTCGGGTTTGTGACCGGCGCCACGGTCGCCAATTTCGTCGGCCTTGCCGCCGCGCGCCATGAGGTGTTGCGGCGCGCCGGCTGGGACGTTGAGGCGCAGGGTCTGTTCGGGGCGCCGCCGATCTCGGTGATGATCGGCGACGATGCGCATACCACGGTCTTTTCAGCGCTGCAGTTTCTGGGCCTGGGCCATGACCGCGTCATTCGTGTGGCGACCGATGCGGCGGGCCGCATGCGCGCCGATGCCTTTCGTGACGCGATCGCACCACTCAGCGGTCCCATCATCGTCATCTGCCAGGCCGGGCAGATCAACACCGGGGCCTTCGATCCCTTTGCCGAGATCATAGCGCTGGCGCGGGCGAAAGGCGCCTGGGTGCATGTCGACGGCGCCTTCGGCCTGTGGGCGCGGGCCGAGCCGGAGCTGAAGGGGCAGACCGGTGGCATCGAGCAAGCCGATTCCTGGGCAACCGACGGCCATAAATGGCTGCAGACGCCTTATGATTGCGGCTATGCCATCGTCAGGCACCCGGAGGCGCATCGCCGCGCCATGACGATCGCCGCGAGCTACCTGCCGCCTGCACAGGCCGGTGAACGCGACCCCAGCCATTATGTGCCGGAACTGTCGCGCCGGGCGCGGGGCTTTGCCACCTATGCCATCATCCGGCATCTGGGACGCCAGGGCATTGCCGCCATGGTGGCGCGCCATTGCCGCGTGGCGCGGATCATCGCCGCGCGCGTTGTAGCCGAGCCCGGCATTGCCGTGCTCCATGAGGTGACGCTCAACCAGATGCTGCTGCGCTTCGGCGGCGACGGGGCGGGTGCCGACGACCTCACCCGCCGCACCATCGCCCGCCTGCAGGCCGACGGCATCTGCTTTGCCGGCGGTGCCGCCTGGCGCGGGTCGCAGGTGATGCGGCTCTCGGTCATCTCCTGGTACACGACCGAGGCAGAGGCCGAGATCGCCGCCGACGCCATCATCGCCGCCTGGCGCGCGGTCAAGGCCGGAGCGAATTTTAGAGATTGGGAGCGGTAGGCTTCTTGGATAGGTTTTTCAGTTAGCCCCTCACCCCGCCCCTCTCCCCGCAAGCGGGGCGAGGGAGTCTCGACCGAGGCTTGCTTCTAAGCCCCTCGCCCCACGCAGTGGGGAGAGGGGCAGTCGGCGAATGCCGACATGCGTCGGCGGGGGTGAGGGGTCGTACTCGGTTAATGCGCCGCCGCTTTCGCCGTCGCCAGATGCTTGGTGGCGGTGAGGTAGTCGGTAAGGGTCAGCGCCTTCTTGCCGGTGAGGTGTTCGACGTCGTGGGTGACGACATCGAGCAGGCCCTTGGCGCGGGCGGCTTCGATGCCGCCGATGGCGTCGACCACGAAATCCGGCAGGCCCGCCGCCGCAAGGCCGCCATTGTAATCAGCTTGGGTCACGGTGACGGCGTCGACCTTTTTCCCGAACACATCGCCGATTGCCTTGGCGACGTCGGCAGGCGTGAGCGAAGCCGGGCCGGTCGCGTGATAGATGTGGCTGTCATGACCCTTGGCGGCGAGCAGGGCCGCGGCGGTTGCGGCCACATCGCTGCGCGCGACCTTGCCCTCGCCCGCTGGGCCGGTCGCTGCATAGACGCCCTGGCTGAGGGCATAGGCGATGCCGCCCATCCACAGATTGTCGTAATACATGCCCATGCGCAGGATGGTCCAGGCGAGGCCCGAGGCGAAGATCGCCTGCTCGGTCGCAAAATGCGACGCGAAGAGATCCTGCCCGCGATGGGCGCCGGTGGTCGAGATGTAGATGACGTGGCCGACGCCCGCGGCCTTGGCGGCGTTGACCGCATTCTTGTGCTGGGGCGTGCGGATGCCCGGGCGCAGATCCGAGGCCGGAATGATGAGGAGGCGTTCGACGCCTTTCAACGATGCCTCAAGTTCCACAGGCTTGTCGAAATCGCCGGCACGCACGGTGATGCCCTTGGCGGCATACCCTGAAAGCTTCGCCGGATCGCGCGTCAGCGCCACGATGTCCTTTGGGGAAACACCTTTGGCAAGCAGGCTATCTAATACCAGGCCGCCCAATTGTCCGCCTGCACCCGTGACGCCGATGGTCATGACTTCGCTCCATGAAAGAATGCGGAAAAAGGCTTCGCCTGCCCGCACAGATGATGTATGTTACCGATCGGTAACGTTCGCTATGTTACCGACCGGTAACATTTCGTCAAGTGACATTTCATGAGCACGAGAAAAACGCGCGCGATCAACAGGAAAGCGGACCCCGCCGAAACCGCGACGGAACTGCCGCCGCGGGCCCGCATCCTCAAATCCGCGCATGACCTGTTCTATGGCCACGGCATCCGCGGCGTTGGCGTCGAGGCGGTGGCCGCCGCCGCCGACACCAATAAGATGACGCTCTATCGCCATTTCAGTTCGAAGGACGAGCTGGTCGCCGAATATTTGCGCGACGTCGCCGCCGAGATCGAGGCAAGCTGGGAGAAGATCGGCCGGCAGCATGCGGACGACCCCAAGGGCCACATCATCGCCTGGCTCAAAGACATGGGGCGGCAGATGGAGCGCCCAGAGAGCCGCGGCTGCCCCATCACCAATGCCGCCATTGAGCTCCCCGACACCACGCATCCCGGGCGCCAGGTGATCGAGGCACACAAGCGCGGCATGCGCCGCCGCTTTGCCGAGAACGCCAAACGCGCCGGATTGAAGCGGGCCGAGATGATCGGCGAACAGCTGCTGCTGCTGCTCGATGGCGCCGGCGTCTCGCTGCAGACCATCGGCCATGAAAGCCGCCCCATCGCCACATTGATCCGCCACGCCGAATGGCTGCTGGAAATGGACGCGGGGAAGTAGACGGGTCGCTCAAGAGCGCGCACATCGCCCGTCGTGACCTTGCCATCCGACAGCGAATCAGGTCCGCTGCGCGTGGCAATTTTGAGATCATCGATGCTCGACATTCTCGCACTCTCCGGCAGCCTGCGGGCCGCGTCGCTTAACACGGCTTTGCTGCGCGCGGCGCAAGCGCTGGCACCGGCCGGCATGACGATCGAGATATATGAGGGGCTTGGCGCGTTGCCGCTGTTCAATCCCGATCTCGATCCGCGTGCCTTCCCGAACGTGACGGCGTTCCTCATCCGTGCGGCGCAAGCCGATGCGCTGCTGATCGCCTGCCCGGAATATGCGCGGGGGATTCCAGGTGCCTTCAAGAACGCACTCGACTGGCTGGTAGGCTGCGAGGATTTCGGCGCCAAGAAGGTGGCGCTCCTCAATGCCTCAGCCCGCGCCACGGCGGCGCAAGATGCCCTGCGCCTGGTGCTGACAACCATGGCGATGGAGATCGTCGAACCCGCTTCGGTGACGGTCCCACTGGCGGGGGCCCATGGGGATCCTGCCGCGATCCTGGCCGATGCCGAAATCGCGGCGCGCCTCGCCAGCGCGCTTGAGACCCTTGCCGAGGCGCTTGCCGCTTGACGCGCGTTCCCTTTGCCAGTGCCGCGCGTGCTGGATAGATTGTGCGCCATGAAGATCGCCGTCTACACCATCGCCCTCAACGAGTCACAATTCGTCGAACGCTGGGCCGCGGCCGCGGCACCGGCGGATTATCGCCTGGTGGCCGATACCGGTTCGAGCGATGACACGGTCGAGAAACTGATCGCCGCCGGTGTCGCCGTCAGCAGCATCGCCATCAAGCCCTGGCGTTTCGACCATGCGCGCAATGCCGCCCTGGCCTTGCTGCCGACGGATATCGACATCTGCATTTCGGTCGACATGGATGAGGTGCTGCAGCCGGGCTGGCGCGAGGCGCTGCTCGACGCCTGGGCACCGGGAACGACGCGACTGCGCAATCCGCTGGAGATCGATATCGGCGCCGATGGCGTGGCGCGGCGCTATTTCTATTCCAGCCGCATTCACCAGCGCTTCGGCTATCAGTGGAAATATCCGATCCATGAATTGCTGTCCGCGGCACCCGGGACGGTGGAGAAGACGGTCCTTTGCGACCGGCTGCGCATCCGGCATCTGCCCGATGACGCGAAATCGCGCGCGCAATATCTGCCGATGCTGGCTTCGGCCACGGCCGAGGCCCCCGATGACGACCGGCTGGCGCATTACTATGGCCGCGAGTTGATGTTCCGGCATGAATATGAGGCAGCGATCGTGGAGTTGCGGCGGCATCTTGGCCTGCCGCGCGCCACCTGGAAGGCCGAGCGATCGGCATCGCTGCGCTTCATCGGCCGTTGCCAGAAATCGCTGGGGCGCAAGAGCGAGGCGAGGAGCGCTTACTTGCAGGCCTGCGCAGAAATGCCGGACGCGCGCGAACCCTGGCATGACCTGGCCAAATTCTGCCTGGACGAGCAGGACTGGACCGGCGGCATCTGGGCGGTAACGCGCGCACTGGCCATCACCGTCGTGCCGACCGACCATACGCGCGATGCCAAGGCCTGGGGCATCGGCCCCTACGACATCGGCAGCATCTGCGCCTATTACAATCGGCAGCCCGACTTGGCGCGCGACTGGCTGACCAAGGCGCTGGAACTGGAACCCGACAATCCGCGCCTGATCAAGAACGGCGGCTTCATCCTGCCGGCCACGTGAGCCTGGGAAACGCGGTCCGCGCGATTGGGACCGAACTTGAGACAGCAAAAGGGGCGGTCCGCCTTGCGAACCGCCCCAGGTTGGCCCCCACCGGATCGGCGCCTGTTGCCGGCTGCCGTCCCCTGATGGCTTGGGTCTTCGTTTACGCCGCTTCGGATTTGCGGTGATAGGCGATGCCGCAGTGATGGGCGCAATAGGGCCGGCCCGCTTCGGCGGCATCGCCGCAGAAATGGAAGCCCGGCTGCTTGGGGTCACCCACCGGCCAGGAGCAGGATTTGGACCCCGCCTGGGCGGCAACGCGCGGTGCGCTCGGCGCCTTGGGGGCCGCCACCTGCGCTTCGACGCGGATTTCGCCGCGATCTGGAGCGGGCGCTGCATAGCGGGGTTCGGCCTGGGCGGTCGGTGCCGGCGCGGCACTGGCCTGTGGCGCCACATGGCGCGGCGCCGGCATGGCGGCAACGGCCGGCTGCTGGCGGCGCTGGGCGGCGGGTTTGCGGCGCGGTGCCGCAGCTTCGGTGCCTTCGCGCTTGATCGGCGAGGGGCGGCCGGTGAGGCCCAGACGATGTGCCTTGCCGATCACCGCGTTGCGGGTGACGCCGCCCAAAAGGGTCGCAATCTGGCTTGCCGTCTGGCCCTGGCCCCAGAGCTTGCGCAGCATCTCAATCCGCTGTTCGGTCCATTCCATGATGTCTTCTCCCCACCGGTTCTTTGCTGGCGATTTGGCTGGCGCCATAAGCCACAAAGGCGGCGCCGGCTCAAGATGTTGAGTGAGGATTATTTCACCCTACAAGATGCGGGGAGGCAACAGGGAAAACTCAAAATGTTGTGGATAAAAGCAGATTCTATCGGAACATATAGTGGTCATGCACATAATCGGGTGCTCAGCCGAACTTCGCGAAGCCCGGCGCGACATCAGCGCCCACCCGGACGATGCGGGCTTTAGTCCACCAAGTTCAGCTGCCGGTCGAGGAAGTCGATGAGTTCGGGCAGGCGCCGGGAGGATTTCAGCTGCCGCTTGCCGGCGAGGAGGATGTAGTTGGCATCCTTATCGCCGCGCAGCAGGACCTTGGTCACAGCAAAGGTCGGCTGCTCCTGTGCCCGGCGATAGACCGAAAAGATCGCCATGTTGGAGCGATGGTCGATGGCGTAGTCGCGCCAGACGGCGTGCGCCACCTTGCGGCTGTAGATCCCGAGCAGAAGATTGAGTTCGTCGCGGTTGAAATAGACCCGGCGGCCCTGGCGGCGGTAATCATTAAGAAGAACGAGCTGCGCCATTCGGTCCTATGATCACATGGGGCGACTCGGGTCGCCCCCAAGCCTTGGGGAAAGTGTCGCCCAACTTCATGAATCCGTAAAGCGCGGATCGCCAGCCCCGGGCCCGTCGGATGGCGCCCTTAATACCCCTTGGCCTCGGGATAAATCTCGAGCGGGTCGGTGGCGGTGGGATCGGGCGTCTTGTAGCAGACGACGCTGGCCCGCTGGCGGTAGCAATAGCCCGGATAGGGGCGGTTCTTTTCCGCCTGCTCCTGCGCCATTTCGGCGGCGGTCCGGCAGTATTTGCCGGTCTTGGTGTAATCGAGGATCGAGCAATCGTCGCCGGTCGCCAGCGAAGCGAGGTGGTCGGACGCCGTCTTGCCGGTCTGGTTGAGCGAGATGCCCTCGACCGCGGCATAGGCGGTCGTGCCGGAAATCCAGGTAGGAATGGTCGTCGTGTTGCAGCCGGCCAGGGCCATGGCCGCCACCGTCAGAGCCGCCAAGCGGCCACGCCTCATCCACAGCGTCCTCATCGTCGATCCTCGCAACCAGGCCTAGCTGGGCAGGATACAAGCAATTCCCGTTCCAACACCCTGCCAGGCCTGGGAAAGCCGCGGCAAAGGCTTGGTTGGCAAGGCGCGGGCCTTGCCTGTATGTTAGCCCGCAATCCAAGGTCCGGCCGCCCAAAGGCCGGGTCCGCATAAAATTACCCGACGGGCTCCAGGGGTCATAAGTGGCTGATATTTTTGAAGAAGTCGACGAGGATCTGCGCCGAGACAGTGCGGCTGCCTTGTGGGCGAAATACCAGAATCTGGTTTACGGCGCCGTGGCGCTGGTCATCCTGGGCACGGCCGGTGTGACCGGCTGGCAGATTTATGACCGCAACGCGCGGGAAAAGGCCGGGATCGAGTACCTGCAGGCGCTGCAGCGCGCCGACCAGGATCCGAAGGCCGCCGGCGACGTGCTGGGGACACTTATCCATGAAGGTGGTCCGTTTGCGGGCCTCGCCCGCTTCGACCTGGTGCATCAGGCGATCAAGGCCGGCGACAAGGCAGGTGCCCTGGCGCAGCTGAGCGCGATGGCCGGTGACGCGAAACTGGAAGCGCCGCTCAAAGGTGCCGCGGCCTTGATGGGTGGCTATGTCGCCCTCGACCTCGGCAAGGCGGACGCCGCCCTCGCTTTGGCAACGCCGCTCACCGGCGACGGCCAGCCTTATCGCCTGTCGGCCGCCGAGATCACCGGCCTTGCCGCCTATGCCAGCGGCGACAAGACGAAGGCCAAGGAAATTTTCACCAAGCTCGACGAAGAGTTGAAGAAGGCGGCGGAAGCCGGGACGACCAGCGTCCCCGCCAATCTGCAGAACCGCGTCTCCATCATGCTCGACCGCCTGGCTGGGTAGTTGCGAACAATCCGGCCACAGGTCATGCCAATGGACAGTCTTGAGAAAATGATGGCGCAGCACGGCACCCGCACCCAAACGACATTGGCAACGGCGCGGCGTGGTGCGGCACTGCTTTGTGCCGCTGCCTGCGTGCTGATCGCCGCTTGCGACAAGACCAAGGTGCCGCTGCCCGGCGAGCGCGTCTCGGTGCTGCAGCAGAGCAGCGAGAACGCGGCCGATCCGACACTGACCGAAATGGCCGTGCGCCTGCCCAAGCCCTACGTGAACAAGGATTGGGCGCAGGTCGGCGGCAACCAGGCCCATGCGATGTATCATCTGCAGGTCAGCTCGGACGTGCTCACCGAAGTGTGGTCGGCCGATATCGGTTCGTCAGCCGATTCCGCCAACCGGCTGCTCGCGGAACCGGTCGTGGCCGATGGCATCATCTACACGCTCGATGCCGAATCCCTGGTGCGCGCCTTCGATGCCAATACGGGTGCGCGCCTGTGGCAGGCGGATTTCACGCCGGACGATGAGGACGACGACCTCTTTGGCGGCGGCATGGCGGTGGCCGAGGGCAAGATCTTCGTCACCACCCCTTATGCCAAGGTCTATGCGCTCGATGCCAAGACCGGCAATTTCATCTGGGAAGCAAAGGCCCCGGCACCGATGCGCGCGGCGCCAGCCGTGAGCGATGGCCGCGTCTTTGCCACCACCATCGACAACCAGCTGGTGGCCTTTGCCGTCGATGACGGGCGCCGGCTGTGGTCGAATGCGGGCGTCGAAGAAGCGGCGGGCCTCCTTGGCGGATCGACCCCGGCCGTCCTCGGCAATGTCGTCGTTGCCGCCTATACCTCGGGCGAGCTCCTTGCCTTCGACGTGGTCAACGGCCATTCGCTGTGGACCGACAGCCTGGCCGGCAAGGCCCGCACCTCCTCCGTCGCCGCACTCACCGACATTCGCGGCAAGCCGGTCATCGACCGCGACCGCGTCCTTGCCATCGGCAATGGCGGCGTGATGGCGGCCATCGAGCTGCGCCGCGGCGAGCGCTATTGGGACAAGGATCTGGGCGGCACGCAAATGCCCTGGGCCGCCGGCGATTACATCTACGTCGTCACCTCGCAGAGCGAGGTCGTGTGCCTGACCCGCGATGACGGCAAGATCAAATGGCTGACGCCGCTGCCGCCGTTCGAGGACATGGAGACGCGCGAGGATCCGATTTATTGGTCGGGCCCGGTGCTGGTCGGCGACCGCCTGCTGGTCACCGGTTCCAACGGCCTCGCTTTGTCGATTTCGCCCTATACCGGGGCGCTGCTCGGCAAGCAGGAACTTCCCGACCGCTCGCATCTGCCGCCGATCGTGGCCAATGAGATGGTCTATATGCTGTCGGATGACGCCGACCTGATCGCCCTGAAGTAACAGAAAGCGGGTGCCCGCGTGGCACCTCGCCAGAAATTGGCTTGAACCAACGATGTCTTTGACCGTCGCCATCGTCGGCCGCCCCAATGTGGGGAAGTCGACGCTTTTCAACCGCCTCATCCGCAAGCGTCTCGCCATCGTCGACGACACGCCTGGGGTGACGCGTGACCGTCGCTACGGCGAAGCGCATCTGGGCGATCTCACCTTCACGGTGATCGACACGGCCGGCCTCGAAGAAGGTATCGACGATAGTCTGGAAGGGCGCATGCGCCAGCAGACCCATGCCGCCATCGCCGCTGCCGACGTGACCTTGATGGTGTTCGACGCCCGCGCCGGCATCACCCCGATGGACGAGCATTTCGCCCGCATCGTGCGCAAGGCCAAGCGGCCCGTCATCCTCATCGCCAACAAGGCCGAGGGACGTGCCGGCCTCGATGCGGCGCGGGAAGGCTTCTCCTTGGGCCTCGGCACGCCGCTGCCGCTCTCGGCCGAGCATGGCGAGGGATTGGGCGACCTCTACGACGCGCTGGAGCCATTCGCGCTCAAGAAGGCGGGCGAAGCGTCAGCGGCACAGCTCGATGCCGATCTCGAGGAAGTCACCTCGCTCGATCTTGACGAAGATGCGGGTGAGGAAGACGTGGTCGAGGCGCCGCCTGCCCCTAAGCACCTGCAGCTTGCCATTGTCGGCCGGCCCAATGTCGGCAAGTCGACCATGGTCAATGCGCTGCTCGGCGAAGATCGGCTGCTGACCGGCCCCGAGGCCGGCATCACCCGCGATTCCATCGCCATCGACTGGAGCTGGCAGGGCCAGGCGATCCGCCTCATCGACACGGCGGGCCTCAGGCGCCATTCGCGCGTCACTGAAAAGCTGGAGCGCCTCTCTGGCGCCGATACGCGGCGCGCCATCCAATACGCCCATGTCGTCGTGCTCGTGCTCGATGCCAACGACATGCTGGAGAAGCAGGACCTCACCATCGCAAGGCAGATCGTCGAGGAAGGCCGCGCCCTCATCATCGTCGCCAACAAATGGGATGCGGTCGAGGACAAGAACGCCGCGATCAAGAAACTCAACGACCGTATCGACTGGTCGCTGCCGCAGATCAAGGGCGTGCCGATCCTCACCGTCAGCGCCATGACCGAGCGCGGCCTCGACAAGATGATGAAGGCGGTGCTCGACATCTACGAAACGTGGAACCGCCGCGTCTCGACCGCCAAGCTCAACCGCTGGCTTTCGGAAGTGACGGCGATGCATCCGCCGCCCCTCGTCGCCGGCCGCCGCATCAAGATCCGCTATATCACCCAGATCAAGACCAGGCCGCCGACCTTCGCGTTGTTCGCCTCGAAGGCCGATGACCTGCCCGACAGCTACCACCGTTATCTGGTGAAGTCTTTGCGCGACGTGTTCGATCTCCCTGGCACGCCCATCCGCATCGTCATGCGCCGCACCGACAACCCCTATGACAGCGAGCGGGATTGAACCAAGTAACCCTCTCCCGCGAGGGGAGAGGGGCTTTTCACTTCACCATCACCTTGCCCCGCCGCCATCCATGACGATGGTCTGGCCGGTGATGTAGGGGGCGCCGGCCAGCAGATAGAAGATCGCCTCGGCGTATTCCGAAGGTTTGCCGGCACGCCGCAGCGGCAGCTTGCCCACATAGTCCTTGAGTTGGGCCGGATCGAATTTGCAATCCCAGCCGGAGCCATCGACCACATTGGGAGCGATGGCGTTGACGCGCACCTCCGGGCCCATGGCATAGGACCATTCGGTGGTGAGGAGGATGATCGCGGCCTTGGTCGAGGCATAGACGCTGGAGGAGCCGCCATAGCCGAGCCCCGCGGTCGAGGCCACGTTGACGACGGCGCCGCCGGCCTTCTTCAAATGCGGTGCCGCGGCCTTGAGGCAGCGATAGGGGCCGATCTGGTTGATGCTGACCAGCTTCTGCCAGAAGGCCTCGTCCATGCGGGCAAAGTCGTCGACCGGAATCGGCGCGGACGTCCCCGGCGTGCCGGCATTGTTGACGAGAAAATCGAGGCGGCCGAAATGACTGACCGCCAGCGCCACGGCCGCGTCGACATCCGCCTGTTGCGAGACGTCGCCGGGACAGGCGATGACGTCGTGACCGGCTTTTGTCAGCCGCTCGACCTCGGCGTTGAGGCGCGGCGACGTGGCCAGATCGTTGATCGCCACCCGGCATTTGTTGGCAACCAGGCGTTCCACCACGGCAAGGCCGATGCCCGAGGCCCCGCCGGTGACGAAGGCCACCTTGCCGGAAAGATCGGCAGTAATCATGAAACTTCCCCCTTCAGGCGCGATCGATCCCGCGCCACAGATTGACGGCAAAAGCGATGATACCGATGACAGTGACGATCGAGAAGATGCCGGCCAAGGGTTCGCCCAGTTCTGGATTGACGCCGCTATGCAGCAGCCAGACGCCCAGCATCATGAGCGGCGTGCCGATATTGTGCAGCCAGAAATGCAGCTTGGCGAGGCGGGTCGTGGCAAGCGCTGGCTTCTGGAGATAGAGGCACCCGATGATCCCCAGGCTGACCCAGCCCAGCAAGTTGAGATGGGCGTGGACAGGCACGAGGCTCAAATCCTGCGCGGCACCCATATAGGTGCCCATGCAAACGGCGATGACGAAATAGACGGCAGCAATTTTGAGCAAGCGGTGCGCCATTTTGCGATCCCCTTTGGCGGTTGGCGGTGGATAGCTCTGTCTTAGCCCGCGCCTGCCCTCCCCGGCAGTGACCGCGGTCACAGCGAAGATGGCATATTTCGCGCCCCGACGAAGCATCGATCCCGCCTGGCACCATAAAAAGGGGTCATGTCACGATGGCGCGGGGAAAGGCGTTTCAACCGGCGCGCGGAAGAGACATCCTTCTGAGACCTCACGAGAACGCATCACCAGCCGCCAAATCCCGGGAGCCAGCCATGATCGCCATCATCTTCGAAGTGGAACCGGTCGCTGAACATCGCGACGCCTATCTCGACATCGCCGCCAAACTGAAGCCGGAACTGGAGAAGATCGACGGCTTCATCTCGGTCGAACGATTCCAGAGCATCACCCATCCGGGGAAGATGCTGTCCCTCTCCTTCTTCCGCGACGAGCAGGCGGTGCAGGCCTGGCGCAACCTCGCCACCCATCGCCGCGCGCAAGAGGCGGGGCGCGGTGGGCTCTTTGCCAATTACCGGCTGCGGGTGGCGTCGGTCTCACGCGATTACGGCATGACCGAGCGCGCGCAGGCACCTGAGGACAGCGTCAGCGTGCACGGGTGAGGCCTGCACCGCCCTTTCGACGTCATGCCCGGGCTTGACCCGGGCATCCAGTCCATCAACCGCGCTGGTGGATCCCCGGGTCTTCGCCCGGGGATGACGAGGGAGCGCAGGGAAAGAAGCTAGACTCTGACATCCACCCGCGTGCGCGTTACGACATTGATGGTGAAGGCCACGGCGCCGACGAGCAACAGCACCATGCCGATGATCGCGATGGTGTGGCCGGTCATGAAGGCGTCGAGCTGGGTCATCGTGAGGCCGATGAGCAGCACGGGCAGGCCGATCATGTGCAGCCAGAAATGCGCCCACGCAAAGATCCCGCTGCCGAGATCGGGGCGGGCGAGATAGATGGCGCCGACGAGGCCGAGCGCCAAGAAGCCAAGGCCGCCGATATGGGCATAGACCACCCCTAAGCGATAATCGGCGATGAGGCCCATATGAAGGGCCAGCGCCGCGCCCAGCATGAAATAGAGCCCCGCCACCCCCAACAGAATGCGCGCCATCTTTCTCTCCGCATGATGATTGCGGGGAAAGGAATGCGGCGAGCGCAAGTTGGTTCCGCGAAGCCCCCTCTCCCTAACCCTCCCCCACGTAGGGGGGAGGGAACTGGAGCGAGCATGAGCGCAATCTATGAGGCAGACACGGGCGGACTCCCTCCCCCCTACGTGGGGGAGGGTCGGGGAGAGGGGGTAAGCGAAGAGAGAGGTTGGTTAGCTAAGCGACAATCAATGACAGCCACAGCCGCCGGAGCCGCAACCGCCGTGATCATGCGGCTTGGGTGTTTTCGCTGCACGCGGATCGCGGCTGAGGCCGTGTTGCTTGAGGCCATCGAGATAGCCTTGCCAGATCTGATCCTGGTCGCGTCCCAAATCATAGAGATAGCGCCACGAATAGATGCCGGTATCGTGCATGTCGTCGAATTCGATGCGGATGGCGTAATGGCCGACCGGCTCGATCTTCATGATGCCGACATGCTGACGGCCCGGCACGATGGTCTTCTGGTTCGGCCCATGACCCTGCACTTCGGCCGACGGACTTTCGACACGCAGGAGTTCCGCCGGATAGCGGAAGGTCTTGCCGTCATCGAATTCGATTTCGAGCAGCTTTTCCGCCTGTTTGTGGCGGATCTCGACCGGCCAATGCTCGGTGCCGAATGTCTCGGCGCTCATTCCTCGACCTCGAGCGGGCGCGCTTCATCGACCAGCATGATCGGGATACCGTCGCGGATCGGGAAGGCAAGACCCGCCGCCTTGCTCACCAGTTCCTGTTTCTGCCGGTCATAGATCAGCGTCGTCTTGCTGATCGGGCAGACCAGAATCTCTAGCAGCTTCGGGTCGATGAGATTGTCGTTGTCGCCCAAGTCATATCCCCTTGATCAGTGCAGGCGATGCTCGCCGCCGGCAGCGGTGGCGCCATGCACCTCGAACATCGCGGTCATCATTTCGACCACCGCATCGAGGTCTTCGCATTCGAGGAGCGACTGCTTCTCTTCCGGGTCGAGCGGCGACATCTGCGCCATGGCGACGACCAACTCGTCATCGGCCACTTCCTCGATACCCTTCCAGTCGAGCCGCGCCTGGCGCGTCTTCAGATATTCCTGCAGCACGGCGAGGAAGCGCGGCCGGTCGGCCAATTGGAATTCATGCTCGGCCATGTCGTGGGCGAAGACATCGAAATCCGGCACGACGCGGCGGAAGCCCTGCTGGTCGAGCGGCAGTTCCTGGTGGATGCGAAAGCGGATAAGGCCAGAGAGGATGAGCTGGTAGCGCCCATCCGGCGTTTCCTCGAACGAGACGATGCGGCCGGCGCAGCCCACGCGATGCACCGCTGGGACGAAATCGGCCTGCAGCTTGCGATCGGCATTGGCGTCGATCGGCTGCACCATGCCGATGAGGCGTTCGGGTGTGGCGAGCGCCGCGCGCACCATGGCGAGATAGCGCGGCTCGAACACGTTCAAGGGCAAGCGCCCGCCCGGCAGCAGCAGCGCATTGGTCAGCGGGAAGATCGGCAGTTCGGCGGGGAGTTCCGCAAAACCCGGATCGAAGGGACCGAGATGGCTGGGGCCTGAGCGCATGATCTTTAAACCTCTCGCGACGTTTGTTTTACGAGAAGAGCAGCGAGGAAAGCCGGCGCCGGGCACTCAGGGTCAGCGGATCCATCGGGCCCAGCGCCTCGAAGAAGGTGACGAGCTGCTTGCGGGCCGCTTCCTCGTTATGCGCGCGGTTGATGCGGATGCTTTCCAGCAACTGGTCCATCGCCCCTTCCTTGTCGCCGGTGGCGAACAAGGCCTGAGCCAACTCAATACGCGCCTCGTGGTCCTTGGGATCAGCGGCGACGCGCGCCTTCAGCGCCTCCGACTGGCCGGCGGCCTTTTGACCGCTCTGCGCCACCTCGAGCTGCGCCTTGGCGGCGGCGATGATGGGATCGTTCTGCTTGTCCTTGGGCGCCTGGCCCAGGAATTCGGCGGCCTGCTCCAACTCGCCAAGCGCCACCAGGCAGCGCACCATGCCGGCGATGGCTTTCACATTGCCGGGTTCGTGCTCGATGATCTGGCCGAAGATGTCGGCAGCGGTCGCCTGATCGCCCGCTTCCATAGCGGCTTCGGCATGTTCCAGCGCTTCGTCGATGGGGTTTGCCGGGGCTTCGCCGCCGAGCTTGGTGAGGCGCGCCACGAACTGCTTCAACTGGCCTTCCGGCTGTGCGCCCTGGAAGGCGTCGACCGGACGGCCCTGGAAGAAGGCAAAGACCGCGGGGATCGACTGGATGCGCAGCTGGCCGGCGAGCTGCTGGTTCTCGTCGACATTGATCTTCACCATGCGCACGGCGCCATGGGCTTCCTTGACGACCTTTTCGAGGAGCGGCCCCAACTGCTTGCAGGGGCCGCACCAGGGCGCCCAGAAATCGACGATGACAGGCACCTGCATCGAGGGATCGATGACATCGGCCTTGAACGTCTGCTGGCTGCCGTCCTTCACGAGGTCGGCCGCGGCGGCGGCATTCCCGGCAAGACTTGCGCCGATCAGATTGTCCATATTCTCGAACTCCCAAAAACCCGGATTTGGCCCTATAGATGGGCCTTTCCGGCGATCAAATCAACAGCCGCGGGGTCCGGCGCGTTCCCGGAAAAACCCCCTGCCCGCAGAAGGTCTTAGGCAAAATCCAGAAGCTGCGGCTTATGCCCCTCGGCTTCGAGGAATTTGAGGAGATCCTGCGGTGCAATCGCCGTGGTCTTGAAATTCACCAGGGGATGCGCGTTCACGGGATGGCAATCGAGCAAATGCTTGTCGAGGACCATCTTGACGCGGCGGTTCTTGTCATTGATCACGGCAAAGGGGGTGACGGCACCGGGGACGACACCCAGATACGTCATCAACCTGTCGGCCGAGCCGAAGGAGAGCTTTGCCGCCCCGCCCGTCTCACCGGTGAGCTTCTCGCCCAGCGCCTTCAAATCGACGCGGCGGCTTTCCTCGACCGTCACCAGCCACATGTCTTCCTTGCGGTTGCGGAGGAACAGGTTCTTGATATGCCCGCCCGGCAGTTCGCCCCGCAAAGACTGGCTTTCCTCGACCGTGAAGACCGGCGCGTGATCCTTGGTCTGGGTGGTGATCCCCAGTTCAGCGAGGCGCGCCAGCAACTGGTCGGGGCTGGTCGGCAGATTGGCCTGGGCGGTCAGGGCAGCGGCCAGGGCTGCGGCCTGGGCATCAGCCTGGGCGGCCTGGATATCGGGTGTCGCGGAATCGGCTGGCATGGGGCATTTCTCTCGTTAACGCGGTCGGCGCCGGGTATAGCCGGGGAAGCCACCCGGCGGCAACGGTCGGGGCCGCGATATCGGCGAAAGAGCGCCGATTCCCGATTTGCGGCGATGCCCCATTTTCAGCTTAAATATTTGTCGAGATTAGATAATATGCACGCTTGCAAATGCGGCGCTGATGCGTATGATGCGCCGCGCTCGTGAGGCCAAGGCCGAAGCGGGCGGACCAAACGGAGTGCGGGCGTAGCTCAGGGGTAGAGCACAACCTTGCCAAGGTTGGGGTCGAGGGTTCGAATCCCTTCGCCCGCTCCAGTTTGGCCGAAGACGTCGCCAGAAACGGCCCCTTAGCGGGCCGTTTTTCTTTTTTCGCCCTTTGTGACCATGTCGCGATGTGGGCCGGGCCTCCCGATCGGCGCCCCCCGTGTTCTTACAGCGACGGATATCAGTCGACGTTGGCGTCTCGGGGCATAGCGTGATTGGCGCGTATTTCGGCCGCCATCAGCTTCTGAATTTGCCAGAGATTCCGGTCACGGATGCCATGCTCCTCAAGCTTGCTGACGGTATTGAAAACATACTGCGCAGCGGATCCCCAATGACCCGCAGCTCGTGACAGTACGTTGGCGACCTCAGGAAGGGGGCGTCGTCCGGCATAGGCATTGCCCGTCGGCAGCGCCACGAACGTCAGCGCCCGTATCGGCCCATCGCTGGTCGCCACGCTGATCCACCGCGGGACATTGGTGGGAGGGTTGGCGTCGATCTCACGGCGCAACAACTGGACGACCTGCCCATGGGTATCGCCGGCTGGAAGACGATAGGCGATGCCAACGCAGGTTCCGCCCCGATCGAGCGCCAGCATCAGCGCGGGCAATTCGCGCGTGCCCCTCCATCGTGTCAGGGTCAGGCAGAAAGCCCGATGCCATCCTCTTGCGACAGCGCGGCGCTGCTCCACGACCTCGAACTCCGGGTTCCAAATCAGCGATCCGTAGGCGAAAACCCAAAGGTCATCGGCATTGAACTGCGCCAGCAGATCGTCCGCCATTTGCGCAAAATCTGCGTCGGTGTGTTCTGTCGCGCCCGGCTCCGGGCCAGGGTCCGGCTCCGTTCGTTCGACCAACGCTACGAGTGCGGCAGTCAGGTCCATGTTATCTCCACGGATTCCTAAGAGTTGAACGTCAAATTCAGATCAGGAACATCGTCATTCTTCACGAACTAAACCTGTTTTTGCCGTTCGGGGTCCTCGGCTGTCAGGAACGCATAGGTTTCTTGGCTGCGATAGCTATCGTCGAGGAGATCACATCACAACGATGGCCGCCACTATGATTGTCGCTGACAAAGACGCTGGACCACGGGCACACGCCTGATGTGACAGTGGCTATTTCCGGACCACGTTCTGTGCGCCCTTCGGGGCGAAGTCGTAGACGATGAGTTTGATGGCATCGCTGCCGGTGTTGGCGGCCTTGTGCCATTGGTCGACCGCTTCGATGATGACATCGCCGGCCTTATAGGTGGTGGTCTTGCCTGTGACCGTGTTGGTGACGGCGATGGTGCCGGCGACGACATAGGCGTAGCGCGGGAATGGGTGCTTGTGTTCGGGCAAGGAGGCGCCCGGGGCGATGTCGTAAGCGCTGGCGGTGAAGGCGAGGTGGCCGGATGGGAAGGTGATCGGCTGGCCGCTGGCGGTCGATTCCGTGGCGAGGATCGGCGTCACCGTGACCGGTTTTGCGTCTTCGGCCCAAGCAGCGCCTGACCACAGGCACAGCAGCAGGCCGGCGGCGAATTTTCCGCTCATCATCATCTTCTCCATTTTATGGTTCACTGGACCAGATAGCAGCGGTCCGGGTCGGTGCCGTCATTGCCGGCGAAATAGAAGGCGAGCTTTTCGCGCGAGACGGTCATGCGGTGGACGGACATGAAAAGCGGGATGCCGATGATGCGTTCGCCGACATCGACGGCGAAGTCCGGGTCATAGGTGAGTGTGGCCCCCGTGTCATCGAGGCGGTAGCTGCCCGCGATGCGCTTGGGCAGGCGGAACAGCGTCTCGCGCCCGGCGAAGATACCTTCGATTGTGACCTTCTTTGGCCCCTGGTTGCTGTAGTCGCCGCCATTGGCCGTGCGCCGCGTCATTTGCACCTCTTGGCGCGCGTCGAGTTTGCCATTGTCTTCGGCATCGATATCGGTGACGCCGAACAGCACCTCGCGGATCGGCATCGCGCCGCTGCCTGCGGCCTGGGCCGTGGCGGAATGGGTGAGGAAGCTTTCAACCTGGCCCAATATCCCCGGCACGGCGACGCAATCCGCGTCGGCCGATGCGGGCACGGGCCAGAAGCCGGCGAGCAACGCCAATACCTGCCAGGGATAACCCCATCTTGTGCCGCCAGACCGCCATCCCATCATCATCTCCCTCCTGCCGCAGCGCCCGGCGCTTCATACCGCCGGCGCGTCGTCGTTGCGGTGAAGCGGATCACAAATCGCCGGTGCTGGAAATCGAAAACGCCGGACCGCAGCGGGTCTTGACCTAAATCAAAGACGGCGCCTGTCACAGGTCTAGGCTTTCATCGGGATCCATCCCATTCAGCCACCGTATTTGAGGACGAAACATCATGATCCGCGACGTCGAAGGCGATATCCTGCTCTCCAAGGCCCAGGTGGTGGCCCATGGCGTGGCGCCGGGCGACCATTTCGACAGCGGCCTCGCCTTGGCCTTGCGCGAACGCTGGCCGGCGATGGTGAAGGACTTCCGCCATTACTGCCAGACGACCCATCCGGAAGCCGGTTCGATCTGGTTCTGGGCCGGGGCCGGTGGCCCGGAAATCATCAATCTGATGGTGCAGGAACCAGCCGCCCGTCCGGGCGACCGCCCCGGCAAGGCGACCCTGGAGAACGTGCACCATGCCTTGAAAGCGCTGGCCAAGCTGGTGGTGAAGGAGAAGGTCCAGAGCCTGGCACTGCCGCGTCTTGCGACCGGCGTCGGTGGGCTGGATTGGAGCGATGTGAAATTGCTGGTCGAGAAGCATCTGGGCGGGCTCGACATCCCGGTCTTCGTCTACAGCGTCTATCACAAGAATGTCGCCGCGATGGAACCGGGCTTCAGCGCACCGCGCGCGGCCAACGGCTGACCGAGATGACGGCACTGAAGGTTATCCGGCTGGAACTCGGCCGCACCAAGGAGCGCCCGGAAGGGGATGCGGGGTGCGGCTATGAGTTCACGGCACCCCTCACCACCGACGGGCATCTCGACGCGGAAGCCTTCAAGGCGGTGAAGGCTGATTGCACCGTGCGGCGCTTCTGGACGGGCGAAAAGTACCAGCAGGGGATCTTGCGTCATCTGGGTCCCGACCGCTGGGTGTTTTCCTATGCGCCGGGCAAGGACGATGACGAGCCGGCGTTCAAGTTCGACAAGCATCGCTTTGCCGTCGGCGAATATGTCTCGATCACCGAGCATGACGGCATCACGCGGCCATTCAAGGTGGTGTCGGTGACCTGAATCGGCGCTGCACTTGGCCCGCACGGGATGGAGGTTGGCATGCTGACATTCGAGGATTGCCAGGCCCTGTGCGGTGCCAGCCGCGGCGTCGTCGCCGCCATCGCCGAACATGAGCACATCCCGGAAATGGCGGCGGCGGAACTTGCCAATTATCTGTGCGAGAACGAGGCCGGCGAGCGCTGCATTCGCCGCTATATCCTGGATGACATCGCCGCGGCCAAGCGCCGTGGCGACAAGCGCCATGCCGCCGTGCTGGAGGCGGTCCTTCACCATTTCGTGGCAACGCACCCCCGCGCCGAGAAGTAACCCCGGCACGGGGGGTTGGGTCGCTCGCCTCACCCGCGGCGATAGACGTATTCGCCGATCTTAAGCGTGTCGTTGCTGATTTCGCCCACCATGATGAAGTCGAATTCATCGACGAAGCGGATTTCGCGGCCGCGGCGGCTGTAGCGGCCGCTATGGGTCGCCATGCGCACGCCCTGGTGCTTGGCATAGCGACCGTCGCTGGTGAGGAACAGCCGCACGCCGGTGTTGCGCAGGCTGATCCATTCACCGCTCGGCTCGACGGCCGGGTTGTCTATGAGCGGTGTCGGCATCGGCTCGAAGCGAGCCTCGGCATGAACTGCCATGTGTCATCTCCTTGAGTTTGCGTGACGGCGATCTGCCAGCCGTCAGTGAGTCGTGATGGTCGGTCGCACCATGATCTCGCCAACATCGATGTCGTCCGGCTGGGCGATGGCGAAAGCAATCGCCCGCGCCACGGCATCGGCCCCCATCGCCTGTTTGCGCAGGTTGGTGATCGCCGCCTTTGTAGCCTGATCGGTGATGGTGTCGGCTAGTTCCGATTCTGTAGCGCCAGGCGAAATGACGGTGACGCGGATGTCATTGTTTTCGATGCGCAGCGCCTCGGACAGCGCATGCACGCCGAATTTGGTGGCGCAATAGACGCCAGCCGTCGCCATCACCCGGCGGCCCGCCATGGAGGAAATATTGATGATATGCCCCATGCCTTGCGCCTTCATGAGCGGCAAGACGGCGGCGATGCCATAGAGCACGCCCTTCAGATTGACGTCGATCATGCGGTCCCATTCATCGACCTTGAGGGCGGTGAAGGGCGAGAGCGGCATCAACCCCGCATTATTGACGATGACATCGACCCGGCCGAACGTGGCCTTGGCAAAATCGACGAAGGCCGCCACATCGGCGCGGTCGGTGACGTCGAGCTTGCGCCATTCCACCGTACCGCCGGCCGTCTTGATCTCCGCTGCAATCTTCTCCAGCCGGTCGGTGCGGCGGGCACCCAGCACCAGTTTGGCGCCTTCTGCCCCCAACGCGCGCGCAGTGGCCTCGCCGATGCCGCTGCTGGCCCCCGTGATCAGGACGACCTTGCCCAGGACATTTTCCTTACCGGGCACATTCTCTTTGCCAGCCATCTTGTTCTCCTTCACGTGGGGACCATCTTTTCGGGGATCAGGGTCGACGGGACCGGGGTCGGGTCGCCCTATGGCTGGGAAGATGGGGGCGGCAAGGGCCCAAGCGGTAGACCAGAACTGTTTCGTTCTTGCCTAATCCTCCAGGATTGAGAATTGTCACTTCTCCCCCAAAGGGAGCGCCCTATATGGTTTAGGGAGCCGTCGGGCTCTTACCTACTGATTTGTTGTAAAATTATTAGATCTAAAAGGACCATATTCATGGACCGACAGGCCGAATTCGCCGCCTTGATTGAACAATACACCAGCGGAGACGGGATGCTGGAGACCGCCCTGCCCCGGGTGGCCCTGGCCAAATTGAGCAAACCGTCCGAGCCGATGCACGGCGTTCACCAGCCGGCCTTGTGCATCATTGCGCAAGGGCGCAAGCAGGTGATCCTGGGCGACAGCATCTATTTCTATGACGCCAGCCAATATCTGGTGGCCTCGGTCGACGTGCCGGTGGTGGGCCAAGTGGTCGAGGCCACGCCGGAGAAGCCTTATCTGAGCTTCAAGCTCAACCTCGATCCGCATCTCATCAGCGAATTGATCCTGGAGACCGGCCTCACCGACGAGATCGAGCGCGAGGGGGCGGGTGGGACGCTGAGCACATCGCTGAGCCTTGCCACCGTGACGCCGGAACTGCTCGATGCCGTCATGCGCATGCTGCGCCTGCTGGACAAGCCCCGCGACATCGCCGTGCTGGGGCCCTTGGCCGAGCGGGAGATTCTCTATCGCCTGCTCAACGGCCCGGATGCCGCGCGCCTGCGCCAGATCGCCCAGGTCGACAGCAAGCTGCAGCGTGTGACCCGCGCCATCGCCTGGATCAAGCAGCATTTCACCGAGCCGTTCTCGATCGAACTCCTCGCCTCGGAAGCGCGCATGAGCGCCTCGGCACTGCATCACCATTTCAAGCAGGTGACGGCGATGAGTCCGCTCCAATACCAGAAGCAGCTGCGCCTGCAGGAAGCGCGGCGACTCATCCTCATCCAGGGATCGGATGCAGCGAGTGCGGGGCACCAGGTCGGCTATGAATCGCCCTCGCAATTCAGCCGCGAATACAGCCGGCTCTTCGGTGCGCCGCCTTTGCGCGACGCCAACCGGCTCAAGGCGACGCCGGGAGCACTTGTGCCGGCTTGATCTCGGGCATCTGCCCGTTCCGGTGCCGCCACCAGGCCTGGTCGTTGATCGAATAGACCGGCTGGTAGGCGGTGACCAGGTCCGCCGGCACCACATCCTTGATCTGGTTGTCGAGGAGATAAGCGGTGCCGCCGTCATAGACCACCAGCACGGCATGGCCCTCGCCACCGAGGGCCATGTTGCGCACGGCGACAATGCGCATCTCGGATGACGGCACGCCCGCTGCCTTCAGCGCCATGAATTTGGCGATGGCGTAATCCTCGCAATCACCGTTGCGGGCGAGGAATTCATAGGGTGTTTCCCAGTAATCGTCGCGGCCCCAATTCCTGGCATCGCCGACATAGCGGCGCTGGTTGAAGGCGGCATTGACCGTGCGAAGCTGCGCGGCGCGGTCCTTTCCCAGCAGAGACGCGGTTATCGCATCCCAAGCGGCCACGGCACAATCGGGCGCTTCACATGCGCCTTTGCGCCAGCGCGACAGCATGGACACCCATTTCGGAAACTTGCCGAGGTCCGGCCCTTGAAACTCTTGCGAGCCGAAGAGCGATGGATATAGGCGGCCCTCGGCCAGCGGCAACGATGCCACGGTGCCAAGGAGTAACGCCATTGCCAGTCGACGGTATACACGCATCCTTCCCCCGGGGAACCGCTGCGGAATGCGGTGACATTGTCGGGGGTGGTCGCTTGCCAAGACGTTAACCGGTCGTGCCGGAAAATCCGAATATGCAAGGCGGGTCGGCCTCGCTATGAAGAATGCCAAGAAAAACGACCGCTGGGATGGAAGAACATGCTCGATCTTGACCGCATCCGCGCCGAGACGCCGGCCACTTCCCGTCGCGCCTATCTCCACAATGCCGGCGCCGCCCTCACCCCCGCGCCCATCGTCGCCGCGATGAAGGATTATCTCGACCTTGAGGCCGAGATCGGCGGCTATGCCGCGGCAACGCGCGAAGCGCCAAGGCTCGACGGCGTCTATGCCTCGGTGGCGCGCCTCCTCAATGCGGCCCCGGCAGAGATCGCGCTGGTCGAGAACGCGACGGTGGCCTGGCAGATGGCCTTCTATGGCCTGGCGCAAAGTTTCAAGGCCGGTGACCGCATCCTCACGGCGGAAGCCGAATACGGCGCCAATTACGTGGCGTTCCTGCAGATCGCCAAGCGCAGTGGCGTCGTCATCGATGTCGTGCCCTCCGATGCCAGCGGCGCGCTCGATGTCGCGGCGCTGGAGCGGATGATCGACAACCGGGTAAAGTTGATTGCCGTCACCTGGGTCCCCACCAATGGCGGCCTTGCCAACCCGGCGGCAGCGATCGGGCGCATCACCCGCACCCACAACATCCCCTATCTGCTCGATGCCTGCCAGGCGGTGGGGCAGATGCCGGTCGATGTGCAGGCCCTGGGTTGCGACATGCTGTCGGCGACGGGACGCAAGTTCCTGCGCGGGTCGCGCGGGTCGGGCTTCCTCTATATCCGGCGCGCCTTCATGGAGACGTTCGAGCCTCCGATGCTCGATCACTTTGCCGCCGAATGGGTGGCGCGGGATCGCTATGAATTGCGCCCCGATGCGCGCCGCTTCGAGAATTGGGAGAACAATTATGCAGCGAGGCTGGGTCTCGGCCTTGCCGTCGACTATGCGCTGGCGATCGGCCTCGAGACAATCGAGCGGCGCTGCCGCCTGCTCAGCACCCGCCTGCGCGATGGCCTGCAGGCGATCCCCCACGTCACGGTCCGCGATCTGGGGCCGAACCCGTCGGCGATTGTCAGCTTCACCCATGACAAGGTGGAGGCGACCGATATTGTGAAACAGGCGGCCGCAAACAACATCATCATCGGCGCCTCGGACCCCGCCAGCACCCGCATCGACGCCGAACGCCGCCGCCTGCCCATGCTGGTGCGCGCGAGCCCGCATTACTACAACACGGAAGCGGAAGTGGACCGGCTGGTGGAGTTGGTGGCGGCGGTGAGGTGAGGTGAAACCCGTCGCTTCTGCCCCCCTCCCTACCTCCCCCCTAAAGGTGGGAGGAGTTTGACGCGAGGGAGTTCGACCGGTCCCCGATCCAAAGCCCTCCCACCTTTAGGGGGGAGGGTTGGGTGGGGGGCACGACTCTCACCCCCCTCACTTCCGGTGCAGCCACCAGCCGGTTTCGCTCAAGGAGAAAATCGGCATGTAGTGTTTGACGCTGTTGGCCGGCACCACGGTCTTGATCTGGTTGTCGAGCAGCAAGGGCGTGTCGCCGTCATAGACGATGAGCACGGCATGGCCGACATCGAGATTGAGGTCGCGCAGGGCCAGCACGCGCATGTCTTCCGTGGGCACGCCCAGCGCCTTCAGCGCCATGAATTTGGCGATGGCGTAATCCTCGCAATCGCCGTCCATCTTCAGGAACTGGTAGGGTGTCGCCCAGTAATCCTCGATGCCCCAGTTCTTCATGTCGATGATGTAGCGCTCGCCGTTGAAGAAGCGGTTGACCTCCTTGATCTGGGTCATCCGATCCTTGCCCTTCAATTCGTCGAGCAGATCCGCCCAGCCGTCGACCGTGCATTCATCGTCGTCGCAGGGTGCTGCGTTGTTCCAGCGTTTGAGCATATCGCCCCATTTGGGGAATTTCTTGATGCCCTGGTTGGCGAATTCCTTGGAATTGAAGATCGGCGGATACATGCGCGCCTGCGCCGGCAACGACACCAGCATCAGCGCGCAGGCAGCGATGACAGCGGCGCGCATCATTCCGCCGCCGGGCGCAGGGCATGGCCGCGCGCCTTCAGTTTGTGGCCGACGGCGACGATGGCCTCGATCGCCGGCACCAATTCGCGCCCGAGATCGGTCAGCGCATAATCGACCGAGGGCGGCGACGTCGGGCGCGCGATGCGGGTGACGACCCCCTTGGCTTCGAGATCCTTCAAGCGCGCACTCAGCATTTTGGGCGAGATCGGCGGCATATCACGCCGGAGTTCGCCAAAGCGGCGCGGCCCGCCGGAGAGATGCCACACGACATTGGGCGTCCAGGCACCGCCCAGCAGCGCCATGCATTCACCGACCGCGCATTTTTCCGGAACCGGTGCGGCAGTGCTGCGGCGTTGTTTCAAAGCCATGGCGGGCCTCGGGCGATGTTGGCGCGGTTACCGTTCGGTTACCTGAAAATGAGACCGCGGTGGTGACATAGTATACATCGGTTACCATATCCCTCTAAGCTCTCTTTTTCAGCAACAGCCCTGTCGGAGTTTTGTCAAAATGGATCCGCGCTTTCAGGAAGTCGCCGCCGCCTTAGAGACCTATTTCGACGGCCTTTATCACTCCGACATCAAGCGGCTGGGCGCGGTCTTCCACCCGCAGGCGATCTATGCCTGCGCCACCGATGGCACGCTCACTTATCACACGATGGCGAGCTATTTCCCGATCGTTGCCGCCAGGCCGGCGCCCGCGGCCAGCAACGCGCCGCGCGCCGACCGCATTGTCTCGATCCAATTTGCCGGGCCGGTCACCGCGCTCGCCACCGTCAATTGCGCCATCGGCCCCAAATTCTTCACCGATCTCCTCACCTTCGTGAAGCTCGATGGGCGTTGGCAGATCATGGCGAAGGTGTTTCACTTCGACCTGCAACCGGAGAAGGCGGCGTGACATGAGCAAGCCCGACGCTGGCAAGACTTGGCCGGATCAGCGCGTCACCCAATTGTTCGGCATCGAGCACCCCATTCTGCAGGGTCCGATGGCGGGGCCGTGCTATGCCGACATGGCGATTGCGGTCGCGGAAGCGGGCGGTCTCGGTTCCCTGCCGACGGCGACCTTCAGCGCCGACCAGGCCCGCGCGGAATGGCAGATCATCCGTCAGCAGACCGATAAGCCGATCAATCTCAATTTCTTCTGCCACACGGCACCGAAAGTCGACGCCGCGCGGGAAACGGCCTGGCGCCAGCGGCTGGCACCCTATTACCGGGAGTTCGGCATCGATCCCACTGTCCCCATTCCCACCAGCAACCGCACGCCCTTCGATGACGGCCTCTGCCGCATGGTCGAGGAGTTCCGCCCCGCGGTGGTGAGCTTCCATTTCGGCCTGCCGGAAAAGGCGCTGCTGGCGCGCGTCAAGGCAACGGGCGCCAAAGTCATTGCCTCCGCCACCTCGGTCGACGAGGCGCTCTGGATCGAGGCGCAGGGCGCCGATGCCGTCATCGCGCAAGGAGCCGAGGCCGGCGGCCATCGCGGCATGTTCCTGAACGGCGATCCGCTCGACGTGGCGCTGACGCAATCCGGCACCATGGCCCTGGTGCCGCAGGTGGTCGATGCCGTGAAAGTGCCGGTGATCGCCGCCGGCGGCATCGCCGATGCGCGCGGGATCGCCGCGGCCTTTGCGTTGGGCGCATCCGGCGTACAGATCGGCACCGCCTATCTCTTCACGCCGGAAGCGCGCATCAGCGCGCCGCACCGGGCGGCATTGACGGGTGCCAAGGACGGGCAGACGGCGCTCACCAACATCTTCACCGGGCGCCCGGCGCGGGGCCTCATGAACCGCGCCATGCGCGAGTTGGGGCCGTTGAGCCGCGACGTCCCGGAATTTCCGCTGGCGGGCGGCGCCCTGACGCCGCTCAAGGCCAAGGCGGAAGCGGCCGGTTCCGGCGATTTCGGCTCGCTCTGGGCGGGGCAGGCGGTGGCCCTGGGAAAGAGACCGCAACAGCCGCTGGGTGCGGCGGATTTGACACGGAAGCTTGCAGTGGAAGCGCTGGAGAGGATCGGGGTGTAGCGGCGGGACCCGTCACTCGGCGCCCCCCTCCCCAACCTCTCCCCCTGAAGGGAGAGGGGCGTTGGCGCCAAGCTTGATCGAACACCCTCGCTAGAAAACCCTCTCCCTTCAGGGGGAGGATAGGGAGGAGGGCTGGTGGCGCGTGACGGCCATCACCAGCAACCCACTTCACGTCGCGCTCGCCCTAGTGTTGCGCACGTCACTGCCGCTAGAATGGCCGCTGACTCGTCATTCAAGTCGCAAGGATCCCGCCATGTCGTTCAATCTGCGTCCCGTTTTCATCGCCGCCGCCTTTCTCATCGCCGGCTGTGCCGCCAGTGTTGCCGAGGAAGGCTTCGACAGCCCGCAGGCGCTGCTCGAGGAACTTTATGGCCATTACGCCGGCAAGCCCGCCGGCAGTGGTGTCGATCTGGGCGACCAGAAGATGATCGAAAAATATTTCACGCCGGAACTGGCGGCCAAGATCGTGGCCGACGATGCCAAGGCTGCCGCCGCCAATGAGATACCGGCCCTCGATGGCGATCCCTTCGTCGATTCCCAGGATTGGGAGATCACCGAACTGGCGACCGCCGTCGGCAAGTCATCGACCCCTGACACGACCACTGCCAAGGTCCATCTCAAAAGCTACGGCGAAGAGAAGAACCTGACGCTGATGCTGCAGAAGACGGCCAAGGGCTGGCAGATCGCCGACATCGATTGGGGCTACGACAAGCTGTCCCACCTCTACGCGGAGTAAGAACACATGGCGCAAAAACCCCTCACCATCATCGCCCAGGTCCAGGCCCATCCCGGCAAGGAAAACGAACTGCTCGCCGCCCAGCGGGAGCTGGTGGCCGGCGTCGTCAAGGAGCCGGGCTGCATCCGCTATGAGCTCCATGTCTCGAACGAGAAAAAGGGCCGCACCATCTTTGTCGAAAGCTGGGAAAGCTTCGATTTGTGGCAGGACCACATGAAGGCACCGGCCCTGGCCGCCTTCCGTGCCAAGGCGGGGCATCTGGTGGCGGAGACGATCCTCGACCAGATGACGCCGGACCGCTAGAGGCTGGATGGCTGCGGCCATCCAGCGCGCACACGCCGCTTGCGCTCCTTCGGGTATTTTTCCCACGCCCCGACCCTCGACAGAGTCAGTGACTGAGGTCATGCTGGGGACATGGCGACTGTGCGCATTCTTGCCGGCAGCATCGAAGCTCTGCACAGCTATTGGCGGAGCCTCGCCGGTGGCGCGGTACCACAACGCAGCGATGTCGATCCGACGGCGATCAAGCAATTGCTGCCCTATCTCTACATCGTCAAATTCGAGACCGATCCTTTTCGCGTGCGCTACATGCTGGTCGGCACCGAGGCCGACCGGTGGAACGACCTCAGCCTGACGGGGCGTTATCTCGACGAGTTCCTGCCGGTCGATCGCAACAGCGCCAACCACACGCTGCTCGCCTGCTATCAACGCGCCTTCGAAACCGGCGCGCCGGTCTTTGGCAGCTATACCTGGCCGACCCGGGCCGGCTATACGCTGGAGGTGCGCTTTGGCATGTTCCCCTTGCGCGTTGGCGAGAAGATCGAGCAATGCCTCGCCATTGAGGACTATTCCGGTTTCCCGCCGGATATCGCCGATGACGGCATCCCGACGCAAGACCCGGTGAAGGACGCTGCCGCGCCCAAGGATTGAGCGGCGGGGTTACGCCGGCGCCCCATTTCACACCGGCAAGGCGCCGGTTCCCTCGTTTCGGCATGCAAGCGATGCGTTGGCGTGGGTTCCGCCAGCATGCATCGCCACCTATGTTGCAGCGCATCCAAGGATGGAACAGTCAGCGATGCGCCCGGAACCGCCAACTCACGCGACCAATGACCTGACGTCACATAAGGACGGCACCGGCATCTCGCGCTGGATGACGTTCCTGATGGCGATGTCCTGCGGGCTCATTGCCGCCAATCTCTATTACGCGCAGCCATTGGTGAAGCCGATCAGCGAGAGCCTTGGCCTGTCGCCGCATATCGCCGGCTTCCTCGTCACCATGACGCAGATTGGTTATGGCATCGGCCTCCTGCTGATCGTGCCCTTGGCCGATCTCATCGAGAACCGGCGCCTCATCCTGGGGGTCATGGCGCTGGGCACGCTGGCCCTGGTCACCGCTGCCTTCTCGACCCATGCGGCGCAGTTCCTGCCGGCGGCGCTCTTTATCGGCATCGGCTCCTGCGCCGTGCAGATCCTGGTGCCCTTTGCCGCCCATCTGGCACCTGAAGCCAAGCGTGGCCAGGTGGTCGGCAATGTCATGAGCGGGCTGATGTTCGGCATCATGCTGGCGCGGCCCATTGCCAGCTTCATCACGGAAGTGAGCTCGTGGCATGTGGTCTATTTCTATTCGATCGCGGTGATGGTGGCGCTCGGCCTCCTCCTCTCGCGCGCGTTGCCGCAACGCTTCCCGGCCTCGCAGATGAAGTATGGCGATTTGCTGCTCTCGATGGCGCATCTCGCCTTGAAGACGCCGGTGCTGCAGCGCCGCGCGCTCTATCAGGCCTCTATGTTCGGCGCCTTCAGCCTGTTCTGGACGGCGACACCCTTGCTGCTGGCGAGCCCTGCTTTCGGCATCAGCCAGGCCGGCATCGCGCTTTTTGCCCTGGCCGGCGTCGCCGGCGTCGTGGCGGCTCCCATTGCCGGGCGCCTCGCTGATCGCGGATTGACGCGGCCGGCCACCGCCTGCGCCATGGCATCCGTCGCCATCGCTTTCCTGATGACCGAGATCGTGGCGCCCGGCAGCACGTTGTCGCTGGGCCTTCTGGTTGCGGCGGCGGTCGTGCTCGATTTCGGTGTCACCGCCAATGTCGTGCTGGGCCAGCGCATGATCTACAGCCTGGGTGCCGAATATCGCGGCCGCCTCAACGGCCTCTATATGGCGACCTTCTTCATGGGAGGTGCGGCAGGCTCGGCGCTGGGTGCCTGGGCCTTCGCGCAAGGCGGCTGGTCCTTGACCGCCTGGATCGGCCTCGGCCTGCCGGTCGCGGCCATGCTCTATTTCGCCACCGAGAAGCGGCGCTAGGGCGCCGTCACGGGCTTGCGTTCGATCGGCAGCATGACGATGGCAAGCATGCCGATCTCGTCGGGTTGTTTGGCATCGGCAAGCGGCAGCGTGAGCACTTTATAGATGAGGCGCTGCTGGTTCATCACCAGGTCGCGCGCCGCGTAACGCGGTACGCGACCTTCGACGGCGGCAGTGTAGGCCTCCACCACGAAAGGCGCATAATCGGCCGGCAGCAATTCATCGGCATATTTGCCGGTATAGTCGCCATCGCCGAAATAATTCACCAGACCGCTGCCATAGAGGCGGAAGCGGAAGCGCAACGGGTGCCGCTCGACATCGACCAGCACGACATAACCGAGGGCGTAGCGGAAATCGATCGGGTCGAGATCGGCGCGCGTCGGCATGTCGCGACCGCCGGCCTTGGCACGCCAATAGGCAAAGAATCTTTGGAGATGCGGATGGTGGATTCCCGCAGCAAACGCATCGGCATCAAATCCGCCCATACACCCGTCCAGTTGTCATCCCTTCGATTCTTGTTCGAAGGATAAGCCCGCCGACCGACCTCTTCAACCATGGGTCTTGCATCTTCGTGGCGCATGCACGCCCAGGGATATGCGTTGGGGAAGACCTCGTCTGGCGGCCGATCGCAACAACAACAGGATACTGCTCCTAACACGCACATCGCATGCTGGCGGCAGGCGAAGCGCGTCGCGGCGCCAAGGCCGCGATGTCGAGAGTAAGGCGCCGTTAACGGAACGAGACTATAAAAATCTTTCCACACCGACCATTTGCGGGGCAATCGCCGATGCGTGGATAGGGTCGGGCGGAGGAGGCATCTTGGCGTACCGACTTCTCTATCGGCTTGCCGGCGTTGAGTGGTGGCGCAAGCCGGGACGACCCGCAGCCGTTTTCACCCTCACCGTCCTGGTCGCCATTTGGGTGACGTTCGCCTCCTACGCGATCAATGTCTGGTACTCGATCGAAGATGAGGCCAATCAGGAACTCTATGGCGCCAAGAACGTCATGGGTGCCCATACCAACGCTGTGTTTCGAGCCGCGCGTACCATGCAGAGCGTTACGGATCACTGGCTCGCGGAAGACTTCTCGATCGCCCAGCAACATCCGCTCGACGAGCTTCGCAATCTTCTCGCCAAGCTTCAGGGCAACGGCCGGCAACTCGTCACCCTTGGCCTGGTTGACGCAGAGGATCACGGATTCTGGCGATTGACCCTGGGCAAGGTCTTTGCCGACAGGATCTATCTGGGGGATCGCGATTACATCGAGGCCTTGCGCGACAAGCCGGCCGGCCAGGAATTCATCGGCTTGCCCATCCTTGGTCGTGGCGGTGGATTGAGGACCGTACCCATTGCCATGCGGGCCCAGCCAAATGACGCGGGGGTCAAATATATCGGCGCCTATATCACCGAAAAGACCTTCAACGACGCCTTTTCGCATCTCACAGATATTGCGCCTGCCGTGGTCGGCATAACGCGGAGCGACGGCAGAATCCTGTTCGTTTGGCCGCCGAATGACGCGCAAAGAGGAAACCTCATCGCGGGGTTCAGCGACGTGATCGTGAAGAACCAGACCGATCTGATGGCAGCCAGTTTGCCGTCGCCGGATGGCTCCGGGGAAATGCTGGCCGCGTTCGGGCCCGTACCGGAAGAGCCGCTTCACGTCTTCGCCGCGATCAAGCGCGCTGACCTCCACGCGCTGTTCCTGGCTACACTGGCATTTCCGACGCTGCTGGCATGCCTGACGACAATCGTCATCGCATTGCTGGGAAGCTGGGTCATGAAGCTGATGGTCAGTCAGGCGCGCAGATCGGCAGAGCTGTCAGCAGCCCTCGTCAAGGCAGAGGCCGCCAACGAGTCGAAGTCGCAGTTCCTGGCCAATATGAGCCACGAGCTGCGAACGCCGCTCAACGCCGTCATCGGTTTCTCGGAAGTCATTTCAAAGGAGATCTATGGCCCCTTGGGCGTCACGCAGTATCGCGAGTATTCCAAGGACATCACCGACGCCGGCCACCACCTGCTGGGCATCATCACGCAGATATTGGACATGGCCAAGCTCGAGTCAGGAACGCTTGCCGATACGCAGACGCCGGCCGATATCGGCGAGAATATCGAGGCCTGCCAGAGATTGCTGTTCGGCAAGGCGGCGGAACGGCGCATCGATATTGTGTGCGGCGACATGGCGGACCTGCCGCCTGTCCGGATGGAACCGGTCCATCTGCGGCAGGTCATCATAAACCTCATCGGCAATGCGATAAAATTCTCCCATGCCGGTGGCCGTATCGATGTCTCGGCCGTCGTCACGCCGAAGGGAGACCTGCAGATCACCGTCGCGGACGAAGGTATCGGCATCAAGCCAGAATCGATGGCGGAACTTTTCCAGCCGTTCGGCCAGGTCGAAAAGGCCATCAGCCGCCAGTATGGCGGTGTCGGCCTTGGCCTGGTCAATGCCAGGCGCCTGGTCGAAGCCTATGGCGGCAAGATCTGGCTGGAAAGCGAATATGGGGTCGGCACCAAAGCGATCGTCTCGCTGCCCATCGCGGCGCTCAACAGCGCGACTTAAGATTGGCCGCCATGGATGCCGCGGGCGAACCGCCTCAGACCGGCCAACCCAGCGCGCGCATGAAGGCCTCGACGCGCTCGGTATAGGCACCCGGGAGGCCGAGCGTGCTGTTGATCTCGCCATGGGTGATGGCTTCTGGCTGCACCTCCATCTTGCCCCCGAATTGGACGGCCTTGCGGGCGAGTTGCCGGTTCTGCGGGCAGGCATCGGCCGAGCGCTGGCGGCAGATGCCGAGCAGCGGCTGTGTCGGCCCTTTGAGGCGGTGATAGGGCGAGGCGGCCTCCCACGCAGCGGGGTCCTTGCCGAAGGCGTCGTCATAGAGCCTGAAATGGCGCCCCTGCATGATCTCCGGCACGTTCATGGCGCCGCTGTCGAGCGAGATGGTGCCCCGCCACATCCGCGCGCCCTTCGCAGTGGCGATCTCGGGCGCGCTGTTGATCAGCGTCACCAGATGGGCGCCGGCGGAATGTCCCATCAGGATGACATTGCCGGGATCGCCACCCCAACCCGGCGCCAGTTGCTGCACCTTGACCAGCGCCGCCGCGACATCGTCGGCTTCCATCACGGGCGTCACGGTTTCGTCCATGCGGTAGTTCACCGTGACGAAGATGATGCCCTTCGGCAACCAGCGCGCCACCTTGTTGTCGACGACGCGGTCCATGTCCTTGTCGCCTCTGCGCCAGCCACCGCCATGCACCATGAACAGAATCGGCGCATTCTTGGCATGAGCCGGCAGATAGACATCAAGTTTCTGCGCCCGGTCGGTGCCGTAGGCGATGTCCTTCTCGAGCTTGGCGCCGGCCGGCAGATTGTCTGCCAGGGCCGGGGCGGCAAGGCCCAGGAAAGCGGCGAGAAATGCGGCACAAAGCGGTTTCATCAGGCCTGTCCCCTGAGTGATGAATGGTACGACTTGAAGTATGTCACGCCGCGAAACCGGAATCCCTGCGCGCCCTACTGTGCCGTATTCCCGCCATCGACCAGCATGGCGTGACCGGTGATAAAGCTGGCTTCGTCGGAAGCGACGAAGGTGACGGCGTTGGCGATTTCGTGGGGCTGGCCGACGCGGCCCATGGGAATGCCTTCGCCGTTTTTCTGGAGGCCCGCTTGCTTTTCATCGCCGCGATGCAAGATCCCGCCGACCAGCATCGGCGTCTCGACGTCACCCGGACAGACGGCATTGACGCGGATGCCTTGCCTGGCATGGTCGATGGCCATCGCCTTGGTCAGCATGATGATGGCCCCTTTCGAGGTGCAATAGGCAAGTTCACCCCGCCCTGCCACGAAGGCCCAGTCGGAGGCGATGTTGACGATGGCGCCGCCTTTGCCGCCGACATCGAACTGCGCCACCATCTGCTTCACGGCGGCTCGGCTGAAGCGGAACACGGCGTCGACATTGACGCCCATGACGCGCGCGAAATCATCGTCGGTGGTTTCGAGGATGTTGCCCCGATGGACGATGCCGGCATTGTTGACGAGAATGTCGAGACGGCCAAGCTTGTCGACAGCCAGCGCCGTGATTCTTTCGGCAAGGCCCTTCTGCGTCACGTCGCCGGCCACGAAGATGCCGCCGGTCTTTGCCGCCAAGGCTTCGCCCGCCGCCGCATTGCGCCCGGTGAGGATGAGCTTCGCACCCTCGGCCGCAAACTTCTCGGCGATGGCAAGACCGATGCCCGATGTGGCGCCCGTGATCAGCGCGACCTTGCTCTCCAACCTTCTTGTCATGATATCCCCTTGCGCGACTGGTGGTGCGGACCGGCGCGGGATCCTAGCGCATCGTCAGCGCTTGCGCACGGATTCGCGGATCACCAATTCGGCCGCAAGCTTGACCTGTTCGCGCGCTGTTTCCTCTTCTTCCGCCAGGCGCTTGCGGATGAGGCGCAGCGCATGCTGGGCGAAGGCTGCCACCGGCTGGCGCGCGACGGTGAGGCCGGGGCGGAAGGCACCGGCCCAGGGGAAGTCGTCGATGCTGGCGACCGAGATGTCATCCGGCACGTTCAACCGGCGGTCATGGAGGGCGCGCATCACGCCGATCAGCATGTTGTTGTTGGCAACGAAGATGGCGCTGGGCCGGCGCGGCAGGTCGAGGAGCGCGTTGGCGGCATCGTAGCCACCGGCTTCGCGGAAGTCGGCATGGCGGATGAAATCGGCGGGAGCGTTTAGGCCGCCCTTGCGCAGCGCCTGCAGGAAACCATTGAGGCGATCATCGCTCGCAAAATTGCCTCGTGGCCCGGCGATGATGGCAATCTCGGCATGGCCGAGGCCCATGATGTGCTGCGTGATGGCAAGCCCCGCGCCGGCATTGTCGAGGGCCACCGTGTCGAAGGGCGTGTCGTTCCAAGCATTGTCGACGACGACCAGCGGGAAGTTTTCCGGCCAGTCGTCGAAGGGATAGTCGTCGCGTCCGCCTGCCGGGCACAGCACGACGCCGTCGACGCGCTGCTGGCGCATCAGATCAAGCATCTTGCGTTCGGTCGCCACGTCATAGCCGCTGTCGCCCAGGATCGTCGCATAGCCATAGGCCTTGGCCATCAGCTCCACTTCGCGCACGAATTCGGTGAAGAAGGGATTGCTGATATCGGGGATGACCAGCCCTAGGAGATCGGTGCTGCCGGTGCGCAATGACCGCGCCACCGCATCGGGACGGTAGCCGAGGCTCGAGATCGCTTGCGTGATGCGGGCCTTCAGCTCCGGGCTGACGAAGCGGCGGCCGGAGAGGCTGGCCGAGACCGTCGCCACCGAGACACCGGCCTCTTGGGCCACATCGCGCATCGTTGCCATGAGTTGCTCTTACGCCCACCAATCCTTCGAGGCGCCGGGGGCGCGCGCCGATTGCAGGATGGCGCCGGGCGCCATCGGCTCGATGTCGAGGAGATAGCGGTGCACGTCGCTCATCCGCTCATAGGTCGCGGGGAGGAGATGCTCGCGCTGCACCAGCTGCTGCGGCAGATCGCGGCGGGTATAGGTCAAGTGCAGCACGCGGCGGCGCGCACCATCCTTGTTGCGCGTGCCCGAATGCCAGATCGATGAATTGCAGATGATGACCGAACCCGCCGGGGCGGTCACCAGCACCTCGCCGGGATAGGGCGCCCCGGCATCCTGCGGCACACGCGCTTGGTCTTGCGCCGACAAGGGCTGCGGCTGCCAGTCGAATCGGTTGACGATCGAGCAGTTCAAAGGCGCCCAGTGATGCGAGCCGGGCACGACGCGCGTCGGACCGTTGTCGAGCGTCATGTCATCAAAGCAGATGATGGCGTTGAGGACCCACCAATCGCCGTCGAAATGCTTGGGCACGTCGACATGGAGATCCTGCTGGCCCTTGCCCTGCAACGGCTCGCGCAGATTGGCCCCATGTACCTTGATCTCGCCCAGGAGATAGGCGGCCGAGGCCAGCACCGGCTTGATCTCGAGGCAACGGTCGAAGGCGGTCGACTTGTTGAAGATGTTGGAGACGCGGGGAGCACCGGGTTCGATATGGACCTCATGCCCGCCCTGCTCGCCCTCGGCGGCCGAGAGCTTGTCGAAGGCCTCGGCCATCTCGCGGCACTCGGCCGGGGTGAACATGTTGGTGCGCAGATAGAAGCCCTGTTCGTCGAGCTGCCGGCGTTCCGATTCCGTGAAATCGGCGCCCGTGACGCCGAGGCTGTGAAGGGCCCTCTTGGTGTACATCCGCGTCTCTCCCGAAATGGCTGTTTTTCGCCAGCTAATCGTATAGCTAATCGATTAGCTATACGTTTTGCCGGACTTTTTCATAACCCGTCCCCGGTCGCAAGCGACAAGTGGTTAGCTAACAATCTGCGCGCTTTGCAGGGCACCCCGCAGCTTTGGTATGACGAATTAACTTTTCCAATTTTGCTGCACATGCGAAATCTATGTTCTGCTCCCTAGCACCCCTTTAAGAGTGCCGACCCGCCATGGCCCTGCCGCGTTCCATCCTCGCCCTTTCCGCCGGATGCTTCGGCATCGGCACGACCGAATTCGTGGTCATGGGACTCTTGCCCGATGTGGCGCGGGACCTCCAGGTCGACATCCCGCAGGCGGGCCTGCTGGTCACCGGCTATGCCGTGGGTGTCATCATCGGCGCACCGATCCTCGCCATCCTCACCGCCAGCCTGCCCCGGAAGGGCGCCCTCCTCGGCCTCATGGGCATCTTCATGCTCGGCAACATCTTCTGCGCGCTGGCACCGAGCTATGAGCTGATGATGGCCGCCCGCGTCTTCACCGCCTTTGCGCATGCGGCCTTCATGGGCATCGCCGCGGTGGTGGCCGCCGATCTTGCCGAACCGCATCAACGCGCCCAGGCGATGGCACTCACCATGGCCGGCCTCACCGTCGCCAATGTGCTGGGCGTTCCCGGCGGCACGGCCTTCGGCCAGGCCTTCGGCTGGCGCTTCACCTTCGTCGCCGTTGCCGTCATCGGCGGCATCGCCGCCCTCGCCGTGGCACTGATGGTGCCGAAGATGAAGGCGCATAAGGCCCAGTCGATGCTGCGCGAATTTGCCGTGCTGAAGCGGCCGCAGGTTGTTATCGGCATGGCGATGAGCGCCATGTCGGCGGCAGCGATGTTCGCGGTCTATACCTATATCCGCCCCATCCTCACCGATGTCACCGGCATCGCCGTCAGCTCGGTCACCTATGTGCTGGTGGTGTTTGGCATCGGCCTCACCATCGGCAATCTCATCGGCGGGCGTCTTGCCGATTGGAAGCTGATGCCCTCGCTCATTGGCCTGTTCCTTTTCATCGCCGGCCTGCTGGCGCTCTTCACCGTCACCTCGGCCTATCCGGCGGCAGCGATCGCCACCCTCATCGTCTGGGGCATGGCGGGCTTTGCCGTGGTGGCGCCGTTGCAGATGCATGTGGTGAAGGAAGCCAAGGGGGCGCCGAACCTGGTCTCGGTCCTCAATCATGCGGGCTTCAATATCGGCTGCGCTTCGGGGGCGTTCCTCGGCGGCCTCCCCATCTCATATGGCCTGGGCTACCAGACGATCCCCTGGGTCGGCGCCATCGTCGCCCTCGCCGCCTGCCTCACCGGCCTCTTCTCGCTGTGGCTGAGCCGACGCCAGGGTGACGCAGAGCCCGATTACGTCCCGGAAGCCGACACGGTTCCCGCCGAATAAAGCCCTTCGTTTCAGGTTGGGTGGGAGACGGCCCGCAGCGCTTCGGCGCGCGGGCCGTTTCTTTGCTGACCGTTTTCTTATGCGCCAATGAATGCTAGTGGATGTCGCGCAAGATCGGCCGATCCAGGATCCATCATGACCACCGACCACGCCAGGCAGCACCGGCTGGGCCTCGCCTATGTCGCCCTTTCGGCCCTGCTGTGGTCGCTCTCGGGCCTCTTCATGCTGTCGATCAAGGCCGACCTCATGACCATCATCTTCCTGCGTGGTCTTGTTTCCGGCACGGCCATCATGGCGATTTTCGCCCTGGTCGAGAAGCGCCAGGCCCTTGCTACACTGAAGGCGATGCGCGGGCCGACCTTGGCGGCAGCCGTTCTTGCCGGTGCCAGCATGATCTTCGGCCTCAGCGCCATTCACTATGCCTCGGTGGCCGAGGCGATGGTGATCTATGCCACCGCGCCCTTCATGACCGCCGGCATCGCCTATCTCTTCATCCGCGAGAAGGCGAGCCTCGCCACGCTCATCGCCAGCTGTGTGGCTGTCTGCGGCGTCCTCTTCATGGTGACGGGCGATGGCGGCAGCGGCTCACTCCTGGGCAAGATCCTCGCCGTGCTGATGTCGCTCGCCGTTGCGGGCCTTGCCACCGTCATGCGCCACTACCGCAACATCCAGATGCTCCCCGCCATGGCCGGCGGATCGTTCATCTGCGCACTGGCGGCGGTGCCGTTCATCCATCTGGGTTCCGTGACACCGACCGATTTCGGCCTCATCCTCCTCTTCGGCATCGTGCAGAATGCCTGCGGCCTCGCCCTCTATGTGGTGGGTGCAAGGCGCATCTCGGCTGCCTCCGCCAGCCTCATCACCGCGCTCGAAGTGCCCTTCACGCCGCTCTGGACCTGGATCTTCATGAATGACGCACCGTCACAAGCGACCCTCATCGGCGGCGCCATCGTGCTGGTGGCCTTGTTCGGCCACATCCTCGCCGAACTCCGCCGCCCGCATGCGCCCGTGCTGGGGGCGGTCTAGCGAACCTTCACCGGGCAGCGCCCCGGCCTTAAGATAAAACCGTGGCTTGAGGAGATGAGGCGATGCCGAGCGAAATCATCAACTATACGGGTAGCGGGCTGAACCTGCGCAGCGAGCTTTATCTGCCGGCAGGCCCCGGCCGTAAGTCGGCCGTGTTTGTTTTCCCCGACGTCTTCGGGCTGGGCGATCATGTGCGCGAGCGCGCCGAACGCCTCGCCAAGCTGGGCCATGTGGCGCTGGCCTGCGATATTCATGGCGAGGGCTTCCTGTTCGACGACATCAATGCCGCGGTCGATAAGCTGCAGCCGCTCTACGACGACGTCGCGCATTTCCGCGGGGTCGGGCTTGCAGCGCTGGCGGCCCTCGCTGCGCGACCGGATGTCGACCCAGCACGGATGGCCTCGATCGGGTTTTGCTTCGGCGGCACCATGTCGCTGGAACTGGCGCGCGCCGGCGCCGATATCAAGGCGGCGGTCTGTTTCCATGGCGGCCTGGAGAGCAAGGCGCCGGCCGCGCCCGGCGGGGTCAAGGCGCGCATCCTCGCCTGTATCGGCGCGGACGACCCCTTCATTCCCCCGGCAGAACGCGCCGAATTCGAAGCCGAGATGCGCAGCTGCGGTGCCGACTGGCAGATGCACCTCTACGGCAACACCGTCCACAGCTTCACCAACAAACAGGCCGCCAAACGCCAGTTGCCCGACGTCGTCCGCTATGACGCCGCCGCCGACGCCCGGTCCTGGGCCGCGATGCTGGAACTCTTCGACGAGGTGCTGGTGGGGTGATCACCCCTTCTTGGCAAATTCCGCAAACGCCGCGCCGTAATCAGGGTGCCAGCGTGAGAGCGGCGGGCGGTTCTCCACGATGTCGCCGGCGGCCCAGAGGATGCGGCGTTCGTCGAGGCTGCGCGGGACGTCGTTGTCGGGGCAGAGGATGTAGAAATCGCCGGCCGCGAGGCGCGTCATCATGAAGGCAGCGAGTTCATCGGGCGTCCAGGCGCCGGCCGGCTTTTCGGTGCGGCCTTGCGCAGCAAGTTCGGTGAAGACGAAGCCGGGGATGAGGAGATGTGCGCTGATGCGACAGCCGGCCGTGTTGCGCAGCTGGTGCTGCAGCGCTTCCGTCACCACCTTCACGCCGGCCTTCGAGGTGTTGTAGGCGGGATCGCCCGGCGGCGTGGTGATGCCTTGCTTCGAGCCGGTGTTGATGACGAGGCCGGGGCGGCCACGCGCGATCATCGCCGGCACGAAGGTCTGCACGCCATGGATGACGCCCCAGAGATTGACCCCGAGGATCCGCTGCCAGTTGTCGGTGCCGTCCAGGATCGTGCTGCCGGGCTGGATGCCGGCATTGTTGACCAGCACATCCGTGCCGCCGAAGGCCGCCTTCACCCGCACCTCAAGACGTTGCACATCGGGGAGCTTCGAGACGTCCGTCTCGACACCCAGCACGGCGGCGGTCCCTTTGGGCGCCTCAGCCGCGATCGTCGCAACCGCGCGGGCGATTTTGTCGGCCCCGAGATCGGCGATGACGATGCGCAGGCCCAGTTGCGCAAACTGCTTGGCGATAGCGAGGCCAATACCGGCAGCACCGCCGGTGATGACGGCGACGGAATCGGATGTGAGAGCGGGATGCGTCATGGATCGGTTCCTGGGTCTAAGCTGTTCAGTCGGCGACTGGCACACGGCCGAGGGTGGCCAGAAGATCGGTCTGCGTCACCACGCCGACCAGATGATGCGCCGCATCGGTGATGACGGCGGCGTGGGTCTTGCCATCGGTCAAGGGGGCGATGAGGTCGATGGCCGGCTTTTCCGCGGTTGTCGTCCAGGCCGCCGACATGACGGCAGCGACATCGGCATCTGCCTTGAGCAATTCGCGTAGGCCCACGGTGCCTAAGACCTTTCCCGCAGAATCGACGACCGGCAGCATGCGCAGGTTCCGCTGCAGCAGCAAGGCGCGCGCCTCGTCGATCGCTGTCGTCGGCGCCACATGGACGATGTCGCGCGACATGATATCGGCGCAGGTGAGGTTGCCATGGCTGCGTTCGAGAGCCCGCAGTTCCACGCGCGAGAGCAGCTGGTCGAGATCGGCGCGGTCGATGTCGAAGGCTTCGCCGAGATCGGCCAATGCCCCGTCGATATCGCCAGCGGTGAAGCCGATGCGCAGGCCGGGTACGGCATCCGTGGTACCATGGGTGTTGACCGGCGCCGCCAAGGGCTTGTGCGGATAGTTGTGCTTCAGCAGCCGGTGATAGCCAAGACCCACCAGCGTGATCAGCACCGCATTGATCGCCACCGGATCGAGCGCGAAGAGCAATCCGGCATCGGTGACGTTGTGCCCGCCCAGCACGGCGAGGAGTGCTGCCGCCCCGCCCGGCGGATGCAGGCAGCGGCAAAGCGACATGACGGCGATGGCCAGTGCCACGGCGATGCCGGCAGCGAGGATCGGATCCGGCAGGAGAAGCGCCACCAGAATGCCGATGGCGGCCGAGATGGTGTTGCCGCCGATGATCGGCCAGGGCTGGGCGAGGGGACTGGCCGGCACGGCAAAGAGCAGCACGGCACTGGCCCCCATCGGCGCCACCAGGTAAGGGAGATGCGCCATGTCACCCGTGAGGCTGCCCGGGGTGAGGCGGCACAGCAGATAGGTGACGCAGATGCCGGCAAACGCACCGAGGCAGGCGATGACGCGGTCGCGCCAGGTGGCCCCGGCGAGAATCGGCAGGAAGAAGCCGGGCTTTTGCGGCGCGGTGGGCATCAGGACAACTTTCTGCGCGGGATGATTAGTCGAGGCTGGCCGGCACGTGGTTGGCGAGTTCCTGATTGAGGACGCGGGTGTTCTCACTGTAATCGATCGGCACCGTCACAAGATGCACGCCGCCGGCCTTGAAGGCCGCCTCCAAAGTCGGCACGAAATCGCCAATCGCCGTCACCCGGTGGCCCTTGGCGCCATAGCTTTCGGCATAGCGCACGAAATCCGGGTTGTTGAAGGTCATGCCGAAATCGGGGAAGGCGTCGACCGATTGCTTCCAGCGGATCATGCCATAGGCGCCGTCCTCGAGGATGAGGACGACAAGGTTGAGCTTCAGGCGCACAGCCGTTTCCATTTCCTGGCTGTTCATCATGAAGCCGCCATCGCCGCAGACCGCGAGCACCCGGCGCTGGGGATAGAGAATGGCGGCCATCATCGCCGAGGGGAGCCCCGCGCCCATCGTGGCCAGCGCATTGTCGAGCAACAGCGTGTTCGCCATGGTCGTGCGGTAGTTGCGCGCGAACCAGATCTTGTACATGCCGTTGTCGAGGGCGACGATGCCGTCGGCCGGAATCACCTGGCGCACGTCATGGACGATGCGTTGCGGCGTGAAACGATCTTCGGTCGCGCGGTCGGCGAGGCGTGCCAGAATCGTCTGGCGCAGGGGCAATAGCGCGCCGGCCTGCGGCAGCTTGCCCTCAAGACGGTCGGCGAGGAGGCGCAGGCTGGGGCCTATATCGCCCACCACCTCGGCTTGCGGGAAATAGACCTGCTCGACAGTTGCCGGCTGGTAGCCCACGTGAATGACCTGCGGTCCCTGCGGCCCCATGATGAAGGGCGGCTTTTCGATCGTGTCATGGCCGATGGTGATGATGAGGTCGGCGCGGTCGATGGCGTCGTGCACATAGTCGCGTTCCGACAAGGCGGCCGTCCCCATATAGAGTTCGGTCCCGCCGGGGACGGTGCCCTTGCCCATCTGCGTCGTGAAGAAGGGAATGCGCGTGCGGATGACGAATTGCGCGAGATCGGCTGTGGCGCGCGGGCGCGAGGCCGCGGCCCCCAGCATCACCAGCGGGCGTTTCGCCGCCTTGATCATCGCCGCCGCGCGGTCGAGGGCTTCTGCGCCGGCCACGGGCAGTTCCAGCGCATGGGGCGGGATGATGGCGGCATCCGCCTCCTCCGCCGCCACGTCTTCGGGGAGTTCCAGATGTACCGGGCCCGGGCGCTCGTCCATGGCGACACGGAAGGCTTCGCGCACGGTGGTGGGTATGGTGCGCACCGAGACGATCTGGCGCGTGAGCTTGGTCAAGGGACGCATCGCCGACACCACATCGACGATCTGGAAGCGCGCCTGGCGCGAGGATTTCACACCCTTCTGCCCGGTAATCATCACCAGTGGCATGCCGCCCAGCAGCGCATAGGCTGCAGCCGTGGTGAAATTGAGGGCGCCGGGACCCAGGGTCGCGATGCAGACGCCGGGCTTGCCGGTGAGGCGCCCATAGGTTGCCGCCATGAAGGCCGCCGCCTGTTCGTGGCGGGTGAGGACCAGCTGGATCTTGGATTTGCGTAAGCTCTCGACGACATCGAGATTCTCCTCGCCCGGCACACCGAAGATGCGCTCGACACCCTCATTCTCCAGCGCCGCCACCAACAGATCCGAACCCTTGCCCATGTCCTTGTCGCTCCTGCCGCTTTCCGGGGCGGAATATTAGGGCAAGAGTGGCGCCAAGGGCCATGCCGATCCGGCGCGTGAGCCATGCGTGGGCCTGGATGCGCTGGGCGATTTCTGGGGGTCAGCCGCGCAGTCGGGCCGTTGGCAATGTGCGCAGGTCGATGCCGTGGGAGAGGAGGTAGTCCTCCAGCACAATGGCCTGGCTGGGCTTCCCTTGCGCATCGAGCAGCGGGCAGATGATGTATTCGGTGCGCAGCAGGCGCTTGCCCTGGATCGCATATTCGGCAACGCCCTGGACCGGCCAGCCATCGTCGCGTTGCTTCCGGTAGACAGCGAGCAGTTCCGCTTCGCTGAAGTCGTCGATCTCCAATTCGTCAAGATAGTGGCCGGTGATTTCGATGCCGGTGAAGCGCACGACCTCGGTGCCGACCAGGCGATAGCGGATGCGCAAGGGTTCCGGGCTGAGGTCGACGATCATCAGATTGGGGAGCAGCGATTTGATTGCCGCCGGATCGACCAGAGAGCGGGCGGGGACGGTGCCGGGCACGCCCAGGCTGCGCCAATAGTTGAACAGCGCGCGGACGCGCGCTGAGGCAATGCGCGGGTCGACCTCGTCGCCTGCCGGGAGATACCAGCTGTTCATGGCCCTCGCTTCGCGTGTTGCCCAGCGCCTACCCGCTATCGTACAGGGTTGAGATGCGTGCCGACAAGGCGCCATGCCGGTCTGTCGTGCCTTGCGTCAGCCCCTCGGCCGATGGCGCTGCATGAGGACGATGGCGACACCGCCCAAGGTGGCCATGGCGGCGAAGATGAGGCGCTGGGTCAGCATCTCGCCCAGGAACAGCACGCCGCCCAGGGCGGCGATGGCCGGCACCGAGAGCTGCAAGGTGGCGGCGCGCATGGCGCTGAGATGCGGCAGCAGCGCGTACCAGACGACATAGCCGCAGCCAGAGGCGAGCGCACCGGACGCCAATGCCAGCAGCACGCCCCGCGTTTGGGCATGCGCTATGCCGGGCGCCAGCAGCAGGCTTGCCAGGCTGACGGCAAGCACCGGCGGCACGGCCATGAGGAAGTTGCGCGCGGTCGCCAGCAGTGGATCGGCGGCGTGGCGGCCGAGCAGCGAATAGAAACCCCAGCCGAGGCCGGCGATGACCATCAGCAGCGCGCCAAGAGGATCGGGCGCATGGAGACCCGGCAGCACCAGATAGACGAGGCCGGCAAAGGCCAGGGCAAGGCCACCCCAGGAGAGGGCGGAGAAACGTTCGCCGCCGAGCAGCGCCACCGAGAACATGGTGAGCTGCACGGCGCCAAAGAGAATGAGGGCGCCCGTGCCGGCGCCCAACGACAGATAGGCGAAGGAAAAACAGGCCATGTAGAGAAAGAGCATCAGTGCCGGGCGCGCGGCAGCGCGCAATGCCATGACGCCGCCCGCCGTCACCGAGCCACCACGCAGGCGCAGGATGAGCGCCAGGACAGCGGCACCTGAAACCATGCGCAGGCTGGCAAAGCTCGCGGCATCGATGCTGCCGGCGCCCAGCGCCAAGCGGCACAGCAGCGAATTGGCGGCAAAGGCCAGCATGGCGACGTTCGCAAGGCAGGCGATGCGCCAGGTAAGCGTGGTCGGGACGGGCACGCGGAAAACTCCGGGAGATGGGGACGTGGCTGTCGTTCGCGACCCTATGCCGCAGCGGCTGCATCGTAAATGGCAGCAGGCTAAAATGGGGAATTGTCCCCATCCTATCGTTCCAGCGTTTGCCGCCTCAGCGCATCTGCGCGGCAATGACCCGGGCACTTAGCGGAACGACCAGAACCAGCGCACCGATCAGGCCGAAGGCGAAGCTGAGGCTGGTCCAGTCGGCAACCGGGCCGATCGCCGCCGGCCCCACCAGGATGCCGGCATAGCCGATGGTGGTGATGGCAGCGACCGCGTGGCTTGGCGACATCACCTTTTGCGCGCCGGCGGCGGTATAGAGCACCGGCACGATGTTGGAGGCGCCGAGCCCGATGAGCACGAAGCCGAGCAAGGCGGCTTCGTCGACGGGCGCCAGCACGGCAAGGAGGAAACCCAGCGTCACGCCGCAGCCGCCCAGCAGCAGAATTCGGGAGCGCCCGAGATGCGCCACGATCCAATCGCCGGCGAAGCGCCCCACGGTCATGGCGATGGCGAAGGCACTGTAGCCGGTGCCAGCGGCCGTCGCCTCGAAGCCGCGCTGGCTGACCAGGAACTGGCCGCTCCAATCCAGCATCGCCCCTTCGGCGAGGAAGATGACGAAACAGAGGAAGCCGATGAAGAGGACGATGCCATGCGGCAGGACGAAGAGCGGTGAACCGCCGCCACCTTCGTTGCCGTAAGCGATGTTGCGCCGATGCGCCAGCGCCAGGATGACGATGAGGGCGATGACGATCGCCAAGGTCGCGGTGAAAGGTGCCACACCCAGCGAGAGCAGCAGGCTCATGCTGCCGGCACCGGCAAAGCCACCCAGGCTGAAGCAGCCGTGAAAGCCCGACATCAAGGGCCGGTCGGCGCCCTTTTCGACGATCACCGCCTGGATGTTCATCGCCACCTCGCAGGCACCGACCGCGGCACCGAAGGCAAAGAGCGAGACCGCCATCAGCACGCCGCTGGCAAGAAAACTGAGCGGCAACAGCAGCAGGGCAACAGCCAAGCCGCACACCAGGATCACCGCACGGCAGCCGAAGCGGGTGGAAAGCGCCCCCGAAATCGGCATGGCGATGATCGACCCGGCACCCAGGCACAGCAGCAGGAAGCCCAGCCACGTATCGTCAAGCCCGGTGCGCAGCTTGGCGAAGGGGACCAGCGCCGCCCAATTGGCCAGCGTCACGCCAATGAAAAAGAAGGACAGGCGGGTCGCCAATTGTTCGGGGCGGCCGGGCTTGGCATGGCCGTTCGGGGAAGTCGCGTCGGTCAAGAAAATCACATGGAACGAGGTGGCAGCAGCGGGGCGCCATCGCCCCGGTGCGGAAGGGGCGCATCTTATGAGCGAAGCGGGCCCCGGATCAACCCAGCGCCAAGCACGGCCCGGGCAAGGCCACGTAACAAAGCCCGACAACGACACGTAACCGCCATCAGGCATGCATCAGGGAGATTTGCCATGTGGCAAAGGCAGGTGTTTCGGGCGCAAGTGTTGATGGCCCTGGCTTTTGCGGGGTTGTTCGCTGGCCCGGCCGTGGCCGAGACACGCCCGGTGGTGGTCGAGTTGTTCACCAGCCAGGGCTGTTCGTCCTGCCCGCCGGCGGATGCCAATCTGATCCGCTTGATGGACCGGCCGGATATCCTGGCGCTGAGCTTCGCCGTCACCTATTGGAACGATCTGGGTTGGGACGACACATTCTCAAAGCAGGCCTTCACCGACCGTCAATTCGCCTATGAAGGGCCGCTTGGCCGCCAGAGCGCCTACACGCCGCAGATGGTGATCGATGGGACTGCCGACAGCGTTGGCCATGACTTGTCTGAAGTGGAAGCATTGGTCACCCGCGCCGCCGCTGCGCAATCAAGTGAACCAGCGATCGATGTGGCGGGCGAGAAGATCGTCGTCGCGGCTGCGGCATCGCCGGCACGGGCCGCCGATGTGTGGCTGGTGCGTTACGACCCTGGCATTGCCGAGGTACCCGTGGCGCGCGGCGAGAATCGCCGGCGCGTGCTGCAGATCGGCCATGCGGTGCGGGAACTGACGCGTCTTGGCACCTGGTCAGGTGCTGCGCTGAGCCTCGATCTGCCGCCGGCGCAGGAAGGGCGTGAATTAGCCGGCGCCATCCTGGTGCAGGATGGCCCTGGCGGGCACATCCTCGCTGCACGCAAGCTCTAGATTGATCGTCAGCCGGCGCGGATCTGGCGCAGAAAGTCGCTGACCTGCTGCTGCAGCAACGCGCCATTGCGCGCCAATTCGCTGGCGGCACTCAAGACCTGGGTCGAACCGGCGCTGGTCTGCTGCGAGGCTTCGGTAACACCGGCGATATTGGTGGAAACCTCGGTGCTGCCGGTCGCCGCCTGTTGCACGTTCCTGGAAATCTCCTGCGTCGCCGCCCCCTGCTCCTCCACCGCCGAGGCGATGGTGGTGGCGATTTCCGAGACGCGGCCGATGGTCTGGGTGATGCCCTGGATGGCCTGGGCCGAACTGTCGGTCGAATCCTGGATCGAGCGCACCTGTTCGGCGATGTCGTCGGTGGCTTTGGCCGTTTGCGTGGCGAGATTCTTCACCTCGGAGGCGACAACGGCGAAGCCCTTGCCGGCATCACCGGCACGGGCGGCCTCGATGGTCGCGTTAAGCGCCAGCAGGTTGGTCTGGCCGGCAATGTCATTGATGAGCGTCACCACCTCGCCGATCTTCTGCGCGGCGGCTGAGAGCAGCTGAACTTTGGCATTGGTTTCGTCGGCCTGGGCGACGGCGTCGCCGACGATGCGGGTCGATTCCGTCACCTGGCCGCTGATCTCGTGGATCGAGGCGGAAAGCTCCTCGGTGGCGGATGCCACGGTTTGGACGTTCTGAGTCATTTCCTCGGCCGCCGCGGAGACGACGCCGGACTGGCGCGAGGTCTCCTCGGCCGTCGCCGACAAGGTTTGTGCCGTCTTCTGCAGTTCGGTGGCGGCGGCGGTCACGGCGCTGACGACGCCACCCACGCTGGCCTCGAACTTGTCGGCCATCTCCAGCATGGAACGGCGCCGTTCGGCTTCGGCGCGGGCCTTCGCCTCTTCCTGTTCGGCGCGCAGGCGATCGGCCTCGATCATGTTGTCCTTGAAGACCTGGATGGCGGCTGCCATGGATCCCAATTCGTTGCGGCGGTCGGTATAGGGAATGGCGACCTGCTTGTTGCCGCCGGCAAGATCACCCATGGCGCGGACAACGCGCTGGATCGGCTTCACGACGCCGGCCATGGCAAAGATGATGAGACCGGCAACGAGCAAGATCAGCGCGCCCACCAGGCCAGCGACGGTCCACCAGGTGCTGGCATAGGTCGCGTCGTTGTCATCGTTGACGCCGTCCGCATCGCCATTGTTGTCATCGATGAGGCCGTCAAGTTCGGTGCCGACTTCATCGTAGATCTTTTTCATCTCGCCGCGAAACAGGGCGCCGGCTTCATCGTCCTTGCTGGCACGCGACAACGCCACAAATTTTTCATTCAGCTGCTCATAGGTTTCGAAGCCGCCGGTGATTTTATCGAGGGTCGCCTTTTCGCCGGCGAGATCGGCCGCATCCGAGGCAGCGGCGGTGTCTCCGGTGAGGGTCGCCTCATATTTCTTCGCCCATTCGTCGAAGGTGGCACCGGCCGCGGTGATGTCCTTTTCGGCCGTGTCCTGCTCGGCATCGGTCGAGGCCATCAGATGCTCGGCGCCGGCGATGCGCAGATCGCCGAAGGCGACATTCATTTCCTCGGCCGCCTGGATGCCCGGCAGAATATCGTCATAGAGCGTGTTGGCGCCGTCATTGAGGGTCTTGATGCTTGTCATCACGATGCCGCCCACAGCGAGCGACAGCAGCAGGACTGCCGATGAAACAGCCAGCAAGGCGGTACGAATGGTGAGCGACTTCATGAGCGTGACCTCAGGGACGAAAGAATGAATGCTCAGGGGGATTTACCACTAAATATCTAAGGTTCTGTTAAATACATGGGTTTCGTTCAGTTCAAATCAGGACAGCAGACCCAAAAGTGCCACATAACCTCCATATCTTGGCGGCCCTCACATCGACACCGCGTTAACCGCCCAGGGCTGCCATGACGACGAAGATACTGAACGGCACGAAGATCACGGCGCAGATGATGCCGCCACCTTTACCGCTGGCCTGGGTGCCGCTGGCCAACGCCACCGGCACGGTCGACGCCCTGCATCACGCGCATTACCGCGCCATCTGGCAAAGTCGGGGAATTTTCGATCGTCTGATGATCGTGGCGCTGCTGGCCCTGTGGCCGGTCTTCACGCTGGTGCGCATCATCCTCGCGACCGTTCCCCATGCCGGCATGGCACGGGCGGCAAGCGGCAAGGGCATCCTGCGCCAGGCCTGGGAGCAACTGGTGCTGGCGGCACGGTTCGGCTTTCGGCCGGACTATTACTACAAGCTGGAACTCTATCTGCCGCAATGCTATGCGCGCGCCGCCGGCTATGTGCATCGCTTTGCGACCAAGGACACGCTCTATCGTCTGTTGAAACCGCCTGCTGGCACAACGACCCCGCTCAGCGACAAAGTCGGCTTTGCCCAATATGCCGCCAGCAAGGGCATCAAGGTGGCCCCGGTGATTGCGGCCTTTGCGAAGGGTCGCATCGTCGGCACCAGCCGCGACCTGCCGCCCAAAGATCTGTTCATCAAGCGCACGCGCGGGCGGGGTGGCAGCCGGGCCGAACTATGGCGCTATGCCGATGGCCGCTATCGGCACCAGGATGGGTTGGAATGCGACGCGGCGGGCCTGCTGTCGCGTCTTTCGACACTGTCAAAGCGCGAACCCTATCTGGTGCAGGAGCGCTTGGTGAACGACCCGGCCTTGCGCGACCTCGCCCAGGATGCCTTGGCCACCGTGCGCGTCGTGACGGCGATCAACGAGGAGGGTGCCGCGGAAGCCATTCGCGCGGTCTTTCGCATGCCGAGCCGCAAGGGCAGCATCGTCGACAATTATCATGCCGGCGGCATTGCCGCGGCCGTCGATCTGACGACCGGCAGGTTGGGTGCCGCGACAGACAAGGGTTTCCTGAAAAGCGTCGGCTGGGTCGACCGGCATCCGGTTTCGGGCGCCCTGATCAAGGACCGTGTCCTGCCGCACTGGCCGGAGATGTTGGCCTTGGTCCTCGATGCCCATCAAGCCTTCGCCGACCGCGCCATCATCGGCTGGGACGTGGCGCTGACCGACCAGGGTCTCGTCATCATCGAAGGCAACGCCGCCTCCGACACCGATATCATCCAGCGCTGCCACCGGGCACCGCTCAGCGAGACGCGCTACCCCGATCTCATGTACTGGCACATCATGCGCGCGGGCCGGCTCGACCAGCCTTAGGCGCGCTGGGCGCCTACATCGGCTTTTCGCAGTTCACCATCCAGGGAATGCCGAACTTGTCGGTGAACATGGCGAAGGCATGCGACCAGAAGGTCTCGGCGAGCGGCATGGTCACCTTCCCGCCCGCGCCGAGCTCGTTATAGATCCGCGTCGCCTCGGCCGGCGTGTCGACATTCAGCGACACCATCATGCCCTGGGTCTGGCACTCCATGCCTTCCGGGCTGTCGGAGGCCATCAGCACCTGGTCGCCGATGACAAGGCGCGTATGCGCAATGCGCGCGAGGCCGGTGGGTGAGCATTGGTCGCGCATCGGCGTTTCGCCATTGGTCAGCATCATGACGATCTTGCCGCGCAGGACCTTGGCATAGAACTCGAACGCCTCGCGGGCATTGCCGTGAAAGGTCAGATAGGGGTTGAGCTTCATCATCGTCTCCCATTTAGCGGTCTTGTTGCAGGATTGCCGCGCGGCGGCGCTTAGAAGCAGCAGCATCGTGAATCGGATCAGCCCGCGACGAGGAGCTTGAAGCCACCCATGCACATGCGCTTCACGTCGAAGGGCAGCTTCGACATGTCCATGCCGGACGTCAGCGGATCCTTGAAGAATTCGGCATTGACCTTGTCGCGATGCGCCTTCGATTTGAAGACCATCCAGGAGAAGATCACGGTCTCGCCTTTTTTTATCTTGGCAAGCTTTGGGAAGGGAACGGCGTATGTGACATCAAGATCGTCGCCGACATATTCGTAGACCTCCAGCGCACCATGCTTCTTGAAGATCTTGGCCGTCTTGCGGGCGAGTTTCTGATAGGCGGCGAGGTTCTTCTTCGGCACGGGCAGCACGAAAGCTTCGATGTAACGCATCGTTTCCTCCGACTTGGGTTTGGGCGGTCTGTTGCACGTCCGCGGTCGGCGGCCTGCCGCTGCGATAAAAGGTTGATATCAACATATTGACCGGTTGTCAAACGTCGCGCGGGGACAAAACTACTGCGCGACGATCTGATCGACGAGCCCGGCCCAGGGACGCAGGCGCTTTGCCGTCTCGATCAGGGCGTCGCCTTCTTGCCGCGGCTGCGCGATGGCCGCACGCACGATGGCCGCGATCAGCTGCATGGTGAGAAACGCGGCGCGGTCGCGTTCGTCGCGCTGCCGCTTGGCGCTTTTCAGGCGGTGCAGCAGATCGGCCAGCTGTTCGCCATGGGCACGGCAATCGGCGGCGTCGATTTCCTGCAGCGCCTTGTCGGCCAAGGTCGCCGACCAGATGTCGCGCATCACCGGCTCCGCGCAGAACATGCGGTAATAGCCGTCGAGTGTCGCAACGAGCGCCGCTTCAAGATGGGCAGGCTCCGTGACGCCAGCGAAGATCGCCGCCACGCAGGCCTGCCCTTCGGCGTTATAGCGCTCGGCCAACGTCCCGATGATGGCGGCCTTGTCAGGGAAGTATTGGTAGAGCGAGCCGATCGAGATGCCGGCCTCAGCCGCGATGTCGCTCATGCGCAGCGCATCGCTGCCTGATGCCGCGATGCGCGCCTGCGCGATCGACAAGATCAGCTCGACCCGCTCCTTGGCCCGGGCCTGCGTCGGCTGGCGCCGTCCTGCCGTCGTCATCGCGTCGCTCATCGCCCGTCTCCAGATTCTGCTTGCCGGGAATAATATGAGGGTTTATCACTTTCTGCAATATGAGGATTGCTCATATTTTGGAGAGACTGATGAAACGGGCGTTTTTGGCGGCAATCTTGTTCCTTTTCATGGCCTTGCAGGCGCCGTCGGCTGAAGCGGCGGGCAATCCGGCGCGCGGCGCCGCGCTTTACGCCGAGGATTGCAGCGCCTGTCACGCGGCAGACACGGACCAGCGCGGGCCGCATCATCGCGGCCTGTTCAGCCGGCAAGCCGGCTCGGTCCCCGGCTTCGATTATTCGGATGCCTTGCGCGGTGCAGGCTTTATCTGGAGCGACCAATTGCTCGATGCCTGGCTTGCCGACCCCGAAGCCCTGCTGCCGGGCCAGGACATGAATGTCTCGGTCGAGGACGCACAAGACCGGGCCGACCTCATCGCCTATCTCAAAACCCTGCAACCTTGAACGGGTGGATAACGACCATGTTGGATTGGCTCACCACATCCCTCACCTTTCTGCTGGCCCTGGGGTCCGGCCTGATCGCCGGTGTGTTCTTCGCATTCTCGAGTTTTGTCATGGGCGCGCTCGGCCGCTTGCCGGCAGCCCAGGGCATCGCCGCGATGCAATCGATCAATGTCGTCGTCATCAATCCGATCTTCCTCGGCGTCTTCATGGGCACGGCCTTGCTGGCGTTGCTGGTGGCGGGGTATGCGCTCAGCCACCTGTCGATGCCAGGCATGGGCTATGTCGCCTTGGGGAGCGTGCTCTACGTGATCGGCAGCTTCGCCGTCACTGTCTTCGGCAATGTGCCGCTGAACGAGGCGCTGGTCCCGCTCCAACCCGACAGCGCCGATGCCGCCCTGTTCTGGCCCCGCTATCTCAAGGATTGGGTCATGTGGAACCATGTGCGGACCGTGGCGTCGCTCGCGGCCAGCGGCGCCTTCATCTGGGCCATGCGGACCCTGTAGCTGGCGCCAGTGCCGTCCTTAAGAACCCTGCCGACGGAAGGTGAGGTTGAAGCGGAGATTGCCGGTGAGCGGATGATCCGCCGATTTGAGCGGGGCGATACCGTGAAAGCGCAGCCGGGACGGACCGCCCCAGACGACGACATCGCCATGGTAGAGTGCATAACGCCGGGTCTTGTCGCCGCGCGCCAAGCCGCCCCACAGGAATGTGGCGGGGACGCCGAGGGAGATGGAAACGATGGGATGCGCAAAATCGCCCTCGTCCCGGTCCTGGTGCAAGGTCAGCCTTGTTCCGGGGGTGTAGCGGTTGACCAGGCAGACATCCGGATTGAACTGGGCATAGCCGGCGGCCTGCGCCGCTTCCCGCCCGAGATCGAGGAAGGAAGACGGCATCGCCGGCCAGGCCCGACCCGTGTCGGGATCAACCGCGTCATAGCGATAGCCGCGCCGGTCCGAGACCCAGCCATAGGCGCCGCAATTGGTCATCGCGACCGACATGCGAAAGCCGCCCGGCGTCACCAGATGGCGAAAGGGTGCCGCCTTTGCCACCGCCTCGATCGCCGCGATGAGCGGCACGGCCTTCTCCAGCGCAAAGCCGCGCAGGAGCCAGGCGCCGTCGTCGAGCTGTTCGGTGCTGTCGGAGAAAAGGTCCTGGATCATGTCGCGTCGTGAAAAATGATGCCCATCGTATAACGTTGCCCGGCGGTGACACGGCTCACCCCATGGCGCAGGTTGACGCGATAGGTGCCGCGCGTACCCGCCACCGGCCGATGATGCACGGCAAAGAGCACGGCGTCACCCTTTTGCAGCGGCACGACCATCGGCCTGGATTGCTGGCGCGGGCGCTGTTCAGTCAGCACGAAGTCGCCGCCCTCGAAATCGGCACCGGGTTGCGACAGCAGGACCGCGATCTGCAGCGGAAAGGCAAGCGCACCATATAGGTCCTGGTGCAGGCAATTATAGTCGCCAGGGTTGTAGCGCAGGATGAGCGGCGTCGGCCGCACCTGCCCGGCCTGGTGGCATTGCCCGAGGAAATCGGCATGGGTTTCCGGATAGCGCAGACCCAGCCCCATCGCCGCGTTCCAGCGGTTGGCGATGGGAACCAGCTGGGCATAGAGCGTCGCCCTCTGTTGCGCAATGAGCGGCGGCAGCGGATAGCTGAAGTATTTGTATTCGCCGCGGCCAAAGCCATGCCGCTCCATCACCACGCGGCTGCGATAATGCCGCTCATCGTCATAGCCGGCGATGAGGGCGGCGCAATCTGCCGCCGCCAGGAAACCAGGCAGCACGGCATGGCCGTCGGAATCGAGCGCAGTGCCGACCGCCTGCCAGTCAATGCGCTTCATGAAGCCCACTCTCGTGCCAGCAGCGCGCGCTTGCGTGCGACACCCCAGCGATAACCCGTGAGCGCGCCATTGCTGCCGATGACACGGTGGCAGGGAATGGCGACGGCGATCGGATTGGCACCGCAGGCCCGTGCCACGGCCCGCACCGCGCGCGGCCGGCCGATGGCGGCGGCAAGTTCGCTATAGCTTGCGGTGCTGCCAGCCGGGATCGCCAGCAATGCCTGCCACACCCTGCGCTGGAAGGGCGTGCCTTGCGGATCGAGCCGCCCCATCGCCGTGCCCGCTGGATCGGCCAGCAAGGCCAGCGCCAGCGCCAGCGATGCCGAACCAAGCGTCTCAACCAGCTGCGCTTTCGGAAAACGCTGCTGCAGGTCCTCAATCAACGCGGCTTTGTCATCGCCCAGGGTCAAGGCACAGATGCCATTGTCGCTCTCAGCCACCAGCAAGATGCCAAGATCGATCTGTGCCGTCGCATAGCGCGTCACTGCCCGCAGCAAATCCGGCTTGCACCGTTTGCAGGGGCGAAAGCCGGCAGCCTCGGCCGCCGCCGCATGGTCGTGAAAGGCGACATTCTCCGGGCGCGCCGGTCGGGCCTTGCAGCCCGGCCGGCAATAGACGCCGCTGGTCTTGACGGAATAGAAGAAACGGCCATCGGCCGTGGCATCGCGCGCCACGACAGCGGCCCAGCGCGGATCGTTGAGGGTCGCTGCAGCGCGATCTGTCTTTTCGGTCCTGGTCATCGCTCGTCCTTTCAGTCGCGAAGGTGATGGACCTTAATCTGGCGAACGGGCGATCGACACGCACTCCGGTTCTTGTGCTGGGGTTCTTGTGCGGGGGCTCTTGCGCTGGCGCAGATATCAACTTTCGCCATAATGCCGCAGGAACGACAAGCGGGAGCGCCGGATGGACAGGATCGATGCGATGCGCGTCTTCGTGACGGCACTCGATGAAGGCAGTCTTGCGGGGGCGGGCCGTAAGCTCGGCCATTCGGCGGCGGCTGTCACGCGTGCCATCGGTTTCCTGGAAAGCCATGTCGGGACGCCGCTGCTGCACCGCACCACACGTTCCATTCGCCTCAGCGAAGCGGGGGAGCGCTATGCCGCCGCCTGCCGCCGCGTGCTGTCTGAACTCGACGAGGCCGATCTGCTGGCATCCGGCGAAGGTGCCGCGCCACGCGGGCTCCTCACACTGACCGGTCCGCTGTCCAGCGGCGGAACGGTGCTGCGCCCAGTGCTCGATGCGTTCTTGGACGCACATCCGGAGATCCGCGCGCGGCTCCATCTGATGGACCGGAAAGTGTCGCTGATCGAGGAAGGCATCGACGTGGCACTGCGCATCGCGCATCTGCCGGATTCGAGTTTGATCGCGATCCGGCTCGGCGAGGTGCGGCGGGTCGTGGCGGCATCGCCTGCCTATTTGCAGGGCCGCCCCAGGATCCGATTGCCCAAAGATCTGGCCGACCATCAATGCATCGCCATGACGGTGTTCGGCGCCGACAATTGGGCCTTTCCGCAAGGGAGGCCAGGGCGGAAGGCTGAAAGCATCGATATCGCCCCCCGCCTCGTGGTCAACACGGTCGAGGCGGCGGTGGCCTCCGCCGTCGAAGGGCATGGATTGACACGGGTCTTTTCCTACCAGGTCGCCGAGGAGGTCCGCGCCGGCCGGCTCGTCCATGTGCTGGTCGATCCGCCGGAAGCGGCCCTGCCGGTGCATCTCCTGACACCGGAGGGCCGCCTCGGCGTTCCCAAAGTGCGCGCCTTCTTCGACTTCGCCGTGCCCCGGCTGAAGGCGGATCTGGCGCGTATGGCAAAGCTCTGAGGCGCGGGGTCAGCTCTTTTCGCCGGCCTGCCGGCGATAGTCTTCGACCGGCAGGCCGCCCACACCCCAATCCTCAAGCTCCACCTCGTTGATGACGACGAAGGTGGCGCTGAGCGGCTTGCCCAAGACATCGCGCAGGACTTCGCTGATGCCCTTGATCACCTGGGCCTTCTGTTCGCGCGTGGTGCCACCCTCGCGCGTGATCTTGACGTTGACGTAAGGCATTCACATTCTCCCCTTCTTCTTTTAGCTGGCGATCTGCCATTGGCCGGCATGGGCGCCGCCATCGACATGGATGATCTCACCGGTCACGAAAGCGGCGCGGTCGAGATAGCGCACAGCTTCGACGATCTCGTCCGTTTCGCCAAGCCGTCCCATGGGCTGGAGCTTGGCCAGGAAGTTGCGGTCCGCACCTTCGTTCATCGACGTCTTGATGATACCCGGCGAGACGGCATTCACGCGAATGCCCTTGGTTGCATATTCGGTGGCGAGCGATTTGGTGATGGCGGCGAGCCCGCCCTTGCTGAGCGCGGCAAGACCCGTGGGCACCGCACCGATCGGTTGATCGACCAGCGAGGTCGTCACGTTGACGATATGGCCGCTGCCCTGTTTCAGCATCTGGCGCGCCACGCGCTGGGTGATGTGGAAGAAGCCAGCGACATTGGTCGACATGACGGCGTTGTAATCCTCAGCCGTGTAGTCGACGAACGGCTTGCCGATGAAGATGCCGGCATTGTTGACGAGCGTGTCGATGCGCCCCCAGCGCTCCAGTGTCGCCGCCACGATACGGTCTGCCACGGCGGGGTCGGCAACGTCGCCGGCGATGCTGAGGATATGGGTATCGTTGGCCGGCTGCAGGTTGCGGGAATTGGCGACAATGCGGTGGCCATCGGCCTGAAGCCCCGCGACCAAAGCGGCACCGATGCCGCGCGAAGCGCCTGTAATGACAATGACTTTCTCACTCATGATCGGTTCTCCTGATGGCGTGGGTGGTGGTGTTCCATGAGTAAGGGATGGGGCCCTGCGCGCTGTAGCCGCGCTGGCGGGAAGTCAGTCTTGCTGGAAATGGCATAATGGCCCCTGAGGCCGGGAACCGGGGGATTTTCCGGGCGTTGATTGGCGTGGCCCGGGATGCGGGTCCCACCCATGAGGGAAGCTAGTCATGCGCTGGATCGCCGACGGCATTATCGCCTTGTTGTGGTTCTCACCCGTCGTTGTAGGGATTGCCGCCTTGCCGGCCGATGCCGGCGACGACAAGGTCGACCTCGCCCCCGCCATCTGGGCAGACTACCAGATCTACCTCAACAATCTTGGCAGCGACGAAGCCTATTATGCGGTGACCGAGGATGGACTAGGCGGTGCGCCGTCGGGCTGCGCCTTGACCAAATGCCTGCCCAGTGCGGGCAAGGCCGGCGCCACCCGTGAAGAGGCATTGAAGCGCTGCGAGGATATCTCGCCGCCCAGCCGAGACTGCGTGATCTTCGCCGTGCGCGATGAAATCGTCGCCGATTACGAGATGCGCGATTATTAGGGAACCAGCGTGGGTGCGGTATTGGGCGGGCGCGCTTCTTCCGCCTCAGTCTCTTCCTGCAACATGTCTTGGTTGACGATCGGCAGGATTTCGCCGAGCCACAGGCCTTGCTCGAGATGGTCGATGCGCTCGCGGCCGGTATTGGGGTGGACCAGCACGGCAAGGCCCTGCCGGTTCAGCATCAGCCAGGGGACGAACAGGGCAAAGGTCGGCACGTCGAAGCTGACCTGATACATCGCGCGGGCGTGTGGACCGATGCGGCGGTCATGGACGCGCCCCAGTGCCACCGTGAAGCGCTCGGCGATGCGGTCACGCAAATCCATCGCAATGGCCCGCTGTTCCGGCCCGTCGAAATAGATGTGGGCGTGGTAGCTGGCGATCTCGGCTATCGGGCGCAGGCTCATGATGTCAGCGCGTGGCCACGGCGACGGCCACGCCGGCCATGACGCCGCCGGTCGTGCGGTTGACGATCTTCATCTGCTTGGGCGAGGCGATGAAGGCCCGTGCCTTCGCCGCCAGCACGGCATAGACCATCATGACGGCAAAGAGGATGAGCGGCATCAGCACGCAGAGCTCGAGGATGGCGGGCCAGCGCATCTCTTCCAGCACCACGAGTTGGGGCAGGATGGCGAGGAAGAACACCATGGTTTTCGGATTGCCGACGGTCATGGAAAAGCCCGAGAGCGCCAGGCGCAGGCCCTCGCCGCGGGCATAATCCTGGTCTTCCGGCATCTTGGCGGGCGCCCGCCACAGCTTCCAGGCGAGATAGAGGAGGTAGGCGGCGCCGACATATTTGATGGCGGCGAAGACGTAATAGAAATTGTGTGCCAGCACCGTGAGGCCGCTCACCACCAGGCCGAACCAGAACAGATCGCCGCAGACGATGCCGGCGATGAAGGGCATGGTGCGGCGATGCCCGGTGGCTAGTGCCCGCGCCACCACGGCAGCGACGCCCGGTCCCGGCGAGAGAACAGCCAGGGCATAAACGCCGGAAAAAATGAGCAGCGCCATGGGGGTCATGCGATAGGACTCCAGGGATAGCGGGCCGGCTGGCCGCGAGCTTCCATCTTCTAGAACAGAAAAAGACTGAAGGCGACCCTTGTGAGCGAAGGAACGGGGTCGCGTCCGGCGCATTCCTTGCTAGAATCGGCAAGCAGGAGGACCATCCCAAAGAATGTCCAAGCCCATCAAGGTGATCAGCTGGAATCTGTGGCATCGCGGGGGCGCGCTGGTCGGCGACCTTGCCAGCCTCATCGAGGCGGAACAGCCGGACCTGCTGTTGATGCAGGAGGCCAAGCGCCCGCTGGAGGCCTTGCCGCAGCTGGTCGGCGGCCACTTCCACTGGCAGGAAATGCAGAAGCGCGTCTATGGCCTGGCCTTCTGGTCGCGCCATGAACTGGGTGAGGGCTACTCCATTCCCTTGCCCATCTCACCCTTTCCCATCCGTGTGCCGCCACGTCTGGCGCAGATTCTGAAACTCGACGGCATCTCCATCGCCAATGTGCATCTTTCCCATGGGCAGGTGCTCAATCGCCGGCAGCTCAAGGCCATAGCCGAGGCGACGCATGGCCCCACGGTCATCATCGGCGATTGCAATGCCGTGGGGCCGATCGCCTTGGGTGGATTTGCCGAAGTGGGCCCGCGCAACCCGACACACAAGCTTAAAACCCGTCTCGACCGCTGCCTCATCCGCGACCTGCATTGCACCCAGGCCCGCGTGCTGGGACGGGGTCCCTCTGATCATCACCCGATCGAGGTGCTGCTAAGCCGGGCTTAGCGACATTTTTCTCTGTCACTACGGCCGCTACTTGTCATCCCCGCTTATTTGTCATCCCCGCGAAAGCGGGGATGACAAGACTGGATTGCGCAAGAAGCGGCGAAATTAAAGATACGGCAGCAGCAACCTCGCCGCCCTGTCCCGCAATCGGACAAGGAACGGCCGCCGGCGCAATTGCTTCAGGGTGAAGCCCTTGCCGCGCTTGCGTTCGAACTCCGCCTCGATCTGGCGGGCGAAGATGCGGTCGTAGATCTCGAGATTGATTTCAAAATTGAGACGCATGGACCTCGCATCCCAATTGGCGCTGCCGATCAGCGACCAGCGGCCGTCGATGGTCAGCAGCTTCGAATGTTCGAAGGGCTTGGGCGCCCGCCACAGCCGCCCACCCGACACCAGCAGCGGCTCGACATGCGCCCGCGTCGCCCAATCGATGAAGGCATGGTCGGATTCCGCCGGAATGACGACATCGACCGAAACGCCCCGCATGGCGGCAAGTGAAAGCGCGGTGATGAGCCGGTCCTCGGGCAGGAAATAGGGCGTTACGATCTTGATCGAGGCGCGCGCGGTGCTGATCGCCTGCAGGAACATGAATTCGATCTTGTCGATATCCTGGTCGGGGCCTGACGTGACGACACGTGCCTCGGCGCGGCCGGCGGGATCGATGACCGGAAACCACAGCGGGCCTTTCAACTCTTCGCCTGTCGTGAAGATCCAATCGGTGGCGAAGGCTTCCATGATCTGCGCCACGACCGGACCCTCGACCGAGAAATGTTCGTCGCGGATCGGATTGTCAGTCTGGTGCGCCAGCAGATTGTCACTGCTGATGTTGATGCCGCCGATGAAGGCCTGGCGGCCGTCGATGACGAGAATCTTTCGGTGACTGCGCAGATTGAGGAAGGCCATGCGCCACGGCACGAAGGAATGCAGGAAGCGCGCGGCCTTCAGGCCCTCGGCCCGCATGCGATGATAGGCCGGTGACAACAGGTAGCCGCTGCCGACGCCGTCAACGATGATGCGCACATCGACCTTGCGCTGTTTTGCGTCCGAAAGGGCGGCAATGAAAGCCCGCCCGATCGCATCGTCATCGAAGATGTAACTGGACAGCGCAATGCTGCTGCTGGCGCCGTTGATCGCCGCCAGCATCGCTGGATAGGCTTCGTCGCCATTCCTTAACAGCTTGATATTATTGCCAGATTGGGTGGGCCGCTCGGTGATGCGGGCGACCGCCTGCTGGAGTGGGGCAAGATAGTCACGCCGTGGCGGCGACTCGAGATAGGGATGCTTGTGCAAGGCGCGGCGACGCCGTCGCTTGATGCGGAAGGCCTTGCGCTGCACCCGGTTGATGCCGAACAGCGCATAGAGCAGACAGCCGATGATGGGTGAGAGCCAGGCAAGGCCCATCCACCCCACCGCAGAGCGCACGTCGCGTTTATAGAGGAGGACATGAAAGGTGACGATCAGCGCCAGCGGTATGTGCACCACCGAGAGCCATTCGCCGATGCTGCGAAAAATCTGATCGTTCATGGGAACCACTGCGGCCGCTTCACCGCGAGCCAGTTGATGAAGCGATAGAGCAAGTGTTTGAGCAGTGGAATGTCGACCGCCAGCAACAGCAGCCCCAGTGGCAGCATCCACAATCCGAACACAGGCAGGAAGCTGAGGAAGCCGCCGGGAATGAGCAGCGCCGCAACAGGCAAGCGCACCCAGCGCGCATGCGGGCGGCGCAGACCACGGATCGCGCGCGCCAGCCAAGACGGCAGTCGCGCCAGAAGTTTTTCGATATTCGCTTCCGCCAGCGCCGCTGCGTCGCGCTGCGGGAGGTGCTGGCGCACCGCCGAGTCCGCCATGAGACAGGTCATCCTTGCTGCACCGCGTGCATAACGGAATCGACTGCCGCCGGTTCCGGCCAGCCATGCATCAAGCTGGTGCGCGCCATGCAAAACGCGCTAGATGTTATCCACAGGTCCAGGTCCGCAGATTGCATCATGGTTGCCGTCAAAGAGCCATCGCCTTGTTTCGTCTATATTCTAGGCTGCGAGACCCCACGTGGCTACCGAACCTATGTCGGCTGGACGCTCGATCTGGAACGGCGTCTCGCGCAACATAATAACGGCAGCGGCGCCAAGTCGACCCGCGGCCACGTTTGGACATTGCTCTATCACGAACAATATGCGACACGACGCGAGGCCATGAGCCGGGAATGGCACCTGAAACGGGACCGTGCGTTCCGAAAAAAGATCCGGCCAAGCACAAGCGATGATGACAACCAGTAGGGGATGACTGGGCGTTGCGCGTGCAAAGACACAGATCAGTGTCAGACAAAGGGTAGGGATATGAGCATCGACACCGTCGAGACCTATGACAAGGCCGCCGCAGAACTGATTGCTCGCTATCGCGAAAGCGCCTTGATGATCGCCAAGAACCGCGTTGCGCAGTTCGAGGGCGAAGGCGATTGGAAGATGCATCGCCGTTCGCTGATGGTCCTCACCTCGGTCGAGCGATTGATCGGCGAAGCGCGCTGAAGGCGTTGCCCCTCCAGCCCATCGAAACGGCGCGACTGCTGTTGCGCAATTGGCGGGATGAAGACCGCGCGCCCTACGCCGCCTTTCTGGCCGATCCCATCCTGCGCAAATTTTTTCGCGGCGTGATCGACGCGGCCACCGCATCCGCCTGGATCGACGGCTATATCGACACGCTTGACGCGACCGGCCTGGGCTGGCGCGCAATCATACGCAAATCGGACGGCGCGCTGATCGGCGATGCCGGCGTCGGCGTCATCGACGATGCCAGCCGGGCCGTCATGCGCGGCGCCCCGGCGCTCGAAGCCGGCTGGACCATCGGCCGCGCCTATTGGGGGCAAGGATATGCCACCGAGGCTGCCAGAGCCTGTATCGCCGCAAGCTGGTCGCGCACGGACGCCGCCGAAATCGTTGCGGCAGCGCATGTCGAAAACACCCCTTCGCACCGCGTCATGGAAAAACTCGGCATGCGGCGCGATCTGGCAGGCGATTTCGAGGATCCGCGCTTCGATGCCGGCCATTGGCTGCGACCGCATGTGCTCTATCGCCTCGGACGGCCGGCAAGTCACTAACGGCGGCGAAACACGACGCTGAGATTATTGGCCGGCATCTCCAAGACGTCCGGTACCGAAAACCCGGCAGATGCGGCGCAAGCTGCAACATCGTCGAGATCCCGCACGCCCCATGCCGGGTCCCGCGCGCGCAAATCCGCGTCGAAGGCTGCGTTGCTGGGGGCCGTGTGTAGCTGCCCGCGCTTGTAGGGGCCATAGAGGTAAAGCACGCCGCCCGCCGACAACAGCTTGGCTGTGCCGCGCATCAGTCCTGCGGTCGCGGCCCAGGGCGAAATGTGAATCATGTTGATGCACAGAACCGCCTGCACGGCATCTACCGGCCAAATATCCTGCGTCACGTCAAGATGAAGCGGTGGCAAGATATTGGGGACGCCGCTGGAGGCGACCCAGGCGGCGATGCTTTTCAAGCTCTCGAGCGACATGTCGCTCGGCTGAAAGGTCAAGTCGGGCAAGGCACGGGCAAAATGAATGACATGCTCGCCGCTGCCGCTGGCGATTTCCAGCACAGTGCCGTCTTTGGGCAGCACGCGCCCCAGCACATCGAGAATGGGATCGCGGTTGCGTTGGACGGCCGGGGCCTGCAGGCGTTGATCCGTCATCAATTGCGTCCAGATTCGCGCGTGGTGATGCGGGCGCCGGCCGTCAATGTCTTGTGCACCGGGCATTTCTCGGCGATCTCGATGAGGCGCTGGCGCATCTCCGCATCGAGATCGCCGCTGATGGTGATGTCGCGCGTAAAAAGATCGGGCGGTGTCGTCCCCTTCTCTGTCACATGCCTGACCTCGGTCCGGATATGCGCCACCGGCCAGCCCTTGCGCTCGGCATACATGCGCAGGGTCATGGTGGTGCAGGCACCGAGCCCCGCCGCCACCAATTGATGTGGGCTGGGCCCGGAGCCCAAGCCACCCACATCCTTCGGCTCGTCGGCGATGAAGCGGCTGTGGCCGGTCTTGACCGCCACCTGGAATTTGCCGCCGCCGGTCTCTTCGACCACCACGTTCTTCTCCGGCATCTCTTCCGCCCATTCTGAACCGGTGGCCAGATCGGCGCCGAGATAGCGCGAGGCCCAGGCCGAAATCACATCGGCTGCGTAAGCCGCGTCACTGGGCCTGGTCAGCAGGTGATCGGCCGTGTCGAGGGAGACGAAGCTCTTGGGATGCTTGGCGGCCTGGAAGATGGCGCCGGCATTCTCCGCACCAACCGTCTGGTCGACCGGGGAATGCAGCACCAGCAAGGCACGGCGCAGGTCGGCGATGCGGGATTTCTGGTCGTGCCGATCGAGATCGTCGATGAACGATCGGCGCATGTTGAAGGGCCGGCCGCCGAGATCGACCTCCGCCTCGCCCTTCTCCATCAGCTCCGGCAACCGGTCGCCGAACTGCAAGGTCACATGCTTGACGTCGAAGGGTGCGCCGATGACGGCGACTGCGGCGACGCTGGCGATATCGCCGGCTGCCGCGAGGACTGCGGCGCCGCCCAGGCTGTGGCCGATGAGAAGACGCGGCACCATGCCCTTTTCAGCCATGCCTGCCGCCGCCGCCACGACGTCGCGCACATTGCCGCTGAAGGTGCTGTCGGCAAAATCGCCCTCGCTCTCGCCCAATCCGGTGAAATCGAAGCGCAGGACGCCAATGCCGCGCTGGGTCAGCGACCGGGCGATGCGCACGGCGGCAATCGATTGCTTGGTGCAGGTGAAGCAATGGGCAAAAAGCGCATAGGCCCGTGGCGCGCCATCCGGAAGGTCGAGCCGGCCGGAGAGATGATGGCCATCGGCGCTGCGGAAATCGAATGGTGCGGTCGCCATCGTGCAAACCCTTCTGGTTGATCTGGTCGGTGGTTATCCTAAGCCGCGACCAGCCGCCCTGGCGAGCGGCGCATGAGCAGCCACAAGGCGATCGCCATGTTGACCACGTTCCAGGCAATGCCGTTCAAGAAAGCCATGTGATAGGAATGCGTCAGATCGTAGATGGCGCCCGACATCCAGCCACCCAGTGCCATGCCGACGACGGTCGCCATCAGCACCAGGCTGACGCGCACGCCCGCCTGATGGGCCGGGAAATTGTCGCGCACGATGAGGGCATAGCTCGGCACGATGCCGCCTTGGCTGAGGCCGAACAGCCCCGAGACGATGTAGAGCGACATCAACCCATCGAAGGGCAGATAGAAGATGAGCGCCAGGCATTGCAGGGTGGAACCCAGGATGAGGGTACCGAGCCCACCGATCCGATCGGCGATCATGCCGGAGGCGAGGCGACTGATGACGCCGGTCAGCAGCATGATGCCGAGCATCTGGGCACCCGCCGCGGCACCGTAACCGAGATCGCCGCAATAGGCGATCATGTGAACTTGCGGCATCGACATGGCGACGCAGCAGGCGATCCCGGCGAACATGAGGAGGCCCTGCAAGTAGAACGGCGCTTCTTTTTTTGAACCGATCGGCTTGGCGGCGGGCGTGTCGCGCGGCACGGCCGTCTCGAAAGTCGGGCGCCGGCGCAGCAGGTAACAAAGCGGCAGCATGGTGACGAGGCAGATGATGCCGATGCCTGCATAAGCGACGCGCCAGCCGTAAGCCTCGATCGCCGGCAACAGCAGCCGCGGCCAGATGGCGCCGGCAAGGTAATTGCCGCTGGCGACGATGGCGACCGCGATGCCCCGCCGCCGCATGAACCAGAGCGATATATCGGCCACCATCGGCCCGAAGGTGCTGGACGAGCCCAGCATGCCGATGAGCAATGCCTGCGCCAGGATGAACTGCCAATAGGTCTGCGAGAGGGACGCGGCAACAAAGCCCAGGGCCAGCATGAAACTGCCCAAGACCAGCGGCACCATGATGCCGCGCCGGTCGGCCAAGCGCCCCATCAAGACGCCGCCCGCGGCGAATCCGATCATCGTGGCGGTATAAGGCAGCGACGCGCCACCACGCCCCAGGCCGAATTCGGCCTCGATGGTGGGCAGAACCGCCACCGGCGACCACAGGCCGACGCCGCCGATGGTGGCGATGACCAGGCCGGCCAGCAGCCGGCCCCAGGCATAGCGGCTGTCATAACCGATGGTCATGTGACTTTATCCCCTGATATTTTGCCCACCTTGGTAGCGGATGCGGCGGGTTGCCACAATTCATCTCGCGGCATGCCTGTCATGCCGGTGGCGACGGCTTGGCCCCCTGGGCCTTGGCAATGCGATCGGCTAAAACACGCTCGATCGTTATGGGTATCGACGGGAGTTCCGTGTCGTGAAGATCATCATCTTAGGGAGCGGCGTCATTGGCGTGGCCAATGCCTATTTTCTGGCGCAAGCGGGGCATGAGGTCATCGTGCTCGACCGGCAGGAAGGCCCGGCCCTCGAAACCAGCTTTGCCAATGCGGGTGAGGTGTCGCCTGGCTATTCGGCACCGTGGGCAGCGCCCGGCATTCCCGTGAAAGCCCTGAAATGGCTGTTCATGCGCCATCGGCCGCTGGTGATCTGGCCCAAGCTCGACCCCGCCATGTGGCTGTGGGGCCTGCGCATGCTGCGGAACTGCACCGCCGCGCGCTACGCCCATAACAAGAGCCTGATGTTGCCCATTGCGCATTACAGCCGCGACGTGCTCCAGGAACTGCGCCGCGACACCGGCATCGCCTATGACCAGCGCATGCAGGGGACACTGCAGCTCTTTCGTTTGCCCAAGCAGATGGACGGCATCGCCGCCGACACGGCCGTGCTGGCGCAGACCGGCATTCCTTACGAAGTGCTCGATGTCGATGGCTGCTTGAAGGTCGAGCCAGGCCTGAAGCATGTGCGCGAGAAATTCGTCGGTGGACTGCGTTTGCCGATGGACGAGACCGGCGATTGCTTCAAGTTCACGCAAGGCCTGCGGCAGCTCGCCGAACAAGCCGGCGCCGTCTTCCGTTACCAGGTGACGATCAACGGCCTGGTGCATGACGGCAACCGCGTCACCGCCGTCGACACCACCGGCGGCCGCGTTACCGGCGACGCCTATGTCGTGGCCCTTGGCAGCTATTCGCCGCAGCTGTTGCGCCCATTGGGACTGCAGCTGCCGGTCTATCCGGTCAAAGGCTATTCCCTCACCTTGCCGGTGCGGGATGATGGTGGCGCCCCGCAATCGACCGTGATGGACGAAACGCATAAGGTCGCCATCACGCGCCTGGGTGACCGCATCCGTGTCGGCGGCACGGCGGAACTCGCTGGCTTCAACCTCGCCTTGCGCGATGGCCGGCGCGAGACCCTCACCCATGTGGTGAGCGATCTCTTCCCGCAAGGCGGCAATGCCGCCGAGGCCGCCTTCTGGTGCGGCCTCCGTCCCATGACGCCGGACGGCCCACCCATTATCGGTGGCACGCGCTACGCCAACCTCTATCTCAACACCGGCCACGGCACCCTGGGCTGGACCATGGCCTGCGGGTCGGGCCGCATCATGGCCGATCTCCTTTCCGGCCGGCGACCAGAGGTGGACATCAGCGGCCTCGGCCTCGAGCGCTATCGCGGGCTGTAACCGCCCCCATTCGTGCTAGGATCGGGCTTCTCCCATTGAGAGGCTACGCCATGCGCCTGCAACATCGGATTGTTCTCGCCGCCTGCCTGCTCGCGCTTGGCAGCTGCGCCGAAAATGCGCCGCAGCGGACCACCGCGGCCGCCGCAACCTTCGGGCCTGACCAGACCTATCTGGTCGGCGAGACGGCGTTCACCTTTGTGCCGGGCGCCGTGCTCCAGACCTGGCCGCTCATGCCCCGGCAGGAGCCGTTGCGCTATGCGCGCATCGCCCTGCAGATGCCGGCAGATGCGCTGGATCCCGCCCTCACGGCAGCCCGACCGATCCAGATCGATGTCCTTGGCCCGCAGCAAAGTCCGCTCCCCTCCGGCATACTCGCAGCGGTCTTCACCGATTGGCGCGGGCGCGAGGCAGCGCCCGTCGGCAGCGGTTACCATTACGACCCCCGCTCCAAGCTGAAAGCCAATGGCGGCCGGCAGACGTATCGGCGCGATATGGGACCGGCGGACCTCATCGCGCTGTTGCCGACCGGCGGTGCCGACGCGCCGTCCTTCTTCCTTCATCTCGACGGCAACACCGTCGACCGCGTCATCGAATGCCGCGCAGACGTGCCACCGTCCAAGAATGTCGGCGCCTATTGCGCCCTGCGCCCCGATCCCGGACCGCGGTATGGCTACCGCGTCTTCTTCCCCAGCGCGCTGCTGCCGCAATGGCAGACGCTCGACAAGGCCGCCCGCACCTATATCGAGGCCGCGCGCAGATAAAACACGTCTAGGTGGTGAAGGGCCTGAAGCGGCACGGGTAAGGGGCGCTCAGCGGCGGTCTGGTCGTTTCAGCTGTCGATAGTCTATCACCTCGCGGCGGGCGTGATGGTCGCGCAGGAAACAGCGCAGCGCCACGATGGCACTGCCGATGAGGCCCAGCGCCAACATCAGCGTTGCCGGCCAGCAGGCGGCGTATCCTTGCAGGATGATCGAGATGATCCCACCCTCGGTCGACGGCATCGTTTCCTCCATAGCCTTGGCGATGAAGGAAGTATGGCGGCCAACCAGCGCGTGCTGAAGAGCACGAGTGGGAGAGTGATTCACATTGCGGACAGGCGGTGCAGGGCCGCAGCGGTTGCGGCATCCGCCGGCAGAAAGGTCTCGATCGCCAATTCCGACAGGGTGATATCGCGTGGCGTGCCGAAGACCATCGTGGTGCTGAGGAAGGAGAGATCGCCTTCCGTCGTGCGCAGCCGCAACGGCACGGCGATGGCATTTTCAGTCGGTGACGCATGAGGTGCCGGCGCCGGATAAGCGGTCAATTCAGCCAGCAAGGCGCCAAGAACCGTATCGCCGGTCTCCGCGATCTGGTGTTTGAGCCGTTCCAGCAGATGATGGCGCCAGTCACCAAGATTGAGAATGCGCGGCGCCAGCCCGTCCGGATGCAGGCTGACGCGCAGCGCATTGACTGGCCCCGCCATGAGGTGGGGCGCCGCGCCCGCAAGGAGCGGCGCCACGGCGTCATTGGCCATGACGATCTGCCAATGGCGGTCGATGGCGAGGGCTGGAAAAGGAGCATGCGCCGTGAGTAGCGCCTTGACGGCAGAGCGGGCCGACGCCATCGCCGGATCGTCGAGCCCGCGCTCCGGATAAAGCGGCGCAAAGCCCGCCGCCAACAGCAGGCGGTTGCGATCGCGCAAGGGAATCTGCAACCGCTCGGCCAGGCGCAGCAGCATCTCGCGGCTGGGCATGGCGCGTCCCGTCTCGATGAACGAGAGATGCCGGGCGGAAATCTCGGCATCGAGCGCGAGGTCGAGTTGGCTGAGGCGCCGCTGCTGGCGCCAATGTCGCAGGTGATCGCCGGTGGTGCGGGGGAGCGTTGCTATCTGCATGGCGGGATCATAGCGGGTGCAAATAAGCGCCGCCATTACCTCCGACGTAATCGACCCGCCTCCCCTTCCGGCACATCTTCCCTCTCGTCCAACCTTCCTGTGAATGGAGAGATACGATGACGACGAACGCCCTGGACGTTGCCCGCACCTATATCGCCTGCTGGAACGAGATCGATATCGACCGCCGCCGCGCCCTCCTTGAAACGCATTGGCAGGCCGAAGCGGGCTATGTCGATCCGCTGATGGTGGGGCGCAATCTCCTCGAGATCGACGCCCTCATCGCCGCCGTGCAGGCACGCTTTCCCGGTCACAGCTTCACGTTGAAGGACGGCGCCGACGGTCATAACGGCCGTGTGCGCTTTTCCTGGAGCCTTGGCGACAACAATGCGCCGGGGAGTGCGGCGATCGCGCACGGGACCGATTTCGTCACCCTCGGCGATGACGGCCGGATCGCACAGGTCACCGGCTTTCTGGACCCGGTCTCGGCCTGACGGGCGGGAGCCCCGGGCGGCAGATGCCGTCCGGGGCGCATCCCGCGGCGGTCCGCTTACTCGGCGGCTTTCACTTGGATGAGCGGCAGTTCGGCCTGGGCGCGGCCCTGGGCATTGGCCCAGAGTGTTGCAATGTCGGCACGCGACATCGGTTTGCCGAGCAGATAGCCCTGGGCCTGGTCGCAATCTTCCGCCTGCAGCCAGGCAAGCTGGGTGGGTGTCTCGACACCCTCCGCCGTGACGGTGATGCGCAGCGACCGGCCAAGCGCGATGACGGCGCGGACGATCGACATCGAATCCGAGTTCTCCTCCATCGCCCAGATGAAGGAGCGGTCGATCTTGATCTTGTCGAACGGAAAGCGGTGCAGATAGCTCAAGGATGAATAGCCGGTGCCGAAATCGTCGAGCGAGATGCGGATGCCGTGGGCCTTCAGGGCCTTCAGCGTCGCCAGCACGCGCTCGGTATCCTCGATGAGGACGCCTTCGGTGATCTCAAGCTCGAGCCGATGGGGCGCGAGGCCGGTCTCGGCGAGGATCCCCAGGATCTGGTCGGCGAGATCGGATTGGCGGAATTGTATGGGCGACAGATTGACGGCGACGATCTTGTCGTCGGGCCAGCTGGCCGTTTCGCGGCAGGCCGTGCGCAATACCCACTCGCCGAGCTGCATGATGAGGCCGCATTCTTCCGCCAGCGGAATGAACGTGCATGGCGAGATGGGGCCGCGTTCCGGATGGTGCCAGCGCAACAGCGCCTCGCAGCCAGTGACGGTGAGATGCGCGCAATCGACCAGCGGCTGGTAGTGGAGCTCAAGCTGGTCGTTATTGACCGCATGCCTGAGATCGCGCTCGAGCCGACGGCGTTCCTGCAGCCGCAGGTCCATTTCTGATTCGAAGAAGCGATAGGCGCTGCCGCCGGCTTCCTTCGCACGGCCCAGTGCCGTGTCGGCAGCGCGCAGCAATTCGTCACCGCTCATGCCGTCGCTGGGAAAGAGCGCAATGCCGATGCTGGTGCCGATGTTGATGTGATGGCCGCAGATGACGAAGGGTTCCGAGATCGCTTTCACCAGCCGGTCGGCCATGAAGGCTGGACCATCGGGATGGGCGAGCCCCACCTGGATGAGGGCAAATTCATCGGCGCCGAGACGCGCCACGGTGTCGTCGGCGCGGGTCGATTGGGTGAGGCGGAGTGCTACCTGGCGCAGCAGTTCATCGGCGATCTCCGGCCCCAGCAGATCGTTGACCGGCTTGAAGCGGTCGAGATCGAGGCACAGAACGGCAACGGTCGAGCCGCTGCGCCGCGCCCGTGCCATGGCCTGCGCCAAGCGATCGCGAAAGAGGTTGCGGTTGGGCAGGCCCGTCAGCGCGTCGTGATGCGCCAGATGCAGGATGCGTTCCTCGGCGGCCTTGCGCTCGCGGATGTCGCGCACGGCGATCACGCGCGCATCGCCCGTCTCGAACGGCAGGGTGCGGGCATGGACTTCGACCGGAATGGTGCTGCCATCGGCGTGGCGCAGCTGAAACTCGACCGGCGCGTCGCCGGCCTCGGGACCGCGCCCGCACCGGATTTCGAAGAGCTCGGCGCGCAGCGCGTCATGGGTCGCCGGCGGGCAGAGGTCGTAGAGGCTGCGCCCGATCAGCAATGCCTGCGGCCAGCCAGTGATCGCCGCCATCGCGGTGTTGGCGTCCAGCACGATACCATCGCGGTGAATGATGAGGCCCTCGAAGGTCGCGTCGGCCAATTGCCGGAACCGGCCTTCGCTGGAGCGCAGCCGCGCCTCGCTTTCGCGCAACGCCGCGGTCTCAGCCTTGGCTTGCGCCGAACGCAGCATGAAATGGACAAGCAGGCAGCACACCGCGACGATCGCGAGGATGATCGCCAAACAGAGGGCCGGAACCAACGGTTCGGCAGCTATCGTCTCGAAGAGCGGCGACATGCTTGGCCTGATCAGGGTGTCCCAAGATACGAATCTTCCCCGGTCGGAAAGGATCGGGTCCCGTTTTATAGCCAACCGAATCTGAATCAGAGATTAACGTGCCTATATTATAGTGTGTGCTGACAGAATTCCTTTTCGGCGCACATCAGGAGAGACGGAGAAAGGGATAGCCAAGGGCCGCCTGGGCGAGGGTCGCTGCGACCAATGCCAGCAGAAGGACCGCCTCGCCCCAGACCAGGCGCCGCGCGTCATGGGGTCGCCACCGGTCCGCGAGCCAGCCGAGGAGTGGCAAGGCCTGCATGATATGGGTGGCAAAGAAGTGCGGAACGCGCAGATCGCCGCCGTTGGTGGACCAGCCAAGGAGCGGCAGGCCGCCGGCATCGCTCAAGCTGCCGCCCACCCAATGGCCTTCCGGATAGCCCAAGGCCAGCGGCACGGCCCCGGAACCCAGCAGTCCCGCCGTCACCAGGGTGGCTGCGGATCCTAGTGTGAGGCCGATGCCGGCGCCAAGGCGCACACCCAGCCCCAAGCCCGGCCGCGGCGATTTCAGGATTCGCCACCCCAGATCGAAACTGACCGCCACCAGCAGGACGGCGCCCACGCCCATGACCGCGTAAAGGATCGATTCTGTGGGCGTGGCGTGGTTGAAATGCGAAGCGCGGCCGCGCGCGGCCTGCAGGCTGATATAGGCCATCTCGAAAATGCCGGCGCCAAGCGCCAGCAGGAAACTGCGCCGCATATAGATGCCGTGCCGCCATTCCGGGGCCAGCAGGCCGACGGCCCAGGCCAGCGTGGCAAAATGCAGTGTCAGCGACAGCGCGAATTTCGTCGGCTTCACCCAGACGCTGATATCGTTAAGCGTACGCGGGTCGAGTTGTTGCAGCACCAGGGCCGGCAACAGGAAGACCAGCATCAAGGCAACACCTTGCAGGGCCAAGAGGCGGGCATCGTTCTGTGCGCTTGGCTGCGGGACTTGTGCCCGCGTCGGCGCGGCCAGCATCGAGATCATCGGGATTTCTCCATCAAGCGAGGGCAGCGCCACGCCGACCGACGCGGTCGGCGGCAAGCACGGCATAGAACAGGGCGAGGCCGAGCGGCCCGAACATGAAGGTGGCAATCAGGATCGGCGCCTGCAGGAAGCGGTTGAGGCCCATCGCATCGGCACGGCGTGCGATCCAGATGCCGACGAAGAGATCGAAGGCGAGATAATGGACCCAGCCGGCGACCAGCACCGGGTCGCTGGCGAACAAGGCGCGGACCTGGGCAATCGACTGGAATCCGCCACCGTCGACGCCGAAGAAGAAGCCAAAGATCAGCGTCACATAGAGCAGCGCCAGGACGCCCGGAACACCGAAACGCAAGATGTCGACCAACCTCCGCCAACGCGGCAGCAGGACGAGGGCGCCCCAGGCCACCAGCGCCAGGCTGCTCGCCCCCTTGAAAACGATATTCCAATCCATGGCGGCCTCGCTCGATATCTTGACACTGACTAGATCATCTATCGAGAAATCTAGTCAGTGTCAAGATACCATTTGACCGGAATCCGGTCGCCGCGCTATGCCGGGCTGGGAATGGAGAGGATCATGGCCAGGAAACCGGCGGCAAAGGCCAGCTATCATCACGGCAATCTGCGAGCAGCCCTGCTCGATGCCGCCTTGGCGATCCTCGAGCGCGAGGGTCTGTCGGGCCTCACCTTGCGTAAGGTGGCGGCGAAGGCGCGCGTTTCCCATGCCGCACCCGCGCATCATTTCCCGACCATCAAGGCGTTGGAAACCGCCTTGGCCGCCATTGCCTTCGAGCGTTTTCACGATGCCATGGCAACAGCACGTCGGGCGGCCCCAGCGGATCCTGCGGCACAGGTTCGGGCCGCGGGCGACGGCTATCTGGCATTCGCGCGCGCCAACCCCGCCCTCTTTCGCCTGATGTTCGCGGCCAGCCAGCTCGACTGGTCCGATGCGGCACTTAAAGACGCGGCAACGGCCAGCTTCCAGCAGCTCACCGATATCACGGCACCGTTCGCCGACCAGCTGGGCCTGAAGAGCGACGCGGACCGCGCCGCGCTGCAGCGCCTCATTTGGTCCAACGCCCACGGCTTTGCCCATCTCTATATCGACGGCAAGATGCCGGCAGACGCCAAGGCGCCGGATTTGGCGCGCTTCCTCGCACCCGCCGGCAGCAAGCGACCCTAAAAGAACGCTAAGCGCTACAGCGCCTGAATCGCCTGTGCGCGCCGTCACTGACCTATTCGGCCGATGCCCCTAGACCGATCGCACGAACCGCCCGTCCGGCGGCGAGCTATAAACAGGGGAAACATGATTTCAGGACGCATCAGCTTCGTGGCCGGCATGGTCGGCCTCGGCCTCACAGGCCATCGCGCCGAGCAGCAGCAGCAGCAGAAGCATCATCCGCTGCCATTGGCCGAATCGGCGAAAGACGATGCCGAAGCCACACCGATGCAAACCGGCCGCCGCTATCGCCTGCTCAGTCTGCTGAAAGGCACGACGTTCTAAGCGGCCGTCAGGCGCCTTCGCCCGCGCGCCGATACTGATCGACGAAGGCAGCGAGCTGCAGCAGGCGGAAGATAAGCGGCAAGATAGCGACACCCAGTGCCGCAGCAAGGAGTGCCGCGAAATCCGTCACCACGGCGAAGACTGCGATACCGACGACAAGCACCCCGACGCATAACACGCCGATGCCGAGCGACATATCAAAGAGCGCATTGTTGCGTTCTGCCGTCGCCCGCCAAGCCGTCTCTAGGTCCAATAGACGGCCCGTGGCGAGGACATGGATCGGCCACAACACCAGGCGATAGCGTATCCAGCCCAGGAGAAAAGCAGGCGCACCGATCAAGCACACGACAATGAACGGAGCCAACTCGAACGGCCGGCTTTCATCATTCTGATACCCATCGAAGGTATGCGAGATCAGGATGAAGGCGCCGATGAAAAGCAGGTCAATGAGGATCCAGGCAAAAGCGAACTGCCAGAAACGAGGGTGCAGCGGCGAGACCAGCAGGTCGCGCCATTTGGCACCGAGCAGGCTGGCACTCCAGCCCGCGTCGAGAATCAGGAGGGCAAAGGCCCCGTTGAAAAGATAAGCCGCGATCAGCGGCTTGTCCTTCACGATGAGTGCCACATCCAACAGGGATGGATGGAAGCCCAACCGGATCAGCCCAAGGCCAAGCGCAAAGCTCATGCCTGCCATCAGCATTGAAACCAGGAGTTCGCGCCAAAGATGAAGCGGCGCCAGCCAGGGCTGGCCGACCGGACGCATCATCTCTCCAGCAACGCTCATGTCGCTTCCCCCGCGCTGAGGACGATGCTACCCGCAAGAGATGTAGGGGTCAATCAAGCCCGCACTCACCCCGTGAACAGCTCCAGCTGCCACTCCATCTCGCGGTCGGTCAGCGGGTAGTCTGTGCCGCCGCGCGGGTTGAGCACCTGGTGCGGCGGGATGCCGGCGATCTTCAACTGCAATTGCAGCGCCTGGCGCATGCTGAGCTTCGCCTTCCATGCCAGCGCCGTGACCGCCTTGGCGCTCATCGAGGTCATGATCTTCTTGACGATGACGCCGTCGAGCTTGGCATCGCGCCCCAGCGCTTCCATCACCTGCTCGCGCTTGCCGCCGGCGATGGCGGCGTTCATCGCTTCCTCATCGCCGGGTGGCGGTGCCGCCGGGCTGTCAGCCGTCGCTTTCTGCTTGGCCTCGGCCGCAAGGCGCTTCTTCACGGCCTTCGCCACGGCCTTCGCCGTCGACTTGTCGAGATCGGGCCGCGAGGTGAGGAGATCGAAGAGCGATGTCGAGACGAACTCGGCGAGGCGCTTCACCGCATTCATCGGCAGGAGCGGCCGTTTCACCAGCGGTTCCTGCCATTCTTCGATGGCGGGCGCCTTTTCCAGGATGAGGTCCAGCGTTTCCTCGCGGATCTGGGCCGAGCGGTTGTTGAGGAGATCGGTGATCGTGCCCGTTTCCTCCGGCACCTCGACCGCTGCCGAGACGATGGCGTCGGCCAGCCGGTCGCCCACCCGCCGCCGCTTGGCGATAGCGGTGAGCGCACCGCGGATGGGCCCGCTGCTGATGATTTCCAGCAAATCGTCATCGGTGAGGATGGGCGAAAACTGCAGGACCGGGCCGGCGACCTTGATCTCGAGATCGCGCGCCAGTTCCTGGATGATATGCGGCGGCGCGTCGGTCAGATCCTTCAATGCTTCGGCAACGATGCGCCGGACCTTCATGGCTTCGTCGCGCGCCAGCGTCTCCAGCACCTCGATGGTGAGGTCGCGAATCTGCGCGCGCGTTTCCTGCGACAGCTGCGGGGCGAGATGCGCGATCTTCTGCGCCAGCAATTCGCGCACACTGAGGTCGCTGTCGCGGGCCAGCAACAGATCGGCCTGGCGTGGCGTCTTCTCATTGCCGGCGATGGCGCGGCGCACATCGGCGGATTTGTCCTCGGCCAGGAAATAGAGAATTTCCGGCCGTGCATCCTTGCTGGCGGCCAGGGCCCGGCGCTGTGCGTCGCTGCCGGCCGCTGCCAGGCGTTTTGCCTCTTCGTATTCCATGCCCCTAATCCACCACCACGTAACTGCCCTTGCCGCCATGCTTGATGCGGTACATCGCTTCATCGGCGCGCGTCATCAGCGCATCGAGGCTGTCGGCTTCATCCCGGCGCAGCATGGCGATGCCGATCGAAAAGCCAACCGGTTTCTCGGTGCCCGGCGCAAAGCGCGTCAGATCCCGGCCCGCCGCCTGCAGCGCCTTTGCCCGCGCCACTGCTTCCTCGCGGTCGATGCCGTCGAGCCAGGCCACGAATTCATCGCCCCCTAGGCGCCCCACCGGATCGCGCGCGCGGAGCTGACCGCGCAGGATGTCGGCGGTGGCGACCAGGGCGGCGTCGCCCTGGGCATGGCCGAAGTGATCGTTGATCTGCTTGAAATTGTCGACATCGACATAGACCAGGGCGCCACCCTGCTGTTCCTGGCGCGCACGCTCGACCACGCGTGCCAATGTTGTCTCGAAGCCGCGCCGGTTGAGGAGCCCGGTCAGCGCGTCGGTGGTAGAAAGATGTTTCAGCGCCTCATGGCCCTTCAATTGCTCGATCAGCACGGCCAGCTGTTCGGCAAGTTCGCCGAGCAGGAAAAGATCATCGGCCAGCCAATCGCCCCGCGCCATGTCGCGCCACAGCATCAAGAGGCCGACGCGCCGGGTCTCATGTCGGCAGATGAACGCGAGGCCTAAGCGATGGCCGTCCTGGGTGATGGCGACACCTTCGGGTGCCGTGCTGGCCGCCTGGATGAGAACCGGGTCGGCCGGTGTCACCTCGCCGCCCAGCGCCTTGACCGAGCCGTCCGGGGACAGCTCAGCGACGCGGCCGATATCGGCGCCGACTGCCTGGATCGCGGTGTTGAGCGCCATGGCGATCGCCTCGGCCGGGTCGATCGCGCGCCGCAGCGAGCGCAGGAGATGCACCACCAGCCGCTCGCGATGCCGCGCCTCGGCCAGTTCGGTCTCCCGCGCCTTTTGGGCCGTGATGTCGCGTGCCAGCCCCCTTGCACCACGGAAAGGTCCGCCGGGTGTCAGTGGCTGGCCCTGGACGAGGAGGCAGACCGGCCGCTCGGTCGCATCGCGCATCCACAGCTCGGCGCCGCCATGGGGGCCGCTGCCGTTGAAGATGATGTCGGCACCTTCCGCCAGGGCAAAATCCTGGGGTGCCCGGCCGATGAGGTCGCTGGGCGGATAGCCCAAAGCAAGCGGGCCGGAGACGAACGAGAATTTCCCCGCCGCGTCGACCTCCCAGGTGAAGTCGGCCGCAGCGTCGATGAGTTCCTTGAAGCGCTGCCGGGAATCGATGAGGGCACCGCGCAAGGCCCGTTCCAGGCTGATATCGCGCCCGAGGATCAGCACGCCGCGGTGCGATTCCGGGCCGCAGGGCAGCAAGGTGATATCGAGGAATTGCGGCTTGCCGTCGGCGCCGGTGGCCTCAAGGGCGGCGATCCGCCCGGGATTTCCCTCGGCTGCCCCGGCTATGGCCGCCCGGAGATCCGGCCCGGCAGACCCCGCCAGCAGCGCGCGGAGCGGTGCCGCCGCCATATTGGCGGCGGCGACGGCGCCATCGGGTCCGACCAGCAAGGCCGGGTTGCGATCGAGCGCCAAGGGACCCTCAGGCGCAAACAGGGCGAGCGCCGCGCCGAAGGGCGTGCGGTCGAGGTCGGATGGCGGTTCGGACGAGCTGGCCATGATGGCCGGCAGATTGCCGCGTTTAGGATTAATAGGGTGTTAAACCGCGCCCGTTCCGGCCCCGCGCGCTTGCAGGCAAAGCGGTGAGGCCATAAGGTCCGATCCGGGCAAGGGATGCCCTGGGAATCCTGTGGAAAGTCTTTGGGCGTCATGTCGTTAGCGGCGAAAAATGCGGGACTGGGGACAAAAGCGGTCGGTACCTGGATTTTCGACCTCGACAACACGCTCTATCCTGCCTCGTGTCGGCTGTTCGACCAGGTGCAGCTCCGCATCCGGCAGTATATCCGCGAAAATCTAGGGCTTTCGGAGACGGAAGCCCTGGCCCTGCAGAAGCGCTATTTCCAAGAGCACATGACGACCTTGCGTGGCCTCATCGTCAATGACGGGATCGATCCGCATCACTTCCTGGATTTCGTCCATGAAATCGATCTTTCCGGCCTCCATGCCAATCCGGCGCTGGATGCGGCCATTGCCGCGTTGCCCGGCCGGAAGGTGATCTTCACCAACGGCTCCGTCCCGCATGCGGAACGCGTCATGAAGAAGGTCGGCATCGGCCATCATTTCGAGGCCGTCTTCGACATCGTCGCCTCGGATTTCGTGCCGAAGCCCGATATCGGCGTCTACCGGCGCCTCTGCGAGACCTACCAAATCGACCCCAGCCGCGCTGTCATGATCGACGACATGCCGCGCAACCTGGTACCGGCCCATGACCTCGGCATGACCACGGTGCTGGTCAAGACCGACGATGAATGGGCAGGTCCCGCGGGCGATCCAACCTATATCCATCACGTGACCGAGGATCTGGCGAGCTTCCTCGCCCCCTTCGGCACGGCCAAAATCTAAGGGGGAAATTCAATGAGTGATCTCATCCAAGTCATCGACACCGCCTGGGAAAAGCGCGCCGACATCAGCAGCGCCACCAAGGGCGAAGTGCGCGATGCGGTGACCCAGGCGCTGGCCGATCTCGATGCCGGCAAGCGCCGTGTGGCCGAAAAGATCGACGGCAAGTGGCAGACCAACCAGTGGCTCAAAAAAGCCGTGCTGCTCAGCTTCCGCCTCAATGATTCCTATCTGGTGCCGGGCGGCGGCGATTTCCCGGGCGGTGACGCCGCCTGGTTCGACAAGGTGCCCTCGAAATTCGCCGGCTGGGACGAGGCGCGCTTCAAGGCCGCGGGCTTCCGCGCCGTGCCCGGTGCCGTCGTGCGCCAGAGCGCCTATGTCGCCCCCAGCGTCGTCGTGATGCCGAGCTTCATCAATGTCGGCGCCTATGTGGATTCCGGCACCATGGTCGATACCTGGGTGACCGTCGGTTCCTGCGCACAGGTGGGGAAGAACTGCCACATCTCCGGCGGCGTCGGCCTCGGCGGCGTGCTCGAACCCCTGCAGGCCGGCCCTGTCATCATCGAGGATGATTGCTTCGTCGGCGCCCGCTCGGAAGTGGTCGAAGGTGTCGTCGTCGAGACCGGCTCGGTCATCTCGATGGGTGTCTTCATCGGCGCCTCCACCAAGATCATCGACCGCGTGAGCGGCGAGGTGCATTACGGGCGCGTGCCGGCCTATTCGGTCGTCGTCCCCGGCTCGCTCCCGGGCAAGCCGTTGCCCGACGGCACACCCGGCCCCAGCCTCTATTGCGCGGTCATCATCAAGCGCGTCGATGAAAAGACCCGCTCCAAGACCTCGATCAACGATCTGCTGCGGGACTAAAGCATCGTGGACCCCGTCAAGCTTGCCCAAGACCTCATCCGCCGTCCTTCCGTCACCCCGAAGGACGAAGGCGCCATCGGTGTCCTGGAGGCGGCCTTGAAGACAGCCGGGTTCACCAATCACCGCCTGGCCTTCGCCGCCCCCGGCACGGCGGAGATTCAGAATCTCTACGCCGTCCGGAAGGGCGACCGGCCGGGGAAGAACATCTGCTTTGCCGGCCACACCGATGTCGTGCCGGTGGGCCGCGTTGAGAATTGGAGCGTCGATCCCTTCGCGGCCGAGATCCAGAACGGCAAGCTCTATGGCCGCGGTGCTTCGGACATGAAGAGCGCCATCGCGGCCTTCGCGGCTGCGGCGGCGCGTTTCACGGCGAAGCGGAACGGCAAGTTCGCCGGCGCCATTTCGCTGCTCATCACCGGCGATGAGGAAGGCCCGGCCGTCAATGGGACGAAACCGGTGCTGGATTGGCTGCAGTCGAAGGGTGAAAAGCTCGACGCCTGCATCGTCGGCGAGCCGACCAATCCCACCAAGCTGGGTGAGATGGCAAAGATCGGCCGGCGCGGGTCGTTCACCGGGCGCCTCGTTGTGCATGGCATCCAAGGCCACACCGCCTATCCGCATCTCGCCGACAACCCGATTCATCGCTTGGGCCAGATGATCGCGGTCCTGACCCAGCCCCTCGACAACGGCTCGGACCATTTCCCGGCGACGACCCTGCAGTTTGCGACCGTCGATGTCGGCAACCCGGCCAACAACGTCATCCCAGCCGAAGCCAAGGCCGTCTTCAACGCGCGCTTCAACGATCTTTATACGGCGGCGAGCCTGGAGACGGAGATCCGCCGCCGCCTCGACACCGTGGGCGGGCGCTATGACCTCACCTGCGAATGCTCGGGCGAATCCTTCCTGACGCCGCCGGGCGATCTCTCCCGCCTGCTGGTCGAGGCGGTCGAGGCCGAAACCGGCCTGACCCCGGAGCTTTCGACCACCGGCGGCACCTCGGATGCGCGCTTCATCAAGAATTACTGCCCGGTCATCGAATTCGGCCTCGCTGGCGCCACCATGCACAAGGTCGACGAGCATGTGCCGGTGGCCGATATCGAGGCGCTGAGCCGCATCTATGAGCGCGTCTTGGATTGCTACCTAGATGCCTAGCTGGATCGAAGCGCAGGCGGCAATCACTGGATTGAAACGGCTCCTGCGCTTCGACGCCGGCTTCGTCAACTGGTTCGACGGCAGACCGAGTGGCGCCCGGCGCGCATTCTGGCTGATGCTGCCGATGCTGCCGATGTCCCTGTTCAATCTATTTGTGCCGCTTGATGCCAAGCTGGACGATGGCTGGCTTGCGGTCATCGCCCATGTTCTCGTCTGGTATGTGCTGAGCTGGGTCATGTTCCCGCTCATCTTGATCGTGATCGGCCAAGCCATCCGTCGTGAATCGCAGACGATCGGCGCGATCACGCCGTTCATCTGGTACAATTTCTTCCTTGGGCTGCTGTCCTGTACGCTGACATTGCTGTCGCTGGTGCCGCAAATCGGCAGCCTCATAGACGACCTGACATGGCCCATTATCATCATCTCATTGATCTATGAGGTCTTTCTTTTGCAGGTCGTCATTGGAGTCGGTTATGTCGGCGCCGGACTGATCGCCATCGTCGATTTTGCGCTGTCGCGCAGCCTGCTGTTCCTGCTCATCATGCCTGTGGTCGTCTTGCCGACGAGCTGAAACGTTGCCTCAGCAATCCTGCGGCAGGGTCAGCGACTGCTTCTTCATGTCGATGCCGAAGCTGCACTCATAGGGATGCTCCGCCGGCGAGCCATCGCCATTGGCTCCGTAGCAGACAATGCCGTTGCCGTATTTCGAGAGGCGCCCCACGCATTCATCCTCGATCGGCTGCATCGGGAAAGCATCCCACATCCGCTGCGCCGCATCGCCGGTCACATAGAAGACCGCGATATCCTTGGGTGCGCCGTCCGGCGCATCGAGCGGCGCCAGCATATCGAATTCGCCCTCAAGCGTCGTGCTGGTCTGTTCCTGGGCGATCGCCGGCACATGATCGAACGGGCCGAAGAAGGCAACACCCGCCGCCAGGGCCGCGACGATACCCAGATAGAGCGCGCATTGCTTGCCGACATTCATGACCGGCTCCATGCGGTTGGCGATCGGATTCTGATCGGCACCGGCGCTTGCGTCCCTGGCCGGGCTCGGATCTTGTTGGGTCGACATCAATTGGCCTGCTTGTTCTGTTTCTGGATCTTGCGCCATTTGGCGACGTTCTTGACGTGGCCATCCATGGTCTCGGCAAAGGCGTGGCCGCCCGAGCCGTCGGCAACGAAATAGAGCTCTTTGGTCTTCTTGGGGTGCAGCACGGCGGTCAGGGCCGCGACACCCGGATTGGCGATCGGCGCCGGCGGCAGGCCGGCAACGACATAGGTGTTATAGGGGCTGTCGATCTTCAGATCGGCATAGGTAAGGTCGCGGCCCAAGGGCGCCTTGCCCAGCGTCACCGCATAGATCACGGTCGGGTCCGACTGCAGCGACATGCCCTTCTTGAGGCGGTTGTGGAACACCGCGGCGACGCGCGCGCGCTCGTCCTTCTGTCCGGTTTCCTTCTCGACGATCGAGGCCAGAATGACGGCGTCGCTCGGCGTCTCCACCGCAAGGCCCTCGTCGCGCTTGGCCCAGAGGGCTGCCAGCGTGTCGGTCATGTTGGTCTTCATGCGATCGACGAGCGCCCCGCGGCTGTCGCCCCGCACGAAGAAATAGGTTTCCGGCAGCAGCGTGCCTTCGGCCGGCATGGGCGGCAGCGGGCCATCGAGCAGCGGTGATTGTTCAAGGACGTCGAAGATTTCCTTCACCGTCCAGCCTTCGGCAAAGGTGATGCGGTGGAGGACCGATTTTCCGTCGATCAGCACCTGCATGGCGCCGCGCGGGGAGGCCGCGGTCGGGAAGCGGAATTCGCCGGCATGGAGCGGCTGGTTGTCGGAGAAGAATTTGACCCCGATCTTGAAGACCAGCGCGCTCTCAATGACGCGTTCCTTGGCCAGCAGATCGGCAATGGCGCCGACACCACTGCCCTTGGGGATGACCAGGACCGTCTCGTCCTGCAACGGGCCGTTGGCGTTGAAGGCGTTCCAGAACCAGGCGACGCCGCCGCCGCCCACCAGCAGAACGAGGAACAGCAACCCGCCGACGATCTCCGCCAGCGTCTTGCCGCTCAATCTCATGACAACACCGACAGCATCATCATCACCAGGACGATGACGGGTGCCAGCATCGGCAGGTGGCCGGTCATGGCGTGCGCCCCAAAGGCCGCCGGCTCAGTTCACACCGGTGAAGATGACGCTGGCATTGGTCCCGCCAAAGCCGAAGGAATTCGACAAGGCGGCGCGGATCTTGCGCGGCTTGGCCTGCTTGGGTGCCAGATCGATGTCGCAGCCCTCGCTGGGGTTGGTGAGGTTGAGGGTCGGCGGCGCCACCTGGTCGCGGATGGAGAGGATCGAGAAGATCCCTTCGACCGCACCGGCGGCCCCCAGCAGATGGCCGGTCGCTGATTTGGTCGACGACATGGTCAGCTTATAGGCGGAATCGCCGAACAGCCGCTTCACCGCCCCAAGCTCGATCTCGTCACCGAGCGGCGTCGAGGTGCCATGGGCGTTGATGTAGTCGATGTCCTCGGGGTTCATCTTGGCGCGCTTCAGGGCGGCGGTCATGGCGCGGAAGCCGCCATTGCCGTCTTCCGACGGCGCCGTGATGTGATAGGCATCGCCCGAGAGGCCATAGCCGACGACCTCGGCATAAATCTTGGCGCCGCGCTTCTTGGCGTGTTCGTATTCCTCGAGCACGACCATGCCGGCACCTTCACCCATGACGAAGCCGTCGCGGTCCTTGTCCCAGGGGCGCGAGGCAGCGGTGGGGTCGTCATTGAACGAGGTCGACATGGCACGCGCGGCGCAGAAGCCGGCATAGCCGATGCGGCCGATCGTGGCTTCGGCACCCCCGGCAACCATCACGTCGGCATCATCGAGCATGATCATGCGCGCCGCATCGCCGATGGCATGGGTGCCGGTGGCACAGGCCGTGACCACGGAATGATTGGGACCGCGGAAGCCGTATTTGATCGAGACGTGGCCCGAGACGAGGTTGATGAGGCAGGACGGCACGAAGAACGGGCTGACGCGGCGCGGGCCCTTTTCCTTGAGGATCAGCGCTGTGTCGTAGATGCCATTGAGGCCGCCGATGCCCGAACCGATGAGGACGCCGGTACGGTCCAGGTCTTCCTGCTCGGTCGGTGCCCAGCCGGAATCCGCCACCGCCTCGGTCGCCGCGGCGATGCCCATGATGATGAACGGCTCCATCTTCTTCTGATCTTTGGTGGAGACGTATTCGTCCGGGTTGTATTTGCCCGAAGACTTGTCACCGAGCGGCACCTGGCCGCCGATCTTGCAGGGTAAGTCGGAGACATCGAAGCTCTGGATGCCGCTGATACCGGATTCGGCATTCAATAGCCGCTTCCAGACATGTTCCACACCAACACCCAGGGGCGATACGATACCCATTCCGGTGACGACCACGCGACGCATGATGTCCTCGCTCACTCTTTGCCGTTTAACTTCACGCCTCGGTCCACGCATGCGCCGCCACAAGCGACGCAAATGTCCCGAAAATGCTCATCGCTAGAAATCGTTTGGGCCCCGAAACCGGGGCCCGCACGTGATTTCTCAATCGTTCCGGCCGCCGCCAGAGATCAAATATTTGGTGATCAAATACTTGATCAACAGCATCGGCCGGAAAAAATCTTAGGCAGACTTCGACTTGATATAGTCGATGGCGTCCTTGACGGTCAGGATCTTCTCGGCGGCGTCGTCCGGAATCTCGCAACCGAATTCCTCTTCGAACGCCATCACCAGCTCGACCGTATCGAGGCTGTCCGCGCCCAGATCGTCGATGAAATTCGCACCTTCGGTGACCTTGGCTTCTTCCACGCCGAGGTGCTCGATCACGATCTTCTTCACGCGCTCAGCAACGTCGCTCATCTCTATGTCTTCCCTTGTTTGAGCCGGCCGTTTTCCTCGGCCGACGGTCCTTGCAATTGTTACCCGAATTCCGCACCCGACGAACGGTTCCGTTCTGGCCTTCGGCCCGGCTTTCGCCCCGCTTTCGAGTGAATCAGAAAGTGTCAGTCAGCGGTCACTTAACACAACTCTCGTGGACTTGACCAGTAGCCCCAATGCTCTCCGACCCGATCACATAAAAATGTAATCAGATCATGGCCATACCGCCGTTCACATGCAGCGTCTGGCCAGTCACATAGGCGGCCTCGTCGCTGGCCAAGTAGACCACGGCGGCGGCGATTTCCCCCGCATGGCCCAGGCGCCCGGCCGGAACCTTGGGCAGGATCTGGTTGCGCTGGTCGTCAGTGAGGGCATCGGTCATCGCCGTTTCGATGAAGCCCGGCGCCACGCAATTGACCGTGATGGAACGGCTGGCCAGTTCCTGGGCCAGCGCCTTCGACATGCCGATCATGCCGGCCTTGGCGGCGGCGTAATTGGCCTGGCCCGGATTGCCGGTGACACCCACGACCGAGGTGATGCCGATGATGCGCCCGAAGCGGCGCTTCATCATGCCGCGCATGGCGGCGCGCGCCAGGCGGAAACCGGCCGTCAAATTGACGTCGATCACCTTCTGCCATTCCTCGTCCTTCATGCGCATGGCGATGTTGTCGCGCGTCAGGCCCGCATTGTTGACGAGGATGTCGAGCTTGCCCATGGCGCCCTCGGCATCTTTGAGCAACGCCTCGGTCGAGGCGGCATCCCCAAGATCGGCGGTGAAGACATGGACGCGGTCTTTGAGTTCGCCCGCGAGCTTGTTGAGGGCGTCACGCCGCGTACCGGCGAGCGCCACCGTGGCACCCTGCGCGTGCAGCGCCGTGGCGATGGCGCCGCCGATGCCACCCGAAGCGCCCGTCACGAGCGCGGTCTTGCCGGTCAAATCGAACATGTTCGTGAACTCCTGTAGAAACCCCCTCGCCCCGCTGGCGGGGAGAGGGTCGGGGTGAGGGGTGTATCCGCAAGCGCGGCTTGCGCTCTTATATCAAGACTTTCAGCGCCGCTTCGATATCGGCCGGCTGACCGACCGATTGCGCCTCGATTTCCTTGTCGATGCGCTTCACCAGGCCGCTCAGCACTTTGCCGGCGCCCAGCTCGAAGACGTGAGACACATTGAGGCTCTTCATCTTCTGGACGCTTTCGCGCCAGCGCACGGTGCCGGTGACCTGGTCGACCAGCAGCTGGCGGATGGTGGCAGGATCGGACACGGGTGCCGCCGTCACATTGGCGATGACCGGCACCACCGGCATCTTGATATCGGTCTTGCCCAAGGCTTCCGCCATCGCGTCGGCCGCCGGCTGCATCAGCGGACAATGGAAGGGCGCAGAGACCGGCAGCATGACCGAGCGCTTGGCGCCGGCTTCCAGCGCCAAGGCACCGGCACGCTCGACCGCGGCCTTGGCGCCGGAGACGACGACTTGGCTTGGATCGTTGTCATTGGCGACCGCGCAAACCAGCTTGGTTTCCTCCGCCGCTTGCGCCGCCACCTTCAGCGCGCGCTCGAGATCGAAATTGAGGAGCGCTGCCATGGCACCCTCGCCCACTGGCACGGCCTTCTGCATCGCCTGGCCGCGCAGTTTAAGGAGGCGCGCCGTATCAGCGAGCGTAAAGGCGCCGGCAGCGGCCAGCGCCGAATATTCGCCCAGGGAATGACCAGCGACGAAGCTCGCTTTGTCGGCGAGGCGGAATTTCCCTTCCGTCTCCAGCACGCGCAACACGGCAAGGCTGACCGCCATCAGCGCCGGCTGCGCATTCTCGGTCAAGGTAAGGTCGCCTTCCGGCCCTTCGAACATCAGCTTGGAGAGCTTCTGCCCCAGCGCGTCGTCGACTTCCTCGAAGACGAGCCGCGCGGAAGTGAACGCCTCGGCCAAAGCCTTGCCCATGCCGACGGCCTGCGACCCCTGGCCCGGGAACACGAAAGCGCGCATCAGGTTTGCCTCCTCTGGGAGATCTTGGGGAGATAGAGTGCGGGGCTTAGAGCCCAGGACCGGCCCGCTCGTCAAGCACCGGGCCGACCTGTCGGGGCGCGATACAACAAGTTCACGGAAGGAACAAATCATGGACAAAACCATCCAAAACGGCAGCTGCCATTGCGGCCAGATCAGATTCGAGGTCGAAGGTAGCTTCGGCGACGTCATCGAGTGCAATTGCTCGCATTGCAGCCGCAAAGGCTATCTGCTGTGGTTCGTGCCGCGCGCCAAGCTGCGCCTTGGCGCGCCTGAGCTCCAGATGGCGACCTATAAGTTCAATAAGCACGTCATCGACCACCATTTCTGCCCGACCTGTGGCTGCGCCCCCTTCGGCTTCGGTACGGCGCCGGATGGGACGGCAACGGCCGCCATCAATGTCCGCTGCCTGGAAGGAATCGACCTGACGAAGGTTACCCGCATCCCCTATGATGGCCGGAAGACCTGAGGGGCCATTGCCCCGACCCTTGCCCAACCGGCACCCCCTGTGTATAACCCGCCCGTCCATAGCCCTGCCGACCCTCCGTCACTCTTTCGAGTGCCACCCGCTGACGGTGCGAGGGGATCGGCTAGGCCCGTGAAATGATTGGATTTTCCAACCAGTTCAGCTGATGCGTTGCCGATTCCCGGCAGACCAGCAGCGGGCCGCTAAGAGCCAAAGGGAGTTGCTTAATGCCGTTCTACGAGAACGTCTTTATTGCGCGCCAGGATGTCACGGCCCAGCAGGTCGACACCTTGGCCGAAACCTTCACCGGCATCATTACCGCCCAGGGCGGTTCGGTGACTAAGAAGGAATATTGGGGCCTCAAGGGTCTCACCTACCGCATCAACAAGAACCGCAAGGGCCATTATGTTCTCCTGAACATCGATGCCCCGGCTGCCGCCATCGTCGAAGTCGAGCGCAACATGCGCCTCAACGAAGACGTGCTGCGTTACCTGACCGTGCGCGTCGATGAACTGGAAGCTGGCCCCAGCGCCATGCTGCAGTCCAAGGGCCGCGACCGCGAAGGCGGCCGTGACGATCGTCCGCGTCGCGAAGGTGGTTTCGGCGGTCGCGATCGTGACGATCGCCCGCGCCGCGAAGGTGGTTTTGGTGGTCGTGACCGTGGCGAACGCCCGGCTGTTGCTGCCGAAGGTGAAGGAGACCGTTCATGAGCGAGTTTGATCGTGGCGGCCGCGAAGGCGGTCGTGGTGGTGAAGGCGGCCGCGAAGGTGGTCGTGAGGGTGGCCGCGAAGGTGGCCGTGGTGGCGCCGGCGGTGGCCGTCGTCCGTTCTTCCGTCGCCGCAAGTCGTGCCCGTTCTCGGGCCCGAATGCCCCGAAGATCGACTATAAGGACGTCAAGCTCCTCGGCCGTTTCGTGTCCGAGCGTGGCAAGATCGTCCCCAGCCGCATCACCGCGGTCAGCACCAAGAAGCAGCGCGTTCTCGCCCAGGCGATCAAGCGCGCCCGCTTCCTCGGCCTGCTGCCCTACGTGTTGAAGTAAGGAGTACTTCACCATGGAAATCATTTTGCTCCAGCGCGTCGAAAAGCTTGGTCACATCGGCGATGTGGTGAATGTGAAGCCGGGCTTCGCCCGCAACTTCCTTCTGCCGCAGAAGAAGGCGCTCCGCGCCACCGAAGAGAACAAGAAGCGTTTCGAAACCCAGCGCGCCCAGATCGAAGCCAACAATCTGAAGCTCAAAGAAGAAGCGCAGAAGATTGCCGGCAAGGTCGATGGTCTGAAGATCGTCCTCATCCGCCAGGCGTCGGAAACCGGCATCCTGTTCGGTTCGGTTTCGGGTCGTGACGTGGCCGAAGGTGTCACCAAGGCCGGCTTCACCGTCGACCGCCGTCAGGTGGTCCTCGACAAGCCGATCAAGACCTTGGGCCTGCACCCGGTCCGCGTTGCCCTGCATCCGGAAGTCGTCGTCTCCGTGACGGCGAACGTTGCCAAGTCGGAAGACGAAGCAGCGATGCAGGAGAAGGCCGGCGGCTTCGTCGCCAAGACGGACGACGACGATACGCCCGATCTCGACAAGCTCCTCGCCGAGGCCGCGGAAGCGACCGACGAAGCGAAGACCGAAGAGTAAGTCACGCAACTTTCAGCGTGATCGGAACGGCCGCCCCTTAACCAGGGCGGCCGTTTTCTTTTGAGGGACTGGGGCGATGCGTCGCAATCCGCTCCCCCAACTGGCGCCCGGCCGGTACAGAGGTTAGACTGCCCCCATGCCGAGCCGCCCCTCATCGTTGCGTTTCAAGCGCCGCTGGATCGCCCTCGCGGCGGGGCTCTTGGCGCTCTGCCTGCAGCTTGGCGCCCAAATCATGCCGGCCGAGGCGATGCAAGGCGCCATGCGCGCGGCTGCCCTCACCTCTGAGGAAGCGCAGAGCTTTGCCGCGACCTGCCTTGGCTTCGGCATGCCGGCGAAAGGCGAGCCTGCCAAGCCGGGCCAGCACGCTTCCTGCCCGGTCTGCTTCACCCTCGCCCAGTCGCATGGTTTCGCGGCACCCGATGTGGCCTTCAGCGTTGTCACGGCCTGGACCCGGGCCCTGCCGGTACCGCTCGCCGAGATATCGGCCCCAGCAGATACCGACGGGAGCGCCTTTTATCCGCAGGCACCGCCGGCTTTCATCGCCTGATCCATCGCTTGCTGCTGACGCACCGCCCAACCGGCCTTGCGTTTGATCTGAATTCCATCAGGAGAAATCCCATGAACCGGCGCGCTCTGCTGGTCTCCGCTGTGGCCGTTGCGGCCCTGGGCGGGCTCGGCGCCAGTTACGTTCTCAACAACCGCCATGTCGCCGACAGCCTCGCCGTCGGCGGGCCGTTCAAGCTCATTGGCACCGACGGACAAGAGGTGACGGAAGCCGCGGTGAAGGGCAAATATTCGCTCTTCTTCTTCGGCTTCACCTTCTGCCCGGATGCCTGTCCGACAGCGCTCAACACCTTCACCTTGGTGCTGTCGAAACTTGGGGCCGATGCCGACAAGATCCAGCCGGTCTTCGTCTCGATCGATCCCGAGCGCGACAAGCCGGCGGTCTTGAAGGAATACCTCACCTCCTTCGATCCGCGCATCATGGGCCTCACCGGCACGCCGGAAGAGATCGCCGAAACGGCGAAGAAATTCCGCGTCTATTACGCCAAACAGGGCGAGGGCGAGTTCTATCTGATGGATCACAGCACGGCGATCATCGTCATGAACCCCGATTTTGAATACGCCGGCGTTCTCGCCGGCAACATGCAGCCGGATGAAATGGTCACCCGGCTCAAAGAACTTCTGGCTCAAGGAGCTTGATCATCATGCAGAAACTTATCTCCCTCCTCGTCGCCGCGCTGATCGCCACCGGTGCCCTGACGACTTTTGCCGCAGCCCATGAACAGAAGCTGGGTGCGCTCATCCTCCATCACGCCTGGTCGCGGGCGACGCCGGCCGGTGCCAAGACCGGTGCCGCTTATGTGAAGATCGAGAACACCGGCGATTCGCCGGACCAGCTGCTGAGTGCCTCCTCCGACATTGCCGCCATGACGGAGGTCCATCAGATGTCGATGGAGAATGACATGATGAAGATGGCACCGGCCGGCGCCGTCGACATTCCCCCGCATGGCGTTGTGGAACTGAAACCCCATGGCCTCCATATCATGCTGATGGGATTGAAGAAGCCACTGGCCGAGGGCGACACCTTCCCCGTCACCCTCACCTTCGCCAAGGCCGGCAAGGTGGAACTGCAGATCGTCGTCGGCAAGGTCGACGATATGGGCGAGGAACACTGAGGCTTTAGGCACCAATACGCCCTCTCTCGTCATCCTCCGCGAAGGCGGAGGACCTACTAGTTTCTGGCCGATATCCGTTAGTTAGAAACATATTCGTGGGTGGTCCGCCTGCGCGGACCATGACGACGAGGAGCGCGTGGCGAATCATAAGATAATGCTATCATCCACGTTATCCACAGCGTTCCACAGATGATCGTGGGCGATACTCTGCTAGGGTCGCCGCCATGGAAGCCACGAATACAAACAACGTCACCAGGTTGCCCGGCAGCGGTAATGCGCCGACGCGCACCCCCCCCGTCAATTTCGAAGCCGAACAGGCGCTGCTGGGTGCGGTGCTGGCCAACAATCTGGTCTATGACCGGGTCAACGAATTCCTGCGGCCCGAGCATTTCGCCGATCCGCTGCATGGCCGCATCTATGCCGCCATAGGAAAGCTGGTCGAACGCGGGCAGATCGCCAACCCGGTGACGCTGAAGAACCTGTTCGATCAGGATGGGGCGCTTTCCGAAATCGGCGGCGCTACCTATCTGGTGCAGCTGGCGCAATCCGTGGTCACCGTCATCAATGCCGAGGATTATGGCCGCACGATCCATGATCTGTATCTGCGTCGCCAGTTGATCGACCTCGGCGAGATCACGGTCAACGAGGCCTATATCCACGACACCGACGTCAGCGCGGTGCAGCAGATCGAAGCCGCCGAAGGCAAGCTCTTTGCGCTCGCCGAAACCGGCCAGACCGAGGGCGGCCCGAAGGATTTCAAGACCATCGTCGTCTCGGCGCTGCAGATGGCCGAAGCCGCCTTCAAACGCGACAGCCATCTGACCGGTGTGACGACGGGATTGACCGATATCGACCGCAAGCTCGGCGGTCTGCAGCCCTCCGATCTCATCATCCTTGCCGGCCGTCCTTCCATGGGCAAGACGGCGCTGGCCACGAATATGGGCTTCAACGCCGCATCCGCCTTCAAGGAAGAGAATACCGGCACGCGCTACAAGGTCGCCTTCTTCTCGATGGAAATGTCATCGGAACAGCTGGCCCTGCGTATCATGGCGGAAAAGTCGGGCGTCGCGTCCGACCGCATCCGCCGTGGCGACATCAAGGGGGACGAGGAATTCATCCGCGTCGTCGAGGCCGCCAATGAGATGAGCTCGGCCGGCTTCTTCATTGACGACACGCCGGCCTTGAGCATTCCGGCCCTGCGCACCCGCGCCCGGCGCCTGAAGCGCCAGCATGGGCTCGATCTCATCATCATCGATTACCTGCAGCTGATGCGCTCGGCCAACGCGCGGTCGGAGAACCGGGTCCAGGAAATCTCGGAAATCACCCGCGGCCTCAAAGCCATCGCCAAGGAACTGAACGTTCCCGTCATCGCCCTGTCGCAGCTCAGCCGTGCCGTCGAGCAACGCGACGACAAGCGCCCGCAGCTCGCCGATCTGCGTGAATCGGGTTCGATCGAGCAGGACGCCGACGTCGTCATGTTCGTCTATCGCGAAGAGTACTATCACGAGCGCAAGAAGCCCGGGGACCACGAGACCGACAAGATGATGGAATGGCAGCGCGAAATGGAGCGCGTCCATAACGTCGCCGAAGTCATCATCGCCAAGCAGCGCCATGGCCCGATCGGCACCGTGCCGCTGCAGTTCGAGGGCATGCTGACCAAGTTCAGCGATCTGCTGCGCAGCGATTACGTCCCGGCACAATCCGAATAGGCGGGCCCAACCCAAGATGCCCGATTCCTATTCTGCGGCGCTGACCATCGATATCGGCGCGATCGTCGCCAATTACCGGCTGCTGGCCGGCCGCCTTTCGCCAGCCGCCTGCGGGGCGGCGGTCAAGGCCGATTGCTATGGCCTAGGGGCCGCCATGATCGCCCCGCATCTCAGGCGGGCCGGGTGCAACCACTTCTTCGTGGCGACGGTCGATGAAGGCCTCGGCCTGCGACCGCTGCTGCCGGGGGCCCGGATCTATCTGATGAACGGCCTGCCGCCGGGATCGGAGCGGGATGTGGCCGGAAACGAGCTTATCCCCATCCTCAATTCCATGGCGGAGATCGAGCGCTGGCAATCGACCAGCCGCGGCATGGGGGCAAGGCCCGCCGGGCTGCAATTCGACACCGGCTTGAACCGGTTGGGCCTCTCCCACGACGAAGCGGTGCGGCTCATTGCCGACCCGCATCTCCTCGACGGCATCGACCCGGTCCTCATCATGAGCCACCTCGCCTGCGCCGACGATCCCGAGCATCCGCAGAACCGGGCGCAGCTGCGGCGCTTCCGCGAAATCACCGGCAGCCTGCGACTGCCCCCGCGCGTGGGCAGTATTGGCCGGACCTTGCGATCGCTGGCCGCCTCCTCGTCGATCTTCCTCGGCGCCGACTATCATTTCGACCTCGCCCGGCCGGGGGCAGCGCTCTATGGCATCAACCCGGTTCTGGGGGCTGAAAACCCCCTGCGTCAAGTCGTGCGGTTGCAGGCAAAAATCCTGCAATTACGCGAGGTTGACTTGAATATGACCGTTGGATATGGTGCCTCGCATCAGTTTCGGGGGCCGTCCGTCCTGGCCACGATCGGGGCCGGATATGCGGACGGGATTTTCAGGTCACTGGGCAATCGGGGTGCGGTCTTCGTGGCTGGCCAGCGGGCCCCGATTGTGGGTCGCGTCTCGATGGATCTAATCACAATCGATGTCGGTCACTTGCCGCGGGGGAGCGTTTCTCCGGGCATGAGTGTCGATTTGATCGGCCCGGAGCAGAATGTCGACGCCGTGGCGCGCGATGCCGGCACGATCGGCTATGAAATTCTCACCAATCTGGGCACACGCTTCCAGCGCCGCTATGTGGGCGCGCAATGAGCGCGGTGTCCGGCATGAGGATGTGGGCATGACCGTACCGGTCCTGCAGCCGGTCGGGCGGACCTTCCTGGGGAGCCTGGAATCGATCGGGCGCCTGGCGCTCTTCACGCTGAAATCGCTGCTGCATTGCCTGACGCCGCCGATCTATCCGCGCCTCATCGTGCGGCAGATGATCGAGATCGGCTTCTATTCATTGCCGGTTGTCGGCATGACCGCGGTCTTCACCGGCATGGTGCTGGTGCTGCAAACCTATGTCGCCGTGTCGCGCCTCAACGCCGAGGCGACGATCCCTTATGTCGTCGTCATTTCGCTCACCCGCGAATTGGGCCCGGTGCTGGCCGGCCTGATGCTGGCGGGGCGCGTCGGCGCCGCCATGGCAGCCGAGATCGGCACCATGCGCGTCACTGAACAGATCGATGCCTTGCGCACGCTCTCGACCAACCCCTTCAAATACCTGATTGCCCCGCGGCTTATCGCCGCCGTTCTGATGCTGCCCGTGCTGGTCGGCATCGCCGATATCATCGGCGTCTTCGGCGGCTATCTGGTCAGCGTCTACAAGCTGGATTTCAGCCCGTCGATCTACTTGAAGAACACGGTCGATTTCGTCGAGACGATCGACATCGTCTCCGGCCTCGTCAAGGCCGCGGCCTTCGGCTTCATCGTCGCACTGATGGGCACCTATAACGGCTTCCAATCCAAGGGCGGTGCGCAGGGTGTGGGCAAGGCGACGACAGATGCGGTGGTCAGCGCCTCGATCCTCATTCTCGCCGCCAACTTCATCATCACCGGGATCTTCTTCAGCCGATGACCGATCTCAAGATCAAGGTGCGCGGGTTAAAGAAGGCATTCGGGGCCAAGCAGGTCTTGAACGGCGTCGATCTCGACGTGCCGCGGGGCCAGTCGCTGGTGATCATCGGCGGCTCCGGCACCGGCAAATCCGTTCTCATCAAATGCATCCTTGGCCTCATCGAGCCGGATTCGGGCTCGATCGAGATCGACGGCCAGGAAGTGGTCGGCATGAAGACCAGCCAGCGCGAAGACATCATGCGCAAGTTCGGCATGCTGTTCCAGGGTTCGGCGCTGTTCGACAGCCTGCCGGTCTGGGAGAATGTCGCCTTCGGCCTGATCTCCGGGCGCGGCATGGACCGGAAATCGGCGAAGGACGTGGCCTTGCGCAAGCTGGCCGCCGTGGGGCTTGGCGCGGAAGTGGGCGAACTGTTTCCGGCGGAGCTTTCGGGCGGCATGCAGAAGCGTGTCGCGCTGGCGCGTGCCATCGCGGTCGAGCCGGAGATCATCTTCTTCGACGAACCGACCACCGGCCTTGATCCCATCATGGCGCAGGTGATCAACGAGCTCATCGTCAAATGCGTGCGCTCGCTGGGCGCCACGGCGCTCTCCATCACGCATGACATGCATTCCTTGCGCGCCATCGCCGACCATGCCGCCATGATCTATGAGGGCCGCATCATCTGGTCGGGCGATGCGAAATCGGTCGATCATTCCGGCAACGCCCATGTCGAGCAATTCGTGCAAGGCCGCGCTGAGGGTCCCATCCGCATGCCCGTCCGGCCGCTCTGAGGCGGACGGTGGGAATCTGTCTGAAGGCTTCCCCTCACCCCAACCCCTCTCCCCAGAGGGGCGAGGGGCTTGAGGCCGGTCTCGCTCTAAACTCCCTCGCCCCACGAAGTGGGGAGAGGCCAGTCGGCGAATGCCGACATGCGTCGGCGGGGGTGAGGGGTATCTTGCATGGCTAAGCCCGTTCGCAATTATGTCTGCCAGTCCTGCGGTTCCGCTTTCCCGAAATGGGCGGGGAAGTGTGAGGCGTGTGGGGCGTGGAATTCGATCGTCGAGGAGCCGGTCTCCGGCGGCGATGTGCCGAAGGGCTTGTCGGGGCGGCGTGGCAAGGGTGTCACCTTCGTCGCCCTCGATGGCGACGTGCCGCAGACCATTCGGCGGCCGACCGGCATGGCGGAGTTCGACCGCGTCACCGGCGGCGGGTTGGTGCGCGGTTCCGCGGTCCTCATCGGCGGCGATCCCGGCATCGGCAAATCGACCCTGATGCTGCAGGTGGCGACGATGCTGCGCGATGTGCGCGTCGCCTATATCTCGGGCGAAGAGGCGATCGAGCAGGTGCAGCTGCGCGCCAAGCGTTTGGGCGTCGGCGTCGACGAAAACCGCAAGGTCAGCGATATCACCACGGAACTCGCCGCCGCTACATCCTTGCGCGACATCATGGCGAGCCTCGACCGGCCGGATTGCCCGGAGATCGTCGTCATCGATTCCATCCAGACGCTCTATCTCGACAGCCTCGATTCGGCACCCGGCACCGTGGCGCAGGTCAGGACCTGTTCGGCCGAACTCATTCGCCTCGCCAAATCGCGCGGTTTCACCTTGCTGCTGGTCGGCCATGTCACCAAGGAAGGCCAGATCGCCGGTCCGCGCGTGCTGGAGCACATGGTCGATACGGTGCTCTATTTCGAAGGCGAGCGCGGACATCATTTCCGGATCCTGCGTTCGGTGAAGAACCGCTTCGGCCCCGCCAATGAGATCGGCGTCTTCGAGATGTCGGACCGGGGCTTGGCCGAAGTGCCCAACCCGTCGGCCCTGTTCCTCGCCGAGCGCCACGGCAATATCTCCGGCGTCTCGGTCTTTGCCGGCATCGAGGGCACGCGGCCCGTGCTGGTCGAGGTGCAGGCGCTGGTCTCGCCCTCGCCGCTCGCCACACCGCGCCGGGCCGTGGTGGGTTGGGACAGCGCCCGCATGGCGATGATTCTCGCCGTCCTCGAGACGCGCTGCGGCTTAGGGTTGGCCGGCAGCGAAGTCTATCTCAACATCGCCGGGGGCCTGCGCATCTCGGAGCCGGCCGCGGATCTCTCGGTCGCTCTCGCTCTCATTTCCTCGCTCTCCGACCGGCCGGCGCCCTCGGACCTCATCGCCTTTGGCGAGATCGGCCTTTCGGGCGAGGTGCGCATGGTGGCGCAGGCGGAAACGCGCCTCAAAGAAGCGGCGAAGCTGGGCTTCAAGCGGGCGATTCTCCCTAAGCGCCTCAGCCAGGCCGGCGGCAAGCCACTGAAAGTTCCGGGAATCGAGCTGATTGAAATCGGGCATCTGCAAGAGATGATCGATTGGCTCTATAATGAAGTGCGTTCCAATGCGCTGGCCGCAACCGTGACGGCCAGCCGGCAGCAGCATCAGGGACAGCAACATCAGGGGCGGGCAGGAGAGAAAACGCGTTGAACTTCCTCGACCTCATCATCCTGGGTGTCATCGGGCTCTCGACGCTGCTCGCCTTCTCGCGCGGCTTCATCAAGGAATTGCTGTCGATTCTGGGCTGGATCGGCGCGGTGATCGCGACCGTCGCCTTCTTCACCCCGGCCCGGGCCGTCGTGCGGCAATACATCGCGGAGCCGCTGCTGGCCGACATCGCCGCCGGCATCGGCATCTTCGTGGTGACGCTGGTTCTGTGCGGCATGCTCAATCATTGGATTTCCGCCCAGGTGCGCGGCAATGGCCTGGGTGCCCTCGATCGGTCGCTGGGCCTGGTGTTCGGCCTGGTGCGCGGCTCGGTCGTCGTCTGCGCCGCCTATATCCTGATGGTCTGGGCCTTGCCAAACCCGACCGAGCGCCCAGATATGGTGAACGAAGCGCGGTTCCTGCCGGTTGTGGAACGAGGGGCGGCTTTCATGCTGAAGCTGTTGCCCGACGATATTCTCAAGACCGGCGAGGACGCCATCAACCGCTCGCTGGATGCGGTCGAGCAAGGCCAGGCCTTGGGCAATGCGCTGCAGACGATCGCGCCGAACGGCGCCTCGAATAGCACCAATGCGCAGGGCACAGAGCCTAGCAGCACAAACGGAGGTGCTGGTGCCCAAGAACCGGGTGGACAAGACGCCGGATCGGGGTATAAGGACGCCGAACGCAACGACCTAAACCGACTAATCCAGGGTTCCGAATAACCCGGCCGGAAAAAGGTAACTGCCGATGCTTACGACACACCCCTTCGATGACGACCATTTGAAGGAGGAGTGCGGCATTATTGGCATATTTGGTGTCGAAGAAGCCGCCACCCGCACCGTTCTCGGACTCCATGCCCTGCAGCATCGCGGTCAGGAAGCAGCCGGCATCGTCAGCCATGACGGTGAGGACTTCCATGCCCACCGCGCGATGGGCCATGTCGCCGACAATTTTTCCGCCGAAAGTGTCGTGGGGCCGCTGAAGGGCCGCGCCGCCATCGGCCATGTGCGCTATTCCACCACCGGTGAAACGGCGCTCAGGAATGTGCAGCCCTTCTTTGCCGAGCTCGCCTTCGGCGGCATCGCCGTCGCCCATAACGGCAACCTCACCAATGCCTCGGCGATTCGCCGCGAGCTGGTGAAGCGCGGCTCGATCTTCCAGGCCTCCTCAGACACCGAAGTCATTCCGCACCTGATGGCGACGCATTTGCGCGGTGGCGTGGTCGACCGCCTGATCAACGCGCTGCACCAGGTCGAAGGCGCCTATTCGATCGTCGCCATCGCCAAGGACATGGTGATCGGCGTGCGCGATCCCTTAGGGGTCCGGCCGATGGTGCTGGGGAAGCTCGGCGACGGCTATATCCTTGCCTCAGAAACCTGCGCCCTCGATATCGTCAGCGCCGAGTATATCCGCGACGTCGAAGCGGGCGAGATGGTCATTCTCGACAAGAACGGCGTCACCTCGATGCGCCCGTTCTCGCCGACCAAGCATCGCTTCTGCGTGTTCGAATACATCTATTTCGCCCGGCCCGATTCGGTGATGGAGGGTGTCAGCGTCTATGATGCGCGCAAGCGCATCGGCGCCGAGCTTGCCAAGGAAAGCGGCGTCGAGGCCGATGTCGTGATCCCGGTGCCGGATTCCGGCGTGCCGGCAGCACTGGGCTATGCCGAAGGGTCCGGCATCCCGTTCGAATACGGCATCATCCGCAACCATTATGTCGGGCGCACTTTCATCGAGCCCACGGACCAGATCCGGCATCTCGGCGTGAAGCTGAAGCACAATGCCAACCGGGCGAAGGTCGCCGGCAAGCGCATCATCCTGGTCGACGATTCGATCGTGCGCGGCACCACCTCGAAGAAGATCGTCGAGATGATGCGCCAGGCCGGTGCCACGGAAGTGCATATGCGCATTTCCAGCCCGCCCACCTCCTATTCCTGCTTCTATGGCATCGACACGCCGGAGCGCAGCAAGCTGCTCGCTGCCAACATGACGGTCCAGGAAATGGCCGATTTCATCGGCTGCGATAGCCTCGCCTTCATCTCATTGGACGGCCTCTATCGCGCCATGGGCCATGAGGGCCGGGACAAGGCCAATCCGCAATATTGCGATGCCTGCTTCACCGGCGATTACCCGACCGAGCTCACCGACCAGAACAACGACAAGATCACGCAGCTGTCACTGCTGGCCGAAAAGAGCGCGTAGATCATGACCGACATCGCCGGAACCGGCCGGTTGGCCGGGAGAATTGCGCTTGTGACCGGCGCCTCGCGCGGGATCGGTGCCGCCATCGCCCGGGCCTATGCGAGCGAAGGGGCCGAGATGATCCTGACCGCCCGTACCACCGGCGGACTGGAAGAGATCGACGACGAGATCCGGCAGATCAGCGGCAAGACCAGCCTGCTGGTGCCTTTCGACCTCAAGGACTTTGACGCCATCGACCGGCTGGGCGCTGCTCTTTACGAGCGCTATGGGCGCCTCGATATCCTGGTCGGCAATGCCGGCGTGCTCGGGACCCTCTCGCCCCTCGGTCATATTTCCCCGAAGGAATTCCAGGAGGTCATCGACCTCAACCTCACCGCCAATTGGCGCCTGCTCCGGGTCATGGACCCCTTGCTGCGCCAGTCGGAGGCGGGGCGCGCCATCTTCGTCAGTTCGGGTGCCGCCCGGGGGCCCCGGGCCTATTGGGGCACCTATGCCATCTCCAAGGCGGCCTTGGAGATGATGGTGGGCATTTATGCCCAAGAAATCCTGCAGACCAAGGTCCGGGCCAATATCATCGACCCCGGCCGCGCCCGCACCCGCATGCGCGCCAAGGCCTATCCCGGGGAAGACCCGATGAGCCTGAAGACGCCGGACGAGATCATGGCCCCCTTCGTGGCCCTCGCCGAAGCCGGCTTTGCCGGCAATGGCGAGATCGTCAAGGCGCAATAGCGGCCCCGGCAGCCCCTCTTTTTTCGGGTTCCCGCCCCCCCGATTCCGCATCCCTGCCGAATCCCCTGCCGATTCCAGTGCATTAGGTCATTTCGGGCCTTGGCGCGACCATGTGACCCCAATCACTGCAAAACCGGCGCCGTCGTCCCAATATCTAGTCGGTCGACGGCGCTACCCTTCCCCTAAGGGCACCCGTCGAGAGTTTCCCTTAGTTTGCGATTGAATATGACTTTGGGTGTTATCGGACAGGGCCCTGATGCCCCACCCCTCAAACACCCCGCCGGCGGGACTTCATGCCCCCCAACCTTACCCGCCGGCGACCCCTTTCCTCCCCTCGCAGATGTCCTTCCCCGCAAAAGCGTCACCGAGCCGTCATGTTGTTGCCAGAAAGATCCGGCAATGATTGTCGCCAATGATGCAGATCCAACGATCAAGAGTTCAGTCATGAGCGTCGCCGCCAAACGTGATGACGTCTGTGTGAAGCCGGTGTTGATCGGCGTGCGCGGCTGGTATTTCCAGCCTTTGGCGCAAATCAAGAGCGGCTTCCGCTCGGTGCGGGCCAGCTGCCTGATGCCGCGCCCGGCGAACGATCGGTAGGGGCAGACCCCTCACCCCAACCCCTCTCCCCGCAAGCGGGGCGAGGGGCTATCCATCTAGCCCGGTTGAAACTCCCTCGCCCCACGATAGTGGGGAGAGGGTGGGGTGAGGGGTGTCTCCGCGAAGGCGTGAAGCCTGCTACAGCTTTATCTCTTTGAGGCTGTAGCCCTGGGGCAGCTTGGCTGCTTTGAGGTCGAGCTTGTCGGCGACCAGGGGGATTTCCACCACCGTTCCTTCATCCAACGTCAGGCGCAGCGTCGCGTCGGTGAAGAGGTTTTCCGGTTTGTCGAAGCGGTCGATGAAGATGCGGTCGATGCCCTTCGGGTAGGCGGCACTCACCAGGTCGATCTTCGGCATCCATTCCAGCGGCTGATCGTGTGCCATGTCGTCCGCGCTCGCGATCAGCATCACGCGCTGCAGCGGCTCGTTCTCCTTTGCATAGGTGAGGATGACGGCGCCGTTCTTCTCGTCGCCGAACAGATCGTCATCGGCTGCGGTGATCCGGGCGTGGATTGCGAAGATGCGCTCGAACGCCCAGCCGCCTTGGGCCCCCATCGTGGTCCATTGGCCCGACTGGCCCTCGCCCGTGGCGTTGAAGAGGTATTTGCCGCTTTCCAGCGAATAGACGGCGTAAGTCGGCATCTCGACGCAGCAGCCATAGCGCGTGAGGGTGAGGTAATTGCCCATCGCCGTGACGGCGTCGGCCTTGCCTTCGATGGTGAAGGCGGCGGCACCCTTGCCCTTCTCGGTCAGCGGATAGACCGTGACCTTGGCGGTCGATTCCTCGAACGACTGTTCGGTCTGCGGCCCTTCGGTCGAGACCTGGTGCTGCTCGATCTCGAGCAATTGATAGAGCAGCAGGTTCTTCGCCTGCACCGAGGCGAGGATATTGGTCTGGTAGCGGCGGCTGTCATTGACGACGCGGAAATTCTCGCCTTGCCTGTCGACCGAGATGGTCGAGGGCGCGGATTCCTGAACCAGTGGGTCCGCGAACGCGGGCAGCGGCAGCAGGAGGGCGGCCGCCAGGATGAGCTTGCGCATAAGGCACCTTGTGAATGGATGGCTTGTCCCCTGAAACGAAGGGTGTCACGCCTTGGTCGCCCTCACAAGATGCCGGGTTCACCCCGCCGGTTACTTAAGCGCGTCCTTTATGCCGTAGGTTAGATAGGCGCCGCGCAAATAGAGCGGGCGCAGGAAGGGCAGCGGGAATTTGGGCGGCGGGCGGCGGATGAAGTTCGGCCGCTCCTCCACCCCGCCGACCATGGCGCGTGCGGCAGCACGCCCCGACCAAGTGCCCATGGCGACACCATTGCCGTGATAGCACATGGCGAAATAGACACCCGGCTGCTCGTCCCAGCTACCCACATGCGGCACCAGATCCTGCGCCAGGCACAGCAGCCCCGACCAGCGGTGCGTGATCTCGACATGGCGCCATTCCGGGTAATAGGCGCGGAAGGCCGCCTCGATATTGTCCAACTGCCGATCGAGGGCGCCGGGTTCAGCCGACAAGCCACCGCGGCCGCCGAACATCATGCGGCCGTCGGGCAACAGGCGGAAGTAATGCAGCAGATAGCGGATGTCGTAGACCGGCGTGGTGCTGGTCCAGCCCTGCGCACCCAGCTCGTTCTTATTCATCGGCCGCGTCACCACGATCGACGACAGGGCCGGCATGATGCGGCCGCCGTAATCGGGATGGAGGTCTTCCGCGGTATAGGCGGCGGTGGCGATCAGCACCTTGTTGGCTTTCACGCGGCCGCGCGGGGTCACGAGGACATGCTTCGATCCCTCGCGCGACCAGTTGATGACCTCGCTCCTGGCGTAGATCCTGGCGCCCGCGCGAGAGGCGGCGGCGGCGAGGCCGTTCACATATTTCCACGGGTTGAGACCAAAGCCGACCGGATTGGCGACGCCGGCATGCAGGCCGGGGGAATTGAGGCCGCGCTCGACCAGTTCCTCCTTACTGACGAAAACTTCTTGCGCGCCGAAATTCTTCGCCATGAAGGCGGCGTCTTCCTTCAGCGCATCGACCAGCGTCGTCTTGTGGGCGAGCGAGATTTCACCGACACCCGTCTTGTCGATGTCCAGATTCTCGCGCTCGACGATGTCGGCCACCAGTTCGACCGACGCCTTCTGGCTGCGCCAAAAGGTCTGCGCCTCCTCAAGGCCGAATTTCTCGATCATCTTGCTCCACGGCATCTTCGAGGAGCCCATGCAGCAGAAGCCGCCATTGCGGCCCGAGGCACCCCAGCCGATATAGGACCGCTCCAGCACCACGGCCTCTACATTGTGATCGCGCTGTAGGTGATAGGCGGCGGAGAGACCGGTGAAGCCGCCGCCGATGATGGCGACATCGGTTTCGATCTCGGCCTCGAGCTGCGGGTAGTCGGGGAAATCCGTCTTCGAGTCGCGCCACCAGCTCTTGACCGGATTGTTGGGGTCGAGGGCGCTCGGATGGTAGAGGTGCTTCATGATATGTCCGTCCTTAAGCCCAGCGGCCGCCGCGCTCAGTATAGAAATCCTCGGAATAAGGATACCACCAGGATTGCAGTTCCGCCTTCGGGTCCAGCATGATCATCTTCGACTGGCGGAAAGCGTTGAGGCCCAGACGGCTTAACGAGCGCCCGAGGCCGGAGAGCTTCCACCCGCCGAAGGGCAGCGCGTCGTTGTCGCCCAGCACATTGTTGACCCAGACCATGCCGGCCTCAAGGCGGTCCGTTGCCGCAATGGCTTCATCGAGCTTCGCTGTGAAGATCGAGGCGCCGAGACCAAAGCGCGAGGCGTTGGCGAGGTCGATGGCCTCGTCGAAGCTGCGCACGCGGATGATGGGTGCGACGGGACCGAACATTTCCGCCTGCATCAAATCCATATCCGGTGTCACACCGGTGAGGATGGTGGGTTCGTAGAACCAGCCGGTGTTGTGGGCGGGCGGAATGCGACCGCCGTACGCGATCTTGGCGCCCTGCGCCACCGCCTGGTCGACCAGGCGCATCACCTTGGCACGCGCGGCTTCGGAGACCAGGGGGCCCAGCTCGACATTGCCGAGGCCGGGGCCGATGCGGAGTTCTTGCGTGCGCTTCACCATGGCGCCGACAAAGGCGTCATGCACTTTCTCATGCACGAAGATGCGCTCGGTCGAGGTGCAGATCTGGCCGGAGAGATGAAAGGCGCCGGTGACCGCAGCGGCGGCGGCAATCTCAGGGTCCGCGCTGTCCATGACGATCATGGGATCGGACCCGCCCGCCTCGATGACGCAGGGCTTCAGCAGTCGACCACAGGCAGCCGCCACGTCGCGGCCGGCCTCGACCGAACCGGTGAAGGCCACGGCAGCGATGCGCGCGTCGTTGATGAGGGCCTTGGCCGTCTCAACGCCACCCGTGACACAGGAGACGATTCCGGCGGGGAGCGCCTTGAAGTGCTCCATGAAAGCGAGTGTCGAGAGCGAGGTCGCCGGTGCCGGCTTGATCACCACGGCATTGCCGGCGGCGAGCGACGCCGCCACCGTGAAGGCCATCAGGATGATGGGGAAGTTGTAGGGGACGATATGCGCGGTGACGCCGTAGGGGTACCAGCGCGCATATTGGAGGGACCCCGGCACCGTGGGCGCTGCGACGAAGCCGCCATCTTCCCGTGCCAATTCGGCGTAGTAGCGGAAGATCGGGCCGACATTGAGGAGCTCGCCGACGGATTCGGTGAAGGGCTTGCCCATCTCGCGCGTCATCAGCTCGGCAGCGGGGCCGGCCGTCGCGTGCTCCATGGCGTCAGCGAGGCGGTGAAGGGCGGCCGCGCGGCTCTTGCCGTCGAGCTTCGCCCAATCCTTCTGCGCGGCCTTGGCTTGGGTTAGCACGGCGTCGAGCGTCGCCTGCCCACACTGCGCCACGTGGCCCACGGTCGAGAGATCGGCCGGGTTCTTCACCGCGGCGAGCGCTGCGCCGGGTGCAGCGACGTGATCGTTGCCGAGGAAGATCTGGCCGAGGGTTGGGTCGAAGGCTGGCATGGGCATCACCTGATACTCTGAAACGTCATCCCCGGGCTTGACCCGGGGATCCACTGGTGCCGCTTTCGAAAGTGGATGCCCGGGTCAAGCCCGGGCATGACGAGAATTATTTGCGCGGCGTAGAAGAACTTATCGAATCATATAGACCTTGCGCACGGTCTCGTGGACGCGGCAGGTGCCTTTCCAATCCTGGGGAAAGAAGGCGATGGTGTCGGGGTAGATCTCGATCACTTCGCCGCTTTCATGGGTGTAGGTGCAGCGGCCCAGCATGAAATGGCAGAACTCGTCACGGGTGACGTGGCAGTTCCAGAAGCCCGGCGTGCAGATCCAGATACCGGTCTCGTTCTCTCCATTGGGGCCTTTGTGGAGGAGCACACCGGAGGTCATGGACTGGCCTTCGATCATGGTCGGTATCGGGCCCCAATCCTTCACCTCGGTCACGGATTTCGGGTTGTAGATGACGGGTGTCGTCATGGCGCATGCACTCCTATCGCAGCATATAGACGTTCCGCAGGGTCTCGTGGACCGTGCAGATGCCGGTCCAGCCGGCGGTGAAATGGACACAGGTACCGGGGCGAACCTCGATCACCTCGCCGTCGTCGCGGACATAGGTCGCGCGGCCGGCAATGAAGTGACAGAACTCGTCGCGCGGGATCGACAGCGGCCACTTGCCGGGCGTCACCACCCAGAGGCCGGTTTCCGGCGAGTTGCCGCCGACGCTGGCATCCGGCCGTTTGAACAGCAGGCGGCCGGAGGATTTCGACGGGCCGACAGGATGGTTGGCCAGGCAATCCGGCTGTTCGCCCCAATCGGCGAGGTCGTTGAAGTTGGTGGCGTCGTAGATATGCGGCGCCGAGGACGCGAGGTTCGATTTGTTGCTCACGGCTTGAACTTTCCCGTCTCGGCAATCTCGGCGAGGATATTGGCGGCTTTCTCGGTGCCCTTGGCAGCCTGCATATGCTTGGCCACCTCGTTGAGGCGTTGTTTCATCGCCTTGTCGGCAAGCAAGCGCGCGATCATCGCGCTCAACTGCTCTTCGGTCCAGGTATAACGCGGCAATTGATCGCCATAACCCGTGTCGTGGATGCGGGCGGCGTTGTCGAGGCCGTCCCAGCAGAAGGGCATGATGATGGCGGGTTTGCCGAAGAACAGTGCCTCGTTGAAGCTGTTATTGCCGCCGTGATGGATGAAGAGATCGACATGTGGGATGACGGCCGGCTGCGGATACCAGCTTTCGAGATGCACGTTGCCGGGCACGTCGCTGTATTCGCCGATATAGTCGCCGACATTCATCAGGAAGCGGTAGGGGAGCTTGGCAAAGGCCTTGATGAGGTTCTTGTAGAGATCGACATCGGCCGCACCCAGTGAACCGTAGGATACATAGATCAGCGGCTTGTCGTTATGCGCCTTGAATTGCGGCACGGTGTAGGTGCCTTCGTCGCGCACACAGCCTTCGAGATACTGGAACTGCGCCGGGCTCAGCGGCACGCGGCGCTTGAAGGCCAAGGGCTTCGGGTAAAGCAGCAGGTTCATGGTGGGTGAGGCTTCGAAGAACTGGCCCAGTGGATAGGGCTTCTCGCCCTGCTTCACCATGAATTCGTTGAAGCGGGCGTGGGTGGGCTTCACCAGTTCGAGGAAGCGGTCGTCGAAGGCCTTGAAGCCGGCCTTGTCGTTCTCGTGGCAGCCGGAGAGATGCGGCGGGATATCCTCGTCAGGAATCTCGTTCTCGGAGCAGGAAATGATGCGCACCCAGGGGCAGCCGGCCTTCTTGATGGCCGGGAACAGGATGACGTTGTCGACGGCCACCAGATCGGGCTTGATGCGGTCGAGATGCTTCTTGAGACCGTCTTCGGCGATGATCGCGGAATCGACGATCGCTTCCCAGACCGGGATGACATAGGTCGGCAGCTGGTCGATCGGCGACAGGCGGAAATGCGGCTGCTTCTCGGCGATGAAATTGGCCCAGAACTTGGCGATCTCCTCATCCGACATGCCGCCGGACATATCGACCAGGTTCTCCTCGAAGCCGTATTTCTCGAAGACGCCCTTGAAGCCCTTGTCGCAGACGAAGACCGGGTTGTGGCCCATGCTCTTCAAGCGCTGGGCGATGCCGACGCAATTGAGGGCGGGGCCGAAGGCCGCCTCCGGAAAGAGGACGATGGTTTTGCCTTTGCTCATTTTTGTCTCCCTGAACAGGTCAGCTTATTCGGACAGAATCAAAGAATTTGCCGCAGACCAGCCGCACCAGACTTGGCTGCCGCGCGCGATATGCGTGGTGAGCGGGTTGGCGGCCGGCATGCGCGCCACCAGCGGCTTGGCCTGGCCGGGCAATTTGAGATGCAGGATGAGGTCCTGGCCGAGATAAGCGAGACCGTCGATTTCAGCCGGCAGCGCCCCGGCCTGTTCGGTTTCGCTGATCACGACGCGTTCGGGGCGCACGGCCAGCGCCGCCTTGGTGCCCAGCGGAATGGCGGCGATATTGGCGGCATCGAAGAGCCCGAGGCCCGGCACCTCGAAGCCATTCGCCCCGCGCTGCCCTTCGAAGAAGTTCATCTGGCCGATGAAATCGGCGACGAAGCGGTTATCGGGCCGTTCGTAGAGGGCGCGCGGCTCGCCCAGCTGGGCAATATAGCCCTGGCGCAGGAGGGCGATGCGGTCGGCCATGGTGAGCGCTTCTTCCTGGTCATGGGTCACGACCAGGAAGGCGATGCCGGTTTCCTGCTGCAGGCGCTTCAGTTCGATCTGCATCTGCTCGCGCAGCTTCTTATCAAGGGCGCCTAAGGGTTCGTCGAGGAGCAGCAGTTTCGGCCGCTTCACCAGGGCCCGCGCCAGCGCCACGCGCTGCTTCTGCCCGCCGGAGAGCTGGGCGGGCTTGCGGGCGCTGAGCGACGACAACTGCACCAATGCCAAGGCTTCGTCGACGCGGCGGCTGAGCTCGGCGCCGCGCAGGCCTTCCATTTCGAGGCCATAGGCGACGTTGCCGGCAACCGTCATATGCGGGAACAGCGCATAGGATTGGAACATCAGGTTGATCGGCCGCTTATTGGCCTTCATATCGGTGATGTCGATGCCATCCAGCAGGATGCGGCCCTGATCGGGCTTCTCGAAACCGGCGATCATGCGCAAGAGCGTGGTCTTGCCGCAGCCGGAGGGGCCGAGCAGCGCAAAGAATTCATTGCCGCCCACGGAGATGGAGAGGTTGTCGACCGCCTTGATCGGGCCGAAGGCCTTGGTGACGCCGACGACTTCGAGAAGGGCCGTCATGCCTCCACCTCGCGGTTGATGCGTTGCGAGAGGAAGATGAGGAAGAAGGAGACGAGCATCACGATGGTGGCCACCGCATTGACGTCCGGCGTCACACCGAAGCGGATCATGGCGTAAATCTGCATGGGAAAGGTGATGGAAGCGGAGCTAGGCCCGCTGGTGAAATAGGCGATGATGAATTCGTCAAAGGACAGCGTGAAGCCGAGCAAGGCGGCGGCGATGACGCCCGGCGCGATCACGGGGAGTGTCACGCGGCGGAAGGTCGTGATCTCGCTGGCGCCAAGATCGATCGAGGCTTCGATGATCGAGCGGTCGAAATGCTTGAAACGCGTCCGGACCACGGCACAGACGAAGGAAATCATGAAGGCGGAGTGGCTCAAAATCACCGAATGGGCACCCAGGGTGAGCTTGATCAGCGAATAGAAGCTTAAAAGACTGATCGCCATCACGATGTCCGGGATGATCATGGGTGCGGCGATGAGTGCCTCGGTCGCGACGCGCGGGCGGCGTTCTTCCAGGCCCATCGCCAGCAGCGTGCCGATGATTGTGGAAATGACGGTCGCCACGGCGGCGATGAAGAGGGAATTGCCGACGGAATGGAGGATCTTCTGGTTCTCGAACAGCTTGCCGTACCATTCGAGCGAGAAGCCGGACCAGACCGTGGGCATGCCGGCCTTGTTGAAGGAGAGCACGACCAGCACCAGGATCGGGCCGTAAAGAAAGACATAGACCAGGCCCAGATGCGCGCCGAGCCAGCTTTTGAGTGGGGACCCGTTCATGCGGCCGGCCCCTCGCGGTCGCGGCGGTTGACCAGGATGGCCTGCACGGTGAGGAGCAGCATCATGATGCCGATGACGATGGCGGCGATGGCCGAGCCGAAGGGCCAGTCGCGGGCGGTCAGGAACTGATCGTAAATAAGGTTGCCGAGCATGGTGCGCTTGCCGCCGCCTAAGAGATCGGGCGTCACGAAATTGCCGACCGAGAGGACGAAGACGAAGACGGAACCAGCAGCAACGCCCGGCAGGGTCAGCGGCAGGGTCACCCGCCAGAAGGTCATGAGCGGCGAGGCACCGAGATCGGTTGAGGCTTCACGGAGTTCCGGCCCCAGCTTCGAGATCGAGCTGAAGAGGGCGAGGATCATGAACGGCACATAGGCGTAGGTAAGGCCGATGATGATGGCAAAGTCGTTATAGAGCAGGGGCAAAGGCGCATCGATCAACCCCAGCGCCAGCAGCGTCTTGTTGATGAGCCCTTCGCTGTTGAGGAGCACCATCCAGGCATAGGTGCGGATGAGATAATTCGACCACAGCGGCAGCATGACGAGGATGAGATAGGCGAGTTGCCGGCGCTTGGGCATGAGCGCGATGCAATAGGCCGCGGGGTACCCCAGGGCCAAGGAAACCAGTGTGGTAATGAGCGCCACGCGGGCCGATGACCAGAAGATCTCGGCATAGAGCGGGTCCAGCGCACGAATATAGTTTTCGGCGGTGAAGACGTAGTCGATGCCGCCATAGACGCCGCGCTCGAAGAACGAGTTCACCAGCAGCAGGGCGCAAGGGACGACCAGCAGCGCCAGGATCCAACAGATGCCTGGGCCCGTCAGTACGATGCGGCGCGAAACGACCATGACGACCTTATAGTAAGACGCAGAAATGGCGGGACCGAGGCCGGCCCCGCCATGCTTGAACGAGTCGATCAGTTCGAGCTGGTGATCTCGGTTACCGTCTTCGACCACAGCTTCTGGCCGTCGCCAAGATCGCGCAGCTGCTCATATTTCAGCAACTCCGCTGGCGTGATGCCAAGATTGGGATATTGGGCGATGAGCTTGGGGTCGAGCGCATCCATGGCCGCCTTGTTCGGCACCTTGTAGAGGATGTTCTCGGCCACCCAGCGGTGCACGTCGGGCTTCAGCACGTAGTTGATGAAGGCCTCGGCCGCTTCCTTGTTCTCGGAGGCGCTGGTCACGACCATGGTGTCGACCCACATGTCGCTGCCTTCCTTGGGCACGACATATTTGATCTCCGGCTTCTCGGTGATGCCGTAATTGCACCAGCCATCCCAGGCCTCGACCATCACGGCCTCGCCATTGACCAGCTTGGTGTAGAAGGTGGTGTCGTCATAGGCGAGAAGGGTCTTCTTGGTCTCGATCAACTGCGCCTTGGCGGCTGCGATCTCGTCTTCTTTGACGGTGTTGACGGAATAGCCCGCGGCCAGCAGCGCCGGCATCATCAGCCAGCGATCGGTTGCGAGCATCGTGGTCTTGCCCTTGATCGCATCGGCGGGCTTTAGGAGGTCGTTCCAGGAGGTCGGCGCCTCCTTGATGATATCGCTGCGATAGCACAGGCCGGTGGTGCCCCAGGCATAGGGGACCGAGTAGTGCAGCCCCTCGTCATGGCTGAGCTTCATCGCCTCGGGGTAGAGATTGGCAAGGTTGGGGATCTTGGCATGATCGAGTTCGGCGGCGAGGCCGAGCTTATGGAGCGCCTCGCCGAACTGGCCGGAGACGAACAGCACGTCATAGCCCTTGCCGCCGGAGGCCACGACCTTGCCCATGATTTCTTCATTGGTGGCATGGACGGTCATTTCCGCCTGGATGCCGGTCTCCTTGGTGAAATTCTCGAGCAGGTCCTTGGGCATGTACCCGTCCCAGTTCGAGATGACGATCTTCTTGCCGGCGGGCGCGGTGGCCGCCGCCTCACTGGTCACCGCCGGGGCCGCTTCGCTCGTGGCAGCCGAGGCCGCTTCGCTGGTTGCTGCGGGGGCAGCGCCCTCCGAGGCCGCTTCTTCCTTCTTCTCACCGCAGGCGCCGAGCGCCAGCATCATGGTGAGGGCCAATGTCTTCCGGATCATTTTTGACCTCCCTGTTTGGCCCGCGCGGCGCTCCCAGCACCATCGCGTGCGAGCCATCAGCATCACGGCTGGCCCCGGAGGCCGTCAATAGAAAAATGAAAAATCCATTGACTAATTTCACTGAAATGTTCTGAACTCGATCCTAGTTCAGCGAACGAGTCTCCAGTCAGGCATGCCAAAAGCTACCCAGAGAGCCGCCAAGGCACCGAAATCCAGCCCGGAAGCCGTGCCGGCGACCAAGATCGCCGATCTGTGGCTGGGCCAGCATTTGCGCGGCCTCCGGAAGATGCATGAGCTGTCGCTGGAACAGCTGGCCGAGCGTTGCGGCCTGTCGGTGGGGGCGCTCTCGCAGATCGAGCGCGGCATCACCTCGCCCACCATGCGCTCGCTGCGGCGCCTGTCCGAGGTCTTCAACGTGCCGATGTCGCAGCTCTTCCACGAGGGCGAATATCCGCCGGTCGAGGAGTTGGGCCGCATCGTGCGGGCGCAAGGTCGCCGGGTGCTCAGCCTCAACACCACCGGCGTGCAGAAGGAATTGCTGACGCCCGCCGTCTCGGGGGCACTTGAAATCTATCTCGTCACCATCGCGCCGGGCGGCTCGTCGGGGCCGGAGCTCTATACCCATAAGGGCGAGGAAGGCGGCTATGTGATGGCCGGCGAGATGGTGCTGGAGGTCGAAGACCGCGTCTTCACCTTGAAGACCGGCGATTCCTTCCGCTTCAAGAGCCAGACGCCGCATCGCTTCGCCAACAACACCGATACCGAGACCACGGTGGTGTGGACGAATGTGGTGGGGTGAGAAAGCGGCCCCTCACCCCAACCCCTCTCCCCGGAGGGGCGAGGGGCTTTATAGCGAACTCGGTGAAAACTCCCTCGCCCCGCGATAGCGAGGAGAGGGTTGGGGTGAGGGGCCGCACCGCGCGCTCTAGCCGAGCACAGTCGTCTTCGATAATCTCGCCCCATGCAATCGACCTGTGATCTTGTCATCGTCGGCGCCGGGGCTGCGGGGCTTGCCGCGGCAGATGCTGCGGGCAAGGCCGGGCTCAATGTCGAGCTGCTGGAGGCGATGGACCGCATCGGCGGCCGTGCCTTTACCGACACCCTGAGCCTCCCAGCCCCTTTCGACCATGGCTGTCAGTGGCTGCATTCGGCCGGCATCAATCCGTTCCGGCAGGAGGCCGACAAGCGCGGCTTCCGCTACTGGACCGACCCGTTGCCGATCCGCATCCATGACGGTAACGGATGGCTGAACGATGACGCGAACCAGCGATACGCGGCCTTTTCCGATGCGACCTCAGACAAGATTGATGCAGCCGCTTTGGCCGGTGACGATGGGGCGGCGGCGGCCTTCATCGACCGGAACAATCCCTGGGCACAGCTCTTTGCACGCAATTACGCCGGCATTCTCGCCGTAGCGCCGGAGCGTTCTGCGACCTATGACAGTGGTCGCTACACCGACACCGACGAGGACTGGCCGGTCGAAAACGGTTATGGCGCCCTCATCGCCGCCACCTACGCGCATGTACCGGTCCACCTCAACTGCCCCGTGCAGTCGATCGACTGGAGCGGAACAGAGATCATGGTGGGCACGACCAATGGCAAGATCCTCTGTCGCGCCGTCCTCGTGACGGTATCGATCCGGGTTTTGAAAGCCGGCCGCCTCAAATTCTTCCCGCAGCTTCCCGGCTGGAAGTGCCACGCGCTCGAGCGTATCGAGATGGGCTATGCCGAAAAGGTGGGATTCTGGCTGAAGCGCGACCCCTGCCCCGACATCGGCATGCATTACGCCATGCTGAACGGGCCCGAAGCACCCGACGCCGCCTTCCTGGTAAAGCCCTATGGAAGACCGATGATCACCTTCTTCGCCGGCGCTGATTATGCCCGCGACCTGTTCGTTCAGGGCGAAGAGGCGGCTATCGTCGCGGCGAGAAAACTACTGGGTGATACGTTCGGGGCCGAAATTGCCGGCAATATCGCCGCGGCTAAGGCAACGCAATGGGTTGCCAATCCCTGGGTGGGCGGCGGCTATTCATCACTGAAGCCCGGCGGCGGCGAAGCGCGAGCGGATCTTGCAAAGCCCGTCGACAACCGCCTGTTCTTTGCCGGCGAAGCTACCTCGCCGGATGCCTTCACGACCGCTCATGGCGCGCGCAAGAGCGGTATCGACGCCGTCAACACCATCGTGGCGGCGTTATCCAATTGAAGGTCCGGACTAGCCCGCACCATCTCCCTCCGCTAATCTCACGCCATGCAATCTTCATGTGATTTGGTCATCATCGGCGCGGGTGCTGCGGGATTGGCCGCCGCGAGAGCCGCCCGCGACGCCGGGCTCAATATCGAAGTCGTCGAAGCCGCGTCGCGCATCGGCGGGCGCGGGTATACCGACCTGACCACGTTTCCGGCACCCTTCGACCTGGGTTGCCAATGGCTGCATGCCGCGACGATCAACCCCTATACCAAGGCCGCCGACCGCCTCGGCTTCCGCTACCGCAAGAGCAATTTCAACTACCGCATCCATGACGGCAAATGGTGGCTGAACGAGCGGCTTGTCGACGAATTCGGTCAGAGCCTCGCCGCCACCTATGACCGCATCGCCGCCGCGGGTGCTGCCGGAGATGACGGACCGGCGGCCCGTTCCATCGACCCGGCGGATGACTGGGCCCCCCTCTTCCGCCGCGCCTATACCGGTTACATGGCCTGGCCGCCCGAGGAGGTCTCGACCTACGACACCTCGCGCTTCCATTTCACCGATGAGGACTGGCCGGTCGAGGACGGCTATGGCGCGCTCATCGCCGCGGAAGGTGCCGATATCGAGGTCAATCTCGACTGCCCGGTGAAATCGATCGATTGGGGCAGCAACGAGGTGATGGTCGGCACGGCGCGCGGCATGATCTTCTGCCGGGCTGTGCTGGTCACGGTGTCCATTGCCGTGCTGAAGGCCGAGCGGATCAAGTTTTTCCCGCTGCTACCGGATTGGAAGCTGGATGCGCTCGACCGCCTGCAGATGGGCCATGCGGAGAAGGCCGGCTTCTGGCTGAAGCGGGATATCTTTGCCGGCATGGATCCGCATTTCGCCATGCTGAACTGGGAAGACGCCCCCACCGCCGGTTTCCTGTGCAAGCCCTTCGACCGGCCCATGGTGACGATGTTCGCGAGCGGCCCCTTTGCGCGCGATCTTTTCGCGCAAGGGTCCGATGCTGCCATCGCGGAGGCCAGATCCCTGCTCACCAAGGTCTTCGGCGCCGACATCCAGAAGGAGATCGTCACCGCCTGCGCCACCAATTGGGTCAACGACCCCTATATCCTTGGCGCTTATTCGGTCCTCTCGCCCCATGGCGGCGAGGCCCGGGCGGAACTCGCACAGCCGATCGAGAACCGCGTCTTCTTTGCCGGCGAGGCCGCCTCCAGCGACGGCTTCTCGACCGCGCACGGCGCCTATAACAGCGGCATGGCGGCCGTCGATCTCATTACCAAGGCCTTGAAATAAGGCGGCCTTTCAAGACTCTGAGCCGTAATGCTAGAGTTCGCCCGTCCTTTCCGGGGGAAGACGGCGCATGGGGTTCGTGAACAGCATCGGCAGCTTCTTCGGGCGCATCGCGCGCGCGAAATTCGGCCGTATTGAAGGCATCATCATCCCCATTGCCCTGCTGATGGCGGCGCTGACCTTGCGCACCTACGACCCGCCCATGGTTCAGCAGATGCGCAATATCGTGTTCGACAACTATCAGCGCATCACGCCGCGCCCTTATGACCCGACCGTGCCAATCCGCATCGGTGATATCGACGAAAAAAGCCTCAATATCTTTGGCCAATGGCCGTGGTCGCGCTCGCAGATGGCGCGCATCATCGATCGCCTGCGCGAGCTTGGCGCCGCCGTTGTGGCACTCGACATCATCTATGCCGAATCGGATCGCACCGCACCCGCGGCGGTCGCCAAGAACCTGCCGGATGACGGCAGCTTCGACGCAGCCAAGCAGATGCTGCTGAAACTGCCGGATCCCGACCAGGATCTCGCCCAGTCGCTGGCACAGATTCCGACGGTGGTTCCCTTCGCGGCCCTCGGTGCCGATCCGCAACGGCCGCAGATGCTTCCATTGCGCAAAGCGGGTTATGCCTTCGCGGGCGACAATCCGGATCAATTCATCGCGCCCTGGCGGTATTGGGTGTCGTCGCTGCCGGAACTCGAAAAGACCGCCGCCGGCATCGGCTCGGTGAATGCCGACCCGGACCCGGACGGCATCATCCGCCAGGTGTCGCTGTTCCTGAAGCTGCCGGATCCGGGCAACCCGACGCCTTACTATCCGTCGATGGCCGCCGAAACGCTGCGCATCGCGCAAGGGCAGACGACCTATGCCATCAAATCCTCTGGTGCCAGCGGGGTGATATCCTTCGGCGAACACACCGGGATCTCGGTCGTGAAAATCGGCCAGGCCCTGGTGCCGACCACGCCCCAGGGCGCTGTAATTCTCTATGATTCCGGCCATCAGGCCGAGCGTTTCTTTTCGCTGGCCGATCTGATGTCGCCGGATTTCGATCCCAGCATCGTCGCTGGCCGGATCATCTTCATCGGCAGTTCGGTCGAAGGTTTGAAGGATTACAAACCGACACCCAACGACGAGTCGATGACCGGGGTCGAGATCCATGCCCAGATTGCCGAGCAGATTTTCAGCAGCAAATATCTGCAGCGACCAGATTGGGCGGATGGATTGGAATGGGTCACCCTCACCGTTCTTGGTGCCGTTCTCACAATCCTCGCGCAGTTGCGGCGAGCACTTGTTGGCTTCGGCATAGCGGCCTTCGGCATCCTCGGATCCTTTGGCGCATCCTATTACATGTTTCAGTATCAGGGGTTCCTGCTCGACCCGCTCTATCCCGCCGGGGCTGCCTTCCTGATCTTCGTGACCGCGACGCTCATCGGTTATGTCCGCACCGAGCAGGAGAAGGCGCAGGTGCGCGGGGCGTTTTCGCTTTACCTGTCGCCGGTGCTGGTCGACCAGGTCTCAAAGAACCGCGAGCAGTTGAAGCTGGGTGGCGAGAATCGCGATCTCACTGTGATGTTCTGCGATATCCGCGGCTTCACCAAAATGTCGGAAGGCTTGGATCCACAGCAGCTGACTCATGTGATCAACCAGTTCCTCACCCCCATGACCGATATCATCCAGGCCAATGGCGGCACGATCGACAAGTATATCGGCGATTGCATCATGGCGTTCTGGAACGCCCCGCTCGACATTCCGCAGCATGAGCGCAAAGCCGTGCTGGCCGCCTATGGCATGCGCAGCGAACTGGTGCGATTGAACGAGACGCTGGCGGCAGAGGCGGCGGCGACGGGCGCCAAGAAGATCGAGATCAAGATCGGCATCGGCCTCAACACCGGCATCGCCTGCGTCGGCAATATGGGGTCGAAGCAGCGCTTCGGCTATTCGGCGCTGGGCGACACGGTCAACACCGCCTCGCGCCTGGAGAGCCTGTCACCGGCCTATTTCGTCGATCTGGTGCTGGGCGAGGAAACCGCAGCGGCGGCGCCCGATTTCGCCCTGCTGGAGCTGGATCAGGTGCGTGTCAAAGGCAAGAACGTGCCGGTGCGCATCTATACCGGTTTGGGTGATGAAAAGGTGGCGCAGTCCAACAGCTTCGTCGCCTTGAAGAGCCTGCACGACGCGATGCTGGCGGCCTATCGCCACCAGTCCTGGTCATCGGCCAAGGCGTCGCTGGCGCTGGCACGCGAGGCGGCACCAGAATCGCTCGGCCGTTTCTATGACATGTACGAAGCCCGCATCGCCGAATACGCCGCCAATCCGCCACCCGAAGATTGGGACGGCGTCTATGTGGCGATGACGAAGGGTGGGTAAACGAAGGCCTCCTCGCCCCAACCCCTCTCCCCGCCGCCGACGAATGTCGGCCTTTGCCGACGGGCGGGGCGAGGGGCTTAGTGCCACACTCGGTCAGAACTCCCTCGCCCCACGAAGTGGGGAGAGGGTCGGGGTGAGGGGTACTTAATCCTCGATATCGAGGGCGTAACCGGCCGACCGCACCGTGCGGATGAGGTCGGGCAGGCCGTCGACATTGATGGCCTTGCGCAGGCGCCGGATATGGACGTCGACCGTGCGCGGCTCGACATAGATGTCGCGGCCCCAGACATGGTCGAGGAGCTGCTCGCGCGAGAAGACGCGGCCCTGGTTTTCCATCAGGAACTTCAGCAGGCGGAATTCCGTCGGCCCCAGATGCAGATCCTTGTTGTCGCGGCGGACACGGTGGGTCGCGAGATCCATTTCGAGATCGGCGTAGGTGAGGTTCTCGTCACCCGATTGCGGCCGGGCACGGCGCAGGGCCGCCTTGGCGCGGGCCATCAGCTCGGAGGGGCTGAAGGGCTTGGTCACATAATCATCGGCGCCGGTCTCGAGGCCGCGGATCTTGTCGGCTTCCTCGCCCTTAGCCGTCAGCATGATGATGGCGGCGGATTTCAAATCCGGCGTGCGGCGGATCTGGCGGCACACTTCGATGCCCGAGACCAGCGGCAGCATCCAGTCGAGGAGGATGAGGTCGGGCGTTTCTTCCCGCGCCTTCACCAGCGCTTCCTCGCCATTCATTGCCTCCACAACCCGGTAGCCTTCGGCTTCGAGGTTGTATTTGAGCAACGTCAGCAGGGCCGGTTCGTCTTCGACCACCAGCACGACGGGCTTGGCACGCCCGTCAGTTGCTGCGTCACCGCGCGGCATGTCGGCGCGGCGCGTGCGTTCAGCCATGGATCGCAACATTGGTCGTATCTCCCTTGGGTCGGGTCTCGTCGATCGGCTTGCCATGCACCAGGAAATGGACCGTTTCGGCGATGTTCGTGGCGTGGTCGCCGATACGCTCGATGTTCTTGGCAATGAACAGCAGATGGGTCGAGGCGCCGATATTGCGCGGGTCTTCCATCATATAGGTGAGCAGTTCGCGGAAGAGCGAGTTGTACATCTCGTCGATGCTCTCATCCGAGCGCCAGGCCGCGATCAGCCCTTCGGCATCGTCATTGGCATAGGCCGAGAGAACCGCGCTGATGAGCTTGATCGCCAGTTCGCCCATGCGCGGGATCGACCCCGTGGGCTTCAGCGGCGCCTGCTGGTTGAGCTGCAGCGTGCGCTTGGCAATGTTCTTGGCATAATCGCCGATGCGCTCGATATCAGCCGAGATCTTGATGGCGGCGATGACTTCGCGGAGGTCCTTGGCCATCGGCTGGCGCAGCGCCAGGATCTTGAGCGAATCCTGGGCGACCGTCATTTCCAGCGCATCGATGCCCTTGTCGCTTTCAATGACGCGCACCGCCTTGTCGGAATCGCGCCTGGCCAAGGCCTGGATGGCGTCGCCAAGCTGGGCTTCGGCGCGGCCGCCCATGGCGAGGATCTGGTCGCGCAAGCGCCGGAGTTCTTCGTCGAAGCTCTTGACGATGTGGTCGGTGGCTTTCTGGGGCATGCTGCTCTACTCCTCAGCCGAACCGGCCGGTGATATAGCCCTGGGTCCGCTCGTCCTTCGGGCTGGTGAAAATCTGTTCCGTATCGCCCCATTCGATCAGATGACCGAGATGGAAGAAGGCGGTCTTCTGGCTGACGCGGGCAGCCTGCTGCATCGAATGGGTCACGATGACGATGGTGAAGTTTTCCCGGAGTTCGTCAATCAATTCCTCGATCTTGGCCGTAGCGATCGGATCCAAGGCCGAACAGGGTTCGTCCATCAGGATCACTTCGGGGCTGACCGCAATGGCGCGGGCGATGCACAGACGCTGCTGCTGGCCGCCGGAAAGGCCGGTACCCGGCTGATCCAGGCGTTCCTTCACTTCGTTCCACAGACCCGCTTTTTCAAGGCTGGAGCGGACGATTTCGTCGAGCTCGCCCTTGGTGCCGGCCATGCCGTGGATGCGCGGGCCATAGGCGACGTTATCATAGATCGACTTCGGGAAGGGATTGGGCTTCTGGAACACCATGCCGATCCGGGCCCGCAGCATGACGACATCGAGCTTCTGGTCGTAGATGTCCTGGCCATCGAGCGTGATCTCGCCGCCGACCTTGCAGCCGTCGATGACGTCGTTCATGCGGTTGAGGCAGCGCAGGAAGGTCGATTTGCCGCAGCCCGACGGGCCGATGAGGGCGGTCACCATGCGTTCCGGCACGTCGAGATCGACGTCGAACAGGGCCTGCTTCTGACCGTAATGCACGGTCACCTTGCGGCCATGCATTTTCGCGAGTGAGGGAGAGATGGCGTTCATGGCAACTCCTACCAGCGCCGCTCGAAGCGGCGACGAACAAAGATGGCGATGGCGTTCATGGAAATGAGGAAGGCGAGCAGCACCATGATGCCGGCGCTGGTCTTTTCCACAAAGGCGCGTTCCGGGCTGTCGGCCCAGAGATAGATCTGCACCGGCAGCACGGTCGCCGGATCGGTCGGTCCATGCGGCACGTCGACGATGAAGGCGACCATGCCGATCATCAAGAGCGGCGCCGATTCACCCAAGGCGCGGGCGAGACCGATGATGGCACCGGTCATGATGCCCGGGGTGGCGAGCGGCAGGACGTGGTGCGTCACCACCTGGAGGGGCGAGGCACCGATGCCATAGGCGGCCTCGCGGATCGAGGGCGGCACGGCTTTGAGCGCGGCGCGGGTGGCGATGATGATGGTGGGCAAGGTCATCAAAGCCAGAACCATGCCACCCACCAGCGGCGCCGAGCGCGGCAGGCCGAAGACGCCGAGGAGGACCGCGAGACCCAGCAGACCGAAGACGATCGAGGGGACGGCGGCGAGGTTGTTGATGTTGACCTCGATGATCTCGGTCAGGCGGTTCTTCGGGGCGAATTCCTCGAGATAGATGGCGCTCATGACACCCAAAGGCAGAGCGAGGATGACCGTCACCAGCATGGTGAAGATCGAACCCATCAGCGCGCCGAGGATGCCCGCCTGTTCCGGCTCGCGGCTGTCGCCGGCCGAGAGGAAGGTGCTGTTGAAGGTGGTCTTGACCTGGTCGTTGGCCACGAGTTTGTCGAACCAGGCGATCTGGGTGTCAGGCACCACGCGCTCCGCTTCCGGCAGGTCGCGCTTGATATAGCCCTTTTTCAGCATGTCGATGTCGTCGGAGGACACGACCCAGAAGCGCTGGGTCTGCCCGATGATGGCCGGATTGGCCAGCACCGCTTTGCGAATGACGTCGCCGGCGCCGTTGCTGACCAGGGCATAGAGCAGCTTGCGGTCGCCGCGGCTGGTCACTTCCGGGAAGGCGGTCTTCAGCGCTTCCTTCACCAGGCCCTGATAGTCGGCGGCGGCCAGCGTATCGGCATCGGTCTTGCCGTCCGGCGTGATGACGGCCGGGTCCAGCACGACATCGAGCACAATCTCGGTGCGGAAGAAGGCGCTGTAGCCCTTGCCGCAGACAGAGACCAGCAGCACGCCCAACATGGCGATGGCGAGGCCCACTGCAAACATGCCGTAGAAGCGGAAGCGGCGTTCGGCCCCGTAGCGACGCCGGATGCGCGCTTCGCTGAGATCGGGCCGACGGATCACCTGTGTCGATGTATCACTCATATTGCTCTCGATACTTCTTGACGATGCGCAGGGCGACGATGTTGAGGATCAGCGTCACGACGAAGAGGGCAAGGCCCAGGGCGAAAGCCGCGAGTGTCTTCGGGCTGTCGAATTCCTGGTCGCCCACCAGCAGGGTGACGATCTGCACGGTCACGGTGGTGACCGCTTCCAGCGGATTGGCGGTGAGGTTGGCGGTCAGACCCGCCGCCATCACCACGATCATGGTTTCGCCGATGGCGCGGCTGACGGCCAGCAGAACGCCACCCATGATGCCGGGGAGTGCCGCCGGCACCACCACCTGGCGGATTGTTTCGGATTTGGTGGCACCGAGCGCGAAGGAACCGTCGCGCATCGCCTGCGGCACCGCGTTCATCACGTCATCGGAGAGCGACGAGATGAAGGGGATGATCATGACGCCCATGACGAGGCCGGCGGCGAGCGCCGATTCGGACGCCACGTCGAGGCCCACGGCGGCACCGGCACCGCGGATCAGCGGGGCGACGGTCAAGGCCGCGAAGAAGCCGTAGACCACGGTCGGAATGCCGGCGAGGATTTCGATGAGCGGCTTGGCCCAGGCGCGGGTCTTGCGGCTGGCATAATCGGAGAGGTAGATCGCCGACATGAGGCCCACGGGCACCGCGACCGCCATGGCGATGACGGTGATGAGCATGGTGCCGGCAAAGACCGGGATGGCGCCGAAGGCACCCGACTGGCCCACCTGGTCGGCGCGGATCGCCATCTGCGGCGACCATTGCAGGCCAAAGAGGAATTCGAAGGGCGAGATCTGCGCAAAGAAGCGCATGGCTTCGAACACCAGCGACAGGACGATGCCGACGGTGGTGAGGATGGAGAGCAGCGAGCAGACGACCAGCAGCACCATGGTCATCCGTTCGACCGCGTTGCGGGCGCGGAAATTGGCGCTGATATGACGCTGCGCCCAGCCAAGGCCGATGGCGGCAGCGCCAAGCGTGGCCGCGGCAATGGCGGCCCAGATCACGTCATGGCCGGCCTTGGGATCGCCCGGCAAAAAATGGGCGATGACGGCACCGAGCAGCAGTGCCAGGGCGCCGGGCAGGAAGGCGCCGAGGCCCACATAGACGCCGTGATAGCTGGGCAGCGAATGCAGCTCGCGCGTGGCACCGCGGACGCTGGCAAAGGCGCGACGGCGGCCGAGCTGGAAGCCGACCGAGCTCAAGAGCAGCAACAGGCCGGCGGCGATCCAGGGAAGGAGCGCCGAGGTGGCGCCAAGATCGATGCCGGCACCGAGCGAGCTGGCGATCGGCAAAGCGGCGAGGACCGCGGTGGAGACGGCGGCGTGCTCGGCCTCCGGCATCGGCACCATGCCCTTGTCGGTCAGATAGCCCTGGGTGCCGGATGCCTTCTCGCTCATGAATTCGGCGACGAATTCGGCGAGGCCCGGCACAACGTCGCTGTGCTGCTTCTTCACATAGAGATAGAGCTTGCGGGCGACTTCGTAGGAGCCGTTGATGATGTTTTCTTCCGTGGGCGCCACGCCATCCATGGCGCTGCCCTGCAGCATGTCCTGGTTATCGGCGAGGAAGGAATAGCCGAGGATGCCGAAGGCATCCGGATTGCCGGCGAGCTTCTGCACGATGAGATTGTCGTTCTCGCCGGCATCGATATAGGCGCCGTCTTCGCGCAGGGTCTGGCACTTGGCCTTCTTCACCTTGTCGTCGGTGAGTGCTGTGATTTCCGGGAAGGTGTGGCAGGCCTTGTCCATCACCAGTTCCAGGAAGGCGTCACGCGTACCGGAGGTGGGGGGCGGCCCGAGGACTTCGATCTTCTGGGCCGGCAGGCTGGGGTTCACTTCCGACCACAGCTGATAGGGGTTGGCGAGAAGGACACCGTTGACCGGCACTTCCTTGGCCAGCGCGAGATAGAGATCGCGCACGCTAAGGGCGCGCGATGCGCCGCCTTTGCCGGACGCCAGAACGATGCCGTCATAGCCGATCTCGACCTCGACGATGTCGGTGACGCCGTTCTGCTTGCAGGTCGCGACCTCGCCTTCCTTGATCGGGCGGGAGGCGTTGGCGATATCAGGGAAGCCTTCGCCGACCCCGCCGCAGAAGAGCTTCAGGCCGCCGCCGGTGCCGGTCGCCTCGACCACCGGCGCCTTGAAGCCGCTTTGGGCGAAATGCTCGGCGACCGCAGTCGCAAACGGATAGACGGTCGAGGAGCCGACGATATGCAGCTGTTCGCGCGCCGCCGCCCCCTGCGGCAGCAGGGCACCCAGCGCCAAAACCGCTCCGAAGACGACCGCTGAAACGGTCGGCAAACCCAACCCGGCCCGTCCTTGGGCCCCCCGCGCTGGCAACATGATGGAAGCTCTCTCCCTTGTCATTGCCGGCTGAGTACGACACTAATGTTACAGCTTGATGAACCCGATAAAAAGACGCATCTGCAATGGGTTAGTTTGGTCGGGACTTGACGCCACGGCTCGGAATCGGCCAGTTTCGACGGAATTCACCTGATGGAAGGCGCCCACCATGGCCTATGACAGCAATAATATTTTCGCCCGCATCCTCCGCGGCGAAATCCCTTGCGACAAGGTCTATGAGGATTCCCATGTCCTCGCCTTCCGCGATATCCGCCCCCATGCCAAGGTGCATGTGCTGCTGATCCCCAAGGGCCCCTATGTGTCGCTCGAGGATTTTTCGGCCCGCGCCTCCGAGGCGGAAATCGTCGCCTTTCACCGCGCCATTCCGAAGATCACGGCCGAGTTGGGGGTGGCCGTCACAGGCTACCGCGCCATCGCCAATAGCGGCGCCGACAGCCATCAGGAAGTGCCGCATTACCACCTGCATCTGCTAGGCGGCCAGCGTTTGGGGCCGCTTCTGAGCCTGCCGCACTGAGTCACTGCCAGCAGCTGTGAGCAGGATTCACAGCTGCTGTTCCATTTGATCGGTTGCACCTCCGCGCGCGACACGCCATGAACGGCGCGCGGTGATCTTGCCAACGAGGGAACGCGATGCTGACGCTCTACGACAGTGCCATTTCAGGGAACGCCTATAAGGTCAGGCTGCTTCTCAGCCATCTCGGCATCCCCCTGAAGCGCATCGAGATGAATGTAGATGATGGTTCCACCCGCACGCCGGATTTCCTCAAAGTGAATCGCAACGGCAAGGTGCCGGCGATCGTGCTGGAAGATGGCACAGCGCTCTCGGAATCGGACGCCATCCTCTATTACTTCGCCGAGGGTACGCGCTATTGGCCAAGCGACAGGCTGGGTCGCGCGCGGGTGCTGCAATGGATGTTCTTCGAGCAGTACAACCACGAACCGACCATCGCCGTGGTGCGGCATTGGGTGGCGCATCTGGGGAAGACGCCGGAGAGCGAGCCGGCCCTGCCCGCCAAGATCGCCGCTGGCTACCTGGCCCTCGACGTGATGGAAGACCAGCTGCAGCGCAGCGACTATTTCGTTGGCAACAGCTATACCATCGCCGACATCGCGCTCTATGCCTACAGCCACGTGGCGCATGAGGGCGGCTTCGACCTCGGCCGCTATCCGGCGATCGGCGCTTGGCTGAAGCGCGTGGCCGCGCAGCCCGGCCACATCCGCATCACGGATTGAGACGGCGCCTCAATCGACGATTTCGTAATCGACCTTGATCGTGGTGCCGAAGGCGAAAACGATGCATTTCATGCCGGCATTTTCGCACAGCTGCAGCGCATGCTGGGTGAAGCTGCCGGGACGGCAGCGATCGCCCGGGCAATAGGAATAGCCCGAGGCGAGGCCGTCTTCGGTGACGACGAAGACGCCGCCGCCGCGGCCGAGCTTCAGCTTGTAGGCCTCGAAATTCTCCCACACCGAATGGGCGATGCGCAGCGTCTCGTCATTCGCCACATTGACGCGCGTTGGCGATGGCGTGCAGGCAGCGAGCATTGCGCCGCAGATCAGGGCCATGATTGGCAGGAGGCGGCTTGATCGCGTCAGGACCATGACGTGCTACTCCGCGATCTCAAAGGGAATGACGACGTCGTCGTCCTTGGCGAAGACGATGCATTTATAGCCCTTGGACTGGCAGCTTTTGATCGCTTCGTTCGAATAGTTGATGTTGTAGTAGCAGCCTTGCGCCATGACGCAGTAGTGATAGGTGGCATAATAGCCATCCTCGGATACGGCAAAGGCACCACGGCCGCCGCCGGCGATGTCCTGCAGATACTTCTGGTAATAGTCCCAGGTCCCGCGCGCGATAACGAACTTCTCATCGGGCTTCAGTTGGACGCGGCCTTCCTGTGGCTGGCACCCGGCGACCGCTGTCGCCAGCATGGCAACGATCAATGCAATTTTCGTCAATTCTTGCGCCCCATTGGTTTAGTTACCCATGGGACGCTCGCATTTTCCGCGCAGCCTGCCAAGCGCTTTTGCTGCTGTGATCAGCGATAGGGATCCGCCGCATCGCGCAGGCCGTCGCCGAGGAAGTTGAAGGCCAGCACCACGATGATGACGGGGAGGATCGGCAGCATCAGCCAGGGATAGAGCGCCACCACATTGATGTTCTGCGCCTCGTTGAGGAGCACGCCCCAGGACGTGATCGGCGCGCGGATGCCGAGCCCCAGGAACGACAGCGCGGTCTCGCCGAGGATCATGCCGGGAATGGCCAGCGTGGCCGAGGCGATGAGATGGCTCATGAAACTCGGCATCAAATGGCGGAAGATGATGCGGCCGGGCGAGGCGCCCATCAATTGTGCCGCGACGCAGAAATCTTCTTCGCGCAAGGAGAGGAGCCGCGAGCGCACGGCCCGCGCCAGGCCCGTCCAATCGATGAGGCCGAGAATGATGGTGATGCCGAAATAGACCAACATCGGCGACCAGGTGACAGGCAGAATCGCCGCCAGCGCCAGCCACAGCGGCAGATGCGGGATGGAGCGCAGCACCTCGATCGAGCGCTGCAGCAGATCGTCGACCCAGCCGCCGTAATAGCCGGCGAGACCCCCGAAGGTCATGCCGAGGATAAAGCTGACCGCCACGCCAAAAAGGCCGATGGTGAGCGAAATGCGCATGCCGTAGAGAACGCGCGAGAGCATGTCGCGCCCGAGACGGTCGGAGCCGAAGAAGAACAATGGCGTGTACTTGTCCGGCGGGCAGACGAGATGCGTATTACCCTCGATGAGGCCCCAGAATTTGTAAGGATCGCCTTCGCAGAAGAAGCGGAGCGGCCGCGGCTCGACCACGTTTTCGGTGTAGATGCGCTGCAGATTCTCCATGTCGAGCTTGTAGTCGAGCGCATAGACAAAGGGGCCGACGAATTCGCCCTGATGCACCCAATGCACCTTCTGCGGCGGCGCATAGATATAGTCGACATTGCGCGAATGCTGGCCATAGGGCGCCAGGAATTCGACGAAGAGAATGGCCGCATACATGACGGCCAGCACGAGACCGGCAGCGACCGCCACTTTGTGGCGGCGGAAGCGCAGCCACATCATGCGCCATTGCGACGCCATGTAGATCTTCTCGAGCGCCGGATTGACGCTGTCGATGGCGTAAGGGTCGAACGGCGCCTGGCTGACGAAATGCGGCAGGCCGCCGCCCGCAGGCGCGCCGGAGCGGTTGGTAAGGTCGGTCATTTTTCGGCCCCCGCGCCCAAGCGAATTCTGGGATCCAGCAAGGCCAGCAGCACGTCGGAGACGAATATGCCGATGACGGTGAGGAACGCCATGAACATCAGGAACGAGCCGGCGAGATACATGTCCTGCGAGCGCAAGGCCGAGAGCAGCATCGGCCCGGTGATGGGCAGCGACATCACCACCGAGACGATGACCGAGCCGGAAATCAGTTCCGGCAGCAGCGAGCCGATATCGGCGATGAAGGGATTCAATGAAATGCGCAGCGGATAGCGCAACAGCAGTTTGAGCGGCGGCAGGCCCTTGGCGCGCCCGGTCGTCACATATTGCTTGTTGAGTTCATCGAGCAGGTTGGCGCGCAGGCGCCGGATCATGCCGGCAGTCCCGGGCAGGCCGATCACCAGCACGGCGATCCACATATGCTCGAGCACGCTCATCACCTTGGCCAGCGACCAGGGCTGGCCGACATAGGCCGCATCCATCATGCCACCGATCGACGTCCCGAAATAGATATTGGCGAAATAGAGCAGCACCAGGGCGATGAGGAAGCTGGGTGTCGCGAGGCCGATATAGCCGAGGAAGGTAAAGACGTAGTCGAAGATCGAGTATTGATGCGTCGCGGAATAGACGGCGATCGGAAATGAGACGATCCAGACGAACAGGATCGACGCCAGCGAGACGACGACGGTGAGCATCAGACGGTCGCCCACCACTTCGGAAACCGGCAGGTTGTGCTCGAAGGAATAGCCAAGGTCGCCGAACAGCAGACCGCCGCTCTTGTGCTCGAAGCCTTCCCAGCGGCCGAACATCCAATGCACGTATTGCACATATGTCGGCTCGTCGAGGCCATAGGTCTTGCGCAGGAAATCCATCTTGTCCTGGTCCATGTTCTCGCCGCGCGACTGCATCTCGGCCATCATGGTCTCGAGGAAGTCGCCGGGCGGGGCCTGGATGATGGCGAAGACCAGCATGCTGATGACGAGCAGGGTCGGAACCATGACCAGCACGCGCTGAATGAGATAGCGAAGCATGAGTGCCGGTTTCCTATTGCAGCCGGTTTTCGACGGGGCTCAGTTCCTTCGGGTTCTCTTCCCAGAAACTGTCCGGCTTGTAGAGGCCGAAATGCGCCCCCGGCTCCCAGGACCAGATGCCCTTGGCCGGAACGTTGTGGAAGCCCTTGGCGACAATCACGGGCTGGGGGATATTGGCGACGGTACCGATGGTGAAGACCTGCTCGGACCAGATCTGCAGGATCTCGCCCCAGATTCCAGCCCGGGCCTGCGTGTCGGTCGATTCACGCCATGCCTTTAGCAAGGCGGCCAGCTTCTGCGCCTCGGGCAGGTCGATATCCGTGCCGTTCATGCCGCCGGTCTCGATATACTGGCCCCATTTTGGCCACATCAGCTGCTGCTGCGTCGAGGGGGCGAATTCCTGCGGACTCATGTCGGGGGTGGGCAGGCCGTTATCGACGCCAAAGAAGACCGACATGACGCTGTCGCCGGCAAAGACGCGATCGCGGAACACTTCGCGCTGCGACGGCTTCACGAACATGTCGATGCCGATCTCGCGCCAGCTGTCCTTGATGAGTTCGAGGATGTCGGATTCCTCGGTCGACTCACCCGCCGTGTCGACGATGATTGTCATCCGCCGGCCATCGGGCAGGGTGCGGAAATTCTCGTCGTCGCGCTGGGTCAGGCCCATCTCGTCGAGCAGGCGGTTGGCGGTCGAGACGTCATAGCTCGACCACGCCGTCTGGTAATGCGGCTTGAACAGCGGCGACAGCGACTGGATCGTGTTGGCGCTTTCCTTGCCCAGACCGTAATAGATGGCCTGGTTGATTTCGTGACGGTCGATACCCAGCGAGAGGGCACGGCGGAAACGCACATCGCGGTTGACCGCGCGCCAGCCCTCATCGTTGCAGTTGAGGTTGGGGTAGAGCGCGAAATTGGAGCCGCGGCTGTCGTCCCACAGATAGAGCTTGAAGCGCCCGTTCTTTTCCGCCTGTTTCAGGAACGTATAGTTGTCGAAGCGGATGTAGCGCGCCTGGAGATCCGTTTCGCCGGCACCGGCCTTGGCCGGAATGAGCTTGCCCTCGGCCACATCAAAGACGACCTGGTCGAGATAGGGCAATTGCTGGCCCTGCGCATCGACCCGGTAGTAATAGGGATTGCGCACGAAGACCAGGCGGTCCGCCGGCGGCTTCACGCGCAGGACCCATGGATCGAGTGTCGGCAGCTTTGGATTGTCGTTGCGGTACTGATTGCCGCGCCGGTTGAGGAGCGCTGCCCAGCTCGGCTGGCCGCTGTCCTTCACCGCGGCCTCAAGCTCGGCCGGGTCGGCATATTTCTGATGGAATTTTTTGAGATATTTCGACGGCGCGTAGATGTAGAGCGGGCCGGCGGCGGCAAGCGCCGGCAGGAAATCCGTGTTGGCCTTGGACCAGCTATAGCGCACCGTCGTTTCGTCGATGATTTCGACCTTGGGCTTCTCGCCATCCACCAGCAGGATGCGCGGCGGGCCGGCCGGCATCAGATCGGCGTTGTTGGCGACATCTTCCCACCAGAAGCGGAAGTCCTCACTGGTGAAGGCCTTGCCGTTGGACCATCTGTGGCCCTTCCTGAGATGGAAGGTGAAGATGCGGCCTTCCTGGACGTCGTAGCTTTCCAGCAGGTCCGGGACGATCTTGTACTGGCGGTCATAGCCGACGAGACGGGCGTAGGAATAGGCGACGAGGATGCGGCTGTCCTTGGGGCTCGCCATCAACATGCGCATCTCGCCGCCCTGGCGGCCAGGCTCGTCCATCGTGGCGACGGACGGGTGATCTGGCAGGCGTTCGTTCACCGGCGGCAGGTCGCCCTTGGCCTCGGCGTCCGCGAAGTAAGGCGGGCTCACATAGCTGCCGACTTCCGCCGCGGATGCCAGCGGTGCCATCAACGCCCATGCAGCCGCGAGACCGGCCGTCAGCAGGATCCTCTTCATGCTGCAATGCTCCGGATCGAGAGCGCGGCGCGCACCCAATGCCCATTGCCGATATCGACCAGGGTCGGCTGATTGTCGGCGTCGATCGTGAAAGGTGCGGCCCAAGCCGATGGCAGCGAGGTCTTGCCTTCCATGACGCGGTTGAAATCGAGCGGATTGTCGAGCGACGGGTTGGGCACGGCGGCGAGCAACGCCTTGGTATAGGGATGGACCGGGTTGCGGAACAATTCGGCGGTGGGCGCCAGTTCCACCACGCGCCCGGCGCACATCACCATGATGCGGTCGGCGACGTAATCGACCACCGCCAGATTGTGCGAGATGAAGATGTAGGTGAGGCCCAGCTTGGCCTTCAAATCTCGCAATAAATTGAGGACCTGGGCCTGGATCGAGACGTCGAGTGCCGAGACAGGCTCGTCACAGATGATGAGATCGGGCCTGAGGGCCAGCGCGCGGGCGATGCCGATGCGCTGGCGCTGGCCACCGGAGAAGCTGTGCGGATAGCGGCGCAGATGCCGGATATCGAGGCCGACCAGTGCCATCAACTCCTTGACCATCTCCTTGCGCGATTCCGGCGTGCCGACATTATGGATGACCAATGGCTCGCTGATGATATCAAACACCGTCATGCGCGGATTGAGCGAGCCGATCGGATCCTGGAACACGAACTGCACGCGCTTGCGGTATTCGGCGAGGTCCGCGGCCTTCATGTGCCGCACGTCGAGCGAGCGGCCGCGGTCGTTGAAGCGGATCTCCCCGCTATCGGGCGACAGCGCCTTCATGATGATCTTGGAAAGCGTGGTCTTGCCGCAGCCGGATTCACCCACGAGCCCCAAGCACTCGCCGCGCTGCACGTCGAAACTGACATCCGAGACGGCCATCACCGATTTTTGCGACGGTCCGGAAAAGAAGCCGCTTTTGCGTATCGTAAAAGCCTTGGACACATGGCTGACGCTGAGCAGCGGCCCGGCCTCGTCGGCATTCTGCGGCCAGGGTTTCTTGTCGGCAAAGAGCGGCCCGGCTTCGCTCTTGATCTCGCGAATGGGGACCAGGCGCTCGTCCGCGCGCATGCCGAAGCGCGGCACGGCGTGGAGCAGCGCCTTCAGATAGGGGTGTTCCGGCGCCCGGAAAATATCTTCGACCGATCCCGATTCCATCACCTCGCCCTGATACATCACCACCACTTCATCGGCGATGTTGGCGACGACGCCGAGATCATGCGTGATCATCAGCATGGCCATGCCGAGTTCGGATTGCAGATCGGCCATCAATTTCAGTATCTGCGCCTGGATGGTGACATCGAGCGCCGTGGTCGGCTCGTCGGCGATGAGCAAGGCCGGCTTGCACACCAGTGCCATCGCGATCATCGCGCGCTGCCGCAGGCCCCCGGAAAGCTCGAAGGGATAGGTCTTGAGCGCCCGCTCCGGGTCCGGGAAGCCGACCGCGCGCAGCATCGCGGCGACGCGCTCCTTGCCTTCGGCGTCGGACATTTTCGAGTGCAGGTGCAGCGCCTCGCAGATCTGATGCCCGATCGTGTGGACGGGCGAGAGCGAGGTCATCGGTTCCTGGAAGATGATCGAGATCGAGCCGCCACGAATGGCGCGCATCTCCGGACCGTTGCGGTCAAGCTTGGCGATGTCGACGATGCCGCCCTTGGCGCCCCAATCGCCGCCGCTGCCAGCGCGCCGGTCGAACAGAATTTCGCCCGAGCGGATCGCGGCCGATTTCGGCAGCAGGCCCATGATCGCCTGCGCGCAGACCGATTTGCCGGAGCCGGATTCGCCCACCAGGGCCACGGTCTTGCCGGCGGGCACGCGAAAACTGGCGCCGCGCACGGCATGGACGTTGCCGCCTTCCAGCGCAAAATCCACCGCCAGATTGCGGACGGAGAGCAGATCGGTCATGCCGGCACCTCGATTCCCAGCGACAGCAGGTTATGCGCCGTATAGGCATCGACCAGGACGCCGTTTTGCTTGGCGACGAGGGCCGCCTTGGTGACCAGGCTCTGGAAATGCGGCAGATCGGAATCGACGCTGATGGTGCTCCCATTCCCCGATTTCAGCTTCAACGTCATCCAGCCCCCCTTATTGCGCCCCAGCACGGATCGTACCGCGTAAAAGCGCAAACTCAACCCTTTGAGGTCTTGCCAGGCGATGAAACGGGACATCCAGGGCCCGGAACGGATGCCATCTTCACCGACTGTGATGCGCGTCACATGCCGATTGGCCGCGTTGCCGGTGACGATGACGAAGAAGGCCGCAAGACCGCAGAAAAACCAGAAGATGCCGGTACCCATTTCGGTGGCGGACAATATCTGGACGGATGCGGCAAGGCCCAGAACTCCCAGAAGGTAATCCTTGACCAATGCCGAGAGCGGATACCGGAACTCAAGCATGGAACGCCAACCCCTAACCCCATTTTCGCCGCTTCAAGGCAACGGCCACAAGGCGCGGGGATCCTGGAATACACCCAGTTCCCCCCGCCGGGCGAGCCAATCTTGCAGGTTCTCAAGAAATCGCCAAGTGGCGGTATCATGAACGAGGTGATGGGTGAGGATTCCGGTGGGCAGGCCGGGGTCAACGACGCCCTGGCGCCGTGCCGACAGATGGGCCACCAGCCAACCCAAAGCCGGCTCCGCGCCCACGAAGCCCCGGGTGCCGCGCCAGTCAATGACATCGATCTGGGTGTTAATTTCGCGAAACGGGGGAAGTCGCGGCAGTTCCGGGGTCTTTGCCACATAGGGAAACGCGTCGAACCGGCTCACGCCGTGAAAGCCCAGGCGCAGCAGCAATTCCAAAGCAGGCGCGCCAATCCGGTTCCAGGGCGGGGTCAGGACCGGCAGCACGTCCGGCCCCAAGGTGTCGCGCAGGAAGGTGGCGGCGACGGTGAGGGCCAGTTCGATCTCGCCCAAGGCGCGGGTCGCCGGAAACTCGCTTTTCTTGGCGCCTGCCGGGGCATGGTTAAGATGCCCGACGCCGTGTTGCAGCACCCGCACCTGCCCCCAGTTCCGCAGATAGGGGCCGAGCCGTTCCTGTAAGGGCCGCTCCAGCGCCATCGGAATGACGGCCAATGCCAGCGGCACCCGCGCCACGCGGCGCAACTCATCGAGGGCCGGGGTTACATCGACGGCGTCGTCATCCCGCCACCACAGGGTGGGCTGACGATCATCCGCGCGCCACAGGTCCCATTCACGGGCCAGCGCATCCCAATCCGCCACGGGCTTATCCGCCATGCTGACCACGTTTTTTCACCAGGGCGGCCAGCGTGATCTCGGCCGAATGCCGCGCTCCGTCGAGATCGAGGTCCATCGGCAGCGCCCCCGCCTGCGCCCGGCGCGTCAGGGTTGCCGCCAGCAGGGCCGGGTCGAGATTGTCGCCATCCAGCATGTCGAGCGCACCGCGTTCGGCGAGCAGCGCTGCGCGCAAGGCCTGCTCGCTTTCCTGCCCCTCCGCAAAGGGGATGATGACCGCCGGCGTGCGCAATGCCAGCAACTCCATCACCGTGTTGTAGCCGCCCTGGCTCAAGGATACATGGCAGGACGCCAGCAATAGGGTGAAGTCGGCGCGAAAGCGATCGGCGACGATGCCGGGATCGATCCGCGCCGCTTCCTCGAGCAACGCAAAATCCGCATCTGGCAGGTTGCGCCCGGCGACGAAGCGCCAGGGCCGTTCCTTCAAAGTGGAGAGACGCCGCGCCGCCAGGGCCGCCTTGAACAGCGGGCCGCCCACGGCGCCGCCACCGGCCGAGACCAGCACCTCGCCATTGGCCCGATCGGCCGCCGGGACCGCTGCCGGTCTTTCGACCACATAACCGGTATAGGTGAGCTTGTCGGCAATGGATGGGGCGCGCGGAAAGGTACGCTCGAACGGCACCAGGCGCGGATCGCCATGCACCAGCACCAGGTCGAAGTAGCGCCGCACCAGATCCGCCGCCTCGAGCACGCGGTCGTCGCGGCCCTTGTCGACCAGGATGTCGCGCACGGAGCTCACCACCAACAGGCCGCCATTCTGCGCCCAATAGACCAGCGGCAGCAGCTCGAAGCGGAATTGACGGCGGCCGAAGGGATACATTTCGATGATGAGCGCATCGGGCTTGAAGGCCGCGGTCTCCTTCAGCAGCAATTCGCGGCGCCGGTCCTTCCACTCGCTGTCGATGACGCGGCCACTTTCGTCGAGCAGCGCGGAAAAGGCCGAATCGGCGGCAAGACAGGGCGGCAGCTGCAGCACCTGCGCTGCGCCGAAATCGACATCGGCGACCTTGATCCCACCGGAGAGGACCAGGACCTTGGCACCGACCCCGCTCAAGGCGCGGGCCAGCGCCGCCGCCCGGCGCAGATGACCGATGCCGAGCAGGTGCTGGACATAAAGGGCGATGCGCGGTGCCTCAGCCATGGTGACCCAGATCGATATTCAGTTCGACGACATCTGGCCTGCCGTCACTACCCAGGTGAAAGAGATGCGCGCGGCCGTCCTTCAATTTGACCGGCGGCTTTTCCGTCATTTGCCAACCGGTGGCAAGGGCATAGAGCGCCCGCTGCACCGCCTTGTGGCTGACCAGCACGACATCGCGTCCCTCCCCGCAAAGACGCGAGAGCAAGGGCAAGAGACGCTGCTGCACCTCGCGCGGGCTTTCTCCATTGGGCGCACGGAAATCGAGGCCCATCGCCTCGCGACTTTCGGCGTCGGACCCCGGTGCCCCGCGCAGGGCATCGAGACTCTGTCCTTCCCAATCGCCGAAGCTCATCTCGCGCAAGGCCGGTTCGATCTCGGCGGTTGCGGTGGGAAAGAGGATCGCCGCCGTCTCCCGCGCGCGGGTCAAGGGGCTGGTGAGCACGCGCCAATCCTGCCAGTCCGCCGGCACGGACCAGCTGGCGGCAGCGATGCGCCCTTCCGGGCCGAGGCCGATATCGGTCCGCCCCTGCAAGCGCTTCTCGACATTCCATTTGGTCGGCGCATGGCGAATGATCGCGCAGCGCACGCTCATGTGGTCACCTTTTCACCAGTGACTTTCTCAAGCGTCTTCTTCAGCGTCGCGGCGGCCGCGGCGATATCGTGGAACTTGCGCGCATGCGCGGCGGTCACCAGGCGGATGGGGGCCATTTCCCGCTCCAGCGCGAAATCGACATCGGCGGCGAAGGCCGTGGTGTCGCCGGGTGCCGACAGCCAGCCGGTCTCGCCATCCGCCACGATGCCGGGAACACCACCGGAGGCACCGGCGATGACCGGCGTGCCGCAGGCCTGCGCCTCAAGGAGCGCCATGCCGAAGGCTTCGTTGATCGCCGGCCAGACGAAGAGATCGGCACTGGCATAAATCTCGGGAAGGTGTTCAGCCGGCTTCTGCCTCAGCCAGACCACGCGCTTGGCGATCGGCGTGAAAGCCGCCTCGACCTCGGCCCTTGCCGGCCCGTCGCCCACCACCAGCACCTGATAGGCCCGGGTCACATGCCGCAATGCCTCGGCCAATGCGTGGTAGGAGGCGAGCTTGTCGCCCTTGCGCATCATGCCCACGGCCAGCAGCCAGGGCATATCGGGATCGAGCCGGTACTGCTGCGAGAGTTTGAGGCGCCCCAGTCCCCGGTCCGGCCCGCGCGGATTGCCGGCAAGAAAGGCATCGATATCGAGAAAGGGCGGCAGGTCGATCAATTTCTTGGCAGCGACAATGCCGTGCAGGCATTCCTTGTCGACGGGATTGAGACAGAAGATCGCCGCGGCCTGCTTCATCGCTGCCTCGGCGGCGTCATGCGAGAAGAGGAACGGGCCCTTAGCGCGCTTTGGCGCATGGCTTGCCTCGGCCACCAGATAAGGAATGTCGAGGGCGGAGGCGACCTCTGGCCCGATCCAATCCACCGCCTTGTAATAGAGATGATAGGTGAGCCAGGCCCGGGGCCGCGCCGCCTTGGGCAGCTTCCTGTATTTGGCAATGAGCCGCGCCGCCGTGGCCTTGCCCTTGGCGGCGAATTTCTTCTGCTCGGCCAGGCTGTCGCCACTGAGGCGTGATCGAAGGCGGCTGGCGATAACCGGCGTGAAGCCACCCCGGCGCAATGCCGCCAACAGCAGCCGCCCCACGGTACGGTCACCGGAGGGATCGGGATGATCGGGGGCCTTCAAAGGCGCATAAAAGGCGATTTTCATGGCCCGGATGGTGCCCTTGCGATGCGGCCAGGGTCCAGGAAAAAGTGATTAGCGGAGGTCCATGCAGAAGCGCCGGTCGAGATCGTTGATGCCGGCATCCATGGCGAAATGGGCGTGGAGGCGCTCAAAGCCGGCATCGGCAAGGTGCTGGCGCCGCGCGGGGTCGCTGATGAGGGATTGCAGCGCGTTTGAAAGAGCTGCCGGATCTTCCGGCGGCACGAGGAGGCCGGTTTCGCCGTCACGGATCAGTTCGGGAATGCCGGAGATATTGGTGGCGATGCAAGCGAGGCGCTGGCTTTGCGCTTCCATCAGGACATTAGGGAGGCCATCGCGGTCGCCATCGGCGGCGATCTGGGCGGCCAGCACGAAGAGATCGGAGCGGCGATAGGCGGCGAGCACTTGTTCCTGCGGCAAGGCGCCCAGCCACTGGATGCGCGCGGCGATGCCCAATGTCTCGGCCTGGGCCTTGAGCGCTCCATCGAGTGGACCGCCGCCGATATGGGTGAGGCGCCAATCGCTTGTCGGCGGCAGCTGCGCCAGGGCATCGAGCAGCGTCGGATAGCCCTTCTTCTCGACCAGGCGGCCGACGGACAGTATCTCGACCGGGCCTGTGCGGGCATCGCGCGGCGGCGGTTCCGGGAAGCGGCGGAAATCGAGACCGTGATAGACCAGCGCCACCTTGGCCTTGTCGTCGACCAGGGTCTCAAGATGGGCATGCCCGCTGGCCGTGCAGGTCACCAGCCAGTCGAGGCTTTGGAGCTTTTCGCGCTTGTCCCATTCGGGTGAGGTCCAGATATCCTTGGCATGGGCCGAGCAGGACCAGGGGGTGCCGGCCATCAGATGGGCGTAATAGGCGACCGCCGCCGGCGTGTGCATGAAATGGGCATGGAGGCGCACGGTATCGGCCGGCATTTCCGCCACCAGCACGCAGGCCTGGCCGAAACGGCGGCCGCGATTGGGTGTCGGATCGCGGATGAGGTCTTTCAGCCATTGCCACAGGGCGCGGCCAAATCCAGGGAGACGCACGGCACGCAACAGTCCACGAAAGACGCGCCCCGGCTCCTGATAGAGATATTCCGGCAGGTAGGTGACCTTTGCCTTGATCTCGTCATGAACCGGATGGCGGTACTTGTCGGTCGGGAAGCGCAGGCTCCAGATTTCCAATGGAATGCCGCGTTGCTCCAACGCTTTGATCTCTTGCGCGATGAAGGTTTCGGAAAGGCGCGGATAGCCTTTCAGCAGGAAAAGGATTTTGCCGGTCACAGGATCAGTCGAAAGTTAGCGCTTGCGTTGCGCGAGGCGGAGCGAGGCCGGGCGGCGGCCGCGTTCGAGTGCCTGCTGAGCGAGGCGGTTGACGTTGTTGAGGCCGTCGAGCAGGCCCGGGACCACCACCTCGGACGGGAGCGATTGCTGCGGCAATTGCCGCAGAGCCGTCGCCATCTTGCGCCAGTCGCGCACCCCGTCGTCTTCCAGCATGCCAACGAGGCCCAGTTCCTCGGCCTTGGCAGCGCGGATAAACTGTTCCATGCGCGGGCGCGTGCGCGGCACGATGAGGGCGCGCTTGTCGAACGACACGATCTCGCAAAAGGTATTGTAGCCGCCCATGGCGACGACGCCGATGGCACGGTCCATGACATGTTCCATCTGCGCGTCGAAGGTGATGGCCTCGACCTTGTCGAGCTTGGCGGCGCGCGCCAGGAATTCCGCCTGGCGGTCGGAATGCATGAACGGCCCCAGCACGAGGAGGGCCGGATAAGGCAGGCGCTTGTCGTTTTCATAGGCGCGGATGACCCAATCGACCACGTCCTCGCCATCGCCGCCGCCACCGGTCGTGACCAGCAGATAAGGGGCGTCAATCTTCTGCAGCGGCATGGGCGCACCCGGGCCTTGCGGCAGCGAGCGGTGCAGATAGCCGGTATAGATCATCTTGCGCTGGACCGATTTCGGGAGATCAATCCCTTCCAGCGGCTCGCATATCTGCGGCAGGCCATAGATCCAGATCTGGTCGTAAAGGTCGCGGAGCGCCGGCACGACATTCTTGCGCCGCCATTCCGGCACCAGGGCGGCCGGTTCGTCCATGATATCGCGAAGCCCTAAGACCAGATGCGTGCCCCGCTCCTTGAGCATTTCCAGCGTCTCGGTCACCTCGCCGCGCAGGCCCAGGGGTTCCTTGTCGACGATGAAGATGTCCGGATCGAAGATTTCGGCGGTATGCTTGATGATGGAGGAACGCAGGGCCAGCGTCTCTTCGGTATCGATCAGGAGCGACAGCGAGGTGTAATCGCCAGAACGCAGCTTGATGACCCCGGGAATGCGGACGAAATCGACGCGCGCCCGGAAATTAAAGCTGCCGATGATGGGCGACCCGGTCAGGATGATGACCGACATGTCCTTGTTCTGCTCGACCAGCCAATGGGCAATGGTCTGGCAGCGGCGCAAATGGCCGAGACCGAACGTGTCATGCGAATAAATAAGGACGCGGGCGCCCCTGGTCATGGCGTCTTCCATTTGCACGCGGCCCGATCCCCCCGAACACTGTGCGCCGTGTTTTCGGGCACCAACCCACCCGACGGGGCGAGTATGGCACAGGAGAAATAAGCCTCGAAAGGCAAAGTTTGGTGACTGCACGCGAATGGTCGCGCAGCCCAAGACATTGACATGGCGGGATAATTCGGCTCCATTGCTGGATGGCCGGGGTGGGCTGGGGACATCTTTCGGGGAAAAGCCGGGGTCATGGAGCCAAAACTATTTAAATATATCTGGCGCCATTCCTGGCGCGATCAGATCCCCATCCTGGCAATCGTCGTCGTTGCGCAGGTGATGTATCTCGTCTCACTCGATTTGCCCAAGCGAATTGTGAACGATGCCATCCAGGGCAAGGCCTTCGAGGGCAAAGCGGTTGCCGACTTTCTGAAACTCACCCTGCCCTTGCCGGATTTCCTCGGCGGGCCGGTGCGCCTCTTCTCCGGATTTCAGTTCGACCAGCTCCATTACCTTTTCGCGCTGTGCTTTTCCTACCTGTTCTTCGTCGTCCTCAATGGCTGGCTGAAGCAGACGGTCAACACGGAAAAAGGGCGCCTGGGCGAGCGCATGCTGCGCCGCCTGCGCTTCGAACTGTTCGACCGCGTCCTTCACTTTCCGCTGCTGCAATTCCGCAAGGTGAAACAGGCCGAGATCGCCACCATGATCAAGGATGAGGTGGAGCCGCTGGGCGGCTTCATCGGCGACGCCTTCATCACCCCGGCCTATCTCGGCGGTCTTGCCGCCACGGCATTGCTGTTCATCTTCATGCAGAACATGTCGATGGGCTTTGTGACCATCGCCATGCTGGCGGTGCAGATCGTCGTCATCCCGAAACTGCGCGTCAAAATCCTGATGCTGGGCAAGCAGCGCCAGATCACCGCACGCCAACTGGCCGGTCGTATTGCCGAAAGCGTCGACGGCGCCATCGAGATCCATGCCAACGACACGTCGAACTACGAGCGCGCCGACATCATTCATCGCCTGGGCCGCATCTTCCAGATCCGCTTCGAGCTCTATCAGCGGAAGTTCTTCGTCAAATACATCAACAACATGTTGGCGCAGACGACGCCGTTTCTCTATTTCCTGATCGGCGGCTATTACGCGCTGAAAGGCGAGTTCGATGTCGGTACGCTGCTGGCCGTCATCAGCGCCTATAAGGACCTGCCGTCACCGATCAAGGAACTGATCGATTGGGACCAGCAGCGCCAGGATGTGCAGATCAAATATGACCAGGTGATCGAGCAGTTCACGCCGCCGGGCATGATGGACGCGCGCCTGCAGCACATCGACAACGAGAACGCGATCGACCCCGCGCCGGTGAAGCTGGAGCGCGTCACCTATCATGATGAAAGTGGTGCAGCACTCGCCGAGGACATCTCGCTGGAAATTGCGCCGGGCGAGCATCTGGCCATCGTCGGTGGCAACAACAGCGGCAAGGAGGCGGTCGCCGCCCTATTGGCGCGGCTGGTGCGCCCATTCAGCGGCAATCTGCGGTATGGCGAGCGGGACCTGCTCGATCTTCCCGAATCCATCACCGGCCGGCGCTTTGCCTATCTTGGCGAGGAGACCTACCTGCTGCCGGTGTCGCTGGAGGAAAACCTCCTTTACAGCCTGAAGCATCGGCCAGTGCGCCAAGCCGTCTATGAAGGCGCCGATCTCGTGGCTTATGAACGGCGCCTTTACGAGACCAAGCGCGCCGGTAGCCCGACTTTCGACTATTTCGCCGATTGGATCGATTATGACGGCGCAGGCGTGGCCGACCGCGCCGCGCTGGAGGAGCGCGTCCGCGCCCTGCTGATCACGGTCGAGTTCGAGGAAGATGTCTATCAGTTCGGCCTGCGCGGCCGGATCGAATCAAAGAGCCATAACGGGTTGACGGGGCAGTTCCTGGAAGCCCGCGCTGCGGTGCGTGCGCGTCTTGCCGAACCGCAATTTGCCAGCCTGGTCGAGCCCTTCGACCCAGCGCACTACAACCGCAACATGACGGTGGCCGAGAATATCCTTTTCGGCACCGCGCTCGATGCGACCTTCGCACCGGATGCACTGGCCACGAACACCCATCTTTCCGGCGTGCTGAGTGCCGCGGAGGTGACCAACAACCTCATCGCCCTTGGCCAGCAGATCGCCTCGACCATGGTGGAACTCTTTGCCGACCTGCCGGCGGGTCATCCCTTCTTCGAGCAGTTCAGCTTCATCTCGGCCGAGGATCTGCCGCACTTCCAGCAATTGGTGACACGCCTGCAGCGAACTGGCGTTGAAGCCGCAACGGCGGAGGATAAGAGCCGGCTGATCGCCCTCACCTTCCCCTATATCGAGGCGCGGCACCGCTTGGGGCTCATTGACGACGCGCTGGAGGGAAAGCTGCTGAAGGCGCGCCAGCTGTTCCGGGAATTGCTGCCCAAGGCCCAGGCCGAGGCGATCGAATTCTATGGCCCGGACCGCTACAACGCCGCCGCAACGGTACAGGACAACATCCTCTTCGGGCGTCTGGTTTACGGCCAGGCCCAGGCCGCACAGAAGATCGGCGCGGTGCTTTCCGAGGTCATCGACAGCCTGGACCTGCGACCCCAAGTGATCGCCGTGGGCCTGACCTTCAATGTGGGGGCCGCCGGCAAGAAACTGTCCTTTGCCCAGCGCCAGAAGGCGGGGCTGATCCGCGCCTTGCTGAAACGCCCGCAGCTTGTCATTCTCAACAACACATTGTCGGCCTTTGACGAGGCGAGCCAGCGCCGGCTTCTGGTTGGGATCCGCGCGGATCTAAAGGGCGCCGCCCTGGTTTTTATTACCCATACGGCGGCCCTGGCGCGCAGCTTCGACCGGATCGTGGTGATGCAGAACGCGCGCATCGTCGAAACGGGCAAGCCCGCCGATCTCGATCGGGCAAATTCAAAATTCCAGGCGCTGTTGGGTGCGCCGGAGGCCGTGGGATAATTCGCGCCGGCATCCTTATCGGGACTGCCGGGTTAGATTGACGTGTTACGTTGCTATCGGGATGGATGCGATGAGTATTCAGGAAGACGTCGAGGCGCTAAAGCGCATACCGCTTTTCGCCAAGGTGGAGCCGGCCAAGTTGAAGCTGATGGCCTTCGCCAGCGAGCGCGCGCAATATCAGCCGGGCGATTTGCTGTTCCATCAAGGCGATACGGCCGATGCCGCCTACATCATCCTGGCCGGTGCCGCCGACATTCTGGTCGAGACCGAGAACGGCCCGCTGAAGGTGGCCGATGTTGGCACCGGCGCCTTCGTGGGCGAGATCGGCATCCTGATGGATGTGCCGCGCACCGCCACCATCCGCGCTACCGAGAAGATGACCGTCCTCAAGATCACCAAGGAGCTGTTCTTCCGCATGGTGACGGATTTCCCCTCGATCGGCATCGAGGTCATGCGCGTCCTTGCACAACGCATCGAGCATATGAACGTCCAGCTGCGCGAAGCGGTGGCGGCCAGGAAGTGAGCGGGCCTGGATTCGGCCGGGAGGGCCTGGAAGGATGAGCCGCCTGGACAGTTTCATCCGCCGCCTGGAAGCGCAGCGCAGCTGCCTCGCCGATGCCGCCAGGCGGTCACGGGAGACCAGGGGTGTTGTCCTCGAACTCGGCCTCGGCAATGGCCGCACCTTCGATCATCTGCGCGAAATCTGCGCTGGGCGTGACATCTATGTCTTCGACCGCCAGGTCGCTGCCCATCCCGATTGCATCCCGGCGCCCGACCGGATGTTCCTTGGCGACTTTACCCAGACGCTGAAAGATGCCCGGGCAAAATTGGGCGACAACGCCGCCGCCATGATCCATGTCGATCTCGGCAGCGGCGATGCGGCAGCAAGCCTGGCGCTGGCCGCGCGCCTTGCCCCGGATATCGCCGCCCTGATGGCGCCACGGGCGGTCTTGGTCAGTGACCAGCCGGTCGAGGCACCGGACCTTGCTGCACTCCCCTTGCCCGAGGGTGTTCGACCCGGGCGCTATTTCATGGCCGAGAAGCGGGGCTGATGCGCGCTTGGCCCAACAAGGCAGCCCCAATTCTGCCACGAAACCAGGGCACGATTCCGCCTCAACGCCAGACACCGGAAACCTAGATGCGCCCCACAACCCTTCCCCGCGCCCTCCTGACCACCCTCGCTTGCCTGTTCATGCTGTGCCATGCAGCCACGGCCAAGGTGGCCGACGACCGGGTCACCCTGCCGCGCGAAAAAGGCACGCCGATGGGGGCTGTTGGCATGGTGCTGCATCTGGGTGCCGATGGCTCGGCGCTTGGCACCGGTTTCCTGGTATCGCCCTGCCATGTGCTGACCGCCGCCCATGTCGTCTCGGAGCCGGAAGGCATTTCGGCAGATCAGGTGCTGCTGTTCTTCATCGGCAGCGGCAATCTGGGGCCGGAATATTACGAAGCCAATTCCTTTGCCGAATTGAGCCCGGCGCGCCCCGTGGTCTGGGGCGAATCCCGGCAGCTGCACAAGGGATCGACCGCCGACCGGCGCGAAGCCTGGCAGAAGGCCGGCTGGGACGATTGGGCGCTCCTCAAGCTCGACAAATGCCTGGGCGACGAGGGCTACGGCTATCTCAACCTGCTGCCCATCGCCACCAGGGATTTCACGCGTGACGGCAATACCCGGCCGATCACCTCGATCGGCCTGCCGGCCGACCACAACAACGAGAAGCTCACCATCGACCCGGCCTGCACGCTCTTCGGCCAGGTCGACAGCACCGGCTGGCAGCATGATTGCACCAGCATGCCGGGGAATTCCGGCGGGCCGATCCTTGCCGCCAAGCCGGAGGGTGATGAGAAATGGCCGCGGGTCATGGGCATCACCGTGATCTCGACCAGCGAGCATCCGGAAGAATTGAAGCCGATGATCAACGACCCGGAGGCGCCTGACTATCTCGGCAATCTGCCGACCGCCGTGCCGGTTTCCGCCTTCATCGACAAGATCGCGCCTTATCTCCCGAAAGACCCGGTGGTCTCCGCCTATCTTGCCAAGCATCCCAATGCCGATCGCGGCTACAGCATCGACAACACCAAGGAGCCGATTGCCGACCTCACCGCGGCCATTGCCAAGAAGCCGCGCTCGGCCTTGCTGTTGACCTTGCGCGGCTCGTGGCTGGAGGCGGCCAAGGACGAGGCGGCGGCACTGGTCGATTATTCGGCGGCCCTGCGCGCTGATCCCAAATTCGCGCCGGCGCTCTATGCCCGGGCGCAGCTCCGCGGCTATCGCGATGACAAGATGCAAGGCGATGCCAAGGCGGCCCTTGCCGATCTCGAGGTGCTCATCAAGCGCTTTCCGGATGATCCCAGCCTGCGTATCACCCGCGGCGCCCTGCTGTCCGGCGCCTATGATTATCGTGCGGCACTGGTCGATTACGATGCCGCCCTGAAGCTCGACCCCAGCAACATCTCGGCCCGCCTGACCCGTGCCAATGCCCGGGTGGAGCTGGGCGACATGAAGGGGGCGAAGGCGGATTTCGACGCCGCCATCGCGGCCCGGTCCGACAATGCCTATCTGCTGGTCGAGCGCGCCAATTATCAGCTAAGGGCCGGCGATCACAAACGCGCCTTCGACGACATCGAGGCCGCGCTGAAGATCGAGCCGGACATGCCGACGGCGTTGAATGCCCGCGCCATCGTCCATCTCGATCTGGGTGAGATCGACAAGGCACTGATCGATGCCAACCGCACGATCGGCCTCGACCCGGATCCGTCGAGCGGCCACATCGCGTTGCGTGGCACGATTCACCACATCAAGGGCGATCTCGACGCCGCGATCGCCGATTACCGCGAGGCGGAGAAACTCAATCCGACCGAGCCCTTCGACGCGTTGATGCTCTATATCGCCCTGGGCGAAGCCGGGCGGATGAACGAGGCCAAGGAAGAACTGCGCCAGTTGCTGAAGCGCTGGCCGACCACCGAATGGCCGAGCCCGCTTGCCGAACATCTGCTCGGTGAGAATTCGGAAGCGGAGCTGAAGAAGGCGGCGATGGCGGGCACCGAAGTGCTGCGCAAATACCAGGATTTCGACTGGCATTTCTATCTCGGTGCCCAGGCCATGCTGCAGGGCGACAAGAAGAAGGCCAAGACTTATTTCCAGCATGTCGTCGACACCGACATGCGCCAGTTCCTGGAATACAACCTCGCCCGCATCTTCCTGGAACGGTTGGGCGGCGACAGCTACGTCAAGGGCTGATAGCAGATCAGCTTTTTGGGCACAGCTTTAAGGAATTCAGCCCTTCGGGCACAGCTTTGCGGGATTCAGCCCTTCGGGCTGAGGCGGAACCAGCTGACCTGGCGCGGCGTGAAAAGATCGCGCGCCTTGCGGTACCAGAGCGGCGGGGCGTGGTCGCCAACGATCAGGATCTCGGTCGGTGGTACGTCCGCCGCCGCAAACGCCTTGGCGATGGTTTCCAGCAGTTCGATCCAGGCATCGGTCATGATGCAGACCTCGCGCTCCGGCACCACTGACCCGCGCCGACTGCAATCGAGGTGGTGATAGCCCTGGTCGACGATCACCGGCACATGGGTGTTGAAGGTCAGCAGATAATTGAATTGCGGGCTCGTGGCCGCCTTGAACTGTGCGGCGAGATCGCGCACCAGCTTCGGGTCGCAGATGCCGACGAAGACGTCGCCACACAGCTTGTCGCCGGGCTGCATCAGGTCCTCGCCGAAATGGCGCTGGGTAAAGCCGATATGCGGCCACCATTTCGACCGCTCGAACATCTCGCCGGAGAAGCCGTGATAGCCGCCGGTGGTATAGCCGGCCGCCGACATCTTGAACGGCAGGCAATCGGGCCGGGGCCGGTCGAGGTTGTCGAGATAGGAGTCGCGCGTCTGGCAGAACTCGCGCATCTCGGCCGACGTCGTGCCACCGATGAAGCCGTTGGTGCCGCTGGTGACGGTATAGCGCTGCTCGACGCCGCCGGCACGGATCGCCTGCTCCAACAGGCCCTGCATTTTTGGATCCGCAAAATGCCCCATCGCCTCGACAATGACGACCAGCATGTGCCGGCCGTTGGGCTGTTCGACCAGCTTGATAAAACCGGAATTGCCGATCGCGGAATCGAAGGGCAGATCCTGACCAAGCTTCAGCCACACGGTCGAATCACGCGGTGTGTTGAGCCAGAGGTCGACGGGCAGCGCCACGATTCCCAGGCACAGCATGATCGTCGCCCGGGCGCGGCGCAGCGTGGCGCCTTGCTTGAGCAACAGATAGGAGATGAGCGCGAAAATACCGCCCAGGAGCAGGATGAGGACGATATAGAGTTTCGAGCTGAGGATATCGAGTTCGTTGATGAAGCGCAGGGCGAACACCGCCTCGGTCAGGGTCAGCCCGAAAAGCTGTGTCGCACAGAACATGACATCGAAGGAAAAGGCGGCGATGAAGGCCGCGACCACGGCCCAGCCGGGCAGGAAGCGGATGCTGATCGCCGCCAGCAGGTAAAGGATGATCGGCAGCGACCTGGGCGGCACGCTGATGCCGGCCAGCGACAGGGCGACGAAGGCGACATTGGGCAGGACAAGACCCACCAGCACCAGAAGGACACCAGGCCGCCGCAGCCAGTCGATCATTGCCCTGCCAGCCATCCCCTCACCTCTAGCGCTGCTCGAAACCCATCAGCACATTCACCGTGTTGACGCCCAGGGCTTCGACGGCATAGCCACCCTCCATCACGAAAAGCGTGGGCAGATCGGCCCACGCGATGCGTTCGCCAAGGCGATGGTAATCCGCCTCGGCCAATTTGAAGCGCGAGATCGGGTCATGCTCGAAAGTGTCGAGGCCGAGCGAGATGACCAGGGCCTCGGCGCCATATTGCGCGATCCGCTTCAAGGCATGGTCGAGTGCTTCCGTATAGCGCTGCCAATCGGTGCCCCAGGGCAGCGGCAGGTTCATGTGATAACCCTCGCCGGCCCCCGCGCCGATCTCATCGGCATAGCCGAGGAAATAGGGGAATTCCTGCTTCGGATCGGCGTGGAGCGAGATGGTGAGCACGTCGTCACGCGCGAAGAACATCTGCTGGGTGCCGTTGCCATGGTGATAGTCGACATCGAGGATGGCGACACGCTTTGCCCCCTGGTCGCGGAAGGCTTGTGCCGCGATGCCGGCATTGTTCAAGAAACAATAGCCGCCATAGAAGTCGCTGCCGGCGTGGTGTCCCGGCGGGCGGCAAAGGGCGAAGGCCGATTTCTCGCCGGTCGCCACCAGCTTCTGCGCGGTGAGAGCCACATTGGCCGATGAGAGTACGGCGCGCCAGGTCCCCGGCGTGATCGGCGTCCCCGCATCGATGGCGTAATAGCCGAGCTTGCCATCGATGCTGTCGGAAAGCCGGCGCCCCAAGCCGGGAACCGGCCAGACATGCGGCAGGGCATCGAAGGTACGGCCCGTCGCCGCCCATTCGTCCCAGGCAACGCGCAGGAACTCGACCAGGCCCCGGTCATGCACTTTCAGGATCGGATCGAGGCCGAAGTCCTGGGGCCCCAGCACCTCGCCGAGCTTGGTCGAGCGCACCCGGTCGATGACGATCTCGGCCCGACGCGGCATCTCATGGGCCTTCATGAACTGCCCTTCGAGCAGTTCGAACTTGCCGTCCTGCAGGCGATGATCTTCGCTGTAAACCGTACGCATGATCGTTCAGAGATCCGGGCGCGAGCGGCGCGCGTTGTACCAGCCACCCACCGCCGTCTCAAAGGCCATGCCGGCGCGGAAGACGTCGGCATCGGCATAGGTGCGGCCGATGAGTTGCATCGAGGTGGGGACACCATTCGTCGCATGCCCCGTCGGCACCGCAAGCACCGGGCAGCGGCTGAGCGTGTTGAACGGTGTCGTCATGCACCAGGCCAGCACCTTGGGCAGCGGCGAGACCTTGCCGTTGATCCTGACCACGTCCTTGTTCTCGTTGAAATCGGCCTTCACGGCCGGGAGCGCGGTCGTCGGACAGATGAAGAGATCGTATTTCTCCATCATGGGGCCGAAGGTCGCGTACATCTTCACCGCGCCTTCCATCGACTTGAAATACTGGTCGGCGGTCGACTTCGCCCCTTTGCGGGCGAAGTTGCGGGCATAATTGGTCATGAGATGGCCGTATTTCTTGGCCGTCTGGTTGAGCTGCGTGCCGAAGAGATGTTCGAGATGGCGCATGCCGGTGTCGATGGCGTCACGCGTCCACCCCAGATCCACTTCCTCGACCGTGGCGCCGAGGCTCTTGAATACGCGCAGCGCCTTTTTCAGATTGGCGACCACATCCTTGTCGACCTCATAGAGGCCAAGATCGAAGGAATAGGCGATCTTCCAGCCCTTGATCGGCTTGTAATCGGTGGGCAGGCGCAGCTTGGGCCGCAGCGAGGCGATATCGAGCGGGCTGGGCCCGGAGATGACGTTCTGCAGCAGAATGGCGTCGGCGATCGTCCGCGTCATCGGTCCGGTATGGCAATAGGGATCGAGGTTGAAGGGCGGATCGTCCGGGTTGCGGCCATAAGGCGGCTTGAAGCCGACGACGCCGCAGGCCGCGGCCGGGATGCGGATCGAGCCACCGATATCGGAACCCATGGCGAGCGGTGCTGTGCCGGCCGCGAGCGAGGCACCAGACCCACCCGAGGAGCCGCCGGTGGTGAACTTGCGGTTCCACGGATTGCGCGTCACACCCCAAAGCCTGGAATGGGTCCAGGACGCACAGGAGAATTCCGGCGTCGCGGTGCGGGCATGGACGATGCCGCCGGCCTTGAGGATGCGCTCGTTATTGGCCGAGGTCTTGTCGGGGACGAAATCCTTGGTGGTCAAAGAGCCGTAGGAGGTTGGCTTGCCCGCGATCCAGCTTTCGTCCTTGATGGCAATGGGCAGGCCCTCCAGGGCACCGACCTTGCCGTCGCGCTTCATGAATTTCGCTTCCGCCTGCTTGGCAAGGTCCATGGCCTCGTCATAATGCTTGAAGGTGAAGGCGTTGATCTTCTTCTCGACCGTTTCCGCGCGCTCGATCACGGCCGACATCAGCTCGACCGGCGAGAGCTTGCGCTTGCGGAAGAGTGCCGCCGCTTCGGTGGCGCTCATATAAATGAGATCATCGTTCTTCATGGTGTTCCCCCTTGTTTACTCTTTCCACCGTCATGCCCGCGCTTGACGCGGGCACCCAAACCCTCAACAGCACCAGTGGATCCCCGGGTCCCGCCGACGCATGTCGGGATCCGCCGACAAGGCCCGGCGATGACGACGCGTTTAGTTCACACATTCACCGCACGCTTCAGCGCGTTCAGGGCCGCCAATGTTTCCTTGAGCAGCGTATTGTTCCTGAAATCCGGCCAGGATGACAGCTTCACGGCGGTGAAGGCATAGGCCGGATCGGAATAAATGAGCTGCCCGAAAACCCCCCGGCACATCAGCACGGGCCGGCGGTGATCCTCCAGCCAGAATTGGCGGCGATATGCACCTTCCGGTGTGGCGATGCGATAATCGCCGGTGAACTTGTCATGCTCGGCAACGCGGCAGGCCTGCACCCATTCCGCCGGCACGATCTGCCGCCCGTTGAAGAGACCGTCATTCGTGAGCATCTCGCCAAAACGGGCGTAGTCGCGCAAGGTTGCATTGAAGCCGCCATCCGCCAGCGCATAGCCGGCGGCATCGACGGTGTAGTTGGCGCTTTCTTCGGCACCCAAGGGCTGCCACAGGTCGCGGCTGACGATGTCGGGCAGGCGCCGCCCGGCAATGCGTTCGAGCGCGAAGGCCAGCACATCGGTTTCGATTGAGCGATAGGAAAATTGCGCGCCGTGATCGAAGGCGCGCTTCTTCAAGCTCAGCACCACATCCCAGCAGGTCTCCGGCCAGTCGCGACCGTCATTGGGGCGCGGCCGCCACTGGCAGGCGACATCGATCTTGGCGATGTCCGAGAAGGGATCGGTATAGGTTTCATCGAAGGCGACGCCGGATTGCATGTCGAGAATCTGGCTCACGGTCGCACCGGCATAGGCGGTCGCTGCCAGTTCGGGGAGATAGCGCGTGATCGGCGAGGCGATATCGATCCAGCCACGCGCCTGGTAGATGCCGACCAGGATGCCGATCAGCGACTTGCCGACCGATTGCGAGAGGTGCAGCGTGCGCTCATTCATGCCGTTCATATAGCGCTCGAGCACGATGGCGCCTTTGTGCAGCACGATGAAGCCGTCGGTGAAGGACTCGTCGAGGAACTGGCCGATGGACTTCTCGCCGTTCTCGCCGCGATAGCGGATGGCATCGAGCTGGCGTGGTTCACGCGTGAAACGGCTGGGGGCCTCGCGCCCGCGCCAGACCTCGGCGGTCGGCACCATCTCACGCACATGCCGGAACGACCAGCGGTTCCAGGGCGCCCGGTCCCATCCATCGCGCGGCGGATAGTTGAGATTGCTGTGATCAAGCATGAACGAGGGCCCTCTTCACGGCGGCGCAGGCGGCCTCCTGTTCGACGAAACGCGCATCATCCAGGAAATCGGGCCAGGACGACAGTTTGACGATGACGATGCCTGTGTCCGGGTCGGCATGAATCCACTGTCCGAACACGCCGAGGCAGTTGGTGGCGCGGCCGCGATAGTCCGGCAGCCAGAACTGGTTACGGTAGGCGCCGAACGGCATGGTGGCACGGTAGTCGGCATCGAATTGATCGGGGTCACCGCGGCGCGTTTCGGCGATCCACGCGGCCGGCACGACCTGACGGCCGTCAATCACGCCATCTTGTGCAATCATCAGGCCGAAGCGCGCATAGTCGCGTAATGTCGCGTTGAAACCGCCATCGGCCAGCGCATAACCTTCGGCATCGACGGTGTAGTAGCTGTTCTCCTCACAGCCCAGTTTCTGCCAGATCTCTGCAGAGATGAGCTGCGGCAATCGCTGCCCGGTGACGCGTTCGGCGACGAAAGCCAGCACATCGGTTTCAATCGAGCGGTAGTTGAAGCGGGCGCCATGTTCGGCGTTGCACTGCTTCAGTCCCAGGATCTGCTGCCAGATCGATCTGGGCCAGGCCCGCGTGTCGCCGGCAGGCTTCGGCTTCCAGCCCGACGCCACATCGGTCTGCCCGACATCGGAGAAGGGATCGGTATAGGTCTCGTCATAAGCGACGCCCGAACTCATATCGAGGATTTGCTGCAAGGTGGCGCCGTCATAACCGGTGGCCTTGAGCTCCGGCAGGTAATCGGTGACCAAACCGTTGGGATCAAGGGCGCCGCGATGGCTGAGAATGCCGATCAGCGCCCCGGTCAGCGATTTGGCGACCGATTGCGACAGATGCGCCGAGCGCTCGGTCATCCCGTTCATGTAGCGCTCGAACACGATGGCGCCGTCCTTGAGGACGATGAATCCATCGGTGAAGCTGTCGTCGAGGAACTGGCGGATGGTGAGTTCGCCGCGTGCCGCCTGGAAACGGACATCGTCGAGGCGGAAGGGACGCCGTGGCAGAGCGCTCACCGGGCCAGACCCACGCCAGACCTCGGCGGTCGGCAGGATTTCGCGGATGTGGTGGAAAGCCCAGCGATTATGGGGCGGCCGATCCCAATCGGCGCGGGGAATGCGTGGGGAATGCGGTGCTGCGGTCGTCATAGCGTTATCGCCATATGTCAGGCCGTCATCCCCGGGCTTGACCCGGGGTCAGCTGGCGACTGATAGATGCCGAGCCCCGTCGCACCAGATCCCCGGGTCAAGCCCGGGGATGACGATAAAGAAAACCGGCCACAGTGCGCCGCGCCCTAAGGCTAACGAGCACTGCAGCCGGCTCAACTCAGCTTACTTCGTCAGTTCGGTCCAGATAGCCGTATAGAGTTCCGTCACTTCCGGCGGGCAGGCCGCCTGGATGAAGGTCTTCTGGCCTTCCGGCAGGTTGATTTCCGGCGCGGCGGCAAATTCCTTGTCGAGGAACTTCTCCGAACCGGCGATGCCGTTGGCGTATTTCGCAAAGTCCGAAATCAGCGCGGCGTTTTCCGGGTCCATGATGAAGTTCTGGAACTTCTTCGCGTTCTCGATATTGGCAGCACCCTTGATGACCGCGACGTTATCCATCCAGACGGCGACGCCTTCCTTCGGATAGCCATAGACGATCTTCGGGTTCTGGAGACGCGCGCGCATCGAAGCGCCGTTCCAGTTGAGGCCCGCCATGATGTCTTCCTTGGCGTACTTCTCGACATTGCCGTAATCCATCGAGATCCAGTTCGGCTTCGAGGCCATCAGCAAGTCGCGGGCCTGCTTCAGCTCGTCCTTGTTGCCGTTGCAGACCGGGCTGAAGCCCTTATACGCAAGAGCGGCCGCGATCACATCGTTCATTTCCGGAACGACGTTGGTCTTGCCTTTGAGCTCGGCCGGGGTGTCGAACAGGATCGCCCAGGTATTGGGATCGCCCTTATAGGCGCCGGTGTTGACGGTCAGGCCCGTGGTGCCCCACTGCCAGGGAACCGTGTAGTTGCGACCCTTGTCGAAATCGACATCGACCCAGCGCGGATCCATGTTCTTGAAGTTCGACATGGTGTTCGGCTTGGTCTCTTCCAGCAGGCCTTCGTTGATGAAGACCGAGACGAAGTTGTTGCTGGGCACGACGATGTCGAAGCCATGGCCGCCAGCCTTGATCTTGGCGAGGGCAACGTCGTTCGAGTCGTAATCGGTGACCGTCACCTTGACGTTGTTCTCTTTCTCAAACTTCTCGATCAGCTTGGGGTTGGTGTAGTTGCCCCAGTTGTAGATGTTGAGCGAACCGCCGGCCGGTGCTGCGGCAGCGGCCGCGTCGCTGGTCGCCGTCGATGCGGCGGGCGCCGCTTCGCTGGTGGCGGTCGAAGCAGCTTCGCTGGTCGCCGTCGAAGCGCCTTCCGAGGCGGCTTCTTCCTTCTTCTCGCCGCAGGCGCTCAGCGCCAGCATGATGGTGACGGCCATGGCCGTGCTCTTGAATGCCTGTAGATATGTCACTTGATCCTCCAACTTGCTGCTGCACTGCCCCGCCAGATTTTCCGGCTTCAGAGCGTCTTCGTCGTCCAAACCCAACCAGTCCAAATTCTGGCGCCGACCTGGTCACCGGCCCGCTACCGAGCCGGCCGGTCGGTCATGTTTTCTTCCTGTTGAGCAGGAAGAAGATCGTCACCATCACGATCGATATCGCCAGGAAGACCGACGAGATGGCATTCATTTCCGGCGTCACGACACGCCGCAACTGCCCCAGCATATACGTCGGCAGCGTATCCTGCCCGCCCGATTTCACCAATTCGGTGATCACAACATCGTCAAGCGAGATGACGAAGGCCAACATGCCGCCGGCCAGCACCCCCGGCCACAGCAAAGGCAGCGTGACGTAGCGGAACGTCTTGAACGGCGTCGCATAAAGATCGGCCGCCGCCCGCTCGAGGCTGAGATCCATGTTTTCGAGGCGCGCCCGGATCGGCAGATAGGCGAACGGGATGCAGAAGGCCGTATGGGCGATCAGCAGATAGCCAAGACCGGTGTAGCCGGTCGCCACCTTGATCGCCGCGAAGAAGATCAGGAGCGCGATGCCGGTGACGATTTCCGGCACCATCAGCGGCTGGTTGATGAAGGCGTAGATGAAGGTGAGGCCCGGGAAAGGCTTGGTGCGGGTCGTCGCCAGTGCCGCCATGGTGGCGACGATGGTCGAGACCACCGCCGCGAACGCGGCGATCGTGAGCGAGCGGACCGAGGCGTCATAGACCTGCTGGTTGGCCCAGGCCGATTCATACCAGCGCCACGAGAACCCGGCCCAGATCGCCACCGAAGTGCCGGCGTTGAAGGAATAGGCCACAAGCGTGAGGATCGGCGCATAGAGCATCACGAAGCAGATCATCGCGATGGTGGTAAAGCCGTTCTGCTGCTTGACGTCGAATCCGCGGCCCCATTTTTTCCGGACGGGCGCCTGATTTTTCCCTTGCGCGATATCAGCCATGACGTGCCTCCGTCTTCGAGGCGTTGCGGACATAAAACAGCAGCGCAATCATGACGATGGCCATCAAGGTGATCGAGAGTGCGGCCCCCAGCGGCCAGTTGCGGCCCTGGCCGAACTGCATCTCGATGAGGTTGCCCAGCATCAGATTGCGCCCGCCACCCAGCACGCGCGGCGTCACATAGGCACCGAGCGAGGGGATGAAGACCAGGATCGAACCGGCAATGACGCCGGGCTTCACCAGCGGGAAGATGACATGCCGCAGCACACGCCAGCGCGTCGCATAAAGATCGTATCCCGCCTCGACCAAGCGGAAGTCGATACGCTCCATACTGGCGTAAAGCGGCAGCACCATCAGCGGCAGATAGACATAGAGCAGGCCCATCATGACCGCGAAATCGGTGAACATGATCTGCAGCGGCGTGTCGATGATCCCGAGGCCCAGGAGCAGCGAGTTCACGATACCCTCATTGCGGATCACTTCCATCACCGCGAAGGTGCGGATGAGGAGGTTGGTCCAGAACGGGATGGTGATGAGGAACAGCCACAATTCGCGCGACTTTTCATTCCGCGTGGCGATGAAATAGGCCGTCGGAAAGCCGAACAGCAAGGCCAGGATGGTGGTGAAGAAGGACAACTTGACCGAGCGCAACAGGATTGAGATGTGCGCATCGGCGATGCTCACGGCGTCCGTGAAGATATCCTTTTGCAGGATGACGCTGTACCAGCCGTCGGTCGAAAATTGCCATTCCACCCCGCCGTAATCGCCCTTCTTCAGGAAGGAATAGATGACGACGATGATGAGCGGCCCGATCGCCGCAAAGAGCAGGATGATGAGGGCCGGCGCCGACAGGAGCCAACGGTTGCGCGTGTCGCGCCTGTCCGCCGCCGCAGCTGCCGCAGCGGCCGGATTTGAAACTGATTTCCCGTCCGCCATGATCCCTTAATCCTTCAGGATCTGCATGGCTTCGGGGGCGATGCGCAGGCCAACGGCGTCGCCGGCCTTCAAGACTTCCTGGTGCCCGCGGCGGTTCTGCACGCGCGCCGTCACATGCTTGCTGGTGCCGTCGATCTCGACATGGAAGGTCGTGTCGGTCCCGAAATAGACGACGTTGGAGATCTTGCCCTTGAGATGCGCTTCCGCGTCGGGCCGCACCAGATCGATGCGTTCCGGCCGGATTGCCAAGGTCACCGTGGCACCGACGCCGACATTCTCGGCCACCGGATGGCTGATGACGATGCCGGACGGCAGCTTGATCTGCCCTTCATTGGCGATGCGCTGGGTGACTTCGGCTTCGATGAAATTGGTCTCGCCGATGAAATCGGCGACGAAGCGGACGGTCGGATGCTCGTAGATCTCGGCAGGCGAGCCGATCTGCAGGATCTTGCCCTTCGACATGACCGCGATGCGGTCGGACATGGTGAGGGCTTCTTCCTGGTCGTGGGTCACGAAGATGAAGGTGATGCCCGTTTCCATCTGCATGCGCTTCAGCTCGATCTGCATCTCCTTGCGGAGCTTCAAATCAAGGGCCGAAAGCGGTTCGTCGAGCAGCAGCACCTTCGGCTTGGGCGCCAGCGCGCGGGCCAGCGCCACGCGCTGTTGCTGGCCGCCGGAAATCTGGCTGGTGCGGCGGTCTTTGAGCTCCTCCATGCGAACCAGCTTCAGCATGGCGGTGACGGTCTGCTGCACTTCGGCCTTGGGCTTGCCCAGCATTTCGAGGCCGAAGGCGATGTTCTGCGCCACGGTCATGTGCGGGAACAGGGCGTAGGACTGAAAAACCGTGTTCACATGCCGCTTATAGGGCGGCAGATGCGCCACCTCTTCGCCTTCCAGGAGGATCGAGCCGTCACTCGGCATCTCGAACCCGGCAATGAGGCGCAGCAGGGTGGTCTTGCCGCATCCCGACGGGCCCAGCAGCGTGAAGAATTCGTTCTGGCGGATTGTGACCGAGACATTGTCGAGGGCGCGAACTTCCGCGCCGGGCGCCCCGAAAATCTTGCTTACGTTCTTAGCTTCGACAGCTACAGCAGCTGACACGATAGATAGCCCCCGTCCTGGTTTGCGCCATCCGCCACACACCCCTTATGAAGCCCTTCTACATGGGGCTTTCCGTGGGCTCGGCCTTATCCGGCCAGGATTTTGCGCGGCGCCAAGATTAGGCATTCGGGTGGCAAGGTCAATCGCGGCGTTGCACAAAAGTGAAATTTGTTGACCTGTTTTCATCACAGCATGCATCTGCATACGCCCAGGACGCGCAATCCAATGATCGAGTTCCCCCGTCGATGTTTCGGCCTGTTGCGGTTTCGATTGGCCTTCGGGTGGCGCGCGAACGAACCTGCGCGCTTTCGGAACTCCATCCATTCGGTCAATGAGCGCAAACGAGATCGCTAGCGCGTTTTCCGGGCGACACTGTTAGATTGCGCGCCGCATGACATATTACCGGCACCTGCGGACCCATCGATGAGCACGAACCGAAACAAGAACAGACGGCAATTGCCGCCCTTGAATGCCTTGCGCGCCTTCGAAGCCGTGGCGCGGTTTCTGAGCTTCACCAAGGCCGCCGACGAATTGCTGGTGACGCAAAGCGCCGTCAGCCGCCAGGTGAAGAACCTGGAAGACATCCTGGGTGTGGCCCTCATTCTGCGGAAAGCGCAGCTGGAGCTAACCGAGGAAGGCAAGCGCCTGCTGCCCGTGCTGACCGACAGCTTCGATCGCATGGACGGCATCATCGGCTCGTTCCGGCGCCAATCGAAGAAGCCGCCCTTGAGCCTGGCTGTGCCGCCGACCTTTGCCCGGCGCGTGCTGCTGCCGCGCCTGCCCGAATTCCAGCGCGCCAATCCGGATCTCGAGATCCGGCTGGAAACGCCGCCGGTCAATCCCGATTTCCGCAATTCCGGCCATGACCTCGCCATCCTCTTTGGCGAGATAGAGGCCGACGGTCTCATCGCCGACGTGCTGATGCGCGAGCGCTCCTCGCCGCTTTGCGCCCCCGATCTCTTCAAGAAATCGGCCTGGCCGGATGTGAAGACCATGATCGCCAAGGCGCCGCTGCTCCATATCCGCCAGGGGAATGATTCCTGGCATGACTGGCGGATGCTGGCGCGCCAGGTGGGCTTTGCCGGTGTCCCCGTCGAACGCGGCGTGGTGGTGGAAACCGCCGATCAGGCGGTACAAGTGGCGCTATCGGGGGGTGGCGTCACCGAGGTCGACCCGCGCCTTTGCGCCGACGAGGTCAAGAGCGGCCAGCTGGTGGCCCCTTTCGATATCAGCATCATGACAGGGCGCACCTATACACTGGTCTGCCGTCCCGACGAGACGGACCTTGCCCGCATCGCCGCCTTTCGCGAATGGGCGCTGGGCGCGCTGGTCGAATCCAACATCGCGGATGCGCCCGAACCGAAGGCGCCATGAACGCCCAGGAGATCCAGGCCCGCATCCTCTACCGCGATGCGCTGATGCTGGTCATCGACAAGCCGGCGGGGCTGCCGGTCCATGCCGGTCCCGGCGGCGGGCCCAATCTGGAGCGCAGCTTCGAGCATCTGCGCTTCGGCCTGCCCAAGCCGCCCGCTTTGGCGCACCGCCTCGACCGCGATACCTCCGGCTGCCTGGCGCTGGGTCGCCAGCACAAGGGCCTCTCCAAGCTGGGGAAGCTGTTCCAGGAAGGCCGCATCGGCAAGACCTATTGGGCCATCACCAGCGCGGCCCCGCCCGAGGCCTCCGGCACGATATCGGCGGCCTTGAAGAAGCTCACCACCCGCGCCGGCGGCTGGCGCATGATCGTTGTCGGCGACGATGAGAAGGACGCCCAGAAGGCGGTCACCTACTATAAGGTGCTGGGATCGGGGGGCGGCTATTGGTGGCTGGAGCTCAACCCCAAGACCGGGCGGACGCACCAGATCCGCGTCCACCTCGCCCATTTGGGATGCCCTATATTAGGTGAGCCGCAATACCTGCCCGAAGGCTCGGCGAAGCCCACGGCCAAACTGCACCTCCATTCCCGCGCCCTGGTTGTCCCTTTATATCCGAAAAAGGACCCGATCCGGGTCGAGGCGCCGCCCCCCGCCCACATGATCCGGGCGTTGCAGGCCTGTGGATTTGTAACCGGCTAAATCGGTTTTGCCGGTTACAGGACTTGGCGGGGACTTGTCATCCGCGGGCCACCCTTATATAACCCGCCCCGCACGGCCTAAGAATGCGTCCAAGGCGAACCATAGGGCATGCCCAAACGCAGCCGAAAGCATAATCATTTCAATAGGATACTGAAATGCCCAAGATGAAGACGAAGAGCAGCGCCAAAAAGCGCTTCAAGCTCACTGCCTCTGGTTTGGTCAAGTTCAAGCCGTCCCAGAAGCGTCACCGCCTTATCAGCAAGCCGACGAAGATGAAGCGCCAGGCCCGCCGCGGCGAGGTCATGGCCGATGTTGATGCCAAGAAGGTCATCAAATTCTTCATCCCCAACGGTCTTTAAGACGCTTTTTGACGGAGAACTAAAATGGCACGTACCAAGCGGGGCGTTACATCGCACGCCCGCCACAAAAAAGTGCTCGAGATGGCCAAGGGCTATGTCGGGCGTTCCTCTACGAACTTCCGCATCGCCATCGAGAAGGTCGAAAAGGGCCTGCAGTATGCGTATCGCGACCGCCGCGCCAAGAAGCGCGATTTCCGCGGTCTGTGGATCCAGCGCATCAATGCCGGTGTCCGTGAGCACGGCCTCACCTATTCGCAGTTCATCAACGGCGTGAAGAAGGCCGGCATCGAAGTCGACCGCAAGGTCCTCTCCGATCTCGCCATCCACGAGCCGGCCGCTTTTGCGGCGCTGGTGAAGCAGGCCCAAGAGGCGCTGGCGAAGTAAGCACGGCCATGCCGGCACTTCGCCTGAAAACTCTTTACGTGATTGCAACCGTCGCCCTGGCCTTGCCAGCGGTGACGGCTTGCGATTCCTATAAGGAAGATGTGGCGACGGTGCAGGCCGCCGAAAGCGTCGTCCCCGGCAAGACGAACGATGCCGTGGCGCGCGAGATCGCCGGTGCCCGTGGCTCGGTCGCCTGGAAGGGCGAAAAGGCCGCGCGCTACAACAACGACGCCATCGCCTTGGTGACCGCCGATATCGAGCGCGTCGGCCAGTCGGGCGCCACGCACAAAGTGCAACTGGAATTCGTCAACAACCGCGAAACCCGCAAGGTTGCGTTCGAGCAGGCCACTATCGACGGCAAGCCGCAAACCCTGCTGGGCGGCGCCTTGGCCTTGTTTATGATGCAATTGGACTAACCGGCTCCTGTTACGCCGATAAGGCGATACATGCCAGGAGGCCGGTTCATCCCGAGCCTCCTTTTTTGTTTCCGCCCAAAAAGCGATCAAAAGAAACCGCCGATCAAAAGGGATCGAACGATGAGTGAGAGTGGTCAGGATCTTGGAGCGCTGCAGAAGAAATGGCTCGACGCCGTCTCTGCCAGCGCCAGCATCGAAACGCTGGAACAGGTGCGTGTCGACGCGCTGGGCAAGAAGGGCGAGATTTCCGGGTTGATGAAGACCTTAGGCACCATGAGCCCGGACGCCCGCAAGGAATTCGGCGCCAAGATCAACGTCGTGAAGGATGAGGTCACCGCCGCCATCGATGCAAAGAAGGCCAATCTCGGCGACGCGGCCTTGAACGCCAAGCTGGCGCGCGAAACGCTCGACCTCACTTTGCCGGTGCGTCCGGAATACGAGGGCCGCATCCACCCGATCAGCCAGACCATCGACGAAATCATCGCCATCTTCGGCGAGATGGGCTTCTCGGTCGCGGAAGGGCCGGATATCGAGGACGATTTCCACAATTTCACGGCGCTCAACATCCCGGCCGACCACCCGGCGCGCCAGATGCAGGACACCTTCTATCTGCCGCAGAAGGAAGACGGCAGCCAGATGGTCTTGCGGACGCATACCTCGCCGGTGCAGATCCGCACCATGCTGAAGGGCGATCTCCCCATCCGCGTCATCTGCCCGGGGCGCACCTACCGCGTCGATAGCGACATGACGCATTCGCCGATGTTCCACCAGGTCGAAGGCCTGGTGATCGACACGCATACCAATATGGGTCACCTCAAAGGCTGCCTGCAGGATTTCGTGCGCGCCTTCTTCGGCATCGACAATCTGCCGGTCAGGTTCCGCCCCAGCTATTTCCCCTTCACCGAACCCTCGGCGGAGGTCGATATCGGCTGCGACCGCTCGGGCGGTGAGTTGAAGCTCGGCGGCGACAAGGACGGCAATGCCAAGAACTGGCTGGAAATCCTTGGTTCCGGCATGGTGCACCCCAACGTGCTGAAGAATTGCGGCATCGATCCTGCGAAATACCAGGGCTTTGCCTTCGGCATGGGGATCGAGCGCATCGCCATGCTGAAATACGGCATCCCCGATCTTCGGACCTTCTACGAAACCGATCTGCGCTGGCTGCGCCATTACGGTTTCGTACCCCTCGACATCCCCACCGCTGTGGGAGGATTGACACGATGAAATTCACGCTCTCCTGGTTGAAGACGCATCTCGACACCGATGCGGACCTTGCGACCATCACCAAGAAGCTCACCGATCTCGGCCTCGAAGTCGAAGGCGTCGAGGACAAGGCGGAAAGCCTGAAGCCCTTCGTCGTCGGCTATGTGGTCGAAGCCAAGCAGCACCCGAATGCCGACCGCCTGCGCGTCTGTCAGGTCGATACCGGCAAGGGCGTGCTGCAGGTCGTCTGCGGCGCCCCCAATGCGCGCACGGGCCTCAAAGGCGTCTTTGCCCCGGTCGGCACGCATGTGCCCGGCACCGGCCTCGATCTGAAAGCCGGCAATATCCGCGGCGAAGCCTCGAACGGCATGCTGTGCTCCGCCCGCGAACTGGGTCTGGGGCAGGATCATGACGGCATCATCGAGCTCCCCGAGGACGCGCCGGTGGGTGCCAGCTTCGTCGAGTATCGGAAGCTCGGCGACCCGGTGATCGAGATCAAGATCACGCCGGACCGCGCCGATTGCCTCGGCGTTTTCGGCGTGGCACGCGATCTGGCCTCAGCGGGCTTGGGCAAGCTGAAGCCGATTGCCGAGAAGCCGGTGAAGGGTACTTATCAGAGCCCGATCCAATGGCAGATCGACGAAAGTGCCAAGGATCTGGTGCCCTATACCGCCGGCCGCTTTTTCAAAGGCGTCAAGAACGGTCCCAGCCCGCAATGGCTGCAGGACCGGCTGACCTCGATCGGCCTCAGACCCATTTCGGCGCTGGTCGACATCACCAATTTCGTGACCTTCGATCTCTGCCGACCCTTGCACGTCTTCGACGCCGACAAGGTGAAGGGCCATGTCACCATGCGCCAGGCCAAGGCTGGCGAGACGATCCTGGCGCTCGACGGCAAGACCTACAACCTTGAGCCCGGCATGGTCGTCATCGCCGACGATCAGGGGCCCGAGGCCATCGGCGGCATCATGGGCGGCGAGGCTTCCGGCTGCACCGAGGCAACGACAAATGTCTTCCTCGAAGCGGCCCTCTTCGATACGACCGTGACGGCGAAGACGGGAAGGAAGCTCGGCATCCTCTCCGATGCGCGCTATCGCAACGAACGCGGGCTCGACCCGCAATCGGAGCTGTGGGGCATGGATGTGGCAACGCGCCTGATCCTGGAGATCTGCGGCGGCGAGCCGTCGGAAATCACCAGCGCCGGCACCTTGCCGAGCGGTACCCGCGAGATCACCTTCCGTCCGGCCCGTGTGCTGGCCCTGGGCGGTGTCGAGGTGGCACCCGCCAAGCAGAAGCAGATCCTGGTGGATCTTGGTTTCAAGGTTGTCGAGACGAACGGTGAGAGCTGGAACGTCACCACACCGAGCTTCCGCGCCGATGTCGAAGGCGAGGCCGATCTTGTTGAAGAGGTCATGCGCGTGCATGGCTTCGATCACATCCCCGCGACGTCGATGCCGCGCGTCGGCGCCATGCCGCCGGTGGCGGTCACCCTGGGGCAAAAGCGCGTCCAGCAGACCAAGCGTTTGCTGGCAGTGCGCGGCCTCAATGAGACCGTGACCTTCAGCTTCATGCCGAGCGGTGTGGCGGCGATGTTCGCCGGCAGCAACGCCCTGGTGCCGCTTGCCAACCCGATCAGCGCCGATCTCGACGTGATGCGCCCCTCCATCCTCGGCAATCTGCTGATGGCGGCGGAGCGCAACGCCGCGCGCGGCTTCAGCGACATCGCCCTGTTCGAAGTCGGCCCCACCTATCTCGGCGAGGCCGCGAAGGATCAGGTGCTCACCGCCACGGGCCTGCGCGTCGGCAACACGCCCCGTCACTGGCAGGTGAAGCAGCGGCCCTTGGATGCCTACGACGCCAAGGCCGATGCCTTCGCGATCCTCTCTGCCTTCGGCGTGCCGGTCGAGAACCTGCAGCTCGAAGCGACGGCGCCGGCGCATTACCATCCCGGCCAATCGGCCGTGCTGCGCTTGGGCCCCACGATCCTCGGCCAGTTCGGCACCATCCACCCGAAGGTGACGCAGGCGCTGGGTGTCAAAGGCGCCGCAATCGGCTTCGACGTGTTCCTGGAACGCCTGCCGGCACCGCGGTCGAAAGGCACGGCCCGGCCGCTGCTCAACGCCTCGGCCCTGCAGCCCTTGGAACGCGACTTCGCCTTCATCGTCGATGCCAACGTGCCGGCGGAAAAACTGGTGAAGGCCGCCAAGGGCGCCGACAAGGCGCTCATCACCGAGGTGAAGCTGTTCGACCTCTTCGCCGGCGGATCCCTGCCGGCGGATAAGAAGTCGCTGGCCCTCTCGGTAACCCTGCAGCCCCGCGACAAGACCCTGACCGATGCCGAGATCGAGGCACTGTCGGCGAAGGTTGTGGCGGCGGTCAACAAGGCGACCGGCGGGGAATTGCGGAAGTAGGCGCCCCTCACCCCAACCCCTGACCCCGCAAGCAGGGTGAGGGGCTTTGAATCTCGTTCGTCATCCCCCGCGCAGGCGGGGGATCCACGAGTTGCTTTCTTCGCGCCGCCGCTAAACTCGTGGATGGTCGGCCTTCGCCGACCATGACCGCGTTCTATCGGGGCGATCATCTTCGCTGACACCCCCCTCCCCGACCCTCCCCCTCAAGGGGGGAGGGGGTTTAGAGCGGGTTTGCTGCAACGTCGAAGACAATCTCGCTCCAGTCCTCTCCCCCCTTGAGGGGGAGAGCTAGAGAGGGGGGTGGCCGCAGTCTCAGTGTCCCTCTTGATTCTCCCCCCGACTCGCCGCATATGAGCGGCCAAAGGGACAATTCAGTTGGGAGTAGACCAGTCATCATGACGCTGGAACGCCATGGTTTTCAGGCCGAGGTTTCGCGCCTGCTGCACATCGTCGCGCATTCGCTTTACAGCGATAAGTCCGTTTACCTGCGCGAGCTCATCTCCAACGCCTCGGACGCCTGCGACAAGCTGCGCTATCTGGCGCTCACCCAGCCGGAATTGCTGGAAGGCGGCGGCGATCTGGCGGTGACGCTGACCACCGATAAGGAGAAGAAGACGCTCACCATCGCCGATAACGGGATCGGCATGAACAAGGACGATCTCATCAGCCATCTCGGTACCATCGCCCGCTCTGGCTCGGCCAAGTTCGCCGAAGAGCTCAGCAATGCCAAGACGCAGGAGCAGAAGGTCAGCCTTATCGGGCAGTTTGGCGTCGGCTTCTATTCGGCCTTCATGGTGGCGGACAAGGTCGAGGTCATCTCGAGGAAGGCCGGCGAAAGCCAAGGTTGGCGCTGGGTCTCCGACGGGACGGGCGAGTTCACGGTCGAAGCGGTCGACAAGCCCAGCCGCGGCACCGACATCGTCCTGCACCTCAAGAAAGAAGAGGGCGAATGGCTGGAGGCGGCGCGGCTTGAGCATGTCATCGCCAAGCATTCGGAACATGTCGCCCTGCCGATCCATTTGAAGGATGGCGCCGAGGAACGCCACGTCAACCAGCAGGCCGCCCTCTGGACCAAGTCGAAATCCGAGATCACCGACGAGCAGTACCGCGACTTCTATCGCCACATCGCCCATGCCTGGGACGAGCCTTGGGCGACGATCCATTTCAAGGCGGAAGGCAAGATCGACTACACGGCCCTGCTTTTCATCCCCAGCCAGCGGCCGATCGATCTCTTCACGCCGGAGCGTAAGCAATCGCTGAAGCTTTACGCCAAGCGCATCTTCATCACCGATCAGTCGGACGAGATCCTGCCCGGCTGGCTGCGCTTCGTGAAAGGCCTGGTGGATAGCGAGGATCTGCAGCTCAACATCAGCCGCGAGATGCTGCAGGCAAGCCCGGTCATCGCCAAGATCCGCGCGGCCCTCGTGAAGCGCATCCTCTCCGACCTCAACAAACGCGCCAATGACGACGACAAGGCCGCTTATGAAAGCTTCTGGGACAATTTCGGCCCCGTGCTGAAGGAAGGCCTTTATGAGGACGTCACCCAGCGCGACGAGATATTGAAGCTGGTGCGCTTCCGCACCACCGCGAGCGATGGCTGGGTCAGCCTCACCGATTATGTCGCCCGCATGAAAGAAGGGCAGAAGTCGATCTATTACATCACCGGCGACAGCCTCGACACGGTGGCGCGCTCGGCCCAGCTCGAAGGCTTCAAGGCCAAGGGCATCGAGGTCCTGCTCCTGACCGACCCCATCGACGAGTTCTGGATCCCGGCGGTCGAGAAATTCGGCGAGGCGGAGTTCCGCTCGGTCACGCGTAGCGGATCCGATCTCGATACAGTGAAGGCATCCGAAGGTGAGAAAGAGGAAGAGAAGAAGCCGGTCGCCGAGAATGTCGACAGCCTCATCTCCTTCCTGAAAATCACGCTGAAGGACAGCGTGAAGGATGTGCGCCTCTCTGAACGCCTCACCGACAGCGCCTGCTGCCTGGTGGCGGATTCGGGCGACATGGACATGCATCTCGAGCGCCTGCTGCGGCAACATAAACGCCTGGAAGCGAGCCTGCCGCGCGTTCTCGAGATCAACGGCCGCCATCCGCTGGTCGCCGCCATGACCAAGCAGGCTGCCAAGGACGGTGATTGGCATGAGCTTGCCGAAGCCGCCTGGCTGCTGCTCGACCAGGCCAAGATCCAGGACGGCGAACCGCCGGCGGATCCGGCGCTGTTCGTGAAGCGGCTGAATACGCTGCTCGCGAAGGCGATTTAGGGGCTTTTCTACCCGTCTCTTACCCGTCATGGTCGGCAAAGGCCGACCATCCACGAGTTGCTTCCATCAGCGGCGAGCAAACTCGTGGATGGTACGCCTTCGCGTACCATGACGATAAGAGAGAGGCCGCGCATGCCTGAACTCATCTTCCGCCGCGCCACGCGCGCCGATCTCGAAGCCATCGTCGACATGTTGGTCGATGATTATATCGGCGCCAAGCGTGAGGACGGGTCGCGGCCGTTGAATGCGAGATACGTCGCCGCCTTCGCGGCGATCGAGGCGGATCCGAACCAGTTCTTGGCCGTGGTCGAAGAGGACGGTGAGATCGTGGGCTCGCTGCAGCTCACCTTCATTCCCGGCATCGCGCGGCTCGGCATGTGGCGTGGGCAGATCGAGGGTGTCCGCATCAAGACATCACGTCGCGGCAGCGGCCTTGGCCACAAGATGTTCGATTGGGCCATCGCGCAATGCCGGGCCAAGGGCTGCGAGCTGGTGCAACTCGCCATGGACAAGACGCGCACCGACACCTTGCGCTTCTACGAATCGCTGGGCTTCAAGGCGAGCCATGAAGGGCTGAAGCTGGATTTGAGTAAGTAGCGCCCGTCACTTGGCGCCCCCCTCCCGACCTCCCCCCTGAAGGTGGGAGGGGATGAGAGCGAGGTTGATCGATCCAACTCAGCTTCCAAGCCCTCCCACCTTCAGGGGGGAGGGTTGGGTGGGGGGCCGTTTCAGACCCGCTCCATCAGCAACCGTGCCGCGGCCAGATCTTCGATCGCCGTCCCCACCGATTTAAAGAGGGTGATCTCGTCATCGCTCTGGCGACCCTTATGCTTGCCCCGCGCGAGGTCGAAGAGATCGGCGGCGATGCGATCTGCGGTGAGTGCGCCGGATTTGATCGCCAGCACGATATCGCCTGCTTCTTTCAGCGCCCCTTCACGCGTATCGACGAAGACCGTCGCGCGCTTCACCGCTTCGTCGTCGCTTTCGCGCATCTCGGGCAGGAACGCGCCGACAAGGTCGAGATGGGTGCCGGGCTTCAGCCAGGCGCCTTTCACCAGGGCTTCGCGCGAGAGGGTGCCGGTGCTGACGATGTCGGCCTGCCGCACGGCGGCTTCGAGGTCCTTAACCGCTTCGACGGCTATCCCGGCCTTTCCCATGTCGGCGACGGCCGCCTGGGCCTTGCCGAAATCGCGGGCCCAGAGGAGCGACCGTGTGATGGGCCGCACCGCGCGATGCGCTTCGATCAAGGGCCGTGACAGTGCCCCGGCACCGACCATGAGATGCACCTTGGCATCCTGGCGTGCCGCGTATGAGGCGGCGAGCGCAGAGGCCGCAGCCGTGCGGCGCACGGTGAGGCATTTGCCGTCCATCAGCGCCTTGGGCGCACCGGTCAGGCCATCGAGCAGCAGATAGATGCCCTGGACGGCGGGGAGATTGCGCCCACCATTCCCCGGCGTGATGGTGACGATCTTGATGCCGACCGATTTGCCCGCATCCCAGGCGGGCATGAGCAGCAGGGTCTGGTCCTCCTCGCCCGGCACCGGAATGCCGTGATGGTGGCGGACGGGCACCGTCCAATCGCCGGCAAAGGCGTCGCGGAGGGCACCGACCAGGCTCTTATAGTCGAGATTCCGGTCGATGATTTCGGGGCTGAGATAGGGGATTTGCTCGGTCATGATGGCGGGCACATTAACGATGCCGTGATGGCCCTGCAATCGCCCGATATTTCATTTTTATTTCAATGCATTAGTGACATTTGCACAGACGCCCGGAATTGGGTACACCCAGGCTGCTGGACCGTGCTATCCTTTCTTCATGAATCGAGCCGCATTGAGTAATGCCCTGCCGATCGCGCGCCATGGTCCGAAGACATTGAGGACCGGAATCCGCCTTGGCTAAGAAGCTCTTCATCAAGACCTATGGCTGCCAGATGAACGTCTATGACTCCGCCCGCATGGCGGATGTCCTGGCGCCTTTGGGCTATGGCCCGACCAACGACCCAACCGAGGCTGACATGGTCGTCCTCAACACCTGCCATATCCGCGAGAAGGCCTCGGAAAAGACCTTCAGCGAGATCGGCCGCCTGCGCGTCGAACAGGCGCGGCGCCAGGCCGAAGGCGCCGACATGATCATCGCCGTCGCCGGCTGCGTGGCGCAAGCCGAGGGCGAGGAGATCATGCGCCGCGTGCCTGAGATCGACATCGTGCTGGGGCCGCAGACCTATCACCGCCTGCCGGAAATGGTGGCGCGCGCGACGCGTGCGCGCGACCAGCGGCGCGGTGCCAAATTCATCCGCAAGCATAAAGGTGCCGGCGTCCTCGACACCGATTTCCCGGCCGAATCGAAATTCGATCATCTGCCGGATGAAACGGGATCGCAGGGTATCTCGGCCTTCCTCGCCATCCAGGAAGGTTGCGACAAGTTCTGCACCTTCTGTGTCGTGCCCTATACCCGCGGCGCCGAATTCTCGCGTCCCGTTGCACAGATCGTTGCCGAGGCAAAGCGGCTGGCAGCAGGCGGTGCGCGCGAACTCACATTGCTGGGGCAGAATGTCAACGCCTATCACGGCGAAGGCCCCGATGGCGGCACCTGGAATCTGGCGCGGCTTTGCCACCATCTGGCCGAGAAGGTGCCGCAGATCACGCGCCTGCGCTACACGACCTCGCATCCCCGTGACATGGATGACGACCTCATTGCCGCACACCGCGACCTGCCCAGCCTGATGCCGTTCCTGCATTTGCCGGTGCAATCCGGTTCGGACCGTATTCTTGCTGAAATGAACCGGCAGCACACGGCCGATCACTATCGGCGCCTCATCGACAAGCTCAAAGCGGCGCGGCCGGATATCGCGCTGTCGTCGGATTTCATCATTGGCTTTCCCGGCGAGACCGATGCCGATTTCAAGGCGACGCTGCAGCTCATCGAGGATGTGACCTTCGCCCAGAGCTTCTCGTTCAATTACAGCCCGCGCCCGGGAACGCCCGCCGCCGTGATGGCGGCACAAGTTCCGCAGGATGTGATGAACGCACGCCTCCAGGAAGTTCAGGCACTGCTGGAGAAACAGCTGATCGATTTCAACCGCGCCACACTTGGTAAAACCGTGCCGGTTCTCCTTGAACGTCGCGGTCGCGACGAGGGCCAGCTGGTTGGGAAATCGCCTTATTTGCAGGCGGTGCATGTCGATGCGCCGGATCATCTCATCGGCACGGTGGCCGATGTCGAAATCACCGACCTCGGGCATTACACCCTGGGCGGTATCCTGGCGGCCAAGGCCGCCGCGTCCCACCCGGCGGCGGGGAACGTCGCTGAGCTTCAACCGGAGAGAGCCATCGCGTGAGTGCCACCCCCCTCGCCCCGATCGCCGCACCCATTCACCTGCAATTCGAAGACAACAGGCTGCTGCCGCAGCTCTTTGGACAACACGACCAGAACCTTGCCCGCATCGAGCAGGAACTGGGCGTATCCATGGTCCCGCGCGGCAACCAGCTGGCGATATCCGGCCCGACCGATGCCGTCGCCACGGCAAAGCAGGTCGTCACCGGCCTCTACCAGCGTTTGAAACGCGGGCTGGAGGTCGATGCCGGCGAGGTCGATGCGGCCTTGCGGATGACCCGCGAGGATGACCGGCTGGAGCCCAATCTGTTCGAGGGCGGCAACGGCAAGGACGGCATGGCGATCCGCACGGCGCGGCGCCACATCACGCCGCGCTCGGCGATGCAGGCCAAATACATGCGCATGCTGCATGAGCATGAGTTGGTCTTCGGGCTTGGGCCGGCCGGTACCGGCAAGACATACCTCGCCGTCGCCGTCGCGGTGGCGATGCTGACCAAGGGGGCGGTCGATCGCATCATCCTGTCGCGCCCCGCGGTCGAAGCGGGCGAGAAGCTGGGCTTCTTGCCCGGCGACATGCGCGAGAAGGTCGATCCCTATCTCCGCCCGCTCTATGACGCCTTGAACGACATGCTGCCGGGCGACCAGGTCGTCAAGCGCATGACCTCGGGTGAAATCGAGGTGGCGCCACTTGCCTTCATGCGCGGTCGTACGCTCGCCCATTCCTTCGTAATTCTCGACGAGGCGCAGAACACGACGCCGATGCAGATGAAGATGTTTCTGACGCGTCTCGGCCAAGGCTCGCGCATGGCGATCACCGGCGATCTCAGCCAGATCGATCTCCCCAGCGGCACCAAATCCGGCCTCAAGGACGCGCTGGAAGCGGTCGAGGGCATTGACGGCCTCAGCGTCGCGCGTTTCTCGGAAGTGGACGTCGTGCGCCACCCGCTGGTTGCCCGCATCGTCGGCGCCTATGACGCCCGCGACCGGAAAGCGGCCGGCAAAGGGTGACCAGCGCCGCCCCTTCGCTGAAGATCGGCATCGTCGTCGCGGACAAGGCCTGGGAAAAGGCCCTGCCCGATGCCGCCAAGATCGCCCGCAAGGTAACGAGACGGGCGATCTTGGGCGCCCTCGCAGCGCGTGCATTGCCACGCAAGCGCTTGAAGGAAGCGGGAAAATTTGTTCTCGACATCACCCTTGATAACGACCGGGGCGTGCGCCATCTCAACCGCGACTATCGGGGCAAGGACAAGCCGACCAATGTTCTTTCCTTCGCGGCGCTCGATGCCGGGCTGCCGCCAAAGGGCGTTCCGCCGAGCTATCCCTGGGCCCTGGGCGACGTCGTCCTTGCCCTCGGCACGGTCAAGCGCGAAGCCAAGGAACAGGGGAAAGACTTGTCCCAGCACTATTGCCACCTGGTCGTCCATGGTGTGCTACATTTGCTGGGCTTCGATCACGAAAACGATCGCGAGGCCCGCGCCATGGAGAAACTGGAACGGGACATCCTGGCCGGCCTTGGCTGGCCCGATCCATATCACCTGAAATGAGTTTGAGAAGGTCATGAGCGACATACCATCTAGAAGCGGCGCGGCTGAAGACAACGGCAAGCCGCGCCTCGGCTTCAAGGGCCTGATGCGGCTCTTCCGCAAGAAGGCATCCAGCGAAAACGCCCTGCGCGACGCCATCGAGGAATTGATCGAGGAATCGGAATCCGGCGATGATGGCGAAGCGCCGCTCGATTCCAATGAATCGTCGCTGCTGCTCAACGTCCTCAAACTCGGTGACCTTACGGCCTATGACGTCATGGTGCCGCGCGCCGACATCAAGGCGGCACCCGAGGATATCGACCTTAAAGGCATCATCCAGATGGTGCGCGAATTCGGCCATTCGCGCCTGCCGATCTACCGCGAGGATCTCGACGATATCGTCGGCATCGTCCACGCCAAGGACGTGCTGACCTTTTTTCCGGACCCTGAGAAGTTCCAGCTGAAGAAGATCCTGCGCGAGCCGATGTTCATCTCGCCCTCGATCCCCGTGCTCGATCTGCTGCTGCAGATGCGCCACAGCCGCGCCCATATGGCGCTGGTGGTGGACGAATATGGCGGCATCGACGGCCTCGTCACCATCGAGGATCTGGTCGAGGAGATCATCGGCGAGATCGAGGACGAGCATGACGTGGTCAAGGGCCCGCATCTGGTCAGCCGCCCCGATGGCACCTTGCTGGCCGATGCCCGCACCACGATCGAGACCTTCGAAGACAAAGTCGGCCCCGTGCTGACCGAGGAAGAGCGCGAGGCGGATATCGATACGCTGGGCGGCCTGGTGATGTCGCTGACCGACCGCGTGCCCCTGCGCGGCGAATTGGTGACGCATGCCTCCGGCATCACCTTCGAAGTGCTGGATGCCGATCCCCGGCGCATCAAGCGTCTGCGCGTGCGCAATGTTCCCGACACCACGAAAGCGCCCGAAGCGGCCGCAAAGGACTAATCCACCATGCAGATGATGGCGCGGCTGAACGCCTGGGTCGGCGGGCTTGAGGGTTGGCGTCGGCGTGGCTTTGCTTCCATCATCGGCGCCCTCTCGGGCCTCGCCTTCGCGCCGGTGCAATTCGCGCCGGCCATGCTGGTGTCGCTGATCTGCCTCTATTGGCTGATCCAGGCGGCACCGACGCGGCGCCGGGCCTTCAACGTCGCGTGGTTCTGGGGCTTCGGCCATTTCATGGCCGGCAATCTGTGGATCGCCAATTCCTTCATGATCGATGCGGCCCGCTTCGGCTGGATGATGCCGCCGGTCATTTCCGGCCTTGCTGCCTTCCTCGCCCTCTATGCCGCCCTGACCGGGCTGGTCGTGTGGCGCCGCGGGGACCTGTCGCCCGGCCGCATCGTGGCCTTTGCCGCCATCTGGACCATCGGCGAATGGCTGCGCAGTCATGTGCTCACCGGCTATGCCTGGAACCTCACCGCTTATGTCTGGGATTGGAGCCCGGCCATGATGCAATCGGCGGCGCTGTGGGGCAGCTGGGGCCTGGGGTTGGTCACCACCGCCATTTTCACTTTGCCTGCGTCTCTTGCTGCAACTGAAAAGAAGCGCGCCTGCCGCGCGTGCATCGGCGCCCTCGTCGGACTCGTCATCCTGTTTGCCGGCGGCCAGTGGCGCTTGTCGGGCGACACCGGGGAACATGTGCCCGGCATCAAGCTGCGCATCGTGCAGGCCAATGTCAGCCAGAAGGAAAAGCTCGATGGCGGTTTTCGCGAACAGCATTTCCTCAAACATCTGGAACTCACACGCGACACACCGGGGCTTGATAAAATCACCCATGTCATCTGGCCGGAATCATCAATTCCCTTCCTGATCGACCGCGAACCGGCCCTGCGTCAGATGACCGCAGCCATTGTGCCGCCGAACGGGGCGCTGCTCGCCGGCACCATCCGCGGCGAACCGTCGAGCGGCGAATTGGAACAGGTCTGGAATTCGCTGGTCGTCCTCGACGCCACTGGCAGCATTCGCGCGACGGCAGACAAATCGCATCTGGTGCCGCTCGGCGAATATGTTCCGATGCGCAAGCTGTTCCCCTTCATCAGCAAGCTGACACCGGGTGCCATGGACTTTTCCGCAGCACCTGGCCCTGTGACAATTCCGATACCGGGCGCACCCGATGTCGGCCCATCGATTTGCTACGAAGTGATTTTCCCCGGTGCGGTTGTAGACGAGACCAAGCGGCCGGCGTGGCTCGTCAACATCACCAATGACGGCTGGTTCGGCAATTCGACAGGTCCCTATCAGCATTTCGCCTCGGCGCGGTATCGCGCCGTGGAGGAAGGCATTCCTCTGGTTCGTGCTGCAAATACAGGTATATCTGGCGTTGTCGATGCCTATGGACGCATCGAGACACAGTCGCGCCTCGGTGAAACCGCTGTCATCGACGCAGATCTGCCGCTGGCGCTGGCGCCGACTTATTTCGCGCGTTTCGGTTTGGTAATCCCGGTATTACTTGCACTCATTGGACTCATTCCTATGGTCCGGTGGCGCCGATCTGCGTAAGATGAACCACTTCTTCGCCCGTGGGTTGAGCGGCAGAAATGCCTGCGCGTAAAGGACCGGACGAAGCAATTGACCCGCCTTGTTTGGTATGACAAGACAAAACCGTCAGCATGACGGTAGAAAATGCGAAACGCCGGGACAACGGCCGCGGCATACATTTGCCCGGTGGCGAATTGCAAATCGCGAAACAAGCTGCGGCGATGTAAATCTGGTCTCGCCAGAATGATCGACATCGCTGGTTCGAGGAGAATGAGAGAAAATGGCTAAATCGACCAAGCAAGGGAGCGCCCCGAAGGGACGCAAATCGTCCGGCCGCATGGCCAGCAAGGGCTTCCCCAATCCGATCGACGTGCATGTGGGTCAGCGCATCCGCCTGCGCCGCACGTTGCTCGGCATGAGCCAGGAGAAGCTTGGCGAGGCCATCGGCCTTACCTTCCAGCAGGTTCAAAAATACGAGCGTGGCGCCAATCGCGTTGGCTCCTCGCGCCTCTTCGATCTCGGCCGTGTGCTCGATGTGCCGATTTCCTATTTCTTCGAAGACATGCCGAATGCGGTCCAGGAGAAGAGCCCCTCCAAGTTGATGGGCGTCGCCACGCCGGCGCCGGTCGATTACGAGCCCGATCCCATGGCCAAGCGCGAAACGCTGGAACTGGTCCGCGCCTACTACAAGATTCCCCAGGCCTCGGTCAGGAAGCGCATCTTCGAACTGACCAAGTCGCTGGCCAAGAGCTCGACCTCGGATGAAGACTGAAGTCTGGCGCAAGCGATAGACCGAATAAGGGCGTCCACCGCCTCTCGGAAGACCGGAAAAGGCCCGTTTTGGGCCTTTTCACACTTTGGTAAGCAATAAAACCCGCTTGACCGGGGAATCCCGCTCAACCATGATCCCGGCCGCACCGCGGCCGGGTTTTTTGCTGTCCGACTCAGGGGTTTATCCCCGGGGATAAACCCCTCGAACGCCCCCTCCCGCAGCACGTGAACTTGTCGAACCTTTCATCTTTGCGGGAAATAGCCTCGTGTCGAAATCCTCCTATCTTTTCACCAGCGAAAGTGTGTCCGAAGGCCATCCGGACAAAGTCTGTGATCGCATCTCGGACAGCATCGTCGACCTCTATCTGGCAGCCCAGCCCGACGCCCGCGTCGCCTGCGAAACGCTGGCCACGACCAACAAGGTCGTCCTTGCCGGCGAGGTACGTGGGCCCGCCTCGATCACCCATGAGAAGCTGGTCGAAACCGCCCGCCGCGCCATCAAGGAAATCGGCTACGAGCAGGAAGGTTTCCACTGGAAGAACGCCGACATCGAATGCTACGTGCACTCGCAATCGGCCGACATCGCCCAGGGTGTCGATGCCGCGGGCAACAAGGATGAAGGCGCCGGCGATCAGGGCATCATGTTCGGTTACGCCTGCAAGGAAACGCCGGAGCTGATGCCGGCGCCGCTGCAATATTCGCATCAGATCCTGAAGTTCATGGCGGACGATCGCCACAGCGGCAAGGTCAAGGGCTTTGGCCCCGACGCCAAGAGCCAGGTGACCCTGCAATACGAGAACGGCAAGCCGGTGAAGGCGACGTCGGTCGTCGTTTCAACCCAGCATGCCGAGAACCTGGACCAGAAACAGGTGCGCGAATTGGTGCGCCCCTATGTCGAGAAGGTCCTGCCCAAGGGCTGGTTCCCGAAGGAAGACGAGTTCTACGTCAACCCGACCGGCAAGTTCGTGATCGGTGGCCCGGACGGCGACGCCGGCCTCACCGGCCGCAAGATCATCGTCGATACCTACGGCGGCGCCTCGCCCCATGGCGGCGGTGCGTTCAGCGGCAAGGATCCGACCAAGGTCGACCGTTCGGCTGCCTATGCCGCGCGCTATCTGGCCAAGAACGTGGTAGCTGCGGGTTACGCCGAGAAGTGCGTGATTCAGGTGGCCTATGCCATCGGCGTCTCGAAGCCGCTCTCGGTCTATGTGAACACCTATGGCACCGGCAATGTCGATGAAGAGAAGCTGGTGCGCGCGATCGGCGAGGTGATGGATCTCAGCCCCCGCGGCATCCGCCAGCATCTCGGCCTCAACAAGCCGATCTACACCCGCACCTCCTCCTACGGCCATTTCGGCCGTGAGCCGGATGCCGATGGCGGCTTCTCCTGGGAGAAGCTCGACCTCGTCGCCAAGCTCCAGGCGGCGATGGCGTAACCAGGACGAGACCAGCGTCGATGACCGACAAAGACGCCGCGGCACCGGAGACCACCGGGCCGCGGCGAAACTTTTATGGCCGCCGCCAGGGCCGGCCCTTGCGCGAGAACCGCAAGAAGTTGATGGAAACGCTGCTGCCTTCCATCACCGTCGCCGTGCGCCCGAACGAGACGATCGATCCAGCAGCACTGTTCACATCGCCGAAGGACGAGTACTGGCTGGAGATCGGCTTCGGCGGTGGCGAGCATCTGGCTGCCCAGGCCAAGGCCAATCCGCAGGCCGGCCTCATCGGCTGCGAAATCTTCCTCAATGGGATTGCGTCAGCGCTGTCGCATATCGATGCCGACAAGCTGGACAATGTGCGCATCTATCCCGAAGACGTGCGCGATCTGTTGCCGGCCTTGAAGCCGCAGTCTTTCACCAAGATCTTCCTGCTCTTCCCCGACCCCTGGCACAAGGCGCGCCACGCGGGCCGGCGCTTCGTCAATCAGGCCAATCTCGATATCGTGGCAAACCTGTTGAAGCCCGGCGGCGAGTTCCGCATCGGCAGCGACGATCCCGTCTATATCGGCTGGTCGCTGGCCCACACCACGCGCCACAAGGCGTTCCAATGGCTGGCGACAAGCGCCGCCGATTGGGCCATCCGCCCCGACGACTGGCCCGCTTCACGCTACGAGCAGAAAGCCATCCGCCAAGGCCGCGTGCCGCATTACTTCAGGTTCAAGCGGGTCTGATGTTCCAAGAAACTAGGAAATCCCGATACTCGCTAGGGAGGACAAAAGCCACGACGAGACTCTCTCCCAGAAGATCCAAATAAAGACTGCGGCCAGCGCAATTGTATTAGCGAGAAGCTTGATCCAGTCGCGTCGAGTTGGGAGAGCAATCGTGGAAATGGCGCGCAGGATTTCCCTGAAGCTCGGCTGCTTTTCTTGGTTCACGCCGCCAGCTGCCAGTAGATGTCCTTCGGCGACAGCGTGAAGATTTCGACGCCCGTCTCCGTCACACCCACCGAGTGCTCGAACTGGGCGGAGAGGGATTGATCCCGTGTCACCGTGGTCCAGCCGTCGCCCAGGATCTTCACGTCGGCCTTGCCGGCATTGAGCATGGGTTCGATGGTGAAGATCATGCCGGGCTCCAGCACGACACCGGTGCCGGGCTTGCCGTAATGCAAGACCTGCGGCGCGTCGTGGAACACGCGCCCCACCCCATGGCCGCAGAAATCCTCAACCACCGAGAAACGGTTCTTGTGCGCCAGGGTTTCGATGGCATGACCGACATCGCCCAAGGTATTGCCAGGCTTCACCATGGCAATACCCGCCATGAGGGACTGGTAGGTGACGTCGCAAAGCCGCCGCGCCTTCACGCTGGGGGAACCGGCAATGAACATACGCGATGAATCGCCGTGCCAGCCGTCGACCAGGGGTGTCACGTCGATATTGAGAATATCGCCCTCGGCCAGCACCTTCTTGTCGGAGGGAATGCCGTGGGTGACGACATGGTTCACCGAGATGCAGCTGGCGTGCTGATAGCCCTTATAGCCGATCGTCGCCGGCACGCCGCCATGATCGCGCATGAAGGTTTCGCACAATTTGTCGAGGGCCGCGGTGGTCACACCGGGGCGGACATGCGGGCCGATGAAATCCAATGTCTCGGCGGCGAGGCGCCCGGCCCGGCGCATGCCTTCAAACCCCTCCGCATCATGGAGCGGAATGGCGCGGTTGTTCATGTCGCGTTGCGCGGAAAGTTTCATCATGAGTTTTATCTAAGACCGATCGGGGGCAAGGTCAAATGGGCAAGCCCGCGATTACTGCCAGACACACTCATCCCCTCTCCCCTCGCGGGAGAGGGATAGGGTGAGGGGGTCGATTGAGCGGATTCGGCGCCGGCACCCCCTCACCCCGACCCTCTCCCGCGAGGGGAGAGGGAGGAGAGTCATTTCCTGGCATATCGGAGTTCTTTGAGCGCCCTTGCAATCCGCCCCGTCCCTGGCCAATTCTGGTTGGATCATGAGCGCACAACGCCTTACTGCAGTCCTTGGGCCTACCAATACCGGCAAGACCTATATGGCCATGGAACGGCTGCTGGGCCATCGCTCGGGGATGATCGGCTTTCCCCTGCGATTGCTGGCGCGCGAGAATTACGACCGGGCTGTGAAATCGGTGGGCGTCGAAGCCTGCGCCTTGGTGACGGGCGAAGAGAAGATCGTCCCACGGGGGGCGCGCTATTTCTTCTGCACCGTCGAATCCATGCCGCTCGATCGCCCCGTGGCCTTCATCGCCGTCGACGAGATCCAATTGGCGGCCGATACCGAACGTGGGCATATCTTCACCGACCGCCTCATGCGCGCGCGGGGGATGGACGAGACCATGTTCATGGGCTCGGATGCCGCCACCCCCTGGGTCAAGCTGCTGGCGCCGGGGATCGAGATCGTCAACCGGCCGCGCTTCTCGACCCTTTCCTATGCCGGCACCAAGAAGATCACCCGCCTGCCGCCGCGTTCGGCCGTGGTCGCCTTCTCGGCAGCTGACGTCTACGCCATCGCCGACCTCATTCGGCGGCAACGGGGTGGCACCGCCATCGTCATGGGCGCCTTGTCGCCACGGACGCGCAACGCCCAGGTCGATCTTTACCAGGCGGGCGAGGTCGATTACCTGGTGGCGACGGACGCCATCGGCATGGGCCTCAACATGAATGTGGGGCATGTCGCCTTCGCCGCCTTGAAGAAGTTCGACGGCCGATCTTTACGCGCTCTGTCGCGGGCCGAGATCGGGCAGATCGCGGGTCGTGCCGGGCGGCACATGACCGATGGTACCTTTGGCACAACGGCCGATGTCGGGCCAATGGACCCCGATCTCATCGAGGCGGTCGAGAACCACCGCGTCGATCCCATCCACTTCCTGATGTGGCGCAATGCCGATCTCGACTTCCGCAGCATCGACGGGCTCTTGAAGAGCCTCGACGCGCGACCGCCGCATCCGGGGCTGGTGCGCCAGCAGGAGGCGATCGACCACCAATCGCTGGCGGCCCTCGCCCGTGACGATGAGATCCGCGCCCTCACCCAGGGCAAGGGCCGCGTCGCCCTGCTGTGGGAGGTGTGCCAGATCCCCGATTTCAGGAAACTGATGACCGATGCGCATCTGCGGCTTGTGGCGCAGATCTTTCGGCATCTCGCGACCGGCGGCATCGCCATCGGCCGCATCCCCACGGATTGGATCGCCGACCAGATGAGCCGCCTCGACCGCGTCGATGGCGACATTGATCACCTGACGCAGCGCATCGCCCATATCCGCACCTGGTCCTATATCGCGCAACGCAGCGAATGGCTGAGCGACGCGCCGCATTGGCAGGGCCGCGCCCAGGAGATCGAGGACCGGCTGTCAGACGCGCTGCATGAGGCCCTCACCCAGCGCTTCGTCGACCGGCGCCATGCCGCCCTTCACCGCCGCATGACGGATGGGACCAAGCTTGACGCCGTCTTCGGCGAAGATGGCAGCGTCACGGTCGAGGGCCATGAGGTCGGGCAGCTGAAAGGCCTCGACTTCTTCCCGGCCGTTGACGCGAATGCCGAAGACGCGCGGCCGTTGCTGGCCGCGGCGAGACGCGTGCTGGGCCCGGCGCTGCGCCAGCGCGTCACCGATCTCGTCGCTTCGCCCGATGGCGATTTCAAACTGGATGCCGTCGGCGCCATCACCTGGCGCGAGACGCCGCTTGCCCGCCTCATCCGCGGCGACCAGCCGTTGCGGCCGATGATCGAGCTGAAATCGATCGACCTCATCGACGGTCGCCAGCGCCAAGCGATCGAGCAGCGCTTGCGGCATTGGCTGGACCGCCTGCTGCGCCATCGTCTGCGGCCTATTTTCATGGCGCAGGGCGCCAAGCTCGAACCGGCGGCGCGCGGGCTGGTCTACCAATTGGGCGAGGGCCTTGGCGCGCTCAACCGCGAGGCGGTGCGGGGGCAGCTCGGCGCGCTCAGCAGCGAGGACCGCAAGGCGCTGGCCGCACTCGGCGTCCGCATCGGCGCCGTCACCATCTGGATGGCGCGGCTGGAGGACCGGCGGCAGCGGCGGCTCCTTGGCCTCCTTGCCTCTCTGTGGCAGCGCCTGGCGGTTGATGCCGAGGGCAAGCCCGATCCGGCGCGCCTCGACGCCACGGGCCTTGAAGCCTGGCAGATGGCCGGCGGCAAACGCGTGGTGGCCGGCAGAAGCTATGCCTTTGGCGAATTGGAACGGCTGGCACTCACATTGCGCGAGGCGGCCCAGGCGAAGTCGCTCTCCGCCGACGCCGCCAATGCCGAGAAATTCAACATGACGCCAGAAGAACTCGGCCAGACCATGCGCCAGCTGGGCGTGCGGGCGACGTTGCCAGGGGGCGTGCGCGCACCGGCGCGGCCCAAGCGCGGCAAGCCAAACACGGCGCCAAAACCACCGCGACCTGAACCCAAGATCGATCCCAACTCGCCCTTCGCGGCACTGGCCGGTTTGCACGACCGCCTCATCGCCAAGGACGTGCCGGCGGCGCGGCCAGCCAAGCGGCGCCGTCGCCGCCATCGTGCGCCGACAGCGAACGCGCCGCAGAAGCCGGATGCGACATGAGCGAGACGCAGCGCATCGACAAGTGGCTGTGGTTCGCCCGGTTCCTGAAAAGCCGGTCGCTCGCCACCACGCTCGCTGCCAGCGGCAGGCTGCGCCTCAACGGGCAGCTCATCGCCAAGGCACATCAACAGGTGAAGGCCGGCGACGTGCTGACCTTTCCGCTGGGGCCACATATCCGCGTCATCAAGGTGCTCGACCCGGGCACCAGGCGCGGCCCGGCGCCAGAGGCGCAGACCCTTTATGAAGACCTGTCGCCGCCGCCACCCCGTGAAAAGGGGGCCAAGGCGGCGCCGGACGGTGCGCCGCCGCAGCGGGAAGCCGGCAGCGGCCGCCCCACCAAGCGCGAGCGCCGGGCCCTCGACCACCTGATGAATGAGGATGAGACCGATTAGCACCACGGGCCTTTAAAAAAACCCTACCGGCTGTCTGCGCGGGTAGGGCCAGTTGCACCCTTCCCTCGGCCTATGGTAGCTAGCCCGAAAGCGGAAGAAACATTTACGCCATCAGGAGCAGTCGCCATGGCCTATGTCGTTACCGAGGCATGCATCAAGTGCAAGTATATGGACTGTGTCGAAGTCTGCCCGGTCGATTGCTTCTATGTTGGCGCCAATACCCTGGTCATCCACCCGGATGAGTGCATCGATTGCGGCGTTTGCGAACCGGAATGCCCGGCCGATGCCATCCTGCCCGATTCCGAGCCCGAGGCGGAAAAATGGCTGGAAATGAACCGGCAATACGCCCAGATCTGGCCCAACATCACCCGCAAGGGCGAATCCCCGGCCGATGCCGATCAGTGGAAGGGTGTGGCCGACAAGTTCGAGAAGCATTTCGACCCGGCGCCCGGAAAGTCTTAAGGCGCGGCGCCTGACAGCGGGAAAGCATTAAGATCGGCAAATTCCTGTGCTGGTCGTGAGCCGAATGCGGGCTTAGAATCCGAATTCCATGTTTGTTCTTGGGTTATTTGTCCTAACGCGACGTCATGTCGCGCTGGTGAATCCATATTTTGATGGCCACCTGAGCCAGAGCGCTACACCCGGTGGTTAATGTCACTGCGTCCAGCGCATGACTGCCTTTCCTTGAATTCGAGCCCGATTTTTGCTATAAAAATGGGGAAGGTCGTTGGGGCGGAATCCATTGGAAAGATTAATCTTTTCAGTCCCGCCCAAGCCTAAAAGTTAATATCGGACCAGACTCGGAATCTCCATGGAGCCGGGAAAGGTTTGTTGCGGCTTTGAGTCAGGAATTGCGACGGTTTCGGGTCCCGCCAGAAGGACCTAAAGCGGGGAAAGCCAGCGGCGGCACTCCAGGATCTGGAGTGAGATAAATGAGAGCCCTGGCAGGCGAGGTTTGTGGAGCAACTTCCTCATGATTTGAGGTTGTTTTCCGGGAAGTGCGACCTCGTTCCTGTTGGGACGGGCACGGTAAGTGATCCCATTTCGCCCCTTGAGCGGTCCCCGCACGGGGTCCTGGGGTTCGAGACCGGATTTGTGATGTGACGTGATCGGATGAAATGGAGCTGACTGTGGTCGAGAAAGCTGTCGAGAAAATCATTGCGAAGAAGCCGGTTGTCGCCAAGGACAAGGATCTGGGCTTCAAGAAGGGTGACTTCGTCGTCTACCCGACCCATGGCGTGGGCAAGGTCATGGGCATCGAAAGCCAGGAAATCTCGGGCCACGCGCTGCAGGTCATCATCATTCTGTTCGACAAGGACCGCATGACGCTGCGCGTCCCCGTCGCCAAGGCCAAGAATTCGGGCCTGCGCAAGCTGTCCAGCAAGAAGGTGATGGAAACCGCCCTCCAGACCCTTAAAGGTCGGTCGCGCGTGAAGCGCGCCATGTGGTCGCGCCGGGCCCAGGAATACGAAGCCAAGATCAATTCCGGCGACCCGGTTTCGATCGCCGAAGTGGTGCGCGACCTGCACCGCAATGCCGACCAGCCGGACCAGTCCTACAGCGAACGGCAGATTTATCAGGCCGCCCTCGACCGCTTGGTCCGCGAACTTGCCGCCATCGAAGGCATGGACGAACAGGCCGCGACCGAGCGCCTGCACCAGGTCATGAAGGCGGCGTAAGGCGCCACCTTCGCACACCAGCTCTCTCCTCAGAGAGGCTCCCCGAGCGGCATCGACCGCTAACGACGGATGGTCCCCGGATCCCCTTCCGGTCCATCCGTCGGGGGTGTTCTCATAGCCCCGCCCTTCCCCTTCCGGGCTGCATTTCAAAAGAACCCGAGCATTTCTGTCATTTGCCCCGGCAAGCGGGTGCGCCAGATCACAGAGTGGCGCCCTTAAGCGAACCATCCGCGCTTTCCTCACGACTACCGGTCAATGCGATCCCGCAGCAACCGAACTAGCCTGAGGAAACGACGATGCTCGAAGATCCGACCAAGCGCCTGACGAACCTCAACACACTGGATAGCGCGCTCAATTTCGGGCAGGTCTATCGCCAGCAGTATTACAGCACCACCCAGGGCAGCGATGCCTCCAACGTGCTGGATGGCGAGTCCCATGCCAATGCGATCTATGGCAATGGCGGCAACGACACGCTGAACGGTTATGCAGGCAACGACCTTTTGGACGGTGGCACCGGCAATGACAAGCTGGATGGCGGCACTGGCAACGACAAATTGTTCGGCGGTGACGGGAACGACACGCTGCTGGGCGGCGACGGCGACGACTATTTCGATGGCGGTGCCGGCTACGACACCCTGGTCGGCGGCGCCGGCCATGACACGGTCGATTATTCGAAATCGACTCACGGCATCTATATCGACATGAGCGATGGAAACTTCGGCGGCAATGACAATGTCAGCGGCATCGAGGATTTCATCGGCTCCGATTTCGACGACGATATCGACGGCAGCGACGACGCCAATCTGATGAAGGGCGGCGACGGCAACGACAATCTCTGGGGCGGTGCCGGCAATGACACGATTTACGGCGAGGACGGCAACGACTATCTGTTCGGCGGCACAGGCGCCAACATCATCGATGGCGGCAATGGCGACGACCACATCCATGCCGGTGCCGGCAACTACAAGGACGTTGTGACGGGTGGTTCGGGCGCCGATACCTTCCACTGGCAGGTCGACGTGGCGAACGGCCATGACATCATCACCGATTTCGACCCGCTCCAGGACGCACTCGACTTGCTCGACCCCTATGGCAACGGTTCGCCCAATGTCGGTGTCGGCACCAGCGCTGATGGCGACGTGATGATCACCTTCGGTTCCAGCACGGTCGAACTGGACGGCGTCCACAACCAGGGCTGGGCGTCGATCCAGGATCTGCAGAATGCCGGGTTCAATATCGACTACACCGTGGTCAACTGAACCGGACTTTTATCAGCACCGACGCGACGCCCCGGCCGGCTTGACCCAAACAAGCTGGCCGGGGCGTCATCGTTTTGTCGCACATGCTATGATCCGGCGAGAGGTTCCGAGTCGCGCAAACATCAGTGCCCATGCAAGAACGAGAGAAATTCGCCATTCTGAAGAAGCCTAGCCGCATCTGGGCGATCTCTCCCGTTCATGGCGACATGCCGCGCCTGCGCGCGCTGCACGCCTATATCGACGAACAGTTCGACCCGATGGACCGCATCGTCTATCTGGGCGGCTTCCTGGGGCGCGGGCCGGACGTTGCCGGTACCCTCGACGAGATGATCACCTTCCGCCGCCAGATCCTGGCGCGGCGCTGCATGTTCCCCGAGGACATCGTTTTCCTGCGCGGCCAGCAGGAAGAAATGTGGATGAAGCTGCTGCAGCTGCAATTCGCGCCCAACCCGCGCGAGGTGCTGCCTTGGCTGTTGCAGCAGGGCGTCGGCCCGACCATCACGGCCTATGGCGGTGACCCGGCGGAGGGCATCATCCATTGCCGCGAAGGGGCGCTGGCGATTACGCGCTGGACCAACTCGCTGCGCGCCGCCCAGCAGGCGCGGCCGGGCCACGCGGCCTTGATGTCCGCCATCCGCCGCGCCGCCTATACCGATGATCTGGGGTTGCTGTTCGTCCATGCCGGGATCGACCCCGAACGTCCGCTCTCGGCGCAGGGCGACAGCCTGTGGTGGGGCGGCAGCGCCTTTGGCAACATGGATCACCCTTACGGCCAGTTCCTCAAGGTCATCCGCGGTTATGACCGCCAGCATGGCGGCCCCGCCATGAGCGCCTTCACCATGACTCTCGATGGCGGTTGCGGCTATGGCGGCAAGGCCGTGGCGGCGCTCCTCGACCCCAAGGGCGAGTTGTTGGACCTGGTTGAGGCGTAGCGTTCTCCCTCGTCATCCCCGGGCGAAGACCCGGGGATCCACAGGTGCGATTGAGGGAGTGGATGCCCGGGTCAAGCCCGGGCATGACGGTTAGTTTTTGCTAAGACGCCGCTTCGCCTCGGCGAGGCAGGCAGCGGCATCGCCCGCAAAATCACCAGCGACCCACCAATTTTCCAACTCCGCGAGCTTGGCGCCAAGTTCAGGCCCGGCGGCGATCCCTAGCTTGATGAGATCGCGGCCGGCAAGCGGGAATGCCGGGCGCGGCCAGCTTTCGACAATGTCGAAGGCCCGGTGCCATTGGCCGTCATCGGCACCCGGTTCCCAATCGAGAAGAATGCGGTCGCGCGCCCGGTCATTGCCAAGGGCGTAGACCTGGCGTCGGACCGCCGCATCGCCGGCGACATCGAAGACCGGCCGGGCGTCGCTGGCACTGAGCAGGCGATCACGATCGGCATTGGAAAGCTTCAGCGTCTCGGCGATGTCATTGCCGCTGCCGGTGAGGGTGAGTGCTGCGAGACGGCGGACGGCATCGGGGGCAAGCTTCAAACGCGTCTCGAGGGCTGCCACTTTGACCAGGCGGTCCTGCGTGGTGGCCCAGGGCAGATAGGCGCCGGCAAAATCGCGGCCCAGCATCTCACCCCAGACCGCGACGCCGCGCCGCGCGGTGAGCAGCTTCAGCGTCTCCTGGCGCAGCCTTTCGCCGGAAAGGCGCTTCAGCTCGTGCCGGCGCTGCGTCGCCGCAGCAATCGCCGCCGCGTCGAAATCGCCAGCTGCGTAATCGGCATGGAAGCGGAAGAAGCGCAGGATGCGCAGGTAATCCTCGTCCATGCGCTGCGCCGGATCACCGACGAAACGCACATGGCCGGCCTTCAGATCGGCGAGGCCCCCGAAATAATCGTGGATGTTGCCGGCGGCATCGCAGAACAGCGCATTCATGGTGAGGTCGCGGCGCGCCGCATCCTGCTGCCAATCGTCCGTGAAAGCGACGGTCGCATGCCGCCCATCGGTTTCGACATCGTGGCGCAGGGTCGTTACCTCGAAGCCGACATGGTCGGCAATCGCCGTCACGGTGCCGTGCTTGATGCCGGTCGGCACGGATTTCAGCGACGCCGCGGCCAGCGCCGCGATGACCTTTTCCGGGGCAAGATTGGTGGCGATGTCGATGTCGCGAATCCCGCGCCCCAGCAGCGCATCGCGCACGCAACCACCGACGAACCGCCCCTCGCCGCCCGCAGCCGCCAGGGCATCGAGCACCTTGGCGGCGGCCGTTGCCTGCGGCCAGCTGCGGCGCCAATCGGCAAGGTCGGGAAGGGTCGTGATTCGCATGGCCCGCATCCTAGCCGAAGGGCCGTCGGGGCGGATAGGCCGAGTTGCCTCAACCGGCCGCCCCTCTGGCCTCTTTCCTGGCCCGGCGCGCACCCGCCCATTGGCCCTTGCCAGAGGTGGTCGGACATGGACTAGGATCGCCCCACCATGAATCGCGTCATCCTTGCCATCAATGCCGGCTCGTCCAGCATCAAGTTCCAGGCCTTTGCGACAGAAGGCGTGGTCGGGGCCGGGGACAATCTGGAGCGGCGCGTCTCGGGCCTGCTGGAGGGGATCGGCAGCCAGCCGCGCCTGCTCATCAAGGACGGCGCGGGTGCGACCTTGCGCAACGACAATCTCAGCCAGGCAGCGGCTCCCAGCGTCGAGGCCGGCGAAGGCATCGTGGGCGATTGGCTACAGAGCGACGATGCAGCCAGGCTGATCGGCGGCCCGATCGGCGCCATCGGTCACCGCGTCGTTCATGGCGGCGCCGATTTCAGCGCTGCGGCGCAGATCGACGACGCGGTGCTGGCACGCATCACCGCCCTCACCCATCTCGCCCCCCTGCACCAGCCCAAGAACCTCGCGCCCATTCTCGCCTGGCGACAGCGACGGCCGGACCTGCCGCAGATCGCCTGTTTCGATACCGCTTTTCATCGCGGCCATGCGGAAGTGGCGGAGCGTTTCGCCATCCCCGAGGCGCTCTACCTGGAAGGTGTGCGGCGCTATGGCTTCCACGGCATTTCCTATGAATTCATTGCCGAGAAGCTGACCGAGGTCGCGCCCGCCATCGCCAGGGGCCGCGTCATCGTCGCCCATCTCGGCAATGGCTGCTCGCTCTGCGCGATGCAGGACGGGCGCAGTGTCGACAGCACGATGAGCTTTACGGCGCTTGACGGCATCCCGATGGGCACGCGCCCCGGCGCCATCGATCCTGGTGTTGTGCTGTACCTGATGCGGGAAAAGGGCATGGATGCGGCGGCGCTGGAAAAATTCCTCTATCACCAATGCGGCCTCAAAGGCATGTCCGGCATCAGCAACGATGTGCGCGTGCTCGAAGCCAGCACCGAACCGCAGGCGCGCCTTGCCCTCGACCATTTCGTCTATCGCATCGCCAAGGAAATCGGTGCGCTGGCGGCGGTCCTGCAGGGTATCGATGCCCTGGTCTTCACCGCCGGCATCGGCGAGAACGGGGCCGATCTCCGCGCTCGCATCGTCGCGGCGTCCAGCTGGCTGGGGTTGAGCCTGGACGCCGATGCCAATGCGGCGCGCCGGACCGATCTCAGCAAGTCAGCCACGGGTCCGCGCGTGCTGATGATCCCGACCGACGAAGAGCTGATGATCGCCCGCCATACGCGGCGCGTGCTGGCGCTTTAGGTAAAGAGCCGGACCGGGATCAGGACGAGGTTGGAGAGGAACTGCTCGGTGGCGGCGCGCCAGGAGAAGCGCTCCGCCTCATTGCGGCATTGCTTCCGCGGGATCTTGAGGGCGCGCGCGATGGCGCGACCGAGATCGCGGTCGAGGGCGCCGGAGACGCCTTCCTGCAGAATGTCCTTTGGCCCTGCCACCGGGAAGGCCGCGACCGGCACGCCGGAGGCCAGGGCTTCGAGGATCACCAGGCCGAATGTGTCGGTGAGGCTGGGGAAGACGAAGACATCGGCGGCAGCGTAAAGCTGCGCCAGATCCTCGCCGACTTTCTGCCCCAGGAAGACCGCCTTGGGAAAACGCGCCTTGAGATCGGCATGCTGCGGCCCGTCACCCACGACGACCTGCGATCCCGGCAGGTCGAGCGCCAGGAAGGCCTCGATGTTCTTCTCGACGGCGAGGCGCCCGACATAGAGATGGACGGGCCTTGGCAGGTCGGCAAAGGGCGGTGCCGCGTTTGTCTGTGGGCGCGGTCGGAACTGCCTGGTATCGACACCGCGCGACCAGCGCTTGATGCGTTGGAAGCCACGGGCGCGGAGATCCGCTTCGATCGACGGCGTCGCCACCATAGTGGCCTGGGCCGCCGAATGGAAATAGCGGAGCCAGGCATAGGTCAGCCGGACGGGCAGGCCGAAACGGGCCGCCACATATTCCGGGAAACGCGTGTGATAGGCTGTCGTGAAAGGGAGACCGCGTCGGATGCAATAGCGGCGCGCGGCAATCCCCAGCGGCCCTTCGGTGGCGATATGGATGGCATTGGGCGCCAATGCGTCGAGCCGCGCGGCGAGGCGCCGATAGGGAAAAACCGCCAGGCGAATTTCAGGATAGGTGGGACACGCGACCGAGCGGAAGCTCTGTGGCGACAGGATGGTCGGTCGGTGGCCGGCCGCGGTCAGTTCGTCCATGGTGCGGCCGATGGTGCGCACGACGCCATTGGTCTGGGGTGCCCAGGCATCGGTCACGATAGCGATGTTGAGCGAGGCGCTCACAGGCTGGGCACCGCTTCGAGCTTCTTCACCGGCAGCATGGAAAGCTGGTTCTGCTGCGCCCAGTGGATGATCTCGAGCCTTCCGTCGCGATGCTCGACCAGCGCCGTGCAGCTTTCCACCCAATCGCCGTCATTGGCGTAGATGACACCGTCGATCTCTTTCAAGGCCGCCTGGTGGATATGGCCACAGACGACACCGTCGAAGCCGCGGCGCTTGGCTTCCGCCGCAACCGTGTTCTCGAAATCGCCGATGAATTTGACGGCGTCCTTGACGCGCGATTTCAGCCAGGCCGAGAGCGACCAATAGGGATAGCCGAAGGCGATACGCGCCCGGTTGAACCAGTGATTGAGCGTCAGCGCCATCGTGTAAGCGGAATCACCCAGTTTGGCGAGCCAGGGCGCATAACGCACGATGCCGTCGAAGGCATCGCCATGGATGATGAGCAGGCGCTTGCCGTCGGCGGTTTCGTGCACAGCCTCGTTCATCACCATGACATCGCCGAAGGCGTGGTCGTCATAGTCGCGCAAGGGTTCGTCATGATTGCCGGGCACATAGATGACCTGGGTGCCCTTGCGCGCCTTGCGGAGCAGCTTCTGCACCACGTCGTTATGGCTTTGCGGCCAGAACCAGCCCTTGGATAGGCGCCAGCAATCGATGACGTCGCCAATGAGGTAGACATAGTCCGCTTCATTGGCGCGCAGAAAGTCGAGCAGGTATGCGGCCTTGCAGCCGCGCGTGCCCAAATGGACGTCGGAGATGAAGATCGCGCGGTAGCGTGCGGTCTCATGGCTCATCTGGGACATCGCGTTCATCTGCTGCCTTTGACTCGACTCGAGAAGCCTCGTTCAGTTGGCCGCTCAATAGCGATGAAGCGATTGCAGGATGATGACGCGGGAGGCGCCAGGGCGAATCTGTGAATGATTTCATGGGGGCGTCACGGGAGTGACGCGGATGTGTCATCGAACCCGGTCGAACCGCCCCCCTCTCCCCGGCCCTCCCCCACGTTGGGGGGAGGGCGTTCCACTGAGCTCGCTGTGATGCCAGCGTTCAGGCTGGATAGAGTTCCCCCCACAGTCGGCGAATGCCGACATTCGTCGGCTGTGGGGGAGGGTCGGGGAGAGGGGGCTTACTTCTGATCCGCCGGACAATAGAAGGTCGAGCGGCCGCCTTGGGTGATGCGCTTTACCGGGCCGCCGCATTTCCGGCAGGCTTCGCCTTCGCGGTCATAGACTTTCCAGCGATGCTGGAAATAGCCGAGTTCGCCATTGGCCTGGACGTAATCACGCAAGGAGGAACCGCCGGCCTTGATCGCTTCGGTGAGCACCTTCTTGATCGCGGCAGCGAGTTTGACGGCGCGCTCGCCGGTGATCGTGCCGGCGCGGCGCTTGGGGCTGATGCCGGCGCGGAACAGGGCTTCGGAGGCATAGATGTTGCCGACCCCTACCACCAGGCGCTGGTCCATGATGGCAAGCTTCACCGAGGTCTTCTTGCCCTTCAGCATGGCCGCCAAGGCCGGTCCGTCGAAGGCGTCGGAGAGCGGCTCCAACCCCAGGCCCCTGATGAGCTTGTGTTCCTCAAAGGCATCCGCCGCCACCAGATCCATGAGGCCGAAGCGGCGCGCATCGTTGAAGCGGACGCAGGTGCCATCGTCGATATCGAAGACGACGTGATCATGCCGGTCGAGCAGCGTCGGGCGTCTCTCATTGACCACCATCGAGCCGGACATGCCGAGATGGACCAGCAGGATGGTGCCGTCATCAAGGTCGATGACGATGTATTTGGCGCGCCGGCGGATGGCATCGATGCGCCGGCCGGTGAGGCGCGCCGCGAACCCTTCCGGAAAGGGAAAGCGCAGGTTTGGCCGGCGCTGCTCGACGGCGGCAAGGCGCCGCCCCAAAAGCTTCAGGGCAAGACCACGGCAGACCGTTTCGACTTCAGGTAATTCGGGCATGTGACTAGCGGTAATGGGCCGCAGGGAAGTCGTCAAGTTGTTGATCTTACAACGCTGGCATCCCCGCGCCGCAACGGCTAAAGTCCCGGCAAAAGAGGAAAGATTTAGATGCCTGTCGAGACCTCCCACGCCCCCAAGGACAACAGCGCCGAGACCACCTGGTTCGGCTTCCGCGAAGTCGCGGCCAGGGACAAGGCGCATCTGGTGCAGGGGGTTTTTTCCTCGGTCGCCGGCAAATACGATCTGATGAACGATCTGATGTCGGGCGGCATCCACCGCCTGTGGAAGGCCGCGATGCTGGATTGGCTGAATCCGCGCGCCAACTGGAACAGCCTGGATGTGGCGGGCGGCACCGGTGACATCGCCTTTCGCCTCCTGGAGCGGCAACCATCCGCCCATGTGACGGTCTGCGACCTTACCCCGGCCATGCTGGAAGTCGGCCGCGACCGCGCGATCGACAAGGGCATCCTCACCGGCCTCGATTGGGTCAGCGGCAATGCCGAGGATCTGCCCTTCGAGGACATGAAGTTCGACAGCTATACGATCGCGTTTGGCTTGCGCAATGTCGGGCGCCAGCAGCGGGCGCTTGAGGAAGCTTATCGGGTGTTGCGGCCGGGCGGGCGGTTCCTGTGCCTGGAATTCAGTCATGTGGCCTTGCCGGCGCTGGCCAAGCTCTATGACGTCTATTCGTTCAAGCTGCTGCCCTGGCTGGGTGAAGTGGTCGCCAAGGACCGCGATTCCTATCAGTATTTGGTGGAATCGATCCGCAAATTCCCGACCCAGGACAATCTGGCCGGCATGATGGCGAAGGCCGGGTTCCAGAACGTTTCCTATCGCAATCTCACGGGCGGGATCGCCGCCATTCATTCGGGCTGGCGCGTCTAGATGTTCCGATCGCTGCGTTCAATCTATCGCCTGTTCGACATCGCCCGGGTCTTTGCGCGCCATGGTGCGCTGACACCCTTCGAATCGGCCCTCTCCAATGCCGGCCTTACCCCCGTGCTGCTGTTCTTCGCCCGCGTGCTGTTCGGCCGCGAGGTCGACGGCAAGCGGCCGGGCGAGCGCCTGGCTGCAGCCCTCTCCGAATTGGGCCCGGCCTTCATTAAGCTCGGCCAGGTGCTCTCCACCCGTTCCGATCTCCTGGGCGAGCAGGTGGCGGCGGATCTTGCGAAATTGCAGGACCAGTTGCCGGCCTTCTCCTCCTTCGCCGCCAAATCGCGCATCGAGGCGGAATTGGGTGCGCCGATTGCCAGCCTCTTTTCCAGCTTCGATGACGAGCCGGTTTCGGCAGCCTCGATCAGCCAGGTGCATTTCGCCATCACGACGCCGGAATACGACGCGCCCGATGGCCGGCCGGTGGCGGTGAAGGTGTTACGCCCGGGCATCGAGGAGGCCTTCCAGGCCGATATCGAATTGCTGCTGTGGATCGCCGAGATCATCGAGCGCACGCAGCCGAAACTGCGGCGCCTGAAGCCGGTCGAGGTGGTGCGCACCTTCGCCGCCACCGTACGCATCGAAATGGATCTGCGCCTGGAAGCTGCATCGGCTTCGGAACTCCACGATAACTTCGCAGGCGATCCCACCTACCGCGTGCCGGCAATCGATTGGGCACGCACCGCCAAGCGCATCATGACGCAAGAGCGCATGACCGGCATCCCGATGGATGACGGCCCGGCCATGCGTGCGGCCGGCCTTGATGTCGACGACGTCCTCACCAAGGCCGCCAACATCTTCTTCAACCAGGCGTTCCGCGACGGCTATTTCCATGGCGACCAGCATCCCGGCAATATGAGCGTCGGCTATGACGGCGCCATCCAGGTGGTCGATTTCGGCATCATGGGCCGGCTGGAAAAGAAGACCCGGTTCTATCTGGCCGACATGCTGCTGGGCTTCCTGGAGCGGGACTATATCCGCGTCGCCAAGATGCATATCGAGGCGGGCTATCTGCCACAGACGCAGTCGATCGATGAATTTGCGCTGGCCCTGCGCTCGATCGGCGAGCCGATCCAGGGCAGGCCCCTGCATGAGATCAGCTTTGCCCGCATGCTGGGCCAGCTTTTCGCCATCGCAGAGACCTTCGATATGGAAGTGCAGCCGCAATTGCTGCTGCTGCAGAAGAACATGCTGATGGCCGAAGGCGTGTCGCGCCAGTTGAACCCGACGCTCAACATCTGGACCCTCGCCCGGCCGCTCATTGAAGAATGGATGATCGAAAACCGCGGGCCCCGCGCCCGCATCGAGCAGGGCGTCACCGATTTCCTCGACGTGATCGAGCGCGGGCCAGGCGTCCTCAAGAATGTCGACCGGCTGGTGAGCCATCTCGCTGATGGTGGATTGAAGCTCGACCCGGAAGCCCTGCGCGTCATCAACCGGCAGGGATCGAACTGGTGGCTGTGGCTGATCATCGCCGTGCTGACGGCGGCCCTGTTGTTCCGCTGATGGCCGGCTTCGATACCGTTCTTTTCGATCTCGACGGCACGCTGACCGACCCCAAGGTCGGCATCACCACCTCGATCCGCTACGCGCTCGATAAGCTTGGGGTCGTTCATGATCCGGTGGACGATCTCACCTGGTGCATCGGCCCGCCGATCCAGCGCAGCTTCGAGCGCCTGCTGGGGCCGGACAACGCGGTCGAGGGCGTCAGGCTCTACCGCGAGCGCTACGCGGCCGGCGGCATGTTCGAGAATGAGATGTTTCCCGGCATCGATACGACCCTTGCCACGCTGCAGGGCGAGGGGATCCGGCTTTTCGTTGCTACATCGAAGGCCCATGTCTTTGCGCGACCCATCGTTGCGCATTTCGGCCTCGATCCCTATTTCATCGCCGTGGAAGGTGCCGAACTCGATGGCACGCGCTCCGACAAGGGCGAGGTCATCGCCCATGTCCTGGCCAGCCATGGCGTCGATCCCGTCCGCGCCATCATGATCGGCGACCGCGAGCACGACATCATCGGTGCGCGCAAGAACGGGTTGCGCAGTATCGGCGTGCTCTATGGCTATGGCGATGAAGCCGAGCTGCTTGCCGCGGGTGCCGATGATTTGTGCCAGCGCCCGGCGGATCTCTTGGCGACCCTCGCCCGTTTCGCGTGACTGGCGGCTGCTGTTCCGCGAGACCGCCTCGTTTGACAACGATCCAAGCCACCGCCGATCTCGTATCTGAGAGCCACCAAACGATAACCGCAGGGAAGGAACCGACCATGATCATGCGCAAATTCTGCCTCGCCGCCGCCGTCGCCATGATGGCCATCGGCACCGCCAATGCGGCCCCAGCGACGGGGGATGCCATCAAAGCCGCGATCGGCGGCAACAGCGTGCAGGGCAACATGGATTCAAGCGGCCCCTATGCCGAATTCTACCAGGCAGACGGCGTGATCAAGGGCAAGGATTACGCCGGCAAGTGGACGATCGAGGGCGACACCATGTGCTTTGAATATGACGGCACGCCGAAGGATTGCTGGTCGGTTGAAATTTCCGGCGACCAGGTGAAATGGCTGAAGGACGGCAAGTCTGGCGGGAGCGGTACGATTGTGCCCGGCAATCCCAACAATTTCTGATCCGTCGCTGACGCACCGGTGGGAAGCGGGTCTTTCCCACCGGTTTTGGTCGCAGCTATAGTCCACCCGACCATGACCCACCTCGCCTATCTGACACTCTTCCTCACCGCCTTTGGCGCGGCCACGATCCTGCCGGGCTTTTCCGAGGTGGCGTTCGCGACCTTGCTGCTGCAATCACCGCAGGATTGGCCGGTGCTGATGATCGTCGCCACGGCCGGCAACACGCTGGGTGGCATCGCCAATTGGGTGCTGGGGCGCTTCCTGCTGCATTGGCAGGATCGCACATGGTTTCCGGTCAGCGCCAAGCATCTCGCCCAAGCGAGCCGGCTCTTTCAGAAATACGGCTATCCGCTGCTGCTGCTGTCCTGGCTGCCGATCATCGGCGATCCGATCACCTTGGCGGCTGGCGTGTTGCGCGCGCGCTTCCTGCCCAGCCTGATCCTCATCCTCATCGGCAAGGCGGCGCGCTACGGCGTGCTCGCTTGGGCAACGCTGGCTGCCGCCGCCTGATTGGCGTGGCCTGCTGGTGCATGCTAAAACGGGGCCATGCTGACAGCGCCGGCCTACAGCTATCGCGACGATCCCGCCGTTCCGTCCTTTCCCGATGACCGGCCGCTCGTCATATTCGACGGTGTCTGCGCCCTGTGTTCGGGCTTCGTGCGCTTCGTTCTGCGGCACGATCCGCAAGGGCAGTTCCGCTTCGCCCCGGCGCAATCGGCGCTGGGCACAGCGCTCTATCGCCATTACGGCCTCGATCCCGAAAACTGGGAAAGCAACCTGCTGATCGCCGATGGCCAGCTTTTCTTGCGCAGCGAGGCGGCCATCGGGATCATCAGTCGTTTCGGCGGCCTGTGGCGCTTGTTGCGGGTGTTGCGCGCCCTCCCGCGCTCCTGGCGCGACGGCCTTTATGACGTCATTGCCGCGAACCGCTATCGCTGGTTCGGGCAGCACGCCTATTGCGCCGTGCCGGACCCAGCCCTTGCCGACCGGTTCTTGAGCGTATGAGAAAGATTCTGGTCATCGGCGGCGCCGGCACCTTCGGCGCGCGCGTGGTGCGCCTGCTGGCTGCGCGCGATGACTGCCACATCCTTGTCGGCGGGCGTAACCCGGCGCGCGCCGCAGCCTTGCTGACAGAACTGGGGGACAAGGCCCGCTTCCAGCCTTTTGATCGCGTGAAGGACGTCGCCGCCCAGCTTGGCGTGATCCAGCCCTGGCTGGTGATCGATGCGGCCGGCCCCTTCCAATTCGACGATGTGCAACCCTATGCGGTGCCCCGGGCCTGCATCGCCCGTGGCATTCACTATGTTGATCTGGCCGACAGCCGCCGCTTTGTGGCCGACATCGGGGCGCTGAAGGATGCCGCGCGCGATGCAGAGGTTACCGTCATCAGCGGGGCCAGCAGCGTGCCGGGGCTGAGCATGGCGGTCGTGGCGGAACTGGCACGGGAGCTTGAGACCATCGACGCCATTGATATCGCGCTTTCCGCCAGCAACCGGGCGACGGCAGGACCCAATGTGACACAGGCGATCCTCAGCTATGTCGGCAAGCCGATCGGCTTGCAGAAAAGCGGCACCTGGCGGCAAGGCTATGGCTGGCAGGAACTGGTGCGAAAATCGTTCGAGGTCACGGGCCGAACCAGCATCCAAAATCGCTGGGTGGGATTGTGCGACGTGCCGGATCTGGACCTGCTGCCCCGCCGTTATCCCACACTTGCCAACGTGACCTTTCGCGCCGGTGCCGAACTGGCTATCCAGAATCTGGCATTGTGGCTGCTGAGCTTTGCCGTGCGCTGGCGCCTTATTCGTGATTTGAGCGCGCTCAGTCCGTTCCTCACACGGCTGCAGCGGCTTTTCCGCCGGCTCGGCACCGACCGGTCGGCGATGTCGGTCACTGTTATCGGACGCGATAAGACCGGCACGGCGAGGCAAGCCATCTGGACACTGATCGCCGAGGGTGGCCATGGCCCCTGGGTCCCGAGCTTTGCCGCGGTGATCGCCGCAGGGAAGTTGCTGCGGGGCGACATGCCGGCCGGCGCCTTTACCGCAAGCGATGTACTGCAACTCGCCGATTTCACCGATCTTCCGCAGCGCTTCCATCTTTTCACCGAGACGCGGCACGGCGTGCTGCCGGAGCCTTTATATGCACAGGTGATGGGTGCAGCCTTTGCAGCGATGCCGCCCGAGGTGCAGGCGATGCACAGCCACCCGGCGTCGACGCAAGTGGTCGGGCGGGGCAGCGTCAGCCGCGGCAATCATCCGCTGGCACGCTTGGTTGGATACCTGTTCCGCTTCCCGCCGGTCCGATCGGATATCCCCGTCGCCGTTACCTTCGATATCCGTCCCGGTGCCGAGAGTTGGCGACGGGATTTCGGCGGTCATCGTTTTGGCAGCCGCCTGTCGTCGCGCATCAAGGACGGGCGGCCCATCCTCACCGAGACCTTCTGGCCCTTCACCTTCGATTTCGACCTCGATGGCGCGGCAGATGGACTCGACATGCATATCCGCGGCTGGCGCTTAATCGGATTGCCGCTGCCCCGAAGCCTCGCCCCGGTCGTGCGGGCGCAGGAGCGCGTGGCAGAGGGGCGTTTCACCTTCGACGTCGAGATTGCCCTGCCCTGGGGTCCGCTGGTCGTGCGGTATCGGGGATTTTTACTGCCGCTACAGGCTACATCAAATGCCGCAGACATTTAGCGCGAAAGCCTTATAACTCATTGATATAAAATACGAATTTTGATTCACGATTAGATTTCGTTAAGACTTGCAGGCGCATTTTCTTGTCATGACGCAGTGCAACCGGATGGGCCGGTCGCCTGCCCCAGACAGGGAAAAGCGCTCATGGCTGTCCGCTATATCTCGCCCACCGGTTCCGGTCTCATGGACGGGTCTTCCCCGGAAAATGCCGGCACGCTCACCAGCCTGTCGAAATTCATCGGCCAGGCGGGTCCGGATGGCGAGGTGCGGCTCATCGCCGATCAGGGCAGCTACAACCCCACGGGGCAGATCTCGATCACGACCGGCGGCACGGACGGCCACCCGGTCACGATTCGCGGCGTCGACAGCGCCGGCAATGCGATGGATGCCGATATCAGCGGCACGCGGCCGGAGAACTGGTCGACGGGCCAAAGCGAGGGTTCGGAACTGTTCCGCCTGCTGGGCGGCGCCAACAATCTCCATTTCCAGGATCTCGACATCAGCAATGTCGGCAACGGCGCCTTCCGCATCGGCGCCGATATTTCCAACCTGACCATCGATCATGTCGATGCCACCAACGTCTATCGCTTCGTTGATACGCTGGTTTCGGGTACCAACACGTCGGCCAGCGTCAGCGGTCTCACCATTAGCGATGTCGATATCGCCGGCTATTCCAAGAATGCGATCCATATCGGCTATAACAGCCACGACATCCTGATTGAGGGCGTCACAGCCGACGGCAATGTCGCCACCACCGACCCCTATATTTCCGGCGTGCTGATCGAAGGCACGGCCCATGACATCATCCTGCGCGATGTCGAGGTGTCGAACAGCAAGGCGGTGGGTGCCGCCAACAGCTATTGGAACGGCGACGGCTTCACGACGGAGGGCAACACCTACAACATTCGCTTCGAGAATACGGTGGCACGCGGCAATACCGATGCCGGCTATGATCTGAAATCAAGCGACACGGTGCTGGTGAATGCGGTCGCGGAAGAGAACAACCGCTCGTTCCGCCTGTGGAGCGACTCGATTACCTTGCAGGACAGCATCAGCCTCAACCCGACCCACGCCGGCGGCAATGCGGGGACGGCCCATGTCTGGCTGGGCGCCGGCGCCACCGCGACGCTGGAAAACTTCCACTTCAGCGACGGCCTCACCCCGCAAACCTTGTTCGACCTCTCCAAGGGCGGCGCCACGTTGACGCTGGTCGACACCACCATTCCGACCGGTTATGAAAACCTGATCTGGCTGCTCAACGGCTCGGTCATCGAGCAGGTCGTCACCCCCAGCAACGCAGCACCCACCGGCATTACCTTGAGCGGTGGTGTGGTAGATGAGAATGCGGCGGCCGGCACGGTGGTGGCGACGCTCACGGCGATCGATCCGGATGCCGCCGACACCCATACCTTCACCTTGAGCGGCGCCCATGCCGATTATTTCGAGATCGTCGGCAACGAAATCCATGTGAAGGCCGGTGCATCGCTCGATTTCGAGACCACCACTCATCACGACCTCACCATCACCACCACCGATAACGGTGGCCTCGCCCACAGCGAAACCTTCACCATCTCGGTCCGCGACATGATCGAAGGCGGCAACGGCACCGCCGGCAACGATCTGATGAAGGGCACCACCGGCGCCGACACGCTGAAAGGCTTTGCCGGCGACGACACCTATACCGTCGACAACAAGGGCGATGTGGTGACGGAAACGGTCGATTCCGGCATCGACACGGTGAAGACCAGCCTCACCAGCTATACCCTCACTTCGCATGTCGAGAACCTGACCTATACCGGCACCAGCGGCTTCACCGGTGCCGGCAATTCGCTGGCCAACACCATCACGGGTGGCACCGGCGCCGACAGCCTGCATGGCTGGGATGGCAATGATGTCCTCAATGGCGGTGCCGGCAACGACACGCTCTATGGCGACAATCTCTGTGACACGCTCTATGGCGGCACCGGCAACGACAAGCTTTATGGCGGCGTCAGCAGCGACCAGCTCAATGGCGGTGATGGCAACGACTACCTCTATGGCGAGGATGGCAACGACACCATCAGCGGCGGCAAAGGCACGGATATCATGTATGGCGGTGCGGGGAATGACAGCTTCGTCTTCGACCAGACGCCCTCCGCCGCCAATGCCGACTTCATCCGCGATTTCTCGGTGCCCGGTGACACGATCCGCCTCGATCACGCGGTCTTCGACACGCTGGCCATCGGCAAGCTGTCGGCAGCGAATTTCGGCAGCTGGAGCGGCACCGCCACGGCCGATACGCATGTTCTTTACGACAAGGCGACCGGTAACCTCTATTACGACGCCACGGGTGGCGCCCATGACGACGCCCAATTGGTGGCGACGCTCTCCAACATGCCGCAGGAACTCAGCGCGGACGACGTTTTCGTGTTCTGACGGCGCGAGACTTTAGAGCGGGCGGGGGCGGCTTGGGGCCGTCCCCGCCTTGAATTTCTCCACTGCAAACAGTAAATACTATGGCTTACTGTGGAATAACCTTGCAGTGGATTTGGGGCCGTGGGCGCCGGAAAACGGGTTCTTCTCATCATCGCGGGCGGGATCGCCGCCTATAAGGCGCTGGATGTCATCCGGCGTGGGCGCGAGCGTGGGCTCGATTTCCGTGTCATCCTGACCAGGGGTGGGGCCGAATTCGTAACGCCGCTCTCGGTCGCCTCGCTCGCTGGCTCCAAGGCCTATACCGAGCTTTTCTCCCTCACCGACGAAGCCGAGATGGGCCATATCCGCCTGGTGCGGGAGGCCGATCTGGTGCTGGTGGCGCCGGCCACGGCCGACCTCATCGCCAAGATGGCCCACGGCCTTGCCGACGACCTTGCCTCGACCGCGCTCCTTGCCAATGACCGGCCAGTCCTGATTGCCCCTTCCATGAATGCGGTGATGTGGCTGAACCCGGCGGTGCAGGCCAATGTCGCGACCCTGCGGGCGCGCGGCGTTGCCACCGTCGGCCCAGGTGCTGGCGATCTCGCCTGCGGCGAAGTGGGCGACGGGCGCTTGGCCGAGCCGCTCGACATCGTCAACGCCGCCTTGCGCATCTTAAGCGATGGGCCGCTCAAAGGGCTGAAAGCGCTGGTCACATCCGGACCTACCTACGAAGCGATTGACCCCGTGCGCTTCATCGGCAACCGCTCCTCCGGCAAGCAGGGCCATGCCATTGCGTTGGCGCTCGCCGCCGCCGGTGCCGAGGTGACGCTGGTGGCGGGGCCTACGGCCTTGGCCGACCCGACGGGGTGCAAGACGGTCCGCATTGAAAGTGCTGCCGAGATGCTGGCCGCCGTGCAGAAAGCCCTGCCGGCCGACATCTTCGTCGCTGCCGCGGCGGTGGCCGATTGGCGCCCCGCCGCCGAGGCCGCGCAAAAGATGAAGAAGCGCGACGGTGGCGAACCACCCCGCATCGACCTTGCCACCAATCCGGACATCCTGGCGACGATCGCAGCGCCCGGACCAAAGCGGCCGAGACTCGTCATCGGCTTTGCCGCCGAAACGGAGAAGGTCGTGGAATACGCGACCGCCAAGCGCCAGAAGAAGAACAGCGACTGGATTCTCGCCAATGATGTCTCGGCCGAGACCGGAACCTTCGGCGGCAGCGACAACAAGGTCCATCTCATCACCGCCGATGGCGCCGAAGAATGGCCGCGCCTGGCCAAGACCGATCTCGCCCAGCGCCTGGTGGCGCGCATTGCGGCAACCCTGAAGGACAAGAGCAAATGAGCGCCGTGCGCGTTGCCGTGACCCGCTTGCCGCATGGCGCCGATCTGCCGCTGCCGGCCTATGCGACCGACCAGGCAGCCGGCCTCGATCTGGTTGCAGCCCTTGCGGCTCCGGTCACGCTGCAGCCCCTGGGCCGCGCGCTGATTCCAACTGGCATCAGCATCGCCTTGCCCGCGGGTTATGAAGCGCAGGTGCGTCCCCGTTCGGGCCTTGCCTTGAAACAGGGCGTCACCGTGCTCAATGCGCCAGGCACGATCGATGCCGATTACCGCGGCGAGATCGGCGTCATCCTGGTCAATCTGTCGGACACGCCCGTAACCCTGCAGCGCGGCGACCGCATCGCGCAGCTGCTGCTGGCGCGGGTGGAGCGGCTTGCCTGGGACGAGGTCGCGGCTTTGCCAACAACATCGCGCGGTGCCGGCGGCTTCGGCTCGACGGGTGTTGCCGCGAAGGGTTCATAACAGAGACGTTCAAACAGAGACGGGGAAGCTTTCGTGCTCCATCCATCCAAGCGATTGCTGTTCGCCATCGAGGCCGTGCTCGACATCGCCTATTACGGTGGCTCGCAGCCGGTGCAATCGGGCGATATCTCGACGCGCCAGGGGATCCCGCGGCGCTATCTGGAACAGGTGCTGCAGCATCTGGTGCGCTCCGGCATCCTGGCCGGCCATCGCGGCCCCAAAGGCGGCTATCTGCTGGCGCGCGAGAAGCGCCGCATCAATCTGGGCGAGATCGTGCGCGCCGTGCGGCAGTTCGAAGGTTCGCCCGACCCTGTGCAGACGGCCTCGGGTTCGCGCGTGGCGCTGGAGATCGTGCGACCGGTCTGGCGCGAACTGCAGCAGGAAATGCTCTCCAAGCTCGATGACGTGACGCTGGAAGATCTCTGCCAGAAGGCGCAGGCCGCCGGCATCCAGACCGACGCGCTGCAGCGTCTCGATTTCAGCATCTGATACCCAACAAACGGCCACCCAATAAACGGCCACCCAATAACGGCCCGGCAAACGGGCTCTCGACTGCTAGACAAGGACAAGACCCATGAGCAAAGCTACCTTCCGCGGCAAGATCTATGACAACTTCCTCGCCACCATCGGCGCGACGCCGATTGTGCGCCTGGGCAAGCTGGCGCGCGCCGAAGGGGTGAAGGCCGACCTTCTGGGCAAGGCGGAATTCTTCAACCCGCTCTCCTCGGTCAAGGACCGCATCGGCCTTGCCATGATCGAGGCGCTGGAAGCCTCGGGCAAGCTGCAGCCGGGCGGTACGCTCATCGAGCCGACCTCGGGGAACACCGGCATCGCCCTTGCTTTCGTGGCCGCCGCCAAGGGGTACCGCCTGATCCTCACCATGCCGGAAAGCATGTCGCTGGAGCGCAGGAAGATGCTGCGCCTGCTGGGCGCCGAACTTGAATTGACGCCGGCCGCCCGCGGCATGTCGGGCGCCATCGCGCGAGCCGAGGAATTGGCGGCCGCCACCCCCGGCGCCGTCATCCCGCAGCAGTTCAAGAGCCTTGCCAATCCGGAAGTGCACCGCCACACCACGGCGCAGGAAATCATCGCCGATTGTGGCGGCAAGCTCGACTATTTCGTCTCGGGCGTCGGCACCGGTGGCACCATCACGGGTGTCGGCGAGATCCTGAAGAAGGAAATTCCCGGCGTGAAGATTATCGCCGTGGAACCCGAGGACAGCCCGGTCCTTTCCGGCGGCCAGCCCGGCCCGCACAAGATCCAGGGCATCGGCGCCGGCTTCATCCCGGAAGTGTTGAACCGCGGCATCATCGACGAGGTGCTGCGCATCTCCAACGCCAACGCCTTCGCCATGGCACGCAAAGTGGCCAAGATCGAAGGCATGCCGGTCGGCATCTCGTCGGGAGCGGCGCTCACCGCCGGTATCGAGATCGGCCAGCGCCCCGGCCATGACGGCAAGCGCATCCTGGTGGTCCTCCCCTCCTCCGCCGAACGTTACCTGTCGACGGCGCTGTTCGAGGGGCTGGAGTAAGGAAGCCCCCTCTCCCTAACCCTCCCCCACGTTGGGGGGAGGGGACTAGAGCCTACCTGTCCTAGACGCCGCAACGAACTCGGTGAGCTCCCTCCCCCCGCCCGCCGACGAATGTCGGCATTCGCCGACGGTGGGGGAGGGTCGGGGAGAGGGGGCGTTAGAAAGACGAGACGCTTATGGACGAACTCACCGACCGCCAGCTGGAACGCTACGCCCGCAACGTCATCCTCGATGAAGTGGGTGAAGAAGGGCAGTTGAAGCTGCTCGCTGCCAAGGTGCTGGTGGTCGGCGCCGGGGGCCTGGGTGCGCCGCTGCTGCTCTATCTGGCGGCGGCCGGCATCGGCACCATCGGCGTCATCGACAACGACACGGTCGACGTCACCAATCTGCAGCGCCAGGTCATTCATGACGATGCCTCTGTCGACCAGGCGAAGGTCGAAAGTGCCGCGCGGCGGCTCCGCGCCCTCAATCCCGATATCGTCATTGAGCCCATCGCCGCGCGCCTCAACGCCGATAACGCCGAAGCCATTATCGCGCGCTTCGATCTGGTGGCCGATGGCAGCGACAATTTCACCACGCGCTATCTCTTGAACGATCTCTGCTACCTGCTGAAGAAGCCGCTGGTCTCGGCGGCACTCCTGCGCTTCGAGGCACAGATATCGACCTTCAAGGCGCATCTCGGGGAACCCCACCCCTGCTATCGCTGCCTCTTCCCCGAACAGCCGCCGGAAGACCTCATTCCCCGCTGCGAGACGGCCGGCATCCTTGGCCCCGTCGCAGGGGTCATGGGGTCATTGCAGGCAACGGAAGTGCTGAAGGAGATCTTGGGCATCGGCGACACCCTGTCCGGTCGCCTCGTGCTATTCGATGCGCTTTCGATGGCCTTCCGCGAGGTGAGGTTCAAGCGCGACCCGCACTGCCCGACCTGCGGGCATTGATCACAACCCTTCCTTCTTCCGCTGCGCTTCGATAAAGGCGCGCCCCCGCGCGCTCAGCTTCTTCAGCGTCGGCGCATTGTCGTCGAGAACGCGCCACACAGGTGTCAACTTCGCCACCGGCACGCCCCGTTCGTGATCTTCAATGGCTGCCTCGGCGCAGGTGCGCAAGTGATAGCCGGTATAGACGGGGCAGCAGCCATCGGCCTTGTGGCGCTTGGCAAGTGCCGCGCGCATCTCGGCATTGCCAATCGAGCGCCCCGTCGGCACGGCGCGGATAAAATCGTCGATGAGCCGGACGGAAGGGAGCAGCATGCGCCCACCCTTCTCGACCCCGGCACGGGTGACGTCCATAACCTTCACCTGATGCGGCGCCGGATCGGTCCGCTTGTCGTTCCAGCTTTTCGCCATCCCTAACCCTTCCATCCGTTGCTGCTCAGAATAGCGCCAGGACGATTGATAAATCTTGCGAAGATTGAAGCGGTACGCCAGGGAATTGGAAACGATGGTGCGTCAATCGCGACCCGCAGTCCACAACCTCCAGCATGCGAGACGGATTGAAGGTGCCGCCCGGCCCATGAGTCGAGCGGCACCCCAGAAGTTCAGCCGTTTATTTGAACTGGAAGCCGTTATTGCTCTCGTCGGCTTCCTTGATCCGGTTGGGGCTGTCGACCTGGATCGCGATCTGTTCGGCTGAGCTGATCGTCGTGCCAAGCTGCGCCATCACGACTTGCGACTGGCCGGGTTCCACCGCCGGCACCAGCGTACCGCGGATGATCGTCTGCCCGTTCTTTAAGCTGGTCGCTTTCAGATTGGTCGGCGTCGACGGGCCGGTACCGACATTGGTGACTTTGACAAAGACCTTGCTGAGGAGATTGCCGGCCGGCTGCACGTCCTCGACCACCAGATCGGCGAGATCGGGTTTGGGTGCGAGATCGCCCACCGTCTCCGCCACGCATTTCACCGAATAGTCGGCGATGTTGGAGAGCTTTTTGTGTGGTGACAGCACCTCCAGCTGGAAATAGCCCTGTTTGAGGTTCGGGTCAGTCGGCGCCACCAAGCCGAAGGCGCCGCCCTGGGCCTTGGGCGCCTTGAAGCCGAGATCGGTGGGTTTCCCTTGAGCATCGATGCTGATGACATGATCGAGGAATTTCACCTCCGGCTTGGTGAAGTTGACCTGGAACTCCTGTGAGTGGTGGCCCAGTTCGTTCACAAAGCGATAGCGCACGACACCCTTGCCAGTGGCCTCGATGGTCGGATTGAGATGCAGCTTGGCCGGGCAGCTCGCTTCATAAGCCTTGGGCGTGATGGCAAGGGCTGCCTGGCTCACCTGGAAACCCAGGGCGATGTCGTCGCTACCGGTCGGGACCCGTGTCGGATCGCCAGCAACATCGCGGGTTGCTTCATGCTGGCAGATGACCGCGATGTTGTACCAGGTCTCCTGCGACTGTTTCCATTCGCGCGAGGCCGTTCCCATCTCCGTCACGTCGTGGGTGTCGTTCTTGTGCCCGACCCGGGCCACATAGCGGAAGGACGTCGGCAGGATCGTCTGGCGATCCTGGCCGAATATTTCGTCGTGGCTGAGCCCCTGTTGTGCCAGATCCTGACGGAGGTTGCGGCAGGCATTCCGCGCCCGCGTGCCGAGGCTGTTATTGCCGACGGCGGCCGTCCACCAGCCATCCATGTCGATCTTCTTCTTGGGTGCGTGCGCAACCGGGCTTGCAAAGTTGGCGGGGTCGAACTCGTTCAGCGCCCCGCAACAGGAACCGGTCTGCCCGCCAGATTCGATCGGGGCGATACCGATGACGATGTAGGATTCCTTGATCCGCCATTTGTCCTTGCTGACCTCGGTACGGAGGTGAAACGGCAAATTGAGACTCCCGGGCTTGGCGAAGGCGTAATCGTTCTTGTCGGGCACGACGATGATGCCGTTCTGCGTGCCCAATGCTGCCGCCTGCTCATCGAGGGCGGGGCCGATCTTCGGATCGGACAGTGATTCCGAGGTCGGCGTATAGATGTCCGCCAAAGCCGCCGCACCGGCGGTAAAGAAGAAGAGAGCTGTGGTGGCGGTACGCGCAAGAAGTCGATACTTCAACATGACCTGCCTCCTATCGATCCGCCCTGGCGGGAGGATTCCCGGGCAAGGCGCGGATCGGTTCAGGGAGCAGTCGCTGGGTCTGCGCGGTGCGTTCGACCCGGTCACGCAATCGTCAGATAGATGCGGTGAAACGTGCCGTCGATCACAGCCCTAGCGGCGAAGAATAGGTCAGGGCGCGGCACCTTTCTGGCCGTGGGTTGGGCCTCATTTGCCGCCTTTTTAGCCCCCGCTGCCTAACGGCTCATGCCAGCGAGAAACACCGGGTTGTGCGAAATCGGTTAACGAGGCACAGCGCATCACAAAAGCCGATTTCCTCCGCAACGATCGCTCCCGCCACCACGACGGAACTTGCAGAGCGACGGGCATATCGCCCGCCGGCCAGGTTAACGAGGAGGGTCCGATGTTCAGCTTCATGCGACCGGCCATTATCTTCTGGCCGAAGGAATATTACGGCGACGCGGCCGACAACAGCATCGCCGGCGAAAGCATCACGCGAAACTATATCGAAGGTGGCGGTGGCAATGATTGGCTCTTTGGCAATACCGGCGATGACGAGCTGCATGGTGGCGAGGGGCGTGACTATCTGGAAGGTCGCGCGGGCAACGACCAGCTCTTTGGCGACACCGGCAACGACACGCTGGCCGGCGGCACCGGCGATGATGCGCTCTTTGGCGGCGACGGCGATGACAGCCTCAACGGCGAAGATGACAATGACAAATTATTTGGCGGCTTCGGCGAGGACACGCTGATCGGCGGCACCGGTGACGACCAGCTGGAAGGTGGCGCCGATTGGGACACGCTCTTTGGCGGCGATGGCGACGACATCCTGGGTGGCGGTTTCGGGCAAGACCAGCTCTATGGCGGATCCGGCCACGACACGGTCGATGGCGGTTCCGGCGACGACAGCATCTATGTAAACGCCAATGACCTGGTCGAGGACAAGATCGAGGGTGGTGCCGGGGAGGACACGCTGGTCCTCACCGCCCAGGTAGCGCTCGATCTTCACGAACAGGCCGGCCATATCCACGGCATCGAGAAAATCGACGCCAGCTTCGCGCCGATGGACATCAAGCTTGATGCTGCCGATATTCTCGACATGACCGATGACGGCAGCCTCTTCATCCTGGGCGGCGCGGATGACAACGTGAGTTCTACCGGCTTCGGCTGGACGCTCCAGGGCAGCATCCAGGAGAATGGCCACAATTTCGACCATTACGTAACGCAGGTAAACGGCCAGACGGTCGCGCTGAATATCGAGACCGATATCGCGGTGGCGTTGAACTGACGCGGGAGCCTACGCAACGATACGTCATGCCCGGGCTTGACCGGGGCATCCACTCTATCTGCAGGCAATCGGTGGATCCCCGGGTCTTCGCCCGGGGATGACGCAACAGATAGGCTATTACAGCAGAGCTTCCAGCACCCGGTCCGGCGGCTTGTGGCCGTCGACGAAGGTCTTGATGTTGATGATGACCTTCTCGCCCATATCGGTGCGGCCTTCGATGGTGGCCGAGCCCATATGCGGCAGCAGCACGACATTGTCGAGCTTCAAGAGTTTCGGATTGAGCGCCGGTTCATGTTCGAAGACATCGAGGCCGGCGCCGGCAATCTCGTTCTTGTCCAGCATGCGGGTCAGCGCATTCTCGTCGACGACCTCGCCACGCGCGGTGTTGACGATATAGACATGCTTCTGCAGCAATTTCAGGCGCCGCGCCGAGAGCAAATGATAGGTGGCCGGCGTGTGCGGGCAGTTGACGGAGATGATGTCCATCCGCGCCAGCATCTGGTCGAGGCTTTCCCAATAGGTGGCCTCCAGCGCCTGTTCGACCGAGGCGTTGACGCGGCGGCGGTTGTGATAATGGACCGAGAGGCCAAAGCCCTTGGCGCGCCGCGCGACCGCCTGGCCGATGCGGCCCATGCCGATGATGCCGAGGCGCTTGCCATAGATGCGGTGGCCCAGCATGCTCATCGGACCCCAGCCCTGCCACTTCCCCGACCGGATCAGCCGTTCGCCTTCCGAGACGCGGCGGGCGGTGGCGAGGATCAGCGCCATGGTCATGTCGGCCGTATCCTCGGTGAGGACGCCCGGCGTGTTGGTGACGGTGATGCCGCGCTGGCGGGCAGTCGCCAGATCGATATGATCGACACCGGTGCCGAAGGAGGCGATGAGGCGCAGCTTTTCACCCGCCTGGGAGAGCACGCCGGAATCGATGCGGTCGGTGACGGTCGGCACCAGCACATCGGCAATCTTCACCGCCTCGATCAGCTCAGCCTGAGAGAGCGGATGGTCGTCGAGGTTCAATTTCACATTGAACAGCTCCATCATCCGCGTCTCGATGACATCGGGCAGTTTCCGCGTCACCACCACCAAAGGCTTGTTGCTCATCGCTTTTGCTTTCTCCCGGCACGGGTCGCCCGCTTTTCGGGGCCTCCGTTTCTTGGTGCAAGTCGTACCAAGCCGCTGGGTTCGTTGTCGAGGGGGTGGTCTGGAACGTAGCCATCAAGGCGCGGATGCGTCGCAGCGACGGGGCTTTCCTGGCCCAAATGCGGCGGCAATTGACGCAAAGGCGCCGTTTGCAAGAGGTCCCGGGGTTTCAATGGCTTGACCAGGGTCGCTTGCCCCTATATCGCGTGAAGAACCATGCGAATCGGACCGGTCATGACATTTTCGAGCGTTTTGCAGAGGACCGTCATCCTCACGTTCCTGGCCCTGCTCGGGCTTGGCAGCAGCCTTGCTGCAGCCGAGGACAAGCTGCCCTTGCCGCGCTTTGCCAGCCTGCAATCGGGCGAGGTCAACATGCGTGCTGGGCCCGGCGAGACCTATCCCATCATGTGGACCTATCAGCGCGCGGGCCTGCCGGTCGAGATCATCGAGGAATTCGATATCTGGCGCCGCATCCGCGACCATGACGGCGTCGTCGGCTGGGTGAAATCGACCCTGCTGGTGGGCAAGCGCCATGTCATCGTGCGCGACAGCCAGCGCCCCTTGCGCGCCTCGGCCGAGGCCGGCGCCAAACCGGTGGCCTTGGTCGATCCCGGCGTTGTCCTCAAGGTTCTGGAATGCAGCGCCGATTGGTGCCGCCTGGAGGTCCAGGGCTATAAGGGCTGGATGATGAAGACCGAGTTCTGGGGCGTCTATCCGCAGGAAATGCTGGAAGACTAGTCGAGATCCCCCGCTAGCGCCGTGCGCGTTTCCTCGCTCATCACCGCCATATGGCCATAGGCGGGATGTTCGAACCCCAGGATGACCTGCGCGCCGGCCTGCTTGAAGGCCGCTGCCGCCGCCTCGCTGAAGGGGAAGTGGATGAACTGGACCGATGAGGCCTTGCCGGCCTCGTTGGTACGGTCCTGGTCTTCCTCCGGCACGCCCTTCACCGTCTCGGATCCGATCTTGATGAAGGCCGTGTGCTCGACACCGCCGAGGCGGCTCAGGAAATTCGCGCGCCGCACCGGATCGTCGATCTCGAACATCACCGTCGCCACCAATTCGCGACCCTGCGGAATGAGCGGGTTATAGGCGCGCAGTTCATCGACCAGCTGCGCGTCGCCACCCTTCTCGATATGCAGCATCTCCTGCACCTGCTGCAGCATGGTGTCGAAATTCTCGAAATAGAAGGTGGCGACCGGCCCCACCTCGATGCGGCGCTTCTTTTTCAAGGCAACGACGGCCTGGCGCTTCTCCTTGCGCTGTCTGGCATAGTCCGCCGCCGGCAACACGTCGGCCTTGGTGATTTCTCTTTTGCGTGTTGCGGTCATGGTCGCGATCCTTGTCTTTTTGCTAGACGTCATGCCCGGGCTTGACCCGGGCATCCACTCTCTCCAGGCGAATTGTGGATCCCCGGGTCAAGCCCGGGGATGACGTCCCTTAAAATCCATACGCGCGGGCGAAGAGTTCAATGGGGTGCGGTGCCTGTGCGTCCGGTTGCTCACCCGGTTCAAGGGCACCCATCCCTTGCAGGATATGGGCGCCGGCCAATGGGCATTCGGACGACACGTGTTTCTTCGCGGCCTTGATCGCCTGGCGCGCCACGGGCTTGCCGATCTTCAACGCCACCTCGAAATTCTCGGCCAGCACGCCCCAGGCGCCACCATGCCCCGAACACCGCTCGATCACGGCAAGATCGGCACCGGGAATGAGCTTCAGCATTTCGGTGGCCTTCTGGCCCATGTTCTGGGCGCGCGCATGGCAGGCGATGTGGAGGGCCACCCCGCCGTCGAGCGGTTGCAGCCCCGGCGCCAGGCCTTCGCGCTTGGCGATGTCGACGACATATTCGGCGACATCGAAGGTCGCGTTGGAAAGACGCTTGATATTGGCATCCTCGGGTAAAATCAGCGGCCATTCGAATTTCAGCATCAAGGCGCAGGACGGCACCAGGGCGATGACATCGTAGCCCTGCTCGACATAAGGCAGCAGCGCCTCGGTGACCGATTGCGCATGCTCGGCGACGCGCGCGACATTGCCCTGTTCCAATTGCGGCATGCCGCAGCAGCGCGGATAGACGACCTCGGCCGCGACACCGTTCTTGGCCAGCACTTTGAGCGTCGCCATGCCGATATCGGGATTGTTGTAATTGGCAAAGCAGGTCGCATAGATGACCGCCTTGCGGCCATAGGCAGGGGCCGCCGTGTTGACCTCTGGCTTATTCTCCATCGCGCGCAGCACCAGCGTGCGGCCATGGAATTTCGGCAGATGGGCGCGGTGGTCGATGCCGACGACCTTTTCCATCACTTGGCGCGCCGCACCATTGCCGGCCACGGCATTGGCGATGGGCGCCACCATGCCGGCGACCTTGCCGTTGCGGTCCGTCTCGGTGAGCTGGGCATAGACCTTGTCGTTCTTGCCCTGTTTGAGCTCGGCCGCCCGGTAGCGCAGCATCAGATGCGGGAAATCGAGCGCCCATTCATGGGGCGGCACATAGGGGCATTTGGTCATGAAGCAGAGGTCGCACAGCGTGCAGGCGTCGACGACCTGCTTGTAGTCTTCGGTCTTTACCCCTGCCACTTCATCGGGGCTGGCATCCACGAGGTCGAAGAGGCGCGGGAAGGAATCGCACAGATTGAAACAACGCCGGCAGCCATGGCAGATGTCGAAGACGCGATGCATCTCCGCATTGATCTTGTCCATGTCGTAGAAATCGGGGTTGCGCCAGTCGATCTTGTGGCGGGTCGGGGCTTCCAGGCTGCCTTCGCGCATCGATGTCCCTCGTACGCTGGGTTGCAGGAACGATCGCAATCAATGATCGCAGCCGCCGGCCCCATGGGAGACCAGTGACTGCGATCCGTCTCTTTCAGGCCAGTCGATCAGCCCAGCGTGTCGAGCGCTTTCTGGAAGCGGCCGGCATGGGATTTTTCGGCCTTGGCAAGCGTCTCGAACCAGTCGGCGATCTCGTCGAAGCCTTCTTCGCGCGCGGTGCGCGCCATGCCGGGATACATGTCGGTATATTCATGCGTCTCGCCGGCGATCGAGGCCTTCAAATTCGGCGCGGTCGACCCGATGGGGAGGCCCGTGGCGGGATCACCCACCTCTTCGAGGAATTCGAGATGGCCATGGGCATGGCCGGTCTCGCCTTCCGCGGTCGAGCGGAACACGGCGGCGACATCGTTATAACCTTCGACATCGGCCTTCTGTGCGAAATAGAGGTAGCGGCGATTAGCCTGGCTTTCGCCAGCGAAGGCGTCTTTCAGATTGCCTTCCGTCTTGGAGCCTTTCAAAGCAGCCATTTTCGTCTCCCTAGCTAAATGGGTTGCGTGGGCTTCTTGGTACGGCGCCTCGGTCACTGCCGTCGGCAGAAAGGAAGGGCCGCGGACAAGCTCGTTATTGACGGCGATGCTAGGCCTCGCCACTCGGGCCTGTCAACAGATTGGAATAGTTTTAATGAGATTGTTTAGTGACTGATCACAATGCGGATTTTAAGAGTTATTCGCAAGCCGCACGATCACGTCGACACGCGCCACCTTCATGCCCTTGGGTGGTTCGGGCAGTTGGCTCAAGGCTACTTTGTCGGCCGGAATATCCATCAGCCGCCCTTCGCCTTCGACGAAGAAATGGTGATGCGGTGTCACGTTGTTGTCGAAATAGGAACGCCCCGGCTCGACCACGACTTCACGCAGCAGGCCGGCCGTCGTGAACTGGTGCAGCGTGTTGTAGATGGTGGCCAGCGACACCTGGATGCGGCTGGCGAGCGCCTGGGCATGGAGATCCTCGGCAGACACATGCCGGTCGCCACCTTCGAACAGCAGCTTGGCGAGCGACAGACGCTGACGGGTCGGCCGCAGGCCGGCTTCCTTCAGCTTGGCCAGGATCGAGGTGAACGGGCGCTGGGTTTCCATGCGAAGAATCTTAATCCAAGCCGATCAGGGTGAAAAGCCGAATTCTAAAATCACTCAAGACCGCGATCGGGACAGCATCGCAGACCCTTATTGCCCGGCCTCCGCCAACCGTCCCAGAGCAGCGGCGGCGTAATACTCGATGTAATGGTAGACCCCGGTTTCCAGCACCGCCTTGACATGCCTCAAGGCACTATCCTTGTCGCCCTGGTCGAAGGCCCGCGCCGCCATGTAGAAATGCGCCTCGCAGAGCTGGTTGCGGACGTCTTCTTCCGCGCCCTCACCTGCCTTGGTGATGAGGGTTTCGTCATCGAACTTGCCCAGCATCCATTTGATCAGCATGCCGGGCCAGTCCTCGCGATGATCCTCCAATGTGCTCCCAAGCAGGGTCCGCGCTGCGCCCGACTTGCCGTCACGCATGAGCAGCATCGCCTTCCAGATCTGGCCATAGCCATAGCCATCGTCTTCGGCGATCATCCGGTCGGCCATGTCGATCGCATCCTTGTCGCGGCCCGAAAGATAGAGGACGGCGATGCTTTGCAGGCTGTTCTGTGACCCGTCATAGGCAATAGCGCGGTTGGTGAACTCGACGGCCGCCTTGTCATTGCCCTCGGCCAGCGCGATATAGCCACGCGTGGCCAGCGTGTCGAAATTCTCGTCGATGGCCAGCGCCGCATCGAAATCCGCACCCGCCTTGGCCGGCTCGCCGGCATAGAGATAGGCATTGCCGCGATTGTAGTAATGCCAGTTGTTCTTGGGCTCCAACGCAATGGCCTTGGTGTAGGCAGCGATCGCCTCGTCATAGCGGCTGGTGTCCAGCAACAGCGCCGCGAGGTTGCCGATATAGGTCGGGTTGGCGGAATCGTCTTTCACGGCTTCGCGATAGGCGGCTTCGGCCGCGTCATACCGCTGCAGTTCATTCTGCGCACGACCGACCTCGTTGTTGAGATCGGCGCGGGCCGCCGCATCGAGCCCGCTTGCCCTCAGGGCCGATTGGCATGCCGCGAGGCGGGTATCGGCCGGCACCTTGTCATCGCGGCACATGGCGGCCGCGGCGGCGGGGTCTTGGGGTGTGTCTGCAGATGGCGCCGCCGGTGCCGCAGCCGTCTGTTCGGGCGTGCTTTCAGCGCCGCCGGCATCGGCCGCATGCGCGTCGCGGGGTGCTGCCGCAGGCGCGGTCGTGCCAGTCAGCAGGTTGAGCTTGTTGCTCGCCAGCCGTGCGAAATTGCCCTTGGGATATTGCTCCAGATAGGCCACAAAATCGGCCGGATCCTTGCTGTCCTTGACCGAATTCCAGAAGGCAAGCTCGACTTCACGCGCGCCCTGATCGGCCCCGGCCGGCGCCGCGGCGCCGGCGAGTGGCGTGGCCTGTGCCGCGCCCTCGCCTGCGGTCTTGGCCGGCATGAAAAAGAACGGCGCGGTGAGCGAGGAGGATTCCCACGGCGTCTGCGCGTTGCCCGTTTCGCTCAGCACGCTCCCACGCACGTCCCGGAACGCCTCTTCGATGCTGAGGCCGGGCGTCGTGACGGCCTGGGCCAGGGCAGCGGTGTAGGGACTGTTGCTGCCTTGACCGTCGCTTGCCACATCGCCCGGTGCGGTCGAGTAGGCGACGAAGGATCCGCGGGGCGCCTCGATCCGCGCCAGGCCCATCTGCGCCGAGCGGAAGCTGCGCGGCAATGGATTGTTGCGGCAGGCATCGAGAATGATGATGTTGACCCGCGCATCGGCGAATTGCATCTGCTTCAAGACGGTATCGGCCGACACCGCCTCGAGATCGACGTCGGCTTCGCGCGTGATGTCGGCATGAACCGGAATGAGATAGTTCTCGCCGCCCACCTGCAGGCCGTGGCCGGAGTAATAGAACAGCGCGGTCACGTCCGAACCGGCAGCCGTGAGTTTCTCGCCGAACGTACCGATCGCCCGCTTCATGTCCTTCTGGTCGGCGTCGGTCACGGTGATGACGTCGAACCCGACGGCCGTGAGCGATTTCGCCATCAGCTTGGCATCGTTGACCGGGTTGGCAAGGCGCCCCAGGTCGCCGCCGTAATCGGCATTGCCAATGACCAGTGCAATGCGTGGCTCAGCTGCGGCACCGGCAAGATCGACAAGTTGCAAAAGAGCCGCAGCCGCAAGTGTCGCCAGCACGTGCCAAGGATTGCGTGACAGAAACAGCATCTCGACCCACCCCTTATTCGTGAGAGCCTGCATTTACGAGAGCCCGCCGTCCCACCGGTCCTTCTTCCTTAGCGCGAAAGCCGGTTCCTTGGCCATGGGGCGCCCTGTGACAGCGCGCACCCGACCCGTGTTTTCCGCGATGGTTCTCTCGCCGCCGACCCGTTATGCTCACCTTCTTCCCGCACAATTTCATCAGATCGCCCCCATCCATGACCGCCCCCGCCAGCGCCCCGGACCGCCCGGTATTTGCCATCCTTTTGATGAATCTGGCCGTTTTGGTCTTCACCTCGATGGACGGGCTGATCAAATATGCCTCCGACACCTATGGCTACCCGACCGGCGAATTGATCTTCGTGCGCAACCTCTTCGCCTTCATTCCGCTCCTCAGCTACATGCTGGTGGTTGAGAAACGCCTGCGCCTTGGCACCACTCAGCCCTGGGGGCATTTCTGGCGCGGCGTCTTCGGCGTGTCGGCGATGTATTGCTACTTCCTGTCCTATAAGCTGCTGCCGCTGTCGGATGCGATTGCGCTTGGCCTCTCCGGCCCGATCTTCCTCACCATCCTCTCTGTACCGCTGCTCGGCGAGAAAGTCGGCTGGCGCCGCTGGAGCGCCGTCGTCGTCGGTTTCGTCGGCGTCGTGATCATGACCCGGCCGGGCTCCGGCGTTTTCGACCCCTACGCTTTGATACCGCTGGCCGCGGCCATCTTCTATGCGCTGGCCATGATCTCGATCCGCAAGATGTCGGCCAACGAGCCGCCGACCACGATCGTCTTCTATTTCACCGCCTTTGCCATGCTGGCCTCGCTCATCACCCTGCCCTTCGGTCATTTCAATCCCGATCTCGCCTGGCGCATGCCGAGCGGTGGCGTCGAGTTCGGCCTGCTGCTGCTGATCGGCACCATGGGTGGGGCGGCGCAAATCGCCCTCACCACTGCCTTCCGCCGCGCCTCCGTCTCGATCGTGGCGCCGTTCGACTATATGGCGCTGGTCTATGGCTTCCTGATTGGCTTCCTGGTCTTCGGTGAATCGCCGGACCGATATCTCATCACCGGCGGCGTTGTCGTCGTCGCCTCTGGCATCTACATCATCCACCGCGAGACCGTGCTGGCGCGCGCGCGCCGACGCAAGGCGGCGTTACCCTCGCTTCCTGTCGTCGAATAGGAAGCAATGGGCTGCCGACCGTGCATTTCTTGCGCGGGCCACACCATAAACCAAAGCTTCGCGGCACTTTCCGAAAGGAATCAGTGCCAACTTATTTTTTGCACGAAAAGTCCCGTATTTCCTACACTTCTTGACGGTTCGGCTATTCAAACTGTCTTGGGGAGATTGTGAAAATGGCGACAATTTTCGGCACCAACAGCCCGGAACAGATCGACGGCACGAATGAGGCCGACACGATCAATGGCTGGGCCATCGGCAATGCGGCCGGCAATTACGGACCGGTCGACGACAACGACACCATCTTCGGCTACGCCGGCAACGACATCATCAACGGCGGCAACGGCCTCGACTTCCTGATCGGCGATATCGGCGCCGATACGCTTTCCGGCGGCAACGGCAATGACGGCCTCTGGGGTGGCGACGACAACGATTCCCTGCGCGGCGATGCCGGTGACGACCAGCTCTATGGCGACAACGGCAACGACTATGTCTCCGGCGGGTCCGGCAATGACAACATGTGGGGCGGCGACGGCGTCGACACGCTGCGGGGCGATGACGGCAATGACTTCATCGCCGCCGGCGCCGGGGACGATTTCGTCAATGGCGGCACCGGCAAGGACGCGCTCTATGGCGGTGAGGGCAACGACCAGATGTCCGGCGGCGAGGGCAATGACGAGCTGATCGGCGAGGCCGGCAACGACAAGCTTTATGGCAACAATGGCGACGACCATATGTGGGGCGACGCCGGCGACGACAAGTTGTATGGGGAGGCCGGCAATGACGAACTGTCCGGCGGCACCGGCAATGACACGCTGGATGGCGGCGAGGGCAATGACGGCCTGTGGGGTGGCGACGGAATCGACACGCTCACCGGCGGTACCGGCAATGACAGCCTGGTCGGCGACGCCGGGAATGACACGCTGTCGGGTGGCGATGGCGACGACTACCTCTGGGGATCAGACGGCACCGACAAGGTCAATGGCGATGCCGGCAATGATTGGCTGGAAGGCAATGACGGCCATGACACGCTGGATGGTGGCACCGGCGATGACATTCTGCTGGGCGGCACCGGCAATGACAGCCTGACCGGTGGCGACGGCGCCGACCAATTGGTGGGCGAGGCCGGCAACGACTCGCTCTATGGCGGCAATGATGGTGACCTGCTGTGGGGCTTCGAAGGCGATGACCGAATCTTCGGCGATGCCGGGAATGACAATCTCATCGGCGGTGCCGGCAACGACACGCTGACCGGCGGTACAGGCGCCGACACCTTCACCTTCGAACACGACGCCGGCATCGACACGATCAAGGACTTCAGCGTCGCGGAAGACAGCATCGCCTTCAACCGCGCCGCCTTCGGAATCAGCGACGACGCGGCGATCGAGGATTACGTGCTGTTCTCATCGAGCAAGACCCTGCCCACGGCACCAGGCGCCGATCACGGCTACTTCCTGGTCTCAACAGGTGCGGTCTGGTGGGATGCGGATGGCACCGGCTCGGAGGCCGCCGTGGCAATCACGCGTTTCGGTGTGGAGACGCCGGGACTGACTTCGGCCAATTTCGAGTTTGCTTGAGCGAAGGCCCCCTCACCCTCTCCCCTCTCCCGCGAGGGGAGAGGGAATGAGGCGCCGCTTGGCGCATTTATCAAAACTGAAGACTGTTGCAGTTAACGCACCAAGCCCCTCTCCCCTCGCGGGAGAGGGGTTGGGGTGAGGGGGAACTCTCTCAGAGTCGCGCTTCGATCGCATCCCAGATCTGGTCTTCAAGACACACGCCGTCGAAGCGGTTGATCTGCTGCAAGCCAGTGGGCGAAGTGACGTTGATCTCGGTGAGATAGTCGCCAATGACGTCGATGCCGACGAAGATGAGGCCGCGGCGTTTCAGCTCCGGCCCGATGATCTCGCAGATTTCTTCTTCGCGCTTGGTAAGCGTCGATTTCACCGCCTGGCCGCCGACATGCATGTTGGAACGCGCTTCGCCCTGCGCCGGCACGCGGTTGATGGCGCCCACCGCCTTGCCGTCGATGAGAATGATGCGCTTGTCACCCAGGCGCACCTTGGGTTCATAGCGCTGGATCTGGATCGGCTCGCGGTAGAACTGGGTGAACATCTCGAGGAGCGATGCCAGATTCTCGTCATCCGGCTTCACATGGAACACACCGGCGCCGCCATTGCCAAAGAGCGGCTTCAGGATGATGTCCTTGTGTTCGGCACGGAAAGCCAGGATCTCATGCCGGTCGCTGGTGATGAGGGTCGGCGGCATGACGTTCTTGAATTCGGTGACCGACAGCTTCTCCGGCGCGTTGCGCACATGAGCAGGGTCGTTGACCACCAGCGTCTCCGGATGGATGCGCTCCAGGATATGCGTCGCGGTGATATAGGCCATGTCGAAGGGCGGATCCTGGCGCATCAGGATGACGTCGAGTGTCGATAGATCCAGCACCTCTTCGGCACCCAGCGTCGCATGATTGCCACGCTCGCGACGGAACGTGACGGGCCGGGCCCGCGCCGTCACCTTGCCGTCGCGCCATGACATCTGACGCGGATGATAATGATAGAGCGTGTAGCCGCGCTTTTGTGCGGCAAGGCCCAAGACGAAGCTGGAATCGCCGTCGATATCGATCGTTTCGACGGGATCCATCTGAATGGCAACGGCAAGCTTCATGAAAATCTCTCAAAGCAAAATGTCGGTTGGCGGGCAGTGTAACGACGGCTGGCGCTGACGCAATGCCTTCATGCCACGTCATCCCCGGGCTTGACCCGGGGATCCAGTCTTTCATCCGCACCAGTGGATCCGCGGGACTTCGCCCGGGGATGACGAAAGAAGGATATCACTGCAGGCGCTGATTGATGTCCTGCAACAGGCGCGCGACTTGATGGCGCTGGGCGTCATTGTCGGCGGTTTCCAGAAAGCGCGCCAGAGCATGCTTGGCGGCCAGCAGATTGCCAAGACGCGAATGGATGAGGCCCGCTTCGCGCCAGAAGGCCGCGGCATCGGGAGCGATCATCAGCATGCGCTCGACCACGGCGGCCGCGCGCGGCAGATTGCCTTCCTGAATGAGGCGCACCTTGATGTTGTTCTGCAGCCGCAAAAGTATGTCGCGGTTGCCGATACCGGCATAGTGGCCGGGCTGCAATTCCGCGCTCTCGCCCAAGGTCGTCTTCAGCCGCTGCCTGAGATCGCCGGTTTCCAGCATCTGGCCACCGTCGAAGGGATCGAGGATGGCGGCCCGCCCGTCGTGGAACAGGCAGATGACGAAATGGCCGGGAAAATTGACGCCCTCGATCTGCCAGCCCTGGCTGCGCGCGGCATGGATATAGAGAATGGCGAGTGCCACCGGCAGGCCCTGGCGACGATCGATGACGCGCATCAAATCGGCGTTCTGCAGGTCGTCATAATTCATGCGGTCGCCGCGATAGGCAAATTCGCCGGCCATCACGTCTGCAAGCAGCCGGCAGCGTGCCTCGAGCCCTTCGGGTCCGGCCATGTTGAGCGAAGGGAGGCCTGCGGCCATTTTCATCGCATCGGCAATGGCGGCGAGGTGCAGGCGATAGGGATGGCGCGACGTTTCCAGGTGATCGCTGGCCGCAAGACCGAGCGCCGTATCGGCAAGATCGATCTCGGCATCGGGCAACGCGCCGACCCGGTTGAGATCCGCTTCGATTTCGGCGCGGGAATTCGTTTCTGGCATGGGCGACGCGGGGGCGGTTGCGGGGCGTTCTTTAAGGCAATGTAACCGGAACGCTCTGCGATGTCGCCGGTTGCGTGGAACGCGGTAAAAGTGGCACCTCGGCGCTGGCGGTCTTTTCAACCAAAGCCGGCTGGGCGGGTGCCGGCTGACCCGGTGCCGATGCGGCCGGCGAGGACGGCAGGCGGTCGACCGTCGCGGCGACGACGGGTTGTTCGACCGCCTTCTTCTTGGCCGGGCCAGGCGGCGGATTGGGATATGGCTTCGTGGCCGGCACGGGCGGCAGCGGGTCGCTCACCAGGCGCACATAGCTCACCACCTGGCGCACATAGGCAATGTCGCGCGCGTGATCGATGACGCGCTGCCGCTCCACGTCGTTCTGTGCAATACCCGTCAGATAGACGGTCGAGCGAATGCAATCGATCGAGAAATTGTTGGCGCGGACCTGTCGGTCTGCCATCAGCTTCAAGCGCAGCCGCTGGATCAGCCAGGCATCCTCGCTGTAATCGCCAAGATCGAGCGAACGGCCGATCTTGATCTCGTTCCTGACCTCGCGCACGCCGCTCGGCTGCCAGGCCAGCTCGGTCGCCAATTGCTTGTCCTCCGGCTTCTGCACGAAGCCGGTCAGCAGCACGCGCCCCTCATGCACCTGGAGGCTCACCTTCTGGAACAGGTATTGGTCGTGGCGCAGCAGCCGTTCGTTGATGGTGACCCAAGTCAGGTTGTCGTCGACGCCGGTCACCAGGCCACGTTCCTGGGTCGCCAGATTGATGGTGGTGGCAGCAACACCGACGGCGGTACCCACGGGGGAACAGGCCGGCAGCAAAGCGGCGAGAAACAGCCCGGCCACCCCCCCGGCGACCAGGCGCAACGGGCGTAACGGCATAAAACCAGCAAATCGCGGCAAGACCGGGGTCATGGGGCGAATCATGCCCGAACTCCGACTCGGGCTCAAGAGAAGTCTTAACGATTGGCGCTAAGTGTTTGTGAGATTTGAGTCAGAAAGCGACATCGACCCTCAAAAGGCCTCTGGGCGCCAGGCGTCCAGCAGATGGATTGGCCAGCCCAGCTTGGCAAAGGCGACCACATCACAGCGCAGATCCAACCCCGCCAGTTCCGGCCGGGTCTTGAGGTAATGGCCCAGCGCCCGGGCGAGCCGGCGCTGTTGCGGGCCCATGACGGCGCCCCGGGCGAGCGCCGCATCGCCCCGGGTCTTCACCTCGACCAGGGCCAGGACATGGCCCTTGCGGACCAGGATGTCGATCTCGCCAAGCTTCGAGCGCCAATTGCGCTCGACGATGCGATAGCCTTTAAGGCGCAGATAAGCGACGGCGAGGCTCTCCGCCCAGAGCCCGCGGCGGCGCGCCTTCGAGCCCCGCTGGCGCCGGTCACGCATCGTCGCTGGTTTCCTGCTTCAGTTCCAATGCACGCTGATAGACTTGGCGCTTGGGCAAACCCGTCGCTGCCGCCACCGCCTCGGCGGCTTCCTTGACGCGCATGGCTCGGAGCGCCTTGCGCAAGGCATCGTCGAGCGTGTCGGCGCTGGGCCCGGCATCTGCCAAAGGCGGGCCAATGACAATGACGATCTCGCCCTTGGGCGGACCGGCTTGCGTGTAATGGTCGAGCAATTCCTGCAGCGAGCCGCGGCGCACTTCTTCGAACATCTTGGTGAGTTCCCGCGCCACCGCCGCCGGCCGGTCGCCCAGCACCGCGCGCAGATCGCTGAGAGCCGTTACCAGACGCGGTGCCGTCTCAAAAAGAATGAGCGAGGCGCGCAAAGCGGCCACCTCCTCAAGCTCCGAGCGCCGCGCCGCCGATTTGGCATCGAGAAAACCCAGAAACAGGAAGCGGTCCGTGGGCAGGCCAGAGAGAATGAGGGCCATCACCGGCGCCGACGGCCCAGGCAGCGCCGTGACCCTGAGGCCTTGGGCCGCCATCTCGCGCACCAGCTTGAAACCGGGATCGGAGATGAGCGGCGTGCCGGCATCCGATACCAGGGCGATTTTCTCACCGCGCGTCACGCGGTCAATCAGTTTGGGCCGCATCTCGTCGGCATTGTGGTCGTGATAGCTGAGCAGCGGTTTCTTGATCCCCAGATGCTGCAGCAGGCGGATGGTGATGCGCGAATCCTCGCAGGCGATGGCATCGGACGCCTTCAGATATTCCGCCGCGCGCTGGGACAGGTCGCCCAGATTGCCGATCGGCGTCGCCACCAGGCCCAATTCGCCACCCAATTCGCCACCCAATTCGCCACGGGGTTTGCGCGAGAATGCCGCCGTTTCGCCCTTTTCCGGCGCTGCGTCAGGTTTACTTGCCGGGCCGCTATCGTTAGGCTTTGTCATCGAATCTCTAAGATTAATCTGCCGGAGTTATCATGATCGCAGCACCGAAGCCGACGCGCCGCATTTCTGCCTTGGCGGGCGCCCTGATGTCGAGCTTCGCTTTCCTGGCCCTGGCCGCCTGCGCCCCCAACGTAGCGCCCCCGCCCAAGGTTAGCCAGCCGACCCCGGCCCCGGTCATCACCCCGCCCGTCGTCCAGGCGCCCACCACCCCGGCCGAGCCGATCGATACCGACATCAAGGTGGGGCTGTTGCTGCCGCTTTCCGGCCAGCAGGGCAGCCTGGGGCGCGCCATGCTGCAGGCCGCCGATATGGGTCTTTTCGACGTGGCCGGTGACAATTTCAAGCTGATCCCGCGCGACACGGCGACCCCTGGCGGACCGGCTGCCGCCGCGCGCGAGACATTGGCCGACAAGGCCGACATCGTCTTGGGCCCGCTTTTTGGCGCGGAGCTCAAGCAGGCGACCGCCCCGGTCATCGCGGCGCGCGTACCGATGGTGAGTTTCAGCAACGACAATTCCCAGGCCCAATCCGGTGTCTATATCCTCGGCATCACGCCGGAGAGCCAGGTCGCCCGCGTCGTCGCCTATGCCGCGAGCCAGGGCGTCAAGCGCTTTGCCATCATGACGCCCAACAATGCCTATGGCCGGCTTGTGCTGGCTGCCTATCAGGAATCGGCGGTGAAGGCCGGCGGCACGATTTCGCAGGTCACCTTTTACGACCCGAAGTCGCTCGATCTTACCCAGCCGGTGCGCGAGATGGCCGACGCCTATAAGCGCAGCGGCTTCGATGCGCTGATGATTCCCGAAGGCGGGCAGAAGCTCCGCGCCTTTGCCGCCATGCTGCCGGCCTTCGAAATGCCGACTGGCCTGGTCCGCCTGCTGGGCACCGCGCAATGGCAGGACCCGGCCATCGCCACCGAGCCTGCCCTCGCCGGTGGCTGGTTTGCCGCCGTGGCACCCGAGAGATTCCAGAGCTTCGCGCAGCGTTATACCAGCCTCTATGGGACCGCCCCCGACCCCCGCGCGGCCATCGTTTATGACGCCGTGACCCTGGCCGTTGCCTTGGCGCAATCGAAGGAAGGCGGCGATTTCAGCCAGACCCGCATCACGGATCCCTCAGGTTTTGCCGGCGTCACCGGCGTCTTCCGCCTGGATGCCGGCGGCAAGACCGAGCGCGGCCTTGCCGTGCTCGAGGTGGGTGGCGGAACGTTCAACGTGAAGGATCCGGCGCCGACGACCTTCGCCGCGGCGATCAACTGATCCCCCCCGCATCCTGCTATCCACGCGCCCCTACAGGATTCTTTTCCGCATCGCGGGGTTTTCGGGCAAATAAATCTCAAATACCACACCCGATTGTGACGGCCGCGATTGCGTGAGTCGTCACATGAGCCCTAGCCTATTGGTATCAATACTGTAGCTATCGATACCAGGGCGAAGCCGAGCGGATCATGATCGGATCAGGGACAAGTTTCCCGCAGCGGGGGCTGCGGCGGGCACATCGCGTGTTGTGCCGGACGCTGCCCAATCACCGAGGCATCAACTACCTTCTCGCCTTGCCGCAGTTCTGGCACGGCAACAAGCGCCTGCCGCGTCGGGACAATGATCCGTCCGCCTCGCTCAACGACTTCATCTTCCGGCGCATGATCCAAGACGACTGGTCGCCCTTGCAGCGCGCCTGCGTTGACAAGGAGCATGTCAAAGAAATCGTGCTGCAGAAGGTGCCGCAGGTGAAGGTCGCCCGGACCGTCGCTGTGCTGCCGCTTGCCGCAACGACAACGGCCCAAGACGTCATGGCTTTTCTGACGCCGTTTCTTGGCCAACGCCTGGTGGTGAAACCCACCCATAGCTGCGGCGTCATCCTCTATCTCGACCGGCCGCTGGCCGAGCAGAACCTTGGTGCTTTCGTGCAGTTCTCGAAGCGCAACTTCTTCCACGCCGCGCGCGAAACGCAATATGACGGCCTGGAGAAGAAGCTGATCGTCGAGGAGAACATCGCCCCTGCGAGCGGCCTCAACGATTACAAATTCACCTGTGCCAATGGCCACATCCTGCATGGGCGGATGGATGTCGGGCGATTCACCGCGCGGCACCAGCGTGCCCTCTTCACCGTGCCGGCGTTCGACATTATCCCGGTGCGCTATGGCGGGTTGGAGATTCCCGCCGCGATCGAAAAGCCGCCGCATTTTGCCGAGATGGTCGAGATCGCAGAGGCCCTGTCGCGCGGATTCGATTTCGTGCGCGTCGATCTCTACGACACGCCGGATGGCGTCTATTTCGGTGAATTGACGTTCACACCCTGCGCCGGCTCGACCTCCTATTCCGACGAACGCCTGCCGATCGATCTGGCGAGGCGCCTCAGGGCCATTGCGGCCACGGCACCGGTCGTCCCGGCAAATCAGCCGGGATGAGGAAATAACCCCGAGGATCCGCCCCCTTCTGCAGCCTTCGCCTCATCATTCATTCGTTTCACGCGACGGAAGCGATACAGACTTGCTTTGCAGCCTGGCCTGATGTCGGCGGCTTGGTTCGCATCGGCGCGCCCGTAAGCCCCGCCAACGATACCGCCAACGAGGTCGGTCAGCTGCGCCAGCTCTGCGGTGACGTGATCGCCGCAATCGCGCGGATGTGAAAGCACCACCTTCTTTTCACAGCAGACGGGCTTTTCACAGCAGACGGGGAATTAAACCATACCGGGTTGTGAGGCGCCGCGCAGGCATACGGTCGAAGCGCCAAAAACCCAGCCGTTATAGGCTCTCCTATCTCTTTGCCCGAAAACGCCGGCGGACACGGCGTTCACTTATTTTCGTTTGGCATTTCACCCTCCGCAACCTAGAGTCGCTCCCAGTTTTTTCCGACGGGTAGGCGGATTTCGAGATGGTTGTTACGACAGACGCATTGTTGCAGCGTGGACTTGGCATGGTTCATCGGCAGGTCAGCCGAATGCTGCCGAGCCATCTTTTCTTCAATTACTGCCTGGCATTGCCGCGCTTCTACGGTGGCAATGGCCGCATGCCGCGCTTCTCATCCGATCCGCGCGCGACCCTCAACGACATCATCTTTCACCGCATGATCCGCAACGAGTGGTCGGTGCTGCAGCAGGCCTCGATCGACAAGGAATTCGCCAAGGAGCTGGCAACCGCCAAGGCACCCCAGGTGAAGGTTCCGATGACCGAAAGCGTGCTGCATCTCAAGCGCTCCACCACCGTCGCCGATGTGGCCGATTGGCTGCGACCGTTCCTCGGGCACAAACTGGTGGTGAAGCCCACCCACAGCTTCGGCGCCATTCTCTATCTCGACGACACGATCAGCATGCGGGATCTGGCGCAATTCGTGCGCTATGCCAAGCGGAACTTCTTTCATGCCCGGCGCGAAGCACAGTACCGGAATCTGGAAAAGAAACTGATCGTCGAACAGAACCTGGCCCCGGACCAGCGCATCAAGGATTACAAGTTCGCCTGCTCCGACGGCTATGTGCTGCACGGGAGGCTTGATGTCGACCGTTTCACGCCGCAGCATCGGCGCGCCTTGTTCACCGTGCCGGATTTCAACATCATCCCGGTGCGCTGTGGCGGGCTGGATTTCCCGGAACATATCGAACGCCCGCCACATCTGGAGCAGATGATCGAGATCGCCGCCCAGCTCTCGCGCGGCTTCGACTTCGTGCGCATCGATCTCTATGACACGCCGCAAGGCGTCTATTTCGGCGAATTCACGTTCACACCCAGTGCCGGGGCCTGTTCCTATTCCGATGAGGCAATCGCCATTGCCATGGCGACGCGGCTCAAGATGCTGGCGCCCAGTTGCAGCGAGTTGCAGCGGCCCCCGTCAGCCGAGCAAGTCCCCGAGCACGGCATCGAGCCGCTGGCGGCCGGCGGCAGTGGCGATCAGGCGGCCTTCCTGCACCTCAAGAAATCCACCTTCGCCGAGGCGTCTTAAGGCGGCACCGTCGAGGCAGTCGGCAAAGGGCCGTCCCGCTTCCGCTTCAAACCGCGCCAGCGGAATGCCCTCGGCCAGGCGCAGGCCCATCATCGTCAGCTCGGAAATGCGCGCCGCAACGTCTACGCGCTCGTGCTGGCGCGTGGCATGTCCGCCATCCGCCACCATCTCCAGCCAGCGCTCCGGCGCCCGGTGCTGGCGCGTCGCGAACTTGCTGCCACCGATGGTGAGGCGGCCATGGGCACCCGGCCCGATGCCGACATAATCGCCATAGCGCCAATAGGTGAGGTTATGCCGCGATTCCGAGCCGGGCTTGGCGTAGTTCGAGATTTCATAATCGGCCATGCCGGCATCGCCCAGAATCGCCGCGGTCATTTCATACAACTCGGCTTGCACGTCTTCCTCCGGCAGGACGAAATCGCCACGGGCATAGGCCTGCTCGAACACGGTGCCGGTTTCGATGGTCAGCTGGTAGAGCGAAATATGATCTGCGGCAAAACCCAGCGCACGTCGCAGTTCCGCCCGCCATTTCTCGATTGTCTGGCCCGGCCGCGCATAGATGAGATCGAAGGTGAAGCGCTCAAACGTGTTGGCGGCGAGTGCCAGCGCGTTGAGCCCCTCGCTCTGATTGTGTTGGCGGCCGAGGAATTTGAGATCGGCGTCATCGAGCGCCTGGATGCCGAGGGAGACGCGATTGATCCCGGCCCGGCGAAAATCCCGCAGCTTCTCCGCTTCGACCGAGGTCGGGTTGGCCTCCAGCGTCACCTCGATATCGTTGGCCACGCGCCAGTGCCGCGCCACCGCATCGATCACGGCCTCGGCCGTTGCCGGGTTCATCAGGGATGGCGTGCCGCCGCCGAAGAAGATGCTGCTGACGGTCCGGCCGGGCACCATCGCCGCGTAATGCGCGAGTTCCTTGCGGTAGCTGTCCCGCCAAACCTCCTCCTCGATCCGCTCCCGCACATGGGAATTGAAATCGCAGTAAGGACATTTGGCCTTGCAGAAAGGCCAATGGATATAGATGCCGAAACCGCGGGGATCTTCGGTCACGTCAAGTTCTCGAGGAGATCCATGAATACGCCTTCCGGGTTCGCCAGGATTTCATTGTTCCAGTAGCGCTTCACGCGATAACCGTTCCTGGCGAGCCATGCCGTCCTGTTTTCGTCTGATGCCGATTCGGCGTGCTGACCGCCATCCGCCTCGACGATCAGCTTTGCTTGCGCGCAATAGAAGTCGACGACGTAGCTTCCCAAAGGGACTTGGCGACGAAATTTCCAGCCTTCAAGTCTTCTATCTCTCAGCAAGTTCCAAAGCTTCTTTTCTGCTTCGGTCGAACTGCGCCGCAGCGCTCTTGCCAGAGCCGTTTTTGCCACTGCACCACCCCCTCACCCTGACCCTCTCCCGCGAGGGGAGAGGGAATGAGTTTATGCCCGCAATACGCGGTGTGGCAAAGAGATGTGAACTCCGCCGCGTGACGAAGCCCCTCTCCCCTCGCGGGAGAGGGGTTGGGGTGAGGGGGCGGCCAGTAATTACCCCCGCCGACGCCGGCGGCGGCCGCCGTCATCGCCTTCGGGGGCGGCAGCTATCTTGGGCTCAGGCAGGTTCACCGCCTTGGCGAGATGCGGATAGGGCGCTGTCTTGTGCGGCAGGGCCATGGCGCCGATGAAGTGTTCCTGGAACTTCGCCTCGACCGCCGTCTCGATCTTCTCGACCTGCTTCACCACGCGGGCAATCTCGTCGCGCGCCGAGCGGTTGAGGAGCGCGATGCGGGCGCCGGTGCCGGCGGCATTGCCGGCGCTGGTTACCTTGGCAAGATCGCAATCCGGGATCATGCCCAGCACCATCGCGTATTTGACGTCGATATGGCTGCCGAAGGCACCGGCCAGCGTGATGCGGTCCAGCTTGTCGACGCCGAGCTTGTCCATGAGCAGGCGCGCGCCAGCATAGAGCGCCGCCTTGGCGAGCTGAATGGCGCGGATGTCGTTCTGGGTGATCCTCAGCTGCGGCTGGCCGTCATGCAGCATGTAGATGAAGGTGCGGCCGTCCGCCTGGATGCGCGGGCTCTTCGCCGCCATCGCCCCATCGATGACGCCGTCTTGCGTCAAGATGCCGGCCAGGAACATCTCGGCCAGGGCCTCGATGATGCCGGAACCGCACACACCGGTGACGCCGAAGGCTTCCGTTTCCTTCGCAAAATCCGGATGATCCGACCACAGATCGCAGCCGATCACCTTGAAGCGCGGTTCCAACGTGTCGCGGTCGATGCGCACGCGCTCGATGGCGCCGGGGGCGGCACGCTGGCCGCAGGAGATCTGCGCACCTTCGAAAGCGGGACCGGTCGGCGATGACGCCGCCAGCAGCTTGTGCTTGTTGCCCAGCACGATCTCGGCATTGGTGCCGACATCGACGATGAGCGTCATCTCCTCCGTCTCGTAGGGCGTCTCCGACAGGATCACGCCCGCGGTATCGGCGCCGACATGGCCGGCGATGCAGGGCAGCACATAGATGCGGGCGTTGGGATGGACCTTGAGGTCGATTTCCGTCGCCCAGATCTGCACCGGCCCGTCGGTCGCCAGGGCAAAGGGGGCCCAGCCGAGCTCGATCGGGTTAATGCCGAGCAGCAGATGGTGCATGATCGGGTTGCCGACAAAGGTGCATTCCAGGATGTCATGCACCGTGCAGCCGGCTTCCTTGGCAACGGCCTGCGCCAGGTCGTTCAAGGAATCGCGCACCGCCTTGGTCATGTCGGCATCGCCGCCCGGATTCATCATCACATAGGAGACTCGGCTCATCAGGTCTTCGCCGAAGCGGATCTGCGGGTTCATGAGGCCCGAGGACGCCACGACCTCGCCGGTCGCCAGATCGCACAGATGCCCGGCGATGGTGGTGGAGCCGACATCGACCGCAAAGCCATAGATCTTGTCCTGGAAGCCCGGCCACACCGCCGTGATCTGCCGGCCCATATGCACCGCGACGGTGACTTTCCACTCGCCCTTGCGCAAGGCCTGCTGCAGGCCCTGGATGGCGCGCACGTCGCAATCGAGCCCTTCCAGGTTCCATTGCGCCTTCAAGGCCTTCTCCAGCCGCTGCAGATCGCCGGTCGGATCATGCATGTCCGGCTCCTGCACCTCGACGTAATGCAGGCGGATGACCGGATCGAGGCGGATTTCGCGCATCTCGGCGCGCTTACGGACCACCTGCTTGTGGACCTGGCTGTCGGCCGGTACGTCGATGACGAGATCACCGAGGAGCTGCGCCGAGCAGGAAAGACGCCGGCCGGGCTTCAGGCCGCGCTTGTCGGCATAGCGCTGCTCGACACTGGAAAAATCGGAGAGGTGATGCGCGTCGGATGTGACACCGAGCTTGGCGAACTCACCTTCCGAGACGACCACCTGGCAGCGACCGCAAATGCCGCGCCCACCGCAGACCGAATCGATATCAACGCCAAGCTGGCGCGCGGCGGTGAGAATCGGCGTGCCCTTGGTAAAGCGGCCGCGCTTGCCGGACGGCATGAAAACAAGCCAAGCCTGATCGCCAGTCTCCGCGCCGTTGCCATTTTCCAGTGAGGCCGTGCCGACATCCGCCATGATGGGTATTCCTGCAATGCTCGTATGGTTTTAACAGGCCCTGAAAATGCCAAACCCCATCCTCGGGCTCAAGGATGGGGAAGTCTTCTGTTTCCTCTCTTCAGGGAGAGGTCGTGCAGTTGCTCCCCCTCTCCCCGACCCTCCCCCACGTAGGGGGGAGGGAGCTCACCGAGTTCGCAATCAAGATCGCGCTCAGGCTTGCTCAAGTCCCCTCCCCCCAACGTGGGGGAGGGTTAGGGAGAGGGGGCCTTTCTCGTTACGCGCCCACCGCTTCCGGGGTGCTGCCGCCGGTGGCACCGCCGCCACCGCGACGGCCCGAGCGCTCGCGGCGGCCGCGGCCGCCGGCATCGCCTTCCGGGGCCGGTTCGCGGAAGCGCTTGATCCAATGGGCGCAATGCGCGTCGGTGCCCATCAGCACGTCAGCACCCCAGATGCCCGTCATTTCTTCCGGATGCAGCGGGTTCATGATGGCCGAGGTCATGCCGGCACCGATCGCCATGGCGAGGAAGGACTGGTTGAGGCCGTGGCGGTTCGGCAGGCCGAAGCTGATGTTCGAGGCGCCGCAGGTCGTGTTGACCTTCAATTCCTCGCGCAGGCGACGAATGAGGCTGAAGGCGGCCTTCCCGGCATTGCCAAGGGCGCCGATCGGCATGACCAGCGGATCAACGACGATGTCCTTATAGGGGATGCCGTAATCGGCCGCGCGCTGCACGATCTTCTTGGCCACTTCAAAGCGCACGTCGGGATCTTCCGAAATGCCGGTCTCGTCATTCGAGATGGCGACGACGGCGGCGCCATACTTCTTCACCAGCGGCAGCACGACTTCGAGGCGCTCTTCCTCACCGGTCACCGAATTGACCAGCGCCTTGCCCTTATAGACCGAGAGGCCGGCTTCGAGGGCGGCGACGATCGAGCTGTCGATCGAGAGCGGGGTGTCGGTCAGGGACTGCACCAGCTGGATGGCTTCGGCGAGGATGCGCGGCTCGTCGGCCATCGGGATGCCGGCATTGACGTCGAGCATATGCGCACCGGCTTCGACCTGGGCCAGGGCATCCGACTTCACGCGGCTGTAATCGCCCGCCGCCATTTCCGCAGCCAGCAGCTTGCGGCCGGTGGGGTTGATGCGCTCGCCGATGACACAGAAGGGGCGATCGAAACCGATCACGATTTCCTTGGTGGCCGAGCTGACGACGGTATCGGTCATAACGGGTAGTCCTTTCTAGAGAAGCAATTGTTGTTGGCTATGCCACGACGCTCGCGGGCTCTGCTGGGCGCGGAGCACGTCGCGGCTGGCGATTCTTCATCACGCCCGAGGCGTGGATGATCTCGTTGACGAATTCTTCCTGGCGATAGGCCATGACATGGACGCCATGCACGCCTTCGATCTCCTTGATCTCCTGGATGAGGTCGATGGCGAGCTGCTTGCCTTCCGCCTTCTCGTTCTTCGACTTTTCCATTCGCTCGATCACGGCGTCGGGGATATGGACGCCGGGCACATTGGAGCGCATCCAGCGCGCCGTCTTCGAAGACGGCAAGGGCCCCACGCCGATGAGGAAGAAGGCCTTCTCGTGCAGGCCCTGCGCGCGCACCTTGTCCATGAACGACCGCAGCATCGGCACGTCATAGCAATATTGCGTCTGGATGAACTGCGCGCCGGCGGCGATCTTCTTGCCGATATGGACGGCGCGCTGATGGACCGGCGGCACGAAGGGATTGGCGGCACCACCTAAGAATACGCGCGGCGGCACGGTGATCTTGCGCCCAGAAAGGAACTTCCCCTCATCGCGCATGCCGCGGATGCATTTCAAAAGCGAGGTCGAATCGAAATCGAAGACCGGCTTGGCTTCCGGCTGGTCGCCGGCCTGCACACCGTCGCCGGTCAGGCACAGGATGTTCTGCACACCCATGGCGGCCGCCCCCAGCACATCGCCCTGGATGGCGATGCGGTTCCGGTCGCGGCAGGAGATCTGCATGATCACGGCATAGCCGGCCCGCGTCAGCAGCGAGCAGATACCGACCGACGACATGTGGCAATTGGCGCCGGAGGCGTCGGTCGCGTTGATGGCGTCGCAGACTTCGGAGAGCACCAGCGCGCGGTCATAGACATCGCGCGGATCGGCGGAATCCGGCGGGTTGAGCTCGGCCGTCACGGCGAACTTGCCAGCACGCAGGATGCGCTCCAGGCGCCCGCCCGAGGAATGACCGGGAAGATGGGGCAGCGGTGCCGCTGGATCGATCTGCGGGTCCATCATGCCGCCTTCCCCTCACCCGGGGTCGCGGGCTTTGCCGCATCGGGCTTGGCGGCTTCCGGCTTCTTGGCGGGCGGTGCCTTGGGTGGTTTCGGCGCGAACTCGCCGACCTTCTTCTCCATGCGCACGACACGCAGCCACGAGGAACGGCCTTTGATCTTGTTGTCGACCTGCAGCTGCACGTCCTGGATCTTGGAGAGGTCGCCCATGTTCTCGGCACCCATCCAGCCCTGGACCCAGACACATTTCATCTCGGGCTTCACTTCGCAATGGCCGTTGGGGCGCACCCCGCCGCAAGGGCCGTTGCGCAGAGTCTTCGGGCAATTCATCGGGCAGGACATGCCGGTCGATGAGAGCGCGCATTGCCCGCACATCTGGCAATCGAACAGCAGGCCCTTGGTGGCCTTTTCCATCACCTGGAACGGCCGCTCGATCTTCTCATAGCCGATCTTGTTCCACAGCGGATGCAAGGCCACGATGACGCGCTCGAAGGCTTTATAAAAGCGGTTGAGGCCCTTTGCGTGGCGCACCGACCAGAGGCGCACTGCGTACATGGGATGACGCCCTTATGCTTTCGCGGCGGCAACGCCGCCGGTGTCAACGAGTTCCTTCAGCTTCTCCTCCGGAAACGCGGCTTCAAGCGCCGCCGCGGCCTTGGCCACCTCGGCTTCGAGATCGTCGCTCACCTCGACCGGGGCGGCACGGCGCCATTCGGCCAGGTATGAATCCGTGTCGCGCAGATTGGCGCGCATGGCGGCGCGGTCGATCGCCTTTTCAAAGCGCTCGTCGAGCTGTTTCTTGGCGCTGTCGCGCCCCTTCTTGACGATGACCTGGGCGGGGATATCGCGCCAGTAGACGGTGACCAGCTGAGCCATGTCGTTCTTCAATCCTGTTTTTGCGCAGCGGCCGCCTGCTTCATGAAGCTGGCCATCTCGCCGTAACCCGTATATCGCCGCTCGAAACTGAGGCCCAGTCGCGCGGCGGCGGCCTTGGCCTTCTCTGTCAATGCCGGGTCGTCGATCTGCGCCAGATAGACGACACGGCGGTAATGGCCGAAATAGGCGTCGCGCAACTCCGGATGCTTGTCGAGGCCCATCCCTTGCCAGATCAGCCGGTCGAAATGGCGGGTGATGTAGTCGGTGAGGAAAAAGCTCCCCAACTCCTCTTCCATCATCCCGTCGAAGACCGCATGCCCGGCGAAGAAATCGTAGCAATGGGGCCCTTCGATCCGTTCGACCCCCTCCTCCTTCAGCACCTCGTCGAGCAAGCCGCCCGTTCCACAATCGCCATAAAGCACGAAGATCTCTTTAAAGCGCTTCTTGCCCCAGCGTATTTTTGTCCTGACGCCGTCCGGGATCTTGTCCGGGCGGTTATGCCAGATTGCCGGCAGGCAGGTCACCGCCAATTGGTCATCCGACCAGCCGTTCGCGTCGCGCACAGCCACGAATTCCTTGGCCAGCGCGCCGCAGGCAATGATCAGGCAACCCGACTTGGCCGCGTTCGACACATTCCCACTCCAACAATCGGCCTATTGCTAGGCCCTCTACCCATACATGGCTGCAATTGGGGCGACTGCAGATAGTCGATTAACGACTAGCCGTCATGTCGCAAACTGAACTTTTCTCACGCCCAGGTGAGGTCGGGTCATGATCGTCCGCAGAGTGCCGCCTAGGTCATCTGTCACATTTCCTCGTATTAATGGTCTATAGAGCCTAAATGGCCGAGAGAATAGGACACCGGTCGGAGCATTAATCTTTTCTTAATCCATTGAAATATAGTCATTTTTTAGGTTTAATCTGATCTAGATCAAATTTCGCTCGTTTTCATCCTGCTAGATTTCCAACACGGCCCACAACGCTGAGATGTATTCCGCCATAAAACAATAGTGATCGAGGGGATATTTGAATGAGCGAGCGCAAGCCTGATCTCCATATCGCCGAACGTCTCGCTTTTTCAGGAATCGACGCCAACGTCCTTGGTGTCATCGGCTCATTCCGTGGCGAAATCGAAGCCATCCTGCCTGGTGCCGTCGCCGCCTTTTATGACCATCTTTCGCACTGGCCGCAGCTCACCGGCATGTTCTCCAGCCCGGCGCGGATCGAACATGCCAAAGCGGCCCAGACGACGCATTGGAAGCGGTTGTTCTCTGGCACGCTCGATGAAGCCTATTTCGAGTCTGCCCTGAAGATCGGCCTCATCCACGCCAAGATCGGCCTGGAGCCGCGCTGGTACATCGCCGCCTATCACCGCACGCTGTCCCACCTCATCCGTCGCGCCGTCATCGCCTGCTATTCGCGCCTTCATGCCCACCGCGCGACGGTCGAGCTCGGCGATATCGTCTCGGCCATGACCCAGCTTGCCATGCTCGACATGGACATCGCCGTCTCGGCCTATTTCGAGGAATTGCAACGCCAACACGGTCTGGACATCGAACGCATCGGCGAGAATTTTCGCGGCAAGGTCGGTAGCGTCATCGTGGCGCTCAAAAAAGTCTCCGAGCATCTGCAGTCCGGATCGACCGAGCTCACCAGCAGCGCGCATTCGGCCGCTGCCGATGCCGAGGCCGTCTCTCAAGCCTCGCTGGTGACCGCCCAGAACGTCGAAAGCGTCTCGGCTGCCGCCGAGGAGCTCACGGCCGCGATCAACGAGATCCAGCGCCAGACCGCCAGCGCCAGCACCATCGCCTTGCAGGCTGTCGGCGAAGCCAACAGTTCGAACGAATCCGTGGCGACGCTGGAGCAGGCTGCCGGCCATATCGGCAATGTGGTGCGGCTCATCGACGACATTGCCGGCCACACCAACCTGCTGGCCCTCAACGCCACCATCGAAGCGGCGCGCGCCGGCGATGCGGGCCGCGGGTTCCAGATTGTCGCTGCCGAAGTGAAGGGCCTGTCGCGCCAGACTGCGGAGGCGACCAACCAGATCTCCAGCGAGATCAAGGCCATGCAATCCGCCACCGGCACATCGGCGCAGGCCATCCATACCATCGCCAGCACCATCAGCCGCATCAGCGATACCACGACAGCGATTGCCGCCGCCGTCGAACAACAGGGTGCCGCCACGACCGAGATCGCGCGCAGTGTCGAGACCGTGTCGCGCAGCACGACGGATGTCACCAACCGCATGGCGGCGGTGGCCAGTTCCATCGGTGTCGCCAACCGGATCGCCGACAGCGTTTCGCATGAGATTACCGATCTGATGGCACAGACCCATGCGCTGGAAAATGAAGTCGAGGGATTCTTGAACAGCCTGTCGCAGCGCGCCTAGCCGTCATTTGCGGCAGGCGGCAGCAGGTTCGAGATAGGACATTTGGCCTTTGCTAAGACAGCAATCCGCACAGCAATCGGCATTGGACTATACGAAGGTATATCACCGCCCACGCATTGGTAGAAGGCAGCGCGGGTTTAGCAATTTGTTTACGCGGCTGTCATTGAAATATTCGGAGAAATTCCGGCAGGGGCCGGTCCTTTGTGATCGCGGACACTGAAAGATCGAAAGAGAAAATCATGAAGAATCTTCGCATCGGCGTGAAGCTCTCGCTGGCCATGGGCTTGTTGCTTGTCATCATGGCGGCGATGGGTGTGCTTTCCATTGGCCGTCTCGCCGCCGTCAACGACCAGTCGACCATCATCGCCGAAAACTGGCTGCCCAGCGTCGACATCACCGACAAGCTCAACATGAACACGTCGGATCTGCGCATCGCGCAGGGAACCCACATCATGTCGACGACTGATGAAGAAATGGCCAAGGCGGAAGCCGATATTGAGGCGCAGAACAAGATCATCGCCGATAATCGCCAGATCTACGAACCGCTGATTTCTTCGCCCGAGGAGAAAGCGCTCTACGACAAGTTCGGCCAGCAATGGGATGAGTATCTGCAGAAGAGCAAGCAAGTCATCGAACTGTCGCGCCAGAACAAGAACGACGAAGCGTCGGCGCTCTTCAAGGGTGAGGCGCGCCAGCATTTTGACGATGCCTCCACCACGCTGACGGCCCTCGCCAAGCTCAACAAGGATGGTGCCAGCGCCGCCAGCGCCACGGGCGATGCCATCTATGCCTCGTCGCGCATGATCGTCATCGTCAGTCTGGTCGTGGCGATCCTCTTCGGCGTCGTCGCCGCCGTCGTCCTGGTACGGGGCATCAGCGGCCCGGCCACCGCCATCGCCAGCACCTTGCAGACCATGGCAACCGGCAACCTGGACATCAAGGTGCCAGAAACCGATCGCCGCGACGAGATGGGCGATATCGCCAAAGCGAGCCTTGTCTTCCAGGAAGGCATGATCAAGGCGCGCAAGCTGGACCAGGAAGCCAAGCAGGAGGCCGAACGCCAGGCCGAGCGCGGTCGTCAAGTGGAACTGGCCGTTACCGCCTTCGAAACCGTGATCACCGAAGTGGTGGCCGTGGTGAGCGCCGCCGCAACTGAGCTGCAATCGACGGCGCAGACCCTCTCCGCCACAGCCGAGGAAACGGCGCAGCAATCGACCGCGGTCGCTGCCGCCACCGAAGAAATGTCGCAGAACGTGCAGACCGTGGCCTCGGCCACCGAAGAGCTCTCGGCCTCGATCAGCGAGATCTCCAGTCAGGTTTCGGAATCGACCCGGATCGTCGGCAACGCCGTGGACCAGGCCAACGACACCAATGCCAAAGTGAAGAGCCTGTCGGAGGCCGCGCTGAAGATCGGCGAGGTCGTGAACCTCATCAACGACATCGCCGGCCAGACAAACCTCCTCGCCCTCAACGCCACCATCGAGGCAGCGCGCGCGGGTGAGGCCGGCAAGGGCTTTGCCGTCGTGGCGTCCGAGGTGAAGACGCTGGCGACACAGACCTCACGCGCCACCGACGAGATCGCCGCACAGATCCGCTCGATCCAGGAGGCGACCGATCAATCGGCGACAGCCATCGGCACCATCACCCAGACCATCGGCCGTGTGAACGAAATCTCGACCGGCATCGCGTCGGCCGTGGAAGAACAGGGGGCTGCCACCCAGGAGATTTCACGCAACGTCCAGCAGGCGGCAGCCGGCAGCGCCGAGGTTTCCAGCAACATCGTCGGTGTGACACAAGCCTCGCAGCAGACCAGTGCCGGCTCGACCCAGGTGCTGAGCGCCGCCAGCGAACTGGCCCATAACGGCGAACGCCTGAAGCGCGAGGTCGATACCTTCCTGCACAAGGTGCGCAGCCTTTGAGGCATCCGTGCTGCGGCGCAATGTCACCTGGTTGCGCCGCAGCATGAAACCCATATCCAGTCCATCAATCTAGGAGACCGGATATGAGCCACATGTTACTCCAATCCCTCAGTGGCGATGCCGCCACGCCGAGCCCCTGGAGCACCATAGCGGCTGTTTTTGGCGCTTGGGCCGCGGCCCGTGCCTGCGCCAGCGCCTTGGAATTCGGTCGCCAGCCAGCACCTGCCGATCTGCGCCGCGTCGGCATCGATCCGGTCGCCTTTTCCCGTATCCGCCTCTACTAAGCGGCATTTCTTTACGCGCGCGTGCTTGTGTTACGCACAAAATGTGGCACGCGACACATTGAAAAGGAATGGGCTGAACCCCATCTCAATTCCATGACGGATGGAGCCGCACCCCAGTGGCCGTCCTGGTCGAAATAGGCGAAAGGCCCGCAACTGCAACCCCGTTTGCAAGCGCGCTTCAGCCCGCCGCCCAACCCTTTCGCCGGATCACGGATGTACTGACCGGCAAAGGTGGGCTGGCGCAGACGACCCAGCCTTTCCCCTATTCCGCCGCCTTGTCGCGATCGAGGTTTTGCAGCGTGTGACTGATCCAGTGGCGGGTCAGTTTTTCCTGCACCGATTGCTGACCCAGGCGCTGCCTGAGGCCTGCGAAATCGACGCGGTCGAGGTCCTGGTCCTGGTTGAAGCAGGAGAAGACGACGCTTTCCTTCCCCGTCACCGGGTCCTTATGCGGCTGCAGGCATTGGGCGCAGATTTCCTTCATCATGCATTGCATGGGCGAGTTGATCGAGCCCACGGCGCAGTGCGCGGGTTTCAGATAGGGTTTCAGCACCTCATGCCTTGCGCGCTGCACCGCCGCCATCATGCCGTCGGAGCCGATGGCGATGATGCGGTCGACATCGCCGAGCGGGATCGGGACGGGACCAAGCCTCCCATCGGCATAGGCGACGATACTGTCGATGATGTTGCCGACATGGGTTTTGTCCTGCGGCCGTGTCGGCGCAAATCCCGGCGCCTCATCCGATGACCAGATGACGATATCGGCGGCAGCTTCAATGTCCGCGACCTTGTAGCGGTCCTCCAGCTTCTTGTAGCCAGCGAAATAGAGCACCTTCGACCCCGCCGCCCGCAACGCGCGGCCGATCGAGAACAGCACCGCATTGCCGAGCCCGCCGCCGGCCAGCAGCACGGTTTCGCCGGCAGGAATTTCGGTGGGCGCACCGGTCGGGCCCATCAGGATCACCGGCTCGCCCGGGGCCAGCTCGGTGCAAAGTGATGACGAGCCGCCCATCTCCAGGACGATGAGGCCGACCAGGCCCGCATCGGGATCGGTCCAGGCGCCGGTGAGGGCCAGACCTTCCATGGCGAGCACGGTGTCGCCACTGCGGGGGGCGAGGCTTTCGAAATTCTGCAGGCGATAGAATTCGCCGGGCTGGAAATTGGCCGCGGCCTGGGGCGCCTCAACCACCACCTCGACGATGGTGGGCGTCAGGCGATTGACGACGCGAACGCGCGCGCGCAGGCGCTTGTTCAAGCCGTCCAGGAAAGCGGCGGCATCGTCTTGCCGCGTGCGTTTTTCCAGCGCCGTGGCGACTGCGGGCCAGCCCTGCTTGGCGCTGCCCATCGCCTTCACCACATTGCCGGCAAAGCTCGGATGCAGATCGCCGAAGAAGCTGACTGCCCGGCCATCATCCTTGGCAAGCGTGATGACGCGGACCTCGTTGGGCTTGGCGAGTTTTTCCGGCGTCACCACGGCACCCGCGTCATCAAGCGCGCGGAAATACTGCCCGTCGAGGCCGAAATGGGCAGCGTCTTCGCGTGCCAGCACCGTGTTGGGCCGCGTCCCTGCCGCCACCAGCACAGCGCGGGCCGGAAGGTCATGCGCCGTGCCATCGGCATGGGTGAAATGGATGCGTGTCGCAAAGCCATTCTCATCCACATCGATGCGGGTCGGCGTCAGATTTTCGGCAAAGCGGATGTTCTCCTCCAGCGCCTTTTCCACCTCCTCATGATTGAGCGTGTAGGACGGCGCGTCGATGAGGCGCCGGCGATAGGCGAGTGTCACGCCGCCCCATTCCTGCAGCATTTCCGAGATGCGGGGATGCGTTCCTGCGGCGGCCGCACGCGCGCGTTCGGCGCGGATGGCGCGGCCATGGGTGAGGAATTCATCGACAACGGGCAATTCAACAGCGTTCCACGAAGCCCGCAGTGCCGCCTCGCCTTTCTCGGCCGCAATCGTCTCATAGCGCGTCAGGAATTTTTCAACCTGCAGCGGGTAATAGGCCATCGCCTCGGTCGCCGTATCGATGGCAGTGAGGCCGCCGCCGATGACGACCGCCGGCAGGCGCAATTGCAGATTGGCGATGGAATCGGCCTTGGCCGCACCGGTCAATTGCAGCGCCATCAGGAAATCCGACGCCATGCGGACACCCTTGGCGAGGCCCCCCGGCATGTCGAGCAAAGTCGGCTTCCCCGCCCCCATCGCGAGGGCCACATGATCGAAGCCCATCGCCCAGGCTTGGGTTAAGGTGATCGTGCCGCCGAAGCGCACGCCGCCGAACATGGCAAAGCTCCGCCGCCGCTCCAGCAGCAGGCGGATGATTTTGAGGAAATTCTTATCCCAGCGCACGGTGATGCCGTATTCGGCGACACCCCCGAACCCCGCCATGGCGCGGCTGCCCAATTCTTCCCTAAGATCGGCGATGTCGCGGATGGGGCGGAAGGGCACGCGCGCACCCGTCGCCGTGACGCCGGAAATCTCAGGCGGCAGCGGCTCGATCTTCAACCCGTCGATCGCCGCCACCATATGGCCGTCATTCATCAGGTAATGCGCCAGGGTATAACCGGCCGGGCCGAGGCCCACCACCAGCACCTTCTTGCCCGAAGATGGCTTGGCGACGGGATGATGGAAATTGAGCGGGTTCCAGCGCGTGAGCAGGCTGTAGATCTCGAACCCATAGGGCAGCGCCAGCACGTCCTTCAGCGTCCGTGTTTCGGCCTGGGGGATATCGACCGGTTCCTGTTTTTGATAGATGCAGGCCTTCATGCAATCGTTGCAGATACGGTGGCCGGTCGCCGCCACCATCGGGTTGTCGATGGCGATGATGGCCAGCGCGCCTAAGGGCTGGCCGGCGACCTTGGCCGCATGCATCTCGGAGATTTTTTCTTCGAGCGGGCAGCCGGCGAGCGTCACGCCGAAGACGCTTTTCTTGAACGTGCCGTCCTTTTCATGGAGGCCCTTGGAACAGCTGTCCTTGCCCTGGTTGTGGCACCAGATGCAGTAATTGGCGTGATCGAGCGCCCCTTTGAGATCGGTGCCGTGATCGGTGAGGGCGAAGCCTTCGCGGTGGCGCAGCTTGTCGGCGCCAAGCTTATAGGATGTGACACCGTCCCGCGTTTCCGTCTCGAGATGCAGCAGATGCAGCGGATCGATCTTCCGTGGTGCCTTGAAGAGGATGCCGTCGCGATGGCGCTCTTTCCCCGCCTCGCTCTGCGTCGCCCAGGCGGCGTATTGCAGGGCAAGGTCGATGGGCACCGCATGCGCCGCTTCGTCCTGGCACCAGCCGTCGACGGCCGTGGCAAAGGCCAGTTCATCGAAGGTGCCGCCGATGAGGGGCGTCAATTCTACGCGCAAGGCATCGGCATCGATTCGCGCGATCTTGTCCGCGCCATAGGCCTTCAAGGCGCGGCGCTGAACGAAAAGGCGCTTGCAGGTATAGAGCGGCGCCAGGCGGTTGTGCGCGCCCTGCAGCGCTTGAAGTTCGCGCGTGATGCCGAACAGCGTGCCGATGAAATCCTCAAGCCAGGGGGCGAGATCGAGGATCAGCTGGGAGTGCGCCTTGGCATCCAGCGCGCTGGGCGTTGCCCGCGCGGCGCCAAGCCGGCCCAGCAAGGCCGGGTCGCTATCGCCGAGATATGTCAGAAAGGCGTCATCCAGCCGGGCAAGGCCGGCGGGGTCGTAGAGATCGTCGAAACGCAGGCCGTGCGGCAGCGCCAGATCATCCATCAGGTGGCTTCCTTCATAACACACTGAACGCGCGGCATTTAGGTGGCTCACTCGGGGGTTATTATTCGTACACAAACAATTGCGCGCAAGGGCTTTCCCGTCGCAGGCAGGCGATTGCTGCGCTGCAGGGTATCTTATCTGTAGGGTAACAATCGCAACCTCGCTCGCGAATTCGTGGTTAGACATTTGGCGGGCCTTTCCAAATACTTGCCCGCCACAAGAAGAACGAGACTGACCCGCTGGCTGAAGTGCCGTGTGACCCGGTTCACAGCGTGCCGTCCGGAAGCTGCCCATTATCGGCAGGACGGCGCGGGGAACTGGGTAGGTCCGACGACGCCCGACAGATGATCAACCGGATCAAGACGTTTACGAGAGAGAAGAGGAGATAGAAATGACAAGCCAGCGCCCAACCTTCATCCGCCCATCCTTCACCCGCATGACGTTGATCGCCCTGATGACGGGCCTCAGCTTAGGCGTCGCCAGCCACGCTTTTTCCATGGGGTCGGATTCGACGGCACCCGCCGCCAAGGCCGACGACTACAAGAAAGCCGTCGATCTGATCGATGACGAGAAATACGCGGCGGCCATTCCGCTGCTGCAGAAGTCGATCAAGGAAAAGGGCGAGTATGCCGACGCGCTCAACCAGCTGGGCTTTGCCAACCGCAAGATGGGCAATTGGAAGGCCGGCATGGAATATTACCTGAAAGCCTTGGCGCTGGAGCCCAAGCATCTCGGCGCCAATGAATATCTGGGCGAGCTTTATCTGGAGCAGAAGGATCTGCCCAATGCCGAGAAGCAGCTCGCGGTGCTGAAGGCCGCCTGCGACGATTGCGACGAGTTCGACACACTGGAAGAAGCGATCGACGATTACAAGGACGACAACAACATCAATTGAGGGCTAGCTTCAGGCTCGCAGCTGCCACCAAAAAAGATCGTCATGCCCGGACTTGATCCGGGCATCCACTCTCACAAGCGTCACATGTGGATCCCCGGGTCTTCGCCGACGCATGTCGGCATACGCCGACAGGGCCCGGGGATGACGCATTCTGCAAACTATCCCCGCGTCACCACCAGATAGCCCCTCAGCATCCCATCCTCGCAAGGATGCGCCATGGCCTTGAGGAGATGCGGGAGCGGTGCCCAGGCGGGCTCGTAATCGGCCTTGTAGACATCGAGCACCAGCACGCGATCGGTCGCTGCATCATAGGCACCGAGCGGTGAGAAATGGCCGATATCGCTGCCGTCGCCGTAGAAATCGTCAAGATGGAAATTGGCGATGGGGAAGCTGCCGGCGCCTGCTTCCATCGCCGCGAGATCGGCGCGCAGGGTGGCAAGAGCAGCGGCATCCGCGCGGGCCACGGGCCTACGCTCGACGCGCCAACCGGCAAGCGCGTAATACGCCAGCGCCTGCTCCAGATGATCGGCAAGCTCCAGCAATTTGCGCCCGCCGCCTTCCGGCGCGATGCCGGCGCGCCAATCGGTGTGGTCGAAGAGATCCAGCAGGCGCTTCTCGCTCACCAGGCCGCTGATGCGGTTCTGCCCTTCAACTCCGCGGGCAGCATTGAGCACCATGACGGCACTGGCCAACGAACAGGATGAATCGGTGTGCTGGTGCAGCTGATGCGGCATCAGCGCCCAGAAATTCGGCGCCGGGTTTCGCCGCACATAATCATTGTCGGTAGCGAGCCGCGAGAGCGTTGATATCTTCGGGCTGTCCATCAGCTGAGCCTTTCATAGATCCAGCACGATGCCGCGACATAGCCCGGGCTGGTCGTGCCGATCTCGCCCGCCAGCAAGGCATTGGCCTGGGGCAGAGCATGGAATGGGACCGCCGGATTGGCGTGATGTTCGGCATGATAGGGCATGTTCCAGGCAAGGAAGCGCACGATGGGATGGGTATAGGTCGTGCGCGAGCGCTGCAGCATCGGCGCGGGGGCGAGCGGGCAACCCCAATGTTCCGCCAGCAGATAGAGCCGCAGCATCGGCTGGCCGAGCAGGACCGGCAGGAGCCAATAGCGGAGCGCGATATCCGATCCGGCGGCGAGCGATAGGGTGAGAATTGCGCCATAGATGCCGATGATCAGGCGCGATTCGGCGATGACCTTCTGCCGCTGCGTGTCATTGCCGTAGAAATCTTCCGGCACTTGGCCGAGGGCGCGTGTTACCAAGCCGCGCAATTGCCAATACCAATAGGGCAAGCCGCTGACATAGAGCAGCCATTGCCGGCGGGTGGCCGGGCGCGGTGTGCTGAGTTCCGGGTCACGCGCCGGATCCTGGGTGTGGCGGTGATGGGCGAAGTGAAAGGCGCGGAAATATTCGCGCGGCAAAACCAGCAGCACGCCGATGACGAAGGCCACCGCGTCATTGAGCCAGCGCGTGGCAAAGGCCGTGCGGTGAATGGTTTCGTGCAAGGGTGCAAAGAGAAAAACCAGCGCCACGCCATGGACGAACATCGCCGGCCACAGCCAGAGGGAATGGCGTGCCGCCATAATCAGTGTCGCCGTCACGACGAGGACCACCGCATGACGGGCAAGCTGCGTGAGGCCGGCGGCATCGCTGCGCGTCACCAGGTTTTTGAGCGCCTGGGCCGAATTCTCGCGTTCCACCGGTGTCGCGTCGATTTCAACCATCATCCTATTCCGCGGCGTCCGCCCGTTCCACCTGCGCCGAGGGGAAGGCGAGGACACCCAGGGTCTGTTCCCGCCCGCGCAGCTGCAATTGATGAAGCGACATCAGGTCAAAGGCAAGGCCGCCGCGCCGCGCCACCAGGTCGGAGATCACCAGCTGCGCACCGAATTCCTTGGTGGCCGTTTCCAGCCGGCTTGCCGTGTTGACGGTGTCGCCGATGGCCGTCAGATGCTGGTTGGCACCGTAGCCCATGTCACCGACGATGACGGGGCCGAAATGGATGCCGATGCCGATGCGCAAGGGCTGCTTGAGATCGCTCACCAGATGCCGGTTGAGTTCTTCGAGATTGACCGACATGCGGCGCGCGGCTTCCAGTGCCTGGGTGCAGGCGCGCTGGCCATCGTCGCCGGCCATACCGCTTTCGATGCCGAACAGCGCCATGACGCCGTCGCCGATGAATTTGTCGAGATGGCCGCCGGCACCGCTGACCGCCTCGCCCATCGCCTTGAAATAGCGGTTGAGCAGGAAGACGACGTCATAGGGCAGGCGCTGTTCGGAAAGCTGCGTGAAGCCGCGGAGATCGGCAAAGAGCACGGCGATTTCGAGCTCGCGTCCCGAATGATAGTCGCCCCGGGCATGCGCCTGTTGCGGTCCCGCCTGCGCCGGCAGCAAGGGCGCCACGGTGAGGGGGGCGTTGGGGCGAAGCTGGCAGGCGAGGCGCGTATCGGGGGCGGCCCCCACGCGCGCCAGCACGCGCCGCTCGTCATCGCTGGGGATCGGCAATTGTGCAGCACCTTTGAGGATCTTGACGCGACAGGTGGAACAGCGCCCACGCCCGCCGCAGACCGAGGCATGCGGGATGTTGGCGCTGCGACTGGCTTCCAGCACCGTCATGCCGGATTGGATGCGGACCTTGGCGCCGTTCTCGTACTGGATCTCGATGGCACGGGCGCGGCCGATCTGATCGCGGATGACGCGTGCCACCAGCACGCCGCCGAGCAACGCGCCGCAGATCCAGAAGCCCATGATCTGGAGCTGGTGCACGTCGGTGGCGGCAGTGGCGTCTGGCCAGCGGTCGCGCTCTTTCAAGGCCGGCAGCCAGGTTTCATCTTCCAATTTCTCGGCCACGGCGCGGCCGGCATCGGCAAAGCCGATGAGCGCGAGCACCGGCAGGACGACGGCAAAGGCAAAAAGACAAGGCCGTGCCTTGGGGAACCAGGGCTTGAGGCGCAGCCAATAGCCCATGCCGATGCAGCCATGAATCCAGGTGGTCAGCACCGCCAGGGCCTGCAGCGCACCATAGCCCGGCAGAAACACCCAGAGCGAGAGCAGCACATAGGCGTAGGAATCCTCGAAATCGAAACGCTCGCTGGCATAGGCGGTACCCAGCACATGGAGCATGAGGAGCGGCGGCGTGGCGAGGCCGAGGACCAGTTGCGCCCCTTCCCAGAACGGCATCTTCAGCGATCGGCGGCGATAAAGCGCGATGAGGGCCACAGTGAGATGCAGGAATACCGCGATGAAGAGCGCCCATTCGATCGGCGGAAAGCGCCAGAAGGCGAGGAAGACATAGCGGCCCGCTTCCAGCCAGCGCAGCGAGACAATACCCAGCGCATGATTGAGGTTATGTGTCAGCACATAGGCAAAGAGAATAAGACCGGTCACCAGCCGCACGCGCCCCAGCCAGCGATTGCCGCGGGCTGCGGCCAGGGCGAAGAAGGAAGGAGTTGAGGGCAATCTATGCTTCTCCGGGATGGGTCGCGCGCGTGGGCGTCGTTTGCGTCGGTTTCGCCGGTTTGATAATAGTCGCCTCCATGACCGATTGGAAACCGCCCCGCCTCACCCCCCATGTTTTCGTTAATCCGCGCCTCAGCCCGGCCGAGGAAAGCTTGGGAAAAGCAGCACCCGGCGTCGTCGATGCCAACGGCTTTGCCCGTGCCGCCACCGAGATCAAGGCCTGGCCCGGTTACCAGCCGACGCCGTTGCGGTGCCTCGACGGGCTGGCCGCCCAGCTGGGGTTGGGACGCATCTATTACAAGGACGAGGGCGGCCGCTTTGGCCTCGGCGCCTTCAAGGCCGTCGGCGGCGCCTATGCGGTGCTGCGGCACCTGCAGAACGAGCTTGCCCACGAATCCGGGGGCACTGTGAGTGTCGGCGATCTGCTGGCCGGCAGGTATCGCGACCGGACCAAGGACATCACCGTCTGTACCGCGACCGACGGCAATCACGGCAAATCGGTCGCCTGGGGTGCCAAGCTCTTCGGCTGCCGCGCGGTGATCTATATCCATGCCGGGGTGAGCGCCGGGCGCGAACAGGCGATTGCTGCCTTCGGCGCCGAGATGCGCCGGATCCCTGACAATTATGACGCCTCGGTCCGCGCCTGTGCGGCGGACGCCGCGAAGAACGGCTGGCAGGTGATCTCCGATACGACCTGGGAAGGTTATCAGGAGATCCCGCGCCACGTCATGCACGGCTATGGCGTGATGATGGGCGAGATGCTGGCGCAATTGCCGGACAGCGCATTGCCGACGCATATCTTCATCCAGGCAGGTGTCGGCGGATTGCCGGCGGCCGCGGCCGGCTATCTGTGGCTGGAATATGATGCGCTGCGCCCCAAGGTCGTGGTGGTCGAGCCGGAGAAGGCGGATTGCCATTACCAGAGCGCCAAGGCGGGCACGCCCACCGCTGTCACCGGCAAGCTGGACACGCTGATGGCGGGCCTCGCCTGCGGCGAGGTTTCGCCACTCGCCTGGACGTTGCTTGATAAAGCGAGCTTTGCCTTCATGACCGTGCCGGACGATGCCGCGGTCTTTGCGATGAAGACCTTGGCAAGAGGCATCGGCGGTGATGAACGCGTGGTAGGCGGCGAAGCCGGTGTGGGCGGCCTTGCCGGCCTGATCGCGGCGGCAATCGATGCGCCGGCACGCGATGCGCTGCTGCTCGATCCGCAGTCTAAGGTGCTGATCATCGGCAGCGAAGGTGCCACCGACCCCGTACTCTATGAAAAACTGGTGGGCATCAAACCCGAAACGGTACTGCCGGCATGAGCGACGACAAGCTCACGGCCGATCGTTTGGCGCGGCAGAAGCGGCGCGAGGAACGCATGCGTCTCCTCGCCTCCGGCCCGCCTTCGCCCTGCATCAGCGTCTGTCAGATGGACCCGATGACGGGCTATTGCATCGGCTGCACCCGCACCATCGACGAGATCCGCGATTGGATCATCTCGAACCCGGACGAACGTCACGCCATTCTTGCAAAAATCGCCGAACGTCGCGCCAAGGCCGCGGAAAGGTAAGAACCGATGAGCGAGCGCGGCCTGCCGGCTGAACGTCCTGCCGGGGATAATGCCACGACGGGCATCGTCCTCCTCGTGCTTATCACACTGTTCTGGGGCGTCAATTGGCCGGCGATCAAGCTGTCGGTCAACGAAGTGCCTGTCTGGGCCTTCCGCACTATCTGCCTGTTGGCGGGGGCGGGCGGTCTCTTTGCCATTGCGGCGGCAGCCAAACTGCCCTTGCGCATCCCGCGACAAGATCTCAGACCGCTGCTCATCGCCGCCCTGGGCAACATCACCGGCTGGCACCTCTTTTCGGCGTTGGGCGTGATGCACATGCAGCCCGGCCGTGCCTCGATCCTGGCCTTCACCATGCCGCTCTGGGCTGCCCCCATTGCCGCGCTCTGGCTGAAAGAAAAGATCGACGGATTGCGGCTGGCGGGGCTCGGCGTCGGCATGATCGGCCTGCTCGTCCTGGTCGTTCCCGACCTCGCCAATATCAGCGCGGCGCCCCTGGGGCCGGTCTTCATGCTGCTCGCCGCGATCTCCTGGGCCTTCGGTACGGTCGCCTTGAAGACGCATTGCTACGGCATGCCCACCACCTCGCTGGTCGCCTGGCAGATGCTGCTGGGCGGGCTGCCGATCTTCATCGGCGCGGCACTGTTCGACGGCAGCTTCGATCCCAGCGCGGTGAGCGCGCTCGGCTGGGGTGCGGTTGCCTATGCCGCCCTCATCCCGATGATCTTCTGCCATTGGGCCTGGTTCAGGGTCGTCGGCATCTATCCAGCCGTCGTCGCCGCCATCGGCACGCTGGCCATTCCGGTGGTTGGCATCATCTCATCGGCGCTGATCACGGGCGATGCCGTTGGCTGGGACGAGATCCTGTCTTTGGCGCTGGTCGTGCTGGCCCTGTTCCTGGTGCTGGTGGCGCCGCAATTGCGCCGCAGGACTTGATGTCCGGCTCTTAAGCCTTCACCGCGACGCAGTTGAGCAGCGTCTCTTCGCGATTCCGCGGCGGCTTGATGCCGAACCAGCGTTCCAGCAGCCCAAGATCGTTGCGGCTCCACCACAGATAAGGGAGCGAGATAGCAGCCTCGTCGACACGAAAACCGGCGGCGCGGATCATGGTGAGATACTCATCGGCCGAGCGCTGCACATCCATCGGGTGGCGGAACAGCAGGCGGATCATCGGCGAATGGATGTATTTGCGCGTCGATTCCGCAAACAGGAACAGGCCACCGGGCTTCAGCACACGGTAAAATTCACTGAGGGCCGCTTCCTGATCCATCAGATGATGGAAGGTCTGATGGCAAAACACGATATCGACGGATTGATCGTCGAGCATCATGCGCGATGATGTCGTTTGCTGGAATTCAACCCGCAGCCCTGCCGCCGCCGTCTCCTCTGCCGCGATCTCCAGCATCGCCGCGTCGACATCGATGCCGATCATGCGATTGGGGCGGAATCTGTCCTGCAGCAGCTTGAACGATCGACCGCGCCCGCAACCGACATCGACAATGGTCGGATCCTGCGGAGGCGGCTCCGGCATCAGCCGCTCCAGATCCTTGAGCGCCCGCGCCAGCACATGCACCGCCCAGGTCTCGGTCTTCAGGAACCAGACACCGAAACGCGATTCCGGCACGAACATGCTGGGCGTGAGCGCAGCATTGCGCCGGTAGAGGACGGAGTCCATCAATTAAACAACCTGGGTGGCATCGAACGAAATGCCTTGATGCCACCCAGGACTGTCGATGGCAATAGCTAGTCAGCGAACCTCAGGCTGCGGAACTCAGGCCGCCGTGCCGCCAACGGTGAGGGCGTCGATGCGCAGGGTCGGTTGGCCGACGCCGACGGGGACGCCCTGGCCTTCCTTGCCGCAGGTGCCGACGCCGGTGTCGAGCTTCATGTCGTTGCCGATCATGCCGACCTTGGTCAGCACATCCGGGCCGTTGCCGATGAGTGTCGCCCCCTTCACCGCCGGGCCGATCTTGCCGTCTTCGATGAGATAGGCTTCGGAGGCCGAGAAGACGAACTTGCCGGAGGTGATGTCGACCTGGCCACCGCCGAAATTGACGGCGTAGAGGCCCTTCTTCACGCTGGCCAGCACCTCGGCCGGGTCGTGCTTGCCGCCCAGCATGATGGTGTTGGTCATGCGCGGCATCGGGTTATGGGCAAAGCTCTGCCGGCGGCCGTTGCCGGTGGGCTTCATGCCCATGAGGCGCGCGTTCTGCCGGTCCTGGATATAGCCTTTGAGGATGCCGTCTTCGATGAGGGTCGTGCACTGCGTCGGCGTGCCTTCGTCGTCGATGGTGAGCGAGCCGCGGCGATCGGTGAGCGTGCCGTCATCGACGACCGTGACACCGGGGGCGGCAATCCGCTCACCCATCAGCCCGGCAAAGGCGGACGTCTTCTTGCGGTTGAAATCGCCTTCGAGCCCGTGGCCGATCGCTTCATGGAGCAGAATGCCCGGCCAGCCCGGCCCCAACACCACCGGCATTTCGCCTGCGGGCGCCGGAATCGACGCGAGATTGACGATGGCCTGGCGCAGCGCCTCGTCGGCGCCATGCTGCCAATGCGCCGGGTCGACGACGCCGTCATAGGTGACGCGGCCGCCGGACCCGAAGGAGCCGGTTTCCATGCGGCCGTTCTCCTCGACCATGACCGAGATGTTGAGGCGCACCAGCGGGCGGATGTCCGCCATGCGCTGGCCGTCGCCGCGGATGATCTGGATCGCGGACCAGGAGCCTGAGATCGAGCACATCACCTGGCGCACGCGCGGATCCTTGGCGCGGGCATAGGCGTCGATTTCCTCGAGCAGTTTCACCTTCTTCTCGAAGGGCAGAAGACCCAGCGGATTATCCGGCGCGTAAAGCTGGCGGTTGGTGCCGACGGGGCCCACATCGAGCTTGCCGTCATGGCCGGCATGGACCGCCTTCACCGTCTGCGCGGCACGCGCGAGGGCACCTTCCGAGAGGTCGCTGGCATGGGCATAGCCGGAGATTTCGCCCGAAATCGCCCGCAGGCCAAAGCCCTGCGTGGTGTCGAAGCTGGCGCTTTTAAGGCGCCCGTCATCGAAGGACAGCGCCTCCGATTGCTGGTATTCCAGATAGAGTTCGCCGTCATCGGCGCCGTTCAAGGCATCGGCCACCAGGGTCTCGGTCTTGCGCTGGTCGAGGCCGGCGCGTTCGAAAAACAGGGTATCGGTGGTGGCGATATTGGACATGGGCGGAAGCTCCGGAAGGCGTCTGGGGCAAAAGCGCGTCAGCAGGATTTAGGACGCCAGTAAGATATAGGACGCTGGGCGGCGAATTGCCACCGCCACGGAAACCCTTGCAATCACAGGGTTTAGCGGGTGCCGCCGACGCGGCGCTCGATTTCGGCGAGCAGTTGCGGCAGGTCGATCGCATCACCACCCCCGGCCATGCGGTCGCCCGGCTGGGCGGCACCCAAATCGAGCACCGCGATGCGCCGCTGCTCGGCCACCGCCACAAGCCGGCGCTGTGATTCTTGGCGCGCCGGGTCCGGGTCGCCAAGGTCCATCAGGATGAGGTCCGGCACCACGGCGCGCATGGCGACGAGGGCCAGCTCCGCCGTATGCACCGTCGTCAATGAGACATGGGGAATCTGCGCCAACGCCCGTTCCATCAAGCGGACATGGGCCGGGTTGTCCTCGACATAAAGAATGTGCCGCTGCTCGCGCTTGACGCGGCCGCGCGCGGGGGCCACTTCCGGATAATCCCGTGCCGCTGCCGGTTCGATGGCGGCGACGGCACCGGCGATGGGCAGATCGATCCAGAACGTGCTGCCTTCACCCGGGACACTCTGGAAGCCGATCTTACCGGCCATGAGTTCAGTAAGCTTCTTGGTGAGCGACAGGCCGATGCCCGTGCCCTCGATCGCCAATGTCTCGGCACCCAGCCGGCTGAAGGGCACGAAGAGTTCCGATTGGCGATCTGGCCTGATGCCGATGCCGGTATCGCGCACGGAAAGGCGCAGATAGCCGGGCCGAATTTCAGTGCAGGTCACGTCGATACGCCCGCCGATCTTGTTGTACTTGATGGCGTTGCTGAGCAGATTGAGGAATATCTGACGCAGCCGCACGCGGTCGGCCAGCATCTGCGGCAGCGGCAAAGCGGGCCTGGCGACATGCAAGGTGACCGCCCGCGCTGTCGCCATGGTCTCGATGAGCGGCAGGGCATCGGTGATGACGGCCAGGGCGTCGATCGGCTCGATCTTCAGGCCGATGCGCCCGGCATCGATCTTGGCGAGTTCCAGAATGTCCTGGATGAGTTCGAGGAGATGGCGCCCGCCGGTCATGATGTCGCGCAAGTATTCGCGCTGTTTGAGCTCCAACGGCCCGGCGTGCTCCGTTTCCAGCAGCTGCGCATATCCGAGGATCGCATTAAGCGGCGTGCGCAGTTCGTGGCTCATATTGGCCAGGAAATCCATCTTGGCGCGGTTGGCGCTTTCAGCGCTTTCCTTGGCCTGGCGCAAGGCGATTTCGGATTGCTTGCGGCTGGTGACATCCTGCACCGTGCCGAATGATCGCAAGGGTGTGCCGTCATCGGCAAAGGTCGTGTTGCCGCGCACCTCGACATATTTCGTGCGGCCGTCCGGCATGACCAGGCGGTGGGTGAGATCGTAGGGCAGCCGATTGGCAAATGCCTCGGCACTGGTCTTCTGGATCAGCGCCCGGTCCTGGGGGTGAACGCGCTGCTCGAAAAGGTCAAAGGTGGGTTGCTGTACTGCAGCTTCGACCTCGAGGATCGAGAAAAGCTCGTCAGACCAGTTGCGCGATTCGTCCCTGTGATCGATTTCATAGGAGGCGATCCGCGCCGTGCGCTGCGCCTCGCGCAGGCGCGCCTCGCTGGCGCGCAGGGCCTGTTCGGTGAGGAGCATCTGGTTGATGTCCTCGACCATGCCGACCAATTGATGGGGCCGCCCGTCCGGCAGGCGCGACAGGGCCACCGTGAGGCGAACCCAGATGATCTCGCCGTTCTTGCGGACATAGCGTTTCTCGAGCGTGTAGGGGCCGCGCGTGCCGGCGATCAACTCATCGCCAAGGCGCGCATCGATGCTGACGTCGTCGGGATGCGTGATCTCGGCAAAGCTGCGGCCTTCGAGCTCCTCGGCCACGTAACCGGTCAGTTCGCAAAAACGCGGATTGGCACGGATGAAGACGCCGTCGAAATCGGAATAGCAGATGCCGACCGACGCCTGTTCGAAAATGGCTTGGAAGAGACACGCGGTCTCTTCATGGGCGCTCATCGGCACCGCTGCCGGCGGAGACTGTCCGCCTCCGATATTTCGATCTGCCTTCTGCATCGCTCTCGACATGCCGACTTCGCGTCCCGGTTCATGAATTGCCGGGGATCGCCCGGAAATCGACCATAGAACCCAAGTTGCTAAGGATTTCTTAGCCCTCGCTGCTGCTGGGGCGCCGAAATCCGGGTGTTTTCACCGGCCGTCCGGACGATGACGAGACTAGGAATTCAGTCTACACGATCCGGCAGGGGCTGCCAATTCTCGTGGCGGCGCGCGCTTGGCGGCGGTACCGTTTCCGGGCGATGAGCGATAAACGATGCCCGCTTTGCGATCGCGCCCTCCCCCAGGATGGCAGCACCGATCGACACCATTTGGTGCCGCGCAGCCGTGGCGGCAGGATGCAAGTGGAACTGCACAAGATCTGCCACCAGGCGATCCATGCCCTGCTGAGCGAGGCGGAATTGGCGCGCGACTTCAGCACCGTCGACGCCTTGCGCGCGCATCCGGCCCTCGCGCGCTTCATTGCCTGGGTGAAAAAACGACCAGCGCATTACCAGGACCGCAGCAGATGGTCCCGGGCGCGGCGGCGGCCGTGAAGGCGCGCCCTTTGGCTCCACAACAGGAGCATTGCCGCGCGCGGGCGACAGCGTTAGGTTCCGCGCAACCAAATCTTAGGAAAGTTGACCCCTATGCGCCCTTCCGGCCGTGCCGCTAACCAGCTGCGCAACATCGAATTCATCGTCGGTTTCAACCGCCATGCCGAGGGCTCGTGCCTCGTCAAGTTCGGCGACACCCATGTCATCTGCACCGCCTCGTTGGACGAGAAGGTGCCGCCTTTCCTCAAAGGCTCCGGCAAGGGCTGGGTTACGGCCGAATACGGCATGCTGCCGCGCGCCACCCATACCCGCGGCGATCGCGAGGCCGCGAAGGGCAAGCAATCGGGCCGCACGCAGGAAATCCAGCGCCTGATCGGCCGGGCGCTGCGCGCCGTGACCGATCTCAAAGCCATCGGCGAAAAACAGATCAAGATCGATTGCGACGTCATCCAGGCCGATGGCGGCACGCGCACGGCGGCCATCACCGGCTCCTATATCGCGCTCCACGAATGCTTCCGCCTGATGAAGGATCTGGGCGCCATCAAGCAGATTCCCTTGAGCGACCAGGTGGCGGCAATCTCCTGCGGCCTTTACGAAGGCCATGCCGTGCTCGATCTCGATTACCCGGAAGATTCCAATGCCGAGGCAGATGCCAATTTCGTCCTTACCGCCAAGGGCGGCATGGTCGAGGTGCAGGCGACGGCAGAAAAGGAAGCCTTCACCGATCCGCAATTTGCCGAGCTGCTCAGCCTGGCGCGTAAGGGAACGTCCGAATTATTCGAGATGCAGCGCGCGGCCCTGGCCGCCGCGGCCGAGAAAAAGAAGAAGTAATGGCCAGGGTCTTTACCGGCGGAAAGCTGGTTCTCGCCAGCCACAATCCCGGCAAGCTCAAGGAAATCGCCGAACTCCTCGCGCCCTACAAGGTCGATGTCGTCTCGGCAGGGGCGCTTGGCCTGCCGGAGCCGGAAGAAACCGAGAAGACCTTCATCGGCAATGCGCGATTGAAAGCGGTAGCCGCGGCGACCGCCAGTGGACTGCCAGCACTCGCCGATGATTCGGGGCTTGAGGTGATGGCCTTGGGTCGCGATCCCGGCATCTATTCGGCGCGGTGGGCGGGGCCCACCAAGGATTTCGCCATGGCGATGGCGAAGGTGCTTGATCTACTCAAAGGCAAGAGCGATCGCAGCGCGCGTTTCGTCTCGGCGCTGGCATTGGCCTGGCCCGACGGGCATTGCGACGAATTCGAGGGCGATGTCTGGGGGCAGATTGTCGACGCACCCAAGGGCACGCGCGGCTTCGGCTATGACCCGATTTTCCGCCCCGACGGCTACACCGAGACCTTCGGCGAGATGGCGCCGGAAAAAAAGCACGAGATGAGCCACCGCGCCGTGGCCTTCCGCCTGTTCGTTGAAGGCTGTTTCAGGAAGTAATCAAGCGCCCCTCTCCCCGCAAGCGCGGCGAGGGGCTTAAAGCAAGGCCTCGGTCGAAACTCCCTCGCCCCACGAAGTGGGGAGAGGGTTGGGGTGAGGGGCCTTCAGACCGCGCGGCTGTGCCGCTTGGCGGCGGGGACCAGATAGGCGTCGAAAACCGCCGCCACGACGCGCTGGAACGGCAGGCCGCGTTCGGTCACGGTGAGCACCGTGCCGGTGAGATGGCAGAGGCCGTCTTCCAAGAGCGGCGCCAGTGGCTCCATCACCTGTCCGGCGTCGAACGCGAAATCGGCAAGGTCGACGCGGCCGAAGCACATGATCTGCTCGATGATGGCGCGGCGACGGCGATCCTCGTGGCTCACCGCCACCCCCTTGACCGCCGCCAGCCTGCCCTCCCCCACGTCGCGAGCCCAGGGCGTATGATCCGGCGCGTTCTGCACATAGCCTTGCGGCAGCGCAGAAATTGCTGAAGGACCGAAGCCGATCAGCGTATCGGCACGGTCGACCGTGTAGCCCTGGAAATTGCGCTTCAGCGTGCGGTTGTCGCGTGCCACACGCAAGGAATCGCCGGGCTTTGCAAAATGATCGAGGCCGATCCGCGCATAATCGGCGGCTGCCAATGCCTGCGACGCCGCTTCGAACTGGCGGAAGCGGGCATGCCCATCGGGCAGGCTCTGTTCGTCGATGAGGCGTTGATGCGGCTTCATCCAGGGCACATGCGCATAGCCGAAAAGGGCGATACGGTCCGGCGCCAATGTCACGGCCTGTGTCACCGTGCGCCGCAGGCCCGAGACGCTCTGGAACGGCAGGCCGTAGATGAGATCGAGATTGAGCGCCCGGATACCGACGCTGCGCAGATCGGCGACGCAGCGTTCGACCAGATCGTAGGGCTGCACCCGGTTGACCGCCGTCTGCACAACGGCGTCGAAATCCTGCACGCCCAGCGAGGCGCGATTGACGCCGGTTCGGCGCATGGCGGCCAGGAATTCCGCATCCAGCGTGCGCGGATCGAGTTCGATGGCAAGGTCGAGATCGGCATCGAGCGCGAAGTGATGGTCGAGTGCCGCCATGATGCGTTCGAACTCACCAGGCGCCAGGCTGTTGGGCGTACCGCCGCCGAAATGGACCGAGGTTACCTGCCGCCGGTGGCTGCCGGAGGTGAGGATGTCGGCCACCATGCCGATTTCCTTCAGCAGCATCGCGGCAAAATCGGCGATCGGCTGATGGCGCGCCACGATCTGGGTATTGCAACCGCAGTACCAGCACATCTTGCGGCAGAAGGGAATGTGCAGATAGAGCGAAAGCGGCTCGTCGGCAGGCAGGTTACCGAGCCATCCCGTCATCACCGCAGCATCGATACCGTCATGGAAATGCGGTGCCGTCGGATAGGACGTATAGCGCGGCACCGGGCGATCGTAGACGGAGATGAGGTGGTCCGTGATCATCATGGCCCCAAGGCTAAGTGTTGACCGCCTGGCAGTTCTTGATTCAAATCAAGCCCGGATGGCTGAAGATGGGAAGAGATCGATGGCTGCGACAAAATGGACCATTCCCGCGCGCAAAGGCCTTGCGGTGAAAGTGGCCAAGGGCTGCACCTTCAGCGTGGTGAATACCCATGGCAGCCAAGTGGTCGATACCTGGGCGTTCAATGCCGCCGACATGGCCGAGTTCATGTCCCTGGAACACAGCCGCGCCGGCTTCCGCCGCCTTGTCAGCCGGATCGGCGACACCTATCTCACCAATAAACGCCGGCCAATCGTGACCGTGACCGACGATACCTCGCCGGGGCGGCATGACACATTGGTTGCCGCCTGTGACGTCTATCGCTACCAGCAGCTGGGCCATCAAGGGCACCACGACAATTGCACCGATAATCTCAGGGATGCACTCGCCGCCCTGGGCCTCAAGGCCACGGAAACGCCGGCTCCACTCAATCTTTTCATGAATATTCCCTGGGAGCCCAATGGCGATCTCTTCTGGAACGAGCCGATGAGCATGGCCGGCGATGCCGTGACCTTCCGCGCCGACATGGACATCGTCGCCGTCTTTTCCGCCTGCCCCATGGACCTGCTGCCGATCAACGGCAAGGATTGCATTATCCGCGATGCCCACGTGGTTGTGGGGTGAAGCTTTATCACCGATTTTCGCGCTGTCATCGCCCTGCCGCCATGGCAGTCTAGAAGGTACAGCGCCGATATAGAGACAGGAGAACATGATGCGTCTTGACGGAAAAGTGGCCCTCATCACCGGGGCGGCGAGCGGGATCGGCAAGTCGATCGCCGAAACCTATGCCAAGGCGGGTGCCGCCATTGCCATCGCCGATCTCAACCAGGCCGGCGCCGATGCGGCCGCCGCCGAGATCGTGGCCGCAGGCGGCAAGGCTATCGGCATCGCCATGGATGTCACCAACGAGGCCGCTGTCGACAAGGGCACGGATTTGGCCGTCGAGAAGTTGGGCGGGCTCGACATCATGATCTCGAATGCCGGTATCCAGATCGTCAAACCCATTGTCGAATTCGCCTTTGCCGATTGGCGCAAGATGCTGGCGATCCATATGGACGGCGCCTTCCTCACCACCCGCGCCGCCATGCGCCACATGTATAAGGACAAAAAGGGCGGGTCGATCATCTATATGGGCTCGGTGCACAGCCACGAAGCCTCGAAGCTCAAAGCCCCTTATGTTGCCGCGAAGCACGGCCTGCTGGGCCTCGCGCGCGTCGCCGCCAAGGAAGGTGCCGAATACAATGTGCGCGTCAACGTGATCTGCCCCGGCTTCGTGCGCACGCCGCTGGTCGAGAAGCAGATTCCGGAACAGGCGGCGCAGTTCGGAATCACCGAGGAACAGGTGATCAAGACCATCATGCTGAAGGAGACCGTGGACGGCATCTTCACGACCGTTGAGGACGTCGCGCAGACGGCGCTGTTCCTGGCGAGCTTCCCGAGTGCCGCCCTGACTGGCCAATCGATCACGGTCAGCCATGGCTGGCATATGCAGTAGCCCCGGATGGCCGCGAGAATCGAGCTGCCGCCCTACGAGACCGTCGCCCTGGTCCTGCAGGGCGGCGGAGCGCTCGGCAGTTATCAGGCCGGAGTCTATCAGGGCCTCCACGAAGCCGGCATCGAGCCCAATTGGTTCGCCGGCATTTCGATTGGCGCCCTGAACGCTGCGATCCTCGGCGGCAATCCGCCGGAAAAGCGGTTGGAGCGCCTGACTGAATTCTGGGACACGATCTGCCAATCGGCGCTGTTCCCGGCCTTCACTTTGGGCGCCGAAGTCGCCAGCCTGCTGGGCGATGGCGACATGCGCACATTGGCCGGTGCCTGGTCATCGATGCGGGCAATCGTTGAGGGCCAGCGCGGCTTCTTCGTGCCGCGAATCCCCACACCCTTCCTCAACACCGCGACGGGGCCAGTCGCCAGCAGCTTCTATGATACGGCACCGCTCAAGGAGACGCTGGAGCGCTTGTGTGATTTCGACCGCATCAATGCCAAGATCGAGCGCGTCTCGGTCGGCGCGGTCGATATCGAGACCGGCAATTTCGAATATTTCGATAATGCCAACCGGAAGCTCGCGCCTGAGCATTTCATGGCTTCCGGTGCGTTGCCACCGAGCTTTCCGGCTGTCGAGATCGACGGACGCTTCTATTGGGATGGCGGGCTGGTTTCCAACACGCCCTTGATGGAAGTGCTGTCCCGCCCGCCACGGCGCGACACGCTGGCTTTCCAGGTCGATCTGTGGTCGGCCAAGGGACCGTTGCCGCAGAACCTGCTCGACGTAGACGAGCGCCGCAAGGACATCGTCTATTCCAGCCGCACGCGCCTGGTCACCGATGTCGCCGGCTATATCCAGCATCTCAGGAATTCGCTGCGCAAGGCCATCGACAAGATTCCGGCGGAACTGCAGGACGATCCTGAGGTCGTGAAAATCAAGGAACTTGCCTGTTCCAAGGTCTACAACACAGTCCAGCTCATCTATCGCGACAAGCAATACGAGACCCATGCCAAGGATTACGAGTTCAGCATCCTCAACATGCGCGAACATTGGCGCCAGGGGTTGGACGACATCAAGGACACCCTCACCCACCCCGAGTTCCTCGCCCGGCCCAGCGGCGGCCGTGCCGTCGTGACCCACGACGTACACCGGGTGGAGTGATTAGGAATCGCCACGATATTGCCCGTCATAGTCGGCGAAGGCTGACTATCCGCGAGTGTGTCATCATCTGAACGAAGTAACTCGTGGATCCCCGGGCCAAGCCCGGGGATGACGAATTCGATTTACAGAAGGCTAGCGCAACGCCGCCTGCACCTCGCCCGCGCGTAGCACCCAGCGTTCTTCCTCTTCCGTCATGTTGAAGAGCTTGCCATGGCGGACGATCTCGGTGAGCTGGGCCACGGCGCGGTCCTTCATGCCCTGCTTCCAGAGGAACTCGGCGTAGTAATAGCGGGCCTCCAGGCGCCGGGCTTCGAGACTGTCCTTGCGTTCCAGCAGTGATTCCAGCTCGGCCGTGGCGGTGGCGAAATCGCCGGCGCCGGCGAGCGCCCGGGCGGTCAGGATGGCGCGCTCCTGGGCAAAGGAACTGGGATGTGCCTCGGCCAACTCACGTAGCGTCTGGCGACATTTGGCAAAGTCGCCGTTCTCCAGCTGCGCCCGGGCGAGGCCGATCAGCACATCGGCCGCGTTGACGAAATAGCCCTCGCGCGCACTTTCATAAAGCCGCACCGCGTCACCGAAGAGATCGCGCGCCATGCAGGTTTCGGCCAAGGCGATCTTGTCGTTGATCGAGCCCCTATCGACGACATCGTCGATGCGCCGGCCGCCAACCTCCCGCTCCTGGCGCAACTCAGCCTGCGCGCGCTGCCAGCGCGCCTTCTGCATCCGCACGACCTTGGGCTTGGCCTGGAAGTCGAGCGTCGGGAAAATCTCGACGAAGAAATAAGCGAGGCTGCCGATCAGCGGCACGATCAGAATGATGCTGATCCACCAGCAGGTCCGGCCGGTGCGGATCACATGCACGGCCATGAAGATGTCGAGGGCGAGAATGGCAAGTGAGAGGATAGGCATGGATGGGTCCGACGCGTTGATCTTGAGCTTTTGTCTGTCGGCAGGGCCGATGGGTTCAGGTTCATTCGTCGTGCTCTTATTGGAGGAATAGAACATAACGAATACAACCCGTCAATTCTCCGCGATAGGGTCCAGAAGCAAAAACCCCGCGGCATCGCTGCCGCGGGGTCTTCGTTAGCTTGAAGAAGCTTGGGTAGGCTGGACTTAGAAGTCCATGCCGCCCATGCCGCCCATGTCCGGGGCGCCGCCCATCGGGGCCGGCTTCTTTTCCGGACGGTCGGCGATCATGGCTTCCGTCGTGATCAGCAGCGAGGCCACCGAGGCGGCATCCTGCAGAGCACAACGCACGACCTTCGCCGGGTCGATGACGCCGTCCTTCACGAGATCGGTGAACTCACCGGTCTGCGCGTTGTAGCCCCAGTTGGCACCCTTGCCTTCGAGGAGCTTGCCGGCGATGACCGCACCGTCGACGCCGGCATTCTCGGCGATCTGACGGACCGGAGCCTGCAGCGCGCGGCGGATGATGTCGACGCCGACCTTCTGGTCGTCGTTGTCCACCTTCACCTTGTCGAGCGCCTTGATCGAATAGAGAAGGGCCACGCCGCCGCCGGCGACGATGCCTTCTTCGACCGCCGCACGGGTGGCGTGCATGGCGTCGTCAACGCGATCCTTGCGCTCCTTCACTTCGACTTCGGTCGCACCGCCGACGCGGATGACCGCGACGCCGCCAGCGAGCTTGGCGAGACGCTCAGCGAGCTTTTCCTTGTCGTATTCCGACGAGGTCTCTTCGATCTGGGCGCGGATCTGGGCGCAACGGCCTTCGATCTCTTTCTTCTTGCCGGCGCCGTCGACGATGGTGGTGTTTTCCTTCTCGATCACGACCTTCTTGGCCTTGCCGAGCATGTCGAGGGTCACGGTCTCGAGCTTAATGCCGAGATCTTCGCTGATGACCTGGCCACCGGTGAGGATGGCGATGTCTTCCAGCATGGCCTTGCGGCGATCGCCGAAGCCCGGAGCCTTCACGGCCGCGACCTTCAAGCCGCCGCGCAGCTTGTTGACGACGAGGGTCGCCAGCGCTTCGCCTTCGACATCTTCCGAGATGATGAGGAGCGGACGGCCCGACTGCACCACGGCTTCGAGAACGGGGAGCATCGACTGCAGGTTCGACAGCTTCTTCTCGTGGAGAAGGATGTAGGGGTTGTCGAGGTCGGTGATCATCTTCTCGGCGTTGGTGATGAAGTACGGCGAGAGATAGCCACGGTCGAACTGCATGCCTTCGACGACTTCGAGCTCGGTGTCGAGGCCCTTGGCTTCTTCAACGGTGATGACGCCTTCGTTGCCGACCTTCTGCATCGCCTTGGCGATCATGGCGCCGATTTCTTTTTCGCCATTGGCGGAAATCGTGCCGACCTGGGCGATCTCTTCCGAGGTCGAGACCTTCTTGGCGCGCTTCTTGACGTCTTCGACGACGGCTTCGACGGCGAGGTCGATGCCGCGCTTCAGATCCATCGGGTTCATGCCGGCGGCCACAGCCTTGGCGCCTTCACGGACGATCGACTGGGCGAGCACGGTCGCGGTGGTGGTGCCGTCACCGGCGAGGTCGTTGGTCTTCGAAGCCACTTCGCGGACCATCTGGGCGCCCATGTTCTCGAACTTGTCAGCAAGCTCGATTTCCTTGGCGACGGTGACACCGTCCTTCGTGATGCGCGGGGCACCAAAGGCCTTATCGATGACGACGTTGCGGCCCTTCGGGCCCAAGGTCACCTTCACGGCGTTGGCGAGGATGTCGACGCCGCGGAGCATGCGGTCACGGGCGTCGGCGGAGAAACGTACGTCTTTAGCAGCCATGTGGAATAACTCCTGTTAGGTTTTCGACGAAAGCGGCGCCAGCCGGAACGGCTTAGGCGACCTTCTTCTTCGAACCGGAAGCGGTGCCCTCGATGATGCCGAGGATGTCGCTTTCCTTCATGATGAGGAGGTCCTCACCGTCGACCTTCACTTCCGTGCCCGACCACTTGCCGAACAGGATGCGGTCGCCCGCCTTCACGTCGAGCGGCGTGATCTTGCCGTCTTCGTTCTTCACGCCAGCGCCGGCGGCGATGACTTCGCCCTCTTGCGGCTTTTCCTTGGCGGTGTCCGGGATGATGATCCCGCCGGCGGTCTTTTCGATGCCCTCGATACGACGCACGAGAACGCGGTCGTGGAGCGGACGGAACTTCATGGTGATCCTCCGTAAATATCTGAAACGAATATGGTTTCCCTAGCGCGCCTGCCTTGGGACCAGCGCCGCTTAACGCGGCTGTTAGCACTCGAGGCAAACGAGTGCCAGCTAGTTAGGCCCAATACCCCTATCCGTCAAGGGCGGCATGGCGGGATTTGTCGCTGTCCGCACCACAAAGTCGAATCGCCGCAAGTACTTGGGTCGTGCAGCAAGCCTGTCCCGCAGCCCACCCCACTGGCAGCAATCTCTCGATATGAGTGCTAAGCTGCTGTAATCACGAAGATTTTTATTTTTCGTTAGCAGCTGTTGCGGCATCATGGCGTTAACGAATCGGACTTCAAACCATCAGCAAAGGTTCACCGACGGCCGACCTGCCAAATCAATCGGCCAACACAAGAAGAGGAGGGTAAATGGGTACGAACGCACTCAACCTTCAACTACGCGACTACCGCCTGGTAACCGCCGAAATCCTCTATCACCTGCCGGACCATCCCGGCCTGCTGCAGAGCTACCTCTGGCAGGATTATGACCTCGCCCCGCGCCTGCCCGTCCTCCACAAATTCCTCGATTTCTGGACCCGTAACCTCGACGGCAAGCTGCATTCGGTGAAGCTCGCCAAGTCGTCCATCATCACGCCGGGCGAATGGCGGCACGCCGAGGCCCTGATCAGCGTTCACTAACGACCATTAAACTGCGCTGAGCGGCCTGGCGCCAAGCGGCCGGTGGGACGCCATAGGCGCGGTTGAAGGCCGCGTCAGTGCAATCAAGCCTGCCGCTTGGCTAACGGTAGCTCTGCTTCTCGGGCAAATGATCGAGCAGCCTGCTATTGGCGATCGGCTTGCGCGAACCGATAAAGACCGCGCGTGTGAACTCGGTCTTGGGAGCGACCGTCCAGTCGACCGGAAAATCTTCGTGCACCGGCTGCGTGGTCGGCACATACACGAAGGGGAACAACGTCTTTAGTTTGTTGAACAGCCACCGGCGTGTCGGCCGGCAACCAATGCCTTGGAACGACTGGCTTTGATGGCTCTGAACCTCCGCGACATAGTTCGGGGATTCGTAGTCGCCAACGGAGACGCAGGTTTCCAAAAGAAGCAGATCTTCTGTGTGCGATGCGAAGCTTTGCAGGGCCTTCTCGGGATCCGACAGGTGATAGAGAATCCCATAGGCATAGACGATATCGTATCGGCCAAGCTCCGGCGGCAATTTCGTGACGTCCGCCTGGATCAAGCGGCTGCGGCTGGCCGCCGCATATCCATTTTCACCCACGAAAGTCATGATCTTGGCGAACATATCGCAATTGTCCGCGCGTGCCTCGACGCTGGTGACCGTGCATCCGCGGTCCAGGAAAAACGTCGTGTGGTCCCCGACGCCTGCCCCGAGTTCCAGAACCGTGCGGGCGAAAACGTCGAGATCGAGTGTGGCGAGATGCTCCTGGCGGCGGCTGTTATGTCGTTTGTAGCTCGGATTCCGGAAAATACGGTTCTGGGCGTCGTAGTTCATTGCAGCGGGTCGCTTCCAACGCGTTGGGGATACATTTCCTAACTTAACGATCGTCCACGCAGTTGCAAGCAGCGACGCACTTCCCCACAAGGTTGCGCTGGAAAGTGGGCCGGAACATTGCCCGCGACAAAAAAGTCCCACGTCCTGCTAAGCCGGAACGCCAGTGGCCCGCGGCCATTGGCATTGGCCCGATGACATTCCGCCACCTTCGCTGCAGCGCGGAAAGGCCCGGTTGTGGAGGTCCCGGCGACCTGATAGAGGGTTAGGCCGCTGGACAAGAAATTGGTGCCCTTTGCTGCGTCGCCTTTACGATTGGATTATGCGCCTCGCGGAAAGCCCCAAGGCTCTCTGGGCGCTTTTCCTGGTTGCTTTCGCCGAAAGCTCGTTCTTTCCCATTCCGCCGGACCCGATGCTGGTGCCGATGGTGCTGGCCAATCGCCGCCGCGCCTTCACCTTTGCGGCCATCTGCACGCTGGCCTCGGTGCTGGGCGGCATCCTGGGTTACTTCATCGGCTATGGGCTGGAGGGCCTCGGCACCTCGATCCTCTCCTTCTACGGCCACCCGGAGGCGATGGCCGAGTTCCAGAAGATGTTCGCCGAATGGGGCCTGTGGATCATCCTGATCAAGGGCCTGACGCCGATCCCCTATAAATTTGTCACCATCGCCAGCGGCATGGCGGAATTCGACCTGAAGATCTTCATCATGGCCTCGATCGCGACGCGCGGCGCCCGCTTCTTCCTGGTCGCCAGTTTGCTCTATGTATTCGGGGAGCCGATCCGTGCTTTCATCGAGAAGCGCCTGACCCTGGTCACGACCCTTTTCGTCGTGCTGGTCGTCGGCGGCTTCATCGCCCTCAAATATCTGTTCTAGGTCCAGCCATGGCCCGCCCCCAGGAAAGCTTCATCGACCCGCGCCACACGCCGTGGCTGACCGCCGGCATGAGCCTTGCGGCGCTTTGCGTCGCCTGGCTGGCGCAATACGGCTTCGGCCTGGCGCCCTGCCATCTGTGCCTGTTGCAGCGCGACGCCTATTGGGCGGCGATCGCCCTCTCCGTCATCGCCATCGCCCTCGGGGCACGTTCGAAATTCCGCCGGCTGCTGGTGGGGCTGGTCGGCCTTGCGTTTCTGGTCGGTGCCGGCATCGCGCTCTATCACGTCGGCGTCGAGCAGAAATGGTGGGTGGGTGCCGAGAGCTGTGTCGGCGCCATGGCGGGCCTCACCGGCGCCGATCTCGAGAACGCCATCATGAATGCGCCGATCACGCGCTGCGACGAAGCGTCCTTTGAATTCTTGGGGCTTTCCATGGCAGGCTATAATGGCTTGCTGTCGCTGGCGCTCAGCGTCTTCACCTTCTGGGGTTTCCGGCGCAGCGCGCGCTGAAGGCTTAAAGGATTTCGATGTCGGCCGACGATCAGCCATCCGCGATGACGCCGCAAACGACCCCGCCAGGGGCCGCAACGGCGCGTCGCCTGCCCGGCGACCCGACGCCAGCCGCATTGCTCGACCGCGTCATCCGCGTCGACCATGCCGGCGAATACGGCGCCAAGCGCATCTATGAGGGCCAGCTGGCAATCCTGGGGCGCAAGCATGAGGGGCCGGTCATCCGGCACATGCTGGAGCAGGAGCTCAAACATCTCGACGCCTTCGAGAAGTTCATGGTCGAGCGGCGTGCCAGACCCTCGGTCTTGCTGCCGATCTGGCATGTGGCGGGCTTTGCCCTCGGCGCCGCCACGGCGCTGATGGGGCCGAAGGCCGCCATGGCCTGCACCGTCGCCGTCGAAGAAGTCATCGACGAGCATTACCGCGAGCAATTGGGAAAGCTCGGCACAGCCGAACCAAGCCTCACCGAGAAGATCGAGGTCTTCCGCGCCGAGGAGGTCGAGCATCGCGACACGGGCCTCGCCCACGGGGCCGAACAGGCCCCGGCCTATCCGGTGCTGAGCAGCGCCATCAAGGCCGGCTCGCGCCTGGCCATCTGGCTCGCAGAACGGTTCTGAACGCCTAGCGGATGAGGTCGGCGTCCGGCTGCGGGACGGGACCGACAATCTCCATCACCATCGCTTCCAGGCGCTGGGCCAGCTTGTCGCCGATTGCCCCGCCATCGCCGCGGATGTTCTGCGCCAGCACCAGGCGCATGGCGTCGAGATGGGCCTGGATGAGATTGAGATCGGCATCGGGAATCGGGCGTTTCGCCCGTGTCAGCCGGCAGAGCGAATCACCAAGACGCGTCATTAGCGGGAAGCCGAAGGACGACCCCTGCCCCTTGATGTTATGGGCGATGGCATAGAGGGCCTGGACGGCGATCATGCGGTCGTCGACGGCGCCTTCGGGAATATTGGCCACGGGCTGGACCGCCCGGGCGGTCGCCAGGTGTTCGGTGCATTTGTCGACATCGGCGCTGGCCCAGGTGACATAGCTTTTGGCGAGATCCGCCACGGCCGCCTCGGCCCGCGCGAGACGGCGCGCCATCTCGCTTTCTTTACTGTCTTCGTTCATCTGACCCGTGATCCGCGCCGTACTGCCCCGCCCATGCGGAGAGGTCCTTCCCAAGATAATCAACGGCTTATCTTAACCGCCTCGCCCGATTTCTCCTAGAGGTTACGTGCCAAGCCGGGTCCGTTAAAGGCGCCGCGGCAAGTAACGCGCGAAGAAACCCACCACCAACATGAGGAGGCCATAGGCGATATATACTACGCGTTGGTCGAAGAATTGCAGCAGAGCGGTAAACACGGCAAAGGGCAGCAGATTGCCGATATCGATATAGGTGCGGAAGACCGACATCATCTGTGGCCGCTCCAGCGGTCGCACCGCGCGCAGAAAGGGAATGTTGCCGAGCGAATCCAGCATCACGACGAAGAAGGCGGCGATCAGCAGCAGGATGCCGACCGCCAAGGGGCTGCCGAAGGCAAAGGGCACGACCAAGGTCGTCAGGCCAGCGCCGAAAAAGGCCACCATGATGGGGAGCCGTACCCCGACGCGGCGGGCAATCCACCCGAAAAGCGGCGCCAGGATAAGGAGGACGTTGGCGGCACCCGTGACGAAGCCAGACCAGAAATCGTCGACGCCACGGTCGCGGAAATAGAGTGCCGGATAGACGAAGAACAGCGACCACCAGCCGGAGCGACCGAAGGCAATGGTCCATGCGAGGCGCAGGCGCGGCTGGCCGAAGAAGCGGCCGATGCTGTGCAGCGGATTGGGCGGCGGCTTGGTGGCGGCGGCCACGGCCGGGTTTTCAGTGAGGCGCAGATAGGCAAAGAGACTGACGGCGACGAGCGCCACCCCCATGCCGACGGCTGCCACGGAGAACGTGCCGAAAGTGTTATAGAGATAGATCCCCAGCATCGGTCCGAAGCCCCAGGGGAGGCATCCCAGCAGCAGCTTCAGCGGCTCATAGCGCACTAGGTCTTCGCGCGGGATGAAGTCGAGCACATAGAGGGTGAGCGCCACGATGCAAGCGGTGCCCGACAGCGTGCGCAGGACCTGGCCGGTGAATTGGCCGATGGGGTCGTCGAAAGCCAACGCCACCACGGCCAAGCCGCCGACGACGAGGCCCATCGAATAGACCCAGCGCCGCCGGTAGCGATGAATGAGCAGCGGCACGGCAAAGCCGGCGATGAGGCCGAAGATGGTGACGCAGAGATAGATCGCGGTGACACGTGCGTCGGAACCGAAGATCTCCTTGGCCTGCAGCGGCATGACGGTGAGCACCAGGGCGCGCGTCGTCGATTCCAGCATGTAGAGGATGGCAAACACCATCGCCCCGGGCTTGCGGCCGGCCAGTGGGACGTTGGGTGTTTCGATGGCCATCAGGGGATGCGGGCGGGAGTGTTTGGGGTGCGGCGATACATATTGAATAGCATGTCACCGCGGCCGGCACCCGAGCGGAAGCGGCATGGCTTGAGTCCAATTCGGCATGACGCTTGGGTGACAAACGGGCGGAGCGGCCATTGACGGGCGCCTTGGCACCGGCAATCCCCGCGCGAAATTGTGCGCTGCGGGGCAGCGACAGAGACGCGCGCAAAGCGGCTTGCCTTCCGCGCGCAAAAAGGCGACAAGAAATAAACTTACCGGCACTTCGACGGACAAAATGGCGAAACGCAGCCTGGACGATATCGACCGAAAACTCCTCTCCCTGCTGCGCAACAATGCGCGCACGCCGACGGCGGCATTGGGCCGCCAACTGTCCCTTTCACGCAGCGCCGTGCAGGAACGCCTGAAGCGCCTGGAGCGCGACGGCATCATTGCCGGCTATACGCTGGTGGTTGGCAAGGATGGCGAGGCGCCGGGTGTGGGCGCCCATGTGCTGCTCTCGGTCGACCCCAAGGCGCATGACCAGGCGATCGGCGCCCTGAAGAAGCTCCCCGAAGTGCAATCGGCTTATACCGTCTCTGGCTCGTTCGACGCCATCGCCATCGTCAGCGCCAGCAACGCCGCCCATCTTGATGAGATCCTGACGCGCATCGGGCATTTGCCTGGTGTGCAGCGCACGACGTCGTCGATCCTGCTCTCGACGGTGGTCGAGCGGCGCGCTTGAGCGTTACCGGACCCGATATCGAGGCAGCTGCCCGGCGGCTTCACGGCCATGTGCGGCGGACACCGATCCTGCCCCTGGAACTCGGCGCCTTCGGCAGCCATGCCCAGCTCACCTTGAAACTGGAACTGCTGCAACACAGCGGCTCGTTCAAGGCGCGCGGCGCCTTCAACGCGCTCCTCTCGATGGATGTGCCCAAGGCCGGCGTCGTCGCGGCATCCGGCGGCAATCATGGGGCGGCCGTTGCTTTCGCGGCACAGAGCCTGGGCCACGTGGCGGAGATTTTCGTCCCCAGCCTGGCTGCCAAGGCCAAGATTGCGCGCATCGAGTCCTTTGGTGCCAAGGTCCATATCATTCCCGGCGCCTATGCCGATGCGCTGAAGGCCGCCGAGGCGCATCAGGCAGCAACCGGCGCCATTGGCATCCACGCATATGACGCCCCGGCGACAATCGCCGGCCAAGGGACGCTGGCGCGCGAGCTTGATGCGCAGATGACGCAGCTCGATACCGTGCTGGTGGCGGTGGGTGGCGGTGGCCTTATCGGCGGCATCGCTGCCTGGTTCGGCGGCCGCGTCAATGTCGTCGGTGTCGAGCCGAAGAACTGCCCGACGCTGGAAAGCGCCTTCCGCGCCAAGGCGCCGGTCGATGTCGAGGTTGGCGGGGTCGCCGCGGATTCGCTGGGCGCGAAGCGCATCGGCACCCTGCCCTTTGCCATCGCCAAGGATTTCGTCGAAGGCGTCGTTCTGGTCGAGGATGACGCGATCGTCGCGGCGCAAGGCGCCCTGTGGCGCGAATTGCGCCTCGCTTCCGAACCCGGCGGTGCCACGGCATTGGCCGCGTTGTTGTCCGGCGCCTACAAACCGGCGGTGGGCGAGAAGATCGCCGTCATCCTGTGTGGCGGCAATGTCGACCCGGCGAGCCTGACCACGATCTGAGGCGTGACAGCAGCGGCCCTGCCATGCACCATGCATTGCTTGACCATAACGACGGACCACCAACCCGATGTTGATTGCGCAGATTTCCGACCCGCATGTGCGGCCGCGCGGCGTGCTCTATCACGACATTGTCGATTCCAACGCGATGCTGATGGCGGCTGTCCGCCATCTCAACACCATGACGCCACGGCCGGATCTGGTGATCTTGAGTGGCGACATCGTCGAAAAGGGCGAGGCTGCGGAATACGAGGTGGCGCGTGAGATTCTGGCGGGGATCCCGATGCCGCTCTGCGTCATTCCCGGCAATCATGACGAACGCGACGCCTTCCGCGCGGCCTTTGCCGATCACGCCTATCTGCCGCCATCCGGCCCGCTCAGCTATACGATTGGCGACCGGGGACCGGTCCGGATCGTGGCCCTCGACGTGACGATTCCCGGTGCCCATCACGGCATCATCGACGACGAGCGCGCCGCTTGGCTGGAACAGGTGCTGGCGGCGGAACCCGATCGGCCAACGCTGATCGTCATGCACCAGCCGCCCTTCGACACCGGCATCCCCTATATGGATCCCTATGCCTGCCGCAACGGGGCAAGGATGGCGGAGATCGTGGCGCGGTATCCGAATGTAGAGCGCATCGTCTGCGGCCACTTGCACCGTGCGATGCAGATCCGTTTCGGTGGGACGTTACTGTGCACGGCACCCAGCACGACCACCACCATCGCCCTGCAGCTTGATAGGGCGGCGACGGACGCCACCTATCTGGAGCCGCCGGCATTGCTGTTGCACCATTGGAAGGGGGACACCGGCCTCGTCACCCATCACATCATGATCGGCAATTATCCGGGGCCATATTCATTCGCATGACGAAAGTGGGCTACATGGCCCGCCCCTTCATTCGTCATGCCCGGGCTTGACCCGGGCATCCACTCTCTCAAGGCAATCAGCGGATCCCCGGGTCTTCGCCCGGGGACGACGATAGATTGAAGAGTTCCACCCTCAATCGAAAGCAAGCGCCGCCTTCAGCGCCTTCAGCTTCTTGGCGTCGGTCGGCTGCGGCGCGAGTGTGGCCCCCAGCGTCATCTTGCCAACGATTGTCGACTGGCCGGCGCTGAGCAGCATGGCCTTGTCCTGTTCGGCACTGGAGAGGCTGCGAAAGCCCAGCGCGGATTGCGCCACATCAACCTTGCCTTCGGTGACATAGACGCCGGTCTGCGATTTCTCGGCCGTCACGATCCATTCCGTGGAACGTGTCGCCGCCACCGCATTGCGCGTGCGGATGACGAAGCTGGAACCGGGTGCTGCCTTTGCCGTGATGGCCTGCACCAAGCCAGACGTCAGATCGAAGGTCGCTGCGCGTTTCATGTCTTCCGGCGTGAAGTCGAAGGCGGCGATGGTCATCTTGGTAAGCTCGCCCAGATTGAGTTGCGAGCCATCTTTCAAGGCGATGCGCAGGCGGCTTTCGGCCAGCGTCGTAACGACGTCACCGGCGGCCACCTCCTCACCACCCTGCAGCACGATCTGCTGTCCATCCCGCAACAGGGATGCGGTGCCGCGCACTTTGGCCACCGAGCCCACCGCAGCGATTGCGGCGAAGGCAGGGCTAAAGAAACCAGGCGCCGCAAACCCCAACGGCGCCAGCATCCCGGCGAGGCCAAGATGCAGGAATTGCTGGCGGCTAAACGTGGCGGGCATGGACAATCCTTTCAAAACAGATTGCACATGATAATGGGACGGCCGGCACAGCGCAGCAATGACGATCGTCACACCGCCCCAATGCCCCCTATCACCCTGATGTGCTGGAGCCGCGGCGGCTTGAGAGGCCTTACGCTATATTTTCGATATCTGCTTCGGTGAGGTTGCCCGGCACGATGGTGATGGGGATGCGCAGCTTGCCGATCGACTTGCCGGTGAGGGCCGAAATGAGCGGGCCAGGGCCCTTGGCGCCGGTGGCGGCACCCAGCACCAGGATCGAGATGGTAGGCTCCTCGTCGATGAGCTTCATCACCTCCTCCTGCCGCTCGCCTTCGCGGAAATAGAGGATCGGGAAATTGCCCGAGAGCTTCTGCACCTCGCCCGCCATCTTTTGCATGATGGCCTCGGCCTGGGTACGCGCTTCGTCGCGGATGAGATTCGAGACGCCGACCCATTCCTGGTAGTCCGACGGCTCCATGACATAGCACATGGCGACACGGCCGCCGGTCTTGGCGGCACGGCGACAGGCATAGCGGAGCGCGATTTTGAGTTCGGCCGATTCATCGACGATGACCAGGAAGACGCGGCCCAAGGTTGGCTTCTCGGTCACGGGTTTTTCGTCGCTCATCCCAAACAACTCCCCAAAACAACCTTTAGCGACGGCGGAAGGCGAGATGCGCCATCCAGCCGGCAAAGAGTGCGACCAGGATCGCGATGACACCATAGGCAGCGCTGTGCCGGTGCGCAAAGTCGTAAATATCGGCGCCAAAGCCGATCTTGCTGATGACCAGCGGCGTGGTAAAGGCCCCGACGACCTTCTGCTCGCGCACGAGGAATACTTTGGCAAGATAGGTCCCGGTCGGCACAGTCGAAGGGACGCGCAAATTCACGCGGAACAACCGGTCGCTAATGAACAGAATGCGCGCTGGTTGATCGAAGAACAGACCCCTTTGCTGCTTGGCGCGCACGAGTGCCGACGTGAACGTCTTGAGGTCGGAATCGCGCGGGTCGACCGGCACCAAGCGGATGTTCTCGATGCCCATCTGGTAATAGGCGCGCTGATCGGCTGGCAGCAATTGGTCGAGCGGCTTCGAGGCCGCCAGCATGTAGACCGCAGGCACGTTCTGAAATCCGAGTGTTTTGCGGTTGATCCAGATACCCCCCACCCGCTCCTTGCGCCGCACATCCACCTCGCCCACCGGGCCTTCCACCACGACGATGACATCGCCCGGCCCATCGGTCGTGCCGAAGAGCAGCACATCGGCCCCGGCAAACCCCGTGGTGATGGCGATGAGATGGTCGTCGAGATCGGCGATGAGCGGTGCCTGCGCCCCCGCCGGACGAAGTCCGGCCAACACAAGAATGGCCAGCGCGAAGAGGAGTCGGACGCCTCTCAATGCCCGCCTCCGGCGATGACGATGGTGTAGAGATCGGCCGGATGCGCCACCAGCTGGTAGAGCAGGCCACCGGCGGTGGTGAGGATGACGATCGCCATCAGGAAGCGGAGCTGCTCGCCCGGCAGCTTGGCGCCCAAGCGCCCACCGACCTGAGCGCCGACGACACCGCCGATGGTAAGGATGAGGGCGAGGAGGACATCGACCGTCTGGTTGGTATTGGCCTGCCAGAAGGTGACCCAGGCCTGGACGAAGATGATCTGGAACAGCGAGGTACCGATGACGGCGCCGGTCGCCATGCCGAGGAGATAGATCATCGCCGGCACCAGCAGGAAGGCGCCGCCCACACCCATCAAGGCCGACATGATGCCGACGATGAAGCCGATGCCGGCCGGCAGCAGCGCGCTGATATAGAGGCGCGACTTCCTGAAGCGCATCTTGAACGGCAGGCCTTGCGCCCAATTGTGCTGATGCAATTTCTTGGGCGCCATGGAACGGCGCACGCGCCTGAGTGCCCGGATCGATTCCACCGCCATCATGATGCCGATGCCGGAGAGCGTGATGACATAGGCAATGGCGATGACGAGGTCGATCTGGCCAAGGGTCTTCAGGAGGGTGAACAGCAGCACGCCGATGCTGGAGCCCAGCATGCCGCCCGTCAGCATGACGGCGCCCATCTTCACATCGACATTGCCACGCGCCCAATGGGCGAGAACGCCAGAGACGGATGAGGCAACGACCTGGTTGGATTGCGTGGCGACCGCCACCGCCGGGGGCACGCCGACGAAAATCAGCAAGGGAGTGAGGAGGAACCCGCCGCCGACGCCAAACAAGCCTGAGAGCACGCCGACACCGGCGCCAAGGCCCAGCAGCAGGAAGACATTGAGCGCCACTTCCGCGATCGGCAGATAGATCTGGAGGCCCAGAAACCAATCGAGGATGGCTGTCGCCCAGGTCACCGCTTTCCCCTTCATGGACGGGAGCGTGACCGAAACCCTGATCTATCTACGCCGCCGCCGCTTAGGCTCGCTCATTCGGCACCGCGACTCGGGATGCTGCGGCACTTTGGGCACTCTAAATCACAGCGATTCCAAGGGAAAGTGACGGATCGTACATTTCCGCCTGGGCCCAGAAAATTCTCACTTCTGGAGGATGTCGGTGATCTCCTCCAGCTGGGCGCGGGCGCGCAGCAGATAGAAGCCCTGCTCGGCAAGGTGATTGGGCTGCATCATTGACGCGGTCTCGCCATTGATGACGAACCAGGGCTGCAACACGGCCCCTTCCATCATTGAGCCAACCATGCGGTCCCAGATGCGCACGGCGCCCTTCTCGGTCAGCACCTGCCGGAAGTCCTGGCCGAGCGCCTTCAGGAGCAGGCCATAGGCATAGAGCTCGCCCTTGTTGCGATAGAACACGTCATCGGCGTTGAGATCGAACCACGAGCCGGATTGCTCGTCGATCTCGCGGTCGATGTCGTCGGAGGCGGCCCCCAGATCCTTGCCGATGCGGTCGAGGGTCGAGAGCAGATTATCGGCGCGCCGCTCGAACACGGCATCGCCCCGCGTCAGCCGGCCGTTGAAGTCATTGAGGGCCTTGATGGCGTCGTTGTAATAACTTTCCGACGGCTTCATCGGCGCCCAGGAACGGCTGAGGTCGATATACCAGATATCCGGCTGGTTATTGAGATAGGCGGCAGCGTCCTGCAGCGCCCGGTCGGCGCTGCTGGTGCCGCGCGCGCGACCGATCTGGTCGCGGAACTCGGTCACGACGCGCTGCAGCGCCTGGATTTCGCCCGATTGGAAGTTCGGCATGTTGTCGAGAATGGCGCCGGGGAAGAACCAGGGCGAATTGGCAGGCCAGGTGGTGCCGTTCACCTCGCGGTCGAGCAGGGCCGATGCCATCGCCACGGTCTGGCTGGCCTCGGCCGGGATGGCCGGTGCCGTGAAAGCGGGATCGTCATTGATCTTGTGCGAGATGACGGCGCCGATCGGGTAATAGAGCAGGATGAGGACCAGCAGCACGCCACCGCCCCAGCGCAGGGCAGTGGCAATACGCGACCTTTCTGCCGCTGTGTAGCTCGGTCCGTCATCAAGATCGCTGCTGCCACTGCGCGGCCAGCTTGGCACAAACCGGCGCCATCCGGTCTTGGCCACCGGTTGGGGCTGGGGCTCAAGGTCGAAATCGTCACTCATGGACTGGCAATCCCCGGCTGGCCATTGCGGCGTGGTCGATGCTTCAGGAGATAAGCAATCTCCCCGCACAAAACAATGACTCTGCGCGGGTGTTCCCCGGCACAACACCGTCCGCCCCGGGGCTTGAGCCGGGGATCAGGTATGGCTGGGCTCTCGTCCTTCGGCCTTCAGGATTCCCTAGGCCGACAGGAAACCCACCGCGTTTTCGATCTTCTTCAGGATCGGCTCGGAAATGGCGCGGGCCTTTTCAGCACCGGCCTTGAGCACGGCGTCGACTTCGGCCGGATGATCGAGCAGGCGCTTCATTTCGCCGCCGATGGGGCCCAGGACCGACACCGCGAGATCGGTGAGGTCGCGCTTGAAGGCCGAAAACTCCTTGCCGGCCGTCTCGGTAATGACCTGCGCCAACTCTTTATCTGAGAGGGCCGCGTAGATGGCGAGGAGGTTATAGGCCTCGGGCCGCTTGGCGTCTTCCTCGGCCTTCACCTGGCCCTTTTCGTCGAGGACTTCCGGCCCGGGCAGGGCCTCGGGGTCGGTCTTGGCCTTCCGCAGCTTCAAGGCGATGGTGTCCGCATCGTCGGTCATGTTGATGCGGCTGTAATCGCTGGGGTCGGATTTCGACATCTTCTTCGCGCCATCGCGTAAGGACATGACGCGCGCCGCCGGACCGCCGATCACCGGATTGGGCGGCACCAGCAAATCGGAACCGAAATCGGTGTTGAACTTCTGGGCGATGTCGCGGGCCAGTTCCAGATGCTGCTTCTGGTCTTCGCCGACCGGCACATGCGTTGCCTGATAGCCAAGAATGTCCGCCGCCATCAGCACCGGATAGGTGTAGAGGCCGACCGAGGCGTTCTCGCGGTCCTTGCCGGCCTTTTCCTTGAACTGGGTCATGCGGTTGAGCCAGCCCACCCGCGCCACGCAATTGAGGATCCAGGCCAGCTGCGCATGCACGCGGTTCTGGCTCTGGGCAAAGATGATCGAATGCGAAACGTCGATGCCGGAGGCCATGAACGCCGCCGTCACTTCGCGCGTGTTCTTGGTCAGTTCCGCGGGATCCTGGAACACCGTGATGGCGTGCATGTCGACGACGCAGAAAATGCACTCATATTCCTTCTGCATCCGCACCCAATTGCGGACGGCGCCCAGATAATTGCCGAGATGCAGCGTGTGGGTCGGCTGGACGCCGGAAAAAATGCGGCCCTTCATGGTCCCCTAATTCCCTTAAGCAGAGGTCGGCCGGGTTTATGGCTTCTAAAAGCCCGTTCGGCAATGGGTTTCCCCTTTAGAATCCTTTTACGGATGCACGTATCCCCTATTGAAACGGGGCCCTTCTGTCCTAAATTCTCTACCATCCGCGACACCTCGCGGCAGGGATCTAGAACGGGGAGTGAACGAGATGGTCGATAGACCCAATGTAAACCGCACAATCCAGCGCGGTTATGCCCAAGCCCAGTCGGCCGAAATCGACGCCGGCCTGCGCGCCCACATGCAGAAGGTCTACGCCTATATGGCGGGTGGCCTCGGCATTACCGGCGGCGTCGCCTTTGGCGTCTATCGCAGCGCCGAATTCGCGCCGGCCCTGTTCGAGGGCATCATCCGCAACAACCTCATTCTCATGCTGGTGGCGCTGGGCGTCGCCTTTTTCATGAGCTTCCGCATCCATGCCATCCAGGTCGGCACCGCCAAGGCGCTGTTCTGGACCTATGCCTTCATCCTGGGGCTCGGCCTGGCGCCGATCTTCATGGTCTATACCGGTGAATCCATCGCCCGGACCTTCTTCATCTCGGCCGGCACCTTCGCTGCGATGAGCCTTTGGGGTTACACCACCAAGCGTGACCTCACCGGCATGGGCAATTTCCTGATCATGGGCCTGTTCGGCATCATCCTGGCCTCGATCGTGAACATCTTCCTCGGCTCCAGCGGCCTTGGCTTTGCGATCTCGGTCCTTGGCGTGCTGATCTTTACCGGCCTCACGGCGTACGACACCCAGAAGATCAAGGAGATGTACTGGGATGCCGATGGCGCCGATATCGCTGCCAAGAAGTCGATCATGGGTGCGTTCACCCTCTATCTCGACTTCATCAACCTGTTCCTGATGCTTCTGCGCTTCGTCGGCGACCGCCGTTAAGCCCAGTTCTTTCGAGTACTTTCAGCCTGCGGCGGCATCCTGGTGATGCCGCCGTTTCTTTTTGCGCCCGTCCCAGAATGAAAATTAGATCGGTCCTTTTCATTGCGAACCAAACGCAGTAAGACTCCCTGTTAAGGCGGCAGCGGCATCCAATGGGTGCCGACACGACCGCCACGGGAACAGGGAGTACGGCGATCTTGGTGGCAAACGCATCCGAGAAGGCCTTCGACGTCGAGTTTCGATCGGTCGTCAAACATTTCGCCGACGTCAAAGCCGTCGACGACGTCAGCTTCGGCCTGCGGCAAGGGTCGTTCCATTCCTTCTTAGGCCCGTCCGGCTGCGGCAAGACCACATCCTTGCGCCTCATCGCCGGCTTCGAGCAGCCGGATAGCGGTGCTGTCGAGATCGCGGGTCAATCGGTGGTGGGCGTCCCCGCCCATAAGCGCCCGGTCAACATGGTCTTCCAACATTACGCCCTGTTCCCGCATATGGATGTGGCGGCGAATGTCGGTTACGGCCTCAGGCAACGAAAACCCCGCCCCGACGACACGGAAATCGCCAAGCGTGTCGCCGAGGCCCTGGAACTGGTGCGCCTGCCGCAACTGGCCAAGCGGCGCATCTGGGAACTTTCCGGCGGCCAGCAGCAGCGTGTGGCCCTGGCGCGGGCGCTGATCAACCGGCCGACCGTGCTTCTGCTCGATGAACCGCTGGCAGCACTCGATCGCAAGCTGCGGCGCGAGATGCAGATCGAACTGCAGAACCTGCAGCGCGAAGTCGGCATCACCTTCGTCCTCGTCACCCATGACCAGGAAGAGGCCCTCTCCATGTCCGACACGATCGGCATCATGAAGGACGGCAAGGTCGTGCAATTCGGCACGCCGGAAGAACTCTATGACGCCCCGGTCAACCGCTACGTCGCCGATTTCGTCGGCGAGTCGAATTTCTTCAGGGGTGCCGTCGCCAGTTCTGATGCGCGCGGTGCCGCCATCACCACGGCCGGCGGCCTGACCCTGCAGGCGCCCTTCAGCCGGCTCGGCGCCAAGTTGCAGCCGGGCGAATCCGGCATCATCGCCGTGCGCCCCGAGGTCATCGGCCTGTGGCAGCCGGGCCGGCAGCCGGCCGGGCTCGACATCGCCTGTCCGGCACGCCTCCTCAACCGCATCTATCTTGGCGACCACAGCGAATTCCAGGTCGAGGCCGAGGGGCTGGGTGCCGTGCTGGTGCGCCTGCCCAAGCATTCGACCGAGGGCCAGGCGTTGCAGCCTGGCGATCAGGTGATCATGGGCTGGCAGCAGGACCGCGCGCTGGCTCTCGCCGAAGGCTGAGACGGAACAGAATTTTCAGACGTGCCGCCGGCGGTGGCGGACACGCCTTCTTAGAATGACAACAACGCCGCCAACAGGTTTTGAGGCTTTCACGTCTTTCAAGGAGACCAAGATGATCGATCCACGCAAGGAGTTCATGGCCCAGCTGCGTCGCTACCAGATGGGCTCGATCTCGCGCCGCCATTTCCTCGGCGTTACCGGCCTCGGCACCGCGATGGCGGTGATGGGTGCCGCCATGCCCGGCCTGCTGCCCAGGAAGGCCTATGCCGGCAATATCGGCGACAAGGTGTCGCTGGCGACCTGGCCGAACTATCACGACCCCAAGAACTTCGAGAAGTTCAAGGAACTGACCGGCGCCGATGTCGAGGTCAGCGTCTTCGGCTCGAATGAAGAATTCCTGGCGAAACTCCAGGCCGGCGGCACCGGCTGGGACGTCTTCGTCCCCACCAATTACACCGTCTCCACCCATGCCGATCTCGGCCTGATCGAGCCCTTGGATCTTTCGAAGATCCCCAATTACGACATCGCCGCGCAGGATGCGAAGCTGATCGGCGAAGGCACCGTGAAGGGCACCGTCTATGGCGCCGCCAAGGATTGGGGCACCACGGGCTTTGCCGTCAACACGGCGAAGGTCAAGGAGAACCCGACCACATGGAAGGAATTCTGGGACCTGACCCGCGGTGCCTATAGCGGCCGCGTCACGGTGCATGACTACCAGCTCACCACCATCGGCAATGCGCTGAAATACTACGGCTACTCCTTCAACTCGAATGACGAGAAGGAACTGGCCGATGCCGAGAAGCTGCTGCTCGAGGCGAAGCCCCATCTTTTCGCCATCACCTCGGATTATCAGCCGGCCTTCCGCAACGGCGATGCGTGGCTCGGCATCTGCTGGACCGGCGACGGCAAGCAGCTGCACCGCGATATTCCGGAAATCGTCTACGTGCTCGGCAAGGAAGGCGGCGAGGTCTGGACCGATTTCTACGCCGTCCCGAAATCGGCGCCCAACCGCGAAGGCGGCTATGCGCTGATCAACTTCCTGCTCGATCCGACCGTCAATGCGACGGAAGTGCAGTTCCACGGCCAGCCCTCGACCGACAGCCGCACCAATAAGCTGCTGCCGGCTGAAATGCTGAACGATCCGATCATGTATCCGGCGGCCGATCTGCTGTCGGCGCTGGAGTTCGGCTCGGCCGCGACCTTCACAAACCCGGCGCGTGCCGAAATCCTGGCGCGCTTCAAAGCCGCTTAATAGACCATCGATCGGAACGGGCAGCACATGGCACGGGCAAGGAAATGGGACTGGACGGCAATTCTTCTGATGTCGCCGTCCTTTGCCATCTTCCTGGCCCTGCTGGTGCTGCCCATCATTGTCGTCCTGGTCCTAAGTTTCGGTGAGCGCGCGGAGGCCGGCGGTTACGAAGCGGCCTTCACGCTAGCCCAATACGCCAACCTGCCGGCCCGCTGGGCGGCGTTCCGCAACACGCTGTCGCTGGCGCCGACGGGCACCATCCTGTGTCTCCTCGCCGCCTATCCGCTGGCTTATTTCCTCGCCGTGAAGGCCAGCCCGCGCAGCAAGCTGCTGCTCCTCATCCTGGTCATCGTGCCTTTCTGGACCAGTTTTCTCATCCGCACCTATGCCTGGATCTTCATCCTTGGCGGCAAGGGCATTCCGGCTCTCCTCGACTGGGTCGGCATTCCCGATGTCCGGCTCATCAACACGCCCTTCGCCGTGCTGCTCGGCATCGTCTATGCCTATCTGCCGCTGATGGTGTTCCCGATTTTCGTCAGCCTCGAAAAACTGGACAAGCGCCTCCTCGAAGCCTCGGAAGATCTCGGCGCCTCGCCCTGGGCGACCTTCCGCCAGGTGACGCTGCCGCTCTCGGCACCGGGTGTCGCCACCGGCTGCATGCTGGTCTTCATTCTGCTGATGGGCGAATACCTCATCCCCGCTCTGCTTGGCGGCGGCAAGGTGTTCTTCATCGGCAATGCGCTGGTGGACCTGTTCCTGCAATCGCGCAACTGGCCGTTCGGTTCGGCGGTTGCCGTCAGCCTCGTCGCCATCATGTTGGTGACGGTGACGCTCTATTTGCGCCTGACCCTCAACCGTCGCGGATTCCGCGACCAGTCTTTGGTTTAAAGGGGTCGGCGCGCCATGCGGCTCTATGCATTCTGCGTCTATATTTTCCTTTACACGCCGCTGGCGATCATCGCGCTGTTCAGCTTCAGCGCGGGGCGCAGCGCCAGCGATTTCCATGGTTTCTCGCTGCAGTGGTATGAAACGGCCGCGAACAATCGCCTGGTCAAGGAAGCCCTGATGAATTCGCTGCTGGTGGCGTTTACGTCATCGGCACTGGCGACGGTCTTCGGCACGGCCGCGGCCATCATGCTGCCGCGCGTCAAGGGCATCCCGCGCATCATCTTCGACGGCCTTACTTATGTCGCCATCATGGTGCCGGGCATCGTCATCGGCATTTCGACCCTCATTGCGCTGGTCACGGCCTTCAATTTCATCAATCCGCAGATCCTGGCCTTCTGGCCGGGCGACCCGGCATCGGCGCCGCAATTGGGCTTGGGCTTCGGCTCTCTCATCTGTGCCCATTCGCTCTTTGCCATGGCACTCATCATCGTCATCGTGCGGGCACGCCTGATGGGCATGGACCGCAGCCTCATCGAAGCCTCGATGGATCTCTATGCCGATCCCTGGGGCACGTTCCGGCAAGTGACCTTCCCGCAGATCCTGCCCGGCATCCTTGCGGGCTTTTTGCTGAGCTTCACCTTCAGCCTGGATGACTATGTCATCGCCTCCTTCGTGGCCGGCAGCCGCGTCACCTTGCCGATCTATGTCTTCGCCTCGATCCGGCGCGGTGTGACGCCGGAGATCAACGCCATCGGCACGGCGGTGCTGGTCGTCTCGCTCATCATGCTGATCGGGTCGCAATTCCTGCTGCGCCGCGGACAGAAGCCCGCCGCCTAGGTATTGCGATCATGCATGCTGGGCATTGGCGCAGGCGCCTCGCCCGGGCTATAAACCTTCCGGAAAAAACGCGGTGCAACGCCGTGCGAAATCTTGGGGAGGAAACAGCCATGTACACGCTCTATTGGTCGCACAATTCGGCATCGATCGTGTCGCATTACTGCCTGGAAGAGGCGGGCGCACCCTACGACCTGATCCTGGTCGACATGGCGCAGGAAGCACATAAGAAGCCCGACTTCCTCAAAGTAAACCCGGCCGGCAAGCTGCCCGCCTTGAAGCTGCCCGATGGCAGCATCATCAGCGAATGCGCGGCGATCACCCTCCTCATCGCCGACCGCTTCCCGCAATCGGGCCTCGCCCCCGCCGCCGATGATCCCAAGCGCGGCGCCTTTCTGATGTGGCTCTTCCACCTCAACAACACGCTGCAGCCGGCGATGCTGCGCTATTACTACCCCGACCGCATCACGACCGAGGCCGCCGGTACCGGGGCGGTCCAGGAAAAGGCCAAGGAAGAGATCGCCATGCTTTGGTCGCGCATCGACGATCACCTGGCCAAGAGCGGCCCCTACCTCCTCGGCAATACCTTCTCGGCCGCCGACCCGCTCCTCTATATGCTCTCCACCTGGCAGGAATGCTGCCCCGACCTCTACAAGCGCTTCCTCAGCGTCCGGCGTCATGCGGAAAAGGTCCGCGCCCGTCCAGCAATCGCCCGCGTCGCGGAGCTGAACGAGGTGGGACCAGTCGCCGCGTGAGCCAAACGAAAATACTCGCCCCTCTTGCCGCGACTGAAGCAGACTCGGTTCGTACAGTCTCGCTGATAGAGCCTGAACGACCGTCGCGATGGCTAGGCATCAGACATGTTCTGACGATGCTGTTTCGCACAACCATCTTCATGTGCGCATCGCTTGCCTTGGCCGTCGCCATCGTTCTCGCGCTCGGCTCCTGGCAATTGATCGAAGACTCGCTGCTTATCTATATCCTGGGAATTGGCGTCTTCGTCGGAGTCTATTGGTATCTGGACATACATCGCGCTTCCCGGCGCCGACAGCGGCTCAGGAGCCAGATTTTGGAACGCGCCGGCAGCCCGGCCAACGGACTTGCATTTACCAATGGGCAGAAAGGCGAATTTCACCCGGCCGGCGCGATTTGGTTGAAGCAAGGCGGAATCGCAATTGGAATGGATCCAAAGGGCCAATTTGCGCGCTACGTGCAGCGAAATCCGCTCCGCGACGAGTTGTGGATCGACAATGTTTTCGGGCTGGAGATGGCGCCTCAGATCGCGCTTTTGAGCACGCCGACGCGAGGCATCTCGAATTCGCTGCAGCGAATTCTTGGCCGGCCGCTGAAGCAACGGACCATTTTGAGGCTTTCCGATAACACGGGTCAGGCTGCAGAGTTCGAAATTCATCCTGATCATGTTGCCAAGGCACATGATCTGGTGAGGCAGATCGACGCTGAGCGAGCCAAACTTACACCGAGCACGTCATGACCGATCCCCGCGCCGTTCTCGATTTCTGGTTCTCGCCCCGCGCCAAGGCGGTGTGGTTCGAAAAGGACCGCGCCTTTGACGAGGAGATCCGGGTGCGTTTTGGCGCGGCCATCCATGAGGCGCAGATGGGTGGGCTGCGGGCCTGGGAGGAAAGCCCGACCGGCTGCCTTGCCCTCCTCATCCTGCTCGACCAGATGGCGCGGAATATCCATCGTGGCGCGGCGAAGGCGTTCCTGGGTGATCCGCGCGCGCTTGCCATCGCCGACGCCGCCATCGCCCGCGATTTCGACAAAGGACTGCCGTTCAGCCAGCGGCGTTTCTTCTATATCCCATTCGAGCACGCCGAGGACATGGTCCATCAGGAGCGTTCGATCATGCTGTTCACCCAGTTGTTCGAGGCAGCAACGCCGGCCGAACGCGCCGAGGCCGAGGTTCAGCTTGATTACGCCCATCGTCACCGCGACATCATCAAGCGCTTCGGCCGCTATCCGCACCGCAACGAGGCACTGGGCCGGCCTTCGACCGAGAATGAAATCGCGTTCCTGAAAACGCCGGGCAGTTCGTTTTAAAACGCGCCCCCTTGTGACGTCATCCCCGGGCTTGACCCGGGGATCCACTGGTGCCGCTTGAGAGAGTGGATGCCCGGGTCAAGCCCGGGCATGACGATGATCTCTATTCGATAAGGATTCCCGGTATCCGCCCGATGATCTTGCGCCGGATCGCCTTGGGGCGTTCCAGCAGCTTGGTCTGGCCGTCGGGCTTCTCGGCATAGAGTTTTGCCAGTTCGACCAGCGGTTCGAGATCGGCGGCGGGGTCGATTTCCGCCAGCATGTAGGTGGCCTTGCCCGGCGCCGCCAAAGCAACGCTCAAGGGCCGCGCGCAGTTCGACATGCAGGCCGTCCCGATGACGGCCATATCCGCCGGCAGATCGGCCGCCCCCAAAGCGTCGATGAAGCCCGGCCCCAACGGCGCATCCCCGGCCCCGCGCTTGCAGGTGGTGCAGACGAACAGCGTATGGCTCAAGGTTCAGGGTTCCCAACGAGGTAAAGGCGGCGCAAGGTCGGGCCCAAGCTGGCAATTTTCAAGCTCTTTCTGTAGATTGCGGCCCGGATCCACCCGATATGAGATGATGATGCGCCGCCTGCTGCTTTCGACCGCCGCCCTCCTTGTCTCAGCGCAGATGCTGATGAGCGCACCCGCCCGGGCCGATTACGCCGCCGCGGAAGCAGCCCTTCAGGCCGGCAATGTCGCGGGCGCCGTGCCGCTGCTGGCCGAGGAGGCCAAGCTCGGCAATCCGGTGGCGGCGTTCAACCTCGGCAAGATCTATCTGGACGGTGCCGCCGGTGCGCCGGATTTCACCCAGGCTGCCACCTATTTCAGGATCGCCGCCGAAATCGACACGGCACCGCGCTATAATGGCGCAGCCCTCGGCGCCCAAGGGCCGCAGCTCATTTCCGCCGCCCAGATGTATGGGCAGTATGAACTGGGCCGGCTCTACGAGACCGGCAAGGGCGTGCCGCAGGATTATAACGAGGCCATCGGCTGGTACACGCGCGCGGCTGATCTTGGCAACATCAAGGCGATGCTGAAACTGGCCGTCGTCCAGCGTGAAGGCCTGCCCGGCATTCCGCCTGACCTTGCCAGTTCGACCAGCTGGCTGCAGCGCGCGGCGGAAATGGGTTCGATCCCGGCCGCCCTCGAGCTTGGCCGCGCCTATCAGGCGGGGATCGGCACGGCGCCGAACCCCAAAGAAGCGGTGAAGTGGTTCGAGATCGCCTCGGCGGGTGGTGCGGTGAGCGCCGAATACGGCCTCGGCACGCTTTACAAGAACGGCGTCAGCGGCCAGCCGGATTTTGTGCGCGCGGTCGAGCATTTCGAACGCGGCGCCAACGCGAAGGACCCGCGGGCGATGCTGGCGCTGGGCGATCTTTATGCCACCGGCCAGGGCGTTCCCGCCGACAAGGTGCAGGCCCACGCCTGGTACAGCCTTGCCACCGATAACGGCGCAGCGGAAGGCAGTGCCAAGGCAGCGGCTCTCGCGCAAGGGATGACGCCGCAGGAACTCGCCTCGGCGATCACCTTGCACGACAATTGGCAGCCCAAGGGCCAGGAGGTCGCGGCACCGGCTGCGACTGAACCGGCAGCGACTGAACCGCCTGTGCCCGCGCCGGCAGCGGTTCCCGTGGCAGCGGAACCCGCCGCAACGCCAGTTGCTGCACCCAGTGCGGCACCGGCAGCAGCGCCGGCACCCGATCTGCCGCCACTCTTCGAGGAACAGGCGCCCGCAGCGGCGGTACCTGCTGCAACAGCGCCGGCAACGGCGCCAGCTGCAACACTTCCGGCCGCCGCGGTTCCAGCACCAGCAGCAGCAACACCCGCCCCGGCAGCAGCCGTCAGCGACGCGGCGCCCGCTGTGGCCGTGCCGCTGCCGAAATCGACGCCGGCCACGACGGTGCCGCTGGATCCGCTGGCCGACCCGCTTTCCGACCCGTTCGCACAGCCGGCGCCCAAGCCCTTTGTGCCGACGCCCTGACGACAGCGCGCTAGGGGTCCGGCATTCGGCGTCCGCGCTGTGCGGGCGATCACATAATCGTCAGCGGGACATGACCGCGCTGCTTGCTATCTGTTATAGGCGGCGCGACACGAAAACTGGGATGGGCCGGCGATGGTCGCAGGTCTGCCGTGTTTCGGCCGCAATCACCCGCTTTGTTCGGGTGCTTTGCGAAAGAAGTTTCGCCGCAGCGCGCGTCAGCATGACCGCGGCATGATCACATGAAGGAGTTTTGGAAGATGGGGAAATGGTGGAAGTCAGACCGGCTCGTCACGGTCTGCAAGAGCAGCCTTGCCGCCGGCAGTGTCGCAGCCCTGCTGCTGGTCGCCGCCTGCGGTGACAAGGAAGACAACGCCGCCAGCGGCGGCAATGCGGCCGCGACCTCGGCAGCGGCACCTGTTGCCGCCATCGATCCCGCCCAGGCACCCGTCATCCAGAAGGCGATCGAGGATTACCTGCAGGTGGCCGAGGGGCCAGCGGATCAGCGGATCATCCACCATACCGCCGTCAAGGTGACCCCAGGCACAGATTCCTTTGCCGTCGCCATCGACGGCGTCTTCATCGGTGAGAAGGACGGCACCTATCTCGACATCGGCACCATCGGCTACAAGCTGACGCCCAAGGGCACGGACGGCTTCACCGCCAGCGACCTGACCCACGCCACGCTCATTCCGGCCAAGGACAAGGACAATCTGGCGGTCGGATCGCTCTCCATCACCACCAAGGCCTTCAGCGGCGAATGGTCGAGCAGCCTGCAGACCTTCCTGTCGCTGGACTGGCAGGCGGCCGACATCACGGCCAAGGACAGCACGCCCCATGGCGGCAATTTCACGGCGACCGGTTTCGGGACCAAGCTGACCAGTGCCGATAAGGGCAATGGTCTTTTCGATCAGAACGGCATCTTCGAACTGACCGGCTTCAAGGCCACCGATACCGAAGGCGGCAGCTTCGAGATCGGCAAGCTCAGCGGCAATGGCCTGATGACCGGCATCAAGTTGAAGGAATATGTGGCCAAGACCCGCGCGTTGCAGGGCCTGATGGGCGAGATTGCGGAAGAAGCCGCCAAAGCTGAAAAGGCCGCCCAGACTGCGGCGACCAGCGACGCCACCAACGCGACGCCGACCCAACCCACCGGCCTCAACGACGCCCAGGCCCAGAAGTTCGGCGGCCTCATCAAGGACATGGCGAGCCTTATCGGCGGGCTTACCTATGACGTCACCCTCACCGATGCGGCGTTCAAGAACAAGGATGGCAGCGCGCCGTTCAATCTCGGCGAAGGCAAATTCAACCTCGGCTTCACGGGTCTCGACCAGGAAAAGGCCACCGTCAATCTGGGCCTCTCCCATGCCGGCCTCGTCATCAACGATCCGGATTTCGCCAAGGATCCGCTCTTTGCCAAGCTGCTGCCGGCCTCCGGCAAGCTCGACATCAACCTCACTGAGGTACCGTCGAAGGAGCTTTGGGCGTTGGTCGGCGACAACTTCCCCAACCTCGTCTCCAATGACCCCGCGCGCTCCGATGCGGCGGCAGGCGTCATGCTCATTGCTTTGCAGCAATTGCTGCAGAAGGCGCCGATGAAGCTCACCGTCGCCCCGTCCGGCCTCAATTCCGAGGTGATGCAGCTCGATGCCACCGGCAATTTCGATGTGAAGCCGGAAGCGACCCTGGGCGTCGTCGGCGCCCTCGATGTGGCGCTCCATGGCCTCGATGAAGCCATGAAACTCGCCAATGAAGCGGCGCAGGGCTCGCCCAATGCGGCGCAGATCGTCGGCGGTCTTGCCATGATCCAGTCGATGGCCAAGCGCGAAACCGGCGGCGACGGCAAGCCCGTCGACAAGCTGAAGCTGGAGATCGATGCCGCGGGCGATGCCAAGGTCAACGGCATGTCGCTATCGGGTATGTGAACCCTTTCTTCACCTTCGTGATGTTAGAACCGCGCCGATCGAACGTGATCGGCGCGGTTTCTTTTTGTCGCGTCGACGGCGTGGCCGAGGCCTGCGACATGCGATGCGATGATGTGCGAACTGTTGCGCCGATGACTCACCGAGCGCGAAATCTGTGGTCGTCATGCCACGCAAGAATCACTTCGCAGTGGATAAGCGCAAAAAAATATGTTGTGATATGCGTGACATGCATATTGACCGAGTCGCGATTTCAGCAACGACCGATGTGTTGGTCGCATCCATGAGTGATGACGGGCCGCTCCCCGCCTATCGCGCGATGCAGCGTGGCGGTCGCTTGCACCATGATCCTGCGCAAGAGCTTGCCGCTGAGAAGCTGCAATCGCTCTACAATGCGCTGAAGGACTATCGCCTCGAAGGCGACAACGGCTCAGGTCTGTTCGCCTGGATCGATCGCCTCGGCCTCAGCCGCCATCGCGACGAACCGGCACCGCAAGGTCTCTATCTCTATGGCGGCGTCGGTCGCGGCAAGTCGATGCTGATGGACCTGTTCTTCGCCCATGTCCGGGTCGAGAAGAAGCGCCGCGTCCATTTCCACGCCTTCATGCTGGAAGTGCATGAGCAGCTGCATCAATGGCGCCAGGAAAAACCCAAGCAAGTCGACCTCATCCCGGCGCTGGCCGAGAAGCTTGCCGATGAAGTTTCGCTGATCTGCTTTGATGAATTCCACGTCACCAATATCGCCGACGCGATGATCCTGGGGCGCCTGTTCAGTGCGCTGTTCGAGCGCGGCGTGGTGATGGTGGCGACCTCCAACTGGGCGCCGGACGACCTCTACAAGGGCGGCCTGCAGCGCGACCAGTTCCTGCCCTTCATCGCGCTTCTGAAAGAGAAGCTCGACGTCCTCGAACTGGATGGCGGGCGCGATTACCGCCTGGCGCGCCTCAAGGACATGAGCGTCTATCATTACCCTTTGAGCGACCTTTCGGCGCGCCAGATGCGCGAGGCATTCGCGCGCCTCACCGACAACGAGCCGCCGATCGCCAGTCATCTCACGGTGCAGGGGCGCCGCCTCGACATCTCGCGCCAGGTCGCCAATGCCCATGGCCGCGTCGCCTGGTTCGATTTCGACGAGCTTTGCGCCAAACCCTTGGGCGCCGCCGACTACCTCGCCATCGCCACGCATTACGATGTCGTGCTGCTGGATGGCGTGCCCAGCTTGAATGCCGATCGCCGCAACGAAGCGCGCCGCTTCATGACGCTGATCGACGAACTCTATGAACACAAGGTGACGACGATCATCGCCGCCGCCGACAAACCCGAACGTCTCTATCCCGCCGGCGATGGTGCCTTTGAATTCGAACGCACGGTGAGCCGGCTCAACGAAATGCAGTCGGTCGACTATCTGACGCGACCGCATTTGACGTGAGGTGAGGGGGAATTTTCGCGAGAAGAGTTAATGCCTCTTGCCCTTGTGGCAAATTCAGGTTATTAACTCAACATCTAGAGGAGTGCGCTACAAGCGCAGGTACATTGCCTAAGCAAAATCGTGGCAATGCGTAAGAGACATCAGGATTACAGAATGGCACGGAAGAAGATAGCCCTAATCGGCTCGGGTCAGATCGGCGGCACGTTGGCGCTGCTGGCTGGCATCAAGGAACTCGGCGACGTCGTCATGTTCGACGTGGTCGACGGCGTTCCCCAGGGCAAGGCGCTCGACATCGCGGAAGCCTCGCCGGTTGAAGGTTTCGACGCAACTTTTTCCGGCGCCTCCGATTACAAGGCCATCAAGGGCGCCGACGTCATCATCGTCACCGCCGGCATCCCGCGTAAGCCGGGCATGAGCCGCGACGACCTCATCGCCACCAATGCGAAGGTCATGGACGCGGTCGGCAAGGGCATCAAGAAGTATGCCCCGAAGGCTTTCGTCATCTGCATCACCAATCCGCTCGACGTCATGGTCTATGTTCTGCAGCAGGCCTCCGGCCTGCCGGAAAGCCATGTGGTCGGCATGGCGGGCGTGCTGGATTCGGCGCGCTTCCGCTATTTCCTCGCCGAGGAATTCAAGGTTTCGGTCGAAGACGTCACCGGCTTCGTCCTGGGCGGCCATGGCGATACCATGGTGCCGCTGGTGCGTTACTCCAGCGTTGCCGGCATTCCGCTGCCCGATTTGGTGAAGAAGGGCTGGACCACCCAGGCCAAGCTCGACGCCATCGTCCAGCGCACCCGCGATGGCGGTGCCGAAATCGTCAATCTTTTGAAGACGGGGTCTGCCTTCTACGCGCCGGCGAGTTCCGCGATCGCGATGGCTGAATCCTATCTCAAAGACAAGAAACGCGTGCTTCCCTGCGCGGCCTATCTGACGGGCCAGTACGGGGTTAAGGGACTCTACGTCGGCGTACCGGTTGTCATCGGTGCGGGCGGGGTAGAGAGAGTGGTCGAGATCGACCTCAACAAGGCTGAAAAGTCCATGTTTGATAAGTCGGTCGCGGCCGTAAGGGGCCTCATCGATGTGGTGAGGAAGCTTCAAAGAGGAGAGAAGCAATGAAGAAGACCATCGAACTGGCGGCCAAGAAGGTTGCCAAGAAAGCCGCCAAGAAGTCGGCTAAGAAGACCACGAAGAAGGCCGCTGCCAAGAAGCCGGCAGCGAAGAAGACCGCGAAGAAGGCCGCCAAGAAGTCGGCCAAGAAGTAAGTTTGGGCTTCTAATTAGAAGCTCAAAACGGCCTGCGACGGCGACAGTCCTATTTCTGTGTTCCGACGGGTTTCAGTTCAATTGGCTTGAACCCGCCCGGCACGGTGATAGAGTGCGATCTGCTGCACCACAGCATATCGTCGGCTGTCGCTGTCGCCCGCTTTTTTTCTAAAGAGTTCTTAAAGACTTCCTAGGAAACAATCGCGCGGCCCGGTAGCTCGCGAATCGACCGCCGGGGTGCAGTCCTTCGCAACGCAGCAAGCGGGTCAGCCCGGATGAACATCCATGAATATCAGGCCAAAGCCCTGATCAGGAAGTTTGGCGTCGCCGTTCCAGACGGTCACGTCGCCTACTCCGCCGATGAGGCGGTCGACGCAGCACAGAAATTGGGTGGCGGGCTTTGTGTCGTAAAGGCACAGATCCATGCCGGCGGCCGCGGCAAAGCGGGCGGCGTCAAGGTCGCCAAGACCACCGACGACGTGCGCTCCCTCGCCAAAACCATGCTCGGCATGACACTGGTGACCCATCAGACCGGCCCGGTGGGCAAGGTCGTAAAGCGGGTCTATGTCGAAGCCGGCTGCGACATCAAGCGCGAACTGTATCTGGGTATGCTGGTGGACCGTGCCACGTCGCGCATCACCATCATGGCCTCCGAAGAAGGCGGCATGGAGATCGAAGAGGTCGCCGCCAAGAGCCCGGAAAGGATCCTCAAAGTCGCGGTCGATCCAGTGACCGGCGTTCAGGCCTTTCATTGCCGCCAGATCGCGTTCTTCCTGAAATTGACCGGCACCCAGATCGCCTCGGCGACCAAGTTCATCATGGCGCTCTATAAGGCCTTCGTCGACCTCGACTGCTCGATCGTCGAGATCAACCCGCTGGTCGTGACCGGTGCCGGCGACGTGCTGGCGCTCGATGCCAAGATCAATTTCGACGACAACGCCCTCTTCCGTCACAAGGATGTCGAAGATCTGCGCGACCCGGATGAAGAAGATCCGGCCGAGTTGGAAGCCGCCAAGCACAGCCTCAACTACATCAAGCTCGACGGCTCGATCGGCTGCATGGTCAATGGCGCGGGCCTGGCCATGGCGACCATGGACATCATCAAGCTCTATGGCGGATCGCCGGCGAACTTCCTCGATGTCGGTGGCGGTGCCACCAAGGAACGCGTCACCGCAGCCTTCAAGATCATCCTCTCGGACCCGAATGTCGAAGGCATTCTGGTCAACATCTTCGGCGGCATCATGCGTTGCGATGTCATTGCCGAGGGTGTGGTCGCCGCCGCCCGCGAAGTGAGCCTCCACGTGCCGCTCGTCGTGCGTCTCGAAGGCACCAATGTCGAATTGGGTAAGAAGATCCTGGCGCAATCCGGGCTGCCCATCCTGTCCGCCGACAACCTCGCGGACGCGGCCGAAAAGGTCGTCAAAGCCGTGAAGGAGGCTTGAGGAATCATGTCCGTACTCGTCAACAAAAGCACCAAAGTCATCTGTCAGGGCTTCACCGGCGCGCAAGGCACGTTCCATTCGGAACAGGCCATCGCCTATGGCACCAAGATGGTGGGCGGCGTCACCCCGGGTAAGGGCGGCACCAAGCATCTCGATCTGCCGGTCTTCGACACCGTCGCCGAAGCCGTCGCCAAGACCGGCGCCAATGCCAGCGTCATTTATGTGCCGCCGCCCTTCGCGGCCGACGCCATCCTCGAGGCGATCGACGCCAAGGTGGCACTTGCGGTCTGCATCACCGAAGGCATTCCAGTGCTCGACATGGTGAAGGTGAAGCGCGCGCTGGCCGGATCGGCCACCCGCCTCATCGGCCCCAACTGCCCCGGCATCATCACGCCGGAAGAATGCAAGATCGGCATCATGCCGGGCCACATTCACAGGAAGGGCAAGATCGGCATCGTCTCGCGCTCCGGCACACTGACCTATGAAGCCGTTGCCCAGACCACGGCGGCGGGCCTTGGCCAGACCACCTGCATCGGCATCGGCGGCGATCCCGTCAATGGGACCAATTTCGTCGATTGCCTGGAACTGTTCCTTGCCGACGACGAGACACAGGGCATCGTCATGATCGGCGAAATCGGCGGCAATGCCGAGGAAGACGCGGCCGAATTCTACAAGGCAGCCAAGAAGAAAAAGCCCATTGTCGGCTTTATTGCCGGTGTCACGGCCCCTCCGGGCCGGCGCATGGGCCATGCCGGCGCCATCATCAGCGGCGGCAAGGGCGGTTCGGGCGACAAGATCGAGGCCATGAAATCCTCGGGCTTCGTCGTCGCGGATTCCCCGGCCGCGCTGGGCTCCTCCATGCTGAAGGCGATGGGCAAGTAGCCAGTGACGGGGTTCCCCCAAAACGGGCTCTTTTTTGCGTCCATAAACACCCTACCGGGTTCCGGGTTGATATCCTGGGACCCGGTTGCTATCTCCAGAAAATCCTTCCCCAGCCAGTAGCTGCGGGAAACGGTAACCATTGGGTAACCATCCCATGCGCAAATGAGCAGCAGGATGTGTCGGGGAAGTTGCCGAGACCGCCCCTTCGATGGGCTGTGTTGGCCCCTTCCCCGACACATCTGCAATGACCGGACGGGCGGAAGATCCGCCGGACATTGGCTAAACCGACCATAACAACCGTCGACGACAATTGCCGCCGAGATATCGTGGCGTCAGGACTTGGAGCAGGGGCCAGGACCGAGCGATGCTAGACTTTTTGGTGGCTTGACCTCTTCTGGGCAGCGGCCCAAACGGGTGAATCATGAACCAGCCAAATCCGAACCTTCAGCCGGTCCCCAACTTCCTCTCCGGCCCCAACGCGCCCTTCATCGAAGAGCTCTATGCCAAATATCTGACCGATCCCAATTCGGTCGATGATTCCTGGCAGGCCTTCTTCGCCGATTTGAAGGAAGAAGCGGCCGCGGCCTTGAAGGATCTGCACGGCGCCAGCTGGGCGCCGCGCGAACGCGATGTCGAGATCGGCAATGGCATGGCCGCCGGCGCCACCGACCTTACCCACAGCGATGCCGGCCGGCGCGCCTTTGCCGGCGGTCATGTCAGCGCTGCCGAGCAGCGCGCGGCCGCCCGCGACTCCCTTCGCGCCATCATGCTGGTGCGCGTCTATCGCGTGCGCGGGCATCTCGAGGCCAATCTCGATCCGCTGGATCTGAAGCCCCGCGCCAAGCATCCCGAACTCGACTACCGCACCCATGGCTTTACCGAAGCCGACCTCGACCGCGAGATCTTCCTCGACGGTGCCATGGGCTTCGAGACGGCGACATTGCGCCAGCTCATCCACGCCCTGCGCCAGACCTATAGCGGGTCGATCGGCGTCGAATACATGCACATCCAGGATTCCGACCAGCGCAAATGGCTGCAGCAGCGCATGGAAGGCAGCCGCAACCAGCGCGACTTCACGGATCGTGGCAAGCGCGCGATCCTCGAGCGACTGACCGAAGCGCAGATGTTCGAGAACTTCCTCGACAAGAAATATACCGGCACCAAGCGCTTCGGCCTCGATGGTGGCGAGACGACGATTCCCGCCCTCGAACAGATCATCAAGCGCGGCAGCCAGCTCGGCATCAAGGAAGTGGTCATCGGCATGGCGCATCGTGGACGCCTCTCGATGCTCGCCAATTTCATGAACAAGCCCTATGCCGCCATCTTCTCGGAGTTCCAGGGCAACGCCTCGAGCCCGGAGGACGTCCAAGGCTCGGCCGACGTCAAATACCATCTCGGCACCTCGGCCGACCGCGAGTTCGATGGGCGCATCGTGCATCTGTCGCTGACCGCCAACCCGTCGCATCTTGAATGCGTCAACACCGTGGTCCTCGGCAAGGTTCGCGCCAAGCAGGACCAGCGCAAGGACAAGAACCGCGAACAGGTGATGGGCCTGCTGCTCCATGGCGACGCGGCGTTTGCCGGCCAGGGCCTGGTGCCGGAATGCCTCGAGCTGTCGCAGTTGTTCGATTACGAAGTCGGCGGCACCATCCACTTCATCATCAACAACCAGATCGGCTTCACCACCAGCCCGACGGCCTCGCGTTCCGGCCCCTATTGCTCGGACATCGCCAAGGCCATCCAGGCACCGATCTTCCACGTCAACGGCGACGATCCGGAAGCGGCCTTGCATGTGGCGCGCGTCGCCATGGATTTCCGCCACGAGTTCAACCACGACGTCATCATCGACATGTTCTGTTATCGCCGTTACGGCCATAACGAGAGCGATGAACCGGCCTTCACCCAGCCGATCATGTACAAGAAGATCGCAACGCACCCGACCGTGCGCCAGATCTATGCGCAGCAGCTGGTCGAAGAAGGCAGCATCACCCAGGACGAAGTCGACGGCATCATGAACGCCTTCCAGGCGCGCCTCGATGCCGAATTCGAAGCCTCGACTTCCTACAAACCCAACAAGGCCGATTGGCTGGAAGGCGCCTGGGCGGGTCTTGCCATCGCCTCGGGCGACGAGCGCCGCGGCGAGACCTCGGTCGAGGCCGACAAGCTGCAGATGATCGGCAAGGCCATGACGACGGTGCCCGGCACCTTCAATCTCAATCGCAAGATCGCCCGCCAGCTCGCCCAGAAGGAAGAGATGTTCAAATCCGGCGAGGGCATCGACTGGGCGACCGGCGAAGCGCTCGCTTTCGGCACGCTGCTGGATGAGGGCTTCGGCGTCCGCCTCTCCGGCCAGGATTGCAAGCGCGGCACGTTCAGCCAGCGCCATGCGGTCTTTACCGACCAGGAGACCGAGGAGGAATACGTACCCCTCAATCATATTCGCAAGGACCAGGCCTTCTTCGAGGTCATCAACTCGCCGCTCTCGGAAGCCGGCGTGCTCGGCTTCGATTACGGCTACAGCCTGGCTGAGCCGAAGACGCTGGTGCTGTGGGAAGCGCAGTTCGGCGATTTTGCCAACGGCGCCCAGGTCATCATCGACCAGTTCATCTCATCGGGTGAATCGAAATGGCTGCGCATGTCGGGCCTCGTCATGCTGCTGCCCCACGGCTATGAAGGCCAGGGACCTGAGCATTCATCCGCCCGTCTTGAGCGCTATCTGCAGCTTTGCGCCGAGGACAACATGCAGGTGGCGAACATCACCACGCCGGCCAACTATTACCACGCCCTGCGCCGGCAGCTGCACCGCAACTTCCGCAAGCCGCTCATCATCATGACGCCGAAATCACTGCTGCGTCACAAGCTGGCGGTCTCAAAGCTTGCCGAATTCGGCCCCGGCACGACCTTCCACCGCCTGCTGTGGGACGACAATGCCAAGCTGGTCGACAAGAAAATCAAGCGCGTCGTCCTGTGTAGCGGCAAGGTCTATTACGACCTCTATGAGGAGCGTGAGAAGCGCGGGATCGATGACGTCTACATCATGCGCGTCGAGCAGCTCTATCCATTCCCGGACAAAGCGCTGGCGGCCGAGCTGAAGCGCTTCCCCGGCGCCGAAGTGGTCTGGTGCCAGGAAGAGCCCAAGAACATGGGTTCCTGGTTCTTCGTTGCACCGGAAATCGACACCGTGATGGAAGAACTGGACACCAAACAGCGGCGCGTGCGTTACGTGGGGCGCCCGGCTTCGGCGTCGCCGGCCACGGGCCTCTATAAACGTCACATCAAGGAACAGGCAAAGCTGGTGGACGAAGCGCTCAGCATCAGCTGAGTCGCTTCAACCGGCAAAGTCTCACGATCAGCGGTATTTGGGAGAAGAATGAAATGACAACCCCGATCACGGTCCCCGCCCTTGGCGAATCAGTCTCGGAAGCGACGATCGCCAAATGGATGAAGAATGTCGGCGACCCCGTCAAAAAGGACGAGGCGCTGGTCGAGCTTGAAACCGACAAGGTGACCGTGGAGGTCTTTGCCAGTGCCGCCGGCACGCTGGGTGAAATCAGCGCACCGGCCGGCACCACCGTCAATGTCGGCGCCGTCATCGGTTCGATCGCCGCCGGCGGTGCCGCCGCGGCACCGGCGGCCAAATCGACCGTCGCAGCCGCCGCCCCGGCACCAGCCGTGAAAGCCGCCGCACCGACCGCCAATGGCGACGACCGCCTTTCCCCCGCCGTGAAGAAGCTGGTGGATGAGAGCGGCGTCAATCCTGGCGCCATTGCCGGTACGGGCAAAGACGGGCGTCTTACCAAGGGCGACGTGCTGGAGCATCTTGAGAAGCAGAAAGCGGCGCCGGCTGCGGCACCAGTCGCCGCGCGACCGGCCCCTGCCCCGGCGCCGGTTGTGCCGCACGTTCCGCGCAACCTCACCGAGCGCGAAGAGCGCGTGCCGATGTCGCGCCTGCGCCGCCGTATCGCCGAGCGTCTGAAGCAGGCCCAGAACACTGCCGCCATCCTCACCACCTTCAACGAGGTGGATATGACGGCCGTGATGGCCTTGCGCGATCGCTACAAGGAAGGCTTCGAGAAGAAGCACAAGGTGAAGCTGGGCTTCATGTCCTTCTTCGTGAAGGCTGCCCTGCAGGCTCTGAAGGAAATCCCCGCCGTCAATGCCGAGATCGACGGCGACGACCTCATCTACAAGAACCATTACGATATCGGCGTCGCCGTTGGCACCGAGCAGGGCCTGGTCGTGCCGGTCTTGCGCAATGTGGATGCGCTGAGCTTTGCCGAGATCGAATCCGGCATCACCGAGCTTGGCAAGCGCGCCCGCGACGGCAAGCTCTCCATCGAGGACCTCACCGGCGGCACCTTCACCATCTCGAACGGCGGCACCTACGGCTCGCTGATGTCGACGCCGATCATCAACCCGCCGCAATCGGGCATCCTCGGCATGCACAAGATCCAGCAGCGCCCGATGGTGGTCGACGGCAAGATCGAGGCGCGGCCGATGATGTATCTGGCCCTCTCCTACGACCATCGCATCATCGATGGGCGCGAGGCGGTCACCTTCCTGGTGCGCATCAAGGAATGCCTCGAGGATCCGCAGCGCCTGCTCATCGAGCTCTAACAGCCGATGGCGCGCGCAACGAAGGCCAAGGCAAAGGCGGCTGCCGCGAAGAAATCAAAGCGGCAGCGACTGCCCTATTACAACCAGTCGACCGATTTCACCTGTGGTGCTGCCTCGCTGCTGATGGCGATGAAGGGGCTTGATCCGGAGACCCCCTTCGACCGCCTTCATGAACTGCAGGTCTGGCGCGAGGCGAACACGGTCTATATGGGCAAGGGACATGCCGGATCGTCGCCCTATGGCATCGCGCTTGCCGCCTGGCGGCGCGGCTTCGTGCCGGAGATCTGGCTGAGCCACAAAGGCGCCATCCTGCTCGACTATCAAGCGCGTGACGATTGGCGCAAGGCCGGCAAGCTGGTGCAGGAGGCGGACGCCGCCGAGGTTGCCGAACTCGGCCTGCCGATCACGACGCGCAAATGGGGCGTCGCTGATCTTGCCGCCGCCCGTGCTGGTGGCGCCGTACCCATCGTGCTGGTGACGACCAAGCCATTCCACGGCGACAACACGCCGCATTGGCTGGTCTTTGCGGGCGCCGACGATAAAAATGTGTATCTGAACGATCCCTGGATCTCGCGCGACAAGGGCCAGACCGCGCGTACCCAGACCGGCCGTGCTGCAAGCCATGCGGCTTTCATCGACATGTCCAAATATGGCAAGCGCCAGGAGCGCGCCGTGGTCCTCATCCGGGGACCGCATCTCTAGACAGCAAGTGAACGGGCGTCCGGCCCGAAGGGAGTAAGGTTATGGCGGAAGAAGCATTCGATCTCGTCGTCATTGGTGGTGGTCCGGGCGGCTATGTCTGCGCCATCAAGGCGGCGCAATTGGGGCTCAAAGTGGCCTGCGTGGAGAAGCGCGGCGCGCTGGGCGGCACCTGCCTCAATGTCGGCTGCATTCCCTCGAAGGCCCTTCTGGCTTCGTCCGAGAAATTCGAGGAAGCCGGCCATCATCTGGCGCTCCATGGCATCAAGGTCGACAAGGTCGCGCTCGATCTCCCCACCATGATGGGCCGCAAGGACAAGGTGGTGGGCGAACTCACCAAGGGCATCGAGTTCCTGTTCAAGAAAAACAAGGTGACCTATCTCAAAGGTGCAGGCGCTTTGCTGGGCGGCGGCAAGGTGCAGGTGACGGGCGAGGCCAATCAGACGGTCAGTGCCAAGAGCATCGTCATTGCGACCGGTTCCGATTCCACGCCCTTGCCCGGCCTCACCATCGACGAGAAGAAGATCGTGACCTCGACCGGCGCCCTGGCGCTGGAAAAGGTGCCGGAGCACATGGTCGTCATCGGCGGCGGCGTCATCGGCCTGGAACTCGGCTCGGTCTGGCGGCGTCTCGGCGCCAAGGTTACCGTGATCGAGTTCCTCGAGCGCATCATCCCGACGACGGATGGCGAGATCGCCACCCAGTTCCAGAAGATCCTCACCAAGCAGGGCATCGAGTTCCGCCTCGGCCAGAAGGTGACCGGGGCCAAGACCAAAGGGGCCAAGATCGACCTCTCCGTCGAACCCGCCACGGGTGGTGCCGCTGAAACCGTGACCGCCGATGTCGTGCTCGTTTCGGTTGGCCGCCGCCCCTATACTGAAGGCCTCGGCCTGGAGAAGGCGGGGGTCAAGCTCGACGAGCGTGGCCGTGTCGCCGTCGACCGTCATTTCCAGACCAATGTCCCCGGCATCTATGCCATCGGCGATGTCATCGTCGGCCCGATGCTGGCCCATAAGGCCGAGGAGGAAGGCGTTGCCTTGGCCGAACAGCTCGCCGGCCAGAAGGGCCACGTGAATTACGACACCTGCCCCAGCATCGTCTATACGGCGCCGGAACTGGCTTCGGTCGGGAAGACCGAGGAAGAATTGAAGGCTGCCGGCATCGAGTACAAGGTCGGCAAGTTCCCCTTCAGCGTCAATTCGCGCGCCAAGGCTGCGGGCGATACCGATGGGCAGGTGAAGCTGCTGGCCGATGCCAAGACCGACCGCCTGCTCGGCGCCCATATCGTGGGGCCGGGGGCCGGGACGTTGATCCATGAATGCGTGATGGCGATGGAATTCCAGGGATCGGCCGAGGATGTGGCGCGCGCCTTCCACGGCCACCCGACCCACAACGAAGCCATCAAGGAAGCGGCGATGGCCGTCGGCGGCAAGCCGATTCATATGTAACGCGCGGGCGCCGGCGGACGAAACGCTGCCGGCGCCCGATGCAGCCCCCCCAACGAGGACGTCGACGTGAGCGAGGACGTCAAGGCCCGGATCGATGCGTTGCTGGAGGAGGCGGATGCCGCCTTTGAGAGCGGCCATGCCCGGACCCTCAGCCTCACGCAAAAGGCGCTGGCCCTGGCTGTCGAGGCCGACGATGAGGGCTTGATTGCCGCCTGCCGGCTGGAATGCGCCCGACAGCAGCGTGTCATGTGCCAATACGCCGACGCGCTCGACAACCTCGAAGCCTGCCACGGCTTCTTCGTGCGTTGCGGCGACCGGCAGCGCGAAGGCATCGTCCTGCGGACCTATGCCGCAATCTATGACGAGGTGGGCCTCTTCGACGAGGCGCTGGAGAGCAACCAGCAGGCCCACGCCCTGTTCGAGGAAACCGGCGATATCTTTTTCCGGGCCATCTGTTTTGAGGACACCGGCAACATCATGCGCCGGCGCGGCTATCACGACGAAGCCATCGCCGCCTTCGAGAATGGCCTTGCCTTGCTCGACGAATTGCCGCCGGGACCGGCCGTCACACGCTCGCGCGCGCATCTGGGCTGCGGCCTGCTCGATGCCTGCATCGAGGCGGGTGAGGATGCGCGCGTCCTGTCGACCGTCGGCAGCGTGCTGGAACTGGTCTGCGCCATCGGTAACGGCAATCTGGAGGCGTTCTGCCACAGCATGGCGGCGCTGGCCCAGGCGCGCAATGGCGACGGGGCGGCAAGCCTTGCTACCGCCGCAGTCGCGCGTCATGCGCTGGCCCGTGCCGAATCGCCCTATGAGCGCGTCAGCTGTTTGATGCATCTCGGCCGCGCCCGCGATGCGCTGGGCGATTTCGCCCAGGCCCAGGCCTTGGTGACCGAGGCCCTGGAGACGGCCATCGCCGCCGGCATCCAGGACCTGACGCTGAAATGCCATACCGAGCTGGCGCGGATCTGCGAGCGCGCGGGCGCCATTGCCACGGCGTTGGCGCATCTCAAGGCCCTGCGGCAGCTCGAATCGAGTCTCGTCGCCAGCCAGACGGATATCCGGCTCGACCGCCTGCGGCTCGAGGTGGACCGCGAACGCATAAGGCACAGTGAGGCCGAGCGGGTGCGCCAGGAACTGGAACGTCAGGTTGCCGCCCGCACCCTGGAACTCCGTATCGCCAAGGAAACCGCCGAGCGCGCCAACCGCACCAAGAGCATGTTCCTTGCCAATATGAGCCACGAACTGCGCACGCCCCTCAATGCCATCAACGGCTATTCCGAGGCGATGGCGATGGAGCTGTTCGGCAAAATCGGCGAGCAGCGCTATGTCGAATACGCCAACAACATCTGGCGCAGCGGCCAGCATTTGCTATCGCTGATCAATTCCGTGCTCGACCTTTCCAAGGTCGAAGCCGGGCGCATGGAACTGCAGCTCGAGCATTTCTCTTTGCGCGGCCTCATCAACGACACGCTGGCCTTGGTTCAGGTGCAGGCCGATCAGAGCGGCCTTGCTTTGATTGCCGACGATGTTGCCGATGCCGACCTCTGGGCCGATCCGCGGGCCCTGAAACAGGTTCTGGTCAACCTCATCGGCAATGCCTTGAAATTCACCCCGGCGGGGGGCGAGATCCGCGTCAGCGCCAGCGCGTTCCGCGACGGCGCGGAAATCAGCGTCGCCGATACCGGGATCGGCATCGCGGAAGCGGACATCCCGCGTGCCCTCACTGTTTTCGGGCAGCTCGACAATGCCTATGCCAGGCGCCATGACGGTTCCGGCCTGGGGCTGCCGCTGGCGAAATCCCTGATCGACCTGCATGGCGGCACACTCGATATCACGTCGAAGCCTGGCCAGGGCACCAAGGTGACGATCCGATTGCCGCAGGGCGGGAACTTGCCCGATGGCGGGCTCAGCTCGCGTGCAGGTAACGTTTGAGGAAAGCGCCCCAGGGCGTCAGCGACCGTCCGTCTGAATTGCGCAAGGATGGGCCATAGGCGACGTTCCAGCACCAGCCCGTATAGGACAGCTTGTACCGTTCCAGCAGCGCCACGAACGGTTCGCCGAAGCTTTTCGCCGTGCCGGCCCAATGTTCTGACGACCCCGGCTCGAAGCCCCATTCGGTGACAATCACCGCGTGATTGTCGGCGAGCCTTTCCAGGCCCGGCTCATGGGGCGCCAAGTCGCCGCCCGGGTAGACGTGCCAGATATAGGCCGTATTGGGATCGGATAGCGGGTATTCGGCGATGCCGCTCAAGTCAAAGGCCCAATGCGATCCGGCGGCAAGGATGACATTGCTGTTGCCCTGGCCGCGGATGAGATGGGTCAGCTGCTGCCAGAAAGGCTGCAGCGCGCGCCAACTTGCACCATCGCCCAGCAGCTGCTCGGCAGCGCCGGAAACCGGCTCGTTCCACAATTCAAAAAGGATGTCGTCGTCCTTGAACGTGCTGGCGACCGCGCGCCAGAAATCGAGCGCCAGGGACATGCGTGTGTCGTACCAATCCGTGGTCGTCTTGTCGCTGGCCACGAATTTGTCCTGCGCATAGCCATCCGGCCAGCCGATCGCGTGATAATCGATAATGACGTAAAGTCCGGCCGACCGCGCCCATTCGACATGCTGCGTGAGGCGTGCGAGCGCCCCCACCGAATCGTCGCGCCAGGAACCGGGATGGATGGAAAGTCGCACGGCATTGGCGCCCCAATCGCGCGCGATCTCGGGATAGGGATTCTCATCGGCAGGCAGATCGCCGACATCGCCCATGGCGATGCCTTTGAGGCGCAGGATCTCGCCGCCATCGACGAAATGGGGCCCACGCACGTCCAGCGCCATCGCCGGCACCGCCGGGATACCACAGAGCACCAGCCAGGCCACCAATGCCCAATGGGTTGGTGGTGCCCAAAGGGTTCGTGGCCGCCTCATCCTGCACCGTCACCAGCGGCGCCGATCTCCCGCGGCAGCACCAGGGTCACCGATACGCCACCCGCCTCGCGCCGCTCCAGGCTCAAAGTACCGCCGAGGAATTGGGCAAGGCGCCGGCTCAGCGACAGGCCCAGGCCGAACCCGCCCTGCACCTGGGTCAAGACCTGCGCCTTGGTGCCGAAGGGTTCAAAGATGTCGGCAAGGTCCGCTTCGGCGACGCCAATCCCGTCATCGGCGATGGTGAAGGCGACATGACCCGCATCCCTGATCGTGCAGTCGAGCCACACATGCCCGCCCGGCCGGTTGTAGCGAATGGCGTTGTCGGTGACGTTGCGCAGGATCTGGCGCAGGAAGCGCACGTCGCTGACGATATGCGCAAGTTCGCTGCTGAGCGGCGCCACCACGACGCTGACCTGCGCCGCCGCTGCGGCAGGGGCAAGGTCACGCACGATTGCCGCCAGCAGGTGCTGTGGCGCGATCATGTCCGGATTGATGGTGACCTTGCCGCTGTCGACGCGCACATACTCAAGGATGTTGTCGATGCCCTGCAGCAGATGCCGGCCGGATTCGAGAATGTCGCCGGCATAGTGGGCATAGCGCTTGTCACCCAGGGCGCCCAGCCGTTCCTCGGCGATCATCTCGGAAAAACCGATGATGGCATTGAGCGGCGTCTTCAGATGATGGCTCATCGACATCAGCAGGCGCGTGCGCGCCTGGGCCGAGGCGCTGAGGCTTGCCATCTTGGTGCTCATCTCAAGATTCATGTGGTGGGCGCGCTCCATGTCCCGGGCGCCCAGCCAGATCGCCACCAGCAGGCCGGCATAGCCGATGCCGACGATGACCACGATCAGCACCATCTCCAGGATCAACGCCTGACGGAATGCGCTCTCGCGCTCGGTGACGTCGCTATAGAGTTCGAACAATCCCAGCATCTGCTTCCGGTCGGGATCGGCGAAGATCGGCACATAGCTAGCCACCACATAGCGATCGGTCAGGGGTCCGCGCAGAGCGTTGATCTTTGCACGGTAGGTCTGGTCGGTGTGCTGGGTATGGTCACGAAAGGCCCGTTCAAAGCCATCGTCGTCGCTGTCGCCCACCTCACCGATCTCCTCGGCATTGGTCGAATAGATGAGCACACCGCGCGCATCGAACAGCTTGACCTTGAGCAGATTTGACGCTGGATCGATATGTTCGAAGGCTCCATCCAACGTGGCGCGGATGGCGTGGAGGATCGGCGCGTGTTCGGATTCGTCGGCCGTCACCAGGATCGCCTTGACATGGTCGCGCGTCAGGAAGGCGAGAATATTGGCGAGGCTTTCATTATAATCGGCGACCGACTGCTTGATGTCGCGCTGTTCGATGTAATAGTGGATGGGTGCCACCAGTGCCGCCGACAGCAGCATGATCGCGGCACCGGTGACGGCGAAACGGCGCACCAGGCGCGTGGTGGCGGCACGGGATTGCGGCAAGACGATCCTCTTCAGCGCTCCGGTTCACGCCATTAAACCCTGCTTAGCCGCGTTGTTCCAGCCCCGGCAGGTCGAGATACATCCAGTCGAGATCGGCCACCAGCCGCCCGCCAATGGCCTGATAGAAATCGAAGGCCAGCCGATTGGGACGATAAACCGCCCATAACAAAGATTGCGCCCCGTTTGCCGCGGCGCTAGCTGCCGCCGCTGCCATCAGCGCCCGGCCGGCTCCACTGCGCCGGATGGCCGGCCGCACCCAGAGGTCGATGATGACTTCAATCCGCATGCCGCGATCGACATCGTAATTGGGTGACAGCAGGATATAGCCCAGTGCCTGGCCGTTCCTCTCGGCGATGAAGCCGCGAAAGGCCGGATGCGGGCCGAATCCGTCCTCGAGGTATTTCTCGGCCGTGAAATTGTGCTGCCAGGTATCGCCGAGGGAGATGAGATAGGCGCCGAATTCCAGCACCATCTCCTGGACGATGTCGACGTCGGCCGCGCTGAGCGCCCGAACCGCCACGTTCGGATTCGCTTTCATGCGCCGACCTGTGCCTCGTTCCGTTGTCTGTGCCGGTTTTTGCAACCGGCCCCGTTTATGGCTTGGCGATGGCGGCAAGATCCGCCGCATCACCGCTGACCCGTGCCACAGCATGCCCGTTGCCGGCGAAAATGTCATGCGCCAGCAGATCGATGTCGTCGTGCCAGCGCGCCACTTCTTTGCAAGGGCCGCTTGCGTCGTCACCCTGACACAGGAAGGGCTGGCCGGCGGCATCGATGCCCACGACATGACCCGGCAGCGGCCGCAATGTGAGACCGGCCGGCGCGGCGGCGAGATTCGCGACGCTTTTTTGCGGCGCATCGACCAGCGCCAGCAGCAGCGCGGGCAGCCGGTACATTGGCAATGACCCGAGCGGCAGCGGCCCGTGACGGCCATCGATGACAATGAGTGGCGTCTGTGTCGCGCGTGCCTGGATCTGCGGCGAGACATGATCGGCTTCCCCGCCGAGGAACCCTGATTCGGCATAGCCCGCCAGGTTCTTCCCCAGCAGCGGCAGGTGATCGCCGAAGACGACGATGACGGCGTCTGGATCATCGCGCCGCCAGCGCTCGATCGCGTCCATCATCTCGCGCGACTTCCAATGCACCACGCTGACATAGCGATTGACCTCGTCGACATGGCTCAGCGCCTCGCCCAGCAGCGGGCGCTTATCGTCGACGTCATACATCCAATGGCCGTAATAGGTGACCGTGTAGTCGAAGACGGGGCGTCCATCATCGCTGGCCTTGAGCTTCTCGGCGACCTGCCGGTGCAGCGATGCATCCGAGAGGAAGATCGAGGTCATGTCATCCAGGACGAAATCGCCGATCGACCAGAATGTCTCGAAGCCCAAGCGGGCATAGCTCACCTGCCGGTTCCAGAAGCCTGGAATATTGGGGTGGGACGCCACCGTCCGGTAGCCGGCCTGCCCCAGCACGCGCGGCAGGCAAGGGAGATTGTCGTTCATCGGCTGTTCGAAGCGCACGGCGCCCTGCGCCAGCGGGAAGCCACACAGTACCTCGAATTCGGCATTGGCGGTCTGCCCGCCGAAGGCCGGCGACATCGCCGTCGAATGCCCGGCTGCCTGCCACAGCGCCAGGAAGCGTGGGTCGAGCGGCGATTGCCGGAGGCCCGCCGCCGTCAGCGGCGCCGGGTCCCAGAAGCTTTCCTCCAGCACAACATGGACGTTGCGGCGGTGGCCGGCGGGCGCGGTGAGATCGGCCGCGGCAAGGCGCCGCGCGATCGCCTGACCGACTTCTTCAGGCGTCGGCGCCGGTGTCGCGAGTGCCACTGTGCGCACGAGTTCCTGCAGCACATGGATGGTGCCGCCGCGCCAGACATAATTTTCCCGCTGGTCCCAGGGCTTGTCGCCCCAGAGATGATCCATCCAGTCAACCAGGCCGATCGAACCCGCCCCGGCACTGAGGAACAGGCCCGAGGCGATGAGCAGGATCGATTGGCGCAAGCGGCCGCGAAAGCGCAGATTGCCAATGAACAGCGCCAGGATGAGCAGCGCCGGCAGACCCGCCACCAGCCAGCCCAGCGGACCCATCAGCTTGATGAAGGCATCGAGGCTGTAGATGTCTTCCGGCATCAAGGGGCGGCCGGTGATGGCGCTCTTGGCGGCGCTGCCGACATAGAGGGTGCCGATCAGCAGCGCCTGCAAAACCAGGAACAGGCTCGTCCGGCGCGACAAGGCGAACAGCAGCAGGGACAGCGCGAGAAGCGCTGCAAAATCGGCCGGGATGCGCCGGGTCACAATGGCGACGTTGAAGACATAGTCGGAAATGCCATAGGCGACGCCGTAGAGGAGCGCCGTCGACAGGACGGGCAGCAGCCAGTGCCACCGCTTCAGCATCATTTCAGGCTGGCCGCGACGGGATGCCGATGCCGCTCCAACAGCGCCAGGGCATGGCCGTCGCCATCGAAGATGTCACGTGCCACCAGCTTCACATCGTCGAGCCAATGCTGCACGGCATCGCAAGCGCCACCGCCAGCACCTGGATTGCACAGGAAGGCCTTGGCATGCGCGTCGTAGCCGATGACCGTGTCGGGCACCGGGCGGATCGTGAGGCGTTCCGGCGGCGGCACCAGCGCGCCAATATTGGGCATGTCGAGCCCCAGCCGGTCCAGCACCAGCTGATTAAGGCGATAGAGCGGCTGGGTCCCGAGCTTCAGCGGCCCGTTCTTGCCGTCGATGACAATGAGCGGCGTGGTGCGCGAGCGCAGATACATCTCGGGCGAGAAATCGCCCCAACCGCCGGCGATGAAGCCGTTGTTCTTATACTCGCCCCAATTATAGCCGAGATTGGGCAGGTGATCGCCAAAGGCGATGATCAGCGACGTAGGATCCTCGCGCCGCAGGCGCTCGATCTCATCCATCAGCTCGGTCGATTTGTAGCGCATGGCGGTGGCGTATTGGCCAAGCTCGGTCTGCGCCGGGTTGACCGGGATGACGGCCGGCCGTTCCGGCACCATGTCGTAATTCCAATGGCCATAGAGCGTCACGATGAAATCGAGCACCGGCCGCGCCTCGGCTTCGGCCTTCAGCTTCGCATCGATCTGCCGGTAGAGCGAGCGGTCGCTCAGCATCCACACGATCATGTCGTCCATCTTGAAATCGCCTTGCGACCAGAACGTCTCGAAGCCGACGCGGCGATAGGCGTTGATGCGGTTCCAGAAGCCCGGCGCATTGGGGTGGCTGGCAACCGTTCGGTAGCCCTGCGCCGCCAGCAATGCCGGCAGGCAGGGTGCGGTGTTGAATCCCTGCTCGAACTTCACCGCCCAGCTATCGACCGGAAAACCGCATAGCAACTCGAACTCGGCATTGGCGGTGCCGCCACTGAAGGTCGGCGACAGCGCGCTCGAGCGGCCCGTTTCGTCCCACAGCTTCAAAAAACGCGTGTCGAGAATGGGCTGGCCGTCGCTCGCCACCGGATGATCCTTGGGCAGCAGCGGTGTCGGATCCCAGAAGCTCTCAAGCAGCAGGATATGCACGTTGCGGGGGGCCGCACCGCCCAGCGCCACCGGCCGCACGGCGGGGTCGGCGCCAAGGGCCGCCAAACCGTTGTCGCCCGCCTGCGCATTGATGCGGTCGAGTGCGGCAGCGACATCCATTTCGGTGGGGGCGGGCTTCCTGGTCGCAAAGGCGCGCAAGGTTTCCTGCAGGATATGGAGGGTCGGACCGCGCATGGTGAAATTCTCGCGCTGGTCCCAGGGATGATTGCCGACCACGATATCGGCGCCGCGCAAGGCGGCATTGCCGAAGATGCCACAGCCCATCGGCAGCGCCACCATGGCCGCGAGGGATGCCTGCGCCGCCCGGCTGCCGAGTTTCATGTTGCCGATGAGGAGAGCGACGATGAGGCCGAGCGGCAGCGCCACCACGACCCAGCCCAGCCAGCCCATGATACGCACCAGCGCCACCACGCTGTAGACGTCGTCAGGCATGACCGGGCGCCCCAGCATGGCGATCTTGGCGCTGGAACCCACAAAGAAGGCCCCGATGAGGAGCGTCATCAGTGCCGTGAACGCCCAGACCTTGCGCGAAAAATTGAGAACCAGGCGGCCGATGATGAGAAGGAGGGCAAGATCGAGAAGAGCGCGATGCGGTTCGACCCAGACCCCAAAGGCAAGACCCGAAACCAGATAGGCGACGAGATAGCAGCTGCCCACGGTCAGGACCGGGATGCGCCAGGTCTTGACCAGCGCCTGCGGTCGCCAAATCCCCGCCTTCTGCCGGCGCAAATTCCCCGTCGATCGACTCATATCCGCAACCGATTGCCCAAATAAGATGCACCGCCCTATCGGCAGGCGCTTTTCTAGCTGAATTTAACAAAAGAGTCTCGGTTCGGTGCCGATGCTGGTAACAAAACTGCGTGATTGGGGCGGTCGGCCCGACGCGGCGTCGCTGCCGCGGCTGGGCAGTGGAAGGCCTGCAAATGCAGGAAAAACAATATTTTACCTTACCCGCTCGTGGTAATCTTTTTGTCAGCCGCGTATCACCACATTGCGCTGGCACCCACCGCGCGAACGCGCCAAGGTGAGGCCGGTGTCGCCCAAGACGGCCGATCCGTGGCCGTAAACAGGATCGCCCCAGCTGATGAGTTGTTCGACCCGATGATTTCCATGACCACCCGTGTTCTCGATCCGCGCGACCTCATCCGCTCGATCCTGTTTTGGGCTCTGCTCATTCCGCTGGCGCTGATCGCCTTCATCGGTGCCGAAATCACGCATCACGACTGGGTCGATAGCGTGAATGCGATCGTCTATGCCTTTGGCGCCATCCTGGCCTTGACGCTGGCGCGCCAGGCGGGTCATCAGGCCCAGGATGAGCTTGAGCGCGACCTGGCCGATCCCTTTGGCCGCCCCTTCTGGCTGTTGGTCGCGGTCATTTGCCTGGTCTTCGTTTTTTCCGAACTCTTCGGCGGCTTCATCGAGCATTACGAACAACAGGTCTCGCCGTTCTGGATCGGGGATCTGCTGTGCTGGCTGGCGGCCGTGACCTTTACGCTGACGGTTGCGCGCCTGCGACCGCGCCATCCCGGCAGCGCGGCGCGCTTCATCACGCCGATCGTGCCATTGCTGGGCCTGGGCCTCGGGCTGCAAAGCATCGACCTTGGCCTTGATGTCGGCGAGCCGCATCTGCGGCACCATTTCGGCCTCAGCCTCGAGACCTATGACAACATCACCGATCTGCTGGAGTTTGCCTTCCTGCAGCTCTATCTGCTGGCCTTCATCGGCCTGGCGGCAGAGATAACGGCGCGTCACGCCCTGCAGAGCCAGATCGTCACGGCAGAGACAGCGGCTGAACCCGCCGTGACCTTACGCGCCGCGCAGCTGGCCTTTACCACGGCCACACTGACCTCGCGGAAATTCAGCCGCCGACGCCTGCAACGCGCCATGGAGGGCCTGATCATTGCCGACGGAATGGTCGGCATGGCGGCCGGGATCCGCCTCACGCGGCGCCTTGGCCCCAGCATCATGCGACGCACCGGCAAATCGCCCTTGCGGCAGTTTGCCGAGCAGATGGCTTTCATGTGGAAGTTCGGCCTGGCGCCCAAGACCTATTATCAGTTCGAACTGTTCGATCCGGCGCTTGGCGCCGTCGCCGGGCAGTATCTGCAGCGCAGCGAAACCAAGGCCTCTGCCTATAAGATCATGCACAAGGCGACCGGCCATCGCCTTAGCGAGAAACTCGAATTCCACAACCGCTGCCTTGAACTGGGCCTGCCGGCAGCACCCGTGGTCTTCGCTGCGACAGATGGCTTGCCTGACGCCGCCTTTGCCGATCTTGCCGAATTGCCGCCGGTCGATCTCTTCATCAAGCCGCGCAAAGGCAGTGGCGGGCGCGGTGCCGTCAAATGGCAATATGCCGAGGGCATCTTCGTCCATAAGGATGGCCAGCATTTGACGCCTGCGGCCTTGCGCCAGTCGGTGATCGACCAATCAGCCGAGACCAATATGCTGGTGCAAAAGACGCTGACCAATCATGCGGCATTGGCCGATATCAATTGCGGGACCCTTGCCACCATCCGCATCGTCACCTGCCGCAATGAAAGCGGCGCTTATGAAGTGACCAATGCCGCCTTCCGCATGCCGCGCGTCTCCGGCTCGGCGGTCGACAATTTCCACGCCGGCGGCATCGCCTCGGCGGTCGACATCACGAGCGGCCGCTTAGGCGCTGCGACCGATCTCGGCCTATCCCCCCATTCGGGCTGGTTCGCCACGCATCCGATCACTGGCGCCGCCATCGAGGGCCGCATCCTGCCGCGCTGGGCCGAAGCGCGCGCGCTGGTCGAGCGCGCGCACCCCTCATTCAGCGATTTCGCCGTTATCGGCTGGGACGTCGCCATTCTTGAAGACGGCCCCTGCATCATCGAAGCCAATGGTGCGCCGGACCTCGACATCATCCAACGCACCGCGCGTGCGCCGCTCGGCAACGCGCGCCTGGGCAGGCTGATGGCCTGGCATGTGAAACGCGACCTGCGCGGTGCGCTGCTGGGGTGAGGGCTTATTCCACCACGACCGCGGTTCCACTGACGCTGACCATCAGCATCGAGCCGGCTTTGCCGACGACTTCGTAGTCGATATCGACACCGACCACCGCATTGCCGCCCGCGCGGCGCGCCGCATCGCGCAACTCGTCGAAAGCCGTCTCGCGAGCGCCTTTCAACGCGCTTTCATAAGCGCCGGACCGGCCGCCGACGATGTCGGTGATCGAGGCAAAAAGATCGCGAAAGATATTGGCGCCGACGATCGCCTCGCCGGCGATGACGCCGCGATACTCGACAATACGCTTGCCCTCGATATTGGACGTGGTTGTGACGATCATCAATCTTCCTCCCTATCAAAGAAAAACCCCCCATCCAATTTGCAGGATGAGGGGTTGATACAATGCCTACCGCGTCTGGCAGCCGCCTACTTGCGGCCGTATTTCTGCAGGCGCAGACGCAATGCATTGAGCTTAATGAAGCCTTGGGCATCGCGCTGGTCATAGGCGCCGGCGTCGTCTTCGAAGGTCACATGCTGCAGCGAATAGAGTGACTTTGCCGATTTGCGGCCGACCACGGTGGCGTTGCCCTTATAGAGCTTCAGGCGCACCGTTCCTTCGACATGTTCTTGGCTTTTGTCGATGAGAGCCTGCAGCATCTCGCGTTCGGGGGCGAACCAGAAGCCGTTATAGATGAGCTCGGCATAGCGCGGCATGATCTCGTCCTTGAGATGCGCCGCACCGCGATCCAGCGTGATGCTTTCGATGCCGCGATGGGCGGCATGGAGGATGGTGCCGCCGGGCGTTTCATAGACGCCGCGCGACTTCATGCCGACAAAGCGGTTCTCGACCAGATCCAGGCGGCCGATGCCGTTGGCCTTGCCGAGCGCGTTGAGCTTGGTGAGCAGTGTCGCCGGGCTGAGCCTCTCGCCATCGATTGAAATCGCATCGCCCTTCAGGAAGCCGATCTCGATATAGGTCGGCTTGTCGGGTGCCGCTTCCGGCGAGATGGTGCGCTGGTAGACCATCTCATCGGGCTCCTGCCACGGATCTTCCAGCACTTTGCCCTCGGAGGAGGAGTGCAGCAGATTGGCATCGACCGAGAACGGCGCTTCGCCGCGCTTGTCCTTGGCGACCGGAATCTGGTGCTTCTCGGCATATTCGATGAGCTTGGTGCGGGACGTCAGGTCCCATTCGCGCCACGGCGCGATCACCTTGATCTCCGGGTTGAGAGCGTAATAGCCGATCTCGAAGCGTACCTGGTCATTGCCCTTGCCGGTGGCGCCATGGGCCACCGCATCGGCACCGGTCAACTTCGCGATCTCGATCTGGCGCTTGGCGATGAGCGGCCGCGCGATCGAGGTGCCGAGCAGGTATTGACCTTCATAGAGCGCATTGGCGCGGAACATCGGGAAGACGAAGTCACGGGTGAATTCCTCGCGCAGATCCTCGATGAAGATCTCCTTGATACCCAGCATCTCGGCCTTCTTGCGCGCCGGCTCCAGCTCCTCGCCTTGCCCCAGATCCGCCGTGAAGGTCACCACCTCGCATCGGTAGGTGTCCTGCAGCCATTTCAGAATGACCGACGTATCGAGACCGCCGGAATAGGCCAGGACCACCTTCTTGATATCGCGCGACATGAACCACCTTGCATGACGGAAAAAAGCGGGCGGAACCTAGGGGAAATGGGCGTTAGTGGCAAGGGCGGGCGGTGCCGCAGGGGGACGGGATTGACTCGTCACTTACAGCCCCCCTCCTGCCTCCCCCCTGAAGGTGGGAGGTTTAGAACGAGGTATTGGCGCAAGCTCAATGCAAAACCCTCCCACCTTCAGGGGGAGGGCTGGGAGGGGGGCGGAAGCGATGGCTCTCTCTAAGCGACCCTACTGCGCGCCGTTCAACACACGCTTGGCCGCCTGGTATTCAAAGACATGGGTCGCCCCGGTCGCCAGGGCGTTGCGGAAATGGGCTGTGGCGCCCGCCGCATCACCTTTCAGGCGGGCATAACGGCCGACATGATATTCGGCGGCGCAGATCGCCTCCGCACGGACGTTTTGCGGCTGACTTTCCGCCAAATGCAGCACCGCGGCAGCATCGGCCCGGCCGAGATAAAGCTCGGCCAGCACCCGCGGCCAGGGTGGCAGTTGCTGGGCTTTGGCGAGATAGGCCGCAAGCGCCTCCGCGCGGGTGTCATTGAGGCCGGCGGCCGCCACTTGGCGCCAGAGTTGCGCGCCGAAATGGCGCGGCTCGATGGTGGCCGTGGCGTCAAAGTCCTTGAGCGCTGCAGCATCGTCGCCCGCAAGCTCGGCTGACAGGCCGCGCATGAAAAGCGCCGTCAAATTGTCCGGCTCGGCCTTCAGCACCCCGTCACAGGCAGTCCGATCGAAGGACAGGCAGGCGTCCAAGCCCGGATTCTGGGCAAAAGCCGGTACGGATATGCCCAGAAACGCTATTCCCGAGAAAAGAAGGCCAAGGCACTGAATTTGTTTCCGCCGGGCAATCTGGATACGAAACATGCGTTTGGCCCCGATTGTTAATGTTTTTCGGCAGGTTCTACTGGGCAAACGTTAACGCAGCCACGCCAAACTGCGCAATGTTGCTAATTTCCTTCAGGTTTTCGTAATATTTAAGCGTGTATTGTGCCGTTACATGTCGCTTGTCAGCCGCGCGAGGACGGGATGCGGATGGCGGCTGGGGCCTTGATTGTGGTCCACCGTTCGTCACCCACCGTACCTTTAGTGAGCCAGACTTCAGCGCGCATGTTCAGGCGCCCTGCCCGTTCTGACCAGAGCGGGCGCCTCACAATCGATTGCTTGGCGCCGACCCGCAGCCCCGGATCGATGCCAAGTGCTCCCGGCGGGCCATCGAGTTTGCACACTCCCCCCATAGTGCAGATGGCCTGCCGGGCGCCCCTCTTCCCCTTGATCCTGGTTCCGACAGCTACTGGATCTGCTTCAGGCGCCAACCGGCATCGACGGCTTCGGGCAGGCTGCGATCGGCCTTGGCTGCCGCTGCGAAGTGATCGCGTGCGGCTTTGGTATCTTTCCTCAGCAGCGCCGCTTCACCGAGATAGTAGTGCGCCTCGGCTTCGAGCCGTCTTGCCACGTTCTTGTTGCTGACCTCGGTCGCGGACAGCAGGTCCTTTTCCGGCATTTGACCGGCGAGGGTCGCGAGCACCGGCATCGGCCACTTCTCCGGCGGAATTTTTGCGATGATGTCGGTGAGGATCTTTGCATCGGCCTTGCCCTTGGGCGCCAAGCCCAGCGCCAGATAGCGGCGCAGGCTGGCGTAAGGGTTGTCGGTGCGCTGGGTCTCGGCCTGCTGGAAATCCTTGGCGGCCGCCGCCAAATCACCCTTCAGGAACATCGCCCGGCCGCGATTATAGAAGGCCGCCGCCGCCTTCGGGTCCTGCTTCGCTATGGTGCCGAAATCGGCCGCCGCTTCCAGGAACTTGCCGAGCCGCAGATAGAGCCCGCCGCGATCCATCAAGGCATCGACATCGCCCTTGGCTTGCGCCAGCAGCGCCGTGAGGTCCTCGACCGCCAGCGCATCGCGCCCCAGCGCCGCCCGCGACCAGGCGCGTTGATACAACGAATCCGGATCACCCGGCACCAGCGTCAGCAACGTGTCGTAATCGGCGATTGCCAGATCGTACCGCTTCATGGCGCTGTAAAGCGTGGCGCGGGCATAGAGCACGTCGGTCGCCTTGGGCGTCAGTTTCAGTGCTGCAGAGAGATCATTGGCAGCGGCCGGCATCTCCGCGCGCTGGCTCTGCATGAGCCCACGGCGGAAAAGAGCCGCAGCCAGAGCCTCGCCCTGCAGCTGGCGGCTTTCGATGGCGGTGGTGCAAGCGACCACCACCGATTGGGTATCACCCGGCTTCAAGCAAGCGTAGAGCAATGGATTGGTCGGCTTGGGCTGAGCCTTGGGTTGTTGGCCGGAATCCTGGGCGACAGCCATACCCATCATGCCGATCGCCAGCCAAGCAGCGATCAACCCACGCGCGATGCAATGCACTTAGGCCGCCTCGCCCGCTGCAGGATTCGCGCGGTCCTTGTCGGAGCGGCGCTGCTTGACGCTGTCGCTCTTCAACTGGCCGCACGCCGCCATGATGTCTTCGCCACGCGGCGTGCGTACGGGACTGGAATAGCCCGCATCGAAAACGATGTCGGAGAAATCGCGGATGGCTGCCGGCGTCGAGCGCTCGAAGGGCGCGCCCGGCCATGGATTGAACGGAATCAGATTGACCTTGGCCGGCACCTTCGAGATCAGCTTCACCAGCGCCCGCGCATCGGCCGGGCTGTCATTGACGCCCTTCAGCATGACGTATTCAAACGTGATGCGCCGCGCATTGGAGAGGCCCGGATAATTCTCCAGCGCCGCCATCAATTCCTTGATCGGGTACTTCTTGTTGATCGGCACGATTTCGTTGCGCAGTTCGTCATTGACGGCATGCAGCGAGATGGCAAGGTTGACGCCGAGCTCGGCACCGCAGCGCTCGATCATCGGCACGACGCCGGCGGTCGACAGGGTGATGCGGCGCTTCGAGATGGCAATACCTTCGCCATCCATGACAATCTTCAAGGCCTTCGCCACCTGATCGAAATTATAGAGCGGCTCGCCCATCCCCATCATGACGATGTTGGAGAGCATGCGCCCATCCGGCGGGCTCGGCCATTCGCCCAAGTGATCGCGCGCCATCATCACCTGGCCGACGATCTCATTGGCGGTCAGGTTGCGCACCAGGCGCTGGGTGCCGGTATGGCAGAACTTGCAGGTGAGCGTGCAGCCGACCTGCGAGGAAACGCAGAGTGTCCCGCGATCCTCTTCCGGGATATGGACCGTCTCGGCCTTCTGATGGTCGTTGAACTCCAGCAGCCATTTGTGGGTGCCGTCCTTCGAGGCGAGGCTCACCGCGATATCCGGGCGGCCGACGAAGAACTTCTCGTCGAGGCGGACACGGAAGTCCTTCGAGAGATTGCTCATCTTCGCAAAGTCGCGCTCGCCGCGGTGATAGAGCCAATGCCACAGCTGGCGGGCGCGGAATTTCGGCTCGCCCACATCTCCCATCAGCGCTTCCAGTTCCGCGCGCGACAGACCGATAAGGTCGCGGCGCCCCTGTGCGTCGACGGCCGGGGCGGCGAAGGATTCGGCGTGCTTCTCGATGCTCATCTGGTCTTCTCGATCTGGCTGGCTGGTGCAGGCTTTAGCTCGTGCAGGCCTTGCTCATGGTCTGGTAGGCCTTGGTGAAACCGGAAAGGTCATAGGTGTCCTGGACCTTGAGGCCCTTCGACGTCGTCGCCGTCACCACCATCTGGTTGGATTTGCGCATCGCCTGGACCAACGCCTTGTCGTCGGCGCGGCTTTTGACCCAGGCGCGATCATCGGCAACCTCGGTGAACTTGAAGGTGAAGCCGCCGATCTTGACGATGACCGGCGACTTCGCCTGCGGCTCAAACCCCAGCACGATGGAGACCTGGTCGAGCGCGCCGATCTCGGGGAAATGCGTCACCAGCGCCGCTGACTTGCCGCGGTTCTTCACATTGCCCTGCCGGTCGGTGGGCTGGCTCATCGCGTAGCAGGAGCGGTTGCCATCGGCCTCGGCGGTCATCGCCTGCCATTTCTTGAAGGCGCCCAGGCTCTTCGGGGTATCCGCAGCCAAAGCGGGCGAGAGGGTCGCCGCCATGAGGGCAAACGGCAAGAGCAGGCGTCCGGCAAGAGTGAGGCAATCAAGGCGCATGGACTGTCTTTCGCGGGTTCACAGGGAAATCGGGCGCAAGGGCGCTTCAATCGGCGCGCGGGCACTGCCATCATCTAGCAAGGATCGGCGCCGAAATCCACTCCCCGGCCGCCGAAAAGCCTGTGGATCAATCAGAATTGTGCTGTTTTTTCAGCTGCTTCTGCTTCCACACGGGTAATCCGCGCTTATGTGCCGCAAGCGGCTTCGCCGGTCCGCCCACCCGGACCGGGCGCTCGGCAAAGCGGCCGAGGCTGATCATGCGATCATACATCACGATGGCGCCGGCCACCGACACGTTGACGCAGAACCGCGTCGGGATCTTGATGATGAAATCGCAGCGCGCCTGCATCTCGGGCGAGAGCGAATCCTTCTCCGCCCCCAACACATAGATGGCCGCCGGCGGATGCGTGAAACTGGGCAGGTCGATCGCATCCTCGGTGATCTCGATGCCGACGATGCGGGCGCCCAAAGGCTGCTGGAAAGCCGCCAGATCCTCGTAAATCTGCACCGGCATGGAATCGAAGGCGACGGAGGTGTCGGAGGCCAGCACGTCCCGCACATTGAAGCGGGCGCCGATGGTGAAGCAGAAACTGGCGTGGAAGGCATGGGCGGTGCGCAGCACGGCGCCCAGATTCATCGGCTTCGAGATACCCTCGACGCCGATGGCGAAATAGCCGCGATTGACGGGATTCTGGCTCATGATGGGCCGGAACCTACCCAACAGGGGCGAAAAAGGCCAGCTATCCCGCACCTTGGGTTTTATTGCGCGCAGCGAAGGCGAGGCCCGCCAGGACCGTGATGCCACCAGCCAGCGCAAAGCCGCCAGGTGCTTCAGATAAAAGGAAAAAAGCAATAAGCGTGGCAATGACTGGCTGGGCATAGCCCAGGATGGCGGCGACACTGGCGGCGACTTTGGTGAGGCCTTTGTTGACCAGGAAATAGCCGGCAAAGGTGATGAGGCCGTAAAGCGCCATGAAGCCCGTCTGCCGGAGATCGGCCGGGCTGCCATGGGCTTCCCAGATGGTCATGGGCAGGCAGAAGAGGCCGGCACTGAGCAATTCCCAGAAGGTCACCGCCTGGATGTCCTGGTCACGGCAAAGGCGCGCGGTGATGACGAGGCAGCCGGCATAAAAAAACGCCGCCGTGAGCGCAAGGAGGTTGCCGGTGACGCTGGAATGGCCCGTCCCGAATGAGCCGAAACCGGGTCCTACCGTCATCAAAATCACGCCGGAAAAGGCGATGAGGCCGCCCGCGATCCACTGCCAGCGCAGGCGCTGTTTCAGGAACAATATCTCGATCGCCGCCACCAGGAGGGGGTAGAGCATGACCAGAAGCGCCGCTTCCATCACGGTCGTCGTCATGATGGCGATGTTCCACAGCACCAGATCGGCGGCCAGCAGGAAGCCCGCAAAAACCACCCATAACAAAACCTTGGGCGCCAAGACGACGCGCGCCCGGGCAAACAGCAGCGACAGGATGGCCGCCACCAGCAGCCGCCAGCAGGCGGTCGAGCCGGGGTCGAGCGGCGACAGGCGCACCAGGATGGGGCTGAAACCGGAGAGCAAAATGCCCAAACCAAGGGCCAGATGGGCGGGATGCATGCTGTAACCATTGAAAGTCTGTTTGGCGGTTACAATGCCGCGTGCTACTGTAACCAGTCAATTGAGTTTTAGTGGTTACAGCTGTGAGCCAGATCGACAGCCCAAACGTTATTCCCCCATTCGCCAGCCCACTGCCGGCACGGGTTCCGAAGTCGGAATTCGTGGCCGGGCGGCTCAGCCTCGCCTTCTGCAACACGGTGGCGCTGCCCGATGCCGCCGACCGGCTGGGGGATGCGGCCGCCTTGATGGGCTGGGCAGACCGCGCTGGGTTCAAGGCATTCGCCCCACCGGCGCCGGACGTTTTTACCGGCTTGCTGGAAGTGCGCGAAATCCTGCGCGTCATCTTCACGGCGCTCGCCACCGGTCGCGCACCCGATGCCGCGGCGCTCGACCGCCTGGCCGCGCTGGCGCCGCCGCTGCACCTTTCCTGGAACGACGCCGAGAACCGCGCCGAGCCGCAGCCACAAGATCTCGACCCGCTTGGCAGCTTGAGGGACGCAATCGTCCGAGATGCCATCGCCCTGCTGACCGGGCCCGATGTCATCCGCATCAAGCAATGCCCGGCCGAGGATTGCCGCTGGTTCTTCTTCGACACCAGCAAGAACGGCAAGCGCCGCTGGTGCGCGATGTCGGATTGCGGCGTGAAGGCCAAGGTCAACCGCTATCGCGGTCGGCACATGGCGGCCTTCTAGGGGCGGTTGCCAGAAGGCGGCCTTCGGCGCATTCTCCCCCACCAAAAATGCCGACAAAAATAGCCGCCGCAACAGAGTACCTGCCCCATGAACGATCACAGCCATACCCACGACCATCCGCACCCGCGCGCACAGCCGCACGCACATGCCGACCTGCCGCAAGGCGACAGCCCGATCCTGGTCGAGGTGTGGCGCGGCAATCTGGTGGAAAGCCGGCACCGGGCGATTGCGGCGGTGGTCGATGCCCATGGCCGCGTGGTGAAATCCTGGGGCGATATCGACCGCCCGATCTATGGCCGCTCCTCGATCAAGCCGTTGCTCGCCATCCCGCTGGTGGAATCCGGTGCCGCCGACCGCTATAGCCTCAGCGAGAAAGAGATTGCCCTGGCCTGTGCGTCGCATAGCGGCGAGCCGGGCCATGTCGAGGCCGTGAATGCATGGCTGGGCAAGATCGGCCTCACGGCAGACAACCTCGAATGCGGTGCGCATTATCCTTATTACGAGCCCGCCATGCACGACATGCTGCGAGGTGGTGTCACCCCGACGCGCGCCCACAACAATTGTTCCGGCAAGCATACCGGGTTTCTCAGCACCGCTGTGCATCTGGGCGAAGCACCTAAGGGCTATATCCAATACGAGCACAAGGTCCAGCAGCGCCTGGTTGGCATTCTGGAGCAGATGTGCGGCACCGATTTGACCGGTGTCCCGCGCGGCATCGACGGCTGCGGCATTCCCACCATCGCCTTTCCGGTGGGCCACCATGCGCTTGGCATGGCGCAAATGGCGGATCCACATCATCTGCCGCCCGCACGGGCCGCCGCTTGCAGCCGCATCCTCACCGCGATGTCGCATGAGCCGTGGTATGTGGCGGGGACGACGCGCTTTTGCACCGACATCATGCAAGTGACCGGCACCAAGGCCGCGATCAAGACCGGCGCCGAGGGCGTCTATATGGGCGCCTTCCCGGAACTGGGCCTCGGCTTCTGCCTGAAGATCGAGGACGGCAACGGCCGCGGCGCCGAAGTCGTCATGGGCCAGTTGCTGCGCCATTTCGACATCATCGATGCGGATCAAGCGGAGCAGTTGAAACAGTCTTTGAACCCCACGCTCAAAAACTGGGCGGGGACAGCCGTTGGCAAGATCACGCCAGCCCCTTTGCTGCACGAGACGGCACCGTTTTAAGCAGCGACCGATTCCAGCCGACCCACCCCCTCTCGCCGACAGCGCGCTCCCATCTCCTCAATCGCCTGGACTGCGGACCTTCGGCTCGCGGGACCAGAGACGGTGTTGCTTGGCGGCGGCGATGAACGCCTTCAATCCCGCTCCGCCTTCGATATCGACGACCGCTTCGTCGACCTCAATGCCGGCCTTGGTGAGGAGCGGTGCAGCCGCGGCGTTGTGGCCGATGGCCTTGAGATGCCCGAACGCATCGCGCAGCCAGTCTATGGCGGCAGCTTCTCTGAGCAGCCCCGCGACACCGTCCTTTGAGGGAATGGCGATCACCGCATCGAACACGACCGAAGGCGCCGCGTATAGCGCGTGGTCGATCGGAAGTTCGGCGCCGTCATCGCCGCTTACACCGCTGACGCGCGGGCCAACGAGTTCGACCTTTGCGCCCTCCTTCATCGCCGCCTTGTAGATGGCAGCGATGAGGGCCGCCGATGAACCCTCGGTCACCAACACGCCTACTTTCCGGCCCTTGATGGTTTGCGGCGCCTTGGCGAGGAGGCTGAGGGCCGGCGACGGCTTCAGAGTCTTCGGTTCGGCAAAGGCACGGACCAGGGCGGGATCGATCTCCATGCCGAGTGCTTCTGCAACCTTGGCACCAAGGTCCTTATGAACAATGTTGAGATGCGCAAGCATGCGCGCGCGGATCGCCGGGCGCGAGACCTTGCCCAGTTCGAAGGCGAAGGCGCCAACAATATGGTCCTGCTCCGGCTTGGTCTGCGACAGGAAGAACTGCCGGGCTTGACTGTAGTGGTCGCCAAAGCTCTCGGCGCGCCCCCGCACCTTATCGCTTTGCACGACGGGATAGGGATCGGGATGGCTGACGAAACCATCTGTCGGCGATTCCCGCGGCGCCTCCGGGTCCAGTGAATTGGGCTCGTAGTTCACCTGGCCCTTGGGGACCTGCATCTGCATGTGGCCGTCGCGCTGCAGATTGCGGAACGGGCATTTGGGCTGATTGATCGGAATCTGGTGGAAGTTTGGCCCGCCAAGACGGATGAGCTGGGTGTCGAGATAGGAGAAGAGCCGTCCCTGCAGCAGCGGGTCGTTGCTGAAATCGATGCCGGGAACCACATGTCCGGGATGAAACGCGACCTGCTCGGTCTCGGCAAAGAAGTTGTCGGGGTTGCGGTTGAGCGTCATCTTGCCCACGACCTGCAGCGGCACCAGTTCTTCAGGGATGAGCTTGGTGGCATCCAGCACGTCGAAATCGAAACTGTCGGCGAACTTCTCGTCGAAGACCTGGAAGGCCAGTTCATATTCCGGGAAGTTGCCGGCATCGATCGCTTCCCACAAATCGCGCCGGTGGAAGTCGTAATCGGCGCCGCCGAGCTTCACCGCTTCATCCCAGACCAGGGAAAAGCTGCCATTGAGCGGCCGCCAGTGGAATTTGACAAAGCTCGCCTTTCCCTTCGCGTCGATCAAACGGAAGGTGTGAACGCCGAAACCTTCCATCATCCGATAGGAGCGCGGGATGGCGCGGTCAGACATGACCCAGGTCAGCATATGCATGCTTTCGGGCATCAGGGAGACGAAGTCCCAGAACGTGTCATGGGCGGATGCCGCCTGCGGAAAGCCGCGATCAGGTTCCATCTTCACCGAATGCACTAGATCGGGGAACTTCATCGCATCCTGGATGAAGAAGACGGGGATGTTGTTGCCGACGAGATCGAAATTGCCTTCCGAGGTATAGAATTTGACCGCAAAGCCACGCACATCGCGCGCGGTGTCGATCGACCCGGCGCCGCCCGCCACGGTCGAGAAGCGCACGAAAACGGGCGTCTTCACCTTCGGGTCTTGCAGAAAGGCAGCCTTGGTCACATGGCCCTGTGATTGATAGACCTGGAAGGTGCCGTGCGCGCCCGAGCCGCGTGCATGCACGATGCGCTCCGGAATGCGCTCATGGTCAAAATGCGTGATCTTCTCGCGCAGGATGAAATCTTCGAGCAGGCTGGGTCCGCGGTCACCTTGGCGCAATGAGTTCTGATTGTCGGAGATCACCGTGCCTTGGTTGCTGGTGAGGCGCGAATTGGACCCAGCAGCGCGTTGATGCGTTTCGCCACCCTGGCCGATTGAGCCGCGCAAGGCATCCGCATCGCCTTTGGCGCCGAAGGCTTTCGGTTTTGCCGATGCAGTCTTAGCAGACGGCTTCGCGGCTGCATTCTTCGAAGTCTTGCTGGGGGCCATGGGCGGGCATCCTTGCTTTTATGGAACTGTTCTAATCTTCACTCGCGCAACCCGCTGGCGCGGCGCCCGTTCCGGCGCAGGCGCTATTCGGAGATAGATGCGATGAGCGACATGTTGCGGCGCAAGAAAGTTTGCGGTCGCTCGCCCCAGGTGGCGGTGACATGATGCCAGCCAAAACTGCCCCAAGGAGAGATCAGATGAAGTCGAGCTATCGGCAAGGATCGATCGGCAATCGCAAACTCAGCCCAGAAACCTTGATGACGAGCTACGGCTACGACCCCTTCCTGTCGGAGGGTTCGGTGAAGCCGCCCGTCTTTCTCACCTCGACCTTCGCGTTCAAATCGGCCGAGGACGGGAAGGATTTCTTTGATTACGTTTCCGGCCGCCGCGTGCCCCCCAATGCCCAGGACGCCGGCCTCGTCTATTCGCGCTTCAACCACCCCAATCTGCAGATCGTCGAAGAACGTCTCGCCGTGCTTGAGGGCGGGGAAGGCGCGTTGATGTTTGCCAGCGGCATGGCTGCGATCACGGCGGCGATTCTCGCTTTCGCACGCCCCGGCGACACCATCATCCACAGCCAACCGCTTTACGGCGGCACGGAAACCTTGCTGGTGGGGACGCTGGCGCCCTTCGGCTTGAAGGCGCAGGGTTTCATGGATGGGCTGCATGAAGCAGCGGTGATGGATGCGGTGAAACGCAGCGAGGGTACCAAAGTGCCCATCATCTATGTCGAAAGCCCGGCCAATCCCACCTGCGGCATCGTCGATTTCGAACTGATGACGCGGGCCGCTGACGTGATCGAGAAGCGGCAGGGCTCGCGACCGCTGATCGTCGTCGACAACACCATGCTGGGGCCGATTTTCCAGCAACCCCTGCAATTCGGCGCAGATATCATCGTCTATTCGCTGACCAAGTATGTCGGTGGGCATAGCGATCTGGTGGCCGGTGCCGTGATCGGCAGCACCGCCAATCTCGGCCCCATCCGCAAGATCCGCTCGGCCTTCGGCATGCAACTCGATCCGCATTCCAGCTGGATGCTGGGGCGGTCGCTGGAGACCTTGCATCTGCGCATGGAACGCGCCAGCAACTCAGCGGCCGAGATCGCGCGCTATTTGAGCACGCACCCCAAGGTGGTTGCGGTCTATCACCCGGATTTCATCAAGGACGCGGCCTATCAGCGCGCCTACAAGAAATCGGCACAAGCCGGGGGGTCGACCTTTTCCTTCACGCTGAAGAGCGGCGAGGCCGGCGCCTTCCGGTTCCTGAACGATTTACATCTCTTCACGCTGGCCGTCAGTCTCGGCGGCACGGAATCGCTCATCTCGCACCCAGCCTCGACAACGCATTCAGGTGTCGCCAAGGAAATCCGCGACAAGGTCGGCGTCACCGATGCGCTGGTGCGCGTGTCAGTGGGGTTGGAAAACCCGCAGGACCTGATTGCGGATCTGGAGGGTGCGCTGGAGAAGGTGTGAGTGGAAGTCGAGGACAGACTTAATTGTCATGCCCCGGCTTGGCCGGGGCATGACAATCAGAATAACGGCGAAACGACAGCCTCAGTGATTGTCGCGCGGCAGGCCTTTGGATTGGGCGATGCGCTGGTACTTCACGGCGGGCTTCAACACCATGCCTTCGTTGAGCTGATCGACGATCCCGCGCTGGATTTCCTGCCAGGGGGTCTGATGCTCGGGGAAGGGATAGCCGCCGGCTTTCTTGAGCGCGTCGCGACGCGCCTGCAGTTCGGCCGGCTCAACCAGCATGTTGACCTCGCCGGTGTTGAGATCGACGCGGATCTTGTCGCCGGTTTTGAGGATGGCAAGGCCACCGCCAACGGCCGCTTCGGGTGCTGCATTGAGGATCGAGGGCGAACCCGAGGTACCGGATTGACGGCCATCGCCGATGCAGGGCAGCGATGAGATGCCCTGCTTGATGAGATAAGCGGGCGGGCGCATGTTGACGACCTCGGCCGCACCCGGATAACCGACCGGGCCGACACCGCGGATAACCAGGACCGACTGCGCGTCGATCTTCATCGCCGGATCGTCGATGCGGTGATGATAATCTTCCGGCCCGTCGAACACGATTGCGGTGCCGACGAAGGCGTCCTTGTCCTTCGGATCCGAGAGATAGCGTTGGCGGAATTCCTCCGAGATGACGCTGATCTTCATGATGGCGCTGTCGAAGATATTGCCCTTCAAGACGACGAAACCGGCCTTGTCGACCATCGGGTTCTTGAAGGTCTTGATGACCTTGTCGTCCTCGATGGTGGCGTTGCGGCAATTCTCGCCGATGGTCTTGCCGTTGACGGTGAGCGCGTCCTCGTCGATGAGGCCCTCATTCATCAGCTGCTTCACCACGGCCGGCACGCCGCCGGCATGGTGATAGTCTTCGCCCAGATACTCGCCGGCCGGCTGCAGGTTGACGAGCAGCGGAATGTCGCGCCCGAGATCCTGCCATTCCTGCACCGTCACTTCGACGCCCATATGCTTGGCAATCGCGTTGATGTGAATGGGCGCATTGGTCGAGCCGCCGATCGCCGAGTTGACCCGGATGGCGTTGCGAAAGGCCTTCTTGGTGAGGATGTCGGAGGGCTTCAAATCCTCGCGCACCATTTCGACGATGCGCTTGCCGGTCTCATAGGCCATCTGCTGACGCTCACGGTACGGCGCCGGAATGGCGGCCGAACCGGGGAGCTGCATGCCCAAGGCTTCGGCCAGCGAGTTCATCGTCGTCGCCGTGCCCATCGTGTTGCAATAGCCGGTCGAGGGGGCCGAGGACGCCACCAACTCGATGAAGCCCTGATAATCGATCTCGCCCGCCGCCAGCAATTGCCGCGCTTTCCAGACGATGGTGCCGGAACCCGTGCGCTCGCCCTTGTACCAGCCGTTCAGCATGGGCCCCACGGAGAAAGCGATGGCCGGCAAATTCACCGTCGCCGCCGCCATGAGGCAGGCGGGCGTCGTCTTGTCGCAGCCGATGGTGAGGATGACGCCGTCCAGCGGATAGCCATAGAGCACCTCGACGAGACCGAGATAGGCCAGGTTGCGGTCGAGCGACGCGGTCGGGCGCTTGCCGGTTTCCTGGATCGGGTGCACCGGGAATTCGATGGGGATCCCGCCCGCGGTACGGATGCCGTCGCGCAGGCGTTCGGCCAGGACCAGGTGATGGCGGTTGCAGGGCGAGAGATCGGAACCCGTCTGGGCGATGCCGATGATCGGCTTGCCCGATTGCAGTTCTTCGCGCGTGAACCCGTAGTTCAGATAGCGCTCGAGATAGAGCGCCGTCATGTCGGCGTTGTCTGGATTGTCGAACCAGGCGCGGGAGCGCATCTTGCGGCCGCTCTCGGCGGGAGCGTGCTGGCCGGGGGTGTGATCTCGCGATGGCATGGGGCTACTCCTTGGCAGGCCTGTCGACGGGGACAACCTGTCGACTGGGTTCTATCAGATATGTTTTGCCGCGCTTAAGCGGCATGTGAGTCATGCCCGGCAATCGCGGGTCGCTCCATTCGCACTTGCAGCATTATCGGCCGCCAGACGCGTCACCAGGACGCAGCGGCAGGATGAGCGCTAGGGCGAAACTGAGCGCGCCAGTTTGATCGCAACCAGGGCACCGTATGCATCGCATAGCGCCGTCGTTTTTGGAAGGCATATTATAATACAATATGGCCAAAACGGCTGGCCTGAACGCTTGTCCTGCGGTGACTGCAAGGCATTTTCATCAGGCCGGCTTGGCGCCGCTACCTTGCTGCAGCAGCAAGGCTCGGTTCTTGCGCCCGTCTTCGATCACGGCCGTCATGGCAGCCGCAGCGGCGGTCGCGTCGCCCTTGGCGATGGCCTCGACAATGGCGGCATGGTCCTCGGTCGAATGCGAGAGGCGCGTCTGGTCAGCCACGGGTGCCGAATCGACAAAGCTTGCCATCAAGGCCGCCTCGATGATGGCGCCCACGGAACGCATGAAGGGATTGCCAGAAGCCGCGGCGATTTCGAGATGCAGCGCCAGATCCACTTCGGCGAATGTCGAGCGGGTATGGCCGGGCTGGCGGAATTCGTCAATGAGAGCGCGCATGCGCGCAAGGCTTTCGTCGCTGCGGCGCAATGCCGCCAGGGCGCTTGCCGCCGGTTCGACGGCGAGGCGGATTTCATAAAGGCTGTTGAGAAATCTGAGATCCATGCCGAGATCGATGCGCCAGCCAAGGAGATCGGAATCGAACATGTTCCAATCGACCTGGGCACGCACCTTGGTGCCGACGCGCGTCTTGGAGACGACGAGCCCTTTGGCGGCCAGCGTCTTCAGCACTTCGCGCAACACCGTGCGCGAGATGCCGAACTGGGCCATCAGGTCGGCCTCGGCCGGCAGCAGGGCACCTTCCGGATAGTCGCCGCGCAGGATGGCGACACCCATGGCGCGGACGATCTGTTCCTGGCCCATGCGGGCGCCGGCCGTCCGCGTCGCGGTGGTCCGGATCGGCCGATATCTGTTCTGCGCCACGATCATCACATGCTCCCCCTCGCACCCTCGGAACCATGTGCCGACAGGTAAACAAGAATTCTATGCAGCAGGATGTAGGCGAACAAGGGCGGCGCGGCCACATTTTTCGTTCCGCCCGGCCTGCGGCAAGGCCTCGATCAGCTAGACCTTTCGCGCCCGCGAAAGGACCTGGCCGAAGGGCCGAGCAAACGCCCGCCACAAGAACATAAGCTTGGGAACATAAGTGTGGCGCGACGCAAAAAGGGCGCGCCATGACAGCGCGCCCTTTCCGTCAGCTAGATTACTTCTGGATGCAGGTGTCGACCGTATCCTTGGTGCATTCATCGAGGCCGGTGAAGACCGGATCATCGACCTTCTTGCCTTCGATGAGGTCGATCATAACGCTCGGCGCCTTGTAGCCCATTTCGAACGGACGCTGGCCGACCAGCGCCGTCACCAGGCCTTCCTTGGCGATCGCCACTTCGTCGCCGATCGTGTCGGCGGCGGAGATGACGAAGTCACCGCTGGCGATGCGGTCGGCAAGCGGCTTGACCAGATCGCGGTAGGGCTGCGGTGCGCCAAAGAGCGGCCAGCCGCCTTCGATCGCGAACGCATCGAGCTTCGGGTTGGCAGCGAGGATGTCGGTCATCCCCTGCACGCCCTTGGCGCCGTCGTCATTGGTGAAGATCGGGCAACCGTCGACTTCGGTCCAACCGCCTTCGCCCTTCAAGGCCGGGAGGCCCTTCTGGCCAGAGAGCGCATCGCGCGTGCCCTGGGCGCGGCGCAGGATGTTATCCGCACCCGGATTGCCCTGGATCGAGCAGAAGGTGCCGCCATTGGGCTTCTTCTCCTTGATGTACTCGCCGATCCGATAGCCCATCAGATAATTGTCGGTGCCGAGATAGGTCTTGCGCAGCGCCGAGTCTTCCGCGGCAAGATCGGCATCGAGCGTCATGATCGGAATCGACGGCGCCGCCGTTTTCAGGGTTTGGGCGATGAGCTTGGCATTCGACGGCGAGATCGCCATCGCGACCGTGTCGGCCTTGCCGAGCATGTCCTGCACGATCTGCGCTTCGCCGGCTTCGTCAGAGGTCGAGGCGGGGCCGGTATAGAAGCACTCATATTCCGATGTCGGGTTTTCCTTGTTCCACTTCTGGCAGCCCTGGTTGATGGCTTCGAAGAAGGGGTTGTCGAGGCCCTTGACCACGATGACCAACTGCTTCTTCGCCAAGGCCGGGCTGGCACTCAGGGCCAAGGCGGCGGCGGCAACGAGTACCGAAAACTTATTCATTCCATTCCTCCCAAGTTGAAGCGGGCGTTTCTCACCCGCCATTCGCGACTGCATTCAGTCTTTCGTCATCAGAGCAAAGACGGATGATCGTGCATCATGCGCGATGCCATCATCTGCTCCGACAGTTCACACAGATCACAAGAATTGGTTCGCCAAAGCAGCCATCAGTCGGCCGGCCGGCGCGCATCCTCCCTTTCTTCCGACGCCGCCCGAATGTTTGCATTCGGTGTCTTCATCGGAATTGTTTTCTTCTTCCGCGATTAGCTAATAACGATGGTTTGCAACCGTCAACGATTTTGTCGTACAAAATGAAATCTTTTGTACGATAATATTAACGATTGAGGTGTTTGAGGTTTTTGCAGTGCAACGATTCTGAGCGCATCAATTGACGCTCAGGGCCCGTGCTGCATAGTGTTGCGCGGCAAAACTGCATCGCAACATCAGCGTCGGCGACATCACAGTCGACGACATCAACCAAGCCGGATCAAACCGGCGAGACGGCCCGGCGATGGACGCCGGGGTGATAGATGCCTTGGGAGGGGCGACGGTCGCGTGCCAGTTCTAGAACTTCAGAATATCTCGAAACATTTCGGCGCCATCCAGGCGGTGAATGATGTGTCCTTCTCGCTCGAAGCCGGCGAAGTCGTCGGCTTGATGGGCGATAACGGGGCTGGAAAATCGACGCTGGTCAAGATGATCGCCGGCAATTTCCGCCCCAGCCACGGCACCATGCGCATGGACGGGCAGGACCTGGTCATGCACAAGCCGGTCGAGGCGCGGCGCCACGGCATTGAAATCGTCCACCAGGACCTGGCGCTGTGCAACAACCTCACCGCTGCCGAGAACGTGTTTCTGGGGCGCGAGCTCAAGCGCGGCTTCGGCCCGTTCAGCGTGCTCGATTATCCGGCGATGTATAAGCGCGCGGCGCAAATTTTCACCGAACTGAAATCCGAAACGCGCCCGCGCGACCTGGTGAAGTCGATGTCCGGCGGCCAGCGCCAGGCGGTGGCCATCGCCCGCACGCGCCTCACCGATGCCAAGATCGTGTTGATGGACGAGCCCACGGCGGCGATCTCGGTGCGGCAGGTGGCTGAGGTCTTGAACCTCATCCGGCGCCTGCGCGACCATGGCATCGCGGTGGCCCTCATCAGCCATCGCATGCCCGACGTCTTCACCGTCGCCGACCGGGTCATTGTCATGCGGCGCGGCCGCAAGGTCGCCGACAAGAAGATCGCACAGAGCTCGCCGGAAGAAGTGACCGGCCTCATCACCGGCGCCATCGAAGCCGCCTGATCAGGAAAAACCAATGACCAGCGCCGATATGCACAGCAGCAACGAACAACAATCCACCACCGACCGCACCATGGAGCAACGCCTGGCCGTGAAGCAGCACAGCCGCCTCTCGGCGCTGTTCGCCAGCCAGACCTTCTGGGTCTTCCTGGCGGTCGTCCTTGCCTGCCTCTATTTGTCGGTGGCGACCGATTCCTTTGCCACCTCGAAGAACCTCTACAACATCACGCGCAACGTCACCTTCGTCGCCATCATCGCGCTTGGCATGACGGTCGTGATCATCTCGGGCGGCATCGACCTCTCCGTGGGTTCGGTCTTGTGCCTGAGTTCCATGGTGCTGGCCGTCACCATGCATGCCGGCTACAGCATCGAGATCGGCATCCTCGCCGCGATTGCGACGGCCTTGGCGGTGGGCGCCTTCAACGGCATTCTCATTGCCTATCTGGGCTTTCCGCCCTTTGTCGTGACCTTGGGGATGCTGTCGATCGCCCGCAGCCTGGCCATGGTGGCCTCGAACAACACGGTGGTGTTCGAATTCGGGCCGGATCACGACAAGCTGCTGGCCTTGGGCGGCGGCGCCTGGGTCTTCGGCATTGCCAACCCGGTCCTCTACATGCTGATCCTCGCCGCCCTCACCGGTTTCGTGCTGCGCTGGACCCGATTCGGTCGCCACGTCTTTGCCATCGGCGGCAATGAAAAGGCAGCGGTGCTCACCGGCGTGCCGGTGAAGCCGATCAAGGTCGCCGTCTATATGATCTCGGCATTGACCGCTGGTATTGCCGGCATCATCCAGACCGGCTGGCTCGGTGCCGTTACCACCAATATCGGTGCCGGCATGGAGCTGCAGGTCATCGCCGCCGCCGTCATTGGCGGCGCCGATCTTGCCGGCGGCATTGGCACGGCACTGGGCGCATTGGTGGGTTCGGCCCTCATCGAGGTCATCCGCAACAGCCTTGGGCTCCTCGGCATCAATGCCTTCTGGCAGGGTGCCTTCATCGGCGGCGCCATCGTGCTGGCGGTCCTCTTCGACCGCATCCGCAACTTCCGCCAGAGCGATTGAGACCTGCGGACGGCGCAGAAGAAAGGCCGCATCGAGCACCCTCGATGCGGCCTTTTCTTTTAAGCGGCGGCTGTGGGTTCCGGCATGCCATGGTGATGGGCGCGGCAATGCGCGTGCGACTTGTCGGCCAGAACTTCAATCACGTGGCAAGCGGCTATTCGACCTCCGCTGCACTCGCCGATCATGCGCTTCAATTCCGCACGCAGGGCGTTCAGTTGCTTGATGCGCGCCTCGACCGCCCGCAGTTGTTGGCGCGCGATGTTGTCGGCGGCGCCACAATCACTGTCCGGCGCATCGCACAGATCAAGCAGCGCACGAATGGTCTCGATCGAAAAACCCAGTTCGCGGCTGTGCCGGATAAAAGCCAGGCGGCCGCTATGCGCCGGACCATAGCGCCGCTGATTGCCATTCGTCCGTGCCGCCGTGGGCAGAAGCCCGATCTTCTCGTAGTAGCGGATGGTCTGCACGCTGCTGCCCGTTTCGGCCGCCAGCGCACCAATCGAAAGTTCAGTCATTGCCTGTCCCGCAGCCTAGGCCTTGCACATCGCGTCACTGGCCATTCAAGCGAACGCAGTCCTCAAATGGGGTCCGCAGCCCCCGCGTTCAAGCAACAGATATTTGCCACGTTATACTATAGCGGCGATTTTTCAGTCGCTTAGCGACGATGCCGCAGCAGCCGAAACCCTCTTGAAGCTATAGTTGCTATAGGACCCAGATTGGGCCGGAAGGGATTTCGGACGGCCGCGATTCCAACCCAAATTCCAACCCAAAGCGAGATCTGCATGGCCCGCCTATCCAACGAGTGCCCAAAAACAGGCGCCGGTTACAGCCATGCTGATGGCCACAATGATGCCGACCACGATCATGCCGACCACGATCATGCCGGTCACGATCATGCCGGTCACGATCATGCCGGTCACGATCACGCGGCACATGCGGAGCCGCCGGCTTCCACCTGCAGCCGTGCGTTCAAGGTGCGCGGCATGGATTGCGCCGAGGAAGTGGCGGTGCTGAAACGGGCGCTTGGGGGCCTGGTCGGCGGCGAGGACAATCTCGCCTTCGATGTGCTCAACGGCCGCATGATGCTGGCGGACGCGGCCAAGCATGTCAGCGACGACGCCATCATGAAGGCCGTCGCCGATACCGGCATGGGCGCCACACCCTGGCAGAAGGGTGCCCGCGACCAGGGCACCGACAATCACCGCCGGCAGCAGGTGATCTTCACCGCGCTGAGTGGTGCCTTCGTCGCCATCGGCATCGCCATCCATCTTTATCTCTCCGCCGATATCTTGACCGGGCTCAAGCTGCTGGTGTCGCATGATGCCGAGGTGATGCCGTTCCCTGAGATCGCGGCCTATGTCGCGGCGGCCCTGCTGGGGGCGCGCTTCGTCGTGATCAAGGCCTGGTATGCCGCCAAGAACCTGCGCCCCGACATCAACCTGCTGATGATCGTGGCGGTAATCGGCGCCGCGGCGATTGGCGAGTGGTTCGAAGCGGCGACGGTCTCGTTCCTGTTTGCGCTCTCGCTGGCGCTGGAAGGTTGGAGCGTCGGCCGCGCGCGCCGCGCCATCGCCGCCTTGCTCAACCTCGCCCCGCCGACGGTGCGCAAGCTGCTGCCCGACGGATCCGATGTCGAGGTGCCGGTTGCCGACCTCAAACCTGGGGCGCATTTCATCGTCCCCGGTGGCGAGCGCATCGCCCTCGATGGCCGTGTCATCGACGGCAGCAGCGCGGTCAACCAGGCGCCGATCACCGGCGAAAGCGTGCCGGTGGAAAAGAGCTCGGGCAGCGAGGTCTATGCCGGCACGATCAATGGCGACGGCACGCTGACCGTCGAAGCCACCAAGGCAGTCGAGGACTCGACCCTGGCCCGCATCATCCGCATGGTCGAGGAAGCGCATGCCCGCCGGGCGCCCACCGAGCAATGGGTGGAGAAGTTCGCCCGCATCTATACGCCGGTGGTGATGGTCCTGGCGCTGCTGGTCTTCGTGGTGCCGCCCTTGCTGTTCGGCGGACTCTGGGTTGATTGGCTCTATCGCTCGCTGGTGCTGCTGGTGATCGCCTGCCCCTGCGCCTTGGTCATTTCGACGCCGGTCTCGATCGTGGCGTCACTTGCTGCCTCGGCGCGCGCCGGCGTGCTGGTCAAGGGCGGGGCCTATATCGAACTGCCGGCGCGGCTCAAGGCGCTGGCGCTCGACAAGACCGGCACCATCACGCGCGGCGAACCGGTGGTGGTGCGCGTGGTACCCCTCAACGGTCATACCGAGGATCAGCTGCTGGCGCGGGCGGCGGCGCTCGAGGCGCGCTCGACACATCCCCTCGCCCGCGCCGTCATCCGCTATGCGCAGGAAAAGACCATCGCCTTCACGCCGGCCGAGGATGTCGAGGTCTTGAAAGGCCGTGGCCTCACCGGCCTCTTTGAGGGCGAGCGTTTCTGGCTGGGTTCGCATCGTTATGTCGTCGAGCGCGACCAGGATACGCCCGAGACGGTTGCTGCGGCCGAGGCACTGGAAGCCGATGGCAAGACTGTGCTGGTGGTCGGCAATGAACGGCATGTCTGCGGCCTCATCGCCGTCGCCGACACGATCCGCCCGGAGGCCAAGGCGATCGTCGCCGAGCTGCACCGCGCCGGCATCGCGCGCGTCGTCATGCTGACCGGCGACAACCGCGTTACGGCCGAAGCCATCGCGCGTGAGGTCGGCATCGACGAGGTTCACGCCGAGCTCTTGCCCGAGGACAAGGTGCGCGAGATCGACCGGCTGGTCGCCACATACACCTATGTCGGCATGGTGGGCGACGGCGTCAACGACGCGCCGGCCTTGGCGCGGGCCAGCATGGGCATCGCCATGGGCGCCATCGGCAGCGACGCGGCGATCGAGACGGCGGATGTCGCTCTCATGACCGATGACGTCTCGCGCCTGCCCTGGCTCATCCGGCATGCCTCGCGCACGCTGGGTGTCATCCGTCAGAACACCATCTTCTCGCTCGGCGTGAAGGCCGTGTTCTTCGTCCTCACCTTCGCCGGCATGGCCAGCCTCTGGGGCGCCATCGCCGCCGATGTCGGCGCCTCGCTGCTGGTGGTGGTCAACGCGCTGCGGCTACTGAACGCGCGGACGTGAGGGATCAGGGCACCAGACATGGCAAAGATTGCCATATTCTTTGCCATGGGATATATATTTGCCCGCAAGCTCGCTTTTGACGGGAGGCCACTATGGCGACGATGAATGTTTCACTGCCTGAGCAGATGAAGGCGTGGGTCGAGCGTCAGACCGAAAGCGGTCTCTATGGCAATGCCAGCGACTATATCCGCGACCTGATCCGCAAGGACCAGGTGCGGAAGGACGCGGTTGCGACCTTGCAAGCCGCCATCACGGCAGGCATCGAAAGCGGAGACGCACAGCCCTTCGATGCGGCCGCATTCAAGCTTCGCATGCGGGAGAAACATGTCGTCCGGTGATGTGAAGCCGTATCGGCTTGTACCTCGCGCGCTGTCGGATCTCGACGACATATGGCGATATTCGGCAGAGACTTGGTCTATCGAACAGGCGGATCGTTACATCGACTCTTTGGTACGCGTGTTCGAGGCGATCGCAGCCATGCCGGCACTGGCGCAAGAGCGTCGCGAGTTCTCGCCGCCGGTGCGCATTCATGTGCATGAAAGCCACCTGATTGTCTATCTGATTGCCGACGATCATATCGCCATCCTGCGCCTGCTTGGGGGCCGGCAGGATTGGGCTGCCATCCTCAAGGCCGCGGATCTGCAATGACGCGCGATCCTTGATCAGGTGACCGACCTGTCCGTCGAAATCAACGGACTGAGGATCCGCGTTCGACTTCACAAATGAATGGCGTCCCCGAGAGGATTCGAACCTCCGACCTACGGTTTAGGAAACCGGCGCTCTATCCTGCTGAGCTACGGGGACGTTGCTGGTGCTTATAGCAACGCTGGAACGCAAAGGCAAAATGCTCGAAAGGCCGCAATCAGGCCAGTTTTTCGAGGATCCGGATCAGCACTTGCGCATCATCGGGGGCGAGCTTGCGACCGACATGGCGCTTGATGGCCGCGGCATAGACCGGCCACATGCGGGCGATGAGGGCTTGGCCGGCGGGGCTCAAATGCACGGTCTGCCGACGCCGGTCGTCGGGGTTGACCATCCGCAGCGCATAGCCTTCCGCCACCAGCCGGTCGATGAGGCGCGAGGTCGTGCATTGGGTGAGCAGCAATTGCTGCTCGATCTCGCCGGGTGAGAGCGATTGCTGGGGCTGCCGTTCGAGGGCCGCCAGGGCGTCATACCACTGGGTTGGCGGCAGGCCCGCCTGCTTCAATTCCGCCTCGACGGTGGCCAGCAAGGTCGGCGCCACCTGCAGCAGCCGCGCCCAGGCCTGGACCACGAAGGGACAAAGCGCGGCGTCGTGATCAGCAGATGCGGCGGCAAGAGCGGGAGCGGTTTCCATGAGGGAATTATATGCATCTGCATAAATCTTGACAATAGATGCAACTGCATTTAATTCTGCCCCGGACCGGCCGGCCCTTCCCCGACCCGATTCCTGGTCGGGACCACCCCCGCCGCCGGCATTTCGAGGAGAACCATTCATGAAGCTCTATTTCTCGCCGGGCGCCTGCTCGCTGTCGCCGCACATCACCGCCCTTGAAGCCGGGCTCGACGTGACCCTGATCAAGGTCGACACCAAGACCAAGAAGCTGGAAGACGGCAGCGACTTCCTGGCCATCAACCCGAAGGGCCAGGTGCCGACGCTGGTCCTGGATGACGGTGACGTGGTGACCGAGGGCCCGGTGATCGCACAGATCCTTGCCGACCTCGCCCCGGCCAGCAACCTTGCCCCCGGCAATGGCACCAAGGCGCGCTACAAGCTGCAGGAATGGCTGAACTTCATCACATCGGAACTGCACAAGGGCTATAGCCCGCTGTTCAAGCCGACGACGCCTGACGACTACAAGCCGGTCGCCAAGGCGCAGCTTGCCGACCGCTATGCCTTCGTTGACGGCAAGCTTGCCGGCAAGAAATATCTGCTGGGCGACACCTTCACCGTGGCCGATGCCTATCTCTTTACGGTCAGCAATTGGGCGAAGTTCGTCGGCGTCGATCTCAGCGCCTTTGGCAATCTCACCGCCTTCATGGCCCGCGTCGCCGAACGCCCGCAGGTGCAGGCGGCCCTCAAGGCCGAAGGCCTGACGAAGTAAGCGCCAAGCGCTCTAGGCCAGCGCCGATTGCATCATCAGCGAGAGGCGCTGGCGGGGCTTGCCCTGCCCATCGAAATTTTCCGGGGCCAGCCAGGCCTCATAGACGGCGCGGATCTTGGGCCAGTCCTTGTCGATGATCGAATACCAGGCGGTGTCGCGGTTGCGGCCCTTATAGATCGTGGCCTGCCAGAACGTGCCCTCATAGATGAAACCGAGGCGCCCGGCGGCCGACTGGCTCGGCGCATTCAGCGCATCGCATTTCCATTCATAGCGGCGATAGCCGAGCTCGTCGAAGACGCGCTTCATGAGGAGATACATGGCCTCCGTGGCGCCCGTGCTGCGCTGGAGCGCCGGGGCATAATTGATGTGCCCCACTTCAATGACGCCGACCGCCGGCTCGATGCGCAGGAAGCTGGCAACACCCACCGCCTTGCCGCTTTTCTTGTCGATGATGGCGTGAAAGAGCGGGTCTTCCGATTTTGCCATGGCGGCCACCCAGTCGCGATAGGGGCCGAATTCCGGATAGGGACCATAGGGCAGATAGGTCCAGATGCGGTTTTCGGTATCCGCGGCATTGGCGGCAAAAAGGTCGGCGGCATGCGCGTCGGCATCCAGCATCTCGAGGCGCACGAAGCGGCCTTCCATTGCCGTCCGTGGCGGGCGCGGTCGCGCCGTCCAGCCCGGCACGGCAAAGCCGATCTTCTGGCCGAGGTCGTTGGTTGTGTTCTGGTCGCTGCCGGTCATTCTCGCCCACACCTTGATCTGCTTGTGGATTTCGCCATTTCACGGGCGGAACCTTATAGTATCCTGGCACCAACAGCCAAGACAGCTGCCCCACGCGGTTTTCGGTGGAGACATGTTTCATGCGCGTCACCCGTTCCTGCCTCGGCGCATCCCTCATTGCCGTGACCCTGATGGGTTGCGACAAGCCGGCCGATGATCGGCTGCTGGGCTATGTCGAGGGCGACTATGTCTATATGGCGCTGCCATCGGCCGGGCGCCTTGCCGAGATCGCGGTGAAGCGCGGCGACCAGGTCGCGGCCGGCGACGTGCTCTTCAGGCTGGACGACACGACCGCCGCCGCCGATCTTGCACGCGCCAAGGCCGACCTTCTCGAGGCCGAACACAAGCTGGCTGATTTGAAGACGGGCGAGCGGCCGGAGGAACTGGCCATCATCGAGGCACAGCTCGCCTCGGCAAACGCTTCGCTGATGCTGTCGGAACCCCGCGTCAAGCGGCGGCGTGAATTGGTCAAAAGCAACATCGTCGGTACCGAAGACCTCGATTCCGCCGAAGCCTCGATCCTGGAGGATCGCGGGCGCATCGCCGAATACACCGCGCGCCTCGCCGCCGCAAGGCTGCCTGGCCGTGACGAACAGATCGCGGCGCAGGAGGCTGCGGTCGATGCCTTCCGGAGCGCCATCACGACGGCGCAATGGGCGCTGGACGAGCGGCGCGCCGTGGCCCCGGCTGGTGGCAGCATCCAGGACGTCTATTTCCGTCCGGGCGAGGAAGTGGCGGCGGAACAGGCGGTGCTGCAACTCCTGCCGCCCGAGAACATCAAGCTGAAGATCTATGTGCCGGAACCGGTGATCGGCCACTACCAGATCGGCGAGGAACTGGCCGTCACCTGCGACGGCTGCCCGCCGGATCTCACCGCGCGCATCGACTTCATCGCCGCATCGGCCGAATACACGCCACCCGTCATCTACAGCGATACCAGCCGCGCCAAGCTCGTTTTCCTGGTGGAGGCGCGGCCCGTTTCGGCGCCGGCCGGTTTCCAATGGCACCCGGGCCAACCGGTGGAAGCGCGGCCGCTGGCGCCGCCCCAGGCGGCAAGCCCCGCTTCATGAAGGCTGTGATCGACGTCCATGGCCTGGTCAAGACCTTCGGCGACAAGCGCGTCGTCGACGATGTGTCGCTGCAGGTCGGCAAGGGGCAGATCTATGGCTTCCTCGGCCCCAATGGCAGCGGCAAGACCACGACCCTGCGCATGCTGTGCGGGTTGCTGACGCCCGATGCCGGCAGCGGCACCTGCCTTGGCTTCGACATCCGCAAGGAATCGGCCGAGATCAAGCGCCGCACCGGTTACATGACGCAGAAATTCAGCCTCTATGAAGATCTCACCATCCGCGAGAATCTGGACTTCGTCGGCCGCGTCTATGGCCTCGACAAGCTGAAGAGCCGCGTCGATGCGGCACTCGATCGCCTGGGTCTTGCCAGTCGCCGGAAGCAGCTGGCGGGGCAGTTGTCGGGCGGCTGGAAGCAGCGACTGGCACTGGCCGCCTGCATCCTCCATGAACCGGAACTGCTGCTGCTCGATGAACCCACGGCCGGGGTCGATCCGAAGGCAAGGCGCGATTTCTGGGACCAGATCCATGCCCTGGCCGGGGCCGGCCTCACCGTGCTGGTCAGCACGCATTACATGGACGAGGCCGAACGCTGCCACGAGATTCTCTACATCGCCTATGGCAAGCTGATCGCGCGCGGCACCATCGCCGATGTCATCAGCCAGCACGATCTTGCGACCTGGTCGGTCACGGGACCGAACCTCTATCTGCTGTCGCAGGAATTGCAGCGGACCCCCGGCATCGACACGGTGGCCGCCTTCGGCACCGCCTTGCATGTCTGCGGCCGCGATGCGGCGTTGCTGGAGCGCGGCATCGCCCCCTATCGCCTGCGCCCCGACCTCACCTGGGCACGCACCAGCCCGAGCCTTGAGGACATTTTCATCCAGTTGATGTCGGGGCTCGATACCAATGGCGCCGGAAAAGCGCCGGAGCCTTCCGCATGAGGCTGTTCTCCGTCAGCCGGTTCCTGGCGATCCTTGCCAAGGAATTCATCCAGATGCGGCGCGACCGCCTCACCTTCGGCATGATGATGGGTGTGCCGCTGATGCAGCTGCTGCTGTTCGGCTATGCCATCAATACCGACCCCAAGAACCTGCCGGCGGTGGCCGTCGTGGGCGAGCAGTCGAACTTCGCCCGCTCGCTTCTGAGCGCCATGGAGAAGACCGGCTATATCCATTTCATCCGCGAACCGGTCGATGCGGCGACCGCGGACAGGATGCTGCGCCAGGGCGATGTGCAATTCGCCGTCCATATCCCGCCCGATTTCGCCCAAGACCTGGTGCGCGGCCGCATGCCGGCCCTGCTGGTCGAAGCGGACGCAACGGATCCGGTCGCCACCGGCAATGCGCTCTCGGCACTGCAGGGGCTGGACGCCTCGGCGCTGGTCCACGATTTGAAAGGACCCTTGGCCAAGCTGCAGAACGACGTGGCACCCTTCGAGGTGCGCCTCCACAAGCGCTACAATGCCGAAGGAATCACGCAATACAACATCGTGCCCGGACTCATGGGCGTGGTGCTGACCATGACCATGGTGATGATGACGTCGCTGGCGGTCACGCGCGAGCGCGAGCGCGGCACGATGGAGAACCTGCTCGCCATGCCGGTCCGACCTGGCGAGGTGATGCTGGGCAAGATCATTCCCTATATCGCCGTGGGCTATGTGCAGGTGACGATCATCGTCGTCGCGGCGCGCTATCTCTTTGCCGTGCCGCTGATGGGATCGCTGGCTCTGCTCAGCCTGGCCGCCATCATCTTCATCGCCGCCAATTTGGCCGTGGGTTTCACCTTCTCGACACTCTCCACCAACCAGCTGCAGGCGATGCAGATGTCGACCTTCTTTTTCCTGCCATCGCTGCTGCTCTCCGGCTTCATGTTTCCGTTTCGCGGCATGCCGGCCTGGGCGCAGGTCCTGGGCGAGGCCTTGCCGCTGACGCATTTCCTGCGCGTGGTGCGCGGCATCCTGCTCAAAGGCAACGGCCTGCCCGATATCTGGCCAGATCTGTGGCCGATCCTGGTTTTCCTGGCCGGGGCCGCGATCCTCGCTCTGCTGCGCTATCGTCGCACCCTCGATTGAGGTTCAATTTCTGAAGCGTTTTCAGGGATCTGGCAGCGGGGAGGCCGAATCAGCACATGTGAACTGTGTCACTTGTCTGGCGCCGCCGATCTGCTACCTACTGATCAACACTTGTTCCAGGAGGAGCACGAAGATGCGTACCAACACCCGTTTGCTGACCAAGCTGCGCCGCACCGCCACCACGACGGCCCTCGCCTTGACTGTGGCCGCTGTCACAGCCTGCGCGCAGACGCGACCGGCGCCGGCCGCCGGCCAGGACCCGCTGGTCATCAGCCAGTCGACCAACACCGCCTTGCAGAAATATCTGGGCCTGATCTATCCCAACCAGCGCGGTGCCTTTGCCGTCAGCATGGACGGGGCCAATTCCTATACCTTCTATTGCCCGGACATCGCCTGCACGCCCTCGCTCTTCGGCAGCATCGCCGTGCGCCAGTGCGAGTCCTTGAGCGGCCAGCCTTGCTATCTGTTCTACGTCGCCCAGGATCCGCGCATGGCCTATACCATCGCCACGACGAAAGGCGTCATCGGTCGCCACGGCATCAAGCGCGGCGTGCCGACCAACGAACTGCCGATCATGAATCGCTGAAGCGGCTAGGGGACCTGCCGCAGGACCGCACTGACGGCCCCGGACGGGGCCGCAGCCAGCGTGGGATCGGGTGCTCCGGTCAGCAGCAGCAGAACCGTGCGGTCGTAGGCGGCATCGTCCAGGGTCCCAAGATCGATATTGTCGACGCCCACCGCTTCCGACACGGCGGCAAGCGATTCCGCCACGGCTTTCGCATCGAGCCTCGCACTGTCGGGCAGGGCCATGATCAGTCGCTCGGCCTCGCTCGGATCATCATGCAGGCTCTGCCAGCCGCGCGCGGCGGCGGCAAGGAAGCGCCGGAAGGTCTCGATGCGCACCGGGTCCTTGAGGTCGGCCGCGCGTGCATAAAGCCCGTCTTCCAGCACGCCGAGGTCGAGATCCTGATAGCGATAGGGGATGAGGTGTTTTTCCGTCACCGCATCCGCCCCAAGGGCAAGGGGCGCCCGGTAGGTCGTCGTGGTCAGGCAGTCGACCTCGTTCTCGACGAAGATCTCGGCATCGGTCCCCTGGCGCACGATGGTGACGCCGCTGCCGGTCGCGAAATAACTGAGCCCCAAGCGCCCGAGCCAGGCGTAGAAGGGGCTTTCCCACCCGTCGAGCCAGACACCAACATTGTGACCGGCGAGCTTGGCCGGCTGATCGATCGTCGCCCGGCAATAGAGTGCGAGCGTCGCGCGCTGGAAGATCTGCGCCACATGCACGACGTCGGCGCCGCGTTCGCGCTTGGCGAGCGCGATCGGCATGATCTCGACCGCGAGGTCGGCCTTGGCGTCGTTCAAAGGATCGATCGGCGAGCGGCCATAGCCCAGCTTCTGGAATGTGACATCGAGCCCCGCATCGGCAAAGTAGCCGCGCTGCTGGGCGATGAGAAAGCCGGCCGCGCGCGTATCCGGCCCTTCCGGCAGCGCCACCTTCAGCGGGATCCGGGTCGTCTGCGCCGCGGCCGGGAGGGCGCTGGCGGCGAGGGTGCCAAAGACCACGAGTACGACCGGCAGCAGAAGGGGACGCAGGATCATGGGTGAACGCCTGAGAGTGACGGCTTGGGGGTGCAACGCGGGCGAAGGCTTGATTATCACGTGCCGGCAGATTACAGGCGGTAAGGTGTTTGCGCAAATTGAGGGGACGACCTCGACATGACGGCTGCCGATGCTGCAAGGCCCGATGCGGGTACGCGGATCGAAACGATCGAGATGCATACCGGCGGCGAGCCGGTGCGCATCGTCACCCGGGGCTATCCGACGATTTCCGGCGGGACGATCCTGGAAAAGCGCCGCTTCGCGATGCGTCAACTCGATGCCTTCCGCCGCCTCATCATGTTCGAACCGCGCGGCCATTACGACATGTATGGCGTGCTGCCCGTCGAACCCGATATTCCCGGTGCCGACATGGCGGTGCTGTTTATCCATAACGAGGGCTACAGCACGATGTGTGGCCATGCCACCATCGCTCTTGGCCGCTATGCGCTGGACCAGGGGCTGATCAAAGCCGGCGCCGACGGGATCGCGCGGCTGAAGCTGCAATGCCCCTGCGGCCTGGTCGAGGTCAGCGTGGAGCAGGACGGCCGCGCCCGTTTCCTCAGCGTGCCGGCTTTCGCCTTCGCGCTCGACCGCGAGATCGACCTGCCGGGCAAGGGACGCATCACGCTTGATATCGGCTATGGCGGCGCGTTCTATGCGTTCCTGCCGGCCAGCGAGTTTGGGCTGGACGTGAAGCGCTCGCGTACCAAGGATCTGGTGGCGGCAGCGAGTGCCGTCACCGAAGCCGTCAAGGCGCAAGTGAAGCTGGATCATCCCGATGACGCCGACCTCGCCTTCCTCTATGGCACGATTCTGACCGATGGTGGCGATGGCGCCGCCGCACCTTCGGCCAATATCTGTGTCTTCGCGGCGGACGAAGTCGATCGGTCTCCAACGGGGAGCGGCGTGACTGCGCGCCTGGCCTTGCTGGCGGCGCGTCGGCAGGTGGCGATGGGCGAATGGCGCCGGTTTGAAAGCGTCACCGGCAGCATCTTTGAGGGCCGGGTTGCCGCCGAACTGAAGACGGGCAACTTCGCGGCCATCCGGGCCGAAGTCGCCGGCCGCGCCTATTATACCGGCCAATCCGTCTTCACGGTCGAACCCGAAGATCCGCTCGCCGCCGGGTTCCTGCTGCGATGAGCATCGAACGGGTTTCCATCATCGGTGCCGGTGCCTGGGGCACGGCACTGGCCCTGATCGCTGCCCGTGCCGGCCGACAGACGACCTTGTTCGTCCGCCGGGCGGAACTGGCCACCGACATTTCAGCGCAGCGCCAGAATGCTGATTACCTGCCCGGCATCGCCTTGCCGGAGGCGATCACCCTTACCAGCGATCTGCCCCACGCCTTGCAGGCGGAAGCCATCCTTTACGCCCAGCCGGCGCAACATCTGCGCGGCTTCTGCCGTGCGGCGCGGCCGCATTGGCCGGGCCATGCCGCCCTGGTGCTCTGCGCCAAGGGGATCGAGCAGCAAAGCGGGTTGCTGCTGCATGAAATCGCGGCCAGTGAGCTGCCGTCAGCGCGGGTCACCGCCCTGTCAGGCCCCAGCTTTGCCATCGATGTGGCGCGTTCGCTGCCCACCGCCGTCGCCATTGCCGGCACCGACGGCGCCCTGGTCGACGATCTGATGCTGGCCTTGAGCCACGGCGCCTTCCGCCCCTATGGCTCGGATGACCTCGCCGGGGTCGAGGTGGCGGGGGCGGTCAAGAACGTGCTGGCCATCGCCTGCGGCATGGTGATGGGGGCGGGCCTCGGCGACAATGCCCGGGCGGCACTCATCACCCGGGGCCTTGCCGAGGTTTCGCGCTTGGTGCTGGCCAAAGGCGGCCGGTCGGAGACCCTGATGGGCCTCGCCGGACTCGGCGATCTTGTATTAACCTGTTCCTCACCCAAATCGCGCAACATGTCGCTGGGGCAGGAATTGGGCCAGGGTCGGACCCTGGCCGAGATCCTCAGCCAGCGCCACAGCGTTGCCGAAGGTGTGACAACCGCCTCCGCCGTGGTCACCCTGGCGCGGTCGCTGGGTGTCGAAATGCCGATCGCCGAGGCAGTCAACCGGATCCTGCACCAGGGCAGCCGGTTGGATGCGGAAGTCGGCGCCCTGCTGTCGCGGCCCCTGCGTCGTGAAAGTGAATAGACTGCGGCGCGAAAGCGAATAGGCAGCGTTGCGAATGCGAATGACCAGATTGAGGAACGGAGCCAGCCGATGACCGTGACCATGGACAAGATCCTCTGCGCCACCGATGGCTCGGCCCCCTCGGCCAAGACGGTGACCTTTGCGATCGAACTGGCGCAGCGCTTGGCGCTGCCGCTTTCCTTCGTCACCGTGGTCGACACGGATGAGGGCGAAACGCCTACGATCTGGGATGCCGAGGCGCTGGTCGCCGGCAAGATGCCGGTCGACAAGCCGCTGATCCTCGCCATCGAACAGGCCTTGAAGGCTGGCTTGCGGCGGATCGCCGCCGTCCGGGCGCCGGGCAGCGAGATTGCCAAGACCATCGTCGATTACGCCGAAAAGAACTCCTACCACCACATCGTCATGGGCTCGGCCGGCCTCACCGGCGCCAGGCGCTTCCTGATCGGCTCGGTGGCGGCGGATGTCGTCAACCTCGCGCATTGCCCGGTCACTGTGGTTCGCTAGAGCCTTCAGAACACCCTTCACCCCACGCAGTGGGAAGAGGGGTTGGGGTGAGGGGGCGCCACACCGGCTGCTGCAAATATGCCACGCACGGAAATGTCATTTTGCCGCCATGAATTTTCTATGGATTCAGGGGGCAAGGTGTCTTATGTAACCTGTCACTTGCAACAGCCGACAGGCTATTCCATGTCCACCCTGTGTCTCCGACGACGATCGCTGACCACCGCCGGGCTTCGCTCCCAGCGGCTGGCGGAATCGGCTGCGCGAGAGGCATAGGAGGCAAGTGGGTGTCTGACACCCACTGAGATCCGAAGCGGAACGCAAGGCCGATACCGCGGCCTGCACTCAACCACACACCGCTTTTCCATAAGGATCTCTTGCAAGATGACCGACAAGAACACCCCGACCCTGAACTTTACCATCAAGCCTGAACCGGCCGCGTTGACCGGGGCGGTCGAGCAGATGCTCGATTACGTCTTCGGGCCGACGCGGTTAGATAAGGCGTCCTATCTGTTCCGAGACGGCGTCGACCCCGTGCCGGAACTCTCCTATGTCGCCATGCTCGGCGATGAAGTGGTCGGTACCATCCGCTATTGGCCGGTCCATGTCGGCCCCACGAACCATCCCGCGTTGCTGCTGGGCCCGCTTGGCATCACGCCGCGCCTGGCCGGCAAGGGGATCGGTCGCACCCTCACCTTCCGCACGCTCGAAGTCGCGGCCGAGATGGGCCACGATCTGGTGCTGCTGGTCGGCGATGTCGATTATTACAAGCGCTTCGGTTTCGTGCCGGCGACGCCGCATGGCTTCGTCATGCCGGGCGAGAAGCGGCCCGAGCGATTGCAGGTGGCGCCGCTGAAACGCGGCCTGCTCGGCGTCGTGCGCGGCGATATTCGCCATATCCACGGCCGCAGCATCGCGCCGGCGGCGATCGACCCAGCCTTGGCGCCCCTTGGGGCGGCACAGGCCGACGGCGCACAGCTCGACGCGCGCTAAAAGACAGCCCCTATTTCTCGAAACACTCCACCAGCACAGTGGCGGCGGCGGCATGGCGTTCCATGTCTGCCGCTGCATCCTTGACCGGCCCCGTTTCCGCCGTGGTGTAGGCGATATGGTGCTGGTCAAGGAAGGCGCGCGCCCATTCGGAACGCACCGCCATGCCCTCATGGGCGCCCTTGGGTGCCGATTTCTTGACGATACCGGTCACCGGCAGTTCCGCCGCCACGACCCCCACTACCCGGCCGCTGTCATCGAACAGCGGCCCGCCGCTATTGCCGGGATTGATCTGGTTGCTGAGCAGCCAGTAATCCGGCGCATCGTCCGTGCCGATCTTGCGGGTGGAGAGCTGCCCGGTGGTCATGACGAAGGTCGGGGCGTCACTGCCGATGCCAGGATAGCCGCCGGTATAGAGCGTCATCTCTGGTGCAAGCGTTTTGCCGGGCGCGAACGGCACCGGCGAACCAAGCGGGATCGTCGTCTTGATGACAGCGAGGTCCTTCCCGGCATCGCTCGCCAGCACCCGCGCCGGCAGGCCGGGCGCCACCGCCATCTGCGTGCAACCGGAGACGACATGCTCGTTGGTCAGCACCAGATCCGACCCGATGACGATGCCCGAACCGGATTTGGCAAATTGCGCATCCGTGCCCAGGCTGGGATCGATCTCGAGGGTGAATTCGGCGGCATCCCACATCGCCTTCGGTCTTTCGACGCGCAGGCGCTGCAGGGCTTGAAGGGCCGGCTTGTTGTTCTTCAAAGCAGCACGGCCATACCAGGCCAGCGCCTGATCGGGTTTCATTTCCGCCTCGGCCAGGCGCCCCAAAGCCAATTGGGCATCGACCAGGCCCTTGCCGGCGGCCTTCCGATACCAGTTTTCCGCCTTCGCCTTGTCTTTCGGGCGGCCGATACCCTGTTCCAATACCAGCCCGGCGCGGTAAAGCGCCTGCATGTCGCCGGCGCCGGCGGCGTTGAGGCAGGCATCGGCGACCTTCGCGGCATCGGCCCCGCTCTGCAGCTTGCCGTCCGAGCCAAGGCCCGAGAGGCATTGCGTGGCGGAATCGGCTGTGGCGGGAACGGCGAAAGACGCGACAAAGGTGAGGACAAGCGCGCTGGCACCAACGTTACGGAACAAGCTGACGATCCTTTTTGATTGCGGGCAACCCCACCCGCGCCACCAGTAATTCTATGGCGCAGGCGCGGATCGCGCGCAAAGAAAAAGAGCGGCAGGTTGCCCCGCCGCTCTTGCCGCTTGCAAAGAGAGACCTCGCCGTCAGCCCAGATGCATCCAGACCGATTTGGTCTGGGTGACGGTGGTGAGCGTCTCCAGGCATTTGTCGCGGCCCATGCCGGATTGCTTGAACCCACCCCAGATCGAGGTCATGTCGCCATGGTCGAAGCAATTGACCCAGACGATGCCGGCTTCGATGTCGCGCGCGGCCTTGTGGGCGACGGAAACGTCCGAGGTCCAGATCGAGGCGGCAAGGCCATAGATCGAATCATTGGCGATCTCGATCGCCTGGTCGAGCTTCTTGAAGGGCAGGATCGTGCCGACCGGCCCGAACACTTCTTCCTGAGCGATGCGCATCTTGTTATTGACGCCGGTGAAGAGTGTGGGCGTCACATAGCAGCCCTTCTCCAGCCCCTTGGGCACAGCACCGCCAAGGCTGAGCTTGGCGCCTTCCTTCTTGGCGATGTCGATATAGCCAAGGACGCGCTTCTGCTGTTCCTTGGTCACCAGCGGGCCCATGGTGGTGGCGGGGTCCAGCGGATCGCCGGGGTTGAAGCTGGCCTTGGCCTTCTCCAGGAACTTTTCGACGAAGGCGTCATGGATCTTGGCATCGACCAGGATGCGCGAGCCGGCGTTGCAGACTTCGCCCTGGTTGCCATAGATGCCGTTCACTGCATATTGCGCGGCGGTGTCGAGATCGGGCGCGTCGGCGGTGACGATCTGCGGGGTCTTGCCGCCGCATTCCGTGGTGACGCGTTTCATGTTCGACTGGCCGGCATAGATCATCATCAGCTTGCCGACTTCAGTCGAACCCGTGAAGCCGATCTTGTCGACATCCATATGAAGCGCCAGCGCCTTCCCGGCCTCTTCACCGAGCCCTTGCACGACATTGAGCACACCGGCCGGGCCGCCCGCTTCCATGAACAGCTTGGCAAGGAGATTGCCAGAGAGCGGCGATTGCTCGGCGGGCTTCAGAATGACCGAATTGCCGGCGGCCAAAGCCGGGGCGATCTTCCAGGCGGCCATCATCAGCGGATAGTTCCACGGCACGATGCAGCCGATGACGCCCAAAGGCTGGCGCAGGATGTAGTGGAATTCGGTCGGTGCCGTCGAGGTGACGGTGCCTTCGATCTTGTCGATCGTCTCGCCGAAATACTGGAACGTCATCGCCGCACCCGGGATGTCGATGTTCAGCATTTCGCTGATCGGCTTGCCCATGTCGGTCGAATCGAGGAGTGCGAATTGCAGCGCATTGTCGGTGATGAGCTGGCCGAATTTGTAGATGACCGTCATGCGATCACGCGGCGCCATACGGGACCAGACGCCCGATTTGAACGCCTTCCTGGCAGCCTTCACAGCGAGATCGACATCGGACGCGTCGGAACGTGCGACCGAGGTGATGACCTCGCCGGTCGCCGGGTTGATTGTCTCGAACTTCTTGCCCTTCTTGGCGTCGACGAACTTGCCGTCGATGAAGTTGCGCGTCTCGAATTTCAGCTTGTCGGCGTATTTCTTGAACGCCTTCTTGTCGAGTTGCTTTGCTTGCTCGAGGTTCATGGCCTCATCTCCTCCATTGGCGGCCCGGTCGTTTCAGGCCCATCATGTTGGCTAGCGGCTTCTCACCGTTCTTTGGCAGCCTTGGCTTCGGAGAAATCATACCACCGCGGTCATTTTTGCCGCCAGGGGCGCCGCCTTTCGCCGGCTGCGGCAAAACGCCTATCCCTTGGGGGATATGTCGGTCGCCAAGACGGGTGCCATTTTTTCCCGCCCGCGGATGCGCTCACGGTGCGCGGTGTAGATGCCGGTGGCGATGATGACGGCGCCACCGATCCAGGTCGTGATCGCGGGCAGCATGTCGAACCAGACATAGCCGATGGCAGTCGCCCAGACCAGTTGCAGGTAGATGAAGGGCGCGATGATCGAGGCGGAGGCGAAAGTGAAGGCGCGGATGACAAGGGTATGCGCCAATCCACCTGAAAACCCGAGTGCTGCCAGCAACAGCCATTCGTTGACGCTTGGCGCCTGCCAGACCAGCGGCATGAAGGCGCTCAAGACCAGGCAGCCAACGAGCGCCGCATAAAACAGCGAGGTGACATTGCTGTCATAGCGCGCGGCAATGCGCGTCAGCACGTTATAGGTGGCGCCCGTCGAGGCGGAGAAGACGGGCAACAGGATGGCGAGGCTGACCATGCCGAAACCGGGGCGAATGACGATGAGCACGCCGATGAACCCGATGGCGACGGCACTCCACCGGCGCACGCCGACCTGCTCCTTCAGCAGAAAGAAGGAGAGGATCGTAATGACCATCGGCTCGACGAAGGCGACGGCTGTGGCCGAGGCAAGGTCGATATGGCTGACCGCCAGGAAGAACAGCAGCGTGGTGGCCAGCATGAGGAGCGAGCGCAGGAATTGGAGGCCGGGCTTGCGCGCCCGCAGCATCTCGCGCCAGGGCTGCCACCAATAGGTTTGCACTGGTGCTACCGCCGGCCGCTCGATATGCCGCGCGAGACCTGCGTAAACCAGCGCGAAGAGGAGATGGAAGACATAGCGGCCCCAGGCCACCTCCATCACCGGCATGCCATTGGTGCTCAGATGTTTGACGATGGCGTTGAAGAAGGAAAAGACGAAACCGGCGGTGACCAGGCAAAGGATGCCGAAAAGCGGGCGGTCGCCGGCGATCTGCTTCTCCCCCGCGGAAAGGGGTTTGTCAGCCAAGGTTGAGGCGCTCCTTGGCGACCTGCTCGATGCGGGCCTTAAGGCCCGCATCCTGGGCGAGCAAGCGCTGGAAGTCGCGCGCTTTCAATGCCAGCAACTTGCAGAAGCCCAGGGCCACCACATCGGCATTCCTGGGATGGCCAGTGAGGAGGGCGAGTTCGCCAAAGAAATCGCCCGACCCCAATTCGACGCTGGGCTCCACCACGACGCGGACGGCGCCCGAGGCAATGAAATACATCGCATCCCCCTTGTCACCGCGGCGCACCACGGCGCTTTCCGGCAGCGCCAATTGCGGCGTCAGAAGATGGGCGATGGCCTGTTGCCGTTTGATGTCGAGGTCGCGGAAGATCGGCACGCGCGCCACCAGATCGATAGCGGAGAGTTCCGGATCGAGCCTGGGTCGCCCGTCGAGACCGGTCCAATGCCGTTCCAGTTCTGCGGTCAGTTCCCGCTCCACCTCGCCGCTCACCACCAGATTGGCAGCCAGCGCCTGATAGGCGGCACTTTCCCGCTGCCGCGCGATGCGCCCCAGATATTGCCGCTGCAGGTCGGCGGCATAGGCGGGGTATTGCAGCTTCAAGGCGAGGAGCGATTGGTCGACCGCCTCGATGCGCCGCGCCGTCAGCTTGATGATCTCATCCGCCGCTTCCTCACCGATCAAAGGCTGCAAGCGGTCTCGTGCGAAGGGGACGAGGTCGGACAGCACCTGGCGCTGCATCATCAGGAATTCGAACCGGTCGGCAAGCGCTGCCGCCAGGGGCTTTTCGAACCTGATCGTACGCTGCACCCACATGGCAAAGCGGAAGGCGGGGCCGAAGCCGAGGCCGCGTTCGGCGGCCATCACATAGCCCTTGCGCCCCGTCCCGCGCACGGCTTCGCGCACATGCTGCGCCTCGCGCAGCAGCATTTCGGCAATGCGCCGGTCGACGATGCGTTCGTTGAGGAGGTCGAAGCAGCGCTCGACCTCATGGGCGGCGGCGACGGTGAGGCCGACCTTGACCATCTCGTCGGCCATCAACTCGACGCCGCGATGGGAGCGCGCCCGCGCGACACCCAGGCGCGCCTCGATGCTGGAAAGGGTCTTGTCGGCGATATCGCGGTCGATGCCCTCGGCCCGCGCGATCTCGGCAAGGTCATTGGCAACATCGGTCAAGGTCATCAGCTTGGCCCGGTCGCGCACACCCCGCGCCACGGGGTTGAGACGGTTCAAGCGAAAGAAGCCGACCAGCGGCCGCAGGGTGATGCCGTTGATAAAGAGCGTCATCAGCACGAAACCGGTGACCGAGGTGGCGATGAAATCGCGCATATTGGCAGGGACCGCCTCGTTCTCGATGACGGCCAAGGCCAGCGCCAAGGAGACGGCACCACGCAGGCCGCCCCAGACGATCACCGTCTTGATGCGGTTGTTGATGCGCTGCATGAGGCCGAGATGGGTGAGCAGCGGCAGCAGGGCAAAGACCGTGACAAAGCGGGCCGTGAGGGTCGCCACATAGACCAGCAGGATAAAGCCGATCTCGATAAGGCTGGTGCCTTCCATGATGCGCGGCACGAACATCGCAGCGAGCAGAAAGACCAGCGAATTGGCCCAAAAGCCCAACTGGCCCCAGACACCTTCCATCTGTTCGAACGTCCCGGGCCGCATGCGCGTCTTGCCGGCCGAGCCCAGGACCAGGCCTGCGACGACGCAGGAGACGACGCCGGAGACGTGGAAATAATGTTCCGGCAAGGTGAAGCTCAAGTAAGCCAATGCGATGGTGAGGGTGATTTCCGCCTTGGGCCAGCCATTGAGGACGGGAAACAGCATGCAGGCCGCCCAGGCCATGACGAAGCCAGCAAGCGCCCCACCGCCGAAACTGATCAGGAACCGGAGCACGGTGCCCGAGATGCTGCCCTCGCCCCCTGAGAGCAACATCGGCAGCAGCAACGCAAAGAGCGCGATGGCGGCGGCATCGTTGAGGAGGCTCTCGCCCTCGACCAGTGTGGTGAGGCGTTTGGGGACACCCACCTCGCGGAAGATGCCGACGACGGCCGCAGGGTCGGTGGTCGCAACGATGGAGCCCAGCAGCAGGCAGGCGATGACGCCCACGGGTGAGGCCATCGACAGGGTGAATCCGACTGTTAGCGCGCAGATGACGACCGCCACCACCGCCATGGTGAGGACGGGGGCGATATCGTCCAGCAGCCGCCGCACGTCGATCGCCAGCGCCACCTCGAACAGCAGCGTGGGAAGGAAGATGAGGATGAAGGATTCGGACGAGATCTCGACACTGGCCAGCGCATCGAAAATATCATGGAGCGCCGGCGAGGGGATGGCCTGGTCCGGCCGCAGGGTCACCGCCAGGCCCAATATCACGCCCACGACCGCCAGCAGCACCGAATAGGGCAGCCGCAGCCGGCCGGCCAAGGGCGGCAGCAGGCTCATCAGCGCCAGCAAGCTGACGAGGCCGAAGACAACGAGACCGATGGAGGTCATAAACGCTGGACGCCTTTACGAAGGGGCAAAATCGGCAGGTTTCCGCCCCTTATAGCCCATGAATCGGCGCCGGGTCCAAACGCCTTCCGCAGGTTTGGTGACGGCTGGCACAATACGGCCCGCCTTGACACGACTCAGCCGGCGGGCCAATCGGAGAAGATGCGTATTCTGGGTCTTACCGGTTCCATCGGCATGGGGAAATCGACCGCGGCGGAAATGCTGCGGAGCTTAGGTCTGCCGGTGCATGATGCCGATGCCGCCGTCCACAACCTGCTGGCCCAGGGCGGCAAGGCGGTGACGGCGGTAGAGCGGGCCTTTCCCGGCGTCGTCCAGGACGGCGCCGTCGATCGCAAAGCGCTGGGTGCCAAGGTCTTCGGTAACAAGACCGAACTGAAGCGCCTGGAGGCCATCCTGCATCCGCTGGTGCGCCGGGCGGAGCGCGATTTCCTGACACAATGCCGCCAGGAGCGGCATGACGTCGTCGTGCTCGATATCCCCCTGCTCTTTGAGACCGGCGGCGAAAAACGCTGCGATGGGGTCGTGGTCGTGACCGCGCCACAATTCCTCCAAAGTCAGCGGGTATTGAAGAGGCCGGGCATGACGCTCGAGCGCTTTCGCCAGATCCTCAAGAGCCAGATGCCGGATGCCGAGAAGCGGCGCCGGGCGGATTGGGTGGTGGATACGGGGCTCGGGCGCCGGCCAACACTGGCCGCCTTGGCGCGCGTCGTGCGGGAGCTAAAGTCAGATCGATTTAATCGATCACGATAATGGGGTTTGATCGACAAAAGCGATGATAGGTGTTTTCGATTCCGGCCATGGCGGCCTGACCATCCTCGATGCCCTGCATCACCGCTTGCCGCGCCAGGGCTTCATCTATCTGGGCGACCATGGCAACGCGCCTTACGGCCAGCGCTCACCGGACGAAATCTATCAGTTGACGCAGGACGGGGTGGCGAGCCTCTTTGCGCTGGGCTGCACGCTGGTGATCCTTGCCTGCAACACGGCGGCGGCCGTGGCACTGCGTCGCCTGCAGCAGGATTGGCTGCCGCAGCATTTCCCGCATCACCGCTGCCTCGGCGTCCTCGTCCCCATGGTCGAGGAGATCGCGCACAATCCCTGGCATGCCGAGGCGACCGCCAGCGATTGGGCGCGCGCACCTGAGACCCTGGGCGTGTTCGCGACCCGCGCCACGGTGGCATCGGGCGCCTATCGCCACGAGGTCGAAAAGCGGGCGCCGCGCGTGCGCATCTTCCAGCAGGCCTGCCCGGATCTTGCCGGGCGCATCGAAGCCGGCGCCGATGAAGCCGAACTTGACGCCATGGTGGCGCAATACGTCGCCGATCTGCAGGCACAATTGGATGGTGCGCCACTCGACAGTGTCGTTTTGGGCTGCACCCATTACCCGCTGATTGAGCCGCTGTTCCGCGCCCACCTGCCGGAAAATGTGCGCATCCTGTCGCAGCCTTTGCGCACGGCCGAGGCGCTCACCGCCTATCTCTTCCGCCATCCGGAGATGAAGCGCTTCGGGACCCTGCCGGCCGAAATCCGCGCCTATACGACGGGCGATCCCACCTTGGTCGGCCAGCTTGCCAGCCGGTTCTTTCCCCGGCATCTTCCCTGGCAGTCACTGCCCAATCACTCCAGCCGGATCCGACATCATGCGTGAAATCGTGCTCGACACCGAAACCACCGGCTTCGATCCGGTGACCGGCGACCGCCTGGTCGAAATCGGCTGCATCGAACTTGAGAACCACATCCAGACCGGCCGCAACTTCCACCGCTATCTCAACCCGGAGCGCGAGGTGCCGGACGCGGCCTTCCGCATCCACGGTCTTTCCACCGCCTTCCTGGCCGACAAGCCGAAATTCGCCGCCATCATGGACGAGTTTCTCGAATTCGTGGCCGATTCACCGCTGGTGATCCACAACGCCGAATTCGACATGAAGTTCATCAATTATGAGCTTGAGAAGAACGGTCGCAAGGCGATCCCCTTCCAGCGCGCGATCGATACGGTGAAAATGGCGCGCACCAAATTTCCAGGCTCGCCCGCCTCACTCGACGCTTTGTGCAAACGCTTCAACATCGACAATTCGAACCGCACCCTGCACGGGGCGCTCCTCGATGCGCAGCTCCTTGCCGATGTCTATATGGAATTGCTGGGTGGCCGACAAACCGGCCTGGTGCTGGCGGCCGAGACGGCTTCCAGCAGCGACCTCAACTTTGCCAAGCGCACCACCGCCGGCAACCGCCCCATCCGCGAACCGCGCCCGCATGTTGCGACCGACGACGAATTGGCGGCGCATAAGAGCTTCATCGGCAAGCTCAAAGACGCGATCTGGCTGCAGTAAGTCCCCGCGATTTTTACCGTCATCCCCGGGCGAAGACCCGGGGATCCACTGGTGCAGTTGAGAGAGTGGATGGCCGGGTCATGCCCGGGCATGACGGCAGAGACAACAACTCAAACATTCCACGGATCATAGGTCCCGAAGGACCACAAATGCCCGCCGCAATCGCGCGCGGAATATTCGCGGGAACCATAGAACGTATCCGCTAAGGGCCGCACGATCTCGGCGCCTGCAGCCTTCGCCCGTGCGTAATGCGCCTCGATGTCGTCGACGCAGACATAGACGCCCATCGGCTCGGTGCACCAGGGATTGGTTTTGTCCGGCGCGCGTTTGCCGCCGAACATGATCATCGCCTCGCCCATTTTCATCTCGGCATGCTGGATATCGCCGGCATCGTCCTTGTGCACGGCATGGGGCTCGAAGCCGAAGGCGGATTTCAACCAACCCAGCGCTTCTGGCGCATCGTCATACTTGATGGCGGGGAAAATTTTGGCAGTCATGTCGTCCTCCGATGTGTGATGAGAGGACGTTAGCGGGAAGCCCGGCTTCCGGTCTTGGACGAATTTTCCCGACGCTAGCCGGCAGCACCACGCAAAGCGTCCGGCGCGATTTCAGCGAGGTAATCGCGTGGGGTGAGGCCGGCAAAGTCGCGGAAATCGCGGTTGAAATGGGCCTGGTCATAATAGCCGCTTTCTTGCGCCAGTTCGGCGAGGCTGGACCGGGCAGCGCCCTGCAGCAGCGACAGCATGCGGTTGAGGCGATAGATGCGGCCGATGCCCTTGGGTGCAAGCCCCGTCTCCCGCTGGAAGCTGTGAATGAGTTTCTTGCGGCTCCAGCCGATTTCGGTTGCTAGGTCGCCGATCGGCACAGAGCCGCCGCTCCGCTCCAGCTGCCGCAGCGCCCAGGCGATTTCGCGCCGCCCTTCCTGTCCATCGGCGAAGCGCTGAAGGAGAAAGGTCTCGAGGATCGTGAAACGCGCCGCCCAATCATCACAGTCGCGCAGGCGCGCCAGCAACAGCGCGGCATCCTTGCCCAGCAGATCGACGAAATCGACGATGGTGTTGGTGAGTTCTGCCATCGGCAGTCCGAACAGGCGATGGGCACCGAGCGGCGTGAAATTGATCTGCAGGCAGAAACTGTTGCCGTCGGAATAGCTGGTGGCGAAGCGGTCATGCATGCCAGCGAGGAAGGAATCGACCGCGACGGTTTCACCATCCGCGAGCGCCGGCGAGGTGACCCGCCACAATGGCCCCAAATTCAAAATGACTGGCACCATGACATTGGGCAGATGCCGGCGCAGGACGGGGAGATTACCGCGCTCGACCCAGCCGGCGTAATCCCCCAGCACGACCGCCTTGAGGCGCGGATCGGGTGTGGCAAACACCGCCTCCCAGGACCCGCCAGGCGTCGCCCCACCGAGCCTGCGGAGGCGTTGCCCCATCAGAGTTCCTCATCCACCACGATGACGTGGAGCTTCTTCGGGCCGTGGGCGCCCATCAGCAGGATCTTGCCGATATCCGCACTACGCGATGGGCCAGTCACGAAATTGACCGTCCGCGGCAGGCCGCCGTCGGGGCCGCGCTTCACGCGCGCCAAGGCATCTTCATAGGTGCCGACGATCTGGCTCTTCGCGACGACGACCACATGCTGGTCGGGGAGGAAATGAAGCGTGGTCGGCGTCTCACTCGAAGATTGCAGGATCACCGTGCCGGTTTCGGCGACCACGGCGACAGCGGGGGTCACACTGGTCGGGTCCTTGCCATGCGAGCGACCGCTGGAGATTTCGAGGAGCGGCACCTTGTCCCAGGCTATGGAACTGACGCGCTTGTCGGGTGAGAGGCGAATGCGGGCTTCGGCATTGTTGGCGGCGAGATATTTCTGCACCGCTGCCGGCACGTCGTCGCGGGTTTTCACCTCATCCAGCGTCGCCTTGGCGGCAATGAGCATGGTGCGGAAGAGATCCACCACATCGACGCCGGGTGCCGTGGCCCGTGCCGGGATGATCGGTGCGGGCTTGGCGGGACCCGCCGAGCCATGACGGCGTTCGGCCTGACGGGAAATACCGGCCTTGATCGAGGCCAGCATGCGGTCGCGCCCTGTACCAGTCGTCATGCGCGGTCTCCCTGCTTCTCTTTCCAGAGGTCGTGGAAGGTCTTCCCCTGCGGGGCGGGCAGATCGCGGTGCTTGGTCCAGCCGCCGGCCAGCGGTGCCGAAACGAGCCGGCCGCGAGAGCCCGCCATGCCTTTGAGCACGCGCGCGCCGATACGGGTGGCAAGGCGATAGAGCTTGGGCCGACGCGCCACGAAGGCCCAGAAGCGGATGCCGGAGCGTTCCGTGGGTGGTGTGATGGCGCGGGTGAATTCCGTCTCGCGCCAATGCCGTAGCATCTTGGGGATCGGAATGCGCATCGGGCAGACGGCTTCGCAGCGCCCGCACAGGCTCGAGGCATGGGGCAAGGGCTTGGCGTTCTCGACGCCCATGATGGCGGGGGTCAGCAGCGAGCCGATGGGACCGGAATAGACCCAGCCATAAGCGTGGCCGCCGACCGAATGATAGACCGGGCAATGATCGAGGCAGGCGCCGCAGCGGATGCAGCGCAGCATCTCCTCGAACTCGGTGCCGAGGTAAGACGAGCGGCCATTGTCGATGAGGACGACGTGGAATTCTTCCGGCCCGTCGAGGTCGTCCGGCCGGCGCGGGCCACTGGAAAACGTGGTGTAGACCGATTGTTCCTGGCCGGTGGCCGAGCGCGCCAGGATGCGCAGCAGGGTCATCGCGTCCTTGAGGCTCGGCACCACCTTCTCGATCGAGGCCAGCACGATATGGATGCGCGGCAGGGTCTGCGTCAGATCGCCATTGCCTTCATTGGTGACGATGGTCGTCGCCCCTTCGTCGGCGATGAGGAAATTGGCGCCGGTGATGCCAACATCGGCCTTCAAGAAACCGGCACGCAGTTTTTCCCGCGCCTCGGCCATCAGGGTCGCGGCGTCGTCGAGATTACGGTTGGGGTCAAGCTCGGTATGGGCCTTGCGGAAGGTTTCCTCGACCTGCGCCTTGGTGACATGGAGCGCCGGGCCGATGATGTGGCTGGGCGTCTCGCCCCTCAGCTGAATGATGTATTCGCCTAGATCGGTTTCGACTGGCTCGATGCCGTTGGAAAAGAGGAAATCGTTGATGCCGATCTCCTCGCCGATCATCGTCTTGCCCTTGGTGACGGTCTTGGCGTTCACGCTGCGGCAAATCTCCAGCACCTTGGCGCGCGCCGAGTCACCATCCGGGCACCAATGCACATGGCCGCCGCGATCGATCACCGATTGCTCGAACTGCAGCAGATACGAATCGAGATTGGCGATGACGTGATTCTTCAAGTCGCGGCCGATGTCACGCAACTGCTCGAATTCCGGCAGCTTCGCCACCGTGTTGAGGCGCGTCTGGATGGAATGCGAGCGGGCGATGCCGAGTGCTTCCTGCAGTGGTGCGTCTTTGAGCGCACCGGTCGCATTGTCCTTGAAGGCATTGCTGGTGGGGACCATGCTCATCTAGCGGGTCTCCTCACCAATCGCCGGTTCGTCCGTCATGCCGGCCAAGACTTCGGCCACATGACGCACCTTCACCTTCGAACCGTCGCGCTGCATCTTGCCAGCGAGATTCATCAGGCAGCCCATGTCACCGGCGAGCAGCAAGTCGGCCCCGGTCTCGTTGATCGTCGCCACTTTGCGCGCCGCCATGGAATTGGAGACATCCGGGAACTTGATGCAGAACGTGCCGCCGAAACCACAGCAGGCATCGGTTTCCTGCATCTCGGTCAGCGTCAGGCCATCCACATTGGACAGCAATTGCCGCGGCGCCGTCTTCACATTCATCTCGCGCAAGGATGAGCACGAATCGTGATAGGTCGCGTGACCGTCGAGCTGCGCGCCGAAATCGACACGGCCGCATTGCTCGGCCAGGAACTGCGTCAGTTCGAAGGTCCGTGCGGCCAGCGCCTTGGCGCGCGGCCCCCATTCCTTGTCTTCGGCAAGGAGCTGCGGGTAGTGATGCTTGATCATGCCGCCGCATGAACCGCTGGGCGCCACGATGAAGTCAAACCCTTCAAACGCCGCAATGGTCTGCTTGGCCAGTTCCACCGCCATCTCGCGATCGCCGGAATTATAGGCGGGCTGCCCGCAGCAGGTCTGCGCCTCGGGCACATGCACCCGGCAACCGGCCTCTTCCAACAGCTTCACCGCGGCAAAGCCGACGCTGGGGCGGAAGAGATCGACGAGGCAGGTGACGAACAGGGCGACATTGGCGCCGGGTTGCACTCTTGGCTGGGCCGTTTCAGGCTGGCTGGACACGCGTACTCACTTCAGGCTGCTGACGATATCGACGACGTCGAGAGTTTTGCGCGCTGCAGCGGTCACTGGCAAGAGCATGAACCATTTCCCCGGATTCTTCATGGCGCCAGCGAAAGCCAGCGCTTCCTCGCCGCTGCCCCAGAAGAAATCACCACGGACCGGGCCTTTGATCGCCGTCCCTACGTCTTGGGCCAGCATCAGGCGGCGAAGCGGTGCCCCTTTTTTAATCACGCCATGCCCCACCGGCCAGGTGGTATCGAGCCACAGCGGCAGGCCCAAGGGCACGAAAGCGGGATCGACGGCAAGGCTGCGCCCGGCCGTCAGCGTCACGCCCATGGCGCCGACAGGGCCATTTTCCTTGACCTCGCGGAAGAAGATGAAGCGCGGGTTGCGGTTCATCATCACCCGCGCCTCAGCCGGATTGGCGCGGAGCCAGGTGCGAATCGACTGCATCGAGGCGCTGTTCTTGTCGATGATGCCCTCAGCGATCATCAGCTTGCCGATCGCCACGAAGGCCTGGCCGTTATTGCCCGCATAGCCGACGCGGATTTCCGAGCCGTCGGTGAGCTTGACGATGCCCGAGCCCTGAATCTGCAGGAAGAAGGCGTCGACCGGATCTTTCACCCAGAGAAATTCAAGACCCTGACCGCGCAAGCCACCGGCCTCGATCTCGGCGCGGGTAAGACGCGTCGGTTGCCTGGGTGCGCGGTAGAGCGGGTACATGTGGAGCGAATCCGGCGTGCGCGAGGCTTCAAGCTCCGCCTCGTAATAGCCGGTGAAGAGGCCGGTATTGCCGCGCATATCTTCGGCCTGGAAGGGCACAAACCAGCGCTCAAAAAAGCTGCGCACGACAGTCGCATCGGCACCGGTGGCGACCTCCTTGGCCGCAGCGCAGGGTGCGCGCCAATCGCCGGCATTGCCGGCCAGGGCCTTGGGCCCCACCGGCGCATCATCGGGCTGCTTGCCGATCGCCTTGCAGGAATTGAGCAAGGCCGGCAGCACGCCCTCCAGCGTGTCGTCACCCCAGCCGGGCAACATGGAATAGCTGGCCGGGCTTACCTTGAGGCCCGGCGGCACTTCGGGCGGCGTGCAGGCGGTAAGGAAGGCGAGGCTGAGGCAGGCGACCGCATGGCGCGACCAGGCGCCAATGCCATGCCGTTGCTTCCTGTATATCCCCCGCATCCCCTGATTGCTTCCCCCGAAGCCCAATTGTGCGTTTAGCTCGGCTGGTCGGTCTGCACCAATTGCCAATTGGGATCGCGCGAGCTGGTGTCGCGGGCGAAGGTCCAGATGTCGATGATGCTGTCGACATGGGCGGCGTCGCCCTCGATCACATTGCCGCCGGCATCCTCGGTGACACTGGTCTGTTCGCTGACCAGTTTCATGGTGACACGCGCCTCTTTGTTGCTGAGGGTGGCCGCGATGATTTGCGCCTGGGTGATGCCGATGACGACCGTCTTCTGCTTCCAGCCCTTGCCCTGCCGGTCGGCGATGGCAGCGGCGAAGCTTTCATAAAGGTCGCGCGCCAGCAGCGATTGCAGGGCCTTGGTTTCGCCGGCAGCAAAAGCCTGCACGATCATTTCGAAGGCGATCTTGGCACCGCCGATGAAATCTGCCGGATTGAAGCTGGGATCCGCCTTGGCGATGGCGGCAAGCCCATCGCGCACGTCATCGGGCGCGCGGGCGATATCGGCTTCGATCTGGCGACGCTCGCGCGGCGACATGCCATTACGGCCGCTGTAATCGCGCTGGCCATTGGCGGCAGGAGCCTCCGCCGGTGCATCGCTTTCCGGCCGGACGATGGTCGGGCGGCGGGTGCCGATCTGGACCGGCGCATCGGCATCGTCGCGGGGGCCCCCGCGACGGCTGGCGAGATCCTTGGGGTCGGGCCTGGCGAACGGGTCGACGCGGCGCTCATTGCCGGTGCGGCGGCCGAGGACGGAATAGAGCTTCCAGCCCAGGACAACGGCGACGATGGCGAAAAAGACGATATCGAGATGTTGCAAGAACCCAAATCCTCGTTGCCTGGCGGCTGCCGACCTTGCGCCCTTGGCGCTGGCCCACCACCTAGTCACCTAATTAAACCCACGTCGCCTTAAACCCGATGGCCGCCTGATGGTTCAGCGATTTGAGGTGGCACAGCATGGCTGGACCGGCTCCCGACCTTGGGCTAAAGCGTTGATACGGCATTCTACATAGGAAGTCGGTGCAGTTACAGCAAGTCGCGGTAGCGGCCGACCGTATCAGGTCGGGCAGACAAGGCGAAACGTGAGCATTTTAACCCATATCCGGCCGGCAAAGGGCTGGTTTAACGCCGATTTTGCCGATTTGAGGGGCAGCGAGTCATGATGCGGGTGCTGGTCGCCCTCATTTGCGCGCTGCCGCTGCTGGAAATCGCCGGTTTCGTGGTGATCGGCGGCCGGATCGGCCTCGGCTTCACCCTGCTTTGGCTGCTGGCGGCCGGCATGGCGGGCATGGCGCTCATCCGCCATGGCGGGCTCAATGCGCTCATCAAGCTGCAGACGGCCTTGCAGGAAGGGCGCGAGCCTGGCCACACGCTGATCGACGGGGCGGTGATGGTCACGGCTGGCCTGCTGCTGATCGTCCCCGGCTTCGTCAGCGATATCCTCGCCCTCATCCTGCTGCTGCCCTTCAGCCGCAATTTCCTGCTGCGGCATGCGGCGCATCATTTCGACACCCGCGTCTATCGTTCCGGCCCCCAAGGCGGCACCCGCACGACCGTCATCGAGGGCGAATACGAGATTGTCGAGCCCGACGACACCTCGGAGCGCCCGCAAACGAACCGACCCAACCCGCTCATCATCGACCAGCGCAGCGACAACCCATGATCCTCATCCGCCACGGCCAATCCGAATTCAACGCCCATCACGACCTCACGGGCCGCGACCCCGGCATTCCCGACCCGCAGCTGACCGAATTGGGGCGCCGGCAGGTCGAAGCATCCGCGCTGAAGCTCAAGGGCCACGCGCATCCGATCCGTCGTGTCCTTGCCAGCCCCTATACCCGTGCCATCCAGACCGCCGAGATCGTGGCCGGCACATTGGGCGTGCCGATCGAGATCGAGCACAGCGTACACGAGCATGCGCATTACCATTGCGACATCGGCACCCCGCGCAGCCGGCTGAAGGAGCGTTGGCCGACTCTTGCCTTCGATCACATCGACGAGACATGGTGGCCCAATCTCAACGAGACACGCGACCAGGTGGAACAGCGCTGCCAGATCTTTCACCGCCGCGCCGCCGCCTTGCCCGATTGGCAGCATGTCGCGGTGGTGAGCCATTGGGGCTTCATCCTGCAGCTGACCGGTCATTCCGCCGTCAATGCCGAACTGGTGCCCTTCGACCCCACCCAGGAACGGAAAGCGCGGGTCAGAGCGTAAGACCCCTCACCCCAACCCCTCTCCCCGCCTGGAGGCGAATGCCGACCTTCGTCGGCGGGGCGGGGCGAGGGGCTTCTGGCCGAACTTGCTTCAAGCCCCTCGCCCCTCAGGAGAGAGGGGTTGGGGTGAGGGGCCTTCGGAGTCCACTTGCATGCCATTGCCCACACTAAAAACAAGACGCCTCACCTTGCGGCCGCTGGCGATGGAAGACGCGCCGGCGCTACATCCTTGGATGTCCGATCCCGAGGTCATGCGCTTCTGGTCGACCTTGCCGCATAAGGAATTGGCGGAGACGGAGGCCTGGATACGCGTCAGCGTCGAGGCGCAGGCGGAAGGAGCGGCCCATGATTTCGCCGTGCTTCATGACGGCAAAGTTGTCGGCCGCATGGCGTTCTGGCAAGGATCGGAGATCGGCTTCTTCTTCGATCCCGCCTGTCAGGGGCAGGGCTTCGCCAGCGAAGCGCTGAAGGCCATGATCGCCTATGCCTTCGACACGCTGGGTTTCGACGAGATCACGGCCGATGTCGATCCCGACAATGAATCCTCATTGCGCCTCTTGACGCGCAACGGCTTCATCCGCACAGGCTTTGCCAAGGATACGTTCGAGATCGGCGGCAAGTCGTTCGACAGCGTCTATCTGGCCCTGAGAAAGCAACGCGGCGCTTAGGCGAGACTTCATCCCCGGGCTTGACGGAGAAAGAGTGCCAAGACCAAGGGGCAGGAAGCGTCCCTAGAAACTCTCGTTCCAGGGCCGCAAATCGATCTCCTGGGTCCAGGCGCTGCGGTGCTGCTTGTGGACGCTGAGATAGGTCTCGGCGATCGCCTGGGGCGAGAGCAGCACGTCGTCTTCATTGACGGCGCGCGATCCGCGCGTGCCGGCAATGCCGCCATCGATGATGAAATGGGCGACGTGGATGCCCTTGGGGCCGAGCTCACGCGCCATGCTTTGCGCAAGGCCCCGCAACGCGAACTTGCCCATGGCGAAGGGGGCGGAACCCGAAAAGCCTTTGACCCCGGCCGTGGCGCCGGTGAAGAAGATCGAGCCCTTGGCCGCGGGCAGCATCAGCCTTGCCGCCCCCTGCCCCACCAGGAACCCGGCCAGCGCATTGTTGCGCAGCGCCGCTTCGACCTCGGCGGGGTCGATATCGATGATCGATCCCCGCGCCCGGTAGGCGGCATTGAAGACGACCAGTTCCGGCACGCCGAAATCGCGTTCGGCCACCGCAAACAGGCGCTCGACCGCATGCGGTTCGCAGGCGTCGCAGGCGATGGCGCGGGCGCCCAGTTCAGCCACCATGGGGGCCAGCTTGGCGATATCGCGCGCGACCAGGACCAGCTTGAATCCATCGGCGGCGGCGGCCCGGGCGATGGCGGCGGAGAGGCCGCTGCCGGCGCCGACGATGATCGCATACCGTGTCATGTGTCGGGGTTTTCCTTCATTCGCCGTTGGCGCCCCAGATTGCGCAAGGCCCATCTTCAGGGTCTAGCATATGACGTGATGACGCGGAACGGTCACAACGATTGCGCGCTGGGTTTCCGCGCCGCCTGGCTTGACGGTTGCCTGGGCTGGCAAAGGATGGTAGCGGAACGCCGACCTTTTCTTTCGATCTATGCCCTATAGGAGCCTTTCATGACCGACCAGAACCAGAACCCGGCCGCAAACGGCGCCGATGCAGCAGCGGATGCCCAGGCTGATTCGGGTCCGGCCTTGGTGGTTATGCATCAGTTCCTCAAGGATTTTTCCTTCGAGAACCCGCTTGGCTCCGACACCCCGAAGGCGCTGACCGAAGCCCCCACCGGCATGATCCGGGTCGATGTGCGCGTAAAGCCCCTGACCCCGCCCGACATCGAAGTCGTGCTGTTCATGTCGGTCGATGCCAAGATCGGCGACAAGTCGGTCTACCTCACCGAATGCGAATATGCCGGCACCTTCCGCCTGGGCCGCGTGCCGCAGGAACACGTGCTGCCGCTGGTCATGATCGAGGCGCCGCGCCTGCTGTTCCCGTTCGCCCGCCAGATCATCGCCAATGCGGTGGCAGCCGGCGGCTTCCCGCCGCTCCTCATCAACCCGGTCGATTTCGTCGCCATGTACCGCGAGCGCCGCGAGGAAATGCTGAAGCAGGCCGAAGCGCAGAAGGCGGCCGGCGCCGCCAGCTGATTTCCGCCCCAACCGTGGCCCCCGATTGATGGCTGGGAAGCGGCGTCTCACCGAGCAGGAGCTTGCCTTGTGGCAGGCTGTCGCAACGACGGTGACGCCGCTCAAGCCCAAACGCCAGAAGAAGGCGGCCCTCAAGGCCGAGGCGGTGGCGGAAACCAAGCCGGCCGGCCCCCAGCCACCTGCCAAGCGTCCCAAATCGCCGCCCAAAGGGCCGCCACCAGCGCCCAAACCGGTGGCCACGGCGGCGCCCAAGCTGCCGCCGCTCACCCCTTATCCCGCCCCCGGCACCATGCCGGGAATCGACAAGCGCCAATCCGAACGCTTCCGCCGCGGGCAGCTCGCCATCGAGGGCAAGATCGACCTGCATGGCCGCACGCAGACCGAGGCGCATGACGCCCTGCTCCATTTCCTGGAGCGCGCCTTCAAACACGGCAAGCGTCAGCTGCTGGTCATTACGGGCAAGGGCATGACGCAGTCGAAATCGGGCATCTTGAAAGCCAATGTGCCGCGCTGGCTCAACGAGCCGGTCTTCCGCCGCCTGGTGCTGGCGATCTCGCAGGCCCGCCCCGAACATGGGGGCGAAGGCGCGCTCTATGTGCTGCTGAAGCGGCAGAAGTAATTGCCATTCGTCATCCCCGGGCGAAGACCCGGGGATCCACTGCTAACACTTGAGAGACTGGATGCCCGGGTCTTCGCCCGGACATGACGACGTCGACTTACTTCCACTTCTGCAAGGTCGCTTCCGCCGCGGCGGTCACGAAGCGGCGCGGCAGCAGGCGCATGGCGATGCTGGCCAGATAATTGGTGGGCCCCACCACATGCACGCGTTCCTGACCCAAGGCGCGCAGGCCTTCTTGTGCCACGCGTTCGGCGCTGTGCATCGTCGTCATGCTGGGCTTGCCGGCACCGGCGCGCTCAAAGAAGCGCGTCTCGGTGGCGCCGGGGCAAAGCGCCAGGATATCGATCGGCTCCTGTGCCAGTTCCTCGGCCAGCGCCTCGGTATAGTTCAGCAGGAAGGTCTTGGTGGCGGCGTAAGTGGCAAAGAGCGGCATCGGCGCGAAGGCCGCGGTACTCGCCACATTGATGATGCCGGCACGCGTCGCACCCTCATGCGCGTGGCGCAGCAGCATGGGTAAAAGGCCGCGCGTGATTTCGACCGGTGCCGCGACATTCACCTGCACCATTTCCATCTCGCGCAGTTCCGAATTGTCGATGACGCGACCCAGCTGCCCGATGCCGGCATTGTTGATGACGAGATCGACCCGCGCCATTTCCGCCGCGCCGATGACGGCGTGGCGCCCTTCCGGGTCAGTAAGATCGGCCACCACGGTCCGCACCTGGCGACCGTTCAAGGCCAGTTCCTGGGCGAGCGCGTTCAAACTGTCACGGTCGCGGCCATGGAGCAGCAAGGCGGTGGCGCGCGGCAAAGCGCGGGCAAAGGCCCTGCCGATCCCTGAGGACGCCCCGGTGATGAGGGCAGATTGATAGCTCATGAAAGCTCTTTTCCACCGCGGATATTGGCTGGTGAGTCTAGGCCAGAATCAGAAGCTGGCCAACTTTTATGGGGCTGCGGCGCAAGCTGGGCAAGGAGGCGACGGCCGACCGGCCCATCGAGCCAACCTGGGCGGCTCACCAAATGATAGCCGCGCGGTGAGTCGAGGACGTCGTCATGGAGGCTCACGAGTAGCCCGCTGGCAAGGAGGTCGGCAATGACGCCCTGCCAGCCCAGCGCAATGCCCGCCCCCTGCAAGGCCTGATAGATGGCGACACCGTGATTGGTCACGACAAGACTGTGGTCGATCGATCGCGCTTTCGGCGCAAAGCGCTTCTGCCAGTCGCGCCAGGTGAACCAGCGCTGTTCGGGGTCTTCGAGATGAATGAGCGGGCCGGCCTGCAGCAGGTCAGCGGCGCTCCTTGAGGTGAGCTGCTGCGCCAAGCTGGGGCTTGCCACCGGCACGACGCGCTCTGGGAGCAACAGGCGGCTTTCGAACCCAGGCCAGTTGCCCTCGCCAAAGAGGATCGCTGCGTCGACCTCGGTAATGTCGATATCGGCGTCGCGCTCGGCCGTCACCACGCGGCAAGAGAGGGCGGAACGATCGGCCGGATCGGCGCCGGTGCGGTGCGCGGCGAGGCGCGGCAGAACCCAGAAGGCGGCGATGCCTGGATAGGTCGCGATGGTCAACATGTCTTGCGCGCCCCGGCGGCGAATCCGGCGGCTCGCTTCCGCGAGGCTCGAGAGGGACAAGGCGACTTGGCCATAGAATTCATCGGCGATGGCGGTCGGCCGTGAAGCTGGTCCCCGCTTTTCGAACAGCGCCGCACCGAGATCTTCTTCGAGCAACTTGATCTGATGGCTGATCGCCGGTTGGCCGACATTGAGCTCCGCTGCCGCGCGGGTAAAGTTGCCGAGCCGATAGCAGGCTTCAAAGGCGCGGATCGCCCGCAAGGGTGGCAGGTGGCGCATTTTTATCATCGATTTAATTGATGAACGTATCAACATTATGCCCGTTTTTACGGGCCGTCAAACCGATGATCATGCCTAAAATCAATTGATCAAAGGCCCCTGCCCATGCCGTCGCCCACCCCGCGCCCCATTCTCGCCATCTCGCGGCGCACGCGATCGACGCCTTTCACGCCGCGCGTCGAGGCTTCGGGTGTCCAGGGCTATACCGTCTACAACCACATGCTGCTGCCGACCGCCTTCCGCTCGGTCGAGGCCGATTACCAGCATCTCAAAACCCATGTGCAGGTCTGGGATGTGGGCTGCGAGCGACAGGTTGAGGTCAAAGGACCGGATGCCGCGCGACTGGTGCAAATGATGACACCGCGCGATCTTTCCAAAGCAAAGATCGGGCAATGTCTTTACGCCCCGCTGGTCGACGCAGACGGCATGCTGCTCAACGATCCGGTCATCCTGAAACTGGCCGAGGATCGTTTCTGGATATCGGTTGCGGATTCGGACGTGCTGCTGTGGACCAAGGGACTGGCCTTTGGCCGCGGGCTTGACGTCGTGGTCAGCGAGCCGGATGTGTGGCCGCTGGCCATCCAGGGACCGAAGGCGGAAGTTCTCGCGAGCCGCATCTTCGGCGAGGAGGTGCGCGGCATCGGCTTCTTCCGCTTCCGTACCCTCACCTTTCACGGGCACCCGCTGATCGTTGCGCGGTCGGGTTGGAGCAAGCAAGGCGGCTTCGAAATCTATCTCGACCGTGCCGATCTGGGGCTGCCCTTGTGGGATGCCTGCATGACAGCAGGCGCTGATCTCGACGTCGGCCCGGGCTGCCCCAATCTCATTGAGCGCATCGAAAGCGGCCTTCTCTCCTATGGCAATGACATGACAATCGCCAACAACCCGCTGGAATGCGGCCTTGATAAATACTGTCAGTTGGATTCCGCCACGTCCTGCATCGGTCGCGACGCCCTGCGCCGCATCGCGGCTGAGGGTGCTGCACGAAAAATCATGGGCCTGCGCCTGGAGGGTGGCGCGCCGCCGGCCTGTGTCGCGCCGTGGCCTGTCCGCGTCGAGGACAAAAAGGTCGGCATCGTGACGTCCGCAGCCTATTCGCCCGATTTTGGCGCCAGCCTGGCCTTTGCGATGCTGGAACGCGGCCATTGGGAGCCGGGCGGCGTGGTTGTGGTCGAGACACCGGCCGGCCTGCGGCGCGGTGTGATATCGCCCCTGCCCTTCGCCAGATCGTAGCGCGCCGGCCGGCGCCGGACGGGTGGCCGGTGACCGGCGAACCGGGGACCGGGTTGCATTCGGGATGGAGCTATGGCACCTCACAGCCATGTGCTTCACCGTTCCCAGCAACCCTGAGGACCCATATCCAAATGCCCCAGTTCCGCACCCTTGACGACCTTCAACTCGCGGGCCGGCGCGTGCTCGTGCGCTGCGACCTCAATGTGCCGATGAAGGACGGCAAGGTGACGGATGCAACCCGCATCGAGCGCTCCGCCGCCACGCTGAAGGAATTGTCGTCGAAGGGCGCCAAGGTCATCATCCTGTCGCATTTCGGCCGGCCGAAGGGAAAGCGCGCGGCGGAGTTCTCGCTCAAGCCGCTGGTCGAGCCGTTGGCGAAGGCCTTGGGCAGACACGTCGCCTTCGCCGAGGATTGCATCGGCAAGGCGGCCGAGGACGTGGTGGCCAGCCTCAAGGACGGCGAGGTGGCGCTCCTGGAGAACCTGCGCTTCCACGATGCCGAGGAAGCCAATGACAAGAGCTTCGCGGCAGCCCTGGCCCAGCTTGGCGACATCTATGTGAACGATGCCTTTTCCTGCGCCCACCGCGCCCATGCCTCGACGGAAGGCATCGCGCATCTGCTGCCGGCGGCGGCCGGCCGGTTGATGCAGGAGGAACTCGATCATCTGGGGGCGGCCCTTGAAAAGCCACAGCGGCCGGTGACGGCGCTGGTGGGCGGGGCCAAGGTTTCGACCAAGCTCGACCTTCTCGGCAATCTGGTCACCAAGGTCGATCGGCTGGTGATCGGCGGCGGCATGGCCAACACCTTCCTCTTTGCCCAAGGGATCGAGGTCGGGAAGTCGCTGGCCGAACGGGATCTCGCCGACACGGCGCGCGACATTCTGAAAAAAGCCAAGGCCGCCAATTGCACCATCGTTCTGCCGATCGACGCGGTTGTCGCCGGCGAATTCAAAGCCGGTGCCGCCAACAAAGTTGTCGATGTGAAGGCCGTGCCAAGCGACCAGATGATTCTGGATGTGGGGCCGAAATCGATCGCCGAGATCAACCGGCATCTCGATGAATCGAAGACGCTGGTCTGGAACGGCCCCTTGGGTGCCTTCGAAATCGACCCCTTCGACAAGGGCACCGTCGCGGTCGCCAAACATGCGGCGGCGCTGTCGAAAGCAAAGAAGCTGCTGTCGGTGGCAGGCGGCGGCGATACCGTGGCGGCGCTCGCCCATGCCGGGGCGGAGGGCGACTTCTCCTACATCTCGACGGCCGGCGGCGCCTTTCTCGAATGGCTCGAAGGCAAGGAATTGCCAGGCGTGACAGCACTCAACGTGACGGCGCTCAAATCATGAGTTTCGAAGCAGAGAGCGAAAGCATCGACGATCCCGTCGGCTTCTTCGGCGCCCATGGCCATCTCAACGATGCCGTGGTCGATCACCTGGTCGTCGAGGCGACCAGCCAGATCCTGCAGATCATGATCGATGATCTTTATGCCAATCTCGAAGGGCGGCCGGATTATCCGGGCGCCCGGCCCTGCTTCTTCACTTTCTACAACACCGGCAGCCTGCGCTGGGATGTCGATATCAGCGACGGGTTGCGCATCGCCGAATTGCGCGTGACGGAAACAGATGATGCGCAGCGACCGTTCCGGCTGGAGGTCGAGTTCAACATCGGCGGCATCGGGAAGAACCGGCATCTTACCGCCAATTTCGCGGCGATGGAGATGGACGACGCCGGCGATCTGCTGGAGAGCGACTGAGCGCCAAGGATCAGAAGCGTAGCGGTCAGGCCACGGAGGATACCGATAGATGCCGTCGGATCAACGCAGCATGCCAACGCCCATCTCGACCCAAGACATGGCATGGGAGGAATGGACTGACATCCCGAACTTTACCGGCCGCTATAAGCACCTGACGCGCGCTGCGACCGGGAGCGACTATCATGTCGGCATGGCGATCGAGGAATTGCCGCCAGGCATGCGCAGTGTACCGTTTCACTATCACATTCTGGAGGAAGAGCATCTCTTCATCCTGGAAGGCAGGGTGACCTTGCGCCTCGGCATGGCGCGATACGAGATGTCGCCCGGCGATTACGTCTGCTTTCCGGCGGGGCAGAAGGCCGGGCATTGCCTCATCAATGAGGGCGACGCAACCTGCCGCTACGTCGTCATCGGTGAGCGCAACCCGAACGAGGTCTGCGTCTATCCCGATTCGAACAAGGTCCTGGTGCGCGCGCTGGAACGGAGCGTGCTCGATCTTTCCGCGCGCCGTCACTATTGGGATGGCGAGGACACCGGCCTGCCGGCAGGACAAAGATCGCAGGCATCGCCGGCGCCCGCTTTGCAATCAGCTGATAGACCGCATCCGCCGATCAACATGCGCGATATCGCCTGGGAAGATCAGCAGATCGACGCGCGTTTCGGCGGCCAGGCGAAGCACCTGACCATGGCGGCCGTCGGACGCAGCTACCATGTCGGCGTCATGATCGAGGCGCCGGGTCCGGGCCAGCGTTTGGCACCACGCCACTATCACATGGTGGAAGAGGAGCAGGCGCTGATCCTGGAGGGCGAGGTGCGCCTGCTGCTGGGCGACAGGCAGCACGACCTCAAGCCTGGCGACTATGTCTTCTTTCCGGCGGGGGTCGAGATCGGCCATTCCTTCATGAATATCGGCAGCGGCCCCTGCCGTTATCTGATGGTCGGCGAACGCAGCCCGCATGATGTCTGCGTGTACCCCGATTCCAACAAGATGGCGTTGAACGCCCTGCGCAGCGAGGATTGCGTCTTTGATATGGCGGCCCGCCGCCGCTATTGGGACGGCGAGGCGAAGACTTAAGGGACGAGCGCGCTCATCAGCATCAACCAGCCGGCCCCTGCCGCGACACCAAAGGGGATCGAGCGGCGGCACAGCAGATAGACAATGACCGCCACCCCCGCCGCGCTGAGGCGCATCCACAGCGCCGTTGCGGCAACGGCACCTTGCGGCGAGACGATGAGGCGGGCGATGAGGCCGGCAAGCAACGCATAGGCGACGCAGGAGGTCCAGCGCATCAGGGCCGAATTGGGATCGATGCGGCCGGAAAGGGCCACGCCCGCCCCGCGCCAGGCATAGGTGACCAGAGCGCCCACCAGGATGAACCACCACGCGCTCGACATCAGGCCCGCCCGCGCTGGATGATGAGAAAGGCCACGGTACCACCGCCGATGCCAGTCACCAGCAATCCCCATTCGGGACTGACGAGATGGAACAGTGGCCCCGTCACGGCGCCGATAACCAAGGCAAGGCCGCGTTCCTTGCGCACCAGGTCGCCGGCAAAGAGCAGCATGAAATAGAGCGGGTTGAGAAAGACGAGGCCCAGCGTCACGGGTGTCGGCAGCACGCCCACCAGGAAGAACCCCAAGGCCGTCGCCAGCACCGTCGCCGACCAGATCACCGTCGTGAAGCCGAGGAAGAAGGGCAGGCGCTGCTCGGGCGGCATGTCAGGCGCGCGCTGCATGGCGACCGCCCAGCCGGTCAGCGCGATGAAATGGGCGGCGATATAATGGATGAGCCGTGGCTTCGCGGGGCCATCGCCCTGGCGCAGGATAGGGAGAAGTGTCACCACCATCGGCAGCAGGCGCGCATTGGCAAGACCCACGGCGATGGCGGCAGCGAGGATCGACCCGCCCACGGCGAAGATCTCGACCAGGGCGATCTGGCCAGGCAGCGCCCAGCCGGTGACGGTGGAGCCCAATCCTTGCAACAGGGTGAGGCCCGACTGATGCACGAAAGCGCCGAAACCGACATAGCTTGCCCCCAGCACCAGGGCCGGCGCGCCAATGGCCGCGCGCATGGCGGCGCGATAGGCACCCTGGGGCGAGCCGAAATCCTCGGTCCAAGCGGCGCTGGCGGTCGTATCGGGAAGGGGTGTGGTCATGGCGCGGGCAAGATAGGCGAGGACACCTTGCGGCGTCACCCGCCTTCCGCCACAGTTGAGCCATGACGGAAACGCAGATGAGAATTCAGGCTCCTATTCAAGAATGACAGCCATGCCGACCAGCAAAGACCCCAGTTTTGCAGCGATCATACCGGAAGGTGACAACCGGCTGCGCCAGGTCTGCACCGATTGCGGCTTCGTCGCCTATGAGAACCCGAAGGTCGTCGTCGGTGCCGTGGTGACTTTGGGCGAGAAGATCCTGCTGTGCCGCCGCGCCATCAATCCGCGAAAAGGCTTCTGGACCCTGCCGGCGGGCTTCATGGAACTGCATGAAAGCGCCGAAACAGGTGCCGCGCGCGAGGCGCTTGAAGAGGCCAATGCGAAGATCGAGATCGAGGCGCTGCTCGCCGCCTATACCATCCCGCGCCTTTCCCAGGTGCAGCTCATCTACCGCGCCCGCCTCATCGACCCGGCGATCAGCGCAGGCGTCGAGAGCCTGGAAGTGGGGCTCTTCGACTATGCCGACATTCCCTGGGACGAGCTCGCCTTTCCATCGGTCAACTGGGCGCTCACCCAATTCGCCAGCGTGCGGCATCTCAGCGTCTTTCCCGCCTTCGGCAACCCACCGGGCGAAACCGGGGACCATCATCCTTGAGCGTTGATGCGGTGTTGAACTGGCGCGTCGAGCGCCTCTGCCACCATGCCTGGCCGTCTCTCGATGAAGAGAGGCATGGCGATTGGGTATTCCGCTTTTCGAACGGCCTCAGCCGCCGCGGCAATTCGGCGAACCCGCTGGGACCGGAGGCCGATGACGTTTCCGCCATGCTGCAAGCGGCGGATGCGGCCTACCCGCGCCATGGATTGCCGGTGCTGGTGCGCGTGCCAGCATTGCTCGATGCCAGCGTCGAACGAGACCTCTCCGCGCGCGGCTTCGCCTCGGAAGGCGAGACGCTGACGCTTTATTGCGATCTGCCGCCAGGGCATATGCGGCGCGACCCGGATGTCCTGATCGCCCCGGCGCCGACGGAAGATTGGCTGCAGCGGATCTGGGCCTTGAAAGACCTCAGTGCCAAGGACCGCGCGACCTATCGCGCCATCGTCGCCGCACTCGATGTTCCATCTGCCTTCATGGCACTCAATATCGGCGGCGCGCTGGTGGCGATGGGGTTCGTTGCGATCGACGATCGGCTGCTGTGCATCGAATCGCTCATCACCGATCCGGCGCATCGCGGGCAAGGCCATGCCAAGCGCCTGGTGGGCGCCATGCTCGCCTTCGGCATCACCCAGGGTGTCGAGGGTGCCTGTCTGCAGGTCGTCGCTGACAATGAACCCGCGATCCGCCTCTATCGCGGCATGGGATTTTCGCGCGAGCTCTATCGGTACCGGTATTGGCGATCTGCCCCGTGATAACCGTCATCCCCCGCGAAGGCGTGGGATCCACGAGTTTCTTTCATCAGGAGCCAACAAACTCGTGGATGGTCGGCCTTCGCCGACCATGACGATCAAAGGCAGATTCGCTACCGCGGCCGTGGCTTCGCGCGGGCCGTCGGTTCGGCGATGAGCGGGTCGTCCGGCCAGTAATGTTTCGGATACTGGCCCTTGAGGTCGGATTTCACCGCCTTGTAGGCGCCCTTCCAGAAACTGGCGAGGTCCTGGGTCACCTGGACCGGGCGGCGCGCGGGTGAGAGAAGATGCAGCAGCACCGGTGCCCGCCCGCCGGCGATGCGCGGCGTTTCGGTGGCGCCGAACATTTCCTGAAGGCGCACGGCCAGCACCGGCTGTTCGGCCGTCTCGTAATCCAGCGGCACGCGCGAGCCGGAGGGAACGTCGAGATGCGTCGGCGCCAATTGCTCCAGCGCCTGGCGCTGCTGCCAGTCGAGGCTGTCGGTAAGGGCTGCATGCAGATCCAGCCGGTCGAGATGGGCGCGGCGCGACATGCCGGTAAGATGCGGCCCCAGCCAATCGGGCAGCGATGCCAGCAACGCATCGTCGGACCAATCGGGCCAATCCTTTTCCGGCAGCACGCGGCGCAGGAAGGCGACACGCGCGCGCAGCGTTCGCGCCGTGTTGCTCCAGGGCAGAACGTCGAGCCCCATCTGTCGGATGCCGTCCAGCGTCGCCGCGCGCAACAGATCCGGATCCGGCTTCTGCAGCGGTTTTTCTTCGAGCACCAAGGCAAGCAGCCGCCTTTCGCGTTTGGCCTCGACGAATTCCTCGCGCGCATTCCACGCGACCTGCTCGGCGCTCGTGATGAGGCTCGCGAAATCCACTTCGATCTCGGCCAGCGAAATGGGCGCGGCAAGATAGATGCGGGCCGATTTCTGCCCGGCATCGAGCGTCGCCACGGCAAGATAGGATTCGCGTGACAGCGGATCATCGAGGGCCAGTTCAGCGCCGCGACCTGAAGCGAGGCGGTACTGCCCCTTGCCGCCACGCTGCTGCGCCAGGCGGTCAGGATAAGCAAGCGCCACGATGCTGCCGGCCTCGCTGCGGCTGCCATCGCGTTCGGCGGCGATGCCGAGTTGCCGGCGCCAATCCTTGGCCGCTTGCTGGATGCGGGCACGGGCGCCACGATCGCCGCCACCCGATTGCAGCAACTCCAGTCGTTCGCCAAGATCAGCACTGCGGCCGGGGCCGCCGATGATGTCACGCTCAGTGAGAATCGCCGCGATGTCGCAGGCCAAAGCGCCCAGCCCGCGCGATTTTGCGATCAGCAGCATATGTGCCAAACGTGGATGGAGGCCCAGTTCCGCCATGGCGCGACCATGCGCCGTGATGCGGTGCGACGGGTCAAGCGCCCCCAATTCGCGCAGCAGTTCACGCGCCTGCGCCAGGGCGGCGGCGGGCGGCGGGTCGAGCAAGGGCAAGTTCGACGGGTCGTCGATGCCCCAGGCGGCAAGCTCCAAGGCCAGCGGGGCAAGGTCGATCTCGATAATCTCGGGGGCTGGCTGCGGCGCGAGCGCTCGTTCGCTGTTGGCGCTCCACAGGCGATAGCACGTGCCCGGCCCCAAGCGACCGGCGCGACCCCGCCGCTGATCGGCATTGGCGAGTGATACTTTCGTGGTCGTCAGCCGCGTCATGCCGGTGGCCGGATCGAAGCGCGCGACACGGCGCTGCCCGCTGTCGATGACGATGCGGATGCCCTGGATGGTGAGCGAGCTTTCGGCGATGCTGGTCGCCAGCACGATCTTGCGGCGGCCCTGCGGGTCCGGCTGGATCGCCCGGTCCTGGTCAGAGAGCGGCAGGTCGCCATGAAGCGGCAGCACGATGGCATCCGCTAAGCCACCCAGTTCACGCTCGGTGCGGCGGATCTCGCCAAGACCCGGCAGGAAGGCCAGGACGTCGCCCTCGGCTTCGTCGGCGAGCGCGCGGCGGATGGCGGCGGCCATCTGCTTCTCGATCCAGGTGGCGCTGTCATCTCCTAAGTGATGCGTGGTCACCGGGAAGGCGCGGCCTTCGCTGGTGATGCGGCGCGCCGTCGGCATCAGAGCAGCGATCGCCGCACCATCAAGGGTCGCCGACATGACGACAAGGCGGAGATCCGGCCTGAGGCTCGCTTGCGCTTCGAGAGCGAAGGCCAAGGCAAGATCCGCTTCGACGCTGCGTTCGTGGAACTCGTCGAAGATGAGCGCCGCCACACCCTTGAGCTCCGGGTCGCCCTGCAGCTGCCGCAGGAAGAGACCGGTGGTGACACATTCGATCCGTGTCTTCGGGCCAATCTTCCGATCCAGCCGCACGCGGTAGCCGGCGGTTTCGCCGACCGCTTCATCGAGATGTGCTGCCAGGCGATGTGCGGCACCGCGGGCGGCGAGGCGCCGCGGTTCGAGGAGGATGATCTTGCCGTCGCCGCGCCAGGAGGCATCGAGCAGGGCCAAGGGGACCTGCGTCGTCTTGCCGGCGCCGGGCGGGGCTTCCAGCACCAGATTGGGGCCGGCCTCGAGCGCCCGGCCGATCTCGGCCAGCACCTCGGCAATAGGCAAAAGGGGATCAAAACGCGCGATCATGCCCGCTCAATACCACCTAAATGCCTATTCTGACACGACAAATGTCAACGCGCCGGTGACGCGGCAACATTCTGTCAACTTGTCAGGTTCCTGTCAGCGGAGGGAAATAGGGTGCAGTCGTTCCCCAGCCCCCGCGACGGATTCGAAGAGTACCAAAGCCATGCGCCTGCTCCTGATCGAAGACAATGACCGCCTGTCGGAATTCCTGGAAAAGGGCCTCAGCGATGCGGGCTTTGCGGTCGACCGGGCCGGCACGTTTGCCGAGGCGGCGGCCGCTTTCGATGCCAGCCATTTCGATGCCGTGATCCTGGATCTCGGCCTCCCCGATGGCGACGGCCTGACCTTGCTCAAAGACCGCCGGTCGGGGGGCGACCGCACGCCGGTCTTGATCCTCACCGCCCGCGACGGCTTGTCCGACCGGGTGGGCGGACTCAACGCCGGTGCCGATGATTACCTCGCCAAGCCCTTCGCCATGGAGGAATTGGTGGCGCGCGTCAAAGCGCTGTTGCGCCGCCCGGGTGCTGCCCTGGGCGTGCAGCTGACGCTTGGCAACATCTGTCTCGACACCGCCGGTCCCAGTTTCATGATCGATGGGCGTACCGCGACACTGACCCGCCGCGAATTGGCGCTGATGGAGATTCTTCTGCGCCGCCCCGGCAAGGTGATCGCCCGCGGCGCCATCGAGGAGGGGCTCTACAGCTTCAGCGACGAGGTGGGCTCCAACGCTTTGGAAGTGCTGGTATCGCGCTTGCGCAAGAAGCTGGGCGGGCTGGGGGCGGACATCAACCTTCACACCGTGCGCGGCGTCGGCTACATGGTGATGGAACCCGCCAACTAGATTCGCAAGCCCCAACGGCGCTAGTCTCGCGCATGGCGAGGACCAGTTCATCATTGCAATCGCGACTCACCGTGCGCCTGCTCGGTGTGTTCATCTTTGCCTTCCTCCTCACCGGTCTTGCCACCTTCCTGCTGTCGCGCACCGACGATACCGAGCTGCCGACCGACAGCCTGCTGGGCTACATCGATTTCATCACGCCCAAGATCGTGCTGCGGCCGAACGGCGAATTCACCGTCGCTGACCTGACGCTTTACGATGAGAAGGCCTATATTCTGCGCCGGCCCGACGGCAGCGAGATTGAGCGTGGCGGCAACAAGGATACGCTGGCGGCCATCGAAACGCTGTCGGCGGCCCGCAGCGTCACGACGATGCCCACCGGCAGCTACACCCTGACCTGGCTCATCGACAAGAAGACCGAGGACAACATCTATCTGATCTCGGTCCCGCTCGTCGTCCAGGGCCGGCCCCTGATCCTGGAATTTGCCGACATCGACACGCCAACCGATTCCGGCCTTTATGCCTTGGCCTATGAATGGCTGGGTGAATTCGTGCCCGTCGGCGTACCGCTGCTCCTCGTGCTGGTTGTGGCGCTGACGCTGTCGCTGCGCTCGGCCCTGCGGCCGCTTGAGCATCTGCGGCGGCTTGCCGCCCGCATCGGCCCGCAGCAGACGGGCTTGCGCCTGCCGACGGATGACCTGCCTTCGGAACTGCAATCGCCGGTGCTCGCCATCAACCGCGCGCTCGACCGCCTCGATCATGGCTTCCAGGCGCAGCGCGACTTCCTGGCTGATGCAGCGCATGAATTGCGCACGCCGCTTGCCATTCTTTCTGCGCATCTTGATACCCTGCCACGCAGCCAGGGCAGCGATGGCCAGGGAACAGATGCGCTTAAGAGCGATGTCGAGCGCATGACGCGGCTGGTCAACCAGCTGCTGCTGGTGGCACAACTCGAATCACTGACCATCGATGCCAGCGAAACGGCCGATCTCTCGGATATCGCCATCGACCTTGCGGCCCTCTTCGCGCCGCTTGCCATCCGGCGCCAGCGCAGCGTGGGGGTGAGCGGTGCCGAGCAGCCGGTCATCGTGCGCGGCAATCGCGACGCCATCCATCAGGCGCTCCGCAACCTGGTCGAGAACGCCCTGCGCTTTACGCCGCCCGGCACCGAGGTGGAGATCACCGTCGACCAGGATGGCGGCGTCTCGGTCAGCGATCACGGCCCCGGCGTGCCGGCAGATGAGCGTGAAGTCCTCTTTCGCCGCTTCTGGCAAGGGAAGCGCCGGCGCCCGCGCGACAGCCAGGGGCGCGACAGCAGCAGCAGCGGTGGCGCCGGGCTTGGCCTTGCCATCGCCCAGCGCCTTGCTGAAACCCATGGCGGGTCGCTGCGCATCGGCGACAATCCGGGCGGCGGTGCCCGCTTTACCCTGATGCTGAGGAAGGTCAGCGGCAAACCGACGCCTTTGTCGCTGGCCGCGCCGATGCCCCTCGGATAGACCGCCGATCCTTGACAGCCCCCTAAATCCCCCTAAAGTCCGCCCGTTCCGGGCCATTTCTTGGCCGGAATCCACCCAAATCAACGGTTTCAAGGGTATCATGCTGACGATCACGTTGCCGGATGGCGCCAAGCGCGAGTTTCCGGGCCCGGTTTCGGGCGCCGAACTTGCCGCTTCCATCGGCGCCGGCCTTGCCAAGGCCGCTCTCGCCATCAAATTCGACGGCAAGGTCCGCGACCTTGCAACCGTCATCACCAGCGATGCGAAGGTCGAGATCGTCACCCGAACGCATCCCGATGCCCTGGATCTCATCCGTCACGATGCCGCCCATGTCATGGCTGAAGCCGTGCAGGAGCTTTTCCCAGGCACCCAGATCACCTTCGGCCCGGCCACCGAGACCGGTTATTACTACGACTTCCACCGCGCCGAGCCGTTCACGCCGGAGGACTTCGCGGCGATCGAGCAGCGCATGAAGGACATCGTCGACCGCGACGAGAAGATCACGCGCGAAGTCGTCTCACGCGACGAAGCGGTGAAGCGCTTCAAGGCGCTGGGCGAGACCTTCAAGGCGGAATGGGTTAACGAGATTCCGGCCGATGAGGACATCTCGCTTTATCACCAGGGCAAGTGGTTCGATCTCTGTACCGGCCCGCATCTCCCCTCTACGGGCAAGCTCGGCAAGGCATTCAAGTTGATGAAGGTCGCCGGCGCCTATTGGCGCGGTGATGCCAACAACCCGCAGCTGCAACGCGTCTATGGCACCGCCTGGGCCGATGAGAAGCAGCTCAAGGATTATCTGACGCAGCTCGAGGAAGCCGAGAAGCGCGACCATCGGCGCTTAGGGCGCGAGATGAACCTGTTCCACCAGCAGGAAGAAGCGGTGGGATCGGTCTTCTGGCACCCAAAGGGCTGGCGGCTCTATCGCAAGCTCGAGAGCTATATCCGCCGCCGTCTTGAAATCAACGGCTACCAGGAAGTGAAAACCCCGCAGATCCTCGACCGCTCCTTCTGGGAAAAATCGGGGCATTGGGAGAAGTTCCGCGAGGCGATGTTCGTCATCCCCGATGATGAACACAAGGACAAGCAGCTGGCCTTGAAGCCGATGAACTGCCCGGGCCATGTGCAGATTTTCCGCCAGGGCCTCAAGAGCTATCGCGACCTGCCGATCCGCCTCGCCGAGTTCGGCGCCTGCCATCGCAACGAACCGTCGGGTGCGCTGCATGGGATCATGCGCGTGCGCGCCTTCACGCAGGACGACGCCCATATCTTCTGCACCGAGGATCAGATCGTCGACGAGACCAAGGCCTTCTGCGACTTTCTGCTGTCGGTCTATAAGGATTTCGGCTTCGACGACGTGCGCGTCAAATTCTCCGACCGGCCGGAAAAACGCGCCGGTGCCGACGCCATCTGGGACAAGGCCGAAGATGCGCTGAAGACGGCGACGACCGCCGCCGGCCTCGAATTCACCCTCAACCCCGGCGAAGGCGCCTTCTATGGGCCGAAGCTGGAATTCGTCCTCCGGGACACGATCGGCCGCGATTGGCAATGCGGGACGCTGCAGGCCGATTTCGTGCTGCCGGAGCGCCTCGATGCCGCTTATGTCGGCGAGGATGGGCAGAAGCACCGCCCCGTCATGCTGCACCGCGCCATCTTCGGGTCGCTGGAGCGTTTCGTCGGCATCCTCATTGAGCATCATGCCGGCAAGTTCCCGCTCTGGCTGGCACCCACCCAAGTGGTGGTATGTCCGATCGTCTCGGACAGCGAACCCTATGCCAAGGAAGTTGTGCGCCAGCTGACCGCGGCCGGTCTGGTGGTGGAAACGGATTTCCGCAACGAGAAGATCAATTACAAGGTCCGCGAACATTCGCTCGCCAAGACGCCCGTGATCATCGCGGTCGGCAAGCGCGACGAAGAGGCTGGGACCGTGGCGATTCGCCGCTTAGGGGAAGAAGGACAGAAAACCTTCCCCCTGGCCGAGGCGGTTGCCGCCCTGAAACAAGAGGCAAAGTCGCCGCTTGACCGGTAATCGGCAGGAAGGTGCCCAGCGCATCTTGCCGAAATGAAGATTCTATTGGCATAATCACCTGCATACACCCGTCGATGGGAACATCGACGGGTGCGTTGCCTTTAAAGGGCAACCTCAAGCCAATACTGGCAAACCACGACAGGAGAAGACCATAGCTAGGTTCCCGTCCCAAGAAGCTGCGCCCACCCAGGACAAGGGCCCCCGCGTCAATCATCAGATCAACGTGCGCGAGGTGCGCCTGGTGAAGGAAGACGGCGAGATGCTCGGCGTCGTTTCCACCCGCGAAGCACTGACCATGGCGGCCGATGCCGGCCTCGATTTGGTCGAGATTTCGCCCACGGCCGTGCCCCCGGTCTGCAAGATTCTCGATTACGGCAAGTTCAAATACGAAGCGCAGAAGCGCAAGAACGAAGCCAAGAAGAAGCAGAAGGTCATCGAGGTCAAAGAGATCAAGATGCGCCCCGGCATCGAAGAACATGATTACGAAGTGAAGATGCGCGCGATCAAAAGCTTCCTTGGCGAAGGCGACAAGGTGAAGGTCACCATGCGCTTCCGTGGCCGCGAGATGATGCACCAGGAACTCGGCATGAAAGTTCTGGATAAGGTGCGCGTCGAGCTTGAAGACCTGATCAAGGTGGAATCCCATCCCAGGCTGGAAGGCCGCCAGATGATCATGACCATCGCGCCGAAATAACCGGCAGCAGGTCAGGAGCAAGGCACAGCGCGTCCGCTTCCCAGCGGGCGCGCTGTTTCATTTTCGGGTATCCCGATGACGGCATGGCGTGACGGCAACGACATGAAGGGAATGAGACGGCCATGATACTGACCGATTACGTCGCCCGGGCAGCGCGCTATGCGTCCTTCTTCCTCCCCGCTGCGTCGCCCTGGCCCGTCATTGCGGCGATTCCCGAGATCCTGCGTGCGAAGCTGCGCGCCCTGCCGACGGGCTATCGCCTGGACGGCGATATCGCGGTGCATGAGACGGCCGAGATCGAGCCGGGCGCCGTGGTGAAGGGCCCAGCCATCGTCGGCCCGCATTGCTTCGTGGCAAGCAGCGCCTACTTGCGCGGCGGCGTGTGGCTGGAGGAGAACTGCATCATCGGCCCGGGCGCGGAACTCAAAACCAGCCTGATGTTCGCGGGCAGCAAACTGGCGCATTTCAACTTTGTCGGTGATTCGATCCTGGGCGAAGGCGTCAATCTGGAGGCGGGCAGCATCGTCGCCAATTACCGCAACGAGATGGCCAATAAGCGCATCCTGATCGCGACACCTGCCGGCGTGGTCGATACCGGTCTCGACAAGGCGGGGGCCGTTCTCGGCGACCGGGTGCGCATCGGCGCCAATGCGGTGATCGCACCGGGCGCCTTCCTGAAACCCGATACCCTCATCGGCCGATTGCAGCTGGTCGACCAGCATCCGGCCAATGCAATCCCGCTGCGGCAGGAATAGGCCAAAGCCAGCGAGTTTCGGGCAAGGACGCGATCTTGATCCGGCGCCGCGTTGCGCCAAAATAACCGCCCACGTGCCGTCAGATATGATCGGCACGTTTCATTTTTTCCGCGGAGGTGCGCTGATGATCCCCAAACGCAAACTGGGTTCGCAAGGTCTCGAGGTATCGGCCATCGGCCTTGGCTGCATGGGGATGAGCCAGTCTTACGGACCGGCGGATGAGCAGGAATCGATTGCCGTCCTGCACCGTGCCATTGCCGAGGGCTGCACGTTCTTGGATACCGCCGAAGTCTACGGCCCCTATACCAACGAAGAACTGCTGGGCCGCGCGCTGAAGGGCAGACGCGACCAGGTGACGATCGCCACCAAATTCGGCTTTCATATCGAGGGCGGCAAGATCAACGGCACCAACAGCCAGCCGGCGCATATCCGCGCCGTGGTCGATGCCTCATTGAAGCGGCTGCAGACCGACCATATCGATCTCCTCTATCAGCACCGCGTCGACAAGGCCGTGTCGATCGAGGATGTCGCCGGCACGGTGGGCGAGTTGGTGAAGGCCGGCAAGGTGCGTTATTTCGGCCTGTCTGAGGCTGGCGCGAACACGATCCGGCGGGCGCACAAGGTTCACCCGGTATCGGCATTGCAGAGCGAGTATTCGCTGTGGGAGCGCAACCTGGAGGCGGAGATCATCCCGACGTTGCAGGCGCTGGGTATCGGCCTGGTCCCCTTCAGCCCGCTGGGGCGCGGCTTCCTGACCGGCACGGCGCAGCGCGCCGAAAGCTATCCCGAAGGTGATTTCCGGCGCGGCGATCCGCGGTTTCAGGGCGCCAATTTCGACGCCAACATGGCTGCGGCGAAGCAGGTGCAGGATATGGCGGCCGCCAAGGGCACGACGCCCGGTCAGTTGGCGCTTGCCTGGCTGCTGGCCAAGGGTGATTTCATCGTCCCCATTCCCGGCACCAAGCGCTTGCGCTACCTGATGGAGAATATCGCCGCCGCATCCATCAGGCTGGCGCCTGCAGATGTCGCGGCACTCGATGGCGCCTTGTCACCCGGCAGTGTCGCCGGTCCGCGCTATGGCGCGATGCATGCGAGCCTGGTCGACCGCTGACGGTCGACGATGACTGCCACAAAAAAGCCGGTCGCAGATTGCGACCGGTTTTTTTTAAGAGTGGGCGACCTTGGCGAAACGCGGCTGGCCGGCGACACCGGCGGCCGGGCGCACGAGGGCGGCTGCTTCGCGCGCGACCGAGGGGATGTCGCTGCGGTTGAGACCCATATCCTCGAGCTCGCGGTCGGTATAGGTCGCCAATTCACGGCGCACTTCGCCGTAGCGCTGCCAGCGGCGGAAAGCGAGATCAAGCGTAGACAGAAGCTGCATGTGACTGATCCTTGAAACTGGGTTTTTCATTCAGCAGCCTCCCAGAACCTGGGAAGAATATAGTCAGACAATTGCCGCAGTGCAATATGAATCTGCGTTGCTGACGTTTCTGCCGTGGACACAGGCAGCTAAATATATGAATTCATGTAAATAAATAGTTAAGGAATATGCCGCGTTGCAGCAAATCTGCAAGTTAACTGAATATGAGTTAACTTGTTATGGCAGGCCGAAAACGTCCTGCGGGTCAGCAAACCCACGGACCGGATGGGTGCCGAGAAATTTGAGACGCGAGCCGCAGACCGAGGCGAACTGGCGCGAGGCAAGAAGCGGCTGGTCGAGCAGCGGACAGAGGCCTTCGAGCCGCGTCGCCAGATTGACCGCCGGGCCGATGACGGTGAAGTCGAGGCGCGCATCCTCGCCATGGGCGGCACCGATATTTCCGTAGGAGACGGAACCGGCATGGAGCCCGATCCCGACATGGAGCGGCGCCTGGCCCGTCGCCAGCCTGAGCTCGTTGAGGTCGCGCAGGCCTTCAAGTGCCCCTATGGCGGCATCAAGTGCCACGCGAATCTTGTTGTCGCGGTCGAGATCGTCATTCATCGGGAAGATCGCCAGCATCGCATCGCCGATGAATTTCAGGATCTCGCCGCCGCGTTCCACCACCGGCTTGGCGATGGTGTCGAAATAGTCGTTCAAGGTGGCGATCACCAGATCGCGCGGCAGCTCGTTCGACATCTGCGTGAAGTTGCGCAAGTCGCAATACCAGATGGCAGCGGCAATCGTGCGCGCGTCGCCGCGCTGGATCTGGCCCGACAGCACGGCTTGGCCCGCACCCTGGCCGAGATACACATGCATCAAGGAACGCGCGATATAGGCCCACTCCCGCGCCTCGATGATGAGGCTGAGGAGCGGGATGAGTGTGCGGAAGGCATCCATCTGCACGTCGAGAAAACCGTCCGGCGCATCGGTCGTGATCGAAACGGATGAGCGCACCCCGCCGGGCAGGCGAATGGCGAAGATGGCGTAGTCGGTGGCGCCGGCCTTCTTCATGTCCTCGAGGATGGGGAAATCGAAGCGTGCGTCCGGGCCGGTCAGGCGCCGTCGGATCTCGCGCTCATCGCCGTGATAGAGCGCCCGCAAGGGCGAGGTGAGGAATTCCTGGCTGGAGAGCACGGCATGATCGCGGGCGACACGCTTGGCCTTTGCATCGCCGCGGCTCCAGGCATAGCCGATGGCGGCGATCTGCGGGTGCAGCGTACGCACCGAGACAAAGAAGCGCAGCAGCGGGAATCCCTTGTCGGTCAGAAGGTGGGCCAATGAGGTGACCATTTCCCCAAGATCGCCGATCAACCGCCCCTCATCGAGCAGCCACTGAAAGGCAGCCTCGACCGCGGGACAACCCAGGCACGCCTCGCCCGCCATGGCGCGCGCGACCAGCGGCACGACCATGGGTCCGGCGATGCCGGGGTCGGCATGCGGCTGGCCATCGCCCTCGCGCCGCGCGCGCGATTCCCCGCTTCTTGCCTCTGCGCGCTGCGCAAGGCTGCCCTGCGCTGAATCCAACTGCGCCGCCTGCACGCCCGCGCGCACGGCATCGGCGCGCGGCATACCGTCGCTGAGGTCGTCGTCATTGGCAGGGAAATGCGGTCGTGGCGATGTGGCCATTATCGGTCTTGTTCGGGCTTATTGCGCTTGGCAGCGCGGTATATGGGGTAAAAAGCGCCAGCCATAAAGGTCGTCCTGGGCAATTATACCTTACTTCGCCATCTTATCACCTTTCTTCCTCGAACCCCTACGCAACATGGGGATGAAAGCTATTGCGGAAAAAAGGGTTGAAGGCGCGCGATCCCGCGCTACCTTGGACAGCAGAGACGCTTCTCACCCATTCAGCTTAGCGGAGTTCCGCCATGTTCATCCAGACCGAAGAGACGCCGAACCCGGCGACCCTCAAATTCCTGCCCGGCCGCACCGTCATGGGTGAGGGTACCGCCGACTTCGCCCGGGCGGAGGGTGCCGAGCGTTCGCCGCTGGCCTTGCGCCTGTTCGGTGTCGAGGGCGTCAAGCGCGTCTTCCTGGGTGGCGACTTCGTTACCGTGACAAAGGCGGATGAAAAGGATTGGGCGCTGCTGAAGCCGGCCCTTCTCGGCGTGATCATGGAGCATTTCACCACCAACCAGCCGGTCATGCTGGGCGAAGGCGAGAGCGTCCCCGCGGCAGCCGACGACGATGACGACGAGATCGTCATCCAGATCAAGGAACTGCTGGAGACCCGCGTGCGCCCGGCCGTGGCCCAGGACGGCGGCGACATCGTGTTCCATTCCTTCGAGGACGGCGTCGTCTATCTGCACATGCAGGGTTCCTGCTCGGGCTGCCCCAGCTCGACCGCGACCTTGAAGATGGGCATCGAGAACATGCTGCGCCATTACGTGCCGGAAGTGCTCGAAGTCCGGCCGGTCTGATCCCTGCAATTGTCACCCATAAAGGGCGCCCAAAGGGCGCCCTTTTTGATTCTCACCACGCCTGTCATGCCCGCGAAAGCGGGCATCCATGGAACGAGCCGCTGGATCGATGGATCCCCGCTTTCGCGGGGATGACAATAGAGATGGAGTCTTTACATGGAACGCGCTGACGATGCCGCCCTCGACCTTCTCTTCCGCGAGGCGCGCACGCATTCCAAATGGCTTGAGAAGCCAGTGCCTGATGCCCTGCTGCGCCAAGCCTATGAGCTGGCGCGCATGGGACCGACCAGCGGCAATTGCCAGCCCTTGCGCATCCTGTTCGTGACGAGCGCGGAAGCGAAGAAGAAGTTCGAGCCCTGCCTTTCCGAAGGCAACCGCGCCAAGACCATGGCCGCACCCGCCACGGCGATCTTCGCCATGGACATGGAATTCTATGAGTTGATGCCGCGCCTCTTCCACGATCCGACCGCGCGCTCGTGGTTCGCCGGCAAGCCCGCGGCGATCGAGGAAACCGCCTTCCGCAACAGCACGCTGCAGGCTGCCTATTTCATGCTGGCCTGTCGGTCATTGGGCCTCGATTGCGGACCGATGTCCGGCTTCGACAAGCAGAAGACGGATGCGGTCTTCTTCAGCGGCACCACCTGGCGCTCGAACTTCATCTGCAATATCGGCTATGGCGACAAATCCGCTCTGCATCCCCGCAACCCGCGCCTCGATTTTGCGGAGAGCTGCAAGATCGCCTAAGGATCGATCGACCCTACATCCGCCCCCGTGATCCTTGTGAGTCATAGGGGGACTCGCTCAGCACGCGCGCCTTGCAGCGCTCACCCAGGATCGGCACTTCAAGCGCGGTCCCAGGCTTCCCCAGCGCTACCGGCAACAGCGCGAACGCGATGTCGTGGTTGAAGGTATAGGAGTAGCTGCCGGATGTAATGCGCCCGACCAGGTCGCCCTGGTGATAGACGCCTTCATGGGCGAAGGCGCTGGCATCCGTCACATCGATGGCGATGGGGAAGAGGCGCCGGGCGACACCTTGTCTCTTCTGCGCCAGCAAGGCATCGCGACCGATGAAATCGCCCTTGTCGAGGCTGATGAAGCGGTCGAGGCCGCTCTCCCAGGCAGAGAGTTCCGGATTCATGTCGCGATACATGGCGCGATAGGATTTCTCCAGGCGCAAGGGTTCCAGCGCCTGCAGACCGATAAGCCGCAGCCCGTGTTTCTTCCCCTCCTCCAGGATCAGCGTCAGCAGATGCCGCTGATAGACCATGGGGTGATAAAGCTCCCAGCCGAGCTCGCCTTCGTAATTGACACGCAAGATGCGCACGTCGCTGGCCAATCCCACCGTGCCGGTTTGAATGCCGAACCACGGGAAGGCTTCGTTGGAAAGATCGATTTCGGTCAAGGGCTGCAGCACGTCGCGCGCCTTCGGGCCAACCACGGTAAAGCAACCGCGCTCGTCGCTGACATTGCGCAGCGTGACGCTGCCGTCATCGGGGAGGAGGCGCGAGAGGTCATCGAGATTCCAGCGTTCGGCGCGCGGCGTTGAGATCAAATAGAAGTCGTTCTCGGCCGGGCGCGCCACGACATATTCCGCCTGCACGCCGCCCTTGAGCGTCAGATGATGACAGAGCTTCACCTTGCCGATCTTGGGCAGGCTGTTCGCCAAGACGCGATCGAGCCAGGAAGCCGCCTTTGGTCCACTGAGTTCGAACTTCGTCATGCAGGACATTTCGACGAGGCCGACGCCATTGCGCACGGCCGTCGCTTCCGCACCGATATATTTACCCCTGTCGGCCCAGCGCCAGCTCCACCGATCCTTCGCCTCGACACCCTCGGGCGCAAACCAGTTGGGGACCTCCCAGCCGTTGAGGACGCCCCAGACGGCGCCCATCTCCGTCAACAGGTCATATGACGGTGCCGTCTTCTGCGGCCTTGCTGCCGGCATGTCCTGCCCCGGGAAATGCAGCTCGGCATGGGTGCCCCAGGCCTCGCGCACCTTTTCCCGCGTCCAGTTCTTGTTGGCATAGGTACCGAAGCGCCGCGGGTCGAGTTCGGAGGTATCCAGGCTGTTGCCACCCTCGACGATGCGCTCGGACAGATAATAGCCGATGGCACCACCCCAGAGGATGCCGCCAGGCACGCCTTCCGCCAGCCAGACATTCTTCAAGCCCCAGGCCGGCCCCATGAGGGGCAATTCATCGGCCGTCATCTGGAACGGCCCGCGCACATTGGCCTTGATGCCGACGCGGCCCAATTGCGGGACGAGCTTGATCGCCTGTTCCCAATTCCACGCGACGGATTCGAAATCCTCTTCCAGCAAGTCGGCGCCGAACCAGGCGGGTACCCCGTCCTCGGCAAAGAGCTTCAGCTTCTCGGTCCGCTCATAGGGGCCGAACATCAGCCCGTCGCCTTCTTCGCGTAGGTAGCCTTCGAAGCCTTCGTCACGGAGGATCGGCATTTCCGGACGGCCGGCACGCTTGCGCTCCACCACTTCCGGCACGGCATCGGTGATCCAGTATTGATGGATGATGGGAATGGCCGGGATCTCGAGGCCCAGCATGGCGCCGGTCTGGCGCGCGTAATTGCCGGTCGCCGAAATGACATGCTCGCAGATGATGTCGCCCTTGTTGGTCTTCACCTTCCATTCGCCGGAAGGGAGCTGCTCAAACCCCTTCACCTCGGTATTGAGCTCGACCTTGGCGCCGAGATCGCGGGCGCCCTTGGCCATCGCCTGGGTGACGTCTGCGGGGGCGATATGGCCGTCATCGGGATGGTAGAGGGCGGCCAGCATGTGGTCGTTCTGGAGCAGCGGCCAGAGTTTCCGCGCCTCGTCCGGCGTCAGCAATTCAGCCCGCATGCCCTGGACGGCGGCCACGGACATGTAGCTCTTGTATTCATCGAGGCGCTCGCGCGTGTTGGCGATGCGCAGCTGTCCACATTTATGCCAGCCGACATTCTGTCCGGTTTCGGCCTGTAGCCCTTCATAGATCTCGATGCTCTTGGCGATCATGCGGCCGACATTGATGCTGCGGGCGTAAGACGGGATGAGGCCCGCCGCATGCCAGGTCGACCCGGCGGTCAGCTGCGTGCGCTCCAGCAGGACGATGTCGCGCCAGCCGCGCTTGGCCAGGCCATAAAGAATGCCGGCACCGACGCAACCGCCGCCGATAACCACCGCCCGGGCGTGACTCTGCATAACTTTTCCCCCCAAGAATGCTTTGGTTGTCAGATTACAAAGAGCCGGTATTTAGGCAGAAGATTGACAAAGCTGCCGCTTTTCATAATCTGAAGTTATGCATCGCCTGCGCGCCTTCGTCCCGTCCGCCAATTACCTCTTCGTCTTCGAGGCGGCGGCGCGGCGCCAAAGCTTCACGGCGGCGGCCGAGGAACTCAATATCAGCCAACCTGCGGTCAGCAAGACGATCCGGCTTCTGGAGGAAGCGACGGGCCTGAAGCTTTTCCACCGCGACCATCGCCGCCTCGACCTCACGGCCGAGGGGCGGCGGCTCTATCAGGAAACGCAGCAAAGCTTCGACCAGCTGCACATGGTCATCTCGACCCTCCGGCGCAAACACTCGCGCGATACCGTGCGCCTCTCCTTCTCCGCCTCCTTCGTGCAGTTCTTTCTGCTGCCGCGCCTCAAGGACTTCAAGGCAACGCATCCTGACGTCGCACTGCATGTGGAGGAAAGCGGCCGCGATGTCGCCGATCTCGAGCAGGAGGATATCGACCTCTCGGCGCGGCTCGGGCACGGCAAGTGGCCCGGCCTCAATGCCTGGCATTTCGTGACGGAAGAGATCTTCGCCGTCTGCTCCCCCGCTTATCTCAAGGAGCATGGCGCCATCCGCCGCGCGGGCGATCTTACCGACTGCACATTGCTGCATTTCGAAGAGCGCTACCGCACGCGGATCGGCTGGCGCGAATGGCTGCGCCTGCAGGGTGTCTCGGCCGACCGGTTGCGTCAGGATCTCGTCTTCTCGGACGCCCTCGCCTCGATCGAGGCGGCCGTCCAGGGCCAGGGTGTCGCCTTGGGCTGGAAGCATCTCGTGCGCGACCATGTGGCCGCCGGTCGCCTCATCTGCCCCCTCGATGTCAGCCACAAGACCGGCCAGAGCATCTATCTGGTCATGCCCGCCAGCCGTCCACCCAAGCCCGGCGCCGAACTCCTGCGCGACTGGCTATTGGCTCAGGAACCGGACACAGCGCTTGCATTCTTCCATGCATGAAAGGCGATTTCAGACCATGAAGCTGATGCAGCTTGTCATTATCGGCTCACTCCTCGCACTGGCGGGGACTGCCTGCACGAGCACGCCGTCGCCGCCGCTGACCATAGGTGTTTTCAACAATCTCAAGGATGAACACGCCTACTGGGTGAAGGCATTCGAAGTGACCAATGAAGGGAATCCGAAGCGGGGCGCTGGATTTCCGCCAGCATTCAAATCCTGCTTTGCAGATGAGATGATCAAGACTTCAACGCCCGAGCTGCACGCTGCCGTGGCCGCCTTCATTCGCGCCAATCACACGCAGAACTTTAACGCCATTGCAGCAGCCTTGGGCCATCCACATTCCTCCATCTGGACATCCGCCCCCGTCGAAGCGGCCCTCCACCAATGCGAGCCGATCTATTTTGACGCCCTCTACGACCAATTCAGAGACGTCGGCACCTATCGCGATTTCAGCATGACCTTGCTGAAAGTGGTGGCGGAGCGTGATGGCATCGAGATAGCCGAATATCCGCAGGAGGTCGTGGAGTGCTCGATCGACGAGTACTGGCGGACATTGCCGGCTGAACTGCGCGCGCCAGTCGACATCTTTCTCAGGGACCGGTCACGGGAAAGTTGGCGAGCGGTCTACGAGAAGTTTGATTCCTATGGCAATCGGGACAAGTCCCGCACGACCCGCCTTATCGGTCATTGCAAGGCCAAGCAGTCCGCTCCTTAGTGAGGTATTTTCATAATATCAAATAGTTAGGCGAAAGCTATCTAGGTGCTTGAATATATAATAAGCTAGCTTATATTATACCTCGACTAGTAACGAGGTGCCCTTTGAACAAGCCATTCGACGCTAAAGAGCCGAGCCTCGGCTTCCTGCTTTATGACGCGGCGCGGCTGATGCGGCGGGATTTCGACCGGCGCGCGAAATCGCTGGGCCTCACGCGGGCGCAATGGTCGGTGCTGGCGCATCTCAGGCGCAACGAAGGTTCCAACCAAGCTTCGATCGCCGATCATCTCGATGTCGAGCCGATCACCCTGGTGCGTCTCCTCGACCGGCTGGAGGAAGCGGGCTGGATCGAGCGGCGCATGGACCCCAAGGATCGCCGCGCGCGGCTCATCTACCTCACCGAGAAGACGCACCCGATCCTCGCCAGAATGCAGGAGCTGGGTGCCGAGACCCGCGACGTGATGATGGCCGGCATCCCCGAAGCAGCACAGGCCACGATGTATGAACACCTGCTGCGCATGCGCGCAAATCTGACCAGTTCGACCAAACCCGCCGAGGCGGAAGAGGTCTACCCGGAAGCTGAAAATGCCTGATGGAAATCAAATGTCCGAAGCCAACGACCGCAATGTGATGGCGCCGAAGCCCGCCCTGTGGCGGCGCTATCGCCGCACCCTGCTGCTGGGCGTCGTCCCGGCGCTGGTGGTGGTGGGGGCCGGCTACGTCTATGTGACCGGCGGGCGCTTCGTCGATACCGACAATGCCTATGTGAAGGCGCATAAGGTTCAGGTCAGCACCGACATCTCCGGTCGCGTCATGGAAGTGCTGGTGCATGAGAACGACGTGGTGAAGGCCGGCACGCCCTTGCTGCGCCTAGATACCGAGCCGCTCAACATTGCCTTGGCACAGGCCGAGGCCGATCGCGAGACCGTCCGCAACGATCTTACCGCCCTCAAGGCCAGCTATCGCCAGCGCGAGGAGGATCTGCAGGCCGCCAGTTCGACCCTTGGCATGGCGCAGCGCGAATATCAGCGGCGGCAGAAGCTGGTCGCCGGCAAGGTCATTTCGGAATCGGAGTTCGACGCCGCACGCAACGAGCGCGACGTGGCGCAGCGCCAGGTCTCCGGCATTCGCGAAGACATGCAGCGCATCCTGGCCGAGCTGGGTGGCAATCCGGAGGTGAAGGCCGAAGACCATCCCAGATACCGCGCCGCCCAGGCCAGAGTCGACTCAGCCTTGCGTGACTTGCGCCTCTCTGAAGTCCTGGCGCCCGATACCGGCATCATCTCGCAGATCGACAATTTGCGCCCCGGTGATTACGCAACCGCCGGCCGGCCGGTGTTCAGCCTGATCTCGGAAGAGGGGCTGTGGGTGGAGGCGAATTTCAAGGAGACCGACCTTACCTATGTCCGCCCCGGGCAAAAGGCCGAGATCAGCGTCGACACCTATCCGGATACCGAATTCACGGCGATCGTCGACAGCATCGGTGCCGCCACGGGCGCCGAGTTCAGCGCCCTGCCGCCGCAGAACGCCACCGGCAATTGGGTGAAGGTCGTGCAGCGCATTCCGGTGCGCCTCCATATCGAACCCACCGACAACGGCACTGACACGCCACTGCGCGCCGGCATGAGCGTCGTCGTCGATATCGACACCGAGCATCACCGCGTCCTGCCAGGCTTCGTCAAATCCGCCGCCGCCTGGGTGGGTGTGGAGTAGTTCAACGCTTTAAGGGCGTGCGTCTAGCCCCTCACCCCCACCCTCTCCCCGCTATCGCGGGGCGAGGGAGTTTCTAGCGAGCCTCGCTCCAAAGCCCCTCGCCCCGCTTGCGGGGAGAGGGGTTGGGGTGAGGGGAGATCTGAGTTCACGCAGATGACCATTTCCGCCAAATCATCACCCATGCTGATCACCTTCTCGGTGATGCTGGCGACCATCATGCAGGCGCTGGACACGACCATCGCCAATGTGGCCCTGCCGCATATGCAGGGGACATTGTCGGCGACCCAGGATCAGATTTCCTGGGTGCTGACGTCCTACATCGTCGCCGCCGGCATCATGACGCCGGCCACCGGCTTTCTGTCGCAGCGCTTTGGGCGCAAGCGGCTGTTCGTCTGGTCGGTGATCGGTTTCACGCTGGCCTCATTGCTGTGCGGCGCCGCTTTCACGCTCAATCAGATCGTGCTCTATCGCCTGCTGCAAGGTGTCTTCGGTGCGGCCTTGGTGCCCTTGAGCCAGGCGATCCTGCTCGACACCTTCCCGCGCGAGCAGCACGGCAAGGCGATGGCCATGTGGGGCGTCGGTGTCATGATCGGCCCGATTTTGGGGCCGACCTTGGGCGGCCTCCTCACCGAATATTACAACTGGCGCTGGGTGTTCCTGATCAACCTGCCCTTCGGCATCCTGGCGCTCTCCGGCATCCTTGCTTTCGTGCCGGAAACGCCCAAGGATCCCAACCGCCCGTTCGATTTCCTCGGCTTCGCATTTCTGGCCATCGCCATCGGTGCCTTGCAGATGATGCTCGACCGCGGTGAGTTGCAGGCCTGGTTTGAATCACCTGAGATCGTGATCGAAGGGCTTGTGGCTGCCTTGGCGCTCTACATGTTCATCGCCCACATGTTCACGCATCACCGGCCGTTCCTCGACCGGCATCTTTTCGTCGACCGCAATTTCGTCACGGGCCTCGTCTTCATCTTCATCATCGGCATCATCCTGCTGGCGACGATGGCGCTGCTGCCACCCTTCCTGCAGCATCTCAAAGGCTATCCGGTCGTCACCACCGGCTATCTGCTGGCGCCGCGCGGCATCGGCACCATGGTCTCGATGATGCTGGTCGGCCGTGTGATGGGAAAGATCGACACGCGCCTGCTGATCCTCGCCGGCCTTGCGCTTACCTCGCTGTCGCTGTGGCAGATGGGGCGCTTCAGCCTCGACGTCACCGAATTCATGCTGGTGGAGAGCGGCGTCATCCAGGGCTTGGGGCTTGGCCTCATTTTCGTGCCGCTTAGTACGATCACTTTCTCGACCCTGGCGCCACACTTGCGGACCGAAGCGGCGGCGATGTTCAGCCTGATGCGTAATATCGGCAGCTCGATCGGCATATCGATCGTGACCGCGCTGCTGTCGCGCAATTCGCAGATCAACCACGCGGGATTGAGCGAGCATGTCAGCATTTTCAACCCGCTGATGCATGCCCCCTATCTGCCGCCGAGCTGGTCACTCGACACCACGACCGGCCTCCTCGCCCTTGATGCCGAGGTCAACCGGCAGGCCGCCAGCATCGCCTATATCGACGATTTCGTCCTGATGATGTGGGTGACGCTGTGCGCCGTCCCATTGCTGCTGCTGCTCAGGAAACCCCGCGCTGTCGCCGGCACGCCGGCGCCGGCACTCCATGCCGTGGCGGACTAAGGGCACCAACCTACGAACCGTCATGCCCGGGCTTGACCCGGGCATCCAGTCTATCCGGGCAATCAGTGGATCCCCGGGTCTTCGCCCGGGGATGACGATATAAAGTAGGTGCTCGGCCTTACATCATCGGGCGCTTCAATTGCGCCTGCTCGATCAGCGGATAATCGCGGCTGTTGAACAGCTGGTAGTGCCACCACTCGTTTTTATAATTGTCCCAGCCGGCCGCCATCATGATTCCGAGCAGGGTAAAGCGGTTTTGCTGCGCCGTTACCGAGACCTCGATGGAACCATGATGCGATTGCGGGATCGCCTCATCAAAGCCGGTGCCCATTTCCAACTCCCGCCCCTGGTCGTCGATCAGCGTCAAATCGATGGCGACACCACGGGTATGCGGCGAACCACGGCGCGGATCGGCGACGAATTCGGGGTCGGGCAGCGCGTTCCACAGTGCCCATTGCGCTTCCGACGGGCGGTAGGCGTCGAAGATCTTGAAGCGCAATCCCAAGGGCCGGGCCAGATGCACCGCCTGGCGCAACGCCTCGGCCGCGCGCTCATGCAGGTAGCAATGCGGCGTCTGATAGATGACGTGCCCGCTCAAATTGTCCTTGGTCCCATAGACCAGGTCGATATCGACGTCGTATTCCGCCGGGGTAATTTCAACAAGGCTCATCTTGCCACCGCTCCTTGCGCGTTCTAAACCGCCTTTAGCAGATTGACAGCCGGCCCGCCAAGGCCCGGCCAGCAGCCAGTTCGGGAATTCCTGATGCCAGATCGCCTCATCCTTGCCATGGATGCCGCCGGGGACAGTTGCTCGGTCGCCTTGGGCCGTGCCAGCGATGCCGGCCTCGACGTGCTGGCGTCGCAGAAGACCGAGATGAAGCATGGCCATGCGGTGGCCCTGGTGCCGATGATCGACAAGGTGATGACGCAGGCCGATCGCATCTTTGCCGATCTGTCGGCGATTGCCGTCGGCAACGGGCCTGGCGGCTTCACCGGGCTGCGCATCGCTTTGGCAACGGCGCGCGGCCTGGGCTTGGCGTTGGAGAAGCCAGTCCTTGGCGTCAGCAATTTCCAGGCTGCGGCAAGGCAGCTGCCGATGGACCAGCGGCCATTAGACGGCGACATCCTGGTCATGATCGACAGCCGGCGCGAAGAACCCTATGTCGCGCGGCTCGATCCCGATCTTCTCTTCAAAACCGCCCCGCGCTTCATGACGCTTGCAGAAATCGCTTCCGACTTGGCGGCGCATCCGCCTTCCGTCATCACCGGCGACGGGACCAGCCTGTGGCAAGGCGTCTGGCCCGCGGGCGCCGGGCGGCACCCGGCCGCGGCCGATGCTCTCGGCATTCTTGCGCTCGCGGCCGATCCCGCCCAAAGATATAGCGCCAAGCCCGATCCGCTTTATCTGCGCCCCGCCGACGTTTCGGCGCCCAAGGCACCCTGACATGACCGCTGACAGGACAGGGCCGGTGCTGCAACCGATCGGCCCTTTCGATGTCGATCTTCTGGCCGAATTGCACCACCGCTGCTTTACCGCGATCTGGGACCGGCCCTGGAACGCCAAATCCTTTGCCGATGTGTTGGCGATGCCGGGTGCGGCGGGGCAGATTCTCAGCGTCGGCGATGCACCGGTCGGTTTCGGCATCACCTTGCAGGCGGTCGATGAGGTCGACGTGCTGCTGATCGGCGTTTTGCCGGAAGCACGCGGGGCAGGGCTGGGGCCCATGCTGCTCGACAGCTTGCTGTCGGCGGCGGCGTCACGGGGGGCTGCGCGCGCTTTGCTGGAGGTGGCGGCGGAGAACCGCGCCGCCATCGCTACCTATACCAAGGTCGGCTTCACAATCTGTGGTCGCCGCAAGCAATATTACCCAGGGCCAACCGACGCCATTCTTTACGAGAGAGCCCTGAATTCGTGCCGTATTGATGACAAAAGCCATCAATAACGCTGAAATATGTGTGAGAATTGCAAATAATAAGCTTGGTTTGATTGCCAATGTTCGGGCCGCTGGCTATGTATCCACAGCCACTTTTTGCGGGCCGGGCGCAGGTCATCGGCTTGGCTTTAGGCCTGGCATTCAGCACCACCGATCCATCGTTAAAATAAGGAACGGAATGACATGAGCGACACGCTCAAGAGCGATCCCCTGCTGCCCCTGGTGACAGAGATCGTTGTCGCCTACCTGTCACATAACACCGTTGCGATGAATGATATTCCGCGCCTTATCGCCGAGACGCGGGCCGCCCTGGCCAATAGCGGCAATGCCGCCGGCACGCTGCCGGGCGGTGCCAATCTGGCGCGGCCTTCGGCGGGTCATGGCACCTTGCGCGCCGAGCGGGAACCCGCGGTCCCGGTCAAGAAATCGGTGACACCCGATTACCTCATCTGCCTCGAGGACGGCATCAAATTGAAGATGCTGAAGCGCCATCTGCGCACGGCCTATGACATGACGCCCGAGCAATATCGCGAGCGTTGGGGCCTGCCGGCCGATTACCCGATGGTGGCACCCAATTACGCCAAGAAGCGCTCCTCCCTGGCGCGCGAATTCGGCCTTGGCCGCGGTGGCCGCAAACGTGCGACCCGGCGCCGCAATTAGAATCCCCGCTTCATTCCGTCATTAACCGGCCCTTTGTCGCGGGCCGCCAGCTAACCCCTTGTCATGGTTTCTTTTCCCCTGGGATGAGCAAGGCCCTTGGCGACCGGCGGTTAACCAAGGCACAATAGCCCAACACGAGGCCATTGGTTGGGTGAACCGGCGTCCCTGTCCAGATGCAAGCAGGCTGGTCCCAGCCGGCCAGTCCTGTTAAACCGGGTCCCTGAAATCGGCTCTGAAATCAGGGCTCTTGAGCGGAAACGGGGCAGCGCCATATCCGCCCCAAAACGGGATGTCAGGGATTTGACGAAAACATTAAACACAGGTGAGGCAAGCGTGCCATCAAGGCTGGAACGGCTGTGTATCGAAAAAGGGCTGAAGATGACCGACCAGCGTCGGATCATCGCGCGCGTGCTCTCTGAAGCGCAGGATCATCCGGACGTCGAATTGCTGCACAAGCGCGCGGCCCAGATCGATTCCGGCATTTCGCTCGCCACCGTCTATCGCACCGTGCGCCTCTTCGAAGAAGCCAGCATCCTGGAGCGCCATGATTTCGGCGACGGTCGCGCACGCTATGAAGAGGCCAAGGACGACCACCACGACCATCTCATCGACATCCAGTCCGGCCGCGTGATCGAGTTCACCAACGAGCAGATCGAAAAGCTGCAGAAGGGTGTCGCGGCCGAGCTCGGCTACAAGCTGGTGGGCCACCGGCTGGAGCTCTACGCCGTGCCGCTCTCCAAGGACAATGATGACGAGACCGCGCTGTCCGGCCGTGCCAAGCGTGCCATGCCGGCAGGAGGCAGCGACAAATGATTGTCGCTGCGGCCCGGCGCGAGCGGCCGGTCGAAGTCATCGTCGGCGATCTCGAAGCGCGGCTTGCGGAAACCGAAGCTGAAATCCTGGCGGCGCAGGAACTGCGCTATCGGGTCTTCTATGGCGAGACGGGGGCCATCCCCAGCGCCGAGATGACCAAGCTGGGGCGCGATTTCGATTCCTTCGATCCCTATTGCGACCATCTTATCGTCGTCGACCGCACGCGCGGCTCCGGCGTCAAAGGCATCGTCGCCACCTATCGCCTGCTGCGCCGGGAAGCGGCACGGCGTGCCGGGCGTTTCTATTCGATCGCCGAATACGACATCGCACCGCTGGTGAACCGGCCGGGCGAGATCCTGGAACTGGGCCGCTCCTGCGTCGATCCCGCCTATCGCAACAAGATGGCGATGCAGCTGCTGTGGAAGGGCATCACCGACTACATCCTCTTCCATAAGGTCGAGGTGATGTTCGGTTGCGCAAGTTTCCCCGGCACGGACCCTGAAGCCCACCGGATGGCGCTTTCCTATCTCCATCACCGGCATCTGGCGCCGCCGCAGGTTCGGCCCAGGGCCGTGGCCGGGCGCTATGTCGACATGAACATGATGCCGCTCGCCGATATCGACGAACGGCGCGCACTCGCCTCGCTGCCGCCGCTCATCAAGGGCTATCTGCGCCTCTCCGGCTATGTCGGCGACGGCGCGGTGATCGATCACGAATTCGGCTCGGTCGACGTTTCCATCGTGGTGGTGACCGCCGAGGTCACCGACAAATACATGAAACACTACACGCGCCCGGATTACGGCGGCGATTCGTGACAATGGCGCCTCTATAGCCATGTCCCAGTTCTAACCATGCCTCGCCGTCCGGCCCGGCATTTCGAACTCGACGCTGGGTCCAGTTTCTGGGGTGCCTTGCGTCTCGCCGGCTATCTCGGCGTCACAGTGGCTCTGAGCCCGGTTCAGCTCCTATTCCTGCTGCTGCGCGTGCGGGGGCGACATCTACTGCCGCGCCTCTATCATCGCCTGACCTGCCGCATCATCGGCCTCGACGTCGAAATCCGCGGTCGCATGTCAACGGCCACGCCGACGCTTTTCGTCAGCAACCACAGCTCCTATTTCGACATCCCGGTGCTGGGCTCGCTCATCGAGGGCAGCTTTGTGGCCAAGACCGAGGTCGGATCCTGGCCGGTCTTCGGCTGGCTTTCGAAGATGCAGCGCACCGTCTATGTCGACCGGCGCCGCGGCACCACGCATCGGCAGCGCGACGATCTGCAGAAGCGTCTCGACGCGGGCGATAATTTGGTTCTGTTCCCGGAAGGCACCTCGAACGACGGCAATCGTGTGCTGCCGTTCCGCTCGGCCCTTCTCAGCGTCGCCGAACGCGAGGCCAAGGGCGGCAAGCTCGTCGTGCAACCAGTCTCCGTCACCTATACCAAGCTCAATTCATTGCCGATGGGTTACGGCAACCGTGCCTATCTCGCCTGGTATGGCGACATGACCTTGGGCGACCATCTGTGGAATTTCGCGCGGCTGGGTCCTGCCCGTGTCGTGGTGGAATTCCACGACCCCATCACCATCGCCGACTTCCGCTCGCGCAAGGAACTGACCCAGCATTGCTACGCCCGCGTCTCCGGCGGTGTGGCTGATGCGCTGCATGGGAAGCTGGGCTAGTCGCTGCCAGTACCCCCATCGTCATGGTACGCGAAGGCGTACCATCCACGAATTTCTATGAAGCGAAGTAGTATCCGACAAACGCAAACTCGTGGGTGGTCGGCCTATGCCGACCACCCACGAGAAAAAATCAACCTTCCTCAATCGGCGCGAACCGCCTCTGGCCGTCATCCGTGAGGCCATCGAACATCGCTTTCGGCCGCGCGAAAGGCCTCCCATCCGATGTCAGGTAAATGGTCAGCAGCTCTTCCGTCTCGCTATGCGTGGCGTCGAAGAGTTTCTGATAGAGGCCGCCCTTATAGTGGCGGTGGGTCGCCTTGAAATCGCTCACCACAGATCCTTGAAATCCCAGGCCGCTGCGGCAACGACGGGACCGAATTCGGCCTCGTTGGCGATGATGGCGCAGGCATCGGGTTTGCGCGCGATCTCGTCGGCGGTGAGGGTGATCAGGCGGTCCTCGGCCATGCCGGTCCAATTGCCGACCTTGCGCAAAGATCGCACGACATTGGCCGAGACCATGCGTTTGCCACGATTTTCGCCGGCCTGGATGTCGGTTACCCCTTCATACGCATAGGTGACGAGCCAGAGGCTGGCCGGCACGGACAGTGTCGCCTGCGGCAGATTGAGATGGATGCCGCCACTGGGATCCTTCGAGAGGCCCAGCGTATACATGGCGTGGCGGCGGTCGGCTTTCTTCAAGCCCTTCTCCACCGCCTTGCGATCGGTGCCCAGACTTTCGATGGCACCGGCGATGACCATCTGCGGCGTATACATCATGGATTTGCCTCGGGCCGCGGCATAGGCGCGCTGGCGGGCGGCGAAAGCGGGGTCGGCGAAGCGGTCCTGCCAGCCGGTATAATCCCAGTAATCGACATGGAAGGAGAGCGGCAGGATATTGCGCCGCTGTGCCAACTCCCTGAGATAGTCGCTGGCCGGGAGGCAGGTGGCGCAGCCTTCCGAGGTAAAGAACTCGACCACGATCGGCGCCGGCGGCGTCTCAAGCGAGATCGGCGTCAGGACCGGACCGGGCAGCGGCGCTACCGGCATGGCCGGGTTCAGCGCACTCGGCAGGGTCGTGGGTGGTGCGGTCTCGGGCAGGCCGAGCTCCGGCACGGCATTGCCGCCGGGCGCACCATTGGGGGCGAAGCCGAAGCCGGCGCCACCGCCGTTCGGGCTGGAAAAGGGCTGGATATAGCCCTCGCTGCTCTGCGCCAGCGCCGGGGGCGCCAGGACGGGCAGGGCCAGAAAGAGCGCCAGCAGCGCGGTGATGATCGGGCGAGGCATCATGTTGTTAAATTAAGGCCTGGGGGATGCCTCGGCCACTCACTTTCCCGTGCCGGTATCGCTTTAAAAGTCGCTGACGCGTCCGTTCCGCTCCCAATCGCCATAGCGCGTCGGCTCCGGGCCTGTGGGGCCACCGACTTCTTTGGGTGTCGGCTTCGCCTTGGGAGCCTCGGCAGGACTGGGGGTCGTTGGTGCGGCTGGTTTTTCTTCAGGCTTTGTCATGACTTAGGACGATAGAGCGTCGACCGGCGCCGTCAAGGTCTTGATTCGGAAAGTGCTGATAACAATCTTGCGCTCATGGTTTTAGACACCGTGTATCGCAAGGAGTGATCGGCACTATGGGCTATATGCGAACCGCTTTGCTTCTGGCCGCCATGACCGGCCTGTTCCTGGCGGTGGGTTATGTCATCGGCGGGCAGACGGGCATGGTCTTCGCCTTCGGCCTGGCGCTGGTGATGAACCTGTTCGCCTATTGGAACGCCGACAAGATCGTCCTGCGCATGTACCGCGCGCAGCCGGCGGACGGACATCCGCTGGAAGGCATCGTGGCCGATCTGGCGCGCCGCGCCGGCCTGCCGATGCCAAAGGTCTATATCATCGACAACGATCAGCCCAATGCCTTTGCCACCGGCCGCAACCCGGAGAATGCGGCGGTCGCCGCGACGACAGGCTTGCTGCGCATGTTGAACCGCGATGAGATCGCCGGCGTCATGGCGCATGAGTTGGCCCATGTGAAGAACCGCGATTCGCTTACCATGACCATCACCGCTGTTCTCGCCGGCGCCATCGGCATGCTGGCAAATTCGCTGATGTTCATCGGCTTGGCCGGCGGTCGCGATGAGCGCAACAGCCCGCTGGGGGGCATCGGCGCGCTGGTGGTCATGATCCTCGCCCCACTCGCCGCCATGCTGGTGCAGATGGCGATTTCGCGCGGGCGCGAATATGAAGCCGATCGTGTCGGCGCCGAAATCAGCGGCCAGCCGCGGGCCCTCGCCAGCGCCCTCAACAAGATCGCCCATGGCGCCGAGGTGATCGACAATGAGGTGGCGGAAGGCAATCCGGCGACGGCACATCTCTTCATCGTCAACCCGCTGCATGGGCGCGCCGGCGACAGCCTGTTCTCGACCCATCCCGCCACCGCCAACCGCATCGAGCGGCTACTGGCGATGGAATCAGGCGGCATCGCCACGGGCTTCTCGGCCACCACGGCAGCACCGCGTCCGGCAACCCGCCGTTCCTCGATCCCGACCGTTAATCGCCCGAAGGGTCCGTGGAGCTGAGACGCGCTTACCCCAGGAATGCGCCGTTTTCTGCCACAACCCGTCCATGCGCGATGACCGTGCGGTCGCTGCGGCGTTCGGCGATGGCCATGCCGACATTCCCCGCCTCGACCAGCACCAGATTTGCCGGATGCCCGACGGCCGGCCCGTAATCCTTGAGGCCGATGGCGCGGGCACCGCCTTCCGTCACGCAATCGAAGGCCGCGGCCAGTTCAGCATCCTTGGCGAGGTCGAAACGCAGGCAGAGGAACAGGGCCCGGTCCAGCATGTCGCCGGTGCCCAGGGGCGACCAGGCATCGCGGATGCCATCCGACCCCATGCAGACATTGACCCCGGCCGCACGCAGGTCGAGGACGGGCGGGGCCGGCGTATCGGCCGGTGCCGTGGTCATGATGCTGATGCCGTTATCGGCAAGACGCGCCGCGATCTTCTCCAGCCGCGCCGACGTCGCCTGTCCTAAGCAATAGGCATGGCTGATGACGGTGCGCCCCTGCCGCCCGTAGGCTACCGTGAAATCGGCGATGCGCTCGATTTGCCACAGGCCAAGCTCGCCCTTGTCGTGGAGATGGATATCAACGCCGCGATCATAATTCCGGGCGAGGCCGAACACCGTTTCGAGATGCCGGACCGGGTCGTTGTCGATGCCGCAGGGGTCTAGCCCACCGACATTTTCGACCCCCATTTTGAGCGCCGCTTCCATGATCTCCACCGTGCCGGGGCGGATCAGCATCCCGGTCTGCGGGAAGACGACGAAATCCATGGTGATGATGCCACGGTACTTCTCGCGCAGGCGCATCATGGCTTCGACATGGCTGAGGCCGAATTCCGGATCGACGTCGATATGGCAGCGGAAATGCAGCGAGCCCTTGGCGATGCAGGTTTCAATGAGCTTCCCCGCCCGGTCGGCAATGGGGGTTCTGACATCGCGCAAGATGCGCCGCTCATTGTCGATATAGTCCCGCAACGTCGGCCCGGCGCTGTTGCTGGGCCACCCCGTCCCCCAGAGCGTCTTGTCGAAATGGGCATGGGCCTCGACCAGGGCCGGCAGTGCCAACCTGCCCCGCCCCTCGATCACCTGGTCGCCGGTAAGGTCCCGACCGATCGCTGCGACCAGGCCGCCGCGGATGGCGATATCGGCCGTTTCGCCGTTCGTCAGCCTAACGCTGCGCAGCAGCAAATCCCCGGACATGGCGCTCCCTTTTCCCCTTGTTCTGCTTTGTTTCTAATCGATGACAACCGCGCTTGCCAGACGCCTTCGACCGATTGCGGCGGATGTCCGATCTGATATTCTCGCCCACATGCACACACCTTGCACACACCCATGACTGAGACCTCGGTCTTCCTCGCCGGGCGGGCGGTGCGGCTGTTCAAGCGTGCCGATCGGCCGACGCGCTTCTGGCAGGCGGCCTTCCGCCGCCCCGGAAACGCCCGGCCGCTGGTCAAAAGCACCGGCCAGGATGACCTCGAACCCGCCAAGGCCTGGGCGCTGGCCTTTCTCGAAACGCTGTGCCCTCAGCCCCCTGACCCGCCCCTGCTTCGGCCAGAGGGGTTGCCCAAGATCCGGCAGGAAAAGCGCCATGTGGAGCGGGAACTGGCCTTGCGGATCCTGTCGGCCTACCGGGCCGATCCGCTGCTCTCGCAACGGCGCTTGGGCGCGGCATTGGACGTCTCGCTGGCGGTCGTCAACGCCTATACCGCCAGGGCATCGGCGCAAGGGGCGCTGGCCAAGCTCGACCGGCCCGCGGGCCTCGGCAGCGGGCTTCAATATGTCCTCACCGCTGTCGGAGAAGCCCAGCTCAGCGACCTGACCCAGGCCTATGCCCATGAACAATTGCGGCTTTATCGTTACCTGCGGGCCAGCTTCGAGAGCTATCTCGCACAGTATGCGGGGGCCGAGATCGTTCTTTATGGCAAGGGCGAGATGGCCCAGATCGCCCTTGCCGTCCTGGCTGAGCGGGGCATCACCCCGGCGGTCGTGATCGCCGAGGATTCGCCCGAGGCCATGTCGCGCCATGCGGTGAAGCGCCAACGCCGCCAGGGCGTGCTGTGGCTGGCGACGCTTGGCGACCCGGCTCGCCTGCGCGATGCCGCGCGCCATCACCTCCCCGGCATGACGGTGCTGGCCCCCGCCCTGCCGGCGCCAGGTGTTTGAATTAAAAACGTTGAGCGCCCATTGCCATAGAAGTTAACGTCGCTGGCGGATCATTCCCGGAAAGATGGCGATCGAAAGGGGCTTAAGCGATGGCGATGGATCTCAAGACGATGCAATCCCTGGCCGGCCGCGGCCGCATGGGCCGGCGCGATTTCATCCAGATGGCGCTGGCGGCCGGTATCACCGTGACGGCTGCCGAGACGCTCTTTGCCAATGCCGCCCGTGCCGAGCCGAAGAAAGGCGGCAAGTTCCGCGCCGGTCTCGGCCATGGCCAGACCTCGGACAGTCTCGATCCCGCGACCTGGGCCAATGCCTTTTCAGCGGATGTCGGCTTCGTGCTGGGCTCCTGCCTGACCGGCATCGACCAGAAGAACAATGTCATCCCCGATCTCGCGGAAAGCTTCGAGCCGTCGGACGGCGCCAAGACCTGGGTCTTCAAGCTGAAGAAGGGCGTCGAATTCCATAACGGCCGGTCACTGAAGGCCGCCGACGTGGTGGCGACCTATAACTATCACCGCGACGAGAATTCGAAATCGGGTGCCAAGCCCGCTTTGGCCGACATCACCGACATCAAGGCCGATGGCGACGAGACGGTGGTCTTCACCCTGAAGGCCGGCAGCGCCGATTTCCCCTATATCACCACCGATTACCACCTGCCGATCTTCGCCGCGCTCGATGGCGGCGGCATCGATTGGAAATCGGGCATTGGCACCGGCCCCTTCGTGATGGAGAATTACCAGCCGGGCGTCAAATTCACCGGCAAGCGGCATCCGAATTTCCACAAGGACGGTCCCTATTTCGACGAGATCGAGATTCTCTCCATCGTCGACGTGGCGGCGCGGCAGAACGCCCTCATCACGGGTGACGTCGATTACATCGACCGCGTCGATCTGAAGACGCTGGGCCTGCTGCAGCGCAATCCCGGCCTCAAGATCACCGACATCACCGGCTTCTCGCATTACGTGGCGCCGATGGATGTGCGCGCCAAGCCCTTCGACAATGTCGATGTGCGCCTGGCGCTGAAATGGGCGATCGACCGCGAGGAGATCGTGAAGAAGGTGCTGCTCGGCCACGGCACGCCGGGGAATGACAACCCGCTCGCCCCCTCGATCAAATTCGCGACCCAGCCCGAACCGGTCTTTTCCTATGATCCGGACAAGGCGAAGTTCCATCTCAAAAAAGCCGGTCTCTCATCCCTCTCGGTCGATCTCTCGGCCTCGGACGCGGCCTTTGCCGGCGCCGTCGATGCCGCTGTGCTGATGAAGGATTCGGCCGCCAAGGTCGGCATCGACATCAACGTCATCAAGGAAGCCAATGACGGCTATTGGGACGCAGTGTGGATGAAGAAGCCCTGGTGCTTCTCCTATTGGAGCGGCCGGCCCACGGCCGATTGGATGTTCACCACGGCCTATGCGGCGGACGCCGCCTGGAACGACACCTTCTGGAAGAACGACCGTTTCAACGAGCTTCTGCTCAAGGCCCGCGCCGAAACCGACGAGCCGTCGCGCGCCGCCATGTACAAGGAAATGCAGCAGATCCTCCATGACGATGGCGGCATCATGGTCTTGATGTTCAACAACTTCACCTCGGCCCATTCCGACAAGGTGGCGCACGGCGATCTCAATTCGAATTACGACCATGACGGCGGCTATATCTTCGAACGCTGGTGGTTTGCTTAAATTGGAATGGTCGCATTTGATGCCGTCATCCCCGGGCTTGACCCGGGGATCCACTGGTGCCGCTTTCGAGAGTGGATGCCCGGGTCAAGCCCGGGCATGACGCACTTTAGAGAGTGATAGCGTACGAGCTCTTGCACTCCCCACACGCATCGCGCGCGCGCCCTCTTGCCAAAATGTCGCAGGCGCGTTACAGTGTGCGCCTCAACCCAACACGCCGGGAGGCTTGCATGACATACATGCTCCAAGACGCCATTCCCGGCCTGTCGTCGATGCGGTCCTTCCACTAGGTCCCAGCACCGACGCACAGGCCGTCAGACGGCCTGTGCCTTCTCCATTCCCAATTTGCGTTTGATATAGCCGGAACCATCGCGTTTCGGGGTTTTGCATCCGGTCCATCGCCGCCGCGCTCAAGCGCCCGCGATTCCGCATCGCCCCCGTCGCTTTCCTTCCGGAAACAAATAAGAGGCGGTGAGCGCAGAGCTTGCCGACAAAACCATGACCGACCTTGCCCTGTCGCCCGCACCGGCGGCGACCCATGAGAAACCCCGCAAACGCAGCGCTTTTGCCGCGGTGGCAGCGTTCACCGCCATCTATTGGCGGCGTGAATGGCTGCGCGCGTTGTGGACCGCCGGCGCCATGATGGCGGCGACGTTGATGGATATCGCCATCCCCGTCTTCGCGGGCCATCTCATCGATGCGGTGAGCGAGACGCGCGACCAGGCTTCGCTCGACAATGCGATAACGGCACTCGCCAGCATCGTCGGGCTTGGCATCGTCGCCGTCGCCTTCCGCTTCCTCGGCTTCCTCGGCATCGTGCGCCTTTCCTTACGCATCATGTCGCGGATGGTGGCCGACAGCTTCTGGCGCGTGCAGCGTTTTGCCACCGACTGGCATGCCAACACCTTCGCCGGATCGACCGTGCGCAAGATCACGCGCGGCATGTGGGCGATGGATACGCTCAACGACACGGTGCTGCTGGCGCTCTTCCCAGCCTTCGTCGTGCTGGTGGGATCGAGCGCCTTGCTCGCCTGGCATTGGCCGCTGATGGGCCTGGCCGTGCTGATGGGATCGGTCTTCTACGTCGCCATGGTGGTGACGCTGTCGCTGAAATTCGTGGGGCCGGCGGCATCGCTTTCCAACCAGTGGGACACGAAGATGGGTGGCGCCTTGGCCGATTCCATCACCTGCAACGCCGTGGTGAAAAGCTTCGGCGCCGAGGCGCGCGAGGACGCGCTCCTTGGCAAGGTCATCGCCAAATGGCAGCGCCGCAGCCGCCGCTCCTGGATGCGCATGACGCATAACGGCACGATCCAGGCGACGATGCTGCTGCTGTTCCGTGTCAGCATCATCGGCATGGCCTTGATGCTGTGGTGGCAAGGCCGCGCGACACCTGGCGAGGTGGTCTATGTGCTGACCGCCTATCTGGTCATCCACGGCTATCTCTTTGATATCGGCTTCTACATCCGCGACCTGCAGCGTTCGGTCAACGATATGGAGGAACTGGTGGAGATCAACGCGACACCCTTCGGCGTCAAGGACAGCCATTGGGCGCGGCCGATCGCCATCACAAAGGGCGAGATCGTGTTCGACGACGTGACCTTCCACTATGCGGGTCACGCCACACCGCTCTATGAGAACTTCTCGCTCACCATCAAAGCGGGCGAGAAGGTGGGGCTTGTGGGCCTCTCCGGATCGGGCAAGACGACCTTCGTCAAGCTGGTGCAGCGGCTCTACGACATCCAGAAGGGTGAGATCCGCATCGACGGGCAGAATGTGGCGCTGGCGCAGCAATCGAGTCTCCGCTCGCAGATTGCCCTGGTGCAGCAGGAGCCGATCCTGTTCCACCGGTCGCTTGCCGAGAACATCGCCTATGCGAAGCCCGGTGCCACGCTGGCCGAGATCGAACAGGCGGCGCGTCTGGCCAACGCCCATGACTTCATCGAGCGTTTGCCCAAGGGCTATCAGACCCTTGTCGGCGAGCGCGGGGTGAAGCTCTCAGGCGGCGAGCGGCAGCGTGTCGCATTGGCGCGGGCGTTCCTGGCCGATGCGCCGATCCTGATCCTCGATGAGGCGACCTCGAGTCTCGATTCGGAATCTGAGCATCTCATTCAGGAAGCGACGGCGCGGTTGATCGAAGGCCGCACGGCCATCGTCATCGCCCACCGCCTCTCCACGGTCCGGGCCCTCGAGCGCATCCTCATCTTCGACCGCGGCCGCGTGGTCGAGGAAGGCAGCCACGCCACCCTCATCGGCAACGAGACCGGCATCTACCGCCGCCTCTTCGACCGCCAGGTGCTGGGACTGATCGACGAGGACGAGACCGAGGCGGCGTAGAGCCGACTCAGCCCAACCACCCCCTCTCCCCCACCCTCCCCCACCGTCGGCGAATGCCGACATTCGTCGGCGGGCGGGGGGAGGGGGTTCTACCCAGTTTGCTCCTCTGCCCGAACTCACCCCGCTGGAGTTCCCTCCCCCCAACGTGGGGGAGGGTTAGGGAGAGGGGGAGCGACTGAAGAAACCCATCCAACGAGCGCAACCCACCCATGCTGACCTTTCTCCTCGCCCACACCCCCGCTATGATGCCGGCACGCAAGATTGGAGCTGCCAATATGAATAAGCCGGTGACGACGCAGACGACTCTCGCGCCTAAGGGCACGCAAGCAACGGAACCTTTGTTGCCGAAAAGCGATTGGCCGCAGGTGTTCAAGGACGGCATCATCTGGGACGCCCATGCCTGCCTGCCGCTCCTCCCCAATTACGATTGCAGTGCGTTGGAGCGGCACCGCGCCGCCGGCGCCACTTTCGTCTCGGTCAATGTCGGCATGGATTTCAATCCGCTCGCGCAATGCATCCGCGTCATCGCCGGTTTCCGTGACTGGATCGGCAAGCACAGCGACCATTACATCATGGTCGACACGCTCGACGACGTGCGCCGCGCCAAGCGCGAGGGGAAGCTTGCCGTCGCCTTCGACCTTGAGGGCTCGGCCATGATCGAGGACGATCTCGCCATGCTGGGCGTCTATCGCGATCTCGGCGTGCGGCAGATGCATCTCGCCTATAACCGCGACAACAATATCGCCGGCGGCTGCTTCGGCAAGAATCAGGGCCTCACCGATCTGGGCCGCGAGGTGGTGAAGGAATGCAACCGGGTGGGCATCACCATGGATTGCTCGCACTCCGCGCGCCAGACCAGCCTCGACGTGATGGAAGTGTCATCGAAGCCCGTGGTCTTCAGCCATAGCAACGCGAAGGCCCTGTGCGATCACCCACGCAACATCGATGACGTGCAGATGAAACGCGCCGCCGAAACCGGCGGCATGGTCTGCGTCACCGGCATCGGCCCGTTCTTAGGCGCCGATATCGACACCGACACCATCATCCGCCATATCGATTACATGGTGGAAAAGATCGGCGTGGCGCATGTCGGCATCGGCATCGACTATTCCTTCGACCAGGACCACAGCGACCTCCCCGAAGGCGAAGACCCGGCTTTGTGGTGGCCCAAGGTCCAAGGCGTCGATTTCGACTTCTCAACCGTGCGCTTCGTCTCGCCCGAACGATTGCCGGATATCGCGGCGGGGCTGTTGAAGCACGGCTACAAGGACGCGGATGTGGCCGCCATCATGGGCGGCAACTTCATGCGCGTTGCGGAGGCGTGCTGGAGTTGATTGATTTTACTTGGTCTTCCGCTTTCTGGTCCGCTTTCGTTTCTTTTTGGAGCCCGGATTAATGATCCGTGCCAATTTTGTCTTATTGAAGGATAGGCTGCCAGCTCGAAGATCATCGGAGACCTTAATTGGCTGTATAGTTTCATTTGCGAGGTCAAGCAGGGCAAGACGATCTTCAGCTCTCCACTGACTCCAGTACACTCGAGTCAAAAGATGATTGGCTAGATTAATCCTAAGGAAAGGCAAGTTTGGAAGGGACTTCACTGTCTCGCGTAGTAGCGTTAGACCCCGCCTAGTGTCGATATCCGCTAACCAAGAGCCATGCACTACCCTTTCCATTAGCGAATCTACTTTGGCTTTCTCTACGCTAGTTGCCAGAACCTTATGCCGCGCGCCTTCGCATAGCGAATGGACCACCCGTCTAAACGGCTCACATAAATAGCCGTACTCCAAGACATCGACTAAGCTAGCAATTAGCGTTCTAGTCTCCTCGAACGATTGTTTCGAGCCATTGTTGTCGATGAACTCTCTGACAAAAGAGTCCTTGGTAAGCTCAGCTTTAACTTCTGCGAAATTTGTTGCCGCTCTCAAACGCGTCCAGGAGTGCATTATTGTGGTCGCAAATTCGATCAACTCTCTCGCCAATTCCTGTTTGGTTTCCGCATTCAGATGCTCTGCTCCTGATCCCAACAGGACAGTCCCGAGATTCCATATCTGAACAGCTGCTTCCAAGCTCTCGACCTCTTGGTCGCGAGTTTTCTTAGCGTCTCCCGACGAACTTCTAGCTTTCTTGGAGGCCTGCCGACGAATCTTGTCGGAGATATCCAGGAGACGTTGCTTTTCCTTTTTATCGTCCCTGTTGGACTGGACATTTTCTATCGCTTTTCGAAGACGAGTTTGCAGAGAGTGTAGCCTCTCTGGCTTACCCATCATTGTCGGCAAGACGCTATCGGAAAGCAGAATGTGCTTCTCAGCTTGCGACGGCCTCAATTGGTTCGCGCAGTGAGCAATGCGCTGCCTGAGCTTGTCGACTATTTTCGATGACGCCCCTATTTCGGCATAGATGTCGAACGTGGGAAAATCAAAGTCTGGGTCGTCAAAGTTGAAGTATTTTAGGGCAAGAGCTTCGTCATCTAATAGCGACAGGGCCAGAAGGTATCTCTCGATAAAGGGTAATGTGAAAGCAATTCTATCACCTTCAAAGTGAAGGATGCCCTTTTGTACGAATGCTGAGATGAAGACTAGTGGATTAATATTGAAATCGAAAGCCGTCGCAAATTCTCTCGTGTACCCGACTAGCTCTTCTTGGCCAAAGTTCATTTTCTGAACATTAATAGATACCGCTAACTTCTTTAGGAACCGTGAGCGCGTTGTACGGCTTAGATTGATATTTGAAGGATCATCTGCAACCACGAACGACAGGAATCCGTCCACAGCAAGCTGTATAAGTTCTGAGCGGCGATTTGCTTGAAGTAGCGCGGCTAGAGTCTCACGTGGGATTCCAGCGAAATATGTTGGATGTGCAGAGAGATCAAATTGATCGAACGTCTCGTGAAGCCGTAAGGCGACTACTCCGGCTTCGGATCCGGACATCGCGAAATTCTTCTCGAGAAAATTCGCTATTTCTTCAAACGAAATCTTACACAGCTCGAATGTGTCCGCTGGAACGGAATCTAGAAATTCGCTTTCGCGAACAAGATTTGCATCAACGCGTGACAGAAAAACAAACTTTGAATTTGGAAATACCTTTATCTGGTCGATTAAGAATGCAAGATTGCTCTTCGAAGCGAAGGGTAAGTTATCGACTATAAAAACTATCTTCGCCGATAAATCGGGCCTTAGATCTATTCTTTCGCGTTGGGCCAGCTCGATCAGGCCGCGGCTTGGTGGCCGCAAAGACTCTCCGTCGATCACTATTGGCAATGCCTGCAAATCTTCAATGACTGTCGCCAATACATCATCGGCGATGACCCAGGCTATGCTTTGGTCGGGATACGTCCTCGGAATGTTGATCAAAATCACCTGGCGATCGCGCAAGGCGTCGCAAACATCGACTGGGTCAGACTCTAACTCTTCTCCGACTCCACTTGCGAAATCGTATTGACGCATTCGTGGCGTGGGGAGGTGGTATCCTTTAGGCTGAAGGCGAATTTCGGGACACAATTCCCGGAGCTTCTCATCAATCAACTGACCAGATCGAACTACTAGAGAAGTAATCTCGTCTTGATCAGACGAGAGGGAAAGGCTGACAATCTGCCCGTTGGCTCCCTTAAAGCTTCGCCGATCTGCAAGGAAGTTCTTGAACTGTGGATTTAGAAATTGGAGCTTTAGAAAAGTAGCAGCATTCAAGGCTGCAATTTTTCTGACTGCACCTTTAGTTCGCTCTTCTAAAGCGGATTTGTCTCCGTCTGCTCGGTCCGAAATTCCCCGAATTGTTACTGCCGGTATCTCGTGAGATCCCGCGACATGGAAGATGCCTCCCGATTCAGTATCTATTGCTAGTACTTTGCGATTTACAGACCGGAGCTTCGCGTTGTAAGCGGAACTCTTGCTTACGACCCCACATGCTACAATCCCGTTTAGTGCTTTCGTTTCTTGCACTAAATCGGTTACGTCGAGATCGAGTGCAAGATCGGCACATATGGATTTAAAAGCCTGCTTTTGGTCTTTACGCCACTCTGCATAACTTCCCTGAAGCGCTGGACGCGTCCGCACCATATTGAAAGCTGCTGTTAGATTACGCGGCGTTTGATAGTTCGTCGGTGAGAACTCTATATCGATAGTTCCGTGGGTGGTATCGAGCGCTTTATTATTGTCGTAGACGTCAATAATGCTACCGGAGTAGCAAACGTCGCCCAAGCCCAAATCGGCAGAAACACTTCCCGCGATTCCCAAGCAAACAATTAGACCGACCTCATATTCTGCAAGAAAGCTCTCTACAGCATGAATTGCAGAACTCTTTCCCATCTCCTCCTGCAGTATGACTATGCATTTGAGCTCCTCGGACGGTGTTGAAAAGCGATATCGCACGGTCGTGCTTGTACACATATCCTCAAGCACTCCGAAGGCCTGCTGAAATTGCAGTAGCTCTTCCTCGAGTGGGATGACGACGAGCATATCCACGTATGCGCGATCCACACCTCTTGCAGAAGCACCCAAAGCAGCCTCTCTTTAAAGAAGAAACACCATATTGTAATGCTATCTTAAATTAACGGCGAGTGAAAGCAATGACGGTAATCCGCATCAAAGACTCCCGCGTTCTATCCGACGACTACTATCTCCTCAAGAAAACCACCTTCGAGATTCAGCGCCGCGACGGGTCTTGGGTGACGACGACGCGGGAGACGTATGATCGGGGGAATGGGTGTTGCATTCTGCTCTATGACCCCAAGCGCAAGACCGTGCTGCTGACGCGGCAGTTTCGCTTTCCGGCCTATGTGAATGGGCATCCTGAGCCGCTCATTGAAGTATGCGCGGGGTTGCTGGATGAGCATGATCCGGAGACGGCGATCGTCAAGGAGGCGGCGGAGGAATGCGGTGTCACCGTCACCAACCCGACGCGGGTGTTTGAATGCTTCATGAGCCCGGGGTCGGTCACCGAGCGCCTGACCTTCTTCATCGCCGAATACACGCCCGAGATGCGCACCGGCGATGGCGGGGGCCTGGCACATGAGGGCGAGGATATCGAGGTGATCGAGATGACCTTGACGCAAGCGCTGGCCCAGGTGAAGGACGGGCGCATCTGTGATGCGAAGACGGTGATGCTGCTGCAGTATGCGGCGCTGAATGGCGTGATGGGGTAAAGGCCCGTCGCTTCAGAAACCCCTCACCCCAACCCTCTCCCCGCAAGCGGGGCGAGGGGCAAGACGCCAGGCTCGGCCGGAACTCCCTCGCCCCGCGATAGCGGGGAGAGGGTTGGGGTGAGGGGGTGTCGCCGTCACACCCAGGGATCCCCGCTTTCGCGGGGATGACGGGTGGAGTGGGCCCTAAACCCGCATCCCCTGCATCAGCTGGGCGACGTGGCGGCGTAAAGTTGCCTTCGCTTCGGCGTCGAGGATGCCGCTTTCGGCGTTGTCGGCGCCGGCACGGAGGCCCGCCAGCCAGCGCATGAAGTACCAGAGATTGAGAGCGCCCAGCATTTCGGCCGCGGCGTCGATGTCGGCCTCGGCGCCGATCTTGCCGCGTGCTTTGAGGACGCCGAGGAGTTTCCGGAACTGGTCGACGCGCATCAGCTCGTCCGAGACGAAGGCGGTCGATAGGCTCGACTGGTCGGTGAAGGACGCACCGAACAGCGCCGACCAGACGGCGCGGTCGAGATAGCCGATCTCAGTCTCGAAATCGGTTTCCATCATGCGGCAGATGGCGTCGACTGGATCGGCGGGCGGGTTGTCGATGACCTTGGATGTCGCCGCCTGCACCAAATCGCGGTCGGCCTGGTAGATGGCAAGGCCGATCTCGGCCTTCGACTTGAAGTAGTTATAGACCGTGCCGACCGAGAGCTCGGCAGCTGCCGCGATGTCTTCCATCGAGGCCGCGTTGAAGCCTTGCGCTTGGAAGAGCTTCGCCGCCGCCACCATAATCGCTTGTTTTCGCTTCTCTTTTTGGCGTTCGCGCAAGCCGCCTTCGGCCATCGGGGTTTCCTTGATTGACTGTAATTTTGAAGTGACTATAATATTTTTCCGACTTCAATAATAGCCCGTTCGTGGGCCGAGGGAGAATCATCATGGGTACGCAGGGTCAACATCTTGCCATCGCCAGCCTGGATCAAGTGGATCCGAAGGATATCTGGCAGAAGGACAAGGACCATTTCGTCCATCCCTGGACCCATTTCGACAGCTTCAAAAAGGACGGCTCGCTGGTGATGGGCCGCGCGGAAGGGGCCTATGTCTATGACCTCTCCGGCAAGCGGTATCTGGACGGCATCGGCGGGCTGTGGTGTGTGAACATCGGCTATGGCAGGCGTGAGATTGCCGAGGCGATCTCGGCCCAGGCCTTGCGCATGGCGTTCTACAACCCCTTCGTCGACACCACCAACGTGCCGGCGGCGGAATTGGCGGCCAAGCTCGCCTCCCTCGCACCCGGCGATCTCAACAAGGTCTTCTTCACCTGCGGCGGGTCGACCGCCAACGACACCGCCGTGCGCATCGCGCATTATTATCACGCCAAGCGCGGCAAGAAGTCGAAGAAGCAGATCATCAGCCGCATCGACGCCTATCATGGCAGCACCTATCTCACCGGCTCGATCACGGGGAGGCCCGCCGACCGCTCGCCTTATCTCCATTTCGTCGATGATCTGGTGCACCACGTCTCCTCGCCCAATTTCTACCGCGCGCATGAAGTGCTACCCAATGGCGTCGGCAAGGGGATGACGGAGGAACAGTTCTGCGATTACTTGATCGAGGAATTGGAAGCGAAGATCCTGGAAGTCGGCCCTGACAACATCGCCGTCTTCTTTGCCGAACCCGTGATGGGTGCCGGCGGCGTCATCGTGCCGCCGAAGGGCTATCACAAGCGCTCGCTGGAGGTCTGCCATCGCCACGACATCCTTTATGTGTCGGATGAAGTCGTGACGGCGTTTGGTCGCCTCGGCCATTTCTTCGCCAGCGAGGCCGTGTTCGGCATCGTCCCCGACATGATCGTCACGGCGAAGGGCCTCACCTCCGGCTATCAGCCGCTGGGTGCGGTGATCTTCTCTGACCGCGTCTATGAGGCGATGTCGGCCGAGGATCCCGATGGCTGGTTCACCAATGGCTATACCTATTCCGGCCATCCGGTCGCCTGTGCGGCGGGCCTTGCCAACATCGCGTTGATGGAGCGCGAGGATCTGAACGGCCATGTGCAGAAGATGGGGCCGTATCTGGAGCAGCAGTTGAACACGCTCCTCGAACTCCCCATCGTCGGCAATGTGCGCGGCCACAAGTTCATGATGTGCGTCGAGAACGTCATGGACAAGACGACGCGCGAACACTTCCCCGACGCGGTCAATATCGGCAAGCGCATCTCGGACCATTGCGAGAAGCTCGGCCTCATCGTGCGGCCGCTCGGCGCCTTGAACGTCATCTCCCCGCCCCTCACCCTCAGCAAGGAAGAGGTGGATGAACTCGTCTCGCTTCTCCGCCAGGGCATCGAGGCCACAATGGCCGATCTCAAAGCCGAAGGGCATTACAAGGGGTAAGCAAGATACCCCTCACCCCAACCCCTCTCCCCGCAAGCGGGGCGAGGGGCTTAAGGCAGAACTCGGCAACAACTCCCTCGCCCCGCGTAAGCGGGGAGAGGGTTGGGGTGAGGGGTCTGCCTTAGTGCCGGAAATGCCGCATGCCGGTCAGCACCATGGCAAGGCCGGCATCATCCGCCGCCTTGATGATGTCGGCATCGCGCATCGAGCCGCCGGGCTGAATGACCGCGGTGGCACCAGCAGAGGCTGCCGCCAGCAAACCATCGGCGAAGGGGAAGAACGCGTCCGACGCCACCACCGAGCCTTTGGCGAAGCTCTCATGTGAGCCGGCGGCCTTCGCCGCCTCATCCGCCTTCCACGCCGCGATGCGGGATGAATCGACGCGGCTCATCTGGCCGGCACCGATGCCGACCGTGGCGCCGTTCTTAGCATAGACGATGGCGTTCGACTTCACATGCTTGGCCACACGGAACGCAAAGAGCAGATCGGCGATCTCCTTTGCTGACGGTGCGCGCTTGGTGACGACCTTGAGCTCGCTTTCGGTGACGTGGCCGAAATCGCGGTCCTGCACCAGCAGCCCGCCGGAGAGTGACTTCACGATCAGGCCCTTTGCGGTCGGATCCGGCATGGCGCCGGTTTCCAGCACGCGCACATTGGGCTTCGCCCCCAGCACGGCCTTCGCTTCATCCGAAATCTTCGGCGCGATGACGACCTCGGCAAAGAGCTTCACGATCTCGGTCGCGGTCGCGGCGTCGAGCGGGCGGTTCAATGCGATGATGCCGCCGAAGGCCGATACCGGATCGCAGGCCAGGGCCTTCGCGTAAGCATCCGCCATCTTGCTCGCATCATCGACGCTGGCGACGCCGCACGGGTTCGCGTGCTTGATGATGGCGATCGCCGGCCTATCAAATTCGGCCACCAATTCGAAGGCGGCGTCGGTGTCGTTGAGGTTGTTGTAGGAGAGCTCCTTGCCCTGGAGCTGTGTCGCGGTGGCGACACCGGGGCGCGCGGGGCCGGCGCGATAGAACGCCGCCTGCTGGTGCGGGTTCTCGCCATAGCGCAGCATCTGCACGCGGGTGCCCGACACGCTGATCGATTCGGGGAGCGGTTCGGCCGCCTGCTCGCTCATCCACTGCGCGATGGCGCCGTCATAGGCTGCGGTATGGGCATAGGCCTTGCGGGCAAGCGCGCGGCGGAAGGCGAGCGACGTGCCGCCGCCTTGTGCATCCATCTCGGCGATGAGCTTGCCGTAATCGGCGGGATCGGTGACGACGCTGACGAAGTCATGGTTCTTCGCAGCACCGCGCAGCATGGCCGGGCCGCCGATATCGATGTTCTCGATGCAATCGTCCCAGGAGCCGCCGCCCGCCACGGTCTTGGCAAAGGGATAGAGATTGACCACCAGTAGGTCGATGTCGGGGATGTCGTGGGTCTTCTGCGCCGCTTGGTGCTCGGCGCTGTCGCGGCGCGCCAGCAACCCGCCATGGATCTTGGGGTGGAGGGTCTTCACCCGCCCGTCCATGATCTCCGGGAAACCGGTATGGGCCGCCACTTCGGTGACCTTGATGCCGGCGCTTGAGAGCGCCTTGGCCGAGCCGCCGGTCGAGAGGATTTCGACGCCCTTCCCAGAGAGGTACCGGCCCAGATCCTCCAGCCCCGCCTTGTCGGACACCGAAATGAGGGCGCGGCGGATGGGGCGGTTCTGATGCGGCATGATGGATTCCCGACTGGCTGGCGAATGCCGCAGGGCTTAACGGGCGGGACAAGGGGTGGCAAGCAGCGATTTTGGGGGCGACCGATGCGCCTGCCGACCCCCTTAAAGGACCGGCAGGCGACGGTACGGGAGGCGGCCCAGGGGACGGCCGGACCGCTTCCAGTTCGCGGAAATCCGAGAGAACGGCTTTCGATGCGAAACCTAGCGAAAGGAGAACCGCGCGTCTTGGACTCGGGCGAAGAATATGGGCGATTTGCGAAATTGCGGGCGTTAATTCAACATGTGGTGCGGATTTCACGTGGTGTTGCGCCAAAACGGCGGCGGAAGACCCGGTTAAAATGGGAGAGATCATTGAAGCCGGCGGCAAAAGCGAGGTCGGCCACATTGCGCGTGGCCTGTGCCGGGTCGACCAGCAGCCGATAGGCCAGCGCCAGGCGCTGCTGGCGCAGGAAATCGGTGAAGGTCGTGCCGGAATCGGCAAACAGCATCTGGATATAACGGGGTGTCACCTTGTGGCGCCGGGCAAGGCGGGCGATGTCGAAGCCATGATCGGCAAGCGAACGCTCGATATCGGCCTTGAAGAGGTCGAGCCGCATGGCGGCCACGGTCTGCCGTGTTTCCGGCGCCAGCGGCCGCGCCGCATCCTTCCCGAAGGCATGGACGGCAAGCTCCACCAGATGGCGCGACATTGCCGCGGCGAGGACCGGGTCCTGCGCCGTCCCGCCCTTATAGACCAGCTCGGCATAGCCCATCAGCAGGCCGAGGAGGCCGTCCTCGGGCCGCAGCACCCGCAACGGCACGGAATCGAGATCGGGAATATGCGCGGCGAGCAACGCCCGCGCGAGACGCAGGCAACGCACATCGGCCCGGTCGTGCACCATGCGCCAGGGCCGGTCGAGCGGATAGAGCAGGCCGTCACCGGCGCGCACCTCGACCTGCCAGCGGTTCTCCAGCGTCAGCTGCACGGGGGCCGACATGACATCAAGGATGAAATCGTTCTGGCCGTCGGCCAGCATCGCCTTGCTGCGCGCGCAGGTCAGCGGATCGGAGATGCCCTCGACAATGCGGATGCCGGGCAAGACCAGCGCGTTGACGGTGACGGTAAAGCCGACTTCGTTGGTGCGAGGGCTGATGTCGATGCCCATCAATTCGCGCGCCAGGAAGTCGTGCAGATGATTGAGCCGGTGACCCTCCGGCAAGTTACGCGTGTCGATGCTCTGGAATTCCAACGCCATTCCGCCATTTCCCTCAATGACCGGCGCATCCCCAGTCGCGACTCATTATGGCGGCAGGCATTATTGTCAAGCGTGCAGACCATGAGCGGCTGCGCAACCTTTACGGATCGCACCATAATGGTTGTCCGTGGATCAAATAGACAATCTGGGTATTAGGTTGCAGCACCTAGAAGGGTCGGCAATGCCGAACCGGCGGCTATTTCTTGCCGCCTTCACGCTGCAGCAGCCAGCGGATTTCCGTCTGATCGCGCTCGATCGTGCCGATGACGACGATCTGCTGCGACCGCCGCACCTGGCCGTTCTGGCCGATATGGACACTTTCGGCGAGGGCCAGCTCGGCACCATCGACACGTAGGCGCCAGCCGGAGCCTTTGGGCATCTTGATGAGGGCTGCCTGGCCGTTCTGCGTCACCGAGACGCTGACCTGCGGGTGGAGATGGAAGCGCAAAGCGTAGGCGTTGCCACCCGGTCCCACCAGATGCTCTTCGCCCATGAAGTCGTGGCCATCGAGCGAGAGGTAGAGCTTGCGCCGATGCACCAGGCCGAAGCCTTCCTCATAGCCGTCATGAGAGGTATCGAGCCAGATCTGCCCATCCGTCTCTTCGCGCCGGCAGGTGACAACCTGGGGCCTCAGCGCCATGCCGCCATGGGGCAGTAGCATCGCCGAATTGGTGTTGTCGACAACCAGCGTCGAATGCGCCGCGGTCGTGCGCTGCACCTGGCCCCATTCCTTGCTCCAAGGATGGGCGCCGCAATTGACGAACATGCGCTCGTCATCGAAAGAGAGCTCGAAGGAGAGTGTCCCGGCATGGGCATGGGCATCCAGGCCATGACGCGGCGGTGCGCCGCAATCCATGATGACGACCGTCTTGCCGCGATCGAGGCGCTGGAAACCGGTGAGCGGCAGCTGATTGAGCGGGCGCAGCTTGTCGCCGGCGCGCTGGAACAGCTGCACGACATGCAGCGGATCCAGTTCCGGCGTGTCGTTGAACCCAGCCAGCATGGCATCGCCATGGCTCAACATCAGGAGGACCGACCCCAGGTTGTTGATGGCCATGGAAAGACCGTCGGGCAGCTTGGTGCCGGCGAGTGCGAAGGTATCGCGCAGATCGATGAGGTGCTGCAGCAGTTCCAGCATCACCTGCGGCGAACGTTCGACATGGCCGCCATCGGCAAGAATTTGTGCCGCCAATGTCGGCCCCAGCAGCGCCTGGCCCTTCATCAGCCATTTCTCGCCCCGGGGCAGGATGAGGCCTGCCAGCATCAGGCTGATGATGGCCTTCACATGCGCCGCCCCGGCAAGACCGTCGGGCAGCGCACGGGAGAGATGCTCTGCCTGGCGCGAGAGCGAGAGGAGGAGCTGCGAGCGGAACAGCGCGTCGCTGTTCACCTCGAGATAGCTGTGGTTCAAGAGGATGTTGCGGATGCGCGCCGCCAGGATATCGGCCCGCCAGGCGAACGCGTCATAGCGCTCGTTCTCATCCAGCCAGCGCATGATCAGCGCCTTGCCGAGGCTGCGCGCCGATGGCCCGCCCACGGCCCGGAGATCGTTGAGCCAGGCGAAGGAATTGACGATCTCGCGCCAGCCCTCGCTCATCCCCATCGGGTTGCCGAGGGGCTTTGGCGCCCGTACCACCTCGCCGGCGAAGCGGAATTCGTCGCTGAGCAGCAGCAGGCCGGCCTGCGCGTCGCCCGGCCAGGGCTCAGGGGAAGGCAATTGCAGATCGCCCGCCGACCGCTTGCCCAAGGTCATGTGGTAGAGGCTGCTCTCATAGACCGGCTGCATCAGGCGCCGCTTGCAGCGTTGCCAGATGAGGTTGCCGGGCAGCGAGAAGAAGGTCTGCAGGCGCGGCGCCACCAGCTTCGGCCGCTGGTTACCGCGCCGCTGGCCGGTTTTTTTGGGATCGATGCCGCTGCCCTCGGCCATCGCCGCCGGGCCCGGTTTCAGGTTTTCAGGCCGGCAATATTGCCGGCATAGGCTGCGGGGCCACCCTTGAAGGTCGCGGTGCCAGCCACCAAAACATCGGCACCGGCCGCCACAGCCTGGCGGGCGGTCTCGGCATTGATGCCGCCATCGACTTCGAGGTCGATGACGCGGCCGTTCTGCGCGACGCTTACCTTGTCGATGCGGCGGCGGATCTCGGCAATCTTCTCCAGCGCCGAGGGGATGAAGGCCTGGCCACCGAAGCCCGGGTTGACGCTCATCACCAGGACGAGGTCGAGATCGGGCAGCAGGTAATCGAGGACGTCGATCGATGTGGCGGGATTGAGCGAGACGCCCGCTTTTTTGCCAAGCGATTTGATGAGCTGAACGGTGCGGTGCGGATGGGCGCCGGCTTCCGGATGAAAGGTGATGATATCGGCCCCCGCGGCCGCGAATTCGGCCACGAAGGGATCGACCGGGGCGATCATCAGATGCACGTCGAAGGGGATCTTGGCGTGCGGCTTCAAGGCCTTGAGGACGCCCGGGCCGATGGTGATGTTGGGCACAAAATGGCCGTCCATGACATCGACATGGACATAATCGGCCCCGGCGGCGGCGATGGCGGCCACTTCCGCCCCCAATTGGGCGAAATCGGCCGACAGGATAGAGGGGGCGATTTTGGTTTTCTGCTGCATGGCAGCCTAACTAGCATCCGCCCCGCGCCGCGATCAAGGAGAGGTGGGGCCGGGCGTTTTCATCACCAGACGTCGTCCCCCGCGCACTTCAAACCCGTCATGCCCGGGCTTGACCCGGGCATCCACTCTTTCCGGCAAACAGTGGATCCCCGGGTCCCCGCCGACGCATGTCGGCATGCGCCGACAGGGCCCGGGGATGACGACGTAAGGATGGCCCCGCACCGGGCATGACAATGAAAAGATACGAGAAATTGCGCGTTGGCAGCCCTGGCGCATGCCACCCCCGCATTCCTGGCCCTTTGCCCGGCACCGCCGGACCCTATATTGCTCACCCAACGAATATTCGCCCAAGGAAGTGCCGCATCCCATGGCCGCCCCCCAATCTTCGCCCCAGTCGAAATCGGCCGGCGACACCAACCCGCACTCCCAATTGCACGCGCTGCAGGCGCTGCTGCCGCATCTATGGCCCAAGGGGCAATGGGATCTGCGCGGCCGCGTGGTGCTGTCGGTGCTGTGCCTCGTCATCGCCAAGGTGGCCAATGTCTATGTGCCGATCCTCTTCAAGCACATGGTCGATGCGCTGGGCCACCCGGTCGGCACGACGGCCAGCATCATCGGCATCTCGATCGGCCTGCTGCTGGCCTATGGCGTCGCCCGCGTCATCAGCCAGGCCTTTGCCGAATTCCGCGACGGCATCTTTGCCAAGGTCGCCCAGCGCTCGATCCGCGCCGTGGCACTGTCGACCTTCCGGCACCTTCATGCCCTGTCCTTGAAGTTTCACCTGGAGCGGCAGACCGGCGGCCTCAACCGCGCCATCGAGCGCGGCGCCAAGGGCATCGAGTTCCTGTTGTTCTTCATCCTGTTCAACGTGCTGCCGACCCTCATCGAAATCGGCATGGTCTGCGTCATCTTGTGGACGCTCTATGACTGGACCTATGCCGCCGTCACCTTCGTCACCATCCTGGTCTATATCTGGTATTCGCTTTCGGTCACCGAATGGCGCATCCAGTTCCGCCGCGACATGAATGAGAGCGACCAATCCGCCAATACCAAGGCGGTGGATTCGCTGCTGAACTATGAGACGGTCAAGTATTTCGGCAATGAGGAACACGAAGCGCGGCGCTATGACGTAGCACTCCAGGCCTATGAAAAGGCGGCCGTCAAAAGCCGCACGTCGCTCGCCCTCCTCAATGTCGGCCAGGCCTTCATCATCGCCGCCGGCCTGGTGCTGATGATGGGCATGGCCGCGCGCGGCACCGCGCAAGGGACCATGACGGTCGGCGATTTCGTGCTGGTCAATGCCTATCTCATCCAGCTTTACCTGCCCTTGAACTTCCTCGGCTTCGTCTATCGCGAAATCCGCCAATCGCTCATCGACATGGAATCGATGTTTGCGCTGCTGCGCGTCGATATCGAGATCGCCGACAAGGCCGAGGCAAAGCCGCTCGTTGTGGCAAGCGGCGCCGTCACCTTCGAGAATGTCGAGTTCGGCTACGACCCGCGCCGCCCGATTCTGAAAGGCGTCAGCTTCACCGTGCCGGCGGGGCATAAGCTCGCCATCGTGGGGCCGTCGGGTGCCGGCAAATCGACCCTCTCGCGCCTGCTGTTCCGCTTCTATGACGTGGATAGCGGCCGCATCCTGATCGACGGGCAGGACATCCGCGACGTGACGCAGAAATCCTTGCGCGATGCGATCGGCATCGTGCCGCAGGACACGGTGCTGTTCAACGACACGGTCGCCTATAACATCGCCTATGGCCGGCCCAACGCAACGACGGCTGAAGTCGAGCGCGCGGCGGAACTGGCGCATATCCATGACTTCGTGTTGGGCCTGCCCGACAAATATGAAACCAAGGTCGGCGAGCGCGGCCTGAAGCTCTCTGGCGGCGAGAAGCAACGCGTCGCCATTGCGCGCACGATCCTCAAAGACCCGCCGATCCTGCTCTTTGACGAAGCCACCTCGGCGCTCGATTCCCATACCGAGCGCGAGATCCAGGACAATCTGGCTGAAGTGTCGCGCGATCACACCACGCTGGTGATCGCCCACCGCCTCTCCACCATCATCGATGCTGACGAGATCATTGTACTTGATGACGGCCGCATCGCCGAGCGCGGACGCCATGAAGACCTGCTCGCCGCCCAGGGCCAATACGCCGCCATGTGGCGCCGCCAGCAGGAGGCGGCCAGGAAGGAATTGATGGGGGCTGAATTGATGAGCGGAGGTTCCGGCAGTAAAGTGCCGGCATGAACGCTGTCGCCGATTCCACCATCAAAGAGCATGCCGCCCAGGTAACGGCCGGCGACCGCCGCGCCTTGGCGCGCGCGATCACGCTGATTGAATCGACGCGCGCCGACCATCGCCGCCAGGCGGAGGCCTTGATCGAGGAACTGCTGCCCAAGAGCGGCAAGTCCCTGCGCATCGGCATTTCCGGTCCGCCGGGCGTCGGCAAATCGACCTTCATCGAAGCTTTCGGCCAGTATGCGATCGCGCAGGGAAAACGCCTGGCGGTCCTTGCCGTCGATCCCTCCTCGCGCCTCTCCGGCGGGTCGATCCTGGGCGACAAGACGCGCATGGAAGAACTGTCGCGGGCGGACGCGGCCTTCATCCGTCCCTCCCCCGCCGGCTTGACCCTGGGTGGCGTCGCGCGGCGCACGCGGGAAGCCTTGCTGGTCTGCGAGGCGGCCGGGTTCGACCTCATCATCGTGGAGACGGTCGGTGTCGGTCAGTCCGAGACGGCGGTCGCTGAGATGGTCGATTTGTTCCTGCTTCTGCTGCTGCCAGGCAGCGGCGACGACCTGCAGGGCATCAAGCGCGGGATCATGGAACTGGCTGACATCCTGGTCATCAACAAGGATGACGGCGATCTTGCCGCCGCCGCTGCACGATCGGCTGCCGATGTCGCCAATGCGCTGGGCCTGATGCAGCCGCGCCATCAGGGGTGGCGAGCCGAGGTGCTGCGCTGCTCGGCGCTCAAGAATACCGGCATCGACGCGATCTGGGCGCGGGTGCAGGCCTTCGCAGCGACCCTCAGGCAGAGCGGCGCCTTTGATGCCCAGCGCCGCGACCAGGCCAAGGCCTGGCTGTGGCATGAACTTTCCGACAGCCTGATCGAGGCCTTGAAGGCCGACCCCCATGTCGCCCAGCAATTGGGCGCATTGGAAACAAAGGTCGGGTCGGCCAAGATCGCCCCCGGCACCGCTGCGCGGCAATTGCTGGCCGGGTTCCTCCAGCGGGGATAAAAAAGCCGTCGATGTGACGGTTTTCCCAGGCGCTTCACCTGCGCATCGCACATTCCGCTGGGTGTTTGGTCACATTTGCCGCGAAATTAACTAATCGGTTACGCCCTCGTTCCTAAAGTGCCGGGACTGTCATACATCTGTGCGAAATCGCGGCGGTGGATTTTCCCACCGGGCGGGCAGATCAAGACGGTTCCTCGGGGACGTGGCAAGTAGGTGACGACATGACGAAATCGTTCGGGATCGCGGCCAAGCTGGCGATGGCCATCGCGCTCTTTGCGCTGCCGGTCGGCTTCACGATCTACAAACTCTATGAGTCGCAGCAAATTGCGATCGATTTCGGCAACAAGGAAGACCAGGGCAACACCTATCTGGGCCTGCTGCGCAAGGCCCATGGCACATTGTTGGCGGGCGGTGACAAAGCCGGCATTGCCGCCACCATCGACCAGGCCGAAGCCGGATATGGCGCGGGCATGCAATCGGCGGACCTTGCCAAAGAAGCGGTGACGGCCGTTAACGGTGCCGACCCGGCAGCGGCTGCCGCGGCGATCCGGGCCCTCATCACGCGCGTCGGCGACAAGTCGAACCTGATCCTCGATCCCGATCTCGATTCCTATTACGTGATGGATCTGGTCCTCCTCAAAGTGCCGGACCTCATGGACCGCGTGACCGAGGTGGCAGGCTACATTCGCAGCCATGAAACGGCGGCGGCAGGCGGCTACACCATCACTGACGTCGCCGAACTGCTGAAGCTCGATGGCGGGTTCAACACCGTCGTGGCCGGCGCCACGGGGTCGATGGATTCCGCCTATGGCGGCAGCAAGGACAATCTCTATGGCAAGGTCGACATCCTGCCGGACCGCTTAGGCCAGAGCTATGAGGCGATGAACGCGGCGCTCACTGCCTTCACCGCGTCCTACATGCAAAGCGACCTGGCCGGTGGCAAGGCTAAGCTCGACATCGCCGCCGTGAACGCTGCGGAGAAGACGGCGCGGGAGGCGATTATTGCCTTCGGCGATGCCAATGACGCGGCGCTTGCCGAACTGCTCGAGGCGCGCGTCGGCACCTTCGTCACCGACCGCATCGTGACCTTTGCCGTGACGGCCGTGCTGTTTGCCCTGGCCATTTTCGGCACGGTCTGGTTCATCCGCCGCAATGTGACGCGGCCGGTGGTGGAACTGGCCGGCATCATGGACGAACTGGCGCAGGACCGCACCGACCTCACCGTGCCGCTGCTCTCGCGCGGCGACGAGTTGGGGCGCATGGCGCGTGCTGTCGAGACCTTCCGCGAGGGCATCGGCAAGCGTCTGGAACTGGAAAATGCCGCCAAGGCTGAAGCCGAACACCGCGTCGCACAGATCCGCGATATCCAGACCCTGTGCAGCGATTTCGACCGCGCCTTCGTCAATGCCGTGGGCTCGATGATGGGCAGCGCCGGCGATCTCAGGCAGGAATCGGAAGTGATGCGGGCCGCCGCCCAGACCTCGGGCGCGCAATCGGAAGAAGTCTCGCGCCTGGCCGCCACCGCGGCCGGCAATGCCCAATCCATCGCCGGCGCCATCACCGAAATGTCGGCCTCGATTTCCGAGATCGGGCGTCAGGCCGAGACCGCGACGCAAACCGCCGAAACCGCCGTGGCACGCGCCTCCGACATCGGGCGCATCGTCAACGGCCTCACCGAAGTGGCCGGCCGGGTTGCGGGCGTGCTGGGCCTCATCCGCGACATTGCCGGCAAGACCAATCTGCTGGCCTTGAACGCCACCATCGAAGCCGCACGCGCCGGTGAAGCCGGCCGCGGCTTTGCCGTGGTGGCGACCGAGGTGAAGAGCCTCGCCAACCAGACGACCGACGCCACGGCCGAAATCGAGGCACAGATCTCCGGCGTGCAGCAGACGGCCCAGGAAGCCGCCGACGCCATTTCCGAGATCACCGAGGTCATCCACGGCATGAACGCCTCGACCGGCGCCATCTTTGCCGCCGTGACCCAGCAATCGGCCGCCACCCAGGAGATCGTGCGCAATGTCACCGAGGCCAGCGCCAAGACCCAGGAGGTGGCCGAGGTCATCTCCGAGGTGAAGGCCGCCGCCGAGACGACGGGCGAGCGCTCCGGCCATGTGCTGGAGGTGGCCGGGTCGGTCAACGGCCAGGCCGGGACGCTGAAATCGGTGGTCGAGCAGTTCCTTGGCCAGCTGATCACCACGGCCGGCCGCGACGCCACCAAACTTCACGCATAAGATGTCATTATGTATGGAAAATTCGCCGGGCCCGCAGGGCGGGCGAAGGCCCGAAAGAGGTGGGCCCACAGGGCAGGCTGGCACCGGAATCGCCTTGACGTTCCGGGGTTTGCCACGTAAAAACCGCCCCGAGCTGGCCGGAAGCTGATGTTTCCGGCCCCTTTCTTTTAGATAAGTGTTTGGATTAGAAGGATTCTCGCCATGTCCCGGCGTTGCGATATCACTGGCAAGGGCGTGCTGACCGGCAACAATGTGAGCCACGCCAACAACAAGACGAAGCGTCGCTTCCTGCCGAACCTGCAGGAAACCAAGCTGCTCTCGGACACGCTGGGCCTCCAAGTCCGCCTGAAGCTGACCACCCACGCCCTGCGCTCGATCGAGCACAATGGCGGCCTCGACAGCTTCCTTGCCAAGACCGCGGACAAGAATCTGCCGGACGAAGCGAAGCGCCTGAAGCGCCGCATCGAGAAGGCTGCCGCCAAGGCCGCTGCCTAAGACTTTTCGTCCTTCCGGACGACGCAACAAGGCCCGCACCCCAAGGTGCGGGCCTTTTGTTTTGGCCGTTTAGCCTGCGCCTAAACACCTGCGCGAAATCGGGGCTAGCCCCGCGCTTGGCGCGGGTTGTGGCGGGTCCGGGGCGTGGTTAGATTCCTGGACAGCACCGCCACCTAGACACGAGTTCGATCATGAGCAAGCCCGGTCCCTATCGCCTGCAGCAGACCCTTGGCCACGACGCCCCGGTGGTCGCCGTGCCGATGTGCGTGAAGTTCATCGACGGGCAGAACTATCATACGGTGGGCGAGAAATACCTGACCGCCCTTATCGACGGCTCCGGCGTCTATCCGCTGTCCTATCCGGCACTTGGGGCCGCCTTGCCCGTCGACGCCCTGCTCGATCATGTCGACGGCCTGCTCTTCACCGGCAGCCCCAGCAATGTCGCCGTCGAGCATTACAATGGCGATCCGGACCGCGACGACAGCCCGCAGGATCCCGGCCGCGATGCGGTCACCCTGCCGCTCCTGCGCGCCGCCTTGAAGCGGGACATTCCGGTCATCTGCATCTGCCGCGGCTTCCAGGAACTCAACGTCGCACTTGGTGGCACGCTGCATACGCGGATTCATGAATTGCCGGGCAAGCTGGATCATCGTGGTGCCGACGGTTCCTATGACGAGATCTACAAGCCAGCGCATCAATTGTTGCTGGAGAAGGGCAGCGTCTTTGCCGGCGTCTTCGGCGCCGACGAGATCACCGTGAATTCGGTGCACTGGCAGGGCATCAACAAGCTGGGCCAGGGCCTTGTCGTCGAGGGCCGCGCGCCCGATGGCGTCATCGAAGCCGTGCGCGTGGCGGGCAAGCGCTTTGCCTTGGGCGTGCAGTGGCATCCGGAATATCGCTGCACGGAGAATCCGGATTCAATGAAGCTGTTCCGCGCCTTTGGCGAGGCTGTGCGCGCCTATGCGGCAGAGCGCCGCAGCGGTAAGGCAAAAGCCGGCGCCGCCGCCTGAAATCCGCGCTTGCGCAGATTTTGGCGCAGGAATTTTTACTTCCGCCGCAGGAACGCTCTTGCGAATTGTTGATCATATTTGCGTGAGCAGCGGATTCGCGTGGCGATTCCAAACACTTCCGAGGCATGCAGCGCTGCATGGGAGATGTGCATTCTTTTGGAATCGCGCCCCTTGAATTCGGGTGTATCAGGATCATCTAAGTCATATGCAAATGGCGATGGTTGCAATGATCGTCGCCAGCACCGGAAGCGGTCTCCCCCACCGTAACCGGACTCCGATAATACGGAGTGTCGAACGCCCGGTCCTCCCCTGACCGGGCGTTCTTATTTTCTGCCCTCTCCATCTCAACTTGTGCAGCCGTTCAATTATCAGCGTGCCCTTGCTGGACGCGGATCGATTCGTCATGCGATTCCAACATCATCGTCGCGACATGAAGAATGGATGACCGATGCGCATCGCCACCTGGAACATCAACTCATTGCGTTTGCGCATCGATTTGCTGCGGCGCCTCGTGCAACAGGAAGGCTGCGATGTCATCTGTCTGCAAGAAATCAAGGTCGAGGATGGTCTGTTCCCGCTCGAGGCGGTGAAGGCGCTGGGCTACCCTTACATCCGCTTCCACGGCATGAAGGGCTATAACGGCGTCGCCATTCTGTCGAAGATTCCGTTCACCGTGATGGATCCCAAGGATTGGTGCCTCAAAGGCGATGCGCGACATGCCCATGTCGTGCTGGATGGCGATGTCGAGCTGCACAATTTCTACATCCCCGCCGGCGGCGATATTCCCGACCCGGAGGAGAATGTGAAGTTCGCGCACAAGCTCCAATTCCTCGACGAGCTCACCGCGCATTTCGCCGCCGGCGCCAAGGCGGGTGCCTCGGCCAAGGGCAAGGCGATCATGGTGGGCGACCTCAACATTGCGCCGCTCGAGGATGACGTGTGGTCGCATAAGCAGCTGCTCTCGGTGGTCAGCCACACGCCGATCGAGGTCGAGAAACTGACGGCCGTGCAAAAGGCCGGCAAATGGGTCGACGCCGTCCGCCAGATCACGCCGGCGCCCACCAAGCTCTTTTCATGGTGGAGCTATCGCTCGGCCGATTGGACCAGGAACGATCGCGGCCGGCGGCTGGACCATGTCTGGGTGACACCGGCCATCTCGAAGCGCGTGCGTCACGCCACCATCCTCAAAGACATGCGTGGCTGGACCCAGCCCAGCGACCATGTCGCCGTCATCGTCGATATCGATTGAGATCGTTCGGCCGGCGCCAAGAAAAAGGGGATGGCCCGAAGGTCATCCCCATAGAAGCGTCACAGGGTTCGAGGGTGTTAGGGTCGAGGGTAATGCGTGTCAGCGTCGGGTCACGGGTCGATCCGTCAGACCAGGCGCAGTTCTTCGTCGATACGCTCGATGAGATAGAGCGCCAGCGCGAGATTTTTGCGCTTGGTCAGTTGCTGCGCCGTCAGTTCCACCAGCGGCACCAGGCGCGCATAGGCATCGGGCGACGCGCAGATATAGGTCATCGCGCAATCACCCGCCTGGTGGAAGCTGGCGACCATTTGCGCGCGGGCGGCGACCCAGTCGAGATGCTGGCCCAATGCCTGGGCATGACGCAGGTCGTCGTGGATGCGCTCCAACAACATATCCGCGATCCGTCCATAGATATCGGCCAAGGCGGCAAGCGTCGCCGCCGGGCTGGCGATGGCCGTCGCGTTGGCGCGCTTGACCATGCGCGGGGCGGGCGGCTGCTTGTCCGGCGCCATCGTCGCGATGACGCCTTTCATCTGCAGGCTTTTCGGGTTCTGCCGGAGTTGTACGCCCATGAACTAGTCCCCCCAGTTTTCAGGATGTCTTCGCAGGTGATCCTTCCTGCCAGGCACAGCATGGTATGGGGTGGGGAATAACTAAAGTGGCACCGATGAATCTTTCCCGCCAATAGCTACCTGAATCACGACACGTGTCGCTTTTGGTTAAGCGCAGACGCTTCTTGCACGTTTGCATGATTAGTTTTGCCTGGCGCCGCTGCTATTGATCGCATGGTCATGCCATACATGGAGCAGCATGGTCGCCAAGATGAGACGACCGCCAAGGCTTGTCGTAGCACCCGGCACTTGGTGATCCGTGAGACGTCGGCAGCCGCCATGAGCGTGCGGGCCGCCATGAAGGCCAGCGTGGCGACGGCCCGAGAGAATGAGCGTGATCCAGATCGCTGGACCGACATGCGCAGGAGATGGCCTGGTCATCGTCATCGACAAAAGATTCCTCCTGAAGCAAACACAACCCTTGCGATTAAAATGACTTATCGATAAATATCTTCTCGTCTGCCGCTTTCGGCGACGTTTTTTTAGGATGCGATGCCGACATCGCGCCGACAGCTTGGCAGCTGTTCTTCATCACAGCGGATGAGAGGCCGAACGGGATCCTTCAGCATGCCGCGCAGCAGATCCCCGTCACCTCGGAAGCGAACGGCGCGGAAAATCGCGTCAGGCCCGCAGAAATTTCCACTCAGCGTGCGCGAGGCAATCGACGCGCAGTGGTTCGACGTCGATTCCGTGCCGGTACCCGTGCTGGTGGTGCCGATCGATTATCCCACGGGGTGGCATATCGAGCGGCATGTCCATCGCAAGGCGCAGCTGATCTATTGCATTTCAGGCGTAATGTCGGTCGAGACGGCGCAAAGGCATTGGGTGGCGCCACCCAATTGCAGCGTTTGGATGCCGGGCGGCATCGAGCATGAAATCCATATCACCCAGGCGGCACGGATGCGGACGCTCTTTGTCGAGCCCACGGCGTGCAAGAATTTGCCGACATGGCCATGCTCGCTCGGCGTCTCATCGCTGCTGCGCGAACTCATCCTGGCATCGGTCATTGCCAACAAGGCGCCGGACCCGAAGGATTACGCCCTGGGCACGCCCAACGCGCATATTGCCGCCGTGCTGCTCGACCAGATCCGCGCCATGCCGCCCAGCGAGTTGCACATTCCGATGCCGGCCGACCGGCGCCTGAAGCCCATCTGCGCCGCCCTCACGGCCGATCCCGGCGACCGACGCAGCCTCAAGCAATGGGCCGATGACGTAAATGCCTCCGATCGCACGATCGAACGCCTGTTCATGCAGGAGACGGGGCTGACCTTTCATCGCTGGCGCGAACAGATGCGTGTCCTCAAAAGCCTTACCCTGCTGCAGAATGGCCGCGCCGTGAAGAACGTGGCGTTGGATCTGGGCTTCGCCAATCCCAGCACCTTCATCGCCATGTTCCGCAAGATCATGGGCAAGACACCCGGCGCCTATTTGAAGGATGGCGCCTCGCTGAAGGATGCCGATTGATCAGGCAGCATCGCTGCGTGGCAGGTGTTCTTGCGGCAAGCGCACGTCCTTTGCCGGCGGTGTTTCCGTCTTGGGCAGGTCGGCAGGTTTTATGACGCGTGGCGTCGGCGCATCGCTGATGACGTCGAAATCGAAGCTGGTCATGGTGCGGGTCTCCTTTTTAAGTGAGACCGCCTTCCCTCAATCTGCCCTCAGATCATCCCATGTGCCATGGAAATACAAAGGCCGCCTGGAGGAAGGCGGCCTGGTTTCAGATGCGAAGGTCGTGAAATACCCTCAGGCCGCCGGTTTATACCAGCGGTACCAAAATCGCTGCCCGAGCGGGGCGGCAGCGGCGAGGGTGAGGTTCTGCGTCATGGCTATGAGTTTATCGGTGCTGGATCCTGCTGGCAAGAGGGTGTCGCGGGCGGAACAGATCGTCTCGGCTACGCGGCCAGCATAGAGGCGGAAAAGAAACGGGGGCGATCATGAGCCAGACGGAAATCCATCAAGGTCAATGCCTGTGCGGCGCGGTGCGCTACCGCGTCGATGGTGGCTTGCGCCCCGTCATCGCCTGTCATTGCTCGCAATGCCGCCGCGCCACCGGCAGCTACATGATGGCAACGGCCGCCATGCGCGAGACACTGACCATCGAGGGCGGCGACAACATCACCTGGTTCACCTCTTCCGACACGGCACGGCGCGGCTTCTGCAAGTTGTGCGGCGCGAACCTGTTCTGGGAGGGGAAGGACCTGCCTTATACCAGCATCACTGCCGGCTCACTCGACAGCCCGACCGGGCTGAAACTCGAGCGCCATATCTACGTCGCCGACAAGGGCGACTATTATCGCATCAACGATGGCGTTCCCCAGTCGCAAGCCTTCGAAGGCTACGACCCGACACCGCCGAAATAGGCCGCTTTTGGGGCGACAAGGCGGCGCTTTTTCCGCTAAAGCATGCGGTATGCTCGACCCCGCCCTCGATACGCTGCTGCTGCCCTTTGCGACGCGCGCGCTGGCCTTTCCGGCTGCTGGGCAGATCCTGTTCCTGCGGGCGCGCATGGGCCAGGCCTTGATGCGGCCCGATGTGCCGCGGCAGCGCTTCCTGTGCCACCAGACTTTTCAACCCTTCGCGCGGGATCTGTCGGCGGCGGATATGGTGCTGGAGCGGGATTCGGCCGGTCCGACCGGATCGTTTCAACTCACCCTGGCCTTGCCGCCGCGCCAGCGCGACGAGGCGCGCTTTCTGCTGGCGCAGGCGGTGACGCTGACCCATCCCGGCGGCACCATCGTGGCGGCAGCAACCAATACCGAGGGCGCCCGCACGGTCGAAGCTGATTTTGCCAAGCTCGCCGGCGATGTCGTGTCGCTGTTCAAGAACAAAAGCCGCGTCTTCTGGGTGACGCTCGATCCCGAACGCATCGACCGCGCCCTGCTGCAGGAATGGCTGGCGCTGGGTAGTCCGCGGAAGCTCGAGAGCGATGATCGATTCCTGACCCGGCCCGGCCTTTTCGCCTGGGACCGGATCGATGCGGGTTCCGCCTTGCTTGCCAAACATCTGCCGGACGACCTCGCCGGTAGCGGCGCCGATCTTGGCTGCGGCTTCGGCTATCTGGGGGCGGAGATCATGGCGCGATGCCCGGCCGTGCGCGCGCTCGATTGCTATGAAGCGGAGCGCCTGGCATTGGACCTTGCCTGCGAGAACCTGACGCCCCTGGGTGGCGGCGTGAAGCTCGACTTCTTGTGGCAGGATGTGACGGATGGCTTGCGCGGCGGTTATGATTTCATCGTCAGCAACCCGCCCTTCCACACCGGCCGCGCCGACCGGGTCGATCTGGGCCAGGCCTTCATCATTGCCGGCGCCAAGGCACTGAAGCCCGGCGGGCGCATGTTCATCGTTGCCAACCAGCATCTCCCCTATGAGGCGACCTTTGCCGCCCATGTGGCGCGCCACCGCATCATCGCCACCGCGGACGGCTATAAGATTATCGAGGCAATCAACATCAGGGCCGTGAGCACGCGATGAAACTGGTGAAGCACTTAGCCAATCTGGGTTACGGCAGCCGCAAGGAAGTGGCGGCGATGATCCGCAACGGCCGCTTCACCGATGAAGCCGGCCATGAGATCGACGAGGATGCGGATATCGCCCATGGTGCGCTGCGCTTCGACGGCGAAAGGCTGGACCCCGATGCCAGCGCCGTCGTCATGATGCATAAGCCGCTGGGTGTTACCTGCTCGACCAAGGATCCGGGTCGTATCGTCTATGACATCCTCCCCATGCGCTGGCGATTCCGCAAACCGCCCGTCTCGCCCATCGGCCGGCTGGACCGCGACACATCCGGCCTGCTGCTCTTCACCGCCGACGGCGCCTTCCTGCACCGCGTGATCTCGCCCAAATCGAATGTGCCGAAGGTCTATGAGGTGACGTTGGCAAGGCCGCTTGAGGGCCATGAGAAAGACCTCTTTGCCGCCGGCACGATGATGTTGGAATCGGAAACGAAGCCGCTGCTGCCGGCCGAGCTCGAGGTCACGGGCGAAAAGACCGCGCGCCTGACGCTGCATGAAGGGCGCTATCACCAGGTGCGTCGCATGTTCGCCGCCACCGGCAATCATGTCGAGGCGCTGCATCGCGCGCAGATCGGTTTGCTCACTTTGGGCGATTTGCCGGAAGGCGAGTGGCGCGAATTGACGGCGGAAGAGATCGGCCGCGTCATCCTCGCCTAGGCGAAGGCGAAGTAATCCACCAGGTAATGCGCGAAACCCACCGGCCACAGCGAGCCGGTGCGGCGATAGCACATCATCGCCACGACACCGTAGAGGCCAGCGGCGATCATGCCGGCCGGTGCCCGCCACCAGTGATAGAGGCCAAAGAGCAGGCTGGTGACCAGGACCGTGCGCCAGGTGCCCCAGCCAAGGGCGGCAAAGACCTGGGCGCCGAGCTTGCGGAAGACCAGTTCCTCATGCAGCGCCACCAGCGCCAAACCCAAGGTGATATCGAAGGCATAGAGCACGCCCCTGGGCGCCGGGTAATTGCCCAGCGGCAATTGGGGAAAGGCCGCAAAGAGATAGCTGTCGATGGGGGCCAGCCGGAACAGCAGCGCGATGCCGACGATCCAGAGGACGGCTTCCAGCGTGCCGACCTTGAGGTCGTCGCGCTGGCGCAGGCACCAGCGCCCGGCGGGCAGGATGAGGATGACCGCGATGGCGGCGATCCGGCCGGCGTAATCGGCCAGCAGCCAGGGCAGCGCCTCGGTCTGCCCGAGCCGGTAGAGCTGGGCAGGCAGCATGGCGAGCATCGCCAGGACGAAGCAGAAGGCCAGGCGCTGGGACCGGGGAATCGGGTCGGTCCGGAGGCGCTGCCCCTGCAGCAATATGTCGATATCCGTCATGCTGCCCCCCGATGGCCGCATCCAGTGTTCCAACCCCGATGACCAGCATGCCAGCAGGGCCGGGGACAGACTGTGATGTCCGTCACACTTGGTGGGCGGCAGGGGCTGGCTCGCTTAGCTGTAGAAATAGGGATCGAGCACCCTCACTTCCGTGATGTTGGTGACCGGCAGGTTGGTCTTGCCGGCCACCCGGCGGATCGCTTCCGGATTGGGGCCGTCATAGACGCAGTAGGACTTCCTCTTATCCGTGCTGACATAGGAATGGACCCAGGTGACGCCGTCGGTCAGGTTGGTTTCGACCACCTTCAAGCAGGCCTTGGCACCTTCGTCATTGATGGGCACCACGAGGCCGGCCGCGAATTCGCGTTCGACGACATAGCGGGGCATGTTCTTCTCCTGTGCGTGAGCGGGCCGGTTGGCGCCGGCAACAACCCAGGCTAGGCAAGGAGCGATGCCCGATCATCGGGAGTCCTCCCTATTTTTCCCCGCCTCCGCGGCCGTGGTCAGCCGCTAGGGTTGCCAGGGCCGCTTGCCGATCTCGGCATGAACGTCGGCCGCCGTCAGGCCGACATCCTTGAGCATATGAGGGCTGAGGGCACTTAGATGCCGGCGTTGCTGCAGGCGCGCATGCCAGTCCAGCAGACGCAGCACCAAGCTTGCCAACCGCCCGGAACGCGGCAGCGGCACGGTGCGCGACAGGCTGTCGGTTGGCTCGCAGGAAAGGCAGGTTTCCGACATCTCAGAGCTCCCGCTCGAAGAAATAGAGCCAGGCATCGAGTGCTGCCTCGAGCGGGTGATAAGGCTGGATGCGGCTGAAGCCGAGGCTTTCGTAGAGGCGGATGGCTTCGATCTGGTGGCGGCTGGTATCAAGGCGGATCGCGTGATAACCGATCGCCTTGGCCTCGGCGAGGACGCGCTCGGCGAGTGCCCGGCCCAGACCCAGGCCGCGATAGGGATCATCGACATAAAGCCGCTTCATTTCGGCAATCCCGAGACCCAGATTGCGCAAGGCAATGCAGCCCGCCGGACGGCCGCGGTGATAGGCGATGAACAGCGCGCCATGGGGTGCCGCGAAGGCGCCCGGCAGTTCCGCCAGTTCACGTGCGAAGGTGGCTTCGTCGAAATAGCGATCGACCAGGGCGATATCCGCCGCATGGCGCCGCCGGTGCCAGGCGACGAAGTTGCGCATCAGATGGCGCGCGTCGTCGAGTTCGGTCGTGGTCGTTGCCCGGACGATATCGCGTGCCGCAGCGGCCTCGGAACGGCGCGGCTGCAATTGGGGTTGTGACATGATGATTCCTGCATTGTTGCGGATATCATGTACTTAGAAGGGTGGGGCCATCCCGGCATCGGGAGGACTACCCATTTTTTGGCTACTTGCTCTTGGCTAACGCGAGAGTGCCTTCCGGCTCGACCAGACCGAGACGGTTGGCCATGGCGGCCGCTTCGCCACGCGAGCGCACGCCGAGCTTGGCCAGAATCGACGAGACGTGGTGGTCGATAGTCTTTTCCGACACGAACAGGCGGCGCGCGATGTCGGCATTGCGCAGACCCTCGGTCAATTGCGCGAGGACGCCGAGCTCCCGCGTGGTGAGGCCATGGGGATTGTGGCGATGGCGTTCCTGCACACCCCGCGCCACGCTGCGCACGCCCGCCGCGCGCAACCGCCGCCGCAGGATCCCGGCGAGCGGCATGGCACCCAGTCCTTCCGCCACCGTGAGGGCGGCGCGCAGATCGTTCTCGTCCGGGCTGTCGGCCAGATGCATGGCGCGCAGGTAAGCACAGCCCTTGTCGCACCATTGCGTCGCCGCCTGCGCCGGACGACCGGCCAGGGCCTCGACCGTCGGGCCGGAACAGCCATCCGCCTCGTTCCGCGTCGGATCGAGGCGGTAGCGCCAGAAGGCGATCTCGGCATTTATCCAGCCTTCCGGCTGCGCCTTGGCGAGGACTGCCGCTTCATCGAGCTCGGTCGCGCGGTCTTCAAGCCTGCCCTGCAGCCAGGCGGATTCAGCGAGTGCCACGACCACAAGGCCGATGCGCTGCAGCTCGCCGGTGGGCTTGGCCAATGCATAGGCTTCCTCCAGCAGCGCGTCGGCTCCCGGATCGCCGCGCCGCGCCCGCACCAGGCCCAAGGCGTAGAGGGCGGGGATGCGGCTGATCGGCGCCGTGCGCGGGTGGCGGATGACGGCCTCGGCATCTGCCTGCGCCTCGCTCCAGGCGCCGCGGTCGAGTGCCGCGCGTGCCCGCACCGTGGTCATGTAGCGGCCCCAGGACCCCAGATCGTGCTGGTCGCAAAAGGCGATGCCGGCATCGAGATAAGGCTTGGCAGCGCGGAAATCATGCATGTCGACCGCGCGCGTTGCCAGATTGGTATAGGCGCGCGCCGCCTGCTCGCGAAAACCGCCGGCCAGCGCCAGGCCCAGGCTGCGCTCCAGATCCTCCCAGCCGCCGTTATCGCCTTCCGTGAGGCGCGCGGCACCGACATTGTTGTAGGCGTGGCTGAGGATTTCGGTCTCGTTGAAACGTGTCGCCAGTGCGATCGCCTTGGCACCCCAATCGCGCGCCAGCTGTGTCCGATGCGACAGCATGTAGAGCTGCGCGCAATTGCTGTAGGCCATGGCGAGTTCCGGCCCCGGCGGCAGCGTTTCAAGCAGCGCAATCGTTTCCTTGGCATATTGCTCGGCCACGGCATTCTGGCCGTTGAACCAGGAGAGGCGCGACAGCCAACGCAGATTGTCGCCTTCCTTGAGGCGTTCGCCGACCTCGCGCCACAAGGCCAAGGCGGCTTGGCGCGCGGCAATCGCCTCCTCCGTGCGGTCGGTCACATAGCATTCATAAGAGAAGCTTTCATAGAGCGCCGCCTTCTCGGCCGGCGGCAGGGCGCTGGCATAGCGCAGCGCTGTCTCGTAATGCGCCGACGCCTCACGATGGGCGCTGAGCGCTGCGGCACGGGCAGCGGCGATGGGGGCAAGGCGCAAGACCGCGGCACTGTCCTGCGCGCGGTCGGCATGATGCACCAGGCGCGCGGCCACCACCTCGCCCGGCGCATGATTCTGCAGGGCATGGAGGATGCAGGCATGGAGATCGCGCCGGCGCGGGATCGGCACATTCTCCTCGACCGCGCGGCGCGCCAGCTCGTGGCGGAAGGCCAGCGCCCCGTCTTCCTGTGCCACCATGCCGACGGCAAGGCAGGCATCGATCGCCTCGGCATCGCCGCCGACCGTGCGCTCGATCAGCCAGCGTTCGGCCTTGCCCGGGACCAGCGACGCCACATCGGCGACATTGCGCGCCGCTGGCGGCAGGCGCACCAGCCGCGCCATGACCGCATCGCGCACCGTCGCCGGCACCTTGTCGTCTTGGCTCGCCAGCACTTCGGTGATGAAGAACGGATTGCCGCAAGTGGTGGCGTAGATGCCGGCAGGCGATCGGCCGACCGAGGCCGCGAGCCAAGCGACCGCCTCGGCACTCAAGGGCGCCAGTTCCAGGCGCCGCAGAAAGGTCGGCGGCAGATCGCCGATGACGGCGCGCAAGGGGTGGCGCTGGCCCACCTCGTCATCGCGATAGCTCACCACCAGCAACACGCCCAGCGCATTGAGGCGCCGGCCGAGAAATTTGATGAGGTCGAGCGTCGCCTCATCGGCCCAATGCACATCCTCGAAGACAAGGATGGTGGGCAGGCTGCTGCGGTCCAATTCTTCGATGGTCAGGTTGAAGGCGATCTCGCGCCGGTCGGCGGCATCGATGGCACTCGCAAAGCCACCGCCGATCTGGCGCGCGATGTCGTAAAGCGGTGCCAGGGGATGCGGTGTGAACAGGGCTTCGCAGCCGCCCCACAGAATGCGGAACAGGTGGCCGGATTGGCACAGGGACAGATGGCCCGATTGATCGCTGGTAAACTGCCGCAGCAGCGACGTCTTGCCGATGCCGGCCTCGCCGGTGACCAGCACGACGCGGCCCTCGCCATCGGCCGCCTCGCAGGCCCAGCCCGCCAGCGATTTCAAATGCGATTCCCGTTCGAGCAAGCTCATGATGCGTTGTTCCCCTGTGCCGCGCCGAGGTGCCAAGCCCCGGCTGCCGCGCCCCTACTGGGGTGTGCGGTGGTGCGTTACCACGTGCATTTCACACCCCGCAAGCGAAGCCAAGTCCAGTTTCAGGACTCACCGTAAGTTGAGGAATGACGCATATGAAATGCTTTTTTGCGCCCCTTAAACAGGAAACAGCGCAACTTGCACAAGGTTGTGGGCCGCCCAAAATACCGGCAGATTTCCGGCCCGCATATCTGGCGATAACACAAGGACACATCACGGTGAAGATCAAAGACCGCATCCAGGACGTTCTGCGCGCCGAGGCCGCCGCCATCATGGGCATTGATGTCACGGACAGCTTCGTCGAGGCCGTCTCCTGGCTCGTCGCCTGCCGCGGCAAGGTGGTCGTCACCGGCATCGGCAAGGCGGGGCAGGTGGCGCTTAAATATGCCGCGATCCTGAATGCCACCGGCACACCCGCCTTCTTCCTGCATGCGGCGGAGGCGGCCCATGGCGACCTCGGCAGCCTCGGCGCGGGCGACCTGCTCATCGCCTTTTCCGTGAGCGGTACATCTTCTGAAGTGGTTGGCGCGGTCTCCCACGCGCGGCAGCTTGGCGTTGGCCGCGTCCTCGCCGTGACCGCATCCAAGCAATCTCCGCTTGGCCAAGCGGCCGACCTCGTCATCGAGATGGGCCGCATCGAGGAGGCCTGCCCCCTCGGCCTCACCGCCACCGCCAGCACCGCCGTCATGTCGGCCATCGGCGACGCCCTGGCCCTCGCCGCCATGGAGCAACGCGGTTACACCGCTGCAGATTTCGGCAAACGCCATCCCGGCGGCGCGCTGGGCCAGGCCACCAAGACACCCTGAAAAGCGGATAACTTGCCAAAGTTGCAACGCCTTGGCATAGTGCGCGGCATAATTGTTCACGGTTTACCCCAGCAACTCCAGGCAGCACCCATGGTCGCGCGCGTTCGCACGGTAGCTTTCGAAGGCGTCGATGTGCGGCCCATTGATGCGCAGGTGCAGATTTCGGGCGGCATGCCGGCCTTTACGCTGGTGGGCCTCCCGGACAAGGCGGTGGGAGAGAGCCGGGAGCGGGTGCGGGCGGCGTTGACCGCCATTGGCCTCGCGCTTCCCCCTAAGCGCATCACGGTGAACCTGGCCCCCGCTGACCTCTTGAAAGAGGGATCGCATTTCGACCTTCCCATCGCCTTGGGGCTGCTGGCCGCCATGGGCGTCATTGAGGCCTCCTCGCTCGATGCATTCGTCGTGCTGGGCGAGCTGGGGCTGGATGGATCGGTCGCCGCAGTGGCGGGCGTGCTGCCGGCGGCACTCCATGCCGCCTCGAGCGATCTCGGCCTCATCTGTCCCGAGGCACAGGGTGGCGAGGCGGCCTGGGCGGGCGAGATCAATGTCGTGGCGCCAGGCAATCTCCTCGCGCTCATGCATCATCTCAAAGGCCAGCAGGTGCTGCGGGCGCCCGAGCCGAAGATGGCGGAGGATGCCGGCTCGACCCTGGACCTCAAGGACATCAAGGGCCAGGAGAGTGCCAAGCGTGCCTTGGAGATCGCCGCCGCCGGCGGCCATAACCTGCTGATGATCGGCCCGCCGGGATCGGGGAAGTCGATGCTGGCGCAACGCCTGCCCGGCCTGCTGCCGCCGCTTTCCCCGGCGGAAGCGTTGGAAGTCACCATGATCCATAGCCTTGCCGGCAATCTTGCCGAAGGAAGGTTGCTGCGCCGCCGTCCGTTTCGCGACCCGCATCATTCGGCAAGCCTGCCGGCCCTGGTCGGCGGTGGCCTTCGCGCGCGGCCGGGGGAGATCAGCCTCGCCCATCTCGGCGTCCTCTTCCTCGACGAGTTGCCGGAATTTCAGCGCGCGACCTTGGAAGCCCTGCGCCAGCCGATGGAGACGGGCCGCGTCTCGATCGCGCGTGCCAATGCCCATGTGACCTATCCAGCAAGGGTGCAGGTCGTGGCGGCGATGAACCCCTGCCGCTGCGGGCATCTCGGCGACCCGGCCCTGGGTTGCGGCAAGGCCCCCAAATGCGCACTGGATTACCAGTCGCGCATTTCCGGGCCGATCTTCGACCGCATCGATCTCCATGTCGACGTGCCGGCGGTTTCCGCCGCCGATCTATCCCTGCCCCCACCGGCCGAAGGCAGTGCCGAGGTGGCCGCCCGCGTCGCCGCCGCCCGTGCGCGGCAGATTGAGCGCTACGCCGCCCATAACTTGCGCAGCAATGCCGAGGCCGATGGCGAGATATTGGAAATCCTCGCCGCCCCCGATGCAGAAGGGCGCCGCCTGCTCACCCAAGCGGTCGAGAAGTTCCGCCTCTCGGCCCGCGGCTATCACCGCGTGCTGCGCGTGGCACGCACACTGGCCGACCTCGCCGACGCCAAGGACGTCCGCGCCATCCATATCGCCGAGGCCCTCGGCTACCGGCGGCTGGCGCCAAGCCGATAGCAGGTATGCGTGTATGAAGCGCCCCAGGCGAAAAGACGGGTGATTTACGCCCGATAATAAGCCAACGCGCGCCCCGGATGGGTGCTACACTATCTTTCTGCGACAATCTTAGTTGTCGCTGTGAGGCCCGGCTACGGCTCCCATTGCGCGAGCCTCGGTCCCCGAGGGGCACCCATGACCATAGCGGCGCCTGTACATCTTGAAGCGGCAAGCACTTTGGCCGTCATCGCGGCCTCGAAAGCGCCCCTTGTTTTTATGGACGGCAATCTGATCGTGATCGCCGTCAGCAGGTCTTTCTGCACCACCTTCCGGATCGATCCGGCCCTGACGACCGGCACCAGGTTTTCCGACCTGGGTGGCGGCGAATGGGACCTGCCGCAGCTGTCATCGCTGTTGAACGCGACGGCTTCTGGATTCGCCGAGATCGACGATTACGAAATGGACTTGATCCGTGCAGATGGCAATACCCGCCGCCTGGTGCTGAACGCGCATAAACTGGAGTATGGCGACGCCGACAATGTTCGCCTTCTGCTGGCGGTGAACGACGTCACCGAGGCGCGCGCCGCGGAGGCATTGAAAGACGATCTGCTGCGCGAAAAAGGCATTCTGCTGCAGGAAGTCCAGCACCGCGTTGCCAACAGCCTGCAGATCATCGCCAGCGTGCTGATGCAGAGTGCGCGGAAGGTCCAGTCGGAAGAAGTGCGGGGCTATCTGCAGGATGCACAACACCGGGTCTTGTCGATCGCCGCTGTTCAGCAGCAGCTCGCCGCCTCTCGTCTTGGCGACGTGTCGCTGCGACCCTATTTCCTCCAGCTCTGTCAGAGCCTGGGCGCGTCCATGATTCGGGATCCGGCGCAGCTGTCGATTGACGTGACGGTGGATGACAGCAGTACCCGCGCCGAAACCTCCGTAAGCCTCGGCCTCATTCTGACCGAACTTGTCATCAATGCGCTGAAGCACGCCTTTCCAAACAATCGCAATGGGAAGATCAGCGTCGACTACCGTTCAAAGGGAGACGGCTGGACCTTGTCTGTTGCCGATAACGGGGTCGGCATGCCGACCGGCGCAGCGGCCAACAAGCCTGGTCTGGGCACAGGCATTGTCGAAGCCCTGTCCAGGCAATTGCGGGCCGAGATGACCGTGACCGACGGCTCACCAGGCACGATCATCTCCGTCACCAGATAAGAAGTTAGCGAGCCTCGGCCCGGCGGCATGCAGACGACCTTGCTAAAGCGCGTGAGTTTCAACGCCGGATCTTGGCAGCCTTTTCCTTGATCTTCGGCGTGAAGCGGTCCCAGCGGACGATGGCGCGGTCATGGGTGCCTTCGCCGATGAGCTCGACCTCGTCCTCGGCGCGCACATGGAAACTCACGCGCCTTCCATCAAGCTTGATGCAGGTCACATAGACGGTGACCATCATGCCCGGCGGTGTCGCTGCCACATGATTGACATTGATGCCGACGCCGAGGCTGCCCTCACCATCGTCGAGATGAGGTTTCATCGCGTCGACGCAGGCCCATTCCATCAGGCCCACCATGAAGCCCGTGGCAAAGACAGCCGGCATGGCGCAAAAATCCGGTGATTCCGGATAGAGCTGCGGCACGGTTTTGGCATCGGTCACGGTGAAGCTGAAGCGATGTGTGGCGCCGACCTTTAGCGTGTCTTTCATCGGGCAGCCCTCCGCTATTTCGGATCCACGAGCGGGATATGCGGCGCCGCCTCGCGCGGTAGATGGCCGGTGAGGCGCGGGTCGTCCTGCACCTCGACCATGAAGGCATATGGCACGAAGCCGGCCTTTTGATAGAAGCCCAGCGCATTGGGGTGATCGAAGGTGCAGGTATGAACCCAGAGGCGCTCGATCGGCATTTGGCCCGCACGCCGGTTCCAGGCGAGATGGATGCCGCGGTCGACCAGATAGCGCCCGGCCCCCGTGCCGATCGCTTCCGGGACCAGGCCGAAGAAGGACATCTCGCATTGCCGCGCTTCGCGGAAATCGAGCTCCAGCAGGCCCAGCACCTTGTCATCCAGCATCAGGCGATAGAGATCGACATTCTGGCTGTCGAGAATGGCGCGCAGTTTTTCATCGGCCATGTGGAGGCGCGAATGCCACAGCCAGTCCTGGCCCACGCGGCGGAAGAGAGCGCGGAAATCGGCGACACCGGGGCTTCGCCACGGCGCCAGGACGAACGCCGCGTCAGCCGGTCGCACAGGGCGCGGCGGCGGGGCCTTCTTCATTTCCAGGCAGGTCACGACATTGGCAATGTGGCCGGGGGCCAGTGTCGAATAGCCGAGCGGCAGGGGCGGATGGGTCATGGATGGATGGCGCGTTGCTGTTGGCGACGCGCCATCACTAGACCCGAAACGCCCCCGGCATCAAGTCCGGGGGGTGCCGGCAGGACGCCTCACTTCACGATCGTAACGGGTGCCGAGGCATGGCTGACGACCGCGGTCGCGACTGAGCCTAAGAACAGGCGTGCCAATTCGTTGGTGGTGTTGGTGCCCATCACGATGTGGTCGGCCTTGTTCTTGGCCGCGTAGGAGACGATGGCATCGGCGACCGCGCTGCCATTCGCCACGACGCAATCATAGTTGTCGAACTTCCTGGCCTTGGCGCATTTCACGGCGGCGGCCAGCTGCTTGCTGGCCTGGGCCGCTGCCGCATTCATCGTCTCGGCATCCCAGTAATGCGTGCGGCGCGCCCGGGTCGGCACGACATTGACGGTGAGGAAAGTGAGCTTCGCCTCCGTCGCCTCGGCCAACTCCACCGCGCAATCCGCGACATGCCCGGTGATCTTCGACCCGTCAACCGCACACAGAATTCTTTTGATCGCCATGATGCGTTTCCTTTGTTGCCTGTTCGGGACTTTGGCCCGTCGCGACAGGGATAATGCACCCGTCGGAACCTTGGTTGCTTGACCAAGATCAAAAGATAGAATGTCGAAAAGGGAGCAAAAGAAAGCGGCCGCGGGACGATCAAGCCCCACGGCCACTTTTGTTAACGTTTCAAATCGCGCCGGCGGGCTTACACGCCGGCGAGGTTCCGCAGCACGTAAGGGAGGACGCCGCCGTGGCGGTAGTATTCGACCTCCTCCGCGGTGTCGATGCGGCAGGTGACGATGATCTCCTCCACCTTGCCGTTCGACCGCGTGATCTTTACCGGCACGTCCATGCGCGGCTTGATGTTGCCGTTCTTGCCAGGACCGGCGAGGCCGGTGATGTCGAAGATTTCGGAACCGTCGAGACCGAGGCTCTTGCGGGTCATGTCGCCCTTGAACATCAGCGGCAACACGCCCATGCCGACCAGGTTCGAACGGTGGATGCGCTCGAAGCTTTCGACCAGCACGGCCTTGATGCCGAGCAGCAGCGTGCCCTTGGCCGCCCAGTCGCGCGACGAGCCGGTGCCGTATTCCTTGCCGCCCACGACGACCAGCGGGGTCTTCGCCTTCTGGTACTTCATGGCGGCGTCATAGATCGACATCCCTTCGCCGGACGGCATGAAGCGGGTGACACCGCCTTCGGTGCCGGGTGCCATCTCGTTCTTCAGCCGGATATTGGCGAAGGTGCCGCGCATCATCACTTCATGATGGCCGCGACGCGCGCCATAGGAGTTGAAATCGGCCGGTGCCACGCCATTGGCGATGAGATATTGACCGGCTGGCCCATCCTTCTTGATCGAGCCCGCCGGGCTGATGTGATCGGTCGTGATCGAGTCACCCAGGATCGCCAAGGGACGCGCACCGCGGATATCGCTGATGGTGCCGGCCTCCTTCTTCATGCCCTGGAAGTAGGGTGGGTTGGCGACATAGGTCGATGTCGTGGGCCAGGTATAGGTGAGGCCCTTGGGCGCCTTCACCTTGCGCCAATTGGTGTCGCCCTTGAAAACGTCGGCATAGCGCTTCTTGAAATCGCTGAGCTTCACGGATTTGGCGACCGTGTCAGCGACTTCCTTGGTGGTCGGCCAGATATCCTTGAGATAGACGGGCTTGCCCTTCTTGCCATAGCCGATCGGATCCTTGGTGATGTCGATCTTCATGCTGCCGGCCAATGCGTAGACCACGCAGAGCATCGGCGAGGCGAGATAGTTCGCCTTGCAATGCGGATTGACGCGGCCTTCGAAATTGCGGTTGCCGGAGAGCACGGCGGCCGCCACCAGGTCACCCTTGGTGACCGCATCGGCGATCGGTTCCGGCAAGGGGCCGGAATTGCCGATGCAGGTGGTGCAGCCATAGCCCACCAGGTTGAACCCCAGCTTATCGAGGAACTTGTTGAGGCCGGCATTCTTCAGATAGTCGGTGACCACCTGCGAGCCTGGTGCCAGGCTGGTCTTCACCCAGGGCTTCACGGTCAGGCCCAGTTCGACCGCCTTCTTGGCGACGAGACCGGCGCCCAGCATCACCGACGGGTTCGAGGTGTTGGTGCAGGAGGTGATGGCGGCGATGACGACGGCGCCGTCTTCCAGCTCCCAATCGGCACCCTTCACCGAGACGGCACTTTCATTGCCCTTGCGGCCGAAGACCTCGACCAGATTCTTCTTGAAGCTCTCTGCAGCGGTGTTGAGCGGCACGCGGTCCTGCGGGCGCTTCGGTCCGGCAAGGCTCGGTTCCACCGTCGAGATATCGAGGCTCAAGGTGTCGGTGAAGACCGGGTCGGCCGTCTTCTTGTCGCGCCACATGCCTTGCGCCTTGGCGTATTTTTCCACCAGCGCAATGCGATCGGCCTTGCGGCCCGTCGACTTCAGATAACGGATGGTTTCGGCATCGACGGGGAAGAAACCGCAGGTGGCACCATATTCCGGCGCCATGTTGGCGATGGTGGCGCGGTCCGGCAGCGCCAGATCGTCGAGGCCGGGGCCATAAAATTCGACGAACTTGTTGACCACACCCTTCTTGCGCAGCATCTGCGTCACGGTGAGGACGAGGTCGGTCGCCGTCGTACCTTCCTTGAGCTTGCCGGTCAGCTTGAAGCCGATGACTTCCGGAATGACCATCGAAATCGGCTGGCCCAGCATGGCCGCTTCGGCTTCGATGCCACCGACACCCCAGCCAAGGACGGCCAGGCCATTGACCATGGTGGTGTGGCTGTCGGTGCCGACCAGCGTATCGGGATAGGCGATGGTCTTGCCGCCGGTCTTCTTGCCCTTCACCGTGGCGGTCGGTTCCTTCATCGTCCAGACGACCTGGGCGAGGTTCTCGGTATTGACCTGGTGGCAGATGCCGGTTCCCGGCGGCACGACGCGGAAATTGTCAAAGGCGGTCGAGCCCCAGCGCAGGAACTCATAACGTTCGCCATTGCGCTCGTATTCCAGATCGACATTCTTCTTGAAGGCGCCGGGCCCGGCAAAGAAATCGACCATCACCGAATGGTCGATGACGAGATCGACCGGCGACAACGGGTTGATCTTCTTCGGGTCGCCGCCTAAGGCCTTCATCGCATCGCGCATGGCCGCCAAATCGACGACGGCGGGAACGCCGGTGAAATCCTGCATCAGGACACGCGCCGGGCGATAGGCGATCTCGCGGTCGGAGCGCTTGTCCTTCAGCCACTTCTTGACGGCCTGGACGTCCTTCACCGTGACGCTGCTGCCGTCTTCGTAGCGCAGCAGGTTTTCAAGAAGGACCTTCATCGAATTGGGCAGGCGGGAAAGATCGCCCAGCGTCTTCTCGGCCGCCTTCAGGCTGAAATAGTCGTAGGATTTCGCCCCGACCTTCAATGTCTTGCGGGTTTTCAAGCTGTTCAATTGAGGCACGGAACCACTCCCAGTTTGCGGCGCAATATCAGCAACCCCACTCCCTGGCGCAGCGCGTTGCGCGAACGGACTGCAAATGGCGGCTGGCAAATGGGCCGACCGCCCAGGCTAGCAGGAAAATGAACCTAGTATTATCCCCGGGCACGTGCCGGCAGCCAGACCCGGCGCCAAACCCATGCGAGTCGATGATAGGGCAATTTACCATAAGGAAGTATTACCAGCGAGGGGCTGCGGACGGCAAAGTCCTGAAATCCCGAGGGAAATCTGCTGCGTGGATGACGGCTCCCCTGGCTCTCCCGACACGCTCGGCTACTCCTTGACTTCGTTGGATTTAGCCTGGTTTTGGCGCTTCTGGCAGGCGGAAATTGCGCAGCCTAGCCCAACAAAAACTTGGGCTAGATCGGGGCCGGCGACGTCTGGGAACCCGCGCGTGCGCCGCCGGGCGCCATCGGCCATTTCCTTATTCTTGCCACATTCCGGTCCTAAACGGGACACAGGGCACATGAAGAGTGCTTGTCGGGACCGGAAGGCCATCCCCCTTTCCGTCCCATTGCGACCCTGGCGATTGGTCGGCCCATTCGCCCGGATGCCCCTCGAAGGGCTCCCTCCTCGCCGGTGCCCGCGCGCCGGTACAAAGGAGCCCAGGCCGAGAACCGCGCCAGTCCCTACCCCCGAATGGCGCGGTGTGAAGGGCAGGCCGCCGCGCGCCATCCCCATCCCCCGGCGCGCGGCGCCGCCTTCAGTTTGGAAGGCTGCGTCGAACCTGACCACCCCAGACTGAGGTTCTGTACGCGCAGAGATTAGTCGACGAGATGCAACCTCGATCCTGAAGACCGCGCGCCTTTCTGGCAGCGCGGTTCTTTTTTGCCCGCGCCAGACGCGGTATGCTGCGCCAATGATTTTCGCGACCGATTTGCCGATTCCCGATTTCCCTGGCCTCGCCGGCCGCCGCATCGTTTGGGCCCGCAGCGAGGAATGCGTGACCCAGCCTTGCCGCCGCCTGCTCGAATGGTGGTCGGCGCATGCCGATGCCGGGCCGCCGCGGCGCGAGGATTTCGATATCGCCGACTATGGCGACATCGTCGAGAACATCTACATCATCGCCGGCACGGTCGAGGGTTTCGAGCTGCGCTTGGCCGGCGAGGAATACATCCGCCTCTTCGGCCTCAAGCGTGGCTGGGTCTGGCACCGCAATGCCGCCGACCCGGTGATCCGCGATTCAGCGGCCTTCCTGGCCTTCGTGGCGCAGGCCAAGCGACCCTTGCGCACGTTGGGGCGCCTCGAGCTCATCGAACGGCACTGGATCGAGTTGGAGACGGTGGTCTGCCCGCTGGCACCGGCCGCCGACGGCGCCGCCAAGTTTCTGGGCTGCACGGCGCCATTGCCTTAAGCGGCGCTTCGCGCTCTCTTTTCATCGCAGAGCGGCAGGCGCAGGGTGACGATCGTGCCTTGGCCAACGGTGCTTTCCAGCTGCAGCGAACCGCCGGAGAGATCGGTGAGATGCTTGACGATGGGCAGACCCAACCCGGTGCCGGACTGGCGCCGTTGCAAGGCGCCATCGACCTGCACAAAGGGCTTCAGCACCTCGGCGATGTGCTCGGCGGCAATGCCGATGCCGGTATCCTTGATGACGATCTCGGCGGTATGCGCATCGTGCCGGCGCGCGGTCAGTTCGACCATGCCGTCCTTGGGCGTGAACTTCACCGCATTCGATACCAGATTGGTGACGATCTGCTTGGTGGCCCTGAGGTCGACATAGAGCGGCGGCAGATCGGCGGCGATATCGGCCGTCAGCGTGACGCCGCCATCCTTGGCGCGCTCGCGCATCAGGGTCAGGGCTGAATCGAACACGTCTGTCACGGCAACGGGCTCAGGATGCAGCACCATCTTGCCAGATTCGATCTTGGAGAGATCGAGTATATCGTTGATGAGCGACAGCAGCAGGTTGCCGCTGTTGAAAATGTCCTGTGCATAGGCCTGGTAGCGCGGCTGGCCGAGGGCGCCGAACAACTCCATCTTCATCACTTCCGAGAAGCCTAAGATGGCATTCAACGGCGTGCGCAGCTCATGGCTGACATTGGCGAGGAATTCGGATTTGGCACGGTTGGCCAGCTCGGCCTGGTTCTTCGCCTCGCGCAGATTCTCCTCGGCACGGATGCGCTGGGTCACATCGCTCATGATGCCGACGAATTGCAGGAGGCGACCCTCGCCATCGGTGATCGGGCTGATGGAAAGTTCGTTCCAGAAGGTGCGCCCATCCTTGCGATAGTTGCGCAAGGTAATGGTGACCGGCCGGTGCTGGACCAGCGCCCGGCGCAACCGATCGAGGGCTTCGGCATCGGTATCGCGGCCCTGCAGGATGCGGCAGTTCTTCCCCAGCATTTCTTCGGCCGAATAGCCGGTCATGCGGGTGAAGGCGGCGTTGACGAAGGTGACCGGGTGGTCGGGCCGGGTCGCGTCGCAGATGACGATGCCGCTCGATACCGCCGCCACCACGGTGGCCAGCGTCTCGTTGCGCTGCGCCAGTTCGCTCAAGCGCAGTTCGCGTCCCTTGATGGCGGTGACGTCGGTCATCAGGCGCAGCGTGCCGCCCTCGGCCGTGCGTGATTCGATCACCAGCAGCGTACGGCCGTCCGGCCCCGCCATTTCAAAGCGCCAGGGCAATTGCCGATGCCGCACCAGCTGGTCGGCAATGAGCGCCTCGGGATCAGCGGCCTGGGCACCTTCGCTCCGCAACAGGGCAGCGCGGGTGAGGTCGGCATAGGGCGTGCCGATGATCAGCAGATCAGAGACAGCCGGATTGAGCCGGCGATAGGTGGCATTGCACGCCACCAGCCGGTCGGCCACGTCGAAGACGGCAACGCCTTCCGGCAGATCGGCGATGGTGCGGCTGATGAGCGGCGCTGCCTTCAACTCCGCCTCGGCGGCCGTATCGGATTTTCCGCGCGCAGCCGGTGTCGGCGTGGCATCGAAGATTCGCGCCATGCCGATCAGCGCCGGACCGAAAGCCGCGCATGCGATCAGCGACAGGACGATTGCCGGCATCGGTGCGGCCGTCAGTGCCGGGACCAGCAGCAAGGCCGGCACATAGCCGAAGGCGAGAAAGTGCCGCTCGTCCTTGAGATGCGGCCAGCGTGTGAGAAGCGTCGGCACCAAGGCCGCGGCTACAAGAGAGACGGCGCCGGGCACCAGACCCGGCAAGCCAATGACGGCAAAACTGAGCAGTGCGACGCCGATTGCAGCGATTCGGCCCATCAGCACGTCGAGGCGCAAGGCAGCGATGACGGGCAGGATGCAGGCGGCACTGAGAAACGCGCCGTCGCGCCACAACGCCCAGTCGAAAAGGGCTGCAGGCTCGGGCAGCGTCACGCCGAGCCGCGTAATGCCCAGACCGACCATGATGAGGCAAGCAAGGGCGGCACCGGCGCCAGCCCGACCGAGGCGGCCATATCCGCGCCAGCCGAGCAATCCGCCGAGGCGGAAGCCTGCAGCTGCACTTAGGCCCAAGGCCAAGGTAACGAGGCCCAAGGTCGGTGCGGTACCAAGAATCGAAAGGGTGCCGTCGATCACTGTCGGGATCTTTCCGGAATCAGCTGAGGGTCACCAGGGGTTGGCGCAGCTTATACCCGGCTCAGTGACTTACGGCAATGTTAACAATATCAAGCATTTGAGACAATTTTGCCCAGTCCCGGATTTCCCTCAATTTTTGGCGGAAGAAAGTTTGTCCCAGTTCTTGCGTGTCGCCTTCGCGGCCTCGGCGGCGAGGGTGAGGAGCGGTCGCGCTGAGTCGCGCTGCCAGGATTTGGCGCGCGACCAACGCATCAGATCGTCGATGGTCGCCCCGCCGCGCCAGCCGCTGGCCCGAAGCTGTGCCCAGGCGATGACATCGCCCATGGCGCCGATCGCTTCCTCGCGCCGCGCGGCATCGCCCGCCAATTGTGTCGCTTCCAGTTTATCCTGGTCGGGTTGCAGTTCACGGAAGGTGAATGCCGTCTTGCCGATGGCGATGTCGGTGAGGAAGGCCGGGGCGGCGGCTTGCAGATGGTACTCGATCTCGACCACCCGGGCGGCGTGATTGGCAAAGGTCGGCTGGCGATGGCCGGCTTTGCTGAGCGCCTTCACCAGGGCCGAGCCCGGCTGCGATTTCAGATCGATGAGCGCCTGGCCGTCCTTGCCGCCATTGCCGCGGATGAGCGCCACATAGCGCGGCCGTCCCAGGGCGCCGAGGCCGGCCACGCGCTGCGCCACGTCGAGCACGTCGAAGAATTCGGGATGCGCGCGGCGATGGGCAAAGCGCGCCAGCGCCGCCGTCACGGCAGCGGCCTCGGCCTTTTCCAGCCGGATCGCCTTGCCGGTATCGAAGCGCAGGCGCCGCTTGCCGTTCTTGACGACCGTGCGCTTGGCAAGGAGATCGGCCTGGCTGCGCCCTTCGAGATCAGCAAGGAGATCGCCGATGGCGCCGCGCGCGGTCCGTCGCTCCAGCCAGCGCGCCTTGCCGTTGGCAAGCGCTGCGCGGTAGCGCTCCAAACCCAGCGCTGCCAGGGCACGCGCCTCGGCGGTGGTGACGCCCAGTTCCGGTGCCGCCACGATGAGGCCGGTGAGGAAGCGCAGCAGATCGATGACCGCCGGCCCCCGCGCCGCGTCGTCGAAATCGCCGATGTCGAAATAGGTCAGCCGGTTGTCGCCACGATAAGTGCCGAAGTTCTCGAGATGCATGTCGCCGTTGAGCCAAACGGCCGGCGCCTTCACACCCAGGACCGGCTTCAACCATCGGCCATAGAATAGATCGGCCGTGCCGCGATAATGGGCGAATGCCGAGCCCCGCATTTTGCGGGCCTTGATCTCCGCCAAGGCGGCCGCGATATCCTTGCGTTTCATGGCGCCGAGTATGGCGCAGGCCTCCGCGCCGGGTCCAGGGCCGGATCCGCGATGGCAGAAAATGCCGGATATATGTCATTGCTGCCATGGACCCTCTGCGCGCAAGATGCGTTGACACAAGGCATCCTTCGAGAAGAGACAGTCTTCATGGCCGCCATCCAGCGTCGCAAGGCACCGCGCGAGATCGTGATGTTTGTCTACAAGGACGCACATCTTCTCGATATCTCAGGCCCCATGTCCCTGTTCGCCGCCGCCAATGATTTCGCCGGCTTCCGCGCCTATGACGTGAGCCTCGCTGCCGCAAGCCTTGGCAATGTCGTGACGTCCGCCGGCATCGCGCTGGCCGCCACCCGCAAGATCGGCCGTGTGATGACCGGCATCGACACCCTGCTGGTGGCTGGTGGCATCGGTATCGATGCCCAGCTCAAGGAGCAGCGCGTGATCGCCTGGCTGAAACGCCAGGCACCGTATTGCCGCCGCGTCGCCTCGGTGTGCAGCGGCGCCTTGCTGCTGGCCAAGGCCGGCCTGCTCGATGGCCGGCGCGCCGCGACGCATTGGGTGCGTTGTGACCAGCTTGCCGCCGCGTACCCGGAGATTACCGTCGAGCGCGATTCGATCTTCGTGCGCGACGGCAAGTTCTATTCCTCGGCCGGGATCAGTGCCGGCATGGATTTGGCGTTGGCGCTGATCGAGGAAGATCTGGGGGCCGCGGTCGTGGCGCAATTGGCGCGCGAATTCGTGCTCTACATGCGCCGCAGCGGCGGTCAGGCGCAGTTCAGTCCCGCCTTGCGGGCGCAAGACACCGCCCCCGGCCGCATCGCCGGCCTGCAGCAATGGATCCTCGCCCATCTCGACCAGGCCCTCGACGTGGAGACACTGGCTTCCCGTGTGGCCATGAGCCCGCGCCATTTCGCCCGGCGCTTCCACGACGAAACCGGGATGACACCGGCGGCCTTTGTGGCCGCGGCGCGCATCGATGCCGCCCGCCAGGCACTGGCCGAAGGCCGCGAACAGGTCGACCAGGTGGCACAGCGCTTGGGCTTCGGCAGCGCCGAGCGCCTGCGCCGCAATTTCCGCCGGCATCTGGCCGTCACCCCCAGCCAGTTCCGCCAGCACTTCCAAACCTCTGGAGAAGCTTGAGTCATGAAGACCGTCGCCTTGCTGCTGTTCCCCGATGTCGAAGTGCTAGATTTCGCCGGACCGTTCGAAGTCTTTTCCGTCGCTGGCGAAGTCCGCCAGCCGGCACCTTTCCGCGTCATCACGGTGGCGGATAGTGCCAACCCCATCGCCGCGGTGGGCGGTCTCAACGTGGCGCCGCATTTCGATCTTGCCACCGCACCGCAGGCCGACGTGCTGATCATCCCCGGCGGCAAAGGCAGCCGGGCGGCGATGCGCGATCCACGGATTCTGGATTGGGTCGCGCGCCAGGCAGCGCGCGCCGAGGTGGTGGCCAGCGTCTGCACCGGCGCGCTCATTCTAGGAAAGCTCGGCCTGCTCGACGGCCTGGCTGCCACGACCCATGCCGGCGCCATCGGCGAGCTGCGCGCCATCAGCGACAAGATTGACGTGCGGCCGACGGCGCGCTTCATCGACAACGGCAAATACCTCACCTCCGGCGGTATCACCGCGGGGATCGACATGTCGCTTTATCTGCTGAAGCGCCTCACCGACCAGCAGCTTGTCGATCTGGTGGTAGAGGAGATGGAGTATGACTGGCGGATGAGGGCGGCCGGTTAAGACCGCCCCCACCCGCCGACCCTCCCCCCGGAAGGTCGCATTAGGTCCGACGCGCTAGATGGCGCGGACCTTCGTGATGAAGAGGCCAACGGCATCGCTGAGGCTGCTGGATTGATGGCCGAGTTCAGTAGCGGCCCCCAGCACCTGGCCCGCGGCCTTGCCGGTTTCGCCAGCCGCGGCTGTCACACCCTGGATGTTGCCGGAGACCTGCGTCGTGCCCTGGCTTGCCTGCTGCACGTTGCGGGCGATTTCGTTGGTGGCGGCCGTCTGCTCCTCGACTGCCGCGGCAATGGTGGTGGAGATGTGGCTGATCTCCTCGATCACCTTGGAGATGCCTTCGATCGCCGCCACCGATTGTGCCGTCGCCCCTTGGATCTCGGTGATCTTGGCGCCGATCTCGTCGGTTGCCTTGGCGGTCTGGCTGGCAAGGTTCTTCACTTCGGACGCCACCACGGCAAAGCCCTTGCCGGCTTCACCAGCGCGCGCCGCCTCGATCGTGGCGTTGAGCGCCAGCAGATTGGTCTGGCTGGCGATATCGTTGATAAGTTGGACCACGGCACCGATCGCCTGTGCCGACACGGCCAGGCCCTGCACCTGGGCATTGGTTTCCGATGCCTGCGAGACCGCCTTCTGGGCGATGCTGGTCGACTGGCTGACCTGGCGGCCGATTTCGCTGATCGAGGAGGTGAGTTCTTCGGTTGCTGCCGCCACGGTCTGGACATTGGCCGTCGTCTGTTCGGCCGCCAGCGCCACCGCGCTCGATTGCTGGTTGGCCTGGTCGGCCGTCGCCGACATCGATTGCGCCGAGCTTTGCAATTCGCTGGCGGCGGTTGAGAGACTGCCGACCAATGCGCCGACCTGGCCCTCGAAGCTTTGGATGAGGCTATCCAGTTCCTGTGCGCGCTTCAGCTTGGTTTCCGCTTCCGCCTTAGCCGCCGCATCCGTCTGGCGCTGGGCGACCAGGGCGTCCTTGAAGACGACCACGGTGCGCGCCATGTCGCCGATTTCGTCACGGTTTTCCTGGGCCGGTATGTCGATATCGAGATTGCCGCGCGCCAATTCGCCCATCGTGTCGGTCATGTTGCGGACGGGCCGGGCGATGCTGCGGCCGATGAGCCAGCCGGCCAGCGCGCCGATGCCGAGCGCCAGCGCCGCGACGACGATCATGATCGTGATGGCGCTGCCGATGGTCGCCATGACCAGATCTTTGACACCGCCCATGCTGCCGAGCTGCGACTCCAGCACCGCAGCCGAGACTTCGGCAAAGCGCGTCGCCTGGTCGCTCATGGTCTTGTCGAGGGCGTCGATCTTCACCGCCATGTCGGCGAGTGCCACCAGATGGGCGCCGTATTCCTTCATGCTCTTCGCGACGTCAAGCGCCCGGGTGCGGTAGATCATGTTGACCAGTTTGGCCTGCAGCGTGTTGACGTCCATGCCGAAGAGAGAGACGTATTTCTGCGCCGCCTCGATCAGTTTGGGATCGCCGGTTGCCGTATAGCGTGCTGCCGAGACGCGGGCCGTCAGCATCTTTTCAATCGCCTGCCCGGCATAGGCCGCACCGACGAAATCCTCGCTGTTCAAGGCTGATTCCAGCAGATCGGACATGGTCTTGCCGGCGGCTGCACCCAGCGCCGACATCTGTTCGTTCTGTACTTTGTCGCGCTCGGCCTTCAGGGCGACAAGGGTGTCGAGGTTGCCGGCATAGGCGTCGACGAGCTGCCCCATCTCGGTGAACATCGCCTTGCGTTCGGCCGATTTGGTCGTTTCGATGCGCGTGGCGATGTCCGTCTTCAGCTGTGCCAACAATGCCTTCGCCCGATCGAGCGACTGGGCGTTGTTCTCACGTTCGAAGGACAGCACGTTGCGGCGCAGATCGACCACATTGCGGTCGATGCGCTGCACGGTCATCGCATTTTCCGCAATGCGGATGTACTCGTCTAGATTGGTGCGGATATCCTGCAGCGAGACGAAGCTGAAGACGATGAAGCCGGCAAGGAGCGCCAGGATGAAGCCGAAGCCGAGCTGGATGCGGGTGCTGATCCGCAAACGCGCGAGGACGGACTGAAACATGAAGGTCGCTCCCTTTGGACAATCGCTTGATGCGAACCGTCAGATGGCGCGGACCTGCGCGATGAACTGACCGACTTCGCTGTTGAGGACGTCGGATTGTTGCCCCAGTTCCGTGGCGGCACCCAGCACGGCACCGGCGGCCTTGCCGGTCTCGTCCGCGGCCTGGGTGACGCCCTGGATATTGCCCGAGACTTCGGTCGTTCCCTGGCTCGCCTGCTGAACATTGCGGGCGATTTCGTTGGTGGCGGCCGATTGCTGCTCGACCGCCGTGGCGATGGTCGAGGAGATGCTGCTGATTTCCTCGATGACGCCGGCGATGCCCTGGATGGCGCTCACTGATTCCTCGGTCGCCTTCTGGATCTCGTTTACCTTGGCGCTAATTTCTTCCGTCGCCTTGGCGGTCTGTGACGCGAGGTTCTTCACCTCGGACGCCACGACCGCAAAGCCTTTGCCGGCATCGCCGGCGCGCGCCGCTTCGATGGTGGCATTCAAGGCCAGAAGATTGGTTTGGGCCGCGATCTCGCTGATGAGGCGCACGACGTCGCCAATCGCCTGGGCTGAGGTGGCGAGGCCTTGCACCTGATTGTTGGTGTGGGCGGCCTGTGCCACCGCCTTCTGGGCGATGCTGGTCGATTGGTTGACCTGGCGGCCGATCTCGCTGATCGAGGAGGTCAGCTCCTCGGTCGCCGCCGCAACGGTCTGCACGTTGGCGGTCGCCTGCTCGGCCGCCGCCGCCACAGCATTCGATTGCTGGTTGGTCTCGGCCGCCGTCGTGGTCATGCTTTGCGCCGAATTCTGCAGATGGCTCGAGGCTGTCGACAGCGACGCCACGAGATTGCCGACCTTCCCTTCGAAGCCGGCGATGAGGGATTCAAGTGCCTGAGTGCGCGCCAGCTTCGTCTCCGCCTCGCGCTTGGCCGCTGCATCGGCCGCGCGCTGGGCGGCAAGCGCATCCTTGAAGACGACGACGGTGCGCGCCATGTCGCCGATCTCGTCGCGGTTGCCGAGCGCCGGGATCTCGAGGTCGAGATTGCCGCCGGCCAGATCACTCATGGTCGCCGTCATCGAGCGGACCGGCCCCGAGATGGATCGGCCGATGATGAAGGCAGCAAAAATGCCGATGGCCAGCGCCACCCCGGCAATGATCAGCATGGCCTTCAACGCCTCTTCAACGCGGCTTGTGGTATCGGTTGCGACACCGGCCATGGCGTTCTGCTGTGCCGCGGTGATCTCATTGGCAAGCTCGCCGATATGCTTCGAGCCTTCCGCCATTTTCTTGGTGACGAGTTCGTTGAGACTGATCGCGAGGTCCTTCAGCTCGCCCAGGCTCATCGAATATTTCTGCATCGTCTGCGCCGCTTCCTGCGCCATGCGGCGCTGTTGCGGTGCCTTCAGCTTGCCCTGGAGGGCAACGATGCTGGAGGAGAAGATGAGCACGGATCGGGCCGATTGCTCGATGAAGGCGGGATCGCCGCTCGACACATAACGCTCGGCGGCGATGCGGCCGTTGAGCAGCTTTTCCTCGGCCTGGCCGGCAAAGGTGGCGACGTCGTATTCCCCGGCGGAGCTCGCGGCAGAAAGAATATCGGACATGTTCTTGCTGGCCTTCTGGCCAAGTTCGGCCAGTTCGCTGTTCTGCAGCCAATCGCGGTCGCTTTTCATCTGGACGGCCGCATCGACATCGGCGGCATAGGCGTCGAGGACCGTCAGCATCTCGTCGAATTTGGGCTGCATCTCGGGCGCCGAGGCGTCCTTCTGCGCCGAGAGGCGATCCTTCAACGAGGCGAGGAGTTGATGCGCCTGGTCGAGATCCTCCTGGCGCCCCTCGCGCATGAAATCCATCACCTGGCGCCTTAGCGCCACGACGTCGCGATCGATCTGCTGGGTGGCGATGGCGCCATTGGCCATGCTGGTGAAATCGCCAAAGCTCGATTTCGCCGCTGTCAGCGCGAAATAGCTGAAGCCGATCACCGCCACCAGGACGCTGAGGACGATGACGAAGCCAAAGGTGATCCGGCTGCCGATTCGCAGTCGGGCCAAGGCGGATTGCAGCATGTGGGGCCCCGTTCCTAAATCGTTTCTTGAGAGTCGGGACAGGGCATTAATGCCCTCCCGATTTAGCTATGCCAACTCGAGAGGTATTTTTTCCAGGAAAGTCTAAAGAAGACGTTACCCACTTAGGGGTAGGTCTACATTTTTGTGTAAACGGGGTCGGAAGACCGGATTCAGTAGCCGCGGGCCCGGTCGGCTACATGTTCCAGGGGGTGCCCCTGGGCCGCCCGGGCAATCTGACGGGCAATCGCCGCCAGCCCGCCCGCCGGATCGGTATCGCTGGCATTGTGCGGGGTCATGAAAATGCGCGGATGGCGCCAGAAGGCGTGGGTCGCTGGCAGGGGTTCCTGCGAAAAAACGTCGAGGCTGGCAGCGATCAGCTGCCCGCTTTCCAGGGCGGCGATCAGGTCCTCTTCGACCAAATGCCCACCGCGCCCGACATTGATGAGCGAGGCGCCGGGCTTCAACCGCCCCAGAAGATCGGCATTGAGGATACTTTTTGTCTCCGGCGTGAGCGGCAAAAGACAGACCAGAATCTCCAGCCCATCCAGGAAGGCCGCCAGTTCATCGGCCCCGGCATAGCAGCGGATCGCGGCATGCTCCTTCCGGGAGCGCGACCAGCCGCGCACGGGAAAACCGAACTCGGTGAGCTTTTCGCCCGCCGCTTGCCCCAATTCCCCGAAGCCCAGAATGCCGACCGACCGGTCCCAGGAAGCCGGATACCAATGCGGCGCCCATTTGCCTTGCGCCTGCGCCTCTTCCAATTCCCAGATGCGGCGGTGATGGCGCAAAGCCTGCCACAGCACATATTCCACCATGCCGGAGGTCAGGCCCGGCTCGACCATGCGGACGATTGGCACATGCGCCGGCACCTCCGTGCTGCCAAGCAACCGTTCGACGCCGGCACCAAAGCAGAAGACGGCCTGGAGGTTCGGCATCGCCTTGGCAAGGCCCGGCACCGGGCGCCACATCAAAAGATAGCGGATGCCGGTGAGATCGAGGTCGGGCGCGTAGGCGACGAATTCGATCCCCGCAACATCGCGTGCGGCTTCTGCAAAGACCGTCTGATATTCATCGGCGCCGGCAAAGAGCAGCCTTTCACGGGTCATTGCCGCACCGCGCCGAGATCGACCGCTTCATGATGGAGGGCCGCCGAGAGCAGCGCCTTCGTATAGGCTTGCTGCGGGCGTTCGAAGATGTCGGCTGCCGTTCCGGTTTCCACCACTTTCCCCTGTTTCAGCACCATGACGCGGTGGCTCATCGCCCGTATCACCCGCAGATCATGCGAGATGAAGAGATAGCCAAGGCGGTGGCGCCGCTGCAAGTCCCGCAAGAGGTCGACGATCTGCGCCTGCACCGACATGTCGAGTGCTGACGTTGGCTCGTCGAGCACGATGAGCTTCGGCTTCAGGATGAGGGCACGGGCGATGGCGATACGCTGGCGCTGGCCGCCGGAGAATTCATGCGGGTAGCGATGCCGCGTGTCGGGATCGAGTCCCACCTCGCGCAGCGTCTCGATGACGATCTCCTCGCGCTCCGCGGCATCGCGGCCGATGTGATGGATACCGAGGCCTTCCGTCACGATCTCGCCGATGGAGAGGCGGGGCGAGAGGGAGCCAAACGGGTCCTGGAAGACGATCTGCATTTCGCGCCGCAAGGGTCGCATCTCGCCCCGATCGAGCGTATCGATGCGCTTGCCCTCGAAGGTAATGGCACCCTGGCTGTCGATCAGACGCAACAGCGCCAAGGCCAAGGTCGTCTTGCCGGAACCGGATTCGCCGACGATCCCCATCGTCTCGCCTTCATGAAGCGTGAGGTCGGCATCGACCACCGCACGGACATGATCGACGATTCGGCGAAAGACGCCCTGCTTGATGGGGAAGAGGACCGAGAGCTTCTCGGCCCGAAGGATTTCCGGTGCCTGCGTTCCGACCGGCTCGACCTCGCCCTTCGGTTCGGCCGCCAGCAGGTGCTTGGTGTAATCATGCTGCGGTTGGCCGAACACCTTGGCCGTTTCGCCCTGCTCCACGATCTCGCCCTGGCTCATGACAGCAACGCGGCGTGCGAACTTCCGCACCACGCCCAGATCATGGGTGATGAGCAGGATCGCCATGCCGAGGCGTCGCTGCAGGTCCATCATCAGATTGAGGATCTGCGCCTGGATGGTGACATCGAGCGCCGTCGTCGGCTCGTCGGCGATGAGGAGATCGGGTTCGTTGGCCAAGGCCATGGCGATCATCACGCGCTGGCGCTGGCCGCCCGACATTTCATGCGGGAAACTTTTGAGCTTCTGCGCCGCATTGTCGATCTTGACCAGTTCAAGGAGCTCGAGCGCCCGCTTCCTGGCCGCCGTATCGCCCATCGGCTGGTGCAGCTGGATCGTCTCGACCAGCTGCCGCTCGATCCGGTGCAGCGGGTTGAGCGACAAAGTCGGCTCCTGGAAGATCATGGCAATGCGCCCGCCGCGAATCTGCCGGAGATGCGCCGGCGATGCCGTGAGCAGGTCTTCGGTGCCGTTGGGCCCGTCAAAACGGATGGCGCCCGCGGGATGTGTTGCTACTTGCGGCAGCAGGCGCAGGATGGAAAGCGCCGTCACCGATTTTCCCGACCCGGATTCACCGACCAGGGCCAGCGTCTCGCCCTTGTCGATGGCAAAGCTCACGCCATGCACGACTTCACGCTCGCCGAAGGCCACCTTGAGTTTGTCGATCTCAAGCAATGCCATCACGCATTCCCCCACATCACGCATTCCCTTTGCGGGGGTCGAACGCATCGCGGATCGCCTCGCCGATGAAGATGAGCAAGGTCAGCATCACGCCGATGACGAAGAAGCCGCTGATGCCGAGCCACGGCGCCTGCAAATTCTCTTTCCCTTGTGCCAGCAATTCGCCGAGCGAGGGTGATCCGGGCGGCAGGCCGAAGCCGAGGAAGTCGAGGGAGGTCAGTGTCGTCACCGATCCGCCCAAGGTGAAGGGCAGGAAGGTCAGCGTCGCCACCATGGCATTGGGCAGGATGTGACGGGTGATGATGCGCCAATCACCGAGGCCCAAGGCCTTTGCCGCCCGAACATATTCCAGATTGCGCGCGCGCAGGAATTCGGCACGCACGACACCCACCGGCCAGGTCCAGCTGACCAGCAGCATGATGCCGAGCAGGGTCCAGAACCCCGGTTCGATGATGCTCGACAGAATCATGAGAATGTAGAGGAAGGGCAGCCCGCCCCAGATTTCCAGGAAACGCTGGAAGGTCAAATCCGTCCAGCCGCCGAAATAGCCCTGCACGGCGCCCGCCAGCACGCCGATGATGGTGCTGAAGATGGTGAGTATCAGGCCGAACAGCACCGAGACGCGGAAGCCATAGATGACACGCGCCAGCACGTCGCGCGCCTGGTCGTCGGTCCCCAGCCAGTTGACGCCGTCCGGTGCCGTCGGCGCCGGTCCGGGCAGATTGGTGACCACCGTGTCATAGGAGAAGGGAATGGGTGGCCACACCGTCCAGCCGCCGCCCTGCGCGATGCGCTCTTTGAGGAACGGGCCGGTGAAGTCGGCGGTGAGGCCGGGAACGCCGCCGAACACTTCCTCGCCGTAATTGTGGAAGACCGGCCAATAGATCTCGCCCTGGTACGAAACGGCGATCGGCCGGTCATTGGCGATGAATTCCGCCGGCAGGCTGATGCCGAACAGGATCAGGAAGATAACAAGCGACCAGAAGCCGCGCGTGTTGGCGCGGAAATTGCGCCAGCGGCGTTGCGTCAGCGGTGACAGTTTCGGCTGCAGGAAGCTCATGTCTCGCGCGCCTCGAAATCGATGCGCGGATCGACCAGCATGTAGGTGATGTCGCCCACCAGCTGCATTACCAGACCCAGCAGCGTGAACATGTAGAGCGTGGCGAACATCACCGGGTAATCGCGGTTGATCGTCGCCTCCCAGCCCAGCAGCCCCAGGCCATCGAGCGAGAAGATGATCTCGGTCAGCAGCGCGCCGGTAAAGAGAATGCCGACGAAGGCCGAGGGGAAGCCGGCGATGACGATCAGCATGGCGTTGCGGAAGACATGGCCATAGAGCACGCGGCGCTCGTTGAGCCCCTTGGCGCGTGCCGTCGTCACGTATTGGAGGTTGATCTGGTCGAGGAAGGAGTTCTTGGTGAGAAGGGTCAGGCCGGCGAAGCTGCCGATCACCAGCGATAGAATGGGCAGCGCCATATGCCAGGCGTAATCGACAATACGCGCGCCCCAGGAAAGCTCATCCCAATTGTCGGAAACGAGGCCGCGCAAGGGAAAGACGTCGAAATAGGTGCCGCCGGCAAAGAGCACAATCAGCAGGATGGCAAAGAGAAAGCCCGGTATCGCCGAGCCGACGATGATTGCCGTGCTGGTCCAGACATCGAAAGGTGTGCCATCACGCGATGCCTTGGCGATGCCCAAGGGAATCGAAATGCCGTAGATGATGAGAGTGGTCCACAGGCCCAGCGAGATCGAGACCGGCATCTTGTCGAGGATAAGCTCTACCACCGGCCGGCCCTTGAAGAAGCTCTTGCCGAAATCGAAGGTGAGATAGCTCTTCATCATCATGAAGAAGCGTTCATGCATCGGCTTGTCGAAACCATACATGCGCTCGATCTCGGCGATAAATTTGGGATCGAGTCCCCGGGCGCCGCGATACTTGTTGTTGAGCTCAGTGAGGCTCGGCTGCTGGCCTGAGCCGCTGTTGCTCATTACCTCCGACCCGCCGCCCCCGGTGATGCGCGCGGTGGAATCGATCGCCGTGCCTTTCAGCTTTGCGATCGTCTGCTCGACCGGCCCGCCGGGGGCTGCCTGGATGACAATAAAATTGATGACCATGATCCCGAGCAAAGTCGGGATCATCAACAGCAGGCGGCGGACGATATAGGCGATCATTGCGGCGAGACCATAGAGGTGGAGATACCCCCTCTCCCTAACCCTCCCCCACGTTGGGGGGAGGGGACTAGGCCGAGCTCTCTCTTCTCCCTCCCCCCAACGTGGGGGAGGGTCGGGGAGAGGGGGTGGTTCGAACCGACCCGCACCATGCCCGTCACTTCGCCTTTTTGCGCTTCAGCACGGCGGCGCCGATGACGACCAGAATGACACCACCGACGATATAGAGCACGTAGCCGAGCGGCGAGGAGCCGCGATTGGTCGGCGCGGCCGGTGCCGCAGCCGATGTCGCCGTACTAGCGGCGTCGCTGGTGGCCGACGACGTCGCTGTAGAGGCGGCAGCATCCGCCGGTGCCGCTTGAGCAGCCTTTGCGGCGAGGGCCTTTTCTTTGGCAGGATCGAGCCACCACGCGGAGAGGCCGATACCATAGGTGGGTTCCGGCAGCTTGTCGGGACGACCGAACTTATCCCAATAGGCGATGCGGTTCGCGCTCATATGGAAATTCGGCACCACGAAATAGTGCCATTGCAGGACGCGATCAAGAACGCGGCAATAAATGATCAGGTCATGGCGGCTGGGCGCAGCGATCAGCCCTTCGATCAGTTGATCGATGACCGGGTCCTTGATGCCAACCTCATTGCGGCCGCCAGAGGAATCGGCCGATGCTGAGCCCCAGAATTCCCGCTGTTCATTTCCAGGCGAAGGCGATTGCCCAAAGCTCGATACTTTCATGTCGTAATCGTAATCGTCGGTCCGCCTCTGGTACTGCGCCGTATCGACAGCGCGCAGCTCGCCCTTCACGCCGAGACGCTGCAGCGATTTAACGTAGGGCTGCACTATGCGGTCGAAACCATCGCCAGCCTGCATCAAGAATTCGAATTCAAACGGCTTGCCATCCTTCATGCGCTGACCGTTCTGGAGTTTCCAGCCTGCTTCCTCGAGCAGGGCCGCGGCCTTAGCCAGATTTTCGGCATTGGTGCCACTGCCATCGCTGACCGGCGGATTGTATTCGGTGGTAAAGACCTCGTCCGGGATTTTGCCGCGCAGGGGCTCCAGAATCTTCAGTTCCTCCGGCGAAGGCAGACCTTTTGCTTCCATCTCGGAATTGCCAAAATAGCTGCGCGAGCGGGTGTATTGCCCGTAGAACAGCGTCTTGTTCGACCATTCGAAATCGAAGGCAAGGATCATCGCCTGACGTACGCGTGGATCCTGAAACAGGGGGCGTCGCAGATTCATGGCGAAGCCTTGCATCCCGTCAGGGTTGTCGTCGGGGATTAGAACTTTCTTGATCCGACCGTCCCTCAGCGCAGGCGAGTCATAGCTCGTCGCCCAGGCCTTGGCGCTATTCTCGGCGCGAATATCGAAAGCACCGCCTTTGAAGGCTTCCAGCATGACCGTCGGATCTCGGTAGTAATCCGTACGCAAGATATCGAAGTTGTTGGTGCCGATATTGACCGGCAAATCCTTACCCCAGTAATTGGGATCCCGCTCCATTGTGATCGAGCGCCCGGCCTCGTAGCTCTTGAGCTTGTAGGGGCCGCTGCCCAGCGGCACGTCGAGTGACGGCTCCTCGAAATTGCGCCCTTCCCAATAATGCTTTGCCAGCACGGGCAGTTCGCCCATGATGCCGGGCAGTTCGCGATTATCCTTTGACGTGAAGGTAAACTTGACGCGCGCGGCGTCGAGCACCTCAGCCTTTTCCACGTTGGCGTAGTAGAAGCGATAGAGTGGCGCCCCTTTCTCTTTCAAAATGTTGAAGGAGAAGACGACATCCTCCGGCGTAATCGGCTTGCCATCCTGCCAGCGCGCTTCCTTTCGAAGCGTGAAGATGATCCAGGAATTATCCTTCGCCACTTCCATGCTTTCGGCGATCAGGCCGTAATTGGTCAAAGTATCGTCGTCGATGCGGGTCGTAAGAGTCTCGAACATGCCGCCGAGGCCAGCAGCGTCGCCACGTACGATATAGGGATTGAAACTGTCGAAACTGCCCGTGGCAGCCGTCCGTAGCGTACCGCCCTTGGGGGCATCGGGATTGACATAATCGAGGTGCTTGAAGTCGGCCGGATATTTCGGCGCGTCATTCACCGTGACGGCATGTGTCGTGTAACTGTCCTGCGCGGAGGCCGAGCCAATGCTGATGGCACCGGCACCGGCACCGAGGACCAGAATAAGAGCGAGGGCGGCAACGCGATGGAGCATGAAAAGCCTTCCCGGAATGCGAAGCGACATCTTTTGCCGCGAAGCATAGCGGAACCTTTGCGCGCTCGGAAAGCCTTTAAATCAAAGGCGTTACGCCGGATCAGCCATTAATGAGGGCGAGTGCCGCGTCGAGTATGCGCTTGTCGCCGGCGGCCACCACGGCATCGCCCGATTTGGTGTGGAGGGGCTTGCCCGCCCAATCGGTGATATGGGCGCCGGCGCCTTCCAGCACCGGGACCAGCGACAGGTAGTCATAGATGCCGAGGGTCTTTTCGACCACGAGGTCGATGAAGCCGGTGGCCACCATGCCGTATTGATAGCAATCCCCGCCATAGGTCGCCGATTTCACAGCACCGGCGATGCGGTCATGGGCGCCCTGCGCCTCGCCCTGGAACATCTGCGGCAGGGCGGCCGAGAAATAGGCATCCTTGAGACCGGCACAGGCACGGGCCTTCACCGGATCACCATTGAGCGTCGTGGCATGGCCCGCGGCGCCGATCCAGCAATCGGAGAGGATCGGCATGTCGATGACGCCCAGCACCGGCTTGCCGCCCTGGGTCAACGCAATGAGCGTGCCGAAGGTGGGCCTTCCGGTGACGAAGGCGCGCGTCCCGTCCAAGGGATCGAGCACCCAGACGAATTCGGCCTCGGCATTCTCGGCGCCGAATTCCTCGCCGATGATGCCGTGGGCCGGAAACGCCTTGTTGATGGCAGCACGCAAGGCCGCTTCGCATTCGCGGTCGGCCTTGGTCACCGGGCTTTCATCACCTTTCGAGATGATGTCGAGCTTGGTCCGGTAATAGCCGCGCAGGATCGGCCGGCTGATATCGACGAGGCTTTTGGCCAACGTCAGGAATTCGGCCGGGATCGCCGCCGGGGCTGCCATGATGCGTGTATTCTCGGGGCGTTATTGCGGCAGCGGGGCCGGCGAATCCGCCTGATCACGCAGCCAGCGCAGCAGGGCCGCACGATCTTCCGGCTTCTTCAAGCCCGCAAAGCTCATCTTCGTGCCCTTGGCATAGGCCTTCGGGTTGGTCAGGAACTGGTCGAGATGATCGAAATCCCACGTGATCTTGAGATTCTTGATCGTGTCGGAATAGGCGAAATCTTCCTTGTGGGCCGAATGGTTGCCGACGATGCCCCAGAGGTTCGGGCCGACGCGGTTCGGACCGCCGCTCTCGAACGTGTGGCAGGTCTTGCATTTCGAGGCGACCTTCTCGCCCGCAGCCGGGTCGGCGGCGGCGATCAACGGCACCGAGGAGACCGGTGCGGCGTCCGGGGTCGCTGCGGCCGGGGCGGCGGCTTCGCCCGCACCCTCAGCAGCGCCACCTTCGGCGGCTTCTTCATGGGCGCTGCCTTCCGGCGCACCGTAAATGATGTTGGAGACCAGACCGACCGAAAGGGTCAGCATGCCGCCGACCAGGACCGCAGCGGCGATCTTGTTGGCTTCCAAAGACATTCGACTTCATCCCTCATGGCTTATGCGCGACGAAACAGCCGCTGGACCCCTACCTTCTTGGGAACAGCGACTTACCCCGACCCGCCGCGCGGTATATTGGCTAGTCAAAGGGGCCACAACTCGGCGCGGAATTTAACCGCTTCCGTCGTCCCTGTCCAATACCGCAGCAAGCGATAGGGGAAATAGGCGCCTGGCTTCGGACGATTTTCTTATAGGGCAGGCTCGGGCTTTGATTTCCGGGGCTTAGCGGCATAATGTCGCGGCCCCGGCACCCTCGCCTTCAGGCAGAAGCTGGGGCCATCACGTGCCGTCTCCAGCCCCTCTCTTGCAGAACCCGACCATGACCCGCCCCAGCCATACCGTCATCCTCATCCCCGCCCGCATGGCCTCGACGCGCCTCCCCGACAAGCCGTTGGCCGACATTCACGGCGCCCCCATGATCGTCCATGTCTGGCGCCGGGCGATGGAAGCGGGCATCGGCCCGGTCTTCGTCGCCTGCGCGGAAGAGGCCATCAAGAGGGCGGTCGAGGCGGCCGGCGGCCAGGCGGTCTTGACCGACCCCAACCACCCTTCCGGTTCCGACCGCATTTTTGAGGCGCTCACCAAGATCGATCCCGCGGGAAAGTTCGACGCCATCGTCAACGTCCAGGGTGACCTGCCGACCCTTGATCCGGCCCTCATCCGCCGCGCCCTTGATCCGCTGGTCGAGGCCAGCGTCGACATCGCGACGCTGGCGGTCGAGATCACGCGCGAGGAAGAACGCACCAACCCCAATGTCGTGAAGGCGGTGGCGGCCTTTCAACCGAACGGCAACGGCATCGCCCGCGCGCTCTATTTCAGCCGCGCCACCACACCGGCCAATGCCGATGGCAAGACGGGGCCGCATTATCACCATATCGGCCTCTACACCTATCGTCGGGCGGCGCTGGAGCGCTTCGTCAAACTGTCACCCGGTATTCTCGAACAGCGCGAGAAGCTGGAACAGTTGCGCGCCCTGGAGAACAACATGCGCATCGACGTGGCGCTCGTTGACACCCTGCCGCTCGGTGTCGATACTCCGGCCGAACTCGAACGGGCGCGCGCACTTTTGGCGCCCCGCAAATAACATCTGATAAAAGGTAGCAGCGGTCTTGAACGCAGCAGTCAACAACACCATCGCCTTCCAAGGGGTGCCCGGGGCCTATTCGAACCTGTCCTGCCGCGCCGCCTTCCCGGACATGACTGCGCTGCCCTGCCCGTCATTCGAGGACATGTTTGCAGCCGTTCATGAGGGGCGCGCGCGTCTCGCCATGGTGCCGATCGAAAACTCGGTCGCCGGCCGCGTCGCCGACATCCATCATCTGCTGCCGGATTCGGGCCTCCACATCGTTGGCGAACATTTCCAGCGCGTGAATCATCAGCTGCTGGGGGTGAGGGGCGCCAAGCTTGCCGACATCAAAACCGCCTCAAGCCATATCCAGGCTTTGAGCCAGTGCCGCAACAATCTGCGCAGCCTCGGCATCAAGCCGGTGGTGCATGCCGATACCGCGGGCGCCGCCGCCGATCTTGCGCAGCGCGGCGACAAGACCGCCGCCGCCGTTGCTTCATCCCTTGCGGCTGAGATTTATGATCTTGAGGTGCTGAAACCAGACCTCGAAGACGCCCCGCACAACACCACGCGCTTCGTGGTGATGGCGCAGGAACCCATCGACCCCGATCCCGCCAAGGGACCGATCATCACCAGCTTCGTATTCAAGGTACGCTCGGTGCCGGCAGCGCTTTACAAGGCGCTGGGCGGTTTCGCCACCAACGGCGTCAACATCACCAAGCTGGAGAGCTACATGCTCGACGGGCATTTCTCGTCGACGCAGTTCTATGCCGATATCGACGGCCATCCGGACCAGCGCCTGGTGCGATTGGCCCTTGAAGAACTCTCGTTCTTCTCGCGCGAGGTCCGCATCCTGGGTGTCTATCCGGCGTCGAAATTCCGCCAGCAGGATTAGGCCGCGGCGGCTGGCGTCACACCCAGCTCCGCCAGCACGCGGTCGCGCAAGCTAATGAACCTTGGGTCCGAGCGATCCCGTACGGCACCCAGATCGACCGGCAGGATATCGCGGATGCGGCCGGGATGCGGCTCCATGACGACGATGCGGTCGCCGAGATAGACGGCCTCATCCACATCATGCGTCACCAGGATCGCGGTGATGCCTTCCTGCCGCACGATGCGGCGAATCTCGTCCTGGAGCCGCAGGCGCGTCAAGGCATCGAGGGCACCCAAGGGTTCATCGAGCAGCAACAGGCGCGGTCGGTTGGCAAGGGCTCGCGCGATGGCGACGCGCTGCTGCATGCCGCCCGAAAGCTGTGCCGGGTAGGCCTCGGCAAAATCGGTGAGACCCACCAACGCCAGATGCGCATCGATGGTCGCTTGTGCCGCGGCCTTCGAAAGGCCCGACCGGCGCAGCGCCACCGCCACATTGCCAGTGACTGTCAGCCATGGCAGCAGCCGGTGTTCTTGGAACACGATGCCGCGATCGAGCGACGGACCGGTGACACGGCGGCCATCGACCTGGATGACGCCGCTGGTGGGGCTGTCGAGGCCAAGGATGAGGCGCAGCAATGTCGACTTGCCGCAGCCCGAGGCACCGACGATGGCGATGAACTCGCCTTGATTGACCGCGAGGTCGATGCCGGTCAGCGCCGCGACGCTCTTGCCTTTCAGCGCGAACGTCTTTGAAACCTGACTGATCTCGACGACCGGCGCAGCGCTTCCAAGATCGGCAGCGACAGGAGCATGCGGATTCTGTGCGTTCATTTTCCTCTCCCGTGAACAAGGCGGCGTTCCGCCAGAGCGGCGAGCTTATTGAAGATGATGCCGATGACGCCCATGAGCAGGATGGCGACCAGGACGAGATCCATCTGGAACAGCTGGCGCCCCTCCATCAGGCGCCCGCCCAGCCCCGGCGCGATGGTCATGAACAGCTCGGCAGCGATGGTGGCCTGCCAGGCATAGATAAGGCCGGCATGAAGCCCAGTGAAGATCGCCGGCAAGGCGCCCGGCAGCGCGATGAAGCGGATGAAATCAAGCCGGCGGAAGGTGAGTGCCCGCGCCAGTTCCACATGCGCCGCCGGGATCGCCGCGACACCCTGCCAGGTATTGATGACATTGGGCTGGAAAGCGGCAAAGGCGATGAAGGCGACCTTGCCGATCTCGCCCGCGCCAAACCAGACCGAGATCAACGGCACCCAGGCAAAAAGCGCGATCTGCCGGTGCACCAGCAGGCTGGGACCGACGATGCGGGCGGCAAGGGGCGAGAAGCCCAGCACAAGACCCAAACCGACGCCGATCAAACTCCCGATCACAAAGCCGGCCAGATCGCGCAGCAGGCTGAGGCCCAGATCTTCCGCGAGCGTGCCTGCCCGCAATTCGTTGAGGAAACGTGTTGCCAGATCCTGCAGCGGCGGCAGGAAGTTCTGATCGGCAAACCCCGTGACACTCGCCACCTGCCACAATGCCAGCAGCAGGACCGGCAGCACAAAACCAAGCGTCCAGAGGCGGGATCCCGTCGGCATCAGCGGATCTCCCAGCGCTGGAAATAGGCGGCAGCGCGACCAAGCAACCAATCGGTGACAAGCCCGATGAGGCCGATCGCCACCATTGCCGTCAACACCAGTTCCAATTGGAACAACTGCCGGCCATAGGCCATCAGATAGCCAAGCCCCTCGGTCGAGGCGAGAAGCTCGACGGCGATCAACGTCTGCCAGGCATTGGCGGCAGCTTCGCGCAGGCCCGTGAATATCGCCGGCATCGCCGCCGGCAGCACGATGTGGCGCAATGTCTCGACGGGCGACAGCAGGAACACGGCGCCCACTTCGAGATAGCGCCCCGGCACGTCGCGGATCCCCTGATAGGTGCCGAGGGTCACCGGCACGAAAGCCGCGAGGGCGATGATCGCGGTCTTCAATTCCTCGTCGATCCCAAGAAGCAGGATGAGGAGCGGAATCCACCCCACGATCGGCACCTGGCTCACCGCCAGGAACAAGGGATCGATCAGCGCCTTCAACCGCCCCGACAGCGCCATGGCGCCGCCGATGACAAGGCCGATCCCGGCACCCACGGCAAATCCGCGCAGGACGCGTGTCAATGAGATGAAGCTGTCGCTCCACAGCGTGCCGTCGACGGCAGCGTCGTGGATGGTCTGCCACACCACGTCGGGTGATGGCAGAATCTGCTCGGGCAGCCAGCCGAACTGCGCACTGGCCGCCCAAAGCAGAAGCAGGAAGACAGGCAGAAGAAAGCCCACCAGCGGCCGCGCACTTGGCAAAGATACGCGCGGCACGCTGCTCACCCCGTCGGCGAGAGGCCCAGTGAAGGGCCGCGCCGAAGAGATTTGGGCTTCAGACATTACTGCGCCGCCACTTCGACACGGCCGCTGGCGACCTTGTTGCCGGCAGCGTCATAGCGCGGCCAGTAATCCTCAAGGCCCAGTTCCTTCAGCGCCGTCTCGAGATATTTCGGCGCCAGCCAGCTGTCGATATCGACATCCTTCTTGATGAGGCCGTATTGCTTGGCCTTCGCGGCTTTCTCCTTGTAACGCGCAACGATGAAGTCATCGATCACCGCGGTGTTGCGGCGCGCCAGGGGTTGGCCGTCGAAATCCTCGGCAAAGCTTTCCGCCGGCACGCCGGATTTGGCCCAGGCATCGAATACGGCCTGACGATTGGCCTCGTCCGAGCCCCAGGCTGCCGCCTTCACAAAGGCCGTGGTGATGCGCTGGGTGAGGTCGGGATGCTTCTGCTCGAATTCGGTGGTGACGAAGATTGCCGAATTGGTGCCGAAGATCGGCTTATCCTTCTTCGAGGCGTAGACGATCTTGACGATGCCGCGCTTGGCGAGGTCGAGATATTCCTCGCCGCCGAAGGAAGCATCGACATTGCCGGCCGCCAGCGCTGCCGTCGCATCACCGGTGGTGAGGCTGACGAACTTGATATCCTTTTCGGTGAGCTTATGGGCTTCCAGCACGGCATCGGTCGCGATCTGCAGGTTGGTGCCGCGGAACTGCGCCACCTTCTTGCCTTTCAGGTCGTCGATGCTGTCGATGTCCGCATTCGGCGCCACGGCGAGATAGAGCGAGCCACGCTCCGACGCCGGCAGCAGGAATTTGGTATCAAGGCCACGCGAGCGGCCGACGATCGACGGCAGATCGCCAAGGCCCGCGGCAATGTCGAGCTTCTCGGCGGCCAGCGCTTCATTCAGTTCCGGACCGGCGCCGCGAAAGTAGGTCCATTCAATCTTGATGTCCTTGTCGTTCTGGAATTCCTTTTCCAGATACTCGCCGACGCGCGCGACACTCACCGAATCGCCATAGCCATAGGGGCGGTTGTCGACGCCGACACCGGGATAACCGACACGGATGGTGAGCTCCTCGGCGGCCGCCGATCCGGCGATGAGCGAGCTAAGGCCCAGGGCCAGGATAGCGAGATGCTGCAACTTCATGACATGACTCCTTTGTTGCCGCGATGCGTTTGCCTCGCGGAGATAGGCTGTGATGGAAATGGGAATGAGGGCGGCGGGCGGCTTAGCTACATCGGTGCTGATCACGGATCATGACGGCACCTATTCCGCGGCCTGACGCGCCGGCCCGCCGATGATACGGGTCACCGAGCGCCGGCCATCGATGCTGATCGGCACGTCACCGGCGACCGTCGAGCGGCGCACGATGCGGTTCTGCTCGCCGTAATCGTTGAGCGCGTAATGCTGTGTCGCCTGATTGTCCCAGATCGCGACATCGCCCTTGCGCCACGACCAGCGCACCGTGTTTTCCAGGCGGATCACATGGTCCTGCAGCAGGTCGAAGAGATGGGCCGAATCGGCTTGCGAATGACCAACGAAACGCTGGATGAAATAGCCCAGCACCAGCACCTTCTCGCCGGTGTCCGGATGGATGCGGACCACGGGATGCTCGGTCTCATAGGTCGTCGATGCGAACACATCCTGATAATGCTTGCGTTCGGCATCGGTCGCCTTCGGGCGCTGTGCGGCGTAATCGTATCGGTTGGAATGCACCGCCCACAGGGTGTCGGCGAGCGCCTTCAACTGCGGTGTCAGATCCGCGTAACCGGCGGCGGTATTGGCCCAGACCGTGTCACCGCCATAAGCCGGAATCTCGACCGCGCGCAGGATCGAATATTTGGGATAGGCATCGACGAAGGTCACATCCGTGTGCCACTGATCCGCCTTGCCGTTGCCACGCGCGGCATCGAGTTCCAAGATCGCCGTCGACCCATCGCGCACTTTTTCGGTCGGATGCGGCACCAGATCGCCGAGCAGTTTGGCAAAACCTTCCTGGGCCGCATCGTCGAGGTGATGCTGATCGCGAAAGAAAATCACCCGGTGCTGACGCAGGGCGGCACGGATCCCGGCCACGTCTTCGGCCTTCAAATCGGGGCCGATCTTGAAATCCTGGACTTCGGCACCGATGCGGCCGGCGACCCGGCGCAGTTTCAGGGCATTCTCGTTGACGGCTTCCTTGAGGGCGACGCTCATCACTCTCTCCTGTGGCTGTGTTGTTGCGGCTATTCGGCGGCGCGGCGCGATGTCGGTCGCGCCGCGTGACGGGGAAAAGGCAGGCCTAGATTCTCGCGCAAAGTCCGGCCTTCATATTCGCTCCGGAACAGGCCGCGACGGCGCAGTTCAGGCAGCACCAATTCGATGAAGTCGGTGAGGCCGCCCGGCACGGTCGGCGGCATGACGTTGAAGCCATCGGCACCGCCATTGAGGAATCGCTCCTCCAGCGCATCGGCGATCTGGACCGGCGTGCCGACCAGTTGCCAATGGCCACGGGCGCCGGCGATGCGCAGATAAAGCTCGCGGATGCTTAAATTCTCGCGCCGCGCCAGATCGACGAAGAGCTGCTGCCGGCTCTTGCTGGCATTTGATTCGGGAAGATCCGGCAGCGGCCCATCGACCGGATAGACGGAAAGGTCGAAATTGCCGATATAGGTGGAGAGCAGCGCCAAGCCCACCTCCGGATGGATGAGGTCTTGCAGCGCCGCGAATTTATCCTGCGCCTCGGCTTCGCTGCGCCCCACCACCGGAAAGACACCGGGCATGACCTTGAGATCATCGGGGTTGCGCCCGTAGCGCGGCAGCCGGGCCTTCAGATCGCTGTAGAAGGCTTGCGCGTCCTGGAGCGTTCGCTGCGCCGTGAACACCACCTCGGCCGTGCGGGCGGCGAGCTCCTTGCCCACCTCGGACGATCCCGCCTGAACGAGAACCGGGTGACCCTGCGGCGAGCGCGCCACATTGAGCGGGCCGCGCACCTCGAAATAGGTACGTTTGTGATGCAGGACATGAAGCTTTGCCGGGTCGAAGAAGCGCCCGCTTTCCTTGTCGCGCAGGAAGGCGTCATCCTCCCAGCTGTTCCACAGCCCCAGCACGACATCGGCGAATTCGTTGGCGCGCGCATAGCGGGCCGTATGCTGCAGGTCGCGCGGATTGAAATTCTGTGCCTCGATCCCATCGGAGGAGGTGACGAGGTTCCATCCCGCCCTGCCCTCGCTCAATTGATCGAGCGAAGCGAAATAGCGCGCGAGGTTGAAGGGTTCGGTAAAGCTGGTCGAGGCGGTCGCCACCAGGCCAATGCGTGTCGTCACGGCGGAAAGCGCCGAGAGCAGCGTGATCGGCTCGAAGCCGTTCGACCATTCATCGACCCGGCTCAAGGCGGCGACATTGCTTTCGCCGACGCCGACGCCGTCGGCAAGAAAGATGAGGTCGAACTTCGCCGCTTCCGCCGCCTTGGCAAAGGCCACACGGTATTGGAAATCGGTGGTGGCTTTTGCCGAGACGTCCGGGTGCCGCCAGGCCGCCACGTGATGACCGCCGGGATACATGAAGGCCCCCAGCTTCATCTGCCGCTTCGCCGTGTTCGCCCGCTCGCTCATCCCGAACCCTCTTGCTGATCACGCCCGCCATCGTGGTGGGGCGGCGATCATCAAGCACCCTTTCGGCGGTTTCGGAAAAGCGAGCAATTCTGGCCGAGGTCGCGAGTAAAACTGCGCCTTGGCACTTACGCGCGCGATGAGGAATCCTCAAGCCTGCAGCAGGTACTGCTGCTAGAGCCGCGTCACCTTGAAGCCCCGTTGCTGCAGGAAATTCTGCAATGAATCGGCACCTGTGAGATGTGCCGCACCCACGGCGACGAAATGCGTGCCGCCATCTTTGGCAAGGCTGCCGAGGCGTTCCGCCCAGGCCTTGTTGCGGTCGCCGAGCAGCAGCTTGCGCAGGCGCCGGTCACTCACCGCCATGTCTTCCTGCTTCAAGAGGGTGTTGAGCGCATCGACATCGCCGGCAAGCCAGGCGCCCGCCAATTGATCGAGCTGGGCCGCCCCTTCCGCGCCATGATCGAGCGTCTGGGTCAGCAAGGTCAGCTCGACCTGCGGGGGCAGGTCGGCGAAGAAGCGCATCTGCTGCTCCGTCGTCTCCAGCCCCATCACCGGCTTGTCGGCAACCTTCGCGTCGGCCAGCAGCTGCCGATCGACGCCCATCTCGGGGTTATAGCCCGCAGCCATCATCGGCGCCTTGCCCAGTTGCAGGGCGGCAAGCCAGGGCCGCAGGGATTCGAAGGCGACCGGCGGAATCCCGGCCTTGGCCGCCGCCGCGCGCAGCTTCTGGCGCTCAGCCGGCGTCAACTTGGTCGACAGCGGATGCGCCGGGTCCTTGCCATATTTCCACAGCAGCTTTTCGTCGAGCCCGCCTTTGGCCGCATCATCGAGTTCCAGCCACAGCGTGCTGCTGCTGTCGAAAGCGGTCTTGATCTTGGCGGCGCGCCAATCGGCATCGGGTTTGAGGAGATGCACGGTGCCAAAAAGATAGATCGTGGCATTGCCGCTTTTGGCCACCCACAAGGCGGGTTCGGCCGCCGCGGTGCCGATGAAGGGCAGGAAGGCCAGCAGGCCCAGAGCCGCGCGGCGCAGCGCCTGCACGATATATCCACCCAAGCTATCCACTGCAGGCCTCATCCGCCGGGAGAAAACGAACGGCTTATATGGAGGCTGCGCTCAGCTTTGCCAAGGGCAGAGGGGTGTCAATCGAGGTGCCGCCAGCGCCGCACCACGTCGACGAGGTCTTCGGCCTGCATCTGGTCCTGCTGCCAGGCGGTGCCAAAGGGTGCCGTGCCGGAGCGCGGGCGGTGTTCTTCCGCCAGGCGATCGAAATCGATGCGGGTCGGCAGGGGCACACCCTCGCCGACCGCAATTGCCTGGCCGTTGCGCAAGGAGGCGAGTTCGCCCATCAGACCCTGGCTCGATTCAGGGAGTGCCGCTGCCAGGAATTCCTGGTCCTTCTGGCTGGTCATGCGCAAGGCGAAGATCGTGCTGCATTGGGAGAGCACGGTCGTTGCCAGTTCCGACGGACGCTGGCTGATGAGGCATAGCGAGACACCGTATTTGCGCCCTTCCTTGGCGATGCGCGAGAGGGCCCGCTTGGTCGGCTCGAACCCGGCATGGATATCGGCCGGGGCATAGCGGTGGGCTTCTTCGCAGACAAGGAGCACTGGCGCCTTCTGTTCCGACCACAGCGCGAAATCGAAGCTCATGCGGCTGAGCAGCGAGACGACGACGTTCAAGATCTCAGATGGCACGCCCGAAGTATCGAGCACCGTGATCGGCTTGCCACCGACCGGCACACGGAAAAGGCGGCCCAGGATCTTGGCCATGCTGTCACGCGTCACCAATCCTTGCAGCGCCGCCGAATTGCCGGCACCTGGAAACATGAAGGCAAGGCGCCGGTCCGCCTGCATGTGCTGGAAGCGTTCCTTGATGCGATGATAGGCGGCGGCATCGGCCGGACGATCGAGTTTTCCTAAGATTCCATCGATGATCTTTCCGATATCGGAGAGGCGATAGGGCACCGGCGTGTCGATCGTGATCTGCGCTGCTGCCTCGGGACTTTGCGCCAGATTGCGCTTGGCCTGCGTCACCACCTGGTTAAGCAGCACCGCATCGGCATCGGGCTGGGGTGAGCCGGTACCGATCACCATCTCGCGCAGTTCCTCGAAATTGAGCAGCCAGTAGGGGAGTTCGAGGTCTTGCGGCGTCACCACCTCCGCCTGGTCCTTGAAGGCGGTGGCGTATTCGTCATGCGGATCCAGCATGATGACGTGGGCGAATTGGTGCTGGCTCAGGATCGCGCGCAGGATGGTGACGAGCGCGCAGGATTTGCCGGCCCCCGTCGTCCCCAGCACGGCGAAATGCTTGCCGAGCAACTCGCTCGGCATGATCTCCGCCGGGATGTTAGGGTCCTGGTGCAATGAGCCGATGCGGGCGCTGCGCTGATGAGCGGCGGCGCGCCGGGTGAAGACACGCCTTAGATCATCGCTGGTCGCCCGCGCCAGGACATCGTCGAGCCCCGGATAAGCGGTGACACCGCGCTGGAAGGGTGCCTCGTCGCCAGCGCGGTGGTTGATCTCGCCGACCATTTCGATCTCGGCCTTGCGCAGCTCGCTGGTCTGGCCGGGATGTTCGATGCCGATTGCGGTCACGAAGCCGAAGACGGTCGTATGTTCGGTCACGATCTTCACCAGTTCGCCGATATAAGGGCCCCGCCCGCCATGTCCGCTGGCATTGTCCGGCAGCAGCAGGCCGGTCACCCGCGCCCCGGCAACTGCCATCACCTTGCCCAGCGCACTGCTTGCCGCAGTTGATCTGAGATCGACCGTGTTGGCGGAAAGTGAGGTCATGAAATTCCCTGCTTGGCTGAGACTGAGGAAGATCGCGGCCTGCGCGCTTTAGCAGTGAAACTGACGCAACAGCAAGCGCGCGCATTTAAGCTCTATTTGTTGAAAACACATAGTGCTGTGTCGCTCGGACGCGCCCGGGCAATCGTCGCCTGATATAGCAGACATTTTACCCACAATTTGCGGCAGACGCACAGGGGCCGCAACTATAGGCTGCGGAAAAAGCGCACACCGCTGCTGTCGTGCTGCAGACCGAGGGCGGCCGTTACAGCCTGACCCAATCCTCGATCAGCCGGCGCGAAATGGAATCGGCGCGCGGCAGACGGAACTGGTCATTCTCCGGCGAATTGAGGAGATCCATGCGCGTCATCCATTGCGCCGATTCGATCTCGCCATCATGAAGATCGAATGCTTCGCTGTCGGATTCCGCCGTGAAGCCCAGCATCAAGGATGCCGGGAAAGGCCAGGGCTGCGAACCGAAATAGCGGATGCTGTGGACGCGCAGACCCACTTCCTCGAATACTTCGCGTGCCACCGCATCTTCCAGGCTCTCGCCGGGCTCGACGAAACCCGCCAGCACCGAATGCATGCCGGGATTCCACATGCCTTGCCGCGCCATCAAGATCCTGTTGCCGCAGGTCACGCGCATGATGACGGCAGGATCGGTGCGCGGAAATTGCACCGTGGCGCAATCGCGGTTCATGCATTGCCGCTGATGGCCGGCGGCCTTTGCCTCGGTGGGTGATCCGCACACACCGCAGAAGCGGTGCCGCTGGTGCCAATAGGCGAGCCCGCGCGCATAGGCCATCAAGGCGCCGTCACGTTGCGGCAGCAAGGGACCGATACCGCGCAGTTCCTGGAAATCGCCCAGCGCCGTCGCGGCATCTTCATCCAGCACCGAAAGATCGACGGCAAAATGCGCCACCTCGCCATCGACACCCAGCAGAATCACCGTTTCCGCCCGCGCAATGAGATCTGCTTGTGTGACAGGATCGAGATGCCTGAGATGCGGCTCGGTTGGCGCGTCGACCAAATGGCGCAGACGCCAGACTGGATAGAAGCGACTGTTGGGGTCGCTCAGCCGGGCTCTCAGCCAGCTCTGGTCCTCACGCCGCTGTGCGCTGCGATCGAAATCCCCATTGGCGTAGAAGTAATTTTGCATCATCTGAATTCGTTAACTCGGCCGGTCGGTTTGACTGGCATGTTTTGCGGACAATCCGCCCAAATGTGATTGCCCACACTTGACCTATTTTGTGTTCGGTCACATTTACCTTAACGCGCCGTTTGCCATATTTGACCTTTCCAAGACTTCGGAAGATCATGCCGTGGCGATCACCAAACAACAGGGTTGCTATACTTGACATGAGTGTTTCGCGTCGGCAATTGCTCTCGATCGTTTTGCCCCATGCGCTGGCTGCAACCGCCTGCGCCGCTCTGCTCATGCCGGCGGCGACATTGGCCGATTCCACCACCAACACGCAATCGGCCTCGGCCGATGCCGGTTTCCCGTTCGCGCCGCCGCGCGGTCGCTTCATCTATACCATCACCCGCGACGGTGACCCGATCGGTACGCAAAAGCTCGACTTCGTCTCAGACGGCGCCAATCAGCTGACCGTCATCACCGATGTCGAGATCGACGTGCGCATGCTGGGCTTGAGCTTTTATAAATTCACCCAGCACACCGAGGAGCGCTGGCAGAATGGCGCCCTGCAATCGCTGGCCTCGAGGACGATCGATGACGGCGAACAGCGCATCGTCGATCTCGTGCGCAAGGGCGATCGGCTGACCGGCAAATACAACGAGAAGAAGCGCGACGTGCCGGCCGACCTCATTCCCTCGACGTTGTGGCATCCCGACGCCATCAAGCAAAGTGTCGTGCTCGACACCGTCCGCGCCCGCCAGCATCAGGTTAAAGTCGCCGATAAGGGCGAGGTGGCCGTGGTGCTGCCCGCCGGTCAGGTCGAGGCGCGGCATTATGCCTTTACCGGCGAGCTCAACCGCGACGTCTGGTATGACGCTCTCGGCATCATCGTGCAGGCGGAAATGAAGGCCAAGGACGGCTCGATCATTCGCCAGCAATTGCTCGACCGCCCATAACCTGCCGCCAATAGCCTGAATCACTTGGATAATCCTGCAGCGCTCTGGTGCGGCGATTCGGGGGTTGCGCAAGGGTGGGCGGTATTTGCTATAAGCTGCCCCGGGAGGTTGGTGGCGGACGTTTGTCTCGCCAACCCGGTCAGGTCCGGAAGGAAGCAGCCGTAACGAGTTCTCAGGCGGGTCGTTTGCCAGCCTCCCACCTTTCACACACTGCACCCATTCCATTCATTAAGATCGCTAGCTTCCGGTCGCGTTTTTTTGTACGACCTCAGGGAGCATTTTTCCTGTGGGCGATGATCGGCGCATGAGCGAAGAGAGCGGCCAAAGTTCCGTTGCAAGCGGCGAGCATTACCGGGTCCTCGCCCGCAAATACCGCCCCAGCGATTTCTCCGGCCTTGTCGGCCAGGATGCGCTTGTCCGCACGCTCACCAACGCGATCGCCGCCGGGCGCCTGGCGCATGCCTTCATGCTGACCGGTGTCCGCGGTGTCGGCAAGACGACGACCGCGCGCATTCTGGCGCGTGCCTTCAACTGCGTCGGCCTGGACGGCAAGGGTGGACCCACCGCCAGCCCCTGCGGGCAATGCGAGCATTGCGTGGCGATTGCCGAAGACCGCCATGTCGATGTCATCGAAATGGATGCCGCCAGCCGCACCGGTGTCGGCGACATGCGCGAGCTGATCGAGGGTGTACGCTATCGCCCGGTGAGTGCACGTTACAAAGTCTATATCATCGACGAAGTGCACATGCTCTCCAATAGCGCCTTCAACGCGCTGTTGAAGACGCTCGAAGAGCCGCCGGGACATGTGAAGTTCGTGTTTGCGACGACCGAGATCCGCAAAGTGCCGGTGACGGTGCTGTCGCGTTGCCAGCGCTTCGATCTTCGGCGCATCGAGGCCGATGTACTGGCCGCGCATTTTGCGCGCATCGTCGCGGCCGAAAATGTCGCCGTGGAGCCCAACGCCTTGGCACTGGTCGCCCGCGCGGCCGACGGCTCGGCCCGCGACGGCCTGTCGCTGCTCGACCAGGCGATCGCGATGGCGGAAGGCACCGTCACCGAAGCCCAGGTGCGCGAAATGCTGGGCCTGTCCGACCGCACGCAGCTCTTCGATCTCTATGAGGCGGTGATGGGCGGCGCGGCGCCGAAGGCGCTCGATCTTCTTGGCGCCATGTACCGTGCCGGCGCGGATCCCATCGTCGTCGTGCAGGACCTTCTTGATCTGACGCATCTGGTGACGCGGGCCAAGATCTCGCCCGAGGCGCTCGCCTCCCCCACCATGCCGGAAGCGGAAAAGAAGCGGGGTGCCGAGCTCGCCGCCAAGCTCTCCATGCCGATCCTTGCCCGCTGCTGGCAGATGCTGCTGAAAGGTCTTGGCGAGGCGCAGGCAGCACCCCAGGCCCTGGCCGCGGTCGAGATGGCGCTCATCCGCCTGATGCATGTCGCTGATCTGCCGACACCGGGCGAATTGGTGAAGAAGCTCAGCGCCGGTCAATTGCCGGCAGGCACACCGGCAGCACCAGCGCGGGGCGGCAACGGTGCCGGGAACGGGAATGGCACGAGCGCCATCGCCACAAGCTATGTTTCTGGCGCCTCCGGCGGCGGTCCGACCGCCTTTGCCCAGCATGGCAGCGCCGCGCGTCTCGAAGTTGTGCCGCAAAGCGCGCCGATGGCTTCGCCCATGACGACGCCGGTCGTCGCTGCCGCGCCGCAAGGCCTTGCCGACCCCCGCAGCTTTGATGAACTGGTCGCTCTCTTCCGTCAGAAGAAGGAAGCGATCCTGATGACACATCTCCTGAGCGATGTGCATCTGGTGCATTTTGAATCCGGGCGACTTGATTTCCGTCCCTCGGAGCGGGCACCTGCAAATCTGGCGCCGCGTCTGGCGCAATGCCTGCTGGAATGGACCGGCAAGCGCTGGATGGTCTCGCTCTCGAATGCCGCGGGCGAGGCGACGCTGAAGCAGCAGGAAGCGGCCATCGTTGCAGAGCGGAAACGCCAGGCGGCGGAACACCCGATCGTGCAGGCGATCCTCAAAACCTTTCCCGGCGCCACGATCGACGAGGTGCGCGATCTGGGCGGTGCGGAACCCGCAGCGCCGGCACCGGCTGCTGCGACCGAAGCCAGCGATGCCGCATCAGACGATGACGCCATCGATATCGACATGATTTTTGGAGACGACGACCTATGAAGAACCTTGGGGCGATGATGAAGCAGGCCCAGCAGATGCAGTCGAAAATGGCTGAGATGCAGGCGGCCCTCGAACAGGCCGAGGTCACCGGCCAGGCGGCAGGCGGCATGGTCACCATCACCATGACCGCGAAGGGCGAGCCCAAGCGCGTCAAGATCGACCCCAGCCTCGTCAACCCGGCCGAGGTCGAAGTGCTGGAAGACCTCATCAGCGCGGCGCTGCGCGACGCGCGCACCAAGGCCGACAAGCACATCGCCGATGAGATGGGCAAAGTCACCGGCGGCCTGCCTCTGCCCCCGGGCTTCAAGCTGCCGTTTTGATTTTGGTGGGGACGCTCAGTCGCCTCCCCCTCTCCCCGACCCTCCCCCACGTTGGGGGGAGGGAGTAGTCCGCCAAAACAACCTCGCTCAAATTCCCTCTCCCCTACGTGGGAGAGGGTTAGGGAGAGGGGGTCTGTCAGGATAAATCGCAAGCCCCATGAACGACATCGACCGTCTCATCCAGATCATGGGCCGACTGCCGGGCCTGGGGCCGCGTTCGGCGCGGCGGGCGGTGCTGCATCTCCTAAAGAAGCGCGAGGCCTTGCTGCATCCACTCATCGATGCCTTGGGCGAGGTCGCGGCCAATGTGAAGACCTGCACGGTCTGCGGCAATCTCGATGCCGCCGATCCCTGCACCATCTGCCGCGACGCATCGCGCGATGGCAGTCTGATTTGCGTCGTCGCCGATGTCGGCGATCTTTGGGCGCTGGAACGGATTGCCACCTTCAAGGGCCGCTATCATGTGCTGGGCGGTGTGCTCTCGGCGCTCGACGGCGTCGGGCCGGAGCAGCTTTCCATCGCGCCCCTGCTGCGGCGCCTCGAGGGTGGCGAGGTCAAGGAAGTGATCCTGGCCCTCGGCGCCACCGTCGACGGCCAAACCACCGGGCATTACCTCTCCGACCGCCTGCAGCCGTTGAATGTCGCCATCTCGCGCCTCGCCCATGGCGTGCCCGTGGGGGGCGAGCTGGATTATCTCGACGACGGCACCCTCATCCAGGCCTTGAAGGCCCGCCAGAAACTCTGAAACTGGCCCATTCTGTGCATTTCCGGTAAGCTCAGGAACCGGAAAGCTTAAGGAATCCGCCATTGTCGGAGCTCGAACCACCCCTCCCGCGCCAGGAAAGGCGCGCCCATCGGCGGCCTTTGCCGCTGCCGGAGGTGAAATTCGTGCCGGCCGGCAACCCGAGCCTGCCCACCTTTGTCAGCCTGATGCTGATGATCACCACCTTCATGATCGTGCTGACCAGCATCTCGCTGCACGAGAACACCCGCATGCATGACCTGCTCTCCGGCGTCAAAGAGACCTTTGCCCTGGGCGAAGCGGCGATCCCCACCAAATCCGTGGGCGACATTCTGGGTTCCGCCGCCAAAGGCTTTCGCGACTCGCTGCCGATGGCCAAGGTGATGGCGTCAAGCGGCGGCGAATCCCTGCGCCTGATCGTGCCCGTGGGCGTCGCTCTCGACACCACGCAGAAGCAGGCGACCCCGGAGTTGGAAAAGGCACTCGCCGCCTTGGTCACGGGCCTCGCCGCCCTGCCGCGCGATACCGGCTATGAGATCGAGCTGCGTTTCGCCGACGCGGCCCTCAGCACCGATTACGCCGGCATCCTGGCACAGGCGGCGATGAACCGCGGCCTTGCCCCCGCGCGCACCATGATCGGCTATGGCCCCGGCACACCCGATGAACTGGCCTTGCTCGTGCGCCTGACCTTGCCCACCGCCGATTTCGTGCAGAAGACCCCCGACCAGACGGGAGCGCCCTGATGTCGGGCGAAAGCTTCATCCGCGTCGGCGAGACCAAGCATCAGGAGATCAAGCAGCCGGTCTGGCTGATGAGCTTTGCCGACTTCGCCGGCTGCCTGCTGGCGAGCTTCGTGCTGCTCTATTCCCTGGCCCAGACGGATCGCGAGAAGATGCAGAGCGCCTTCGGCATCGCGCCGACCGATACCGAGATTGTGGCCGAGGATGGCGCGGCCAAGGAATCGATGGCGACGAAGGATGCCCAGGAAGGGCGTGACACCGACTATCTCGCCAACCTGCTCGCCACCAAGATAGAAGGCCACGAAGCCTTCGACGGCGTCATCATCCTGCCGCAGACCGACAGTGTCTTGCTCGATCTGCCGATGGCACGCCTGGCCGCCACGGGCAGCAGCGATGAACGCGACAAGGACCTGGTCTTTGCCCTGGCTGGCATGCTGGCCAACATCCCCAACGAAGCGGCACTCAGTGCCGATCTGCCGCAGGACGGGGCAGGTGCCAATTGGTCGACCGGCATGACGCTCGCCAACGGTCTCGCCCAGCGCCTCAAGGATAGCGGCGCGCCCGACACGCTGCTGGCCCGCACCGCCATCAGCGCCGACGACGCCCCGCATGTCCGCCTTATCTTCACCCGCGCGGCCGGCGAATAGGCGCTACACTTTTGTCAGACAACTGCGCCGGCCCGGCGCACGGGAAAGTGATCCAGGTCGCTTGAGCCATACCACCCTTGCGTCATAGTCTTGCCGCATTCCGTGACCAAATATGTCTGGTCAAAAGAGGGGATCATCGCAGCGCTGCGGTGTTGTACCTCGCCACTCATCCCACAAAGGATAAATCCATGCGTTCGCTTCTTGTTGCCGGTACCGCCCTTGCGCTGACCCTTACCGCTTTCGCCGGCGCCTTCGCCGATGAAACGCAAGTGACGACCGACAACCAGACCGGCATTGCCGTCACCATCTATAACCAGGACCTGGCGCTCATTCGCGACAGCCGCAAGATCAACCTTGCCGCGGGCGAGAACGACATCGCCTTTATCGATGTCTCGGCGGCGATGCGGCCCGAGACGGCGCTCCTCAATTCGGCCGGTGGCGCGCTCGACGTGCTGGAGCAGAATTTCGATTTCGATCTGCTGACGCCGGAAAAACTGCTGGAGAAATCGGTGGGGCAGAAGATCCGCGTCTTCCGCACCAATCCGGAAACCGGCGAGGACAGCAGCGAAGAAGCAGAAGTGCTCTCGGTGGCCGGTGGCCAGGCCGTCTTGAAGATCGGCGACCGCATCGAGACCGCCGTGCCCGGCCGCTTCGTCTATTCCGGCGTGCCCGCCAATTTGCGCGCGCGCCCCACGCTGGTCATTAAAGCCGTTGCCGACAAAGCGGGCGAAGTGCCGGTCGATCTTTCGTACTTAAGCCGCGGCCTCTCCTGGTCGGCCGATTACGTGGTCGACCTCGGTGCCGATGAGAAGACTGTCAACATCAATGGCCTGGTGACGCTCACCAATCAAAGCGGCATCACCTATAAGGACGCGAAGCTCCAGCTCGTTGCCGGCAATGTCAACCAGGTTCAGCCGATGCTCGAACGCGCCGGCGGCATGGTCGCGATGGATGCGATGCCTGCGTCGGCACCGAAGATGGTCGAGCAGGCGGCGTTTGAGTATCATCTCTATAGCCTTGAACGACCGACGACGATCAAGGAGAACCAGACCAAGCAGGTCGCGATGCTGGCGGCTGCTGAGGTGCCGGTCGAAAAGAAATACCTCATCACTAATGCCGCCAATGTCTGGGGCAATTACGGCTACAATTTCGGTGAAGGTCCGCGCCAGAACGCGGCGGTGAAGCTGAAATTCCAGAACGACGACAAATCGCATATGGGCATGCCGCTGCCAGCCGGTGTCGTGCGCGTTTACAAGAAGGATGCGCAGGGCAACGCCCTCTTCGTCGGCGAAGATCACATCGACCACACGCCGAAGAACGAGCGCGTCGATCTGACGTTGGGTGAGGCGTTCGACATCACGGCGCGCGCGAAGCAGACCAACTACACCAAGCTCGCCGACGATCTCTACGAGAACGCCTACGAAGTGGAGATCAAGAACGCGAAGAAGGAAAAGGTCACCGTCGATCTCCGCGAAGCCTTCCCCGGCGAATGGAAGATGCTGGATGAATCGCAGAAGCACGAAAAACTCGATTCCAACACCGCGCAATGGCTGGTCGATGTCCCGGCGGAGGGTTCGACGGTGGTGAAATATTCCGTGCGGATTAAGCTGTAACGAGCTGCCCCCTCTCCCCCACCCTCCCCCACGTTGGGGGGAGGGAGTGCGAGCGACGGCATATTCGATAGCCGGCCTTGGTCGGCTTGAGTCCCCTCCCCCCAACGTGGGGGAGGGCTAGGGAGAGGGGGCGGTTTGGCTTGGCCCGCTTTCCCTCACCCCCCATGCGCAAACGTCACGTCCGGATCCAGCGCGTCCTTCAAATTCCACGGTTCCCAGATCCAGGTCTCCTGCATCTGCTTGATGAAATCACGCCAAAAAATGCGCTTGCCTTTGACCTCCGTCGGCCAGGCCTCATCGAACAGCTTCACCGCCATGTCCGAATGGCCGCTATAGATGAGATCGAGCAGATTGGCCCAGATGATGGGATCAAGCTCGCCTTTTGTCTGCGGCCGGTCGCCTGACGCATCGATGGCGGTATAGGGTCCGCCGAATTCCAGCAGCAACTGGTGCATCTGGTCCCGCATCTCGCCCAGCGCCTTTTCATCGGGCGCATCGCCCTTCATCTGGTCGGAAAGACGATAGCCTTCTTCCGACCAGTCGAGCTGCACGCCGCCGCCCGGTGACCCGGCATAGGATGAGTTCCAATAGGCGAAACGGTCATCGCCGAAATTCAAATGCGGGGCACCGCCCGCCCAATCCTGGCTGAGCTCGGCCTCGGCATTGCCAAGGCTCAGCAGTTGCAGCTTCAACTCCTTGCCCGGATAGAGCGCGTAAAGCGAGGTGCAGCAATGCGCCCCACCGGAGAAGGTGGACAGAATGGCAAGCGGCGCCGGTTCGGCATAGTTCCCCAGGATGCGCGGCCGCGCCCAGACGATGAAGACCATCGCATCGGCAATCGCATGCAGGCATGTGCCGTCGCGTTCGATGGTGAGGTATTCGAGCGGCGGGCTGCCATCGGCCATGTCATCAAGCTGCTCGTCACCGAACTTCGACGGGTAGGCGGTGAGCGTCACATCGTCGATGACCAGGCGTGAATAGGTTTCCGGCGCCATGGCCCGGCGCTTTTCAAAGAGGCCCGGCTCCTCGACCGCGCAGCCATTCCCCGTCTCAATCTCACCCACAACGCCCGGAGCCTTGACCGCGGCGGCACTTTCCTGGGCATGGGCGGGTGCGGTGAGGGCGACGAGCGACAGAGCAGTCGCAGCGATGATATTGCGGCTCACGATCTCAGTTCTCCTAACGACACGATTGCAGTACCCGTCACTTGCAACCCCCCTCCTACGTCCCCCCTAAAGGTGGGAGGTTTTTGAAATGAGTTTTTTTACGCCACCTCCGCCAGAGAGCCCTCCCATCTTTTGGGGGGAGGGTTGGGTGGGGGGGGCTGGGCCAGTCCCGCCCTCACACCACCGTCTTCCCCTTGAACTGGCAGACATCGTTCACTACGCAGGACGGGCAGTCCGGCTTGCGCGCCTTGCAGACATAGCGCCCGTGCAGGATCAGCCAGTGGTGGCAGTGCTGCTTGAATTTCGCCGGCACCTTCTTCTCCAAGGCGCGTTCCACCGCCAGCACATCTTTACCGGGCGCAAGGCCCGTCCGGTTCGAGACGCGGAAGATATGTGTGTCGACGGCGATGGTCGGTTCACCGAAGGCGATGTTGAGGACCACATTGGCGGTCTTGCGCCCGACCCCCGGCAGGGTTTCCAGAATTGCCCGGTCGCGCGGCACGAGGCTGTTGTGCGCGGCAATCAACATCTCGGAAAGCTTGATGACGTTCTTGGCCTTGGTGTTGAAGAGGCCGATCGTCTTGATGTGATCTTTGAGTCTGGCTTCACCCAGTTTCACCATCTTTTCCGGCGTATCGACAATCTTGAACAGTTTCTCGGTCGCCTTGTTGACACCGACATCGGTCGCCTGGGCCGAGAGAACGACGGCCACCAGGAGGGTATAGGGATTGACGTAATTCAGCTCCCCCTTGGGTTCCGGATTTTGCTTCTGCAGTCGCGCGAAGAACGTCTCGATCTGGTCTTTTTTGAGCATGACAGGCCTGTGGCGGGCGGGAAGCTGGCTGGGTTGTGGAACCCAAACGCCAGATTATACTCGGCCTCATGTCAGGGAAAGAGAACGACGTCACAAAGACGGAGCCGCACTCGGGAGACGCCAGCGAAATGGCGATCTTCGAGGCGATCCTTTATCCGCACCGCTCGCTGGGGCGGCGCGGCTATATCATTCTGGGCGCCGGCACCGCGCTCATTATGGGCGCCTATGCCATGACGTTCCTCATCATCGGTGCCTGGCCGATCTTCGGCTTCATCGGCGCCGAATGGCTGTTGTTTTGGTATCTTTTCTCACGCCATTTCCGCGGCGATCGCCGGGCCGAGCGCCTGCGCCTGTTCCAGGACCGGCTCGTCGTCGAGCGCATCGACGCGAAGGGCCGCTTCCAAGCCTTCTCGCTGCAACCCTATTGGCTGCAGGTGGTGCTGGCCCGTGCCGCCGATGTCGACAACGCGCTTTACCTTCGCAGCCATGGCAAGCAGATCGAAATAGGCGCCTTCCTCTCGGAGCCGGAGCGGCGCGACTTCGCCGGCGAACTCACGCGCATCCTCGACCGACATCGCGACGGGGCGTATGGACGCCAGCCGGTTTGATGCTTTGAACATTCGCTCGTCGCATTTTCATCCCGTCATCGCGGGCGTGACACCTGGAATGACGGTTAAAGGAATCGCCAATCATGACCACCACCCATGCGGCGCCCGCCTTGCGCCATCCGGGTCTGCCTGAATTCGGCCTGCTTTTCATCCTTGGCCTGGTCTGGGGGTCGTCCTTTCTCTTCATCAAGATCGCAGTCGAAAACGGCGTGCCGCCCCTGACGCTGGCCACCTTGCGCATCGGCATCGGCGCCATTGTGCTGCTGACCGTTGCCAAATTGCGCGGTCAGCATTTCCCGGCGCTCACCGCATCGGCCGGCCGACCCGGCGGGCGAGCACTGTGGGGCAAGCTGATCTTCCTCGGCATCATCGGCAATTCGCTGCCCTTCTTCCTCATCGGCTGGGGCGAGCAGTTCACGCCCTCGCAGCTGGCTGCCATCCTGATGGCGATCATCCCGTTGCTGGTGCTGATCCTCGCGCATTTCATGACTCATGATGAAAAGCTGACCGGGCCCAAGATCGGTGGCGTGCTGTGCGGCTTCGCCGGTGTCGTCGTGCTGGTCGGCGTCGATGCGCTGCAGGGTCTGGGCGCCCAGGTCATCGGGCAGTTGGCGATCCTGGGCGGCTGCCTCTCCTACACCCTCTACGGCGTCAATGCGCGCCGCCTGCCGCAAATGGGGGCAGAGATGACGGTCGGCATCATTCTCGCACTGGGTTTCGTCGTGATGGCACCGGTCTGGCTCATCCACGACCGCCCCTGGGAGTTGGCGCCCACTACACAAGGATATGTCGCCATCGCTTGGCTCGGCCTGCTCTCAACCGCCTTCGGCAATTGGTTGTTCTTCACCCTGATGCGCCGGTCGGGGGCGAGCTTCGCCTCCAACAACAATTTCCTCGTGCCGATCATGGGACTGGGCTGGGGCTATTTCGGCTATGGCGAGGTGCCCGGCCTCAATGCCGTGATGGCACTGGGGCTGATCCTGGTGGGGCTGGCGCTGCCGCGGTTGAAACGGCGCTGAGCTACCGCCCTACTGGCCGTTGCTCGCGGCACCGCCCACGCTGAAGCCCAGCACGTCTTTCATCGTGTAGAGGCCCGGTGTCTTTCCGGCAGCCCAGAGGACCGCCTTCACGGCGCCGCGGGCGAAGATCTCGCGTGACGAGGCTTTGTGCGTCACTTCGACCCGTTCGCCATCGACGGCAAAGATCACGGTGTGATCGCCCACCACATCGCCACCGCGTAGGGCGGCAAAGCCGATCTCGCCCTTGGCGCGGGGCCCGGTATGGCCATCGCGTCCGCGCTTGGCAACACGGCGCAAGGTGGTGCCACGGCCGCGTGCTGCCGCTTCGCCGAGGATGAGCGCGGTGCCGGAGGGTGCATCGACCTTGTGGCGGTGATGCATTTCGACGATCTCGATATCCCAGTCGGAATCGAGGATGCGCGCCATCTGCTCGATCACCTGTTCGAGCAGGTTGACGCCCAGCGACATGTTGGCCGCCATGACGATCGGCGCCTTCTGCGCCGCGCGCGCGACGGCCGCCTGCTGGTCGGAATCGAGCCCCGTGGTGCCGATGACATGCGCCGTACCACCCCGTGCCGCAAAGCCCGCATGGAGGGCGGTCGCGGAGGGATTGGTGAAGTCGATCACCACATCGGCCGCTTCGAAGAGGCCGGCCGGGTCGTCATTGACGGTGATGCCGAAGGGGTCGGTACCGGCCAGGGCACCCAGATCCATGCCGAGCGCCGGCGAACCCTTCCGCTCGGTCCCACCGACGACCAGCACGCCCGGCGCCTGCGACAGCATCTTGAGGAGCATCTGCCCCATGCGGCCGGCACAGCCGGCGATGCCGACCTTGATGGCGCCGTTGAGCTGGCGCTTGGGCTTTGGTCCTGCCGAGACGACAGGTGTGGGCTTGGCCGGTCCTGGCTTTGCCGGGACTGGCTTGGTAGGCGCCGGCTTGGCTGCCGGAGCTGCCTTGGCAGGCACGGCCTTGGCCATTTTTTCTTTTTCAGGCAAAGGCTTAGATTTGGCAGGCGGGGCTTTCGCCGCGGCCTGCTTAGGCGCCGCACCGGGTGCTGTCTTGGTGGCAGCCTTGCTCACCGGCTGCTTCGCCTGGGTCTTACCCGCCATGTTTCCCCCTGAACCAATGTTGCGTGAAATCTAAACGAGGTTCGCAAGGCGGGGCAACCCGGCTTGGTAAACAAGGCGTTAGGGAAAGGGCAAAACGCACCTCCACAGCCTCGAAAGGGCCGCCTCAGGGGCACTTTATTGCATTATTTCAAATACTTAAATATTAGCTTGGTCGACAGAAATCGCACCACGCCCTGCTCCAATGGGCCACCGACGCAGCCGGCGACGCCGCGCCGCGCTGGGGCGGGCCTTGGCGGCCTAGGCCGGGGAGACGGGGAACACGGCGGCGACGTCGGTGCCGTGATGGGGTCGAGAGGTGACGATGAGCTGGCCGCCATGCAGCTCGACCAGGTTTTTCACCAGGGCAAGGCCAAGGCCCGTGCCGCGATGCTGCTGGGCGATCGAGCTGTCGATCTGGCTGAAGGGATCGAGGGCGCGGGCGATTTCCTCGTCATTCATGCCGATGCCGGTATCCGAGACGATGACGGCGCTGCCCTCCGGACGGTCCTCGATGGCGAGCTTCACCTTGCCGCCGGCCGGGGTGAACTTCACTGCGTTGGAGAGCAGGTTGATGATGATCTGCTTGATGGCGCGCGCATCGCCATAAACGGGCCGGAGATCGGGCCCGATATCGGTGAGCAATGTCACCGAATTCTCGCGCGCCATGCCGGAAATGAGGCGCGTGCTGGTCTCGGCCAATTCCTGTGCATCGATTTCGATCGGGCGAAGTTCCATCTTGCCGGCTTCGATCTTCGAAATATCGAGGATGTCGTTGATGAGGTCGAGCAGCAGGCGGCCGCTCTCATGGATCAGCTCGGCATAGTCGCCATAGCGCACCGGCTGCACCGCGCCGAAGGTGCCGCGCCGCGTTACGTCGGAGAAGCCGATGATGGCGTTCAAGGGCGTGCGCAATTCGTGGCTCATATGCGCCAGGAATTGCGACTTCGCCCGATTGGCGCTTTCGGCCGCGTGATGCAGTTCGCGGAGTTCGCGCGCCTGGGCCTCTAACTTGGTCCGCGTGGCTTCGAGCTGTGTCTGGTATTCAACGCTTTCCGTGACATCGACCTCGGAGACGAGCCAGGCAGGTGCACCGGTCGCGGCATCCCGGCAGGTACGTGCCGTGATTTCGTGCCAGCGGGCACCGGCCGCCGTGCGCACGCGCGCCACCAACCGCGCCTCGTCCGATTGCGCGAGATCGGTGACGAGGCGACGGTGATCGGCATGATCCATCAGTCGGTCGAGCAGCGGCGCCGTGCCATCGGCGGGAAGTGGTAGCGCCGCCGCGCGTGCCGCCGGATTGGAATAGAGAATATGCCCGCCCAGATCATAGAGCGTGATCATGACGGTGGAGTGCAGCAAGGCATCCGTCGAGCGCAGGGCCTCGGGCGTGTCGTTGTAATCGGCAAGGCCCTCGCACAGCATCGCCATACGGTTGTCGGCCAGGCGCACGCCGCTGAAACGACAGCGCAAGGCGCGCGGACGCCCCTGCGGGTAGAGCGTCCAGACTTCCGAGAAGACGGCATCGCCGGCGATGAAATCTTCCTGGTATTGCCGCAACCTGGCGGCGACGCCAGGCGACATGTCGGCGGAGAGATCACGAGCATAGAGTGCCTCGATCGATTCCGCGCGCCAGACGTCAAGTGCCGCCGCATTGGCCCAGACCACGCGCGACAGATCGATGTCGAAGACCCAGAGGGCGGTGTGAAGGCGTTGCGCCAGACCCGCGCCGAAGCCAGCGGTCAGCGACGGCATCGGGGGCAGGACTCCGCTGCGGCTGCCCTCGCGCCCCAGCCCCTCTTCACGCACCTGGCCGTCATCGCCCATGAAAATGCTTCCCAAAGTAAAGGAAACCGGCCCTGAATTGTAAACCCAGGACCGGTTTTCGGCGCAGAGAAAAGGCCAGTGGCACGCAACCGTCAAGAGACGATCATAGTGTGAGCCGACTTTTCCCGATTATGCAGGGAATCAACGCGTTAGCGGCTGATGATTTGGCCCCAGGGGTGCGACAGGAATTGCAGCCCACAGCGCGCAAGGCAGTTGGCCCCTGCACGCATCTTCCGGCCTATGCCGCCGACAAGCCGAGCCAGCCGTGGAGGCCAACATAGAGGCCAACGGCGGCGATGAGGAGGCAGCTGACATAGGGCGCGCGGCGCATGAGGATGTCGAATCCCGGCCAGCGGCGCGCGGCGTGGTGGACGCTGAAGGCGGCGGCCGCACCCACCGTGACCAGGGTCACGGCGAGGCCGATGCTGAAACAGAGGACCAGGGTGGCCCCGAGCGGGATCTCTTTGAGCTGCAGGCAGAGCAACAAAACGGTGATGGCGGCGGGACAGGGAATGAGCCCGCCGGTCAGGCCGAAGAGCATGATCTGCGCATTGGTCACATGGCGGCCGGCGAAGCGGCGCTGGATGTCGGCGGCATGGGCGCGCTCATGGGCATCGGCATCATCGTCGATGGTGAGGGTGAGGCCATGCGGTGCACCATGGGCGTGGGCGTGATCATGCTGATGCGAATGCCCGTGCGTGTGATCATGGTCGTGGGTGCGCCCGTGGTCATGCCCCGCATGTTGATGCACCGGATGCCGGTCGCGGCGCAGGCGGATGAACATCCAGAGGGCAACGGCAAGGATGATGATACCGGACGCGAGCTGCAGATAGGGTTCGAGCGTTTCAGCATCGACCCCGCGCCACAGATACATACCGCCCAATGCGATGACCCAGACAACAGCGGTATGCGAGATCGTCGCCATGAGGCCCAAAAGCACCGCCTGCCCCATGGTGCCGCGGATGGCGACGATGAAGGCCGCCATCATGGTCTTGCTGTGGCCGGGCTCCAAACCATGGAGGGCGCCGAGCAGGATGGCGCTGGGGATGAAGAGCCAAGCATGGGCCGCACCCTGATTCAGCAATTCGGCAAAGGGTGTCATAGCGCAGCCTTCAAAGATATTTCGCGATTTCCTTGAACTCACGGATCGGTGCCCGGGCGTCGCCCTTGCCGCTCGTCCGGTTGGTCCCGGCATGGTCCAGGCAATGATCTATATGGTCCTGGATGAGATTGCGTTTGGCCTGTGTGATGGCCCTTTCCACCGCATGCAGCTGCTGGGCGATGTCGAGGCAAGCGCGGCCGCTTTCGATCATCTCCACCACCCGCCTGAGATGCCCGTCCGCGCGCTTCAGGCGCTTGACGATGTCGGGATGGCTTCCATGGAGATGCGGCTTGGTCATCGGTCATGTCCTATCCTGGGGGAAGGGATATGGCATGTAAGAAGGGGATTGTCCAGGATGGGAAGATGTGGCGCGTTGGCAGGGGCGTATGAAGGAGAGAGCCATCACTTGGCGCCCCCCTCCCGCCCACCCTCTGAAGGTCGGAGGTGCTAAAACGTGGTCTTGGCGCCCACTCGGCCCGATGCCCTCCCACCTTTAGGAGAGAGGGTTGGGTGGGAGGCCGGCACGTTCGCTTTCAGCCAGTGGCGCAACGCGGCGACGGAATCCGGATGGCGGGGTTTTCGCGGCGTGATGGTGTAGTAATCGACGCCAACGTGGAGTTCGGCTCCAAGCACCTGGACGAGGCGACCGGCCTTGATGTCGGCATCGACCAGGAAACGGCTGGCGAGCGCCAGGCCCTGGCCGGCGATGGCCGCGTCGATGGCGAGAGCGGTCTGGTTGAAGTGGACATGCTTGGGTGCCGCCGGCATGGCGCCGCGCCGCGTCTTGTCGGCAAAGGCGCGCTCGAGAAAGGCGGGCCAGAAATCATGGAAATCATGGAGCAGCGGATAGCGGGCGAGGTTGCTGCCCGTCTCCGGCCGCCCTAGCTTTCCAACAAGTGCCGGACTCGCCACGGCGATGACGATCTGCGCGACCAGAAGCTCGGCATCAAGGCCGGCGCCGAAGGGCGGGCGCCCCAGGCGGACGGCGAGATCAACCGCGTCGTTCTGGAAATTGGCCAGCCGGTCGGTAGCGAGGATCCTGAGATCGATGGCGGGATGCGCCGCATTGAAATCGGTAAGGCGCGGGATGAGCCATTTGGCGGCAAAGCTCGGCGTGACGCTGATGGTGAGGTGGCGCGGCTCCGGCCGCAGCGACGCGGTCCCCTCCGCGACCAGCTCGAAGGCGCGGCGGATATAGCCGATATAGGCCAAGGCCGCCTCGGTCATGGTGAGCGAGCGCGCGCCCCGGTCGAAAAGAGCGAGGCCCAGTTCCGCTTCAAGCCCACGGATCTGCTGGGCGACGGCGCCTTGCGTCACACCCAGTTCCTCGGCCGCCAGCCGGAAATTGAGATGCCGGGCGACAACGTCGAAGACGCGCAGCGCGTTGAGGGATGGCAGGCGGCGGCGGACTGGCATGTGTATAGTTTTTCTACTGGATCATGGGTCGAAATCTGGTTCGCCGATCTCTGCAGCCGCATGATAGCATTGCTTCAGATAGCGATAAACCCAAGTGATGAATGGAGCGGCAAATGGCTGTAGAAAAAGTGGCGGTCGTGGTGGGTGGTGGCAGCGGCATGGGTGCCGCCGCGGCACGGCGTCTGGCAGCCGACGGATTCAAGGTCGCGGTCCTCTCCTCCTCTGGCAAGGGCGAGGCGCTGGGCAAGGAACTGGGCGGCATCGGCGTCACCGGCTCCAACCAATCCAATGATGATCTGAAGAAGCTTGTCGACCTCACCATGGCCAAATGGGGGCGTATCGATGTGCTGGTAAACAGTGCCGGCCACGGCCCGCGGGCGCCCATCCTGGAGATCAGCGATGAAGACTGGCACAAGGGCATCGATGTCTATTTCATGAATGTGGTGCGCGCGGTGCGGCTGGTGGCGCCCGTGATGCAGAAGCAAAAGGACGGCGCCATCATCAATATTTCGACAGCGTGGGTCGGCGAGCCTTCCGCCATGTTCCCGACCTCGGCCGTCGCGCGTGCGGGGCTTGCCGTCTATACCAAGATCTTCGCCGACACCTATGCCGGCGAGAATATTCGCATGAACAACGTGCTGCCGGGCTGGATCGACAGCCTGCCCACAACGCCTGAGCGGGCGGCGAGCGTGCCGATGAAGCGCTATGGCACGTCGGAGGAGGTCGCAGCGACCATTTCCTTCCTCGCCTCGCCCGGGGCCGCCTACATCACCGGGCAGAGCCTTCGTGTCGATGGCGGCATCACGCGCGGGGTTTGACGGTCATCACCCGTCACGCGACAGTCCCGTCACGCGGCAGTCCCTTCACGCGACAGTCTCTTCCCGCTGCGGGCGGGGCCGCGCCTGAAGATGTCCACTTGGCACCGCGCGGAGCAAGACAGCTTTCTTTCAGTTAGCTGACAGTCACTTGGGAAAAGTGACTTCTGTCAGGTCGCTGTCATGTTCGCGCTCGATATTGTCCGGCCGTCTGACTTGGCCGCGCGGCCTTCATCATTGCGCGCGCTGTGCACAAGGTATGTTCCGGCGATGCCGCGCTTCGTTTCCCGACAATATGGATTGCTGGTGTTCTCATTGGCCACGGCAGTCATGGCCTTCATCCTGCTGCTGTCGCCGCTGCGGTCGAGCGATTTCGTCATCGATCCATTGAACGCGCTGGTCGCCACGGTGATGGGACTGACGCTTTACCGGCGGCTGCAGGTCAGCACTTCCCATGTCGTGCTCCGCGCCGCCGCCTTCATCTGGCTTTCCGTGCTGGTGGTGACACTGGTGCTGGAATGGCTGCCGGTGCACCGGGCGGAACTGCGCGATGTCTTCAGCCTGAAGGAATCGGCCGAGGTCTTCCTGTGGCTGCTGGCGCCCATCGGCCTCTTCATCGTGTCGCGCTTCGAGCGCGTGCCGGCGTTGGTCAAGCTGCTACTGATCTGTGGTTTTCTTGTGCAGACCGTCGTGGTGGGGCTGGAATTCATCGAAGAGTCGCCGCATCTCGGCGTCTCCCCCGACGGGGCCGAGACGTTCTCGGATTTCGCCCAGTTCGTCTTCCTGCAATTCTACCTGATCGCCTTTGCGTTGCTGCTGCTTTACGCCGGCTGGTCGCCCATTTCGCGGCATGCGGAATCTGACGTGCATAGCGGCCCGCTTGGCAATCGCGCGCGGCATATCTTCGACGCTTATCGTCTGTTCACCAAGGGCCGCTTCCCCAAGCAGCGCGTGGCACATTGGCCGGGCGTCCTGCCGATCATCGATTTCGGGCGCATCGTGCTGTGGACCGGAACCTTGGGGATGGAGGTGCAGCGCAATTTCGGCGTGCCGATCTTCCGCCAGATCATCGATATCCTGCTGTTGATGATGCATTGCGGCCTGGATGCGCAGGCCTACTACATGCTGGAACTCTATCGCCGCGACCGGCAGCGCAAGGCCGGCCAGTATCTGACGCGCTACGAGACCAAGAACGGGTTGCTCACGGCACTCAACTACCTCATCCCGAAAAATGGCCACCGCAGCAACTTGTCGGACAAGGCGGCGTTCGACCGCGTATGCGTCGAGCATGGGCTGGAAGTGCCGCGCATTCTGGCCGTGGCACAGCATGGCGAGATCGCCTGGCGCAACTTGCGGCGATTGACGGAGGTGCCGGGCCTGTTCGTGAAGCCGGCGGTTTCAAAAGGGGCGCGCGGCACTGAAATCTACACCGTGGTGCGCAATACAACTGGCACCGGTAGCGCGCAATACATGTCACCCGACGGTACGCTGCTGAGCGAACTCGAACTGTCGACGCGGATCGCCGGCCAGTCGATGGAAGAAATGCTGCTGGTGCAGGAGCGGCTGGAAAACGCGCCATCGGTGGCACCTTTTGCCCAGGCCTCGCTGGTCGTCATCCGCGTCATCACCTGCCTTGACGCCCAGGGACGGCCGACCGTGACCCACGGCATGCTGCGGGTCCTCAGTAAATTGGAAGCCGGTTGGCCGAGTGCTGCGGAATATGGCGCGCCGGTTGATCTTGCGACCGGCGAGCTTGGCTGGCTCAGCAGCGACAAGCGCGAGGACGCCTTCGACTTCTTCGACCATCACCCGGTCACCGGCGCCCGGGTTGCCGGCGCCCTGCTGCCGGAATGGGCCGCCGTGAAGGCGCTGGCCCTGCGTGCGCACGATGTCTTCAACGACCGCTTTGTCATCGGCTGGGATATTGCGGTAACGCCTGAGGGGCCGGTGCTGATCGAGGGCAATGCCTATCCCGATTTTGCTTTCCTACAGCGGGTGCACCGGCAGCCGGCCGGCGAAAGCCCGATCGGGCCGCTGTTGCAAAGCGGGCTCGACCGGCTGGTGGCCGTTAGGGGTGGCTGAGCGGATTCGTTGCCACCGCTCTTGTCATCCCCGCTTTCGGGGGGCGACAATTAGAAATCAATCCTTCGAGCTGTCGAAGAATTCCTTCACCTTGGCGAAGAAGCCTTCGCTTTGCGGGGAATGGTTGCCGTGCTTCTGGCCTTCGGCTTCGAACTGGCTCAGCAGTTCCTTCTGCTTCTTGCTCAAGTTCACGGGCGTTTCGACACTGAGCTCGACATACATGTCGCCGCGCGATTGGCTGCGCAGCACCGACATGCCCTTGCCCTTCAAGCGGAACTGCTGGCCGGTCTGGGCGCCGTGCGGCACGGTCACTTTGGCGCGGCTGCCATCGACGGTCGGAATCTCGATATGGCCGCCAAGGGCTGCCGTGGTCATGGCGATCGGCACGCGGCAATGAATGTTGGCGCCGTCGCGCTCGAACAGGCGATGGGGTTTCAGGCTGAGGAAGATGTAGAGATCGCCCGAGGGTGCCCCCATCATCCCGGCCTCGCCTTCACCGGCCAGGCGAATGCGGGTCCCTTCCTCGACGCCAGCCGGCACATTGACCTGCAGCGTCTTCTCCTTGGCCGTGCGGCCTGAGCCGTGGCAGGTCTTGCAGGCCTTCTCGATCACCTTGCCGGCCCCACCGCAATGCTGGCAGCTGCGCTCGATGGTGAAGAAACCCTGCGTTGCACGCACCTTGCCGTGGCCGTGGCAGGCGGGACAGGTGATGGGCTGTGCGCCCTTTTCACCGCCGGTGCCGTGGCAGTCGTCGCATTGGATCGAGCTCGGCACGCGGATCGTGGTCTGCTTGCCGTGGAAGGCTTCCTCGAGCGTGATCTCCATATTGAAGCGTAAGTCAGAGCCGCGACCGCGGCCCTGGCCGCCGCCGCGACCACGACCCATGAAGTCGCCGAACATCTCGTCGAAGATGTCGGCAAAGCCGCCGGCATCGAAGCCGGCACCGCCGCGTGCGCCGCCGCCATGGCCGTTCTCGAAGGCGGCATGGCCGAAGCGGTCATAGGCAGCACGCTTCTGCTCGTCCTTTAAGACGTCATAGGCTTCGTTCAATTCCTTGAACTTGGCTTCCGCCTCGGCGTTCCCGGGATTACGGTCGGGATGGTATTCCATCGCCTTCTTACGAAAGGCCTTCTTGAGAGCATCGGCGTCGGCGCCCTTCTCGACTCCCAGCGTTTCGTAGTAATCGCGCTTCATGATGCAATCGTCTGCAGTAAGTTGGTTTCAGACAAAGGGAGAGGCCGGAACCTGTTATCAGGCCCGACCTCTCTTCTCCTCATTGGCCTCTGCGAGGCATGGGGCTTAAGCGCTCTTGCCTTTGCGCTCGTCGACTTCCTCGAAATCGGCGTCGACCACCTTCTCGTCAGTCGAAGCCTGCGCACCGGCATCATTGCCGGCCGCTTCGGCACCCGGGGCACCTTCGGCGCCAGCACTGGCCTTATAGAGCGCCTCGCCGACTTTCATCAGCGCCTCGGTCAGGGCCTGCGTCTTGGCTTCGATCGCTGCGATATCCTCGCCATCCTTCACGGATTTGAGGTCGGCGACGGCAGCGTCGACCTGCGCCTTGTCGGCCTCGGCCACCTTGTCGCCGGCATCCTTCACCTGCTTTTCGGCATTGTGGATGAGGGCGTCGGCCTGGTTCCTGGCTTCGACCAGCTTCTTGCGCTTCTCGTCCTCGGCCTTATGGGCCTCGGCATCCTTCACCATCTTCTCGATGTCGCCATCGGACAAACCACCCGAGGCCTGGATGCGGATCTGCTGCTCCTTGCCGGTGGCCTTGTCCTTGGCCGAGACGTTGACGATGCCGTTGGCGTCGATGTCGAAGGTCACTTCGACCTGCGGCACGCCGCGCGGGGCCGCCGGAATGCCGACGAGATCGAACTGGCCGAGGATCTTGTTGTCCGCGGCCATTTCACGCTCGCCCTGGAAGACGCGGATGGTGACCGCGGTCTGGCCGTCCTCGGCGGTCGAGAACACCTGGGACTTCTTGGTCGGGATCGTGGTGTTGCGATCGATGAGGCGCGTGAACACGCCGCCCAGCGTCTCGATGCCCAGCGACAGCGGGGTGACGTCGAGCAGCAGCACGTCCTTCACTTCGCCCTTCAGCACTGCGCCCTGGATGGCGGCGCCGATGGCGACGACTTCGTCCGGGTTGACCGAGCGGTTGGGCTCCTTGCCGAAGAACTCCTTCACCTTCTCGAGGATCTTGGGCATGCGGGTCATGCCGCCGACCACGATCACTTCCTGGATGTCCGAGGACTTCAGGCCGGCATCTTTGAGCGCCTTGCGGCACGGCTCCATGGTGCGCTCGATGAGGTCGTCAACGAGGGCTTCGAGCTTGGCGCGCGTCAGCTTGATGATGAGGTGCTTGGGGCCAGAGGCATCCGCCGTGATGAAGGGCAGGTTGACTTCGGTCTGCATCGCGGAGGACAGCTCGATCTTGGCCTTTTCCGCAGCTTCCTTCAGGCGCTGCAGAGCGAGCTTGTCTTTCTTCAGATCGATGCCGTTCTCTTTTTTGAACTCTTCGGCCAAGTAGTCGATGATGCGGGCGTCGAAATCTTCACCGCCGAGGAAGGTGTCGCCGTTGGTCGACTTCACCTCGAACACGCCGTCGCCGATCTCGAGGACCGAAACGTCGAAGGTACCGCCGCCAAGATCGTAGACCGCGATCACGCCGCCGTTCTTCTTGTCCATGCCGTAAGCCAAGGCAGCCGCCGTCGGCTCGTTGATGATGCGCAGGACTTCGAGCCCGGCGATCTTGCCGGCATCCTTGGTGGCCTGGCGCTGGCTGTCGTTGAAATAGGCGGGAACCGTGATAACGGCCTGGGTCACCTTTTCGCCGAGATAGGCTTCGGCCGTTTCCTTCATCTTGCCGAGGATGAAGGCCGAGATCTGGCTGGGGCTGTAATTCTTGCCCTGGGCGTTGACCCAGGCATCGCCATTGTCGCCACCGACGATCTTATAGGGGACAAGGTCCTTGTCCTTCTTCGTCAACGGATCGTCAAAGCGACGGCCGATGAGGCGCTTAATGGCAAAAAGGGTGTTTTCCGGGTTGGTCACGGCTTGGCGCTTGGAGGCCTGGCCGACCAGACGCTCGCCGGAATCGGTGAATGCGACCATCGAGGGGGTGGTGCGGGCACCTTCCACGTTCTCGATGACCTTGACGTCCTTGCCTTCCATGACGGCGACGCAGGAATTGGTCGTACCGAGATCGATACCGATAACTTTGGCCATGGTATTCATCCTTTCTTGCGGCAAATCCCGCTCTTCGGGCCTTCCAAACTGAAGCACCCTTTTCGGGGATCCCCGACTTTTGCGACGACTGACTGATCAGATATGCCCGGGGCGGGATCAGATTGACCCGGCCTTAGGCAGTGGTTTCGAGGGGATATATAGGCCGTTCCGCAGGTGACGCAAGATCGTCGTCATGGGAATCTTAACGATTATGGCAGCTTGTCGCGGATGCGTCGGGGAGCTGGCGCCAATTCCGACTATCTAGGTAGGATATTGCCGCCGATCCGGCCGGTGATGGGCGCTCTGACAAGAACCGGCAAATCGGGTAGCATGGCGCCATGGGGAACCTGGAAAAGACTGTCGAATCAACGCAGCTGCCGCCACCGGTCGATGCCGACAAGCTGCGCAAGCGGCGCAACAACATTGCGGTCATGGTGCTGCTCGGTGTCGATGTGCTGGTCGGCGCTGGAATTGCGGCCGCCGGTGTCGTGGCGCTGCAAAGCGACGCCATCGCGGTGGCAGGCGCCGCCCTTGCCACCATCGGCCTGCTCCTGATGCTGGTCTATCAGCTGGTCGGGCGCGAAAGATAACGGCACCCTGACTGCCCGACGCTCAGCCGAACTGCGGCAGGCCCAAAGCCGTGTTGATCTCGGCGCGGGGGCTCATGGCGCGGGCGGCGAGTGCCCCGCCTTGGGTGAGGCGCGCGCGCAAGGCGGCCGTGCGGCGTTCGGCGAGCAGGGCCATGACGCGGGCCGAGACCATGTCGAGCTCGCGTGCCACCAGTTCGGCCAGATCCGTGCGCGGCGGCAGCGGGTCGTTCATCAGCGCCACATGCCGCTCGCGCAGCAGCCGCGCCATGATGATAGGGACATAGCGGGTGGGCTGGGCGCGCGCCGCCCGTACCTCGCCTTCGAACCAGCGGTCGAACATGTCGGCGGGCGCGCCGCGCACCAGACGCTGGTTGCGTCGCCGACCCAGCCAATGGGCGATCGGCCAGCTGGGTTTCCAGAGGGCGCGGGGACGTGCCACGGGCAGGTCAAAGACCCGTACCTCGCGGCCCGTGAGGGCCGCATCGGCCACCATCGAGACGCTGTCATTGGTGACGATGAAGGAATGGCATCTGGCCAGCAGCGCCGGATAGGGGTTGCGATCGCCAAGGCCCGGCTCGAACGCAAACAGCACATGCGGCGACCGGATCGTCGCCTGAAGATGCGCCACCACTTCGGGCGGGGTGCGCGGCGAGGTGGCGACGAGCAGGCGCGCACCGGTTTTATCAGCGAAGGCCAGTGCCTCGCGCGCTAGCTTTTCGCCGTCCTTGGCGCCGAACTTGATCGGATTCGAGGGACCCCCGACCAGCACGCCGATCGACGGTTGCGCGACACCGTCGAAGAGCGGTGCATAGGCCTTGGCGGCGGCGGCCAGGGCATCTGGCTTGCGCGCCGTCATCGGCAGGCTGAGATGCAGCACGTTTGGCCCGCCGGGCAGCGCGTATTGCGCCGTCGTCACCAGGAGATCGACGGTGGCGAACGGGTCCTGGAAACGGCCGATCTGCACATGGATACAGTAGGGCGCGTTGTGCGTCTTGATCCAGCGTGCAACAGGCGCCGCACGACGCCCGACGGCGATGATAAGGTCGGGCCACGGGTCTGTCTCTGTGGCGTGAAGGGGATCGCTTTCCGCGAGCTTTACATGGCGCAATCCGTCGGCCGGGTCGCTGCCGGGAACGGGCCCGCGCGCGAACTTCAACTGCTTGACCACCAGGCGCCAGCCGAAGCGTGCCTCGAGTGCCGCCCCCAGCGCCAGGACCTGCTGATTGTCGCCAAGCCTTGCCCCTTGCAGCAACCAGACCACGGCCCCATCGCGCGGCGAAGAACTGCCGAGGGCGGGCAAGAGAGCGGCGGGCGAAAATGACTGGGACATGGGGCGATCTCGGGAATCAGCTGCGCAAGAGATAGCCCGAAGTTAACGGAGGGTCGATGACAAGTTGCTGACGGCCTCGTGTCGCCTCGGTGACGGGAAGCTGGGCCAGGAAGTCCGGGCAACACTGACGGGACTTTCTCGTCAGGCGACGACCGCCAGGACGCGGTGACGCGCCAGAAGCTCTGACGGCCGCAGCCCGAATGCACGGTGAAAATCCTTGGCAAATCGGCCGAGATCGCCGAAGCCACAGGAAAAGGCCACTTCGCTGACCGTTGTTGCAGGTTGGGGATGCTCCAGCATCTGGCGCGCCTGCTGCAGGCGCAGGCGGCGCGCGAACTCCATCGGGGTACAGCCGCGGCTCTCCTTGAAGCTACGAAAAAGGGAGCGCGCTGAGGCACCGCTGACTTCTACCAGATCCTCTATTGTGATCGGCTTATCCCAGTTCGCTTCGATATGTGCCTCGACTCTGCGTACCTGAAAAGGGGCTGCCTTCGGCGCCGACGCCGCCAGCAAACTGGTACCGCCGACAGCACCAACCGAAGCCAGACTGGTGATGAAGGCTTGCTCCAATTCGGCAAGAAAGACCGGCTGCTGATTGGTGCCTGCATTGTCAATCCATCTAGTCATGCAGCCAAGGATCTGCATGGCCATGGCCGATTGTGGTGCGGTGAGGTCGAGCGTCGCGTCAATGTTGAGCGCCGACAGTGACCGGTCGGTCAGGATCGCAAGCTTCCGTTCCATGCGCTCTCGGTGCACGCGCCAGCAAATTTGGCCAAAGCCGGCAGCAAAATCCACGTCGGATGCGGCGGTTGAGAGCACCGCTTTGTCAGCGGTCACCAGATGCGTTTCGCGGCCCCGGCAAGTGGCGCCTTTGCCCCCATGCCAGAGGCGCAGGCGCAGCATGCCGTCCTCCGGGTATCGCATCGTCACCTGGGTGTTGGACCAGCTGAACCACAATTCGCTGAGAGGCAGGAAATAATGATTGCCGAACGCATGGAAGTCGTGTCCGGCCGACCCGACATTCAGGAGTTTCGCGCCGTTGAGTGGGTTGAGCGTCGCTTCGAGCGCGTCGATGCGCGCCACATCGAAGACGCGATGCGCGCCGAGAATTTCCTGGGCGGGGGCAATAGGCTCGCTCATGCGACGCCCAACTGTTTTCGCCCACGCACCAACACGTCAGAAGGCCGCTCGCCAAAGGTTCGCTGAAACTCCCTGGCGAAATGGCCGGCGTCGCCGAAACCGCAGGTGAAGGCGACCATGGTGACCGTGGTGTTGCTTTGCGGCAATGACAACATCTGGCGTGCATGCTGCAGGCGCAGGCGCCGCGCGAACTCCATGGGGGTGCAGCCGCGGGTTTCCTTGAAACTGCGGAAGAGCGAACGCGCAGAGGCGCCACTGACTTCTACCAGATCCTCGATCGTGATCGGCTTATCCCAATTGGCTTCGATATGCGCCTCAGCCCGGCTTAGTCGACGCGATCCGGCCCCCGGCGTTGCGCCTTCAAGCAGTGGTCGTCCGCTGTGATCACAAGTGGCGAGAAAGGCGCTGATGAGCGCCTGCTCCAATTCCTTGACGACGAGCGCCGAGGAAGGATTAGCTTGCAATTCGACCGATTGTATCAGGCAGTCAAACAGCTGCTTGAGGACCATGCCTTGCGGCGACGTCAGGTCCAGTGCGGGTACAAAATCCAGAGCATAACCAACAGGGCGGCCCGTCAGCAGGGCCAGGCGCTGTTCAAGTATTCCCTTTGGAATGCGCCAGACGAGTTGCTCGAAATCCGCGGCAAAATCGATTTCAACTTCGGCCCGGGAGATGCAGGCTTGACGCGCCGTGACGCCGGTCAGCTGACCACGCTCCCAGGTGCCTCCCGCGCCCTGATGCTGGAACTGCAGCCTGATGTAGTCGCCATCGGGGAATTTAACCGATAGCGGCATGCCGTAGGCGCAAAACCAAAGCTGACTATGTGTCAGCAGCGCCGCATTGGCGACGGCCTCAATATTATCCCCGCGGACCGGCAAACGGGCGAACTTCGCACCCAGCTGGCCTTCCAGTATTGCCGACAGCCGGTCGAAGTTGGAAACGGCAAAAGCGGGGAATTTCGCCAGCCTGCGCGTACCGTTTATGGTCGTTGACGCGGACATCAATTTCGCCCTGTTGTGTCAGCAGACTGTGACCCCGATTTATTAAAAGTCGTTAAATTTCCTGACCGGTAGCTGTCGGGTTCTCCACATCTTTAGTATAATAAATAAAATTCTCCGAACGGCGTTTTGGCGCCGCGCACACGAATATTGTCCTGCGCATCCGCCGTTATATCCTATTTCACCCCTCAGGATGTGCCGATGCGACGACTCTGGTCCTAACTCGCAGGGACCGCGAACCTATCCTGGCGTATATAGGTTTCATTCCCGCACATTTTTGGCAGTAGGTGCTTAGTCTTGGCACTCGGCGCCGAGCCGACCAGAACTAATCTTCCTATCCTCTAATCATCAGAAACGGGGCCCGGCACATGCCGGCAAGTACCCCAGAACTTGGTCAGCAGGAGAAGCAAATGGGCATTTTCGGTTTGGGTGGCGATAACGCAGCGAAACTTGCGGCCCTCGACAAATCGCAAGCCGTGATCGAGTTCAAGATGGATGGCACGATCATCACGGCAAACGCCAACTTCCTGAATGCCCTGGGTTACACGCTGGACGAGGTGCGCGGACACCATCACAGCATGTTCGTCGAACCCGCCTACAAAGAGAGCGCCGAGTATCGTGACTTCTGGGCCAAGCTCAACCGGGGTGAATATCAGGCAGCCCAGTATAAGCGCCTTGGCAAGGGCGGCAAAGAAATCTGGATCGAGGCCTCCTATAACCCGCTGCTGGGCAAGAACGGCCGGCCGTTCAAGGTCGTCAAATACGCGACCGACATCACCCGCCAGCGCATGGAGCAAGCCGAGTCTGCCGGTAAGATCGATGCCATTGCTCGGTCACAGGCAGTGATCGAGTTCCAGTTGGATGGCACCATCATCACCGCCAATGAGAACTTCCTCAAAACGCTCGGATACACGCTCGACGAGATCAAGGGCCGGCATCACAGCATGTTCGTCGAGCAGGCCTACAAGGACAGCAGCGACTATCGTCTGTTCTGGGAAAAACTGCGCAAGGGTGAATTCCAGGCAGCGCAATACAAGCGCATCGGCAAGGGCGGCAAGGAAGTCTGGATCGAAGCTTCCTACAACCCGATCCTCGATGCCAATGGCAAGCCGATGAAAGTCGTCAAATTTGCGACCGATCTCACGGCACGCAAGCAGCAGAACAAGGTACTCGCCGACGAATTTGAAAGCGGCGTCAAATCACTGGTGCAGCTGCTTTCCGAATCGGCGCGGGGCATGCAGGCAACGGCTCAAACGCTGGCGGCGAGTGCGGAACAGACGAGCCAGCAATCCTCCACCGTGTCTGCAGCAACCGAGGAGCTTTCGGCCTCCGTCAATGAGATTGCGCGACAGCTGGTCGAGTCCAACACCGTCGTCAGCGAAGCGGTCGTTGAGGCGCAAAAATCTGAACGCATGGTGACCGATCTGGTCAATGCCGCGCAAAAGATCGGCGAAGTCACGAAGATCATCTCGGAAATCGCCAGCCAGACCAATCTGCTGGCGCTGAACGCCACCATCGAGGCGGCACGCGCCGGCGAAGCTGGAAAGGGCTTTGCCGTGGTTGCTTCCGAAGTCAAATCACTGGCGACACAAACGGCCAAAGCGACGGAAGAAATCGATCACCACATTCGCGGCATCCAGGATTCCAGCACGACGACTGCGGATGCGATCCGCCACATCGGCAATGTCATCAACCAGGTCAGCAATATCAGCACCTCGATCTCGAGCGCCGTCGAAGAACAATCCGCCGCGACGCGCGAAGTATCGAGCAACATCGTCGGCGTTACCACGGCAGCTCAAGAATCCGGCGAAGCGTCGGCGAGTGTTTTGACCGACGCGCAAGGGCTGTCGCAAAAGGCCGCCACGCTCGAAAGCCGGGTCGACGCATTTTTGGCCAGCGTGCGCGCGATGTGACCTCGCTGCAGCAGGTTCGGATTTCAATCGCGCTGGACGGAACACGGCAATGACCAGATCGCAGATAAATCTTGAGACGATGGTGCGTATTGACCAGACGGCTGGGCTGGTGCGCAATACCGTCCAACAATCCTTCAAGCGTCTCCAATACTGCGTGCTGGCGGACCCCCCGCCAGGAATGGGAGGGGACCGCGGGCTGCCGCCAAGTCGTCAAATAGAGCTTTTGAATGCGTCGGCGGAGGCCATTATTCGGTTGTCCAAGCAGCTGCTGAGCAATCTCTTCTGCATGTGCGAATTGATCTCGCGGCATAGTGACTCAACGCTCGATGTCCAGGCTCGCTTTGCTCATATCCTCAGAAGGCGCCCAGCTGTGGACAATCATGATGTCATCGATCTCCAAATGCGGCGGCTGTTGCGATTGCCGATCAACCAAGCGCTGGAGATCGTCTTGGGGGATCTTGAGGCAGCGTGCGCGGAGATCAATGAGCGGGTCCATTCGGTGAGCGATTTCGGCATCTTTGATATTGCCGAGGTGTCGTAACGGCCCCCGATTTGGCAGAGGTCCGGTGGTTGCCTTGCTGGAGGCGATACCGCGGTTGACATGCAGGATCATATTGGTCCCCTGCCGGATTAAAGTCCCTAGGACTGGCCGGATCGTCAAAGTTGCATAACAGCGTTGCGTAGGCCGCCTGATCTTGGCCGCCAAAGCTTACCCCTTTTTTACCGGTCGCGGCCCAACATGGCGCAACACTGCCAGGCGTCGAAAGGGCTGCATCATGAATGGGGGGTTATTTCAGAACCTCAAAATCTCCACCAAGATCTTGATCGGCTTTGCCGTCGTGCTGGTCATTCTGGCCATCGTCGCCGGCACCGGCATCCTCGCCCTCTCCCGCACCTCGAGCGATCTCGCGCGCTATGTCGACGCGGTGGACCTTTTCGGAGATTCCGCCAATACGGAGCGCGATCTGCTGGAACTGAAAGCCCATGTCGATGCCTATGCCCAGACCGGCACGGGCGCCGGCGACACGACGCATGTCGAAGCCGCACAGGAACTGGAAAAGAAGATCGCCGAGGATATTGCTGACGGCATCGCCCATGCGACAAATGACGAGGAACGCGCCGCGCTGACGGCGATGGGCGAAAAATTGAAGGCCATCGGTACGGATTTCAAGGCCTCGACCGAGCTTGAGGTCGCGCGCGAGAAACTGGCGGCCGAGACCTTGTCGGTCGACGGACCCAAGCTGGTTGAATCGACGGAGAACCTGTTGCGCAAGGCGCTTGGCGCCGGCGATACGGCGACAGCACTTGCCGCCACGGATGCCCTGAGTGCCGCGATGACGGCTCGCCTCAATATCAACCTGATGCTTGACCGGCGCGAGGTCGGGGCGGCCGATGCCGCGGAGACGGCACTCACCAAGGTCGCCGCTGTGGTGGCAGGTCTTGACTCCAAGGCCGCCGGTGAAGGCTTTGCCGGCGAAATTGCGGCGGTGAAGGAACTGGTGCCGGCCTATCGCGCCGCGTTCGAGACGGGCCGCGGGATTGACCGCAAGATCGAAGCCCTGGTTGATGGCGAGGTCGCCAAGGCCAGTGCCGCGATCATCGACGATGCCGAAGCCGTCAAGAGCGACGCAGCCGCCGAGGAAAGCCGCATCGCCAGCGAAATCACGCAAGTCGTCCATAGCAGCAAATGGACCGCAATCCTGTTCAGCGGTGCGGGTTTCATCGGCGGGTTGATCGTCGCCTTTGCCATTGGGCGCGGCATTTCCACACCTGTGATGACACTGGCGCGCACCATGCTGACATTGGCCGGCGGCAACCGTGATGTCGCCATCGCTGGTACAGCGCGCAAGGATGAAGTGGGCGACATGGCCAAGGCACTGCTCGTCTTCAAGAGCAATCTTGACGAGACGGAAAGGTTGCGCCTGGACGGCGAGGCGGCGAAGGCACGCGCCGAAGCCGAACGCAAAGCCGCGATGCTGCGCTTGGCCGATCAGTTCGAGGCCAGTGTCGGGCATGTGGTCACCGCGGTTACCGATGCCGCCCGGGAAATGCAAGGCACGGCCCAGCAATTGTCGGCAACGGCCGAAGAAACCGCGCAGCAATCGACCGTGGTATCCGCGGCGGCCACCGAGTTGACGCAGAACATCGAGACGGTGGCGTCGGCCACCGAAGAACTCACCGCCTCGGTCGCCGAGATCAGCAATCAGGTCCTGGAATCGAACCGCGTCGTCACGTTGGCGGTCAAGCAATCAGAGACGAGCAATGCCCAGATGCAGGCGCTGGCCGATGCCGCCGCGCGGATCGGCACCGTGGTGACGCTCATCAACGACATCGCCAGCCAGACCAATCTGCTGGCGCTCAACGCCACAATCGAGGCGGCCCGCGCCGGTGAGGCCGGTAAGGGCTTTGCCGTGGTGGCGTCCGAAGTGAAGACCCTGGCGACGCAGACGGCCAAGGCCACCGACGAGATCGGCGACCAAGTGCGCAGCATCCAGCAATCAGCCGAGAGTTCCGGCTCGGCAATCGCCGCCATCAACGGCACGATCGCGCGGGTGAGCGATATCTCCGCGGCCATCGCCTCGGCCGTCGAGGAACAGAGCGCCGCCACCCAGGAGATCTCGCGCAATGTGCAGGAAGCGGCCAACGGCACCGGCGAGGTATCGGGCAATATCAGCGGTGTGACATTGGCCTCGCAGCACACCAGTGCCGCATCAAGCCAGATGCTCAGCGCCGCCACGGCCCTGTCACGTAACGGCACGGCGCTGCGCCAGGAAGTCGACGGGTTCCTGCGCGCCGTTCGCGGCATGTAACGGATGTAACACTACAAGAAATCGAGTTTCAGCGCCTCGATCGCCGGCGCGGTCCAGGGACTATCGACCGCCACCAAGGAGGTGTCGTCTAACACCGTCGGTGTCATGGCGGCGGCGACAGTTTCCGGCAACTCGTCGGTGGTGGCCCTGAACGAAGCGCAAGCCTTGTCGGAAAAGACCCAGCAACGGCGCGATAGCGTCGACAAGTTCCTGATGGACGTCCGGGTGATGGTGGACTTTACCATCGCAGGGGCGCCCCGTGATGAAGCTCTCGAAAAAAACTACTCTGCCTTCAAATCCAGCTTTTCCAGCTGCAGCTGCGCCGCGGCGGCGACGTCGGTCTTCGGGGCTACGGTGAGGACGCGCATGAAATCCTTGCGCGCCTCTTCCTTCTCGCCGTTCAAGGCATGGAGGCGGCCGCGTTCGAGCAGCGCCTGCGGGAAGTCGGCGGCGATCAGCAAGGCCTGGTCGAGATTGTCGGCGGCGATATCGAGCTGGCTGAGCGAGATATAGGCCGAGGCACGATAGGCGTAGATGTCCGGGCGGTTGGGGGCGAGGTCGGCGGCTGTGTTGAGGTCGTCGAGCGCTTCGAAATACATGCCGCTTTCGCCATAGAGCCTGGCGCGGTCGATCAGCAATTCGACATTCTTCGGGCTGAGGGTAATGCCCTGGTTAAGGTCATGGAGCGCCCGCTGCGTCTTGCCGGCGAGCATCCAGGCATAGGCCGCCTGGCCGAAGACTTCAGAGGCGACGGGCGCCTTCACCTGGGGCATGGTCTCGGCGATGCGCTCCAGCAGCACACCCGCATCCTCATATTGCTTGAGGCCGATCATGGCCAGGGCCTGGCAGTGCTCGGCTGCATCGCCACCGCCCTGCTTTTCCCATTGCACGGCGCTTTCCAGCGCATCGGTCGGGTTCTGGTCGACCAGGGCCATGCAGGCGGCATATTGCTGCTCGTTCTCGGCCGAGGTGAGCTTGTCCTGGGCGTGCGCGGGCTGGGCCAGGATGCCTGCCGCCAAAAGCCCCGCTATAATCACCTGTCGCCGCATGGTTGATGTTTCCGCCGCCGGTTGTTAGGACCGGATTGATGGAATCCCGGGCGATATTTTGCAAGCCCGATCAAGGACAGGTAAAGATGCCAGCAGCAACGACGGCAGTGACGGCAAGGCAAAGGACGCTGGAAACCGGCCATCTGTTCTGTTTCGGGCTGGGATATTCGGCATTGACCCTGGCCGATCGGCTGTTGGCGCGGGGCTGGCGCGTTTCTGGCACCTGCCGTGGCACGCAAAAGCAGCAGGCACTGAAGGCGCGCGGCATCGATGCCTATATCTTCGACCGCGCGCATCCGGTTGCTGATCTTGGCGCCAAGCTTTCGGGGGTGACGGATCTTCTTGCCTCGGTGCCGCCAGATGACGCTGGCGATCCGGTGATCGACATTCATGGCGCCGAGATTGCGCAGATCCGCCATCTGCACTGGATCGGCTATCTTTCGACCACCGGCGTCTATGGCGATTGCGATGGCGCCTGGGTCGACGAGACAAGCGCGCTGCAGCCCAGTGGTACCCGCGGCCTGAAGCGATTGAAGGCGGAACAGGCCTGGGCGGCTTTGCCCAATCCAGCGCATCTCTTCCGCCTGGCGGGGATTTACGGTCCCCGTTCCTCGGCGCTCGATACGGTGCGCGAGGGGCGGGCGCGGCGCGTGGTCAAAGCCGGGCAGGTCTTCAGCCGCATTCACGTCGCGGATATCGCCTCGGTCCTCATCGCCTCGATGGCGCGGCCCAACCCCGGGACGGCTTATAACGTCTGCGACGATGATCCGGCGCCACCCGCCGATGTCATTACCTATGCCTGCGAACTTCTGGGTGTAACACCCCCGCCGGTGATGGATTACGCGACCGCCGACCTCAGCCCCATGGCGCGCAGCTTCTATGACGACAACAAGCGCGTGCGCAACGACCGCATCAAGCAGGAGCTGGGTTTCTCGCTCGCCTTCCCCGATTATCGCATCGGCTTGAGAACGCTGTTCGACGCGGGGTTCTGAAAGGTCACTTTAAGACACATCCTCGATCGCCAGCATCAGGCGTTCGATGTCTTGGTTGCGCGAGAGGCGATGATCGCCATCCTTGATCAGGCTGACCACGACATCGCGCGAGACCAGCCGGTCGGCAAGGCGCAGAGAGACGCTGTAGGGCACGTCTTCATCGGCCTGGCCGTGCAGCAGGCGCACGGGCCGGTCGATATGGATGGCGCCACCCAGCAGCAGGTGCCGGCGCCCATCTTCAATGAGCGCGCGGGTGATGACATAGGGGCTGTCGCTATAGGCGCTGGGCTCTTCGATGCGGCCTTCCGCCATCAGGCGCTGCTGCATGGCCCCGTCCAAGGTCTGCCACATCAGCTCCTCGGTGAAGTCGGGGGCAGCCGCCAGGCCCACCAGCGCATGGATGCGGTCGGGCCGCGCCAAGGCGCAGAGCAGCATCAGCCAGCCGCCCATCGACGAGCCGACCAGAATCTGCGGTCCTTCGGTCAGGCGGTCGACCACGGCAAGCGCGTCATCACGCCAGGCGCCGATGGTGCCGTCGGTGAAGCTGCCGGAGGATTGGCCATGGCCGCGATAGTCGAATCGCACAAAGGCGCGACCTGTTGCGGCGCAATAGGCATCGAGCGCCATCGCCTTGGTCCCGGTCATGTCGGAGGCGAATCCGCCCAGAAAAATAATGCCCGGTGGCGCTGCCCGCGTGTTTATTCCATCGGCCGTGCGGTCATTGGCGGCAAGATTGCGGCGGTGATAGGCGAGGTATCCGCCCGCAGGCAGCGGCAATCTTTGGGCTTCGGCGTGGATTGGCACCATCACGCGATCGTGGCTGGCCGTGAGGATTGCTTTTGGCGGCGACACTTGCAATCCAGCGCCGGTCACTGATAATGGTTGCCGCCCAAATGAACTGACGGGCTTCTGAGGGTTCTTAATGGACTGCATCGGCGAAGCTCTCCGCGGATAAGAGATGTCAATCGACACCGTTTCCGAACCCCCTGTCTACACCAGCCCTGCTGCGGATCGAAAGGTACCTGCTGTTTTGCAATTGGTGCCTTATTTCGACGCCGGTGGCGCCTCGCGCCTGGCACTGGAATTCGCCGGGGCGGTAACGGCGGCGGGCGGGCGGGCCTATCTGGGCTACGAGCAGGCGTTGGTTTCGACCCATGAGCTGCCGCGCTATGGTGTGAAACCCATCGAGACGAAGCTCGCCAGCCGCAACCCGGTGACGACCTTCAACGTGACGCGCCGTGTCGCCCGCGTGGTCACCGAAAACAATATCGAGATCATCCACGCGCAGAGTGCCAGCCTCGCCGTCATCGGCCATGGCGCCGCCAAGAAATCCGGCGCGCGCCTGGTCACGACCTTTCACGACGGCCCTTCCAGCGTGCAGGCGCTGTCGAAGAAAAGCCTCGCCGCATTCGCCGAATCCGACCTTGTCATCACGCTGTCGCATGCGACGGCCGAAGAGATCGCCCGCGCCATCCCCAGCCTTGGCAACCGCCTTAGCGTCGTCCCCTATGGCATCGACCTGACACGCTTCGACCCGGCACAAGTGACGGCACCGCGCGTCGTGCAGCTGGCCAATCAGTGGCGCGTGCCGGACGATCTGCCGGTCATCATGGCGCCGGCCGAATTCACCCGCAGCAAGGGGCAGTCGCTGTTGCTGGAGGCCCTGGCACTCATTCGCGATCTCGACCTCAGATGCATCCTGGTGGGGCCGGAGAATGACGGCGGCGCCTATCGGGCGCAGCTCCAAAAGGAAGTCGTCCTGCACCAGTTGCAGGACCGCGTGCTGATCGCCGAAGAGGTGAAGGACATGGCGGCCGCCCTGATGCTGGCTGACCTCATCGTCGCGCCCTATCTGGAGCCAGCCACCTATAACCGCGTCATCATCGAGGCGCAGGCCCTGGGCCGGCCGGTGGTCGCCAGCGACTTTGCCAATGCGCGGGAAGTCCTGGACGGCTCCTCCATGGCCTGGCTGGTGCCCCCCAGCGACGCCATGGCGCTGGGCTGGGCCATTCGCGACGCACTCTCCCTGCCGCTCGACGAGCGGCAGGCGCGGACCGGCCAGGTCATCGACAATGTCCGCCAGCGCGCCGACCGCGTGACCATGACTGACAGCATTCTGTCACTTTATGGTCATCTGACCAGCGCCGACCAGGCCGCCTGATCCGCCGTCTTAAGACTTCTTTTCACGCCCGCGGCACCTTCGGCGTTACCCGCGCCCGCATGAAGGCCATGTAAGCCTCCTCCGAGGTCTCGCGGCGTGCCTTCACCAAGGGAACGATGTCGTCGGTCGCGATGTAGCGCAGGCGATCCGTGGGATCCGTCGCCGCCCCATAGATTACCGCCGCGACCTCCTCTGAGGTCGCGGTGGCGCGTTGAGCACGCAGCTTCGCAAACAAATCATGCGCCGCGGTGACGAAGGGCGCGTAGTCGGGAATCCTCTTGGCGCCGGCCGCTTCGGCACCGCTGCGTACACCGAATTTGGTCGCCGTCACGCCACCCGGCTCGACGATCTTCACGGCAATGCCGAGATCGGCCAATTCGTAGGAAAGGGCTTCCGAAAAGCCTTCAAGCGCGAATTTCGAGGCACAATAGAGCGAGATCATCGGCAGCGTGAAAACGCCGGCGCCCGACCCGATATTGACGATGCAGCCCGCACGGTTCTGGCGGAAATGCGGCAGAATCGCCCGCGTCACATCCATCATTCCGAAGACATTGACGTTGAATTGGGCCAGCATCTTCTCGCGCGTCGTTTCCTCGAAAATGCCGAATGCGCCGAAGCCGGCATTGTTCACCAGCACGTCGATGCGGCCGAACCGCGCGATCCCATCTGCAAGCGCCGCTTCAGTGCTGCGAGGGTCCTCGACGTCAAGGCGCGTGACCAGCGTATTGGCAAGATCGGCAAGGCCGGGATCATCGGCCGGATTGCGCATGGTGGCGATGACGTTCCAGCCCTGGCCGGCAAAATGGCGCGCCGTGGCGGCGCCGAAGCCACTGGAACATCCCGTGATCAGCACGGTCTTCGAGCTAGGCTGGGACATGGTCTTAACTTCCTCATCTGGCAGAGCGATGCGCTCTATATGAGGCTGTCGGATTGTTGTGTTAAGATCGACAATCATGCACGTACTCATGCACAGATCAGAACAATGACTCCGTCGCTCCACGAATTGAGCGCGTTGAGTGCGGTCGCCACCCATCGCAGCTTCCGCCGGGCAGCCAGCGCCCTCAACATCTCGCCCTCTTCCCTCAGTCATGCCGTGGCGAATCTGGAGCGGCAGCTGGGCATCCGCATCTTCAACCGCACGACCCGCAGCGTGTCGCTGACCGAAGCTGGGGCTGCGTTCCTGCGCCGCGTCGAACCGGCCTTGGCGGTGATCGCCGAGGCGGTCGAGACGGTGAACCAATTCCGCGACACGCCGGCAGGGCTGCTGCGCCTCAACGGGTCGGAAGGTGCGTTCGAGCGTGCCCTGCCCCTCATCCTGTCTTTCATGGCACGATATCCTGACATGCGCGTCGACATGGTGAGCGAGGGCCGCATGATCGACATCGTGGCGGAAGGCTTCGATGCCGGGCTGCGCCTGGCCGAGGCGGTGCCGCAGGAGATGGTGTCGGTCCCGGTCGGTGAAGCGGAGGAATTTGCCGTGGTCGCGACGCCGGACTATTTCGCCAAACACGGCAAGCCAAAGGTACCTGGCGATCTTTTCACCCATGACTGCCTGCGCTCGCGCATGGCGAGCGGCGGTGTCAGCCGCTGGGAGTTCGAACGCAAGGGCGAGGAATTCCGGCTCGACCCACCGGGCCGGCTCATGATGGGCAGCCATGGCCTGACCCTGCGCGCGGCGCGTGCCGGGGCGGGTCTTGCCTATGTCACCTACCGCGCGGCGGCGGAGGATCTGAAAGCCAAGCGGCTGGTGCGGGTGCTGGCCGATTGGACGCCACCCTTCCCTGGGATCTGCCTTTATTATCCGCGCCAGAAGCTCCCCTCAGCGGGGCTGAAGGCCTTTATCGACCACTGCCGGACGGCGCAGCGCGGGCGTCAGAAATCCAAATCCGCGTAATGGGGCGGCGGCTGGGTGCCGGGCCAGGTGTCGGCGAGGATCTGACGGAAACTGGGGCGGGATTTGACCCGGGCGTACCATTCCGCCGCCTCGCGGTGCTGGTCCCAGGCGACGTCGCCCAGGTAATCGATCGCCGAGATCTGTGCCGCGGCGGCGATGTCGGCCAGGCTGAAATCATCGCCCGCCAGCCAGTTGCGCCGGTCGGAGAGCCAGGAAATATAGTCGAGATGAACGCGGATATTGGCTTTCCCCGCGCGGATGGCGCCGGAATCCGGTCCGCCCTGGCCGAGGAGGCGCTTCACCATCTTTTCATGGAGCAGATTCTGCGTCACTTCGCGCTCGAACTTGCCGTCGAACCAGGCGACGAGGCGCCGGACCTCGGCACGGTGTGCCGGGCTGCGGCCCAGCAGCGGGCCTTCGACATAGGCTTCTTCGAGATACTCGCCAATGGCATAGGCGCCGGCGATCACGGCACCGTTTTCCTCGACCAGGATCGGCGTCTCGCAGGCGGGGTTGAGGGCAAGCAGCCCCTCACGCCGCTCCCACGGCTTTTCGGCGATGGGATCGAAGTCGAGCTTCTTTTCGCGCAACTGGATGCGCACGCGGCGCGATTGCGGTTGAAGCGAGAAGTGGTGCAGCGAACGCATTTGGGCTCCGAATCGGAGCCGGACACTATCACTCGGGAATAGGCTCGGCTAGGCTGAGCCCATGTTTTTGGACTGAGATATTTCAGTGATGCCGCCGATCCAGCGAGATGAGAAAAATGCGTGCTGCTTTCTATGAAAAACTGGGGCCGGCACGTGAGGTTCTGCAGGTCGCCGAGATGCCCGAACCAGAGCCCCAGGCCGGCGAGGTGCGGGTGCGGATCGCCACATCCGGTGTCAACCCGTCGGACGTCAAGATGCGGATGGGAACGGGCAGCGCCGCCAACCAATACCCGCGCACGATTCCGCATAGCGATGGCGCCGGGACGATCGACGCCGTTGGCCAGGGCGTGCCTGCGTCACGCATCGGCGAACGCGTCTGGCTGTGGAATGCGCGCTGGAACCGCGCCTTCGGCACGGCGGCGGAATTCGTGACGCTGCCGACCGAACAGGCGGTAGCACTGCTGGACAGTACAGATTTTGCAGCGGGCGCGTGTTTTGGCATTCCCGCCCTGACCGCGTGGCAAGCGGTTGAGACCGATGGCGGTGTGGCGCCGGGGCAATGGGTGCTGGTGAATGGCGGTGCCGGTGCCGTCGGTCATTACGCGGTGCAGATGGCGGTCCTGAAAGGCGCCCGGGTCATCACCACCGTGAGTTCCGCCGCCAAGGGTGCACATGCCAAGGCTGCCGGGGCCGAGGTCGTTATCGACCGCAAGCAGGAAGACGTCCCGTCGCGGATAAAAGCCGTGACCGGCGGCAAGGGCGTCGCCCGCGCGATCGAGGTGGATTTCTCCGGCAACATCGCCTGGCTGCCGGAGGTGATGGCGGATTATGGCTTGATCGCCATCTATGGATCGAGTGCGCGCGAGGCACCGGTGCAGTTCGGTCCCTCGATCTTGGGCAATATCGGCTATCGTTTTTTCATCGTCTATAACCAGCCACTGGCCTTGCGCCACCGCGCCATCGCGGCGCTGACCGAGCTGCTGGCCGCAAAAAAGCTGCAACACAGCATTGCCGCGACCTATCCGCTCAGCCAGATCGCCGCCGCACATGAGGCGGTAGAGCGCGGCACGGCCATGGGCAATGTGGTGATCGCGCTTTAGAAGGAGCTGCGCATGGGCGACGCCAAGAACAATGGACGCAAGGCGCTGGGCGATCTCATCGCGCCTTACCGCGTCACCAGCGGCAAGGGCTTTCGCCTCAAGGACTATGCAACGGCGCCGGGCAATGGGGCCGCCGATAAGGATCGCAACGAAGAACTGCTGAAAGAGTGCAGCAAGCACCTGTCCAGCTTGCAGGAGCGCTTGCACGCGGAGGGCCGCTGGTCGCTGCTGCTGATCCTTCAAGGCATGGACGCCTCGGGCAAGGACGGCGCCATCAAGAACGTGATGTCGGGCGTGGACCCGCAAGGCGTCGACGTCACCTCGTTCAAGGCGCCGGCGGGGGCCGAGTTGGAACATGATTTTCTGTGGCGCTGTTCGGCGGTGCTGCCGCGGCGCGGGCGCATCGGCATCTTCAACCGCTCTTATTACGAAGAAGTGGTGGCGGTACGCGTCTATCCGCAATTTCTGGATGGCCAGCGCCTGCCCAAGAAGCTGATCACCAAGGACATCTGGGACGAGCGCCTGGGCGACATCACGCATTATGAAAACTATCTGGCGCGCAACGGCACGGTGCTGCGCAAGATCTTCCTCAACATCTCGCGCGAGGAGCAGAAGAAGCGATTGCTGGCGCGGGTCGAGGACCCTGACAAAATGTGGAAGTTCTCGCCCGACGATCTCAGGGACCGGCAGCGCTGGCCCGATTTCATGTCGGCCTATGAAGATGCCATCAAGGCGACGGCCAGCAAGACATCGCCCTGGTATGTCGTGCCGGCAGACGACAAACCCTTTGCGCGGCTGGTTGTGGCGCGCATCGCGGTCGAGGCGTTGACGGAACTCAGTCTCGCTTTCCCGACAGTGGGCGCCGAGAAAGCGGCAGCCGCCAAGGAAGCGGCCGCCAAACTGGCAGCAGAAGGAGATCTAGGAAAGAACTCCTCGAAAAAGAAGGGCTGAGTATTGGCGCGGCGCCCCACCAATATCGCGCCCGTTAATATTACTTTGACCAGATCTTCGGGAATTCTTGCTAATTAACTACAATCTCTGGAATCTGTTCGGGATTCATGGTTAACTTCCCAATCTCTGGGGGAGTATCATGGATTTGGATGTCCTGCGGGCAACTTTGGTCGCCCATCGCCGCTGGCTGCGGCAGGAACGCGGCGGCAAGCGCGGCGACCTGTCCCTGGTCGTGCTGGAAAATTTCGGCCTGCCCGGCGTGGTGCTGTCGCGCGCCAAGCTGACCGGCGTACAGATCCTCAATTCCAACCTCAGTGACGCCAAGCTCGACGAGGTGGATTTCTTTGCCGCCAACCTGGCCGGCAGCATCCTGCTGCGCGCCGATTGCCGTGGCAGCGATTTTCGCGGTGCGCATCTGCAAGGGACCGATTTCAGCGAGGCGATGCTGACCGGTGCCGATTTCCGCGACGGCTCGCTGATGGTCAATATCGGTGGCAACACGGCGCCAGCGGCACGCGCCAGCGTCACGACGGCGCAGAACGGCACCGGCATGACGCGCGCCAATCTGGAAGGGGCGAAGCTTCATGCCTCGGTCGTGCGCAAGGCGGATTTGTCCGGTGCGATCCTGCGCAATGCCGATCTCTCCCAGGCCGACTTCACCGGCTCGTCGCTGAAGGATGCCGATCTTCGGGGCGCCAACATGCAGGGTTGCAATCTCACCGGCGCCTTTCTCAACCGCGCCGCCATCGAGGGTGCCAAGCTCGATGGCGCGATCCTCAAGGATGCCAACATCTTCGGCGTCGAGATCGAGAAAGCGTCCTATACCCAACTCGATCTTTCCGAAGCGATCGCGGTCGACGATTCAGCCGAGGCCGCGATGAAGATCAGCGACATGGTGATGGCGCATGAGCAATGGGTCGAAAGCTCCGGCGCCACAGGCGCGCGCGGTGATTTTTCCGCCATGGATCTTTCCGGCGTCGACTTCACCGGCCGTAATCTCAGCGCGGCACTGTTCGTGCACACGCGGTTGCGATCGACGAAATTCGTCAAGGCGATCCTGGACCTCACCGATTTCAGCCATGCGGATCTGACCGGCGCCGATATGTCGAAGGCGGATCTGCGCGGCGCCAATTTGACTGAAGCCGTGCTGCGGCGAACGAATTTCAGCAATGCGGATTTGAAGATGCAGACAGCGCATCTGCCCAATGGCATGACGCGCGAGTTTCCAGTGACCTTGCGCGGCTGCCGCTTTGCCGAAACCAATTTCACCGGCGTCGAATGCGACCGCCTGAAGACCAATGGCGAAAAGCCCGCCGGCATTATCGCCGCCGATACGTTCAAGGCCTTGTTCGTCGCCGCCTAAAACCACGCGCTTGATCAAGCGGTGATCCAAGCCGGATAATGGGGCGTAATTTCCCTCGTGATCATTGACGGAGCGGCCGGGTCCTGATGACAAGCGGCGCTAGGCAACAGAGTTGGACCTGGTCCTTCAAGAATCCGCCGCAGGCGATCTGGCCGCTCCTGGCAGACACGGCACGCTTCAACGAAGCGGCGAAGCTACCGCGCCACCGCATCACCGAGATTCCGCAAGCCGATGGCAGCGTCGCCTATTTGGGCGACGTGAAGTTGGGGCCGTTCGATCTTAAATGGCAGGAGCGGCCGGTCAATTGGGTGAGCGAACAGTTCTTCGAACATATTCGCGATTTTTCCAGCGGGCCGGTCGGGCTCCTTGGTGCGCGTTTCGAGCTGAAGGCCGATCCCGCGACCGGCGGCTCCGTCGGCACCTACACGCTGCAAGCAGAGGCGCGTAACTGGATCGGCCGCTTGATCCTGGGGCGTCGGTTCTTCGATTCCTCCGGCACGACTTTCGGCAGGCTGGCCGCCGAAGCCGATCGCTTTGCCGCTGGCGAGACGCCGAACGTCTTTGCGACCTATGCCGCACCGCCAGTGGCTGCCGACCTAGCCGCCAAAGTGGCGCGGATCGTGGCCGAGATCGAGGCCACACCCAACGGGCACGGCCTCGCGCAACGGCTTGCCGATCATGTGCTGCAGGCGCAGGAGGTCGATCTGTGGCACATCCGCCCGATCGGCCTTGCACGGCATTGGGGTGTTCCTGAACGCCATGCGATCGAGCTGTGCCTGCAGGCGGTGAAGGCCGGGCTGCTGGAGCTGCGCTGGGACCTGCTATGCCCGCGCTGCCGCGTCGCCAAGGCCTGGGCGGGCGGGCTCGACCGCTTGCCCACAGGCGCGCATTGCACCTCCTGCAACATCGATTACGACCGCGATTTCTCGCAGAATGTCGAGGCGAGCTTCCGGCCGGCGGCCGGTATCCGGTCGCTGGAATCAGGCGAATACTGCATGTGGGGACCGATGTCGGTGCCGCATGTGAAAGCACAGATTCACCTGGTACCTGGCGAGACGCGCGACCTGCCGGGTTATCTGCCGCCCGGCCCCTATCGCCTGCGCACATTGGCGCCGGGCCCCGCCATCGATATCGAGCATGACGGGGCGCATTTCCCAGCGCTGGTCATTGCCGGAGACAGCATCCGCGCCGGCGACGCACTGCCCCCGGGCAGCCTGCGCTTTGCCAACAAATCCGCCCGGCCGCACAACGCCATCATCGAGAGCCGGCATTGGGTGGCCGATTGCCTCACTGCCGACCGGGTCACCGCCTTGCAGGCTTTCCGCGACCTCTTTTCAGAGGATGTGCTGCGGCCCGGCGATGAGGTATCGGTGGGGCGCGTGACGCTGCTCTTTTCCGATTTGAAGGCGTCGACGGCGCTCTATCAGCAGATCGGCGATGCCGCCGCCTATCATCTGGTGCGCGATCACTTCGCTTTCATGACCGAGATCATCCGCGAACATGACGGTGCCGTTGTGAAGACCATCGGCGATGCGGTGATGGCGGCATTTGCGCGGCCCCAGGATGCCGTCGCGGCGGCGTTGGCGATCCAGCAGCGTATCGGTCGCACGGAAACCAGGGCCGGCGGCCCCATCGTGATCAAGCTGGGGCTGCACCAGGGCCCGACCATCGCCGTGACGCTCAACGACCGGCTCGATTATTTCGGCTCCACCGTCAACATGGCAGCAAGACTGCAGGGCCAGGCGCGGGGGGGCGATATCGTGCTGTCGGACGAGATGCGCCACGACCCCAGCGTGGCGCCGGCACTGGCCGGTATGAGCCTGGCCGAGGAGCAAGCAACACTCAAAGGCTTTGCCGCCCCGCTCACCTTCTACCGCCTCACCCCTTCGGCCAGCTGATCCCGCCGTCAGTCGAATTTTAACCATACCTGATTGGCTCTCCGGCGCCATCCGCTTGACTTTGCGGGGCTTTTTGGCCCATGAGGAATCATGACTGCGACACCTGTTCAGCCGGATTCCGAGGCCGACCGGCGCTACCGCGAACTTTCCGCGCGCGCGGCGGGGTCGAACGTCAATGAGACGTCGCTGCTCGCCACCGACTATCTCAACCACATCAACGAAGTCATCATGCTGCTCGAGATCGTGCCGGATGCGCCGGAATGCCTCGATGATTGCAAGGCCTGGCAGCCGCTGGACTATGCCGAGCATTTCAAGAATTCGGGGATTGCGGATAAGGAGCTGGCGATCGAGGCCTATCCCTTCTCGCCGCCGCAATTCAAGGAACCCTTCGACCGACTGGTGCGCGAAATGAACCGGCTGGTCGAGATCTCGATCAAGCGGCTCGAACTGGTGCTCGCGGAAGGAAACGAGGACCAGGCACGACATGTCGCCGCCCGCGCCTCGCAAAACCTGCAGGACCTCATCGGCCAGGCCTCGGCCGTGATCCACGGCGACGAGCATGTCGTCGACCAGGCCCAGATCGACGCGTTGATGGATCTCTGAGCCGACAATACGGCGCGCGGGGTTGAAGCGCACTCGATCTTCCCCAAGTAAGTCGTCATGCCTGGGCTTTACCCGGGCATCCATTCTATCCACGCAGTCAGTGGATGCCCGGGACTTCGCCCGGGCATGACGGCGATTTTGTTGGAGGGAAAGAGCCACATGCATCGCCTGCTGCTTGCCGCCTTCGCTATCGTCGCCTTCGCCCTGCCGGCTCATGCTCAAAACGCCCCCTTTAATGTCGCGACCCTCAGCGATGGCCTCGAGCATCCCTGGACCATCGCCGTCATGCCGGGCAGTCGTCTGCTGGTGACGGAACGGCCGGGGCGGCTGCAGATCATTGATGCGAAGACGGGGCAGAAACGCGTGGTTGGCGGCATGCCGGAAGTGCGGGCCGAGAGCGAAGCCGGCGCTTTGGGCCTGGCGCTCGATGCCGATTTCGCAAAGACCGGGCGGCTCTATCTCTGCTATTCGACCGGCTGGACCCTGTCGCCCGGCAATCGCCTCTCCGCCTTCACGCTCAAAGATTATCAGTTGCGGGGCGAACAGGTGCTGCTCGACGATCTGCCCGGCGCCAAATGGCACAATGGCTGCCGCATCGCCGTTTCACCGGATGGGCATCTCTTTGCCAGCATGGGCGACGCGATATCGGCCGATGGCGCCCAAGACATCCAGCAGCTGCGCGGCAAGATCTTTCGCCTGACGCGCGATGGCAATGTGCCCAGCGACAATCCCTTTCCCGGCTCGCCCGTCTGGAGTTATGGCCACCGCAATCCGCAAGGCCTGGCCTTTCGGCCCAAGGACGGTGCGCTGTGGTCGACCGAGCATGGGCCGGACACGCAGGACGAAGTGAACCGCATCGAGAAGGGTGGCAATTACGGCTGGCCCCTGTGCCGCGGTGTCAACGCCTGCGGGGACCTCGCCCAGTATCATCCGGCGGTCGCCGAATTCGATGCCACCGACACGATTGCGATTTCCGATCTCATTTTCTATCGCGGCACGGCGTTTCCCGATTGGCAGGGCGATATCCTGTTCGTCAGCTTGAAGACAGGACGGCTCTATCACCTCGACATGGATGGCGACGGCGTGCGCCGCACGGAAATACTGATCGACGGCGATTTCGGCCGCTTGCGCGACATTGCGGAAGGTTCCGATGGCACACTCTATCTCGCCACCGATAATGGCGAGGACCGCATCCTGCACCTGACGCCGCGGTGAAATCCGGCCGGCGTTCTGGACTCTGTCGCTTTCCGTCTGCTAACGTGGCCAAAATGCTGCACTGCAAAAGGTGCGCTGCGTTCGGGTGGAGGGACAAAGATGGCTGATTTTCCGAAGAAATCGCTGGGCGATTGGCAGAAACTCGCTGCCCAGGACCTCAAAGGCGCCAACCCTGACACGCTGAACCGCGAGACGCCCGAAGGCATCGCCCTCAAGGCGCTCTATACCGAGGCCGATCTCGAAGGTCTGGAAACCATCGGCACCCTGCCCGGCTTCGCGCCCTATACGCGCGGACCGCGCGCCACGATGTATGCCAACCGTCCCTGGACCATCCGCCAATATGCCGGCTTCTCGACGGCCGAGGATTCCAACGCCTTCTACCGCGAGAATTTGAAGCGCGGGCAGATGGGCCTATCCGTCGCTTTCGACCTCGCCACCCATCGCGGCTATGACAGCGACCATCCGCGCGTGGTGGGCGATGTGGGAAAGGCCGGTGTCGCCATCGATTCCGTCGAGGACATGAAGATCCTGTTCGACGGCATTCCCTTGGACAAGATGTCGGTCAGCATGACCATGAACGGCGCGGTGCTGCCCGTTCTCGCCGCCTTCATCGTCGCGGGCGAAGAGCAAGGGGTGCCGGCGGCGAAACTCAGCGGCACGATCCAGAACGACATCCTCAAGGAGTTCATGGTCCGCAACACCTATATCTATCCGCCCAGCCCCTCGATGCGGATCGTCGCGGACATCATCGAATACACCGCGCACCACATGCCGAAATTCAATTCGATCTCGATCAGCGGCTATCACATGCAGGAAGCCGGCGCCAATGCGGTGCAGGAGCTGGCCTTCACGCTGGCCGACGGGCTTGAATATGTGCGTGCCGCCTTGTCAAAGGGCTTGAAGGTCGACGAATTTGCCCCGCGCCTCTCCTTCTTCTTCGCCATCGGCATGAACTTCTTCATGGAGATAGCGAAGCTCCGCGCCGCGCGCTATCTGTGGGCCAAGCTCATGCAGCAGTTCGACCCCAAGGATCCGCAGAGCTCGGCCCTGCGCACGCATTGCCAAACGTCCGGCGTCTCGCTGCAGGAGCAGGACCCCTACAACAACGTCATCCGCACCACGATCGAGGCAATGGCGGCGGTGCTGGGCGGCACACAGTCGCTGCACACCAATGCGCTGGATGAAGCAATCGCTTTGCCGACGCCCTTTTCGGCCCATATCGCCCGCAACACGCAGCTGGTCATCCAGGAAGAAAGCGGCATTCCCGCCGTGATCGATCCTCTGGGCGGCAGCTATTATGTCGAGCACCTCACCGCCAGCCTGGTGGCTGCTGCCGAGAAACTCATCGCAGAGGTTGAAGGCCTGGGCGGCATGACCAAGGCGGTCGAGAGTGGCATGCCCAAGCTGCGCATCGAAGAAGCGGCGGCCAAGCGCCAGGCGCGGGTCGACCGGGCCGAAGATATCATCGTCGGCGTCAACAAGTATCAGCCGCGCGAAGCGACACAGGTCGACGTGCTCGACATCGACAACAGCAAGGTGCGCGAACAACAGATCGCGCGCCTCAATGCGATGAAGGCACAGCGCGATGGTGCGAAGGCGCAAGCCGCACTCGATGCGCTGCGTCAAGCGGCCAAGGACGGCACCGGCAATCTTCTGGCCCTCAGCGTCGCTGCCATGCGCGCGCGCTGCTCGGTGGGCGAAGTGTCGTCGGCGCTGGAAGACGTGTTCACCCGCCACAAGGCCGAAGTGCGCTCGATCGCCGGCGTCTATGGCGCCGCCTATCGCGACGATCCCGATTTCGCGGCGATCCAATCCCATGTGAAGGAATTCGCCGCCGCCGAAGGCCGCCGCCCGCGCATGCTGGTGGTGAAGCTGGGACAGGACGGCCATGACCGCGGCGCCAAGATCATCGCCACCGCCTTTGCCGATCTCGGCTTCGATGTCGATGTCGGGCCGTTGTTCCAGACACCGCAGGAGGCGGCGCGCCAGGCGATCGAGAACGACGTCCATGTCGTCGGCGTCTCGTCACAGGCGGCGGGGCACAAGACGCTGGTGCCGCAATTGATCGCGGCGCTGAAGGAGCAGGGCGCCGCCGACATTCGGGTCATCTGCGGTGGCGTTATCCCGGCGCAGGATTACGGCGCCTTGCGTGATGCCGGTGTCGCGGCGATTTTCGGTCCTGGCACCAATATCCCGAAAGCGGCGGCGGAAGTTCTCGGACTTATCCATAAATCCGGCAGCAAGGCAGCCTGAACCCCAGCCTAACCTCTTGATTTTCAGCCTCGACGGAACGTGATTGGAGCCTTTCGCAGGCAGCGCCATTTCTCATCGTGAGAACTTTGTGTCGGGGCCGCCATTGGCAGGGCCCCTCAATGATGAGGGACGGTCATGTCGCTGAAGAAAATCGCCGCAATTGCAGCTGCCATGCTGGCGGCCGCCAGCCTTCTGGCTGCCGTCCCGACCGAGGCCAAGCAGCCCAAGAAGGTGAAACCGCCATTTGCGCTGACTGAGATCGACCGCAATGGCGATCGGAACATTTCCGCCAAGGAATGGAACTGGGCCGAGAAGCACGGCTATGACCGCCTCACCAGGCAGGGTAGCCAGGTAACGCGCAAGACCTACCAGGCCCATGTGAACCGTTATTACAGCTATGTCGATTGGCGCGACGATCACGCCGGCGCCACCTGGTACGGCCATAAGACCGGCGGCACCGCGCCCTGGGAGCTGGACCACCGCTAAACCGCCATGCCGTAGCGTCGCCCGGCCGGTCGCGCGGATCTAACGGCCTTGTCACGCCGGCGCCAATTGCACCTTTTCCGCCAATGGCTTAGAGTCGAGCCTTCATTTTCTGCCTGAACCACTGGTTGGGGCTGAAGCCGGCCTGCCCGCCTAGATACAGCGTGGGCGTCGCCGGCTGAATTGCCAATCGCGGGAGAATCAGGCGGGGGGTCGGGTTTGAGCGGCCTGAAAAAAGGCGCGGGGGCGAAGGTCATGGGCAAGGGCGATCAGGATTCCGGCACGGCGCGCAGCCTCCTCAAGGCCGCCGCTGGAAACGACCCGGCCACCCGCCACCACAAGCGCGCGGTCCTCCTTGGCACCCTGCTGACGGTCGCCTGGTTCATCGCCTATGGCTGGCATGTGGCCGACGCGGTCGGGGTCGAGAACCTGCAGGACCTGATGCCGGCCGAGCTGGCGCAGATCATCATCGCCTTGTTCGCACCCGCCGTCTTCGTCTGGGTCGTCATCGGCTATGTCATGCGCGGGCGCGATCTTGAACGCCAGACGGCGCTGCTGGCCCAGCAGCTCAACATGTTGACCTATCCCAACCCGCAGGCCGAGCAGCGCGTCGCCACCGTGGCCGACGCCATCCGCCGCCAGACCATCGAATTGAAGGCCGCGACCGAGGATGCCGCGGCAGCACTCGCCCAGATCGAAAACCGCTTCCAGCACCAGCGCGGCGACCTCGACGCCGCCGCCAAGGCGGTGCGTGTCGAAACCGAAGGCGTCGCGGCGCAATTGGGCCAGCAGCGCCAGCTGCTTGCCGACATGCAGACGGTGCTGGGCGAACAAAAGGCCGCGCTGAAGAAAGCGGGCGATCAGGAGACGCAGGCGCTGCAGGCGATCGCCGCCGATTCCGCCGAGCGCGTGGTCGCTGCCTTCGAGGCCAAACGCCAGGACATCAACGACATCCTGGAACGCGTGCTCGATCACGGCTCATCGGTGCGCGATGCGGTGGAGCGGCAGGCCGAGATCCTCGCCGACAGCGCCGAGAAGGCGACGCAGGGCATGCGCAGCGAACTCACCCTTCTCGCCCGGCGCCTCGACGAGGCCGGCGAAGCGGCCAGGCGCGAAGGTCGGGCGCTTGCCGAAGCGGGCGACCAGCAGCTGGCCTCGATCAACGAGATCATCGGCAAGGCAGCGCGCGAATTCAACCAGCAGCTCGACGCCCTCAGTCGCAGCACGGTCGAGGCGATCGATGCCGGCAAGCGCCATTCGGTGGAAGCCGAGGGTGCACTGCGCCAGGTCGTCGCCGAAATCGCCGCCCAGGCCGGGCGCCACGCCAATGACGTGGCGCAGGCCCTGGCGCTGCAGCTGCAAGGCATCAACGCGGCCAAAGCCCAGGCGATCGATGCCGGCGAGGAATTGCAGGCCGCCTTGACCACGCAGGCGGCGCGCTTGTCCGAGCGCACCACCGATGCCTTCGCCCAGATGCGCGGCGAGATCGCGCAGGAGATCGCGACCCTCAAGGAGAGCGAAGACAAGGCGGCAGCGCGCTACCGCGAACTGGACCGCAACATGGCGGCCCATCTTGGCGCCCTCGACAAGGCCTTCGAGACGGCGGGGAGTGCCTTGGAATCGCGCTCGGCTGCCGAGCAGGCAAGCATCACGGCAGCCACCGAGGCGACCGAGACCCGCATCAACGCGGTCCTTGCCGCGATTGAGCGGCAGAGCCGCGACATGCACGACCAGGCGGAGGCGAGTGCCGAGCGCTTTGCCAATACCTTGCGGCGCCATCACGAGCTGGTCTCGGCGACGGCGACCGCGACAGTGGGCGAAGTCATGCGCAAGACCACCGAGATCCAGCGCCAGATGCGCGAGGAGGGCGATCTGTCGGTTGCCGCTGCCAAGTCGCTGGCCGAGGATTTCACCAATTCGCTGGCCCGCATCGGCGAGATCGTCGCCGAAAGCTCGACCCGCGCCAGAAACGACAATGCGCTGCTGGAAGAGACCACGCGCCATCAATCGGAGCGCCTCACTGCTGCGGCCCTTGCCGCCGCCGAACAGTTCCGCACCTCGCTCGACCGCATGTCCGGTGACACGGCGACGATGATCCGGGCGCTGATGGACAAGATCAGCGAGCAGAACCAGGCGGTGAAATCGGCGCTTCGTACCGAGGCAACCGATTTCCAGGAAGCGACGGGCCGCGTCGGCGAGCAGATCGGCCAGCGCTTTGCCGAAATGCTCAAATCGATCGAAGCTGTGGCCGCCACGGCCAGCACCGAAACCGATGGCCTCGTCGCCAAAGTCGACGCGCAAGGAGCGCGCCTCAACATCGCCGCCGATGCAGCGGCCCAGCGCCTGCGCCAGCAGATCGATGCCGAGACGGCAAAGCTTGCCGAACTCGGCGAGGCGGCCGATACGCGGCATGGCGATCTGGTGAAGGCCATCGACAATGCCCATGCCGCGTTGAGCGGTGCCGCCGATTCCCATGCCGAGCGCTTCGGCAGCCTGCTGAAGCGGCAGGAGGAGCGTTTGGCCGTCCTGGGCGACGCCCAGGAAGCGACCAGCCGGCGCCTGGGCCAGACGGTGGATGCACAAGGACATCTGCTGGAACAAGCAGCCGACCGCGCCGCCGAGCGCCTGGCACAGCGGCTGCGCGAAAACGAGATAGCGTTGTCCGCCGGCATCGCCGCCCTGGTCGCCGAGACGAAAACGCTCGACGCCACGGTCGCCACCCAGCGTGAGAAGCTCAGTGAAGCCGGCAACGAAGCCAGCGCCAGGATCCGCGCCGAGCTTGATACGCATGCCGTATCACTCAACCGGATGGCCGGCGATCTTGCCGCCACGGTCGGCCTGCTGAGCCAGGCAGTCGATGCCGAAGGTGTCGCCCTGGCGCGGGCGCTGCAATCGAGCAGCGACAAGACCATGGCAGATTTGCGCGCCGAGACAGAACGCCAGCAGGTCGCCATGACGGCCCATGCCGAAACCTTGTTGGCGCGCCTCCGCGCCAATGAAACCGCCATCACCGCCAATGTGAACGATGTGATGGAGCGGGCGGCGACCCTGGATACGGCCATTGCCGACCAGCGCCAGCGCCTCTCTGACGCCGGCAATGCTGCAACCAGCCAGATCCGCGGCGAGTTGGACGCCCACGCCGTGGCACTCAACGAGATGGCAGCGGGCCTTGCCGCCTCGGTGCAAATGCTGAGCCGCGCCGTCACCGCCGAACAGGCGACGCTCACGCAGCATTTCCAGGCGACCGGCGAGAAGGCACTGGGCGATCTTCGCGCCGAGAATGAGCGGCAGCGCCAGTCGATGAGCGATCATGCCGAGGCCCTGCTCACCCATCTGCGCGGCAATGGTACCGCCATCGACGCCCAGGTGAAGGACGTGCTGGAACGGGCGGCGACACTCGACAGCGTCATCGCCCAGCAGCGCGAGCGCCTGCGCGAGGCGGGCGAGGCGGCGAGCGGCCAGATGCGCAGCGAGCTCGACGCCCATGCGGCCCGGATTGAGGCCATGGCGGCCGGCATCGGCGAGAAGGTCGCCGGCCTCACCGCCACCATCGGCACGGAAAGCGGTCGCCTGGATGAGAATTTCCGCCACACCACCGACCAGACCATCGCGCGGCTAAAGGAGGCCTTCACCGCCCAGGAAGGCGAAATCGACCGCATCGCCGCGGCCCTCGGCCTCAAGGTGTCGGGGCTTGGCGACACGGTGAAAAGCGAGAGCCTTGCCCTCGCCGACGCGATCCAGAGCGCTGGCGACGGCGCGGTAGCGCGCCTTAAAGGCGAGATCGAGCGGCAGATCTCCGGCATGGAGGGCCTCACCGCCACGCTGATCACGCGGACGACGGCGCTCGACGGCACGATCCTCAGCCAGCGCGACCACCTGGTCGAAGCGGCGGCGGCGGCGGCCGAGGGGTTCCGCGACATCCTGCGGCGCCAGGCCGACGAATTCGTATCGGCGGCCGAGGCGGTCGCCAGCCGGTCGGCAGCACTTGAAGGCATCACCCACGCCCAGCGCGACGAGCTGATCGCCGCGTCGAAACATGCCGCCGAGCATTTCGCCGGCGCCTTGCGCCTGCAGGCGCAGGAGATTGCTGCCGCCACGGCCGCAGCCGTGCAGCAGACGGAAGGCCTGGGTGCCGCCGCCCGCGTGCAGGCCGAAAATCTTGCCGCCATGATGGCCGAGAGCACGCGCCGCTTCGAAAGCGTCACCGCCGAGCATGGCGCCAGCCTGGCGGATGCCGGCGAGAAGGCCGGCAATGCCGTGCGCGAGAAACTGGCCACGCAATATGCCGAGATCGATCGCCGCTTTGCCGAGATCGTGGCCCAGGGCGACAAGCTGCATGGGAGCGCCGACGAACAGGCCGTGACCCTGGGCAAGGCCGCCGAACAAGCCGCCCAGGTGGCAATCGCCATGCGCGATGCGCTGGCTGACCAGGCCCGCCAAGTGGGGATTGTCGGCCTCGAGATCAACGAGAAGGCGCTCGAGGCCGGCCGCGTCATGCAGCGCCAGGCGGGTGACCTGGCCGAGGCCCTGGGTGCCATCGTGCAAAAGAATGCCGCGACCCTGAAAACCGCCACCGAACAGGCGGGCGTTCAGGCGATCGAACTGGGTCAATCGTTGATGCGCCAGAACGACGATCTGGCCACGGCCCTTGGCCGCACGCAGGCCGCCACCACCGAGATCCGCAATGCCCTCAAGGCGCAGATCGAGGAATTGTCGGCAGTGACACAGAAGGTCGAAGTCGAAGCCCGCGTCATCGGCACCGTGTTCCGTACCGAGGCCGATACCTTGCGCGAGGCGGCGGAGAAGGCATCAGGCACGGCCGGCGATCTGCAACAGCGCATGCGCGACGGCCTTGCCTCGCTGGACGACATCGCGACTGCGGCGTTGGCCAAGGCATCGCAATTGCACCAGGACGTGGCGCGTCAGAGCGAATTGGTGAAGCAGGCGACCGAGGAGGGCGGCAAGCGCACGGCGGAACTGGCCGGTCTTTATGAGGGCCATGCGCGGCAATTGTCGCAGGCCTCGGAAATGGCGCGCGACAAGCTGGAGCAGATGGGAAAATCGCTGGCCGCACAGGCCGAGATTCTCTCCACCATCACCGACCAGGCGGTTGGACGCCAGCAGCAGCTCAACGTGACGCTGGGCCAGCGCGTCGAGCAACTGGCAGCGGTCGGCAAGGAAGGCCAGCAGCAGCTCTCCACGCTCAACATCTCGGCGCAGAACCTTGCTGAATTCCTGCGCGGCACCACGTCGGAAAGCACGCGTCAAGCCAAGGACACGATCCAGCTGTTCCGCGACGGTGCCGAGGCGCTGTCGCAGGTGACGAAGAAGGCGGCGCAGCAGGTGAACGGCGTCAAGGCAGCGGTCGGCGAGCAGATCACCGAGCTCAGCGATCTCTCGGTCAAGGTCCATGACATGGCCGAGCAGGTGCGTGGCCAGCTCCGCGCCCAGGCTAAGGAATTCTCGGACGCCGCCGCAGCCGCCAAGGCCTCGGCGGAAGGCGCGCGCGGCGACGCGCAGCAGGCCTCGGAAATCCTCAACCGACAGGTGGAATCGCTGGCCCAGGCCGCGGCGCGCATGAACCAGCACTTGTCCGGGCTCGGCAGCGATATCGACAAGCGCATCGAGGCGATGAGCCGAGCCGCCGAAAACGCCGCTGGCCGCGTCGGCGCCATCGGGCAGAGCTTCGAGCGGCAGGCAGAAGGATTCGGCCGCGCTCTCGACCTCGCCCAGGCCAAGGCAGCCGAGCTTGGCGAAGCGTTCCGCACGCAGAGCCTCGATCTTGCCAAGACCTCGCAGATCGCGCTGGAGCGCATCGACAAGCTGCGCGAGACCCAGACCAATTCGACCCGCGACAGCTTCCTGCGCGCGGCCTCGGTAATGATCGAGGAGCTGAACGGCCTGGCGCTCGACATCCACAGTCTCCTCGACAACGAGGTGCCGGAGGATATCTGGAAGCGCTACCGCGAAGGCGACCGCTCGGTCTTCGCCAGGCGGCTGTTCCGCAACAAGGATACCTACGTCATCCCGGCGATCGAGCAACGCTACAACCGCGACGAACGCTTCCACGACATCGTCGATCGGTACATCAAGAAGTTCGAGGACCTGTTGGCCCAATCCGCCAAGGCGGACCCCGAGGCGGTACTCAACGCCGCCATTATCACGGCCGATGTCGGCAAGCTCTATCTGGTGATGGCCAAGAGCCTGGGCCGCAGCCTGGAGAATTGAGCGACGTCGCAATTTGGTCAGTCGTCATCCGAAAGGAGCAGCAGCGGGCCTGGCTGGCTGCGCAGGAAGCCGGGTTTACTGGCATAATTCGACCCGCCAAAGACAGGGCGGCGGGAGCGATCAATGCACCAGCCGCATACCGACGATCGCCTGGGCGATGGACTGGCCGCCAGATGCATTTAGGGGCGTGGGGCGTCTTCACAAAAGTCATTTGCTTAACAGGCGCCAAACGCGATCATGGCGCCATCTGGCACAGAGTACGGGCACCCCATGGCACAAGACTTTGCAACCCACACCGCCGACATCCTGGCCGGCATCCGCGCCGATGGCTTCTGGAAGGCCGAGCGCGTCATCGCCACGCCCCAGGGGGCCGATATCGCGCTCGCTGACGGGCGGCAGGTCCTCAATTTCTGCGCCAACAATTACCTGGGCCTGGCCGACGATGCCCGGCTCATCGATGCCGCCAAGGACGCGCTTGATGCCCATGGCTTCGGCATGGCGTCAGTACGCTTCATCTGCGGGACCCAGGACATCCACAAGCGGCTCGAGGCCGACATCGCGCGCTTCCTCGGCACCGAGGACGCGATCCTCTATTCCTCTTGTTTCGACGCCAATGGCGGGCTGTTCGAGACCCTGCTGGGCGAAGAAGACGCGATCATCTCCGACGCGCTCAACCATGCCTCGATCATCGATGGCGTCCGCCTCTCCAAGGCCAAGCGCTTCCGCTATGCCAATAACGACCCGGCCGATCTCGAGGCCAAATTGAAGGAGGCTGATGCCGCCGGCGCCCGCTTCAAGCTCATCGCCACCGACGGCGTTTTCTCGATGGACGGGATCATCGCCGATCTCAAGGCCGTCACGGATCTCGCCGCCCGCTACAACGCCCAGGTCATGGTCGATGACAGCCATGCCGTCGGCTTCGTCGGCGAGGGTGGCCGCGGGTCGGCGGAATATCGCGGCGTGCAGAACAAAATCGATCTTTTCACCGGCACCTTCGGCAAGGCGTTGGGCGGTGCATCGGGCGGCTATATCGCCGGGCGGCGCGGGCCCATCGATCTGCTGCGCCAGCGCTCGCGGCCGTACCTTTTTTCCAACTCGCTGATGCCGGCGATCGTGGGCGCCACCAGCGCCTGCCTCGGCCTCATCGCCTCTGACGAGGGTCGCGCGCTGCGCGGTCGCCTGGTCGAGAACGGGCGGCATTTCCGCCAGGCGATGAGCGCGCTGGGCTTCCGCCTGGTTCCTGGCGAGCATCCGATCATCCCGGTCATGCTGGGCGATGCCAAGCTGGCGACCGCCATGGCCGACGCGTTGCTGCAGGAAGGCATCTATGTAATCGGCTTCTCCTATCCCGTGGTGCCCAAGGGCCAGGCGCGCATCCGCACGCAGATGTCGGCCGCCCATTCCCGTGAAGACATCGACCGCGCCGTCACAGCCTTTGCCAAGGTCGGCAAGGCCCTCGGCGCGATTTGAAGGAGGACATGATGAAAGCCCTGGTCAAAGAGAAAGCCGGTCCCGGCCTGACGCTGATGGATGTGGCCAAGCCAGAAGTCGGCCATAACGATGTCCTCATCCGTATCAAGAAGACTGCGATCTGCGGCACCGACATCCATATCTGGAAATGGGATGAATGGGCGGCCAAGACTGTGCCAGTCGGCATGCATGTGGGCCATGAATATGTCGGCGAGATCGTCGCCATGGGCGAGGAGGTGCGCGGCTTTTCCCTGGGCGACCGCGTCTCGGGAGAAGGCCATGTCACCTGCGGCTATTGCCGCAATTGCCGCGCTGGACGACGGCATCTCTGCCGCAACACCTTCGGCATCGGCGTCAACCGCCCCGGCGCCTTTGCCGAATTCCTCGCCCTGCCGGCGGTCAATGCCTTCAAGATCGCCGACAATATCAGCGACGATCTCGCCGCCATCTTCGACCCCTATGGCAATGCGACGCACACCGCCCTCTCGTTCAATCTGGTGGGCGAAGACGTGCTGATCACCGGTGCCGGTCCGATCGGCATCATGGCGGTGGCCATCGCCAAGCATGTCGGCGCGCGCCACGTGGTGATCACCGACGTCAATGATTACAGGCTGGATCTTGCCAAGAAAATGGGCGCCACCCGCGCCGTCAATGTGGCAAGCGACAGCCTTACCGACGTGATGAAGGAACTCGGCATGGTCGAGGGCTTCGATGTCGGCCTTGAAATGTCGGGTGTGCCCACGGCCTTCAACACCATGCTCGAAGTCATGAACCATGGCGGCAAGGTAGCACTCCTCGGCATCCCGCCCGGAAACACCGCGATCGACTGGAACAACGTCATCTTCAAGGGCCTGGAGATCAAGGGCATCTATGGCCGCGAGATGTTCGAGACCTGGTACAAGATGGTGGCGATGCTGCAATCGGGCCTCAACCTGTCGCCCATCCTCACCCACCAATTCGCCATCAAGGATTATGTCGAGGGATTCAAAACCATGCTCTCTGGCCAGTCCGGCAAGGTGATCCTCAACTGGCCTTGATCAAAGAAAAGAGACGTCGCGCCAAAAAAAGACCCGCCCAGAGGGCGGGTCAGGAGCATGGCTGGCAACGTAGGGGGAAACTCAAATCGATCGCGACTGAATAGGGGAGTCTCAGTCGAATTAATGCGTGGTCTTGCTCTTTGGTTCCTTGGTTTCTTCGGTCGGAATGACAACGCCAGCGACCTTGCCGTTCGAGGCAGCACCGTCGCCTTCCGGATTGCCGTCAACGCCCAGGATCTGGATCGCCTCGCGCACCGAACGCAGACGCTCGGCCGTGCTCGACGAACCGGGACCGGTCATGTTTTCTTCCGCAGCCACCAGCAACAGGCCCAAATCATAATCCCATTGCTGCAGCAATTTGAGTTTCTGCGGTCGTGAGAGATCGTCGTCGGCCAGCAGTTTTGCCGGATTGCCATAGGCCTTGTCGACGTCCTGCATGGCCGTGTCGAATTGCTTCTGCTGCATGGCATTTCCTCCGCGCATCGTGATGCGATCGCTTACATGTTGAAACGGGCAGCGACTGCCGGGGTTCCCGTCAGTGGAACAGGAACCAGATCACGATGAGAACCGGGATCGGCACGCCGAGTAGCCACAACAATCCATAGCGCATGAAAAATCTCCGTCTTCGATGAGGCAAAGGCGCTAGCTTGCGGACGCATACGTTGATGCGCTCGCCTGTCTCGCGCGCGATGATGTCGATAACGGGAAAGACAACCGCCGGCCCGGCCGGCGGTTCCCAGGTTTTAGCCGGCCTTCAGGATGCGGGCGGCAAAGAAGCCGTCGAGCCCGCCTTGGTCGGCGAGATGCGATGGCAGCGAACGGAAATCGCCTGCGGGGGAGATGAGCTCAAAAAGGCCGCCCACTTCTTCGGTGTGCAGGCGGTCGCGCTTCAGATTGCCGTGCCGCGAGAGTAGCGCCTCGACACGGTCGGGGCCCTCCTCGGGCTGCAGCGAGCAGGTACAGAAAATGAGCGTGCCGCCGGGTGCCAGCAGTGAGACCGCCTTGTCGAGCAGCCGGTCCTGGGTCGCCGTGAGCTTCCCCAGATCGCGCGGGTCTTTGAGCCAGGCGACGTCGGGATGGCGGCGGATGGTGCCGGTTGCCGAGCAGGGCGCATCGAGCAGCACTGCGTCGAAATCGCGGCCACGATCCCAGAGTGCCGCGTCGGCTGCTTCAAGTTCGGCATGCAGGCGCAGGCGTTCGAGATTTTCTTTGACACGCGCCAGCCGCGGCCGCGAGCGGTCAAGCGCCGTCACCTGGGCACCGGCAGCGGCCAGCTGCGCCGTCTTGCCACCGGGGGCTGCGCAAAGATCGATGACGCGTTTCCCCGCCACATTGCCCAGGAGCCGCGCCGGAATTTGCGCGGCCAGATCCTGCACCCACCAGGCGCCGTCGGCGTAACCCGGCAGGTCTTCGACCCGCTGATGCAAACGCTCACCACCTTCGGAAGCGGCCGGGCGGCGCAACGTACCGGGAAGCGGCATGACGCGGGCATGGAGCTGGCTTGCCCAATACTCCGCTTCGGCCGGACGGCGGCAGCAGAAATCGAGCGGCGGTTCGTAAAGATGCGCGGTCGCAATCTGCGTGGCCTTGGCCACGCCGTAAGCCTTCACCCAGCTTTGCCACAGCCAGTCGGGGAGGCTCACCGCACCGGCAGGGGCGGAGGCCAGGAAGGCCTGCGGGTCGCGCGCGATGCGGCGGAGCACCGCGTTGATGAGGCCCTTGAAACCGGTTTCGCCACGGTCGCCGGCAAGCGTCACCATGGTATCGACGGCGGCATGGGGTGCGGTCGCCAGGAACATGATCTGGGCCGCACCGAGACGCAGGATGTTGCGCACGATGAGCGCCCGGGCGGGGAGCGGCTTTTCCAGGCATTGGCCCAGCGCGTGGTCGATCTGGCCCATATGGCGCAGAGTGGTGGCGACGAGCGCGCGCACGAATTGGCGGTCGCGGGTGGCGAGCTTTTCCAATTCGGCATGCTCGCCCAGCGCCTCGTCGAGCGGTTTCCGGCGCCGGAACACGGCGTCCATCAGGTCGAGTGCGATTGATCGGGCGGAAAGGATGGGTGAATCGCTGCTGCCGCCCGTTTCGGGCTGGGCATCGCGGGCATCTCGCGCCGGGACGTCACGGGGAGATGAAGGTTCTTTTGACGACATGGCCGCCCTGATAGCGGATTGGCGGGCACTTGTCTAACGACCAGGGGCCGGATCCAGGCCTATTTCGCCAATTTTCGCCTGTTTTCCGCAAGCGATGTGCGCCCGGTCACCCCTCGATGACGCGCTGTTTGGGCAGCCACAGGGTCACACGGGTGCCGATCCCGAGGCGCGAATGCAGATCGAGCCGGCCGCCTTGCGCCTCGGCCAGCGCCCTGGCGATGGGGAGGCCGAGGCCAGCCCCTTCATGACCGCGGACGAAGGCGTCCTGCACCTGTCCGAAAGCGGAAAAGACCAGCGGGATATCTTCGCTGGCGATGCCGATGCCGGTATCCGACACAGCGAGCGCCAGGCCATCTCCGGCCTCGCCCGGATTGACCCGGGCGGCATCGACCCGAATCTCGCCGCCGGGCAACGTGAACTTCACCGCATTGTTGACCAGGTTAAGAAGAATTTGCGTCAGCGCGCGCTCATCCGCCTGCACCATGGGCAGATCCGGCGGCACGGCATTGACCAGCTTCAGGCTCTTGGCGTGGGCGGCATTGGCGACCAGGTTGAAGGCGCTGCGCGTGAGATCGCCAAGATCGCACGGCGCTTCGCGCAGTTCCATCCGGCCCGCCTCGATCTTGGAGAGATCGAGAATGTCATTGATGATGTTGAGCAGCAGCCGGCCGCTCTGATGGATGTCGCCGGCATAGGCCTGGACCTTGTCCGGCCCCAGGGGGCCGATGGCATTGCGGGCGAGGATCTCGGAAAAGCCCAGGATCGCGTTCAAGGGCGTGCGCAATTCGTGGCTCATATTGGCGAGGAATTGCGATTTCGCCTGGTTCGCGGCCTCGGCATGTTCCTTGGCGTCGATCAGCTCTTCCTGGGCCATTTTCGCCTGTGTGGTCTCGAGGCCGATGCCGCCGATGGCGACCATGGCGCCGCTGTCGTCGGGGATCGGGAATTTGATGTTGCGGTACCAGCGCGTGCCGCCGTCGCGCGGATAGGCGATCTCGCGGATGACCGGCGTGCCGGCAGCCAGCATGTCTGCTTCCAGAGCCTTCACCCCATCGGCACCGGACGACTTTTCGACATCGTCGATGCGCTGGCCCAGCATCGCCTCGGGTGTCTGGCCATAGAACCGGGCGCAGGCGCGGTTGACCATCAGGTAGTGGCCGGAAAGATCCTTCACCGACATGGTGATCGGCGCATGCTGCATGAAGGCACTGAGGCGCGCCTCGCTCGAGCGCAGCGCCTGCGTGCGGTTGGCGATCTCGCGCGCCTGGTCGCGCAGCAGGGTTTTGAGCGCGATCTGACCGCCGCATTGGTTGGCGAGGCGCACGAGGGCGCTTTGCTGTGCCTTGGTCAGTTCACGGGGGCGCCGGTCGATCACCGAGAGCGTGCCGAGGATGGCCCCGCTGCAGGATTTGATGAGCGCCGAGGCATAGAAGCGGAAGCCCCATTCGGTGACCAGCACATGCCCGGCAAAGCGTGCATCGCGGCTGAGATCGCCCACTTCAAAAACGCCGTTATGGCGGATCGCCTCGTCACAGAAGGAATCGGCACGCGGAAATTCGTGGAGGTCGACACCATGGCAGGATTTGAACCACAGCCTTTGGGCATCGACGAAGGAGACCAGGGCCAAAGGCGTCTCGCAAATCTGCGCCGCCAAGGCGGTGAGGTCGTCGAAATTCTGCTCGGCGCCGGTATCGAGAATGCCGCTGTGATGCAAGGCGGCAAGGCGCCGTTCTTCCCATGCCGCAACGGCTGCGGGATCCGTTGGATAGGGGTCGGCCGCCACATGACCACTGTAATGGTCCATCAGGTCATTGGCCTTGGGCAGCAAGCGTCTCTCCCGTCCCCAGCTCCGGCGCCCGCCCGTGGCAATACATTCCGCATTAACGATTTTCGCGGAAAAGGGCGAAACGCTACATTTAAGCGGTATTTCTCATACAATTCGTAAGATTCTGGCGTATCTCCCACAAGTCTTTTTTCGCAGGGCTGGAATAAAGTGAACGGCCGGCAGTCCAGGGACCGCCGGCCGCATCCTTCGGCCAATTGGGGGATGTCGGCCGCTCAGCCCTTGATGAAGGCCAGCAGGTCGGCGTTCAACTGGTCCTTGTGGGTATCGGTGATCCCGTGCGGCGCCCCCGGATACACTTTGAGGACCGCGCCCTTCACCAGCTTGGCCGAAGACCTGCCGGCGGCGTCGATCGGCACGATCTGGTCGTCATCGCCATGGATCACGAGCGTCGGCACGTCGAATTTTTTGAGATCCTCGGTGAAGTCCGTTTCCGAGAACGCCTTGATGGAATCGAACGTGTTCTTGTGGCCGCCCGTCATGCCCTGCAGCCAGAAGGAATCGATGGCGCCCTGGGAGGGCTTGGCGCCGGGGCGGTTGTAGCCAAAGAACGGCCCGCTGGCGATGTCCTGGTAGAGCTGCGAGCGATCCTTCAACGACCCGGCGCGAATGCCGTTGAAGACGTCCAGCGGCAGGCCGCCCGGATTGGCGGCGGTCTTCACCATCAAGGGCGGCACGGCGGAGACCAGCACGGCCTTCGCCACACGCGCCGTGCCATGGCGGCCGATATAGCGCGTGATCTCGCCACCGCCGGTCGAGAAGCCGATCAGCACGATGTTCTTCAAGTCGAGATGGTTGATCACCGCCGCGAGGTCGTCGGCGTAATGATCCATGTCATTGCCGTCCCAGGTCTGGCTCGAGCGGCCATGGCCGCGGCGGTCGTGACCGATGGCACGGTAGCCGGCATTGGCGACATGCAGCATCTGCGCTTCCCAACTGTCGGACGACAGTGGCCAGCCATGGCTGAAGACAACCGGCTGGCCGGTCTTGGGGCCCCAATCCTTGTAATAGATCTCGGTGCCGTCCTTGGTTTTGACGAAGCTCATGATGTCTTGTCCCTTCTTGATCTTTTTCGCATGGGAGAAATGAGGCGCGAGGTTACGCCTTCTTCAAAGTAGAAGTGATGACATCATCCGTCGATACGACCTTCGCATAGGAGCCGAGGGCCGCCATGAACGACGCGTGCACATCGCGCGCCGGCACTTTGACGCCGTTGAACTCGGCATCGCGCGTGGCACAGGCATCATGGGCCAGCGTCACCTTGTAGCCGAAATCGGCGGCGGCGCGCGTGGCCGCATCGACGCACATATGGCTCATCGCCCCACAGACGACGAGGTCTTTGACGCCGGCCGCATCAAGCTTCGCCTTGAGGTCGGTGCCAAGGAAAGCATTGACCTCGCTCTTCACCACCTGCGCCTCGCCGGCGGCGGGCTTCACCTTGGGATGGATCTCGGCACCCGCCGTGCCTTTGGTGAAGAAGGGTGAGTCCGCTTCTTCCATGACGTGCTGCACATGAAAGACCGGATGTCCGGCCGCACGGGCGGCGGCGATGAGCCTCGCCACATTGTCGCTGGCCTCATCCATGTTGCTGAGGGTCCAGCGGCCGCCGGGGAAATAGTCGTTCTGTACGTCGACGACGAGAAGGCCGTTTTTGCTCATGGGGGAACACTCCTGAAGGTTGGCGTTTCGATATGGCTTTTTTAGCCAAGGCCGCGCATTCTGCCCATTGGCAGAACTGACATAGATCAGGTCAAAACTGACAAATGAGCGTGAGTCCCAAATTCATCGATATCGGCATCCTTGATTATCCCGGCGCGCAGGCCGCGGCACTGCATGGCCTGACCGACATGTTCCTGGTCGCCAACCGGCTTTGTGCCGAGCAGAATTTGCGCAACGTGCCGATCTTGCGGGTCAGCCATTGGGCCTTGGGCGACGGGGGCCAGGTTGCGCGCGGCGCCATCTCGCCGGAGGGAACGCCGAAATCCCTCGACGTCGTCATCCTGCCGCCCAGCCTCGGCGATCCGGTCTGGACCGACAGCCGCGACCCGCTGCTGCGCTTCCTCAAAAGCCAGCACAGCAAGGGTAGCGTCATGACGTCGGTTTGCGCCGGCGCCTTCCTGCTGGCCGAGGCCGGCTTGCTCGATGGCCGGCCAGCGACCACGCATTGGTCCTTGGCGGAAGAACTGCAGATGCGGTTTCCTGAGATCGCGGTCGATGGCGATAAGCTGGTGATCGAGGATGGCGATGTCATCACCGCCGGCGGCGTCATGGCCTGGGTGGAGTTGGGCCTCAAAGTCATCGAACGCTTCATCAGCCCGACCATCGTCCTCAGTGTGGCGCGGTTTTTCCTGGTCGACGCTGCGGGCCGCGAGCAGCGCTTCTATTCGGCCTTTGCCCCCAAGCTCGCCCATGGGGACGCCGCTGTGCTCAAGGTTCAACATTGGCTGCAGCGCCATGCATCGGAGAAAGTGACGCTGCCGCAGATGGCGGCGCAGGCCAAGCTTGGCGAGCGCACCTTTCTGCGCCGCTTTCAAAAGGCGACGGGCCTCAACCCCACACGCTATCTGCAATCACTGCGCCTCGCGAAGGCACGCGAGATGCTGGAGCTTGGCACGCAAAAGATCGACCAGATCGCCTATCGCGTCGGCTATGAAGACCCGGGCGCCTTCACCAAGCTGTTCCAGGCGCAGATCGGTTTGACGCCAAGCGAGTATCGGAAGAGGTTCGGGGTGGGGGCTGGGTAGATTTCCACAGCTTCAATTGTCATGGCCCGCGAAGGCGGGCCATCCACGAGTTACTGCGCAACCGAAGAAAGAGACTCGTGGATGCCCCGGCCAAGCCGGGGCATGACAAGTGATGGCGTGCCACTACAAAATGAACTTCGATAGATCCGTGTTCTTCGCCAGCGGCGCCACGCGTTCGCGGACATAGGCGCCGTCGATGGTGACGGTCTTGCCGCCCATCTCGGAAGCGGTGAAGCTCACTTCCTCGAGCAGGCGTTCCAGCACCGTTTGCAGGCGCCGGGCGCCGATGTTCTCGACGGTCGAATTGATCTCGGTCGCCAGATCCGCCAGGGCGTCGATGGCATCATCGGTGAAATCGAGCGTCACGTCCTCGGTCTTCAGGAGCGCCACATACTGCTTGATGAGGCTTGCTTCCGGTTCGGTGAGGATGCGGCGGAGATCGGCACGCGTCAGCGCATCGAGCTCGACGCGGATCGGCAGGCGGCCCTGCAATTCGGGCAGCAGGTCGCTGGGCTTGGCGAGATGAAAGGCGCCTGAGGCAATGAAGAGGATGTGGTCGGTCTTCACCGCGCCATGCTTGGTGGCGACCGTCGTGCCTTCGATGAGCGGCAGCAGGTCGCGCTGCACGCCTTCGCGGCTGACATCTGCGCCGGCGCGGCCTTCGCGGGCGCAGATCTTGTCGATCTCGTCGAGGAAGACGATGCCGTTCTGCTCGACGGCACGGATCGCCTCGGCCGTGACCTTTTCCTGGTCCAGCAGCTTGTCGGCTTCCTCGGCCACCAGTACGTCATAGGAGTCGGAAACCGTCATTCGCCGCGTCTTGGTGCGGCCGCCCAACGCATTGCCCAGCATGTCATTGAGATTGATCATGCCCATCGAAGCACCTGGCATGCCGGGAATATCGATGGTGGGCAGAGAGCCGCCGCCGCTGTCCTTCACCGTGAGCTCGATCTCCTTGTCGTCGAGCTCGCCCGTGCGCAGCATGCGGCGGAACTTGGCGCGCGTTTCGGCACCCGATCCTTCGCCGACCAGCGCATCGAGCACGCGTTCCTCGGCCAGCGTTTCGGCCTTGGCGCGCACCTGGCGGCGCATCTTTTCCTTCGACATGGCGATGCCGATTTCGATGAGGTCGCGGATGATCTGCTCGACATCGCGCCCGACATAACCGACCTCGGTGAACTTGGTCGCCTCGACCTTCAGGAAAGGCGCCTGGGCCAGTTTGGCGAGACGCCGCGCGATCTCGGTTTTGCCCACACCGGTCGGGCCGATCATCAGGATGTTCTTCGGGCTCACTTCCTCGCGCATGCCGTGGTCCAGCTGCTGGCGGCGCCAGCGGTTGCGCAGGGCGATGGCAACGGCGCGCTTGGCGTCGTTCTGCCCGACGATGAAACGGTCGAGTTCCGAGACGATCTCGCGCGGCGTCAATGCAGAGGTAACGAGCGGTTCTTCGGCTTTGGGTTCGGATTTGCGGGCGCTACCGGTGTCGGTCATGGTCTTAGAGCTTTTCGACGAGGACGTTGTGATTGGTGTAGATGCAGATATCGCCGGCGATCTTCATCGATTTGCGGGCGATCTCCTCGGCGCTCAAGCCGTCGATGTCGATGAGGGCGCGAGCGGCGGCGAGCGCATAGGCGCCGCCGGAACCGATGCCGATGAGGCCGTCTTCCGGTTCCAGCACGTCCCCTGTACCGGTAAGAATAAGGCTCACCGACGTATCCGCCACCGCCATCATCGCCTCGAGCCGGCGCAAATAGCGGTCGGTGCGCCAATCCTTGGCGAGCTCGACGCAGGCGCGGGCCAATTGCGCCGGATATTGCTCCAGCTTGGCTTCCAGCCGCTCGAACAGAGTGAGGGCATCTGCGGTGGCCCCGGCAAAGCCGGCGATTACCTGGCCCTTGCCCAGCCGGCGCAGCTTTTTGGCGTTCGATTTCATCACCGTATGGCCGACCGTCACCTGGCCGTCGCCGGCCAGGACCACGTCATTTCCCTTGCGCACAAGGAGGATGGTGGTGCCGTGCCAGGGGGCAAGGCCATGCTTGTCGTTATCGTCGCGCGCCATGGGAAACCCTTCATGCGGCCGGGTCGGAGCCCCCAGCCAGATCGTTATCGCTCCCTGGGGAGATAGGTTAACGGCGAAAGGCAATCAAGCTGCAAAGCTGTCGCTGGCCCGGGCCGGTTTCGCGACCGGCGTTCCTACCCACTTCCCCCAGGCGCCCATCGCTGCTAAGAACCCGGCAATTAAGGCCTTTTTACCTTGAAACGGACCCTAAAATGCGTACCGGCAAGATCGAGCGGCGGACCAAGGAAACCGAGATTGCGGTCGAGGTGAACCTCGACGGCCAGGGACGGTCGGATATTTCGACCGGGATCGGCTTTCTGGATCATATGCTGGACCAGCTGGCCAGGCATTCGCTGATGGACATCACGGTGAAGGCCAAGGGCGATCTGCATATCGATTTCCATCACACCACCGAGGATACCGGCATCGCCTTGGGCGAGGCGGTGAGCCAGGCCCTGGGCGAGCGCGTCGGCATCAACCGCTATGGCGAGGCGACCATCCCGATGGATGAGACGCTGACCCGCGTGGCACTCGACGCCTCGAACCGAGCCTATCTGATCTGGAAGGTCAGTTTCAGCCGCGACAAGCTGGGCGAGATGGACACCGAGTTGTTCAAGGAATGGTTCCAGGCCTTCGCGCAGAATGCGGGCCTGACGCTCCATGTCGAGAACCTCTATGGCGAGAACAACCACCATATCGTCGAGAGCTGCTTCAAGGCGCTGGCCCGCGCCCTGCGCCACGCCATCGAGATCGATCCGCGGAAATCCGACGCTGTGCCTTCGACCAAGGGCACCTTGGGTGGAAGTCTGGGCGGAAAATCGCTCGCCAAGCCATGACGGTCGCGGTCATCGATTACGGCGCGGGTAATCTGAAATCTGCCGCCAAGGCGCTCGTGCACGCAGCCTCCGAGACCGGCGACAAGGTGGTCATCACCGCCGATGCGGATGTGATTGCCAAGGCTGACCGCATCGTTCTGCCGGGTGTCGGTGCCTTTGCCGAATGCAAGCGTGGCCTCGAAGCGCTGGATGGCGGTGTCGCCGCCATGCGCGAAGCCGTGCTGGAGAAGGGGCGGCCGATCTTAGGGATCTGCGTCGGCATGCAATTGCTGGCCACGGTCGGTGTCGAATATGGCGAGCATGCGGGCCTTGATTGGATCAAGGGCCGTGTCGTCAAGCTGACGCCCGATGATCCAACCTTGAAGATTCCGCAGATGGGGTGGAACGATCTCCATTTTAAGCAGCCGCACCCGATCTTTGCCGGCCTCCAATCCGGCGCGCACGCCTATTTCGTCCACTCCTACCACTTCATCGCCGACCATGCGGACGAGGTCTTGGCTGACGTCGATTACGGCGGCAAGGTGACGGCGGCGGTCGGGCGTCGCAACATCGTTGGACTGCAATTCCATCCTGAAAAGAGCCAGGCGGTGGGTTTGCAGATCCTTGGCAACTTCCTGCGCTGGAGACCCTGAGATCATGGCCGATATCGCCATCAGCATCGTCAGCGAATTGAAGCGCAGTGAATTGGAAGAGCTGTGCGAGGCGACCGAACTTGCGATCGAAGCCGGTGGCGGCTTCGGCTGGCTGAAGCCACCGCACCGGAACATCCTGGAAGTGTTCTGGAAGGGTGTCATGCTGGTGCCCGACCGTGTGCTGTTCATCGGCAAGCTCGACGGCACCATCGCGGCTTCCGCGCAATTGGTGCGCCCGACGCGCAACAACGAGGCGCAGAGCCATTCGGCGCAGATCACCACGTCCTTCGTCGCCCCCTGGGCGCGTGGCCATGGCCTGGCGCGACAGCTGACTCTGGCGGTTGAGGAAGAGGCAAAGAAGCGCGGCGTCAAGGTGCTCAATCTCGATGTGCGCGAAACGCTGCAGGCGGCGATCAGCCTCTATCACAATCTCGGCTATCACGAGATCGGCCGACACCCGCGCTATGCCCAGGTCGATGGGCAATATGTGGGTGGCCTCTATTTCTGGAAATCGCTGGAAGGTTGACGGCACGATGATTCTCTTCCCCGCGATCGATCTCAAAGGCGGTCAATGCGTGCGCCTGGTGAAGGGCGACATGGCACAGGCGACCGTCTTCAACACCGACCCCGCCGACCAGGCGCGGCAGTTTGCGGCGGCCGGGGCCACATGGCTGCATCTGGTTGATCTCGATGGCGCCTTTGCTGGTGAGGCCGTGAATGCGGCAGCGGTCGAGGGCATTCTTGCAGCGGTCGATATCCCCGTGCAATTGGGCGGTGGCATCCGCGAGATGGCCCATATCGAAGCCTGGCTGGGGAAGGGCATTGCCCGCGTCATCCTCGGCACCGTCGCGCTGAAGAACCCCGATCTCGTGAAGGCCGCCTGCAAGCGCTTCCCCAACCAGATCGTCGTCGGCATCGACGCCAAGGGTGGCAAGGTCGCGGTGGAAGGCTGGGCCGAGACCTCCGAACTCACCGCCCTTGAGCTCGCGCTTCGTTTCGAGGATGCCGGGGTGGCCGCGATCATCTACACCGATATCGACCGTGATGGGCTGCTGCAGGGTGTCAACGTGACTGCCACGGCGGAGCTGGCGGCAGCGCTCTCGATCCCCGTTATCGCCTCGGGCGGCGTCTCCTCGATCGCCGATATCGACGCGCTGCTCAGCGTTCAATCGCAAGCCAAGAAGAAGGGCGGCGGCATCACCGGCGTCATCTCCGGCCGCGCCATCTATGACGGCCGCCTCGATCTCAAAGAGGCACTGCAGAAGTTGCGAGCACACGCATGATGAATCTGGCCCTGCAATCACCCCCCTCTCTAGCTCTCTCCCTCCCGGAGGCGAATGCCGACATGCGTCGACGGGGGGGAGAGGACGTCCTTTTTCCCTCCCCCCTTGAGGGGGAGGGTCAGGGAGGGGGGTATGGCTCGACCGGGTTCGCTCTCGAAGGTCAAATGCCATGCTGAAGATGCGCGTCATCCCCTGTCTTGATGTGAAGGACGGACGAGTCGTCAAAGGCGTCAATTTCGTCAACCTGATCGATGCCGGCGATCCGGTCGAGCAGGCGAAGATCTATGATGCGGCTGGGGCGGACGAGCTGACCTTCCTCGACATCACCGCAAGCTCGGACAATCGCGACACGCTTTACGACGTCGTCTCGAAGACAGCTGAGGCCTGCTTCATGCCGCTGACTGTCGGCGGCGGCGTGCGCAAATCCGAGGACATCCGCAAGCTGCTGCTGGCCGGCGCCGACAAGGTGTCGATCAACACGGCCGCGGTGAAGAACCCGGACTTCGTCAAAGAAGCGGCGCAGAAATTCGGCGACCAATGCATCGTCGTCTCGATCGATGCCAAGGAGACCGCGCCGGGCAGGTTCGAGATCTTCACCCATGGCGGCCGCGAGCCCACGGGCATTGATGCGGTAAATTTTGCCAAGCGCATGGCGGAGAACGGGGCGGGCGAGTTGCTCGTAACCTCGATGGACCGCGATGGCACAAAGCAGGGCTACAACATCCCGCTCACGCGCGCGATCGCCGATGCCGTTTCCGTGCCCGTGATCGCCTCAGGCGGCGTCGGGTCCCTGGATGATCTGGTGGCCGGCATCCGCGACGGCCATGCCACGGCGGTTTTGGCCGCATCAATATTTCATTTTGGCACCTTTACCATTGGTCAAGCAAAAGCCCATATGCTGGCAGCTGGTCTCAGCATGCGCCCCTGATTTGTCGCGCTTTAGCCGAACTTGTTCGGTCAAAGTGTGTCGCGCGCCACTGACATACAGCAACATGCCGTCCAATATGGGGGAAGGACGGCAAGGGTTAAGGGCTTTTAACGATGTCGGAAAAATTGGACGGGACCGTCTTGGACTGCCTGTTCCGCACCATCGAGGGGCGGCGCGGCGGCGATCCCAACGGATCCCACACGGCCCGGCTCTTTGCCAAGGGCACGGCCAAGATCGCGCAGAAAGTCGGTGAGGAGGCCGTCGAGGCCATCATCGAAGCGATGCGCGGTGACAATCCAGCCTTGGTCGCCGAATCCTCGGACCTGCTTTATCACCTGCTGGTGCTGTGGGCCGATCGCGGTGTGCGCCCGGACGATGTCTGGGCCAAGCTCAAGGAACGCGAAGGCATCTCCGGCATCGCCGAAAAGGCCGCCCGCCGCGAAGCCAAGCTCGCCGGCAAGTAATCAGCTGCCAGCTCACCTCGTCGGCACTCAACTGGTCGGCGCTCAACTGGTCGGGGCGTTATCGGCGACGATGGGTGCCGGCAGGGATTTGAGGCAGGTATCGACCGGCTTCTTTTCAGCCCTGATCGAGCGCGCTTCGGCGTAAGAGACGCGATAGGCGCCTGCTGCCGCTTCCGGATAGAGGAAGAGATCGAGCACGCAATCGCTGCCGATATATTGAAAGATGCGGCCGTCTTCCTCATCTCGGATGCGTGCCGGCTTGCCGAGGGCGGCCTGCAATTCATCGGCGGCGAGGCCCATCAGCTTGTCGGCGGTCTGCCAGATCGTGGCGGGCGCCGGGGTTTCTGCCGGGGCGGCCGCGGCATCGGGTGCCTGCACGCCATGGGCCGGATTCTTGGGTGTGCGCATGGCGGCGCCGGGTTTATAGGGCTGGGCGGCGCAGGCCGTGAGCAAAGTGGCGCCGAGGACACAGAACAGGGCGTGGCGCAATCGTCTGACACCGGCGTGCCTATCGCCGACGGTTGCAACAACCCTACCCCGATGTTTGGAACGCACCACGTTCCGATCTCCCAAGCACCGGTGCCCTTCGCCTGAAGGGCACCTACCCCAAGTCAGCCGCTCAAGCCTAATCCCCGGTGGTTTCCCGACTCTTAACGGCCGGGATAACCAAGCAATACGGGGTGCTTCAGCGACCGTTGCCGGAAACGACCGGCGCGCCGTCAGCCAGGGCTTCGATCGTGCCGGAGATGACACCGCCGCGCTCGACTTCGAGCTGGCCGTAACGGATCTTGCCCAGCACCTTGCCGGTGGCGCGAATGGTCAGGCGGTTGCGCACGACCAGGTCGCCATCGAAGCGGCCGGAAATATCGGCGGATTCAATTTCGGCCGAACCCTTGAACTCACCCGACTGGGCGATGTCCATGGCGCGGCAATCGGAGAGGACGGCCTCGACCTTGCCTTCGACGACCAGGCTGTCGCAGGTGCGGATCTCGCCGTTGAGGAAAATGTCGCGGCCGACGATGAGCTTCTTCTGCTCGGCTTCCGGGGCGCGGGGCGCAGCCGTGGCGCCACCGGTCGGACGCGGCGCGAACGCGCTCATATCCGGGCCGCGGCGGGCGATGTCGGGGTTCATGGCGGGGCGCGACGGCGCGCTCGGCGCGGCTTCGGGCTTGGTATAGCTCTTGTTGTCGCCATCGGTCGGTGCCGCGGCGGCGGTGCCCGGAGTGGGTTGCTCGTCTTTCTTTTTGCCAAACATGCGGTGCTGGTCCCTAGCCTGAACGTGAGAAGCCTGAAACGTGAGAATTTAGTCCCCCAGCAGCACGCCTGTGCGGCGACCCCGGGCGAATGCGTTTGCCGTTCCCGCAAGCCGCCCGGTGTCTCACGGTCGGCCTACCCCCTACGCGGTCCCAGATTTACCACAGATTCAAAGATATGCACCATAAAAGCGATGCCAACGATGGGCGCGATGAGATTGAGAACGGGGATTGTGGCAAGGAAAGCGATGACGACGCCGGCCAGCACGAAACGGGCGCGATGGCGCTGGAAAAGGGCCTTGGCATCGGCGCGCGGCAGGCGCCGGAAAGCCGGCATTTCGAAATACTCGCGCCCCAGCAGATAGCCGTTGAGACCATAGGCGACGACGGCATAGACCGGCGGGAAGAAGAGCAGCGGCAATGTGAAGACGTTGACGACCAGGGCGATCGCCGCCAGCTTCACGCCGTCCAGCAGCATTTCCGGGATGGCGACCTTGTAGGGATGGGTGGCGTTCGGATAATGCCGCGCCATGACCGCATCGACCACCTGGTCGGAAAAGAGGGCTGCCGTGGTCGCGGTGACGATGGGGAAGGTGAACCAGGCGATCACCAGCACGGCGAAGAAACCTAAGAAATGCGCGGCATCCGCCCACCAGCCATTGAGACCCGTCAGCCAGTCGATCAGGAACCAGCCACCAATCATGAGCCCGCCGAAAACCACGAAGGCGATGGCGATGCTGATGCCGATGACTTTCTGGATGCGCGGGTCGGAAAGCTGGGCAAAAGCCAGCGACAAGGCTTGGATCACGTGGAATTATCCAGTTCTGTCAGAATGTTGCCACTTTTTAGCGGAAAGCTCTGCCGCTAACAACCGATGGGGTGCCTGGCGGTGGACAGTGAAGGAAATAGGTATATGCGCCGCGCGCGCAAGGTGTTGAGCATTCTGCTCACGGTTTCGTTGCTGCTGGGGACGAGTCTGGCGCAGGCGGAAACGCAAGAACGCCTGTTCGGCTCCTGGTGCGACGATACCGGCTACCGCATCGATATCGGCCCGCAGGGGATCCGTTTCCGCGACCGCCAGATGGGTGATCCGCCGGCAGGGACCGATCTTGTCGTCAAGGACGGGACCGCCACCTACACCCAGGATTTCCGCCAAAGCGCCTGGCCGCAGATCGGCCTGCTGAGCTGTACCTTGCGCCTTCTCGGCGACAATGCTGCGGCCGAAACCTGTTCCGGCGATGGCTACGGTTTCATGCCATTTTTCGCCCTGAAGCGCTGTCCGCAGGATGTGATCAGCTGAAATCGCGGCAGCTTCGCCCCCCTCCCGACCTCCCCCCTGAAGGTGGGAGGGGTCTAGAGCGAGGCTGATCGATCAAACTCAGTCCAAGAGCCCTCCCACCTTCAGGGGGGAGGGATGGGTGGGGGGCGGGCCGGAACTCGGTCACAGCCGGTTCGCTTGCCCAAACGCCCTTGATCCCTATACTCCGCCCCGAAAAGCGCTCGGCCCAAAAAGCACTCAGGCAGGGGCGCTAGTGAATCTGACCTCGCGGGGATGAATGAGCGACAAGTTGTTTGACGTCTGCGGTATCGGCAATGCCATTGTCGACGTGCTGGCCCATTGCGATCAGGACTTCATCGAGCGCATGAGCCTCAACAAGGGCACCATGACCCTCATCGATTCAGCCCGTGCCGAGGAGCTTTACGCTGCCATGGGACCGGCGGTCGAAGCCTCAGGCGGATCCTGCGGCAACACGATTGCGGGCTTGGCGAGCCTGGGCGGCAGGGGTGCCTATATCGGCAAGGTCGGCAATGACCAGCTGGGCGGCATCTTCCGCCATGACATGCGGGCAACCGGCGTGCATTTCGAAACGCCGAGCGCCACCAGCACGACACCGACTGCGCGCAGCATGATCTTCGTGACGCCCGATGCCGAGCGCACCATGAACACGTATCTCGGCGCCTGTGTCGAGCTCACCCCCGACGATGTCGACCCAGCGGTCGTGACGCGCTCGAAAGTGACCTATCTGGAAGGCTATCTGTGGGATCCGCCCTTGGCCAAGCAGGCGTTCCTCAAGGCCGCCAATCTGGCCCATGGTGCGGGACGCGAGATTTCGCTGACCCTTTCGGATCCGTTCTGCGTGAAGCGCTACCTCACCGAATTCCAGGATCTGGTGAAGAACCATGTCGATATCCTGTTCGCCAACGAACACGAGATCACGGCGTTGTGGGAGACGGATGATTTCGAGGCGGCGGTGAAGGCCACGCGCGAACATTGCAGCCTTGCCGCCATTACCCGCAGCGCCAAGGGCTCGACCATCGTTACCGAAACCCAGGTGATCGACGTCCCGGCTTGGCCGGTGCGACAGGTGGTGGATGTGACCGGCGCCGGCGACCTTTATGCCGCCGGTTTCCTTTATGGCTATACCCAGGGACGCGACCATGCCGACAGCGCCCGGATCGGCGCCTTGGCAGCGGGCGAGGTCATCAGCCATTTCGGCGCCCGGCCCGAAACCCCCCTTGCCGAGCTTCTGTTGCAGCAAGTGGGCTAATCAGGTAAAAGCCCGGCTGAAACAACACCCCTCATTCCAGCCGCGTCCCTTGCTTACCGGGGCGCGGATGAGGAGCTGCCGTGGGGAAACCCGTCGGCACTGTTAACTGGTTGCCATTCCACAATAATTTCCTCCACCGGGCAGGGCCGGATAAGAGGAATGGGTGAGGGCGGCCGATGGCGATTGTAACAATCGCCATGGGATGATGGGCGTTACGGCAATTTTTGGATCAAGTGACGTCATGAAACTGCGCAATATCGCCATCATCGCCCATGTCGACCACGGCAAAACCACGCTCGTCGACCAGCTCCTGCGCCAATCCGGCGCCTTCCGCGTCAACCAGCAGGTCGCTGAACGCGTGATGGATTCCAACGATCTCGAAAAAGAACGTGGCATCACCATCCTGGCCAAATGCACCTCGATCCAGTGGCAGGACACCCGCATCAACATCGTCGATACCCCGGGTCACGCCGATTTCGGCGGCGAGGTCGAGCGCATCTTGAGCATGGTCGACGGCGTCGTGCTGCTGGTCGATGCCGCCGAAGGCGCCCTGCCGCAGACCAAGTTCGTGACCACCAAGGCGCTGCGCTTGGGCCTGCGTCCCATCGTCATCATCAATAAATGCGACCGCCCGGACGCCGATCCGCATGCCGTCCATGACCAGGTGTTCGACCTGTTCGCGGCCCTCGATGCCAGCCCCGAGCAGCTCGATTTCCCGACGCTCTTTGCCTCGTCGAAGCAGGGTTGGGCCACCACCGATCTGGAGAAGGGCGAGCGCACCGACCTCAGCCCGCTCTACAACCTCATCGTCGAACACGTGCCGGCGCCCAAGGTCGAGGAGAACAAGCCCTTCTCGATGCTGGTGACGACGCTCGAATACGACAACTATCTCGGCCGCGTGCTCACGGGCCGCATCCAGACCGGCAAGGCGCAGGTCAACATGCAGCTGCGCGCCATGCGTCCCGATGGGACCCAGGTCGAAGTCGGCCGCCTCACCAAGCTGCTGGCCTTCCGCGGCATCGAGCGCACGCCAGTCGACAGCGCCGAAGCCGGCGACATCGTCGCCATTGCCGGCCTCACTGAAAGCACCGTCGCCGACACCATCGCCGCGATGGAAGTCGAAGTGCCGCTGAAGGCACAGCCGATCGATCCGCCCACACTTGCCATGTCGTTCTCGGTCAATGACAGCCCGCTCGCCGGTCGCGATGGCGACAAGGTGACTAGCCGCATGATCCGCGATCGCCTGATGCGTGAATCGGAAGGCAACGTCGCCATCCGCGTCACCGAAACGGAAGACAAGGACGCGTTCCAGGTCGCCGGCCGCGGTGAATTGCAGCTGGGCGTGCTCATCGAAGTGATGCGCCGCGAAGGCTTCGAATTGTCGATCAGCCGCCCGCGCGTCATTTATCAGAACGACCCAAAGACCGGCCAGCGCTTGGAGCCGATCGAGGAAATCGTCATCGACGTCGACGAGGAATTCACCGGCGTCGTCATCGACAAGCTGGGCCAGCGCCGCGGCGAACTCGTTGAGATGCGCCCGTCGGGTGGTGCGAAGACCCGCCTTGTGATGCTGGTACCGGCCCGCGGCCTTATCGGCTATCACGGCGAGTTCCTCACCGATACGCGCGGCACCGGCGTCATGTCGCGCCTCTTCCACGGCTACCAGCCCTATAAGGGTCCGATCGAAGGCCGCCGCAACGGCGTGCTGATCTCCAACGCCAACGGCACCTCGGTCGCCTACGCGTTGTGGAATCTCGAGGAGCGCGGCAAGCTCATGATCGATGCCGGCGTGCCGATTTATGAAGGCATGATCATCGGCGAGAACAGCCGTGCCAACGATCTTGAAGTCAATCCGCTGAAATCAAAGCAGCTGACCAACATCCGCACGACGTCGAAGGACGAAGCCATTCGCCTGACGCCGCCGATGAAGCTGAGCCTGGAACAGGCGCTGGCCTACATCCAGGACGATGAGCTGGTCGAAGTGACGCCGAAGGCGATCCGTATCCGCAAGGCCCTGCTCGATCCCAACGAGCGCAAGAAGGCCGAGCGCGCGGCGGAAGCGGCGCAAGGGTAACGCTCTCATCCGTCGGTTGAGGGATGAAAGGGCCGCTCTGCATGAGCGGCCCTTTTTCATGTCAGATGAAGCGGTCGATCACACTGAGCAGCCGCTCGCAAGACCGTGCCACATGCCGGATGGGTGATGTCGCAATGCCGAGCAGCAGGCCGGACTTGGCTGCAGGCGGCGATGCGTACCAGATCGACAGCGGCGCCGGCGTCAATCCGAACGGCAGCATCTCGCGAATGATCGCGAGATCTGAGACGGCCGTCGGCAGTTGCAGCGACACGGCAAGTCCCGCCGTCGCGATGGTGAAGTCGCGGCCGCGCGGTTCAAGCTGCTGCAACAACGCATCGCGCTGGGCGGCATAGCTTCGCTTCAAGCGCCGCAGATGCCGCAGGTAATGACCATCGCGCATGAAGGCCGCAATCGCAATCTGCGCGGCTGGCCCGGGCGGTGGGGCAAGACAGGCCGCGACCTCGCCAAAGTGCCCCACCAGAGACGGTGGTGCGACGATGAAACCAAGGCGCAGCGCCGGGCTGATGGTCTTGCTGAACGAGCCGATATGAATGACGCGGCCCTCGCGGTCGAGCGACGCCAGCGCCGGTGCGGCACGGCCTTTGAGCTGCAACTCGCTCAAATAATCGTCCTCGATGATCCAGGCATCCGCCTCTGCCGCCCAATCAAGGAGCGCGAGACGCCGCGCCAGCGACAAGGTGACACCCAGCGGCGCCTGCTGGCCGGGCGTCACGATTGCCAGGGCCGCGTCGGGGGCTTGGCGCAATCCATCACCCACATCGATGCCATCGCCATCGACCGGCACAGGGACCAGCGACAAGCGCGCCAAGTCGAGCGCGTGTCTGGTGAAGGGAAAGCCCGGGTCTTCAAACCATGCCTTGCGGCCTTCGAGACCAAGCACCCGAAGCGCAAGGCCCAGACCCGCACTGAAGCCCCCGGTGATGAGGATTTGCCCCGGCGAACAATCGATGCCGCGCGCGATGGCAAGATAGGTGGCGATCTCGCGCCGCAAGTCGAGTTCGCCGCGCGGGTCCGGATAGAGCGGCGCGGCACTGGTCTCGTCGCGGACGGCACGGGCGCGGATCCGCGCCAGGAGCTTTGCCGGCAAGGCATCTTGCCCGGCAATGCCCATCTGGAAGATGGCAGGCCCTGCCGTCATCTCGCGATAGGTTTCCATGAACGAGCCCGGATCGGGCTTGCGATCGGCCAGCGCCCTTGTCATCGGTCGAGCGGCGATACGGGTCCCCGTGGCGCGGGAGGCCACAATCAACTGCGCCGCGGCAAGTTTTTCATAGGCGACCCGGACCGTGCCGCGCGCCACGCCCAATTGTGCCGCCAAATCCTGCCAGGAGGGGAGGCGCGCGCCGGGCGCCAACACGCCGCTGTCGATCGCCTGGGCAATGCCCTGGCGGATCTGCTCGCCGAGCGGCACCCGGGCGGTGCGGTCGAGGTGCAGCGCCAGCGACTTGGTCATGAGCGTAGTATAGTGAAATTGATCGTTCTTGGTGCTTTTTTATGAACCACAGAGGGAACAGATTTGGGGGGAAGGAGACAGACCCCCATGACCCTCAGATCCGCCCTTAAATCCACCCTGCTGGCAGCGACCGCCATCCTGGCCATCGGCACCCTGGTGCCGGCGATGGCCCACGACGCCGGCGAGACAGTCGCCCTGCAATTCGACCAGGCGATTCCCAACCTGCCGGGTAAATCGCTGATCGCCGTGACGGTCGATTACGCGCCGGGTGCCGCGTCGCCCACGCATGAACATTCGAAATCGGCCTTCATCTTCGCCTATGTTCTCTCGGGCGCCATCGACTCTCAGGTGAATGATGGCCCGGCCAAAACCTATCGCGCCGGTGAGAGCTTCGAGGAGGCGCCAGGTGCCCTGCACCGTGTCAGCCGCAATGCGAGCGCCACGGAACCCGCGAAATTGCTGGCCGTCTTCATCGTGGACACGAACGACAAGCCGCTGACCATCCCGGTGCAGTGATTCATTCATTCAAGGAGTAACGATCATGAGCAAGCGTCTCGACTACAACCAGATCGCCCCAGCCGGCGCCAAGGCCTTGGGTGGCGTCTATGCCTATGTCATGCAGAGCGGTCTCGATGCGGCACTGGTCGAGCTAGTCTTCCTGCGCGTCTCGCAAATCAATAACTGCGCCTATTGCCTTGACATGCACACGCGCGATTTGCTCAAGAAAGGTGTCGCCATTGAGAAGCTGGCACTGGTGCAGGCATGGGACGAAGGCGGCGCGTTGTTCGATGCACGCGAACGCGCGGCGCTCGCCTGGGCCGAAACCGTGACGCGCGTTGCCGACACCAACGTACCGGATGCGGCCTATCAAGCGGCGCGCGCCGCGTTCGGGGAGCGCGAGCTTGTCGACCTCACCATCGCCATCGGCCTGATGAACGCCTATAACCGCCTGGCCATCAGCTTCCGCAACACGCCGCAGGCCGTTTCTGCGATGTGATGCGTGATGGCAGGATGAAAGAGAACAGGGCGGCCGGCAAGTCACCTTGTGGATCTAGAATTGCAGCGCTGAACCGATCGCGATTTCGAGTGCGTCATACCCATCGGCGTTGTCGCCATCATCATCGGCGGCTTCGTTCCAGGTATAGAAGATGCCGCCGTCGATGTTGATGCCCGGCCCCATGGCATAGGAGAAATCGACGCCAGCACGGTCGAGTTTGCTGTCGTCGCTGAAGCCGGCTTCTTCCGTCTGCACATGGGCATAACCACCACCGACGGTCCAGGCGTCCTGCGTATAGGCAAAGCCCAGGCCGAACATCCAGATATCCTGGCCGGCGCCGTTGCCGTCATCGAGAAACGTGCCGGTGGCACCGACCTGCAGCGCACCGATGCTGACATTGGCGCCGATATTGTAGCCGGCCTGTTCAGCGTCGTCGGCCGACGTACCCTCGACATCGCCCTCCCAATATCCGGCGGCACCCAGATTGAGACCCCAGCCATTGCCTTCATAATCGTAATGCACGGCGAGCGCGACATTGTGGTTTGCGCTGCCGTCGGAGCGGTCGGGATGGAAGCTGTCGGCGACGTTGTCGGTGCCCTCGTCCGTCTTCTCGTCGTCATTAGGTGTGTAAGAGAGGCCGAAACTGAAACCGTTCCATTGCGGCGTGTAGTAGACGATCTTCATCACCGCATCTTGCAGGGCGAGCGACGCCTCCGGATCGAAAATGCCTGGGCTGAGCGGCGAGCCGATGATGTTGGGCGAATAGGGTCCGAAATTGGCCGTCGATCCAGGCGGCAGCATGTACATGTTGCCAGCCGCGCCGTCGAGCGCGCCGATCCGGATGTCGCCGAAACCGCCTTTGTAGAAGACATAGACATTATCGATGAAATCGTCGGTCTGGCTCTCGGCCTCCATCTCGATGCGGGCACCCACGGTGACGCCGTTATCGAGCGTGGTCTCGCCCAGGAAGAAGACTTCGGAATCGCTGCTGACGCCGTCGAGATTCTGGTCGTGACCCAGCTCGCCTTGCGCATCGTCATCGATGGTGAAGCCGTAGGCGCTGCGGAAGAACCCACCGAGACTGAGCTTGATGCCGTCGGAGGCCACGGCCATCGGCATCGCCACGACATTCGCGGCACCCGTGACCGACAATGCGAGGAGGGAGGTTGTGGAGCGAAAATTCATCGCCATGCGGCATCCCCTTTCCGCTAACTTTTCTTCGCGATCGCACCCTTACCTTGCGCGCAAATTTCAGCGTTGTCCAAAGATTGCCGTGCCGACGCGGACATGGGTGGCGCCGAACTGGATGGCGGTCTCGAAATCACCACTCATGCCCATGCTGAGCTCTGTGAGGTTGTTGCGCCTGGCCATCTCGCGCAGCAGGGCGAAATAGGGGGCGGGGTGCTTGTCGGCGGGCGGGATGCACATCAGCCCGTCGATGCCGAGCTTCAGCTCGTCGCGGCACAATTTCACGAAGGCGTCGATCTCGGCCGGGTTGACGCCGGCCTTCTGCGGCTCCTCGCCGATATTGACCTGGATAAAGAGGCGCAGCACGCGCTTCTGCTTCTGCATTTCATCGGCGAGGGCCTGCGCCAGCTTTTCGCGGTCGACCGATTGAATGACGTCGAAGAGTGCCACCGCCTCGCGCACCTTGTTGCTTTGCAGGGGGCCGATGAGATGCAGTTCAAGCGCAGGGTGCATCGCCTTGAGGGCAGGGAACTTCGCCTGCGCTTCCTGCACGCGGTTTTCGCCGAAGACTGTCTGCCCAGACGTGATGGCGGCCAGCACGGCCTCGGCCGGATGCGTCTTCGAGACCGCGATGAGGTGGATCGTATCCGCCGGCCGGTCGGCGGCCTTGGCCGCGGCGGCTATGCTGTCACGGATCTCTGCCAGGTTGCTGGCGATGTGCGGGAAATCGGTCATGGTCATCAATGCGAAGGGTCGCTGCCTTGGGGCGGCAGCTTCGTCATCTTAGGGGAGACACAGCGGTGAAGACACCCACTTCAGCCGAGCGCACCCAGAAAGCAATAAGGGGAGCAGTTGCCTGCTCCCCTTAAAGTCGTTCCGATATCTATCCAGCCAAGGCTGGAGCGATATTAGAAGGTGATCGACGAACCGACCGAGAACTCGAGCGAGTCGTAGCCGTCCGACGTAGCCTCGGCCGCATCCACACCGCTGGCCCAGCTATAGAAGAGACCGGCATCAAGGTCGATGCCAGGACCCATGGCGTAGCTGCCAGTCACACCAACGCGCTGCACTGTGACGTTATCTTCAAAGTCAGAAGCAGGCGTGTTGTTTTCGATGTTACGCAGCGCCCAACCAGCGCCGACGGTCCAGGCGTCGACGTTGTAGGCGAGACCCACACCAACCGACCATTCGTCGCCATTTTCGCTGTCATCGTCATCGACGATCGTCTGCTGGTCCTTGTAAGTGAACGCCGTACCAACGGTCAGGCCACCGAACGACAGATTGACACCGGTGTTGAAGGCAAAGAACTCGTCATCGCCGTGCTCTTCGATGTCACCGGAATAGGCAAGGGCGCCGCCGAGGGCCAAGCCCCAGCCATCGCCTTCGAAGTCATAGTGCACGCCGGCTTCGAGCTCGTGGTTGATATCGCCAGCGTCACGGTTCGGGTGGAAGGTGTCGGCCACGCCGTCACCCTGCTTCTCGAAGCCACCTTCCGGCACGTAGGACACGCCGAAGCTGAAGCCGCTGAAGTTCGGCGAGTAGTAGGCGATCGACTGCGGCTTGCTGACCGGCGACGGATCGAAGCCGGAGATGACCAGCTTGGAACCGATCTGGGCCGGCGAGAACACGCCGAAGTTCGCCGTGGAGCTCGGCGGCAGCATGTACATGTTGTCGGCGACGGCACCCTGCGAACCAACGCGGATGTCACCGAAACCGCCCTTGAAGTAGACATAGGCGGCGTCGATCTGGTCGCCCGAATCTTCGGCTTCCAGCTCGATACGGGTACCAACGGTGATGCCGTTGTCCAGCGTCACGCTGCCGAGGAAGTAGACTTCGCCGTCGGTGCCGACGCCGTCGAGGTTCGAGTCATGGCCAGCTTCGCCCTGACCATCGTCGTCGAAGGTGAAGCCGTAGAACGACTTCATGAAGCCGCCAAGGCTCAATTTGACACCATCGGACGCCTGAGCGGTGCCGGCCATGAGGCCGATACCGAGCAGAGCCGAGGTCCCCAGGAGAACTTTTTTCATCTCGAGATTCCCTAAGTTTGCGATTGCCACCGGACTTTCCCTCAACCTTTTTGGTCTTAGAGAAGGCCCGGATGCCCCTCGTTCACGGACCGGCTTGCTGGGTCGATTTTGCCAAGTACTTGACGAGATCGACTCAAAAAGCCCGCTCAGCCCGGAACACGTCGTACCTTCTCGGAATGGCGGGGGGGTGTCAAACCATTTGAGCCGAACACTGTGGCAATTTTCAGCAGCTGTTGCGCAAAAGCCACAAGGGCGGCGCCCGTTCAGGCAATGATAGCCTGGCTGAACCGGCAATCAATGAAATGTCCTGCAATATGAACGGGATCAATTGCGGGCATGCGATGGGGTGGGACCGCTTCCACCCGTGTGCCAGCCGGTGCGGATGCGCCACAGGAGCCAGGTTTGAGACGGGGCGAGGGTGCTTCCGACCCGCCTTAGGAAGTCAGCCTGCCTTGGTCATTTCCCGCGGCCAATAGCCGAAACGCGTCATCTGTTCCCGATGATTTTCGACGATTTTGTCTATTTGCGCCGGGCTGAGCTTGTCCTTCCACTGTCCGGCCTGGCCGACGCGGAAGAACTTTGACCCCTTGGGCGATTTTTCGACGAAGCCTTTGCTGTCCTCCTGCGCCCGGAGGCTCTTGAAGGAAGAGAGCTCGATCGCCCGGTCGAGGCGCTGGCGCGACGGCTTCAGGCCCATAAAGCGGGCAATGCCGCCGAAAGTATGGAGCGGCTTCTTCAGCATGTCCTCGTAGCGGACGATATGGAGGCCGGGATGTGGCCGCTGGGTCCAGCTTTTGACATGTTCCGACCAGGTGTTGTGAACCTCGATCACAATCCTGTCGTCGGCGAGGCCGCCATTATAGGGGTCAGCCATGATCTCAATCGCGCGGTCGATATCGACGCCGTAGTGATCGGCCAGCGACAGGACCAGATCGAGCGGATTGCGGACCACGTAAATGGCACCGGCGGTCAAATCCATCTGGATGATCTGGTCACCGCCGATCGTGACCAGGGCATTGTGCGTCTTGACGATGACTGTTTCCGGCTTCGAGGCGCAGATCGCCAGCTGGGCGCCGCGGCGCATGCGGATCATGTCGTCGGTCGACCAGGCGCTTGGCGGCCGGGGGTCGAGATGCCGGTACCACTGCGTCAGGGAATCCCCGGTCGTCAGCGCGTTCATGTCGTTGATGTCGGCCGGCTTCGCGGGGTTGAGCATCAGATTGTGAATAAAGGCGCGGAGCCAAGTGTTGCCCGATTTGGGATAGCTCGCCAGCCAGAGAATCTTACCCATCGTCCTGCCTATCGCCTCTCACACTCATATATATAGCGTCGATCCCGCATTCCTGCCCTTCCGGGACCAAGGGATGGGCAACCATCTTGCCGGCACCGCCCCCTTGGGGCCTTGGGTCGACGCGATTTGGTTGACGGGGACCCACGATTTCGCATACCAGTCTTGAGCCGTTTCCGGGCTGCCAATTCCTGGCCTTACCGGGGGCTTTTGGGTGAAGAGCGTCGGGCCGTCAACATGAAACTCCCACATCGTCGCGTCGACCAGTCCCGCACGGGCGTTTTTTTCGACCGTGAACGGATGGGGGGACGGTTTGTCCTCTTTGTCATGGCCGCCCTGACGGCCATCACCTTGACCGCCTGCAACGTCGATCTCGGCGGCGAGGAGAAATACCCGACGGCACGCCAGAAGGGCGATGCTGGTCCACAATACGAAGAGAACGATACCGTGTTCGGCGAAGGCGGCCTTTTCGGCGCCGCGCCCAAGGATAACGGCTCGGGCGGTGGCGGCGGCGTTGGCGTCAACTCGCTGCTGTGGCGCGCCAGCCTCGACACCATCTCGTTCATGCCGCTGGTTTCGGCCGACCCCTTCGGCGGCGTCATCATCACCGATTGGTACACCCCGCCGGCCACCCCGGATGAGCGCTTCAAGGTGAATGTCTACATCCTGGGCCGGGCGCTCCGCGCCGACGGCATCCGCGCCTCGGTCTTCCGCCAGCAGAACCAGGGCGGCACCTGGATCGACGCGCCAGTGGCCCTCAACACGGCGACCGACCTCGAAAACGCCATCCTTACCCGCGCCCGCCAGCTGCGCCAGTCCGGCCAGCAGGAATAGGGCGGACACACCTCTACTTGTCATGGCCCGCTTTAGGCGGGCCATCCACGAGTTTGTCGGCAGCGGCTAGTAATTCGTGGATGGCCCGCCTAAAGCGGGCCATGACACTGAAAGAAACCGATCATGTCGCGATATAATTTCCACGAAGCTGAAGGCAAATGGCAGCAGGCCTGGATGGCCCGGAACTGCTTTGCCGCCTCCGGCGATCTCACCAAGCCCAAATATTACGTCCTGGAGATGTTCCCGTATCCGTCGGGGCGCATCCATATGGGCCATGTGCGCAACTACACGATGGGCGATGTCGTCGCCCGCTATAAGCGCGCCAAGGGCTTCAACGTGCTCCATCCCATGGGCTGGGATGCGTTCGGCTTGCCGGCCGAAAACGCCGCGCGCGACATGAAGATCCACCCGGCCAGCTGGACCTATGACAACATCGCCAATATGCGCGCCGAGTTGAAGCGCATGGGCCTGGCGCTCGATTGGTCGAAGGAACTGGCGACCTGCCATCCGGGCTATTATGCCCACCAGCAGCGCATCTTCCTGGAATTCTTCAAGGCCGGCCTCGCCTACCGGAAGGAAGCCTTCGTCAATTGGGACCCCATCGACATGACCGTGCTTGCCAATGAGCAGGTCATCGACGGCAAGGGCTGGCGCTCCGGGGCGCCGGTCGAGAAGCGCAAGCTCAGCCAGTGGTTCCTGAAGATCACCGATTACGCCGACGATCTGCTTTCGGCCCTGAGCGGGCTGGAGCGCTGGCCGGACAAGGTTCGCCTGATGCAGGAGAACTGGATCGGCAAGTCGACCGGCGCCCATGTGCGCTTCAAGCTTGTCGGGTCGGACCAGCGCATCGAGGTCTTCACCACGCGGCCAGACACGCTGTTCGGCGCCAGTTTCATCGCCGTTTCGCCCGACCACGCCATTGCGGAAGCAGCCGCGAAATCGGACCCGAAGGCTGCAGCCTTCATCGCCGAATGCCGGGCGGCTGGAACCTCCGAAGCAGCCGTCGAGGCGCAGGAAAAGCGTGGGTTTGCGCTGGGCCTCGAGGCCGAGCATCCGTTCGTCCCGGGCAAGAAATTGCCCGTCTACATCGCCAATTTCGTGCTCATCGAATACGGCACCGGTGCCATCTTCGGCTGCCCGGCCCATGACCAGCGCGATCTCGATTTTGCCCGCAAATACAATCTGACCGTGACGCCGGTGGTGCTGCCGGCCGGCGAGGATCCGAAGACCTTCGCTGTCGCCGACACCGCCTATACCGATGACGGCGTCATCTTCAATTCCGGCTTCCTCGACGGGCTCGATGTCGAAGCGGCGAAGAAAAAAGCCGGTGCGACGCTGAAATCCCAGGGCGATGGTGAAGCCACCACCGTCTTCCGCCTGCGCGATTGGCTGGTGAGCCGCCAGCGTTACTGGGGCTGCCCGATCCCGATCATCCATTGCGACACCTGCGGTGCGCAGCCGGTGCCGGAGAAGGACATGCCGGTGCTGTTGCCCGACGATGTCACCTTCGAGAAGCCCGGCAATCCGCTCGACCACCATCCGACCTGGAAGCATGTCGATTGCCCGAAATGCGGCAAGGCGGCCCGGCGCGAGACCGATACCTTCGACACCTTTGTTGATTCATCCTGGTATTTCGCGCGCTTCTGCTCACCCCGCCATGACCAGCCGGTCGACCAGGCGCTGGTCGATTACTGGCTGCCGGTCGACCAGTATATCGGCGGCGTCGAGCATGCCATTCTGCACCTCCTCTATTCGCGCTTCTTCACCCGCGCCATGAAGAAGGTGGGTCTGGTGAAGCTCGACGAACCCTTCGCCGGCCTCTTCACCCAAGGCATGGTCTGCCACGAGACCTATCGCGACACCAAATCGGGCGAATGGCTGCTGCCCGAGCAGGTCGAGAAGAAGGGCGAGAGCGCCGTCCGTACCGATACCGGCCAGGCCATCGAGATCGGCCGTTCCGAGAAGATGTCGAAGTCGAAGAAGAACGTGGTGGCGCCGGACGTCATCATCGGCGGCTACGGCGCCGATACCGCGCGCTGGTTCGTCCTTTCCGACAGCCCGCCGGAACGAGACATGGAATGGACGGCGGCCGGCGTCGAGGGCGCCTGGCGCTTTGCCCAGCGCTTGTGGCGCCTCAATGCCACCTGGCTCGAAGCGTATCCGGCACTGAAATCGACCCAAGCCGCGCCGGCCACCTTCGCCGATGCCGCAACGGCGTTGCGCCGCGCCAGCCACAAGGCGATCGCGGCGGTTTCCGAAGATATCGAGAAGTTCCGCTTCAACCGGGCGGTCGCCAAGCTCTATGAATTCGCCAATACCCTGTCGGATCTGCCGGAAAAGGACCTCTCCGACGCCGGCGGCCTCTTTGCCCGGCGCGAGGCCCTGGTGACCCTGGCCCAGCTCATCGGCCCGATGATGCCGCATCTGGCCGAGGAAATGTGGGCTTCCCTGGGTCACGGGACCCTCCTCGCCGAGACCGCTTGGCCCGAGGCCGATCCCCGGCTTATCATCGACGACACCGCGACCGTCGCCATCCAGGTCAATGGCAAGCTGCGCGCAACCATCCAGTTGCCGCGCGACTGCCCCATGGATCAGGCGGAAGCGGCAGCCTTGGCCGAGGACGCGGTGACCCGCGCCCTCGAGGGCAAGGCCCCGAAGAAAATCGTCGTGGTGCCGAACAGGATCGTCAATGTCGTGGTCTAGAAGAGACGTCATTCGCCTTGGGATTGGTGGCTTCGCCCTGGCGGCCAGCGGCCCGCTGCTGTCGGCTTGCGGCTGGAAGCCGCTCTATGGCAATGCCAGTGCCGGCCCCAGCGGCAACGCCACGGTCGATGCCAATCTGGCTGGCATCGCCATCAAGGAACCGTTCTTTGAGCGCGATGCCGCTCCCTTCGGCGAGTTCAGCGAGGCCGGCAGCGCCAAGTATGACGCGCGCACCGCGCAGATCCTCCATAACGCGCTGCGCGACGGCATGAACCCTTATGGGCAGCCGGCGGCACCCGCCTATACGCTTGCCATCAAGCTGTCGGAATCGATCAACCGCACCCTCACCGCCGACGAGGGCGATGCGCGGCGCGAGAACCTGACCCTGCGCGCGAGCTTCCTGCTCGCCGACCTCAAGGGCACCGAGTTGCTGAAAGACAAGGCGCGGTCGATCATCGCCTATACCGTGCTGCAGGATCCCTATACCGATCTCGAAGCCCGCAACGACGCCCGTGACCGCACCGCCCGCCAGCTTGCCGAACAGATCAAGCTGCGCATCTCGAGCTATTTCGCGACGCATGGGTAAGTCGGTCCGCCGACGACCCCTCACCCCAACCCCTCTCCCCCCCCGGAGGCGGATGCCGACTGCGTCGGCGGGCGGGGCGAGGGGCAAGCTGCACGGCTCTTTCCCGCACCTCGCATGAAACTCGACAAACAGCCGCTCGAAAAATTCCTGAAGGAGCCGGCCGGTAACGTCGCCGCGGCACTGGTCTTCGGACCGGACGAGGGCATGGTGCATGAGCGCGCGATGGCGATGAGCCGCGCGATCCTGGGCGATATGGACGATCCCTTTCGCCTCACCGAACTGACTGGCGACGAGATCAAGGCCGACCCGGCGCGCCTCATCGACGAGGCGCGGGCGATTGCGATGATGGGCGGGCGGCGCGTCGTGCGCGTGACCCGCGTCAGCGACACGCATGAGCCGGCTTTCGCGGCACTCCTTGCCGATCACAAGGACAGCAGCCAATGCCTGGTCGTGATCGAAGCGGGCGATATCGGCGGCAAGTCATCGCTGAAGCGGCTGTTCGAGAACGCGCCCCATGCCGCGGCCATTGCCTGCTATCGCGACGAAGCGGCGGCGCTCCCTGCCCTCATTACGCAGCATCTCAAGGCGGCAGGCCTGGAGATCGACCGCGACGCGGTTTCCTATCTGGCCGCCAATCTGGGTGGCGATCGCGGCATCACCCGGGCCGAACTCGACAAGCTGGTGCTTTATATGGGTGCCGAAAGGAAGGTCAGCCTCGACGACGCGATGGCCAATGTCGGCGACCAATCGGCCGTCGGCCAGGACGATCTCTGTACCGCGATCGGGCTTGGCGATCTCAAGGGCCTCGAGCGTCAGATCGAACGCAACCTCGCCGAGAGCAACGAGATCTCGCTCATCCGCGCCGTGGCGCGCCATTTCATGAAGCTGCACCAGGTGACGGCCCGCGTCGCCCGCGGCGAGCAGCTGGAAGCCGCGATGGCAGGACTGCGCCCGCCGGTCTTCTGGAAAGCCGTCGACGGTTTCAAGGCGCAATGCCGGCGCTGGCCCGCCGACATCATCGGCCAGGCTCTGCTGCGCCTGGCCGAGATCGAAGCCGAGGCCATGCGCCAGCACCAGTTCGCCGACACCCTCACCCGCCGCGGCTTGATGGAAATCGCCGCCATGGCGGGGAAGAGGTAGGAGAAGACTTCACGCTCAAGTCAAACCTCCCCCCTTGAGGGGGAGGTCGCGCGGCACGCGCGGGCGGGGGGTATCTCTCCGCCGCAGGATGCAACACGCGTGAAGCACCCCCCTCCCCGACCCTCCCCCTCAAGGGGGGAGGGAGAAGAAGCGCCTACCCCTGCGCCACGTTGAGATACGGCGCGCGTGGTGATGGCGGCGGTGCGACCGGGGCCGGAGCCTTTTGCGCCTTGGCAAATGGGCTGAGGCCGAGCCAGGCCTGCATGTGGCGCGCCATTTCCTTGTCGCCGCTGACGTCGAAGCGCCCGGCTGCAATTTCAGCCGCCACGGTGCTGATCCCCATCCAGATCGCGGTCATGGATTTCAAGGATGTTTCGACATAGAGGTCGACATCAAATCCCGGCTCGACATGACACAGGTCGACATCACCGGCATTGACCACCAGCCACCAGTCGCGCCGGCTGGGCAGTTCCGGATAGTTGAACTGGATGGTGCAACGGCGCGGCGGCAGTGGCTGCGGATCGAGATGCCGGCGCATGTCCCACATCAGGAGCGAGGGGTCGAGGTTCTTGAGCGACTTCTGCGTATCGACCCAGCGCGCGCCCCAAAAGCCAAGGCCCATCACCAGTTCGCGCAGATCCTCGCCGGCCGGCGTCAGGCGGTATTCGCGGTTCTCGCTGACAAGTAGGCCGTCCTGCTGCAATTCCTTCAAACGCCGCGACAGCAGGGTGGGCGAAATGCGCGGCACGCCACGCTTCAGGTCATTGAAGTGGCGGCTGCCGCACAGCAGCTCGCGCAGGATGAGCGGCGTCCAGCGGCTGCAGAAGATTTCCGCCGCCATCGCCACCGGGCAGAACTGGCCATAGCCGGTGGCGTCGCTGTCGGGTGCCGCCACACGCGCCGCGGAATCTTGAGACGCCTGCACGTGCGTATCGATCGGGGTGTCCATGGATGCCTCTCCTATGAAGGAAGTCCGTCCCATGGCGCCCTGATACACCCGCTACAAAATCTGAAGCGTCTACCGAATGGGATAGGTGCGGACACATAGTGATCTTTTAGGGAAGACGACTGCTACACTTCCGTGACTAGAGGGCTTGGGGCCATCGGTGCACTTGATGGGGCGGGATGATCGCCATCATCGATTTGGACAGAGGAACTTACCCATGAACCGCCCACAGCAAGCTGCCACCACCGCCTCCCCGACCGACTTCCCGACCGATCTCGTGGCCCGCGCCCATGCGTTGGGTGCGGGGTTCGCCGCGCGTGTCGCCGCCGCCGACGATGGCGACCGCTTCGTCGCCGAGAATTTCACTGAGCTGAAGGATGCAGGCCTCATCGCCGCCGGCGTGCCGACCGATTTCGGCGGTGGCGGTGCGAGCATCACCGAGCTTTGCAACATGCTGCGCGAGATGGCGCACCACTGCAGCTCGACCGCCCTTGCCTTTGCCATGCACACACATCAGGTGGCGATACCCGCCTGGCGCTGGCAGCGCCAGCAGGCAGCACCCGTTGTGCCGCTCCTCAAACGGGTCGCAGCTGAAAAGCTCGTGCTGCTCTCCAGCGGCGGCTCCGATTGGGTCGCGGGTTCCGGTGAGGCGCAGAAGGTCGACGGCGGCTACCGGATCACGGCGCGGAAGGTCTTCACCTCCGCGGCACCCATCGGCGACCTGCTGATGACCGGTGCGGTGTGGGAAGAAGCGCCGGAGGGCCCCAGCGTCCTCCATTTCGGCATTCCGATGAAGTCGCCGCATGTGAAGGTGCTGAACAATTGGAGGGCGATGGGCATGCGCGGCACCGGCTCCCATGACGTCATGATCGATGGCCATGTCGTGCCGGAAGAGGCCGTCGCACTGAAGCGCCGCCAAGGCGAGTGGCACCCCCTCTTCCACATCATCAGCATGATCGCCTTCCCGATCATCTACGCGGTCTATCTGGGCGTTGCGGAAGCGGCGCGCGAACGTGCCGTCGCGATGGCAGGCAAACGACGCATGAGCGAGCATGTAACAAGCCTGGTCGGGCGCATGGATACCGAACTGCGCGCAGCACTTTGGGCACAGGCCGAAATGGTCCGCATCGCCGAAACCGCAGCACCCGGTGCCGCGACCACCAACGAGATCATGATGGGCCGTACCCTCGTCGCCCGCCATGCCATCGCCGCGGTCGAACTCGCCATGGAAGCGGCAGGTGGTGCCGGCTTCTACCGCGATGCCGGTCTCGAGCGCCTGTTCCGCGACATCCAAGGCGCCAGATTCCACCCCATGCAACAAGGCCCGCAGGCAACTTACGCCGGCCGCATGGCGCTTGGGCTGGATGTGTCGACGGTGTTTTGAGAGAGCGAGACTGACGGATAGACCCCCTCTCCCCCACCCTCCCCCACGTTGGGGGGAGGGGGTTCGACCGAGCTCGCAACAGCGTTCACGTTCAAGCTGGCTCGAATTCCCTCCCCCCAACGTGGGGGAGGGTTAGGGAGAGGGGGCGCGCAACAGCGCGAACTTCTCACGTTCGACGCTCGCACCGGTCGGTTGCAGCGACTCAGGCAATACTGTGCTGATGCGGGATGCTGCGCCCCGCTGTTCTTCTCATCCTTCTCATCACGCTCGGTCACCCCGCTTCCGCCAATCCCGGCGATGGCGGGCGCTATCAATGGCCGGTGGTCGGCGTCGTTGATGGCGACACGCTGAAAGTGCATCTGCCCGGCCTGCCCGCGGAACTGCAACCGGTGAAGGTGCGCGTGCGCGGCGTCGACACGCCGGAACTCCACGGCAAATGTGCGTCGGAGAAAGCAGCGGCGAAGAAGGCCGGCGCCTTCACGCGAAATCTCGTCGAGCGCGCAGCAGCGGCGCAACGACCGATTCATTTCTCGCAAATTGACTGGGATAAATATGGCGGCCGGATCGACGCCGATGTCGCCATCGACGGCAGGTCGCTTGCGGACATGCTGGTCAGTGCAGGATTGGCCCGGCGGTATGACGGCGGCAGGCGCTCGGGGTGGTGTGGGTGAGAAGGAGCTAACCGCGACGCCCCCTCACCCTGACCCTCTCCCGCAAGGGGAGAGGGAATGAGCTGATGCTGACAACAGTTTTCGGGATTGAATGGAGTTGCAGGACGCACACTTAGCCCCTCTCCCCTCGCGGGAGAGGGGTTGGGGTGAGGGGGGATTACCCTTGCTCTACCGCAGCTTCTCGATGATGTCGTCGAGTTGGTCGAGGCTCTTATAGTGCAGCGTGACGCTGCCGCCCTTGCCGTTGAAATCGATCTCGACCTTGAGGCCGAGGCGGGCCGCGAGGTCGCTTTCCAGCGCCTTGGTGTCGGCGTCCTTTTCCTTGGGCGCCTTCTTGGCCTTCAAGGTCTTCAGCAGCGATTTCGGCTTGTAGTTCTCGGCGAGCTTTTCGGTCTGTCGGACGTTCAACCCCTGCGCCACGACTTCGGAAGCGAGGCTCACCGGGTCGGAGCATTTGAGCAAGGCGCGGGCATGGCCCGCGGTCAAGCGTCCGTCGCTCAACATCAGGCGCACAGGATTGGGGAGGTCCATGAGGCGCAGCAGATTGGCGATGGTCGGGCGCGACTTGCCCATGCGCTCGGCCAGTTCTTCCTGCGTGTATTTGAATTCATCCATCAGGCGGCGATAGCCTTCCGCTTCTTCGAGCGGGTTGAGGTCCTGGCGCTGGATGTTTTCGATGAGCGCGATCTCGAGCGCATCGCGATCGGTGAGCGTCTTTTCGACGATCGGCACGTCATGCAGCTGTGCCAGTTGCGCGGCGCGCCAGCGGCGTTCGCCGGCGATGATCTCGAAATGGCCCTTGGCTTTCGTCGGATGCGGTCGCACCAAGATTGGCTGCAGCACGCCATTGCTGCGGATCGATTGCGCGAGGTCTTCCAAGGCCTGCGCGTTGAACGTGCCGCGCGGCTGATATTTGCCGGGGTGCAGGAACTCGATCGGGACATGGCGCTGGCCGGCAATCGGTGCAACCGCCGCCGCATCGACCGGCGCGGTCGTCGCCGCCACCACCGGATCATTCCCCAACAAGGCCGAGAGGCCCCGCCCCAGATGTTTCTTCGCCATGTTTCTAATCTTCTAAAAAATCTTCAGTTGCTCCCCCTCTCCCCGACCCTCTCCCACGTTGGGGAGAGGGAGAAGAAGGCGGAGCTCGGTCTGGTCCCCTCCCCCCAACGTGGGGGAGGGTTAGGGAGAGGGGGCTTATCTCACGCCACCTTCAGCGATCGGCCTTCAAGCCCCTGCTCCCGCCGCAGCAATTCGCTGGCCAGATGGATATAGGCCTGCGAGCCGGCGCAGCGGATGTCATAGAGGAGTGCGGGCTTGCCGTAAGACGGCGCCTCGGCGATGCGGACGTTCCTGGGGATCGCGGTCTCATAGACCTTCGCGCCGAAATGCGCGCGCACATCGGCGGCGACCTGTTCATTGAGGCTCGAGCGCTTGTCGTACATGGTGAGCACGACGCCCTGGATCTCCAGCACGGGATTGAGATTCTGCTTCACGCGCTCGACGGTCTTGATGAGCTGCGAGAGGCCCTCCAGCGCATAGAACTCGCATTGCAGCGGCACCAGCACGCAATCGGCGGCGACCATCGCGTTCAAGGTGAGGAGCGAGAGCGAGGGCGGGCAATCGATGAGGATGAAATCATAGGCGAGGTTGGCATGCGCCAGCGCGTCCTTGAGGCGGTATTCGCGCCGCTCCAGATCAATGAGCTCGATTTCGGCGCCGGCGAGATCCGGCGTGGTGGGAACGATCGACATGCCGGGGACAATGGTGGCCTGGGTGGCATCCGCGATCGCGGCACCATCGACCAGCACTTCATAGGCGCCGGTTTCGCGCTGCGCGTTTTCGAGGCCGAGACCGGTCGAGGCATTGCCCTGGGGGTCGAGATCGATGATTAGGACTTTCTTCCCACATGCAGCCAGTGCGGTGGCCAGATTGACGGCGGTCGTGGTCTTGCCCACCCCGCCCTTCTGGTTGACGACGGCCATGATCCTGGGATGCGACGTATTAGCGCTCACTGTTGTCCCCTGCGTTCGATCCCGGAAAGCTTCAGAATGACGCCGCTGGGATCCGTGAGACTCCCGTGGCGGGTCGTGGCCATATTCCAGGACCGGCCTGCCAGGGTCAATTCATCTTCCGCCTTCGCGCCCTTCAGAAACAGGCAGACGGTTTCCGGCTTCAGATACGGCTCGGCCCAGGCGAGAAGCTGGTCGAGGGCCGCCAGGGCCCGGGCGGTGATGATCGGCGCCTTCCAGGCCTGCGCTGCTTCGATCCGGGTGGTGTGGACCTTGACCCGGTCGAGCACGCCGGCCTGGCGGGCACATTCCAAGAGGAAGGCGCCCTTGCGCTGGTCGGAATCCACCAGATGCACCTCCCGCTCCGTCATCATGGCGAGGACCAGGCCGGGAAAGCCGGCGCCCGAGCCGAGATCGGTGATGGGGTCATTACCTGGGGGGAGCAGCGGCAGCAGCTGGGCGGAATCCAGGAAATGGCGCCGCCAGAGCTCCTGAAGGCTGTCCTTGGCCACCAGATTGATCTTTGCCTGCCACTTTCTGAGCAGCGCGTCATAGGTCTCCAGCCGGGAAAATGTTTCACGTGAAACATTTTGGCCGAGCCCTTTCATGGCGGAAGTGAATTCGGCGGGAGTCATGACGAAGCATCCCCCTCTCCCCCACCCTCCCCCACGTAGGGGGGAGGGAGCTTCACCGAGTTCGCAACACCGACCGCGTTCAATCGAGGTCGAATTCCCTCCCCCCTACGTGGGGGAGGGTTAGGGAGAGGGGGCGTCAGCATCTGAAAACTCCCGCCGATCACGCGCTCTGCCGCTCCGCTTTCTGCCGGCGGACATGGCGCAGCAGGACGGTGAGCGCCGCCGGAGTGATGCCGGAGATGCGGCTGGCAGCACCCAAAGAGGCCGGGCGGGCCTTCTTTAGCTTCTCGCGCACTTCGGCAGAGAGCGAGGCCACCTGGTCGTAATCGAGATCCTCGGGCAGCAGCAGTGCCTCGTCCTTGCGGAAGGCGATGATGTCGGCGTCCTGGCGCTTCAGATACCCGGCATAGCGGCCGTCGATTTCGATCTGCTCGGCGATCTCCGGGGCGAGATCCGCCACTTCCGGCCAGATCTGGGCGACACGGGCGAGGTCGATTTCCGGGTAGGCCAGCAGCCCCATCGCGGTCCGGCGCTGGCCGTCCTGGTTGATGGTGAGGCCGTGATTCTTGAGTTCATTCGGTGTGGCCGACAGCTCCGCCATGCGGGCGCGCGCGGCCTCAAGCGCTGCCATCTTGGCGGAAAAGGCCGATTCACGGGCCGATCCCACGCATCCCCAGGCGAGGCCCAAGGCCGTCAAACGCTGATCGGCATTGTCCTGGCGCAGCTGCAGCCGGTATTCGGCGCGGCTGGTGAACATGCGGTAGGGTTCGGCCGTTCCACGTGAAACAAGGTCGTCGATCATGACACCGATATAGGCCGAGGCCCGGTCGAGGGTGACACCCTCCCCCGCCCCGCCGACCAATCGCGCGGCATTCAGCCCGGCCATCAGGCCCTGCGCCGCCGCTTCCTCATACCCCGTCGTGCCGTTGATCTGGCCGGCGAGGAACAGCCCCGGCATCGCCCGGAGTTCCAGGGTGGGCTTCAGTGCACGCGGGTCGACGAAATCGTATTCGATGGCATAGCCCGGGCGCAGCATGACCGCGTGTTCCAGACCCGCGATGGTCTTGAGGAGTGCCGCCTGCACATCGGCCGGCAGCGAGGTCGAAATACCGTTGGGATAGACGGTGTCGTCGTCGAGGCCTTCCGGTTCCAGGAAGATCTGGTGGCGGTCCTTTTCGGCAAAGCGCACCACCTTGTCCTCGATAGAGGGGCAATAACGCGGCCCCGTCCCCTCGATCTGGCCCGAATAGATGGGCGCGCGGTGGAGGTTGCCGCGGATCAGCTCATGCCCGGCAGCGCTCGTATAGGTGATGCCGCAGGCAATCTGCGGCGTCGTGATCTCCTGGGTGAGATACGACATCGGCACCGGCGGGTTGTCGCCGGGCTGGGATTCCAGGGACTTCCAATCGATGGTGCGGCCGTCGAGGCGCGGTGGGGTCCCGGTCTTCAGGCGTCCCAGCGGCAGGTTGAGGCGCTTCAGGGTCTCGGCGAGTTTCACGGATGGGGCTTCGCCCACCCGGCCGGCGGGCACCCGTTCCTCGCCACAATGGATGAGGCCGTTGAGGAACGTGCCGGTGGTCAGCACGACGGCGCCGCAGCTGAGACGTTCGCCGGCTTCTGTCACCACGGCGGCCACGCGGCCATCCTGGCCGATTTCCAGATCGGCCGCGGCACCGGCTCTGACAGTGAGGTTCGGCTGCTCGGCCAGGAGCGCCTGGACGGCCTGGCGATAGAGCTTGCGGTCGGCCTGGGCGCGGGGGCCGCGGACGGCCGGACCCTTCGATTGGTTGAGCATGCGGAACTGAATGCCGCCCCGGTCGATCGCCCGGGCCATGATGCCATCGAGGGCGTCGATCTCGCGCACCAGATGCCCCTTGGCCAAACCGCCGATGGCGGGGTTGCAGGACATCTCGCCGACCTTGGCGGGGTCATGGGTGAGGAGCAGGGTCCGGGCGCCCAGCCGCGCAGCCGCCGCCGCCGCTTCCGTCCCGGCATGGCCACCACCGACCACAATCACATCGTATGTCTGTTCAGTGCTCATGTTTCACGTGAAACAATTTCATATACGCCATATATTTCAATGGCTTGGCAAATTTTACTTGCCGATGCAGAATTCCCGAAAGATCAAATCGAGAACATCATCGACTTCCACGCGTCCTGTGATCCGGCCCAAGGCCTGGACGGCAAGACGCAAATCTTCCGCCTTCAACTCGACCACCGGGGCGTGAAGCCCCCGTCGCAAGGCACCGAGGCACCGTTCCAGCGCCGCGCGATGCCGCAGCCGGGTCAGGGCCGGCTGCGCCCCCGGATTCAAGGCCTTCGCCGCCTTGTCGGTGAGGGCCGCAACCAGGGCATCGAGCCCCTCACCGGTCTTGGCCGAAACCAGCAGCAGGTCACGCTCAACAATCGCCGTCTTCCGGCCGACCGCGAATTCGGCCTTGTTCAATACGACAATCGCCTCGGCGTCAATCTGCTCGGCGACAGTTGCGTCAAAATCGGGCCAGACCGCGCCATCGAAAACGATGAGCTTCAAATCGGCATGCTCGGCCCGTTTCAGGGCCCGCTTCACCCCTTCCTGCTCGATCTCATCAGGACTTTCACGCAAGCCCGCCGTATCGGCGATGAGCACGGGATAGCCGCCCAAGTCGAGCTTCACCTCGATGACGTCGCGCGTGGTACCAGCCCGCGCCGAGACGATGGCCGCCTCCCGTCCTGCCAGGCGGTTGAGCAACGACGACTTCCCCACATTGGGCGAGCCGATGATGGCGACGGAAAGACCATCGCGCAGCATCTCGCCACGATGATTGTCGGCCAGATGCGCCTCGATCTCGTCGCTGAGGATGCGCATCGTCTCGTCGACCAACATCATCAGGCCGTCGGGCAGATCCTCATCGGGAAAATCGATCGCCGCTTCCATGCGCGCCAGTGCCGATATGAGCGGACCGCGCCAGCTTTCATAGAGGCTCGAGAGTTCGCCTTCCGCCTGCCGCAGCGCTTGGCGCCGCTGCGCTTCGGTCTCGGCGGCGATGAGATCGGCAAGACCTTCGATCTCGACCAGGTCAAGCTTGCCATGATCGAACGCACGCCGCGTGAACTCGCCGGGTTCGGCGAGGCGCAGATCAAGCGCTGTCAAAGCCTTCGCGACGGCCGCGATGATCGCGGGGCCGCCATGGGTATGCAACTCGACCACATCCTCGCCGGTGAAGCTCGCCGGTGCCTTGAAATAAAGAACGAGCGCGTCGTCGAGGGGGATCTTCTCTTCTCCTCCCACCTTTAGGGGGGAGGTCGGGAGGGGGGCATCTCGGTGGATGGAGGCATCACTTGCAGCCCCCCACCCAACCCTCCCCCCTAAAGGTGGGAGGGCTTGTCCTTCAGGTGTTGACGCATAGAGCCGCCGCTTCACCGCAACGCGTGGTGTCGGCAAGGCCTTTCCGGTCAGGGTTTGCAAGGCCTCGGCCGCGCGCGGGCCGGAGAGGCGGAAGACGGCGACGCCGGATTTCCCCGCAGGTGTCGCCAGCGCAAAGATCGTATCGCCACTCATCGCGTCAGGGGTCATTGCCCGGTATGGCTGAGCCGATTCCGCGACTGGATGTCTTCTGGCAACTTATCTTCGGGCTGCAGCATCAGGCGCTCGACGCGCTCACCCTTGATGAGGTGGCGCTGGATGATTTCCTCGGCATCTTCGACCGTGTGAAAGCTGTACCAGATGCCCTCGGGGTAGATGACGAGGGTCGGCCCCAATTCGCAGCGGTCGAGGCAACCAGACTGGTTGATGCGCAAATTGTCGAGGCCCAATTCCTTGGCACGCGCCTTCATGTAATTGCGCAACGGTTCGGCGCCGCGCGACTTGCAGCAACCGCGCTTATGGCCGGCAGGCCGTTCGTTGACACAGGCAAAGACATGGGTCTCGTAATAAGGCGCGGGGTCGCCGGCTTTGTGGTGATCGTTCAATTTACTTGCCATTCTCTTTGTTGGCCGCGCCACCGAAGGCGTTCCAGAACATCTTCTGCATCTGCTCCATGCCCGCGGCACCGCCCGGCATCCAGGTCTTCAGCAGCGTTTCGGCATCGGTCGCCTTCATGGCCGTCATGACGCGGTCCTGCATGGCCTGCATCACCGCCGCCTGCATCGGCGCCACATCGGGCAGGCCGAAAAAAGCACGGGCCTCTTCGGGCGTGCAGTCGATATCGACATGGATCTTCATCAGGAACTCCTGCCCAGCGGGAACTTAGGGTGCAGGGACACTAGCCGATGGACCTTGCGAACAAAAGTATTACAGGCCGTTTCAGCGCTTCGGCTGCGGGCGCACGACGTGCTAAAGGCATTCATATGGGCGTTATGATCACATGACCGGCTTTATCAATTACCTCGATCACAAGGATCCCCGCATCCGCGCCATCAGCGAGACGTGGCTCCGGCTCAAGGGCGAGGCGCCCTTTCCCGTGTTCGACGCGGCCGCCCTGGCAGCCTTCGCCCCCTTCAAGGACCGGTTGGCCGTGGTCGAAATCCGCGAAGAGCCGGGCCGCAAGCGACCGCGCTACTTCGTCGCCGCCGACGGGCCGCAGATTGCCGCGGAACTGGGCTTCGATCTCACCGGCCGCTATCTCGACGAGGTGACGGAAATGCCCGAATTCCAGACCATGCTGGAAAGCGATTACGACACGGTCCGCACCAGCCGGGCGCCCCGGGCCTATGCCGAAGAGCATCACCTCGACGGCATGTTGCGCCAGATCTCAGGAATCCAGCTGCCCTTTGGCGCCGATGGGCAGAAGGTCGACCATATTCTCGAAGTCACCTACCGACTGGATCAGGCGGCCCCCAGCACGTAACGGTCGCCCCAATCCTTGAGGGCGGCGATGATCGGCTGAAGCGACCGGCCCCGTTCCGTCAGCGAATAGTCGACCCGGGGCGGAACCTGGGCATAGACCTCACGGTGGATGAGGCCGTCCTTTTCCAGCTCGCGCAGCTGGTTGGTCAGCATGCGCTGGGTGACATTGGGCATCTTGCGGCGCAACTCATTGAACCGCATGGTCTTTTCGAGCAGATGGTAGAGAATGACGCCCTTCCACTTGCCGTCGATGAGCTGCAGCGCCCATTCGACCGGGCAGCCGGGGCCGCAGGCATAATCCGTGTGCTTGGCCATGTGGCGTCTCCAATAGTATCGTTTTCGATACTATATACAAAAATTGTGCGTTCTTGCGAAGAGTGACGCTACTCCTCCATCTGTGTGCATGAAAACCCTGCCCACCGATAAGGATTCGAGCCATGCGTGCCGTCGCCTATGAAACCCCGCAACCCATTGCCGCCCCCAATGCGCTCATCGATGTGGACCTGCCGGCGCCAACAGATCTCCGCCCCCATGACCTGCTGGTCGAGGTAAAGGCAGTATCGGTCAACCCCGCCGACGTGAAAATCCGCCTCGGCGTGACCCCGCCCGCCGACACGCGCAAGGTACTGGGCTGGGATGCCGCCGGCGTCGTGCGTCGCGTGGGAGCCGAGGTGACCGGCTTCGCCGTGGGCGATGCCGTCTATTACGCGGGTGCCATCGACCGGCCCGGCAGCAATGCCGAATTGCAGGTCGTCGATGCGCGCATCGTGGCGAAGAAGCCGATCAGCCTCGATTTCGCCGCGGCCGCCGCCTTGCCGCTCACCGCCATCACGGCCTGGGAAGCCTTGTTCGATCGGCTTGATGTTGCAAAGCCCGTTCCAGGTGCTGCAAAGGCCATCCTCATCATCGGCGGTGCCGGCGGTGTCGGTTCGATCGCCGTGCAATTGGCGCGGCAACTCACCGACCTCAGCGTCATCGCCACCGCATCACGCGCGGAAACGCAAGCCTGGGTGAAGGAACTGGGCGCCCATCATGTCATTGATCATGCCCAACCCCTGGCGCCGCAGATCGCTGCCTTGAAGATCGGTGCGCCGGGCCTTGTCTTCTCGACCACGAATACGGACCAGCATCTGGGCGAGATCGTCGACTTGCTTGCGCCGCAAGGCCGACTTGCCTTGATCGACGATCCCAAGTCGCTCGACATCAACCCCTTCAAGCGCAAGAGCCTCTCTGTGCATTGGGAGCTGATGTTCACGCGCTCGCTCTTCACCACCGCGGATATCGCCGCACAAGGGAAGCTGCTGGCCGAGGTCGCGCATTTGGTCGATGCGGGGAAGATCCGCACCACGCTTGCCGCGCATTTCGGGCAGATCAACGCGGCGAACCTGAAGCGGGCCCACGCCGCGATCGAAACCGGCCGCACCAAAGGCAAGATCGTGCTGGAAGGGTTTTGAGCACCTGACGATTGCTTCAATTGGCACCACCTTCCCTCTCCCCTCGCGGGAGAGGGGCTTTAAATTCCCAGATGCTTTTCGGGTTGATTAAACGCTTGCGGCAGCCACATTGTGCGGGATGACCAGACACGCCGCACCGACACACGCCACAAAGCCCAATCCGCAGAATCTGCTCAGTGCAGAAACCAGTCCCTATCTGCTGCAGCACAAGGACAACCCCGTCAATTGGCGGGGCTGGAATGATGCCGCACTCCAGGAAGCGCGCGATGCCGACAAGCCGATCCTGCTGTCGGTCGGCTATGCCGCCTGCCATTGGTGCCATGTCATGGCGCATGAGAGCTTCGAGGATGACGAGATCGCGGCGCTGATGAATGCGCGCTTCGTCAACATCAAGATCGACCGCGAGGAGCGGCCCGATCTCGACCAGATCTATCAGCAGGCGCTGGCGTTGCTCGGGCAACAGGGCGGCTGGCCGCTCACCATGTTCCTGACGCCGCAGGGGCAGCCTTATTGGGGCGGCACCTATTTCCCGAAGGAACCGCGTTACGGAAGGCCCGGTTTCGGCCAGGTCCTCACCGCCCTCTCGGATGCCTATCGCGACGACACGGGCAAGGTGGCGCAGAACGTCGCCGGCATTGCCGAGGCGATGCAGCGCCTCTCGACACCGCAAGCCGGCGATGCCGTGCCGATCGAGGTGGTCGACCGTATCGCCGAACGGCTGCTGCAGGAAGTTGATCTGGTGCGTGGCGGCATCGGCGGGGCGCCCAAATTCCCGCAAGGCCCGGTGATGACGCTGCTGTGGCGGGCCTATCTGCGCAGCGGCGACGGGCGGTTCCGCGAGGCGGTACTGCTCAGCCTCACCCGCATGATCCAGGGCGGCATCTATGATCATCTCGGCGGTGGCCTCGCCCGCTATGCGACCGATGCCGATTGGCTGGTGCCGCATTTCGAAAAGATGCTCTACGACAATGCCGAGCTGCTGTCGCTGCTGGGTGAAGTGTGGATCGCCACCGGCGAGCCGCTGTTCGAAGCGCGCGCTGCCGAAATCGTCGAGTGGCTGAAGCGTGAAATGCTGGCGGAGAGCGACAGCGCCGGCACCTCTGCCTTCGCCGCCTCGCTCGATGCCGATTCAGAAGGCGTCGAAGGCAAGTTCTACGTCTGGGACGAAGCCGAGATCGACGCGGTGCTGGGCGCCGAGGCACCGTTCTTCAAACATGTCTATGGCGTCTCGGCCGAGGGCAATTGGGAAGACGTCAACATCCTCAACCGTGGGCACCAGATGGGCCTGCTCCAGCCCGCCGATGAACGGCGCCTCAGTGCCGCGCGCGAGAAGCTGCTGGCGCGGCGCGCGGGCCGCATTCGCCCGGGCTGGGACGACAAGGTGCTGGTCGATTGGAACGGCCTGATGATCGGAGGCCTCGCCAAGGCCGCCATGGTCTTCGCGCGGCCGGATTGGCTGGATCTCGCCAAGAGCGCCTTCGCCTTTATCGAGCGCAACATGCGCGATGATCATGGTCGTCTGAAACACGCCTGGCGCCAGGGCAAGCTCGCCCATCCGGCAACGCTCGATGATCATGCCAATCTGGCGGCGGCTGCCTTGGCCTTGCACCAGGCGAGCGGCGACGCCCTCTATCTCGATGCCGCCAAGAAGATCGTGGCCGATCTCGACGCGCATTACTGGGACAACCAGGGCGGCGGCTATTTCTTCAGCGCCGACGATACCGGCGATGTCATCATCCGCACCAAATCGGCCAATGACAATGCGACCCCGGCCGGCAACGGCACGATGATCGAGGTGCTGGACCGGCTCTATCATCTCACCGGCATGGCCGATTACGAAACGCGCGCCGATCAGCTGGTCCGTGCCTTCGCCGGCGAGGTGCAGCGCAATTTCTTTCCGCTGGCCACTTATCTCAGCGGCCTCGACTTCCGCGCCCGTGCCACCGATGTCATCATCATCGGCGATCGCCACAAGCCGGATACGGCGGCCCTGCTCGGCGCGCTGCTGGCGCAGCCGCAGGCCCATCTGGTACTTCAGGTGGTGGCAGACACGTCAGCCTTGGCGGCGGATCATCCAGCCCATGGCAAGGCGCAGGTGAACCAGGCCGCCACCGCCTACGTATGCCGCCACCAGACCTGTTCCGCGCCGGTCACCGATCCTGCCAAACTTGCTGCTGCCTTGAGTGCGTAGCTGTCCCGCGGTTAGAGTTTGACCATCGACCCCTCACCCCAACCCTCTCCCCGCTCGCGCGGGGCGAGGGAGTTCGGGGAGAGCCGGATAAAAAAGCCCCTCGCCCCTGCGGGGAGAGGGGTTGGGGTGAGGGGGCTCACTGCACAACCACTGCAAACGGAAACACCATGCCCGCACCCCGCCGTATCGCCATCGTATTGTTCAATCTCGGCGGGCCGGATTCGCTGACGGCTGTGCAGCCCTTCCTGTTCAACCTGTTCAATGACCGCAGCATCATCAATCTGCCGCAGCCCTTTCGCTGGCTTCTGGCCAAGCTGATCTCCTCGCGCCGCACGCCGGTCGCCAGTCACGTCTATCAGCAGATGGGCGGACGCTCGCCGATCCTGCCCAATACGGAAGCCCAGGCGGCGGCGCTCGAAGCGTTGCTCACCACCGGTGGCATCGAGGTGCGCTGCTTCATCGCTATGCGCTATTGGCACCCCTTCACCGAGGCGACCGCACGCGATGTGAAGGCCTGGGGCGCCGATGAGGTGATCCTCCTGCCGCTCTATCCGCAATTCTCGACCACGACCACGGCCTCATCCTTGCGGGTCTGGCATGCAACGGCGCGGCAGATCGGCCTCACGGCGCCGCAGCATGCGGTGTGCTGCTATCCCGACGAGCCTGGCTTCGTCAGCGCGCTCAGCGAGATCACGCGCCAGGCGATGGGCCAAGCCCAAGCGGCGGCACCCGGAGAGACGCCCGCCATCATTTTCTCCGCCCATGGCCTGCCGAAGAAGATCGTCGATGCGGGCGATCCCTATGTGGCGCAGGTGGAAGCGACGGTCGCCGCGGTGGCCCAGGAACTGGCTCTGACGCCGGCGCAATATCAGATCGCCTATCAGAGCCGTGTGGGTCCCTTGGAATGGGTCGGTCCCGCGACCGACAATGTCATTACCGCCGCCGCCAAGGCCGGCAAGCCTATCATCGTCGTGCCGGTGGCTTTCGTCTCGGAACACTCCGAAACGCTGGTGGAGCTTGATATCGAGTACCGGCACCTTGCGGAAAGCAACGGCGCGCCGCTCTATCTGCGCGCCCCCACCGTGGCAACGCATCCGGCTTTCATCGCCGGCCTCGTCCGCCTGGTGCAGGATGCGCTGGCGAAGGGCCAAGCCCTGCAACCCGGCTGCGGCCGAATGGCATGCAAGGGTCAGAGCCAATGCGCCATGACCAAGGCGGGGGCGTGACCATGGACCTCTATCTCTGGCTGAAAGCGCTTCATGTCATCGCCGTCATCGCCTGGATGGCGGGCATGCTCTATCTGCCGCGGCTTTACGTCTATCACTGCAAGGCCAAATCCGGTTCGGAGATGAGCGAGACGTTCAAGGTGATGGAGCGGCGGCTCCTGCGCGCCATCATCAACCCGGCGATGATCGCATCCTGGATCTTCGGCCTGTCCCTCGCCTGGATGGGCGATTGGTGGGGCGCCGGCTGGTTTCACGGCAAGCTCGCCCTCCTTTTTGGCATGCAACTGATCCATGCCGGTTACGCGCGCTGGCGCCGTGCCTTTGCCAATGACGCCAACACCCATGATGAGAAATTTTTCCGCATCATGAACGAGGTGCCGACGCTGCTGATGATCGGCATCGTCATCCTGGTAATCGTAAAGCCGTTCTGACCCAAAGCGGTATTGGTCGCGCTGTCATCGCCCTTGGTTTGTGACCCCAGTCACAACCGGGCCGACAATTCCTTGCCATGATCCCCCTGCGGCGCGAGACACGCGGCCAACAAATGGGGACGGACCCATGGACAAGGATGTCATGATGACCAAGAACCTCACACCCGCCCGCCTGCTCGATATCGGCTTCGGCTTCGCCCCGGCCCAGACCCTCCTTACTGCGACGGCGCTCGGCCTTTTCACCAAGCTCGGCGATCAGGCGATGACCGCCAAGGAGCTCGGCGACAGACTGGGCCTGCATCCGGCCGACCGTGCACGCAGCGATTTCTTCGATGCCTTGGTGTCGCTGCAGATCCTGGAGCGGCAGGGGAATGGTGCCAAGGCACTCTATCGCAACACGCCCGAAAGCGGACTCTTCCTCGACAAGGCGAAGCCGTCTTATGTCGGCGGCATTCTGGAAATGTCGCAGGCGCGGCTCTTCCCCTTCTGGGCGGATCTGAAGACAGCGCTCCTCACCGGGCGGCCGCAGAACGAGATCAAGCATAACGGCAAGCCCCTCTTCGAAGAGCTTTACGCCGATCCGGCGCGGCTCGAGCAGTTCATGCGCGCGATGGCCGGCATCAGCCGCGGCAATTTCCAATCCTTCGTCGACCAGTTCGATTTCGCGCCCTACCAGACCTATTGCGATGTGGGTGGTGCGACCGGCCTGCTGGCCGGCATGGTGGCACGCGCCAAGCCGCACCTCACCGTCGCCACCTATGATCTGCCGGTGGTGGCGCCGATCGCGACGCGGGCGCTCGACGATCAGGGTCTCGGCGGCAAGGTCCAGGTTCTCGCCGGCGATTTCCTCAAGGAGAAACTCCCGCGGGCCGACGTCATCAGCATGGGCATGATCCTCCATGACTGGAACATGGAGGGGAAGATGCACCTCATCCGCGCCGCCTATGACGCCTTGCCTGAGGGTGGCGCCTTCGTCGTCATCGAACACATGATCGACAACGAGCGGCGCACCAACAGCTTCGGGTTGATGATCTCGCTCAACATGCTGATCGAGTTCGGCGACGCCTTCGACTACACCGCGGCCGAGTTCGAAGGTTGGTGCCGCGAAGTGGGGTTCACTCGCTTCCAGACCATCCCGCTCACCCCCGTGGCCAGCGCGGCCGTCGCCTACAAGTAAGTTCAACCGGTCGGTCAATATTATGGGGCGGGTGGCGCATGCGACGTCATCCGCCCCATGAATTTAAGGTCATTTGACTTCCAGACCGGATTCCGGTAGGGGTTTTGTTAAGGGTTCTGGGTCTAACCATTCGGTTGCGACCGGCCCTTGTCTTCCAAGCACCTCCGCTCCCATATCATGTTGGCCGGCCCGGGAAACGAAACGGGCAAAGACGTGGCGTAAGGGCGGCTTCATGGGCCGAAGATCAATTCCCGGCGCTGCCGTATTCAAGCCTTTTCCCGTCATCGAAAAGCCCGACCGACCCGGTCCCACACTCCACACATCCAGAAAATAAATGAATTTACAAGAACTTAAGCGTAAGTCCCCAGCCGAACTCCTGGAGTTCGCCGAGAGCCTGCAGATCGAAAACGCCAATTCGCTCAGGCGCCAGGACATGCTGTTCGCGATCCTCAAGCAGCTCGCCGACAACGACACGGCGATCTTTGGCGCGGGCGTGCTCGAAATCCTGCAGGACGGCTTCGGCTTCCTGCGGTCGCCCGAGGCAAACTATCTGCCCGGCCCCGACGACATCTATTGCTCGCCCTCCCAGGTGCGCCGCTTCGGTCTTCGGACCGGCGACACGGTCGAAGGGCAGATCCGCGGCCCCAAGGATGGCGAGCGGTATTTCGCCCTCCTCAAGGTCAACACGATCAATTTCGAGGATCCGGACAAGATCCGCCACCGCATCAACTTCGACAACCTGACGCCGCTCTATCCGGACGAAAAGCTGAAGATGGAGCTGGAGGGCAAGGGCGACGACAAGATGCCCGAGCCAGAGGCGCTGCCGAAGGCCGAGGCCGCCCGCACCGTCGAGATGAGCCGCCGTGCCCTCAAAGCGCGCGAGAGCAAGGATCTCAACAAGGTCGACATCACCGGCCGCGTCGTCGATCTCATCTGCCCGATCGGCAAGGGCCAGCGCGCCCTGGTGGTCGCCCCGCCGCGCACGGGTAAGACCGTGATGCTGCAGAACATCGCCAATTCGATCGCCACCAACCACCCGGAAGCCTATCTGATCGTGCTGCTCATCGACGAGCGCCCCGAAGAAGTGACCGACATGTCCCGCTCGGTGAAGGGCGAGGTCGTCTCCTCGACCTTCGACGAGCCGGCAGCCCGTCACGTCCAGGTCGCCGAAATGGTGATCGAGAAGGCCAAGCGTCTGGTCGAGCACAAGCGCGACGTCATCATCCTCCTCGATTCAATCACGCGTCTTGCGCGCGCCTACAACACCGTCGTGCCATCGTCGGGCAAGGTGCTGACCGGCGGTGTCGATGCCAACGCGCTGCAGCGCCCCAAGCGCTTCTTCGGTGCCGCACGTAACATCGAGGAAGGCGGCAGCTTGACCATCATCGCCACGGCGCTGATCGATACCGGCAGCCGCATGGACGAAGTCATCTTCGAAGAGTTCAAGGGCACCGGTAACTCGGAAATCATCCTCGACCGCAAGCTCTCGGACAAGCGCACCTTCCCGTCTATCGACATCACCAAATCGGGCACGCGCAAGGAAGAGCTGCTGGTCGACCGCGCGACGCTGTCCAAGATGTGGGTCCTGCGCCGCATCCTGATGCCGATGGGCGTCACCGACGCGATGGAGTTCCTGCTCGACAAGTTGAAGCATTCCAAGACGAATGCCGACTTCTTCCAGTCGATGAACCAGTAGAGACAAGGGCCGGTGGAATTTTCACCGGCCCTTCTTCTTTGGTGGCTGCACCAACTTCGTGTAGGTCGCCGCTTGCCGAGCCACATCTTGTTGTATGTCGCGGCCTTATCCTGCCGTCTTCGCGCGGCTTGCGAAGAAAACGCCGCCGCTTTAACACATGTTAAACCATATGCCCCGATAGTTTAGGCCATGGATCAAGGGGAAGTTGATCCATAACCTCTCTGGGGAACTCATCTCATGGCGCTGGGTCGTGCCGCTATCATCGCTGCATTTATCCTCCTTGCCGGTCTGCCGCCGGCAGCGGCGGTAGAGCCATTGCCGGCGCCCACCGGACCCGTGGTCCTGGTGCTGGAGGGCACGCTCGATGCGCACAACACGATCGACGGCAAGGCCGCCTTCGACATGGCAATGTTGCAGGCACTGCCCAAAACCGCATTCAACACGACCACTATCTGGACCGATGGCTTGCAGACCTTCGAGGGCGTGAAGATTGCCGATCTCATGGCACGGCTGGGCGCCAAGCCGGCCGAGTTCAACGCGCTCGCCACCAATGATTACGAGATGAGCTTTCCGGCCAGTGATGCGCTGGACCACGGCGCCATCATCGCCTATGCGCAGAATGGCGCCGCCATTCCACTCGATAACAAAGGCCCGCTCTGGATCGTCTATCCATACGATCAGGATGCCGAGCTCGCCAATGACCGCTATTTGAGCCAGTCGGTGTGGAGCCTCGACCATATGACGCTGTATTGAGCATGCCGGCCTCCAGCACATTGACGCCAGCCGTCTGGAAACGCGCGATCACTGTGGTCTTCGCCGTGCTGGTGTGCGGCTTGCTGCTGGCACTGCTGATACTGCGTGACGACGTCTCACAGCATTTCGACCGCATGCGCCGCGCCACCGCCGGTGCTCTTATTTGGAACACCGCGCAATTCGAAGTCGACGCGGCCCGCTTTGGCACCAGCTTTGCCACCATGCATGGCGCCGATCCCGCCTTGCTGCCGCCCGATGTGCTGCGCCGCTGGCGCGCTTTGCAGGCGCGCTATCAGGTGCTTATCGCCGGCGTCGTCCATGAAAGCCTCGTCGCCAACCCCAATACCGCTGCCATGCTGCCGGCTCTCGGCGCTGATCTCGGCCAGTTGCGCGACCTGCTGGAAGGGCCAAACGCGCGCCCGCTCGAACAATACGACACCATCGTCGCCCTCACCGCCGCACTGCAGGTGAAGGCCCATCGCCTGGCGGTGCTCACGACGACAGGTGCCGCGACCAAGGACGAGCAGGCGCGTGAATCGCTGGCGGCCCTCATCGACCGGCTGTCGCTGGTGCGCTTCGCCCTCGGCATCGTTCTCGCCATGGGTATGATCGTGCTGTTCCTGCAGCAGCGTCGCTTGAAGCGCCTGGCCAAGGAATTGGTGCGGGCGAAATTCCAGGCCGAGGACGCCAACCGCGCCAAGACCGATTTCCTGGCGCATATGAGCCACGAATTCAGGACACCGCTCAATGCCATCATCGGCTTTTCCGATTTGATGAAGGCCGAGATCTTCGGCCCGGTGACGCCGCCGCGCTACAAGGATTATGTCGGCGACATATCCGATGCCGGCACACATCTCCTCGGCCTCATCGACAAGGTGCTGGATGTCGCCAAGATCGAAGCCGGCAAGGTCGAGCCACGCCCGCAGCCGATCGACATTCCCGACCTTCTCAAGACCTGCGCCGATCTCATCCAGCAGCCGCTGGATGCGCGCCAGTTGACGCTGAGCATGCAATTGCCCCCGGAGCTGCCACCCGTCGTCGCCGACCCGCAGCATCTCAGGCAGATCATGCTGAACCTGCTCAGCAATGCCGTGAAGTTCACCCTGGCCGGCGGCGAGGTCAGCATCGGCGCCACGCGTATTGCCGCCAATGACCACGCGAAAAACGGCGCGGCGCCGGGCATCGAGATCTGGGTCAAGGACAACGGCATCGGCATCGCCGCCGCCGATATCGCCAAGGCCCTGTCGCCTTTCGGCCAGGTCCGCACCAATGCCACCACCGCTCAGCAGGGAACGGGCCTCGGCCTCCCCATCACCAAATCTCTGACCGAGCTCAATGGCGGGCGATTCGAAATCGAAAGCGCCCTCGGCAAAGGCACGAAGGTCAGCATCCACTTCCCAGCTGGCAAGCTCGCCGCCTAATCCACGATTTCCAGCGGAGGCGCTTGTCGCCGTGTCCTGAAGCTTAGGGCAGCAGGATGACCGAGCCGGTGGTCTTGCGTGCCTCAAGATCGCTCTGTGCCTGCGCCGCGTCCTTCAAGGCATAGGTGTGGCCGATATTGATCTTGACCGTCCCCTTCGAGACGACATCGATCAGCGCATTGGCGGAAAGCTCGAGATCGGCGCGGGTCGCGGTATAGGCCATCAGCGTCGGGCGCGTCAGGAACAGCGATCCCTTCTGCGACAGCAGCAAGGGTTCGATCGCAGGGACCGGGCCCGAGGCATTGCCGAAGGTCACCAGATAGCCGCGCGGCCGCAGGCAGTCCATCGATGGGATGCAGGTATCCTTGCCGACGCCGTCATAGACGACATGGACACCCTTGCCATCGGTCAGCTCTTTGACGCGCTTCACCCAATCCTCGGCGCGATAGTCGATCACGTGATCCGCGCCGAGCGATTTTACGATGGCGCATTTCTCCTTGCCGCCAGCGGTCCCGATGACGGTGGCGCCCAGCGCTTTCAGCCATTGCACGGCGATCGACCCAACCCCACCCGCCGCCGCGTGGAACAGCACCAGATCGCCGGGTTTCACCGTATAGGTGCGGCGAATGAGATATTCGACCGTCATGCCCTGCAGCATCATGGCGGCGGCGGTGTTGAAATCGATGCTGTCCGGAATCTTCACCAGCTTATCGGCCGGATAATTGCGCCATTCGGCATAAGAACCCAAAGGGGCCGCGCAATAGGCGACGCGGTCGCCGACCTTCAGGCTGGTCACGCCGGCGCCAAGCGCTTCGACCACGCCAGCGCCTTCGAGGCCGATCCCTGAAGGAAGCGGCACGGGATAGAGCCCGCCGCGGTGATACGTATCAATGAAATTGAGACCGCAGGCCTTGTTGCGCAGCGTCACTTCGCCGGCACCCGGTGCCGCCAGCGGTACCGTCTCCCATTTCAACACCTCCGGCCCGCCGGTCTGATGAAAGCGGATGGCATGGGTCTCGGTGGGAATGGTCATGGCGTGGCTCCAGGAGAAGGGATGAATTGGTCGGAGCATAACGGCCCGACCCTCAATAAGAAAACCCTCTCCCCAACGTGGGAGAGGGTGCGAGGCGAAGCCGAGCGGGTGAGGGGGTGGATCGACCGGATGTGTTGCCGACAGCCCCCTCTCCCCGACCCTCCCCCACCGTCGGTGGGCGGGGGGAGGGAGCTCGAGAGCTGTTTTGCTAGAACGCGGTTGTTACGCCGCTTTGGCCAGCAGGCTCTGGCGATAGGCGACGATGTCTTCGATGGTGAGAACCGGGAAGCCGTTGCGGCGGCCATAGGCCTTCGCCTGGCGGCCGCGCAGCATTTCGCCCTCACGGGTCATCAGTTCGCAGAGCACCGCCGATGAACCGAGGCCCGCCAGCTGGGCGAGATCGACCGAACCCTCGGTATGACCGCGGCGGGTCAGCACACCGCCGGGGCTGGCGCGAAGGGGGAACATGTGGCCGGGGCTGACGATGTCGCTGGCCTTGGCAGTGGGGGCGATGGCCGCGCGCACCGTGGTCAGGCGATCCGCCGCGGAAACACCCGTGGTGACGCCGTGCCGCGCTTCGATCGAGACGGTGAAGGGTGTGCCAAAGCGGCTTTCATTGCGCGTCGCCATCATCGGCAGTTCCAGCCGGTCAACGGTGGCGGCATCGAGACACAGGCAGACGATGCCGCTGCAATCGCGGATCATCCGCGCCATGACGTCATGGGTGAGGTTGCTGGCGGCGGCGATGAGATCCGCCTCGTTCTCGCGGTCGTCATCATCCAGCACGATGACGGGCAGGGCCGATTGCATCGCCTCGATCGCCGCCTGGATGCGGCCTTCGACACGGGACAATTCTGCCTGGGAAATATGTTTGGACATGTGAAACGCTCCTCGCATGGTTTTTGCGACAAACGTTCCAGGGCAAGATGCCTGACGCCGCCACATCCGGTATCCGCCGCGTCTCAAACGGCAGATTCCCGGCGCGTTGGCGCCACGATCTCGTCTTCTTTCATCCGGACTGTGACCGTCGGCTCAGGATTTTGACCTGATCTGCTGACCCGTTTCAAACGGAAACGGCGCTCGCGGGCTCGACTTCTTCCGGGCTATCCCCGTCTAAAGTCCTACCGCCGGTGGGGATTTTCACCCCGCCCTGAAGACGTATTGACGGGCCGAACATGGCAGGGCCGCCCCGTTCCCGTCAAGCAAGGGAAAGTTGAGGCTAGACGACGAAAAGTTATCGCTTCCCCCCTCTCCCCGACCCTCCCCCACGTTGGGGGGAGGGAGTCCGACCGAGTTTGCACAATTGTTTGAGTTCAAGCTGGCTCGAGTTCCCTCTCCCCAACGTGGGAGAGGGTTAGGGAGAGGGGGTGCTTAAAACAGCCGGCCCTGGCCTTTCTCGATATCGAGGAGGAAGCGTTTGGCGGTGAGGCCGAGATCGCTGGAATAGCCGCCGAGCTGCGCGGTGCCGATGACGCGGTGACAGGGAATGATGATGGCGATCGGGTTCTGGCCGCAAGCCGTGCCCACTGCCCGGGCGGCGGTGTATTCCTGCTGGCCCATCAAGGTCGCGAGATCCCCGTAACGCCGGGTCTCACCAAAGGGGATGCGCAACAGCATGTTCCAGATCGTTTCCTGGAATTCGGACCCCGGATATTTCAGCGGCAGGTCGAAATCGGTGAGGCGGCCGTCGATGTAAGCCGCCATCTGCTTGCCCGCTTCCTCGGCCAGAGGTGAGGACACGATCACCTTGGGTTCGATCTTGCGCCAGTGACACTGGATGACGGCCTCTTCATCACAGCGGATTTCGATCCAGCCGATCTTGGCGCGCAAGGTGACACCAACCGGAATGCCGCCACCCGGCTTTTCGGTCTCGCTCACCGATGCCAACCTTGCACGAGCTTCACCAATTCGCCCACATGTTCGGGTGGTGTTTCCGGAACAATCCCGTGGCCCAGATTGAAGATGAAGGGCCCACGACCTAGCGTTTCCAGGATCTTCGTCGCCGCATCACGCATCGCATCGCCACCGGCCACCAGCAATTGCGGATCGAGATTGCCTTGGAGCGCGATGCGCCCTTGCAGCTGGGTAAAGGCCCAGTCGAGCGGCACGCCGGAATCGAGGCTCAAGCCATGCATGAAGCTGGAACGCGCGAAATCGAGATAACCCGCCCCGCAGGCGCGCGGGAAGACAATCACCGGCACTTCGGGATGCGACATGCGTACCCGGTCGACGATGGCCTTCATCGGCGTAAGGCTCCAGCGCAGCAAACCGGCATGGTCGAGCGCACCCGCCCAGCTGTCGAAAATCTGCAGCACTTCGGCACCGGCTTCGACCTGTGCGATCAGATAGCTCGAGGTCGCATCGATCAGCAGATTCATCAGCCGCTGGAAGCTTTCCGGGCGCTGATAGGCCCAGGCCTTGGTCTTGGCGTAATCGCGCGACGACCCACCCTCGATCATATAGCTCGCCACCGTCCAGGGAGCCCCGGCAAAGCCAATCAGCGCCGTTTCAGGGGGGAGCGCTGCCTTGAGGCCGGCAACGGCCGCGTAGACCGGTTTGAGCCGGTTGTGGAACTGGTCCATGCCGAGGCGTGCCATGCCGGCATCGTCGGTGATGGCGTCAAGCAACGGCCCCCGCCCTTCCTCGAAGCGGAGATCCTGGCCCAGCGCATGTGGCACCACCAAGATGTCGGAAAAGAGAATCGCTGCATCGAAACCGAAACGGCGGATCGGCTGCAGCGTCACCTCGACGGCGAATTCCGGATTGTAGCAAAGATCCAGGAACGAGCCTGCCTTGGCCCGCGCCGCGCGATATTCCGGCAGATAACGCCCAGCCTGGCGCATCAGCCAGATCGGCGGTCGCGCAAGGCTCTCGCCCTTCAAGGCCCTTACCAGCAATTTCTGAGGCGTCTGCATGGTCTGCTCAGTCCTGATCGTCATTCGGTCTCAATCTTACCAGGGCTCTTCCTACATCTCTAAAAGATAAGACTCTAGGTGGAAGATGATGATGTGCGGTGGATAACGAGAATCCCCGATCTTGGATTCCTATCCTCAGCGGCGATTTGGAAAAGGCTGCGGCTGGCCTTGGGATAGAGATATCGGACAAGTCTGTGGGCGAACCATCCGGTTGTTGCGACCACGGATTACCGTCATCCCCGGGCGAAGACCCGGGGATCCACGGGTGCAGCTTTCGAGAGTGGATGCCCGGGTCAAGCCCGGGCATGACGAAATTGGAATAGGTGAATCCTGTGGATGACTTGGAACCGGCGCCGTCATCCACCTTATCCCCGGGATTCGACCCCTGCTTCGCCCGCTCTTGTCAGGCGGGAAAAGGGGTGCCATGAAAAGATAACAAAGATGAATGGATCGGGAGATCTCGCTTATCCACAGCATCCAAGGCAGTTATCAACGCCCCTCTTGTGGATAGTCTGATATTCCAGTCCTCTCAACAGGCAGAGGCCTTCGCAATGCCCAATACGCAACCGCCGCGCCAGCTGCATGTTCATCTCGTCTCGGACGCCACCGGCGAGACGCTGAACAGCATCACCCGCGCCTGTCTGGTGCAGTTCGAGCGCGCGCATCCGATCGAACACCATTGGACGCTTATCCGCACGACCGGACAGATGGACAAGGTGCTCTCCGGCATCGAGGCCCATCCCGGCCTGGTGCTGTTCACTGTCGTCAATGACCGGCTGCGCCAGCATCTCTTGAATGGTTGTCGGCAGCTCGGCGTGAAATTCGTTTCGGTGCTGGATCCGATCATCTCAGCCCTCACCGATCATTTCGGCCAGGTCGCGCGCGGTCAATCCGGCCGGCAGCACGCACTGGACGCCGAGTATTTTGACCGCATCGCTGCCATGGATTTTGCCCTCGCCCACGATGATGGCCAATCGGCGCGCAACTACGAGGATGCCGATGTGATCCTTATCGGCGTCAGCCGCTCCTCAAAGACGCCGACCTGCATCTATCTCGCCAATCGCGGTGTAAAGGCCGCCAACATTCCGCTGGTGCCCAATTGTCCGCTGCCGCCGGAATTGTTTCAGGTCAAGAAGCCGCTGGTCATCGGCCTCACCAAGGACGTGAACTCACTGGTGCAGATCCGGCGCAACCGATTGGCCATGATCGCCAAGGATGAGGATTCGGATTATGTCGATCCGCAATCGATCCGCGATGAGGTGGCCCAGGCGCGGAAGCTTTGCACCGAGCACAATTGGCCGATGATTGATGTGACGCGGCGCTCGATCGAGGAAACCGCGGCGACAATCATCCAGATGCTGAGCGAGCATCGCGACGCGCTGCTCGATGCCAAATCCGCTGCCGAAAGCCGCGAGCAGGCATGACGGTCTCGCTGGTATTGGCATCCGGCAGCGCCGCCCGTGCCAAGATGCTGCGCGATGCCGGTGTCACGCTCGAGATCATCAAGCCCGCCGTCGATGAGGACGAGCTGAAAGCCAGCTACCGCGCCGAAGGCGCCGATGTCATCGACACGGCAATCGCCCTGGCCGAGATGAAAGCCCAGGCGGTCAGCCGCAAGCAGGACGGACGCTATGTTCTGGGTGCCGACCAGATGCTGGAATGCGAGGGCGTCTGGTTCGACAAGCCCGCCGATATCGCTGCCGCCCGTGCGCAGTTGAAGGCGCTGCGCGGCAGGAAGCATCATCTGATCAGTGCCGCGGTGCTGGTAAAGGACGGGCAGCGCCTGTGGCATCATGTCGACCGCGCCGAGCTCACCATGCGCGACGTCAGCGATGAATTCCTGGAATGGTATCTGGCGCTGGCGGGCGATGCCGTCACGGCCTCGGTCGGCGCCTATCACCTCGAAGGCCTGGGTGCGCAGCTGATGACACGGGTGCGCGGCGATTTCTTCACCGTGCTGGGCCTGCCGCTGCTCCCCGTCTTGGCGATTTTGCGCAGCCATGGCATGTTGCGCGCATGACAGCCAAACAGACTGAAATGAGTTTCAAGACGCAATCGGGCAAGACCCTCGTGGCCGGTGTCTTCGGCTGGCCGATCAACCATTCGCGCAGCCCGCGCCTTCATGGCTATTGGCTGGCGAAATATGGCATCGACGGCGCTTACCTGCCGTTCTCGACGCGGCCGGAGAATCTGGTTGATGCGATCCGCGCCCTGCCCAAGCTCGGCTTTCGTGGCGGCAACATCACGCTGCCGCATAAGGAACGCGCGCTCGACGCGGTCGATCATTTAAGCGATGTTGCACGCCGCATCGGTGCCATCAACACGCTCATTGTGCAGGATGACGGCAGCATCCATGGCGACAACACCGACGGCTACGGCTTTGTCGAGCATCTCAAAGCCAGTGCGCCGCATTGGCATCCGGGCTACAAGGCGGTGGTTCTCGGCGCTGGCGGTGCCGCGCGTGGCATCATCGTTGCCTTGCAAGATGCCGGTGTCTCGAACATCGTCATCACCAACCGCACGGCGGCCCGCGCCGACAGCCTCGCCAACACGCTTGATGGCGCCGTCGACGTGGTGGGCTGGGACGACCGTGCGGCGGCGCTGAAGGACGCGACCCTGCTGGTCAACACCACGCAACTCGGCCAGGCGGGGCAACCACCTCTCGACATCGATTTGAAGCACCTGCCGCGCGAGGCGGTCGTCGACGACATCGTCTATGTCCCGCTGGAAACCGATCTGCTGAGGGAGGCCAAGGCGCGCGGCAACGCGACGGTCGATGGCATTGGCATGCTCCTCCACCAGGCGCGGCCCGGCTTCAAGTCCTGGTTCGGCAAGGAACCGGAAGTAGACAGCGCGTTACGCGATTTCGTGCTGGCGGGCTAGGCCTTCGCGAAGATTGCCGCGACCATCGCGTCGACGGCAGCTTCTGTTTCGAGACCACTTTCCCGAACCAGCGAACGCCAGCTGTGGAAGCTGAGCGCCAGATGCAGCAAGGGAATCTGCCGCGGTTCCAGCCCCTCGCCCAAAACCTCGATGATGCGCGCCATGCCAGGGCCCCAGCGCAGGGCCGATATGTCGCGCACCAGCTCGTGATATTCGGCATCCCGCAGCACGCAGGCGGTGAGATCCGCATTGCGCCCGTACCAATCGTAAAGCGCCTTCAGCCCTGTCTTCAGGCGCGCCTTCGGCCGCGCCAACTCGCGCCAGGGGCCGGCATCTGGCAGCGGGTCGCGCGCCATGGCCTCGCCCGAACAGGCCATGAGCAGACTGCGCTCATCGGGGAAATGGGCATAGAAGGTGTGTCTCTGCACGCCGGCACGTTCCGCCACCATGCTGATCGTGGTGCGGCCGGGACCGATATCGGTATGGAGCTCGATCGCAGCCTCGACGATGCGCCGCCGGGTTTCGGCGGTCAGTTCGGCGCGGCGCTTCTGCTGATAGGGGCGTTTCTCGGGTTCGCGGCGGGCCATAATTCGATGCACACTTGTGTATTTTGAATATTGACGGCGATCGTCACTTTAGATACACATATGCGTGCAATCAATTTAAATCGCGCCCGCTTGGGATGGGAGCGCGCCCTTTGTTGAGGCAAGGGAAAGACCATGGAAACCCACATTGCCGAGATCGCCGACGGCATCTATCGCCTGTCGACCTATGTGGCGGAGATCGCCCCGCCCGCCGGCTTTACCTTCAACCAGTTCCTGGTGCTGGGAGAGGAGCCGCTGCTGTTTCATACCGGCCCCAGGGGCATGTTCCCCTCGGTCCGTGCCGCCATGGCCCGGGTGATGGACCCGGCAAACTTGCGCTGGATCACCTTCGGTCATGTCGAGGCCGATGAATGCGGCGCCATGAATGAATGGCTGAAGGTGGCGCCCCGGGCGCAGGTCGCCCACGGGCGGACTGGCTGCTTCGTGTCCCTGAACGATCTCGCCGACCGAGCCCCGCGCATGCTGGACGATGGCGAAGTGATCGACCTTGGCAGCAGCAAGCGCATTCGCTATCTCGACACGCCCCATGTGCCGCACGGCTGGGAAGCCGGGCTCTATGTCGAGGAGACAAGCGGCACGCTGCTCTGCGGCGATCTCTTCACCCAGCTCGGCAACGGCCCGGCCCTGGTCAGCAGCGACATCGTCGGCCCGGCGATCGCCGCGGAGGACATGTTCAAGTCGTCCAGCCTCCATCCCAGCATGGGTGCCACGATCCGCCGCCTGGCCGATCTGAAACCCCAGCGCCTCGCCCTCATGCACGGGCCTAGTTTCGAAGGCGATGCATCGGCGGCGCTGCTGGCCCTGGGAGACTACTACGACCGGCAGCATCAGGCTCAGGCTGCCTGACAGCTGTTGCCACTTGGTCCGTAATCCCCGTGAAGGCGGGGATCCACGAGTTTGCTGGCCAGTGAAGAAAGAAACTCGTGGATGGTCGGCCTGCGCCGACCATGACGCGTCATATCGCTATCTGTTCAACCATTCACGCACGGTCTTGGGCCGATAATCTGGCCAGAAGCGTTGCAGAATGCTGGGTCTCAGATACCGACTCTCGAAACTACCTGGCAGCGCTTCTTCGGATATCTTCATTTCGAGGGGAAGTGAGATGGAATGGCTTGCAGCGCGACGCCCGTCCAGCAAGCGCTGATAAAGAACACGCGCGTCTTCTTCGTTCTTTGGATCAAAGCACAGCGGATAGACGAAAATTTCCTCTGCTGGCGCCAGTCTCAAACCGAGATAGACGGTCGGGGCGTATGGCAACCCAAACCATTGACGGCGCCAACTCATGCCCGGGTGGCGTCGGCCGGGCGGTCCATCGCCAGGATCAAACTCCACCTGCATGATCAGTTGAATGGGTATCGACACGTCGTATTCGAGACCGAGGGTGGTAATCCGCAGCGCACTGTTGTCGACCGGCAGAGATACGCCAGCCACCGGCACCCACATCAGCGCAAACCAGTCACGCCTGAACGCGGTCGCTTCGTTGCTCACGACATCGACCGGCCATTGGGGCTCCTTGAGCGCGGATATGAAGCGCTCATTACGTTGTCGAAGCTGTCGGCGCTCGACAAACGAGTGGATGATGCCGCAGACGAGTGAGGCACAGGAAAGCGACACCACCATGATCATGGTGTCGCCAAGCCATTGCTGATTTTGTAAGGCATCGCTGACGGCCAAGAAAATGATGATGCCGAGAATCCAGCCGCCGAGATGATAGAGCCAACCGTTAATTTTACGCCCGAAGCTCAAAAGAGCCTGCCCCACGACCTCGTCCTTATCTGCTATCTCGCCACATCCTTAAATAGTAGGCTGGTGGCTTCTGACAAGCCATCCGTGGCCAGTTGCTGTCCGGAGTAGGCATACCACGACCCCCTTATCCATCATCGCCTCGAAGGCGGCGATCCACGAGTTTGCTGGCCATTGAACAAAGAAACTCGTGAATGGTCGGCCTTCGCCGACCATGACCATAGAACGTAGGTGCAACGTTCAGAGAGCATGGTCAAGTATATAACCAATTGAATAAAAACCATTTTTCGCCGGTTGATAAAGCCTGTCCACACCCCTATCTTGCGCCGCGACAGAACTCCCCGAAAACGTGGCCCAATGACCGATCTCGCGCATATCCGCAATTTCTCCATCGTTGCCCATATCGATCACGGCAAGTCGACCCTCGCGGACCGACTAATCCAGGCCTGCGGCGGCCTGACCGATCGCGAGATGACCGAGCAGGTCCTCGACAATATGGACATCGAGAAGGAGCGCGGCATCACCATCAAGGCGCAGACCGTGCGCCTGATGTACAAGGCCGACAATGGCGAGACCTATCAGCTCAACCTGATGGACACGCCGGGCCATGTCGACTTCGCCTACGAAGTCTCGCGCTGCCTCGCCGCCTGCGAAGGTTCGCTGTTGGTGGTCGATGCATCCCAAGGCGTCGAAGCGCAGACGCTGGCCAATGTCTACCAGGCGATCGACCATCACCACGAGATCGTGCCGGTCCTCAACAAGGTCGATCTTCCCGCCGCCGAACCCGCCCGCATCCGCCAGCAGATCGAGGACGTGATCGGCATCGACGCCTCGGAGGCGGTCGAGATCTCCGCCAAGACCGGTCTCAACATCAAAGGTGTCCTCGAGGCCATCGTCACCAAATTGCCGGCGCCCAAGGGCGACCGCAACGCGCCTTTGAAGGCGATGCTGATCGACAGCTGGTACGACCCCTATCTCGGCGTCGTCATTCTGCTGCGCGTCATCGATGGCGTGGTCAAGGTGAAGACCCTGGCCCGCATGATGGCGGCCGATGCCGTCTACGAAATCGATCGCGTCGGTTGCTTCACGCCGAAGCAGACGCTGACCGGCGAATTGGGCCCCGGCGAAGTGGGCTTCATCACCGCCGGCATCAAGGCCGTGGCCGACTGCCGCATCGGTGACACGATCACCGACGACAAGAAGCCCTGCGCCGAAGCCTTGACCGGTTTCAAGCCTTCCGTGCCGGTGGTGTTCTGCGGCCTCTTCCCCATCGACGCCGCCGATTTCGAAACCCTGCGCGACAGCATGGGGCGCCTGCGCCTCAATGACGCGAGTTTCCAGTATGAAATGGAAACCTCGGCGGCGCTGGGCTTCGGTTTCCGTTGCGGCTTTCTCGGCCTACTGCATCTCGAAATCATTCAGGAGCGCCTGGAGCGTGAGTTCAATCTCGATCTCATCACCACGGCGCCCAGCGTCGTCTACAAGATCCACATGCAGAATGGCGATCTCATCGAACTCCACAACCCGGCCGATTTCCCGGATGTGGTGAAGATCGAGAAGATCGAAGAGCCGTGGATCAAGGCGACCATCATGGTCCCCGACGAATATCTCGGCGCCATTCTCAAGCTGTGCCAGGAACGGCGCGGTCTGCAGGTAGATCTCACCTATGCCGGCAGCCGTGCGATGGTGGTTTATCGCCTGCCGCTGAACGAAGTCGTATTCGATTTCTACGATCGCCTGAAATCGATCAGCCGCGGGTATGCGAGCTTCGACTATCACCTCGACGGGTATGAAGAGAGCGACCTGGTGAAGCTCAACATCCTGGTCAACAACGACCCCGTGGATGCGCTCTCCTGCATCGTGCACAAATCCCAAGCCGAAAGCCGCGGCCGCGTGCTGTGCGAGAAATTGAAAGACCTCATCCCAAGGCAGCTCTTCAAGATCGCCATCCAGGCGGCGATCGGTGCCAAGGTCATCGCCCGCGAAACCGTCTCGGCCCTCAGGAAGGACGTCACCGCCAAATGCTATGGCGGCGATATCAGCCGCAAAAGGAAGCTCCTCGACAAGCAAAAAGAGGGCAAGAAGAAGATGCGCCAATACGGCAACGTCGAAATCCCGCAGAGCGCCTTCATCGCCGCCCTCAAGATCCACGAGTAAGTCGGGGAATAGAGCAGCGGCGCCGCTTCAGGGCTGCGTATCGTCCTTGCGGCCTGAAAAGAGCAGCGCGCCGCCGCCGATCAGCATCAGCGCCCAGAGCGGCAGCATCAGGATCGGCATCAGCACCCGCTGCCACAGGAACACCGAAATATTGGTCTCGATGAAGCTGCGCAGACCCCGGAGACCCGCCGGCCAGATCATCGACCACAGATAACCCGTGGCCATCCCGCTCCAGCTGCTGGAGAGCAGGTTTTCAATGACATCGAGCACCAGCAGCAGGGTGCCGGAGGCAATCAGGGTCAAGGCAGCAAGGCGGAACGCATTCATACCGACGATATTGCCTGACAGCGCGCGGCGGGTCGAGTGTCGGCTGTGGGAAATCTCTGCTCAGTTTGCCAATTTATAATAGGAATCAAAGGCCTGCGCTCTGATGCGATGGCCTATTGCCAGACGAATGTTCGCCCGCTAGGTTCCCGCCCGCGCCCGCCACAGCGCGCGTCGGACACCTCTGTGCTAAGCTTGGCCTGCGCCACGCCTAGCCTGTGCGACGTCTGGCATGGAGAGATGGCCGAGTGGCTTAAGGCACACGCTTGGAAAGCGTGCATAGGGTAAAACCTATCGTGGGTTCGAATCCCACTCTCTCCGCCACGCTCCTACCCCGATTTGGCCATATCTGCGCTTTGCGCGACTGCCGGTCGATGGTCGCTTTCCCGTCGAGACGCGTCTGCCCGTTGCGTACGGGGAATCGATACCTTGCGTTCCGGCGATATAAGGCGCCTAGTCGAGCTTGATCTGGTTGGACAGATCGCTGGCTGTTGCAAATCAGATGGCATGCACGTCATGCGCCTGCAGAAGCGACGGGCAATTCCAACTGGTTCCCAAGGAACCGATGACTGACCTTAAAACGTTGCTGTGCGTCTACGGCATGGTTGCCGCGGTGATGCTCAGTGTCTTCTGCGGCATCGTTCTTATGAAAAACATCTACAACACCGGCATCGTGACGGTGGCAAAGACATGACAAGCCGCATTACCACGCGTGTCGTGACTTTCGTGCATCCCTTCACGCTGGGGGCGCCGGACGATGCCCATCCGGCCGGCAGCTATTCGGTCGAAACCGAAGAAGAACTGCTTGAGGGCCTTTCTTTCCCCGCCTACCGACGCACACGTGTGTCGATGCAGCGGGTCGATGCCGAGCGGCCGCGTGGCCTGCTGCAGATCGAAACGATCGATCCGGAGCAACTGGATCGCGCCATTTTCAAAGACAAGTCCTGATCGCGTGACACGCGTGGCCTCTGGCGTCGATCCCGCTTTCGCCGTGGAAAGAAGAAAGTCATGAAATACTTCACGCCACCTTTGGTGGTCCCCGTTGCGCTGCTGCTGGTCGTACTTGTCATCGGCTACTACCGCTCCATGGGTTGATCGGGCCTCCACCCATGCCGCCCGATTCAGTCGATCTCGACGGCCACCGCAGTGGCACAGAACAGCAGGCGACGGACCAGCGCCGGCAGCTGGAAGCCGTGCGCCAGGACCAAGGCCGGTTGGAGGAGCGTCAAGCCACCTTCGATGCGTTCATGTCGGCTGGGCCGGCGCGAAACTGGCCAGAAGCAGCCGCGCGGGCCCAATATGTCATCCAGTTACTGATGGACAGCTATGGCGTCCGCGACCCACGGCAGCGTGAACTGGTGGCACGCGTCTTCAGCGATTTCGCTACTTTGACGGGTGATACGCCAAAGGGGCCCGAGGCGCAGTAAGGCATTCGCTGCCCCCGATCATAGGATAGATCGACCGCCCCCTGCTAACGGATTGCCGAGCCGATATCGACCCGCTTAAAATTGCGGCATGGCGAAGGCCCCGGCCAAATTGCGACGACGACATTTCCTGCTGGGCGCTGCGGCTGCCGGCATCGGCTGCACTGAAGGTGCTGCGCGGGCCGACGAGAAGCTGCTGCGCATCGCCTATCCCGATAAATCGCCGCCCAATTCCTGGGAAGATCAGGATCGCCGCATGCGCGGCGTCATGGTCGACCTGGTGGCGGAGGTTGCACGCATGACCGGCTATCGCTTCCGCCCGCTACCGCGCCCATTGCCGCGGGTCCAGCTGGAAGTGGAAAGTGGCGAAGCCGATGGCATGTGCCTGGTCGTCACCCCGACGCGGCAGAAATTTGCGACTGCCGCTGGCGCACCACTCACCACCGGGCCCGTCACCCTCTTCGTCCGGCGCGACAACCCAGCCCTTGAGCGCCTGCAGGCCGTGCGCTCGCTCGACGATCTCGCCCGCGCCGACGTGACAGTTGTCGGCATCACTGGCAATGGCTGGGTGAAGAAGAATATCGAGGAGCGCGGCATCCGCACTGAACATGCCAGCGGCACGATCGGCACCGTCCGGATGCTGATCGGCAAGCGCGGCGACGTCATCGTCGACATGTCGTCGCAGATCAACTGGATCCTGAAAGAGATGCCGGGCGGTGGCGACATCGTCGAATTGCCAGCGGTGATGGAGCAGGTCGACTGGCACTTGCAGATCAGCAAGAGATCGCCGGTCATCGGCGACCTGCCGCGCCTCACCCATGCGATCAAGAAATTGAAAGCCTCACCGCTCTACCAGACGATACTGAAGAAATATGGGATGAAGGTCTGAACGCTTTCGCGTTCCCCGTTACGGTGTCGTCGACGGCAGATCATTCTGCGCGATGGCTTGCGCCATTGTCAGCCGTTCTGCGTCAGCCGTTGCAGTGCTGGTGCTGCGGCATATATCGACAACTGTGTGCGAGCCATCCTTGTTTGCCGTCAAGGCGTCGAGGCAGACCATCGTCAGCCCCGCTTCAGCCACATCAAACGTTACAGCCGGCACATCGCCGATCAAGCCGGGCAAATCCGACTTGAGTCCGCCGGAGAGGGTTCTAAAATTCTCGATATGGTCGAAGGATTTTTCGTCAAGCCGCTGTGCATCACGCGCGGTGCCACCATAGAAGCGAAACAACAAGACCCAGATCTGCTGCGGACCGCTGGCAGCTGGATTGACTCGATCGCGTGCCGCCAGTGAGTAGGCTTCGTAATACCCTTGGCCGCCTGGATGAAACGCGCGGCTGCATTTCGGCGCGTCCTTGAAGTCCTGTAGCTCCAGCGCCAATGCCGAACCGGGCTTGACGAAACCGTCACACGCGATGGTGCCGGACTTCTTGCCAGTCGTTCCCGGTGTCGCCACTTGCGTGCAGGCGGAGATAAGAGCGACGGCGCCGATGGCCGCAAGCAGGTGGCGAGAAGGCATGATTTGCTCAAGATAAGTTATCGGGCAGACACACTGCCATTGGTCGCATGCGAGGTCCCGATCAAAAGCACAAGACCACCTTTCGATGCGCGCTACTTCTTCACCTTGCTCATCATCTTCTGCAGGAAGGTTGGGTGCTTGCCCCATTCGACGCGATCCGGAATGGGTTCGCGCGTGGCGCGGTCGACCAGCTTCTCGCGCATGTTGCGGATCATGCGGCCGACATCATCGGCCTCGACGTTTTCAGCCAAGGTCTCTGTAGTCTGGGTGAGACCGAGATCTTTTTCCGTGATTTCCATTTCACTTGCCGCCTGAACGATGCGTTCCGAGATTTGTTGCGGTGAGACATCGGCGCCATGCAGCACGGCATATTGGCCGATGTCGGGTTTGGTGACGATGCCGGTGTCGGTTGCCTCGACCAGCACTTCGCCGATGCGTTTGTCGAGGGCATCGCGGCGCTCCTGGGTCATCTTGCCAAAGCTCCGCTCCGATACCGCCTTCGACTGGAACAAGGTCATGCCCAGCTTGCCGCTACCTTGCTTGGCAGCGTTGCGGGCGAGCTGGCCGAATTCGGCGCCGCTTGCCACCGGGTCGGTGTCGACGATGCTGGCAAGCGGGGCATAGCCCCTGGAATTGCTGGCCGAGAGCATCAGCCACCAGGTCTTGGCGCGAATCCCGTTGCGGGCGTCGAGCTCGAAAATCTTTTCACCGATGATGGGTGTGTGGATGCGCGCCGTCGCTGTCGTGGTGCCGGTCTGCAGCAACAGCTTGGCCATGAAGCGCAGGAAGAGCAGGCGGTCCTCCTGGGCGACGAAATTGACCAGGTGATCATCGACCAGGCCGCGCAACGGCTTGCCCAGATGCTTGCCGAAATTGCCGCGCGCCTCGTGGATCCGGGTTGCCTGATCGATCAGAAAAGACATGTCCCAGCTATCGGACATCACGCCCCCGGCTTGATGGTTGATTTGGCCCGCCCCCAATTCCCACTTTGCCGCGAGATGGTTAAGCAATGGTGAAAGAGCGCTGGCCTCCTGCACCTGCGATATCGCTAAAAAGCCACATAAACCTGCGTGAAATAGCGCGTTTGACAGGGCGTGCCATTGCATTGCGGCAGCAAGCCCTTCGCAACGATCTGGCGGAATTCGGCAAGGTCAATTGAAAGCCTGGACCGTGCCGTCGCAATCAACGACCAGGCGGCAGGGCGCTAGCGACGCCACATCGAGGGTGTTGCCGATCTCTGGCGCGTCCAGACCGGTCGCAACCAGATAGACATAGGCTTCGTCCGCAGCGACCGCCATCGCCTGTGCCACGGCATCCTGCAGCCGCGATCGGAGCTTGCGCGACAGATGCATCGACGTTGCATCGAGATGCAGGGTCTTTACCTCGCAGGCGATGACGACGGCGCCGCGCCGGGCCAAGAGATCCGGTCCGGGTGCCGCCATCGATGAGGCCGCGAAGGCAACATCATCGCAGCCTTGAGACCGCAGATAGAGGAATCCGCGCGCTTCGTTGAAGCGATCCTCCGCCTGGCGCCAGCTGGCCCAAGGATCGCGATGATCGATCTGGCGCAAGGTGCTGGTCTTCAGTGCCAGCCAGGCATCATCCGGCAAGGCTGAGAGCAAATCGTTCCAACCCTGCAATACCGCGCCCGGCAGTCCGTCGAGATGACGCTGCCACATCCGGCGCTTGTTCGCGCCGTCGATGCCGGTGATGAAATCCACGAGGCGCTGCATTTACAGGTCCGCGGTTGGTTCATAGGCGAGTTTCAGCGCATGGTCGCGGATGTCGGCCGGCCAGTTCGCGACCTGCGCCTCGACGGCCTTGCGATCGCCGGCATAGAGCGCGCGGATGGCCGCTTCGAAGCCGGGCAAATCGCCCGCCATCGCCGACATGAAGTGATAGGCGGCATCTTGCGCGCGGCGCTGGGCGCGCTTGGCATCGGCCCAGCCGTCTTCGCGCTTGCGCGCCTCGTCGATGAGTTTGCGCAGGGCGACCGAGGCGCCGCCCTGTTGCGCGCCGAGCCAATCCCAGTGGCGCGGCAGCAGCGTGATCTCGCGCGCCACCACGCCAAGTTTGGGCCGGCCGCGCCCACGTGTTTCCTGGGGCGCCACGGTGGCGGCATAGCGCGTGGCGACTTCCGTCTCGCTGCCGCGGGTATCTAGGTCGATCGCTTTGCCGGTCGCGTCGGCATAGATCAGGATCGGCGCAACACCACCTGCGGCGCGTTTGACGGCCAGGGCGATCTCGGCAAGGGGGCCGGCGGCCAAGCGGCGCTGGCCTTCGAAAGCGGTATAGGTCTCGGTCATCGGTCGGGTCCTTCATCGGTCATGCCTATTATTACCCGGGTAATTATATGTTCGTCAATATCGTCCGGATAAAATTATTTTGTCTTGTAACTTGACAGGGTTAGCTTAGGCCCGGATGATTTCCCCAAGGGGTTGACCGCGATCGCCCCGTGAGGCCTTGGCTGGAGTATCGCGTCCGCATCTCCCAAAACGGAGTGGACGTCGCCATGCCCAATCTCGACAGTATTACCCCGCAGCAGCTTTCCCGCCTCATTGGCCTCCCCGATTGCCCAACCATCATCGATGTCCGTGACGATGATGATTACGCGGCCGATCCACGATCCATCCCCACGGCCAAGCGCCGCGACTATCGCAAGGTCGCCGATTGGGCGGCGGCATTCGCGGGGCGACAGGTTGTCGTCACCTGCCAGCGCGGCTTGAAGCTCAGCCAAGGGGTGGCCGCCTGGCTGCGCCATGAAGGCATCGCTGCCGAAAGCCTGGAAGGTGGCCACGAAGCGTGGGCCGCGCAGAATGGTCCGCTCGTGCGCGAGGGCGCTTTGCCCAGGCGTGACGACAAGGGCCGCACGCTGTGGGTGACGCGCGCGCGGCCCAAGATCGACCGCATCGCCTGCCCCTGGCTGATCCGCCGCTTCGTCGATCCCGATGCCGTGTTCCTGTTCGTGGCACAGGCCGAGGTGACCAATGTCGCCGAGCGTTTCGGTGCCACACCCTTCGATATCGACGGTGCCTTCTGGAGCCATCGCGGCGAGAGCTGCACCTTTGATACGATGCTGCAGGAGTTTGGCCTGCAATCGGAGGCACTCGCACGCCTCGCCGTCATCGTGCGCGGTGCGGATACGGACCGGCTCGACATCGCACCACAGGCCGCCGGACTGCTCGCCGCTTCGCTCGGCTTCTCGCGCATGTACAAGGATGACCTGGCGCAGTTGGAGGCGAGCCTGCCGCTCTATGACGCATTCTATCGCTGGTGCCGCGATGCCGTGGGCGAGGCACATAACTGGTCCGGCCACCAGGCGCGGAGCAGCACATGAACATGCCGGATGTGAAGCTGCCCAGCCTGGGCGAAGCGTTCCGGGTGTGGCTCAAGATCGGCCTCCTTTCCTTCGGCGGCCCGGCCGGTCAGATCGCCCTCATGCACCGCGTCGTCGTCGACGAACTGAAATGGGTGGGCGAGCGGCGCTTTCTGCACGCGCTCAATTTCTGCACGCTGCTGCCGGGACCCGAGGCGCAGCAGCTCGCGACCTATCTCGGCTGGCTGATGCATGGCGTAAAGGGCGGCCTCATGGCCGGGCTGCTCTTCATCCTGCCGGGTGCCGTCGTGATGCTGGCGCTGTCGCTCTCCTTCGTGCTGCTGGGCCATCTGCCGTTGATGGTCGGGCTGTTCTTCGGCTTGAAATGCGCCGTGCTGGTGCTGGTGGTCGAAGCCTTGCTGCGCATCGGCCGGCGTGCCTTGAAAGGCAAGGCCGCCTATGGGATGGCGGTGGCGGCCTTTGTCGGCCTCTTCCTGCTGAAGATTCCGTTCCCGGCCATCGTCATCGGTGCCGGGCTCATCGGGCTGCTGGCGCCACGTGCCTTCACCCATCGCTGGCACGAAGCGGAAGATGCCGGGTCAACCGCCCTCATAGACGCGCTGCTGCTGCGCCAGCCACAACGCGCATCGATGCTGGCCGTGGGTGCGCGCCGTGCGGGCGTCGCGGCGTTGGCTTTGTGGCTCATCCCGGCGGCGCTCCTCGCTTTCGTCATCGGCGGTACCTATGGCGACATCGCCCTCTTCTTTTCCAAGATGGCGGTGGTGACGATGGGCGGTGCCTATGCGGTGCTCGCCTATGTGGCGCAGGATGCGGTCAGCGCCTATCACTGGCTGACGGGGCCCGAGATGCTGACCGGCCTCGGCCTTGCCGAAACCACGCCGGGGCCGCTCATCCTGGTGCTGCAATTCGTCGGCTTCCTGGCAGGCTATCGCGAAGACGGCGTGCCGGGGGCCATGGCCGGCGCGCTCATCACGCTGTGGGTCACGTTCGCACCCTGCTTTGCCTTCGTCTTCTTGGGCGCCCCCTGGATCGAGCGGATGCAGGGCAGCCGCCTGCTCGCCGGCGGTCTGGCCGCCGTAACCGCGGCCGTCGTCGGCGTCATCGCCAACCTTGCGCTCTGGTTCGCACTTCACGTGCTGTTCCGCATCCAGACATCGCTTGCCTGGGGACCGCTACAGCTCGACCTGCCGCTGCCCGCCAGCATCGACATTGCCGCCGTCGGATTGGCGCTGCTCGCAGCTCTGGCACTGTTCAGGTTTCGCCTCGGCGTCTTCGGGACTTTGGCAGTGACGTCTGTGTGCGGACTTGTTCTTTCATTGATCTGAGCAAAGGCCCCTCACCCCAACCCCTCTCCCCGGAGGGGCGAGGGGCCTTGAAGCGAACTCGGTCGAAACTCCCTCGCCCCGCGTTAGCGGGGAGAGGGGCGGTCGGCGAATGCCGACATGCGTCGGCAGCGGTGAGGGGTGGAACGATTCAGTTGAGATCGAAGCGATCCAGATTCGTGACCTTGGTCCAGGCCGCGACGAAATCGGTCACGAACTTCCTTTCCGCATCGCTGGCGCCATAGACTTCGGCGAGCGCCCGCAGCACGGAATGGGAGCCAAAGACCAGGTCGACGCGGGTCCCCGTCCACTTGACCTCGCCGGTCTTGCGGTCGCGACCTTCGAACAGGTCCTTGGCCTCGCTCGTCGCCTTCCACTCCGTGCCCATGTCGAGCAAATTGACGAAGAAGTCGTTGCTCAAGGTACCCGGACGCTGGGTGAAGACGCCATGGGCCGTGCCACCGGTATTGGTGCCCAGCACCCGCAGGCCGCCCACCAGCACCGTCATTTCCGGTGCCGTCAGCGTCAGCAGGTTGGCCCGGTCGACCAGCACATGCTCGGCCGGGAAAGGCAGCTTGCCCTTCTGGAAGTTGCGGAAGCCGTCGGCCACCGGTTCCAGCACCGCAAAGGCCTCGACATCCGTCTGTTCCTGGCTGGCATCGGTACGGCCCGGGGCAAAGGGCACCGTCACGGTGTGGCCGGCCTTCTTCGCCGCCGCCTCGACCGCCGCATTGCCGGCGATGATGATGAGGTCGGCCAGCGAGACCTTCTTGCCGTCGCCGGCAGTCTTATTGAATTCGCTCTGGATGCCTTCCAGAACCTTCAACACCTTGGCGAGCTGCGCCGGCTGATTGGCTTCCCAATCCTTCTGTGGACTGAGGCGAATGCGGGCGCCATTGGCGCCGCCGCGCTTGTCGGAACCACGGAAGCTTGCGGCCGAGGCCCAGGCGGTCGCGACCAGTTCCGCAACGGTGAGGCCCGAGGCCAGCACCTTGGCCTTCAGCGTGGCGATGTCGCCCTCATCGACCAGCTTGTGATCCACCGCCGGTACCGGGTCCTGCCAGATAAGCTCTTCCGCCGGCACCTCATTGCCGAGATAGCGGGCGCGCGGGCCCATGTCGCGATGGGTCAGCTTGAACCAGGCGCGGGCGAAAGCATCGGCAAAAGCGTCCGGATCTTCATAGAACTTGCGCGAGATCTTCTCATAGGCCGGGTCGGCGCGCAGCGCGATGTCGGTGGTGAGCATCGCCGGCGCGCGGCGCTTCGATTTGTCGAAGGGGTCCGGCACGGAACCGGCACCGGCCCCGTTCTTGGGCTGCCATTGATGGGCACCGGCCGGGCTCTTGGTCAGTTCCCATTCATAGCCGAACAGGTTCCAGAAGAAGTTGTTGCTCCATTTGGTCGGCGTCGAGGTCCAGATGACTTCGAGTCCGCTGCCGATCGCATCGGCGCCATGGCCGCTGCCATAGGTGCTGCGCCAGCCCAGGCCCTGTTCCTCGAGATCGGCACCCTCCGGCTCGACCCCCACATGATTGGTCGGCCCAGCGCCATGGGTCTTGCCGAAGGTGTGGCCGCCGGCGATGAGCGCCACGGTCTCCTCGTCATCCATCGCCATGCGCTTGAAGGTCTCGCGGATATCGCGGGCGGCCGCCAGCGGATCCGGATTGCCGTCCGGGCCCTCCGGATTCACATAGATGAGGCCCATCTGCACGGCGCCGAGATTGCCTTCCAGCTGCCGATCGCCGGTATAGCGCTTGTCGCCGCCGAGCCAGGCGGTTTCCGAGCCCCAATAGACCGTCTCCGGCTCCCACACATCGGCACGGCCACCTGCAAAACCGAAGGTCTTGAAGCCCATCGATTCCAAAGCGACGTTGCCGGTGAGGATGATGAGATCGGCCCAGGAGATCTTCCGGCCGTATTTCTGCTTGATCGGCCAGATGAGGCGGCGCGCCTTGTCGAGGCCGACATTGTCGGGCCAGCTGTTCAAGGGTGCAAATCGCTGCTGGCCGCCGCCGGCACCGCCGCGGCCGTCGCCGATGCGATAGGTGCCGGCGCTGTGCCAGGCCATGCGGACAAAGAACGGGCCGTAATGGCCGAAATCCGCCGGCCACCAATCCTGCGACTGCGTCATCAGCGCCGCGAGATCCTTCTTCACCGCGGCAAGGTCGAGCGATTTGAATTCCTTGGCGTAGTCGAAATCCGCCCCCATCGGATCGGAGCGGGGCGAATGCTGGTTGAGGATTTCGAGCCGCAGCTGATTGGGCCACCAGTCGCGGTTCGACGTGCCACCGGTTGCGGCGGGGTGGAAGGGGCATTTGGCTTCGGCTTTGACGTCATTCATGGCTGGGACTCCCTCGCGTCTTTCTGGTCTTGGTCCATTGTTCCGAACGAATGTGACGGTCCCCATCATCGCGCGGCGACCCTTGGCGGAGAAATCGATAGTCCTGCGCCCGGTGATGGAGAAAATCGATCAATCGGCCGTAGCCTTTGCGACGCCAGGGCGGCAGCGCTGCGGTACAAGCGAATAATAGGACGATGGTCGGTGCGGCGGGGCCATCTTTAAGACCATTGTCGGTGTTTCTTCGGCCCCTCAATTAACCCAGCATTAAATCAGCGCGCCGAAGATCAAGGAAGCGCGCCGAGGAAACACCCGCGGGTAAAAGACATGCGATTTCGATTGAGCGTGGCGAAAGCCATCATCCTCTTTGGCCTCGTCATCGCCGGCGGTTTTGCCGCCGTTCTCATGACCAATTCGCTGGCGCTGAGCGAGCTTAAGGTCAGCGGCCCGCTTTATCGCCAAATCGTGCTGGGCAAGGACCTCATCGCCGACATTCTACCGCCGCCGGAATATGTCATCGAATCCTATCTCGAGGCGACGCTGGCGGTTAAGAATCCCGGCGACCTGGCGCAGCATCGAGACCGGCTGGCGCAGCTCAGGAAGGATTACGACCTGCGCCACGCGTATTGGCTGACCGCCGATTACAATGCGGAACTGCGCGCCAAGCTCACTAACGACAGCCATGCCGAGGTGGTGAAGTTCTTCGCCGCCATCGACGAACTTCTCCCCGCCATCGAAAAGGGCGACGCAGGCGCCATCGACGCCGCCTATGCCAAGGTGAGCGCCACCTACCAGGCGCATCGCGCGGTGGTCGATGCGATTGTTGCCGGCGCCAATGCCGAAAACGCCCGTGTCGAAGCCAAGGCCGCTGCGACCGACACCAGCTATCTCACCATCGTCTGGAGCGTGACCATTGTCGTCCTGGTCATGGTGGCTTGTGGTATCGCGGCCATTGCGCTCGGTGTCATTCGCCCGATCATCCGCATGACCGGTGTCATGACCTCGCTGGCCGAAGGCGCCCACGACATCGCTATCCCCTCGTCTGGGCGCAAGGACGAGATCGGCGCCATGGCGCGCGCTGTCGGGGTCTTCCGCGACAATGCCCGCGAGAACGACAAGCTGCGCCAGCAACAGGAAGAAGACCGCCGCCGCAATGACGAGCAGCTGAAGAGCGAGATGCTGCAGCTGACCGAGACGCTGGAGCATGAGGTGAACGAAACCGTGGGCGATATCTCGGCCCAGGCCACCAAGCTGACCGAAAATGCCACCGTGCTGTCGCGCACGGCCGCAGATTTGCGCAGCATGACGATCGAGGTCAACGAACTGGTCGCCGCCACCACGCGCAATGTCGAGACGGTGGCAAGTGCCACCGAGGAATTGGAAGCCTCGAGCCGCGCCATCTCCAACCAGATCGGCAATTCCAGCAAGCTTGCGGCCAGCGCCCGCGACGGCGCGGAAGTGGCCAATACCGAGGTGGCGGGACTTGCCAAAACGGCTTCCAGCATCGGCAATGTCGTCGTCATGATCCAGGAGATCGCGGCACGCACCAAGATGCTGGCGCTCAACGCCACGATCGAGGCAGCGCGTGCCGGCGAGATGGGCCGTGGCTTTGCCATCGTCGCCGATGAGGTGAAGAGTCTCGCCCGGCAGACGGAAGAAGGCATCGCCCAGGTCAACAGCCAGGCCGAGGAGATCACCCAATCGACCGCCAAGGCAGTTGGTATCGTCGACAATGTCGCGGGCGGCATTCGCGACATCGATGCCGTGACCGTCGAGGTGGCGCGCGCCAGCGAGGAGCAGCGCGCCGCCACCGCCGAAATCATGCAAAGCGCCGGACAGGCGGCGGCTTCCACGCGCTCTGTCGCCGACAATGTGGCCCGCATGATGGAAGGGGTCGAACGCACCGGCCTGACGGCCGGACATGTCAACGATCTCTCCTCATTGGTCAGCCGCGATATCGGCGCGCTGCAGCAGCGGCTTTATGTCATCCTGCGTTCCTCGGTTGGCGGCAACCGCCGCGATTCCGTGCGCCGTACCGCCGCCATCGCCTTCAAGGGTGAATTCGGCGGGCAGGTGGTGACCGGATTCACCGGCGATGTCTCGAATGGCGGTGTACTGGCGGTGGCGGACAACAATGCCGCCTTGCGTCCGGCCGAGGGCTATTGCGAACTCAAGGACGTCGGCCGCTTCAAGGCGCGGTTGGTGAGCCAGGACCCGCTCGGCATCCACATTCAGTTCCTGGATCCCGGCGAAGCTGAATTGCAGGCGCTCAGCGACCGCCTGGCTGCCGCCACCAAGGAGGACGAACCTTATATGAAGCTGGTGGGCGACATCGCCAGTGCGGCCAGCGCCGCGCTGGAACGGGAACTCACAGCGCGCCACATCACGCAGGACGATCTCTTCGACGTCGAATATGACCCGATCGCCGGTACCGATCCGCAACAGGTCATCGCCAAGCACACGGCGCTCGTCGAACGTCTGTTCCCGCCGCTCATCGAACCGCCGCTGGAACGCGATGCGCGCATTGTCTTTTGCTGCGTCATCGACCGCAAAGGCTATATCGCTGCCCATAACCGGAAATATTCGCACCCGCAGAAGCCAGGCGAGACGCTGTGGAACACCGCCAATTCGCGCAACCGCCGCATCTATACCGACCGCGCCGGCACACTCGCTGGCCGCGCCACCCGCACCATCGTCCAGACCTATGCCCGCGACATGGGCGGCGGCAAATTTGTCGTGCTGAAGGAAATCGACGCCCCGATCAAAGCCGGCGGCAAGCACTGGGGCGCGGTCAGGTTGGCGTTGAAGCTGAGCTGACCCCCTCTCCCTAACCCTCCCCCACGTTGGGGGGAGGGAACTCTAGCCAGTCTGAACTCAGCTGTTACTGCGAACTCGGTTGGGCTCCCTCCCCCCACAGTCGCGCATGCCGACATGCGTCGGCGGTGGGGGAGGGTGGGGGAGAGGGGGCTGCATTACGCGGGCGTTTGCAACCGACTGTGCTGCGCCCTATCCTTCCCGCCATGACGCAACTTCCTGCCAATGACATGGATGGATTCGGCCGGCTGGTGGCGTGGCTGGCGCAGGCGGCGCTGGGGGATACCGGCAAGCGCAGCGATGGAACACTCGACAACAATCTGGGTGCCTTGACCTTTGCCGAGGTGTTTGCCGAATTCTGCAATCGCCTAAATGATTGGATCGGCCCGTTCAGCCGCATCTCCATCGCCATGGAAGTGCTGCATCCGGAGCTGTCCGGCGGCACGCTCTATTGGCGCGATGGCGAGATCGAGGAGCGGCAGGTCAAGCGCGCCGGCATTCTCACCTGGGACGATTACTTGCGCAGCCCCGTCTATGTCATCGAGCAGACCAATCGCCCCTGGCGCTGGCGCGTCGGCGACGCCGTCCCGGACATGCCGCTCATCCAGGATCTCAGTGCCCAGGGCAACACCGATTACTGCCTGTTCCCGCTGCCTTTCCAGGATACCAACCGGACCAGCACCATGTCCTTCGCGACACGGCGGCCGGGCGGGTTTGCTGATCTGGGCGGCGACGATCTCGGTGCCGGATTGCTGCGCCGCATCGCCTGGGCGATCACGCCCTTTATGGAACGCGTCGCCTTGCGCATCATCGCCCTCGATCTTCTCGATGCCTATGTCGGCAAGATCGCCGGCAAGCGTGTCTATGGCGGGCAAGTCGAACGCGGCGCTGTGGAGCCGATCGATGCCGCCATCCTGGTCGCCGACCTCCGTGGCTTCACCTCCCTGAGTGAAGTCCTGGGCGAGATCGCCATGGTCGATTTGCTCAACCGCTATTTCGACACGCTGGGTGGCGCAATCGCGGCGCATGACGGCCAGATCCTAAAATTCATGGGCGATGGATTGCTGGCCGTCTTTCCCATCACGGATGATGCCAGCCGCGCCAATGTCCACGAGGCCGCAGTTCTGGCGGCGCTGGCGGCGCGCGGCAATCTTGCCACACTCAACGCGGCGCTGCTGGCGGAAGGGCGGGCACCCATCGATTTCGGCATCGGTCTCCATGCCGGGTCGGTGGCCTTCGGCAATATCGGCACCGGCACGCGGCTGGACTTCACCGTCATTGGTCCAGCCGTGAACCAAGCCAGCCGCATCCAGGACCTGACCAAGGAATTGCACGAGCCGGTCCTGGCCTCCGGTGGCTTCACGGCGATCCTGCAGCGGCCGATGCGCCTAGTCGGTGCCCGAACCTTGCGCGGTGTCGAGAAGCCAGTCGAGCTCTTTGCGCCGATGCCTTGAGCCGAGGCAATCTGTCGCGTGCGGCCAAATGCCGGCTGGCCGGTCAGCCTGCGTCGTTTAGAGTGATTCCAATCTTTCGCCCCCGATCTGTCGTTGCCGGCAGCAGGAGAATGATGGAATGGACGCACTCATCCTGGCGCGCCTGCAATTTGCCGCCAACATCTCGTTCCATATTCTTTTTCCCAGCATCACCATCGCCCTGGGCTGGGTGCTGCTTTACTTCAAGCTGCGTCACGACCGCCTGCAACGGGTGGCACCAGGCGACATGCGCTGGATGCTCAGCTATCGCTTCTGGGTAAAGGTCTTTGCGCTCTCCTTCGCCATGGGGGTCGTTTCCGGCATCACCATGAGCTTCCAGTTCGGCACCAACTGGCCGGGCTACATGCAGAAGGTCGGCAATATCGCTGGGCCGCTCCTGGCTTATGAGGTGATGACGGCCTTCTTCCTTGAGGCCGTCTTCCTCGGCATCATGCTGTTCGGCTTCAAACGCGTGCCCAATTGGGTGCACAGCCTGGCCACGTTCCTGGTCGCTTTCGGCACCACTGTCTCGGCCTTCTGGATCATCGCCCTCAATTCCTGGATGCAGACGCCCGCCGGCTATGAACTGCGCGACGGCGTCGTTTATGCCGAGGATTGGATCGCCATCATCTTCAATCCCAGCTTTCCCTATCGCTTGACGCATATGCTGCTGGCTTCCGGTCTCACGGCCAGCTTCCTCATCGCCGGCGTATCCGCCTTGCGCTGGTTCTGGGGCGAAAGGTCCGATGATCTCAAGGCCGGCTTGAAGACGGGTGTCTATCTGGCGGCAATCCTCATTCCGCTGCAGATTCTGGCCGGCGACATGCACGGGCTCAACACGCTGGAGCACCAGCCGCAAAAGGTGGCGGCGATGGAGGGCAATTGGCAGACCAGCGGCCAGGTGCCGCTGCTGCTCTTTGCCTGGCCGGACGAAGAAAAACGCGAAAACAATTTCGAGATCGGGATACCTTCCGGCGCCAGCCTGATCCTGCGCCATTCACCCGATGGCGTCGTGCCCGGCCTCAACGATTATGCGGGGAAGCATCCGCCGGTGAAGCCGCTCTTCTTTGCCTTCCGCATCATGGTGGGGCTCGGCCTCCTGATGCTGGCTGTCTCGTGGCTGGGGAGCTTCTATCTCATGCGCGGTCGCGAGATGCCGCGGCTCCTGCAGCGCGTCTTCATCGGCATGACCTTCTCCGGCTGGGTGGCGACGCTGGCCGGCTGGTATGTGACCGAAATCGGCCGCCAGCCCTACCTCGTGACCGGCATCCTCACCACCGCCGAGGCTGCGAGCGATGTGCCCGCGCCGATGATCGGGCTCAGTCTGGCGCTTTACCTTATCGTCTATGCCACACTGATCGTCGCCTATATCGGCGTCATCACCAAGCTGGCGCGCAAGGCGGCCAAGGGTGAAAAACCCGCACCCGACAAACCTGTTGAGGCCGGCACATTCGCAGCGGCGGAGTGAGACACCATGCTCGACCTCTTCGGTGATCCCAAAATTTGGCTGCCGCTTGCCTTTGCTGGCCTCATGGGACTTTCCATCCTCATCTACGTCGTGCTTGACGGCTTCGATCTTGGCATCGGCATGTTGTTCGCCTTCGGTGACGAGGCGGAACAGGACCGCATGATGGCGGCGATCGGCCCCTTCTGGGATGCCAATGAAACCTGGCTGGTGCTGGCCGTGGGCCTGCTGCTGGTGGCCTTTCCGGCAGCGCATGGCATCATCTTGTCGGCGCTCTATCTGCCGGTCGTGTTGATGCTGATCGGTCTCATCCTGCGCGGCGTCGCCTTCGAATTCCGCGCCAAGGCGGAAGGGGAGGGGAAACGCATGTGGAGCCGGATCTTCATCGCCGGCTCGCTCCTCACGTCGCTCACCCAGGGCTATATGCTGGGGGTCTATGTGATGGGGCTGGATCAGAACCCGGCAACCGTCGCCTTTGGCCTCCTCACGGCAATCTGCCTGGTGGCGGGTTTCATGCTGGTCGGTGCGACCTGGCTCATCATCAAGACGGAAGGTCCCTTGCAGGCGCGCGCCATCGGCTGGGCCGGGCGGACCTTGACCTTTGCCGCCGTCGGCATGGCGGCAATCTCCCTCGCCTCGCCACTGGTCAGCCCGCGCATTTTCGAAAAATGGTTCAGCGGGCCGACAATCCTGCTTCTGGCGCCTTTGCCGATCGGCTCGGCCGTGATCTTCATCGTGCTGGCGGTGTTCTTGCGCAACATGACGCCGGCCCATGACCGCTGGTGCCGCCTGCCCTTCATCGCGGTGACCGGGCTTTACGCCCTCGCCTTCACGGGCCTTGCCTATTCCTTTTATCCTTACGTCGTACCGGATCGCCTGACCTTGTTCGAGGCGGCATCGGCCCCGGAAAGCCTGCTCGTGATCCTCATCGGCGCGCTTTTCGTGTTGCCGGCCATCATCGCCTATTCGGCGCTGAGCTATCACGTCTTTCGCGGCAAGGCGACGCCGCTCGGCTACGACTAAGCCACTGTTGCGACTCGTTTGTTGCGCAGCATTTTTCAGGGCAAGCGCGTGATGTCGGCGCGGATGGGCCCAACTTGCGTTTCGATCCGGATCGGCCACCGTGCGCCGGGATCCAGGTTCGCTGGAATGGTGAACTGGACCGGCATTTCCCGCGCCGTGCCGACAATGGCGACGCCGTCGATGATCTGCCGTGTCGGGGGCAAATGGACAATGAGGTCGACCTGTACCTGGCGCCGATCCTGGGCCTGCCGATAAGAACCACGGTAATCAAGCCCCGCCTCGGCAACACCGAGCGCGCTCACCTGCCCGTCCTGAAGCATCAGTTCGATGCGGCCCGTGCCGTAAACCCCGCTGTAATCCAGGCGGTAATGGCCGGCAGCCGTGATGGGGGGTGGCCCGGGGGTGCAGGCTGTGATCAGAATCAGGCCCAGGATCCCGGCGACCGTCTTTGGGCGGCGCATCATGTGGCGCAATATGGGCCGTCCGGCGCCGGATCGGCAAGCCGGCGCTGAACCAGCCCTCTCGGCCTTTCGTACCGAAGGGGTAGCAGCAAAGGGATTGGCCATCATGGGCGTTACCATCATTTTCGGCGCAACCGGCGGGATCGGCAGCGCCCTGGCCCGCCGCCTCGCGGCAGCTGGCCGCCGGCTGCATTTGGTGGCGCGCGACCCAGAGAGGCTCGGTGCCCTGGCGGCGGAACTGGATGCCACCTGGGCCAGCTGTGATGTCGGCAAGGAAGATCGGCTTGATGCCGCCTTGGCCCAGGTGCAGGAACCGGTCGATGGCCTCGTCTATGCCGTGGGGACCATCAACCTTAAACCGCTCGCGCGCCTCACCGTCGATGAGATGCTGGAAGCGTACCGGGTGAATGCCACGGGTGCCGCCTTGGCCGTCCAGGCCGCGTTGCCGCGCCTCAAGGAAGCCGGAAATGCCAGCGTGCTGTTGTTCTCCAGCGTGGCGGTGGGGCAGGGATTCCCGAACCACGCGGCGATCTCGATGGCCAAGGGCGCTGTCGAAGGGCTGACGCGCGCCCTTGCTGCCGAACTGGCGCCAGCCATCCGCGTCAATTGTGTGGCGCCTTCGTTGACGCGCACTGCACTCGCGGCACCCCTTCTTGCCAACGAACAAATGGCGCGCAGTATTGCGGCACTCCATCCGTTGCAGCGCCTGGGGGAACCCGAGGACGTTGCCGCTTTGGGCGCCTTTCTGATGTCACCGGAGGCTGGCTGGATCACGGGCCAGATCGTCGGCGTCGATGGCGGGCGCGGTACGCTGCGCGGCAAAAGCTGAGCCGATGTCCGTGCCGCTACTGCCCGCCAAAGAGAACGCAGCCGAGAATGACCAGGTCGAGCGGACCGGGTCCACCGCGTGGTGGCAGATCCGGTACCAGCGGCAGCATCAGCCATGTGCAACGGCGCTGGTTGAAGTCGGCATCAAATTGCGGGACAGCGCCCAAACGCGGCTCACGCATGGCTGCGGTGGCAGCGAAATTCGCCTCCCAATATCCGGGACTGCCTTCGATGCGCATGTCTTCCAGCCAGCGGCCGGTAAAGTTCATGTTGTACCGCGCACTCAGCGCCGTTCCGGCCAAGCGGTAGTAAAAACGCTTCTCGGCGCGGTGTACCTCGACGATGAGTAGATTCGGCAGCCAGGGGCGCAGGACCTCCGGGCCGAAAGCGGAATGCAGCGGCATTTCCGCCGTGCCGCGCAAATTCTCCCAAAGCCTGAACAGATCGTCGAGGCTCGCTACCATGTCACCATGCCGTTGCTGAAAAACCGCCGCCACCATATCCCGCCAGCGCGCTTACTTGCGATAGGTATCGGGTCATGACGCGCTTGGCCGTCATTCTCGGTGACCAACTCAGTCTGGATATCGGTGCCTTGCAGGCGATCGACCCTGCGCGTGACGTCGTGCTCATGATGGAGGTGATGGACGAGGCGACCTATGTCGCGCACCACAAGCAAAAAATCGTCCTGATCCTCTCCGGCATGCGTCACTTTGCGGAGGAACTGCGCGCAGCTGGCTACACGGTCGATTATGTGCGGCTCGATGACGCTGCCAATAGCGGCAGTTTCAGCGGCGAAATCGAGCGCGCCGTGAAGCGGCATCGGGCCGCCGGCATTGTCGTGACACATCCGGGCGAGCATCGCGTCCTGGCTGACCTCCATGCACTGGCATCTGAGATGGATCTCTCGGTCGAATGGGTCGAAGACACGCGCTTCTTTTCGACGCCCTCTCAATTTGCGGCATGGGCGGCACCACGCCGTGAACTGCGCATGGAATTCTTCTATCGGCAGATGCGCGCTGCCACGGGCTTGCTGATGGATGGCGCCAAACCGGCAGGCGGACAGTGGAACTTCGATGCCGCCAACCGCAAGGCGTGGCCGCGTCATCGCGCCGTGCCGGAACGGCGGCGCTTTCCGCCCGACGCCATCACCCAATCGGTGATCGATCTGGTCGAGCGGCGCTTTCCACATCATTTCGGCACGCTCGATGGTTTCGGCTGGGCCGTCACGCATGCGGACGCGGAACGGGCGCTGGAGGATTTCATCGCGCACCATCTGCCCTGCTTCGGTGATTACCAGGATGCGATGCGTGCGGGGGCACCATTTCTGCATCATGGCTTGATCTCGCCCTATCTCAATATCGGCCTGCTCGATCCGCGACGCGCTTGCGCCTTGGCGGAGCGCGCCTATCGCCAAGGTGTGGCACCCATCAATGCGGTCGAGGGCTTCATCCGGCAGATTCTCGGCTGGCGTGAATATGTGCGCGGCGTCTATTGGCATCTGATGCCGGGCTATGCCGAAGGCAATGCGCTTGGCGCCGATCAGAAGCTGCCCGCCTTCTATTGGGATGGCGAGACCGACATGGCCTGCGTGCGCGACGTCATCGGCACGATCCGCCGTCACGGCTATGCCCATCACATTCAGCGACTGATGGTGACTGGCAATCTGGCGCTTCTCTGGGGTGTGCGCCCGGCGGAAATCGAAGCATGGTATCTCGCGGTCTTCGTTGACGCCTTCGACTGGGTGGAACTGCCCAACACGCACGGCATGGCAATCCATGCCGATGGGGGCGTGATGGCGTCGAAACCCTATGCGGCATCAGGGGCCTATATCGATCGGATGTCGAATTATTGTCGCGGCTGCCGGTACGATCCCAGCCAGCGCCACGGCAAGGACGCCTGTCCGATGACCTTGCTCTACTGGGACTTTCTCGACCGTCACGAAACGCGCTTTGCCGCCCATCCCCGCATGAAGCTGGTGATGGATGCGCTCGCCCGCCTCCCCAGCGATGTGCGTCAAGCGATCCGCGCCGAAGCCGCTGCCTTGCGGCGGGCAGGCACCGACCGGTCGGCGGGTGATCCCTCAGCAGCCTTGTTCTGACGTTTTTACACGTGGTCCAAGGTCGGGCCAGCCTGCTTATGACCGTGTGACTTCTGGTCGACCGGCGACAGCGGAACGTGACCCGCGGCAACTCGCCATCTGGGCCTTCGAAAAAGCTTCTTGATTCAAGTCAGTAATGTCCCACATGCTAAGGATAAGCTTAGTCGCCTGACTGCGGTCGTTCTACCGTGGTCGCCAATCGGACCCGGATCACGACCTGATGGTAGCGGCATGACGGCATGGGCAGATCTCAGCCGATCACGGTCGGCGCGCGTCAAAGCGCTGGATGCCTGGTGGCAATCCTGTGCTGGGGATAGCCTTCCTGACAGAGCGGATTTCGATCCCAGCACCTTCACCCCTCTGCTGCCTTTTTTGCTTCTGTCCGAGGTCGAGCAGCCTTTTCGCCTCCGCTATCGCCTGATCGGAACGGCGGTCCGCGATGTCGCCGGCAGCAATTTCGCCGGCCGCTATCTTGACGAGATACTCCCCAACAGCGCTGAAGAAGAGCCCTGGCTGGATCACTATCACACCGCTTACGAGACCGCGCGGCCGCTATACGGCAGCTGCCGCATTCGCACCCTGTCCGGCGGTCACACGGAATATGAGTTCGGCATCTGGCCGCTGGGGCATCGCCAGGGCGCGCATCAAGACGTGGCGCCTATTGGCGCCGAGGCCGTGCGCCAGTTTATCGGCCTTGAAGATTATGGCGATTGGCGCGGGCGGGTCAGGCCCTTGCGCGATGAACTCGCCGACTGGCAATACGCGCTGCAGGCCGGCGCCGGCGCAACCGCACCGCGCCTGCCGCGCTGAACGCCCGCTGCTTATTCGTCCGGCGTGAAGTTCATGGCGACACCGTTGATGCAATAGCGCAGATGCGTGGGCGGCGGGCCATCCTCGAAGACATGGCCGAGATGGCTGCCGCAGGTCGCGCAATGCACTTCGGTCCGCACCATGAAATGGCTGCGATCGGTCGTCGTTTCGACCGAGCCGGGGACCGGATCATTGAAGCTCGGCCAGCCGGTGCCGCTTTCGAATTTGGTGCCGGAGATAAAGAGGGGCTGGTCGCAGCCGGCGCAGGTGAAGCTGCCATGGCGCTTCTCGTAATTAAGCGCACAGGAACCTGGCCGCTCGGTGCCATGGCCGCGCATCACGTGATACTGCTCCGGCGTCAGGCGCTGGCGCCATTCGGCATCGCTGCGGGTAACGGGAAAAGTTTTCTCGGCGGTTTTCTGCATGGCGGCCTCCATTTCGCTATCTAAATGGGACCTGGGGCGCCGGAAAGCAAGCCGCCCAAAATAGTTGCGGGCGCCTGATGGGGATGGCATCGGGCGCCCGCGAAATGAAGCGGAGATGGGGACGGTTGGGTGACCCCGCTTCATGAGGAGGACCATAACCCTCCCCTGAAAAGGCGTCTGTGATCTGGGTCACAATCCGTCTTTCGCCTTTGAACCGTCAGGAAAGGCCTTCACGAAATCGACAAAGGCGCGCAACGGGGCCGGCATCAAATTGCGGCTGGGGTAGTAAAGATAGGGACCGGAGAATTCGACCCACCAATCGGCCATGATGCCAACCAGCTGTCCCGACGCCAGGGCAGAGGCGACGAATTCCTCGAAGGTGAAGACGAGGCCGAGACCGGCGATGGCGGCGTCGACCTCCAGCTCGCTGGAGCTCGCAATGAGCGGGCCGGTGACATTGACCCGGATCGTCTGCCGCCCTTTCTCGAACTCCCATTGCGGGGCGTTGCCGCTCAAGAAACGGTGGCGGATGCAGGCGTGTTGCAGCAGGTCGTTTGGGTGCTTAGGTGTCCCCGCGCGCGCGAGGTATTCCGGGGATGCCACCAGCACGAAACGCTGCCGCCGGGGGCCGATGGGCAGCCGGATCATGTCCCGTTCCAGCGATTCATCATAGCGGATGCCGGCATCGAAACCGGCGGCCAGCACGTCGATAAAAACGTCGCTCGCCCGCACGTCCAATGTGATGCCGGGATAGGCCTTGAGGAATGCGGCCACGATCGGCGGCAGCACGTGTTTGGCGACGATGATCGGCACTTCCAGGCGCAAGGTGCCGGTGGGCGTGTCGCGCAGATCGTTGATGGCATCAAGCGCGGCCGCGACTTCGCCGAGGGCGGGTCGCAGGCGCTCGAGCAGGCGCTGTCCGGCCTCGGTCGGCGTCACCGAACGCGTGGTACGGTTGAGCAGCCGCACGCCAAGCCGCGCCTCCAGCCGCTGCAGGGCGGCGCTTAAGGACGAGGCAGAGACATTGCGCAAGGCCGCGGCACGGCGGAAGGAGCGTGTTTCGGCCACCGCCCGGAAGGCATCGAGATCGGCGAAATCGGCTTGGGACATTGTGCAAAAATCCGAACAGGGTGTTCACATTATACCGGATTATCGCACGGAGCCCCAGAGCCTATCTTGCCCGTCATCAGTTGGATGTCATTGAAAGAGGTAGAGATCATGGAGCAGCGACTTCTGGGCAAGGACAGCGACGGCATCAGTGTCTCCGCCTTGGGGCTGGGCTGCATGGGCATGTCGGGGATGTATGGCCCGAGCGACCGGGTGGAGAGCATCGCCACCCTTCATGCCGCCCTCGATGCCGGCGTGACATTGCTCGACACCGGCGATTTCTATGGCATGGGCCATAACGAGATGCTGATCGGCGAGGCGCTGCGGGCCAGCTCGAAACGCGACAAGGCGATCGTCAGCGTGAAGTTCGGCGCGTTGCGCGATCCGGCCGGCGGCTGGTCCGGCTATGACTCGCGCCCCAAGGCGGTGAAGAACTTTCTCGCGCAATCTCTGGTGCGCCTCGGCCTCGACCATATCGACATCTATCGCCCCTCGCGGCTCGATCCCGACGTGCCGATCGAAGACACGATCGGCACCATCGCCGAGATGGTGCAGGCCGGCTATGTGCGCCATATCGGTTTGTCCGAGATGGGATCGGAGACGATCCGCCGCGCGGCCAGCGTTCATCCCATCGTCGATCTGCAGATCGAATACTCGCTCATCTCACGCGGCATCGAGGACAACATCCTCGCCACCTGTCGCAGCTTAGGCATCGGCATCACCGCTTACGGCGTGCTGTCGCGTGGCCTCATCAGCGGACATTGGCAGAAGGATTCGCTGAAAGGCGCCACCGACTTCCGCGGCCACTCGCCACGCTTCCAGGGTGAGAATGTCGATCGCAACCTGGCGCTGGTCGACGCCTTGCGCAAGATCGCCGACGAGAAGCGCGTGAGCGTCGCCCAGATCGCGATCGCCTGGGTCGCGGCGCAAGGCAAGGACATCGTGCCGCTGGTGGGTGCCCGCCGCCGCGACCGCCTGACGGAAGCGCTGGGCTCACTCGATGTTAAATTTACGCCAGCCGATCTCGCCGCCATCGAACGCGCCGTGCCGAAGGGTGCTGCCGCCGGCGATCGCTACGCCGCCTATCAGATGGCGCAGTTGGACAGTGAGCGGAATTGAGCGACGGCGCAGAAGCCCCCTCTCCCCGACCCTCCCCCACGTTGGGGGGAGGGAGTTCCACCGAGTTCGCAATTGAGATCGCGTTCAAGCTGGATAGAATTCCCTCCCCCCAAGGTGGGGGAGGGTTAGGGAGAGGGGGGCGAAGCGACCTTTCTTGAATGTGATCAGCCAACAAACGCAGCAAATCAAAACGCGTTGAGCGGCAGCTTCAGGTAGGCAGTGCCGTTCGCTTCCGCCGCCGGCAGATGCCCGGCGCGCATGTTGACCTGGACGGCTGGCAGAATGAGGCGCGGCATGTCGAGCTTCTTGTCCTTGGCCTCGCGCATGGCGACGAAGTCCTCTTCCGTCATGCCGAGCTTGACATGGATGTTGCCGGCCTTCTGCGCACCCACCGTCGTTTCCCAGCAGATTTCCGTGCGACCCGTGGGCAGATAATCGTGGCACAGGAACATGCGTGTGGCATCGGGCAAGGCGAAAAGCTTGTGGACGGAGCGATAAAGCTCCCGCGCATCGCCGCCCGGGAAATCGCAGCGCGCGGTGCCGTAATCCGGCATGAACAAAGTGTCGCCGACGAACAGCGCATCGCCGATGAGATAGCTCATGCAGGCCGGCGTATGTCCCGGCGTGTGCATCGCGCGGGCCTCGATCGAGCCGAGGCGGAAGGTCTCGCCATCGCCGAGCAGCTGGTCAAACTGGCTGCCATCGGTCGCGAAGTCGCTACCGGCATTATAGATTCGCCCGAAGGTTCGCTGCACCTCCGCCACATGACGACCGATGATGATGCGGCCGCCCAGCTGTGACTTGAGGTAAGGCGCCGCTGTCAGATGATCGGCATGGATATGGGTTTCGATGATCCATTCCACCTTGGCACTGGCCGCGCGCACGCAGTCGATCAGCTTGTCGGCGGATCTGGTGCTGGTGCGCCCCGCCGCCTGGTTGAAATCCAGCACTGAATCGATGAGCGCCGCCGCCTTCGTCGCCGGGTCGATCACGGCATAGGAGATGGTGGCGGTGTCGGGGTCGAAGAAGCCGTGGACCAATGGCTGGACGGACATGCGGAGTCTCGTTCGAGAGAATTCACGTGAGCGGAATGTACAACCGAGCGCCCATCCAGTTCCACCCCCACCCCTCAAAGGGAGGCGAATTAATCGCTGGGGAGCCTTACGCCTCGCTGAAGCCCGGAAACTGCATCGAGAACAGCGCGAGGCTGATGGGCGAGAGCGGTTCGCGGTCCGGGACGATGAGCCCCACCTGCCGGCTGATATCCGGCTCGGTGAGGTCGAGGGCAACGGCGCCGCTCGGCATGCCGAGAACCTGGATGAGCGATTTCGGCACGATGCTGGAAAGCCTGCCAGAGCGCACATGGGCGCAGAGATTGACCACGGAGTTGGTCTCCAACTGCGGGCGCGGCGCGCAATCGACCGATTTGAAGATGCTGTCGATGATGCGCCGGTTCTGCATGTTGGGGGTGAGCAGGCAGAGCGGCAATTCGGCGGCCTGGCGCCAAGTGGCGAACTTCGCCTTCCCCAGTGGCCCTTGTTCGGGCGTCAGCAGGACATAGCGCTCGGTATAAAGCGGGCGCTGCAAGACGCCTTTCAGGGGCTCTGATTCGAGATAGGTGATGCCGGCCTCGAGCTCGAAATGATCGATGCCCTGCTGGATCTCGGCCGACGATGTGGACCAGACCGTGACGCGCACCTGCGGGTGCCGGTCGTAAAGCGGGTCGGTCACCAGGGGCACCAGCGGCAAGGCGGAGGGAATGACGCCGAGGCGCAAATTGCCGGTGAGGGAACGCTTGGCATTCTGGATGCCCTGGCGGAGCGAGTCGTAATCGGAAAGGATGCGCCGCGCCCAGAGCAGCACCTCCTGCCCTTCCGGCGTGAAGCCCTTGAAGCGCTTGTCGCGCTCGACCAGCGGCACGCCCAGCTCTTCTTCCAGCTGCTTGATCGCGGTGGAGAGCGCCGGCTGCGTGATGTTGCACGCCGCCGCCGCCCGGGCGAAATGCCGCTCACGCGCGAGTGCTGCGAGATAGACGAGCTGGCGCACAAGCATGTTGGTGGAGCCCCGTAAACTTAGTCGTCATGCCCGGGCTTGGCCCGGGCATCCACGAGTTTGCCAGTAAGCGGGTGATTTGTGGAAAGAAACTCGTGGATCCCCGCACCAAGTGCGGCGATGACAAGGGAGGTGTACGTCCTCACGCGCTCTTGGCGAGGTCCGGTTGCTTGGCGGCGAGTTTCTGCAGAGCTTTGCGTGTCAGCGGCTTCAAATCGGCACCACCGGCATTGAGATGGGCGTAGATGCCGCGGCGCATGCGCGGGTCCCAGAATTTCTCGATATGGACAGCGATGCCCTCGATCGCCTCGCTTTCCGGATAGGATTGGAAGAAATCGGCGATCTGGTTCGCCATGGAGACAAGACGGTTGTCGTTCACGATGGGAGACCCCTTAAGGCAGAAGGCGATGTGGATGGGTGAGGCTCAGCACACTGTCGCGCCGCGCCAGGGCCAACAGCGTGAGGCCGGCATCATCGGCAAGGCGTGTGGCGAGCGCTGTCGGCGCCGAAACCGAGACCAGAATGGGGAGCCCGGCGATGGCAGTCTTTTGCACCATCTCGAGCGAGCAGCGGCTGGTGATGAGCGCAAAGCCGCCGGCCGGATCGATCTTTGCTTGGGTGATGGCGCCGATCAGCTTGTCGAGCGCGTTGTGGCGTCCGACATCCTCGCGCACGAACAGCAGCTGGCCGTCCGTGTCGGCAAAGGCCGCGGCGTGCAGTGCATGGGCCTGGGCATTGTGAACCTGTGCCGCCGGCAGATCGCGCAAGGCCCGGTCGATGGCGGCCAGGGGCACCCGCGTCGCCGCCGTCACCCGGGGCAGGTCGCGCGCGACCGCCTCAAGCGAATCAAGGCCGCAAAGACCGCAACCCGTACGCCCGGCAATCGTGCGGCGGCGTTCCTTCAACTGATGGAAGCGTTCGGAAGCGAGATCGATGTTGAGCTCGATGCCCTTTTCATGCGGCACCACCTCGACATCGCGGATCTCGGCCGCATGCTGAATGATGCCCTCGCTCAGCGAGAAGCCGCGGGCGAAATCCTCGAGATCGGCGGGGCTTGCCATCATCACGGCATGGCTGATGCCGTTATAGACCAGGGCCACCGGCACTTCCTCGGCGAGGAAATCGAGGCGGTCCACCTGCGATCCGTCAAAGCCCAGCTGCCGCAGCTTGGCAGGACGCACCATCGGGGGAAGATCCCCCGCCGATGTCGCCTCGCCAGATTGCTGCAGCTTTTTGGCCATCGCCTACTCGGCTGCCTTGGTGATGCGGCGCGATGCCTGGCGGAACAGGGCGTTTTCACGCTGCCATTCCGATTGGTGGTTGGAGAGCCGGACCTCGACCGCCGTCACCTTGTATTCCGGGCAATTGGTCGCCCAGTCTGAGAAGTCGGTGGTGATGACATTGGCGCCGGTCCCAAAATGGTGGAACGTCGTGTAGACCACGCCCGGCTGCATGCGTTCGGAAATGACGGCCTTGAGGCTCGTCTCGCCGACGCGGCTGATGATGGCGACGTTGTCGCCATCGCGGATGCCGCGCTGCTCGGCGTCGAAGGCATGGATTTCCAGAATGTCTTCCGGATGCCAGGCGACGTTGCCCGTGCGCCGCGTCTGGGCGCCGACATTGTACTGGCTCAGGATCCGGCCAGTGGTGAGGATGAGCGGGAAGCGCGGCCCCACCTTCTCTTCCGTCGGCACGAATTCGGTGATCATGAAGCGGCCCTTGCCGCGCACGAACTTGTCGATATGCATGGTCGGCGTGCCGTTGGGGGCGGCGTCATTGCAGGGCCATTGGATCGAGCCCATCTCCTCGATGCGCTTATAGGAGACGCCCTTGAAGGTCGGGGTGAGGGCCGCGATCTCGTCCATGATCTCGGACGGATGGCTGTATTTCATCTCATAGCCCAGCGCCTTGCTGAGCATCATGGTCACTTCCCAATCGGCATAACCCGGCACCGGCGGAATCGCCTGGCGCACCATGTTGATGCGGCGTTCGGCATTGGTGAAGGTGCCGTCCTTCTCGAGGAAGGTCGTGCCCGGCAGGAAGACATGGGCATAGTTTGCCGTCTCGTTGAGGAAGATGTCCTGCACGACGACGCATTCCATCGCCTCGAGGCCGGCGGTCACATGCTTGGTGTTGGGGTCGGATTGCGCGATGTCTTCGCCCTGGATGTAGATGCCCTTGAACGTGCCGTCGACGGCGGCATCCAGCATGTTGGGAATGCGCAGGCCCGGTTCCGGATCCAGCGTCACACCCCAGGCCTGGTTGAACTGCTCGCGCACCGCATCGGTCGAAATATGGCGATAGCCGGTCAGCTCGTGCGGGAACGAACCCATGTCGCAGGAACCCTGCACATTGTTCTGGCCGCGCAAGGGATTCACGCCCGCGCCAATGTGCCCGACATTGCCGGTCGCCATGGCAAGGTTCGCCATGCCCATGACCATGGTCGAGCCCTGGCTGTGTTCGGTGACGCCGAGGCCATAATAGATGGCGGCATTCTTGACGCTGGCATAGAGCCTTGCGGCCGCGCGCACATCGGCGGCTTTGACGCCGGTATACTTCTCCATCTCCTCCGGCGAATGCCGCTTGTCGGAGACGAAATCGCGCCAGCGGTTGAACTCCATCATGTCGCAGCGTTCGGCGACATAGTCTTCCTTCACCAGCCCTTCGGTGACGATGACATGGGCCAGGGCATTGATCATGGCGACATTGGTGCCGGGCTTCAGCGGCAGATGGTAATCGGCCTTGATATGCGCCGACTTCACCAGATCGATGCGCCGGGGATCGACGACGATCAGCTTGGCGCCCTGGCGCAGCCGCTTTTTCATATGGCTGCCGAACACAGGATGCGCGTCGGTCGGGTTGGCGCCGATCACCATGATGACGTCGGCTTGACGCACGGAATCGAAATTCTGCGTGCCGGCCGACGTGCCGAAGGTCTGCGACAGGCCATAGCCGGTGGGCGAATGGCAGACGCGGGCGCAGGTATCGACATTGTTGGTGCCGAAGGCGGCGCGGATCAGCTTTTGCACCAGATAGGCTTCTTCATTGGTGCAGCGCGACGAGGTGATGCCGCCGACCGAGGTGCGGCCGTATTTCCCCTGGATGCGCTTGAACTCGGATGCTGCGTAATTGATCGCCTCCTCCCAGGATACTTCCTTCCAGGGATCGGTGATCTTGGCGCGGATCATCGGCTTGGTGATGCGATCCTGATGCGTCGTGTAGCCCCAGGCGAAACGGCCCTTGACGCAGGAATGGCCGTGATTGGCTTCGCCGTCCTTATAGGGGACCATGTTGACGACTTCGGTGCCGCGCATCTCGGCCTTGAAGGAACAGCCCACCCCGCAATAGGCGCAGGTGGTGACGACCGAATGCTCCGGCTGGCCGGCTTCGATGATGGTCTTTTCCATCAGGGTCGCGGTCGGGCAGGCCTGCACGCAGGCGCCGCAGGACACGCATTCCGACCCTAGAAAATCTTCCTTCTGCCCCGGCGAGACGGTCGAGGCAAAGCCGCGGCTGTCGATGGTGAGGGCGAATGTCCCCTGCACTTCCTCGCAAGCGCGCACACAGCGCGAGCAGACGATGCATTTCGAGGCGTCGAAAGTGAAATAGGGATTGCTCTCGTCCTTCACCGCATCGAGATGGTTTTCGCCCTTGAAGCCGTAGCGCACGTCACGCAGGCCCACGACGCCCGCCATGTCCTGCAGCTCGCAATTGCCGTTGGCGGGGCAAGTGAGGCAGTCCAGCGGATGGTCGGAGATATAGAGCTCCATGATATTGCGGCGGAGCTTGGCGAGCTTGCCGGTCTGGGTCCAGACCTTGAGGCCGTTCTCGACCGGCGTCGTGCAGGAGGCCGGGGTGCCGCGGCGCCCTTCGATCTCGACCGCGCAAAGCCTGCAGGAGCCGAAGGCCTCGATGCTGTCGGTGGCGCAGAGCTTGGGCACCTTGGTGCCCATCTCGGCGGCGGCACGCATGATCGAGGTACCTTCCGGCACCGTCACATCCTGGCCATCGATGGTGAGGGTCACCATCTTGGTGGAGAGGCGGATCGGGGTGCCGTAATCAGTTTCTTTGATCAACATGATTTGGGTTCCTCGTCACTCAGCCGCGGCGCGGTGGCCGGCGGGCCGGTTGAAATCTTCCGGGAAATGGCGGACGGCGCTTTGCACTGGGAAGGGTGTGAGGCCCCCCAGCGCGCAGAGCGAGCCATCCAGCATGGTGTCGCAAAGGTCGGCCAGCAGCTCCATGTTCTTCTGCCGGTTCTCGTCATTGCGGATGCGGTCGATGACTTCTACGCCGCGGGTCGAGCCGATGCGGCAGGGCGTGCATTTGCCGCAGGATTCGATGGCGCAGAATTCCATCGCGAAGCGGGCCTGCAGCGCCATGTCGACGCTATCGTCGAAGACGACGATGCCGCCATGACCCAGCATGCCCTTGGCGGCCGCCATGGCTTCGTAATCCAAGGGCGTGTCGAGGAGGCTGGTCGGGAAATAGGCACCCAGGGGGCCACCCACCTGCACGGCGCGGATCGGCTTGCCCGATGCAGTGCCGCCGCCGAAATCCTCGATCACCTGGCGCAGCGTGATGCCGAAGGCTTTCTCGATGAGGCCGCCATGTTTCACATTGCCGGCGAGCTGCAGCGGCATTGTGCCGCGCGAGCGGCCCATGCCGAAATCCTTGTAGAAGGCGGGACCCTTGTCGAGGATGGTCGGCACTGCCACGAAGGACAGCACGTTGTTGATGACGGTCGGTTGGCCAAAGAGGCCCTTGATGGCGGGCAGCGGCGGCTTGGCGCGTACCATGCCGCGCTTGCCTTCGAGACTCTCCAGCAGCGACGTCTCTTCGCCGCAGATATAGGCACCGGCGCCGAGACGCAGTTCCAGATCGAAGGCCTTGCCCGAGCCCGCGACATCGGGGCCGAGATAGCCTTTGCGGTTGGCGGCGACGATCGCCTTTTCCATCTGCGCATAGGCCACCGGGTATTCGCTGCGGATATAGACGAAGCCCTTGGTGGCACCCACGGCGAGACCGGCGATGGTCATGCCTTCGATCAGCAGGAATGGATCGCCTTCCATGATCATGCGGTCGGCAAAGGTGCCGCTGTCGCCTTCATCGGCATTGCAGACAATGTATTTCTGCTGCGCTTCAAGGCCCAGCACGGTCTTCCACTTGATGCCGGTCGGGAAACCGGCGCCACCGCGGCCGCGCAGGCCCGATTCCGTTACCGCCGTGACGATTGCCTCGCCGCTCATATGCGCCGCCGCCTTGAGGCCGCGATAGCCGTCATGGGCGATATAGTCTTCGATGTCGGTTGGATCGGTGATGCCGCAGCGCGCGAAAGTGAGGCGCTCCTGGTGCTTGAGATACGGCACTTCTTCCGGTCGGCCGATGCAGAGCTTATGTGTGCGGCCGCCGTTGAGGAAATCCGCCTCGAACAGCGAGGCGACGTCTTCCGGTGCCACCGGGCCATAGGCGATGCGGCCTTCCGGTGTCACCACTTCGATCATCGGTTCCAGCCACAGCATGCCGCGGCTGCCATTGCGGATGAATTTGATCTCGATCTTGCGCACCAGGGCCTCGACCTCGATCGCGCGCAGGACCTCATCGGCGCCGCAGGCAACGGCCGCGGAATCGCAAGGGATGTAAATGGTCGTCGCCATCAGCGCAGCTCCCCGGCAATCTTGTCGAACTTGGCGGGCGTCACGCGGCCATGCAGCTTGCCGTCGACCATCATCGATGGCGCGCAGGCGCACAGCCCTAAGCAATAGACGGCCTCGAAGGTGATGCGCTTATCCGCCGTGGTTTCGCCCAGTTCGACGCGGAGATGCTTCTTGATATGCTCTTCCAGATCGCGCCCGGCCATCGACTGGCAGGCTTCGGCGCGGCAGACCTTCACCACATGGCGGCCGGCCGGCGCTTTCCGGAAGTCGTGGTAGAAGGTGAGGACGCCATGCACTTCGGCGCGGGAGAGGTTGAGTTCGTCGGCGATCACGGGGACGACGGTGGCATCGACATAGCCGAATGCGTCGTTGAGGGCGTGCAGAATGGGCATCAATGCGCCATCCAGCGATTTCTTCTCCTGAACGATGCTGAGGGCGGCTTTCGCATCCCAGGACCTAGCGGCGGCTAATCCCGACATTCAATTTTCCTTCCGGTGACCGGCGTCTCTCTTGGGGCCCAGAATTAGGGCCTTGGTGCCGGTCTTGGTGTCCTCAAAGCGACATCCACTCAGTAATCCACAACCCGCGTGGTGGATTCAAATCCGCCGCGGTTATGATCTAATAAAAGAAATTTATCAAAATCGATAAAGAACGGCTATCAAAGAGCGTTCTGGGGCTCGCCGGCCGCCAGGGCCGTGAAGGGCGGCGGGTAAATTATCTTTCCTTTTCTACCACTTAATGCGCCAGGGATCAATTCCAGGGCCATCAAATAGGGTCCGGCAAAGGGGCTTTCGAAACCTTGTGCCAGCGTCGCCGAAAAGCCGAAGCGGCTGTAATAACTGGGATGGCCCAGGACGATGACCGCCTGCCAGTCATGTTGCACTGCAGCGACAAGCCCGGCCCGGGTGAGAGCCGTCCCGATCCCGCGGTTCTGATGCGGGGGCAACACGGCGAGTGGCGCCAGGGCCAAACCCATGACCGTGTCATCATCAACGTCGATCACCAGCGGGCTGAACAGGATATGACCGACGATGGTGCCGTTCTCACGCGCCACCAGCGAAAGGACCGCCAAATCACTGTGGGTGAGGTCGGCCACCAGCCTGCCTTCATGCGGCGTGCCGAAAGCAGCGTCATGGAGCTTGGAAATGGGCGCCAGGTCGGCCGCTGTTGCAGCTTTGATATCCATCTATGAGATATAAGCGTCTCGCTGCTGACGCCAAGCTTAAGATAGCGTCGCACCGCTCAATTCTCTCGTGAAGAAAGTCGGCCCTTCTATGCGTCTCGCCTTGTTGCAGAACGATTCCGTGCCGCTCGATACCGATTGGCAATTCACCGCTTTGGCCGAGGTGGCACAGCATCTCTCCGGCGCCGCCGATCTGCTGGTGACGCCGGAACTGTTCATGGCCGGCTACCGCATCCCGGTGGATGACATGCGCCGCTTGGCCCAACCCGCCGATGGCCCCTTCGCGCAGAAAGTGGCGCGGCTCGCGCGTGAAACGCAAGTTGCCATCCTCTATGGCTTTGCCGAAAGGGATGGCACGCGCATCTATAATTCGGTGCAGGCTTTCGATGGCACGGGCCAGAAACTGGCACTCTATCGCAAACTGCATCTACCCTCCGATGTTGAGCGCGAGATATTTTCGACCGGCGACCGGCTTGTGACGTTCGACCTCGGCGGATTCAGGATCGCACCACTCATCTGCTACGACGTCGAGTTTCCCGAAACCGTGCGCGCCTGTGCGCAAGCGGGCGCCGACGTCGTCGTGGCACCCACCGCCTTGCGCCAGCACTGGTCGCAGATCGCCGAGATGATGATCCCCATCCGTGCCCTGGAAAACGGCCTCTTCCTCGCTTATGCCAACCAGGCAGGGACCGAGGCGGATTGGGACTATGCCGGCCTCTCCTGCATCATCGCCCCGGATGGCCGGCCCCTGGCCCGCGCCGGTGACCAGCCCGCCCTAATCCTCGCCGAACTCGACAAAGCGGAAATTACCGCCGCGCGCTCCAAACTCACCTATCTCCACGACGCGCGCTTCACCGTGACGGGACCTGTGTGACATTTGCGGCGCGCGTGGCCATTTCGTGCCGCTCTCTTGCAAGTGAACCCGGCACCCCTCTAAGAGACTGCCTCGACGACGCATCATTTGAACAGACCCATGACCCACCCGCTTACTTCCGCCCAGCTCACCCCAATCATCAACGAACTCGCCGCAGCCGCGCTCCCACGCTGGCATCTGGGCGGCGCCAAGGTGACCCTGGTCAATCATTCGGAAAACTGGACCTATCGCGTCGAGCCGCAGGACGCGCTGCGACCGGTGATCCTGCGCGTGCACCGGGCGGGCTATCATTCCCTGAACGGTATCCGCAGCGAGCTGGCCTGGATGCGCGCCCTGCAAGCGGAGGCCGGCGTCAAGACACCGCAGGCGATCCCGGGCCGCGACGGGGCCGACATCCAGACGGTGTCGCATCCGGCGCTGGAGAGCCCCCGCCATTGCGTGCTGTTTGAATTCATCGACGGCATCGAACCGCCGCAGGACGATCTGGTGGCACCCTTCCGGCAGCTGGGCGAGGTGGCGGCGCGCTGCCATACCCATGCCGAGACCTGGCAGCGGCCGGCCTATTTCGATCGCCTCGCCTGGGATTTCGAGCATGCGGTGGGTGCGACACCCAATTGGGGCGACTGGCGGCAAGGTCCGGCCTGCACCCGTGAACGCGCGGCGGTCATTCAGCGCGCGGTCGATCTGTTGCAAAAGCGCCTTGCCGCGTTTGGCCAGGGGCGTGACCGCTATGGCTATATCCATGCCGATTTCCGCCTTGCCAACCTGCTGCTGCACGAAGGCGACGTGCGCGTCATCGATTTCGACGACAGCGGGCTTGGCTGGTTTCTCTATGACGCCGCAACGGCGGTGAGTTTTTTTGAGACCCGCGCCGATGTGCCGGAGTTGATCGAGGCCTGGAAGGACGGCTATCGCCGCCGCCGCGCACTCTCAAGCGCTGAAGAGACGGAGATCGACAGCTTCATCCTGCTGCGGCGCCTGACGCTCTTTGCCTGGATGGGTTCGCATAACGAAACCGAGCTGGCGCAGACCGAGGGGCCTGGCTATGCGCAAGGAAGCGCCGAGCTTGCGGAGCGATATCTGACCCGCTTCGGGTGAGGGTTCTGTCAAGCCAGCCACCTCACCCGTCAAGCGTCTGCACCCCACGCAGCCTAGGCTTGCGCGCATTGGGCTTGATCTCGCATCTGCGAAAGCCCTAGCATCGCGCGCTGTACAGACGCCAAACAAGAGCGTCTGACGCGACAGGCAGGCAGAGACTGAGGGGGCTGGGTTGATGTGGCGCGAGATTCCCGCCGACGAGCGGCATGAGATCAAGGTCGACGGGCACAAGGTCGTTGCCTATTCCTTCGGCAAGGGGCCGCAAACAGTGCTCCTCCTCAATGGCGGGCCGGGCCTCCCCTGCGATTACCTGCGCGAGGCGCATTCCTGCCTGATCGATCAAGGTTACCGGGTCGTGGCCTTCGATCAGCTGGGGACGGGCGCTTCCGACCGCCCGACCGACAAGGCGCTGTGGAACATCACGCGCTATGTGGCCGAAGTGGAAACCGTGCGCACAGCGCTCAATCTGGGCAAAGTGCATCTTTTGGGCCATTCCTGGGGCGGGTGGCTCGCCATCGAATATGCGGTGACGCATCCGCAAAACTTGCAGACGCTGATCCTCGAAGACACCAATGCGGATATGCCGCACCTCATTTCCGAGCTGATGCGCCTGCGTGATGCGCTGGGTTCCGAGACAGTCGCCATGATGCAGCGGCATGAGGCGCAAGGGACGCTCGACCACCCGGAATACCAGGCGGCCGTCACCATTCTCAATTACCGGCATGTCTGCCGCCTTTCGGAATGGCCGGCGCCGGTGAAGCGTTCGCTCGACGATTGGAACATGGGACCCTACGGCACCATGCAGGGGCCGAATGAGTTTCTCTATACCGGCAACCTCAAGGATTGGAACCGGGTCCCGGATCTCCATAAGATCCCTTGCCCGGTCCTCATCACCACCGGCCAGCATGACGAGCTCACCCCGGCCTGTTCGCTGCGCATGAAGCTGCATCTCAATGACGCCGAGCTGCATGTCTTCCCCAACAGCAGCCATATGCCGTTCTATGAAGAGCCCCACGCCTATTACCCGGTGCTCAACAGCTTCTTGAAACGCCATAGCGGTAGATGAAGCCGGCCGGCAAATGAACCTCTATCGCTATCGCTTCATCCTCGCCCGGCCGCTGCAATTGCTGCCGGTGCTCATCGGCATCAGCGTCATCACCTTCGTGCTTGTCCGCCTCATTCCCGGCGATCCGGCGCGCGTGCTGCTCGGCGCCAAATCAACGCCCGAGGCCATCGCCCGCATCCGCGCCCAGTTCGGCTTGGATGAGCCAATCTGGCTGCAATATGCCTACTTCCTCAAGAACCTGGCGCTGGGCGACATGGGGAAGTCGATTCTCTACAAGATGCCGGTCCTGCAATTGATCGGTGAACGTCTGGCGCCGACCGCGCTGCTGATTTCAGGCAGCGTCCTGCTGGCGCTGGCGTTGGCTGTGCCGCTGGCCTCGATCGCTGCCACCAGGCGCGGCCGTTTTGCCGATCATGCCATCCGTCTCTTTTCAACGGCTGGCCTCGGCTTCCCGCCCTTCTGGCTCGCCATCATGCTGATCATCGTCTTCAGCGTGAAATTCGATCTCTTTCCCGTGGCGGGCTATGGCGACAGCTGGGGCGACCGGCTGCATCATCTGGCGCTGCCCTGCTTCACGGTCGCCTTGGCGCTTTCTGCCGTCATCACGCGCAATCTGCGCGCCAGCATGATCGCCGAGCTGGCCTCCGACCATGCCACGGCGGCACGGGCGCGCGGCCTGTCCGAGCGGCGCGTCTTCTGGCGGCATGTGCTGCCCAATGCCGTCATCCCGGCCATCAACCTGCTCGCTGTCAATATCGGCTGGCTCATCGGCGGCACGGTGGTGATCGAAAGCGTGTTCTCGATTCCAGGCCTCGGACAATTGCTGGTGCGCGGCATCTTCACGCGCGATTACATGGTGGTGCAATCGGTCGCCATGGCCTTTGCCTGCGCCACCGTCGTCGTCAATTTTCTTGCCGACGTGCTCACGGTCGCCATCGATCCCCGGGTGGAATTATGAGAGGGGGTGGAATGGCGAGCACCACCGTGGCACTTGGCGCCGGTTGGCGCCTTCGCTTCGGCAGACACCCTTTGCCCCTGCTGCTCGGTGCCGCCATCATCGGCTGCATCGCCTTGCTGGCAATCCTGGCGCCGGTCGTCGCACCCTTCGACCCGATCGCCCAGAATCTCGAGGTGAAGCTGCAGCCACCGAGCGTCGCTCATCTCTTCGGCACCGATAATTTCGGGCGCGATATCCTGTCGCGCATCATCTGGGGTGCGCGCATCGATCTGCAGATGGGGATCATCGGCGTGTTCTTCCCCTTCCTCATCGGCACGACGATCGGTGCCATTGCCGGTTACGCGGGCCGCGCTGCCGATGCCGTGGCGATGCGCGTCGTCGATATCGTCCTGGCCTTTCCGTTCCTGGTCTTGATGCTGGCGATCATCGCCATCCTGAAACCGGGTCTTTCCAGCTTCTATATCGCCATGGCGCTGGTCGGCTGGGTGTCCTATGCGCGCCTCATCCGCGCCCAGGTGCTGGTGGCGAAATCGGCCGATTATGTGACGGCGGCCAAGAGCCTCGGCTACAGCCATCCGCGCATCCTCTTTCGCCATATCCTGCCCAACGTGCTAACCAATTCGATCGTTTTTTCGATGTCCGACGTCGTGCTGGTGGTGCTGAACGGCGCCGCGATCTCGTATCTGGGGCTGGGTGTGCAGCCGCCGACCGCCGAATGGGGCATAATGATCGCGGAAGGACAGAACTTCATCACCACCGCCTGGTGGATCACCGCGTTCCCGGGCCTTGCGATTGTCGTGATGGCCTTGGGGTTCAGCCTGCTGGCGGATGGCTTGGGCGAAAAGCTGGGGGTGCGGGAATGAGCCCGCTTCTCGCCGTCAAAAACCTCGCCGTCCGCGCCGACATGCATGGCCGCGGCTTTCATCTGGTCGAAGATGTCACCTTCTCTCTCGAGAAGGGCGAGATCTTAGGGCTCGTCGGTGAAAGCGGGTCGGGGAAGTCGGTGACCTGCCGCGCCCTTTTGCGTTTGTTGCCGGGCGCCAATCTTGCCATCACCGCGGGCGAGATCCTGTTCGAGGGCCGCGATTTTGCGAAGATGTCGGATGCCGAGATCCGCAACGAACGCGGCGCCTCGGTCGGCATGATCTTCCAGAACCCGGCGAGCCATCTCGATCCTGTCATGAGCATCGGCGACCAGGTGGCGGAATCGATCGTTCTGCATCGGAATGTCTCCAAGGCCGAGGCCTGGAGCCAGACGATCGATCTGTTGCGCCAGGTCGGCATTCCGGACCCCGAACGCCGCGCGCGCAATTTTGCTCATGAATTTTCCGGCGGCATGAAGCAGCGCGCCATGATTGCTGCGGCCCTTGCCTGCGATCCGCAGCTGCTCATCGCCGACGAACCGACCACGGCGCTCGACGTGACCGTTCAGGCACAGATCCTGCGCCTCCTCATCGATCTGCGCGACAGGCGCGGGCTTTCCATCATCCTGGTGACGCATGATCTGGGCGTCGTCGCACAGGCCTGCGATTCCATCGCCGTCATGTATGGCGGGCGCATCGTCGAGCGCGGGCCCAAGCGCGACGTGCTGAAGGCGCCCTTTCATCCTTATACGGCGCGTCTCATCGCCTGCCAGCCGGCGCATGGTGCGGGCCACGGCCTGATGCCCAGCATTCCGGGCCAGCCGCCCACGGCCGGGGACATGCCGCCAGGCTGCCGCTTCCACCCGCGCTGCGACCTGGCGCAGGCAAGCTGCCGGGAACTCATCCCGCACCTCAAGGAGCGTGTCGTCGGCCACCTGGCCGCCTGCCCCGTGACGGAGCTGAGCTCATGAGCGACGCGCTGCTCCGGGTCGAAGATGTCGCCGTCCATTTCCAGGCCGGCAAGGGCCGGCTCGTCCGCGCCGTCAACGGCGTCACCTTTGCCCTCAAGCCAGGTGAGACTTTGGGGCTGGTCGGTGAAAGCGGCTGCGGCAAGTCGACACTTGGTCGCGCCATTCTGAAACTGGGTCCGCTCACCGACGGCCGCGTCTTCTTCGATGGCATTGATGTCGGCGCTGGCGATGCAGCCGGTGTGGCACAGTTGCGGCGCGAAACGGCGATGATCTTTCAGGATCCCTACAACGCGCTCAACCCGCGCCTTTCCATCGGCAGTGCGATCGAAGAAGTGCTGCGGGTGCACAAGAAAGTACCGCCGGAGCGGATCAAGGAACGTGTTGCGGAACTGATGCAGCTTGTTGGCCTGTCGCTGGCGCTGGCAGACCGGCGCCCGCGTGCCTTGAGCGGCGGGCAATGCCAACGCGCCGGCATAGCGCGGGCGCTTGCCATTGAGCCGAAGCTGATCATTGCCGATGAATGCGTGGCGGCCCTCGACGTCTCTATCCAGGCGCAGATCATCAATCTGCTCATCGAGCTCAAAGGACGCATGAACCTCGCCCTCATCTTCATCGCCCATGATCTGGGTGTGGTGCGGCGCCTGTGTGACCGCGTCGCCGTCATGTATCTGGGTCGCATTGTCGAGGAAGGGGCGACCGAGGATGTGTTCGGCGCCCCCAAGCACCCCTATACGCGGGCACTGATGCGGGCAATCCCCGAGATCGATCCGGATCGCGGCCTGCCGGCCGACCCGTTGGGCGGCGAGCCGCCGAGCCCGCTCGATATTCCTGAGGGCTGCGCCTTTCATCCGCGCTGCCCGGACGTGATGCCGGCCTGTCGCCAGAACCCGGCGCCGGCGACGCATATCGTCGGCCAATGCGAGGTCGCCTGTCATCTTTATCAGAACGAGAACACCAACGACCAACAAACCAGGGAGAGGATCCATGCTTAGAAAGAAATGGTTGGGTATCGGCGTTGCCAGCGTACTGGCCCTGCTGACCATCGGCACCAGTGTCGCCGAAGCCGACGGCGTGCTGACCATCGGCCGGCGCGAAGACGGCACCACCTTCGATCCGGTGAAGACCACGCAGAACACCGATTTCTGGGTGTTCTCGAATGTCTTCGACGTGCTGGTGCGCGTCGACAAGACCGGCACCAAATTGGAGCCAGGCCTTGCCGAAAGCTGGGAGGTTTCGTCCGACGGCCTCGTCTATACCTTCAAGATCCGCAACACGACCTTTTCCGACGGTTCGCCGCTGACGGCCAAGGATGCGGCCTTTACCTTGACCCGCATCCGCGACAATCCCGCCTCGCTCTGGTCGGATACCTACAAGGTGATCAAGACGGCGGAAGCCAAGGACGATCGCACCTTGGTCGTGACGCTGAATCAGCCGGCCGCACCGTTCCTGGCCTCGCTCGCCATGCCGGGCGCCTCGGTCCTTTCTGAAGCCTATGTGACCAAGATCGGCGAGGACGCGGTCCTCGACCACCCGCTGGGCTCCGGCGCCTTCGAACTGGTCGAATGGAAGCGCGGTGAGAAGGTCGTCCTCAAGAAGAATCCCAATTTCTGGGAAAAGGACCGCGTGCATCTTGATGGCGTCGAATGGATCTCGGTTCCCGACGACAATACCCGCATGCTCAAGGTGCAGGCAGGCGAGTTGGATGCAGCGATCTTCGTGCCTTTCTCGCGCATCGCCGAATTGCAGAAGGATGCCAATCTCGAGGTTCATCTCGATCCCTCGACGCGTGAGGACCATCTCCTCATCAACCAGCGCAATGCGCCCCTCGACAAAATCCCGGTCCGCCAGGCGCTCGACATGGCGATCGACAAGCAGGCCATCGTCGACACCGCGACCTTCGGCTTCGGCGAGGTGGCCAATTCCTACGTGCCCAAGGGCGCCCTCTATCACAACGACAAGAACCTGCTCCGTCCCTATGACCCGGAAGGCGCCAAGAAATTGTTGGCCGATGCCGGCGCCAGCGATCTGACGCTCAACTACATCGTCGATGCGGGTGATGAAGTGGCGGAACAGACCGCGATCCTCATTCAGCAGCAGCTGGCCAAGGCTGGCGTCACCGTCAATATCACCAAGGTCGATCCCAGCTCGTCCTGGCAGATGGAAGTGGATGGCGAATACGACATCGCCACCAATTACTGGACCAATGACGTGATCGACCCCGACCAGAAGACCACCTTTGTCCTGGGCCATGACACCAACAACAACTACATGACCCATTACAAGAACGACAAGGTCAAGGAACTGGTGGCGGCCGCCCGCGTCGAGATGGACCCGAAAAAGCGCGAGGCCATGTATATCGAGATCCAGACCATCGCCAAGGAAGAGGTGCATTGGATCGATCTCTATTACAGCCCCTATCGCAACGTCACGCGCAAGAACATCAGCGGTTTCTATCAAAACCCGCTCGGCCGCTTCTTCCTGGAAGACACGGTCAAGAACTAAGCGACGCTCGTGAAGTGGCAGCGGCCGGGCAATGTCTTGCCCGGCCGTTTTTGTTAAAGCGTCCTTACGATATGCAGGAAGCTTTCCACTTCCTGGCGCAGGACGGCACCATTCTTGGCGAGCTCTGCGGCGGCGGTCAGGACCTGACCGGAAGCCAGACTGGTTTCGCGCGAGGCTTCGGTGACGCCGCCGATATTGGCGGATACTTCGCTGGTGCCGTCGGCGGCCTGCTGCACGTTTCTTGAAATTTCCTGTGTTGCGGCACCTTGTTCCTCAACCGCCGAGGCAATGGTCGTCGAGATCTCGCTCACCCGGTTGATCACCAGGGTTATGCCTTGAATGGCTTCGGCCGAGCTTTCGCTGGATTGCTGGATCGCGCGCACCTGGCCGCCGATCTCGTCCGTGGCCCTTGCTGTCTGCATGGCCAGGTTCTTCACTTCCGAGGCCACCACGGCGAAGCCCTTCCCGGCCTCGCCCGCGCGCGCCGCTTCGATGGTGGCGTTCAAGGCCAAGAGATTCGTCTGGCTGGCGATGGCGTTGATGAGCGTCACAACATCACCGATCTTCTCAGCGGCGGCTGAAAGAGTCCGGACTCTGTCATTGGTTGTCTCGGCCTGCGCCACGGCTTCGTTGACGACGCGGTTGGATTCGATCACCTGGTTGCTGATCTCGGAAATCGAGGCCGACAGCTCCTCTGTGGCGGAAGCAACCGTCTGTACGTTCTGGGTCATCTCTTCGGCGGCGGCAGCGACGACATTGGCTTGCTGGGCCGTTTCCTCCGCCGTCGACGCCATGGATTGCGCGGTGGATTGCAGTTCTGTGGCGGCAGCGCTGACCCCCTCGACCACGGCGCCGATGGCCTTGTCGAAATGGGCGACGGCCGCTTCCATGCGTTTGCCGCGTTCGATCTGGCGTTGCTGTTCGGCTGCCTGCTGTTCGGACAAGGCGCGTCCTTCGATCAGTTTTCCGCGGAACTGCTCGGTCGCCTGCGCCATGTCACCGAGCTCGTCCTTGCGCGTCGTTGCTGGCACCGTCACGCTGTAATTGCCGTCGGCCATCTCGCCCATGATGCGCGTGAGGGCCGCGAGCGGGCCGGTAATGGCGCGGGCACCGAAGAAACCAATGGCGACCGCGACCAACAGCGCCACAAATCCCACCATCAGGATGATGTTGCGCGTATGGGTAACGGGCGCGAAGATCTCTGCTGCGTCCACTTCGCCGATGATGACCCAACTCGTACCTTCGAAAGTGATCGGTTTATAGGCCGACAGCACGGGGACGCCGCGATAGTCATCGACGACGCCAATTCCTGTTTCGCCCTTGAGGCCCGCCTCGACACTGGACGTCTTTACGTCCTGATTTAGGATCGAGCTGGGATCGCCGGGCTTGAGGAAGCGGGAATCGCTGCGCATCTTCAAATCGGCACCGACGATGTAAGTCTCGCCGCTGACGCCCATCCCTTCGGCGCGCTGCATGACCGCGTTGATACGGCCCACCGGCATCTGGAAGATGAGCGTGCCGATGAGGTCCGTGCCGCGCATGATGGGCGTGCCGATAAAGCTTGCCGGCACGCCTTTGCTGGGGGCGTAGGCGGCAAAATCGGAGAAAGCAACAGCGACCGATCCCTTGCCATCCTGGATCTTCTGCCACACGCGGGCGAGATCGCTGTCCTTCCATTCGCCATCGGCAAGGTTGGTGCCGTAATCGGGCTCCTTGGTATAGGAGTAGACGACATTGCCGTTGATATCGACCAGGAACAAGTCGTAATAGCCGCGCGTTTCAGCCAGCGCCTTGTACCAGGGATGAAACCGCGCATGGGCGGCGCTGTAGGCCGAGCCGTCCTGCGCCGCCATGAGATCCATGAGCTTGGCCGGATTTGGGTTGGTATCGACATAGAGCTTGCGGGCTTCGCCCGGCGGCAGTTCAGCGTAAGCCTTGGAGAACGCATCCATGGCAAGGCGCGTATCGTCGGTGAGTGCAAAGAGCTTGAGGTCTTCGGCAATAGTGCCGAGGTAGCTCTCCAGCGCCGCGGCGCGAGCGTCGACCAGCGCCGTGAGCTTGCCTTCAGCCGATTCCTTCAAGGCGGCCTGCGCAAAGAAGACGGCGATCAAGCCAAGCGCCATCAAGGCGACAGCGATGAGGGCCGTCACCGCTGCTGGCATTTTCGCGGCTAGCTTCATGATCCACTCCCTGGGGACAGACGCGTCAGAACCGCGTTATGGTTGCCAACCTACCGAGGGAAAGTTAAAAATTGTGGAAGGGTGAATAGGTATAAATATTTGATAAATAGGCATTATTTCCATATCACCAGCGCCTTGGGCTGGCACCATTGTGTCGCCTTGATGAACAATAAGATCGCAAATGCACCTATTGTTCGTGCCTCCTGCGATCTCTAACTTCACCCGTACTCACTTTCCGACATCACCGAGCGAGCTTTCCATGACCCAGCGGCAGACGCAGCGCATCATCACCGGCACCGAAGCCTCGGACGGCGACGGTGTCAAAATGAAGCGCCTCTTTCCGGTGCAGGGCATCGTTCAGGTCGACCCCTTCCTGCTGTTCGATGAATTCGGCTCGGATGATCCCGGCGCCTATATCGGCGGCTTTCCCGACCATCCGCATCGCGGCTTCGAAACCGTCACCTATATGCTGGCCGGGCGCATGCGCCATTTCGACAGCCGCGGCAATAGCGGCCTGCTGACGGCCGGTGGCGCGCAGTGGATGACGGCGGGGCGCGGCCTAATTCATTCCGAAATGCCGGAACAGAGCGACGGACTGATGCGCGGCTTTCAGATCTGGATCAACCTGCCGGCTGCCGAAAAGATGGTGCCGCCGCGCTATCAGGACTACGCGCCGGAGGAAATCGCCGAAGCCACGCTGGAAAGTGGCGTGACACTGAAGGTCGTGGCGGGGACGGCGAGCGGCATCACCGGTCCCGTCAACGGCGTCTCGCGCCAGCCGCTGCTGGTCGATGCAACGATCCCGGCGGGTGTCACCTGGCGCCAAGGTGTCGATGCCGGTGCGACGGTCCTCGCTCACGTCTTCGAAGGCTCGGCCGAGATCGGCAGCAAGTCGCTGGGACAGACGCAGATGGCGGTGATGGGTCCGGGCGACGAGATCGAGGTGACGGCGGGCAAAGATGGCACGCGCGTGCTGGTCCTGGCCGCCCAGCCGATCGGCGAGCCGGTGGTGCGCTACGGCCCCTTCGTCATGAATACCCGCGCCGAGATCGAAGAGGCCTTTGCCGATTATCAGGCCGGCCGCCTCGCCTGACCGAGACCGCGATTGGGAAACCCGCCCAATGAGCAAAGCGCATTGCGCTAGCGCATAATTGCGGCACAGCCGTTCTGTTCAGGCCGCCCCTCGGTGGATAAGCTTCCCTCAGAAAAATAAGGGGGGACGGCGCCAAGATGGCTGAGGATCATGAAAGTCATGCGCGGGTGCGCGTGCGGCGGCGCGGCGACGATCACGCGCGGCGGCCGCGCGACAGCGGCTTGGCGCAGGGGAATTTTCCGGCCATTCTGAAACGCAGCCTGAAGCCGGTCGAACCGTTGAACCCGGAACAGCTCGACGCGGTGCATCGCGCCTCGATCACGATCCTCGAAGACATCGGCATCGAGTTCATGGGCGCCAAGGCGCGCGCCGCCTTTGCCAAGGCCGGGGCCAAGGTGGATGACGGGACCGGCATTGTCCGCATTCCCGAAGCATTGATCAGCGAGGCCTTGAAGACGGCGCCGCGCTCCTTCGCGCTGACACCGCGCAACCCGGCGCGGCGTATCGAGCTTGGCGGCGATGCGCTGGCCTTCAGCCTGGTCGCCGGTCCGCCGACGGTCGAGGACCGCGTCAACGGTCGCCGCCCCGGCAATCTCGAAGACTACCGGCGCCTCATCCAGCTGGCGCAAAGCTTCGACATCATCCATCTCATCGGCAATCAGCCGACGGCACCGCAAGAATTGCCGGCGCAGAGCCGCCATCTCGATTGCTATCTTGCCAACGTCACCTATTCCGACAAGGTCTATCACTGCACGGCGATTGGCGCGGAGCGCGCTCTCGACGGCATCGACATGGCGGCGATCGCGCGCGGGCTGACGCGGGAGGACCTCGTCACCGATCCATCCTGCATCACCATCATCTCGGTCAATTCCCCGCGTCGCTTTGATGAAGCGATGAGCGATGGGTTGATGGCGATGGCCGAGTGGGGCCAGGCGAGTGTCATTACGCCCTTTACCCTGATGGGTGCGATGGCACCGGTCAGCCTCGCCGCCGCCCTTGCCCAGCAGAATGCCGAGGCCTTGGCGGGCATTACCCTCACCCAGCTGACGCGGCCCGGGGCGCCGGTCGTCTATGGCGCCTTCACCTCGAATGTCGATTTACGTTCCGGCGCACCGGCCTTCGGTACGGCGGAGAATGCGCGGGCGACCTTGATCGGCGGGCAATTGGCGCGGCGCTATAACCTGCCCTACCGCGCCAGCAATGCCAGCGCCAGCAATGCGGTCGATGCCCAGGCGGCCTATGAATCGGAAATGTCGCTGTGGTCGTCGGTGCTGGGCGGCGCCAATCTCGTCTATCACGGCGCCGGCTGGATGGAAGGTGGCCTGACCGCCTCCTTCGAAAAGATCGTGCTCGATGTCGAGATGCTGCATCTGATGGCGGGCCTGGTGCAGCCCTTCGACATTTCCGACGCCGAGCTCGGCCTCGATGCGCAGCGCGAAGTGGCACCCGGCGGGCATTTCTTCGGCGCCCAGCACACGCTGGCGCGCTATCAGACGGCGTTCCACAAGCCGCTCATTGCCGATTGGCGCTCCTATCCCAATTGGGCAGCCGACGGCGGCCATGATGCAACCGCGCGTGCCACCGCCATCTGGCAGCAGGCCCTCAACGCCTATGTAGCGCCACAGCTCGATCCCGGCATCAAGGAAGCGCTCGATGCCTTTGTCATGAAGCGCAAGGAAGAGCGTCGCACGGCCCAGGATTAGAAATTGGGACGAGAGTCGTGGTCCGAATGAAGTTTCTCGTAGCGCCGGATATAGTGGGTCTGCTCGACTGCGTTGGCAATGAATAGAGTTAACAAGAGGCCGGTGGTGATCGGCGAAAGAAGCATGCGGATTGGATCGTCGGTGGCTGCGAACAATATTCCAGCGCCGTTAGTGCTACCCCTCGGATTAACGCCAAATACCAACATATATGTCATAGCTACTGCGGCAATGCCGGAGATGGCTCGATGTCGTTCAATAAAACCGATGCTGCGGCTTGGCACCCATTCCAGCCTTTCACTTGGCCGCCAAGACCACGTCGCCGCGTAGAAGATCAGGGCTGCTATCACCGATATGGTGGTCGACGTAAGGATGCGCGCATATCGCAATGCGCCTTCGATCCCAAAGACTTCAACGATTTTGGGCAGGTGATTGTGGAGGTTTGGTATCCACTGACCTATCCACAAAAGTGCCTTCTCGTTTGTCACCGCCCATGGCAACCGATGCTCAATAGCTGGTCCGAGAATGACTAGATCAAACGCCCAATAGCCAAGTGCAAGGAGAACAAAGATGCCGATGGTACGATTTAGAGGTTTCCGCAGCGACCCGAACATTTCGTTGCAACCCACCTTTACTCGTTTGGGCCGGAATTCTAGCTCTTGATCACGTTGGTGCAAACCGTGAATGCTGGATGAGCAGATTTGCATTCCGACCCTTGAACTGGCATCAATCAGGCCCTCGCATAGCCATATCCGTCTCACGGATTGCCACAAGGGTTCGTAGGTCATGAAGGTTTTCATCAGCAGCGATATCGAAGGGACGGCCGGCATCACCCATTGGGATGAAGCCGAGAAGAAGCATCCGGCCTATCCCGAATTCCGCCAGCTGATGACCGGCGAAGTGCTGGCGGCGATCGACGGCGCCATCGCGGCGGGGGCCACCGAGATCCTGCTGAAAGACGCCCATGATTCCGGGCGCAACATCATCACCGAAAATCTGCCGGATTGCGTCCGGATCATTCGCGGTTGGAGCGGCCACCCGTTGAGCATGATCCAGGGCGTCGAGGCTGGCTTCGATGCCGTGGTCTTTACCGGCTATCACAGCCGCGCCGGTGCGGAAGGGAACCCGCTGGCGCACACCACCAATCTGCGCATCGCGGAACTGCGCCTCAACGGCGTGCCGGCATCGGAGTTCCATGTCTATGCGACGGCTGCCGCCTATTACAAGGTGCCGTCGGTGTTCGTCTCCGGCGATGCCGGCATCTGTGCCGATGCCGCGCGCCTCAACCCCGGCATGGTGACGGTGCCGGTGCTTGAAGGCATCGGCCGCTCGACCGTCTCCATTGCGCCGGCTTTGGCGCGCGCGCGCATCAGGGACGGTGTCGCCCAGGCGTTGAAGCTCGACCGGACGAAATTGCTGCCGCCGGTGGCCGATGTGACCGTGTTGGAGGTGGTTTTCAATAACCCGACGGATGCCTATCGCGCCTCCTGGTATCCGGGCGCCCAGCATATCGGCAATCGCACGGTCCAGTTTGCAGCGCGGGATTATTTTGAGATCATGCGCGCGCAGAAGTTCATCTTAGGCATCTGAGCGGCACCGGTCGGCCGCCGGCTTGCCGCCTCAGACGGCGGAAGAAGGCTGTACCGCCACCGCTGGCTTCGGTTATCGTTCAGGGGTGTTGGGGGTCAACATCAGTCTCGGGATGGGATGGACATGAACGAGGCACGCCCGGTCACGATATCGATCGCGCAGTTCAACGCGCAGGATGACGAGAAGCCGGCCAATCTCGCCAAGGCGCGGCATTACCTCGACCTCGCGGGCGCGCGCGGCAGTCACATTGTTGTTCTCCCGGAACTCTTCACCGGCACGGGTTTTTCGAGCGGTGATGCGCATAAGGCACTGGCGGAATCCATTCCCGGTCCGACCTTCGATCTGATGGCCGATGCCGCACGCCGGCACGCCATGTATGTGACCGGCTCGTTCTATGAAAAGGGTGCGGATGGACGCATCTACAACACGTCGCCGGTGGTGGCACCCGGCGGCGATCTCTTGGGCTGCTATCGCAAGACACATCTTTTCGACGTGCCCAACCGCACCGACCTGCCGCCCGGCATCATGGAATCCGCCAAGGTCACGCCGGGCAAGGAGCTGCAGCTTTACGACACGAACCTTTGCCGCTTTGGAATCGGCATCTGCGCCGATATCCGCTTCCCGGAAATGTTCCGCGCCTATGCCCGGGCCGGTGCCGAACTGATCCTGCTGCCGACCGCGTTCCTGTCGCCCCGCTTCGACCATTGGGATTTCCTCTTGAAGGCGCGCGCGACCGACCACCAGATGTTCATCGCCGCCTCCGGCATGACGGGGCGGGAAAAGGTGACCGGCATTGGCTTCATCGGCCGCTCCAGCGTGGTCGATCCCTGGGGCGTCATCCTCGCGGGCGCGCCGGACGAGGAGGCGCTGCTCACCACCACCATCGATCTCGACCAGGTGCGCCGCGTGCGCAATTGGTGGCCGCTCAACGACCAGATCCGGCCGGACCTTTATGGCGCCGTGGCGGTGAAGACATCGCGGCCATGAAACGCCTTCTGGTCTTGGTTTTTCTGGCTCTGGCAGCCACTTGCGCCAACGCGGCGGCCGATGAACCCTTCAAGGTCGTCGCCGAGAATGACTGGTATCCCTATTCCGCCCTGCGCGATGGCAAGCCAGACGGCATGGCGGTCGATCTGGTGCGCGCGGCCTATGCGGCTGCCGGCGCCAAGGTCGAGTTCGTCAGCCAGCCTTATGCGCGCTGCCTGGAGGAGGTCGAAGCCGGCTGGCAGCTCGGCTGCTTCGACACCACGCGTGAACCGGCGACCGAAGCCCGGTTCCGCTTCCATGACAATCCGCTCTTTTCGGCCAATATCGTCATCATCGCGCCGGTCGATTCGCCTGCCCATGACCTTGGACCCGTCGACCTGAAGAACCAGCGTGTCGCCGTCACCAATGGCTATACCTATGGCGAACCGTTCCAAGGCGATGCGTCGGTCGACAAAAGCGTGGTGAAGAATGATCTTTCCGTTCTGCGCGTCGTCGCCATGAAGCGCGTTGCCTATGGCGTGATCTACGACAAGGTGATGGCGCATCTCCTCGCCGAGCATGGCAGCGAACTGGCGGGCAAGGTCAAGATCGTTGGCCTGCTCTTCCAGCCCGATCTCTATGTGTCATTTTCAAAGAAGCGGCCCGAGGCGACGGCGGCCATCGCGGCACTTGATCGCGGGCTTGAGATCATCCGCAAGAACGGCACCTATCACGAGATCGAGCAGCGTTGGGCTGCGCGCTTCAGCGTGGCTGGCGCCCCGCAGTGAAGGGCAGCAGCAGCAGCTGGCCGAGCGCCAGCCGTGCTGCATCCTGTTCTTCTGCCAACCCCAAGACGACGCCGTCCTGGCCCAGGCGCGGTGCCTCGAAATAGCTGCGACCCAGCCGGTCCCACAGCGACAGGATGTTGCCGTAATTGGAATCGGTCTCTGGCTGGTCGATCGAATGATGCCGCCGGTGCATGTCGGGCGTGCAGATGAGATAACGCAGGTGCCGATCCCAGCGCGGTGGTATCGCCAGATTGGCATGCGTGAAGAGCGAGAAGGCGCTGAGCGCCGCTTCGTAGATGAGGACGATCATCGGATCGGCACCCAGTGCCAGCACGATGCCGGCCTTATAGAGCGCCGACAGCAGGATCTCGACGGGGTGGAAGCGGAAACCGGTGCTGAGATCGACATCGAGATCGGTGTGATGCACACGGTGCAGGCGCCACAGGAGCGGCACCTTATGCGTCGCTACATGCTGCAGATAGATGGCAGCATCGAGGACCAGCAGGGTGATGAGGGCTTCGATGGCAAAGGGCCAGTCGAGGAGGTGAAACAGACCCCAGCCCTCTTTTTCTGCCAGCAGGGCCGCCGCAAAGACGATGGCGCCCAGCGTCAAGCGCTGCGCCAGCACGTCGATGACCAGCAGGCCCAGATTGCTGCCCCAGCGCTGGCTCTTGCCGACGCGCAGGGGTCGGCGCGGATAAAAGGTCTCCGCCAGGCCCAGCAGGGCAAACAGGATCAGGAAGATGCCGAGGCGGAAGAAGGCTTCATTCATGAAGCCATTAGAACGCCCCTCAATTGGCTGCGGTCAATGCCTCTGGCGCGCCGACGACCTGGCGCGCGTCATAGCCCTGGTCAAGGAGGACGGTGGCAAGCCACGCCGAGCGGTCACCGGCCGTGGCGATGCGCGTATCCCGGTCGATACCCTTGGCGGCCAGGATCGCCGCGATCTGGTCGGCGCTCTTGATGCGTCCATCGGGGGTCAGCAATTCCGGCGACAGGTCGCTTTCCACCAGCTGAAAATCACGCGCGCTGGCGCGGGTCGCGTCGAGCGACCAGGAATCATCATGCGCGATCTCGAAATTGCCCAGGCCGAAGGGCGCCTGGACCGTCGGCAGGCCGGCGGCAAGCAGGGCCGGCAAGCCGCCATCCACCATGGCAATGCGCTGATGACCGAGCGAGCGCAGGGCCAAGACGAGGGCCGCGTCTTCGCCTAAGCCATGGGCCGGGTCGCCCAGCACGATGACCGGTTCGCCGCGGTTGACGCCCAGATTGCGCAAGCGGTCCGTTACCTCGGCATCGCTGCCGGCAAGATCGGCGGCACTCAGGATGCCGGCATTGCGGATCGGCGCCTGGGCGCGCAAAGCCGCATTGCGGGCGTCCAGCACGATGGCGCCGTCGGCAATGACCGCACGGGCCTCATCGACGGAGAGCAGCCATTTGCGGTCGAAACCGATGACGTCGACCGCCTCGGCCGGGGCCGCGGCGATGCCGGTCAGCGCTGCGATCGCGCCCACGGAAATTGGCGTCGCGGCCAGAAAAGCGGCAATAATCAGTGACTTAGGCTGAATAATCATCCGTCCTCACAGATCGGCCTGCCAGTATCTGTCGACGACAATGTCAACGAGGCAGACCTATTCATCTCCCTTTAAACACTATTAGATCGATAGAGTAAAGAGAGAAATACTTAAGCCCGTCTTTAGGGATTCTGGACTTCGGCCAGAATCCAGTCGCGGAAGGTCCGGGCCGGATGCGCCAGGCGCTCGCCGGCCCGCTCCACCAGGTAGAAGGCCTCGCTGCTTTTGATCTTCGCTGCACAGGGGGCGACCAGCCGCTTTTCCGCCAGCAGCCGGTCGACGAAACAGGATCGCCCCAGCATGAAACCACTGCCGGCGAGGGTCAGGTCCACGGCGAGGCTTGCCGTGTCGAAGACGACGGCCTCCGTCGCAGCACCCGCCGGGAAGCCGGCGCCGCGGAACCAGTCGGTCCAGCCTTCGGCGAAGCTTGCCACATGGATGAGGCGCTGCCGGCTAAAGGCTTCCGGCGGCAAGGGCCGCGGCAATCCTTCCGCCAGTTCCGGCGCGCAGACCGGAAACAGCCGGTCGCGCGTCAGCCGATAGGCGGTGAGCTGCGGCCAGGCGCCGATACCGCAACGGATCTCGAAATCCGCGTCGCGGTCGATCTCCAGCGGCGTCCACAGCGTGGTCAGAAGGCGCAGCCGCATATCCGGATGCTGATTGAGGAAACGCGGCAGGCGGGGCGCCAGCCACAAATGCGCAAAGCCGGCGGTGACGCGCACCGACACGTCTGCCGCCGACCGCCCATGGAAGATCTCATCCGTCCCCGCCCCCAGCCGGTCAAAGGCATCGCGGATGACGGTGAGGTAGGAAAGACCCGCCTCAGTGAGGCTCAGCCCCTGCGGCCGGCGCAGAAACAGGCTCTGCCCCAGATGCTCCTCCAGCGCCTTGACCTGCTGGCTGATGGCCGCCGCCGTGACGCCCAGCTCGTCGCCGGCCCGGGCAAAGGAAATGTGCCGGGCGGCGGCTTCAAAGGAGCGCAGCATCCCTAAGGGCGGCAGCTTACGGAACGTCATGGCGGTCACCAGGCTAAGACGAACTTAGCCTCTGACTCTATAATTTCTGGTTTGAAGACGCCAGTTCCAAGGGTGACACTTGGTCTCAGCTCCAGGCGACAACGGGGAACCCAGATGGCACAGCGCAAACCGAATTTCGTCATTTTCATGCTCGACCAATTGGCGCCGCAATTCATGCCGAGCTACGGCCACCCCGTCGTGAAGATGCCGGCGATGCAGGCCTTCGCCGACAAATCGGCGGTGTTCGACGCCGCCTATTGCAACTATCCGCTCTGCGCCCCGGCCCGCTATTCCTTCATGTCGGGACGCCTTCCCACCAAGATCGGCGCCTGGGACAATGCCGCCGAATTCATGGCCGAGATCCCGACCTTCGCCCATCACCTCTCCGCGCTTGGCTACGACACCACCCTCTCCGGCAAGATGCATTTCTGCGGGCCGGATCAGCTCCACGGTTTCCACCGCCGCCTCACCACCGATGTCTATCCCTCCGACTTCGCCTGGGTCCCAAATTGGGACCATCCGGAAATGAAGCTCGACTGGTTCCACAACATGGACGTGGTGCACGACGCCGGCATCTGCACGCGCTCGGCCTATCTCGATTTCGATGACGAGGTCGTGTTCCTCGCCAAGCGCCATCTCTTCGACCTGGCGCGTAAAGGCGACGATCAGCCCTTCTGCCTCGTCGTGTCGCTGATCAGCCCGCACGATCCCTATCTGGCGCGGAAGGAACATTGGGACATGTATCGGCATGACGATATCGACATGCCGAAATTGAAGGCTGGTTCCGTGCCCTTGAACCCGCATGAACAGCGCATCTCCAACGGCATCGGCATGCTCGATCCGGCACCGACCGAAGATGCCATTCGCAATGCCCGCCATGCCTATTACGGCACGGTCTCCTATATCGACGAGCGTTTCGCCGACATGATGCAGGCGCTCAAAGAAAGCGGCTTTGCCGACAACACCTACACCATCGTCACTGGCGATCATGGCGACATGCTGGGCGAGCGCGGGCTGTGGTTCAAGATGAACTGGTTCGAGAATTCGGCGCGCATCCCGATGATCATCAACGGCCCCGGCGTCAAGGCCGGGCGTGTCAAGGAAGCGGTCTCGCAGATCGACATTCTCCCCACCCTCCTCGACCTCGCCACCAGTGGCGCGCCACAGCATGAGGAAGTCGTGACCGAAGGCCGCTCGATGGTGCCGCACATCACCGGGGGCAAGGGCCATGACGAGGTGATCGGCGAATATATGGGCGAAGGTGCCAAGGCGCCCGGCGTCATGATCCGCCGTGGCAAAATGAAGTTCGTCCATTTCCAGTCCGACCCCGATCAGCTCTACGATCTCGAAGCCGATCCCTTGGAAGTGAAGAACCTCGCCGCCGATCCCGCTTATGCCGCACAGGTTGCCGCCTTGCGTGCCGAGATCGCGAAGGGCTGGGACATGGAAGGCATCCGCCAGCAGGTAGTGGCCAGCCAGCGCCGCCGGCGTTACTTGAACGACATCCTCAGGAAACAGGGTGTGGCCTGGGACTACCAGCCGGTCTTCGACGCAAAGGGGCAGTATATCCGCAACACCGTGCCGATCTTCGAACTGGAGATGCGCTCGCGCTTCCCGGTGGTGAAGAAGGCAGCGGAGTAGTGCTCTAGTCGATCTCGATCACGACCTTCCCCTGCGCGCGGCGCTGACGCAGTGCGTCATGCGCCGCATCCGCTTGTGCCAGCGTGTATCGCGTCGGGTCGACGCGCGGCAGCAGCTGGCCGTTCTCAGCGAGTACTGCGGCTTGGCGCAAAATGTCACCGTGATGCGGCCGGCCTTTGCCCGAGAGCAGCGGCAGCAAGGTGAAGACACCGGAATAGGTGGCGGCGCGGAATGACAGCGGCGCCAGGGCATGACTGCTCCAGCCGAGGCAACTCACCACGCGGCCGGTATAGCTTTTGACGGCGCGGAAAGCGGCATCGAGCGACGCACCACCCACCGTGTCATAGACAACATCGAAGCCTTCGCCGTCGGTGAACTTGGCGACATAAGCCTCGACCGGGCTGTCGCGGTCGGTCGCATAGACCTCGGCGCCCTTCGCCTTGGCCAGCTGCACGACCATGTGGCCGACACCGCCCGCGCCACCCAGGACCAGCACCTTCTCCCCCGGCTGCACATGCGCGCGGTCGACCAGGCCTTCCCAGGCGGTGATGAAGATGAGGGGCAAGGCCGCCGCTTCGCGAAAGCTGAGATTGGTGGGCTTCAGGGCCAGCAGATCAGCATCAGCCGCCACGTATTGGGCCAGCGTCCCCTGATGCCCGCCGACACCACCGACCATGCCGAAGACCTCGTCGCCATAGCGGAAGCCAGTGACGCCCGCACCCACGGCCTCGACCGTGCCGGCCATGTCGAGTCCCAGGATCGCCGGCAGCGGATGGCGGGCATGGGCTGCCTCTCCAGCGCGGATCTTGAGGTCCAGGGGGTTGACGCCGCTGGCCTTGATGCGGACCAGCACCTCACCTGCCGCCACCACCGGTCGCGGGCGTTCGGTCAGCTGGAAGGGCGCATCCGGGCCCGTCGCTATCAGGGCGCGCATTGTTCGGGCGGTCATGTCTTGTGCCATCTCGTCCTCCATCGCGGGGTCCATGGACAAAGGATGGGGCGTACGAATTCGTTTGGCGATCAACGATAATGTTCAAATGCCATGCAGAAATGCATGAATAAGGTTAAGCTCCAATCCATGAACCAGCCGATGGATTGGAGCGATCTCAAGGTTTTCCTCGCCATTGCCCGGGCGGGCACCCTGGCGGGAGCGGCCAAGGCCATCGGCCAGACGCAGCCCACGATGGGGCGCCGGCTGCGGGCGCTGGAGGGCGCCCTGGGCCAGATACTGTTTCAGCGCAGCACCGGCGGCTTCGTCCTCACCGATGCAGGCCAGGCCATTCTGGCCCATGCCGAACGGATGGAAGAGGAGGCGCTGGCCGTCACCCGCGCCACCGCCGATGGTGGCCTGAGCGGCGAGATCCGCCTGGCGTCTTCCGACTGGTTCGGCGCCCATGTCCTGGCCCCATTGCTTGCCCGCTTCACCCAAGCGCATCCCGGCATCACGGTGGAGCTGCTGACCGACCAGCGCCGCTATAGCCTGGCGCGGCGCGAAGCGGATCTCGCCTTCCGCATCGCGCGGTTCGATGAGCCGGACGTGATCCAGCGCAAGGCGCTCACCATGGGCTATGCGCTCTATGGTCCGCGTGGCGCGGCACCTGTGTCGTTACGCGATGGTGCTGGTGTCAGCCTGGTGACGATGGACGAAGCCTTCAGCGATCTGCCCGACCGCGCCTGGCTGCGCCGCGTCCTGCCGAAGGCGCGCATCGCCTTGCGCAGCAACAACCGCGATGTTCAGGCACAGGCTTGTCTTGCCGGCGCAGGGCTTGCCGTCCTGCCGCGTCTGCTGGGTGATCGTGTTTCCGCCCTGCAAGCGCTCGACCTCGGCGAGGCGCCGCCCTCACGCGATGTCTGGGTCGGCTATCACCGCGACCTCAAACGCGTGGCACGTCTGCGCACGCTGCTCGATTTCCTGCTGGAGCACTTTGCGGTCTCTTGACAAGCGCATAATACATTCATATATTCGAATATATGAATGTAAAAGCCGCACACCTCACCGAGGCGGACGATCTTCTTGCCAAGGCGGCGGAAGCGGCGTCTTTCCTGCGCGGTCTCGCGCATGAACACAGGCTTGCCATTCTGTGTACCCTGGCGGCTGGACCGCTCTGTGTCGGCGATATCGGCGCGGCACTCGGCATGGCCCAGCCCAAGGTGTCGCAGCATCTGATGCGCCTCCGCGCCGAGGGGCTGGTGGCGACCGAGCGTGATGGCACCAGCATCTATTACCGCATCGCCAGCAAGCCGGCATTGGAGATCGCGGGCGTGCTCAAGAAGACCTTCTGCCCGCCCAAGAAGCGGCGCTGATCGGTCGGGAAAGGATCGCCATATGGATTGGAACGCATTCAGCCCGATCACGGCACTGGCAGGCGGTGCCCTTATTGGTCTGGCCGCACTCATCCTGATGGCGGGAATCGGCCGCATTGCCGGCATCAGCGGCATTATCGGCAGCCTCATCAGCCAGCCGCGCGCCGATTTCGGCTGGCGCCTGCTGTTCCTCGTCGGCATGGCTCTTGGCGCTTTCAACATGGCCAAGACGCTGGGTGGCTTCGCCCCTTCCACCAGCGCCAATCTGCCGGGACTCATCGTCGCCGGCTTGCTGGTTGGCTATGGCACGCGGCTGGGTTCCGGCTGCACCAGCGGCCATGGCATTTGCGGATTGGCGCGGCTGTCACCGCGGTCCCTGGCGGCGGTCGCCGTCTTCATGGCCGCGGGCATGCTGACGACCTTTGTCATGCGCCACGTCGTGGGGGGCTGACCCATGCTGTCGCGTCTTCTGATCGGGTCGATTGCCGGCGGTCTCTTCGGTGCCGGGTTGGTCTTGTCCGGCATGGCCAATCCGACGAAGGTTCTGGCCTTCCTCGATCTCGCGGCCATCGGCCAGGGCGGCTGGGACCCGAGCCTTGCCTTCGTCATGGCCGGCGCGTTGATCGTCACGGTGCCGGGTTTTGCCTGGCTACGCCGCCGGGCCAAACCGATGGCGGCTGAACGTTTTCATCTTCCACCCGTGCAAGCGATTGACCGCCGCCTGCTCCTGGGGTCGGCCATCTTCGGTGTCGGCTGGGGCCTTGCCGGCATCTGCCCCGGCCCTGCCGTGACTTTGCTGGCGTTGGGCGGGGTGAATGGCTGGATTTTCTTTGCGGCGCTGCTCGCCGGCATGTTCTTGTTCGAGAAACTCTCCCACCGTCCAGAGACCAACTGATGTTCTATGAACCCCGCCTCGGCAATAGCGGCCTTGCCATCGACCCCTTGAAGGCGCTGGTCGTGCCGCGGCCGATCGGCTGGATCTCCAGTGTCGATCTGGAGGGCTGCGTCAATCTTGCGCCGTTCAGCTTCTTCAACCTGGTGGCGGACAGCCCGCCCATCGTCATGTTCGCCCCCAGCGGCACCAAGGCCGATGGCAGCCGCAAGGATTCGCTCAACAATGCCGAGGCGGTCGGTGCCTTCGTCGTCAATCTCGCGACCTATGATTTGCGCGACGAGATGAACGCCACGTCGGCGCGCCTGCCTGCCGGCGAAAGCGAGGCAGAAGCGGCGGGGCTCGAAATGGTGCCGTCCAGCATCGTGGCGCCGCCCCGCGTCAAAGCCTCGCCGGTGGCGCTGGAATGCCGCTATCTGCAAAGCGTCGTGCTGCCGACGCTTGATCCGGCGCAGCCCAACACGGTCGTCTTCGGCGATGTGGTGGGGGTCCATATCGATGAGGGGCTCATCGTCGATGGCCGCGTCGACATCACGCGCGCGCGGCCGATCGCGCGCATGGGCTACTCCCTCTATGCCGTGATCGACCAGACCTTCCGCATGTCGCGGCCGGCCAGCGCAGACGGCCGGCTGGATTGACGCGCTACCAGCACAAATAAGGCAGGGCGTAATCGGGGCGCGGACCGCCGCGCGACAATTCCTTCAATGCCACGGCGTCGACCTTGTCGTCCTTCAACAAGGCGGCGTGGTGGATGCCCCCGCCGATCAGCAGCGATCTGGCGCCGATCCCGGCGGCACCGGCCACATCTGTCCGCAAGGCATCGCCGATGCCGACCAGCCGCGCTGGTGCGACCTTGAAATCATTGAGCACGCGGCGATAGATGCCGGCATGGGGCTTGCCTTCAATGAGGATGCGCCCATCCATTTCGAAATAGGCTTCGGCAATGGCACCGGCGCAGATTTCGGCAATGCGCCCGCGATGCACGATGAGGTCCGGATTGGCGCAGACCAGGGTGAGATCGCGCGCGCGTGCCGCTTTCAACACATTGGTGAAATCCGCGACCTTCACCTCGGGGCTCGCCACACCCAGCACCAGCAGGAAGTCGGCGGCGGCGATATCCTGCGTCAGGTCTAGATCGAGGCCGTCGGTGAAAGTCGTGTCCTGCGGCCCGATGATCTGATAGGCCCTGCGCCCCAGGCTGTCATAACCGGCGGCGTCGCACCTGGCGAGGTGGCCCCAGACTTCCTCGCCCGAGGTATAGAAGCCGGCATAGAGATCGTCGCTGATGCCCATCTCGCGCAGACGCGGCCGCACCGTTTCGATGCGGCGCGGCGCGTTGGAGACGAGGGCCACGGGAATGTTCCGGCTTTTGAGGCCGCGCAAGGCCTCGATGGCGGCGGGATAGGCCTTGATGCCGTCATGCATGCAGCCCCACAGATCCATCACCACAAGGTCGATGTCGTCGGCGATGGCAGAAAGGCCGTTCGGGAATTGAGTCATGTCGTCTTTGTCTTTGTCAGGTGAGGGCGGCAGTTTCGGCGCGGGCAATGCGCGGCTCGCCGAACAGATAGCCCTGGCCGAAATCGAGATGCATGTCGAGAAGCTCGAGCAGCATCGGTTCGGATTCGATGTGGTCGGCGATGAGGTCGATGGCAAAGGAATCCAGCATGCGCTTGAACTCCTGCGGATCGTCGCCCAATGCGCCAGCACGGGCGGCGGCGATCAGGCGCTCGGCCTCGACCTTCATGAAGCGGAAATGGTGGCTGGAAAGCTGCGACGGGTTGAGGTCGAAATGCGTCACCTGGTCCAGGCTGAAGCGATAGCCGAGCTGGGCCAGCCGCTCCAGGTCGCGCAGCAGGGCGTCATCGGCCGTCTCCATCGTGCGCTGCGAGAACTCAAAGACGATGGCCGGTGCAAGCTCGGCATTCTGCGCCATCATGTTGATGAACTCGCGGAAGAAGTCGCGATCGGCCAAGGTGTGGATGGAAATATTGATGAAGAAGCCGATGCCGGCATTGCCTTTGCGAATGCGGCGCAGGATCTGGATGCAGCGGAACAGCTGCATGTTGTCGATCGCCGTCACCAGGCCGTGGCGCTCGGCGATGTCGATATACTGTTCCGGCGTCAGCACGCGGCCATCGCTGATGCGCACGCGCGAGAAGCATTCGAAGAAGCGGCGCTTCCTCTGCGGCAGGGTGACGATGGGCTGCAAGGCAAGCTCGACCCCGTTCTCACGCAACCCCTCGCGCAGCGCATCAAGGATCTCGTCTGCGGCAAGGTCATAGGCAACCGGCGGCATCGGCAGGCTGCCGCCGGGGCCGCCACCGGTCGCGGGCGCCGAGATTATTTCAGGGGCGGGCTTCGGCGCGACCGGCCTCGGTGCCGCAGGTTTCTCGGCGATTTTCTCGGCGGCTGTTTCCGTGGCTGGGCTGGCCGCCGGCATCGCCTTGGATGCTGCCTTGGCGCCGGCGGTGCGGGCGCCATAAAGCTGCTCGATCAGCTTTTGCAGCACTTTCACTTCGTTGACGACGTTGCCCACGTCCTGGGCCGGGGCGCTGGCGATGTTGGCGAGTGTCGCGCGAAGCTGCAGCATGTCGTCTTCGAGCTTGCGCTGATCCTTCAACACATCGGCCAGCAGCCGGTTGAGTTCAGCCAGTGACTGGGCCTGCTGCTGAGAGCGGGCCTTGCCCAGCATCGCCTGTTGCAGCAACCCGCCCGCCATGACGATGAAGCAGCCGGCGATATAGGCCAGGATGCGCGAGACACTGGGGACGAATGACGGCAGCCAGAAGGCTACCAGGACGGCGCCCAGGGAATACAGCAGGAAGACGAGGACATGGGCGCGCTGGGTCATGGTCTAGCCCTAGCAAATCCTTGGTTAAGAGCGTGTTAAGGCCGTAATGGGGCGCATCCTAGCGGTGATCGGCGCCGACCGCATCCCTCACATGGGTAAAACCGTCGGCAGCGAGCAAGGCCGGCAGCTTCGCCACGATGCGCGCGGCAAGGCCCGGGCCTTCATAGACCAGGGCGGAATAGAGCTGCACCAGCGATGCGCCGGCGCGGATCTTGGCATAGGCATCGCGGGCATCGCTGATGCCGCCGACGCCGATGAGCGGCAGCCGGCCTTGCGTCAGCTTGAACATGCGCCCCAGAAGAACCGTCGATGGGCCAAGAAGCGGCGCCCCGGAAAGGCCGCCGGTTTCCCTGGCCGCCAGCGTCTCCTGCAGCGGTGGCCGCGCGATGGTGGTGTTGCTGATGATGAGCCCGTCGAGTTTCTCAGCCAGCGCCACCTCGGCGATGTCGCGCTGATCGTCCTCGGTGAGGTCGGGGGCGATCTTCAGCAGCAGCGGCGGCCTGGCGGCCAGGCGATCGCGCGCTGCGCGCGTGCGCTGGATGAGTTCGGCCAGGGGTTCCTTGCCCTGGAGGGCGCGCAACCCCGGCGTATTGGGCGAGGAGACATTGATGACGAGATAATCGGCAAGGTCGCCAAGCCGCGCCACACCCAATTCATAATCGGCGGCGGCGTCGGCGGTCTCCTTGTTCTTGCCGAGATTGACGCCGACGATGCCCCGGGCAGGGTCGCGTGCCGCCAATCGCGCGGCCACCGCATCCATGCCGTCATTGTTGAAGCCCATGCGGTTGATGACGGCGCGGTCCGCCGGAAGGCGGAACAAGCGAGGCTTCGGGTTGCCGGCCTGCGGGCGCGGTGTCACCGAGCCGATCTCGACAAAGCCGAAGCCGAGACCCAGCGCGCCGCGATAGCATTCGGCGTTCTTGTCGAAGCCGGCGGCAAGGCCCAGGGGGTTCGGGAACTCAAGCGACCAAAGGCGCTGCCCCAAGGCGGGATGCGCTTTCACCACCGTCCCCGACATGGTGCCGAGCGCGCGCACCGCCAGGCGATGTGCCTTCTCGGCATCGAGGCGAAACAGGGCCGGACGTAACAACGGATAGATCAAGTCGGGGCTCATCATGCTGCTGCCCGACCTAGCCAATGCGGCGCCATTGGGCAAGGGGTTGGGGAGAGCCTTGCCGCCGTGGCGGCGAGGGGGAAGACCTGGTTCGAGGAATATTCCCTGCCGGACAGGAGATTTTTCACGTAATGCGGAAAGTTCCAAACTTCACTGAAAGTGGCGGAAACTAAACGAATTCTACTATTAAAGAGGTGATTCACGGCTTTCTTTCTTACCCTAAAGTATAGGGTGCTCTAATCCTAATACTTTAAATCAGCTGTTCTTTCCGTGGGTTTCCTGGGTTAAAATGATGACGATCATGACTGATGGTGCGGCCTTCGGGGGGAGGAAGCACAGATGTCGGAAGATGATCCTGGACCTGACGGTCCGGCACCGAATTAGGAAAGGAACGCTTCGTCCTGGGGCTGCGGCAAGCGCGTCGTATTGGCTTGAACTTTAGGAGAAGCGATCGTGTCAGTTCCCATGTTGCAGCATGCCGACGTTTGGCGTGGTATTGATCGACTGGCCGCCAAACATGGGCTATCCGCCTCGGGTCTCGCGCGTCGCGCAGGCCTTGATCCCACCGCCTTCAATCCATCCAAGCGCATCACGCGCGAAGGCCGGCCACGTTGGCCCAGCACTGAATCGCTGTCGAAGATCCTCACCGTCACCGGCGAGCCCTTCGTCGATTTCGTGCTGCTGACAGGCGCCGCCAACGGCGAAGCCCACAGCAACGGCCATGGTGGTGCCGGCGGTTACGACCAGGCCATCAGCGGTGGCCGTGTCGTCGCCAAGGGTGCCAGCCGCACCATTCCCGTCATCACGCTTGACCGCCTGGCGGCTGGCGATTGCTTCGACCATGGCGGTGCGCCGATCGGCAGCGATTGGGGCCATCTGGAATTTGCCGGTGCCACGAAGGATTGCTTCGGTGTCGAGATTACCGGCGCCGATTTCGACCCGATCTACCGCGACGGCGACACGCTGGTGGCGACACGCGGGGTCGAAATCCGCCGCGGTGACCGCATCATCATCGGCACCACCGCCGGCACCGTCCTGGTGCGCAAGGTGGTGCGCCATGACGCCGACGGCTATTACCTGGAAGCGATCCGCCAGCCCGCCCAGCAGCAATTCGTGCCGCAGGACCAGGTTCGCTTCATCGCCCGCATCCAGTGGGTCACGCAGTAAGCTGTTGATCTAACAAACGTAATACCAAGCCCCCGGCCGGAAATTCCGCCGGGGGCTTGACTTTGTCCTGATTGTTCTCTAAATGTTCTATCTCGATCCGACGGAGAACTCTGATGCCGCGTACAGCAAGATGGAATGAATTGCCCGAAGCCGATGCGGCGTCGGTTCAGGCCAGCTTCGACTTCCTGCCGGAAGAGATGCGCACCCGTAACCGATTCGGCAGTGGCGACCAGGCGGCATGGGCCCAGCGGCGGGCCCAGCTCAAGCTGGTCGACCGTCAGGTCATCACCACCGGTTCCCGCCTTGCCGCTGCAAGGCTGCGCGAGATTCTGCGTCCCGCCGAACCTTCTGCCCCTGAACAGTCGGCAGCTGAGGCAGCAACGGCGACAACGGAATCGCAGCGGCTGCAGCAGCAGCGCGCCGATTTGCGGGCACTGGGCGCCGCCTTGTTCTATTTCCGCGACGAACCCTCGGCCGTCACGGCGGATGAAGGTGACGCGCGCCAGCAGCGCCTGCATCCGCGGCCCCTGCCGGCACGCTATTTCGCCTGATCCGTGCCGGCGGCCGCAGCGGCGTGACGCAGCCTGTTGCATCTCGCACCTGCCACGAGGCTTGCACCCCATCCAAAAGCGTCCTAGCGTTTCACTCTGGTATACGCTGATCTTTATGACAGCTGGCCGCATGACCGCCTGTGCCGACGCAGTTCGCGTCTGAAGCCGGCGGGCAGATCGGCATTCACGAGTGAGGCCCGCCATGGAACAGTGGCATTTTATTGACGGCAAATGGGTCACCGGCAATCCGCCGCTGATGCGCGCATTCGATCATGCGACCTGGTTGATGGGCGGCATCTTCGATGGCGCGCGCGCATTTGATGGCGTGACGCCCGATCTTGACCTGCATTGCCGCCGTGCCGTGCGTTCCGCCAGCAATGTCGGCCTCCGCTCGCCTTTATCCGCCGGCGAGATCGAAGAGATCTGCCGTGACGGCATCGCGCGCTTTCCGCGTGGCAGCCATTTGTACTTGCGTCCCTTCATGTGGTCCGAGGATGGCTGGATGGCGCCGGACCCGGCGTCGACGCGCATCTGCATTTCCGTCGTGCTGACGCCGCTCCCCGATCCCACCAAGGGCGGCAGTGCCATGATCTCGAAATGGCGCCGCCCGTCGCCCGAAATGGCGCCGACCGATGCCAAGGCGGTCTGCCTCTACGCACAAGCCGGCCGTGCCTCCGGCGAAGCCCGCGCCAAGGGCTTCGACGAAGCGGTCATGCTCGACCCGCTCGGCAATATCGCCGAATTCGCCTCCGCCAATCTGTGGATCGTGAAGGACGGTGCCGCCATCACACCCGCCGCCAGCGGCTGTTTCTTGAACGGCATCACGCGCCAGCGCCTCATCCGCCTGTTCAATGCGGCGAAGATCCCCGTCTATGAAAAGACACTGACGCCCAAGGACATTCTCGAATGCGACGAGCTGTTCTCATCGGGGAATTTCGGCAAGGTCATGCCGATGACCCAGATCGAGGACAGGAAGCTCGAGATCGGGCCGATCTGCCGCCGCGCCCGCGAGCTCTACATGGACTTCGCCCATGGCAGCCTGCGCTCGGCAGCGTAAGGCACAAAGATCAGCCCTGATCGATCAAAATTGAGTTCGCATGTTTGATCACGTCGTCTTCGGCGTCCGCGATTTTGCCGCCAGCAAGGCCTTCTACCTTAACGCGCTCGCGCCGCTGGGGCTGAAAATCGTCCAGGAAAATGCGCTCGGCGTGGAAATGAGTGCCGACGGCAAATCGTCTCTATGCCTGTTCCAGACTGCCGAGAAGCCGGCCCATCTGCATTTGGCCTTCGTCGCCGAGACTCGTGACCAGGTGAATGACTTCCATCGCGCCGCACTGACGGCCGGCGGGACAGACAACGGTGCGCCGGGCCTTCGCCCTCTCTATCACGCTCATTATTATGCGGCCTTCGTCCTCGATCCGGACGGGCACAACATCGAGGTGGTGTGCCACCACCCCGATGCGTGATCTTCGCGTGACGGTCTGTTTACAGCGTGATGTGACGGGCGCGGGCGCCGCGTTCGATGGCGGCGGCGACCAGCTTGCCGATCTTCAGCTCATAGCGCAGCAAATCGAGAAGGCGGGCTTCTTCCTGCGTCACGGTGCTGTCGGCGGCAGCGACATCGCAAGCCAGCGCATAAGCCGTCTCGCGCAGCTTTTCAGGCAGGGTGTCGACGATCTTCTTCAAGACCGCATCGAGCCCCTCCTTGCCGTTGAGGATATCGACGCAGGCGGCAGCAGTCTTGGCGATCTGCGCGCGGTCGAAATCGCGGAAGACGGGCAGATGGCCGATCATGTCGCCGATCGACGACATTTCCGCATCCGACATGTCGCGATCGGCCGCGGCCATCAGCACCATGGTGTAGATGAGGGCGGAATGATGGTTCTGCACGGCGGCCATTGCTTGGGAATCCCTGTTAACAGATGAAAAAGGTTACCTGACGAAAAATCGCCCGAACAATAGCGGCGGGGGCGTTATGGCTCAACCCCAGACCTTGGCCCGGAAATCGCTGCTCGAACAGTCGCTTTATTAACGTTTTCAGCCAAAAACGCGGCCGTTTGCTCGATGACGGCCTTGAGGCCGATGCGTTCCACGGCGACATCGGGGGGAAAGGCGGTGAGAAGGCGCGACGGCATCGCCTTATCCAGGAGGACGAAAACGCCATGGTCGTCGGCGCGGCGGATGAGGCGGCCGAAGGCCTGCTTCAGCTTCAACCGCGTCAACTGGTCCTCGTAAGCCGTGCCGCCGAAAGCCGATTTACGCGCGCGGTGGAGGAGATCCGGGCGCGGCCAGGGGACGCGGTCGAAGACGATGAGGCGCAGCGCATTTCCCGGCACATCGACACCGTCGCGCACCGCATCGGTCCCCAGCAGGCAGGCATCGACATCGCCGCGGAAGATATCGATGAGGGTGGCGTTGTCCATGGCGTCGACATGCTGGGCAAGGAGATTGAGCCCGTGCTCCTCCAGTGCCGGGGCAATGCGCCGATGTACTTCGCGCAAGCGCTGGATGGCGGTGAAGAGGCCGAGCGCGCCACCGCCAGCCGCCAGGAACAGCGTGCGATAGGCGGCAGCCACCTGAGAAAGATCTTCCTTGTCGAGATCGGTGACGATGAAAACGCGGGTCTGCCTGGCGTAATCGAAGGGCGAGGGCACGCGCAGGCGATAAGCTGGGAGGGGCATGTGCTTGGTGCCCGCCCGCGCTTCCGCGCCCATCCAGGCGAGATCCGATCCCGTGCCGTCGGTGAGCGTGGCGGATGTGACGACAACGCCATGCGCGGGCTTCATCACCGCATCGGCAAAAGGCTGCGTGGGGTCGAGGAAATGGCGATACATGCCGACATCGATTTCGCGCCCGTCATTGCGCTCCAGCCCGAACCAGTCGACGAAGACCGGTGCCGCGTCGGGATCCGGCAGCTGTTGATGGCTGAGCGCCTTCAGCATCGCGCGCCAGGCGCCCACTTCCATATCGCCGCGCCGCTGCAGCCCGCGCGCCATGGCATCAATGCGCTGGCGTTCGGCGCTCTCCAGATTCTCGGATTCGTCGTCGAGACGCCGCATCAGCTTGGCAGCCAGGGCCAGCATCGGCTCCATCAGCGCCCCCAATGCACGGTCAAGGCTGACGCTGGCCAAGGCGACATCGGGTTCCAGCGGCGCGCAGGCGCATTCCAGCGAATAGCCGCTGCGCGGCGCGCTGGAACGCGCCAATACTTGATGGCGCACGGCGTAGAGAAATTTCTCCGCCGCACCCGCCGCCTGGTTCTCGGCCAGGCGTTGCTGCCAGCCCTCGCTCACCAGACCGCGCGCCGCCTGCAGCACGGCATCCACCAGCGCCGGCATCTCGGCATCGTCCAGAATGAGATCGTCGAGGCGGCGCTTCAAACCGCGCGCGCGGCTCGACCTGCCGCCCTCGGCACCCAGCAGCCAGCGCCGCAGATCGGCCATTTCCTGGCCCGTCAGATGCGCGGCAAAGGCGCTGTCGGTGGCGCTGAAAAGATGATGACCCTCGTCAAACACATAGCGCGTCGGCAAACGCTGCTCGTCATTGCTGCTGCCGATCGCGGCCTGGATCATCACCAGCGCATGATTGGCGATGACGATCTCCGCCTTCTTCGCGCGCCTTGCCGAGCGTTCGATGAAGCAGCGGGTGTAATGCGGACAGGCGGCATAGATGCATTCGCCGCGCCGATCGGCCAAGGCAAAGGTGCGGCCCTGGCCGATGAGGTCGGGGAGCCAGCCTGGAAAATCACCGCCCACCATGTCGCCATCGCGCGTCACCATGGCCCAGCGCGCGACCAGGCCGAAGCCCACGGCATCGACCGGGCGGCTCGTGAGTTGCCCGCCCATTTCAGCGAGATTGAGCAGGCACAGGTAATTCTCGCGCCCCTTGCGGATGACGACCTTCTGCGCCTTCTGCGCTGGATTGGGATAGAGCCGGTCAAGCTCCTGATCGATCTGGTGCTGCAGATGCCGGGTGTAGGTGCTGATCCAGACCGGTCCCTGGTTACGCTGCGCCCAGAGGCTCGCCGGCGCGATATAGCCCAACGTCTTGCCCACCCCCGTGCCCGCCTCGGCCAGCACGACATTGGGCGCATCCTCCTCGGGGCGCGGGCAGAAGGCGGGGGTGAGGCCGGCGGCGAAATCCGCCTGCGCCGCGCGCTGCTCGGCCCCTTCGCCGATCAACTCAGCGAGGCGCCGCCGCGTCTCATCCGCCTGGATGGGGAGATGGTCCGGTTCCGGTGGCGGGGCGCCATCGCTCCATTCGGGGAGATCGTCCCAGATGCCGATCCCGGGTGCCGCCGCCCCTTCGGCCTGAAAGTCGAGGGCCCGCAGCACGAATGGACCCCAGGCCCAGCCGGCGCGCGCCATCGCCCAGGCCAAACCCGTCGTTCGCCGCCGTTGCCGCGACTGCGCCATCAGTTCGGTGAGCAGCAGCCGCGCGCATTCATGCAGCAGTTTGGCTTCCGCCACCGGGTCATGGTGCGGCGGCACGACCAGGCCCAGCGTTTCGGCAAGACCCTTGGGTGTCGGCAGCACAAAGCTCGCTGGCCGCACGAAGGCATAGAGTTCCAAGAGATCGAAGGCGAAGAAGCGCTCGACCCGCAGGCGGCGCGCGGTCGATGGCGCATGCACCAGCAGGGGCGCCTTGGCGCGGGCCGACAGGCCGGCCGTGCCGTGGCTGACCCGCTGTGCTGGTGCATCGCGATGATCCAGCCAGACCGCCTCGCCGTGATAGGCGACAAGGGCGGGCAATTCGGCAAGCTTGACGCTGCGCTGCGCTGGTGTACCGGTTTCGTTCATCACGCTGCTTTATGGACCAGCAGCAGGTGGCGATCAACTAGGGATGGTCGGGGCTGAACGAGGCCTTAAGCTGACAGAATGCGCTGGCCGACGGTCCAGGGGCGGTCGAATTGCGGGCGGCCGTAATGATAGCCCTGCAGATAGTGGACGCCGGCCTGGATAAGAACCTGAGCATCGGCCTCGTTCTCGACGAATTCGGCGACCGTCTCCAGGCCGAAGGTGCCGGCAAGGCCCATCAGATTGCGGATGAAAAGCTGCTGGTCGACATTGTTGGCAAGGTTCCGCACGAACGAGCCGTCGATCTTCACCAGATCGACGGTGAGCGCTTTCAAATGCCGGAAGCTGGTAAAGCCGGCGCCGAAATCGTCGATGGCAACGCGGCAGCCGACATCGCGCACGACGTTGACGAAGCGCGCCGATTCCTCGATGTCGTGAAGCGCCGCCGTCTCGGTGATTTCCACAATCAGGCGCGGGGCGATGGCGGGCGTTGATTTCACCGCGGCGATCAGCGCCCGCAGCCAGGATTGATCGGTGGCGGTAAGGCCGGAGATGTTGAGCGAGAGAACGGCCGCCGGATCCTTGCGCAATTCCTCGACCGTCATGTCGAGCACGTAGCGATCGAGGAGGCGCGTCATGCCCAGCTGCTCGACCACGGGAATGAAGGCGCCGGCGGGCAGAATCTCGCCCTTCAGGTCCTTCATGCGCAGCAGGCATTCGTATTTCGAGACCGTCATCGATTGGGCGTGGATGATCGGCTGGTAGGTGAAGATCAGGCGCTGGTCGCGCATCGCCTGTTGGACCTGGGTGCCGATATCCATGGCGCGGCGATGCAGCAGGGTCTGCTGTTCAGACGGCCGATAGACATTATAGCAGCAGCGCCCGGCCTTCTTGGCGTAAGTGAGCGCCGATTCGGCCTTGGTCATCACCTCATAGGCGGTGTTGACGAGGCCCGGGAACAGCACGCAGCCGATCGAAACGGTGATGGGGATCGACTGGCCGTCGATCTCGATCGCCTGTTCGCGCATCGACTGGATGATGCGATCCATGCAACCCACGACGCATTCCTCGGGGCAATTGGTCAGCAGCACGCCGAAGCGGTCGCCCCCTAGGCGTCCGATGACGTCGGAGGCGCGCAGCGTGCGGTCGAGCCTTTGCCCGATCGCCACCAGCACGGCATCGCCGATCTCATAGCCATAGGCGTTGTTGACCATGGCGAGCTTGTCGACACCGATGACCAGGAAGGCACCGTCAACCTTGAAGCGCCGCGAGAAGGAGAGGGCGTGTTCCAACTCGTCGCGCAGGCGCGCGCGGTTGAAATGGCCGGTCAGCTCATCGTAATTGGCAATGCGCTCAAGGCGGGCTTCGTTCTGCTTCCTCTGCGTGATGATGCGCATGACGCCGGACATCGCGACCGGCATGCCATTGGCATCGATCTCGACCCGGCCGCGGTCATGCACCCAGATGACGACACCCTGGCCGTTGCGCACACGGTATTCGCAATCGTAATTGTCGCCCTGGCTGAAATGGTCGGAGAGGGCCTTGAGGCGCCGGGGCAGATCTTCCGGATGGATGCGGTTGTTGAAGCCATGACCGCTGGCGATCGCGTTTTCGCCTTCGCCCAACACTTCCTCGATCTCGCCTGCCCAATTGAGGCGGTCCGAGAGGATGTCCCATTTGTACAGGATATCGCCGGAAGCGCCGATGGCGTTCCGTACCCAATCCTGGGCTGATTCCGTGCCGGAATCGATGTGCGGCAAGCTCTGGGCCGTCTCCGGCGCCAGGGAAGTCAAACCTTGCTCGCTCCTCAAAGCCGTCACGAGCGCCCCTCTGTCGCCGTCACTCGGTACCATCGGCCGACCCTAGCGCCAGAGTCTAAACAAAGTCCTAAAACCTGACTGATTGGGCATTTTTCCGGGCGAAGGGCATTTGCCGCAGGCGGCACAAGGCCGGCTCCGGCGGCTCCCCGGTCGGGTCGATCTAACATGGTAAATATCTGGTAAATTTAGTTAAATTCGTCACGGAGTCGCACGATGATGTGATCAGATTCTTTGTGCCGACCCTTGAAGCGGCTTGTCCCTCAATCCAATTTATCTAAAATTCTATCTATCTTCGACGAAGGGGGAAAGCTCCGTCCGCATGGCCGAGATCGGTCCGCTGTTGCTGCCACCGCCCGCCGTCTATAGCGGCCGGTCAGTCGCGCCCGCGCGCGGCGCTTCGGGTGGCCGACAGAGCGGCGACGACAGCGCCTACCTCGCGACCGTCGATGCGACGGCCGATGCCACTGGCGGCGGCGCCAAGGCCAAGCAGTTCCGCTTTCGCGTCCTCGATGGCGGGCGCAGCGACACGCTGGGCAATGCCGAACTGCCGGCAACCAGCCGCCAGCCCGACGCGGCCGACGACACCAGCCGGGCAGCCCTTGGCCGCGAGGGCAATGCGGGTGGCGGGAAACAGCTCCCGCTCGGCACGTTTTCGGCGCCCTTTATGGCCCAGCTCATCGCCCAGGAACAGCTGCAGGCCGGCCTCCACGACCCGCCGATCAAGCAGGCCGACCGCGCCTATCGCCAGGCCGGCGGCGAACCGGCCCTCAACGACCCCGACAACAGCGTCGCCCGCTTCAAGATCGCGGTCTGAGTAAGCGCCCCTCACCCCAACCCCTCTCCCTGCCCGGAGGCGAAGGCCGACATTTGTCGGCGGTCGGGGCGAGGGGCTTATATGCAGGACTCGCTAGAAACTCCCTCGCCCCGCGCTTGCGGGGAGAGGGCCGGGGTGAGGGGTCGTTCCGCCAATCGGGATAGGCGTCTGCGCAGTGAGGGGTGGTTCCGCGAATCACGCTGCCGCCTTACTCTCACTCCTCCATGACACCTTTCGGACAGAAGTTGCGCGAGCTCAGGCAGGCCCATGGCCGGCAGCTCAAAGACATGGCCAAGGCCTTGAAGGTCAGCTCGGCCTATCTTTCGGCGCTGGAACACGGTCACCGGGCGCGGCCCAAGACCGGCTTCGTGCAGCAGGTCGCCGCCTATTTCAACCTCGCCTGGGATGAAGTCGACGACCTGAAGGCGCTGGCCGATCTTTCCGACCCCAAGGTCAGCATCGATACCGGCGGCCTGTCGCCGCTGGCCACGGAACTGGCCAATCGCCTGGCCAAGCGAATCGGCGATCTCGATACGGCAACGCTCGCCAGCCTCAACGAGCAATTGAAGCCGAAATAGCTTTCATCCAGCATGCGAACCGGTCGAACCCCCGAGTCGTCGGCAACACTATTTCCAAGGTCAACATATGAGCGTCGAGCGGCAGGCAAGCTGGAGTGAGGCCCTCACCGTATATTTCACCGGGCGCCAGTTCATCATCCTGGTGATGGGATTCGCCAGTGGCCTGCCCTTGCTGCTGACACTTTCGACACTGTCCTATTGGCTCTCGACCGTCGGCGTTGACAAGACCACCATCGGACTCTTCACCTTGGTGGGCATTCCCTACACCTTCAAATTTGTTTGGTCGCCTGTCATCGATCAGCTCCGCTTGCCGATAATGGGGAAGCTGGGGCGGCGCAAGAGCTGGCTGCTGCTGCTGCAAGTTCTTCTGGCGGCCGCGATCTTCGTCATGGGGCAGACCGACCCGGTTGCCGATGCCAGCCTCACGGCGCTGCTGGCCGTCATCGTCGCGTTCTTTTCCGCCAGTCAGGACATCGTCATCGACGCCTACCGCATCGAGATACTGGACGCCGATGAGCAGGGTGCCGGCGCCGGCACGACGCAGGTGGGCTATCGTTTCGGATTGCTGCTGGCGGGTGCTGGCGCCACAGCGCTCTCGGATTACATCGGCTGGCCGACGATCTTCGCGGTGCTCGCCGGGGCCATGATCCTGTGTGCCGTTTTCACCCTGTTCGTCCCGGAGCCCAAGACGGCGTCGATCCCCAAGGATAAATCCTATCGGGACATGCTGAATGACGCGGTGATCCGCCCCTTTGCCGATTTCATCGGCCGCAAGGGGTGGGTCGTCATCCTGCTCTTCATTCTGTTCTACAAATACGGGGATGCCTTCGGGGGTGCGATGGCGAATCCCTTCTACCATGAGCTGGGCTTCACGGGGACAGAGATCGCCGCTGTGTCCAAGGTGTTCGGCATCATTGCTTCGCTGGTCGGCGGTGTTGTCGGCGGGTTGATCGTGGCGCGCTTCGGCCTGTTCAAGACCTTGCTGGTGGGCGGCATCCTGCAGGCGGTGACCAACCTGCTGTTTTCTTATCTCGCCACCAAGGGCGCCGACATCGTTTGGCTGACGATTGCCATCAGCGCCGACAATATCGCTGGCGGCATTGCGGCTTCGGCCCTGGTTGCCTATCTGTCGGGCCTCTGCAATGTCGCGTTCACGGCGACCCAATACGCGCTATTCTCTTCCTTCATGGCGCAAGGCCGCACATTGCTTTCCAGCGGCAGCGGCTGGATGGCCGACCATACCGATTGGGTGAGTTTCTGGGCGCTCACCACGCTGATGGCCCTTCCGGGCCTGCTGCTGTTGTTGTGGATCGTGCGGCTCTATCCGCATGGCCTGACACAGGTGGACAAGAAATGAAACCAATCGTCGCCATCACCTATTGCACGCAGTGCCGCTGGCTGCTGCGGGCCGGGTGGACGGCGCAGGAGCTGCTCGTGACCTTTGAGGACGAGCTGGGCGGTGTGACGCTTGTTCCAGGCACCGGCGGCATCTTCGAGGTGACGGTCGATGGCGCGCTGGTGTGGTCGCGTAAAGGCGAGGGCCGCTTTCCCGAACTCAAGGAATTGAAGCAGCGCGTCCGCGATATCGTGTCACCGGAGCGACCGCTGGGGCATTCAGACAAGTCCCATTCGGACACCGACGCGTGACCTAACCGTGACCTGTCGCGCCGCTGACAATTTCGTGAGCGAGGTTCGTCGAATTTTCACGCCACTGCCCCATTTCCGCCCCGATTGAAGACGAGTCTGCGGGCCGTCGCGAATCACGCGATGAACATGCCTACCAGGGAAGGGGATTTCCCATGCAGCTCCTCCGTCAGACCTTCTTCTTCCTGCGCCATGGCGAGACCGATTGGAACCGCATCGGCCTCGTGCAGGGCCAGGTCAACATGCCCTTGAACGGCACCGGCCTTGCCCAGGCGCGCGCCGCCCGCGAGATTCTGCGCGACCAGAATATCGGCACGATCTGCACCAGCCCCTTGGACCGCGCGGCGCTGACCGCCGATATCGTTGCCACCGGTCTCCATATTCCGGTGAAGGAGATTGCAGCGCTGAAGGAATGCAGCTTCGGCGAGCGCGAAGGTCACCCCAAAGGCCCCTGGTACGACGCCTGGCGCCATGGCGAGACGCCGCGCGGGGCCGAACGCTTCAGCCATTTCATGGAACGGGCGCTCGATGGCATCAACGAGGCCCTGCGCAACCCCGGCCCGGTCCTCATCGTCGCCCATGGCGGTATCTACTGGGCGATCGAGCGTTTTGCAGGGCTGGCGCGGCGCGAGCGCATCCCCAATGGCGTGCCGCTCTTCCACTGCCCCCCACCCAAGCCGCTCTTGCCCTGGCAGATGGCCAAGCTGGGCGGGTTTGCGGCAGCTTAGTAAGTTAAATCAAATAGTTATAGTGTGGCAATGTTAACCCTCTCCCCTCGTGGGAGAGGGCAGGGTGAGGGGTTCTATCATCCGGCCCGGTCCATCCACCCCTCACCCCAACCCCTCTCCCGCGAGGGGAGAGGGGTTGAGCGGCCATCGCCTCGCCCCCCAATCTTGCACCCGCTTCCCCCACGTGACATAACACCCGCCGCCCGTTCCGGCATGTCGTCCGGGACCCCTGGGAACAAGTTGGCGGACCATGGAAAAATTCACCAAGCTCAGCGGGATCGCAGCACCAATGCCGATCCGCAATGTCGACACCGACATGATCATCCCGAAGCAGTTTCTCAAAACCATCAAGCGTACGGGTCTCGGCAAGAACCTGTTCGACGAGATGCGCTACACGCCCGATGGCAAAGAGATTCCGGACTTTGTCCTCAACAAGCCGCAATATCGCAAGGCGCAGATCCTGGTCGCCGGCGACAATTTCGGCTGCGGCTCGTCGCGCGAGCATGCCCCCTGGGCGCTCGCCGATTTCGGCATCCGCTGCATCATTTCGACGAGCTTTGCCGACATCTTCTATAACAACTGCTTCAAGAACGGCATCCTGCCGATCAAGGTGAGCAAGGAAGACGTTGCCAAGCTGATGGACGACGCCGAGCGCGGCGCCAATGCGGTGGTCTCGGTCGATCTGGAGACGCAGGAGATCAAAGGCCCCGATGGCGGCACGATCAAGTTCGAGGTCGACGCCTTCCGCAAGCACTGCCTGCTCAATGGCCTCGACGATATCGGCCTCACGCTGCAGAAGAAGGATGCCATGGAATCCTTCGAGACGAAGAACAAGCTCAGCCAGCCCTGGCTGTGGAACTGAATTAGCCCCCCCTCTCCCCCACCCTCCCCCACGTTGGGGGGAGGGAGTCCGGCCGAGTTCGCTACGCGCATCGCGTTCAAGCTGGTTCTGATCCCCTCCCCCCACCCGTCGACAGATGTCGACATTCGTCGACGGTGGGGGGAGGGTTAGGGAGAGGGGGCCTTTCATTCGACCCGATCCCGACTTAGAGAAGCAGACATGTCCAGCAATTCGAAGAAGATCCTGATCCTGGCCGGCGACGGCATCGGCCCTGAAGTCATGGGCGAAGTGAAGCGCACGCTCGGCTGGTTCGAGAAGCGCCGCGGCAGCGGCTTCGAAACGGAAGACGGCCTGGTCGGCGGCTGCTCGTTCGACAAGCATGGGGTCCCCTTGACCGACGAAACGATGCAGAAGGCGATCGACGCCGATGCGGTGCTCCTCGGCGCCGTCGGTGGGCCTAAATGGGACAACCTGCCGTTCAAGGACAAGCCGGAACGCGGCCTGCTGCGCTTGCGCAAAGACATGGAGCTGTTCGCGAACCTGCGTCCGGCCCTCGTCTTCGATGCGCTCGCCGAAGCCTCGTCGCTGAAGACCGAGCTGGTCAAGGGCCTCGACATCATGATCGTGCGCGAGCTGACCGGCGGTGTCTATTTCGGCAGCCCCCGCGGCATCGAGACCCTGCCCAATGGCGAGCGTCGCGGCATCAACACCCAGGTCTATACGACCAGCGAGATCCAGCGCGTGGCGCGTGTGGCCTTTGAACTTGCCCGTAAGCGCGGCAACAAGCTGTGCTCGGTCGAAAAGGCCAATGTCATGGAATCCGGCGTGCTGTGGCGCGAGGAAGTGCAGAAGCTGGGCGACACGGAATACAAGGACGTGCAGCTTTCCCACATGTATGCCGACAACTGCGCCATGCAGCTGGTGCGCCAGCCCAAGCAGTTCGACGTCATCGTCACCGACAATCTGTTCGGCGATCTCCTCTCCGATTGCGCGGCGATGCTCACCGGTTCCTTGGGCATGTTGCCCTCGGCCAGCCTCGGCGCAGCCGATAAGGGCGGCAAGCGCAAGGCGCTTTACGAGCCGGTGCATGGGTCTGCCCCCGACATCGCCGGCCAGGGCAAGGCCAATCCGCTCGCTTGCCTGCTCTCGCTCTCGATGATGCTGCGCTATTCCTTCGACCAGGGCGAAGATGCCGACCTTCTCGAGAAAGCCGCCAACAACGTCGTCGCCAAGGGCTTCCGTACCGGCGACATCATGGCGCCGGGCTGCACGCTGGTCGGTACCAAGGAGATGGGCGACGAGATCCTCAAGGAACTCGACCGCCTCGCGGCTTGAACCCTTAAGATCCGTTCCAAGTGTGAAAAAAACGCCGGAGGCCCACGCCGCCGGCGTTTTTCATTTGTCCTTGCACGTGCGTCATTCCAAGGCTCATCATCTTGTTCTGACGGAACCACCGCCCCATCTTAAAGGTTGAGAGCTGACACGCCTCATGGCCGGCCGCATGACCGGATTGATCTTGATCAACCCGGCCAGCCTGGGCCGACGCCACACTGATCGTTATCTGCAGCAGAAATTCCGGGAGTCACCGCCATGGCTATTCGACATATCCTCGTGCCGCTGTTCGGTTATGACGGCGACCGCACCTCGCTCGACGCCGCCCTGGTCGTCGCCAAGCGACACGGCGCCCACATTGCCGTGCTGCATGTCGAGACGGACCCGCTGGAACAGACGCCGCTGATGGTCGATGTCGGCGTCGCCATCACCGAACTGGTCGAAGCGGCCGAGCGCCATGCCGCGCACCGCGCCAAGAATGCGGCGAAGACCTTCGCCGATTGGCAAGCTGCGAGCGGCACGCCGATCGACGGTGCGCCCAGCGTGCGGCCCGCCGTCACCACCGCCTATCTTAATGTGAAGGGCAATGAGGAAGACCTGATCAGCCGCTATGGCCGGCTGACGGATCTCGTCGTGCTGGCGCGCCCGAAGAAGAACGAGGCGGCCGATCTCATCGCCGTGCGTATCGAGGATGTGTTGTTTGGTGCCGGCCGGCCGGTCCTGTTGGTGCCCAACGGCATGTCGGCCGAAGCACTGTCGCATATCGAGGACGGCCCGGCGCTGGTCGCCTGGAACGGCAGCATCGAGGCGACGCGCGCTGTCACTGCTGGCCTCGATCTCATCAAGGCCATGGGCAAAGTCCGCGTCCTCTCCATCAAGGAAGGCAAGCGCGACCCGCATCCCTCGGGCGATCTCACCCACTTCCTGGCCTGGCACGGCATTTCGGCCAGTGTGGGCGAAGCACCGACCGATACCCATAAGGCGACCGCCGACCATTTCCTCAGCGCTGCGCGCGACGCCAAGGCGACGCTCATCGTCATGGGCGCCTATAGCCATGGCCGCCTGCGCCAGCTAGTCTTGGGCGGTGTCACCAGCCACATGATCGATGCCGCTGATTTGCCCGTGCTCATGGCGCACTAGGTCTTGATGGCGCATTGAACGGATGAGGGAAGATTGGGGGCGATTGGGAAATCCATCGTTCTGTCGGCACTCCTGGTGGCAGGCGCCAGTCTGCCGGCCAGGGCCAATTGCCCCTGTCCCAAATCGCAGATGATCGAGCTCTATGGTTCGGTTTCGATGTATCCCAAGCAGTTGCCAGGCCCACGCCTCCACCAGCCGCAGCGGGTCCACGTCAAGCCAACCGTGCCGGTAACGACGCTCCCCAGCATGGCAGATGTGGCCAAGGCGATGCCGACGCCGACACTCGACAAGATGGCGAACCCGCTCCTCTGGGACCCCGTCTTCGTCTCTCGGCAATAAAATTGCGCGACTTCCCGAGGCTTTGCGCCAGGCCTGTGGCGACATGCCTCTCGACAAATCCCGCCAGTCCGGTATAAAAAGCGCCGTTTCGACGGTCCGGCCATCGTTTTGGCGGTCCGTCATTTTGGACAAGGCTGATGGCGATGCGCGCTTTTGCGTATGACGAGGCGAAGATGACGGGGACGGCTCTGCCGGCCGCCATGCTCGCCTGCGCCGTTGCCACCACCAAAACCGCCACTAAGACCACCGGTAAAACCACCGGCGTCTGAACGCGGCCATTGGGTTTCCATCCCAGGACAAAGGCCGCAGCAGATGCGGCCTTTTTGTTTTTGGGCGTTTGTTAATCGGTTTCCCGCACCAATATCGGTCACGGGCGCCACGTGTGAAGAGAGAAGTGAGGACATCATGGGTTATCGCGTAGCCGTGGTCGGCGCCACGGGCAATGTCGGGCGGGAGATGCTGCAGATCCTGGCCGAACGCCAGTTCCCGGTTTCAGAGGTCATCGCCCTCGCGTCGGATCGCTCGGCGGGGTCGGAAATCTCCTTCGGCGAAGACGACGTCTTGAAAGTGCGCTCGCTCGACAAGTTCGACTTCAAGGGCACTGACATCGTCCTCTCCTCGGCCGGCGCCAAGATCTCGGCCGCCTTCGCGCCGAAGGCTGCTGCCGCGGGTGCCGTCATCGTCGACAACACCAGCCATTTCCGCATGGACCCGGACGTGCCCCTCGTGGTGCCGGAAGTGAACCCGCAGGCGATCGCCGGCTATACCAAGAAGAACATCATCGCCAATCCGAACTGCTCGACCATCCAGATGGTCGTGGCGTTGAAGCCGCTCCATGATATCGCCAAGATCAGCCGCGTCGTCGTCTCGACCTATCAATCGGTGTCGGGTGCGGGCAAGGAAGGCATGGACGAGCTCTTCAACCAGACGCGCGGCGTCTATATGAACCAGTCGCCGGAACGTACCAAGTTCACCAAGCAGATCGCCTTCAACGTCATTCCGCATATCGACGTCTTCATGCAGGATGGCTTCACCAAGGAAGAGTGGAAGATGACGGTCGAGACCAAGAAGATTCTCGATCCCAATATCAACGTGGTGGCGACCTGCGTGCGCGTGCCGGTCTTCATTGCCCATTCGGAAGCCGTGAACATCGAGTTTGAAAGCGAGATCTCGGTCGAACAAGTGCGTGCCGCCCTGCGCTCGGCCAAGGGCATCACCGTCGTCGACCACCGCGCTGATGAAGGCTATGTGACGCCGCTCGAAGTGGCCGGCGAAGACAACGTCTTCGTCAGCCGCATCCGCAAGGACCCGACCGTGAAGCACGGCATCACCATGTGGATCGTCGGCGACAACCTGCGCAAGGGCGCTGCCTTGAACGCCGTCCAGATCGCCGAAGTGCTGGCGCAGGACTATCTGAAGCAGAAGGCCGCGTAAGCGCCGGGTTTCGGCCCCTCACCCCAACCCCTCTCCCCACCCAGCCGACGAAGGTCGGCATTCGCCGACGGTGGGGCGAGGGGGTTTTGATCTCACTCAATCGACCTCCCTCACCCCGCTGGCGGGGAGAGGGCTGGGGTGAGGAGTGCTTCAAAAGGCTAGGCGTCATTAAAATGCCCGTCACCTTGCGCGCCGCAACCGCCGCCGATCACGCCGCCATCCGCGCCCTCGATCCGCGCCTCATCGCCGAAGCCGCGTTACCAGGTGCCACGCGCGAAGACTTCCGGCACTTCCAACGCAACGTCACCGAAGCAGCCCTCACCGACACAAATCCGAAGAGCCGCCTCATCGTCGCTGCAGACGAAAGCGGCGCAATCCTTGGCTACATGCACGTCAAGCCCACGCTTGACGATGTGCGCGGCTGCGAATCCGGATATCTCAGCATTATCGCGGTAGCAGAGAGTGCCGTCGGCCAAGGTGTCGGCAGCATGTTGATGAAGGCGGCAGAAGATTGGGCGCGCGGGCACGGCTATCCCTCACTGCTGCTTGATGTGTTTGCCAGCAATGCCACGGCGCGCCGCTTCTATGCCAGAGCCGGTTTCGCGGAAGACAGTGTGCGGCTTCGCCGCCCGCTCTAGCGCGCGAGAAGGCGCCGGCCGACTGCCAGCACGAGGTGGAGCATTGTCGCGGCGGCCAGGATCGCCGCAAAGAAAAATGCGACGCACCGCAGAAAGAAGCCGGCACATACCCAGAGAAGGCCCCCAGCGTCGCCAAGAGTCCCCTGGCCGTGGCGCCACGCGGCATAGGTGGCGACAGCGGCAATCGCCAAGGAAGCGGCAATGCTTATCACCACCGCCCGGGGCAACCATCGTTGTGCCGGAGCGTGCCTTGTTCGCTGTCCGCGCCACCGCGCCCAGATCGCCAGCGCCGCTTCGATGCTGAGCGGCAGAACGAGCAGCACGGCCATGTTCTCAATAAGGAACAGCGCGCTATAGCCGAGATCGAGTTGCATCGTACCGAGATCAATGAACTCCCCTTCGGGGTTATGCTGGACGCCGATGTGGAACAGCAGCAGAGCGACCAAAAAGCTGACTGCCAGATAGAAGCCTATTCGCCCTGACGCCTGATTCATGGCTTTGGTGTCCTCGATGGCCATCCGACAAGCGGTGCATTCTTCTTGCGCCACATTTTCTCATCGAAGATCCGCGCGACCCTGGCGCCATAATTGGAAACGCTCTCGGCGCGATGGCTATTGTAGAGCGAAGCGATATGAGAGACCGGCGCATTTTTGGGCAGATTGTTCATGATCGCGCGCAGCATTCTGGCGCCGGCTCGGATATTGGTCATCGGATCGGCAAGACCATCGCGGTCACCCACAAAATCGCCCCAATATGCGACGTTCACGTTCATCGGCAGAATCGACTTGTTTTCGCCGCCGATCCAGGGCCGCAGCTTATCGTAGTAGCCATGCGTCGTTTCCATATACATGATTGCGCGAATAAGGTCGGGATCTACCTGGAACTCCTCGCCGGCAGCTTCGATCATGGCATCGTATTTGGCAATCTCTGGCGAGTGGCTGGCTTCATAGAATGGCATGTCACCATCGGCATCGGGATTGTCCTTCACCTCAAACCGGCAGCCGCCGTTGGCCTTGATGCAGGCAGCGCGCCCATCAGAATCTGATACGACCGGAATCGGTGTCACGCGGCGCAACCGCTCCTGCTCGCGATAGAAGCGCTCGGTCTCCTTTTCGAGACTCTCGGCGTTATCATTTGCAATGCGCGGCGTGTGGCCACCATCTGCCACCGAGGGGCGCTTCAGCGGGGCCTGATCAGCGATACCGAGCGGGTCGCCCGGATGGACCTTGCCGGGGTCGACGCCGGATTGCCCATAGCGGCGGGCGAGGGCAGCGCGTTCCTCGGCGGCGTTCAAATCATTTGCTGGGCGTCCGGTTTGTGGTGTGCCGAGGGGATGCGTCAGCGGCACCGCGGCGATGTCGACCAGCTCCTCGATCGTCGGTGTCGCCGCAGCCACATCATTTTTGCCGGTGCGTTCAGCGACATAGGCGTCGGCGATGGCCTTTGCCTGTGCCGGTGTCGCCGTCACCGCTGGCGACCAATCGTAGAGCCTGCCGCCAACCTCGAACTGGTTGTCCTTGGACTTGATCCCGGCCTTTTGGAATGTCGCTTGGTCCGATTGCGGCGCCGGATGCGCCTCGGTCCAGCGGACAGGGTTTACGCCTTGGACATGCAGATGCTGCGCGAGCTTGGCCTTTTCCTGCAGCGCCTCGGTTCTGCTGTCGGCGGGCGAGGTCGCGACTTCGAAGTCGATACGTTTCTTTGCGGGCGGACGCATGGGCAGGCCTCCAAAGTGTTTACGCTTATACGCATAATACAGCGTAAATGGACATTTTGGAAGCAAAAAGTTCTATCTTCGTTCTTTTTTCACCGCAGCGATTTCCGTCGTTGCTAACGCCCTTCAAAAATCTGTGGACCGAAAATCAGCGCGCCAGCGCCGCAGCCCATTTGTCCTGGGTCTCGATGATCTTGAGCTCGTCCGAGTTCGTGGCGGCGGTCTCGGTGACGATATAGCTCATGCCCAGCACCGCGGCGTCGATGGCGGCTTTGAGATCCTGGTCGCGCAAATAGCGGGCGGTGAAGAGCGCGGCGAAGGCGTCACCCGTGCCCGAGGCAAAGAGCGGCAGGCGCCGTGTCACCGCCATCGAGATGGTGCCGGAATCGCCGGGCGATTGGCGGGCCAGCGCAATGACGGCGAGTTCCTCCGGGTGGTCGGGGTCGGGAATGCCGGTGCCGATGATGGCGCGGGCCTTGGTGCGCTTGGCCAAGGCGTGCAACGCATCGACCGCCTGCGCGCGGCTGTTCACCTCAAGCCCGGTGAGATGGCCCAGCTCATAGACATTGGGCGAGAGCACATCGGCGATGGGGACGAGGATGGTGGAGAGCGCCAGCGCCAGTTCCGGCTTCACATACATTGCGCCCTGGTCGCCGATCACCGGATCGAAGATGTAGATGGCGCGGGGGTTGAGCGCCTTCACCTCGGCCACCACTTCGGCCACAAGGGCGGCGGTCTCAGGCGCACCCAGATAGCCGGTCAGCACGGCATTGGCCTTCCCCAGCACGCCGAGCTTCCTCACCCCGTCGATGAGTTCGCGCACCTGGGCTGCTTCCAGCACCCGCCCCGTCACCGTCTTATGGGCGAGGTGGTTCGAAAACAGCACCGTCGGTGCCGCCCAGACCGGGTGGCCCATCCGCTCCAAAATGAAGCGCGAGGCCTGGTGGCCGACATGGCCGTAAACGACCTCGGACTGGATGGACAGGATGGGCATGATGCGGCGGACTCTGATGTGGCGTTTCTGGCGTGACGTTAAGGTGTGAAATCGGGCCTGAGCCTAGGCAAACGGCCTAAGGCGCGCAATGCCGATCATGTCTCGATACGGCTTGGAGCAGTCCTACCGCCCGCCGCTCACATCCAGCAGCGCGCCGGTGACATAGGAGGATTCGCCCGAGAGCAGCCACAGGACGGCATTGGCAACTTCGTCCGCCGTGCCGGGGCGAGCGAGCGGCACATTGACGGCGAGGCGAAAGGCGCGGTCGGGTTCGCCGCCGCTGGCATGGATCTCGGTGTCGATGAGGCCGGGGCGGATCGCATTGACGCGGATGCCGACAGGTGCCAACTCCTTGGAGAGGCCGATGGTCATGGTGTCGATGGCGCCCTTGGAGCCGGCATAATCGACATATTCATTGGGCGAACCGAGACGGGCGGCGGCTGAGGAAAGATTGACCAGCGCGCCACCTGTTCCGCCGCGATCCGTCCCCATGCGCCGCGCCGCTTCTCGCGCCACCAGATAGGCGCCGGTCACATTGACCGCGAACATGCGCGTCAGGCGCTCGACGCTCATATCGGCGACCTTCGAGGCTGGTGCCACGATCCCGGCATTGTTGACGACACCGGTGATGGCGCCGAAGGCCTTGGTGGTCGCATCGAACATGGCGATGACGTCCCGCTCATGGGCGACATCGCCCTGGATGGCGACGGCCTTGCCGCCCGCCGCCTCGACTGCCTTCACCGTCTCGGCTGCCGCCGCCGCATTGCCCGCATAGTTGACGCCAACCGACCAGCCGCGCTTGCCGCACTGGATGGCCACAGCGCGCCCGATGCCGCGCGATGCGCCGGTGATGAGGATGGTCCTGGTCATCATCTGTCCCCGTCTTGTTTGATCGAAGGCACTGTCGCGGCTTTGCGAGGCTAAGGCAATGTGGGCAGCGTCGGCGAAATCGCATTCGGCCTATGCAGCTTCGGATGGCTGGCAGCGCTGACAGATATCCTTGTGCGGGGGCCAGATTGCACGGTTCATCCTGCTATGTCATACCGCTGGCATGTCGCTGATGAATAAGAGGCCGCCCATGCCGACACCCAAAACAAACCCAGGCAATTTCTTCGAGGATTTCCGCCTGGGCCAGGAGATCCTGCATGCCGTGCCGCGCACGGCCACCGAAGGGGATGTGGCGCTTTACATCGGCCTCACCGGATCTCGCTTTGCCTTGCCGTCATCGGACAGTTTTGCCCAGAGCATCGGCCTTGCCGGTGCCCCCATCGATGATCTGCTGGCCTTTCATCTCATCTTTGGCCGCACGGTTGCCGACATCTCTTTGAATGCCGTTGCAAACCTGGGTTACGCGGTGGGGAAGTTCGGCGTGCCGCTTTATCCCGGCGACACCATCATCGCGCAGTCGAAGGTGATCGGCCTCAAGGAGAATTCAAACCACGAGACCGGCATCGTCTATGTGCATTCCGTGGGGCGCAACCAGGCGGGCGAGGTGGTGCTCGATTACGTGCGCTGGGTGATGGTCAAAAAGCGCGACAAGCATGCGCCGACGCCCGAGACGCATGTTCCGCAGCTGCCGGCCGCCCTCGATGTCGGTGAATTTGAAGTGCCGGCCGAGCTGGATCTCTCCAATTACGACGACGAACTCGCCGGCTCGCCGTTCCTCTGGGACGATTACGCGGTGGGCGAAAAGATCGACCATGTCGACGGCATGACGCTGGAAGAATCCGACCACATGACGGCGACGCGTCTTTATCAGAACAACGCCAAGGTGCATTTCAACCAGCACACGGAAGGGCAGGGGCGTTTCGGCCGCCGCCTCATCTATGGCGGGCACATCATCAGCCTGGCGCGGGCCTTGAGCTTCAATGGCCTCGCCAATGCGTTTCGCATCGCCGCCATCAATGGTGGGCGCCATGTGAACCCCAGTTTCGCCGGCGACACGATCTATGCCTGGTCCGAGGTGCTGGAAAAGATCGAGATCCCTGGCCGAAAGGACATAGGTGCTTTGCGTCTTAAGACGATCGCCACCAAGGATGACCCTTGCGCGGCCTTTCCGGGTCCGGATTCGACAGGAAAATATCCCGAAAGCGTCGTCCTGGACCTCGACTATACCGTTTTGATGAAACGACGCGGCTAGACGCGAATCGGTCGCTATCGGTTTGCTTTCGTTGACGGTGTGGTAACAATTAAGTATCAAGATCACGCTTTCTGCTGCAGTGCAGAAGCACATGGCGCCGTTCGCGCGGCGTCCAGACCCAGGGAACCTGTCCCGAAGAATCTGTTGGGGAGAGTTGGGCGGGTTCCTCTAGGCAAACCAGCTTGCGCTTTGCTGCGTAAAAGCAGCGCAAGATATCGGACGGGAACACATCATGGCAGAAAGCCAGTCCTCGGGCGCACAGACTCACTCTCAGAAGCGCCATCCACGACCACTCAGCCCACATCTGCAGGTCTATAAGCCGCAGCTTACCTCGGCCACGTCGATCTTTCATCGTTTCTCCGGCATCGGTCTCGCGGTCGGTGTGCTTTATCTGGTGTGCTGGCTGATCGCCGCCGCGCAAGGTGCCGATAGCTTCGATCGCCTGCAGGATTTCAACGGCAGCCTCATTGGGCGCCTGCTGCTTTTCGGCTGGTCGGCAGCGTTTTTCTATCATCTCCTCAATGGCATTCGGCATCTCGCCTGGGATGCCGGCTTCGGCTTCGAACTGCCGACCGCCTACAAATCGGGTTACGCCGTCATCATCGGCACTGTGATCTTCACTATCGCCGCCTGGGTCATCGGCTATTTCCAGATGGGAGCGTTCTGATGGCTGGCAATCCGAACTCGCTCCGCTCGCGCTTAGGACAAGCGCGGGGCCTCGGCTCAGCCCATGAAGGTGTGCATCACTGGTGGGGGCAGCGCATGTCGGCGCTGGCGCTCATACCTTTAAGCCTGTGGCTGGTCGCCTCGCTGGTCTGCATGGCCGGCGCCGATTACGCGGTGGTCAGTCAATGGCTCTCCAGTCCGGTGACGCTGGGCGGATTGGGTCTTACCATTCTCATCACCGTCTATCACGCCGTCTTGGGCCTGCAGGTCGTGGTCGAGGATTACATCCATGGTCAGCCGACCAAGCTCATTCTCCTCATTCTGTTGCCGATGAGTGGCGTGGCGCTGGTTGTCACGGCGATCGTCTCGCTGTTGATGATCGCCTTCGCCGGTTAAGCCGATTTTTTGAAAAAGTGAAACATCATGGCTGAAACAGTAAGCGGCGCGCCCAAGATCAACGGAACCGCCTATCCATTCGTCGATCATGTCTATGACGTGGTGGTCGTTGGCGCCGGCGGTGCCGGCCTTCGTGCGACCTTCGGCATGGCCGAAAAAGGCCTGAAAACGGCCTGTATCTCGAAAGTCTATCCGACGCGTTCCCATACCGTGGCGGCGCAGGGCGGCATCTCCGCCTCGCTCGGCAATATGGGTCCGGACGATTGGCGCTGGCACATGTACGACACGGTCAAGGGTTCCGATTGGCTCGGCGACCAGGACGCCATCGAATATATGTGCCGCGAAGCGGTGCCGGCGATCATCGAGCTCGAGCATTACGGCGTGCCCTTCAGCCGCACCGAGGCCGGCAAGATCTATCAGCGCCCCTTCGGCGGCATGACCACCGAATATGGCAAGGGCATCGCGCAGCGCACCTGCGCCGCCGCCGACCGCACCGGCCACGCCATCCTGCACACGCTCTACCAGCAGGCACTCAAACACCGCGCCGAATTCTTCGTCGAATATTTCGCCCTCGACCTCATCATGGATGAGGAAGGCGCCTGTGTTGGTGTCGTCGCCTGGAACCTCGATGACGGCACCATTCACCGCTTCCATGCCAAGATCGTCGTGTTGGCGACCGGCGGCTATGGCCGCGTCTTCTTCTCGGCGACCTCGGCCCATACCTGCACCGGCGACGGCAATGCCATGGCGCTCCGCGCCGGCCTGCCGCTCCAGGACATGGAATTCATCCAGTTCCACCCGACCGGCATTTACGGCGCCGGCTGCCTCATCACAGAAGGTGTCCGCGGCGAAGGCGGCTATCTCACCAATTCGGCGGGCGAGCGTTTCATGGAACGCTATGCACCGTCGGCCAAGGATCTGGCGTCCCGCGACGTTGTCTCCCGCGCCATGACGATGGAAATCCGCGAAGGCCGCGGTGTGGGCGCCCATAAGGACCACATCCATCTCCACATCGAGCATCTCGATCCGAAGATCATCCACGAACGCCTGCCCGGCATCGCCGAAACGGCGCGCATCTTCGCCGGCGTCGACGTGACGCGTGAACCGATCCCGGTGCTGCCGACCTGCCATTACAACATGGGCGGTGTCCCCACCAATTATCGCACCGAAGTCGTCACCAAGAAGGATGGCAACCCGGACGCAGTTGTTCCCGGCCTGATGGCGATCGGCGAGGCGGCCTGCGTCTCCGTGCACGGCGCCAATCGCCTGGGTTCCAATTCGCTGCTCGACCTCGTCGTCTTCGGCCGCTCGGCCGCCATTCGCGCCACCGAAATCATCGGCAAGGGTGAGAAGCATCGCAACCTGCCGAAGGATGCCGGCGACAAGGCGATCGAGCGTCTCGACCGCCTGCGCCATGCCAAGGGTGACATCCCGACGGCGAAACTGCGCCTCGACATGCAGAAGATCATGCAGAATGATTGCGCGGTCTACCGCACGGGCAAGACCCTCAAAGAGGGCGTCGACAAGATCCGCGACGTCTATGGCCAGCGCCACCGGGTGAAGGTCGATGACCGCTCGCTGATCTGGAACAGCGATCTTGTTGAAACACTGGAACTCGACAATCTGATGTATCAGGCGGTGGTGTCGATCGAATCGGCCCTCAACCGCGAGGAAAGCCGCGGCGCCCAGGCGCGCGAGGATTTCCCGAACCGCGACGATGAAAAGTGGATGAAGCACACGATTTCGTGGATCGACGAAGCCGGCAAGGTGACGCTCGATTACCGCCCCGTCCACATGACGACCTTGAGCAATGACGTTCAGGTCTTCCCGCCCAAAGCCCGCGTGTACTAAGGACCGCCATCATGGCCGAACTGACACTGCCAGCGAATTCGAAACCCACCACCGGCAAAACCTGGAAGGCGCCGGCGGGGGCCAAGAACATCAAGGTCTTCAAGATCTATCGCTGGGACCCCGATACCGGCGCCAATCCCCGCATCGACTCCTACGAAGTCGACATGGACACCTGCGGCCCGATGATTTTGGACGCGATCATCAAGATCAAGAACGAGATCGATTCGACGCTGACCTTCCGCCGCTCCTGCCGCGAAGGTGTCTGCGGCTCCTGCGCCATGAACATCGACGGCACCAATACGCTCGCCTGCACGAAATTCACGGCCGAGGTGAAGGGCGATGTGAAGATCTATCCGCTGCCGCACATGCCGGTGGTGAAGGATCTTGTGCCCGACCTCACCCACATCTTCGCGCAGTACGAAACGATCGAGCCGTGGCTGAAGTCCGACACACCGCCGCAGACGCGCGAGCGCCTGCAATCGCCGGAGGAGCGCGCCAAGCTCGACGGGTTGTGGGAATGCATCCTCTGTTTCTCCTGCTCCACCTCCTGCCCCAGCTATTGGTGGAACGGCGATCGCTATCTGGGTCCAGCCATCCTGCTGCAGGCCTATCGCTGGATCGCCGACACGCGCGATGAAGCCACGGGTGAGCGTCTCGACCAGCTCGAAGATCCGTTCCGCCTCTATCGCTGCCACACCATCATGAACTGCACCAAGACCTGCCCGAAGGGCCTCAATCCTGCCAAGGCGATCGGTGAGATCAAGAAGCTGATGGTCGAGCGGCGCTAAAGCCCGAACACATCCATCTCAGCCAAACCTCGCAACGCCTGCGGCCCCAAGGGTCGCAGGCGTTTCGCGTTTGGCGGCAGCAAGCGTGCCAGGTCGGCTGAAATGAGGATCGGCTCGCCCAGCTGGCCGCAGAGCGGTTCCAGGCGCGCCACCTCATTGACGGCGCGACCGATGACGGTGAAGTCGAGGCGCCGCGCCGTGCCGATATTGCCGTAGGACACGCGCCCGACATGGAGCGCGATGTCGAGCTTCAGCGGCAGCTGCGCTTGGGCCAGCAGGCGCTGCGCCTCCTCGGCCGCGCCGACCGCACCCATTGCCACGTCACCGTCGTCCCGCCCTTGATCCAGCAGGAAGACGGCCAGCACACCATCGCCGATGAATTTGAGGATCTCGCCGCCATGGCCCTCGATGGCGGCACCGACGCAGTCGAAGGAACGGTTGAGCGTGTCGAGCGTCGCGTCGATCGGCTGCTCCGCGCTGTAGCGTGTGAAGCCGGTGAGGTCAGCGAACATCAGCACGGCGCGGGTCTCGGTGACACTGCCGCGCGTGACGGCGCCGCGTAAGACCCGCTGCCCGGCATCCTCGCCGACATAGGCGGACAGGATGCTGCAGGCGCTGTCGACAATCACCAATGATTTGACCGCCGCCGCCAATGCCTGCACATGGGGCCCCAGAAACGCCAATTGGGCTTCGCTGAAACCCGCCGGGTCCCTGGTCGACCAGGCAGAGACCATGCCCATGCCGCCGCCTTCGACATGCTCGGCGTCCCAATGGAACAGATGGGCATAGGCCACCCAATCGGCGAAGCCCTGCGCCTTCAATTCGGCAAACAAGGCGTAGTCATCCTCGGCCAGCGGCTCGGCAAGGCGGCGGCGCATGACGCCCAGATGCGTGCGGATCATCATGGCGAGCGGCCCTTGCCGCCAGGCCAGATTCGATTCACCATGAGGAAAGGTGGCGAGCTGGCCACCTTGCTCTCGCTCCCAGGTCAGCGATTGCGCGCGGATCGAGGGATCGAGTGCCGCCGTCGCAATCACCACGCGATCGATCTTGCAGCCCCTCGCGTTGATCTCGGTGCAGAAGCCGTCGACCAAGTCTTTGAGCGGCATGCCGCGAAGGCTCGCCTCGGCAAGCCAGGCGAAGAGGCCGGATGCTGCGGGATCCAATTTCAGCTCCTGAGACCCTTGGTGGAGATCGGCAGGCCCGGAATGGCGCCGACCTTGGCCTCGCTGGTTTCCAGCCCGCGCTGATGTGCGTCGCTGAGATCCGCGCCGCGCAGATCGGCGCCACTTACATCCGCTTCCGTCAAATTGGCGCCTTTGAGGTCGGTGGCCAGCAGCCAGGCGCGCTTCAGATTGGCGCGGGTGAGACGGCAGCCGACCAGCCGCGCCGCCGCGAGATTGGTGCGGCTGAGGTCGAGGCCGGAAAGGTCGAAGCCCTCCAGTTCCAGCCGCTGTCCCGCCTGCCCCAGCGAGTTGACCCAGCGCGCATGCTGGCCCAAGCGCTCGCTGACCTCATCCTGCGACAGGCGCGGGGCGGAACCCACGGGCAACTGCGCCGCTCGCACCTGGTCGCGGGTCGACTGGTCGACCGAGGCGTGGCTGAAATCGGCATTCTCCAATTCCGCCTGGTTAAGGCGAATGGCCTGCAGCTCGGCAGCGGCGAAAATGGAACGCCTGAGATCGGCACCGGAAAAATCCGTCTCCAGCAAATAGGCACCGGAAAAATCAACGCTGACCAGCTTGGCGTCCTTGAAGACGGTCTGGGCGAGCTTGGCACCACGGAAGCGGCAGGCCGGTGCCTCGTCCCAATTGGCATCCTTGCCGGTACGCTGGCTGAAATCCTGGCGCAAGTCTGCGGCCGCCAAGGCTGTGCGCGTCATGTCGCTGCCATGGAACACCGCGCCGCGCATATCCGCGCGTTCGAAATTGGCGCCGGTCATGTCGGCTTCGTCGAAGACCGAACCAGTCAGGATGGCGCCGCGAAAGGAGGTGCCGCGCAGGACCGAGCGTTCCAAATTGCACCGCACCATATAGGCGTCGGTGAAATCCATATGGCTGAGGTCGAGCTGGGAGAGATTGCATTCGCTCAGCATCATGCGCTGGCCGTTGACGCGACCCAGCCGCCAGTTGCGATGCACATCGGCCAGCCGTCGCAGCGCCCCGGCATTGAGCGTCAGTTTTTTGAGAACCTTGGGCGCCTGCGGGTCCATTCCGCACCAACCTCGCGACTCGGGGGCCCCTATGGTGCCGCCCAGCCCCGTAGGTCACAAGCAGGATGTTATTGGGGCCGGCGTCACCTTTGCAATTAATCATTGCTTTATTGTACGGGATGCCAAAGCTTGGATGAATTCGCACTTTCGAACCAGACCTCGAAGGAGTGCTCCGGTGACGTCCGACGATTTGGTGACAGCTACAAAGCAATCACACGCGCTATTTCAGGCGCGGCTTGATAGAGAGGGCATACGGCCCTCATTGCTGGGAATGCCTGATCCAAAGTCAGACGAACTGGCGCCCATCGATCAGCAACTAAGGAGCTTGAAATTGTTCGACGAAGCTCAGGGCTGCTGGATCTGGGCGCGTGGAATTACGCGCCAAGTACAATCTGACTGGCTCACGAAGTATCTATTCGGATTTGGATATTTTGACGGAGACGAAGAAATCCTGCGTCGCGTTCTAAGCGTGCGAGAGATGCTAGGTACAAGAACCGCTCCGTTAATATTTTGGACGCTTGTTTGGGGTGCGTCAGTTAGAAAAGAAATTCAAGTAGCTGAAGGCATCGCCCTCTTTCCTTTCGAAGAGACTAAGTTCGCATCGCCAAATGATTCAGAGCGATGGCGGTTACCAAATTTACAGCCGGTGCTCGGTGCTTACACATCGAATGTCTCTGAACAGCCAGCGCTAGTCATTGCTCAGAAAGCGCTCACATTTCCCTTTCTAACAAAGGATCGGATAGATCAGGAGCTTGCTTTCTATGATGTCGTGAGGCGCAACGACATAGTGTGTAAAGGGATCGTAGTGTTTGGTACCGGCGGCCCAATTGTCGATATCTCGTGGGCAGAGTATGAGAGCTTAAATCTTGAGTCGTTCATGTACGACATCAAGCGAGCATGGCGAATGCCAGAAATTGTGCCGTCCAAAGTTAGTATACTTGAGATCAGTGAAAATCACTTTTCTACGGCCATGGCTTCTTTGCTTATCAAAAAGGACCAATGGCAGAACAAGCTGCTAAAATCTATGGAGCGCTTTGAGGTTAGCGTTTCTAGGCGAAATATTGGGGATCAAGCTGTCGATCTTTGTATAGCTTTTGAACAACTAATGGGGACCGAAACTGGACCTAAATCAGGCCCTGTTTCTCTGAGGTGCGCTGGATTGATGGGCGGAACCGCTAAGCAACGACTCCGCGTTCGGGATATAATCGAAGCCTTATACAAATTGCGGAACAAGGTCGTTCATGGCGGCGAATTGCCGCAAAGCGTGAAGACTAGAACCCAAGGCGCAATTTCAGCACAGATAGTAGTCCAAGCGGCGATTGTGATTTTTCGGGAGGTATGTCGAAAGATGCTAGATTTTGACTTCTCTCCGGATTGGTATCGAATTGAGCTTCAACAATGAGGCAGATCAAGTGTAAAACGACTCCCTGCGGCGGCGTGACAAGCCTTTTGCCTGGCGCGTAACGACTCGCCAGATATGCCGACTTGACCAATCACCGCGCTTCGCTAAATTTGCTTCATGACCTGGCGCCAAAATAGCGCATATATCGCGCGAATTACCACCCCGGCCTGATCCGTTCAGGCCGGGCCTGTTGCTGCGCCCGAGAAGTCTCGTTCCGATCTTTTCCAGATCCTGATCGATCCTTCGCTGCTGGCGCGTTCACCGCACAATTTCTTTGCCGTGCTGCATTGAGCGGACATGAGTTTCCGAACGTGCCATTCCCGCCGACGCATGTCGGCATTCGCCGACGGGCGCGGGGATGGCAATCATGAGCCGTCGTGCCGCGCCGAAAGGTCATGATCGATGTTTACCGAAACCACCTTGCGCGCCAGCCCGCGCGCATCCCTCTCGACCACCCCGGAACGAAAGAACCCGGCCGATCTCCGCGCCGAGTTGCAGCTGTTTTTCAAGGCCTATGATTCCGCCTGCCTCGACTTCGATGCCGATGCCGTTGTGGCTCTCTATGATCTCCCTTGCCTCGTTTCCGGCATGCATGGTCATGGCAGCTTTTCCGCGCGCGGCGAACTGCGGGCGCATTTCGCCAAGGTCTTTGCGGCCTATCGCCAGCAGGGTCTGATGAGCGCCAGCCTGGCCTCGCTTACCATCAACGCGCTGTCTGGTGACTTCGCGCGGGCGGAGGCCGTGTGGTCGTTCAGCAATGCGCGGGGTGCGGATGCAGCCAGCCTCGCCAGCGCCTACACCTTGCGGCGAACGACATGGCCGGCAGGCGCACGCTGGCGCGTTGTGCACGCCCTGGCGCTTGATGAGGCGGAAAATCTCAGGCCCGCCAAGCGCCGGTTGCTGTCGCTGGCCCAGCGCTAGCGGCTGAGATCGTCGAGCAGCAGGCGCCCAAGCGGCCAGTGACCGAAGCCGGCCGCGCTGTTGATATGCCCGGCGGCGCCGATGTCGACGAAGCGACTGCCCCAGGCGACGGCAAAGGCTTCGGCACGGTCCCTAGTGACATAGGGATCGTCGCTGCTCGCCACCACGACACTGGGGAAGGGCAGGGTCTGCATTGGCATTGGGCGAAAGTCGCGTGTCTCCGGCGGCGTGTGGGTATCCGAATCGACATCGGCTGGCGCCACCAGCAGCGCGCTGGCGACCGGCCGCTCATGCTGAGCCGCCCAATGCGCGACCAGCGCGCAAGAAAGGCTATGCGCGACGATGACCGGTGCCTTTGCACAGGCGGCGATGACGGCATCGAGACGCAGCAGCCAATCGGCAAAGTCCGGCTGGTCCCAATCAGCCTGCTCGACGGCGACGATCCGGTCGGGCATCTCCGCTTGCCACAGGCGCTGCCAATGCTGCGGGCCCGAATTGCCAAGGCCCGGGACGATGACGATCGGCCGCATCACATCACTTTCCGGAAATCGGCGGGCGTGCAGTCGACGAAATCGTGCCAGATATCGCCTATGGCACGGCGCTGCCCGGCAAAGCTGAACAGGGCCGACGCCCGGTCGCGCGAGCACCATTCAAAGGCGTCACTGCCGTGATCGAGCACCACCGGCACCTCCTGCGGCACGAAGGCGACGAAGATCGGCATCAGCTCCATGACGTTGTCTGGCGCGAAATAGAAGGTCTCGGTCAAGCCGCAGGTGAACAGATCCGTGACCTGGATGCCGGTCTCTTCGGCGATCTCGCGAATGATCGCCTCGGTTGCCGTCTCGCCCGGCTCGATGCTGCCGGTCACCAAACCCCAGGCGCCGCCGGCAACGTCACCGGCACGGCGCAGGGCCAGCACCCTGGCGCTGGTGCCGGTGCCGGCGATGATCGCTGCCGCCACCGCCCGGCAGCGCAAGGGCACGTCGCCATAGCGATTACCCATGCGGCTTACTTCGCCTTCTTGGCCGTGGGCTTGGCCGGCTGATCGGTCAGCGGATGTTCCAGCTTGTCCAGCATCTCTTTGGGGGCAATCTGCCAGAACTTCTTCTTCTCCTCTGCCCAGTCGTTGAGGATGCTGCCGGCCCATTTCGACTGGGTCTCGGTCGCATGCTCTTCGATAAGCGACTTCAGGCGGCTCTCCCAATAGGCACTTTCCAGGCGCTGGCTCACCACACTGTCGCCATTGATGCGAAGGGGGAAACGGCCATCCTCATCATAGACGAAGGCCATGCCGCCGGACATGCCGGCGGCAAAATTGTCGCCGACGGGGCCGAGGATCACCGCTGTACCACCTGTCATGTATTCGCAGCCATTGGAGCCGCAGCCCTCGATGACGACATCGGCGCCGGAATTCCGGACGGCGAAACGCTCGCCTGCTTGACCAGCGGCAAAGAGCTTGCCGGCCGTAGCACCATAAAGAACCGTGTTGCCGATGATGGTGTTGCGGTTGCTCTCGAGCGGCGAGGAGGGCAGGGTGCGCACCACGATGGTGCCGCCGGAGAGGCCCTTGCCGACATAATCATTGGCATCGCCAAAGACCTCGAGCTTCAGTCCCTGCACCGCGAAGGCGCCCAGCGATTGGCCGGCTGACCCACGCAGGCGCACGGTCAGATGGTTGGGCTTCAACCCCGCCATGCCGAAACGCTTGGTGATATGCGATGAGAGACGCGTGCCGATGGCGCGGTACGTGTTGCGGATATTGTACTGGAGCTGCATCTTCTCGCCGGCCTGGAACAAGGCCGCCGCATCCGTCACCATGCGGGCGTCGAGCGTATCCGGCACCTCGTTGCGGCCTTCCAGCGTGCAATAGCGCGCCTCGTTTCCGGGGTCGGCCTGGCTGAGGATGGGATTGAGATCGAGGTCGTCGAGATCGGCAGCGCCGCGGCTCACCTGTTCGATCAGTTCCGTCCGGCCGATCACCTCATTCAATGTCTTGACGCCGAGCTGCGCCAGAACCTCGCGCACTTCCTCGGCGATGAAGCTGAAGAGGTTGACGACCTTCTCCGGCGTGCCGGTGAATTTCTCGCGCAGCGCATGGTCCTGCGTGCAGACACCCACGGGGCAGGTATTGGAATGGCATTGCCGCACCATGATGCAGCCCATGGCGACGAGCGAGGCGGTGCCGATGCCGAATTCCTCGGCACCCAGGATCGCGGCGATGACGACGTCGCGGCCGGTCTTGATGCCGCCATCGGTTCTGAGCTTCACGCGGTGCCGTAGACGGTTGAGCGTCAGCACCTGGTGCACTTCCGCCAAACCCATCTCCCACGGGATGCCGGCATATTTGATGCTGGTATGGGGCGAGGCGCCGGTGCCGCCGACATGGCCGGAAACCAGGATGACGTCGGCCTTGGCCTTGGCGACACCGGCCGCAATCGTGCCGATGCCGGAACGCGCCACCAGTTTCACGCAGACCTTGGCTGCGGGGTTGATCTGCTTCAGATCATAAATGAGCTGCGCCAGATCCTCGATCGAATAGATGTCATGGTGCGGCGGCGGCGAGATCAGCGAGACGCCGGGTGTTGCATGGCGCAGCTTCGCGATCTCGATCGTCACCTTGAAGGCCGGCAGCTGGCCGCCTTCGCCGGGCTTGGCGCCCTGCGCCACCTTGATCTCGATCTCGCGGCAATTGACCAGATATTCCGCCGTCACGCCGAAGCGGCCCGACGCGATCTGCTTGATCGCCGAATTGGCGTTGTCGCCATTGGCCTGCGGGCGGAAGCGCAAGGGATCTTCGCCGCCCTCGCCGGAATCGGATTTGGCGCCGATGCGGTTCATGGCGATGTTGAGCGTGCCATGGGCTTCCGGCCCCAACGCACCCAGGCTCATGCCGGGCGTCACAAAACGCTTGCGGATTTCGGTGATGCTTTCGACCTCGTCGGTCGAAATCGGCGTCGTGCCCGGCACGAAATCGAGAAGGTCGCGGATGGCCACGGGCGGCAGCTTGGCCACAGCTTCCGAATAGCGCTTGAAGGCCTGATAGGATTCGGTGGCGACGGCCGATTGCAGCGTGTGAATGAGTTCCGGCGCCCAGGCATGGGTCTCGCCGGATTTGCGGAACTTGTAGAAGCCACCGACCGGCAACGCCACGACGCTCTCGTTCCAGGCGCGCTTATGAAGATCGACGACACGGTGCTGGATGCCGGTCATGCCGATGCCGGAGATGCGGCTGGGCATCGACGGGAAATACTCGGCAACGAGCGTACGCGACAGACCCAGCGCCTCGAAATTGGCGCCGCCGCGATAGGAGGAGATGACCGAGATGCCCATCTTCGACATGACCTTCAAGAGGCCCTGGTCGACGGCGCTGCGGTAATTATCGAGGCAATCTTCCAGCGCCATTTCGCCGAAAAGGCCGCGCCGCCGCCGGTCCTCGATCGCCGCCTCGGCGACATAGGCGTTGACCGTGGTGGCGCCGACACCGATGAGGACCGCGAAATGATGCACGTCGAGGCATTCGCCCGAGCGCACATTGAGGCTGGTGAAGGTGCGGAGCTGCTGGCGCAGCAGATGCACATGCACCGCACCCGTCGCCAGAATGGTCGGAATGGCGGCGCGGGTGGCGCTCACATGCTCGTCGGAGAGGATCAGATGCGTCGCGCCGCCACGCACGGCATCCTCGGCCTGGCGGCGCACCAGCTGGATCGCTTCCCGCAGCGCATTGTCGTTGCCGGTGACATCGAAGGTGCAGTCGATCTCGGCCACACTCTCGCCCATATAGGCGCGCATCGCCTGGAACTCGGCAGTGGTGAGAACCGGTGAATCCAGCTGCAGCAGGCGGCACTGGCTTTCGTCCTGGTCGAGCACGTTGCCAAGATTGCCGAGGCGCGTTTTGAGGCTCATCACCCGCTTCTCGCGAAGTGAGTCGATCGGCGGGTTGGTCACCTGGCTGAAATTCTGGCGGAAGAACTGATGGAGACCCCGGTAGCGATCGGAAAGGACGGCCAAGGGCGTGTCGTCGCCCATCGAGACGACGGCTTCCTTGGCCTCGTCGACCATCGGCTGCAGCACGACTTCCATGTCTTCCATGGTGAGGCCGGCTGCAACCTGGCGGCGGCGCAGATAATCCTTCTCGAAGATCGCTGGCTCGCCGCGCGTCTTCTTGATGAGGTCATCGATGACGGTGATGTTCTTGACCCAGGCCGAGAAATCGGCGGTCGCCGCCAGTTTGTCGAGGATCGAGTTGTTGTCGTAGAGACGACCTTCCGAAAGATCGAGGGCCAGCATCTGCCCTGGCCCCAGGCGGCCCTTGGTCTTGAGGCGCGTCTCATCAAGCCGCACCATGCCGGTCTCGGAACCGGCCACCAGGATGCCATCCTCGGTGATCGCATAGCGCAAGGGTCGCAGGCCGTTTCGGTCGAGGCCAGCCACGACCCAGGTGCCGGCGAAGCCGCAGATGGCCGCCGGCCCGTCCCAGGGCTCCATCACCGAATTGCAGTAGCTGAACATGTCCTTGATGTTCTGCGGCATGGTCACGCGCCCGTCCCAGACATCGGGGATGAGCAGGCTTTTCACCATGGGCAGCGGCCGCTCATGGGTGGTCAAGATTTCGAACACATTGTCGAGCTGCGCCGAATCCGATCCGCCCGCCTGGATGACGGGCTTCAGATCGTTCATGCGGTCGCCATAGACGCTGGAATAGAGCCGCGTCTCATGGGCGCTCATCCAGTTGACATTGCCTTTCAGCGTGTTGATCTCGCCATTGTGGGCGATGACGCGGAAGGGCTGGGCAAGCGACCAGGTCGGGAAGGTGTTGGTCGAATAGCGCTGGTGATAGATGGCAAAGTTCGAGACGAAGCGCTCGTCGAGAAGATCGGGATAGAACGATGTCAACTGTTCGGCGAGGAACATGCCCTTATAGATGACCGAGCGGCAGGAGAGGGAGCAGATGTAAAGCTCCGGCACCTGGGAAGCGACGGCCGCCCGCTCGATGCGGCGGCGAATGACATAAAGATCGGTCTCGAAATCTTCTTCCGATACGCCGCGCGAATTGGCGATCATGATCTGCTCGATCTCAGGCCGCGTCGCATTGGCCTTCTCGCCGATGATCGAGATGTCGATTGGCACCTGGCGCCAGCCATAGATGGTGTAGCCGGCATTGAGGATTTCCTGCTCGACGATGACGCGGCAGCTTTCTTGTTTGCCCAGATCGTTGCGCGGCAGGAAGATCTGCCCGACCGCAAACTTGCCCGGCTGCAAGGTCTGCCCAGCGCGGCGGATGAAATCCTCGAAAAAGGCATGCGGGATCTGCACATGAATGCCGGCACCGTCGCCGGTCTTCCCGTCGGCATCGACGGCACCGCGGTGCCACACGGCTTTCAGCGCCTCGATACCCATCAAGACCACTTCGCGCCGCGGCTTGCCGTCGAGGGCTGCGATGAGGCCGACGCCGCAGGCATCGCCTTCATCGGCCGGGTCATACATGCCGTTGGCGTGAAGATGCGCGGCGTTCTTCTGGAAGAGTTCGATTTCCTGCGACATGGCTTTCGTCCTTACTCCGCCGCGACCTTGCGCGCGTTTTCCCTCAGATATGCCTCGATCCCGGCGGCGGCGTCGCGGCCATCGCGGATCGCCCAGACCACCAGTGAGGCACCGCGCACGATATCGCCGGCAGCGAACACGCCGGGGATGGTGGTGGTGAGGTTGCGCCAGTTGATGCGCACCGTGTTGGCCTTGGTGACCGAGAGGGCCGGGGCTTTGAGGCGCTGCGGCAGGTCTTCCGGCTCGAAGCCCAAGGCTTTCACCACCAGATCGGCCGGCATGTCGAAGGCCGAGCCGTCGATGACGCGTGGTGTCTGCCGGCCGGTGGCATCGGCCATACCGAGATGAATGCGCTCGGCACGCACCGCCTTCACCTTGCCGACCTCGTCGTCGAGGAACGCGGCCGGCGCCGACTGCCAGATGAATTCGACGCCCTCTTCCTCGGCGTTCTGCACCTCGCGCTGCGAGCCCGGCATGTTGGCGCGGTCGCGGCGGTAAAGGCACTTCACCGATTTGGCGCCCTGGCGAATGGCTGTGCGCACGCAATCCATCGCCGTATCGCCGCCGCCGATGACGACCACATTCTTGCCCTTGGCATTGAGCTCGCCGCTGGCGATCTCGGCCACCTGATCGCCGAGGCCGTCGCGGTTGGCGGCGGTCAGGTATTGCAACGCCGGCACGATGCCCTTCGCCCCGGAACCGGGGGCAGCAAGATCACGCGCCTTATAGACGCCGGTTGCGATCAGCACCGCGTCATGCCGGGCGCGCAGATCGTCGAGGCTGATGTCGCGGCCGATCTCGACACCCAGCTCGAACTTGATGCCGCTTTCGCGCAGCAGCCTTTCGCGCCGCGCCACCACCTGCTTGTCGAGCTTGAAATTGGGAATGCCGTAGATGAGCAGGCCGCCGACGCGGTCATAGCGGTCATAGATCGTGACCTGATAGCCCTTGCGGCGCAAAGCCTCGCCGGCGGCAAGGCCTGCGGGACCGGCGCCGATGATGCCGACGCTCTGCGCCAGTTCGTGGCTGGGCTTCACCGGCTGCACCCAGCCCATTTCGAAGGCGGTGTCGGTCACATGCTTTTCGATGGCGCCGATGGTGACCGTGCCGTGGCCGGACTGCTCGATGACGCAGTTCCCCTCGCACAAACGGTCCTGCGGGCAGATGCGGCCGCAGATCTCGGGGAAGGTGTTGGTGGCGGCCGAGATCTCATAGGCCTCCTCCAGGCGCCCCTCGGCGGTCAGTTTCAGCCAGTCCGGGATGTTGTTGTTGAGCGGGCAATGCACCTGGCAGAAGGGCACGCCGCATTGCGAGCAGCGGCTGGCCTGGGTTTGGGCAAAGCGGGCGGCGAAATCGGCATAGATCTCGGCAAAATCGGTGCGGCGCTCGTCGGCTTTGCGCTTATCCGGCATGGCGCGGGCGACGGACACGAATTTCAGCAATTTTTCCGCCATGGCTTCCTCTGCTTTGGCTCGCCGATTTGGCCCCGGATCGGGGCGAATGGCCCGACACATTAGCAGGCTCTTTTGTCAGATCAATGAAGATTTGACCAGTTAAGACAGGTAAGCTGACTTATAATTCGTCCGAGAGGTCAAGAATAGCCTCGGAGGACTCCTGTCGGGTGGTTTGCGCCGGATAATAGGTCCGATATGTGACTAATTATCCAATCGGCAGCTTTTCCGCCCCATGCTATAAGCCAACGCACTGATTCACTTGAGACTCTGAGAAAAGCGGCCGGTTGGCCGCGCCGAAGCCGCCAGGGGATGGTTGCCGCGTGCCGAACATCGACATCCTTGTCCTCGCCATCGTGCAGGGCATCACGGAATTCCTGCCCATCTCCTCGTCCGGCCATCTCATCCTTGTGCCGAAGCTGTTCTGCTGGCCGGATCAGGGCCTGACCCTCGATGTCGCGGCCCATGTCGGTACGCTGGTCGCCGTGCTGATCTATTTCTGGCGCGATGTCGGCAACATGGCCGGCGGCCTGGCGAAACTCGCCCGTGGCAAGCGCGACAACCGCGCCCGCATGGTCTGGCTGCTCCTGGTCGCCTCCGTCCCCGCCCTGGCCATCGGCTTCGCCCTCGATAAATGGGCCGGCGATGCCTTGCGGGACGATCGCATCATCGCCGCAACACTGATCGGGTTCGGCATCCTGCTCTACATCGCCGACCGTGTCGGCCTCACCGTGCGCCGCATCGAACACATGACCGCCGGATCGGCCCTGGCGATCGGGTTTTTCCAATGCCTCGCCTTCGTGCCCGGCACCAGCCGCTCGGGCATCACCATGACCATGGCAAGGATCCTGGGTTACGAGCGCAAGGAAGCGGCGCGGTTTTCCTTCCTGCTGTCCATCCCGACCATTGCGGCGGCCGGCCTCTATAAAGGCATCGAACTGGTGCGCTCCGGCAATTTTGCCGAAATGGAGCGGGCCGTGATGATGGCGGGCTTCTCTGCCGTCACCGGCTTCCTCGCCATCGCCTTCATGATGTACTGGCTGCGTCGTGCCAGCTTCGCTCCCTTCGTCGTCTATCGCATCGCGCTGGGTGGCGTGTTGTTGTGGGCGATCTATGGCGGCGGCTGGCAGAGCGTCTGTTCCTAAGAAACTGCGGTATCTGCCTCATGACCATGCCGTCACACACCCATTCGCGCCTCGCCCTGCTATCTGAGGTTGAAGATAACGGACGCACAATCGGCCCGCTTGCATTTGCCAACATCCTCGTCGTCATTGCCTTGATCGCGCAATGGACCTATGCGGCGGTGACCGGGGATCTCCATTTTCGCGGCCACATGATCGGCCTCGATTTCGTCAACACCTGGCTGGGGGCCAAACTGGCCTGGGCGGGCGATGTCGCGCCGCTGTTCGATTTCAATGCCTATAACGCGTTGCTGCGCGATCTTTTTGGCGCCGACTTCCCCGCGCATATGTGGTCATACCCGCCGCATCTTCTGCCGCTGGTGGCGGTCTTCGGGACGATGCCTTATGCGCTGGCCTATGCGCTGTGGTGTTTCCTCACCTGGCTGATTGCGCTGGCCGGCGGCCGGGCGCTGGGCTTTCGCGGCGTCGATCTGCTGCTGCTCCTAACATCCCCCGCCATCGCCATGAACATCATCGCCGGACAGACGGGTGCGCTGGCCAGCGGCTGCCTGATGCTGGCCTTGGGCCTCTCGGCGCGACGCCCGCTCGCAGCGGGCCTTGCCGCAGCGGTGCTGACGGTAAAGCCGCAACTCGGCCTGCTGCTGCCGGTCGAATGGCTGCTCCGTCGCCGCGTGCCCGCCATCCTTGCCGCCATGCTTGGCACGGTGCTGCTGGTCGGCATCAGTCTCATCTTTCCGGGATTGGCGGCCTGGCAGGGCTTCCTCGATGTCACGATGCCGGCGATGCAGACGGTCATGCTGTCCGGCGACCTGACGGCCGCCAAGCTCATGCAGCCGAACTGGTCCAGCGCGCTGCAACTCCTTGGTCTGGCGCGCGGCCTGGCGGTCACCGTGCAATGGCTGGTGGCACTTGTCTTCGTCGCCTGGTGGCTGCGCACGAGCGCGAGGCTTGGCAGGATCGCAGATGACGGGGAACGCGCGCGGCTGCGGACGGCGTCGCTTCTGATCGTCAGCGCGCTGGTAACGCCCTACATCCACAATTACGATTTGGTGCTGGTGGTCCCCGTCGTGCTCTGGGCCTGGCGCGATCCAGCGGTACTGGCGCTGCCGCATCGGTACCGGCGCTTGCTGCTCATCCTGGTCTGGCTGCTGCCGTGGATCATGATACCGCTCCATGAAGCGCGCATCATCCTGGCGCCGGTCGCCACGACGCTGCTGGCCGCCCTGCTGCTGCGCCAGGCCAACCGCCGCCTTGCCGGCGGCCGATGAATTTCGCTGATAGATTCTTTTGAACCGGGTGCAGGGGTAAGGCGACAGAGATTCCGGCAGCCGAGTCCGGCCGGCCGTCCCCTGTGCTAGGGCGGCTGCCTCGGGTGTCGCCGCCGGATCCCCAAGGTTCGGCAGCGGCGCCCGATTTCTATTGCGCAGCCCGCTCTATTGCGCAGCCTTGGCGCGGCTGCGAACCAGCCCCATCCAATTGTCATAGAGCTGCCTGGCGGCGCGGTTGAAGTCCGGCATCAGGCCGGCTGCTTCATCGCGCAGGCGTGGCAGGGCGCCGCTGCCCAACGTTGCATCCAGCGAACAGGCATAGGCCGGGACATCGCCCCATTCCGGTACCGTGCGGCTCGTGAGCTCGACATGATATTGCAGGCCATAGGCGTGCCGACCAATGCGCATCGCCTGGTGCGGACAAACGGGCGATGACGCCAGCACGACGGCGCCTGGCGGCAAGGCCTGCACCTCGGCGCCGTGCCATTGCAGCGCCTTCTGCACGGGCGCCATGCCGGCAAAGATCGGATCGGCGCGGCCCTGCGCCGTCAGTTCGACATCAAGGATCCCAACCTCCGGCGCCGTCATCTTGCTGACGCTGCCGCCCAACGCGGCACCCAACAGCTGATGACCCAGGCACAGGCCCAGATACGGCATGTTGCGCGCCTCTACCGCTTCGCGGATGGCGGCCTTCTCGGCGACCAGCCAGGGATGCTGCTCTTCCTCCCACACATCCATCGGCCCACCCATGACCCAGAGCGCGTCATAGCGGTCGAGCGGCGGAATGCGCGCGCCCTCATCCAACTCGATGGCGTCATAGGCGATGCCATCGGCCGTGAGGAAATCGCGCAAGATGCCCGGATGTTCGCAGGCGATGTGTTGGAAGACCAGGAACCGCATGCTGAACCTCCGCGTGGGGGTGGTGGATCAAGCCTTGTTGTAAAAGCCCAGCGGCCGGTACTGATCGAGATAACTGGGCAGCACCGATTCCAACGTCGTCGGCGTGATGCCGAGATCAGGGAGGCCAGGCGTGTTCGCCGTCGCCACATTGTCGCGCTTCAACAACCGCACCTGATCGACCGTGAGCGGTGGAATGGGCAGCAATTGCAGGAACGTGGCATTGAGCGAGGCAAGTGCAAAGGGCAGCGGCAACAGCAGGCGGCAGCGGCCGATTTCCTTCAGCAACAACTCCATCAACGCGCGGAAGGTATAGACGCGGGGACCGGCGAGTTCATAGGTCTTACCTGCCGTGCCGGCATCCTGCAGCGCCGTCTCGACGGCCGTCGCGACATCGCCGACGAAGACCGGCTGGAACCTGGTGTGGCCGCCGCCGATCAGCGGCAAGGCCGGCGACATCATCGCCATGCGCGCAAAGCGGTTGAAGAAATCATCCTCGGCACCGAACACGATCGAGGGGCGCAAGATAGTGGCGCCGGGGAAGGCCAGATTCACCGCCTGCTCGCCAGCCGCCTTCGAGCGGGCATAGAGCGCATCCGATTTCGAATCGGCGCCGATCGCCGATATCTGAATGAAGCGCGTGGCGCCGGCAGCCTTGGCCGCCGCCGCAACCCGCGCGGGACCTTTGGCCTGAACGGAATCGAAGCTCTGCCTGCCCGATTGATAAAGAATGCCGACCAGATTGACGACGGCATCGGCACCGGCAACGGCCGCCGCCACTGAACGGTCGTCGCGGATATTGGCGGCGATCGGCGTCACCTGGCCCACATCGCCGCTGGTCTTCAAGAACAAGGCTTCGTTCGGGCGGCGCACCGCGACCCGCACCTGCCAGCCGGCGCGCGCCAGCCGCTGCACCACATAACGGCCGATGAAGCCCGAGCCGCCGAAAACGGTTACCAGACCGCGTGCCATGATCCTCACCCTCACTGCCACTGCCGATCATTTGCCGGCGAGATCACCTAAAATAGGGATCGGCGCGGCAATTTGGCAATGAAATCGGGCGTCTGGTGGCCTCGGTCCGCCCCTTTGACTCCATTGTGAAAAAGTCCGCGCAAAGGGTCAGATCGGGGTTGACTTTCAGTCGCCCCTGACGAGAATGCGCGGGCTTTCGGCCCCCTGCCCAGGTGGCGGAATTGGTAGACGCGCAGGTTTCAGGTACCTGTGGGGCAACCCGTGGAAGTTCGAGTCTTCTCCTGGGCACCAAACTCCAGCTTCAAGTTGGGGGCTCATTCTCCCTTGCCGGAGCCTTGGCCCCCGCTGAGCGGGAGGCGCCGAAGCCACGGCTGGTTGGCTTAGGGAGGCGCATGTGACATTCCATCTGCATCAGGGTGATTTGCCCGAAGGCCTCGATTTCGGGGCCAGTGTCGCGATCGACACCGAAACGATGGGCCTCAATCCCCATCGCGACCGGCTGTGCCTGGTCCAACTCTCCTCGGGCAACGGCATCTGCCATCTGGTCCAGATTCCGCTGTGCCGACCCGACCGACCGCACCGCGCGCCGCGCTTGCAGGCGCTGCTCGAAGACCCGGCGGTGCTGAAGATCTTCCATTTCGCCCGCTTCGATCTCGGCGTGCTGTGGCATTACCTCGGCATCAACTGCCAGCCCGTCTATTGCACCAAGATTGCCGCCAAGCTGACCCGCACCTTCACCGACCGGCACGGCCTCAAGGATTTGTGCAAGGAACTGCTCGGTGTCGAGATCTCCAAGCAGCAGCAATCCTCGGATTGGGGCGCCCCGCAGCTCAATGACGAGCAGCTGAAATACGCGGCTTCCGACGTGCTGCATCTCCATCGCCTGAAGGAGAAGTTCGACGAGATCCTGGCGCGCGAGGGGCGGACCGAGCTTGCCCGCGCGTGCTATGATTTCCTCCCCGCCCGCGCCAAGCTCGACCTTCTCGGCTACGAAGACCCGGACATCTTCGCCCATTGACCGCTGGAAGGGTGCCTTCCCGGCGCTAACCCCTTGTCCCAATTGGGGGCTTTTCCTTGACAGGATTCCCGGGGCCTTCTAGTTAGGGCTGTCCTGGTGCTCCTGGTGGATTCGCCCCACATTTGGCGCTAGTTTGATGACCCGACAGTAAATTCCTTGCATTCCCAGTTCCTGATTCTGACCATTTTTGAATGGGTTCGGTGCCCAGAATGAGCCAAGCGAGCGCCCCCACGCGGACACCCGCCACACTGCCCCAGAAGCCACATGGCGATGGCCTGGTGGCGGCACTGACGGTGCTGCGCCAGGAACGGGACGCGCTGGCCGAGCTGCTGGCCACGTTCGAGGCCGGCGAGGGGCGTGCGCTGGTCGCCAAGGCCCTCGATATCCTCCATGCCGTGACCGGCCGGGTCATCATCACCGGCATGGGCAAGTCCGGCCATGTCGCGCGCAAGATCGCCGCTACCATGGCCTCGACCGGCACGCCGGCGCAATTCGTCCACCCGGCCGAAGCCAGCCATGGCGACATGGGCATGGTGACCGAGGCCGATGCGGTCGTGGCGCTCTCCAATTCCGGCGAGACGGCCGAGCTTGCCGACCTCATCACCTATTCGCGCCGCTGGCATATTCCGCTCATCGCCATCACCAGCCGCCGCCAATCGACGCTGGGCAACGCCGCCGACGTGACGCTGGCCCTGCCCGCGACCGGCGAGGCGGGTGCCCTTGGTTTGGCGCCGACCTCGTCCACCACGATGATGCTGGCCGTGGGCGATGCGCTGGCCTTGGGCCTTTTGGAAGCCAAGGGTTTCTCGGCCGAGGATTTCCATCGCTTCCATCCGGGCGGCAAGCTGGGGCAGAAGCTGCTCCGTGTCGTCGATCTCATGCATACCGAGGCAGAGATGCCGCTGGTGGGTGAGGCGACGCCGATGTCGCTGGCGCTCATCGAAATGACCAGCAAGACCTTCGGCTGCGTCGGTGTGGCGGATGCGTCGGGCGCGCTCGTCGGCATCATCACCGACGGCGATTTGCGCCGGCATATGGGGGCGGATCTCCTGGGGCAGAAGGTTGCTGCCGTCATGACGGCGCGGCCGCTGACCATTAGCGCACAAGCGCTGGCCGCCGAAGCCGTGCGCATCATGAATGAAAAGTCGATCACGTCGCTCTTCGTCGTCGACGGGGCAAAGCCTGCCGGCATCATCCGGCTGCATGATTGCCTCCGCGCCGGCGTGGCATAAGGCAGCGACATGGCAGTGCGCGATTTCATGGACAAGTTGAGGGCGCCCAAGAGCCTGGTGGGTCCGGCGGTCTCCGACCCGCGCGCCATCTTCAATCGCCGCCGCAGTCGCCTTGCCTGGCTGAAATTCGCTCTGCCGCTGGTGGCCATCGGCATCATCGGCGTGCTGACCTACCTCAATTACAAGCATCAAAGCGACACGGTGGTCAGCATCCCCGTGGTCGAGGACATGCCAAAGCTCGATGTCGGCATGAAGGTCAACGGCATCGCCTTCGAAGGCAAGAGCAAGAGCGACCGGCCGTTCTCGGTGACGGCGCTCAGCGCCAGCGAAGCCAAGAGCAACAAGGACCTCATCGATCTCGAGGAACCGCAGGCAGAAATCGAACTCTCGGCGCAGACATGGATCGCCGTCACGGCCGAGCATGGGGTCTACGACCGCAAGCTCGACAAGGTCGATCTCAGCGGCGCGGTGACGGTCTATCACGACAACGGCCTCACCTTCTCGACCGAGCAGGCGGCGATGGATCTGCACACCAACACGGCCTCCGGCACCATGCCCGTGACGGGCAAGGACGAGACGCGCGAGCTTTCGGCCGAAGGTTTCGAAATGCTCGATGACGGCGCGACCGTGCTCTTCAAGGGCCGTTCGTATCTGAAGATCAGCCCTAAGGGGAAGGGAAGCGGGGAATGAAGCGGCTCGCCATGAACGATGCACCGCATGCGCGCTTGAAGACGGCGCTGATGGCGAAGGCCCGTTTGCTGGGCGCGGCGGTGCTGCTGCCGACGGTTCTCGCGGCCACCTCTGTTGCCGCTCAGGAAGCGACCACCGACGTCGCCCAGGACGCATCTGCCGCAGCCCCGGTCAGCGCCAGTGGGGGTATGGATTTTGGCGACGACACCCAGCCCTTCGAACTCGGGGCCGACCAGGGCATCGAATGGCGCAGCAAGGAAAAGACCTATACTGCCCGCGGCAACGCGGTCGCCAAGCAGGGCAATTCCTCAATCGGCGCCGACACGCTGGTCTTTTATACCGGCAGCGATGACAGCTCGTTCGACCGTATCCTCGCCACGGGCAGCGTCAAGGTGACCTCGGGCAGTTCCGTCGGTTACGGCGACAAGGGCGACTACAACGCCACCGAAAAGCTGCTGCTTCTCACCGGCAGCAATCTCAAGATCACCAGCGACAATGACGTGGTGACGGCGCGCGACCGCATCGAATACTGGACCGGGCGCAACGCCATCACTGCGATCGGCAACGCCGTGGTGGTGCGCGAGGACACGCGCATCCACGGCGACAAGGCGACGCTCTATTTCGCTAATGATGCCGAGGGCAAAAGCAAGCTCAGCCAGATCGAGGCGGACGGCAAGGTCAAGGTCCTCAACAACGGCCAGACCATCTATGCCAACCATTTCGCCTATAATCCGGATACCGATATCGCGCTGATGACGGGCGACGTGCGCATCGTCGACGGACAGAACGAATATCGCGGCCAGCGCGCCGAGATCGACAACAAGCGCAAGATCAGCCGGATCCTCGGCGGCGGCGAACGCGTCCATACCTTCATCAAGCCGAAGAAAAATGCCGCGAGTACAGCCACCCCATGAGCGACGGCGCGGAAAATACGGACCGGGACGAGACACCGGCGGTGGAAGCGGCCCCGGCCGCACCCGTCAATGGGCATGCGACGTTCATGGTCAACGGCACGGCAATCGATCCCACCGTCGTCCAGGGCCTCTGCGCCTATCACCTGGGCAAGCGCTACAAGAAGAAACCCGTGTTGCGCGATGTTTCCGTGGGCGTCCAGCGTGGCGAGGCAGTCGGGCTCCTTGGGCCCAATGGCGCCGGCAAGACGACCTGCTTCTACATCATCACGGGCCTTATCCGCGCCGATGCCGGCGCCATCTTCCTCGATGGCCAGGAAGTGACCGACCAGCCGATGTTTGAGCGCGCGCGCGGCGGTATCGGCTACCTGCCGCAGGAAGCCTCGATCTTCCGCGGCATGTCGGTCGAAGACAACATCATGGCCGTGCTCGAAGTGGTCGACAACGAAGCGGCCTCGCGCGTGGCGCGGCTCGACCAGCTGCTGTCCGACTTCTCGATCTCGCATCTCCGCAAGGTGCCGGCGATGGCGCTTTCCGGCGGGGAACGCCGCCGCGTGGAAATCGCCCGGGCGCTGGCGACCCGGCCCAGCTATATCCTGCTCGACGAACCGCTGGCGGGCATCGACCCCATCGCCGTCAACGACATCCGCGACATCATCTCGCACCTCAAGGATCGCGGCATCGGCGTGCTGATTACCGATCACAACGTGCGCGACACGCTGGAAATCGTCGATCGTGCCTATATCCTGCACGAGGGCGAGGTTTTGCGGGAAGGCAGCCCCGCCGACATCGTCTCCGACGAGGACGTTCGGCGCGTTTATCTTGGAGAAAGATTCTCGCTGTAGTACGCTCGGCTTATGGCGATTTCGCAGCGCTTGGATTTGCGCCAGGCCCAGAGCCTGGTCATGACGCCGCAGCTCCAGCAGGCGATCAAGCTGCTTGAGCTTTCCAATCAGGAACTGACGGCCTATGTCGAGCAGGAACTGGAGCAGAACCCGCTGCTCGAGCGCGGCGAGGACGAGCGCGCGGTCGGCGGCGAAGAAGGCGGCCGTCTTGCCAGCATGGAAGCGATGGCGAGCGAGCCGGTCGAGGCGCCAGGCAACGACCGGGTCGTTGACAGCAGCGACTATGTGCAGAGCGAAACCATGGGCGATGAGCGCCAATCGCCGCTCGATACCGATTACGACAATCTCTACAACACTGCCGAGGATCGCTCGGCCGAGCGCGGCACCGAGACGGCGGGTGCCGCCGACAGTGGTTTCGGCGATGCCTGGACCACGGCCGGCGGCGGTGGCGGCCGCACCGATTTTTCCGATTCCGAATTCGGCATCGAACAGACGCTGAGCAAGCCGGAGACGCTGCGCGAGCATCTCGAACGCCAGCTCTATCTCGACATCCACGAACCGACCGAACGCATCATCGGCCTGCAGCTCATCGACATGCTCGATGATGCCGGCTATCTCGTCGGCGATCTTCCATCACTTGCCGAGCGCCTGGGCACGACGATCGAGCAGATCGAGGCGGTGCTGAAACGGCTGCAGCAATTCGACCCCTGCGGCGTCTTTGCGCGCAGCCTTGCCGAATGCCTGGCGCTGCAATTGAAGGAGCGCAACCGCCTTGACCCCGCGATGCAGGCGCTGCTCGACAATCTCGAACTGCTGGCCAAGCACGATCGGCACCAGCTGATGAAGCTCTGCGGCATCGATGCCGAGGATCTGGCTGACATGGTGAGCGAGATCCGCGCCCTCAACCCCAAGCCCGGCGCCAGTTTCGAACAGGCCGATGTGCAGGCGATCGTGCCGGACATCATGGTCTGGCGGCGCCAGGACGGGTCGTGGTCGGTCGAACTCAATGCCGAGCAGCTGCCGCGCCTGCTGGTCAACCAGCAATACCATGCGCGCGTGCTCCCCAAGGCGCAAAGCAAGGCGGAGAAGGACTATCTCAACGAACGCCTTGCCACCGCGAACTGGCTGGTGAAGACGCTGCATCAGCGCGCCACCACGATCCTCAAAGTGGCCACCGAAATCGTGCGTCAGCAGGAAGCCTTCTTCCTCAACGGCGTGCAGCATCTGAAGCCGCTCATCCGGCGCGACATCGCCGAGGCGATCGGCATGCATGAGAGTACGGTCAGCCGCGTCACGACCAACAAGTTCATGGCAACACAGCGCGGTGTGTTCGAATTGCGGTATTTCTTCACAGCCGCCATTCAGGGGTCGGATGGCCAGGCAGCGCATTCGGCCGAGGCGGTGCGCCAGCGCATCAAGGAATTGATCGATGCGGAAGGTCCGGCCGACATTCTCTCCGATGACCGGCTGGTCACCATCCTCCAAGGGCAGGGTGTCGATATCGCCCGTCGAACCGTTGCCAAGTATCGGGAATCGCTCAGAATTTCTTCGTCCGTGCAACGTCGCCGCGAGAAGGCCTTGCGTTCGGCCTGATAGGGGCCACATCATGAATGTGAGGGGATGTGCCGTCGCCCGATCGCAGCGATTCCTTAACGTCCCACAGTGTATAGGGAGGTGTTAACGCCGGTAGGATGAGGTCCTGATTACCCGGTCCTCGCCCAGCCTCTCTAGCCGTTGACATCGCCAGGAAGGTCGCTATGGTCCGGCCGCGCCGCCGGGTCCCCCATGGAGACCGGCGGCGTGACGCTTCTAGGGATCCCGGGTCGTGGATCTTCATTGGTTGGTCAGCGCTGCGCGATTGAAGCGGCAGACCGGCCGGAGCGTCTAAGGGTTCGATGGCGTCGGATTGATCCAGCCATCGCACCATGTTTGCAGGAACACGCCATGAACCTGACAGTCAAAGGTAAGAACATCGATGTCGGCGATGCGTTGAAGACGCGCGCTGCTGAAAGTCTCGATCATATCTTCGGGAAGTACTTCTCGAATCCGATCGAAGCCACTGTCACGATGTCCCGCGAAGCGCATCTCTTCATGTCGCAGATCTCCGTCCATGTCGGCCGGGGCATCATGCTGCAGTCGGAAGGCGAAGCGGAAACGGCGAATGCCGCCTATGACACCGCGGCCGAGACGCTGGCCAAGCGCCTGCGCCGGTACAAGCGGCGCCTGCGCGACCATCATCGTGCCGGCACGGAAGATCGGCGGTCCCAATATTATGTGCTGGCCCAGGAACCTGAAGAGGCCGAAGAGCCGGAACATGTGAACGGTTCGGGCGAGGCGCATCACCCGGTGGTGGTAGCGGAAATGCAGACCAACATTCCGACTCTCACGGTCGGCGAAGCGGTCATGCGCCTCGACCTCGCCAATCAGCAGGCCATGATGTTTCTCAACCGCGCTCATGGCGGGTTGAACATGGTCTATCGACGCAATGACGGCAATATCGGCTGGGTCGATCCCGGCCTCGAAGCCGCGACGCGCCAGTAGTCGCGTTTTATCTTGGTGCCATCGGCTGGGCTTCCGGCCGATGGCATCTCTTGAGGCAAGACAAAATGGAAATCGAAGATCTCCTCGCAAACCCGGCCCATGTGCTGGCGAAGTTGAAGGCCGGAAACAAGAAGCAGGCATTGCAGGACATGGCTCGGCGCGCTGCCGAGCTCTCTGGACTGCATGAGCGCGCCATCTTCGATGTGCTGCTGGAGCGCGAGCGTCTGGGCACCACCGGCGTCGGCAACGGCATCGCCATTCCGCATGGCAAATTGCCTGAGGCCAAGAAGATGTTCGGTCTATTCGGCCGCCTCGAAACACCGATCGATTTCGATGCCATCGACGAGCAGCCGGTCGATCTCATTTTCCTGCTGCTGGCACCCGAAGGCGCCGGTGCCGATCACTTGAAGGCGCTGGCCCGCGTCTCGCGCCTGCTGCGCGACCGGGCTATCTGTGAAAAGCTGCGCGGTACCGATCAGGCCGATGCGATCTATGCGCTTCTCACCGACGGGGCGCATTCGCACGCCGCCTGACGTCGCGTGGCATGCACCAACGAAAAACGCCCCGCTTTCACGCGGGGCGTTTTCTATTTCCAAGGACGATGCGCTGGTTCAGTGAAGGGTGACCGGGGCCAACCCGTTCTCCCAGGCAGCGGCGACCGCCGCATCGCGATCCGGCATGACGGCCAGCTGCTGGCCATTGGCGGCGAAGATGCCGAACGCCGTCGCGCCATCCACGTCGACATCGCGCACATAGGCGACATCGTTGAGGCCCAGCGCCAGCAATTGCTGGCGGGTGATTTCATGGGCGTCGATGATCTCGGTCTTCGTGGTGCTCTTGGCCATGATTACTGCTCCTGCTTCACGGTACGCCCAACATCGTGGCGACCGGATTCCTTGTGCGTATCGATGCTGACCCGGGCCTCGTTCTCGGCACTGCCCTTGCGAATGGGCACGGTGCGGATTTGTGTCTCGACCCTGGGCCGGTCGAGATCGATCGACAGCAACCCGTTGTCGAGTGTGGCACCGGCAACCTCGATACCCTCGGCCAGAATGAAACTGCGCTGAAACTGGCGAGCGGCGATGCCGCGATAGAGGTAGACCCGCGCCGGATCGTCCTTCTGCTTGCCGCGAATGGTGAGCTGGTTGTCCTCGAGCTGGATATCGAGATCATCGAGCGTGAAGCCGGCGACCGCCAGCGTGATGCGCAGCCGATAATCGCTGACCTGCTCGATATTGTAAGGCGGATAGCCTTCGGCACCGGCCTTGGCGACTCGGTCGAGCGTGCGCTCGAACTGGTCGAAGCCCAAGAGGAGCGGGCTGTTGAAGAGGGACAGGCGCGACATGGCTCCTCCTTTCGAGCGAGCGGTACTGCTTCAGCTTATCCGGCACCCGTCATCGGCTTGCCGGTCTTCGGCCCCGACCGTGGAAAACGCGCCTTTGTGGGCTCAATTTCCCCCGGTCATCCGGGCACCTTGCTAGATGAGATAGTAATCTAGGTTAAGAAATCAAGTCAGGGTTATGACGGAACCGGCTTGCGCCGCTGCTCGGCCGCGCTAAACTATTCAGGGGACAAGAAAATCGGGGGAATTACATGATCGTGACTGAATCGCGTCGCCGCCTTTTGCGCCACCTCGCCGGTTTCGCGGCCCTGACGGCTTCAGCGCCGCTCCTCGGCGCCTGTGCCGGCCCCGGCGGCGGGGCAGGCTCCGATAGCGGCCAGGGCCTGCTCAAAATCGAGGAAACGCCGGCGACCCAGGCCACCAAGGACCTCTGGGCCGCCGCGCAATCTGGTGACGTTGCTGCCACCAAGGCGGCCCTCGCGGCCGGTGCCGATATCGAGGGCATCGACTTCTCCGAAAACCACAATGGCCGCCGGGCGCTCAATTATGCCGCCCTCAACGACCATGCCGAAGTGATCGAAGTCCTGCTGGCGGCCGGTGCCAATATCGAATCCGAAAATCGCACGCGCTTCCACCCGCTTCACCATGCGGCCGAAGCGGGATCGATCAACGCCATCAAGGTGCTGCTGAAGCACGGCGCCAACAAGCGCGCCAAGATGTATCGCGGCGGGATCCCCCAGCAGATCGCCGAGTTCAAGGGCCATCGCGAGGCCGCCTTGCTGCTGGTCCCCTGATGCGGGGCAGTCAGCTCCCGACGCCACCGTGGGGGCCCAGCAGACCAGCCCCGCCCATGGTCTAAAGGCGCAGCCAGACTTGGCTGTGAGGGGTGCGACGTTAGGGCGCGAAGTGGATTTATTCCTGGGAACCACACGCAGAGTGTGAAGTCAGCTGGGCCTAGCGGACCAGATGCCTAGAACAGGCACCTAACCCTCAAGTCTTATTAACCTTGTATTATATAGTGTTACCTAACCTCGGTGACTGTGCTGGGCGCGCTGCTGCGCCTGCCTGTTGCCGAAGGGAACCAGCATCATGCGCTTCAAGGATTTTCGTATTGCGACACGCCTCGCCCTCGTCGTGTTGGCGGCCATCGTCGGCATGCTGGCGATCGGCGCCCACGGCGCCTTCGACCTCAAGTCGACACTGCTCGAAGATCGCAAGATCAAAACCCGGCACGTCGTCGAAGTCGCCTATGGCTTGGTCGATCATTTCGCCAAGCAGGCGCAGGCTGGCACGATGTCCGAGGATGAAGCCAAGCAGCGCGCCATGGCCGCTCTCGAAGGCCTGCGCTATGACGAAAAGGAGTATTTCTGGATCAACGATATGACGCCGCGCATGCTGATGCATCCCATCAGCAAGAAGTTGATGGCGATGCCCAACCTCAACGACGTCAAGGATCCGACCGGCAAGGCGATCTTCCTCGAGATGCTCAGCGTCACCAAAGCACAGGGCGCGGGCTTCGTCGATTATCTGTGGCCGCAGCCGGGATCCGATCAGCCGGTCCCGAAAATTTCCTATGTGAAGAGTTTTGCGCCCTGGGGCTGGATCATCGGCTCGGGCATCTATGTCGATGACGTCAACAGCATCTTCTATGACCAGATGATGCAGCAGGGTCTGGTCATCCTCGCCATCCTGATTGTTGCCGTCCTCATCAGCTTCTTCATCGCCCGCAGCATTTCGCGGCCACTGGCGCGGACCACCGCTGCGATGATGCGCCTTGCCGAAGGCGACAAGACGGTCGCGGTCGAAGGCGCCGATAACAAGGCGGAAATGGGTGCACTGGCCCGGGCCCTGTCGGTGTTCAAGGACAACGCGCTGGAAATGGACCGCCTTGCTGCCGAACGCGCGGCGCAGGAGGAGCGCGCGCGCGAAGAAAAGCGCCAAGCCATGCTGGCGCTCGCGGACAATTTCGAAAGCTCTGTGCAGGGTGTGGTCAACCAGGTCTCCGGTGCCTCGGTCGAGTTGCAGGCGTCGGCGCAATCCATGGCCGGCAATACCGAGCAGACGACCGGCCGCGCGTCGATCGTGGCGACCGCCTCCGAACAGGCGTTCAGCAATGTGCAATCGGTGGCGGCAGCGACCGAGGAGCTCAGCGCCTCGATCACCGAAATCAGCCAGCAGGTCGCACAATCGACCACCATCGCCTCGCAGGCCGTGGCCGAAGCCAAGCAGACGGACCAGACCATCAACGGTCTTGCCGAAGCCAGCCAGCGCATCGGCGATGTCGCCAATCTCATTCGCGATATCGCCAACCAGACCAATCTGCTGGCGCTCAACGCCACCATCGAAGCCGCGCGCGCGGGTGAGGCGGGCAAGGGCTTTGCCGTGGTGGCATCCGAGGTGAAGAACTTGGCCAGCCAGACCGCCAAAGCCACCGAGGAAATTACCGGCCAGATCAACAGCATCCAAAGTGCGACCGGCCTCGCTGTCGACGCCATCCGCGGCATCACCAACACGATCAGCCGCATCGATCAGATCGCTGCGACCATTGCGGCGGCGGTCGAAGAACAGGGTGCTGCCACGCGCGAAATCTCCCGCTCGATCCAACAGGCGGCGGACGGCACCCGCGACGTCTCGCAGAACATCGCCGGCGTCTCCGACGCCCTGACCGAATCCGGGCGGCTTGCTGACGGGCTCCTCGGTGCCGCCTCCGACCTCTCGCGCCAGGCCGATGCCATGCGCAACGAGATCACCGGCTTCCTCGAGCGCGTCCGCGCCGGCTGATCGAGCCGGCAGCGCCGGCATATGCTGACGTTACTTGGCAGCCGGCATGGGCTATCATGCCGGCTGCGCTCGCGCTGCCATCCGTTCGGTCGGATGACCAGCTTTCAGTCCGCCTGGTTCCGGATCCGATCCAGGACAAGGCTTCCTGGGCCCGCGCTGTCGTTTCAATCCATGAAGGAGATACGCCGTGGCCAAGGGTCAAATGCGCAGCAACCGCGAAAAGAAGAAGCCGAAGCAGGACAAGGTGAAGGCAGCGCCAAGCAGCGGCGGCTTCGCCTCAGCTTCCTCCAATCCGGCATCATCCGCCTACGCCAACAAGAAGAAGTGAACTGAGGGCGGGGCTGGTGATCGCCGCGCCGCCAAAACCAAAAGCCCCCGCACGTCGCAGACGTGGCGGGGGCTTTAATTTGGTGGACCCAAGCGGGATCGAACCGCTGACCTCCACAATGCCATTGTGGCGCTCTCCCAGCTGAGCTATGGGCCCGAAACTCGGGGCCGATCACCGGAAGGCCTGCAAGGCAAGTCCCTCTCTGGGGGGCGATCGAACGGGCTGGAACCTAAGTGGCTGTCGCCCGGAATTCAAGCAGAAAAAAGGGCAATAGTTTCAATGCCCAGATTTGATGAGGCGGCCCGAATCCGGACCGCTCAGGCCTCGTCCTCGCCCTTCTCGATGGCTTCCGAGATATCCTCGTCATCCTCGCCAAGTTCCGAGGCGTCCTCGAGGACGACATCCTCTTCGTCGCCCAAATCCTCCTCGTCGGCCTCGGTGTCGACGACGACGTCATCGACTTCCGGATCGACAGCGGATTTGACCGGCGTCATCTTCTCGGCGACGCGGCGGCGGCTCTTCATCACGGCATCAGGATCATAAACCGTCTTGCACTTGGGGCAGACGATCGTTGCCTTGCGCATGTCGTAAAAATGGGCGGCGCAGCTCGTGCAAACGCGCTTGGTGCCCCATTCCGGCTTGGTCACGTGAACTCTCCGCTCGGGTTCTCGGTCGGGGGTGCCAATTGCCATAGCCCCGCGGGCCTGTCAACGCCCTCAAATCCGGCCCGAAATGACCCGTGTCGGCGCGCACCCCGGCAAGGCTGATAAGCGCTGGAAATCGGGATTTCCGTTGCCCCGCCCAGCCGTGCTAGAGAAGCGCCGCGCCCGCCAGCCGGGCGAAGGCACCTTCTTTCTATGACCGGAACTGGCATGAGCAAGCATTCTTCAAACCCACGCCCCCTCACATCCGGGACCGGCGGCGGCCTCAAGGGGACCATCCGGGTGCCGGGCGACAAATCGGTGTCGCATCGCGCGCTGATGCTGGGGGCGCTGGCCCTGGGCGAGACCGAAATCCACGGCTTGCTCGAAGGCGAGGACGTGCTGCGCACCGCTGCTGCCATGCGCCTCCTCGGCGGCGAGACGGAAAAAGGTGCCGACGGCATCTGGCGCGCGCGCGGCCGCGGCAATGGTGGCCTCGCCGAAGCGGCCGATGTGCTGGATCTCGGCAACGCCGGCACCGGTACGCGTCTGCTGATGGGTCTTGTGGCGCCTTATCCCATGACGACCTTCTTCACCGGTGACGCCTCCTTGCGCTCGCGTCCCATGGCGCGCGTCAGCGATCCCTTGAGCCAGATGGGCGCCAGCTTTGTGACGCGCAGCAAGGGCCGCCCGCCTTTGGCCGTCATCGGCACCGCCACGCCGCGCCCCATCACCTATAAGCTGCCGGTCGCATCGGCCCAGGTGAAATCCGCTATTCTCCTTGCCGGTCTCAACACGCCAGGGATCACCACCGTCATCGAACCGGAAGCGACGCGCGATCATACCGAATTGATGCTGCGTGGCTTCGGCATCGAGGTGAAGGTCGAAGAAACGCCCGAAGGACGGGCCTCAGCGATCAAAGGCCAGGGTGAGCTCAAAGGCCGCAAAGTCGTGGTGCCGGGCGATCCCAGCTCGGCCGCCTTCCCCATCGTCGCCGCGTTGATTCTGCCCGGCTCCGACATCCTCATCGAGAATGTCGGCCTCAACCCGCATCGCATCGGCCTCATCGATACGCTCGTCGAGATGGGCGCCTCGATCGAGGTGAAAGACGCGCGCATCGAAGCCGGCGAGAAGGTCGGCGATCTCCACGTGAAGCACTCGCATTTGAAGGGCGTCACGGTGCCGGCGGAACGCGCACCCTCGATGATCGACGAATACCCGATCCTCTCCGTCGCCGCGGCCTTTGCCGAGGGCGAGACGAAAATGCTGGGTCTCGGTGAACTCCGCGTCAAGGAAAGCGATCGTCTGGGTGCCATGGCGCGCGGCCTTGCCGCCTGCGGTGTGGTCCTCGAAGAAGGCGAGGATTGGCTCACCGTCAAAGGCAATGGCAAGCGCCCCAAGGGTGGTGCCCATATTGCCGTCAATCTCGACCACCGTCCGGCGATGTCGTTCCTGGTGCTGGGTCTTGCCGCCGAAAAGCCGGTCAGCATCGATGACGGTGCTCCCATCGACACCTCCTTCCCCGGCTTCGTCGCCTTGATGAACGGCATGGGCGGCACGATCAGCGCGGTGACGGCATGAGTCCGGTGGCAAAGACCCCCTCACTCCACCCCCTCTCCCGCGAGGGGAGAGGGACTTTGGTCCAAACTCGGTGGAAACTCCCTCTCCCCTCGCGGGAGAGGGTCGGGGTGAGGGGGGGCTACCGATGAAGCCCTTCGTCATCGCCCTCGACGGTCCGGCCGCGGCCGGCAAGGGGACGCTCGCCAAGCGCCTGGCGGCCCATTACAACCTCGCTTATCTCGATACCGGCTCTCTCTACCGGGCCGTGGGCCTTGCGGTGCTGCGGGCGGGCGGCGATCCGACCGACGCCGGGGCCGCGACCGAAGCCGCCAAGACCCTGTCCGCCAGCCTTCTGTCCGACCCCGAATTGCGCTCGGCCAAGGCCGGAGACGCCTCTTCCAAGGTCGCTGCCATCCCCGGCGTCCGGGCGGCCCTCTTCGACTGGCAGCGTCGATTCGCTGCCGAACCACAAGCTGATGTGGATGGTCGGCCGCGTTCCGGATCTGTTCTGGATGGGCGAGACATCGGCACCGTCATCTGCCCCGAGGCGGAGGTCAAAATCTTCGTCACGGCCAGCGCCGAGGCGCGCGCCAACCGACGCCTCAAGGAGTTGCAAGCCCGGGGCGAAGAAGCTATATACGCCCGGGTTTTAGAGGATATCAGGGCCCGCGACGCCCGCGATGCAGCGCGCGCCGATGCCCCGATGAAGGCGGCCGAAGATGCCGTCCACCTCGACACCTCGGATCTCGACATCGATCAGGTCTTTGCGAAAGCCAAAGCGATCGTGGATGAGCGCCTGAAGCGCTGATCTCCTGTATCCGTTTTTTAAATGCGTACCGCCAAGACCGTCGGAGACAACCGGCTGGCCGGAAAAATGATGATGAAAGGAAACTATCTCTAATGGCTAAATCTGCTGTGGCCCGCGTTGCCACCCACGAAGTTGCTGCTGCCAAGGAAAGCTTCGCAGCCCTCCTCGAAGAAACATTGGGCTCCGCCCAGGGCCTTGAAGGCTCGGTGCTCTCTGGCACCGTCGTTGCCATCGATGGCGAATTCGCCCTGGTCGATGTGGGCCTGAAATCCGAAGGCCGCGTGGCCTTGCGTGAGTTCGGCGGCCCGGCCGGCAAGGCCGAGATCAAGATCGGCGACGTCGTCGAAGTCTATCTCGAGCGCATGGAAGACAAGAACGGCGAGGCGATGCTCTCGCGCGAGAAGGCCAAGCGCGAAGAAGCCTGGACCGCCCTCGAAAAGCAGTTCAAGGACAACCAGCGCGTCACCGGCGTGATCTTCGGTCGCGTCAAGGGCGGTTTCACCGTCGATCTCTCGGGCGCCGTGGCCTTCTTGCCGGGCAGCCAGGTCGACATCCGTCCGGTGCGCGATGTGGGTCCGCTCATGGGCACCCCGCAGCCGTTCCAGATTTTGAAGATGGACCGCGCCCGCGGCAACATCGTCGTCTCGCGTCGTGCCGTGCTCGAAGAGAGCCGCGCCGAAGCCCGCAGCGAACTGGTTGCCAACCTCAAGGAAGGCCAGGTTCTGCAGGGCGTCGTCAAGAACATCACCGATTACGGTGCGTTCGTTGATCTCGGCGGCGTCGACGGTCTGCTGCACGTCACCGACATCGCGTGGCGCCGCATCAACCATCCGTCTGAGGCCTTGCACATCGGCCAGAACGTCAACGTTCAGGTCGTGCGCTTCAACCCGGAAACCCAGCGCATCAGCCTTGGCATGAAGCAGCTTGAGGCGGATCCGTGGGAAGGCGTTGCCGCGAAGTATCCGGTCGGTGCGAAGCTCAAAGGCCGCGTCACCAACATCACCGATTACGGCGCGTTCGTCGAACTCGAGCCGGGCATCGAAGGCCTGGTCCACGTCTCCGAAATGAGCTGGACCAAGAAGAACGTGCATCCGGGTAAGATCGTCTCGACCAGCCAGGAAGTCGAAGTCATGGTGCTCGACGTTGATCCGACCAAGCGTCGCATCAGCCTCGGCCTCAAGCAGTGCATGGACAACCCGTGGTCGTCCTTCGTCGAGAAGCATCCGGCGGGGACCGAACTCGAAGGCGAGATCAAGAACATCACCGAATTCGGTCTGTTCGTGGGTCTCCCCGGCGAGATCGACGGCATGGTCCATCTCTCGGACCTCGATTGGGATCGTGCCGGCGAAGAAGCCGTGCAGGATTACAAGAAGGGCCAGATGGTCAAGGTGAAGCTCCTCGATGTCGACATCGAGAAGGAGCGCATCAGCCTTGGTATCAAGCAGCTCAAGAAGGACACCTTCGCTGAGTCGGCTGGTACGTTGAAGAAGGGCGAAGTCGTCACCTGCACCGTGACCGCGGTGACCGATGGCGGCCTCGAAGTCACCGTCGGTGACGGCGTCCCGGGCTTCATCAAGAAGGCGGACCTGTCGCGCGAGCGCACAGAGCAGCGTCCCGACCGCTTTGCGGTTGGCGAAAAGGTCGATGCGAAGATCGCCCAGGTCGACGCCAAGACCCGCAAGCTCACCTTGTCGATCAAGGCCCGCGAAGTCGAAGAGGACAAGCAGGCGATGGCCGAATTCGGTTCGTCCGATTCGGGCGCCAGCCTTGGCGACATCCTCGGTGCGGCCCTCAACAAGGCCAAGAAGAAGAAGGGCGACGACGAATAACTCGGTTTTGTCGAGTAATTTTGTTGCGCATTTGATGCTCTAAAAGCGTCAAAACGGGTTAAGACGGGCCGGAAAGGGTGACCTTTCCGGCCCGTTGCCGTTTCCAGGCCCTCTTTCGGCCAAAAAACATAGAGATATGAGCGGCTTATCCTTGACGAGGCCGATTTTTCCCGGCACGCTTCCCACACAATATGGGCAGGGGATGCGCCCATAGCCTTGGACGGACACGAAAAATGCCGTTGGGGCAGCGGGCGGATGGGGACCTTAAGCATGACCAAATCGGAATTGATTCTGCGCATCGGCGAACTCAATCCGCATCTCTATCATCGGGATGTGGAGCGGATCGTCACGGCGATCTTCGAGGAGATCACCAACGCGCTGGCGCGGCAGGATCGCGTGGAGTTGCGCGGCTTTGGCGCTTTCTCCGTGAAGCAGCGCGATGCCCGCAAGGGACGCAATCCGCGCACCGGGGAAACCGTGGCGGTTGATGAAAAGGTTGTGCCCTTTTTCAAGACCGGCAAGGAATTGCGCGACCGGCTCAACAGCCGTGCCGATGCCCCCGTTAAACCCGTGGCCGACAGCGCCGCACCCGCGCAGCCCAAGGAACCGGGCACCAATTGAACGGCAAGCCTTTCCGGCGATCCTGCGCCTGCTAGACTGATCGCAGCCGCCGCTCGGCCGCGGGACCGGCAAGCAAGGACCGTAAAGCCATGAACCGTTTCGCCTGGATCGTCACTGTCCCGATCGCTCTGCTGATCATCCTCTTTGCGCTGATGAACCGGCAGAACGTGTCGTTGAGCCTGTGGCCCTTGCCGTGGGACATCACGGCCCCGCTCTTCCTCTTTACCCTGGGCGCTGTCGTCTTCGGCTTCTTGTTTGGCGCCCTTGCGACCTGGCTCTCCGGCGGCACCACGCGCCAGAAATTGCGCGCCGCCAATCGCGCCCTCGCCGAGACCCGCGACGAGCTTGCCCATGCCAAGCGGCAGCACATGCCCAAGGACCATGTGGGCAAGACCGAGCCGGCGCCGGCACGCCCCAGGCCCGCACAACTCCCGAGCGCACAGGCACCAACCGCCCTGCCGCCGGCTGCATGAATCAGCATTTCCATGACCACGGCTGAGCCGGCCGAGCACACGCCATCGGACGCGCGCGCGTCCCGGCTCAATCTCGGCCAACGGATTGCGCCCCTTCTCATTGTCATTGCCTATCTGGCGCTGCTGGTCATCGTGGTGCGCACACGCACCTATGCCGCGACGAATCACGACGTCGCCTGGCTGATCATTTGTGCCGAGCGTTGGCTGCACGGCGCCGTCCTTGGCGTCGACCTCATGGAAATCAACCTGCCCGGCGCAATGCTGCTCTACGTGCCGCCGGTCTGGCTGGCTGACGCGACGGGCTTGCCGCAGACGACTTGCGTCGATCTGTGGGTCGGTATCGTCGCGGTGCTTGGCGCGGCTCTGGTCGCCCGCATCGTGTCGCTTCTGGATGGTCGCGTGCCCTTCAGCCGGCAGGAATTTCTGACCGGCCTCCTCCTGGCGCCAGGCTTTGCCCTGCTGCCCGGTCTCGATTTCGCGCAACGCGACCAGTTCGTCGCCATTCTGTTGCTGCCCTATGCCATTCTGACCATGGCGGGCAGCCGCTGGCGCGACGGTGCATTCCTGCGTCATGTAACGGCGGTGCTTGCAGCACTCGCAATCTGCATCAAGCCGCATTATGTCGTGCTGCTCGTTGGCGGCTTCCTGGTCCAGACCTATCGCGAAGGCTGGCGCCGTGCGCTGCTGCAGACCGACGCGTTCCTGATCGCCGCGATCGGCCTCGGCTATATCGCGCTCGTCCTCACGGTCTTTGCGCCATGGGTCGACATGGCCCGCTCGATGTCGCCTCTCTACCTTTCCTTTGGTGGCGAATTCGGCGCCATTCTGGTTGCTGCGATCCTGCCGGCGCTGCTGTTCTGCGCGGGATTATGCCTTGCCAATCTTCAGTTGGCGGGCGGTACCACGCTGCGCAACCTCCTCGTCTATGCCGGCTTGGCTCTTGTCCTCTTCGTCGTGCAAGGCAAGGGTTGGGAATATCACGCTTTGCCGATCCATCTCTTCCTGTGGGCCGGTGTCATCGTCATCTTCATTGCCAATCTGCCGGCCATCGCTGCGCGATCGAAATTCCCGGCACTGCTTGGCCTCATGCTTGTTGTCGTTCCCGTCTTGCTGACGGAATGGGCATGGCGGCTGGGCATGTATGACCGGATCCGCTATGAGCAGTTCGTGGAAGACGTGGGCATACGCCAGTTCGCCCATCCGGGCGATGCCGTGCAGTTTCTGACGCTGACACAGTCCTTGCCGTTCCCAATGGTGCTGCACGAGAAATATGTCTGGGCGCTGCGTTATCCGGCGCTTTGGCCTTTGGGCGGGATCTTCTCGCGCGCGGGCCAGAAGACGGATGTGACCGAACCCGCCAATCGCGCCGCGATCGCGCTGGTCGCGACACAGATTGCCGAAGATATCGCGCGCTATCGACCCAGGGTCATCGTCGTCGACGATCGCGAAAATCAGCCTTATCTGCCGACCAGTTTTCACTTTCTGCCGCTGTTGCGGGAGGTCGCGGCATTCGACGCCGCATGGCAGGATTACACGCGGGCCAGCGAGACCGCAGCCTATCAGATCTACGTCCGCAAGGGCCCCTGACGCGCCGCAAGGACCGTCCGGCGCAGGATCACCAGGAACAGCAGGCTGAGAAACACGGCGCCCAGCGGCGGCACCGGCAGAATCGCCAGCAGCGGCCCGATCCAGGCCAGGAGGAAGACGCCTTTCTCGGCCCAATGCCAGGTCGTGCACCGTGCTGCAAGGAGAATGGCGACCGGCACGATCATGAGGTCGTAGGTCAGCAGGTAAGGAGAGAACAAGGCCGTCGCCGACAGAGCAATGGCGATCTTCAGATCAAAGGCTACCTTCTGCCGGAACACCCACAGGCTGGCGGCTGCCACGAAGATCGCTCCCAAGGCCTGCGCCGACCACGCGGTTGCGAGCGATCCGCCCAGGAGCCGCACGGTCATGAAGTAAGTCGGCGACATGTGCTGGAAGTAGCCGCTGCCATGCTGCAGGAAGTCCATCTGCTGCGGCATGCTCTTATCGACATAAAGCGACCATCCCTCCTGCCCAACGACGGGGAGGCTGGCGACAACCAGGAGCAGCACGGTCATGCTGGCGGCAGTGAAGCTGCGCCAATAGCCGCCAGCGATCAGCAGCAGCGGCAGCAGCAGGCCCAGTTGCGGCTTGAAACTCAGCAGGCCGATCAGGATGCCGGCCAGCAGCGGCCGACGTTCAAGCAGCAACAGGCCGCCGCATAGAAGTGCTGCAGACAGAAATCCATTCTGACCCGAACAGATGTTCACGATGCTGGCGGGCGACACCAGCAAGGCGATGATGGCAGGCCAACCGACCCTTGACCGCCGCAGCCTATTGGCGAGGAACGCAAAGGTGCTGAGAAGCCAAAGCGGCAGCGCAAACCAATATGGAAACAACCCCACCGGCCACACCACGAAGATGGAACTTGGCGGATAGGGATAGGGGTTGAAGGCGAGCTTCTGTCCGATGATCTGATCGAGCGTCGGCAGAAACACAGATGAATCGAACAGTGTCAACGCGTCGCCGCGCCATAACAGAACGGCCGCACCCCAGAAGATCACGAAGTCGCGGCCGATGACCTGGCCGCGCGACATCGTGCCTTCCCAGAAGGCGCTGCTGTCCAGCGCGACGTAACAAAGACCCAGAAGCGGGATCGCTCCCAGCACCAGCCAGGGATGGAAAGGCCAGGCCGTGCCGCGCGTGGCGCTCATGCCGCGACCAGCGCGGCCGTGCGCAGCAGGAACGCGCGCCGCAGCAGGACCATGAACAGGATCGAGATGAGCAGCGGACCGATCGGCATGTCAGATGGCAGGGTAAAGGCCGGCAGCAGCCAGACAATCAGGCATGCGGCATATTCCCACCATGTTGGCGCAAAGACCGACATGGCGATGAGGATCGCCGCGCTGACGATGGTGAGGTCATAGGTCAGCGCGTAGGGCGACACCAGAAAGACCGCCACCATGGCGATCGCCGCTTTCAAGGCGTGGGGGATTGGTTGCCGGACCGCCCAGATGGCACCCGCGGCAGCGAGGATGCTGGCCGTGATCTGCAGCACCCAGGCCAGCGCCAGCGGCAGGCCCAGCAGCCGCCCCGCCATGAAATAGGTCGGCGACATGAACTGGAAGCGCCCGGTCCAATGCTGTGCGATCTCCGCCTGATAGGGGCCGCTCTTGGTCAGATAGAGCAGCCACGCTTCCGGGCCGAAGGCGAGGGCGCTGAGCAGTACCAGGACGACGACCGTCACGCAGGCCGCCATGAACGCCCGCCAATATCCACCGGCGATGAGCAGCAATGGCAGCAGCAAGCCCAGCTGCGGCTTGTAGCTCAAGAAACCGATGCAGAGCCCGGCCAGAATCTGGCGCCGCTCCAGGCACAGCAGCCCGGCGCCAAGCAGGGCGGCGGACAGAAAGCCGTTCTGGCCGCCCGCCATGTTCACGGCGCTGGCCGGGCACAGCAGCAATCCCGGCAACATCACCCAGCGCTGAGCGAGGCCCCGCCACAGCGCCAACGCCATTGCGCCGAAGGTGAAGGTCAGCCACAGCGCCAGGGACGGCAGATAGGGCAGGAGCGACAGCGGTGCCAGCACGAACAGGCTGTGCGGCGGGTAGGGGAAGGAAAGATAGGGAAAGTCCGGCCCCATCACCTGCACCAGCGCCGCCTTGAACGCTGCAGGATCGAACAGCTGCAGCACCTCGCCACGCCACAGCAGGGTCGAGGCGGTCCAGAACACGCCGAAATCGCGGTGCTCGCTGAAGACGACGTCGTCGATGGTGCGGGCATAGACCAGCGACAAGATAGGCCCGATCACGAGGGCGAGCACCCATAGCCCGATGGCCGGCGCCCCGGCCTTGCGCAGTGCTGCGATCACGCGCTTCATGCCACGGGCCCGCTGGTCATTTCCGATATGTCCAGAAGGCATGCAAGGGGAAGGTCACGAGCGGCACGGTAACGACCACGCCGATGATGCCGATCCCATAGGGCAGGCCCAGCCATTCGGCGAACCCGGAGACACAGGTCGTCACCAGCAGGCCGCACAGCGCCACGACCACGAAGCGGACCAGGCTGGCGGCACCCGGTTTCTGCGAGAAGCTCCAATAGGTATTGACCAGATAGGAGACCAGCGTCGCCAGGATGAAGGCGGTGATGTTGGCGGGCACCGGACCAACCGCGGCGCCCTCGATCAACCCGGTGGCGATCGCGGCATGCAGCAATGTCAGCATCACCCCGGTCGTGCCGAAACGAAAGGCGCGCTTCACGATCGGCAGCGCCAGGATCGCCGTCAATCCGTCCCGGTTCCAAGCCGCGCGCGTATCATCGAAGCCGGCGCGCAGCCTAGCCTTCATCATTGCCACCATGACGGCGGCGCACGATATAGGTCGGCCGCCTTTTGCTCTCCATGTAGATGCGCCCGATATATTCGCCAAGTACGCCGATGCTCACCAGTTGCAGGCTGCCGATGAACAGGATGGCGACCAGCAAGGAGGCATAGCCGGGCACGTCGACACCGATGATGAGCGTGCGCGCCACGATGAAGATGGCATAGGCCGCCGTGGCAAGTGCCCCGGCAAGGCCGATATAGGTCCACACCTTGAGCGGCACGGTGGAAAAGCTGGTGACGCCTTCGACGGCAAGGTTCCAAAGCTTCCAGCCGGAAAACTTCGTCGTGCCGCTGGCGCGTTGGCGCCGCTGGTAATCCAGCGTCACGGTTCTGAACCCGACCCAGGCAAAGAGCCCCTTCATGAAGCGCTGCTGCTCGGTCAGGGATTTCAACGCCTCGACCACGACGCGGTCCATCAGGCGGAAATCGCCGACATTCTCCGGCAGCTTCAGATGCGACAGCCGGTTATAGATGCGATAGAACCAGGCGGCCGAGTGCTGCTTCATCGGCGGATCGACGCTGCGGTCGACGCGCCGCGCCAGCACCACCTCGGCACCAGCGCGCCACGCGGCAATCATCGGCGCGATCAGCTCCGGCGGATCCTGCAGGTCGGCATCGATCGGGATGACGGCATCACCCCGGGCATGATCGATGCCGGCGGTGAGCGCCGCTTCCTTGCCGAAATTGCGCGACAGCTCGATGATGCGAAAGCGTGGGTCTTTCTTGTTCAGCGCAACCAGCCGCGCCAGCGTGTCATCCGTGCTGCCGTCATCGACGCAGACGATCTCGAAGGAGATATCGGTCAACTCGGCCAGGATTGGCACCAGGCCCTGGGCAAAGAGCTCAACATTGCTGCCTTCATTGAAGAACGGCACCACAATCGAAACAATTTTGCGCAAATCACTCATGAGCCGACAGCACCCCCCGAATGCCCGGGAACTGTAGCAGAGGGATGGGCTCAGCGCACCAGCGGCATCCGCCTCCGCGCGTCGCTTACCCGGTCCGACCGGCGTCCAGCACCTGCAGCACGATGCCGCGAATGGTGAGGTCGGCGGTCCAGGGATAGGGGCGGATCTCGGTCTGGGCCAGCAGGGTGTCGACCAAGGCCTCGTCGAGGCTGCGGCGCATTTCCGGTTCCATCTGCCCATAGCCGCGCACACCGCTTCCGGTGATGAGCACGAGATCCGGACCGATGAGGGCGATGAGGTTGGAAAGGCCATAGCCCAATGCGCGTCCAGCTTGCTGGAACAGGCTGGTGGCGACCGGGTGGCCGTTTGTCGCCAAATCGACCAGTGCCTGCATCTGTTCGTCCGAGGGGTGCAGCGCATCGGTGTTGGGTAGATCCAGCATCGAGCGCGCGTCGCGATAGAGCGCGTAATCGCCGACGAAGCTCTCGATGCAGCCGCGCCGCCCGCAATGGCACAAGGGCCCGTCGATCTGGTACTTCGTGTGGCCGAATTCCGCCCCGGCGCCGGAGCTTGCCGAATGCAGGCGCCCGCCAATGATCAGCCCCATGCCGATGCCGGTCCCCAGCATCACCACGGCCAGGTTTTCGACCGCCTGCAGTTCCGCCCGGTGCCGGATGGAAAGGGCGATGCAATCGGCATCGTTCATCGCCGTGACGGGCAAGTTGAAGCGCTGGGCCAAGGGCCCGGCGATATTGACGTTCCGCACTGTCAGTGCCGGTGACCACACCAGCGTTTCATTCTTATGCACCAAGCCCTGGACGGCGAGGCCGATACCGGCCAGCGGCCCGAAATCGCTGGGGATCGCCGCGATGCAGCCGGTGATCATCTCGCCCAGCACATCGATCAGCGCATCAGCCGACAGCTCCAGCGTGTTGAGGGCACGCGTCGTCACCTTGCCGATGCCGCCGGCAAAATCGCCCAGCGTCACCTCGATGCGGTTGATGGAGAGTTTTACCGCCACCATGCAGGCGGCGGTGGGGGTCAGCTCGATCAGCACCTTGGGTCGCCCGCGGCCGCGTTCCACATCGGTGCCCGGCACTTCGCGGATGAGGCCATCGCGGATCAGCTCGCCGGTGATGCTGGAGACGCTGGCCGGCGAGAGCGCCACGATGGTGCCGAGATCGACCCGCGCCAGCGGCCCATGCAGCCGCACCGCCTGCAGGATGCGGTGCCGGTTCTGCGGTTGGGCGTGGTCGAGATCGGCTCGGTCCATGGCGCGCGGAATATCCATGCGGGCAAGTAATGACAGGCTTTTTTATTTCATGCAGCGAATGAAATCGAGGGGAATTCGGCCCGGCATACGGCGAATTTGTACGATAAATCTTGCTGCAGTTGCGAAATAGAGGAAAGCGCTTGACGCTTGCGCGGGATGCGCGCGATATTAATTTCAATAATCGAAAATAATAGATCAGGAATCACCTGACGAAGAACCGACATGAACTTGGCCTGAACCGAAGCTGCTTCGGTTTCCGGGCCGGCATTCCTGCTCGTTATCCGCTTTGTCGCGTTAAGCGCTTTATCTCTGGGAGGAGATCCACATGAAGAACTTTCTGGCGCGCCCGTTCGGTCGGCGCGTGGCTCTTGCAATGCTCGGCGCCGGCTTGCTGGCCGGCACGTCGCTGTCGACCGCCAAGGCCGAGGACCTCGTCGTCGGCGTCAGCTGGTCAAACTTCCAGGAAGAACGCTGGAAGACCGACGAAGCGGCGATCAAGGCCGTGCTCGATGCAGCCGGCGTGAAGTACATCAGCGCCGATGCGCAGAGCAATCCCTCGAAGCAGCTCTCCGATATCGAAAGCCTCATCGCCGGCGGCGCCAACGCGCTCATCGTGCTGGCGCAGGATTCGGCCTCGATCGGCCCGGCCATCACCGCCGCCACCAATGCCGGTATCCCTGTGGTCGGCTATGACCGCCTCATCGAAGATGCCAGCGCTTACTACCTCACCTTCGACAACAAGGAAGTGGGCCGCATGCAGGCCGCGGCCGTGTTCGCGGCTCAGCCCAAGGGCAATTACGTCTTCATCAAAGGCAACCAGGCCGACCCCAATGCCGACTTCCTGCATGAAGGGCAGCTCGAAGTCCTCAAAGCCGCCATCGACAAGGGCGACATCAAGGTGGTGGGCGAGCAATATACCGAGAACTGGGAACCCGCCGTGGCCCAGCGCAACATGGAACAGATCCTCACCGCCAACGACAACAAGGTCGATGCAGTGGTTGCGTCGAATGACGGCACCGCCGGCGGCGTCGTTGCCGCGTTGACCGCGCAAGGCTTGGCCGGCATTCCGGTCTCCGGCCAGGACGGCGACAAGGCAGCGCTGAACCGCGTTGCCCTTGGTACGCAGACAGTCTCCGTCTGGAAGGACGCGCGCGAGCTTGGCAAGGCGGCGGCCACCATCGCCATCGATCTCGCCAAGGGCAAGAAGCTCGCCGAGGTGCCCGGCACCGTGCAGTGGAAGAGCCCCAAGGGCGTCGAGATGAATGCGACCTTCCTGAAGCCCGTGCCGATCACCAAGGACAATCTGGACGTCGTCATTACCGCCGGCTGGATCTCCAAGGCTGAAGCCTGCCAGGGTGCGGATGCCGGCAAGGTCCCGGCCTGCAAGTAACATTTGAACCTGCCTGTGCCGTGGTTGGCGGGCCGCCAACCACGGCATCTTTTTAGGTACATCCTTCCAAGTGAGCTGAAGAAACGACGCCATGAATGCTGTGAGAGGTTTGTTTGCGCGGCTGGAGATCGACGAGCGCCTGCTCGGCATGATCATCTGCCTCATCGGCATCTGGGTCGGGTTCCACATCCTCTCCGACGGCCGTTTCATCACGCCGCGCAATCTCTATAATCTGTCGCTGCAGACAGCCTCGGTCGCCATCATGGCGATCGGCATGGTGCTGATCATCATCATCCGCCAGATCGATCTCTCGGTCGGCTCCATGCTGGGCGTCACCGCCATGATCATCGGCGTCATCCAGACCTTCTGGCTGCCGGGTATCCTGGGTGGCGGTCACCCGCTCATCTGGATCATCGCTGCCGTGGCGGGCATTGCCATCGGCGCGGCGCTGGGCGGCATCAACGGCCTCATGGTCGGTTATCTCGGCGTGCCGTCTTTCGTGGTGACACTGGGCGGTCTCCTCATTTGGCGCGGCTGCGCCTGGTGGGTGACGCAGGGGCAAACGGTGGCGCCGCTCGACGAAACCTTCACGTTGCTGGGCGGCGGCGTCTACGGCACGATCGGCGAAACGGCCAGCTGGATCGTCGGCGTCATCGCCGCTGTCGCCATCGCCTTTGCCGCCCATCGCCGCCGCCGCCGCCACATCGCCTATGGCTTTCCCGTGCGACCGCTCTGGGCGGAGGCCGCCGTGGTCGCTGTGCAATGCCTGCTGCCCATCGGTTTTGCCGCGGTGCTCAACGCCTATGAAATGCCGGCCGTGGCCGCGCAGAAGCTCGCGGAAATGAAAGGCTGGGAAATCCCCGCTGACGGCCTCCACATCTTCATGGGCATTCCGATCCCGGTGCTGATTCTGGCGGGTCTCGCCGTCGCCGTCTCGCTCCTTCTCAACAAGACCCGCTTCGGCCGCTATGTCTTCGCCATGGGCGGCAATTTGGAGGCCGCCGAGCGCGCCGGCATCAACGTCAAGCGCATGACGGTCTGGGTGTTCGTGCTCATGGGGGCGCTTGTCGGTGTCTCGGCCATCGTCGCCTCGGCGCGCCTGCAATCGGCTGGCAATTCCATCGGCTCGCTGGATGAGCTCCGCGTCATCGCCGCGGCCGTCATCGGCGGCTGCTCCCTTGCGGGCGGTGCCGGCACCATCGCCGGTGCCATCCTCGGTGCCGTCGTCATCCAGTCTCTGCAGAGCGGCATGTCGCTCCTTGGCTATGACGCGTCCTTGCAGAACATCGTCACCGGTGCCGTTCTGGTGCTGGCGGTCTATATCGACCGCCTCTACCAGCAACGCCGCCCGTCCTGAGAGGCACGAAGACCATGGCCACTCCTCTCGTTGAAATGCGCAACATCTCGATCAGCTTCGGCGGTGTCCGCGCCGTCGACGATGTCTCGATCGATCTCTATCCCGGCGAAGTCGTGGGGCTCCTCGGCCATAACGGCGCCGGCAAATCGACCCTCATCAAGATTCTCTCCGGGGCCTATCAGGCCGATAAGGGCGAGATTCTGATCGACGGCAAGGTGGCCGATATCAAATCCTCGCGCGACGCCCGCGACCACCGCATCGAGACGATCTACCAGAACCTCGCTTTGGCCGATAACCTCGACGCCTGCGCCAATCTCTTCCTGGGGCGCGAGATGACCGCGGCTGGCTTCCTCGACGAACCGGCGATGGAAGCGGCGGCGCGAAAGGTGATCGGCAGGCTTAATCCCAATTTCAAAAAATACCACGCGCCGGTCTCGGCCCTCTCCGGCGGCCAGCGCCAATCGGTCGCCATCGCCCGCGCCGTCTATTTCGACGCCCGCATCCTCATCATGGACGAGCCGACGGCAGCCTTGGGTGTCCAGGAAACCAAGATGGTGGCCGAGCTTATCCAACAGCTCAAAAAAGAAGGGATCGGAATCTTCCTCATCAGCCACGACCTCCACGACGTCTTCGATCTCTCGGACCGTCTGTCGGTGATGAAGAACGGCAAGCTGGTCGGCACCGTGCGGACGCAGGATGTCACCAAGGACGACGTGCTGGGGATGATCATCCTGGGCAAGCAGCCGGGCGCAACCATCTAAGATGGTTGGCCTAAAAACTTCGGCATTGGTCTCATAGAGATTCTCGACGGCGTGACCGCCTGATATGCCATAATGAGCGGATTAATTCATTCCTCGGTTTGCGATTACAATCGGCTGAAAGTCATCGCCATCAATATGTCCGACTAATATGGCGTCTAAATTAAGGGCGTTAGCCGACTTTGCGAGGGCTCGTTCGACACGTCTGTAGGACTGCAATTCTTTGTCACCAAAAATAGGTCGATCGATTGCGACTACCAATCGAGCTCTTCTGATTTTCGCGTCTTTCTTCTTCTCGTTTAGTTCGTAAGCGACTCTTTGAAATGCAGGAGAGTATACGAACTGCCAAACATTACTAACTGACAATATTTGATAACCAATAGTGATGTTATCGTTGAACACAACGTAATCAAACATCCCACCGCTATAAGTGAGTACATTCTCGTAATTCTGTCGTAACCATCGGCCGACAGCGCGGGAAACTCTTTTCTTTGCATGCTCAATCGCTTCCCCTCGCTCTTTGCGCAGAGCGTCTCCAGACATAAAATCCAGAAGATCTACGTCGGTCGGAGAGATGTCATTCGTTGAGAGTCTGATTTCTTGCTCCCAAGGGAAAGCATCTTCAGCAGGCGCCGTCGTAGGTCCGTCAGAAGTTTTAGAAATTTCCTTTACCTGTTGGATGGCTTCTGGCGTGACTTCTCGTGCTCTTAGATAGTTTTCGGCATGGGTCAAAAACTGATCAGCGCTATATATCCAGAATTGCTCAGTTGAGGCTTTGAGGTTCATTTCTTGGAGCAGAGCAGTGTTCGGCCCCAGCGTTTTGCCGTCCTCCGACCACCACCAATCACGCTTATTGTCACCCGTTACAAATACGAGTTTACCAATTTGCTGTGTCTTGGCGTGATCGATTATCTGTCGCCAAATTATTAGATCTCCATGCTGCCGCTGATATGCAATATCGCGATCAAAAAAGACGCTGCCGTCTTTGCCAGCATCAGAAAACCCGGGTGGAATCTTATTTTCATAGCGATCTTTGGCGTCGACGACTAATGCGTCGAGCGCCGCCTGGTCATGGGGATGTGAACCGACCTTGCCTTCTAACAGTCTTGCGATCCGATCGCCGATTGGGTCGTCCAGGCTGATGGACGGCAGCTTTTCACATGCAATTTGTACGGCCTCACGTAGGGAATCATGCGCTTCTTGCGCAGACTTCAAACGGGCCTCCATATCCTTGACGCCTAAATTACGTTTCTCCAATTCGACAGTATTGATTTCCTCCCTTAGCTGCCCTGAAACATCGGTAATGGTCGTTAGTAATTTCCGTATCCGCGCGTTTTCTTGCTTGATACGGTTAATTCTATTGCGATGAAATTCGAGACCAACGTGATATGGAATCCATATACGTTGCCCAATTTTTTCCAGAACAGAGAAGTAGACTTCCCGAACTGCCTCCGGGTAGCTGTACAAGTTTAGCAAGACATTTGTGTCGAAAATGAAAGTGCCTTCGGCCCAAAGAGATTCAAAAGCCTCTGGCGTGGGCCGATAGTACCAAGAAAAAGAAGCTTTCATTGCCCGAGGCGGCCTTTCGAGAAACCGGTTCGTGGGACGCAAATATAATAGCCGCCGAAGAAGGTTTTACAGCTTATAATTGGGTGCTCGCGGTCTTTTTGATCGGAGTGCGATAAAGCTCCCCCAAACATTGACTCATCCCCCCAAAAAGCCTAGTTTCCGGCCCGCTTTACCTTCTTTGGCAGAGCCTTGGCCCCGAGGGGCCCCGCCCGTCTGCGAGTTTCGCACACGGGCGCGAACGCGTTTTGGGCCATCGCCTGAAACTCTAAGGCTTTGACATTTAAGGCATTTTGACGGGAACGGTATGTTCGAGAAGCTGAGCGAAAGATTAGGCGGTGTCCTTGATAAGCTGACCAAGCGCGGTCAGCTCAGCGAGGCTGACGTCGATGAGGCGCTGCGCGAAGTGCGCGTGGCGCTGCTCGAGGCTGACGCCGCCTTGCCCGTCGTGAAGGATTTCATCACCGCCGTCCGTGCCGAGGCCGTGGGCGAAAAGGTCACCAAATCGGTGACCCCCGGCCAGATGGTCATCAAGATCGTCCATGACGAGCTGGTGAAGGTCTTGAAGGCCCAGGGCAATGAAGCCCCGGGCCTCGACCTCACCCATACCCCGCCGGTCCCCATCCTGATGCTGGGTCTGCAGGGTTCGGGCAAGACCACCTCGACCGCCAAGATTTCGCGCCGCTTTGCCGAGAAGCAGGGCAAGAAGGTGCTGATGGCGTCGCTCGACACGCGCCGTCCCGCCGCCCAACAGCAGCTTGCGATCCTCGGCGAGCAGACCGGCATCAAGACGCTGCCGATCATCCCCGGCGAGCCACCGGTTGCGATCGCCAAGCGCGCCATGAACACCGGCCGCTTAGAGGGCTACGACATCGTCATGCTCGATACCGCCGGTCGCCTGGCGATCGATGACGAGCTGATGGCGGAACTGGCCGAGGTCCGCGATGCGGTGAAGCCGCACGAGAGTCTCCTCGTCGCCGACGCGATGACCGGCCAGGACGCCGTCAACACGGCCAAGCATTTCCAGGACAAGATCGGCATCACCGGCATCATGCTGACCCGCATCGACGGCGATGCGCGCGGTGGTGCGGCCCTCTCGATGCGCGCCGTCACCGGCAAGCCGATCAAGCTGCTGGGTACCGGCGAAAAGCTGGATGCCATCGAAGACTTCCACGCCGATCGCGTCGCCGGCCGCATTTTGGGCATGGGCGATATCGTCTCCCTCGTCGAAAGGGCGATGGAAGCGACGGAACAGGAAGAAGCCGAAAAACTCGCCCTCAAGATGCAGAAGGGCCAGTTCGACTTGAACGATCTCGCCCAGCAGATGAAGCAGCTGCAGAAGATGGGTGGCATCGGCGGCATCATCGGCATGCTGCCCGGCATCGGCAAGATGCAGAAGCAGCTCGAAGGCAAGGTCGACGAGAAGGTCGTGAAGCGCTCGCTGGCCATCATCTCGGCGATGACGCCCAAGGAACGCCGCGTTCCCGACATCATCAAGGCCTCCAGGAAGACCCGCATTGCAAAAGGTGCCGGCGTCCAGGTGCAGGATGTGAACAAGCTTTTGAAGCAGCACCAGGAAATGGCGCGGATGATGAAGCAGGTGTCAAAAATGGGCCAGAAGGGTCTGATGCGCCACGGCATGGCGGCCCTCATGAAGGGTGGCATGGGTGGCATGGGCGGTGGCGGCGGCTTCGGAGGGATGCGATGATCGATCACGTTTCCATCGGCGTCAGCGATCTGAAGAAGGCGCGCGCCTTCTATGACGTCGTGCTCCTCGCCCTCTCCTACATGCGCGTCCACGACGTGGATATTCCCGGCCAGGGCGTCGTCGCCCACGGCTATGGCGAAGCCGGTGCCCAGGCGCGCTTCTGGATCGGCGTGCCGGAACATGTGAACGCCGACGCTAACCGTACCGGCGGCAATCATTTTGCCTTTCAGGCGAAATCGCGGCTCGAGGTCGATGCCTTCTATCAGGCCGCGATCAATAACGGCGCCAAGGATAACGGGGCTCCCGGTATCCGCGCCCATTACCACCCGAATTACTACGGCGCCTTCGTCTTCGACCCCGACGGGAACAAGATCGAAGCGTGCTGCCACCTACCCGAATAACCAACCGAATAACCAGATTGTCGAAGTTCCAAAAAGGAGAATACCTCTCATGTCGTTGAAGATCCGTCTCGCCCGTGGTGGCGCCAAGAAGCGTCCGTTCTATCGCATCGTCGTGGCCGAGAGCCGCTTCGCCCGCGATGGCCGCTTCGTGGAACGTATCGGCTCCTATAACCCGATGCTGACCAAGGAAGACCCGAACCGCGTGCTCATCGAAGTCGAGCGTGCCAAGCATTGGCTCTCGAAGGGCGCCCTGCCGACCGAGCGCGTGCAGCACTTCTTTGCCAAGCTCGGCCTCATGGATGCGCCGGCGCGTCACGACCAGACCAAGCAGGACAAGCCGAAGGCGAAGGCCGTCGAGCGCGCCAAGGCCAATGCCGAAGCCGCCGCGAAGGCCGCTGAAGCCCCGGCTGCCGAGGCCTAAGGTCCATTTTGGCGGAGAAGCCGGCAATGGTCTTGATGGGCGCCATCATCGGTGCGCATGGCATCAAGGGCGAGGTGAAGGTGAAGTCCTTCGCCAGCGCGCCCAAGGCCATTGCGTCCTATGGTCCGCTTGTCGATGCCAAGGGCCGGGCCTTCGCCCTCGCCGTGACCGGCCAGGCCAGTCCTGGCAAGAACGGCGCCGGACAGGACATCCTCATCGCCCGCATCGACGGTGTTGGTGATCGGAACGCAGCCGAGGCATTGAAGGGCGTCGAGCTCTTCGTGGCGCGCGAGCGCCTGCCCCAGATTGCGGACGCGGAGGAGTTCTATCTGGCCGACCTCATCGGCCTTGACGTTGTCGATCAACATGGCGTGGCCCAAGGCCGTGTCATTGCGGTTGAAAACTATGGTGCCGGTGATGTGATCGCGATCGATGGCGGCCCCAAAGGCGCCTTCGATGTTGCTTTCACCAAGGCACTGGTGCCGGTGGTCGATGTCGCCGGCGGCAAATTGGGGCTCGATCTTCCGGACGGTTTCTTCGACCGACCTGAGGGCGAGCCTGAAGATGCCGCGCTGAACTGAAGGCACAGGCGGAGGTGACGCAGACAAGGACGCCGACTGACCAGGCCTGGACGGCTCGCATCCTGACCCTGTTCCCGGAAATGTTTCCGGGACCCCTGGGTCAGAGCCTGGCGGGCAAGGCCTTGGAGAAGGGGATCTGGCGGCTGGAGACGATGCAGATTCGCGATTTCGCGACCGACAAGCATCGCACGGTCGACGACACACCCTTCGGCGGTGGTGCCGGCATGGTGATGCGGCCCGATGTGGTTGATGCGGCACTCGCTGCGGCCACTGGGGACGGTCTCGGCACCAAAGGTAATGGGCCGGCGATCTATCTCACCCCGCGCGGGCGCCTGCTGAAGCAGGATCTCGTGCAGGAACTGGCGGCGGGGCCGGGCGTGGTTCTGCTCTGCGGCCGGTACGAAGGGTTGGACGAACGGGTGATCGAGGCGCGTGGATTGCTGGAGGTGAGCCTCGGCGATTTCGTGCTCTCGGGCGGTGAGCCGGCGGCTCTTGCCTTGATCGATGCCTGTGTCCGTCTCCTTCCTGGTGTGATGGGCGCAGAGGCGACCTTGGACGAGGAGAGTTTTGACGCGGGCCTGCTGGAATATCCGCATTACACGCGGCCCGCCGAGTGGAAGGACAAAAAGGTGCCGGAGGTCCTGATCTCCGGTCACCACGAGAAAATCCAGAGCTGGCGCCAAGCCCAGTCCGAGGAGACGACGAAATTGCGGCGGCCCGATTTGTGGGACGCCTATCTGAAACGCGGTGCCGCAGGGGACCGCTGAACAATCGGGCGGTGCTTCAAAAGCGGCGCCCATGAAGTTGAAAGAAGAAAGGATTAAGACCATGACCATGTTGCATGAATTCGAAGCGGCCCAGTTGGCGAAGCTTCAGGGCGCCACCAAGGTGCCGGATTTCCGTCCCGGCGATTCGGTGAAGGTGAGCGTGAAGGTCGTCGAAGGCGAGCGCGAGCGCGTGCAGGCTTTCGAGGGCGTCTGCATCGCCCGCAAGAATGCCGGCGTGAACTCGTCGTTCACGCTCCGCAAGATCTCCTACGGTGAAGGCGTCGAGCGCGTGTTCCCGCTGTTCTCGCCGCGCCTGGTCAGCATCGAAGTCGTCCGCCAGGGCGACGTGCGCCGCGCCAAGCTCTATTACCTCCGTGGCCTGCGCGGCAAGGCTGCCCGCATCACCGAGCGCGAGCGCACCACGACGACGACGACGGCCGCCGCCGACGCCGCCAGCGAGTAAAGCTGAGCAGCGGTGGTTGTGGCGCATGGCTCCGCCGGTGGAAATCGGCGGGACCCGGCGCTTAAATAGCTGCGTTGAGATACCCATCCTTTCTCGGCCCGGTCGTCCCATGTCGTGGGGCGACCGCCGGCTGGGGCAGGATATCGGCAAATACCGGCACCAAGGACGAGATCATGGCGAAGACGCTGTTCGATAAGATCTGGGAAAACCATCTGGTCCACCGTCAGGACGACGGCACCTGCCTTATCTATATCGACCGCCACCTCGTCCATGAAGTCACCAGCCCGCAGGCCTTCGAAGGTCTGCGTACCGCCGGTCGCAAGGTGCACCGGCCGCAGGCGACCCTTGCCGTGGCCGATCACAATGTCCCGACCTCGGACCGCTCCAAGGGCATCACCGAGGAGGAAAGCCGGATCCAGGTCGAGACGCTGGAAAAGAACACCCGCGATTTCGGCGTGCCCTATTTCTCGATGGACGATATCCGCCAGGGCATCGTCCACATCATCGGGCCGGAGCAGGGCTTCACCCAGCCCGGCATGACCATCGTCTGCGGCGATTCGCATACCTCGACCCACGGCGCCTTCGGCTCATTGGCCTTCGGCATCGGCACGTCGGAAGTCGAGCACGTGCTGGCGACCCAAACGCTGATCCAGAAGCCCGCCAAGAACATGCGCATCTCGGTCGACGGCAAGCTGGGTGCTGGTGTCACGGCCAAGGACATCGTGCTCGCCATCATCGGCAAGATCGGCACGGCCGGCGGCACAGGCTACGTCATCGAATTCGCCGGTTCGGCCATCCGCGGCCTCTCGATGGAAGGCCGCATGACGGTCTGCAACATGACCATCGAAGCCGGCGCCCGCGCTGGCCTCATCGCCCCCGACGAGACAACGTTCGAGTATATCAAAGGCCGCCCGCTGGCGCCCAAGGGTGCTGCCTGGGAACAGGCGGTGGCGTTCTGGAAGACCTTGCCCACCGATGCCGGCGCCAAGTTCGACGTCGAGATCGCGATGAAGGCCGAGGATATCGTGCCGCAAGTCACCTGGGGCACCAGCCCCGAAGACGTGCTGCCCATCACCGCCAAGGTGCCCAATCCGGCCGATGTGGCCGATGAGGACAAGCGCCGCGCCATGGAGCGCGCGCTCGATTACATGGGCCTCACCGCCGGCACGCCGCTGACCGAGGTCAAGGTCGACCGCGTCTTCATCGGTTCCTGCACCAATGGCCGCATCGAAGACATCCGCGAAGTGGCCAAGCTCGCCAAGGGGCGCAAGGTGGCATCCCATGTCAATGCGATGGTGGTTCCGGGTTCGGGCCTGGTGAAGGCTCAGGCCGAAGAAGAAGGTCTCGACAAGATCCTCATCGAAGCCGGTTTCGACTGGCGCGAGCCGGGCTGCTCGATGTGCCTTGCCATGAATCCCGACCGCCTCTCACCCGGCGAGCGCTGCGCCTCAACCTCGAACCGCAATTTCGAAGGCCGTCAGGGCCGCGGCGGCCGCACGCATCTGGTGAGCCCGGCCATGGCCACCGCTGCCGCCATCACCGGTCACTTGGCCGACGTGCGCAATCTGTCCTGACAGGCGTCGGCCTGGCTGCTGGCGTTGAGGTCGACATAAAAGGCGCGATCCCGACCGGCGGATTTCGCGCGGTAGAGTGCCTTGTCGGCTTCCTTGAACAGGCTCTCTTGCGTGTGGTGTTCCTGGGGTACCACCGACAGGAAGCCGATGCTGACACTGACCGTCGTTGCTTGCTCGGGACAGATCCTGAGGTCGCGCGCGGCAGTGAGGATCGATTGGCCGATCACATGCACCATTTTTAACCCGCTTTCGCCAAGATCCAGAATCAGCGCAAACTCATCGCCGCCCAGACGCACGGCAAGGTCGCCTGGCCGGCGCGCATGGCCCAGCAGAATCTGTCCGACGGCATTAAGGAGCTGGTCGCCGGCGGCATGACCGTAAAGGTCGTTGAAGCTCTTGAAATTATCGACATCGACGAGCACCAGGCCGATCGCCCCTTGCGCGCGCACATTGCGGCGGATCTCGCGGTCCAGGAACAGCTTGTAGGCGCGCCGGTTGCTCAACCCGGTCAGCGGATCGCGCATCGCCAGTTCTTCCACCAGCTCCTCGGCCAGTTTGCGCTGGGTGATGTTGTGATGCGAAATGACGAACAGCGCCTTGTGCTCGACGCCGTGCAGCGCACTGACGCGCATGGTGAACCAACGCTTCTCATGCGGGCTGTGGCAGGGATACTCGCAGTAAAAGGATTCGCTCTTGCCCGCGAGAACATCCGCAATGCACTGCATCGCGTCCTCGCTAAAACTGTCTCCTGCATCGGATGCGCAGGTCAGCGTCTCAAGATAGTTCTTGCCCTTGCAATCATAAGAGTCGGGCATGCCATTTTCAGCACCGAACTTCTTCCATGCCAAATTGTAGTCGAGAATTGTACCCGCGGCATCGATCACCGCGATCTGCTCATCAAGCGAATGATAGACCGCTGTATGAAGGGCAAGTGGCAACGGCATCGCGATGCTCTTCTCGGACTGACGATCGATGAGGCGCACAGTGATGTTTGAGTATGCATATCCATATTGCAAGCGCGGCTTTTCGTCGCTTCATCGCTGGATGTGCGGCAGCAATCGGACCAATGTCCTTGGATACGACATGCACGCGTCTTCAGCGGCATTCAGTCATTGGTTGATGGGCCGTACAGCCTAGCCTGGGTTCTTGATCCTCAAGCTCAGCGCAATCTGTCGAGGCGAAAAACTGAGCGCCGTCTTCGGTGCAACATGCGTGTCGAAAAAGCGGCCCGCCAGGGCGTCGCGGTGTTCGTCGGCGACGACCACGATCTTGCCACTGAGCACCAACAGGTTGATTAGAAGATCGGCCGCGATAAGCGCTTCTGCACGGTATAGACCAGGATCTTGTCGACCTCGCTATCGTCCTCCGACAACGGCAGGAAGATGGTTTCCATGTCCAGCCATTCGTGGTCTTCCGATGTCGTCGGTGTCGGATCGACCAACGGCGCCTTTGACAGCACGACCTGATCGTAGTTCCGGAGCGCCTGGGCGCGGTCGAGGAAGGTGTTCTCCATGACCGGCTTCCCCGTCGGGTCGTTGCCGCGCATCGTCACCTCGCGCGTGCCGACCAGGCGATAGACATAGAGCCGCTCATCCGCCACCACATCCACCAACAGGATGCTGGGGAGATATGGCGTGAGATCGGCGGGGTCGAGATCGGCGCGGCGCGGCATGCGCCGCTGGCCCCGTTTCTCGTCCCAATACCGGTACAGCACCGCGACCTCCGGCGGCATGCCTGTCAGCCAATCCGGCGTCCGGTCCCGTAACATGGCTGCGGGCTGCATGGTCACACCGCCCCATCTGGCTGGGCTGCGAGGACCGGTAGGTCAACGACCGCATAAATAAGTGTGAACATCGACGCTACATCCTAAAGAAATATCATGCTGCCTATATAGGCGTCATGCCTGCAATATGTAATGATCTTAATGCGTTAAAATGGATTTGAGGCAAATTCCGCCAAGCGATCGACCCGCCCCAGGCGGATTGATGGCAGCACCCGCGCCCACAATTCCAGTGTTGGATCAGAACTATGCCACCGCGACCGGCCCATCAGCCGGGCCTCGTGCCTGACTGCCGGCGCCTTGGGCGCTCTGTCCCATGACGAATGATGCGTAAGCGAGCCGCCAGGCCGAAGGCTGGATGCCTGACTCGCTTTTAAAAAGAACGCCTTCTCCCGAAAGGGCAATCTGGGTCTGTGAGTTTCTCGACCCTTTGCGCCGGAGAACGCAGGAGATTGCTAAGACGTTAATCCTTTTTTGGGACCGCGGAAGGTATTTGCTCCTGCCACACTTCCTGGACGGAGCCAAATCTTGCGCATCAACGAGCCCATCACCGACCGCGAAATCCAGATGCAGGACGGCGATGTCCTGGTGACAAAGACGGATGCTGCCGGGCGCATCACCTTCGTCAATCAGGCCTTTCTGCGGATCAGCGGATTCACCGAAGACGAGTTGATGGGCCAGCCACACAACATCGTGCGGCACCCCTCGATGCCCAAGGAAGCGTTTGCCGATCTGTGGGCGACGATCAAGGCCGGACACGCCTGGGAGGCGCCGGTCAAGAATCGCGCCAAATCCGGCGACTATTACTGGGTCCGCGCCAATGTGACCCCCGTGATCGAGAAGGGCGTCGTCACTGGATACATTTCCGTCCGCGCCAAACCGACCCGCGCCGAAGTGGTGGCGGCCGGCCAGCTCTACGATGCGATCCGCGCCGGGCGACAAGGCAATCTGCGCGTCGAAGGCGGCCGCGTGCGACAAAGCGGATTCCTGGCCAAGCTGCGCGGCACAAGGCAGAGCCTTGCCGCCCGCATCGCCGCCATACTGGCCGTGTTGGTCGGATGCCTTATTGCCATTACCGCGATCGGTCTTGCTGGCGGGAGTGACGCCAGCGCGGTATTGCGGTCGATGTGGATCGTCGCCACCGCGGGCTTCGCTGTTGTCGGCATCATGTGCATGCTTATCTATCGCCATGTCAAAGCGCCGCTCGGAAGATTGCAGCAGCAGCTGACGGCCGTCACGCGCGGCGAATTTGCCAAGCCCGTGCCCGACGATGCCATTGTCGAATTTCGCGCCCTCAGCAACATCATCCGCGCCATGAAGGCGCAACTCAGCTTCGCCATGGAAGAGAAGGCCGAGATCGATCGCCATTCCGTCGCCAAGCGCAACCAGGTCCTGCGCGACATGGCCGATACGGTTGAAGAACAAATCGCCGCTGCGGTCGGCACGGTCGCCGGCTTTACCGAGAACATGTCCTCAAGCGCCCGCAACATGGCGGATTCGGCTCATAAGGTCAGCGAAAATTCGCAAGCGGTCTCGGCCGCCGCAACGCAGATGCTTTCCAACACCCAGACCGTCAACTCGGCCACCGAGGAACTGGCGCTCTCGATTCGCGAAATCGCCGGTCAGCTCGATCAGACCGTCAAGGTCAGCCGCGCCACCATGGCGTCGTCCGAAGCGACCATGCAGGACATCGAAAAGCTCTCGCATGTGGTCGAACAGATTTCCGTTATCACGGGCGTCATTCGCGAGGTTGCGGCACAGACCAATCTGCTGGCGCTCAACGCCACCATCGAGGCGGCCCGTGCGGGCGATGCCGGCAAGGGCTTCGCGGTTGTCGCCAACGAAGTGAAGAATCTGGCCGCGCAGACCGCCAACAGCACGGCCGACATTGAAAGAACCGTCAGTGAAGTGCGCGCGGCCACCAGCGTGTCGGTTGCATCCGTGAATGCCATCGTCGACAAGATCCGCGAAGTCGACGGTTTCGCGACCTCGATCGCGTCTGCCATCGAACAGCAATCGGCGGCCACCAGCGAGATTGCCCGCAATGTCGGCCAGGCGACCGACGCCGCCAAGGAAGTGGTCGAACGCATTCATCTGGTCGCCGAGCAGGCGGAAATGACCGGCGACCAGGCCGCCAACGTCAACCTGCTGGCCGGGAATGTCGACGGCTCCATCCGCGACTTGCGCTCCGCCGTGATCCGTGCGGTTCGCCATGTCGACGTGTCGGTCAACCGCCGTGGGCATGAGCGTTACAAAATCAGCCGCAAGATCGACATCAGCAATGGTGGTGAGCGGTTTGCAGTCGATCTCATCGATCTTTCGCTGGGCGGTGCGCGTCTCACCTGGCCTGCGGGCAAGAAGCCCGTGGCCGAGATCAAGCTGGATCTCGGGCCATCGCTCCGTGATTTGCGGCTCACGGTCAAGGAGCAATTGAATGCCATGCTGCGCGGCAAGTTCGACCTGACCAGCGGGCAAGCACAGGCCCTTGCCGATTATATCGAGCAGGCGAAAGCGGCACGTCAGGCGAGCAAGTCGGCCTGAACTCAGGCTGCCTCGACGACCACCCGGCCACTCGGCGCCATCGCTTGCAGGATCGCCTCGAGATCGGCGCGACTGAAGGCGATGCAGCCTTCGGTCGGCTTGTAGCCATCGCGCGCCAGATGCACGAAGACGGCGCTGCCTTTGTGCGGCACGGGCGGATCGTCATTGTGGCCGATGACCAGGACCAGATCGTAGACGTGATCGTCGAGCCACATCTTCTCATGGCTGGCGGCGAAGGGCAGGGCGACACGGCGGTTGTAATCGGGATGCTCGGGCGCATCGCACCAGCCGTCTTCCGGCTTGATGACCGACACGGGCACCGCCGCTGCCGGTGTCGCTCCGCGATCGGCGCGCACGAACAGGCGCCGCAGGGGAAAGCTGCCAACCGGTGTGCCGCCATCGCCCTCGCGTTTGTCGGCAACGATGCCGCTGCGACCCAGGGCACAGCGAAACTTCCGTGCTCCCAGTTGCGCCCAGCCGGTCGTGGCGCCGGGCGCATCGGCCGTGACGATGAGATCGCTCACGCGGACAGCATGCGTGCAAACGTCATGGCGTCAGCACCATGCCTTCCTTGGCGACCAGCGTGCCAGGCCGCGCCTTCTCGGCCTCGGCGGCGATGTTGTCCATGAAGATATCGTCATGGCTGGGGTCGTGGTGGAACAGCACCAGCGTCTTGACCCTGGCCTTCTCGGCCAGGCGCACGGCTTCCTGCCAGGTCGAATGGCCCCAGCCCTTGAACTTGGTGTATTCCTCATCGGTATAGGTGCTGTCATAGACGACGACATCGGCGTCCTCGATCAGCGCCAGGACCACGGGATCGAGTTGCTTGGGATCATGCTCGCAATCGGTCACATAGCAGATCGACTTGCCCTTCCAATCGACGCGGTAGCCGGTGGCACCGTTGGGATGGTTGAGCGGGCATGTCTGCACCTTGAGGCCCGGATAGGGCTCCAGCGTCTCGCCGGCGATGAAGTCGTGGTAATCGGGCGAGGCGGAAAAGATTTCGAGCGGCACGGGGAACAGCGGTTCGGCCATCAAGGTCGCCAGCGATTCCTTCAGCGTGCGATCAGGCTTCAGATGCCCGGCCCAGACGCGGATCTTCGAACCCGGCATATAGAGCGGCGCAAAGAACGGCATGCCGACGATGTGGTCGATATGCGTGTGGGTGAAAAAGAGATCGGCGTCGACCGGGCCCTTGGCGGCAAGCGCGCGGCCCAATTGCCGAATGCCCGTGCCGGCATCGAACACCAGCACATGATCGCCCGCTCGCACTTCAAGGCAGGACGTGTTGCCGCCGTAACGCACATATTCGGGACCGGAACAGGAAAGGGAGCCGCGGACTCCCCAAAAGCGAACGGACAAATCACCCGTCGAGGCACCAACCGCTTGCGACAAAACACTCAATCCCTTTTTTGGCGTCCCCGTCGACTAGACCGCCATCCCGTAAAATGCCGCCAGGCTCACCCCGCTATCCGGCGCGCCCGAATGATGGCATTGTTTGAGCAGATTGCAAAGTCAGGCCGTAAGCTTTTGCAGCAAGCCGCTTTTGCCGGTGTGTGGCGATACCCCGAATGGACCATCTTCATCGGTCCCACGGGTGAAATTAACCAAAGGGAGTATGGTTATTGACCGCAGTTGAACGGACCTGCTGGCCCGTGGCGCTTCTGGGCGTCAGCATCAGCGCCTTTGGCGCCTATCTCCAGTTCAAGCTGCCACCGATCCTGCCTTCCTTCCTCGCCAGCTATCCCCACAGCAACAATGTGGCGGCCTGGTTCATGTCGATCTTCGCCTTGGTGGGGCTTCTCGCCTCGGCTCCGCTCGGGCGCCTGGTCGAGCGCCATGTCTTGGGCCTGGCTCTGGGTCTTGGCCTTGGCATCGCGGCGCTTGGCATTCTCATCGGCCTCGCGGCACCACAATCGGCGCCGCTGATGCTGCTGGCACGCGGGCTCGAAGGTTTGACCTTCGCCATCTTCGCCGTGATCGGCCCGGTCATCGCCAATTCGGCGACGGCGCGGCGCGATCTCGGTCTTGTTACCGGCCTCATCGCCGCCTGGATTCCGATCGGGCAGCTCCTCGCTGGTGGTCTTGCCTTGGCTGGCGCGGATTGGCACGCCTTGTGGCTCATCAACCTTGCTCTCATGCTGCCGATCATTGCCATGGCGTGGTGGTATCGCCCCTGGCTCGGTACCGTGAAGCGGCCGGCCGGCACGGGCCATCTCACAAAGACTCACCCGGGCCTATTCATCGGCGCCGGGTTGTTCCTGCTGTGGTCACTGCAATTCTTCGCCTTCATGACGTGGCTTACCAAATACCTCACTGGCGAATTGCATCTCAGTGCGACAGCGGCGATCCTCGCCTACCTCACCCCCGTCATCGTGGTGATGACCTGCAACATCGCCACCGGCTGGGCCCTGGCGCATGGCGTCAAATTCCTGCCGCTGCTGTTTGCGGGGCTGCTGTCGCAATCGTTCGTCTGGCTGACAGCGCCGTGGCTCGACGGCATCGTGGGTCTTCTCATGCTGGTTGTCTTCGGCATCGGCGCCGGCATCGCCCCAGCCTGCTTCTTTCATCTGCCGCACAAGCTCGACGGCGTCAGCGCCGGGCCCAAGGCCTATGGCGTGCTGATGACCGGCCGCAATTCCGGTGTCTTCTTGGGTCCGATCCTGATGGCCTGGCTGTTCCAGGGCAATCTCGGCTGGCATGGTGCCGCCTTCGTCATCGCCGGCATTTCGCTGGTCGCGGCCCTGCTCTCACTTACCCTTGCACCAAGGCTGCGCGTGCCGTGACGTTGCCGGAACGCTTTAAGTTGCCTTTGTCCTGTTGACCTGTGGTCAGGGGATCAGCTTGTAGCCACCGGCATCGGTCACCAGGATCTGTGCCTTGGCGGGATCCTTCTCGATCTTCTGGCGCAGGCGATAGACATGGGTCTCCAGCGTATGCGTGGTGACGCCGGCGTTATAGCCCCAGACCTCGCCCAGCAGCGTCTCGCGCCCGACCGCGCGCTGCTCGGCGCGGTAGAGGTATTTGAGGATCGCCGTTTCCTTCTCGGTGAGGCGGATCTTCTTGTTGGCCTTCTCGTCGACCAGCATCTTCACATTGGGCTTGAAGATATAGGGGCCGATGGGGATGAGCGCGTCTTCGCTGTGTTCGTGCTGGCGCAGATGCGCGCGCAGACGCGCGATCAATTCCCCAAGGCGAAAGGGCTTGGCGATGTAGTCATTGGCCCCCATGTCGAGGCCGTGGATCGTATCGGCTTCACCCGACGATGCCGTCACCATGATGATAGGGACGCTGATCCCGGCCTTGCGCAGCGCCTCGCAGACCTGGCGCCCGTCGCCATCAGGCAATCCCACATCCAGCAGGATCGCATCCGGCTTTTCCCGCTGTGCGACGCCCAGGGCCTCGCCCGCGGTCCCGGCCTCGACACAGGTGAACTCGCCGTCGAGGGCCAGCTGTTCCGCGAGGGTCTTGCGCAACGCCTCGTCATCGTCGACGAGCAGGATGCGGCGCTGGTGGCTGAGGGTCATGGATGCGGGAACTCCCCTAGGTTATGCCATGTCAGATAACACCGCCCCACCCGCCTGACAAGGTATGCGACTTGGGGCCTATCCGGAAAATTCCATTTTCTCCGGGACTTAGCAGCAAGCGAGCCGCCCATTTCCTGCATGGTAGCAGGGCGGTGAGCGGGGGTCGCCGGGCTTGACCGGATCAGCAAATAATCCCCATATGCGGTCATTGAGCCCACCTTGGAACCCAGTTCGGGAATAGCATGACGCCGATCGATCCGGCGGCCCTCGACCCCAGTGTCTGGACCGCCACCTGCCTCGCCCAAGTTGAACGCGCCGTGGCCGAATTGCGCCGTGGTGGCGTCGTGGCGCTGCTGGAAGGCGATCAGGCGGCGCTGCTGCTGGCGGCCGAGACGGTGGAGCAACCGGCGCTGGCGACCCTCCAGGGTGCCAGTACGACCGGGAAGAAGGGCGAAGTTCGCCTGGTCCTGACGTCTGAGCGCACTCAGGCGCTGCAAAAGCGCGGCCTGTCGCTGCCGGCCAATCTGCCGGCCGATGATGTCCGCGTCCTGTCCGTGGGCGGGGCGCTCGCCGCCGAGGCCATCAGACAGCTGGCCGATCCGACCGTCGCCGCCTTCGATGCTCAGGCCCTGGGTGTGGCGGTCGTGGGCGATGTGTCGCCGGCCTTTGCGCAGGGTGCCATTGAACTTGCGAAAGCGGCGCGCCTGCTGCCCGCTGCCATTCTGGTGCTGGTCTCCCGCGCCGGTCTCGACCATTGGGTGGATCCCGCCTTCCGCATGGAGGCCCGGGATCTCGCGCATTGGCGCCGCAATGCCGCCTCTAATCTGCGCCGGGTCAGTTCCGCCCGCGTGCCGCTGGAAGGGGCCGAGGAGGCCGAGATCATCGCCTTCCGCCCGCATGACGGCGGCAAGGAGCATCTGGCCATCATCATCGGCAAGCTGGACACGACCCGGCCGGTCTTGACGCGTCTTCATTCCGAATGTTTCACGGGCGACCTCCTCGGATCCCTGCGCTGCGATTGCGGCGAACAGCTGCGCGGCGCCATTTCGGCCATTTCGCAATCGGGCAATGGCGTGCTGCTCTATCTGGCGCAGGAAGGCCGCGGCATTGGCCTCGTCAACAAGCTCAGGGCCTATCGCCTGCAGGATGCAGGTGCCGACACGCTTGATGCCAATCTGCAGCTGGGCTTTGGCGCCGATGAACGGCTCTATCAGCCAGCGGCTGAGATGCTGCAGCAATTGGGGGTGGGGGCAGTGCGCCTCCTCACCAACAACCCGGACAAGGTCACGGGCCTTGCCCAATGCGGGATCAACGTGACCGAGCGCGTTCCCCACGTGTTCCCGTCCAATGACCATAACGAGCGCTACCTCTCCACCAAGGCGATGCGCTTCGGCCATATGTTCTAAGCCCCCTGGCACGGGGTTTGCTCATAGCTGCCTGACAGAGTGCCGACATGGTGTCGGCCTTGGGTTCAGGGATGGCCCTCTTGGCGGAATATCCGACCAATACTGCAGGCGTTTCACCCTTCCCGACCTATGCCGGGATGGGTGCTGCGACGGCTTCCGGGAACGGCGCCATCGTCGGCGGCAAACTGCGCCCGGGCTCCATCGATCAGGGCCAATTCCAGCAGATGCTGGCTGCGCAAGGCCAGCAGCAGCAGGTGACGACATCCTCGGCAGCGCCCACCCGAGGCATGAGCCTGGCCGATTATCGCAAGCTCGCCGGGATCCAGACGCCACCGCCCCAGGCCCAGGTGCAGCCGGCGGCTGCCCCTGCTGGGAGCGACGGCATTCCGACCCTCACCCTGGCACAATTTGCCGCGCTGACGGGGATGGAGATTCCGCCCGACCCGCCCGCCACCGTCCCCCAATCGGCCGAGACCGGGGTGGCGCTGAGTTCCGGCACGGTCGAGGCTGCCCCAGAACCCGATCCGCTGGCCAGCGATACCCCGGCCGAAGGTGTGGCGGACGGCGTACCTGTTTCACCAGGTGAGACGCCCGAATCGCCCCCCGCGGGGTCGAATCCGGAGACCGAGGACCCGCGCCTCGTCCTCCTCGACACCTACCCCGACCGCGAGGAGCAGAAGAGCCTTGCCGCCCAGGGGAAGCACTGGCGCATGAAGGAGACGCCGGGTGCCAAGGAGCTGTTTCTGGGCCCCGATGGAAAATTCGGCTGGGATGATTTCGTCGACATCATCAACCCGCTGCAGCACATCCCGGTCGTGGCCCAGATCTACCGCGCCGTGACGGGCGATCAGGCCTATGGCTTGTCGAACTTCATCGGCGCCCTGCCCTTCGGCGCGCTCTCGGTCGCCAGCGCCGTCGTCGATACGGTGGTGCGTGCCCAGACCGGCCGCGATGCCGGCACCGACCTGGCGGCGGCCGTGCTGGGCATCGACAACCGCACGCCGGAAGAGGCCGACCTGCATCTTGCCACCGGCAGCACCGAGCAGCTGGCCAGCACGGCGCCGGCCGCAGCACCCGAGGTCCAGGCTGCTGCCTTGCCCCCGGCTGCTGCCCTGCCCCCGGCTGCTGCCCTGCCCGAGGAAAAGGGCGCCTGGACCCGGGACGGCCTCGGCCGCAATTAGGGCTCAAGACTTGCGCCGCTGAGGTGAAGCGGTCATTTTCGCGAGCCATCGATTCGCGGGATCTGACCTTCATGCCCACCGGCTTCTGGCGACACTTCTCCCTGGGTCTTGCGACCCTGTGCGGCGCGAGGCGGCGGGGCTTCTTCATCCCCTATCGCTATGCCGATCAGGTGACGCCGCCCACCGTCTATGCCGCCGCGCAATCGCTGTTCGATGCCGCGCGGGGCGACTTTGCCGCTTTGCTGTCAGCGCTTGCGCCATACGCCGCGGATCTCGGCGCGATCGCCCCTGATGCGCCAGCACCGGCACCGCGCTGGGGGCAGGATTGGTTTGCGCCGATGGATGCCGCGATCCTTTATGCCCTCATCCGCGACCGGCGCCCGGCATGCTTTCTTGAAGTGGGATCCGGCCATTCGACGCGCTTTGCCGCGCGCGCGATCGGCGATGGGAAGCTCGCTACCCGCCACGTAGCGATCGATCCGGCGCCACGGGCCGATGTCGGCACGAGCGCCCTGACGCTGCACCGCTGCGTGCTGAAAGACGCCGATCCCGCGCTCTTTGCCGGCCTGCGCGCGGGCGACATGCTGTTCATCGATTCCAGCCATATCCTGATGCCGGGGACCGATGTCGACCAGTTGTTCAACGGCGTGTTGCCGGCGCTGCCCAAAGGCGTGCTGGTGCATATCCACGATATCTTCCTGCCCGACGACTATCCGATGGATTGGGCGTGGCGTGGCTATAACGAACAGCTGGCGGTCTTGCCGCTGCTTGGCGGCGGTGGCTTTAAGCCGCTCTTTGCCAGCCGCTATGCCGAGACGCGCATGAAGGCAGAAACGGCAGCCTCGCTCATCGCGCAGCTGCCGTCCTCGAAAGCGCCCGCCACATCGCTGTGGCTGGAGAAGGTTTAAGGCTTTAGGTTTTCAGAGCCGTACAACTTCTTCCGTCATGCCCGGACTTGACCCGGGCATCCACTCTTTCAGCTGCTGCTGTGGATCCCCGGGTCAAGCCCGGGGATGACGGCGTACACAGGACAGTGTCAACCTTATTGCAGCGGCTTCACCGAGACTTCGCGCAGCCAATAGCTGCCGCCGACATTGGTGACGAGGATGCCGTCCAAATCGCCGGTGAGGCTGGTGTCGGTGGCGCTGATGGCCGTCTGTCCGTCGACCAGCACGGTCATCTTGCCGGCGCTGTTGCGCGTCATCGTCAATTCATGGGGCTGGCCGTCCTCGAGATTGACGGCGCCGTTATAGGCACCAAGCGTCGTGGCACCGCTCGCCGTCACCTTCTGCAACAGGAAGGCCTGGTTGTTACCGGGTTGATAGGCGACGCGGTACTGGTTCTGCGCCGAGGCACCTTGATAGAGCGCCAGCTGCAATCCGCCGTAACGATCCTTCGATGTGAATTTGGTGCTGGCGGTGAAAGAACCCGGCAGCTTCGCCTTGGTGTAGATTGCGGCATATTGCGCGTTGGCGTTCTGCTGCTGGCCCTGCTGGTTCAAGAGATTGCCGAGCAGCGCGTTGAGATTGGCGCCCTGGCGGATCTTGGAGACCAAGCCGCGGTTGCTGCCGGATTTGTCGACCTGCCACTGGCCGGCAGTCACTTTCCAGACCGGATTGGTCGCGAACTCGCCATCACTGAAATTGTCGAGGAAGGGCTGCGCTTGCGAAACCATCGTCGCCGCTTCGAATTCGGCAATCGATTTCTTGAGATCGTCGAGGAAATCGGGCGAGCCGGCCTGGTCCTTCTCGGCCTGGGCGATCTTGGCCTTCAGATCGGCGAGAAGCTTTTGCGTCGCCTTTCCCTGCGTGGTGCCAGTCCAGGGCTGGTAGGTCGGCACCGCGTTGTCGGCCAGCGCAAGCTGCGCGGGAAGGGTGCTGCCGCCCAAAACAAGGCTGGCGCCCAGAACCGCCAGGCAAAGCGGGTTGCGCAATGGCGCGGCGCGACGTGATGAATTATCCATGACAGGGTTTCCTCTCTGCGGAAGTTTTATTTAGTGTTATGCCGAATCGACAGCTGATCCGGGACCTTCAGTTGCAAATCTTCTGAAACAACCGCCCGGATCGGCATTCGATCCACCGAGGCTGCTGCAGTTTCGGTTGCATTATGGAGTGAGAGGGCTTTCGTGCGGAAGGGCTTCGCGACACTTTTTCGTGACCTCGCCGTCGTGGTGGTGGCCCTGGCCGCGCTGGTCGGCTTCACCGGCCGCAGCGACTGGCCCTTGCTGGTGGTGGCGGTGGCGGCGGCTTTGTCGGCGCTGGGCTTCGTCGTCCTGCGCCATCACGAGCCGCAGGAACAAAAGCCGGCAGCCCCCGCGCTGGTGCCGGAAAGCGCCCTCCCACAGCCAGTTTCCCTGCGCGAACCCACCCGCGCCTTGCTCGACGCGTTGCCGGACCCGGTGCTGGTCCTTGATTCGCAGCGTCGCATCGCCATCGCCAATCTGGCGGCCCGGGACCTGCTGGGGGCCGATATCGAAGCGACCAGCCTCCTTGCCGTGCTGCGCCAGCCCGCACTCCTCACGGCGCTTGATGCGCTGGCGCGGGGCGAGACGCCGGAACCCCTGGAGATGCCGGACATCGCCGGTCATTCCCTCATCGCGGAAATGCAGCCGATCGATCCCAGCGGCGCCGAGATCGGGCGCACGCTCATTGTCTTCCACGACGTTTCCAATCTCAGGCGCGCCGAATCCCTGCGCAGCGATTTCGTCGCCAATGTCAGCCACGAACTGAAGACGCCGCTCGCGACCCTCATCGGCTTCCTCGAAACGCTGAAGGGCCCGGCGCGCAATGACGAGCAGGCGCGCAGCCGCTTCCTCGACATCATGCTGACCGAGGCGCAGCGCATGAGCCGCATCGTCGCCGATCTCCTCTCGCTCTCGCGCATCGAGCTCAACGAGTATCAGCCGCCGGAGGGCGAGGCGGATCTGAAGCGCCTGCTCGCTTCCGTGGTCGACGGCCTGACCTTGAAGGCCGAGGCGCGCGGCATCGTCATCCGCACGCCGGATCCTTCGCGCCTGCCGCGCGTGCCGGGCGATGCCGATGAACTGACGCAGGTCGTGCAGAACCTGGTCGACAACGCCCTCAAATACTGCCGCGACCAGGCGGTGGTGACGGTGAGCGCCGAGATCATCACCGATCCCGCTTTGCTGCGCCTGCATCTGCCGCATCCCAAGGGGGTGAAGGCCGCAGTGGCCTTGAGTGTCAACGACCAGGGCCCCGGCATCGCCCGCGAACACATCCCGCGCCTCACCGAACGCTTCTACCGCGTCGACACCGCAAGGAGCCGCGATCTCGGCGGGACAGGTCTGGGCCTTGCCATCGTCAAGCACATCGTCAACCGCCATCGCGGCAAGCTGGAGATCCAATCGGTGCTGGGCCAGGGCAGCACCTTCACGATCTATCTGCCGATGGATTCGGCACCAGCGAAGGCGGCATAGATCGTTCGCTGCAAACCTTCTCGTCATGCCCGGACTTGATGCGGGCATCCACGAGTTGCTTTCTTCGCTTGCTAACAAATTCGTGGATGGTCGGCCTGCGCCGACCATGACGAAATTGGATAGACCCGTCGCTCACCCCTTCACCCCAACCCCTCTCCCGCCCGGAGGCGAATGCCGACTTCGTCGGTGGGGGAGAGGGTCAGGGTGAGGGGGCTCTCCAGGCGACTCCATCGACGCATGCGAATATTGCCAACAGCGCGGGCGCCCCTTATACATCCGCGATGACGCTCCCATGCATGCCGGCCGCCGTGATCTTCGACATGGACGGCCTGATCTTTGATACGGAAACGCTTTACCAGCAGGCGTTTCTGGCGGCGGCGCGCCGTGGCGGGCACGATCTGCCGGCGACAGTCATTCAAGGCGCCATCGGCGTGCCCTGGGCGCAGAGCCGGTCAGTCATTCTGGCGCATGCGGGCCCGGACTTTCCCATCGATTCGTATTTCGCGCTGATGGTCAGCCATTTCGATCTGCTGGCCGCGACAGAGCTGCGGCTGAAGCCGGGCGTCGTCGAATTGCTCGATCTTCTCGACGCACTCGCGATGCCGCGCTGTATCGCGACCTCGTCTGGTCATGAGACCGTGCGGAGCCATCTTTTGGCGCATGGCCTGGTTGACCGGTTTCATGCTGTGGTCGGGCATGGCGATTATGCGACCGGCAAGCCCTCGCCCGACCCATTCCTGATGGCAGCACATCGCCTCGGCGTGGCACCCGCTGCGTGCCTGGCGCTGGAAGATTCGCATAACGGCGTTCGCTCGGCCTCGGCTGCCGGCATGATGACGTTGATGGTGCCCGACCTGCTGCAACCGACGCCGGAAATCCGCTCGCTCTGCACAGGCGTTGTCAGCGATCTACATGAAGTGTGCGCGCTCATCCTGGCTGCGTCGGTTGCGGATGTGACGGAGTAAGGGGCGAAACTTTCACTTATCGACACGCCCTCACCCTGACCCTCTCCCGCGAGGGGAGAGGGAATGAGGTGCCGATAGCAAAGATCATCGAAACTGAGAGCTATTGCACGCGGCGCTACAAGCCCCTCGCCCCGCTTGCGGGGAGAGGGGTTGGGGTGAGGGGCGTTACCGCGCTTCCCCCACCATCCACTCGGCGATCTTGCGCAGGAGTTTCTCTTGTGCGTGGTTCTTGCGCCAGGTGATGAAATAGCCGTGCTGGTCGCGCTTCACGCCGGGGAGCAATTGCACCAGTGTGCCGCTTGCCAGCAGGCCGTCGACGAGGCCACGCCAGCCCAAACCGACGCCTTCGCTGGAGAGGATCGCCTGCAGCACCAGGGGATAGGTACTGTAGAGCATCTGCGGCTTTGGCGCTGGTGTCGTCACGTGATGCCAGCGGAACCAATCGCCCCAATCGAGCCAGTCGGCGTTGGTGCTGTCGAGATGGAGAAGATGCGCCTTGGTGAGATCGGCCGGCTTGAGGTCGACGCGTTTCAATTCGGCATGCGCCTCGAGATAGCTTGGCGTGCAGATCGGGAAGACTTCTTCCGCGAAGAGGGGTGTGACATGCCAGCCCGGCCAATCGCCGATGCCAAAGCGGATGGCGATGTCGCATTCGGCCATGTCGAGGGCCGCGTCGTCATCGCTGGTCATCAGGCGGAAGGCGAGTTGCGGGTGCGCCGCGCGGAGCTTGGCAAAGCGCGGCATCAGCCATTGCTGGGCGAAGCCGAAATTGGCGGCGATGCGGATCGAGTGCTCAGCACCTTGCGCACGCAGGGTCGCCGTCGCCGCCGCGATGTGATCGAGCCCCAAGGCCACGGCATGGCGATAGGCGTTCCCGGCGGTGGTGAGGCTGAGGCCCCGGCGGTTGCGGTGAAAGAGGGCCTGGCCGAGATCGGTCTCAAGGATTTGCAGCTGGCGGCTGATGGCCGGCTGGCTGACGCCCAATTCGCGGGCAGCCGCCGACATGCTGCCCAACCGCGCGGCAGCTTCGAAGGGAATGAGGCACCCAATGGGTGGAAAACGCCGGTCAGCCATAACGCCAGTTTATAGCATATCAAAGTTTATTGCAGCTATTCAGTCGTTTACCGCAACTGCAAAATCGCCCGAAATTTCATAGCCGGAAGCCACGGAATGACCGCGCATCTGCAGATTGTCGACCTGCCCAAGCCAGCTCTTCGCCTGATCTCGGCCGATGGCAGCGCCATCGACCTCCATCCCTTGTGGCTGCGCGAGCGCTGCCGCTCGGAAAGCAGCGTCGACCAGCGCACTGGCCAGCGCTTCTATAACCCCTCCGACCTCGACCCAGATCTCGCCGTGACCGCTTTGCGCCAGGCGGCGCCGGGGGTCTTTGTGGTGACCTTCAGCGATGGCGCGGTCAGTCATTTCCGGGAAGCGGAGCTCATTGCCGAAGCCGGCTTGAAGCCTGGCGCCGATGGGCTGCCTGAACTGACAGCCTGGGACGCGACACTTAACCCGCTGCCGGAGGCGGTGTGGCAGTCCCGCCCGGATGACACGCTGAAGCTCGATATCGCGGCGAAGTTCCTGCGCTATGGCTTCGTCATTCTGCACAAGGTGCCGGCGGTGGATCAGGGCCTCTTTGAGGTCGCCGAGACCTTCGGCTTCGTGCGCGACACCAATTTCGGGCGTCACTTCAATGTGCGCTCGATTCCCAATGCCAATGATCTTGCCTATTCGTCGCTGTCGCTCGACCCCCATACCGACAATCCCTACCGGGAGCCGGCGCCCGGCATCCAGCTGCTGCACTGCCTGACCAACCAGACCAGCGGCGGACTGTCCACGCTGGTCGATGGGTTTGCCTGTGTCGAGGCGCTGCGGGCGCAAGATCCGGCCGCCTATGACCTGCTCACCAAGGTGCAGAGCCGCTTCCGCTTCCAGGATGTCGATGCCGACCATGTCGCCTGGGCGCCGCATGTGAAGCTCGACGAGAACGGCGTGTTCCAGGCGGTGCATTTCAGCCCGCGGCTCGATTTCTCGCCGCTCCTGCCGGCCGAACAGCTGCAGGCGTTCTATGCTGCGCGCCGCCAGCTCGACCGGCTGCTGAAGGCGGCGGATTTCGAGATCCGCTTCCGCCTCGACGATGGCGACCTGGTGATGTTCGACAATCGCCGCCTGCTGCATGGCCGCACCTCGTTCGACACGCAGGAGGGCATCCGGCATTTGCAGGGCTGCTATATCGACAGCGACGGACCGCGCAGCCTCTACCGGGTGCTGACGCGGGACGACAGCGGCCGCGTACTCGCTGCCGAATAAGAAATAAGGAAAGCAAGCCATCATGAGCAAGACAGTCAGCTTCCTGCAGATGAAGGACGGCACGCGTGAGGATTACCTCATGCTCGACCAATCCGAACGCGATCATGCCAAAGGCCTGCCGGCCCGGGTCATGACGACCCTGGCGCGCCTCGATGAATCGCTGGAAGGATATAAGGTGAGCCGGCTCGAGCATTCGCTGCAATCGGCGACCCGAGCCGAGGCCGATGGCGCCGATCCGGAAATGGTGGTGGCGGCGCTGGTGCACGATATCGGCGATGAGCTCGCCCCCTATAACCATGCCGAGATCGCCTCCGGCCTGCTGCGCCCCTATGTGCGGCCCGAGGTTACCTGGGTGGTGGAGAAGCACGGCATCTTCCAGATGTACTATTACGCCCATCATTTGGGCGGCAATCGTAACGCTCGCGACCAGTTCAAGGGCCATGAATGGTACGGCGCCTGCCACCGCTTCTGCGAAAGCTGGGACCAGGCCTCGTTCGATCCCGACTATGCGACGAAGCCCTTGGCCTATTGGGAGCCGCTGGTGAAGGAGATCTTCGGCCGTAAGGCGCATGACCCGCGCTACGTGAAGGCGGAAGCGGCGTAAGGCGCGCGCCCGGGCATTTCGCCCGAACGCCAACAGTTCGATGACATGAAAGAGTCACGGTGGTCTGTGCTGCCGTGATTTTTCATTGAGTCACACGCCGCTACGGCAAAAACCTCAGGGAATCAGGGCGCTGGCGAGGGCGGCGTCACCGAACTGTCATAAATCGGAAAACCGGTTGTCATGGAAGCGACCTAATAACGGCCCTGCTTGGTTTCACCCAAAAAAGGTTTCTGCCATGAAACGTATTTCTCTCGCCCTCGCCGCAACCGGCATCGTCATCCTGACGGCCGGTGCCGCTGAGGCCCGCGACCAGCTGCACATCGTCGGTTCGTCGACCGTCTATCCGTTCTCGACCGCGGTCGCCGAGGAATTCGGCAAGAGCGGCAAGTTCAAGACGCCGATCGTTGAATCGACCGGCACCGGCGGCGGCATCAAATTGTTCTGCGCCGGCGTCGGCGAAGACAGCCCCGACATCGCCAATGCCAGCCGCAAGATCAAAGACAGCGAAATCGAGACCTGCAAGGCCAACGGCGTCACCGCCATCACGGAAGTGCCGATTGGCTATGACGGCATCGTGCTCGCCAATTCGAAGAGCCATGCGCGCTTCGAATTGACGGTGAAGGATCTGTGGCTGGGTCTTGCCAAGGAAGTGCCGGTGAACGGCGCCTTGGTTGCCAACCCCTACAAGACCTGGAAGGACGTCAATCCGGCCCTCCCGGCCGAGAAGATCGAAGTGCTGGGCCCGCCGCCGACCTCCGGCACGCGCGACGCCTTCGTCGAACTCGTGATGGACAAGGGCTGCAAGGGCGTCCCCGAAATCGACGCGATCAAAGACGAGAAGGCCAAGAAGGGCGCCTGCGGTTCGATCCGTGAAGACGGTGCCTATATCGACGCCGGCGAGAACGACAACCTCATCGTCCAGAAGCTCGAAGCCAACCCGGCTGCCGTCGGCATCTTTGGCTACTCCTTCCTGGAGCAGAACGAAGACAAGCTGCAAGGCAGCATCATGGACGGCGTCGAGCCGACCTTCGAGAACATCGTCGACGGCAAGTACGAAGTCAGCCGCACGCTGTACTTCTATGTGAAGAACCAGCACGAAGGCCAGGTCCCGGGCATCCGTGAATTCATCGCCGAATTCACCAGCGACAAGGCCGCGGGCGAAGAAGGCTACCTCGCCGACAAGGGCATGATCCCCTTCCCGGCCGACATGCTGAAGAAGGTGCAGCAGAGCGCTGCCAGCCTGACCCCGATGATGTAAGACGTCCCCCCCGATTTAAGTATCGGGTGACAAAAGCCTCAACCTAAAAACCCCTTCCGCGAGAGATCGCGGGAGGGGTTCTTGTTTGGGGCCGTCACGCAGCAAAGACATCGGCGCCGAATACGCGCTGCCACTGCAGCACACGATGGCTGCGCCGCAATCCCGTCGGCCAGAACGGATCGGCCCGAACCAGTTCCTCCACCACGTCCGGCGTCTCGGCGCGCACCAGCCACATGCCACCTGCCGGGGCGTCGCTGGCATCGCGCAAGGGGCCGGCCGCGATGATGCGGCCGCGATTGCGCTCTAGGAAGACAAGGTGGTCCGGCAAGAACTCGCGTCGAATCGCCTCAGCGCGCGTGACGTTGTCTTCAAACAGGACTGAGTAGAGCATCGGAACCATCCTTCCAGGCGGCATCAGCTGGCAGGATAGGCGCGACAAAATCGCGCTGGCAGTGGGACAATCTGCCGTGCGATCCTGCAAAAATGCAGGGCCTGGATTGGAACGATCTTCGCTGTCTTCTTGCCTTAGCGCGTTCGGGCTCCTTCGCCGGCGCTGCGCGCCTCTTGCGCCTGGATGCGACCACGGTAGCGCGCCGCCTGCGGACGTTGGAGCGAATGCTCGGCACACAGATGTTCGAACGCGATCCCGGCGGCGCGCTGAAATCGACCGAGGCCGGCATCGCCGCGATCGCCCGCGCCGAGACTATCGAAGCCGAGATTGCCGGTCTCGCAGCTGCGATGGAGGGCACCGGTTCAGGCGTTCAGGGCCGGGTGCGCCTGACCACCGTGCCCATTCTCGCTAACCGAATTCTCATCCCCGCGCTGCCGCGGCTGCTGGGCAGGAATCCTGGACTCAAGATCGATCTCATGGCCGACGCACGCGGCTATGATCTGGCGCGCCGTGAAGCCGATATCGCCCTGCGTTTCTCGCGGCCGGATCCCGCGCTGGGACACCGGATACTCGGGCGCCGCTTGGCGAGCTTGCACTATGCGCCCTATGCGGCAGCCGGCACGCCCCGGAATGGCGCTGGGCTGCCATGGCTCGGATATGACGAAAGCCTAGATCACCTTCCACAGGCAGCCTGGCTGCGGCGCGCCAAAGGTCCCAGCGCGGCGTTCGCCGCCAATGACGCGGAAAGCCTCATCCATGCAGCGGCAGCCGGCCTCGGCCGCACGCTGCTGCCGCAGGTCATCGGCGATGCGGAGCCGCGATTGACGCGGTTGCGCGGCACGGGGTTGCCGCCTTTGCCAACGCGGGAGGTATGGCTCCTCACGCATCGGGACTTGAGGCCGCTGCCACGCATCGCCGCGGTAGTGGACTGGTTGGCTGAAATCTTGGCTTAGGGCTCCTGCAGCCCCTTCTGCTCAAGCCATGCCCGCATCTCGGCGATTTCGCGTTCCTGGGCGGCGATGATTTCTTCCGCCAAGTGATGGGTGAAGCCGTCCTTGCCGAAGCGTAAGACGACGCGGGCCATGTCGATGGCGCCCTGGTGATGGGGGATCATGCCGAGGACGAAGGCGGCGTCCGGGTCCGGGTTCGCCATGCCGGCCATCATCGGGCCGTGCATCCGGGTCATCGTCTCGGCATAGGCGTCGGCGGCGTTGTCGGGCATGGTCGAGCCCGTGGGATCACCCGTGGGATCACCTGGCATCGGCAGGCTGCTGTGATCGTGACCCGATGACATTTCTGCCGCCAGTTCGGCCGCATCATGCGGGTGCTCGGCATTGGGCGTGTGGGTGGTGCGGGCGGCATCGGCATAGGTGGTCCCATTGCCGGCGGGGCCATAGATCGTGGTGTGCAGGCCCCAGTAGCCGGCGACGAACAGGATGAGTGTCCCCGCAAGGCCCACCGGGATGCCGGCCAATGAGCGCTTCAGCGCCGGCATGAAATGGACGTCGCGCGAATGCTCGGCGATCACCGAGACAAGGATCGCCATGATGAGGGCGTGGCCTATGAGCTCGACACGGCCGAAGGGATAGACGGCGGTGGTGAAGATGATGAGGAGCGCCATGGCCGACAAGCGGCGGATGAGCGGCGTCCAGAACATGCCGAAGCCCATGGTGAATTCGGCAACGCCCGCCATCGGGATGAAGACCTTCTCCGGCATGCCGAAGGTGAGGAACGGCTTTTCGATCACCAGCGGCGTGAACCATTCGGGGTAGGCGAATTTCTCGAGGCTCGACCACATGAGCGCGATGGCGACACCCCAGCGCAGCCAGTCGAAGCGATACTTGCGCCAATGCGGTTTGTTGGACGCCTCGAGGAAGAGATAGCCGGCGACACCGATGCCGAGCGCGAGGTAGTCCAAGAGATGGAAGATGTCGTAATCGCGCAAAGCCACCAGCCACAGGCCGATGATGCCGACGGCGGCCAGGGGCTGCAGCGGACGGATGAAGATGAGGGCGGCGATGAGCAGCTGCGACCAGGAGACCCATTCGGCCGGCGTCTTCAGATCAGGCGTCAGATAGACCCCGCCCACAGCGAAGATGGCGATGAAGAAGGCGGCGATGACCGCACGGGTGAACATGTCGAGGCGTTGCGCGAGCGGATCGGTGAGGTAATCCATCACCGCCAATGTCTGCTCGCCCGCCGCCGATTTCTCGAGGAGGCGTGTTGCAAAGAAGAAGACGCAAACGAGCGCGATGGCGGTCCAGAACCAGGGATTGGTCAATGTCGCCGTGATCGGCTGCGGCGCGGCGCCAACGATATAGGGGGCAAACCATTTCACATGCGCCTCGGCCGGCGTGGCCGCGAGGGCAAGAAGGGCCGCCAGAGAAAGCGGTGCTTTCCATCCGTGTTTCATTGTCGTCTCGTCCTTACTTCGCTCTGGGGTGAGCTGCTTGATAGACGCTGAGAAGCTGAGCGGCGTCAATCTCGGTGTAACGCTGCGTGGTTGATAGGGAGGCGTGTCCCAGCAATTCCTGAATGGCGCGGAGATCGCCGCCACCGGCCAGAAGATGCGTCGCAAAGGAATGGCGCAACGCGTGGGGCGTCGCCGTCTCCGGCAAGTTCAGCAGCAGGCGGAGTTTTTCCAGCGAGCGCTGGATGAGGCGGGGATTGAGCTTGCCGCCCTTGGCGCCGACGAAGAGCGGGCCGGTCTTGGCAAGCGGCCAGGGGCAGGCCTTGAGATAATCCTCGATCGCATCGGCGACGACCGGCAGGACGGGGACGAGGCGCGTCTTGCCGCCCTTGCCGAGGATGCGCAAGGATGTGCCGGCCTTGGGTGCATCGGCGCGGGTGAGGTTAAGCGCTTCGGAGATACGCAGCCCGCAGCCATAGAGCAGCATGAAGACCGCGAGGTCGCGGGCGCCGAGCCAGGGTTCGCTCGCCATTTCGTCGACATTCTCGAACAGCGCCTCGGCTTCCGGCGCGTTCAAGGGCTTGGGCACCGCGCGGGGCAGGCGCGGGCCGCGTTGCGTGGCCAGCACGCCGATTTCGATCTTGCCGTCGCGTACCAGGCGGCGGGCGAGGCTCTTGATGGCGGACAGGGCGCGGGCATTGCTGGCGGCGACGAGGCCGCGTGCTTTCCGCTGCGAGAGCCAGGCGCGGATATCGGAACGGGTGAGGGCGCCGAGGCGCGCCACGCTGGGGGCATCGCCGTCATAGAAGCTCAAGAACCGCAGGAAATCGCCGACGTCGCGTTGATAGGCTTCGACCGTCAGCTTGGCGGCGCGGCGTTCCTGGGAAAGATAAGAGAGCCAATCCTTGAGGCCTGCCACGAGATCGGCCTTGGCAAACAGCAGCGGGTTGGCGTCAACCTTGACCGCCGCCCCTTCCGTCACGGCTTTGGCAGATCCAGCCATGAGCGGATGCCGAATTCGATGACGCGCCCGAGGAAGCTCATCAATTCGGTTCCCTGGCCGGCATGGAAATAGCCGGGATGGCGCGTACCGAAGGCAATGAGCCCGGCCGGCGCCACCTTGCTGATGGCAAGCCGCAGCACGGCATCGGAGCGCACCAGATCGGCAGCGCCGCCATAGATTTCGGGATCGCCCTCGACCTCGTCGCGCAGCCAGACCTTGCGGTTCTTGCCGATGAGGCGGTCGACGGCACCGCGGTCGAGGAATTGGATGCCGTCATGCTTTGGTCGGCGCGAGGTGACGTCGGTGAGTTCGAGGCACAGGCAGACGACATCGACTTCCAGCAGGAAGGCCAAGTCGCCGGTCACGATTTCGATGAACTGCTCGAAGCTTTCGGCCTCGAGCAGCGCGATCACCGCGTTGTGGATACGCTCGGTGGTGTTGAGATTGTCGCGGCTGTTGGCGATGATCTCGTCCTGATCGGCACGCAGCTTGGCGACGTCGGTCTTCAGCCGGTCCATCATGAATTGCTGCAGGTCAACCACACCATCGCCCTTGTGGCGCTTGGGGCTGACTTGGGCGTCCAGCAATTCCGGGTGGCGCGACAGGAAATCGGGGTTGCGCTTCAGATAGGCCGCAACCTGTGCCGCCGTGACACCGGCATTCGGTTTCGCCTTGACCTCTTCCACCGGATCCGACATCCGCGCCCTTTTGCTGCTAAGGGGTGATTTTAAAGTACGGACTGGCCGGTCTTGGCCCAGTCTGCGAGGAAAGCAGAGAGGCCCTTATCGGTCAGCGGGTGATGGAACATCTGCTTCAACACGGCCGGCGGCAGCGTCGCCACATCGGCGCCCATCTTGGCGGCCGCGACGACGTGAATGGGATGGCGGATCGAGGCCACCAGCACCTCGGTCTTCAAATTCGGATAGGCGGAATAGATGGCGATGATGTCGGCGATCAGTTCCATGCCGTCCTGGCCGATATCGTCGAGGCGACCGACGAAGGGCGAGATGAAGGTGGCGCCGGCCTTGGCGGCGAGCAGCGCCTGCGCTGCCGAGAAGCACAGCGTCACATTGACCGGAATGCCGTTGCTGGAAAGCGCCTTGCAGGTCTTGAGACCATCGACGGTCAGCGGCACCTTGATGCAGACATTTTTAGCAAGTTTCGAGAGCTTGTCCGCCTCGCGCATCATCGTGGCATGATCGGTCGCGGTCACTTCGGCGCTGACCGGCCCATCGACGATGGCGCAGATTTCCTTGATCACGTCGAGGAAGGGGCGGCCGGATTTGGCGATCAGAGACGGGTTGGTTGTTACACCATCAAGCAAGCCCGTGGCGGCAAGCTCCTGGATTTCCTTGACGTCTGCGGTGTCGACGAAAAACTTCATGGTATAGTCCCTGACAGCTAAGGTGCCTTTATCGGCGATACGCCACGCACTAGGCTATAAAAGTGACGGAAGCAAGTGCCCTGTCACCGCCGCGCCGAATCACATCCGTCACACCCCAGAGTCTATCCCCCACGCATCGCCATGCCAACCGAAACCGATCATGTTCTGGGTGAAGAGACGGGTGCCGTGGCAGCGACGCCACGGCGCGGCTCGCGCGTGGTCGGCGTGCTGCTGCCGCTCGCCTTGTTTCAGGCCTATGACTATCTGGTGCCAGCGGGGCTGGAGCTTGTGCGCGGGGACATCGTGACCGTGCCGCTCGGCCGGCGCAGCGTCACCGGCATTGTCTGGGGTGACGGCGCCGGCGATGTCGCCCCGGAAAAATTGAAACAGGTCACAGCACGGCTCGACCTGCCGCCCTTGCCGGCCATCACCTGCGACTTCGTCGATTGGGTGGCGCAATATACCATGGCGCCGGTAGGTGCCGTGCTGCGCATGGCGATCAGCGTGCCCGATGCGCTGGAACCGGAACGCGCCATGAAGGCATGGCAGCTCGGCGACATTGCCACGGCCAAGACCGCAGGGGCCAAGCTGACCGCGGCGCGCCAACGCGTCGTTGATGTGCTGACATCCTCGCCGCCCTTGCCGCCGACTGAACTGGCGCGTCTTGCTGCCGTCAGTGCCGGCGTGGTCGCAGAGATGGGGAAGGTTGGGCTGCTGCAATCGGTCCCGCTCAGCCAGAAGCGCCCCTTCGGCATGCCCGACGCCGATGCGGCCGGGCCGAATCTATCGGGCGCGCAGCAGAAGGCTGCGGATGAATTGAGCACACTTGCCCCCGGCGTCACCTTGATCGACGGCGTCACCGGTTCGGGGAAGACGGAGGTCTATTTCGAAGCCATCGCCGCAACATTGCGTGCCGGCCGCCAGGCCTTGGTGATGGTGCCAGAAATTGCGCTTACCCCCCAATGGCTGACGCGGTTCGAGGCGCGCTTTGCTGCGCTGCCGGCGCAATGGCATTCGGAACTCACTGGATTGGAACGGCGGCTCACCTGGCGCAGTGTGCTCGATGGATCGGCCAAGGTCGTTGTGGGCGCGCGCTCGGCATTGTTCCTCCCCTATCGCGATCTGGGCCTCATCATCGTCGATGAAGAACATGAGAGCGCCTTCAAGCAGGAGGACGGCGTCATCTACCAGGCGCGGGACATGGCGGTGGTGCGCGGGCATCTGGCGAAGATTCCGGTCATCCTTGCTTCTGCCACGCCGTCGCTGGAAACGATCGTCAATGTGGAAACCGGGCGGTATCGCGCGGCACATCTTCCCGACCGGCATGGCGGCGCCACCTTGCCCACGATCGAGACGATCGATCTGCGGCTCGACAAGCCGGCGCGGCAATCCTGGATCGCGCCGCGCCTCAAGGCCGAGATCTTGCAGACCCTGGCCGATGGCAACCAGGCGCTGCTCTTCCTCAATCGCCGCGGCTATGCACCGCTCACTTTGTGCCGCAGCTGCGGCCACCGCATGCAATGCCCGCGCTGCACGGCCTGGCTAGTCGAGCATCGCTTTCATCAGAAATTGATGTGCCATCATTGCGGCTTCGATTCACCCATGCCGCCATCGTGCCCCGCCTGCCAGTCGGAAGGCAGCTTTGCTGCCTGCGGGCCTGGTGTCGAGCGCTTGGCGGAAGAAGCGGAAGCGCTGTTCCCCGATGCCAGGCGGCTGGTCCTCACCAGCGATACGGTGACGGGACCGGCGAAGGCGGAAAGCCTGATGCGCATGGTGGCGGAACGCGAGGTCGACCTTGTCATCGGCACGCAGATCATCGCCAAGGGGCACAATTTTCCACACCTCACCTTGGTGGGCGTGGTGGATGCCGATCTTGGCCTCCATGGCGGCGATTTGCGCGCAGCAGAGCGCACCTATCAGCTGATGAGCCAGGTGGCGGGGCGCGCGGGGCGCGGCGAGAAGCCGGGGCGGGTTTTCTTGCAGACCTATGACCCCGACCGCGCCGTGATGGAGGCGCTGAAATCGGGCGACCGCGATTCCTTCCTCGCCGCCGAAGCCGATGACCGCCGCCAATCCGGCATGCCGCCTTTCGGGCGCTTGGCGGCCCTCATTCTGTCGAGCCGCGATCAGGCGGCGGTCAACGCCAAGGCGCAGGAACTGGCAAGGTCGGCACCACATCGTGACGGCGTGACCGTCCTTGGACCGGCGCCGGCGCCTTTGGCCTTGCTGCGCGGCCGGCACCGCTTGCGCTTCCTCCTGAAGACGCGGCGCGACATCGCCCCGCAAGGTGTTTTGAAAGGCTGGCTCCGCGGCCAGAAATTCCCCGGCGATCTCAGGCTGCAGATCGATATCGATCCCTACAGCTTCATGTGACGCATGGGTCGGTCGTCAACGGCTGACCACGACATCGCTTCGCGGATGCGCGTCGCGATTTCACATATCGGTCATCGTTAGCGTTAAGACGTTCTTAAGCGCATAAGCCGGATAAATCCTATCATAACGATTTCTATCCTATGGGGGGATTGAACATGCCGACCATTGGTATTCGCGGCCGCATTGCCATCGCCGGGGCGCTGCTGTCCGGTATCGCCGTCGCCAGCGTCGCCGCCGTTCTGAGCTGGCAGGCCAGCAACAACCTCGAGGACCAGGCGCGGCTGGTGATGACCAATCTGGGCCGTTCCACGGCGGGCGATGTCGAGCGGCAATTCGTGCGTGCCATGTCGGCCGCGCGGACCTTCGGCGCTACGGTCGTCGGTTGGCGACAGGACAACCTGACCGACCGCGCGCGCTATAATTCGGTGCTGGCGGCCACCTTGGCGCCGGAAAAAACCTGGTTTGGCGCCTGGGGCACGTTCGAGCCCAATACCTTCGATGGCAAGGATGCCGATTTCGCTGGGAAAGACGACCAGCCGACGGCGGTCAAGAGCAATGGCCGCTATGTGCCCTATGCCTATCGCGGCGAGGGCGACAGCGTCGTGCTCGACAAATCCTATGATTTCGACAATTCAACGAACTCGCTGGAATATTACGAAACGCCGATGAAGACCGGCCGCACCCATGTCACCGATCCGGCCGGCTGGGATTTTGGCGCCGGCAGCGTCGTGTGGCTGGTGTCGATCTGTGTGCCGGTGAAGGATGCGGCGGGGCAAATCCTGGGCGTCACCGGCATCGATTTCCGCTTGAACGAACTCATCGACCAGATCGCGGCGCAACGTCCGTGGGGCGAAGGCCGCGCGGCCCTCATCGACAATGCGGGCAATTGGGCGGCACACCCCGCTGGCATGGCCTTTGTCGGCGCCGTGGCCGATGATGCCTTCTACAAGGCCAATGCCGAGAAGATGCGCGCCGGCGAGATCGTGGTGGGCGAGGATTCGAGCAATCTGCTGGATGGCGATGTCCTTGCCAAGGAGGCCAATGCCGCGCTTGAGAAGGTGCAGAAGGAAGCGCATGACGCGGCGATTGCCGCCGGCAAGAGCGAGGACGAAGCCAAATCGGCAGCTTTGATCACCAAGCTGAAGGAGGCCGGCGACGGTTTCGGGATCCAGGCCGTTGACAGCTATTCGGTCCTGGTGCCGCTGAGCCTCGAGGATTCGCCGGACCGCTGGAGCATCAAGGTCAGCGTGCCAAAATCGCTGGTGCTGGCCAAGGTGAATGAGATGCGCAATTGGGCGCTGGTCATTGGCGCCGCCGCCATTCTGCTGTGCGTCATCCTTGCCTGGTTCGTGGGCCGTTCGATCGCCAAGCCCGTGACCGCCATGACCGGCACCATGCAGAAGATTGCCGCCGGCCATTTGGACGTCGCCATTCCGGCGCTGGGGCGCAAGGACGAAATCGGGCAGATGGCCGAGACGGTCGAAACCTTCCGCCAGAACGCGCTGCAGAACAAGGAACTGGTCGCCAACCAGGAAGCGATGAAAAGACAAGCGGAGGCGGAACAGCATCAAGGCCGCCTGCGCCTGGCCGATTCCTTCGAAGGCCAGGTCTCGGAAGCGATCGGCTCGATGGCGGCCACTTCGCGCGAGATGGACAGCTCTGCCCAGCAGATGTCGCAGGTGAGCCTCGAGAATGTCGGTCGCAGCCAGAACGTGAGCCAGACGGCGACGCAGGTCTCGGAGAACGTGTCGTCGGTGGCGGCGGCAGTCGAAGAACTCTCCGCCTCGATCCGCGAGATCAGCCAGCAGGCCAACAATTCAAGCTCGATCGCGGTACAGGCCGCCGGCAAGGCGCACAGCACGGTGACGCTGGTGAATGCGCTGGTGGCGGCCTCTGAGCAGATCGGTTCGGTCGTGACCCTCATCAACGACATCGCGGGCCAGACCAATTTGCTGGCGCTCAATGCCACCATCGAAGCGGCACGCGCCGGCGAGGCGGGCAAGGGATTTGCCGTGGTGGCGTCCGAGGTGAAGAACCTTGCCAACCAGACGGCCAAGGCGACCGAAGAGATTTCGGCCCAGATCAACTCGATCCAGCAATCGACCGGGGCCGCTGCCGGCGAGATCGCGGAAGTGGCCAAGACCATCGAGCAGATCAGCCAGGTCAACAGCACCATTGCCGCCGCCGTCACCGAGCAGGATGCGGCCACCACCGAAATCGCCCGCGCGGTTTCGGAAGCGGCGACCGGCACGGCGGAACTGCAGCAGCAGATCGGCCTGGTGTCGGAATCGGCGCAGAATTCCGGCCAGGCGGCCGGCGCCATGGTGCAGGCCGTGGGCCAGTTGCAGAGCCGCTTCCAGGATCTCGAGCACCGCATCGACGGCTTCCTTGCCAATGTGCGCGCTGGTTAGGTCGCGGCCAGGGAACCCGTCGCCCACCGCCTTGTTAAGGCGGCAGGCGTGCCGGCCCTGTTGCCGTCGTGCTAGTCTTTGATCGGCACCGGTTCATCAGGGGAGGTCCGTCATGCAATGGCGCGGCGGTCGCAGGAGTTCAAACGTCTCTGACCAGCGCGGGTCCGGCGGCTTCGGCTCGCTGGGTGGCGGTGGCCTGGGCGGCCTGGGTGGTGGCGGCTTCGGCCGCGGCCCGCGCATCGGCGGGCTGGGGCTGGTCGGGGTCATTGCCTTCTTCGTCATCGCCAGCCTGATGGGCGTCGATCCGACCAGCATCCTGACGGGCGGTGGTTCCGGCGGCGGCTCGGTGAGCCAGTCCCAAGATGGCGAGGTGGTGGGGGATATCCTCTCCGGCAGGTCGCGCTATGAGCAGGGTGCCGGTACCGGCGCCGGTACCGGCGATGCGACCACCGAGGACGAGTTGAAGGATTTCGTTTCCGTGATCCTCGCCAGCACTGAAGACGTCTGGGGCCAGATCTTCGCCGCGGGCAAGGGCAGCTACCGCCCGCCGACGCTGGTCCTCTTTTCCGGCGCCACGCAATCGGCCTGCGGCTATGCGCAATCGGCGATGGGGCCGTTTTATTGCCCGCCCGATCAGAAGGTCTATATCGACCTCGATTTCTATCGCGATCTCAGGAGCCGCTTTGAAGCGCCCGGCGATTTTGCCCAGGCCTATGTCATCGCCCATGAAGTGGGTCATCATGTGCAGAACCTGCTCGGCATCGAAAAACAGGTGAGCCGCGCGCGCGCCGGGATGAGCGAGGCGGATGCCAATGCCTTGTCGGTCCGCGTCGAATTGCAGGCCGATTGCTTCGCCGGCATCTGGGCGCACCAGATCGAAGCCAGTGACCAGAATCTGACGCTCGAACCCGGCGACATCAAGGAAGGCCTCACCGCGGCCAGCGCCATCGGCGACGATCGGCTGCAACGAGAGGCCACGGGCCGTATCGTCCCCGACAGCTTCACCCATGGCAGCTCAGAGCAGCGCGTGCGCTGGTTCCAGCGCGGCCTCGACACCGGCGATCTGGAAGCCTGCGACACCTTCAACGCGGATACCCTGTAAGGCATGGCTCGCTGACAGCCGAACCGAAACGCGCTAATTTGCCCGGCGTGAGCACGCCAGTCGTTTCCATCATCATCGCCGCCTATCGAGCGCAGGGCTTTATTGCCGATGCGGTGCAGTCTGCCTGCGCCCAGGCGTTGCGCGAGATCGAGATCGTCGTGGCACCGGATGAACCGGCGGATTATGGCTTTCTGCAGCAGATCGATCCGCGTGTGCGGGTTTTGAAGGGCGTGCCCAAGCCGACTGGGCCGGGGCCGGCGCGCAATCGGGCGCTGGAGCATGCGCGCGGGCGCTTCATCGCGCTGCTCGATGCCGATGATCTTTTCGCGCCGGACTATCTCTCGCTTCTGGTGCCGTTGGCAGACGCGGGCGGTGTCGCTTTCGGGCGGACGCGCATCACCGATTGGTCGGGGCGTGTCGTGCGCGAGGTGGGCGCGCGCGGCGGCGAGATTGGTTTTGCCGATTTTGCGACGGCCTTCGCCTCGCTCCATGCCGTCGTGCCGCGAGATGTTCAGCGCCGATGGCAAGACGTGCTGGCCGAAGACGTGCTGTTCGATCTCGAATCGCTGTCGCTCGGTGGTGGCCGGGCGCCGTTTGCCGGCGCTGCCGTCTATCAATTGCGCCAGCGGCCGCAATCGGTGACGCGCGGTGCGATGTTTCTTGACGGCATCGGGCCCGGTTATGACCGGCTCATCGCGCTGGTGGCGGCAGGCGAAACATCGATCGCACTGGCGCATAGGCCCAGCGTGATTGAGGTGTGGCGCAGCTGGCAGGCCATGAACGCGCGGTTCGTGGCGGCGACCGCCGCCGGTGACAGGCGCGACTACCAGCGCTTCGCAGCCGATGCAGCTGCTGTATGAATCCCATTCCAGTCATGCGCGCAAAAGTCATATGCGGACCCCTCGCCCACGGTCGAATTGGGGACGGTGACAAGGGCTGGCGTTGCCGGCGGGGCATAGGAATCTACATCCCGATGCGCGTTCCCGAGATTTGCGCTAATCTTTAACGACGTCGAAACGCCCGCAGCCACAGGGGATGGCAAGCGCGATCTGCGCAGGTGCCCCGGCGGTTCGCGAAGCCTGGTGGTTGGGGAAGCGTGGCGGCTGGGGAAGCCTGGCGGTTGGGGAAGTTGGATCGGCAGCATGCACCGTTTGATCGACATCGTTCAGGAAATGTCGCTGGCGCGCACGATCGACCGTGTCACGGAGATCGTGCGCCATGCCGCGCGCGAACTGGCCAATGCAGATGGCGCCACCTTCGTGCTGCGCGATGGCGAGCACTGCTTCTACAAGGATGAGGAAGCCATTGCGCCGCTGTGGAAGGGCAAGCGCTTTCCCATCGCCGATTGCGTCAGCGGCTGGTCGATGCTCAACCGCCGCCCCGCGGTCATCCCCAATATCGCAGACGATCCGCGCGTCCCATACGAGGCTTACCGCCCGACCTTCGTCAAAAGCATGGTGATGGTGCCGATCCGGACCCTCGATCCCATTGGCGCGATCGGCGTCTATTGGGCGCGGCATTACCAGGCCGACGCGTATCAGGTGCAGGTTCTGCAGGCGCTGGCCGATTCGACCTCCATCGCGCTGGAGAATGTGCAGGTCTATGCCGAGTTGGAGAGCCGCATCGAAAAGCGGACCCAGGAACTGGCCGCGGCCAACCGGCATCTTGTGAGCGAGATCGAGGAACGCCAGCGCGTCGAGGCAGCGATGCGCGAGTTGTCGCTGACCGACGATCTCACCGGCATCTATAACCGGCGCGGCTTCAAGTTGCTGGCCGACCGCGCGCTCGAAGCCGCCAGGCGGCGCGGCGTCTATTGTCACCTCATCTATCTCGATCTCGATGGGCTGAAGAGTCTCAACGATGCCGAAGGCCATGCGGCAGGCGACATGCTGCTGCGCGAGGCGACGGGCTTGTTGCAGAACGTGTTTCGCAGGACCGATATCGTGGCGCGCCTCGGCGGCGATGAATTCGCCGTGCTGGCGGTCGACAGCAACACCTCCGCAGACGATATCCGGCGGCGGCTGGCGACCGCGCTCAGCAACCACCAGCGGATCGGCGCGCAGCGACTGCAGGGGAGCCATCTTGGCCTTGGCGACACGCGGGCGCCGCGCTTGTCCTTCAGCGTGGGCCATGTCGACGTGGCGCCGGAGCAGACCGACAGCCTGGAAGCGTTGCTGGCGCTGGCCGACAGCCGTATGTATGCCCAGAAGGTGGCCCGCCGACAGGCGCCGCCCGTGGTCCTCGCCACCCACCACTGATCCCTTGCCGCAGAGCGCCTGTTCCGGTAATGTTCCAGCTCCGGAATGAGGGGATGGGACATCATGAAACTCTATGCCGGGCGCCTCAGCCTGTTTTCGCGCAAGGTCGAGATCGCCCTGGCCGAGAAAGGCATCGCGGTCGAGCGCGAATTCGTGGCCTTCACGCAGGAACGGGGCTACGCGCCCAAGCACCCGGCGGTGCTGGCGCATAACCCGAAGCGCCAGGTGCCGGTGCTGGTCGATGGCGACCTCGCCCTGTTCGATTCCACCGTGATCTTCGAATATCTCGAGGAGCTTTGTCCTCAGCCGCCGCTATACCCGGTGACGCCCAAGGAACGCGCGCGTTGCCGCCTGCTGGAGGTCGATGCCGACGAGATTCTCTTCGCCCCGGTGCGCCAGTTGCTGTTCCGGACCGAGCCACCCGCTGCCGATCCGGGCGTCCATGCCGGGCGGGTGGCTTCGGCGGCGGAAGCGGAGGCGGCGATCGCCGCGCGCTTTGCCGATCTCGATGCGCGGCTGGCCGGTGCCGATTTCTTCTGCGGGTCACTGTCGGTCGCCGATATCGCGCTGTTCATGACCGTGCTGTTCACCCAGCGCCTGAGCGGGCCGCCACTCGATCCTCACCCGCAACTCGCCGCCTGGTACCGCCGCCTCCTCGCCCGACCCGCTTTTGCCCGCGTTGCCGCGGAAATCGCCGAGGCGGACAGGGAATTGTCGCCCGCTTTGTCTGCGGCCCCATCCGCCGGCTAAAAGGTTAACGCGAAAGTCTCGCAACAAGCCTTGCGGCATCTTTGGCGCATAAAGTTTTCAGCCCTGTCGCGTTTGCAAATTATCATCCTAATTCAGAGGCTTGATGATTCATCGCCACGGTCGGTCAGGGGCTGTTGATTAGCCTGAAACCATGTGTTACTAACCCGCCGCCTGTCGCAGCGCGGAAAGCCGCTGCGAAGGGCCGGTTGAGTTTGTGTCGGCACTGCATGTGCCCAAGAATTTCTCCGTAAAATCAATTATTTAAGACCAGGGATGGGGGCAGGTATCGTGGCAGCCCAAGGCAGCGACAAGGGAAGCACCGCGTATGGCGGTCTGGCGCAGCGTTATGCAGCAGCCCTCTTCGAACTGGCCGATTCCAAGCATCAGCTGGACGCCGTCGTCGGCGATCTGGCTGCCCTTGCCAAGATGATCGACGAATCGGCCGACTTCCGTCGCCTGATCAATTCGCCGGTCCTTTCCCGCGGCGACCAGGGCCGCGCCATCTCAGGTATTGTGCAGGCCGCGCAGTTCGGCCCGCTCACCGCAAAATTCCTCGGCCTCCTCGCCCAGAACCGGCGCCTTTTTGCGCTCAGCGCGATGATCCAGGCCTTCAAGAAGATGCTGGCTGACCGCCGCGGCGAAATGACTGCCCAGGTCTGGTCCGCCCGGCCGCTCTCGGCCGACCAGCAGAACGCACTCGCTGAAACGATCAAGCGGGCCCACGGTGCCAAGGTCACGATGGAGGTCAAGGTTGATCCTGCCCTCATCGGCGGCCTCGTCGTCAAAGTGGGCAGCCGCATGATCGATTCGTCTATTCGAACCAAGCTGCAGAAGTTGCAGCTCGCTATGAAAGGGGTTGGATAATGGAAATCCGTGCCGCCGAAATCTCTGCGATCCTCAAGCAGCAGATTGAAAATTTCGGCAACGAGGCCGATGTCACCGAAGTGGGGCAGGTCCTCAGCGTGGGCGACGGTGTTGCCCGCGTGCATGGGTTGGACAATGTCCAGGCCGGCGAAATGGTCGAGTTCCCGGGCGGGATCCGCGGCATGGCGCTGAACCTCGAAACCGACAATGTCGGTATCGTGATCTTCGGCGACGACCGTGACATCAAGGAAGGCGATACCGTCAAGCGCACCGGCGCCATCGTCGACGTGCCGGTCGGCAAGGGCCTGCTCGGCCGCGTCGTTGACGGCCTCGGCAACCCGATCGACGGCAAGGGTCCCTTGACCGACGTCAAGCGCACCCGCGTCGAAGTGAAGGCGCCCGGCATCATCCCGAGAAAGTCGGTGCATGAGCCGATGCAGACCGGCCTCAAGGCCGTCGACAGCCTGGTGCCGATCGGCCGTGGCCAGCGCGAGCTGATCATCGGTGACCGTCAGACCGGCAAGACCGCCGTCATCATCGACACCATCCTCAACCAGAAGGCCATCAACGCCGGCGCGGATGAGTCGAAGAAGCTCTATTGCGTCTATGTCGCCATCGGGCAGAAGCGTTCGACCGTCGCCCAGATCGTGAAGACGCTGGAGGACAATGGCGCGCTGGAATATTCCATCGTCGTCGCCGCCACCGCCTCGGAACCGGCCCCGCTGCAGTTCCTCGCGCCCTATACGGGCTGCGCCATGGGCGAGTTCTTCCGCGACAACGGCATGCATGCCGTCATCTTCTATGACGATCTTTCGAAGCAGGCCGTGGCCTATCGTCAGATGTCGCTGCTGCTGCGCCGTCCGCCGGGACGCGAAGCCTATCCGGGCGACGTGTTCTATGTGCACAGCCGCCTCCTCGAGCGCGCTGCCAAGATGAGCGACAATTTCGGCAACGGTTCGCTGACCGCACTCCCGGTCATCGAAACCCAGGCCGGTGACGTCTCGGCCTATATTCCGACCAACGTGATTTCGATCACCGACGGCCAGATCTTCCTCGAAACCGGCCTCTTCTATAAGGGCATCCGCCCCGCCATCAACGTCGGTTTGAGCGTCAGCCGCGTCGGCTCCGCCGCCCAGATCAAGGCGATGAAGCAGGTTGCCGGTACCATCAAGCTCGAACTTGCGCAGTACCGCGAAATGGCGGCCTTCGCGCAGTTCGCCTCCGATCTCGACGCCTCGACCCAGAAGCTGCTCGCCCGTGGCGCTCGCCTCACCGAGCTCCTGAAGCAGGGCCAGTTCAAGCCGATGCCGGTCGAAGAGCAGGTCGTGTCGATCTTCTCCGGCGTGCGTGGCTATCTCGACGGCATTGCGGTCAACCAGATCGGTCGTTTCGAATCGAGCCTCCTTGGCGAGATCAAGGCGAAGAGCCCGGACATCCTCAATGCGATCCGGACCGAGCGCGAAATCTCGAAGGCGACCGAGGCCAAGCTGCACGAGGTCATCGGCGCTTTCACGAAGTCGTTCGCGTAACGCTCGCTACTTGTTGAGAAGGGGCAGCAATGCCGAGCCTTAAGGATCTCAAGATCCGCATCAACAGCACCAAGAACACGCAGAAGATCACCTCTGCGATGAAGATGGTGTCTGCAGCCAAACTGCGTCGCGCGCAGGAGCAGGCGGAAGCCGCCCGTCCCTATGCCGAGCGCATGGAGAAGGTGCTGGGCGCCCTGGCGGCCTCGATGGCCGGCAAGGACAACGCCCCGGCGCTCCTCGGCGGCACCGGTCGCGACCAGGTGCAGCTGGTGGTCGTCATGACGTCCGACCGGGGCCTGTGCGGTGCGTTCAACTCGTCGATCACGCGCCAGGCGCGCAAGACGATCCGCGACCTCAAGGCGTCCGGCAAGACGGTGAAGATCATCACCGTCGGCCGCAAGGCCAAGGACCAGTTGCGCCGCGAGTTCAGCAACGACATCGTCGCCTCGTTCGAAGAGATCGCGCGCCCACGCATCACCTTCGAGACGGCCGAGAAGATCGCCATCCAGATCCGCAACATGTTTGCCGCGGGCGAGTTCGACGTCTGCACCATCATCTACAACAAGTTCAAATCGGCGATCGCGCAGATCGTGACCGTGCAGCAGCTCATTCCCTTCGCGAATGCCGTTGCCAATGAGAACAATGCCGGTCCGGCAGCGCTCTATGAATACGAGCCGGACGAGGAATCGATCCTTGCCGATCTGCTGCCGCGCAATATCGCGATGCAGGTCTATCGCGCGCTGCTCGAAAACTCGGCCTCCGAGCATGGTGCGCGCATGACCGCCATGGACAATGCGACCCGCAATGCGGGCGACATGATCAACAAGCTGACCATCAATTACAACCGGACCCGCCAGGCGAACATCACCAAGGAGCTGATCGAAATCATCTCCGGCGCTGAAGCCGTCTGATCCGGACTGAAGAGATCGTTTTAAGGAGCAACCAATATGTCGAAGAACATCGTCGGCAAGATTACGCAGGTAACGGGCGCCGTCGTTGACGTGCAGTTCGGTGACGCCCTGCCCGCGATCTTGAACGCGCTGCATGTGCAGAATCAGGGCAAGCTCCTGGTTCTCGAAGTCGCCCAGCATCTGGGCGAGAACACCGTGCGCGCCATCGCCATGGATTCTACCGACGGTCTGGTCCGCGGCGCTGAAGTCGTCGACACGGGTGCCGCCATCACCGTGCCGGTGGGCCCGGAGACCCTGGGTCGCATCATCAACGTGATCGGCGAGCCGATCGACGAGCGTGGTCCGGTCAACGCCAAGGAATCGGCGCCGATCCACGCCCAGGCCCCGGCCTTCGTCGAGCAGTCGACCGATGCGCAGATCCTCGTCACCGGCATCAAGGTCGTCGATTTGCTGGCACCCTATCTGAAGGGCGGCAAGATCGGCCTCTTCGGCGGTGCGGGCGTCGGCAAGACGGTGACCATTCAGGAACTGATCAACAACATCGCCAAGGGTCATGGCGGCGTGTCCGTGTTTGCGGGCGTCGGCGAACGTACCCGCGAAGGCAACGACCTCTATCACGAAATGATCGATTCCGGCGTCATCAAGCTGGATGGCGGCGAGTCGAAAGTGGCCCTTGTTTACGGCCAGATGAACGAGCCCCCGGGAGCCCGTGCCCGCGTCGCCCTCTCCGGCCTCACCATGGCCGAGTATTTCCGCGACAAGCAGGGCCAGGACGTTCTCTTCTTCATCGACAACATCTTCCGCTTCACCCAGGCGGGTTCGGAAGTGTCGGCGCTGCTCGGTCGCATCCCCTCGGCCGTGGGCTATCAGCCGACACTCGCCACCGACATGGGCGCGCTGCAGGAACGCATCACCTCGACCAAGAAGGGGTCGATCACCTCGGTGCAGGCCATCTACGTGCCCGCCGACGATTTGACCGATCCGGCGCCGGCGACCTCGTTTGCCCATTTGGACGCCACCACGGTGCTCAGCCGTTCGATCGCTGAAATGGCCATCTTCCCGGCCGTCGATCCGCTTGATTCGACCAGCCGCGCGCTCGATCCGCGCGTCGTTGGTGAAGAGCACTACAACACCGCGCGCCGCGTTCAGGAAGTGCTGCAGGGCTACAAGGCCCTCCAGGACATCATCGCCATCCTGGGCATGGACGAACTCTCGGAAGAGGACAAGCTGGTCGTGGCCCGCGCCCGCAAGATCCAGCGCTTCCTCAGCCAGCCCTTCCACGTCGCCGAAGTCTTCACCGGCACGCCGGGCGTGTTCGTGAAGCTCGAAGACACCATCAAGGGCTTCAAGGGCATCGTCGAAGGCAAGTATGACGACCTGCCGGAATCGGCCTTCTACATGGTGGGCACGATCGAGGAAGCCGTCGCCAAAGCCAAGAAGATGGCGGAAGCGGCCTAAAGCAGACAACGCGGCAGTGGTGGAACAACCCACCGCTGCCGCGGTTGAGACCGAAAAACCGGCCGTCCGCGGCCGGTTTGCGTCAGGGGCCCGGTTGGGTCTTTGAAATCTAAGAAGGGTGGAACATGGCGGATCAGGTGCATTTCGAGCTCGTCTCGCCGGAACGGCTGCTGTTCTCGGCCAATGTGAGCGAGATTGTCATCCCGGGCACTGAGGGTGACTTTGCGGTCCTTCCTGGCCATTCCAACCTCATTTCGACCATTCGCCCCGGCGTCATTCATGTGCTGGAAGGCAGCCAGGTCACTGACCGCATCTTCGTGGAAGGCGGCTTTGCCGAAGTGAACGACAAGGGCTGCACGGTCCTTGCCGAGCGCGCGCAGAAGGTCGGCGAGATCGACCGCGCCCACGCCGAGCGTGCGCTCTCTGACGCCCGCGAAGATGTGGCCGATGCCAAGAACGATCTTGATCGCAATCTGGCGCAGAACGCCGTGGCGATCGCAGAGGCGCGTCTCCACGCCCTCGAAGGCAGCGTCTACTAGGTCGGTTCAGAAGGGCGGCGCGGGACAGCGTCGCCAGCGGGGATGCTGAAGTTTAACGCGGGAGCAGCGGCCGATCATGGCGCATTGGACCCTCGATCAGATTCCCTGGGACGCGTTCGACGCAAGCAAGGTCGATCCCGACATCGTCAAACTCGTCAAGGCGGCAGCGCTCGTCGAGTATAACGGCGGCGACTACGCCACTTATCTCAATAACGTGTTTCACGATGATGACGGCTTTTGTGCCGTGGCCAGCGAATGGGCGCTGGAAGAAGTGCAGCACGGCGCGGCCCTCGCGCGCTGGGCGAAGCTCGCCGATCCCGGCTTCGATTTCGACCTCGCCTTCAAGCGCTTCACCGACGGCTACAAGATCCAGGTCGATGTGGCTGCATCCGTGCGCGGCAGCCGCTGCGGCGAGCTGGTGGCCCGCTGCATCGTCGAAACCGGCACCTCGTCCTATTACACGGCCTTGGCCGAAGCGGCCGACGAACCGGTCTTGAAGAATATCTGCCGCCGGATCGCTGCCGATGAGCTGCGGCATTACAAGCTCTTCTACACGCATCTCAACCGTTACCTCGCGCATGAGGGGCTGGGCGCCTGGGGCCGGTTCAAGGTGGCGATGTCGCGCATCACCGAATCGGAAGATGACGAACTGGCCTTCGCCTATTACGCCGCCAACCATGCCGACGAACCCTATGAGCGCAAGCGCTTCTCCTCTGCTTACGCGCGGCGCGCCTATGCCTATTACCAGCCGCCCCATATCCAGCGTGGCATCGCCATGGTGCTGAAGGCCGCCGGCCTCAACCCACAGGGGTTCCTGCACAAGCCGCTTTCCAGCTTCGCCCTCTGGTTCATGCGCCGCCGAGTCGCCAGATTGTCGGTGGCCGGGGCTTAAGAAAGCTCGGCAGCGAAGCGCGTTGCGGCGACGCTCGGCCGTGCCTGCATCATTTCCCACCACGCCAACAGCTTGTTCTGTTCGCCGATCAGGGCGCGACCTTCTGCGGTGAGGCGTCCGTAGGCCAGCATCGGCAGCAGATGGAGATCGGCAAGGCTGATGCGGTCGCCCTGCAGGAACGTTCCGTCTTGCGCCAGATCGGCCAGAGCCTTGAGTGCCAGCCGCGATTTCATCATCGCCTCGCCCAGGGAGGCCGGGTCGGCCGGCTTGCCGCCCTTCGCCGCCGTGTCATGTGCCACGTAAAGACCCCAGACCAGTGGCCGGTAGAGATAGCTGTCCATGATGCCGATCATTTGCGCCATCCGCGCGCGCGACCGCGTATCCGGCGGCTGCAGCGCGGGGCCGGGAAAGGCCTCATCGACGTAGCGCGTGATCGCTGCCGTCTCATAGAGTGCAAAATCGCCATGCCGCAAAGTGGGGATGCGCGCGAAGGGATGCAGCTTCAGATACGCGGCGTCGACCGCCTGCGCGCCAAAAATGTCGATCTCAACAAGACTATGATCGACGCCCTTCTCAAGCAGCACCAGCCGCGCCGCGCGCACATAAACACTGTAGGCGGCGCCGAGCAGTTGCGGCTTCGTGGCCTCAGTTCCGCTCATCTCGCATCGGCTCCTGCGGGGCAAGGTCTTCCGGCGGGTTGAGCTCAACGAAGCGGCGAATGGCCTGGTGGCTGTGGCTGTAGACCTGCCGGCGCAGCAGGACGATGAGGATGCCGAGAATGGCGGCGATGAAGGCCACTGGGTCGATCAGCCAGGCGATCCAGGCAAGGCCGAAATAATAGCAGCGGATGCCGCCGCCAAATGCCGTGAGGGCGCTGGTATAGACGATCGCCATCTGGTCGGCGAGTTCGAGGCGGTGCGGATAGTCGTTCCTGGCCAGTGGCGCCGCACCGATCAGGGCACAGCAGTAATTGTATTGCCGCAGCGCCCAGGTGAAGCGGAAGAAGCCGTAGACGAAGATGGCAATGAGGCCGATGAGCTTCAGCTGGAAGATGGTGGCGCTGCTATGGGTGACGAAAGTCCAGGCACCGAGGACTTGCTGGGCATCCCCGGCCTTGCCCAGCACGCCGAGGAGACCGGCCACGACCAGGATCGTTGCCGAACAGAAGAACGACATTGAATTGACCGTATGGCCGGTGAGGGCCGCGTCGACGATGCGGTCCGGCCGTTCCATCAGGCGCTGCATCCAGATGCGCCGCGTCTGGTGCATCAGCGCATTCACGTTCTTGCCGCGCCCCACCATCTTGGCGATGCGCTGATAGCCGAAGAAGACCAGCAGAAAAAAGATGAGGCCGGCAAAGTCGAGGGACGTCATCGCCGCATCCCTATCGACCCGTCGCGTCGTAGAACTCGGCGACACTCGCCTGGCTGCGGCTCTTGACCTGCCGCTTCAACAGCACCAGGACGACGACACCCGTCCCCACCGCGAAGACCACTGGATGGATGAACCAGCCAAGCCAGGCCATGGAAAAATAATAGGCGCGGATGCCGCCGTTGAAACTGGTGGCGGCCAGCGACATGACGCGCGCAGCATGGTCGGCAAAGCGCTCGCGCGCGGTGCCGTCGACCGGCGGCAAGGGCGCCGCACCAATGAGGGTGCAGGCGAAATTGAACTGCCGCAGCGCCCAGGTGAATTTATAGAAACCGATGATGAAGAGGCCAATGAGGCCCAGCACCTTCAATTCGAACATCAGTTCCGACGAGACGACCGTGAAGCCGAAGGATTGGATGACGGCATGGGCGTCACCGGCGCGCCCCAGCACGCCGAGGAGGCCGGCGATGACCAGCATCGAGGTCGAGGCGAAGAAGGTGGTCGAGGCCACGGAATGCCCAGTGAGCGACGAATCGAGGATGCGTTCCGGCCGGTCCAGCATGCGGCGCATCCACAACCGGCGCAGCTGATGCATCATCTGGTTGAGATTGGCGGGCGCCACGTCGTCGGCCGGCAGCTTGTCGGCAAAACGGCCATAGACGAACCACAGCAGCAGCATCCAGGCAAAGGCCAGCGCATCCATCCAGCTGCCGTCCAACCAGGCTATCTCCATGGGTGATGCCCGTCTTCAGACCGGGTTGCGCTCGCGGCGATGAAAGCGGCGGCTGAAGCCGCGCTCGAAGAAATCGTAGATGGCGGGGCTCAAGCTTTCGAACTTCACGGCAAGGCGCCGGTTCTCGCGGTCGTTGCGCACCACCTTGGCGTCGATCTTCATCTCGAACTCGGCATGCGCGTCCTTGATCTTGATCTCGATCTCGACCGGCATTTCGACCAGCAGATGCCCGTCATAGTTCTCGATGAGCAGGCCGCCTAGCGACCAGTTGAGCGTGTCGCAATCCTGGCCGGCGATGCGGACCGTGAAAACGGGCAGCGGCATGCGCTTGTCGCGCCGGTGTTCCGGCCCGCGCACTTTGGTGAAGCCCATGGTAAAACTGGTCATGCCTGACGCTCTCCCGCCCTTGAGGCCGGGAACAGTGTAACAGATGCGCCGAATCCCTGGCCAGACATTCGGCCCGCCTGTGCCGGACCCTACCAGCGCCGCTGGCGGTAGGCGATGAGGTGGCGCTCGAAGAATTTCAGCAGGAGCGGGGGCAAATGCACGAAACGCACGGCCAGCTGGTTCTTCGTGGCGTTGCAATGGACCACCTGCCCATCCAGGACATAGACGGCCGGGCCCGACCGCGCCGGGCCGGCGTTTGTCAGGCGTGCATCGCGTTGCGATGCCTTCAACTGCTCGCTGATTTCGATGCGGACGACACGGGTGGGCGCCAGATAGCCGCGGTGATTGCGCAACAGCAACCCGCCCAGCGACCAGTTGATGGTCTCGCAGCTCTGGCCGTCGATCTTGACGCTGAAGACCGGGGCCGGATGGCGCTTGTCGCGCCGCTTCTCGGCATTGCCGACCTTGCGGAAGCCCAGGGTGAAGCTAACCATTGTGCGTCACCGTCATGCCCTGGCCAGTGCCCCGTGCAATCCCAGGGGCAACCCCAGGCGCAAACCCCGTCACGATTACCCTCATAAAGACCCTTCCCGACCACAGGAATCGACTAAACCGCATCGTGGTGAAGATAGCGTTAACGAGATTAGCCTATATCTCTCAGCAGGTTGCCGATTGCGACATGATTAGAAGTTGCCGTCGAGGGCCTTGCCTGCAGTCTCGATGACCGCGCTGGTGGGCCAGATGGCGACCCAGCGATCGCGCGCCACGCCGCGGTAATAGGGCAAAGCCGGCAGGCGCAGGGGCGAGCCGTCGAAATAGCTGACGATGACCCCGGCGGGGTTCTCCTTGGCCCAGGTGATCGCGGCATCGCGGCTGGGCAGGGCCACGGGGGCGGCGTTCAAGCGGCCGTAATAGTCGAACTCGCCGCGATAGGGCCCAAAGACCGCCAGCGGTTGCCCGGCCTCCTCCAGCTCGCGCAGGCGTTCGGCCACCGGCTCCAGGTCGAAAAACTGGCGCAAGTTGAACGGGAACTCGATGTTGACGCAGGTCATCAGCAGGACGGGCAGGGTGGCCACCTGGATGGTGCGCGAGAGCATGTGTGTGGGTGAGAGCTGCGCGATGCCGTAACCCGCCACCAGCAGCACCAGCCCCGAGGTCATGCCGATGCCGCCGATCCAGATCGGCAGCGGCACGTCGAAGAACTGCCGCCACAGCGCATCGAGATGGGCGGTCGGGATGATGTTCATGAGAAAGAAGAAGAGGCCGAGCAGCAAGGCCAGGAGCGAGGGCACGATGGCGTGGAAATCCTTGGCGCGGATCTCCTGTGTGGCCAGCAGGCGCGCCCCCAGCAGCGACAGCGGCAGGACGATGTAGATCATACCCTGCATCTGCCAGCCGCTGACCAGCCCGCCCAGCAGCGTCACGCCAAAGAGGCCCAGGCACAGGCGGAAGCTGCGCCCGGCGCGGCCGCGCAGCTGCTTCTCCATCGCCCGCCACAAGGTCTTCCAGACGATCCAGGGATAGAGCAGCACGGGCACCAGCGCCAGCGACCAGATCTCGCGCCGGGTGGCTTCGGTGGCGGCGTGAAACCAGCCATTGCCGAAGCCGATGAAGTCTGCCGGCAGGCCGGCGATGCGCAGCGACAGGGTCCAGCCCACCCACAACACGGCTGCCGGCATCAGGCTGACGGCGAGGGGCAGGTGCCAGGCCGGGCGGAAGGCAAGCATGATGCGGGCGGCACCGGCGGTGCTGTCGCGCTCCGGTCCGCTCACGACCTGGCGTGGCGCGATCGCGGCCAGCACCGGCAGCACGAACCAGGCGGCAATGCCGATGGTAAAGAGGCTGGCGCCGAGGGCCACGGCAAAGACCGTCCACCACAGCAGCGCCACCATGCCGCGCGTGCCGCTGTGCCACAGCCGCGTCAGCGCGTGAAAGCCCAAGGCCGTGAAGAACAGGCCCAGCGGTTCCGCCTGCACCATGGTGACGATGAGAACGAAGGCCATCACGCCGGATAGCAGGATGCGGGCGTAAAGCTCGGTCATCGCCCGGTGCGGCCACAGCGACAGGGCGGCGCTGCCGACCAGCCACATCGTGCCGAGGCTGGCAAGCAGGCTGAGCACGCGCGGCCATGCATCGCCGATGCCGAAGAGCTGCCAGCCGGCAAGGATCGCCCACAGCATCAAGGGTGGCTGGTCGCCGCTGCCAAGGCCATTGCGCACGGGGGCCCAGCCATGGTCCTGCCACATGTGCCAGGCCGCCGACAGCATCTCCAATTCCGCCGGCGCCGTGGGCGGCCTGCCCAGCAAGGCACCGAGTGCCACGATCAGCCACAGCAGGAAGGGGGCGACGAAGGCCCAGCGCAAGAAGGCGACGCCTGGCTCGCTCCGCTCATCGACGTCATCGAGGGGCGCTGCCTCGCGCCGCATGTCGCCGTCGCGCTTCACCATGTTGCTGTCGTTCTGTCCTTGCGCGGGGGCCGGCTCAATCGGCCTTCTGGAAAACGTCGAACTGGAAGACCGCCGTCTCGGCGAGGGCCGCCGCTTCCCATTCCTTGAAACCGGGCGCGGCGAACACGGCATCGCAATATTGCTGGCTGGTCTCGTCGAGGGCCACGCCATAGGTGCGGAAGCGCGTGGCGATGGGGGCGAACATCGCATCGGCGATGCTGAAGCCGCCGAGGAGGAACGGACCTGCCCCATTGGCGCCACGCCGCCCGAAACGCTCGCGCGCCTCGTTCCAGATGGCACTGATGCGGGCGATCTGATCGGTTACCAGATGGGCACGCGATTCATGGCGGCGGTCGCTGGCGATATCCATCGGCATGTTCTGGCGCAAGGCGGCAAAGCCGGCATGCACCTCATTGGCGATGGAGCGGCCGAAGGCGCGGGCTTCGCGGTCCTTGGGCCACAGGTCGGCCTCGGGGGCCAATTCGGCCAGGTATTCGCAGATGGCGAGGCTTTCCCAGACCTTGATATCGCCATGCATGAGCACCGGCACCGTACCGCTCGGCGAATAGAGGCGGATGTGGCGATAGGTATCGTCGGTGCGCAAGGGAATAAGCACTTCGCGGAACGGCAGCCCCGCGGCCTTCAAGGCGAGATAGGGCCGCAGCGACCAGGAGGAATAGTTCTTGCTGCCGACGATCAGCGTCAGGTCGGTATTCTCAGTGGACATGGGTCGTTCCGTTTCCCCCGATTTCCGTTTTTTCCATCATAGGCGATGGCGCAATCCCCTCAACCCTTAACGCGAGCCTTCCCAGCCACCTCATCCTCGTGGCGAAGTGGCAGGCTTACGGCTAAGATCGCGCCGAATCGTCCCATTTTACGCCACTTTCAAGGAACACGACCTTGCTCGATCATCTCGTCGCGCGGAGCCCCAAGGCCCACACAATTCAACCGCTGAGCACCAAGGGGCTTGAGGCTTGGAGCAAGGCGCAGCCGGCATCCGTGCAGAACTGGATCAAGGCATCGGGCTTCAAGGGGAAGCCCGGCAGCTTCCTGCTGCTCCCCGATGCGGTGAGTTTCCTCGCTGGTGTCGAGGAAGGCATCGACCGCTGGTCGCTCGCCAATCTGCCGGCGACCTTGCCCGCCGGCACCTATCAGTTGATCGAGGACGATCTGTCGCCGGCGCAGGCCAGCGCCCATGCCTTCGCCTGGGCCATGGGCTGCTATCGCTTTGCGCGCTATCGCTCGGATACCAAGACCTTTGCCAGCCTGGTCTGGCCGCAGGGCGCCGACCGCGCCGCCGTCGAGCGCAGCGTACGCGCCATCGGGCTTGGCCGCGACCTCATCAACACGCCGGCCGAACATATGGGCCCGGCGGATCTCGCCAAGGCGGTGGAAAAGGTCGCCAGGGCCCACAAGGCCAGGTTCTCGGTCATCGTCGGCGACCAGCTCCTCAAGCAGAACTATCCGACCATCCATGCCGTCGGCCGGGCTGCGGCCGCCGATCGCCAGCCGCGCCTCATCGACCTCACCTGGAAGGGTCCGGGCGGCGACAAAGGCCCCTATCTGGTCCTGGTCGGCAAAGGCGTGTGCTTTGACACCGGTGGCCTCGATATCAAGCCGCGCGGCGGCATGATGATGATGAAGAAGGATATGGGCGGTGCCGCGTCGGTGCTCGCTTTGGCGCAGATGATCATGGAAGCCAAGCTGCCCTTGCGCCTGCGCCTCATGATCCCGGCGGTCGAGAACTCGGTTTCGGGGGCCTCCATCCGCCCGCTCGACGTGGTGAAGACCCGCAAGGGGATCACGGTCGAAATCAACGATACCGATGCCGAAGGCCGCCTGATCCTGGCCGACGCCCTGGCCGATGCCGACACGCAGAAGCCGGATTTGATGATCGACATGGCGACCCTCACGGGTGCCGCGCGCGTGGCGCTCGGCCCCGATGTGCCGGCGCTCTTTGCCAATGATGACGAAACGGCCGAGGACCTCTTGCGCCATGCCCGGGCCGAGGGCGATCCGCTGTGGCGCCTGCCACTGTGGAAGCCCTATCGCCGCATGCTCGACAGCAAGGTGGCCGACATCGCCAATTGCGAGCCCGGCAGCTTCGGCGGCGCCATTACGGCGGCGCTCTACTTGGCCGAATTCGTCTCGGAAAAGACCAAGTGGCTCCATATCGACACCTATGGCTGGACCTCAGGCCTTGGCGCCGGCCGGCCGGAAGGGGGTGAGCCCTTAGGGATCCGCGGTCTCTTTGCCTTCATCGACGACTGGCTGAGGCGCGCCACCAAATCGCCGCTGCTGCCCAGCCGGGCCGCACCCAGGGCAAAGCCCGGTGTGCGGGCGGCCGCGAAGCGCGCCTTGCCGCGCCCGCGCCCGCGTCGCTGAAGCCGTTAGAGAAGCCGTTAGATGAGTGTGGAGCAGGTCGGCTGAGCATAGTTAATCAAAAATCGGTTAACTCGGAAATCTCGCCCTGCCAGGCCTGCGGTGCGTGCTGCGCCTATGATTCCAGCTGGCCCCGGTTCTCGCTGGAGGCAGAGGAAGATTTGGCGCTGATCCCTGCGCATCTGGTGGCACTGGATAAGAGCGGCATGCGCTCCGTCGACAATCGCTGCACGGCCCTGGCGGGCGAGATCGGCAAGCATGTGGGCTGCACCATCTATGGCCTGCGGCCCGATGTCTGTCGCGCCTGCCAGCCGGGCGATGAAGAATGCAACACCGCCCGGGCGAAGTATGGCTTCGCGCCGATTTAGTGCCTGCCCAACCTGCGTCATCCCCCTGTCGGCGCATGCCGACATGCGTCGGCGGGGACCCGGGGATCCACCGCTGGCCGGTAAGAGTGGATGCCCGGCCAGTAGGATCAACGCTGGGGCCGGGCATGACAAGAAGAAGTGGGTCGTAACCTAGTTGAGATTGAGGACCGTCTGGGCGCGCTTCAGATCCAGGAGTTCGGTCTGCATCAACTCCAGCCGTTCTTTGAAGGCGACGAGCAGGACGATGGCGCCGCGGAAATTGGGGCCCAAGATCTTGGCGCGGGCTTGCAGGTCCATGCTCCAGAACGACATGTAGTCGTCATGGGAAAGCGTCATGGGATCAGGCAATGCCGCCTTGATCGCCTGGGCCTGGTCGGCGGGGAGTTGCGGGTCGACGATGATGACGATGGCGTCGCCCGGCATTTCGGCATCGGTGATGACGCGGTCGGGCTTGCCGAAGCTTGATTCGATCATGGCCAGCGATTTCGCCGTCCCGTCGGCATCGGCCGGCGCATTCATCGGCTTCCTCGTGCGGATCCAGAAGATCCTGCGCTGGTCGGCGGCACTCGAGAAATAGAGTTGCATCTGCTCGTTCTTCGGGTCGGTGTCGGCACCGGCCACCGAATCCTTCTTGGTGACCTTGCCCTTGCCGACCTTCAAGGTGCTGTCGATGTGATAGATCGGCCATTCGTTGAGCACGCTGGTGATCAAGCGGTCGTTGAGCTTTTCCTGATAGATGCCCTCGAGATATTCGCCGTCGAGTTCTTCGTTCAACGGCATGTCGAGCGGGATGTTGTTGATCTTGAGCCGGCCTGTTTCGGCGACGGCATAAGTGGTTTGTGCCGCCAGCAGCAGTGTGGCGAGAACGATCCGAATCATTTTATTGAACCCCTTCTTTGACCGGTGTCGTCCCCACACCGTCGACTTTTTCCAGGAAGGCTGCCATCTGTGCGACGATCCAGTCGCGGAAGGCCTTGACCTTGGCCTGGCGCATCGCGCCCTTGCCATAGATGAGATAATAGCCCGTCTCCAGCACCACCGTCTGCGGGAAAGGTTGGACGAGCCGGCCGGTCTTCAGATCATCCCCGGCCAGCATGGTGTTGCCGAGCGCGATGCCGAGCCCGTCGATCGCCGCCTGGATCATCAGATTCGAATAGTTGAAGGTGAGGTTGGTCTTCATCTCAAGATCGGGGACACCTGCCGCCGCCAGCCAGCGCGGCCAGAAATCGAACTGCGCGCGCCGCCAATCCATGTCCGAGATGAGCGAGAAGCGCGCAAGGTCGCGTGGCTCGCGCAAGGGCTGATCGCCATTGATGATGCTGGGCGAACAGACCGGGAAGACCTCGTCCTGCAGCAGCAATTCGGTTTCGACCCCGGGCCAGGTGCCGCGGCCATAACGGATGCCGATATCGACATCGCCCTCGCCCACGGGGTCGAGACGGTCGGTTGCGGAAATACGCACCTCGATCTCCGGGTGGCGTGCCTGGAAGTCATAAAGACGCGGCACCAGCCATTTCGAGGCGAGCGAGGGGAGGGCGCTGACGGTGAGCGGCCCGCCGCCGGGGAAAAGACGCATTTCGGCCGAGGCTTCGGCCAGTTGATGGAAGGCGGCCCGGACGGGCGGGAGATAGCGGCGGCCGGCCTCGGTCAGCGACAGGGAGCGGGCGCCGCGCTCGAACAGGCTGATCCCCAGCCATTCCTCCAGCGCCTTGATCTGGTGGCTGATGGCGCTGTGGGTGACGTTGAGCTCGTCAGCGGCCTTGGTGAAGCTCAAATGCCGGGCTGCGCATTCGAAATAGCGAACGGCTTTCAACGGTGGCAGGCGCATGGATATGGCTTCCCCTAATGGAATCAAGGGGCGGCAGAAAGTTGTCCGCCTATGCTTGATTCAATCTAACAGAACAAGTGAGAAACGGTCGTTTGTGTCCGCAGCAATGCAAGCATAACTTCACCTCAACGGCAATGGTGCCGGTTAGTTAAATGTGAGGGTACAATGACTCAGATCAGCCTGTTCTCGGGGTCGGCCGCCACATCGCAGCGCAGCACCCGCCTCTTTTCCAACACCCGCCTTGCCGCGGCGACCTCGGCCCTCGGCCATCTCGGCGCCCTGGTGATCGCGTTCCAGGAATGGCAGGAGCGTCACCGCACCCGCCGCGACCTGATGCGCCTCAGCGACCACCAGCTCAAGGATATCGGCCTCAGCCGCTTCGATGCCGAGGAGGAATTCCAGAAGCCTTTCTGGCAGGTGTGAGCGCCATGGCGGCACCAGCCCGTCGCAAGATCACCGTGCCGGTTCCTGCCCGGAACCTGGCCGGTGCCGCGGACCCTTGGGTTCGCCGGCATCCATCCCTGGATGCCATTTGGGTCGAACCCCCATTCGACCCAACCCTGGAGACTTGACGCCACCACCCGGCCCCGGACGATACCGGACCGGGTGGTGGCATATTTTTCGCCAGCTCCCTAAATTGGGTCTCATGAAAAGCTATTTCGACAGCCTCGCCCGCTATAACCGTTGGGCCAATCGCCGCTTCTATGACGCGGTCGCCAGCCTTTCCGCCGATGAGATCGCGGCGCCGCGCATCGGTTTCTTTCCCTCGCTCCTGAAAACGCTCAACCACCTCGTCGTGACCGACCGCATATGGCTGTCGCGTCTCACCGCGACACCGGACACGGAGGCCAAGGCGCTCGACCAGATCATCGCCGCCGATTTTGCCGATCTTTCCGCCCAGCGTGCGGCGTTAGACGCGCGCATCGTCGACTTTGTGCAAGGTCTCGCCCCGGCCCGGCTCAGCGAAACCCTGGTCTACAAGACGATGGCCGGTATGCCATATGAAACGCCGGTCAATATGGTGCTGGCGCATATGTTCAACCACCAGACCCATCATCGCGGGCAAGCGCATGGCATGCTGTCGGGGACGACAGTGCCGCCACCCTCGCTCGATATGATCGTGTTCCTGCGCGAGGAAGCGGCGGGCTGAACCGCGCCTAGGCGGCGTGGTCGAGCTTGGCGCGTCCGTGATTGCGGGTGAGTTGGCCGGCGGGGCGGACATAGCGCCACACACTTGCCGGCGGCAGGTTCTGGAGGACGCGTTCCTCGACCTCGCCGACGATGCCCAGGCGATTCCTCGGCAGCGGCGAGAAGAGGCCGTAGGTGAACTGGATAAGCGGCGCGCCCGGCTCCAGCACGGCAAAGGCCTGCGCGCCGATGCGCAGCTGGATCGATTTCTTCAGCGAGAGCAGCGGCAGGCTGGAGACGATGGCCGCGACCGGCGCGATATTATGCCGTTTCAGCAGCGAGGGCAGATGCAAGGCATCGCCCAACAGGACTTTGACGCCGGGAAAGCGTTCGACCAGATGCTTGTGCAGCATGGGGTCGCGTTCGATCACCACCAGCCGGTCCGCTGCCACCCCCGAAGCGAGAATCGCCCGCGTCACGGCACCGGTGCCGCCACCCAGTTCGACGACATGGCCGGTGAGGTTTTTCGGGATCTGGCGCGCCATCGCGGCCGCCAGTTCGGAGCCGGACACGGCGACCGCCCCGATGCTGCGCGGGTTCTTCAGCCACAACTTGAACAGCAGGCGAGAGTCTTTAAGCATGGCAATGCAATATATGACGGGTAAGAGCCCAGTTTCGGTGCGGTCAATCTGTCACTTCGTCAGGCCGGCGGCAATCGGCTTTGCGCCATTACCGCGTTAAATCGGGCGATTCGAGGGACTTGGCCAGCAATCCCCGACATTTTGCAGGCCTCTGTCAGGTTCCTGGCAGAAGCACGATCTTGCCCGTGGATCGCCGCCCCAGCAGGGCCTCGAAACCCTGGCGCCAATCACTCATGGGCAGGCACATGGAGACATGGGGACGGAGCTTGCCGGATGCCGCCATCTGGGCCAGCGCCGCGAAGCCTTCCGCCATCAGGGCCGGCGCCTGGGTCCGGTACGAGCCCCAATAGAAGCCGAGCACATCGACATTCTTCACCAGCAGGATATTGGCCGGGATCTGCTGCACCGTGCCGGCGGCAAAGCCGATGACGACCAGGCGGGCGTTCCAGGCAACCGCCCGCAACGAGGCATCGAAGATATCGCCGCCGACCGGGTCATAGACGACATCGGCGCCGCGTCCGGCGGTGAGCGCCTTCACCCGTTCCCGCACGTCCTCTGTCTTGTAGTCGATGGTGTCGTCGGCGCCGTGCTGGGCGGAGATGGCGCATTTCTCAGGCCCGCCGGCGGTGGCAATGACGCGCGCGCCCAATGCCTTGCCGATCTCGACTGCGGTCAGGCCCACGCCGCCAGCAGCCCCATGCACCAGCAGGGTCTCACCCGCTTTGAGGCGCGCCTTCCACACCAGCGCGCCATAGGAGGTGCCATAGGCGATGGGGAAGCCAGCTGCTTCCGGGAAAGCCATGCCCTCGGGAATGGCGAAGGTGTCGGCAACCTTGGCGACAGCGCGCGTTGCGAAGGCGCCGTGATCGACCACGGCCATGACCCGCTCGCCCAGTTTGCGCGTGGTGACGCCGGCACCGAGGCCAAGGATGGTCCCGGCGAGTTCCAGCCCAGGCACGAAAGGCGGATTTGGCTTCACCTGGTACTTGCCGGCGGTCATCAGCGAATCGGCAAAGTTCATGCCGGCCGCCGCCACGTCGATCAGCACCTCAGCCGGTCCGGCCTGCGGGTCCGGGATGTCGCCCAGATGCAGGCTTTCATATCCGTTGGGCTGGTCGCAGATGAGGGCGCGCATCGACTGTCTTCCCGGCAATGGATAAGCGGGACAGAGGTATAGCGCGGCGCGGCGTCTAACAAAAGAACGGCCGGAAAAGGACCGGGGCAGGCGTCTTGGGGGGTCAGCTTGCCCGCCCCGGCGACTGTTCGGGTGGGGATGAACGCGAACAGCTTCAGTCCACGTCCGGCTTAGTCGAACAGCGGCACGACGATGTTGATCTGCGGGCGCGCCGGCTCGCGGTAGATGCGGGGCGGCTCGACATAGACGCGCTCGCGCACATAGACCGGGCGCTCCACATAGATCACGTCCGGGCCGTCGTCATAGTAGCGCACGACTTCGGGGGGATGCTTCTTGTAATGGCCATAATGGTGGCCGTTGTCGTACCAATAATCGTTCCCGTGTTTGTGCTTGCCGTCAGCCAAAGCCGGCGTCGCGGCCAGCGCGAGGCCGATGGCCAAGAAAGCGGCGCTCCAACGCAGCGATGAATTCTTCATGTCCCGTCCTGCCTTTGATCTTGCCGGCACATGACGCTCGTCATGGCCTCAGTCAATCATAAGCAGGGCACGGTGATGGCACTGTGATCGTTCGGTACGCGGGAATGGAACCGATTCACGAATGCGTGAGATCAGATCTCCGAGAAGCGATAGAGCGTGACCTGGCGATAGGTTTCACCGGGTCGAAGGGTGGCCTTGCTGAAGCCTGGCTCGTTGGGCGCGTTGGGGAACACCTGCGGTTCAAGACATAGACCGCCATGGGCGCCAAAGCCACCGCCTGCGAGATAACCGCCGTCGTAGAATTGGAGCCCGGGCTCGGTCGAGAGCACATCGAGGCGCGTGCGGCTTTGCGGGCCTTCAAGGCTGGCGGCAAGGCGCGGTTCGCTCTGGCGTTCTTTGCTCAAGACAAAATTGTGATCGTAGCGTTGGCCGCGCGCACCCACGGCGGTGGGTGTCCGGAAGTCGAAGGCGGTGCCGCTGACATCAGCGATGGCACCGGTCGGAATGAGATCGTCATCGACCGGCAGATAATGGTCGGCCGGGATCGTCAGGCGATGCCCCAGAATGTCGCCGCTGCCATCGAGGTTGAAATAGCTGTGGGTGGCGAGGTTGATGATGGTCGGCGCGTCGGTCGTGGCGGTGAGCGTGATGCGCACGTCATTGCCGTCGAGGCTATAGGTGCAGTACGTCTGAAGCGTGCCCGGGTAGCCTTCCTCGCCATCTGGCGAGACGAGGGTCAGGGTTACATGGGTGTCGTCCGCCTCGACGATGTCCCAGTTGCGATGCGCGAAACCGCGCATGCCGCCATGGAGATGCGTGCGCCCGCGTTCATTGCAGGGCAGTTGATAGCTTTTGCCATCGAGCGAGAAACGCCCGCCGGCGATGCGGTTGGCATAGCGTCCGGCGACGGCGCCGGCATAGACGGCGTGGGTCAGGTAATCGGCAATGTTTGCAAAGCCGAGGACACGCGGCCTGCCCTGAAAGGTCAAGCCGTGGATGCGCGCGCCATGGGTAAGGATGCTTAAGCCGAGCGCCCCGGCGCCAAGGCGTATCTCGTTGACCGTGGCACCGTCATCCATCTTGCCGAAGGGAGCGTGTGCCATCGGTCACCTCAATGGGCGTTGCGGAAGGCGTCGGCCAGGGCCGTGGCGCACTTTGCCATTTCGGCCATCGCCATGCCGGGCTTGTAGACCGACGTGCCGATGCCAAAGCCGTTGGCACCGGCCTTCATATAGGCAGCGATGTTGTCGGGGGCGACACCGCCCACTGGCAGCAGCAGGGTCAGGGGCGGCAGGACCGCGCGCCAGGCCTTGACGGCCGTGGGCGGCAGCAGCTCTCCGGGGAACATCTTCAAGGCATCGGCGCCGGCGTCGAGCGCCGCAAAGGCCTCGGTCGGGGTTGCGACACCGGGCGCTGTGGCGAGGCCCTTGGCCTTGGCGGCACGAATGACTTCGGGCACGCAATTGGGCGAGACCATCAACTTGGCGCCGGAAGCCGCGATGGCATCGACCTGGGAAACGTTCAGCACCGTGCCGGCACCGATCAGCAGATTGTCGCCCAAATCCTTGGCGCGCTTCACCATGCGCTTCAAGGTTTCCAGCGCATCTGGTGAATTCAGCGGCACCTCGATCACGCGCCAGCCGGCGGCATGCAGCGTCTCGACGGCGCCCTCGGCATCCACCGGCGTGATGCCGCGCAGGATGGCGATCAGCGGCAGATCGCGGAGCCAGGGTCGAAGGTCGGTCATCACGCTACTCCGTCTGCTTGCCGAATGAGGCCCGCTTCGCGCGCGATGGCGAAGAGGGCGGGCGGCAGGATGTCGTCGCTCTCGACCCGGTCGAGCGAGAGGCCGCCGTGACGGGCGGCGCGGTCATAGGTTTCGAGCAGTTTGGCCGAGCCGATCGCGGTGACCGTCGTGCCGGCATTGTGGACCTTGAGCCAGCCCAGCGCGTCCTTCATCTCGGCACCGATGAGGAGTCCGGAGAGATAGCTGGGTGCCTCGGCCGGTGCGAGGCGCGCAAACAGCGAGAGCGAGCGCACCGTGAAGAGAAGATGGGTGATGACCGGCGCGTCGGTGGCGAAGCCCGCCGCAAATCCGCGATCGAAGGCGGCGCCATCGAAGACGTCCTTTTCTTCCGGCCCCGGCATCACCTGCGAGAGGCTGCCGCCTTTCCGGAGATGCGCAAATAGCTCGCCGGTCATATAGGTGCGGAAGTCGGTCAAGATGCCGTCTTTGAGGATCGCCCATTTGGCATGGGTCCCGGGCAACAGGAAGACGCCGTCGCGTTGCCCGCGGGTGAGGAGGGCGCCCAGCATCTGGCATTCCTCGCCGCGCATCACGTCGGCGCCATTGGCCTCGTTGCGGGCGGCACCCGGCACGATGCGCACCGCGTTGCCGGTAAAGTCCGTGATCTCGGTGAGACGGCCGCCGATCCTGGTCAGATCGACGGGGGTTTCGAGATACTGCGCCTCGCGCCAGCCGGCGCGGCTGCCGACCATGCCGGCCATGACGATGGGCGCACCACCCTGCAGCCAATCGCCGGCGAAGGCCCGCAGGGATTGGGCAAAGGCGCGGTCCTTGATCGCCAGCAGGCCCTGGTCATCGGCCTTGGCGGCGAGAACCGCGCCACCTTCGCCCAACGCCCAGGCGCGGCGGTTGCTGGTGCCCCAATCGACGGCGATGCAGGCGATGTTCGCTGCCATCGCTGTCAGAGCGTCTTCACGCCGCCGATGAGGAATTCGTCATTGGCGCGGGCGCCCAGCGGGTTGCGCAAGGGCGCACCGAAGGCCGGCGCCTCGATCTCGAACACGTCGCCGGGCTGCGTCACGATGCCGTCGCCCACCGACAAGGTCGCCGTGCCGAAGAAATGGATGTGAAGATCGCCCGGGCGGCGGAACTGGCGATATTTGAAATGGTGGAATTCGAGATTGGCGATGGTGTGCGACATGTTCTTCTCGCCGCTCACAAACGCTTTCTTCCACAGCAGCTTGCCGTCGCGATAGATGCGGCTTTCGCCCTCGACGCTCTCAGGCAGGTCGCCCAGCAGCAATTCCGGACCGAAGGAACAGGCACGCAGCTTTGAATGCGCGAGATAGAGATAGTTCTGCTTTTCGGTCACGTGGTCGGAATATTCGTTGCCGATGGCGAACCCTAAACGCCAGGGCTGGCCGTCCGGCGCATTGAGATAGATGCCGGCTACTTCCGGTTCCTCGCCGCCATCCAGCGCGAAGGCGGGGAATTCCAGCGCCGCGCCGGGTTTGGCGATACAGGCGCCGTCGCCCTTATAGAACCATTCCGGCTGCACGCCGGGCTGATCGCCTTTGGGCTTGCCACCCTCGAGACCCATCTTGAACATCTTCATCGAGTCCGTGAGGGTCTCGGCGGCGCCAGCCACATTCTGGTGCATCTTGTCGCGCGTGTCGGCGGAACCGAGATGGGTGAGGCCGGTACCGGTCACCAGGCAGTGTGCCGGGTCCGGATGGTCGACAGGGGTGAGGAGGGCATTGGCGGCGATGAGGGCCGCGTAATCCAGCACCTCGCCATCGCCACGGCCGATGACTTCATTGGCGAGGCTCTTGATGTTGCCGACCAGGGCCGATTGCGCAAGATCGATGACGCTGGCGGCATTGGGGACCGTGATGGCCTTGGCACCTTCGATGCGCGCGACGCCGCGCTGGCCGTTGCGGCTGAACTGGATGAGACGCATGTCGCGGATCCTTTACGATTTCTTCTTGTAGTAGACGTCGATGCAGACGGCGGCCAGCAGCACCAGGCCCTTGATGACCTGCTGCAGATCGATGCCGATCCCTAAGATCGACATGCCGTTGTTCATGACGCCCATGATGAAGGCACCGATGACGGCACCGATGATTTTGCCGACACCGCCGGAGGCCGAGGCGCCGCCGATGAAGACCGCGGCGATGACGTCGAGCTCGAAGCCGAGACCCGCTTTCGGCGTCGCCGTGTTGAGGCGGGCGGCGAAGATGAGGCCGGCAAGACCGGCAAGGACGCCCATATTGGTGAAGGTGAGGAAGGTCAGGCGCTCAGTGCGAATGCCGGACAAGCGCGCTGCCTTCTCGTTGCCACCCAGCGCATAGATGCGCCGGCCGATCGTCGTCGAGGACGTGACGAAGGCATAGAGCACGATGAGGGCGAACATGACGATGAGCACGTTCGGCAGGCCCTTATAGGAGGCCAGCAGATAGGAGAAGAGCACGAAGCCGGCGGCGATCAGCAGGTTGCGGCCGATGAAGAACAGGGTCGGCTCCTCCGCCGTGCCATGTTTCGACTGGTTCTGGCGGTCGCGGAAATTGAAATAGATGACCAGCGCCGTGACGACGATACCGATGAGCAGCGAGAGCGTGTTGAAGCCTTCGGGCGCGAAGCTGGGCAGGAAGCCCGAGCTCAGCAGCTGGAATTCCTTAGGGAAGGGACCAACCGACTGGCCATGAAGGATGTAGAGCGCCAGGCCCTTGAAGACGAGCATGCCGGCGAGCGTCACGATGAACGAGGGAATCTTCAGATAGGCAATGAAATAGCCCTGTCCCGCACCGATGGCACCCGCCAGCACCAGACAGAGCACCGCGGTGATGAGGAAATGCACATGGAACTGGACCATCAGCACCGCGGCGACGGCACCGATGAAGCCGACGACCGATCCGACCGAGAGGTCGATATGGCCCGCCACGATCACCAGCAGCATGCCGAGCGCCATGATGACGATATAGCTGTTCTGCAGAATGAGGTTGGTGAGGTTGACCGGCCTGAACAGGATGCCGTCGGTTGTGATCTGGAAAAACACCATGATCAGGATCAGCGACAGCAGCATGCCGTATTCGCGGATATTGCTTTTGATGAAGCGCGACAGGCTGGTCGTCGCATGCATCTCGTCGGTGGCGCTAACTTGGCTCATCTCAATCTTCCCATGACTTCATGATGGCGCGCATGATCTTCTCCTGCGACGCCTCCTTGGCCGGCATTTCGCCCACCATGCGACCTTCGTTCATCACATAGATGCGGTCCGAGATGCCAAGGAGTTCCGGCATTTCCGAGGAAATGACGATAACGCCCTTGCCGGCATCGGCCAGGCTGTTGATGATCGAATAAATTTCGTATTTTGCACCGACGTCGATGCCGCGCGTGGGCTCGTCGAGGATGAGAATCTCCGGCTCGGTAAAGAGCCATTTGCTCAGCACCACCTTCTGCTGGTTGCCGCCCGAAAGGTTGACGGTCTGCTGGAAGACGCTGGAGCAGCGGATGTTGAGATCCTTCCTGAACTTGTTGGCGACGGCGAGTTCACGCCCATCGTCGATGACGGCATTCTTCGAAACGCCGTTCAGATTGGCCAGCGTCACATTGCGCTTGATGTCGTCGATGAGCACCAGGCCGTAATTCTTGCGGTCCTCGGTCACGTAAGCGAGGCCGTTTTCCATCGCCTTCTGGATGGTGCTGACATCGACCGTCTTGCCGTGCAGCTTCACTTCGCCGCTGATGTTCTGGCCATAGGCGCGGCCGAAGATGCTCATGGCAAGCTCGGTGCGGCCGGCGCCCATCAGCCCGGCGATGCCGACGACCTCGCCCCGGCTCACATGCATGTCGATGCCGCGGATCTTTTCCTTGTCGGCGTGAACGGCGTCGAAGACGCGCCAGTTCTTCACCTCGAAGATCGGTTCGCCGATTTTCGGCGTGCGCTTGGGGTAGCGGTCGGTCAGCTCGCGCCCCACCATGGCGCGGATGATGCGATCCTCGTCGATCTTTTCCTTGTGGCAGTCGAGTTTGTCGACGGTCGCCCCATCGCGCAGGATGGTGATGGAATCGGCGACCTTCAGAATCTCGTTGAGCTTGTGGGAGATGATGATCGAGGAAATGCCCTGCGCGCGGAATTCCATCAGCAGGTTGAGGAGGGCGTCGCTGTCGCTTTCGTTGAGGCTGGCGGTCGGCTCGTCGAGGATGAGGAGCTTTACCTCCTTCGACAGCGCCTTGGCGATCTCGACCAGCTGCTGCTTGCCGACGCCCAGATTGGTGATGAGGGTGCTGGGGGATTCCTTGAGGCCGACCTTTGCCAGCAGCGCCTTGGTGCGGGCAAAAGATTCGCCCCAGTTGATGACACCGTTCTTGGCCGGTTCATTGCCGAGGAAGATGTTCTCGGCAATGGAGAGGAGCGGCACCAGCGCCAGCTCCTGGTGGATGATGATGATGCCGAGCTTCTCGCTGTCGGCGATATCGCGGAAGCGGCGCTCCTCGCCCTTAAAATGGATCTCGCCGGAATAGCTGCCATGGCCATAGACCCCGGACAGCACTTTCATCAGGGTCGATTTGCCGGCGCCGTTCTCGCCGACGATGGCGTGGATTTCACCCTCGCGGACGGTCAGGTTGACGTTGTCGAGCGCATTCACGCCGGGGAAGGTTTTGACGATCCCCCGCATCTCCAGAATGGGCATCGTTAGGGTGGTGTCCATGACGCATCCTCAAACTCGGCCCGGATGCCAGATAGATTGCAGGAAAGCAGCAATCCGGGGAACAAAAAAAGCCGGCCAAAACGCTGGTCGGCCTTCGCATTTTCCCGGGGCAAGCCCCGGTCCTTTATCCGAAAGCCCAGGTTCGCCGAATTAGAACGGGCCCCGCGCGGGCTGGCGCGGGGCCCATCCTAGCCGGCGTACCGGTTACTGGGTGATCTGGTCTTTGGTGTAGTAGCCGCTGCCGATCAGGACTTCTTCCCAATTCTTGGCATCGACCGCCACCGGCTTCAGCAGATAGGCCGGAACCACCTTGACGCCGTTGTCATAGGTCTTGGTGTCGTTGACTTCCGGCTCCTTGCCGCTGGCCATCGCGTCCACCATGTTCGCGGTAACTTTCGCAAGCTCGCGGGTGTCCTTGAAGATGGTCGAGTACTGCTCGCCGGCGATGATCGACTTCACCGACGGAACTTCGGCGTCCTGGCCGGAGACAAACGGCATCTTCATGTCGCCGCTGCCATAGCCCACGCCCTTGAGCGAGGACAGGATGCCGATCGAGAGACCGTCATAGGGTGAGAGCACCGCATCGACGCGCTTGTCGGTGTAGTAGGCCGACAGCAGGTTGTCCATGCGGGCCTGCGCCACGGCGCCGTCCCAGCGCAGCGTGCCGACCTTGTCCATGCCCATCTGGCCGGACTGGACGACCAGCTTGCCGCCGTCGATATAGGGCTGCAGGACCGACATGGCGCCGTTGTAGAAGAAGAAGGCGTTGTTGTCGTCCGGCGAACCGCCGAACAGCTCGATGTTGAACGGACCCTTGCCGTCCTTGACGCCGAGGGCGTCGGTCAGCGTCGTCGCCTGCAGCACGCCCACCTGGAAGTTGTCGAAGGTGGCGTAGTAGTCGACATTGGCCGAATCACGGATCAGACGGTCATAGGCGATGACCTTGACGCCGGCGTCATGGGCCTTCTGGAGAATGTCGGAGAGGGTCGTGCCGTCGATCGCGGCGATGACGAGAACCTTCACACCCTTGGTCACCATGTTCTCGATCTGGGCGAGCTGGTTGGGGATGTCGTCATCGGCATATTGCAGATCGGTCTGGTAGCCCTTTTCGGTGAACACTTTCACCATGTTGTCGCCGTCGGCGATCCAACGGGCCGAGGACTTGGTCGGCATCGAGATGCCGATAAGGCCCTTGTCGTCGGCAAAGCTGTGCGTGCTCAGCGCGAACATGCTGATGGCTGCAGCAGCCAGGAATGTTTTCAAAGATTTCACTGTGGTCCTCCCATCAGAGTTTGTGGTCGATCTTGGTCTTCTTTCGTCCTGCGCGGTCTTTTTTGAAGGCGCATCCGGCAAATAATAGGGCCGCTTGCCGAACGTGCCGCCACACAAAACGGTGATCTTCCGGGTGGATCGATGGTTGGTTCCATCTCGCGCGCCGCGCGCGGGCGGACGGATGTCCGCTCCCGTTCCGGCGAGCTCCTCCCAGAGGACATGTTCTGAGCCGACTTGATTTTCGTCGGACACGGTAGTCTTCTTCTTGATTTGCGGCTTTTATCATACAAAATAATCTGCGGCAACGCTCGTTTGTATGATAAATACCAGTCGCCTGTGGAGGGCAAGAGGGCTTCTGAAGATTGAGGGAAAACGCATCAAGACCCGAGAAATGCGTCTCTCGTCGTCGTAAAAGCCTGACGGCAAATGGGGAGAAATCGGCACCATGAAGGCCAAGACGGCATCGGCTGCTGCGACGCCTGCCATGCGCAGCAGCCTGCACCGCAGCGTGGCGCAGGATATCGGCGCGCGCATCCTCAATGGGGAATTTGCGCCCGGCGCATTGCTGCCCAACGAAGCTGAATGGTGTGCCACCTTTGGTGTCAGTCGCACCGCGGTGCGCGAGGCGATCAAGATGCTGATGGCCAAGGGATTGATCCTGTCGCGGCCCAAGATCGGGTCGCGCGTGCAGCCCCGGGCATCCTGGAACCTGCTCGACCGCGATGTGCTCAGCTGGTACTGCGCTGCAGCAAATCCGACGCATTTCCTGGTGCATATGCAGCAGGTGCGCGAAATCCTGGAACCGGAGACGGCAGCCCTTGCCGCCGGCAACTGGACCGACGAACAGATGGCCGAGATCGAAAGTGCCTTTAACGCGATGGCGGAGGCCAAGACGCTGAGCGCCTGGAACGCCGCCGATGTGTTGTTCCACCAAGCCATTTTGCTGGCGGCCGGCAACGAATTGCTGGTACCCCTCGGCCTTGTCATCGAATCGGCGCTGGGCAGCATGTTCAACTATACCGCCAGCCAGCGCGGCGATATCGGCCGGACCCTGCCGGGGCATGCGCGCATCCTCTCTGCCATCCGTGGGCGCAAGCCCAATGCGGCGCGGCTGGCGGTGCGCCAGCTCCTGCGCGACACCGCCCGTGTCGTCGACCAGGTGACCAGCAGCCCGCAAAAGCGACCGCGTGCCGCCAAGGCATGACGGCACGCTTCAAGTCCCTTAGTTTCCGACCGACCTATTCTTTCGTTCCGGCCCATTCTTTCGTTCTGAACTGACAGGTGATTTCATGGATCTTTCTTCGCTCGGCCGCTATCCCTCGTTGAAGGGCAAGGTGGTGTTCGTCACTGGCGGTGGCTCCGGCATTGGTGCCGCCATCGTCGAATCCTTCATCGACCAGGGCGCCAAGGTCGCCTTCGTCGATGTCAATGTGGAGAGCAGCAACAAGCTGGTCGATGATCTGCAGGCGCAATACGGCGCCAAGCCGCTGTTCTACAAATGCGACGTCACCGACACCAAGGCCTTGCAGCAGACGATCAGGGACATTGCGCGGGAGCTCGGCGATATCGAGGTGCTGGTCAACAACGCCGCCCACGACCAGCGCCACAAATGGCAGGACGTGACGCCGGAATACTGGGATGAGCGTGTCGCCATCAATATCAAGCAGTATTTCTTCTGCATCCAGGCGGTGCTGCCGGGCATGATCAAGAAGAAGGCCGGCTCCATCATCAATACCGGCTCGATGAGCTGGAAAGCCAAGCAAGGCGGCATGCCTGCCTATACCACCTCGAAGGCCGCGACCCATGGCCTGACGCGCGGCATGGCGCGCGATGTCGGCAAGGACAATATCCGGGTCAACACGGTGGTGCCGGGCTGGGTGATGACCGAGCGGCAGCTCTCGCTCTGGGTCGATGCCGAGGGCGAGAAGGAGATCGACCGCCAGCAGGTGCTGGCCGGCCGGGTCATGCCGGTCGATCTCGCGCGCATGGTGCTGTTCCTTGCCGCCGATGATTCGAAGATGTGTTCGGCCCAGGAATTCACCGTCGATGGCGGCTGGGTCTGATCAGGCGTCGGGATAAGTAATCGACAGTATTTCCAGGGTTTCCGGTCCGGTGGGCGTGCGCAGGGTCACTGTGTCGCCCACCGTTGCTTTCAAAAGCGCCCGTGCCACGGGCGAAATCCAGCTGACATGGTTCTTGTCGGCGTCGATCTCGTCGATGCCGACGATGGTCACCGTCACTTCCGACTCATCTTCGCGCAGATAGGTCACGGTGGCACCGAAGAAGACGCGGTCGCGCCGTGTCTGCTTGGCCGGGTCCACCGCCTCGGCCGCCGCCATGCGCTTATCCAGAAACCGCAGCCGCCGATCGATCTCGCGCAGGCGCCGCTTGCCGTAGATGTAGTCGCCATTCTCGGACCGGTCGCCATTGCCGGCCGCCCATTCCACCACGCGCACGATTTCCGGCCGCTCGACACGCCACAGATGGCGCCGCTCATCCTGCAGGCGCGCAAGCCCTGCCGGGGTGATGTAGTTCTTAGATCCGGCCGGGACGGGGTTGGCCTCGTCATCGTCATCTTCGGCCTGAAAGCTGAGGTCGTCGCCTGCCATCGGGACACTCCCTAATCGTCGCGGCGCACCGTTTAACGCCTTTGCCGAAGAAAGCCAAAGGCTCCCCAAAAGCGGGCATCGCCCGCATCCCTCATTAGTAGATAAAAAAATTTGGACGGCGGTGCCGTCAGCGTTACCGGTCCAGGAATATTTTCAAGATACTCCACTAGATGTAGCGGTCGGGCAGGAATAAACATCAACGACAATGCCAGATCAGCATATCATAATGTATCTCGTTAATGACTCATTGCCTATTTATTCGGCTATACCAACCAAAAACCAGGCAATTCGCTGCGATCACCGATAAAAATTCTGAAAAAGCTCACACTATTTTATCTAAAAGCCGCTGCGGGGGATGCAGACACGAAAGTCCAGCCCCGGCACACTCCGCTGCATTATTGAGGGCAATGGGCTGAATTTTAACCGGGGCGCAAGAGTGCCTCCCTTAAGCTCGGCAAAATTGCTTCAGCACGCAGGTCATCTTGGGGAGCGACACATGGCCACCGACACCACCAACATCTCGACCGACACCACTGCCAGCAACCAGCTGCAGGAGGGTGATGTCGAGCAAGGGCATCTGACGCAATCGAACGCGCCCGTGCCGGTCCAGGTGCCCGCCGGCGAGAATATCGTCCGCATCCAGGTGACGCCGGGCGAAACCCTGCAGCTGCCCTTCCCGACCGATGGCCTGGTCGCCAAGCTCTCGCCCGACAACGCCAACCTCGCCGTGAAGGTGGGTGACATCACCGTCATCCTGCTCGGCTACTCGGAAGCCAATGCGGCGGGCGACGTCACGCTGCTTGGCAGTGACGGCCAGGCGGTCGACGTGGCAAGCGTCCTTGCCAGTACCGATCCCAATCTCGATATCGCCACGGCTGCCGGTCCCGGCGCCGGTGATCAGGGGACGGGTGCCGACAACAATGGCGGCCTGTTCACCCCCTTTGATCCGGCAGCGGGCCTCGGCGGCCTCAATGCCATTGGCGGCCTGGACCCCACCGCGCTCAACTACAACCTGGTGGCGCGCGAATTCCCTGAACTGGAAGAGAATGACGAAGTCGACACCACGCCGACCCTGGTCAGAATCAGCCAGGGCGCCGTCATCAACGAAGACGACCTGTCCCTTGTCAGAGAGCCGCAGTTCAAGCTGGCGCCGGACCAGGACGCCAATTACCAGACCCAGATCGGCAATGAGCTCGCCAAGATCCTCGGCCCAGGCTGGTCGGCCTCGACCGGCGGCAAGCAGGGCGACGGCAACGACCCCTTCGACACCACGGACAATGAAGGGGAAGATCCCGGTGCCGTCGATGACAATGGCTCTGGCGTCGACCTCGACCGCGAGCCGCTGACCAGCACCGCCGTCATCAACATCGATTTCCACCAGGACGTTCCCGGCAAGATCAGCTTCCAGAACGGCGCCACGATTCCGTTGCTCGACCAGTTGCAGGCGATGGGCCTCACCTCGCACGGCCATGAACTGCTGTTCAAGCTGCTGCCGGCCGTGGCCGATGACCCCAGCACGCCGGGCGTTGACGAAAGCCATGGCGAAGTCCTGGTCGCCTATTATGTCACCGAAGGCGAGGGCGCCGAAGCCACCATCGTCTTCTCGATCGGCGTCCGCGAGCAGAACGGCGGCAACACCACCGACTTCCACCTCGACTTCACCATCTATGGCCCGATCGACAACGTCCCCGGTATCGCCGACGCCAATGGCGACATCGCTGATATCTTCGATATCGACGTGCCGTTCTATATGGTGGATTCCGATGGTTCCGTGACACCGGTCCCGGCCGGTCCCGGTGGCGTCCATTTCCAAAGCGTCGACGACGTTCCCGCGTTTGGCGAGATGACGTGGGTGAATGGCGGCGAAGGCAATGACGGCGGCCATTGGGTCATCAGCCCGACCAATAGCAGCCTGGTCCATGACGAAACCGCTGGCGTGCAGACCGGCGGCAGCGCCATCGGCGGCGATGGCGATATCGACCCCACGACCCAGACTGAGAACGATGCCATCATCGATGTCGGCGGCATCCTCTCGCATGTGGGTTGGAGCGGTGCGACACCGATCGGGGCTGCCGAGACCCTGGTGACCGTCAGCTTTGGCGCGGACGGCAAGGCCGAAGGCAACAAGGAAGCCGGCAAGACGGTCTTCACGGGCGACGGCGCTGCCAATGCCACGGCCTATCAGCTCTTCATCGGCGATGCCGCCAATCCGCTGGAAGGCGGCAAGACCAACTGGACCATCACGGTCGATGGCCAGATCCTCACGGTCTATGCCGAGCAGGTCGATGCCAACACCATCGTTGGTTACGCCCAGGATGGCGATCTCCAGATCCCCGTCTTCGTCCTCACCCTCGATCCCAACGGCGGCTACACCGGTAGCAATCTCACGCTGGTGCAGTTGCATCAGGTCAACCAGGCCGACAACACGGCTGGCGACGAAAGCACGCCGCCGCTGGTCGTCTATGGCCCGAATGGAACGAGCGAAGCGCCGATCGTCGTGCGCGCCACCGATTTCGACGGCGACAGCATCGATAAGAGCCTCACCATCGAGATCCAGGACGATGCGCCGACGGTGGGCGCCAATAATCTGGTGAAACTTGACGATGATGCGCTCACCGGTGGCAACTCGGGCGGTGTCGGCGACGATGTCAACGCCCAGAATGTGACGGGCACGCTTGCCCATAGCTATGGCACCGACAGCCCCGGCACCGTGCTCCTCACCGGCGCCACGCTGCCGGACGGCTTCACCGTGGCGGTGAGCGATGGCGGCAAGACGCTGATCATCTCGCAGGATGGCGTCGAGGTGCTCAAGGTTACCCTGAGCGACGACACCAATGGCAGCTACACCGTTACCCAGCTCGCCGCCATTCATCACCCGGCCGGCCAGGACGAGAACAACCTCGATTTCACCGTCAACTACCAGGTGAAGGACAGCGACGGCGACACCGCCAACGGTACACTTGCCATCAATGTCGATGACGACACCCCGAAGATCACCGGCGTCAAATACGACACGCCGCTTCTTGGCATTGTCGATGAAGACAAGCTCCCCGGCGGCATCGAAGGCGGCCCGCTCGACATCGGCAATTTCGGCGCCAGCGTCAATGGCAAGGTCCTGGCGGCGCCCGGCGCCGACCAGCCGGTCACCTTCACCTTTGACGAAGCGACGGGGACGGGCGTCAACGTGGCCGGCGCCGCTCTGCCGCCGGTCTTCGCGCTGACCGATCTTGCCGGGAACCCGGTGACACTGGTGGTCGACAACGGCGGCGCGCCTGCAACCCTGAAGGGCGTTGCGGCCGGCGTCGATGTCTTCAGCATCACCCTCAACAAGGCGACGGGCGAATTCACCTTCACCCTGCTGCAGCCGGTCAAGCACCCCTCGGATGGCAGCCCGATCCTCCACAGCCTGGAAGATTCGCTCCTCACCCTCGGCTTCAACGTCAAGGTGACGGATGCCGATGGCGACAGCGATTCGGCGCAGCTCTATTTCAAGATCAATGACGATACCCCGACCGTTGCGGAAAACGCCAAGGTTCAGCTGGATGACGACGCGCTTGCCGATGGCAATGCCGGCGGCACGGGCGATGATGCCGATGCGGTCAACGTCACCGGTACGCTTGCACACAATTACGGTGCCGACGGCGCCGGCACGACGCTCCTCAGCGGTGCCACGCTGCCGAACGGCCAGGGCTTCAGCCAGTCCCTCTCCAGCGACGGCACGACCCTGACGATCTCGCAGAACAACATCCCGGTCCTGCAGATCGTCCTCACCGACACGACCAGCGGCAACTATACCGTCACCCAGTTGGCGCCGATTCATCATCCGAACGGTTCCAACGAGAACAATGTCGAGTTCACCGTCAAATACAACGTGACGGATGGCGACGGCGACAGCGTCGGCGGCCAGATCAAGATCAATGTCGATGACGACACCCCGATTCTCAATCCCAATGCCGCCGCGATCACCGCGACCGTCGAGGAAGACGGCATGTCGCTCTCGCAGGGCGACAAGTCTGAAGGCAACAAGGACGGCGGCGATGCCAACAGCGATGACGAGGCGGCCGGCCTCACCGGTTCGCTGAACGGCCTCTATCTCGGCGGTGCCGACAAGCCGCTCAGCATCAGCATGCTGAACAACACCAGCGGCCTGCCGGCCCTGATGTCGGGCGGTGTCGCCGTCACCTATTCGATCAGCAACGGCGTGCTGACCGCCAAGGCCGGCGCCAATGTCGTCTTCACGCTGAGCGTCAACAGCGACGGCTCGTGGTCATTCGACCTCCAGGACCAGCTGGACCATGTCGCCGGCAATGGCGAGAACAACGCGCTGAAGCTTGTCGGCGGCGGGTCGGTCGACGCGATCGACTTCTCGTCGCTGATCGTTGCCACCGACAATGATGGCGACAAGGCACCGTCGCTCCCGGCCGGCAAGTTCGCCATTGCGATCCAGGACGACGTCCCGGTCGCCAATGATGACCACCAGTTCATGAAGGAATCCGAGCACACCATCACCGGCAATGTGCTGACCGGCGACGGCAAGGACGGCGACACGGCGACCGATCTGCCGGCGCAAGCCGACCATGTCGGCGCTGATGAGCCGGGCCGCATCACCCAGGTGCATTCGATCAACGTCAATGGCCCGGTGGTCAATGTCGACAATGGCGACAACGGCCTCGACGGCGACACCGTGGTGGTGCAGGGCCAGTATGGCAAGCTGACCATCAACGAGGACGGTACCTACAGCTATACGCTGGACCCGGCCTTCGACATCAACACGCTGACCGCCGACCCGGTCCATCTCGGCCGCTCCGGCACCGGCGCCACCGCCGCGGAATGGGTGGCGCAGGGCTTCACCATGTCGGCCACCAAGTTCGACGGGTCGGCCGGGACCATCACCTATGACGCCAACGGCATCGGCGTGTCCGGCACGAAGCCGGGCCTGCAGGTCCCCGGCCAGATCGGCTACGACCCCAACACGCAGACCACCGAAAAGATCACGATGGCGTTCGACTGCCCGGTCAATTCCATCACGCTCAAGGTCTCAAACCTCTACAAGACCGAGAATGACGGCGAACAGGGCACCTGGAAGGCCTATGACGCCAACGGCAATGTCATCGGCCAGGGCATCTTCGGCCCCGGCGCCGACAATCCCGCCACGGGCTACATCCACGTCAATTTCGGCAGCAGCGACAACGTCGGCACCTTTACCATCGATGTCGGCGACACGCAGATGGAAGGCATCGCCAAGATCGAATTCGGCGCCACGGAATACGGCCCGAAGAACAACACCGGCAACCCCAGCACCGATTCCTCCGACTACTACATCCGCGAAGTCACCTATGTACCGGCCGTGGTGCAGGAGCATTTCGACTACACGCTGACCGACAAGGACGGCGACACCGACAATGCCGTCCTCACCATCGACGTCTGCGACAACGTGCCGTCGCCGCGCGCCGGCAATGCCGCGGGCCTGGTCACGGAAGATACGCTGGCGGGCGGTTCCAATGATGACCCGGCGAGCGCCCCGGCCTCGTCCGTGTTCAGCGGCACCCTGCCGATCTATAACGGCAGTGTCAGCAACCTCACCTTCGATGATCCGGCAAGCTCGCTCGATGGCGCGCCGGTGAAGACCGAAGACGCCGCGTCCATCACGCTGACCCAGGCCGGCGAATGGACCATCACCATCAACAAGAGCACCGGTGCCTTCACCTTCACCCTGCTCGACGACCAGGCCCATGGCGACTCCGCGAAGATCTATGGCGCCGACACGCTGATCGGCAAGTTCATCGCCACGGTCACGGGCAGCGGTGGTGCCGATGCCACCGGCAGCATCACCATCACCGTCAACGATGACGGCCCCAAGGCCGATGTCATCGCCCGCAGCGATGCCGGCGTCATCCTGGAAACCCAGGACAAGGACACGGTCGGGTTGCTTTCCGACACGGCGACTTCGACCGCCAATTTCGGTAGCGTGTTCAGCTTCCTGAAATCCGGCGGCGCCGATGGCGAAGCCAGCTCTGCGCTCACCTTCTCGCTCAACGTGACTGCGGCCGATTCCGGCCTCACCAGCGGTGGCGCGGTCATTCATCTCTTCAAGATTGCCGGTGTCGTGGTCGGTTCGACCGCTGCCGACGCCGGTAGTGTGTCTGCCGGCAACACGATCTTCACGGTCGAAGTCAACGCCGCTGGCGAAGTGAAGCTCACCCAGTTCCAGCAGATCGATCATGGTAACTCGGAATCCGTCCCGAACTATGATGACGACGTGCGCACGCTGGCTGATGGCAAGATCAGCCTGACGGCGACCGGCACCGTCACCGATGGCGACGGCGATAAGGCCTCCGACAGCGCTACCGTCGATCTTGGCGGCAACATCCGCTTCGACGATGACGGCCCGACGGCGAAGCTGTCGGAAGGGTCGGTGTCGATCCGCCTTGATGAATCGGTTGGTGTCGATGCCAACGATCCCAATGCCGCCAATGACGACGCTGCCAGCGTCGGCTTCATCGGCAAGCAGACGGGCTCGATCGCCGGTCTGTTCGGCACGCCGGATTACGGCGCCGACGGCCAGGGTGCCGCGCCCGAATACCAGCTCGTCCTCAAGGATGCGGGTGGCCTCGGCACTTCGATCGGCACCACCAATGTCGCCACGAATCTGTCCGTGGTCGACACCGCCAATGCCTATGCCAACGACAACATCGTCCTGGTTTCCGTCTCGGCCTACCAGGTCAATGGCTATGTCGGCGCCTACGATCCGAACAATGCGGGTGCGGCGGTGCTGGCCTTCACCGTGCAGGTCGATCCGGCGACGGGCGTCGTCACGGTCGAGCAGAAGCTGCCGATCGCGCATGAAGTCGACGGCGCGTCCATTATCAGCCATGACGATCTCGCCTCGCTGATCGTGTCCGGCCAGGCCGGCGGCGGCATCTTCGCCGCGCAGACCGTCACCGATGGTGATGGTGACAAATCGACGGTCGTTTCGCCGAGCTCGATCGGCATCGGCTTCGAGGATGACGGCCCCACCGTCGTCAGCGCCTCCAGCAATGTGGCAATCGATGAAGATGCGCTTCCCAACGGTCTTGCCGATGGCCCCGGCGACGATGCCGGCGGCGCCTCGGCGGCCTTTGCCGTCAATGTCGATTTCGGTACCGATGGCAAAGCCGCCGCGGCCTTCGCGCTCACCGGCGTTGTCAGCGCCACGGTCAACAACGTGCCGGTCGCGCTCGAAGCGGCCGGCGGCCAGCCGATCGTCATCTCGGTCCTGCAGCAGGCCGAAAACGGCTATCCGGCCGGTACGCTGGTCGGTTGGTCAGGCCCCGGTCTCAGCGATCACAGCTACTGGATCTTCACGGTCACGATCGATGCCCAGACGGGCCAGGGCAATTTCAACCTCTTGAAGCCGCTCGATCACCCGATTGCCGGCACCGAGGACAATATCGTCATAGCCATCGACGTGCGTGCGACCGATGGCGATGGCGACTTCACTAATGCCACCGTCACCGTGAATGTCGATGACGACACGCCGACGGCGGTGAACGACACCTTGGGCAGCTTCGTCGAAGGTTCGGCTGAAGTCGATCTCGGCACGGTGCGCGAGGTCCTGCTCACCAACGACAAGGGCGGTGCCGACGGCATCGAAATCTACGGCTCCGGCGGCGTGACGCTTGCCAATGGCGGCGTCGGCTCGCTGGGCGGCCAGTTCACCATCGTCAATATTCTTGGCGTCGATCACCTCTTCTACAAGCCGGCGGCCAATGTTGCCGATGATGCGCAGGAGACGATCCAGTATACGGTCAAGGACCGCGACGGCGATCCCACCACGGGCACGATCACAACGACCGTGACGGACCGCGGCGGCGGTTCCGCCGACGTATCGGTGGCGCTGAATGGGCCCGGGGATTATGAGGACAATGCCGGCAATCCGATCAACCAACCCGAGGCCGACCAGGCCAATATCCGTCTGGTCCAGGTGTACAATGTGGCGGTCAACCCGACCGATCTCGGCGACACGGTCGATTCCGTCGTCATCTCCGGGATTCCGTCCGGTGCGAACGTTCATTTCGGTCTGCAGGAACTGCCGGTATCGGGTGGCAGCATCAGCTTGGTGCGCGGCCAGGATGGCGGCATCTATGACAGCTTCCTCAATGACCTGACCCAGACCGGCGGCACGGCCATCTCGGTGACGCTGGCCGAGCACGACTCGCGCGACGTCACACTCTACCTCAATGCGGTGGTCGACAGCGTTGCCGTGACGCCGGACAATCTCACCGTCACCGTCGATGCGGTGGCCGCGCAGCCAGAACTTCTCGATCCCAGCAACCAGTCGAAGCCAGAAACGGGCGGCGCCACGACCACCTTCACCGTCAACACGGTGGCGAGCTTTGCCGACATCGCCGATGACAATGAAACGCAGTATGTGCTGATCAAGAACCCGGATGCCGGCTGGTCGCTGGGTCCCGTCCTCATCGATGGTGTGCCGGCTGCGCCGGTCGTCGGTGGCTTGGCCGAGTATCCCGGCTATACCGCCTTTGCGGTGAGCACGCAGGCCGATGCAGCCGATGGCTCGCAGGGCTCGGTGAATGTCAGCTTCGAGGTGATCGGTCCGGGCAATGTCGCCAGCGACACCACCAAGACCATCGAGATCAAGGCGGTGGCGATCGACACGGAAGTCGATTCCGGCCTCGATCCCAACAATGACGTCGCCGACGCCACGCAGTTGGTCGATCTCAAGATCACGGATCGCACCGGCGGCACTGATGACGTGAGCTTCATGGGAGACGGCCCCGGCGGTTTCGAAGACGGGCAGCCCAGCTCGACCGGCCAGACCTCGGCCGACCCGCTCGACCAGCAACTCGAGCTGACCTTCAACCTGAAGGCGACGGCCAACGACCCAGCCGATGCGGTCAATCAAGTGGTCATCGGCGGCATCCCCAGCGGCGCCACCGCGACCTGGAGCAACGGCATCTACACGCTGACCTTTACCGGCGGTGCGCCGATCACAGTCGACGGTGCCTCGGGCGGGACGGAGAACATCGGCGGTGCGCGCGCCGCCTTCCTTGCCGATCTTATCGACGGCAATGGTGCAGACCTTGTCGTAAAGCTTGCCGAGCATGATAGTCGCGACCTCGTCATCAGCATGCAGTCGACCATCGGCGGCACGGCGACGACCGGCGACATTGCGCTGGCGATCGTCGATGCCGTGGCGGCGGAGCCGGCCCTGATCGATCCGGACAACCAATCGAAGCAGGAAGCCGGCGGCGCCAATACCACCTTCAACATCAACACAATGGCGACCTTTGCAGACATTGCCGACGGCAATGAAGCGCAATACGTGCTGATCAAGAATCCGGATGCCGGCTGGTCGCTGGGCACCGTCTACATTGACGGTGTTCCGGCCATACCAGTCGTCGGTGGTCTTTCCGGGTATCCCGGGTACACCGCGTTTGACGTCAGTGCGCGCGCGGATATTGCCGACCTCTCGCCGGGTGCGGTCAATGTCAGCTTTGCCGTGAACGGCCCTGGCGATGTCGCCTCCGATACGACCAAGACAATAGAAATCAGGGCCGTAGCGGTCGATACCGAAGAGGGAATCGGCCTCAACGCCGGCAATAACGTCGCCGAAGTGACTCAGACCGTCGATCTCAAGATCACGGATCGCAGCGGTGGTGACAACTTCGTCTTCTTCAAGGGCTACCTCGATCCGCAATTTGAAGACAACCAGGCGAGCCCAGCCGATCAACCCGCGGCGGATGCCGCCGATCAACGCCTGACCCTTAACTTCAACCTGAAATCCTTCGCCAACGACGCCAGCGACGATGTCGACCAGGTGACAATCGGCGGCGTGCCGTCTGGTGCCACGGCAGTGTGGTCGAATGGCGTCTTCACGCTGACCTTCACGGGCGGTGCCGATATCACGGTGAACGCTCTTTCAGGCGGTGTCGAGAATATCCCGGGCGCTCGTGCTGCCTTCCTGGCTCAGCTGGAAAATACGCTGGGGGCTGACCTTGCCATCACGCTTGCCGAGCATGATTCCCGCGACGTTACGCTCACGTTGAACTCCGTCATCGGCGGCACCGCGGCAACACCCGACAGTGATTCGGCGGTCATTGATGCCGTCGCGGCCCAGCCTACGTTCACAATCACGCCAACGGCGATCTTCCAGGTCGAAACCGGCGGTGCTGCAACGACCTTCACCGTCAACACCAATGTCTTCTTCGCCGACACTACTGACGGCAACGAGAAGCAGTACATCCTGGTCAAGCACCAAAACGGCGACTGGACCATGGACAGCGTGACGGTCAACGGTACCGCCCTGACAGCGACGCTGAGCGGGCCGCAGGTAGCCGATTTCACCACTTATGAAGTGACGGGTCTTGCCGACGCGGGCAGCGGCAACGTGCCGCTCACCGTGGTCCTCAGCGGCCCGGGCAATGTCTCGAGTATGAGCACGGACGTGCTCAATGTGCTGGCGGTGGCGCAGGACGTAGTCGACGGGGCGGATCTCGATCCTGATAACAACACCGTTTATACGCCGATCGTCGTGCCACTGCACATTACCGATCGTTCCGGTGGCGCCGGCGACATCAATTATGTCGGCGGTGGCGAGGGCGGTTATGAAGACGCCAACGCGACTTCAGCCGGCCAGACGCAAGCCGACCCCGTCAACACGCTGCTGCAGCTTAGCTTCAACTTGAAGGCGGTTGCCAATGATCCGGGTGATCCGATCAATGCCCTCGTCGTCGGTGGGCTCCCGGCGGGCGCAACGGCGACCTGGACCGATGGTGTCAACACGCTGACCTTCACGGGCCCGATGCCGATAGCGGCGACTCCCGGTACGCCGGCCAATGACGCCTTCTTGGCTGACGTTCTCAGCGGCGACGGTGCCAATATTACCGTCACGATGCCGGAGCACAGCTCGACCGACGTGACCCTAACCATCAACACGCTGGTGATCGGCGGCACGTTGGCAGTCGGCGACAGTGCGACGGCGATCGTCGATGCGGTGGCGGCCCAGCCGTCACTTACCGATCCCGTTAATGACACCAAACAGGAAAGTGGCTCGTCCTCCACTAGTTTTGCAGTGCAGACGGTCGTGACCTTTGCCGACTATGACGACGACACTGAAAATCAATATGTCCTCGTCAAGAACCCGGATAGCGGATGGTCGCTCAGCAATGTGACCGTTGACGGGGCTCCGGCCGTCCCGGCCGTTGGGTCAATCCTCGCCCTCTACCCGGGCTATTCGGTCTTCTCGGTCACCTTGGCCGCTGATGCCAATGACGGCAGCAAGGGCCAGGTGACGCTCGGCTTCACCGTGAGCGGCCCCGGCAATGTCGCCGACGAGGCGATCAAGACGATCGAGATCAAGGCAGTGGCGGTGGACGCCGCGGTTGACACCGATCTCACCAGCGGCAACAACCTCGCCGAGGCGACGCAGACTGTCGATCTTAAGATCACCGACACCGCGCCGACCGTGTCGGCGGTGCAGAGCGTGATCCGTGTCGATGAAGATGGCTTTTCCGCCGGCAACACGGGTCCGGCCGATGATGCCATCGGCGACGACACCTCGACGGATTCGGTCGTCTTCAACGGCAACTTCAATGTCACCGCGGCCAAGGATGCCATCGTCGATATTACGCTGGGCACCACGGGCGGTCTGACTGGCCTCACAACGCTGGACAACATCGCCGTCAAGACGGTCTGGGATCCGGCGACCAAGACGCTGACCGGCTTTGCCGACAGCGACAACAGCGGCTCACTCGACAATGGCGAACGCCCGGTCTTCACGCTGGTCGTGACCAATGTGGCGACCGGCGCCTATACCTTCACCCTCCTCGAGCCGGTGAAGCATGACGCCGCCAATGGCGGCCTGGGCGCCAATGTCGAAGACGACAAGAGCTTCAGCATCAATATCCAGGTGAAGGATGCCGACGGCTCGCTCAGCAATGTCGGCCAGGCGACGATCAACATCGACGACGACACGCCGGTGGCGGTCGACGATGCCACGCTGACCATCACCAATATCGGCCAGGCGACGGCTGGCACCAATCTGCTTGCCAACGACCATGCCGGCGCCGACCAGGGCGGCACGGTCATCGGTATCCGTCTGGGCGGTGAAAGCGGCAGCTATACGGCGGTTGGCGTCGGCGGCACCGACATCAGCATCAAGGCGGACGGCACGGAAGGCACGCCGGCCATCGGCACCTTGCATGTCAATCCGGATGGTTCCTGGACGTTCAACCAGACCACCGGCTCGGAACTGCCGAACCTGACCTTCTCCTATCAGATGAAGGATGGGGATGGTGACATCGACACGGCGAGCTTCCAGGTCAACCTCGACAGCGTGCCGACGATTACGGTCACCCCAAACAACCCGACGACGCAGGCCGGCGAGGCCTTGGTCGACGAGGATTGGATCACCGGCGGCAGCAAGGACGCCGATCAGGATCCGAATACGGTGGGGACGCAAGTCTCGCCCGGCGACAATGCCGGCGGCGCCTCGGCGACGGGTACGTGGGCGACCAGCAATGGCGATCCGACCGTGACGGTCACGGTCGACGGCATCGTCAGCGGCACGACGGCCACCGGTGCCACGGCCCTCGACGGCGCCTCGATCCTGTGGTTCACCAGCGGCAGCGGCTTGCCTGCCGTCCTCCACGGCAAGACCTCGGCGGGTGGGGCGGATTACTTCACCCTCACCATCAACACCAACGGCACCTGGCAGTTCGATTTGCTGCAGCCGGTCAAGCACAGCGGCGCCGACAGCGAAGATCCGAACGTGATCCTCGACTCGGTCACCCTGAAGGCGACCGATGCCGATGGCGACTTTGCCAAGGCGCTGATCAAGATCGCCATCGACGACGATATGCCGGTGGCGGTGGCCGATACCGGTACCGTCAACGAAGGTGCTTTGCTGACCGTCAACGCTGCCAACGGCGTTCTCAAGAATGACAGCGGCGGTGCCGACGGTTTCGACTCCGCAGGTGGTGTCATCGGCGTTCGCGCCGCCGGCGGTAACACGACGGCACCGGCTTTGGGCAATGTAGCGACAGAGATCAGCGGCCTCTATGGCAAGCTGACGCTCAATGCCGACGGCAGCTACAGCTACAAGTCCAACGCCAACGCGGTCGCGGTCAATGCCGTGGACGTCTTCGTTTACACGGTGAAAGACAAAGACGGTGACACGGCGACCACGACGCTCACCATCAACGTGGCAAACGGCACCGTCATCGCGCCGGATGACAACGACGCCTTGGTTTACGAAAATGCCCTCGACAAGGTGAAGGACGGCAATGACCTCGTCGCTGGCACGGTCACCGGCTCGCTCGGCGAAGGCAGCGCGCTGGAAACCGACGACAGCAACCAGCTGAACGCGACGGGCGGCTTCGGCGCGCTTACCTACAGCCTGGTTGGCTCTGCCACCGGCACCTATGGCACAATCCAAATCAACAGCGACGGCAGCTACACCTATACGCTGACCAAGAACTACGACAGTCAGCCGGATTCCGACAATGGCTACAACGTCGAGGAGAACAAGGATAGCTTCACCTATCAGGTGACGGACGCCAACGGCAACACGGCCACCGGCACGATTACTGTCGACATCGTCGATGACGTGCCGGTCATCACCTGGCGCGGCTCAACTGAAGGCGACTTACATGGGGGCGCTCCGGCACCCAGCGGCTATCTGGCCATCGACGAGGATTGGCTCGGCAATGGCAACCAGGATGCCAACGCCAGTTCAGGCGACGCCCAGGGCGACACATGGGCGCTCAACACCTATCAGGTGAGCGGCGCCGACGGCTTGGCCAATGCGGTCATCTCCGGCATCAGTGTCGATGGCGCCAGCGGCGATGCGCTGCGTCGCTCGAGCGACGGTGCCAAGGTGCTGTTCGTCCTGTCGGCCGACGGCAAGACACTCACCGGCTATGCCGATGCCAACAATAGCGGCAGCATCGAGCCCGGCGAAAAGACCGTCGCCAACAAGGTCGTCGAGGCAACGGTCGTCGTTGGCGGCACGTTGGTCGATGTCAAGCTGCAGGTCTTCCAGCCGCTGCAGCACGACAACACGCCGGCCAATGTCAACAGCGGCGACGGCAACGTCGAAAGCAACATCAACCTGCACGTTACGCTGCAGGTGACGGATGGCGATGGCGACAAGAACAGCATCGTCTCGAACTTCCAGATCAATGACGACATGCCGGTGGCGGTCGATGACGGCACCAAGGTCATCACCACGCTCAACGGCGATGCGACGCCGGAACTGTCGTTCACGTCGCTCACTGGCCTGCTGGCGAATGACGCACAGGGTGCCGACACGGCGTCGATCTCGAAAATCACCTTCAACGGTACCGATTACACGCCGTCATCGGGGGTCATTACCGTCAACGTCACGGGCGGTGTCCTGACCGTGAACAGCAATGGCGCCTGGACGTTCAACCAGACGGGCTATGTTGCCTCGCCGACAACGCACAGCTTCACCTACACGCTGAAGGATGCCGACGGCGATACCAGCACGGCGACCTTCGCCGTGAAGCTTGACGCGGAACCGACGATCATCACGACAAACACAACCCCGGCCACGGCCGCTGGCGAGGCGCTGGTCGACGAGGATTGGATCAGCGGCGGCCGTCAGGATAGCCCGGCTTCGGCTGGCGACGATGCCGGCACGAACAAGGCGACCGGCACCTGGGCTTCGACGGGCGGCGATCCGACCGTGACGGTCACGATCGACGGCATCACCAGCGGTGTCACGACCACCGGCGCCACGGCGCAGGACGGTTCGGCCATTAAATGGTATGTCGATGCGGGCAATCCGTACCTGCTGCATGGCAAGACCTCTGCCGGCGGGGCCGACTACTTCACCCTGGAAGTGAAGGCCGGCGGCACCTGGGAATTCACCCTGCTGCAGGCGGTGAAGCACAGCGGCGCCAACAGCGAAGATCCCAACGTTATCCTCGGCAGCGTGGCCCTGAAGGCGATCGATGCCGATGGCGACAGCTCGACAGCCTTCATCAAGATCGCCATCGACGACGATATGCCGGTCGCAACGAATGACGCCTTTGGACAGAAGGATGCGGTTACCTCGACGGCGGTCAGCCTCGGCAACGTGTTGACGAACGACTTCTCCGGCGCCGACGGCTATGCCAGCCCGATCATCACGGCCGTGTCAGCGGGAAATGGCGGCGGTACTGTCAGTGCCGTTTCTGGCGGCTTCGACATTGCCATTGCCAGTAAGGGTACCGTCCATATCGACTCGACCACCGGCGCGGTTACCTTCACCGCCAGTGCCGGCAACACCATCAGCAATGCCGGTGAAAACTTCAGCTTCAGCTACACCGTCAAGGATGCCGATGGTGATACGTCACAGGCAACTGCCACCTACAGCATGAAGGGCGCCGTCCCCGACGCCTTCGTGCTGGGCGAGAATGTCAGCGACACGCCCGCGACCCAGGGCACGCCGACCACCACCGACAATCACCGCATCGACGACTCGCCCAACGCACCGGACGGCTCCATCGATGGCGCCGCCGGGAACGACCTGCTCATCGGTGATGTCGGCGGCAAGACGACCATCGTCACGCCGGGCCAGAGCTACTCGATCGCGCTCATCTGTGACATGTCGCTCAGCATGAGCAGCAACGATCAGAATATCGATCGCGTAGCCCTGCTGAAATCAGCAGTGACCAGCTTCATCAACAGCATCGCCGACTTCTCGGGCAGCATCAATATCGGCATCATCGCCTTCGGCACGACGGCGACGATCGAATTGACACTGAATGGCCTGAACAATGGCAACAAGCAGCAGGTGATCGACGAGATCACGTCTCTCTATGCCGGCATGAACGACAACTACACCAACTACGAAGCTGCGTTCAACACGACCAACTCCTGGTTCGCCGCCCAGAATGCCGGCGGGTACGGCGCCTATCAGAAGCTGGCCTACTTCATGACCGACGGCGATCCCACCACCCGTACTGGCGGCTCGGTCAACACCACAGTTGACGATGCCGATATGTCGGAAGGCTATGCCGCCTATGCCGATATGCTGGCTGACAATAGCGGCGTCCAGGTCCATGCCATCGGCATCGGCTCAGGCGTCACCACCACCCGCCTGCAGTTCTTCGACAACACCAATGTCGTTGGCACGGCGGATTATGGTACGGGCAGCACTTCGGACAACATCAACGACGGCAATATCGGCCAGCCGCTGGTCATTCAGACCGCCGGCGAACTGACCGCGGCCCTGCAGGGCGGCTCCAGTTCGACCCAGGTCGCACCGGTCGGCAACGATATCGTCAATGGCGATGGCGGCAACGATGTGATGCTGGGCGACAGCATCTATTACGGTTCGGCCGATGCCGGCTGGGCAGCCTTCAAGGCGGCCAACCCGGCTCTCTCCGATGCCCAGTTGAAGGCCCTCATCCTTGCCAATGTCGACGCCTTCGCCCAGGAAGGGACCGTGGGCGGGAATGACACGATGAGTGGCGGTGCCGGCAACGACATCATCTTCGGCCAGGGCGGCAATGACGATATCACCGGCGGCACGGGCACGGATCGCCTGGTCGGCGGCACCGGTAACGACACCTATCGCTTCGCGGCCGGTGACGGCAACGACACGATCGAGGAAGCCAAGGGCTCGTTGGACACGGTCGTCATCACCGACGCCAACGGCCCGGCGCCCACCGTGGCCAAGGTCGGCAACGATCTCGTCATCACCTATAACGGCGGCGAGACAATCACGGTCAAGAACCACTTCCTCAATGATGTGGATGCGACCAACAATCAGAAGATCGAATTCGTCAACTATAACGGCGTCGTCTACACCATCACCGGCGGCACGACGCCGGTCCTCACCCTGCCGACACTTTCCGTGGCCGATGTCGCGGTAACCGAAGGTGGCACGGCGGTGGTGACGGTCTCGCTCTCGGCGATTGCCGCGACCGATGTCACCGTGAAGCTCTACACCAGCACCGGCACCGCTGGGTCGGGTGACTTTGCCCAGACCTATAGCGGTTCCGGCGCTGCCATCACCGTCACCATCCCGCAAGGTTCGACCTCGGCCACCGTGTCGATCGCGACAACGCAGGACACGACGGTGGAGAGCAACGAGACCTTCACGGTCACGTTGACCACGCCGACCGGCGCCACCATCGCCGACGGCTCGGGTACGGTGACGATCAACAATGACGATCTGCCGGCGTTCCCGACCAACACCTTCACGTCGATCCCGTCCGATCCGACGATGCCGGCGGCTGCGAGTTCTACGGCTCCGACGCCAGCTGCGGACAGCACGCCAGATGCTGGTGACGATTGGTGGACTGGTACGGCCGTCGCCAATACGATCGATGGCCAAGGCGGGAACGATCGCCTGGATGGTCTGGGTGGAATCGACAATCTAACGGGCGGCTCTGGCGATGATTACATTGACGGCGGCTCCGGCGCCGACGTCATGGTTGGTGGCTCAGGCAACGACCGCTTCATCGTTGATGATGTCAGTGACTCCGTGAGCGAGAATAATGGAGAGGGCACAGACACGGTCTTCGCTAGCGTCACCTACACAATCTCCGATGGCGACGTGGAAAATCTCGTCCTGACCGGCAGCTCGGATATCAATGGCACCGGCAACAGCTCTGCCAACAATCTCTATGGCAACAGCGGTGCCAACGTCCTGACGGGCGGCGGCGGGGCCGACAATATCGATGGCGGGTCGGGTCACGACACGCTCAACGGCGATGCCGGCGACGACAATCTGTTCGGCGGCACCGGCAATGATACGTTGAATGGCGGCGACAACAACGACACCCTCTTGGGCGGCGACAACAACGACATCCTCAATGGCGGTAATGGCAACGACGTGTTGAGCGGCGGTGCCGGGGCCGACAAGTTCGATGGTGGTGCCGGCAATGACATCATCAAGGGTGTCGATGCCGACGATCTCAGCCTGTCGGGCGGCTTGATCGACGGTGGCGCAGATACGGATCTTGTTCAGCTCTCCGGCCTTGCCACTTTCAACTCGTCGCATGCGTCGAATATCAAGAATGTCGAAGTACTCGATTTCGAAGGTGGCAGCGGCACGAATATCACGCTCAGCTACAATGACGTGATCAGCATGACCGATAGCGACCATGTCATCGCCATCCGTGGCGAAGCCACGGACAATTTCGATACGACCGGCTGGACGCAGATCGCGACCGGTGTTGCCGGCGACGGCGGCCGCACCTACACCGCCTATCAGCAGGATGGCGTCAGCGGTGTTGCAACGGTCTATGTTGAAAATGTGATCTGATGAAATGATGTTCTGTTGATTGCAAAGGGCGGCCTTCGGGCCGCCCTTTTTCTTTGTGGCGGCGCAAGCTGGCATTTGCCAGGACGCGATGGCTCGAACATGATGGTCGCGGCATATCAGTGCCGCCGAGGACCGGAATCTCATGGTGCAAACGCTAACGGCAAAACCTCTTGTCATCGACCCCGATACGGCGGCCTTTCTGGCTGGGCCGGCGGATCGGCGGTGGCGGCGGTTTCTCGGCTATTGGCAGGATCTCTTCGGTCGGCTTGGACACTGGCCGAGGCGGCGCGATGTAGATCCGCTGGAGATGGGTGCCGAGTTGCTGGGCAGCATCTTTCTCGTCGATATCGAGCGGACGGATATCGACGGCTTGGCCGACACGCGGTTACGCTATCGCTTTCGCCTGGTGGGTGGCGAAATCACCGCGCGCGAATTGGTGCGGCCCGGCATGTATCTCGACGCGATAGGCCAGCCGGCGGTCCTTGCCACATTGGAGCGGCATTACATGGAAGCCATTGACGGCGAGATCCGCCTGCGCCGCGAATCCCTGATCTGGGAATCACGCAGCAAGGATCATGTGCATTATGGCGTCATGATGCTGCCGCTGCTGGGTGCCGCGGACGCCGTCGAGCATCTCATCGGCTGCGCCATTTATGAGGATGAGCGGCCACGCCGCTAGGCCCCCAACCAGCCCGCCAGCGCCCAGGCGATGTCAGCCTACCGCCGCCATCCGCTCGGCGGCATCGACCAGATCCTCCACCCGATCGCGCTCGCGCAGCGTGACGAGGGCGTCATCCGTGCCGATCATCACCGCCTTGGCGCGCTGGCGGCCGCAATATTGGAACATCTCCTCCAGGCTATAAGCGCCGGTATCGAGAAGCGCCACCAGATCACCCGGCCGGGTCGAGGCGGGCAGCGACCGCGTCGCCGGCAGGCGCACGACCTTGGCCTTGAGCTCGGCCAACAGTTCCGGTGTCACACCGGCGACACCATTGAGCTTTGCCTGCAAATCCGCCCACAGATATTCGCCCTCGACATCGAAGAAGCAATCTGCGGAATCGCACAAGGGCCCGACGACGCGGAACTCGCCATCGGGCGCCGCATCCATGCGGCTGGCATTTACCATATGGTAGTACCAGCGCACCGCCGCCGCATCGATCAGCAGGTTGTAGCCGGCATCGAGATAGAGCCACGGCATGGGACCGCGTTGCTTCTTGTTCTCGACGCAAGAAAGCAGCAGCCCGCAATCTGCCACCATGGCGCGCCCGGGCTCGAAGAAGATCTCCGCTTGCCGGTCTAGCGCCTTTGACGCTGCCGCCGCGACCTTTTCCAGCATGTCGGCGGCCGGTTCCGCGGCGCTATAGGCGGTGTAGTCGAAATCGCGCCCGGCATTGGCGCCGCTGCGGCGATGCACGTAATTGATCGGATAGCCGCCACCGAGATTGAGGTGGCGCAAGGGGCGCCCCAGGCTCGCTGCAATCTCCTGCGCCTGCCTGGCCGTGAAGCTGACGCTGTCCAGGAAATCCGGCAGATCCAGCACCTGGCTGCCGATATGGAGATGCATGCCGGCCACGTCGATGGCGGTCGGATGCGCGCGTGCAATCTCCAGCGCGTCCCGGAGTTCCGCCTGGCCCATGCCGAACTTGCTCTTCTCCGACCCGGTCTGGATACCGGCCGTGGCGCCACCGCCGATGCCCGGCACGACGCGCAGGGAGACACGCGCGGTCGTCCTCAGGCGCGTTGCCACCTCGGCAATGCGTGAGAGTTCGAAGGCGGAATCGACATTGATGGCCTGGATCCCCAGGCTCACCGCCTGCTCGATCTCGGGCACCGATTTCGCCACACCATTGAAGACGATCTCATCCGGGCGATAGCCGGCCGAGAGCGCCTTCCACATTTCGCCGCCGGAATTGACCTCGATATTGAGGCCTTCACGCCGGAACAGCTTGATGACATGCAGGTTGGAGCAGGCCTTGCTCGCAAAGAAGATGCGCGCGCGCGGGTGACCCCCCTTGGCTGCCGCCAGCATGCTGCGCGCATTGTGCTCCAGCCGCCGGCCGGAAAAGACGAAGAGCGGCGTGCCGTGTTCCCGCGCCAGGCCAGCGAGATTGTGCCCATCCAGCGCTAGATCCGCCCCATCCGCGGTCAGGAAGGGCGGCAGGGCGTGCTGCGCATGAAGGCTCATCGCGTCATCTCCCGGTCGAGCGGATAGATCGGCCGGGGCACGTTCTGGTAGGGCAGGCGGTCGTAATAGGTCGTGCAGAGGGCACCGCTGTCGCAGACGATGACCTTGCCGGCGATCGGCTCGAAGGCGGCGCGGAAATGCTGCATGGATTTGAGGCCGACGACGGTCTTCCGGGCGGGATCGATGCCGAAGGCCTTGAATTGCTGCAGATCCAGCATCTGCGCCGGCTCGGTCACGACCAGGATCTCCATGCCGTCGATCTCGATGACTGCCGAGGGGCCGAAGGAATGCTTGAGCCCCCCAATCATCGGCCCGTCGCCGGTATAGACACCGTCGCTGATGAGCTTCAGCGTCACGGTAAGCTCCAGCGGCGCGCCGCCAAAGCGCGGATCGGTCTTGCCGCCGAGGCGCACCTTCACTTTCTCTCCGACGCGCTGCTTGTGCAGGTAAACAGCCGTCTCGTTGTCGACGATCGGCCCGAAGGCCGCGTCACGCACGCCGGCATCAAGCAGGGCCTTCAGCAGATTGGTCGAATCGCCATAGCCGCCACCGCCGGGATTGTCGGCATAATCGGCAATGATGATCGGGCCGGTGCTGCGCACATATCCCTTGGCGATCGCCGCCGCTTCCTCGACCGGCATGTAGTAATTGAGCACATCAAAGCGCTTGGCCCAGATGTCTTCGGCGATACCCTCGGCAAAGGCGCGGTGCTTTTCGACATTGCCCGCTTTGGCGTCATAGGTCACCAGCACGGTGGGACCGACATCCTTGATGTCGGCATTGCCGAAGCCGGCATTGATGCTCACCGCCAGCACGCCCGGCTCACCCTCATAGGCGACGCATTGCGCGAGGCGCTCGATCATCGGCCCCACATCGGTGCGCCCGCCATTGGCTTCATCCAGCATCGGTCGATGCACGCGCAGCGTGACCGGCGCAATTGCACCTTTCATCGCGCGTTCCAGAATCTCGCCCGCCTGCACCGCGCGCTCGCGCATGTCGACATGCGGGTAGGTCTTGTAGGAGACGATGATGTTGGCAAGGGCGCACATCTTGGGCGTCACATTGGCATGGAGATCGAGCGTGATGGCGATGGGGATGTCGGGTCCGACCACGCCGCGCAGACGCTCCAGCAGCACGCCTTCGCCATCCTCGTCGAACTCCGTCACCATGGCGCCGTGGAGACTGAGCAGGATGCCGTCGAATGTGCCGGCTTTCGCGGCCTCGACGATGGCGCCACCCAGCCGGTCGAAGGCATCACGGGTCACGTTGCCGGCGGGCTGGGCCGAGGCGGAAAGCACATGCACGATCTCCCAGCCGAATTTCTTGCCGCAATCGAGGAAGCCAGCAAGCTCGGTATTGGCATCGCCCCGTTCCTTGATCGCGTCGGCGCCGAAATAGGCGTTGCGATCGACGAAGGCCGCGTAATCGGTGAGGTTCTTGTTGAAGGTATTCGTCTCGTGGGCGAATTCGGCGGTGAGAACGCGCAATGACATCAATCGACTCCAGTCAAAGGGGGTGATGGCAGGCATGGGCATGGCCTGCGGCATCGGTCGTGAACTCCGGCCGCACGCGGCGGCATGTGTCATCCGCCGCCGGGCAGCGCGCGGCAAAGGCGCAGCCCTTGGGCAGGTCGAAGGCGGAGGGGATCTCGCCGGTCAGGCGCTTGATCTGGCGCCGTTGCGCGGGGTCGGGGGCAAAATTGCTGTCCATCAGCGTGCGCGTATAGTGATGCCGCGGCGGCGCCTTGGGTTCGGGCAGAATCTCGACGATGCGCCCCAGATACATCACCACGATGCGGTCGCAAAAATACCGCACCAGGCCGAGATCGTGGGAGATGAAGAGATAGGTCAGGCCAAGGTCCGCCTGCAACTGCTCGAGGAGTGCCACGATCTGCGCCTGGATCGAGACGTCGAGCGAGGCGGTGGGCTCATCCAGCACCAGAAAATCCGGCTTCAAGGCAAGGGCGCGGGCAATGCCGATGCGCTGCCGCTGCCCGCCGGAAAGCTGGTGCGGATAGGATGCTGCCATCTGTGCGCCGAGGCCCACCATGGCCAGTAGTTCGGCAACCTTCGCCTGTGCCTCGGCCGCGGAAAGGCGGATGCCCTGGATGCGGAACGGCTCCAGCAACGCCTCCGCCATGGAATAGCGCGGATCGATGGCGGAATAGGGATCCTGGAACACCATCTGCATGCGCCGGCGTAGGTTGCGCAAGGCCGACGGCGACAGCGATCCCAATTCGGTGCCGTCGAAGATCACCTCACCCGCGCTCGGTTTGAGGAGGCGCAGCACCAACCGCGCCAGGGTCGACTTGCCGCAACCGGACTCGCCCACCACGCCCGTCACCCGGCCGCGCGGCACATCGAGATCGACGCCGCTCACGGCCATCATGGCGCGCGTTTTACCGAAGAGGCCCTTGCGGCTCTCGAATCGCTTGTCGAGGCCGCGCAGTTCCAGAAGATTGCTCATGCCGCACCCGCGGGGAAATGACAGGCGAGTTCGCCGCCGCTGGCAGGCTGGACGAGCGCTGGCACGACCGTGCCGCAAGGCTCGCCGCGCCGCTCGCAGCGCGGATGGAAGCGGCAGCCGGTCGGGTAATGTGCGACGCTCGGTACAGCGCCCGGGATGCCGACCAGGCTGCTTGGTGCCGTATCCTCGCGCGGGATGCAGCGGATGAGCGCGCTGGTATAGGGGTGGCGGGGCTCCGCGAAGATCGCATCCACCCGGTTGCTCTCGGCGATGCGACCTGCGTAAAGCACGACGACGCGGTCGCAGATCTGCGCCACGACGCCCATGTCATGGGTGATGAGGATGAGAGCGACGCCCCGCTCGCGCACCAATTCGGCCAGCAGATCGACGATCTGCGCCTGGATGGTGACGTCAAGCGCCGTCGTCGGCTCATCGGCGATGATGAGGTCGGGATCGGCCGCCAGCGCCATGGCGATGACAATGCGTTGCTTCATGCCGCCCGACAGCTGGTGCGGGTAATGGTGATAGATGGTGGCGGCTTCCGGAATGCGCAGCTGTTCCATGATCTCGATGCTGCGCGCCTGCGCGGCCTTGGGGTCGAGGCCCAGATGCAGTGTCGCCATCTGGTCGATCTGGGCGCCGACGCGCATTACCGGATCCAGCGAGGTCATCGGATTCTGCGTGATGAAGGCGATGCGCTTGCCGCGCAATTTGCGAAAGTCGTCCTCGGCAAGATGCGTCAGATCCTGGCCGTCGAAGCTGACCGAACCACGCTCGATCTTGCCGCCGATCAACGGCAGCAGTCCCATGACCGACAGGGCCGTCAGCGACTTGCCGGAACCCGATTCCCCGACGATGCCCAGGATCTCGCCCTTGTCGAGATGGAAGGAAATCCCGTCCAGCGGGCGGATGCCGTGGATGTTGATGGAAAGGTCACGTACCTCAAGGAGGGCCATGGCTTCAGCCCTCCCGGAGCTTGGCGCGGATATCGAGCGCGCGGATGAGGGCGTCACCGAACAGATTGATCATCACGACCGTTACCGCGACAGCAAGACCGGGGAAGATGATGACCCAGGGCGCCTTGAAGATGAGGGCCGAGCCGGCGCTCATCATGGCACCCCAGGACGGGACCGGCGGCTGTGCACCGAGGCCGAAGAAGCCCAGCGTCGCTTCGAGGATGATGGCGTCACCCGTGGCCAGCATGCCGCAGATGATGACCGGCGCCAGGGCATTGGGCATCAAATGGCGGAAGATGACATGGAAATGCCCGGCGCCGAGGTTGAGCGTCGCCTCGATATAGGTCTCGTTCTTCAAGCCCAGGATCTGCGAGCGCGTCAGGCGTGTGAACTGGGCGAGATAGGCAACGCCGATCGCCAGCATGGTGGAGGTGAGGCCCGGCCCGATGATGGCGACCAGGATGAGGGCGATGAGAATTTCCGGGAACGACCAGGAAAGATCGACCGCCGCGGTGACGCCGCGGTCGAACATGCCGCCGAAATAGCCGGCGGCAGCACCCAGCGCCATGCCAATGAAGACCGAGACGCTGATCGCCGTGATGCTGACCGACAGCGATGTGCGCGCGCCATACATGATGCGCGAGAGCACATCGCGGCCGAACTCGTCGGTGCCCAGCCAATGCGCGGCACTGGGGGCCTGGCTCGCAATCGACAGTTCCTGCGCGTCATAGGGATAGGGCGTGATCCAGGGGGCGAGCAGTGCCACCAGCACCAGGATCAACAGGTAGGCGCCGGCGACGCCGCCCTTGGGCGTCAGCAACACCTTGCCAGCCGTCGAGCGGCGAAAGGCGTGCCAGCGGGAAAATGTGGCGTTCATCGGAATGCTTGTCATGTCGGCAGGCTCACGTCAGCGCATGCCGCACGCGCGGATCCATCGCCGCCTGGACGATGTCACCGAGGAGGGTCCCCAGCATCACGGCCATGGCCAGCATCAGCAGGCAGCCTTGCATCACCGGGTAGTCATGCTGGTTCAATGCCTTGATGAGCAGCGTGCCGAGCCCGGGCCGGGCAAAGACGAATTCGACCGTCACCGCACCGCCCAGAATCCAGCCGATGCGCAAACCAAGGATGGTGACGACCGGCATCATGGCGTGGCGCAGCACGTGGCGCAGTTGAATGCGCCGCGCCGGCAAGCCCTTGGCATGGAGCAGCATCACGAAATCCTTCTGCATCGTCTCCAGCATGGCGATGCGGGTGACGCGCGCCACCAGCGCCGTGCCGCCAAGACCTATGGTGAGGACGGGGAGGATGATGGCCTGCCAACTGCGGGCACCCGAAACGGGCAGCCAGCCGAGCTCGACGGAGAAAAGCAGGATGAGCAGCAGCCCCAGCCAGAAGCTCGGCAAGGTGGAGCCCAGCAGAATGCCCGCCATGACGCTGCGGTCGATGCGCGTGTCCTTGTAGATCGCGGCCAGCGTGCCGGCAGCGATCCCAAGCAGGGTCGAGAACAGCAAAGCGGCACCGCCAAGGCGCAGGCTGAAGGGAATGTTCTGGGCAAGGAGATCGGCAACCGGCCGCCGCATGACGATGGCGTTGCCGAGATCACCCTGCGCCAGTTGCCCGAGCCAGATGAAATATTGCTGATAGAGCGGCTTATCGAGCCCGTAGCGGGCGGCGATGATCGCCTTCTGCTCGGGGCTCGATCCGATCTTGACCAGATTGTCGACCGGATCGCCCGGCACCAGATGGATGATGCCGAAGATGATGATGGAAACAGTGAGGAAAACCGGGATGAGCAGCAACAGCCGCCGCAGGATGTAGCTCAACATCCCGGTGTTCCTGCAACAAATATGCATGCTCTTGCGTCATGCCCGCACTTGGTGCGGGCATCCACGAGTTTGCCTGTAAACGAAACTCGTGGATCCCCGGGCCAAGCCCGGGGATGACGATGGTGAAGAGCGTGCCACATGGTCGACCTTACTCAGTCACTTCCATGTCCATGATGGACTGCGAACCGATCTGGGTGCCACGGATCTGGGCCGGGAGCTTCAGGCGCTCCTTGTTGTAGCCGATGTTCTGCACCGGCTGGTAGATCGGGGCAAAGGGGAACTGCGACAGGACGTATTCGTGATACGCCTTGAAGTTGGCGACGCGCTCCTCGACGGTCTTCGATTCCGTCATCGCCTTCTTGTTCAGCTCCTCGGCCTTCGGATCGTTGAACATCGAGATGTTCGGGTAGCCGAGACGCTGGCCGCTGAAGAACCAGTCGATGATGTCGGCATTGTTCCAGTTATAGGAACGCACCGCCAGCTGATGCTCGTTCTTCTTGTACTGGTCCTTGATGGCGCTGGAATCGAAGACGGTGATCTCGGCATCCATGCCGACCGCCTTCAGCTGCGCCTGCACGGCCTCGGTCAGGCGCTTGAATTCGCTGTCGGACTGGGTCCACAGCTTGACCTTCAAGGGCTTGCCGTCCTTCTGGCGGATGCCGCCATCGCCCAGCTTCCAGCCGGCTTCGTCGAACAGCTTGGCCGAGCGCGCCGGGTCATAGGAGATCTCGAACTTGGGATCGACCTTCGATTCCGGCAGCGCGCTGATCAGGAAGTTATGCGCCTCGGAGCCGACACCGCCATAGATGTTGGCGAGGATTTCCTTCTGGTTGATGGCGAACGCCGTCGCTTCGCGCACCTTGATATCGTCGAACGGCGCGCTGGTGACGTTGATCGGCATGTAGGCGACGTCGAGGCCCGGCAAGGTGAGGACGCCCACATTTGGCTCCTTCTTCAGCTCGCCGATGAAATCGGTCGGCACGCCGAGCAGCAGGTCGACACCGCCGGTCTTCAATTCCAGGAACGCGGTCGATTCTTCCGGGATCTCACGGAAGGTGATCTTTTCGATCTTGGCCGGACCCTTGTTCTCCGAGAGGTCGGAGCCCCAATTGTAATCGTCATTGCGGACCAGCACGGTTTCCTGGCCGACGGCGAAGCTTTCCAGCTTGTAGGGACCGGTGCCGATCGCCTGTGTCACGCCGAAATTGTCACCGAGATCCTTATAGGCCTTGGGGGCCGGAATGCCCATGAAGGTGCTGGAGAGGTTGAAGAGAAGATTGGGTTCCGGATGCTTCATGACGAATTTGGCGGTCAGGTCGTCGACCGCTTCGACCTTCTCGATCGCATCGACCATGTATTGGTTGTCGGTGCCGATATAGGTCTGGACCCAGTCGGCGACGGCCTGCGCGTTGAAGGGCTCACCGTCATGGAATTTGACGCCTTTTTTCAGGTGGAAGACCCATTGCATGCCGTCGGGCGCCTCTTCCCACGAGGCGGCGAGACTGGGATGGAAGCTCTGATCCGCATCCTGCACGACCAATGTGTCGTAGATCAGCCCGGTCGCCGCATTCAGCATGCTGGCCTTAACCGGGTTGTAGGTGGGGGCGCCCACTTCATTGGTGTTGAAGACGAAGGTCGCTTCCTGCGACCAAGCCATGCCGGAAGCGCCAAAAGTGGCGCCGGCAAGCGTCATCAGCGCGGTGCTGCTGACCAGAAATGCCTTGCGTAACTGGTGTTTCACGTAAGCCTCCGTTTATGTCGTTTTGGGTCGTGGTTGCTTGTGGTCTGGTAGAATCTGTGAGCTTGCCGCTACGCGGTTGCCGGGCCGGATGAATCGCCGACATAGCCGATGAAGCGGCTGTAAAGCGCCGAGACTTCATTCATGCGTGTCTCGACCGATGGGCCGAGCTCGTTGAAGATGCTGTTGATGAAGAGCGAGATCAGGCTGGCGACCGGCGCGGTCGCATCCCAGAACTGATTGATGTCGGTCGGCACGACGAACATCTCGTCGACCAGATCGCGGCCCCAGTCGCAATAGGCGTCGGTGAAGAGGGTCGTGGGGATGCCGGCGCGCTTGGCTTCGCTGGCCAGCACCTTGGCAAGGCGCGAATAGCGCCGCCCTTCGATGAGGATGAGGCCTGATTTCTTCACATCGCCCAGCAGCAATTCGGAGAAATTGCCGCCGGCAAGATCGAGCAATTGCACGCCGGGGCGCAGATATTGCAGCTGGTTGACCAGATATTGCGCCAGGCCCCGTTCGGTCTGGAAGCCGGCCACATGGATATGCGGCAGGCGCGCCAGGCGCTTCACGGCACGCTTCCATTCCTTGGAATGGGCCAGCTCGTAATTGCTGACCAAGGCGGCGATTTCCATCTCCAGCCCGCGCGCCAACTCGTCATCGCCCTTGCGGCTGCGTTCGCGGTAATCCTTCAGCCGATCGCCGATCAGCCAGGGCTTGTCGCCGATATCGCCTTGGAGATCGGCCTTCAGTTCCTTTAGATGCTTGTAGCCGATCGTGCGACAGAAGCGGCCGACCGAGGGCTCTGAAACGCCAACTTTTTCAGCAAGTGTCGCCGCATTCTCGAACGGCAGGCCGTTAAGATTGGCCAGCATGTAGCTGGCGATGGCCTTCTCGGTCTTGGTGGCGCCATCGAGGCACGCGCTCAACCGCTCGCGCACAGATTTGCGGCTCGCTTCAGCCATATGCCCAGCCCGTCGTTTCTTGGCCCTGTTGCCGTCCGGAAGCCTTGCGCGCGTCGCTGTCTATCGCTGGCTCCTCGTTGCATCCATTTCGCTAGTTTTCTTGCAAACTGTCAATAGTGATTGTTTTCTATCAAATGTGGATGGCGCGGAAAGCCGGAGTGCCGGCGCTTGCGGGCGGGCCCTGTCGTCATTACAAAACGGGCATGGCCGATTGCATCGAGGACGCGTGCAGCTCGTGAATTTCCAAAACATACTGACTGTCGCAACGCTGAAGGCTTGGACCTTGCGCGCCTGGCCTTGGGCTCTGCTGCTGGCGGCCGCGATCGGCTTTGGCGCCTATGGGCGCTACGGCCTCATCCAATCGACGCCGATCGGCCTCATGTGCCAAAGCGCCGACCCGGCTTGGTATTGCGGCCCGCGCCATCTGCTGTGGCAGATCGGCGATGTTGGCGGCTGGTCCTGGGCCGCGATGCTGGGCGGGTTCGCCGCCCTGTTCTTTGGCTGGCGGGTGGCAATCGTCGTCGCCATCGTGGCGGGGGGCGCCGGCCTCTCGCTCTATAATTCCGGCCCGGCCGCCTTCGGCCTGCTCCTTGCCCTTATGCGGCTGGTACGACGCTGAGACTGCGCGCTGGCCGGCGCCAGGCGCCGGCGATGGAAAGCGCCAGCATCAGCAGCAATGCGCAGAAGCTCAAGGCTTGCCAGTTGAGCGGCCCTTCATACCAGGCGATGAAACCGGCACAGCCCATATAGACCAGCGACAGGACCCGCTCCTCGCGGCCGTCGATCACGGGGGCGAGCAGCCTGCCGGCACGCGCCTGCAGCAGCAGGAAGGCAAAGGCCGGTATCGCATAGGTGGCAAGCGGGAAGCCGCGATAGCGGCTGTCGAAGGCAAGGCCCAGCGCAATGGTGCCGGCCCCCAGCAGCACGATGAGCCGCAGCAGGGCCCCCATCGGCAGCGGCCGCGTGTCGAGGGCGATAAGCCAGCGTGCAGCACTGGCCAGTGGCGCCGTCGCGAAATCGAGGTTCCGCCGCAGACCCAGGATCAGCACCAGCGCCGATTGCACCAGCAGCAAGGCCTCCACCGCCAGGTCCGCCGTCGTCACATAGATGAGATGCGCCCGCTCGGCCTGTAGCGTCATCAGCGTGCCACCAACGAGCGCTGCAAACGAGAGGGCGAGGGCTTCGCGCCAATCATCGGCGCGTGGCCGGGCGATGCCAAGCGCGCCCAGGCCCAGCGCCAGGCTGATCGCGGCCAGCATCGGCCAGTCGGGATGGTTGCTGACCGGCTTGAACCAGTCGAACTTGGCATGGCGGTTGCCATCGAACAGGCCCCAATAGCCACCGACGGCGCCTTCCTGCGCGCGCTTCCACGGCTGGTCGAAGGCTTCGATGAAATTGTAATCGAGATCATGGGCCTTGGCGTAGACGAGGAAGTCGCGCAAATACCGCGCCTGGTCGACGATGGAGGGGATGGCGTCTTCGCGCGCGCGCCCAGCCGAGGGCCAGCCGGTTTCGCCGATCATCAGCTTCTTGCCGGGATAAAGGCGCTGCATCTCGCCAAGTGCAAATTCAAGATGCGGCACGGTCATGGTCGACGGTGCCGGATCATCCTCCCAGTAAGGGAGAATATGGATGGTCATGAAATCGACCGCATCGACCAGGACCCGCGGCGCCTTCTGCCAGAAGCCCCAGACATCGGCATAAGTGACGGGCAGTCCCGTCGCCTGCTTGACGCGCGTCACGAGTGCGGCCAGCGTCTCGCCGCTCTGCTCGCCGCGCAGCAGGACCTCGTTGCCGACGATGATCGCCTTGATCGCCTTCGGGTGTGCCTTGGCCAGCGCGATCGCGCGCGTGATCTGCGGCTCATAGATGGCGGCTTCGGCGCCGATCCAGATGCCGAGCAGCACCTGCATGCCGCGTTCCTCGGCCAGCGGAACGGTGGCATCAAGGCCCTGATCCGTCGCGTAGATGCGCACGCAATCGGTGATGGGCTTCAACTGGTCGAGGTCTTCGGCAATCTGCTCGGGCGGAATGACCAGGCTGCGGTCATAGGGCGTCTGGTCGCCACGAAAGGGCGTGTAGCTGACGCAATGGAGCTTCGGTTCGGGGGCCGGCGGCAGCTCGACGGGTCGGCCGAGAAAGGCCCAGAAGCCGATGACGCCAAGGATGGCGGGCAGCAGCGGCCCCGCCCATTTCATCAGCATCTACGCAGCCTTCTTGGTCTCTGGGCTGGTTTCGACCGGCGCATCCTTGCCGCTCGCCACAGCCAGCGCATTGATGAGCGAGGTCTCCGGTCCGTCGCTGCGCTGGCCCAGGCGCAGCGCGTTGATCATCGAGAGCAGCAGCGCCGAAAAGAATGGCAGCGACTGCACGAAGAGGAGGATCGCCCACAGCACCGCAGCGGGTTCAATGCTGCGCGCTTCCAGCGTCCACAGGCCGGCGCCGACCAGCGCCAGGAAGATCGCCGTTTCCTCGCGCGCCGCAACGAGGCCGCGCAGCGCCGCCGGTGCATTCTCCATCTTCGGCGTGCGGTGGAACGGCAGGTTCGAGGTGAAGATGCCGCGCCAGACGGCTTTGCCGACGGCGTAAGAGAGGGCGAGGCCGGCGAGGCTCGCACCGATATTGTCCCAAATGCTGCACGGCACCTTCTGGGCATAAAGCCAGAACGACTTGCCGACCTTGAAGGCGAACATGCCGATGGTGACGAAGAGATAGACGGTGAGCGGCGGGGCGATGTATTGCGGCCAGACGATCATGCCAACCGTCCACACCAAAGCAAGCGCGATGAACGAGATCTGCAGGCCATCGGCGATCCAGGGCAGCCAACCGGCCAGGAACTGATAGCGCTGCGCCGGCTCCAGGCGCTTGCCCATGAAGGGCAGCAGGTCGCGCCAATGGCTTTTCAGGATCTGCATGGCGCCATAGGCCCAGCGATAGCGCTGCTTCCTGAACGCGTCGAAGCTGTCCGGCATCAGGCCACGGCCATAGCTCTTCTCGGTATAGACCGCCTTGTGGCCGGCTTCGAACAGGCGCAGGCCCAGTTCCGCATCCTCGGTGATGCACCATTCCGCCCAGCCGCCGGCTTGCGTCAGCGCCGAGCGGCGGATCAATGCCATGGTGCCGTGCTGGATGATGGCGTTCTTCTCGTCGCGGCTCTTCATGCCCAGATAGAAGAAGCCGGCATATTCCCAGAAGCACATGCGCTTGAAGAGGTCTTCATGCCCGTCGCGGTAATCCTGCGGCGCCTGCACCAAGGCCACTTGGCTGTTGGTGAAATGCGGCACGAGATCCGAGAGCCACCGCGCCCGCACGATGTAATCGCTGTCGATGGTGGCAATGATCTCGGCTTCCGGATGGGTTTCGGTCAGCGCGTAGTTAAGCGCACCCGCCTTAAAGCCCGGCCATTTCGGCAGATGGAAGAAGCGGAAATTCGGCCGGTTGAGGGATTTAATATACGCCTCGACCGGCTGCCAGACCGCGTCATCCTTGGTGTTGTTGTCGATGATGAGGACTTCGAAATTCGGATAATCCAACCGCTCCAGCGCCTGGATCGTCTCGATCATCATGTCGGGCGGCTCGTTATAGCACGGCACATGGACCGACACCTTGGGCAGCTTCCATGATGCATGGATGGGCGGCGGCACCAGGCTGCGCTTTGACTGTCCCAGCCACAGATTGACCGCCATCTCCAACCCTTCGATGAGGAAGATGGTGAGCAGCAGCAGCACGGCCGGCGCCACCGCCACCATGGCGATGACGTCATAAAGCGTCAGGTAAAGCTGGCTGTATTGCGCATAGATGAGGACGGCGGTGATGACGCCGCCATATCCCAGCATGGCGACGAAGAAGCGCCCGCGCCGTTTCATCCCCAGTTCGGTGCGCATCAGGAATAGCACGAAGGGCAGGCCGATCACGACCGAGGCGATGGCGAAGGCCGGCCAATTGGCAAAGTTGATGAGGTTGCCTTGGAGCGCGGGCTTTGGCTGCCGGTCGGCATTCCACAGGCCCCAATAGGCGCCGACGCCGCCTTCGACCGCGATCTTCCACGGCTGATCGAACGCTTCGATCACGTTGTAATCGATGTCCGCTTTCTTGGCCTCGACCAGGAAGCGGCGAAGGAACAGACCCTGGTTGATCGGTGAGGCGACGGCGCCGCCCTTGTCCTGGTATTCCGGACCTTCTTCAGGCAGCGTCGAGCGCGTCAGGCCTTCGCTGGGCCAGCCCACTTCGGCGATGAGGATGCGCTTGTCGGGATATTTCTTGGCAACCGCGTAATAGCGATCGAGGGTCCATTTCAGCGCCTGGTCGATATTGATGCCGTTCCAGAAGGGCAGGATGTGGATGGCGATGTAATCGACCTCGTTGACAAGGTCCGGATTCTCTAGCCACAGGTCGAACGGCTCGGCGGTCGAGACCGGCAGCTCGCTCTCCGCCTTCACGCGCCGGATGTAGCCGATGAGTTCGGCCTTCGCCTCTTCTTCCTTGTCGCGGTGCCGGTGGATGAATTCGTTGCCGACGATCAGCTGGTTGACGCTGCCGACATTGTGCGCGATCTCGACGAGACGGGCGATCTCCTCCTCATTGACCTTCTTATCGGCATCGATCCAGGCGCCGGCCGTGACGTTGAGGCCCATCTCGGCGGCGATTTCGGGAATGCGGGCGGAGATGCCGCTTGTCTCATAGGTGCGCACCGAACGCGTGAGGCCGGCCACCAGCTGCAGATCCTCGCGGATCTCCTCGATGGTCGGCTCGCGCTTGGCCAGCGATGTCGGATCCTGGCGCCAGGCCGAATAGGAGACGCCGCGCAGATCACCCTGGAAGGGATCGCTCTCCACCGTCGGGTTCAGGACGAACCAGGCAGCGGCGACCATGGCCGCCAGAGCAAGGCCGATAAGCCAGTTACTGAAACGCATCTCAATCCCGAACCCGAATGCCCGCCCGAACAGGACCGGCATGAGCGCCTGTCCCGCGCTGCCGACCGTTTCGAGGCGTGGCTTGTTGCAATTTAACCGCGCGGTCCCTCCCAATCATCCCGGCCCGCCCGGTTACTGCGATGCAAAATCGCCATTTTTCGGCGCTTTTGCAAGGGCAGACCAAAGGGGCCGGCTCAACATCGCGTGAAGGATGCGATGACCGCCCAGGGACGTCGATGAGGTCGATGAGACAGCCGAGCGGTCCTTATTAACCAAACCCAGCGGCGGTTAGTTCCGCTGCCTTAGGCGGTAACGGGGCGTTGCAGCAGCACCTCACCCCAATTCCTTGAACCGTTCCATGCCCTGCACCAAAGCGGCGCGGGTCCCCGGTTCCATGGCGGAATGGCCGGCATCGGGGATGATCTGGTAGCGCGCTTCCGGCCACAGGCGGGAAAGGTCGTCGGCCGAGCGGATCGGGCAGACCAGGTCATAGCGGCCTTGCACGATGAAGGCCGGAATCTTGCGGATGCGGCCGATATTCTCGATCAGGAAGTTTTCGGGCAGGAAGATGCTGTTGGCGAAGTAATGTGCCTCCATCCGCGCCAATCCTAAGGCCAGGTTGTCGCCGGAAAAGGCCTGAATCGTCTCGGGGCTGGGCAGCAGGGTCGAACAGCTGCCCTCGTAAAGGCTCCAGGCACGCGCCGCCGGCAAGTGCACCTTGGGGTCGCTGTGCATCAGGCGCTTATGATAGGCGCCGAGCAGATCGTGCCGCTCATTCTCGGGGATGTAGCCGGAAAAGGCGCGCCAGGCCTCGGGCGCCAGCTCCTTGAGGCCAGAGAGAAACCAGTCGATTTCCGATTTCCGGGCGAGGAAAATACCGCGTAAGCCCAGGCCCCTGACCCGGTCCGGGTGGAATTCGGCATAGGCCAGCGCCAGGGTCGAGCCCCACGAGCCGCCGAAGACGAACCAGGTCTCGATGGAGAGATGCCGGCGCAGCCGCTCCATGTCGTCGATGAGGAGCGGGGTGGTGTTGTCCTTGATCTCGCCCAAGGGCGTCGAGCGGCCACTGCCGCGCTGGTCGAAAATCACGATCCGATAATGTTTCGGGTCGAAAAAGCGCCGATGGCTGGCATTGGCCCCGGCACCGGGGCCACCATGCAGGAACACGACGGGCGCGCCATCGGGGTTGCCGCTTTCCTCGAAATACATGGTGTGGACATCGTCGAGCGGCAGTTCGCCGGTGCGAAACGGCGCGATATCGGGGTAGAGATCCTTTTGCGGCATCTTCCGGCGAATCCTCGGGAGAAACGGTCCCGGCCCTTATAGCACGAGCCCGCCGGCCGCCAATCCGACAGGAACCAATCGCCGAGATGTGATGTTGCTTGGCCGGATCGTGCCGAAAAAAGTGGCTCGGGGGCCTTGCGGCGGCGCTATGATCCGGCAAAACGATAGATTCGGTCCCAAAGTTCGGTTTCGGAGCCTTCCATGCGCCTCAAACATTCCTTTGCCGTCCTGCTGCTTGCCGGTACCTCGCTGGTGCTCACCGGCTGCATGCAGGCCACCAGCCCAGCCACGGGCCGGACCTTTTCGACCAGCGTTACCGAGGCACAGGAAAACCAGATCGGTGCCGAGGAGCACCCCAAGATCCTTGCCGAATTCGGCGGCGCCTATCAGGAGATCCCGGCGCTCAACACCTATGTCGACAGCGTCGGCCAGTTCGTGGCGGCGACGGCCGAGCGGCAGGACGTCAAATACACGTTCACGGTCTTGAACTCGCCCGACATCAATGCTTTCGCCTTGCCCGGCGGCTATGTCTATGTAACGCGCGGCCTGCTGGGCCTTGCCGTCAATGAGGCGGAGATGGCCGGCGTCCTCGGCCACGAGATCGGCCATGTGAATGCCCGCCACACTGCCGAACGCATGGGCCAGCAGCAGAAGGCCCAGATCGGCGTGTTGGCCGGCGTGTTGCTCGGCACGCTTCTGGGCGGCGAGCAGGGCGGGCAACTGGGTGGCCAGCTCGGCACCGAAGCGGCGCAGAACTATCTCGGCAGCTATTCTCAGGATCAGGAATTCGAGGCCGACACCCTGGGCGTCCGTTACCTCAAGCGCGCCACTTATGACCCGCAGGCGATGGCGACCTTCCTCGCCGCCCTCAATGCCGATACCCATCTTGAAGCCAAGCTTGCCGGCAATGAAGCGGCGGCAGATGCCTACAGCATGAAGCAGAGCCATCCGCGCACGGCCGACCGCGTGCAGCGGGCGATTGATGCAGCGGGGCCAGCGACGCCCGGCGACACGATGCTGGCACGCAACGAGTTCCTCACCAAGATCAACGGCATCCTCTGGGGCGACGACCCCAATGACGGTGTCGTCAAGGGCCGCGAATTCATTCACCCGTCCTTGCGCTTCACCTTCACCGCCCCGCCGGGCTTCAAGCTTTCGAATCAGCCGAGCCAGGTCCTGGGCAAGGGCGACAACAGCGTCATGATCTTCGACATGGCGCCCTCAGGCACCGGCGATCTTGCGACCTATGTTCAGAGACAATGGAACCCCAAGGCCAAGGTCAGCGATGTCCAACGCATCAATGTCAACGGCATGGAAGGGGCAACCGGCATCGCCCAAGGCTCGGTCAGTAACACGCCGGCGACCTTCCGCCTGGTAGCGGTCCGCTTCCCGGACAATCACGTCTATCGTTTCCTGTTCGCTGCTCCCAACAACAGCTTTGGAGGCGCCGATGCCGGCTTCGGCACGACGGTCAATTCCTTCCGCCAGCTCGCTGCCAATGAAGCGACCGGCTATAAGCCGATGCGCATCCGCCTTGTCGAGGTGAAGCAAGGCGACACCATCGACAGCCTCGCCGCCCGCATGGTGGTACCTGAGGCCAAGACCGAATGGTTCAAGGTCATCAACCGCCTCGACCAGGGCCAGCCGCTGCAGGCCGGGCAATTGGTGAAGATCGTCAGTTACTGAGGCCCGCAACTGAGATAGATTCACGCGCATGGCGCGTGTGTCAGATAACCAGGCCCTCAGATTCCCGATCTGGCTTGTCCTCGCCGCGACGTTCGGCGGGCTGGCGGCGCTCGCTGTGGCGTTGGTGGCGATCGCCATCAATATCCGCGCCTACGACAACACCTACGACTTGCTCAATCTCTTCGCCGACCGCGAGATCACCAATCTCGAAAAAGCATTGCGTTCGGAACTCGATCCGGCCCTGGAACAAGTGCGCTACCTCTCCGACCTCATTGCGACCGGTCGGGTGACGGCCGGCGACAACCAGCGCATCGCCGATCTGCTGATGGGGTCGCTCGCCGCGTCGCCGCAGCTCACCGCCGTCACCTTCATTCGCGAGGACCTCACGGTCATAACCGCCGCGCGCCAACTCGAAGGACGTCTTTATGCCAGCCAGGTGATGAGCGGGGTGGCAACACCGCGCTTCCGCATGGCCCTCAATCGCGGTTCTGTGGCCAGCGAGCCGATTTGGGACCAACCGATATTTCTGCCCCAACTGGAAAAGCCGGTCATGTCGGCCCTGGCCCCGGCGCGCTACAAGCGCAAAGTGGTCGGTGTCTTCGCTGCCGTGGTGTCGCTCCCCGCGATATCCGAGAATCTCAAGGACCGCGCGGGCCCGCAGGCCACACCCTTCGTGATCGGTACGAATGGCGCCGTCTTTTCGCACCGCGAACTGTTCACCGGCGATTTTCACCTCAGCGAGAAACGTCCCCTGCCGCGGTTCAACGAGATCAACGACCCGGTCCTTGCCCAATACGACCCGAGCAAGGCCGTCAGGGTGACCCCGCCCGAACGCTCGTCCTTCCAGGAGCAGGAAGTCCGGGTCGGTGACAGCAAATTTTTTCTCATCTTCAAGGAAATACCGAACCTTCTCAACCAGCCGCTCACCGTCGGCGTCTATTTCCGCTCGACGCTGGTGGAAGGCGTCATCGACCAGCTGCTGCGCACGCTTTACTGGGCGGGCATCGTCATCGTCATCGCCATTGTCCTGGCGATGGCGCTGGGTCGGCGCATCGGCCATCCCATTCGCGAACTCGCCGACGCGACACGGCACCTCGCCGAACTGGATTTCGCCGGTGCCGCATCGCTGACACGCAGCCGCTTCCGTGAGATCGACATTGCCAACAACGCCTATAACAGCATGCGCAACGGATTGGGCTGGTTCTCGACCTATGTGCCGGGTTCGCTGGTGCCGCATCTGATGAGGCCAGAAGGCAGCGCCATGCTGGCCTCGCGTGAGGTGCCGGTTACCGTGATGTTCACCGATATCATCGGCTTTTCCGGCATCGCGCAGCGTTTGAGCCCGCGCCGCCTGGCTGCGTTCTTGAACCGGCACTTCACTCTGCTCGGCAGCCATATCGTGGCCGAGGGCGGCTCGATCGACAAATATATCGGCGATTCCATCATGGCGTTCTGGGGCGCCCCGGAAGCGCAGGAAGATCACGCGCTGCGGGCGGTCCATGCCGCCCAGCGCATCGCGGCGCGCCTCGATGCCGACAACGCCCGGCGCGCGCGCAAAGGCCTCGCACCGGTCCGCATCCGCATCGGCATCCACAGCGGCACGGTCATCGCCGGCAATATCGGTGCCCCCGGCCGCATCAACTACACGCTGGTCGGCGATGCGGTGAACATCGCCCAGCGCCTCGAACAATTCGGCAAGCAGGTCGATGACGGCAAGCGCTCGGCCCTCATCAGCATCAGCGCCGACACGGCCAAATTACTGACGCCCGAGACGCAACTGACCGCCCTCGGTCACGAAGTCCTCCCCGGCCGCCGCGACGAGACCGAGATCTACCGGCTGGGCTAGGGTGGCTTAAGGCCAGGCCACTTCCGGCGGCAGCGACATCAGGATCGCTTCGGTGTTGCCGCCGGTCTTCAGGCCGAATGTCGTGCCGCGGTCATAGAGCAAGTTGAATTCCACATAGCGGCCACGGCGCACCAACTGCTGTTGCCGCTCTTCCGGCGTCCAGCTCTGCGCCATGTTCCGCCGCACGATCTCGGGATAGATATCGCGGAAGGCCTTGCCCACGTCCTGCGTGAAGGCGAAATCGCGGCCCCAATCGCCGGTATTGAGCTGGTCATAGAAAATGCCGCCCAATCCCCTGGGTTCGTTCCGATGCGGCAGGAAGAAGTACTCGTCGCACCATTTCTTGAAGCGCGGATAATAGCTGGCATCGGTGGCATCGCAGGCGCGCTGCAGGGCGCCGTGGAAAAGGGTCGCGTCGCCCCCGTGATTCTCCGGGAACATCGGCGTGAGATCGGCGCCACCGCCGAACCAGGCTTTCGACGTCACGATGAGGCGCGTGTTCATATGGACCGCCGGCACATGGGGCGAGCGCATATGCGCCACCAGGCTGATGCCGCTCGCCCAGAATTCGCCGGTATCGCCGGTACCTGGAATCTGCTGGCGGAATTCCGGCGAGAACTGGCCGAACACGGTCGAGATGTTGACGCCCACCTTCTCGAAGAGGCGCCCCTTCATCACCGACATCGTGCCGCCGCCACCACCCTCGCGTTCCCAGATATTGCGCTCGAAGCGCCCGGCCTGTTTGCCCGCCGGCAGATTGGGATGCGACGAGAACGCGTCCTCCAAGGCTTCGAAACTGGTGCAGATGTCGTCGCGCAGGGTCTGGAACCAGCGGCGTGCCTGCTCCTGATAATCGCTGGGGAAGGTCGCTGGCGTGCTGTAGGGGATCATGAAAGACTCGAAAATCCGGTTTGGCGAAGGGCTTCGGCGGCCACCACCGCGGCGGCGACGGCGACATTGAGCGATCTCATGCCAGCGCGCAACGGAATGACCAGGCGATGATCGGCCGCTTCATGCACCGCATCGGGCACGCCACTCGATTCGCGCCCGACCATGATGCTGTCCTGCGCGCGGAAGCTGAAGGTGTGATAGGGCTCGGCCGCCTTGGTCGAGAGCAGCAGCAGTCGCCCGGCGCAGGCCGCATTTTCCTGGCGCCACAGCTGGTAGGCGGCCCAGGAATTGTGGCGCAACAGATCGACCGACTCTAGGTAATCCATCCCAGCGCGCTTCATGCGGCGGTCGTCGAAAATGAAGCCGCAGGGGAAAATCACGTCGACACTGAGGTTCCAGCAGGCGCAGAGGCGCAAAAGCGTGCCGGTATTCTGCGGAATGTCCGGCTCAAATAGGACCAAACGCATGATTTCGTTGTGCTTTCAGTGAACCAAGGGGTGTGGGCGCAAAGCTGCCCAACCTTGCAAATCAAACGGAATTGTTTATACCCTTGGCCTGGTTAAGGGGGAATGCCCGGACGGTGACGTCCGCGGCCGGGATGGAACAGCTGGGCGTCGCTCCGTGCGGCGTTCTGTCGCGTCCAAGGCTTGCGGCCGGTTTCTGGTGACATGGTATAACCCCCGGGATTTTTTGGGTATTCGAGGCCTGTCTGCGTTCCCAGAGCTACCCAAGCAGGTGGTGATAGGCGCGGGCGGGTTTCTCTTGCCGGAGGGACAAGGAATATGGCGGATCACGCGCAATCGCCCAATGGGGGGCATGCCACGGAAGGCACGCGGCGCGACTTTCTCTTTTTGACCGCAGCATCGGTGACCGCCTTTGGCGCGGCCTCCGCGGTGTGGCCGTTCGTGAGCTCCATGAACCCGTCGAAGGACGTGTTGGCGCTCTCCTCCATCGAGGTCGATGTCGGCCAGGTGGCCGAAGGTCAGGCGATCACGGTGAAGTGGCGTGGCAAGCCGGTCTTCATCCGCCATCGCACGGCGGCCGAGATCGAGCAGGCCAAGAAGGACGACTCGGTCGAGATGAAGGATCCGCAGCCCGACGAGAAGCGGGCCATCAAGCCGGAATACCTCGTCCTGGTCGGCGTCTGCACCCATCTCGGCTGCGTGCCGCTGGGGCAGAAGGATTCCGAGCCGAAGGGTGAGTTCGGCGGCTGGTACTGCCCCTGCCACGGTTCGCAATACGATACCTCAGGCCGTATCCGCAAAGGCCCGGCGCCGCTCAATCTGGAGGTTCCGACCTACCAGTATGCCGGCGATACCGTCGTGAAGATCGGTTAAGGGGAGCGGGATAGCATGAGCGCCAATTTCAAGAACCCGGTCATCCGCTGGATCGACCATCGCCTGCCGGTCTTCACCTTCCTGCACCACGAAGCCAACGAATATCCGACCCCGAAGAACCTCAGCTACTGGTGGAACTTCGGCAGCCTCGCCGGATTCATGCTGGTCGTCATGATGGCCTCGGGCATTTTCCTCGCCATGCAGTACACGCCGCATGTCGACATGGCCTTCAATTCGGTCGAGCGCATCATGCGCGACGTGAATTACGGCTGGCTGATCCGCTACATCCACATGAACGGCGCGTCGATGTTTTTCGTCGTCGTCTATGTGCACATGTTCCGCGGCCTCTATTTCGGATCCTACAAGGCGCCGCGCGAATTGCTGTGGCAGATTGGTGTCGTCATCCTGCTCTTGATGATGGCGACCGCCTTCATGGGCTACGTGCTGCCCTGGGGCCAGATGAGCTTCTGGGGTGCCACCGTCATCACCAACTTGTTCTCGGCGCTGCCTGTCGTCGGCAAGCATATCGTGACGCTGCTCTGGGGTGGTTTCTCGGTCGATAACCCGACCCTCAACCGCTTCTTTGCCCTCCATTACCTGCTGCCCTTCGTGCTGCTGGGCGTGGTGGTGCTGCACGTTGTGGCGCTGCATCGCTTCGGCTCCAACAACCCGATCGGCATCGACACCAAGGGCCCGCAGGACAGCATCCCCTTCCACCCCTATTACACGGTGAAGGATCTGTTCGGCCTCGGCGTCTTCATGATCTTCTATTCGTACTGGGTCTTCTACGCCCCGGTGACGCTGGGCGATCCGGTGAACTTCGTGCCCGCCAACCCGCTCTCGACGCCGGAACACATCGTCCCCGAATGGTACTTCCTGCCGTTCTACGCGATCCTGCGCTCGATTCCGGACAAGCTCCTCGGCGTCATCGCGATGTTCGCCTCGATCCTGGTGCTCCTCGTTCTCCCCTGGCTCGACCGCTCGCCGGTCCGCTCGGGTCGCTATCGTCCGGTGTTCAAGTGGTTCTTCTGGATGCTGGCGTTCGATTGCGCGATCCTCACCATCTGCGGCAAGAATCCGCCGGATTGGCTCTGGTCGCCGCTGTCGTTCTCGATCGCGCCGGATACCGGCCAGTTCGGCATCAGCATCATCGCCATGGGTCAGCTCGCCACCACCTACTACTTCGGCTACTTCCTGGTGATCCTGCCGCTCCTCTCGATCTTCGAGAAGGCGCTGCCGGTTCCGCTTTCGATTTCCCGCCCGGTGCTGGGTGGCGGCGGCTCGCATGCTGCCATCGCCTCGGCCCCAGCCAAGACGATGGAGAAGCTCTGATGGGCGTCGGTCAATTCATCCTCAGACTCGCCACCGTTGCCGTCGCTGGTGTCGCCGTCCTCTTCGTCGCCGCTGCACCCAAGCATGGGGTGCATGTGGAAAAGGAAGAATGGTCGTTCCAGGGCTTCTTCGGGAAGTTCGACCAGGCCCAGCTCCATCGCGGCTTCCAGGTCTATAAGGAAGTCTGCTCGGCCTGCCATTCGATGAACCTGCTCTCCTATCGCAATCTGCAGGAGATCGGCTTCTCCGAAGCGCAGGTGAAGGAAATCGCCGCCAGCGTCACCGTCATGGACGGCCCGAACGATGCCGGCGAGATGTTCGAGCGCCCGGGCAAGCCGTCCGACCACTTCCACGCGCCGTTCCCCAATGAACAGGCAGCGCGTGCCTCGAACAACGGTGCTCTGCCGCCGGACTTCTCGCTCATCGCCCGCAGCCGTGCCGGTGCCGGTTTCGGTGCCTATGAAGGTGCCGACTACATCCACGGTGTCCTCGTCGGCTATCGCGAGCCGACAGCCGAAGAAAAGGCCAAGATGCCGGAAGGCATGTATTTCAACGAAGGCTTCAACGGCCATCACATCGCCATGCCGCCGCCCCTCTCGGATGGCGCCGTGACGTATGAGGACGGGACCCAGGCCACGCTCGACCAGATGTCGCGCGACGTCGCTGTGTTCCTCACCTGGGCCGGCGAGCCGAACTACGAGAACCGCATTCGCACGGGTTTGAAGGCGATGCTGTTCCTCGTTGCCTTCACGCTCATCGCTTATGCTGCCAAGCGGAAGATCTGGGCCAACATCCACTGATCTCTCGCTTCCAGGCTGAAGTTGAAGCCGCCGCATCGGAAATCCGGTGCGGCGGTTTTCTTTTTCTGTCGCCCCCATGACAGATGCGGGCGCTGACAAAATTCCTGTCAGCGTTTACCGAAGGCCCGAAACACGTTACACAGGTAAAGACGAATCGCCTGCCACCCCAGATAGGGCCATCCAACACAGGGCCATAGGTATTGTGGATGCAAGAGGATGCGAGATCGCCATTGCCAGTCCCGACGCCCGCTGCGCCCTTCAACGCGGGGACCCATGCCGTTACCGGCATCGATCATGTGATCGTCGGTGTCCGCGATCTGGAAGCCGCTGCGGCGCGGTGGACAAAGCTCGGCTTCCACCTTACCCCGCGCGGCCGGCATATCGGCTGGGGCACCGGCAATTACTGCATCATGTTCGCTGGCGACTACATCGAACTCCTCGGCATCATCGATCCCCAGCAATTCACCAATAATCTCGAACAGTTCGTAAAGACCCGCGAAGGGTTGCTGGGCCTCGCCTTCGCCGGCCGTGACGAGGCTGAATGCGCCCGGGAACTGCGCGCTGCGAACCTGCCCTTTGAGGGGCCAAAGGTCCTCAAACGCGAGCTGGAACTGCCGGAAGGCACGGTCTTGCCCGAATTCGGTCTGATCATGCTGCCGCCGGCCGTGACCCCGGGCCTGTCCGCCTTCGTCACCGTGCACAAGACGCCGGAATTGCTTCGCCAGCCGGAATGGCTGCGCCACGCTAACCGCGCGACCGGCCTCGTTTCCATGACAGTGGTCGTCGACGATCCCGTCGATACGGCGTTTGGCTGGCTGCCCGTCTTCGGCCCCAACCGCATCTCGACCGCCAATCTCGTGACGGTGATCGACACCGGCCATGGCGCCATCCGCTTCACCACCAAGGCGGGCCTCGCCCAGCTTTACCCGGCGCTGGTGCCCTTGCCGGAATACCCCACGCCCTGGATTGCCGCGTTGAAGATCTCGGTCGCCGACAAGGCGCGTTGCCGCGACCATCTGCACTTTGCCAACATCCTTGCCTTCAAGACCGGCAAGGGCTGCATCGTGCCCCCTGAGGAAGCCAACGGCGTTATCATCGAATTCGTCCAGGAATAACCATGACAGCCACCACGCAGGAGAGCGACGCGCTCTACCACGACCCGCGCCTTGCCGATTTCTACGATCTCGACAACGGTTGGTATGACGACACCCGCACCTGTCTGAAATTGTCGGAAGGCGCCGCGAGCGTCCTCGATCTCGGCTGCGGGACGGGGCTGCTCGCCAGTGCTATCGCGAAAGAGTTTGCCATCGCCCAAAGCGGTGCGCGTGTCACCGGCGTAGATCCGGCGCCGGCGATGCTCGACATCGCGCGCCGCCGCGATGGCGGGACCGCCGTCACCTGGGTCGAAGGCGATGGCCGCAGCGTGCGCTTGAACGAACGCTTCGATTTCATCCTGATGACCGGTCACGCTTTCCAATGCCTGCTGACCGATGCCGATCAGCTGGCCTTGCTCAAGACCATCGCCGCGCATCTCACGCCCACCGGCCGCTTCATCTTCGACAGCCGCAACCCCAAGGGCCGCGAATGGCTGGAATGGAACCCCAAGGCATCGCATCGCTTCGTGACGCATCCCAAACACGGACAGGTCGAATCCTGGAACGACTATACCTATGACGAGCCGACGGGCGTCGTGACCTATGGCACTTACTATCGCCTCGGCAACGGCGATCTCCTCGCCGCCAAATCGAAGATCCGTTTCGGTAGCCAGGAAAACCTCGCGCGGCTGATCGCAGAAGCCGGCCTCGCTGTCGACCGCTGGATGGGCGATTGGCTGGGCGCCGATTACACGCCGGCCTCGAAAGAGATCATACCATTGGGCCGTCTAGCCTAGGCGAAGCCCCCTCACCCCGACCCTCTCCCCGCAAGCGGGGCGAGGGGCTTGTGGCAAGGGCTCGCCCTAAACTCCCTCTCCCCACGAAGTGGGGAGAGGGTCGGGGTGAGGGGTGCTTCGATTAGAGGGTGCGCCGCCTATCAATGCCCCTTGATCGCGCGGCGCAGGCGTTTGACGCCGAGCCAGACGGCGCCGAGCACGATGGGGACGGCGAGTGCTGCCAGCCATTTATGGGCGTGGGAATCCTCTGACGGGAACAGGCCCTCGGTCACGACTTTCAGCAGGCCAATGAGGTAATAGCTGATGGCAAAGACCGAGAGGCCCTCGACCGCCTCCTGAATGCGAAGCTGCGTGCGGCTGCGGCTTTCCATGTCGGAAAGAAGGGCCGCGTTCTGCGCCTGCAGATTCACATCGACGCGCGTGCGCAGCATGTCGCTCGCCCGGTCGATGCCGGTCTCCAGCTGATCGAGGCGGCGCAGGAAGGCATCGCAGGTCCGCATCGCCGGGGTGAAGCGCCGGTCGAGGAAGCTGGAAAGCCGCGACAGGCCATCGACCCGGCCCTCGCGGATATCGCTCAAACGCCGCATCACCAGCTCGGCATAGGCAGCACCAGCCGAAAGTCGATAGCGCGTCGCCGTCCCGAGGCTCGCTGTTTCGGCGGCGAGCTGTGTCAGCGCATCCAGCAATTGCCGGTCGCCGGCATCGCCCTGCGCTTCGGACGTCGCGGTGCGCTCGATCAAGGCCTTCAACCGGGATTCGAGATCGGTGAGGGTCGGGTTGGCGCGCCGGGTCAGGGCGAGACTCATGAGGGCCATCAGCCGATAGGTTTCGATCTCCAGCAGGCGCTGCACCATGCGCCCGGCGCGGCCGGGGGTGAGGGTCCGGTTGATCAGCAGCATGCGGCCCAGGCCGGAGCCGTCGAGGCGGAAATCGGTCCAGACCTCGGCCGATTTCTCGCCGACGCTGGAAGCGACCGCATCGCCGGACGGAAACAATGCTGCCACCGTCTCAGCCGTCTGCTGCAACCCCGGCCCGGCCCGAAACTCCAGCAGCAAAGCCGCCACCACCTGCCCCGGGCATTGCGAGGCCAAGGTCTGCGCGTCGGCCGGCAGCGCGGCCCAGGTGAGGTTCTCGGCCTTGATGTCGGGGCGCGGCATGACCAGCGTGTAGCTGGTGAATTCGGTGTGCAGCTCCCATTTCAGCTGCGTCTCGCCGCGGGGCAGGATGCCATAGCGGCTGGCCGGGTCCGGGGCCGGTGCCCCATGATGCTGGGCCAGATCGGCAATGAAGCGCAAATCCGCCTGGCCCGTGGCATCGCCGGGTGCGCGCAGGCTTGCCAGATGCAGCACCAAGGCCGGGCCGTCGATGCGCAAGGGGGGCCTTGCATGCACTTCGTCATTGAGCTCGCGGCGCAATGGGTGCTCAGCGAACATGTGTCACGACTCTCCCGCTCGTCATCATCTGCGGCAGAGAGCTTAGCAGGTTCGCGCTGGGTTGGCGCTTGTCTCGATGCGGCGCGCTCTAGCGCGCGCGCGTTTCCTTGATCTCGGCGGTGACGGCGACATGGCGCACATTGCCGCTGACATTGGCCCCGGCATCCTTGCTGAGGCCCAGGAAGAACAGGCTGGAAATCATGACGATGCCACCGATGAAAAGATAGGCAGGCTGGAAATCGCTGGCCTGCAGCGCGGCTCCACCCCGCTGCATCAGCGTGAGGTGGAGCGCGAGGGCCGCCGTCCCAGCACCGATGCTCAAGGACAGCTGCTGCATCATGGCGGAAAAGGTCGAGGCGCTGCTCATGGCCCCCTCGGTGACATCGGAATAGGAAAGGGCGTTGATGCCGGTGAATTGCAGCGAGCGGATGAAGCCGCCGGCCAGCAGCATCATGAAAATGACCATATGCGGCATGGCGGGTGTGAACAGCGCATAGGTCATCATGATGGCGCCGCAGAGCAGCGCGTTGACGATCAGGACGCGGCGAAAGCCGAAGGCCTTCAAAAGGAATTGCGTCGCCCCCTTCATCACCAGGGCACCGGCGGCGCTGGCAAAGGTGAGGAGGCCCGAGGCGAAGGCGGAAAGCCCGAAGCCCAGCTGCAGCATGAGGGGCAACAGTACCGGCAGGGCGCCGATGCCGATCCTGAACACGCTGCCGCCCAGCACGGCGCGGCGGAAGGTGGCAATCCCCATCAGCTTCAGATCGACGATCGGTGCCACCATCTTGCGCGACCGTGCCCAATAGATGAGGAGGGCGATGAGGCCGAAGCCGGCGGTCGCCCCCAGGGTCCAACCGGGCATCCAATTTGGCAGAGGAAAGCGCCCCATCGCTTCGAAGGCAAAGACCAGCGAGGCGAGGCCCAATCCGGTGAGCGCAAAGCCCACACCGTCGAGCTTGGGCGGGGCCGGCGCCTTGATGGGCGGGATATAGATGATGCTGAGGATAATACCGATGAGCGCCACGGGAATATTGAGCAGGAAGATCCAGCGCCAGGAGGAATAGGTGACGATGAAACCGCCGATCGGCGGTCCCAGCACCGGCCCCAGCAAAGCGGGTATGGTGAGGTAGGTGAGTGCCTTGATGAGCTCGCCCTTCGGCACCGCGCGCAGGATGACGAGCCGCCCGACCGGCACCATCATGGCGCCCCCGAAACCCTGGCAGATGCGCGCGATCACCAGCCCGAACAGCGAATCCGCTGCAGCACAGGCCAGCGACCCGGCCAGGAAAATGGCGATGGCACTGCTGAACACACGCCGCGCGCCGAACCGGTCCGCCATCCACCCGCTCAAGGGGATGAAGATGGAAAGGCTCAGCAGATAGGACGTGATGGCGAGATTGACCTTGAGCGGCTCGGCACCGATCTCGCGCGCAATCTGCGGCAGCGCCGTCGCGATGATCGTGGTGTCCAGATTCTCCATGAACAGAGCGGCGGCCACAATGAGGGCCAGGGTGCGATAGGAAGCAGTTCTGATGGGCATTTGGCGGGCAAACCGGCTGGGTCAGCGGGGGTGCCCATGAAGATAGTCTGAGCGCACCAGTGGGACTATGCCCGATCCAAGGATGCAGCCATGCGCCGATGAGCGGGAACCGGAAAAGATTTCGGCGCAGGGTTTTGCGCGTGCGGCGTGAACCCCCTCTCCCCCACCCTCCCCCACGTAGGGGGGAGGGAGTCTCACCGAGTTCGCGATAACAGCCGAGTTCAGTCTGGCTAGAGTTCCCTCCCCCCTACGTGGGGGAGGGTTAGGGAGAGGGGGCTGCTGGCTCTTAAACGTTGAATCTGAAATTGAAGATATCGCCGTCGACCACGACGTATTCCTTGCCTTCCTGGCGGAACTTGCCGGCTTCCTTGACGCCGGCTTCGCCGTTAAAGGCGATGAAATCGGCATAGGACATGGTCTCGGCGCGGATGAAGCCGCGTTCGAAATCGGTGTGGATGACGCCGGCGGCTTCCGGTGCCTTGGCGCCATGGCGCACGGTCCAAGCACGCGCTTCCTTCGGTCCCACCGTGAAGAAGGTGATGAGGTCGAGGAGCTTGTAGCCGGCGCGGATGACGCGGGCGAGACCGGTTTCCTCGAGGCCGAGGGTCGCCAGGAATTCCTGCTTCTCTTCATCGCTCGAGAGCTGCGCCACTTCCGCTTCGATGGCGGCAGAAATGACGACGGTGGCGGCACCTTGCGCCTTGGCCATCTCGGCCACTTTCGCCGACCAGGCATTGCCGGTGGCGGCAGCTGCCTCATCGACATTGCAGACATAGAGCACGGGCTTCCCGGTCATCAGCTGCAGCTGGCGGAAGCGCTGGCGCTGCTCGGGCGACAAATCTTTCAAGACCGTGCGTGCGGCCTTGCCGGCCCGCAACGCCTCGACGGCCGGGGCCAAAACCTCGACCAATTCCTTGGCTTCCTTGTCATTGCCCTTGGCGCGCTTCTGCGCGTTGTCGAGGCGCTTTTCGACGCTCTCGAGATCGGCCAGCATCAATTCTGTCTCAACCGTCTCGGCATCGCGGATGGGATCGACCGAGCCTTCGACATGGGTCACCTCGCCGTCGAAGCAGCGCAGCACATGGACGATGGCGTCGACCTCGCGGATGTTGGCGAGGAACTTGTTGCCAAGACCCTCGCCCTTGCTAGCGCCGCGCACCAGGCCGGCGATGTCGACGAACTCAAGCTGTGTCGGAATGATCTTGGCGGACTTGGCAATCTCGGCGCATTTCTCTAGCCGCGGATCCGGCACCGAGACGCGGCCGACATTGGGCTCGATGGTGCAGAACGGATAATTCGCCGCCTGCGCCGCCGCGGTCGCGGTCAGCGCGTTGAACAGGGTCGATTTGCCGACATTGGGCAGGCCGACGATACCGCAATTGAAACCCATGTAACTGTTACCTTCTGTCTTGAGTCTTCGTTGGCGATCAGTGGATGCCCGGGTCAAGCCCGGGCATGACGATAAACTAGGAAGCGTCATCCCCGGGCTTGACCCGGGGATCCACTTTCGCCGCATCTCGTTTTTCTTCCGCCCTCTTCCGGCGATCCGCCTTCAGCGTCTCGTCCTTTGGCTCCGGCGGGAACAGGGTGACATTCACCTTGTTCATGTACTTGTTTTCGTCAGCGCTGAACAACAAGGGCAGGTTCTCGGCGCAGACCGCGTTGATCTCATCGACGAGGCGGCGCTCTTCCTTGCCGAAATCCATCAGCACGAAATTCTTCACCGCGGCTTTGACACCGGGATGCCCGACGCCCAGCCGGATGCGCCAGTAATCTGGCCCGATATGGGCATCGATCGAGCGCAACCCGTTATGGCCACCGGCCCCGCCGCCGCGCTTCACCTTCACTTTGCCGAGCGGCAGATCGATCTCGTCATGGATGACGGTGATGTCGCCGGGCTCCAGCTTGTAGAACTGCAACGCCGCCTGAACCGAGCGACCGGAATCGTTCATGAAGGTGGTGGGGCAGAGGCAGATGACCTTCTCAGACCCGATATTCCCCTCGGCAATCGCGCCGTGGAACTTGGTCTTGATGGGGCCAAAAGAATAGCGGCGGACAATCTCGTCCACCGCCAGGAAACCGATATTGTGCCGGTTGTCGGCGTAGCGGGGCCCCGGATTGCCCAATCCAACGATAAGGCGCATCGCGGAGCCCCGTTTGAGCCGATAAAGGCTGTCTTACTTCTTCTTCGGCGCAGCGGCGGCGGCCGGAGCCGCACCCTTGGCCGGAGCAGCAGCGGCACCCTTGGCGGGGGCAGCGGCACCCGCGGCCGGAGCCGCAGCGGCGGCAGCAGCCGGCGCCGCTTCCGCGTCAGCCTTCATGCCCGACGGCGCACCGATGGTGACGAGCGTGAAATCGCGCTCGCGGATCGTCGGCGTCGCACCTTCCGGCAATTTGATGGCGCTGATGTGGATCGAGCCACCGATATCGAGGCCGGTGAGATCCACTTCGACCGATTGCGGGATGTGATCGGGCGAGCACAGGAACTCGATCTCGTGACGCACGAGGTTGATCACGCCACCGCGCTTGATGCCCGGGGCGGCCGCTTCGTTGCGCAGCACGACCGGCACGTTGACGTGGATCTTGGTGTCCTTGCCGACGCGCTGGAAATCGACATGCAGCGTGCGGTCGGTGACTACGTCGAACTGCACGTCGCGCGGCAGCACGCGATGCTTCTTGCCGGCGATTTCGACATCCAGAAGGGTCGCAAAGAAGCCCTTCTTATGGATGTGACGGTCGATCTCCTTGGGGTCAAGCGAGATCAACGTGGGTTCTTTCTTGTCACCATAAATGACGGCGGGCACTCGACCAGTGCGACGTGTGGCACGGGCGGCCCCCTTCCCGGCGCGGTCGCGAGCTTCCGCGCTGACGGACTGAACTGCGGACATTGCTGTCTCCTATATAATCGCAGTTACCAAAACCCGGACCATCCGGGCTTCGACCGACCGGCCTCCAGGGGTGCCGATCGGATTTCAGTCTCGCATCTGTTCAGTCGAACAGGGACGAGACCGATTTCTCCTCACTGATGCGCGCCATGGCTTCGGCCAGAAGCGGCGCGATCGAGAGTTGGCGCACCGTCTGCGACACGCGCACGGCTTCGGTGGCCTGAATTGAATCGGTGATGACCAGGCTTTCCAGCGGCGAGGCGGAGACGCGGGCGACGGCACCGCCAGACAACACGCCATGGGTCACGTAGGCGGCAACGGACAGGGCGCCGGCTTCTTTGAGCGCCACGGCGGCGTTGCACAAGGTGCCCGCGGAATCGACGATGTCATCGACCAGGATGCAGCGTTTGCCATCGACTTCGCCGATGATGTTCATCACCTCGGACACGCCAGCGCGCTCGCGGCGCTTGTCGACGATGGCCAGTTCCGCATCCAACCGCTTGGCAAAGGCGCGGGCACGCACCACGCCGCCGACATCGGGGCTGACGATACAGAGATTGTTGCCGGTGCCGAAGCGCTCCTTGATGTCCTTGGTGAGGACCGGGGCGGCAAAGAGGTTATCGGTCGGGATGTCGAAGAAGCCCTGGATCTGCCCGGCATGGAGATCGACGGTCAGAACACGGTCGACGCCGGCGGTGGTGATGAGGTTGGCGACCAGCTTGGCCGAGATCGGCGTGCGGGGGCCGGACTTGCGGTCCTGGCGGGCATAGCCGTAATAGGGGATGACGGCGGTGATGCGGCGCGCCGAGCTGCGCTTCAACGCATCGATCGTCACCAGCAATTCCATCAGATTGTCGTTGGTCGGGAAGGAGGTCGGCTGGATGATGAAGACGTCCTCGCCGCGGATGTTCTCGTTGATCTCGACGAACACTTCCATGTCCGAGAAGCGCCGCACGCTGGCATTGACCAGCGGCAGGTTGAGATAGGCCGAAATTGCTTCCGCCAGGGGCCGGTTGCTGTTGCCGGTAAGGATCTTCATCTGGTGCCCGTCTCTCGTCCCGAACTCGACCACGCCAGGTTTCCGGCTACCGGCTTCTTGAAAGGCTGGTTGCCAGACCCATATTTCCCTATCGAACCAGAGTCTTCCGTGCCGGCGCCGGGTCTGGGCGCCAAGACAAAAAACCCCCTCCCCGGAGCCGCAGGATGAACCATTGCGGGGGGTCGAAAGGCGCGCGGAATGTATCAGCGGCCCCCGCCCTGAGTAAAGCGCGGTCTGGATCTTGTGATCTATTTATTATCTAATTGATAAATATATATTTTATCGCACAATGTTGCGCTGCAGCAACAGCCCTGGCAAGGGACTCCGCCTAAAGCCCCCGCCTAAAGCACTGTGAAAAACAGGATCAAGGCCAGGATGAACCCCACCCCGACCACCATGAAATAGGGCATGCGCCACCTCCAAAAGCCGCTCAGAGGTAACGCTTGGTCGGAGGGGAAACAAGGGACCCCTCACAAGCGGGCCGGGACGGGCAGAAAAAAGCCGGCTGCGAAACCACAGCCGGCCAGGTACCGCGGAATCGCCCGAGCCAGGGAAGGCCCCTAGGACGGTCCCCGCGAAAATTTCGCCCGTCACACCCGCCAGAACGGCTTTGCCGTCTCGCCCGCCACATCGGCACGGGAGAGGCCGATATCGCGCAGATGTTCGTCGCTGAGGCTCTCCAGCGCCCGGCGCTGGCGGCTGCGCTCCAGGGCGGCCGCCAGCCAGTCGATCAGGCGGATCAGCAAATCCTGCGGTTCCGCTTTCTCGGCGCCGCGCTGCGTCGTCAACCGGTCATGTGTCATGCTCGTCATGTTGGTCTCCTTTTTCCTGCGCCGAAGATGGGCTGGTAACGCCATGAAGTCGCGCCGCATCGCTTCGTTCGCGGTCAAAGCATCTCCGTTTGGCGCGTCCTCATCGGGCCTCTATGATTGGCCTCATGACGACGCGAAATGGTCGATGACTGAGTTAACCGCATGACCCTGGGTGCGAACTTGGCCGAAGTTGCTGCGCTGGTGGGCGATCCGGCGCGCGCCAACATGCTGGCGGCACTGATGGACGGCCGCGCCCTCACCGCGACTGAGCTTGCCTATGTGGGCGGCATCAGTGCGTCGACGGCCAGTGCGCATCTGGCGAAACTCGAAGCGGCGCATCTTCTTGCCGTGGTGAAGCAGGGACGGCATCGCTATTTCCGTCTCGCCTCGCCTCTGGTCAGCCGCATGCTGGAAGGCATCATGACCTTTGCCGCCATCGGCGGGCCGCCGCGCTATCGGCCGCATGGGCCCAAGGACGCGGCGATGCATCTTGCGCGCACCTGCTACGATCATCTGGCCGGCCGTCTTGGCGTGGCGCTTGCCGACGCCATGGTGGCGCGCGGCTATGTCATCCTGACCGAGGATGCCGGCGAATTGACGCGGCAGGGTGAAAAGGCGCTCCAGGAGATCGGCCTTGCCGTCACCTCGCTGCAACAATCCCACCGCCGCGTCTTCTGCCGCCCCTGCCTCGATTGGAGCGAGCGGCGGCCGCATCTGGCCGGCACGATCGGCGCCGCGCTGGCGCATCATTGCTTCGAGAAGCACTGGATCGAACCCATCCGCGACAGCCGCGCCGTGCGGATTACACCGGGCGGGCAAGTGGCATTGCGGCAGAGTTTCGGGGTCGATCTGTCGTAAATTTTTACCGTCATGGTCGGCGCAGGCCAACCATCCACGAGTTTGTCAGCGGCGGACAGAAACGCGTGGATGGTACGCCTGCGCGTACCATGACGACGAAGGAACGCCCCGAACTTGAGCCATCCCCCCATCCGCGCTAGAAAGAGGGCCCCTTTCCGAAAGGTCCCGAAATGCGCCGCATCCTGGCCGCCCTCGTTCTGACCGTTTCCCTGGCGACGTCCCTCGCAATATCGCTGCCGGCCTTCGCCACTGACTACCTGTCCGGCATCAGCGACCTGCCGCTGCCAGCCGGCCTGGTCGAGGCCAAGGACAAATCCACCGTGTTCGATTCCGCCGTCGGCCGCGTCGTGACCGCCTATGCGACCGGCCCGGGGACCGCCGACAGCGTCCATGACTTCTATGACGACACGCTGCCGCAACTCGGCTGGACCCAGACCGATGAGGGCAATTGGCGGCGCGAGAAGCAGACCTTGAAAATCGATGTGCTCGGCCCCGAAGCCGGCCCCGTCACCGCGACCTTCACGCTTTCCTCCGATAATTGATTCCATAGCACCTCAGTCGAACGAGACCCCATCATGGCATTCGCCACCATCGAGCTTGAAAAGAAGGGCCGCGTCGGCCTCATCCGGTTGAACCGCCCGCAGGCCCTCAATGCGCTCTGCGATGAATTGGTGCGCGAATTGGGGACCGCCTTGAACGAGCTCGAAGCGGACAGCGCCATCGGCGCCATCGTCCTCACCGGCTCGGAGAAGGCCTTTGCCGCCGGCGCCGATATCAAGGAGATGAAGGACCGCGGTTTCGTCGACGTGCTGGTTGCCGATTTCATCACCAATGGCTGGGAACGCATTTCGACCGTGCGCAAACCCATCATCGCCGCCGTCGCCGGCTTTGCATTGGGTGGTGGCTGCGAGATCGCCATGATGTGTGACTTCATCATCGCGGCGGAGAATGCGAAATTCGGCCAGCCGGAAATCACGCTCGGCATCATTCCCGGCGCCGGCGGCACGCAGCGTTTGACCCGCGCTGTCGGCAAGGCGAAGGCGATGGATCTCGTCCTCACCGGCCGCATGATGGATGCAGCGGAAGCCGAGCGCAGCGGCCTCGTCGCCCGCGTCGTGGCGGCCGAGAAACTCCTCGATGAAGCGCTGGCGGCGGCAGAAAAAATCGCCGGCTTCTCCCTCCCCATCGTCCTCATGGCGAAGGAGAGCGTGAACCGCGCCTTCGAATCGAGCCTTGCCGAGGGCATCAAGTTCGAGCGCCGCCTGTTCCATGCGGCCTTCGGCACCGAGGACCAGAAGGAAGGCATGGCGGCCTTCGTGGAAAAGCGGAAACCGGTCTTCAAGCACCGCTGAGGCATGGCTGAGCCCATCCCCGAAGGGACGGGGATTTGGCCAGGGTTTGCACCAACCGCGCGGCGCCCCACGTTCCTGGTCGCTCTCCCTTCAGGGGGCGAGTCAGGATGGGGGGCGCCAGTGACGGGTTCAGCCGGCCGCCCCGGGTCGGCTGGGGCCCTTCCCGGCAAATAATCGTACAGGTATCACAGGTGGTATATCGAACGATTACAAGCTACTAGGGAAAGCACCGCGACTCCATGTCGCCTTTCTTCTTGCGTCTTTGCTTAGATTTTCTATTTTAGGGTTGTCATTCTGCTTCGTACTGCCGACCTGCTACGCCCTCCGGGTGCCCAGATCGCGTCAAGATCGAGACACAGTCTGATGCGTTGCCCATCGGGGGTGGCGCCACCCAACTATGTTTACGGAGGACAGCAATGCCGACCGGCACTGTCAAATGGTTCAACAGCACCAAGGGTTACGGTTTCATTCAGCCGGAAGCCGGTGGCCCGGACGTGTTCGTTCACATCTCGGCCGTCGAGCGCGCCGGCATGGGCACGCTCAACGATGGCCAGAAGGTCTCGTACGAAGTGCACAACGACCCGAAGCGCGGCAAGAGCTCGGCCGAGAATCTCAAGGCCGTCTAAGCTGACCGTTTAGCGTCGTTCGCGACGTTGATGGAAATGGGGCACCCCGCAACGGGTGCCCCATTGCTTTTGTCATAGCGTGAACTGCCTTCGTGCCGGCCGGGCGATCTCGCCCGCTTTTTTGCCGGCGCGTCCGACATCCGCCCGCGACCGCCATCCTCGGCGCCGGGCCAATGATCAAAAGATGGAGATTTCCATGGCACGCAAGAAACCAGTCGTCGATGCCGGCTTCGTCCTCTTCGACGTCGTCTATCAGGACGGCCGCCAGACCTCGAACCGTAAAGTGCCCGCAGCGGATCTCGGCGGTCTCGACGGCGACGATCCCGCAAAGACCTTCATCGAAGAACAGGACCGCAAGATCGCCGAAATGTCCGGCCAATCTCGCGGCCCCATCAAAACCATGAAGCGCTCACCGAACCAGTAAGCGGGCGCCCGGTGACGGGTCTCTATCCCACCACCTGATCGATCGCGCCGAAGATCGAGGCGCCGCCGGCATCCAGCATCTCGATCCGCACGCGGTCGCCCGATTGCAGGAACGGCGTTACCGGTTTCCCACCCGCGATCTGTTCCACCATGCGCCGCTCGGCGATGCAGGAATAGCCGCGGCCACCTTCTGCGACCCAGGTACCAGGCCCGCCATCGGGCCCCCGGTTGGAAACCGTGCCGGAACCGATGATGGTGCCCGCCCCCAAGGCTCGTGATTTCGCGGCATGGGCGATGAGCGTCGGAAAGTCGAAGGTCATGTCGGTGCCGGCATCGGGACAGCCGAACATCGCGCCATTGAGGAAGGAACGCAGCGCACCGCTGAGCTTGCGCCCGTCCCAGGCATCGCCCAACGCATCCGGCGTCACCGCGACCGGCGAAAAGGCCGATGACGGCTTCGACTGGAAGAAGCCGAAACCCTTGGCAAGCTCGTCGGGGATGAGGCCGCGCAGCGAGACGTCATTCACCAGCATGACGAGGCGGATGCGCGAGGCGGCCTCGGCGACGCTGCTGCCCAGTGCCACGTCATCCGTCACCACCGCGATCTCGGCCTCGAAATCGCAGCCCCATGTGGGATCACGCAGCGGGATCGCCTCGGTAGGGCCCAAGAACGTGTCCGACCCGCCCTGATACATCAGCGGGTCGGTCCAGAAGCTTGCCGGCATCTCGGCGCCGCGTGCCTGCCGCACCAAGGCGACATGGTTCACATAGGCCGAGCCATCGGCCCATTGGTAAGCGCGCGGGAGCGGCGAGAGGCACTGGGTTGCATCAAAGGCATTTCCCTCGATCTCGCCGGCATTGAGGCGGCGTGACAAGGCCCTAAGCACCGGTTCGGCCGCGGCCCAATCATCGAGGGCTGCCTGCAGGGTCGGATATTCGGTTACCGGAACCGCCTGCTTCAGCGCGCGGTCGACGACATGCAAGGCACCGTCACGGGTGCCGTTCTTCAAGGATGCCAGCTTCATGCCTTCAGCGACCCGTCATGCAGCCAGGCCGCGTGTTTGGGGGCGCGGCGCGTCTTCGCCCATTCTTCCAGCATCGCCCATTTGACCTCATCGAGGCGCCGCTTCATCTCCGGCGTCTGGATGTCATGCGCCAATTCGATGCGGTGGCCGTTGGGGTCGAAGAAATAGATCGAATGAAACAGGGTATGGTCGACCGGGCCGATCACCTTGATGCCGGCTTGCACCAGGCGTTCCTTCGCCGCCAGCAGTTCCGCCTCGCTGTTCACCTTCAATGCCAGATGCTGCACCCAGGCAGGGGTGTTGCGGTCGCGGTCCATCTCGGTCTTGGTCGGCAATTCGAAGAAGGCCAGGATATTGCCACCACCCGCATCCAGGAAGACATGCATGTAAGGGTCCGGCTCCTTGGTCGATGGCACCTCGTCCTCGGCAATCGCCAGCACGAATTCCATGCCGAGATGCCGCTGGTACCATTCCACCGTTTCCTTGGCGTCGCGGCAGCGATAGGCAACGTGGTGAACGCCGTGCAGTCTCAATCCGCTCATCGCCTGCTCCTCAGTTCTGACCAACGACTTTGCGCTCGATCTGCTCGCGCTCGATCGAGCGGAAGAGGGCGGCGAAATTCCCTTCGCCGAAGCCTTCCTCGCGCTTCCTTTGGATGATCTCGAAGAAGACCGGCCCCAGCAGCGTCGTGGTGAAGATCTGAATGAGGATGCGCGGATCGCCCTTCTCGGTGCTGCCGTCGATGAGGAGGCCGCGCGATTTCAGCTCACCCACATCCTCGCCATGGCCGGGCAGGCGTTCCTCCAGCATGTCGTAATAGGCATGGGGCGGCGCCTTCATGAACGGGACACCGTTCCCCCGCAGGCGGTCGACGGTCGCGAAAATATCATCGGTCGAAAGGGCGATATGCTGGATGCCCTCGCCATTGAAGCGCATCAGGAATTCTTCGATCTGCCCGGTTTCCTTCGAGGCTTCCTCATTGAGCGGGATGCGGATGCGCCCGTCGGGTGCCGCCATCGCCTTCGAATGCAGGCCGGTATACTCGCCCTTGATGTCGAAGTAACGCACCTGGGCGAAGTTGAAGAGCCGCTCGTAATAGCCGGCCCAGAAGGCCATGCGGCCCTTATAGACATTGTGCGTCAGGTGATCGATCTCGAGGAGGCCAAGGCCCTTCGGCTCGCGCTCGGGAGTGAGATAGCGGAAGTCGATGTCATAGATGCTGGCGCCCGGGGCATAGCGGTCGATGAGATAGATCGGCGCCCCGCCGATGCCTTTGATCGCCGGCAGCTTCAGCTCCATCGGTCCCGGCGCGATGTCGATCGGCTGCGCCCCGCGCCGCAGGAGTTCGGCATAGGCCTGATGCGCATCGGCAACGCGGAAGGCCATGCCGCAGGCCGAGGGGCCATGCTCCTCGGCGAAATACTGCGCAAGGCTGCCCTTCTCCTGGTTGACGATGAAGTTGATCGCCCCCTGGCGATAGAGTTGGACGTTCTTCGAGCGGTGCTGTGCCACCAGGGTGAAGCCCAGCGCCTTGAAGACCTGGTCGAGGACCTCGGGATCCGGGGCGGCGAATTCGACGAATTCGAAGCCGTCGAGACCGATGGGGTTCTGGGCGTCCATGCAAATGCCTCGCGTCAGCATTGGGTACGTCCCCAAAACTACCCCCGAGGGGCAATTTGGGCCTAGACCCGCGTCTCACCTGGTGGAACACTTCAGGGATGCAGAAGACGAATCGGAGCCTCGAGCGCGGCCTCATCCTGCTGCGCCAGCTGGAGCTGAAAGGCCCCGCCACCCTCTCGGCGCTGGCCCGCCACGGCGATTTGCCGAAGGCCACGGCCAGCCGCCTGCTGCTGACGCTGGTCGAGGCGGGCTGGGTCTATCGCCGCCGCAATGACGGGCTGTTCGTTGCCACCCTGCCGCAGGCGGCCCCGCTGGCCGAACCGGATCGCGGCCGCATCGCGCGGGCAGCCTTGCCCTATCTTGTTGATTTGTCTGAGGTTACGGGTCTCGCGGCCGACCTTGTCTGGGTCATGGGTGTGGGCGTCCTGGAAGTGGTCGAATCGACAAGGACGGCGCAGATCGGCGGGGTCGATCCCAAGGTCGCGGGCTTCCGCCCCTCGCTCGTCTTCTCCGCCCCCGGCCGTGCGCTGCTCGCCGCCTGCGACCCAGCCACCCGCGCCCGGCATCTCGCCCACGTCACCCGCCTCGATTCCCCGGCCGAGCGCCTTGCTGTCACCAAGGGGCAACTGGCCAACGAACTCGCCCTCACCAAGAAGCGCGGCTACGGACAACGCGCCGCCGGATATTGGCCGCAATCCTCGGATTACGGGCGCGAACCGATGGATATCGCGGTGCCGATCGGGACCCAGGGCTGCCTCAGCCTGGTCTGGCCGGCGGAGGCCCATGAGGCGGATGAGGTCGCCGCCGCCAATCTCATGCAGCTGCGCGAGACGGCGCGTGCCATCGGCCGCGTGGTCGGGCCCTAATCGGTCTCGCGGGCAAGCCCCACCAGCCAGCGGCGGACGACCTGCTCCTCGGCGGCGCTGAGATCCTGGCGCAACCAGGCATCGAGGCGCTGCACGGGCTTGCGGCACTGGACCAGCATCGCACGGCCGGCGGCGGTCACGTCGATATGCTGGATGCGGCCGTGGACCGCATGCTTGCGGCGTTCGACCAGCCCGGCCTTGATGAGGTTGGCAACGATGACGCTGACCGTCTGCGGCGTGAGCAGGGAAAGGCGCGCGAGATCGGCGCCGGAAAGGCCCGGATAATTCGCCAGCATGGTGAGGACGACGAATTGCGGATTGGTGATGCCGATCTCGGCCAATTCCAGTTCGAAGCGGTGGCGATGGGCGACACCGGCCTGGCGCAGCAGATAGCCAAGATGCCCGCCTTCGCCGCGCTTGCCTTCACCCGCCTTGGGGACATGCACGTGCGGCATGGCGGGGTGATCCGGGTGACGCTTGCGCATGATATCAGAGCTCTTATATGTTGTTCGTATTCTGATATTATCCGATTTTCTGGAGAGAACCAGCCATGTCCGTGACCCCCCGTATGACACTGGAGGATTTCTACAAGATTGCCCCGGATGCCCGGGATGCGCTCATCGCCCTTGGCAAGGCCGTCGATGCCTCTGGCCTGGAAAAGGAACTGACCGAACTGGTCAAGCTGCGGGTCTCGCAGATCAATGGCTGCGCGTTCTGCTTGCAGTTGCATCTGGGCATCGCGCGCAAGCTCGGGATCAAGGCGTCCAAGCTCGACCTCGCCGCTGCCTGGCGCGATGCGGACATTTACACGCCCCGCGAGCGGGCAGCACTCGCCTGGGCCGAGATATTGACCCAGGCCGAACATGGGGCGGCGTCGGATGCGGCATTCGACAGCTTGCGGCAGGAATTTAATCAGAGTGACATCGCGTTTCTGACCGCTGCCATTGCCAATATCAATGCCTGGAATCGCATTTGCGGCGGTCTCCGCTTCGCGCCGGTTATCTAATGTTTACCGCCTGATAAACCATTTCCTAACCAAGTTGGGGCACTCTGGCCGCCATTGCTCCGGCATTTGCCCGGGGCCAGGAAGGTATTTGAATGCAGGCCCCAATTACCCAGGCGTTGCCGCGCCTCACGCTGAAGAACATGCATGTGATGCTCGATCGGAAAGTTCATCCGATCGTGAATATGAACATCCAGGATGTGCTGATCGGCGGCATGCCGGATTGGATGGCGATCGGCCAACGCGTCCAGTTTTCGTTCGTCATCACGCTGAAGGAATGGGAGCGCAGCCTGCCGACCTATGGCGTCGTCATCAAGAATGAAGGCGGCAATTGCGACGTGCGCTATACCCCGCCCACACCCAGCTGGCGCAACATCCTGATGAAGCTGGTGTCGGAAGAAGCACGCGCGGCCAAGAAGTAACCCGCCTCAGCGTTGCCAGCGCTCCGCTGCCTGATCGTCGCTTGCCTTGGCGTCGACCCAGTTCTGGGTGCTGCCGTCATCTTCCAATTTCCAGAACGGCGCCTTGGTCTTCAGCCAATCGATGAGGAAGGCGCAAGATGCCAAGGCCGCCTCGCGATGCGCCGAGGCCGTGGCCACCAGCACGATCCGATCACCGGGCAGCAATTTGCCATAGCGGTGGATGATCAGGCACCGCGCCAGCGGCCAGCGCTGCATCGCCTCGTCGGCAATCGCGGTCAGCTGCTTCTCGGTCATGCCGGGATAATGCTCCAGCGTCATGCTTGAGCCTTGGCCGCCCATGTCGCGCACCAGGCCGGTGAAGCTGGCGACACCACCCACCTGGGTATCGCCCTCGCTCAAGGCTGCCAGTTCCGCGCCGATATCGAAATCCTCGCGCTGGACCTTGACCGTGATCATGACTCAGCCGCCGGTGACGGGTGGAAACAGGGCCACTTCATCGCCCGTCTTTACCGGGTGATCGGCACCGACATATTCCTGGTTGACCGCCACCTTCACCACCTTGCGTTCCTTGAGGGCGCCCGCGTAATTGTCGCCGCGCGCGGCCAGCCAATCGAGCAAATCGCCCACAGTGGCGACATGGGGCGGCAGGGTGATCTGTTCTTCACCGACGCCGATCTTGGCGCGGATCCAGGCGAAATAAAGCAGTTTCATGGGGCAACATTTAGGGCCGCATCACCGCTTCGTCCAGCCACAATTCATGGAAATGCTCCGGCGCGCTGGCATTGAATTCGTAATAGGCCAGCAGCACCAGATGCGAAACGCGCAGCTGGTCGTCGGAGAGCGGCAGCCCGAGACGCCGCACGCGGCGCGACAGGCGCGGCTGAATCATGGCTGCGGCATCAAGAAAATGCCCGACACCGTCATCGGCCATGCGGCCCAGGGCATGGAAGATGCGCGATGAATAGATGCCCCAATCCATCTCCTCGAGATAGAGCCCATTGAGGCTGCGGCCATAGATGCGCTCCACCTGGGTCCCGGCGAGGCGCACGCGCAGGCGGCGCGCGGTGGGATCCAAAGGCTGCTCGATCTCGATGATCCAGATATTGGGCAGCAGTGCGGCGATATCGCCGGGGTCGATGTCGCCGCGCGACGCCCAGCGCCGCGTGCCCCGTTTCGACGTCACATGGGCAAGGAGCCGGCCAAAGCGCGGATCTGCCGCCAGGCCCGCCTGATCACGGATATCGCTCACGGTTGGCAAATCGGGACTCACCTCGCTAGGTTGGCCACATCAGCACACAGCCGACGGGCAAAGGCAGGTCCACATGTCGATCATCATCTACCACAACCCCAAATGCAGCACGTCCCGCAAGGTCCTCGACTGGCTGACCGAAAAGGGCCATGCGCCCAAGGTGGTCGAGTATCTGAAGACGCCGCCCGACGTGGCAATACTGAAGAAAATCCTGGTGGCGATGGGGGGTGCGGCGCCGGCCGATATATTGCGCCGCAAGGGCGATGCCTATGAGGCGCTGGGCGACGTCACCAGGCTGACGCCCGATCAACTCATCGCCAAGATGGTCGCAGAACCTGTCCTGATTGAGCGCCCCATCGTCGTCAACGGCAAACGCGCCGTGCTCTGCCGCCCGCCGGAGAAGGTCTGGGATTTGGTCGACTAGTCGGCGTTTCGTTCGGATAAGAGCCCCCTCTCCCTAACCCTCCCCCACGTTGGGGGGAGGGAGTTCATCGAGCGTGCTGAGTTGCCGGCGATAAACTGGCTCTAATCCCCTCCCCCCAACGTGGGGGAGGGTTAGGGAGAGGGGGAGTTGAGACGAAGACTCTAGGCCGCTTTCTCTCCCGGCACGCGGTCCGGCAGCAGGAAGACTGTGCGCGCCAGCGGGTGCTGTAACCTCTCGCGCGAATAATGCTGCGACAATGCGGTGCCGTCGAAGAGATCGGCATGGCGCAAGGCGAAACCTTCCCAACGGATGCCTACAGATTCTGTAGCGAGGCGCTCATTAATGAGGGTCATGAAGGCGCAAGTGATGGTCTCGTGATAGAGCCCGTCCTTGCCGATCGCGGCGGCGAAGCGCTGGATCGCATGACGCATGGCGCCCAGCGCTGCGGCGAAGTCGTGGCGCTGCAAATAAAGAAACCCGGCGCGCAAATGGGCCGCATGATTGAATGCCGCCGGATCGATGCGGCAACTCTCCAGCGCCGCCAGGAAATCGTCGTCGGTCATTGCATCGGCGCTCATCTCGACTTCTCTTTCAGCTTGTGGCTGGCGGCCGCCGTCAGCGTCAGGCCGTAGACCTTTTTCAATTCGGCGATCTGCTTCACCGTTGCCGGTTCGAAGGCGCACTTTCCCTCAAAAGCATGCAGCGCCATCCCTTCGATGAGATCGCCGAGCGACATGTCCTTCAACTCGGCCACGGCCTTCAAAACCTTCAGCAGCCGCTTCTCCAGCCGCACGCCGGTCTGTACGCGTTCGATGGTTTCCATGGATGGGATCTCGATGTACGAATGTTACTCATGTACCAAGGTAACATATTTGAGTCAAGTGAATGGCGGCGGGATCGATAGCGGAAAGCTGGTTAGCGCCTACCGGATCACCAGCCCGCCATCGACATGGATCACCTGGCCGGTGATGTAGCGGGCGCCGGGGGAGCAGAGGAAGGCGATTGTGGCGGCCACGTCGGCGGGTTGGCCCTTATGGCCCATGGGGATGCGCGCAGTCAGCTTCGGCCATTGATCAGCGGAGACGGCCTTACCTTCCGCATGCCGGTCCTTCTCGATGAGGCCGGGAGCAATGGCGTTGACCGTCGCACCATCGGGGGCGAGTTGCAGGGCCAATGATTTCACCATCGTCTCCAGCGCTGCCTTGGCCGAGGCACTGGCGGGGAAGTTGAGATAGCCCGGCAGGAAGAGATGCGCGTTATGGGTCGAGATGGCAACGATGCGGCCGCGCGCACCCGCCGATTTGAGATGCGGCAAGGCGGCGGTGGTGAGCGCAAAGAAGCCACCGGCGATGACGGCATGGGTGTAATCAAGCTCGTCGCGCGTCAATTCGCCGATGAGCGGGCGCAAGGGGAAGCCGGCATTGGCAATGAGGATGTCGAGGCCGCCGAAGGCTTCGATCGCTTGTGCGACGAGTTGCGCGCCGGTTTCGCGCTGGGCGAGGTCACCCATGGCGAGCACCGTGCGTGTGCCGGCGGCTTCGATTTCGGCGGCGACCTGTTCAAGACCTGCGCGGTTGCTCTTGGTGTGCAGCAGAATCTGCACATCTGCGCCTGCCAGCGCCCGCGCCGTGGCGGCACCGATGCCGGAGGCGGCACCGGTGATGAGAATGGAACGGGTCATGGTCGTGATGCTCTCACTTAGAGTCAGGCCGGGGAATGTAGGGTGAGTATGCCCGGATAGGAAGCGACGAAACCACTCCGTCATGGTCGGCCTTCGCCGACCATGACGGTAAAAAGGCCCCAGCGAGGCGCTCCTCTACCGCACCTTGGGGATGGTCAGGGTCACGGTGGTGCCGACATTGGGTGTCGACTGGATGTCGAGCTTGCCGCCATGGAGTTTCACCAGGCTGTCGACGATGGGCAAGCCAAGGCCAGTGCCGGTTTGCGCATAGGGGCTGTCGGTGGGGACCTGGCCGAAGGGTTGCAGCGCCACTTTGACCTGGTCCGGCGTCATGCCGATGCCGGAATCGGCCACGTCGATGACGATGTTGCCCTGCGCCTGATGCGCCGTGATCATCACGGTGCCGCCGGCCAGGGTGAACTTGATGGCGTTGCTGACGAGATTGACCACCATCTGGCGCAGGCGCCGGCGGTCGGCCACCAGCGACAAGGGCGAACGGCCGAGATCGACCACCAGCTGCACGCCGCGCTTCTCGGCGATGGGGGTCATCAGCTGGACCGAACTGTTGATGAGTTCCTTGAGCTCGATCGGCTCCAGGCTCAGCTGCATCTCGCCGGCTTCGACCTTGGAAAGGTCGAGGATGTCGTTGATGAGTTCGAGAAGATGCGTGCCCGCCTGGTTGATGTTGCGGGCGTAATCCTCATACCGCGCGGTGCCGTCGGCGCCGAAGACGCGGCCGGCGATCACTTCGGAAAAGCCGAGGATGGCATTCAAGGGCGAGCGCAATTCATGGCTCATGCGCGCCAGGAAATCGCTCTTGGCGCGGCTGGCGGTAATCGCCACCTGGCGCTGGCGCTTCAGTTCGTGGTTGAGCTGGGCGGTGGAGGCCGCCTGCACGCGCAGCTGTTCGGTCGCCTGGGCCAGCTGCACCTCGCGCTCCTTCTGCGCCGAGATGTCGACGATGGAGGCAACGAGCGCGTCGGCCCCTTCATATTTGGTGGCGCGGCCGGACAGGAGGCCCCAGAAGCGACGGCCGGTGAAGCTTTGAAACTCGATCTCGAAATTCTGGATCGAGCCGTCGCGCCGCAGGCGCTGAATGAGCTCGCCGCGCAGATTGGCGTCGGCATAGAGATGATCGGTGCGGTGACCCGCCGGCAGGTCGGCCGGGCGCTCGAACAGCGCCTTGGCGGCCGCGTTGGCAAAGAGGATGTCGGTGGTCGCCAGATGCGTGATGACGATCGGCGTCGCAATGACGTCGAGCAGCGCGGCATCCGCCGCCGACATTGCCGCCCCTTGCCGCGCCGCATCAGGCTGCATGCTGGTATCCAAGCTGGAACAGGCCAAGAGTGATCCATCCTGTGGCCGGGCAGATCCCGGCCGTCGTTTTCAAACGTTCGAAACTATGTGCCAGCAGATTGACACTTGGTGAATAATGAGAGGTAAAGAGGTGAAATCAATCATCATACGATTGTGTAATTTTATCCGAAATCCTTGTGCCTGATGTCCCAGGGCGAGGCTGGGTTTCTGCTGGCCAAGCCCCGCCGCTTTGAGTAGGTTGCCGCCAACCGCAAAGAGGGAAGCCGGTGAAACGCCAATCTGGCGACATTCCGGCGCTGCCCCCGCAACTGTAGGATCGTTATCCCAATCGTTAACTGGGATGCGGCGGATGAAAGAGCCACTGGCCGGTGCGGCTGGGAAGGCCATCCGCTGGAATACGGTCGAGTCAGGAGACCTCGGCGGCCGCTTCGTAACGGCAACGACCTCGGAGGGAGGTTTCGCGCCATCATGGCTCGATCCTTGTCACAAGGCGCCGGTCCCACCGGCATCATCACCCCGCTGCCTGCCATCACCTTGGTGCTGGGCGGGGCGCGTTCGGGCAAAAGCCTCTATGCCGAGGAAGTCCTCGACCGGCATACGGGTGCCCGTACCTATGTCGCCACCGCCGAGATCCGTGATGCCGAAATGGCGGCGCGGGTGCAGTTCCACCGCGACCGCCGCGACCCGGATTGGCGCCTGGTCGAGGAGCCCATGGCCCTGGCCCAAACGATCGTGGCGGAAACAGAGAAGGGGGCGGCGGTTCTGGTCGATTGCCTGACGCTGTGGCTCACCAATGTATTGCTGGCGGAAAAAGACGTGCCGGCGGAGATCGACGCGCTGGAGGCAGCGCTCGGCCAATGCGGCGGCCCGCTCATTTTCGTCGCCAATGAAGTGGGCCTCGGCATTGTGCCGGGCAACAAGCTGGCGCGCGACTTCCGCGATCACGCGGGGCGTCTCAACCAGCGCATCGCAGCGCGCGCCGACCACGTGCTGTTCGTCGCGGCCGGCCTGCCGCTCATACTGAAGTGACGCGCGGGTCGCCGCGCGGTTTGAAATAAGAGCCGATAAGGATCATGCAATGACTGTCGCTTCCAACGCTGCTGGTGCCACTGGTAAGATTCCGGGCGGCAAGATTCCGGCCACCATCGTCACGGGCTTCCTCGGTGCCGGCAAGACCAGCCTGATCCAGCATCTTCTCAAGAATGCCGGCGGCAAGCGCCTGGCGCTCATCATCAACGAATTCGGCGAGCTTGGCGTCGACGGCGAGATCGTCAAGGGCTGCAAGATCGAAGGCTGCCCGGATGAAAACATCGTCGAGCTGGCCAATGGCTGTATCTGCTGCACGGTGGCCGACGATTTTCTGCCGACCATGAAGGCGCTGCTCGACCGCGCCAACCCGCCCGACCATATCGTCATCGAGACCTCGGGCCTGGCACTCCCGAAGCCGCTGGTGAAGGCCTTCAACTGGCCGGAGATTCGCACGCGCGTCACCGTCGACGGTGTCGTCGCCGTGGTCGACGGGCCGGCGGTGGCGGCCGGCCGCTTTGCCGACAATCCGGATGCGGTCGATGCGCTGCGGAAATCGGATGACGGGCTCGATCATGAAAGCCCGTTGGCGGAACTCTTTGAAGACCAGATCAATTGTGCCGATCTCATCATCGTCAACAAGGCGGACCAGATGACGGGGGGCGAGCATGAAGCGGCCCAGGCCCATATCATCAAGGAATTGCAGCGCCCGGCGAAGATGATCACGGCGCGTTTCGGCGAGGTTGATCCGCGCGTGCTGCTGGGGCTGGATGCGGCGGCCGAAGCCGATCTCAGCGCGCGGCCCTCGCATCATGAGCTGGAGGGCGAGGATCACAATCATGACGATTTCGAAAGCTTCCAGGTCGAGATCGGCGAACTCGCCGAGCCACAGCAATTGCTGGCCAAGCTGGTGCCGGCCATCGAAGCCCACGATATTCTGCGCGTGAAAGGCTTCCTTGCCGTGGCGGGGAAGGACATGCGCCTGGTGCTGCAGGGTGTCGGCAACCGCCTGCAGCATTATTACGACCGGCCGCTGGAAGCGCATGAAGGGCGCAAGGGCCGCATCGTCGTGATCGGCCTCAAGGGCCTCGACCGCGCTGCGATCACGGCTGCGCTCGCCTAAAACCCATGCATCTCCTCGCCGCCAAACCGGGAACGATCAGCGATGGCGGTGAAGCCGTCGATCTTGGCCAGACGCCGGCCGAGATCGTGGTGCTGAGTGCGGCGGATACCGAGCTTGCGGCCCTTGCCGCCTCGCATGCGGCGCTGCCCCAGCCAAAGCCGACCTTGCGCCTGGTCAATCTGCTGCAATTGCAGCACCACATGTCGGTCGATCTTTACATCGAGCAGGTGGCGGCCCATGCCAAGCTGGTGGTGCTGCGCCTCATCGGCGGCGAACGCTACTGGCCTTACGGGGTCGAGCAATTGGCGCTCAATGCCCAGGCGCGGGGCAGCCAGTTCGCGGCCCTGTCCGGCGACGACCAGCCGGACCCGGAGTTGTCGCGCCGCTCGACGATCGACGAGGATGCGGCACACCGGCTGTGGCAGTACCAGATCCATGGCGGCCAGACGAATGCCGAGAATTTCCTGCGCTATGCAGCGGCGCTGATCGGCTATCCTGGTGAGTGGGCGGAGCCGCGGCAGCTGCTGCGTGCCGGGCTATATTGGCCGGGTGCCGATATCCTCGGCCTTGCCGATCTCAAAGCCTATTGGCGGCAGGGTGCCCCGGTCGCCGGCATCGTCTTCTACCGCGCCTTGCTGCAGGCGGGCACGCTGGCACCGATCGAGGCGCTCATTCGCGCCGTGGCGGCACGCGGCATCAATCCGCTCCCCATCTTTGTCAATTCGCTCAAAGAAGCGGTGGCGGCCGATCTCATCCGCGACCTTTATGCCGAGACGGCACCGGACGTGACCTTGAACTGCACCGGCTTTGCCATCTCGCAGCCGGGTGCTGCCGAGTTTGCCACACCCTTTGATGGCGGCGATCACCCGGTGCTGCAGGTGGTGCTCTCTTCCGAAAGCCATGCGCAGTGGCAGGGCAGCCCGCGCGGGCTGTCCCCACGCGATCTTGCCATGCAGGTGGCGCTGCCGGAACTCGACGGTCGCATTCTGACCCGCGCCATCTCGTGGAAATCGGCACAGCATTTTGACGCAGCGACGCAATGCACCATCGTGGCGCCGCAACCGGTGGCTGACCGGATCGATTTCGTCGCCGATCTTGCCGCCAATTGGGTGAAACTGCGCCGCACGCAGGTCGGGGGCCGGCGCGTGGCGCTGGTGCTCGCCAATTATCCCAACCGCGATGGGCGCATCGGCAATGGCGTCGGCCTCGACACGCCGGCCGGCACCATCGAAGTGTTGAAGGCGATGCAGGGCGCCGGCTATCACATCACAGCCGTGCCGACCGATGGCGACCAGCTGATGACGCGCCTGATTGCGCGCGAGAAGGGTGCCTTCCGCCTCACCGGCGCAGATTATGCGGCGTTCTTTGCGAGCCTGCCGGCGGCGATGCAGGCGGCGGTGATCACGCGCTGGGGCAGCTTCAACCAGGATCCCAACTATGCCGGCGACGGCTTCGATCTGCCCCTGATCGATCTGGGGCATGTCGTCATCGGCATTCAGCCATCGCGCGGCTATGACGTCGATCCGACGGCCAGCTATCACGACCCCGACCTGGTCCCACCGCATTATTACTTTGCCTTCTACGCCTATCTGCGGCGCCAGTTCGGTGCGCTGGCGATGGTGCATATGGGCAAGCACGGCAATCTCGAATGGCTGCCGGGAAAGTCGCTGGCGCTGTCGAACCTGTGCTACCCGGAGGCGATCTTCGGGCCCATGCCCAATCTCTATCCCTTCATCGTCAACGATCCGGGCGAAGGGGCGCAGGCCAAGCGCCGCGCCCAGGCCGTCATCATCGATCACATGACGCCGCCGCTGACGCGGGCCGAAAGCTATGGCCCGACCCGCGATCTCGAACGATTGGTCGATGAGTATTTCGAGGCGAGCCAGGTCGATCCGCGCCGCTGTGTCGATTTGAAACGCCAGATCCTCGATCTCGCCATGTCGTCGGGATTGGCAGCCGATTGCGGCGTGCTGGTGGATGACGATACCGACACGGCCCTGGCCAAGCTCGACAATCATCTGTGCGAATTGAAAGAGGCGCAGATCCGCGACGGCCTCCATATCTTCGGGAAGGCGCCGGAAGGGGCCATGCTCGATGCATTGCTGGTGGCACTCACCCGCCTGCCGCGCGGCAAGGGCGAGGGGCGCGGCGCATCGCTGATCCGGGCGCTCGGCGCCGATCTCGGCCTCGATTTCGACCCGCTCGATGCCAAGCTCGGCGAGGCGTGGAACGGTGCCCGGCCGGACGCCCTGCAGCGGGTAAGCGATGATCTGTGGCGGCTGACCGGCGATACGGTCGAGCGGCTGGAATTGCTGGCACTCGCCCTGGTGTCGCATCAGCAGGCCTGCGACCCGGCCTGGACGCGCACGGCGGCTGTGCTCGACTTCATTGAAGACGATCTGCGCCTGCGTGTGCAGGGGTGCGGCGATGCGGAAATCGCCAGCATCTTGCGTGGGCTCGACGGGCGCTTCGTCAAGCCGGGTCCCTCCGGCGCGCCGACACGCGGGCGGCTGGATGTGCTGCCCACGGGGCGCAATTTCTTTTCGGTCGATACGCGCTCGGTGCCGACACCGACCGCCTGGAGTCTCGGCTGGCAATCGGCGCTCCTCGTGCTTGATCGTCACCGCCAGGAACATGGTGCCTGGCCCAAGGCCATCGTGCTTTCGGCCTGGGGGACCGCCAATATGCGCACCGGCGGCGATGACATCGCCCAGGCGCTGGCCTTGATGGGCGTGAAGCCGAGCTGGGATCCCGGTGGATCAGGCCGCGTGGCCGGATTCGAGATCATGCCGCTCGCTGTCCTTGGGCGGCCGCGCGTCGATGTGACCTTGCGCGTCTCCGGCTTCTTCCGCGATGCCTTCCCGGCGCAGATCGATCTCTTCGATTCGGCGGCGCGGGACGTGGCGAACCTCGACGAGCCGGATCATCTCAACCCGCTGGCGGCACGATTCCGCAGCGAACGCGCCGGCCTCGTGGCACAGGGCGTTGCTGACGTCGATGCCGTGCGCCGCGCCGGCTACCGCGTCTTTGGATCGAAGCCCGGTGCCTATGGCGCCGGGCTGCAGACGCTGATCGATGAGAAGGGCTGGTCGGAGACCGGCGATCTGGCGCGCGCCTATCTGGCCTGGGGCGGCTATGCCTATGGGCAGGGTGCGAGCGGCGAGGCGCAGCAGCAGCTTTTCGCGCAGCGTCTCACTGGGGTCGAGGCGGTGCTGCACAACCAGGACAATGCCGAGCATGACCTGCTCGACAGCGACAATTACTATCAGTTCGAGGGTGGCCTCGCCGCGGCCGTCACGCATTTGACCGGCAAGCGCGCGGTGGTGTGGCATAACGACCATTCACGCCCCGAGGCGCCGAAGGTCAGGGCGCTCGATGAAGAGATCGCCCGCATCGTACGCGCCCGCGTCGTCAACCCGAAATGGATCAACGGCGTCATGCGCCACGGCTATAAGGGCGGGTTCGAGATGGCGGCCACGGTCGACTATCTCTTTGCCTTCGCGGCCACTGCCGATTGCGTGGCGGATCATCATTTCGACGCCGTCTACGCAGCCTATCTCGATGACGAGACGGTGCGCGACTTCCTCGAGAAACACAATCCGGCGGCCTTGAAAGAGATCGCCGACCGCCTGCTGGAAGCGCAGACGCGCGGCCTGTGGCAGGCCAAATCGAACTCGGCCGGCATGCGGCTTCATGCCTGGTCCAATGGGAGCAAAGCAGCATGACGGAATCGGTGAACAGCGACGATCTTAATCAGCGGGCCAACGAGAAGGCGGCGCGGCGCAAGGAAGCGCGCGACCGCATGATGGCGGACAAGACCCAGGAAAAGGGCCTGATCATCGTCCATACCGGCAAGGGCAAGGGCAAATCGACCGCAGCCTTCGGCATGGTGCTGCGCTGCATCGGCCACGGCATGAAAGTCGGCGTGGTGCAGTTCATCAAGGGGAAATGGGATACCGGCGAGCGCACCGTGCTGGAGCGTTTTCCCGACCAGATCGAGATCAAGGCGCTGGGCGAAGGCTTCACCTGGGAAACCCAGGACCGCGCCCGCGACATCGCCTTTGCCCGCGCCGGCTGGGAAGAAGGCAAGCGCATGATCGCCGATGAAAGCTTCGACTTCGTGCTGCTGGATGAGATCAACATCGCCTTGCGCTATGACTATCTGCCGATCGACGAAGTGCTCGATTTCCTCAAAGCCAAGCGGCCCGGTCTCCATGTTTGTTTGACCGGGCGCAACGCCAAGGAGGAGCTGATCGCCATCGCCGATCTGGTGACGGAGATGGAAATGGTGAAGCACCCTTTCCGCGACGGCGTGAAGGCACAGGCCGGGGTCGAGTTCTGAAGTTGGCCGCATCCGTCACTTATACCCCCCTCTCTAACTATCCCCCTCAAGGGGGGAGAGGACTAGAACGAGCCTCCGCCCATGCTGGGTGCGAACTCCCTCCCCCCTTGAGGGGGAGGGTCGGGGAGGGGGGTATCTTCGCTCCATGAAAACCCCCGCCATCATGTTCCAAGGTACCGGCTCCGATGTCGGCAAGTCGCTGATCGTCGCTGGTCTCGCGCGGGCGTTCACCAAGCGTGGGCTGAAAGTCCGGCCGTTCAAGCCGCAGAACATGTCGAACAACGCGGCGGTCACGGCCGATGGCGGCGAGATCGGGCGGGCGCAGGCGTTGCAGGCGCGCGCCGCCCGCGTGCCGCTGTCGGTGCATATGAACCCGGTGCTGCTCAAACCCCAGAGCGATGTGGGCTCGCAGGTCATCGTGCAGGGCAAGATCTTCGGCAACGCGAAGGCCGCCGATTATCATCGCCTGAAGCCGCAGCTGCTGGACGCCGTGCTGCAAAGCTACCAGCATCTGGCGCAAGAGGCCGATCTGGTGCTGGTGGAGGGTGCCGGATCGCCGGCCGAGATCAATTTACGCGCTGGCGACATTGCCAATATGGGCTTTGCGGAAGCCGCCGATCTGCCGGTGGTGCTGGTGGGCGATATCGACCGGGGCGGCGTCATTGCCAGCATCTATGGCACGGTGAAGCTGCTGCCCCCTCAGGAGACGGCGCGCATCAAGGGCTTCCTCATCAACAAGTTCCGCGGCGACCCGGCGCTCTTTGCCGAGGGCATGAAGCTGATCGCCGAGAAGACTGGCCTCGCAGCCCTAGGCCTGGTGCCGTGGTTCCATGGCGCCGAACGCTTGCCGCCGGAAGATGCCGTGGCCCTTAGCGGCTACAAGGGCAAGGACGCGCCAATCAAGATCGTCGTGCCGCAGCTGCCGCGCATTTCCAACTTCGACGATCTCGACCCGCTGCGGGCGGAAGCCGATGTGAGCGTCGAATTGGTGCGCCCCGGCACGGCATTGCCGGGCGATGCCGACCTCATCCTGCTGCCGGGCTCAAAAGCCACCATCGCCGATTTGCGGGCGCTTTATGAGACGGGCTGGGACATCGACATCCAGGCCCATCACCGGCGCGGCGGTGCGGTCTTTGGCCTCTGTGGCGGCTATCAGATGCTGGGGAAGCGCGTCGAGGATCCGGGCGGGATCGAGGGACCGAAGGGGGGCAGCGACGGGTTGGGGCTGCTCGATGTCGTCACCACGCTGACCGACGCCAAGGCGCTGGTCGAAGTGAAGGCGCGGGCGATGGGTCATGATGTTGCCGGGTATGAGATGCATGTCGGTGTCACCGCTGGACCCGATGACGCACGGCCGTTCCTCAGCATCGGCAACCGGCCGGATGGCGCCATCTCAGCCGACGGCCGCGTCATGGGCTGCTATGTGCACGGCCTCTTTGCAGCCGATGCCTTCCGCCATGCGTTCTTGAATGGACTACGTACACGCGCAGAGAGCGGCGTCGCCTATGAGCTTGGTGTCGAGCAGGCCCTGGATGACCTGGCGGCGCATCTGGAGCGCCATGCGGATCTCGACCGCATGCTGGAGATGGCGCGTTCGCGTTGATTGTCATCCCCCGCGAAGGCGGGGGATCCACGAGTCGCTTTCGTCGTGTTGTCGATAAACTCGTGGATGGCCCGCCTAAAGCGGGCCATGACGACTGAATGGTTAGAGCGCCGCGCAACCCAACACGACCAACCCCAGCACCGCGCAGGCGCGCCAATAGAGGGCGAGGCAGGTGCGAATGTCAGCGGCTTTGAGTTGCCAGCGGCCGCCGTCATTCATCCAGGGGTCGGAGACGAGAACACCGTGATAGCGGCGGGGGCCAGCGATGGCGAGGCCGAGTGCCCCGGCCATGGCGGCTTCCGGCCAGCCGGCATTGGGCGATTTGTGGCGCGTGGCATCGCGCCACACCGCGCGCCAGGCGGCAGCGGCACGGGCGCCGCGCTGGACAAGGCTGGCGAGGATCAGCAGCAGCGCTGAAAGTCGCGAGGCCGGCAGGTTGACGAGATCGTCGAGCCTCGCGGCGGCACGGCCGAAATCGAGATGGCGCGGCGTCTTGTGGCCGATCATGCTGTCCATCGTGTTGATGGTCTTGTAGGCGAGCATCCCGGGGAGGCCGAGGACCAGGCCCCAGAAGATCGGCGCCACGATGCCGTCGGAGAAGTTCTCAGCAAGGCTCTCGACGGCCGCGCGGGCGATCCCGGCCTCGTCAAGCGCCTCCGGATCGCGCCCGACGATGCGGGCGACGGCGATGCGGCCGCCGTCGACGCCGGACAGTTCCATCGCCTTGGCGACATCGGCCACATGCGCATAGAGGCTCTTCTGGGCGATGAGCGTGGACATGACGAGGCCCAGCCAGAGCGGGCCGCCGGGGAGCTTCAGCAACAGCGCCTGCCCAATCCAGCCAAGCAGCAGGGCGCCAAGGGTCAGGGCGATACAGACGGCAAGGCCGGCGCGCCGCCGGGCGGCGGCACCGGCACTCTCCCGGTTGAAGCGGCGGTCGGCCCATGCGATGACTTGGCCGATGAGGACGATCGGGTGCGGGACACGGCGATAGGCCCAGGCCGGGTCGCCGAGGGTTGCGTCGGCGATGATGGCAAGACTGAGGGCGATGGGGTGCATAAGGTCGGTCATGATGGGGCGATCCTGCGCATCCCTCCCGGGACGTCAAGCCCACTTGCGCCGGAAATGCCCGTGATCGCGGCAGGAGGATGACAATGGCGCGGTATGAAGGCGGTTGCCTGTGCGGCAAGGTCCGGTTCGTCGTGACGGCCGAGCCGCGTTCGGTGTTCCATTGCCACTGCTTTTCCTGCCGGCGCCAGACCGGCGGGGCGGTCGCGAGCTTCGCCGCCTTTCCTGTGGCCGGGCATTTCCAATGGACGGCGGCGCTGCCGACCGCATTTCATTCCTCGCCGGGTGTCACGCGCCGTTTCTGCCCGACCTGCGGTACGCCGCTGAGCTATGAGGCGGAAAGGTTCGCCGACGAGATCCACCTTCATATCGGCGTCTTCGACCGTCCCGACGATCTGGTGCCGCAGGCGCATTGGCACACGGAAGAACAGGTCGCCTGGTTCGATACGCGGGACGATCTGCCGCGCCACGCGGGCGATTGATGATGCAGCCCACTTTCCTGGGTGTCGGGCATGAAAGTGCCGCGACCTTTGCCGATCTTGCGCAAGCGGTGACGGATGCGCTGGCGCAGGCCGGTGTGACGGCGGCCGAGATCGCCGGAATTGCCACCATCGTGCAGAAGGCCGAGGCCGGCCTCGTCGCGGCGCTTGCCAGGGAACTGGGCGTTCCCGTGCGTTACTTCAGCGCAGCCGAGCTGGAGGCGGAGACGCCGCGCCTCAAGAACCCGTCGGAAGTCGTTTTCCGGCAGATGGGCTGTCATGGTGTCGCGGAAGCGGCGGCGCTGGCGGCGGGTGGGGCGGAGGCGACGCTGGTCCTGCCGAAGATGGCCGGCAAGGGCGTCACCTGTGCCATTGCCCGGGCAGGGTGATCCGGTCCATAAAGCGGCATGCCCATCGTTCATTTCATCGGCGCCGGCCCCGGCGATCCGGACCTCATCACAGTGAAGGGGCGGCGCCTCATTGAGCAGTCGCCGGTGGTGCTCTATGCCGGCTCATTGGTGCCGCGCGCCATCGTCGATTGTGCGCGCCAGGATGCGCGGGTGATCGACACGGCGCCGCTCAACCTTGATGAGATCATCGCCGAGATGAAGGCAGCACACGACCAGGGCCAGGACGTCGCCCGCGTGCATTCAGGCGACCCGTCGATCTACGGCGCCATCGGCGAACAGATGCGGCGGCTCGACGAATTGGGCATCGCTTACGACATCATCCCCGGCGTGCCGGCCTTTGCCGCCGCCGCTGCCTTGCTGAAGACCGAACTGACCTTGCCCGGCATCAGCCAGTCGGTCATCCTGACGCGGGTGCAGGGGGCCTCCTCCCCCATGCCGCCGGGCGAGGATCTGGCGACGCTCGGGAAGGCCGGGGCGACACTGGCGCTGCATCTTTCGGTCAAGAGCATCGCCAAGGTGGTCAAGGAATTGACGCCGCATTACGGCGCCGATTGTCCGGCCGTCGTCGTCTATCGCGCCTCCTGGCCCGATGAAGCCGTCGTGCGCGGCACCTTGGCCGATATCGAGGGCAAGCTCGCCGGCAGCGACATCGCGCGCACGGCATTGATTTTCGTCGGCCGCGTCTTCGGGCAGGTGACGTTCAAGGACAGCCAGCTCTATAACGCGACGCATCAGCATCTTTACCGAACCGAGTAGATTTGATGCGTGCGCTGTGGCGGCAGGCTGATTTCAAGGCGCTCATCGCAGCCCTTGGTGTTTCGCAGATGGGGGCGAAGGTGGCGCGTGAGGCGCTGCCGCTGACCGCCGTGCTGGTGCTGGGGGCCGGGCCCCTGGCGATGAGCGGCCTCACCATCGCTGCAACCCTGCCGACCTTGCTGATGGCGCTTCATGCCGGCGCCTTTCTTGATCGCATCCGCCGCCGCCCGGGGATGATCATTGCCGATCTGCTGCGCTTCCTGTTTCTGCTCTCGGTGCCGATCGCCTATCTCCTCGATGCCCTCAGCATCACCCAGCTGGTCGTCGTGGCGTTCTTCGTGTCGGCGGCGACGCTGGCCTTCGACATCGCCGACCAGGCCTATCTGCCAGGCCTCGTCGGGCGGCCGCAGATTCTCAAGGCCAATGCGGTGAAGGAGACGACCGATGCGACGACCGAGATCGTCGGCCCACCCTTGGGCGGCTTGCTGGTGCAGACGATCGGCGGGCCGCTTACCATCCTCATCGATTCGGTGAGCTATCTGGTTTCGGCCATTTGCCTTGGCCGCATTCGCGCCGTGGAACCGGTGCCGACAGCGCGTCGCCAGCCCAACCTCACGCGCGAGATCAAGGACGGCCTGCGCGTGCTGTGGCATGATTCGATCCTGCGGCCGCTGCTCTATGCGCGTTTCATCCGCGCCTTCTTCGGTGGCTTGCTGGGGCCGTTCTATGTGCTCTATGCGATTGAGAATCTGGGTCTCACACCGTTTCAGCTGGGGCTGGTCGTTGCCGTCGGCGGCGTTGCCAGCCTGATCGGTGCCATGGCCGTTCCCCGGCTGGTGAAGCGGTTGCCGCCGGGGCCGGGCCTGATCGCTGCCTATACGGTCAAGGTTGCCGGCTATCTCTGCGTGCCGCTGGCGGGTCATGCGCTGGGCCTTGCCCCCTGGGCCGGCATGGCGTTGTTGATGGCGCATCAACTCCTCGCCGATGGCAGCACGGGCTTCTTCATGGTGGTGGAGCGGACCTTGCGCCAGCACCGCGTGCCGGCGGAGTTGCTGGCGCGCGCCGGTGCCACGACGCGGCTGGTCAATGATGCCTCATTGCCCTTTGCGGCATTGCTCGGCGGCTTGCTGGCGGAACAGATCGGCGTCCATGCGGTGATGTGGATCGCGGTCGCTGGCTATGCCTTTGCACCGATCGTCGCCTTCTGTTCCGACGTGCGGCATCTGCGCCACATCGAAGACCTTGATATCGCCGCCGCGCGCGTCACATAACCGTCACATAATGCCCAATTCATCGGCATAACTGGCGCTTCTCCATATCAGCGCAGTCGATAGTGCTTATGCGCGCGAGGCATGATGGCGCATGGCCGGCCCGCGCCAGATGCGCGGGTGGTTCCGCACAATCCAGCCCCTTCAATAACTTGTGCTGCATGTGGCAGCGGCTGCTGAAACAACAGGCCGACATGTGAAATACGAGGACTGCAAATTCCGCCGGTCGCCATGCGAGTGCGGGGATGGAAAGCAGGGCGTGGAGCCGCCAGTTGCCGGAATACGCCGCGCGCAAACGCGGTTGTCAACAATCGACCAGGCAACTTCGGAAGGAAGTCACATGACACGTATTTCTCATCTCATCGCCGGTGCGGCACTCATGCTGGCGGTCGGTAGCAGCGCAGCACTGGCCGAAACGGGGGCGGCGGGTGATGCCGTTGCCGTCGTCTCGGCCAATCTGCCGGCCGGCGTGACACTCGACAACGCATCCGAGCGTCAGCTGGGCAGTGCCGTGCGCCGTGCGGTGCGGGCGCATCCGGAACTCTCCGGTGCCATTGTCGAGGACGTCACCAAGGCGGTGCCGTCGAACCGCAAGGCGACGGTGAAGAAGGCGGTCTCGGCCGCCAAGGCACCTTATGCGCGCACCACCGGGCGCGGCGGCCATCTCTAACGGCAATGCAGGCAACACCCGGCGGCGTTCGCGCCGCCGGGTTTTTTCTGCCAAGACTATTTCTTGAATGGTCTCTCGCCGACCAGATGGCCCTTGCGGTCATAGACCAGCAGCTCGATGGCGATCCTGTGGTCTGATTCGGTGAGCGCCACGTCCTGCGCAGAAGCTGCAATGTCATGACCGATCGGGATGCCTGCCTCGGTGCACAGCGCCAAGGCTTCCATCGCCGTGTTCCCGGCGCGGATCGCGGTGGCGAGCGCGGCATCGCCGCCAAGGGCCACGGCGCGTTCGGCCAAACGCCCGAGATCGACCTGGCTGCGGCCGGAATGAAGATCGAGATGGCCTTCGGCGAGTTTTGCCATCTTGGCAAAGCCACCGGCCAGCGTCAGGCGCTCGATCGGATGATGGCGCAGATATTTCAACACGCCGCCCGCAAAGTCGCCCATGTCGATGAAGGCGAAATCGGGCAAGTCATGGCGCGCTGCCACCGCGCTTTCAGTCGTTGAGCCGGTGCAGGCGGCGGCATGGGTTTGCCCCGCCGCACGGATGACGTCGATGCCGCGATGGATCGAGGCGATCCAGGCGGCGCAGGAAAAGGGATGCACGATCCCGGTCGTCCCCAGGATGGAGATGCCGCCGACAATGCCAAGGCGCGGGTTCCAGGTCGCCCGCGCGATCTCGGCGCCGCCGATGACGCTGATGGTCACCTCGGCGTCCGGATGCGTGCCGTGGGCGGCGGCCACGTCCTGCAGCACGGCCTCGATCATGGCGCGGGGGGCGGGGTTGATGGCGGGTTCGCCGGGCGGAATGGGCAGGCCCGGCTTGGTGACCACACCGACGCCCTCGCCCGCCTTGAAGACGGTCCCGCTGCCGGGGGGTAACCGCCTTATCCGGGCGCGGATATGGGCGCCATGGGTCACATCCGGGTCGTCGCCGGCGTCCTTTATGATGCCAACCTCGGCAAAATCACCCTCCAGGCACGGTTCAGCCAATGGAAAGGCCGGTTTTTCGCCCTTTGGCAGGGTAATTGTGACCGAATCGGCCCAGTTTCCGCTCAAAAGGGCGGAAAAAGCGGCCTTGGTGGCTGCGGTGGCGCAGCAACCGGTGGTCCAGCCGCGCCGCAAGGCCCCTTCTGGGCGGCGCGGGGCCGCATCTGTCGTTTTTTTGTCGGTCATGACGCTATTTTATGGGCCGATGTCTTTTGCTGGCTAGTGTGGCGGCGATCCTGCGCTAATTTAGCCGCTATGAATAAGCTGTTTGCGACATTGCCGGGCATCGAACCCGGCTGGGTGTGGCTGACCGGCGCCGGTCCCGGCGATCCCGGCCTCCTCACCATGCTGGCGGTCCGGGGCCTCGGCTCGGCCGATGTCATCGTCTATGACGCGCTGGTCGACAAGTCGATCCTGGAACTCGCCCGCCCCGGCGCCGTCCTCGAATATGCGGGAAAGCGCGGCGGCAAGCCGTCCTCGAAGCAGCCTGACATTTCCCTGCGCCTCGTCCAACTGGCGCGCGAGGGCAAGCGCGTGTTGCGCCTCAAGGGCGGCGACCCCTTCGTCTTTGGCCGCGGTGGCGAGGAAGCGCTGACCCTGGTCGAGAACGGCATCCCGTTCCGCATCGTGCCCGGCATTTCGGCCGGCATCGGCGGCCTGGCTTATGCCGGCATCCCGGTTACCCATCGCGACAGCAATTCGGCGGTGGCCTTCGTCACCGGTCACGATGCCACCGGCGAGGTGCCGGATTCGGTCGATTGGGCGGCGCTCGCCAAGGGCGCGCCGGTCATCGTGCTCTATATGGCGTTGAAGCATATCGAACGTATCGCCGAGCGATTGATCGCCGGCGGGCGCAATCCGAATGCCGCGGTCGCCGTGATCGCCAAGGCGACGACGCGGGAACAGCGTGTGCTGGAGACCACGTTGTGCCGGGCAGCTGCGGATGTCGCGGCGGCCGGCATCGAACCGCCGGCGATGGTGGTGATCGGTGAAGTGGTGAAGCTGCGCGCGGCGATGGATTGGCTGGGTGCCATGGACGGGCGCAAGCTCATCCCCGATCCGCTCGGCCAGCGTCAACGCGACCAGGTCGGCTGATCCCGTCTTGACCCGCGGCCTCCTCATCGCCGCACCGTCTTCGGGCAGCGGCAAGACCCTCACCACGCTGAGCCTGCTCTCATTGCTGCGCGCCAACGGCGTCAATGTCGCCGGCTGCAAGGCGGGACCGGATTACATCGATCCCGATTTCCATGCCGCGGCCACGGGCAAACCCTGCTTCAACCTCGATATCTGGGCGATGCGTCCGACGGTGCTGCAAGGATTGATGGCGCAGCAGGCGGCGCGCGCCGACCTTCTCGTCGTCGAGGGCGTCATGGGCCTCTTCGACGGCATCCCAGGCCTCGACATCCGCAACAACGGCTCCTCGTCGCAGCTGGCGCAAAAGCTGGGGCTGCCGGTGCTGCTGGTGATCAACGCCAAGGGGCAGGGGGCAACGGCGGGCGCCGTGATCGAAGGCCTCGCGCGCCACGACCCGGCGCTGAAGATCGCGGGTGTCATCTTCAACAATGTGGGTGGCGCCGGGCACCGGGAGATCCTGCAGGACGCCGCCAAAACCGCAGGTGTGCCGGTCCTCGGTTATCTGCCGCATGTGCCGGCCCTCAAAGTCCCATCGCGGCATCTCGGCCTGGTGCAGGCGCGGGAGATGACGGCGCTCGAAGATTTCTTCGCGGCAGCACGGGCAAGCTTTGCCGATGCCTTCGACCTCGATGCCATCGTCGCGGCGGCGGGCGATCTGCCGGCGACGGATGCAGCGTTAACGCCGCTGCTGCCGCCGCCAGGCCAGCGCATCGCCTTGGCCGACGATGCGGCCTTTGCCTTCACCTATCCGTTTCACCGCGAAGCCTGGGCGCTGGCCGGTGCCGAGATCATTCCCTTCTCGCCCTTGAATGACGAGGCGCCGCGAGAGGATGCCGACGCCATTGTCCTGCCCGGCGGATATCCCGAGCTTTATGCCGGACAGCTTGCCGGCAATGCCCGATTCCTTGCCGGGCTGCGACATGCAGCGGCCAGCAACGTCTTCATCTATGGCGAATGCGGCGGCTACATGACCCTGGGGACGCATCTCACCGATGCCAAGGGCGAACGGCACGCGATGGCGGGACTGCTGCCGGTCGAAACCAGTTTCGCCGCGCGCAAGCTGCATCTGGGCTACCGCGCGGCGCAGGCGTTGGCGGCGACACCCTTTGGCAAGGCCGGGGCGGTTTTCCGCGGCCATGAATTCCATTACGCGACGATCGTCAGTGAAGGCGATGCCCCGGCCCTTTTTACGGCCGAGGATGCGCGGGGGCGCGTGCTGGGCCCGGTCGGGCGGCGGGTCGGCAGCGTCATGGGATCGTTCATGCATCTCATCGATCGCGTGGCGGACTGAGCGCTTGCCAAGGGTCCCGCATTTCATGCACCCTGGGGCCCTCTGTTGATTGAGACGCGCGACGACCAAGAAAAGACGCTGTCAGGGATAAAGGCGCACGCGGATCTGTCACGAGGCAATCCTTCACCCGTTGCCCGAGGACGATCATGACCCTGACTCGATTTGCGGCGATCGCCGCCCTCACGCTCATGGCTACCCCTGCCTTCGCCCATACCGGCTTTCACGCCAGCGGCTTCGTGGCGGGCCTGAGCCATCCCTTCAACGGCCTGGACCACGTCTTGGTGATGGCCGGCATCGGCATCTGGGCCATCCAGCTTGGCGGCCGAAATTTGTGGCTGGTGCCTTTGGCCTTCGTTGCGACGATGGTGCTGGGCGCGGGCCTCGCGCTGATGAATTTTCCCCTGCCGGAAGTCGAGCTTGGCATTGCCGGATCGGTCGTCGTCATCGGCATGTTGGTGGGGTTCGGCGCACGCCTGCCGGCAGGCACCGCTGCCGCGCTGATCGCATTGATGGCCCTCTTCCATGGCCATGCGCATGGGACTGAGCTGCCGGCGATGGCTTCCGTCTGGGGCTATGCGGCTGGCTTCGTTCTATCGACCGCCATGCTTCATGCTATCGGCCTGGGGCTCGGTCTCGCGGTTTTCCGCCTTGCGCGGCCGGCGGTGTTGCGCGCGGCAGGGGTTCTTACTGCGCTGGCAGGTCTCGCAATGGTTAGCGGATCGTAAATTTTCGGTGCGACCGTCGAGCCTTGCAGCGCGGCCTAGACGAATTCGGGCAAGAGTCGTCACGCATGCCCCCTCTCCCTAACCCTCCCCCACGTTGGGGGGAGGGTGGGGGAGAGGGGGCTGGTTACCTTCCGTCTGGCTCTTTGGCAAACCGCGCCGGACAGATACCCGCTATGCAAAGGCGTAAGTCGCGGTGGCCGGGCCAATCGCTATGATGGCGCGGTCCCATTCATTTGCGCCGAACCGACCGCCCCCATGAGTATCGCCCTTGCCGCCGACCGCCCTTGGCACGCCCTCGTCACGCGGCCGGGCCCGGTGCTTTTTGCGACCCTGTTCACCTTGGATTCGATCGCGCGGGCCATCATCGCCCCCGTCATTCCGCTGGAGGCGCTGCACCTGTTGGGTTCGGCGCGCAATGTCAGCGTCGCCGTGACCGTGGTGGGCATCGCCGGTGTCTGCATGGCGCTGGTGCTGCCCAGCATCATCCACCGCTGGCGCCCCAAGGCGTCCTATCTGCTGGTGATCGGCATGCTGGGTGTGGCGTCATTGCTGATGGCCTCGCAGCATATCGCCGGGTTCGGTTTGGGCTGGATGATGCGGGCGATGGCGGCCGCAGGATTATTGGGTCTCCTCAACATCTATATCGCTGCTTTCATCGACAAGCGGGACCTTGCCAAATCGGAGCCCTTGCGCACGTTCTTCTCGGCCACGGCCTGGGTGGGCGGACCGTTCCTCGGCATCCGCTTCTATGAGATCTCGCCCTTGCTGCCCTTCGCCGTCTCGATCGCCGCGTCGGTGCTTCTGTTCTTCTATTTCCGGGCGCTCAATCTGCAGGCACCGTCACCGGTGGCGACCGGCGGTGCCTTCACGCCGCTGCGCAATATCGGCCGCTATTTCAGGCAGAAGCGATTGACGTTGGCCTGGGTGCTCAATTTCGGCCGCGAGATGTGGTGGGTGACACTCTTCACCTATGCGCCGATCTATCTGGTGCAGGCGGGCAAACCGGCGGTCGAGGCGGGCGATCTCATTGCCTCCTGCACGGCGCTGCTCTTCGTCAGCCTGTTTCTGGGCTGGCTCGGCCGGCGCATCGGCCTCAGGCGCTTCATCAGCGGTGCCTTCCTGTGGGTCGCCAGTTCGACCTTCGCCTTCGTCTGGTTCAGCGACCGGCCGGACCTTGCCAGTTTGATGCTGATCCTCTCGGCAGTCGGGTCGGTGTCGCTGGATTCGGTTGCTGTGGTGACCTTCCTGCGCGCCGTGCGCGGCTGGGAGCGACCGCAGATGACCATGGTCTTCAGCATCTACCGTGATGCCGCGGCACTCATTCCGCCGGCGGTCTTTGCGGTGCTGCTCAGTTTCTTTCCACTGCCCGTCGTGTTCCTGGTCAATGGCTGCATGGGCCTGGTGTGTTGCTTGCTGGCCTTGAAGCTGCCGCGCGGCCTCTAGCGGCGGCGCGGAAACACCAGCTCGAAGCGTTCGCAGATGACGTCGAGATCCGGCCGCCAGTCGATGCCGATCCGGGCACAGCTGCGCTTGAAATAGCTTTCATGCGCGTCCTGCCAATAGCGCAAGCTGCCATCGCCTTCGCCTTCGGCGGCCGCGAAATCGGCATCCACCGTTTCGAAGGGCTGGATGTCGACTTGGGTCGAGCGCAGGATCATCAGCGGCGCGCCATGATAGTCCGTCACCAGGCTGTAGCCGCCGACCGCGGGAAGGGTCACGCCTTGCGCCTGCATTTCGGCCAGCAGCCCGGCCGTCGCGCGTTTGGGACCAGTCAAGACCAGTTCCGCCAAGGATGCGGCGAGTTCCGGGCTGTCGCCGAAGAACCAGATGTCGGCAGCGATCTCGGCCGGCAGCGAAGGCACCTCGCGGCGTGCTTGCGCCCAGAAGGCCATGTGCTCGGCGCGATGCGATAATGGGTCGGTCATGGCTGCCTCGGTTGCTCCGGCGCATTTTGCCGCAACTGACCAGCCGGTCAAGGCAAAGCAGCCTTGCCGTCACGACGATTGTGCTAGGCTTGGTGCGCAATGCCGGGTAAATCGACAGCAGGCGAAGATGCTGGGCTGTTTTGGATAAGTGCGACTGATGAACGATTTGGCGGATGGGCTCGACACGGTCGTGAGCTTTCCGGATTTCACCACCTCGCCGGATACCATCACCTCGTCCAGCATTGCGCGGCTGGTCGCCTACTGGCACGGCTGCAGCATCGACGGCCGGGTGCCGCTACGCGCCGATATCGACCCAGCTGCCATCAAGGACCTGTTGCCCAATATCGTGCTGACGGAAATCGATGCGGCGTTCCGCGTGCGCTACCGGCTGGTGGGCACACGCGTGGTCGAGTTCAACAAGCTCGATTTCACCGGTGCCTATCTCGATGACATGCGCTGGGACGTGACCGAGCGCTATTCGCGCGCCTATCGCCGCGTGGCTGAAACGGGCCTGCCGCATTACGGCATCGATTCATGGCCGCTGGCGCGCAACCTCCACGGCCGCAGCGAGGTCGTGATGCTGCCGCTGAGCACCGACGGCAGCCGCGTCGATCGGTGTCTGTCGATGGAAGATTTCCTGTTCGCGTCGCATGATCTGCCGGTGGGGTGAAGCACAGCCGTAATGCGGCGGCAACCGTCACTGGACGCGATTTCGGTCTCGTTGCTGTCTACTTCCCGACCAGCGCATCGATAGCACGGGCGAGCGTCACGTCGCGGGCGCTGAGGCCCTTGCAGTCATGGGTGGTGAGGAGGATCTCGACGCGGTTATAGACATTGGACCATTCGGGATGGTGGTCCTGCTTTTCAGCGAGCAGCGCCACGCGGTTCATGAAGCCCCAGGCTTCGACGAAATCCTTGAAGCGGAAGCTGCGCTGCATGGCGTCGCGGCCGTCGACCTTCTGCCAGGCGGAAAGCTCGGCAAAGGCAGCGACCCGTTCCGGATCGGTCAATTTGGCGATCATGCTGATACATTCCTCTAGCGGATAAGCGGACCCAGATATTGCGGGATGCTGGCTTCGAGCCGGGTGTTGAGATCCTTCATCGCGGTATCGAGCAGGTTGAAGAGCACGACCTCGCGCTGATTGAGCGTCATGTTTTCCGGCACGGTCTGCGAGCGGGTCACGGTTTCGGTGAGGCTGCCGGACTTCCCGGAAAGCGGGTTGCCCGCTTCGAGCTTCACGGTGATGGAAAGATCGAAGCGGTCGGATTGCTCGGTCTTCAGCGCGGCATTGACGCCGGATGAGCGCGGCAGCGGTACGCGCACGGCGCGCGCCTCGATGATCGTATAGGTGGCCTGCCCGCGCTGGCCCACGGCCTGCAGCCGGTCGCGTGCCCATTCCGTTGCCAGCGTCTCGGGCTTCTCTGGGTAATCGGCGGCATTGTCGTCGGCGTGATCGGCCGCGCGGTAATTGTTGACGATCTCGATCTGCGCCACGTCGAGCTTGATGGCGGGGAGATGCTGGAACGTGATCTCGGGGAAATGCTGGCGCTCCGGCGGGGTGTCGCAGGCGGCCAGCAGGGTGGCGGCGGCGAGGAGGGTGCTGAGGAGGGTGGTGCGGAGCAGGTTCTTGGCGGCAATCATGCTGGCTGTGGCCCCATGGACTGATGAAATCCCTGCCTCAACCACGCAAGGCGGCAGTCGTTCCGGCAGGGGCGGCCAGCGACCCTGCCAGGACGGCCGCCGCAGGTAAAGGTGCAGCAACAGGATGCAATTGCAAATCATTTGCAATTAGAGGAACGGGCCGGTAGGGTGCGTGGCTGACGGGGGGGATGGAATAAAGCGAGGACACTGCCGATGGCGGCCAATGACAATGCCTGCCCCCATGATCTCGACGCGGCCACCGGCGATGGCGGTGCCGAGCGGGCGCTCGACTCGATGCCGTTTGCCGCCCAGTTCGCGATCTGGGCGGCGCGGGCCTGGGTGACGGCGCTGAAACTCGACCAGAGCTTTGCAACGGTCAGCGGCGACACCTTCCGCCGCTTCGAACTCAGCGCTGCAGAAAACGCGCTCGATGAGTTGTTCACGCTCGTCGCCACCTCCGCCGCGCGGCAGATCGATATCCGCTGCATGAAGTGCCGCCTGGTGAGCGCCGACGAAACCCTGTTCCAGGAGGCCGTGGCGGCGGCGCAGGCGGACAATGCCTTTGGCGCCTATACCGCCTTGCGCCAGTGGCTGCCGCCGGCAGCCGCGCGCATCGGCTTTCGCGCGCTCTATCGCTTTGCTCACCTCTTAGGGGAAAAGCAACTGCGCATGCCGGCGGTGGCGGCCGCGCACGAGGCGACAGCGGCGCCCTACCAAATGCCCTCCGTGGCATTGCACTGAGAGCTGTCAAATCCGACAATAAGCCAATGTTCCTAATACGTTAGAAATCAATTAACCTTGCGCGTCCTGACTGCCCGCGCGATCATCGGGGCATGTTTGGACAGCATCCATGTCAGCAAGACGATCATGCGGCGGCGCAGTTGCCACCGGCGGGTGGCTGATGGTTCCGGCCGGCCGAGAAGGCGATGGGGCGCTGGCAGGTGTGAACCAGAATGCGGCGCCCATGCCCCTCGCCAAAGGGGAGGAGATGCGGCCCATCGCGGCGCGCTTTCATGCAGCCCCGCTGTTTCTGGCCGTGCCGCTCGCGATCCTCGTCATCGGCTGCCTTGCCACCTTTGCGGTCTATACCGAATTGCTGCGCAGCGCCGACGATGCCTGGCAGGAAGTGGCGCGCAATCAGACGGAGCGGCTCGACCGGGGCTTCGCCGATGCGCTGCGGGCGACGCAGCCGCCGCTCCGCGCGATCACCGGCCTGTTCCTGGGTTCGGAGAATGTCGAGCGCGCGGAATTCGACCGCGCCATTGCAGCCCTTGCGCCCAATGATACCGACCCGTCCGACATCGCCATCGCCTATCTGCAGGCGGATAAGAGCGGCACGTATCAGATCCCCTTTGCGACCGGTTTCACGCGCTATGGACCGAACAGCCTCAAGCCCGGCGGCTGGCCGGGTCTTGCCACTGCGGTGAAGCCTGCGGCACAGCAGCCGCAACGCCTGATGATGTCGCCGCAACCGGTGTTCAACGACATGATCGGCCCGCGCTTTGCGCTGTTCGTGGCACTGAAGGGCGGTGCTGCGCCGCCCTTGCTGGTGGCGCCGCTGGATCTCGAGCATATCCTCGCCAATTTCGTGGCAACGCAGGTGCCAAGCGGGCTGCAGCTTGCCGTCTCGCACCGGGCGATGATCAATGGCACGGTCTACCCGGTCGCCTATCGGCCCCTGCCCGGCGAGGCCAGCGCGAATGCGGTGCAGGGCGCCTTGGGGCAGGTGCCGCTGGTGCTGACCACGCGCCTCGTCTTTGCCGATGCCGAATGGCAGTTGAGCTGGACCGTGGCAGCCAATTTCCAGGGCGGGCCCAATCGCAACCTTGCCAACACGGTGCTGGTGGGCGGGCTGTGCTTTTCATTGCTCTGCGCCGTGCTGTTCCTGCTGGCGCGCCATGAGATCAAGCGCGAGCGCGCGCATGCATCGACTGCCAAGCAGGCCGCCAACATGTTCCGCCGCCACATGTTGGAACTGAGCCAGGCGCGCGACGCCGCTGAACAGGCGAGCCGGGCGAAATCGCAATTCCTCGCCAACATGAGTCACGAATTGCGCACGCCCTTGAATGCCATCATCGGCTTTTCCGACATGATGCGCCTGGGGATCGGCGGCCGGGTCGAGAACGAGAAGCATCTGGAATGCGTCAAGCATATCAGCGACAGCGGCACGCTGCTATTCAAGCTGATCGACCAGCTGTTCGACACCGCCAAGATCGAGAGCGGCCAGGTCGAACTGTTGGAGGAGCCGCACAATGCCGAGGCGCTGGCGCGCGAGGCCATTGCCCTGGTGCAGCCGGCCGCCAACGTCAAACGCATCCGGCTGGTGCTGGAAGCGGCGCCCGATCTGCCGCCCTGGGTGGTCGATCACCGCGCGGCGCTGCAGATCCTCAACAATCTCCTCACCAATGCGGTGAAATTCTCGGGCCGCGATTCGCGGGTGCTGCTCAATTTGCAGCGCCTGGGCGATGGCGGGCTGGGCGTTTCGGTCGGCGACCAGGGGCCGGGCATCGCGCCCGACATCCTGCCGCGCATTTTCGAGCGCTTCTCGCGCGGCGATCCGATGGTCGCCGGCAAGGAGGAGGGGCTGGGCCTCGGCCTCTGGATCGTGCGCAATCTGGTCGAGATGCATCGCGGCGAGGTGAGCGTCGAGAGCGAGCTTGGCCGCGGCACCACCATTCACCTGCGCTTCCCCCCGCCGGAGCGGTCGCAGCATGTCTTCGACCCGGTGCTGATTCCGGCCGATTGAGCGATCAGCCCAACCGGCGCGGGGTCAGTCCACAGGCGGTTTCACGTCGCTGCGCGCGAAGCGGTATTCGCTGTTGCAGAACTCGCAGGTGACGATGAGGGCGCCATCGACGGCCAGATCGTCGAGTTCCTCTTTGCCCAGGGAGCGCAGCACATTCTCGACGCGGTGGCGCGAACAGCGGCATTGCGCTTTGAGCGCGTGGCCGGTGAAGACGCGCACACCGTCTTCGTGGAACAGGCGGTAGAGCAGATCGTTGATGCCGGTCTCGGGCCCCAGCAATTCCTTGTCCTGGGCGCTGGCCATCAGCACCACGGCGCGCCGCCAGGCGTCCTCGGCTTCCTCGCCGTCGATGTCGCTGCTGCCTTCGCCACCCTGCCAGTCATGGGGCTTCGATCCGTCCGGCGTCCAGCCGCCGCCTTCCGGGCGGTGATGTCCGCCCTGGCTGGGCAGGCGCTGCAGCATGATGGCGCCGGCACGCCAGCCGCCGGGATGATTCTCGATCGCCAGCTTGAAGGCGGCCTGCAGCTGTTCGGATTGCTGGAAATAATGGTGGATGCAGTCAACCAGACTCTGCCCTTCCAACTCGACAATGCCCTGGTAACGCTCGGCATGCTCGCCCTGGTCGACGGTGAAGGCGAGATACCCGCCGCCCGTAAGACGCATGAGATTGGCGGAGGCCGCCGGTATCGCCGCCACCGCATCCTTGTCGAACTGGGCATAGCCGCGCACAGCGCCACCCGACGTCACATCGGCTACCAGCACGCGGACGGCACCGTTGCCCTTGGCCTGCAGGGTGAAGACGCCCTCGTATTTCAAGGTCGCGGCGAGCACCGCGGCAAGTGCCATCATCTCGGTGAGGAGATGCGCTACCGGTTCCGGATAGGCGTGTTTGGCGATGATCTCGCTGGCGACACCATCGAGGCGCACCAGGCGTCCACGGACGCCGTGCCCCTCGATCTGGAATGGTTGGACGAAGTCGCTGATGGGTGGGGTGATGCTGCTAGGTTCCATGCCCATCATATTAAAGCAGGCCGAGGCACCAATAAAGAATCCCCTGCTGGGCATGAAGGCGATTCTCGGCCTCGTCCCAGACCACCGATTGCGGGCCGTCGATCACCGCTGCGGTCATCTCGTCGCCGCGATGGGCAGGCAGGCAATGCATGAAGATGGCCTTCGGGTCGGCGAGCTTCATCAGCTTCTCGTCAACCTGGAAGCGGCGCAGCTGTTCGGTGCGGTCGAAGGTGTCGGCATCGCCCATCGAGACCCAAGTGTCGGTGACGATGCAATGGGCGCCCTTGGCGGCCTCCTGCGGGTTGTCGGAGATCTTCACCTTGCCGCCATTCTCATGCGCCCAGTTGATGACGTCGCGCGGTGGGGCGAGATTGGCCGGGCAGGCGATGTTGAGCTCGAAATCGAAGCGCACGGCGGCGTGGATCCAGCTCGTTGCCATGTTGTTGCCGTCACCGGACCAGGTGATGCGCTTACCCTGGATCGGCCCCAGATGCTCCTCGAAGGTCATCACGTCGGCCATCAGCTGGCAGGGATGGGTGCGGTCGGTGAGGCCGTTGATGACGGGGACGGTAGCGTATTCCGCCAGTTCCATCAGCTTCGATTCCTTGGTGGTGCGCACCATGATGCAATCGACATAGCGCGACAGCACGCGGGCGGTGTCGGCCACTGTCTCGCCGCGGCCCAATTGCGAGCTTTCGCGTTCCAGCACGACGACTTCGCCGCCCAGCGCCTTCATGCCGATTTCGAAGGAAACGCGGGTGCGGGTCGAGGGCTTCTCGAAGATCATCGCCAGCTTCTTGTCGGCAAAGGGCTTGGCATTGCCATCCGGAAAATTCTTGGCCTTCACGGCTTTCGAGACATCGATGATGCGCCGCAGATCGGCCCCCGACATAATGTCGAGATCGAGGAAGTGCTTGGGTGATTTGGTCATTTTATTCACGCAGCTTTCGCTTGGGCCGCCACGGCGGCAATCATGTCGATGGCGGAATCGATTTCCGCATGGGTGATGATGAGCGGCGGCAACAGGCGCACCGTGTTGTCGCCGGCGCCGACGGTGAGGAGGCCGACACCGCGCAGGCGTTCGACCACGTCGGTATTGACCACCTCTGGAACGCATTTGAGGCCGCGCATCAATCCCTTGCCGTGTTTGGCCGCAAACGTGCCCGGGAAGCGCTTCAGCAGCTCGTCGATGCGGGCATCGAGATGGGCGCCGGCCTTGTTGACATGCGCCATCAGGTCGGTGTCGAGGACGATGTCGAGCACGGCGTTGCCGACCGCCATGGCGAGCGGGTTGCCGCCGAAGGTCGTCCCATGCGCGCCGGGACCGAAGGCTGCCGCCACCTTGCTGGTGGCAAGGCAGGCGCCCATCGGGAAGCCGCCGCCGATACCCTTGGCGATCGAGACGATGTCCGGGGTGATGCCAGCCCATTCATGGGCCAGGAACTTGCCCGTACGCCCGACGCCGGATTGCACCTCGTCGAACATGAGGAGCAGGCCGAATTCGTCGCAGACCTTGCGCAGGCCTTTTAGGAAGTCGATGTCGGCGGCACGCATGCCGCCTTCGCCCTGCACCGGCTCGACGAGGATCGCGGCCGTTTCCGGCCCGATCTTGGCGCGCACTTCATTGAGGTTGTTGAAGGCGCAATGGTCGAAACCGTCGACATTGGGCGCATAGCCCTTGAGGTATTTCTCGTTACCGGCAGCGGCCAAGGTCGAGAGTGTGCGGCCGTGGAACGAGCCTTCGAAGCCGATGACGCGGTAGCGCTTCGGATCGCCGAAATCGTCATGATATTTGCGGATCAGCTTCAAGCCGCATTCGATCGCCTCGGCACCGGAATTGGCGAAGAAGACCTGGTCGGCAAAGGTCGCCTTGGTGAGACGTTCGGCAAGCCGCGTCTGGCCCGGCACCTGATAGAGGTTCGAGGTGTGCCACAGCTTGCCCGCCTGGTCGGTCAGCGCCTTCACCAGATGCGGATGGGCATGGCCCAGCGCCGTCACGGCGATGCCGCTGGCGAAATCGAGGAATCGTCGCCCGTCGCCCGTGAAGAGATAGGCGCCCTCGCCGCGCTCGAAGGCGAGGTCGGAGCGGGCATAGGTCTGCATCAGGCTGCTGGGCTTGGTGGTCATTTTGGCCTCGGGACATGGGTCAAAAAGGGCCGTTTCCGGCCCGGAAAGCGGCGACTATCGGGAGGGTGGCCCCCTTCTGTCAACCGCAGGTGAAAAACGAATGGAAACAAGGGCTACGAAGCTGGGCCACGATCATCTGGGTTCCTTGCAGGCATGAAAAACCCCGCCGACCGGTCTGGTGGGCAGGGGCGCTGTTCGCTCGAACGGGGGCCGGGATTTACGCGCCGGCGGGCTGTTCCGTTCGTGCCAAAAGCTGACCGCTCCGCACCTTGGTGCAGGGTCGACGTCGTTCAGCATTGGCGAGAAGTTTCAACATGGCGGGGAAAGTAGGGAAACCGTGCCGCTGGGTCAAGGTTTCTGGAGATCGGGGCTTCAGGCAATCAGGGCTTCAGGCGATAGCCGCGGCGGAACCAGACATAGGTGAGGGCGAAGAGGGCGACATTGATCGCCAGCAGAACACCCGCCCCGATCATCGGATCGGCCGAGCCGGTCCCGGTCATGCCGAAGCGGAAGCCGTCGATGGCATAGAAGACCGGGTTAAAGCGCACCAGGGCCTGCCCCGCCTCGGGCAGGTTCTCGATGCGGTAGAAGAGGCCGGAGAGAAAGGAGAGCGGCAGCAGCAGGAAGGTATGGACGGCGGCGAAGCTGTCCCATTTTTCCGCCCAGATGCCGACCAGGATGCCGATGAGGGCATGGAGCATCATGCCCATAAGGGCGAAGAAGACGAGGGCGCCAACGCTGTAAAGCGAGAGATTGGCGAAGAAAAGGGTGACGAGCGCAACGGCGATGCCGACGGCGCCACCGGCAAGGCAGCAGCCGCCGAGATAGCCCAGCACCCGCTCGGCCGGGGCAAGCGGCGCCATCAGCAGATCGGCGATGACGCGTTCATGCTTGTCGAAGATGAAGGAGCCAGCGGCGCATTCGAAGGCCTTTTCGCAGGCGACGAAGATGATAAGGCCGGGGGCGATGAAATTGAGGAGATCGGCATTGCTCTCTGCCGTGCCGGTGGTGCGCAGGGCGAGGTGGAAGACGGCGAGGTAGAGCAGGCTGGAAACGACCGGGCCCAGGATCTGGTAGTTGTAATCCTGAAGGCCGCGCCGCGCCTCGCGCTGGATCAGCGTGGCAAGGCCCATCCAATTGACCGGGCCGAAACGCCGCAGGGGCGCCAGCCGGGATGTTACGCTCATGGCTTCATCCGGCTGCCGTGTTCGAAGCTCAAATAATTGGCCATGAGCAACGCCAAATTGACCGCGACGAGCGTCACCACGCCAGCCAGGAGCGAGCCGTCGGCATGGCCGATGAGGCCATAGCGGAAGCCGTCGATCATGTAGAAGAACGGGTTGAGATGGGCGAGCAGCCGCCCGAATTCCGGCAGGCGCTCGGTCGAATAGAAGGTGCCGGAGAGGAATGCCAAGGGCGTGATGATGAAATTGGTCACCGCCGCCATGTGGTCGAATTTTTCCGCGTAGATGCCGGCGACAACACCCAATTGCGCCAGCATCAGGCTGGCCATCGCGGCATAGAACAGCATCGCCCACAAATGGGTGAGATGGAGCGGGACGAAGACCCAGATGGCGGCCGCTGTGGCAAGGCCAACCACGATGCCGCGGGTAAGCCCGCCCAAGGCCAGCGCCAGCGTGATCTCGAACGCGGTCAAGGGCGGCATCAGCAGATCGACGATATTGCCCTGGATCTTGGCGATCATCAGTGACGAGGAGGTGTTGGCGAAGGCGTTCTGGGTCATCGCCATCATGATGAGGCCGGGGGCGAGGAATTCCATATAGGGAACGCCGCCCACCAGATCGACCGAGTGGCCCATGGCCAGCACGAAGACGGCGAGGAACAGCAAGGTGGTGACCATCGGCGCCATGACGGTCTGGGTCGCCACCGTCAGGAAGCGGCGCACTTCCTTGCGGTAGAGCGTGTAGAGGCCGATCCAGTTGATGGCGCCGTAGCGGCGGGGGGCCAAAGTGGTTCTTGAGAGCGTGGCGTTCATGATGGGGCGAAACTAGTGCGCCCGGGGATGGCGTGCAATGGGCACGCACCGCATGACGGCATCCCACACACCTCATACCGTCATGCCCGATACCGTCATGACCGGGCCCAGCGTTGATCCCACTGGCCGGGCATCCACTCTCTCAGCCGCACCAGTGGATCCCCGGGTCATCGCCCGGGGATGACGCATTCAGAGACGAACTACTCGATATCGGCCAAACGGGCCTGCATGCTGTCCTTGGCGCTGGTCATGGTGAAGACCAGGTCGTAATGGCCCAGTTCCGTGGGATCCCAGGCGGCGACGGTCACATTCCCCCGCTGCCACGTGGGGACATCCATCTTGAAGGCGATGCCGGGGGCGATTTCGACGCGGTCGCGTTTGACCGCCGAATCCCCCAGGCGCTCGTTGAGGCCGGCCATCAGCTTATAGCCGTCCTTGGCGCGGACGGGGCTGACGCGGGCGGCCACCAGCGTGTACTGCTTGCCGCCGCTGTCGGTAAGATCATTGCCGCCATAGAGGGCACCGGAGAAACCGGTGTCGTCGAAGCTTGCCTGGCTGACATCGGCCTCTTCATCGGCGCTGCCGCGCTCGGCCACTTCCATGAAGTCGAAGCGCAGGCGCGACTTGACGCCGTTGATCTCAAATTCGACCGGGCGCCACCAGGAAAGGTTGGCCGGGTCCGGCGCCACCACGCGGCAGGTCAGGATGCCGACACTCTCATAGCGCTGCTCGTCGCGGGCGACATAGCCGACCATGCGGTTTTCCAACGCCGGGTCGTCGGCGCATTTCACCGTGGCGCCCTTGGGCAAATCCTTGAAGGGCAGCTTCATGTTCTTGAACTGGGTGAGGCTGGTGCCAAAGCGGTAACCGAGCGACGCCTCGTCCATGCCGGCCGAGGCAGGCGTGGCGCAGAGGGTCGCCGCCGCTGCGGAAAAAGCGCAAGTCATCAGCACAGCGGCGCAGGTGCGGCCTGCAGCCGTCGTCACAAAGCGCGTCATTGGCGTGTTCCCGTCCCGTGGGCGCGGTGCTCGTTGACTGCTGGAGAACGACGCTTCCTGTTCTCCGACTCGGCACCACCGATACCGGACAGAATGCCCGCAAATTGCGACAGTTCCGTTGTGAGAAGGATATCTCGGCTGTGAAATGGCTGTGATGAACGACCGTGCAATTAACCGCGGATTCATCTGGCGGTGACAATCCCGCAGATCTGCGGGTTAGTGTTAAAAACGCTTAAGGATTGAGGCGCTTTCCTCTTCCGTCATCCGCGGGCGTGACCCGGGGATCCACGGGCGCCGTTGATAGAGTGGATGCCCGGATCACGTCCGGGCATGACGGATCGTGATGCCGACAATGGACGATACCGCGCGTGTCAGAACGCCTCGGCCGGCATTGCCATCAAGGAGTCTGCCCCCGCCATCACGGTGGTGAAGAGCGAATTCGATTCCGGCAGCAGGCGCGCGAAATAGAAGCGCGCCGTCATCACCTTGGCGGCATAGAAGCCGTCGCTGTCCTCGTCCTTCTTGGCGAGAGCGATCTCGACCATGCGGCACCACATGTAACCCAGGGCGACCAACGCAAAGAGGCGCTGGTAGTCGGTGGCGGCGGCACCCGCCTCATTGGGGTTGCCGAGACCCGCTTGCGCGATCCAGGCCGTTGCCTGCTGCAGCTTGGCGAAGGCCTTGGCGAGCGGCAGGACGAACTCGGCCATTTCCGGCTTTTCACTGGCCTGGTCGATGTAATCGGCCACGGGATGGAAGAAGCGGCGCGCCAGGCGTCCGGTGCCCGTCGGCAGTTTGCGCCCCACCAGATCGAGGCCCTGGATGCCGTTGGTGCCTTCATAGATCTGCGTGATGCGCGCATCGCGCACCAGCTGTTCCATGCCCCACTCGCGAATATAGCCGTGGCCGCCATAGACCTGGACGCCGAGATTGGCGGCGTTGAAGCCGTGATCGGTCAGGAAGGATTTGACGACGGGGGTGAGCAGCGCCACGAAATCGTCGGCTTCCTGGCGCTTCTCGGGGTCCGGATGATGCAGCGAGACATCAAGTTCCCGCCCGACCCAATAGGCAAGGGCCCGGCAGCCTTCGTTGAAGGCGCGCATGGTGAGGAGCATGCGCCGCACATCGGGATGCACGATGATCGGGTCGGCAGCCTTCTCCGGAAACTTGGCGCCGGTGAGGGCCCGCATCTGCAGGCGCTCGCGGGCGTAAGTCACGGCACCCTGATAGGCGGCCTCGGCAATGCCGAGACCTTGCATGCCGACCGCGAGGCGCGCCGTGTTCATCATGGTGAACATGGCGGACATGCCCTTATGCGGCCGGCCCACCAGCCAGGCCTGCGCGCCATCGAAATTCATGACGCAGGTCGAGGACGCCTTGATGCCCATCTTCTTTTCAATCGAGCCGCAGACGACCGGATTACGGGCGCCGGGCTTGCCATCGGCATCGGGCAGGAATTTGGGGCAGACGAAAAGCGAGATGCCGCGGATGCCGGCCGGCGCATCGGGCAAGCGCGCCAGCACCAAATGGATGATGTTCTCAGTAAAGTCATGCTCACCGGCCGAGATGAAGATCTTGGTCCCGTAGAGCTTGTAGGAGCCGTCCGCATTCGCTTCCGCCCGCGTCTTGCAGAGACCGAGATCCGTGCCGCAATGCGGTTCGGTGAGGCACATGGTGCCGGTCCAGGTTCCGTCGACGAGTTTCGGGAGATAGAGCGCCTTTTGCGCATCAGACCCATGGGTGTGGATGGCGTTGTAATTGCCGTTGGAGAGGCCCGGATACATGCCGAAGGAGAGATTGGCCGAGCAGATCATCTCCTCGACGGCGAAATTGACCAGCTTGGGCAAGCCTTGCCCGCCATATGCCGGGTCGCAAGGGAGACCCGTCCAGCCGCCATCGATGAAGGTCTTGTAGGCTTCCTTGAAGCCCTTGGGCGTGGTGACGGTGCCGTTCTCGTAATGGCAACCCTCCTCATCGCCCGGATGGTTGAGGGGCTGCAGCACCTCCTCGCAGAACTTGCCGGCCTCCTCGAGGATGGTGGCGACGAGATCGGGCGTCGCCTCGGCAAAATCGGGAATCTGCTGCGGCAGGTTCTCGAATTGCAGCACTTCATTGAGCACGAACTGAATATCGCGCAAAGGGGCTTTATAGGCGGGCATGATTACGGTCCTCTTCTGCGACAGCCCCCTCTCCCCGACCCTCCCCCACGTTGGGGGGAGGGAGTCCGGCCGAGCTCGTGACAGCTTTCGCGTTCAAGCTGGCTCGAATTCCCTCCCCCCAACGTGGGGGAGGGTTAGGGAGAGGGGGTGTTTGCCACAAATCCATCCTGTTCAATTCCGCAGCGGCTTGCCGGTGGTGAGCATGTGTTCCATGCGCGCCAGGGTGGGGCCGGTGTGCAGCAAGGTCATGAAGGCCTTCTTCTCGAGCTTCGAGATCTGGTCTTCGGTGACGATGTCGGTGATGTCGGTCTTGCCGCCCGAAAGCACTTCGGCAAGCGCATCTGAGACGGTCACGTCATGCGGCATGGCCTTGCCCTGTTGCGCGAAGCCTTCGACGGCGAGTTGAAGCGCGGTGCGGCCGGTCGGTCCCGGCAGGCGCAATTCCTGCGGCGTCGGCGGCTGATAGCCGGCCGCGAGAAGTGCCAGGGCCTTCTGCTTGGCATCGAACAGCAGGCGGTCGCGGTTCATGGTGATCGCGTCATCCTTGCGCAGGAAGCGGAGTTCCTTGGCCTCGGCCGCGGATTTGGCGACCTTGGCGAGCGAGATCGCCTCGAACGCCTGTGCCACCGGCGGCATCGGGCCCCTGGGGTCGCGGGGGCCGGGCTGATAGCGCAGCAGCATCTCCTTGCAGCCGCCCCAGCCGGGAATGAGGCCGACGCCGACTTCGACCAGACCCATATAGGTTTCGGCATGGGCCTGGATCGCCGCGCAATGCAACAATACCTCGCAGCCGCCACCCAGCGCCATGCCCGACGGCGCGCCGACGACGGGGAAGGGCGCGAACTTCACGGCCTTGTAGGCGGATTGGCCGGTGCCGATCATGTCGTCGATCATCGGCCACATGGCGATGTTGGCGGCAAAGAGGGCGAGGCCGATATTGGCGCCGACCGAGAAATTCTCGGCCTCGTTATGGATGACGAGGGCCTTCATCTTCTTGCCGACATGGTCGACAGATTGTTTGACCAGCGCCAGGCTGTCGGGATCGAGCGCGTTCATCTTGCTGTGGAATTCAAGACAGGCGACGCCGTCGCCGATATCCCAGAGCGAGGCCGAACCGTTCTTGATGATCGGCTTGGAGCTGAGCTTGATGTCGGAGAGCAGCAGCACGCCATCAGGCCGCACCAGCTTGGTGTAGCTGCCATCGGGCTTCAGATGCTGGGTGGCGCCGTCCTCTACGCGGTAGAAGCTGCCGGCCTTGGCGGCGGTGGCGAGGAAAGGCGGCACCGGCAGTTTCTCGGCGGCGAGCTTTTCGGCGAACCAGGCGGCACCCATCTGGTCGATCATCTCAAAGGGCCCGCGCTTCCAATTATAGCCGGTCTTCATGCCCTGATCGACGGCGACCACATCGTCGGCGATCTCGGGGACAAGCGAGGCCGCATAAGAGAGGAGGGCGGAGAGGACCTTCCAGGCGTACTGGCCGCCCTTGTCCTTGTGTTCGACCAGCGTGCGCAAACCGCCTTTCGCCGCATCGGCGGAATCGAGGCGGGCGCGATCGCTGGGGGAGTAATCGCCGGTGATGAGGTTGATCGATTCCTTGACCTTGCCCCCGCCCGCGGTGTTGAGGCGATAGAAGCCACCCTTGCCTTTGCGGCCCGTGTATCCGTCGGCGATCATTTTTTCGAGGAGCGGCCAGGGCCGGCGCAGCTTCATATAGGCGTCGTCGGGTGCGAGCAGGCTCGCCATGCTTTTGTCGACATGCGGCATGAGGTCGAGGCCGACGAGATCGAGCAAGCCAAAGAGGCCGGTCTTGGGGGCACCAATCGGGCGGCCCATGATGGCATCCGCTTCCTCGACGGTGAGGCCGAGATCGAGGGCGGCCGTCACCGCCGCCTGCATCCAGAAGACGCCGATGCGGTTGCCGACGAAGCCCGGCGTGTCTTTCGCACGGACGATGGTCTTCCCCAGCATGCGGTCGCCGAAATCGCTGATGTCTTTCAAGACCTCAGGCCGCGTCTTCACGCCGCCGACGATTTCAAGGAGGCGCATATAGCGCGGCGGGTTGAAGAAATGGGTGATGCAGAAATCGGCCTGCACGGTTTCCGGCATGCCTTCGACCAGCTTCGCCAGCGGAATGGTCGAGGTGTTGGAGGAGAGGACCGAGCCCTTCTTCCTTTTGCCTTCAAGTTTGTGATAGAGGCCCTGCTTCAAATCGATGCGCTCGATGATGGCCTCGACCACCCAATCGACGTCGCCCAGTTGGTCGAGATCGTCCTCGATATTGCCGGGGGTGATGAGCTTGGCCGCCGCCTTCGACATCAAGGGTGCGGGGTCGGCTTTGAGCAACTTCTCAATCGCACCCTTGGCGATGGCGGAACGGTCGGTTCCGTCCTTGGGCACGATGTCGAGCAGGAGGACGGGGACACCGGCATTAGCGATCTGGGCGGCGATGCCCGCCCCCATCACGCCGGCGCCGATGACGCAGGCTTGCTTGATGGGCATCAGATGGCCTCCAGGATGGTGGCGATGCCCTGGCCGCCGCCGATGCATTGGGTGGCCAGAGCAAACTTCTTGCCCTCGCGCTTGAGCAACGACGCGGCCTTCCCTGTGATGCGGGCGCCGGTCGCGCCCAGCGGATGGCCGATGGCAATGGCGCCGCCGTCGAGATTGACCTTTTTCACATCGATCTTGAGGTCGCGGATGCAGGCCAAGGATTGCGAGGCGAAGGCTTCGTTGAGCTCGATGATGTCGATGTCATCGATGGTGAGGCCGGCGCGTTTAAGCGCGCGCTGCGTCGCCGTCACCGGGCCAATGCCCATGATCTCCGGCGCGCAGCCGGCAACCGAGATGGCGCGGATCTTGGCAAGGATGGGGAGATTGTGCGACTTCGCATAATCGAGCGAGGTGACGAGGCAAGCAGCCGACCCGTCGGTCAAGGGCGAGGAGGTGCCGGCGGTCACCGACCCGGCCGCATCAAAGGCCGGCTTCAGCCCGGCAAGGCCCTCGGCATTGGTGTCGGGGCGGATGGTGCCGTCTTCCGTGATGGTTTCCTTGCCAGAGACGATCGGCACGATCTCGTCCTTGAACTTCCCGGCGGCCCGCGCGGCCGCGGCCTTCTTCTGGCTTTCGACGGCGAAGGCTTCCTGCTCGGCGCGGCTGATCTTGTATTTGTTGGCGACATTCTCCGCCGTGATCCCCATCGAGACATAGGCCGCGGGCAGGCGTTCATTGAGCGCCGGGTTTGGCATGGGATTGAAGCCCAGCATGGGGACGCGGGTCATGCTTTCGATGCCGGCGCAGATGAAGACGTCGCCGGCACCCAGCGCGATGGCGCCGGCCGCGACGTGAATGCCCTGCATCGAGGAACCACAAAAACGATTGATGGTGGCGCCGGCAACCGATTGCGGGAGCCCCGCGATCATGCCGACCAGCTTGGCCACATTGAAGCCCTGCTCGCCTTCCGGGAAGGCGCAGCCCATCAGCAGATCTTCGATATCGTTGGGTTCGACCTTGGTCTTGTCGACGATGGATTTAACGACCGCGGCGGCGAGATCGTCGGGCCGCACCTTGATGAGCGCGCCTTTGTTGGCGAGATGGAAGGGCGAGCGCTGATAGGCGACGATGACGGCTTCTTTCATGACGGCTTTCCCCCTTAGGGCTTTGTTGCGGTGGCGGCGCGGGCTTTTTCCTCGTCCACCAGATTTTTCTTCAGGATCTTGCCGATGATGCTTTTCGGCAGATCGTCGCGGAATTCATAAAAGCGCGGCTTCTCGATCTTGGAGAGGCGCGTCTCCAGGAATGCATCGAGCGTTTCCTGGTTGCACGCTGCACCGTCTTTCAGCACAACGAAGGCCTTGATGTTCTGCCCGCGATAGGGATCGTCGATACCAATGACGGCGCATTCCTTCACCGCCGGGTGCTGGTAGAGCGCCTCTTCGATGACGCGCGGATAGACCTTGAAGCCCGACGCGTTGATCATTTCCTTGAGGCGGTCGGTGATGAAGACGAAGCCTTCCTCATCGATATGGCCGACATCGCCGGTGTGGAGGCAGCCGTCCTTGATGACCTCGTCGGTGGCATCCGGGCGCTTCCAGTAACCCAGCATCACCTGGGGGCCGCGAAAGCAGATCTCGCCCTTTTCGCCGGGCTTCATGCGCGTCACACCATCCTCCAGCGACACGATCTCGCAGGAGGTGAAGGGATAGGGTAGGCCGATCGACCCGGTCTTCCCGCCGGTATTCACGGGATTGCAGGAACAGACCGGGGAGGCTTCCGAAAGGCCATAGCCCTCGATCAACCGGCAACCGCTTTCTTCCTCGAACTTCTTCCGCACCTCAACGGGCAAGGGCGCGCCGCCGGAAATGGCGAAGATGAGCGAGGTAAGGTCGAAATCCTTGAACTGCGGAAAGTTCAGGAGCGCGTTGAAAAGTGTGGGCACGCCGACCAGTGCCGTCGGGCGCTTCGAATGGATGAGACGCAGCAGCTTCAACGTGTCGAATTTCGGCTCCAGGATCATGGCGCCGCCGACCGACAGCGTGAAATTCATGACACATGTCATGGCAAAGGCATGGAACAGCGGCAGCACGCCGATGGTCTTCGATTGCGGGTTGTCGACGGTATAGAACCAGCGCTTCGACTGGATGGCGTTCACATAGACATTGGCGTGGCTGAGCATGGCCCCCTTGGGGATGCCGGTCGTGCCGCCGGTATACTGCAACAGCGCCACGGCCTTTCCCGTGTCGATCTCGACAGGAGCGTAAGCACCGTCGTTATGGACCAGATCCTTGTAGGCGATGTGGCGGCTGTCGATCTTCATGCGCGCATGGGCCGAGCGCATGACGAAGGGATAGACCAGGTTCTTCGGAAACGGCAGTTGGTGCGCCATCGGGCAGACGATGACCGATTTGACGCGGCTTTTCATCAGCACCGCGTCGAGCTTGGGGAGCAATTGGGTGACATCCAGCGTCACCATGAAGTCGACCTCGGCATCGGCGATCTGCCGCTCGATCTCCGGCTCGGCGTAAAGCGGATTGAAATTGACCAGCGTGGCGCCTGCCTTCAGGGCACCGTGATAGAAGATGACGAAATAGGGGCAGTTGGGCAGAAAGAGACCCAGCCGCATGCCGGGCTTGAGGCCCACCTGCTGCAGGCCCTTGGCGACCTTGTCGCTCTCGCGCTTCACCTCGGCGTAAGTGTAGTGCTTGTCGAGGAAGTCGATGCAGTCATTGTCGGGATAGACCGCGGCACTGTCGTCAAGCAGCGCATAAACCGGCTTCGCCACGATCGGCGTCGCCGCGTCCACCTCGGGCGGATAGCTCGCGACCCAAGGCTTCGCCGTGCCGAATTCCTGCAGCGACGTGGCGTTCATGACCCTCCTACCGACCGCGGCGCCGTACTTTTCCCCTGACGGGTGCCGGATCAAGCCCAGAACATTAAAGACATTCTTTAGCCATCAAGGCAAAGGAATGGTTAATGACGGAGGTGGGTACACTGCTCGGTAGAAGCCAAGCGCCCCGCTATGCTAGGAATGATCGAGAAATATTTTCGCTTTCGGCCAATAGTTAGCAGGGGCACATGTCTGACACGCAGATTGCTGCGGCGCAGCAAAAAAGATGGAGCTTCTGGCCGCATCTCGCCTTTTCGACACTGCTGTCACTGATCATGCCTTATCTCGGTTCGACCTATCTGGGGCTGAAAAGCCCGGATAAGAAGATTGAGTGGCAGCGCAAGGCCATGCCGATCAGCGCGGCCATGCTGGCAGCGATCGCTATTCCCTATCTGCTAAACCTCAGCCTTGCCCCGCTGATCTTTTTTGCTCTGGCCTGGGCACTGAATGGAATCGCATCCGTCGTGGTGCTGTGGCGCGCGGCTTTGCGGTCGGATGCGAGCATCAGCATCGCACCGAGCGGCTTTAATTCGTTGCTTTTAGTGTTCAACATTCTGGTCTTTGCCTGGCTCGGCTCGCTAAGCTTTACCTGGCCGGACATTAGCCTGTTTAGAGCGACAGAGACGACGCCCGTCGTGGCCACCGGCGATCTGCTCTATGGGTTGAAATATACCCCGATCACCGATGACAACGGGTGGTCGCGGCGGGATCAAAGCGGCCGTATTGAGCGCGGCCAGTTGCTGCTGGCGAGGATTGAAGGCAAGGAAAGCCTTGTCCGCGTTCTGGCGGTTCCGGGCGACATTTTCGCGACGGCAGACGACGCCTTGCTGATCAATGGATCGCGTGTGTCTTTGCGCAGCCTCACCGAACCATGGGACAAGGACCGACTGAACAAGCTTGCCCATGACATCGCCACAGCCGGCGACATCGCCGGTGCTGACGCGCTGGATCAGCTTGTGCAGAGCCAAGCGAAGGTCGTCCAGACAAAGCGCTTGCTCGTCGCCCGCGACGCCGCTTTTCTGAAGCCGGCATTTGGCGCTGCTGTCCCGGTCCTTGAGATATCCGAGGAGGATGTCGTCCTGGTGCCCTGGGCCAAGTTCTGGAGCATGGGGGATCACCCCGGCGCGAAGAGCGACATCGCCCAGCCCAGCAATCTCTTTTTTAGAGGTTCCTGAGGGCCTTCTGATGACCGCGACGGACGCTACACCTTCTAAGCAGCCGAGGCATCTGTGGCTGCATGTTCTGCGCGCCGCCTTGGCATCCCCTATCCTTCCGGACGCCGGTCATCGATATCTCGGCATGCCGTTGAAGGCTCATGCGCTAAACAATGAGTCGTCGCCTTTTGGCATCATACCGATGGTCGTGGGTTGGATTTTCGTCTTGCTGGTTTTTGTCCTAGCGGACAGCGACATCAATAGTCTGATCTTATGCGCCGTGGTCTGGCTGGCCATCGGCTTGTGGTCCGGCATCAAAATGCTCCGCTGGGTCAGAGCGCACCCACGCGACGTTTGTACAGTGCCGTTCAACATCAGTAGCACCACCATCGGTAACCTGATCTGGATTCCGATTTTCGGCTGGCTTATCCTGGGCCAAGGATCTGCACCGACCTACTTCTTTCGGGTAGAGACCGGCACGCCGCTGGCAAAGGCAGGCGACATCCTTTACGCCATCGATTTTTCCAGAAGCAGAGTGGATATCGGGCGCGGCCAACTTCTACTGGCTAACGTCGACTCTCAACCGACTCTCGTGCGCGTGATCGGCATCCCCGGCGACCTGGTAGGGATCGGCTCATATGCCATTCATGTTAACGCCCATATCATCCGCATCGGCGCCTCCTGACCGAGACCGAAGCGACGCGCGGGCCTATCTATCGGGTATCGCAGGCGCGCTGGCTTATCCGGGCGATACCTGGCGCGATACCGAGATGGCGGGTAGTCCAGAGGCGTTGTTGAGCAAAGATCCCGTCATTCTGAGTGATGGCAGATACATGGTTGCACGCGACGGCGATGTTCTGTCGCCGCGTCTGGCTTTCTTGCCGACAACCATCATTTCCAGCCGCGATATTATCGCCGTGCCTTGGGCAAAGATCGGATTCCTGCAAGGTATGCCGGGTCAATCGAGCGGGATTGCCCAACCCAAAATGCCGGAACGTTAGCCCCTCACCCCAATCCCAGCTGCGTGATCACCTTCGCGAAGTCGTCGGCGAAGTTGCTGCCGGCTCTGAGGACTGGGGCGCCGGTGGGGAGGCGGTTGAAATCGGCGGAATCGAGTTCCTGGCTGGTGAGCACCGCGCAGGGGATTTTTTCAGTGACTGCCACGGCTTTGAGCGCGCGAATGAGATCGACGCCGGTCAGGCCCTTCATCACCTGCGAGGTGATGACCATGTCCGGGCGCACACGTAGCGCCGTGGTGAGGCCTTCGATCGGGTCGCTGACCGTGTTGACACGGAAACCGCAGGCCATGATCTGCTTGGAGAGTATCTTTGCAACGGCGCGTGCCGGGGTGATGAGGAGGATCTCGACATTGCGGATCTCGACGTCACCGGGCGAGAAGCTGCGGTTGACATGCGATGGCAGGGTGCGCACCAGCTGGGCGATCTCGTCATCGTCCGGCTGGGATTTCCGTTCCAACAGCTGGCCCAGCACGTCGCAGAAGCCCTGCGCATCACGCTGCGTCTTGTCGGTCCAGTCGCCGCTGTCGTTGAGATAGCCCTCGAAGCGCTGCGCCACCAGGGTGATCGCGGGAAAGCCGAACGAGGCGCCGGTGATGCGCAGATTGTGCGCGTGCTCAAGGAGCGCCGGTGCGTTGTCGTCATTGGCGCCTTTCTCGGCGATCTCGTCGAGCAGGCGATTCATCTCGGCAAGGCGCGTCGTCGCCTCGTCATGGAATTCGAGCTCGGCCTTCTGGGTCAGCTCGTCGATATTCGCGCCGGATACTTTCACGGGTCAGCTCTTTCCCTGGTATTTCGTGGCCGTGGCATTTTGTGGATTGCGCCGCGAAATTGGCCATTTGCGGGCAAGCACATTGATCGGCCATCTGAGCGACAGCCGAACGCGCGCCCGCAGCATGAGCGCCAGAAAGTTTAAAAGTAGTGAATGGGCCTACATTCCCAGGTAATGGTCTTGGGAATAACGGCTCTCGTGGCTGTCAGGCGGCCTTCTCGACGGCGACGATGGCGCCGCGCAAGGCCACGACCTTGACCTTGGTGCCGGCCGCCAGATCTTCGCCCTCACAGCGCCAGACAGTGTCGTCGATCTTGATCTGGCCACGGCCGTTGACGATCGGTTCCGACAGCGTCGCGTTGCGCCCCAGCAGCTGCTCGCCGCGGCGGTTGAGGGTCATGTCGTCGCTCTTGATCACCAGGCTGTGGCGGAAGCGATACCAGCCAAGCACCGAGACGGCCGAGAGCAACGCAAAAACGAGGACCTGGTTTTCCCAGGTGAGACCCGGCGCCACCAGCGCCACGACCGACGTCACAAGGGCCGCCCCGCCCAGCCAGATGAAGAAGAAGCCGGGGGTGAGGATCTCGACCCCGGCCAAGGCCGCGGCCAGAATCAGCCAGTGCCAGAACTCCAGGTCGAAGGTGAAACCGATATCGCTCATCGCAAATGTTCCTGGGGGCAAATGTTCCTGGGGTGCAAGAGATCCTGGTGTTATGCCGGGCTTCAGGTCCTGGGCAGGCTGGAGCGGCGCGTGTCGTCACGATCGCCCAAAGCCGATTTTGCGAGTTCGGCAATGCCGCCGAGGGCGCCGATCACATTGCTGGCCTCGAGCGGCATCAGGATGACTTTCTGGTTGTTAGCGCTCGCCAGCTTTTCCAGCGCTTCCGTGTAGCGAATACCGAGGAAGTAGTTGACGGCCTGCACGCTGCCCTTGCTGATGGCGTCGGACACCGAGGCCGTGGCCTTGGCTTCCGCTTCCGCGAGGCGTTCGCGCGCTTCGGCGTTGCGGAAGGCCGCTTCCTTCTCGCCCTCCGCCTTCAGAATGGCGGATTGCTTCTCGCCCTCGGCCTTCAGAATGGCGGCCTGGCGCAGACCTTCGGCTTCGAGAATGGCGGCGCGCTTGTCGCGCTCGGCCTTCATCTGACGGCCCATGCTTTCAACGAGGTCCTTGGGCGGCGCAATGTCCTTGATCTCGATACGTGTCACCTTGATGCCCCAGGGCTGGGTCGCATCATCAACCACATGCAGAAGCTGCGCGTTGATCTTGTCGCGCAAGGACAGCAATTCGTCGAGATCCATGCCGCCCATCACGGTGCGGATATTGGTCATGGTGAGGTTGAGGATCGCGTTTTCGAGATCGTTCACTTCGTAAGCCGCCTTGGCGGCATCCAGCACCTGATAAAAGACGACGCCGTCGACGCTGACCATGGCGTTGTCCTTGGTGATCACTTCCTGCGTCGGCACGTCGAGCACCGATTCCATCATGTTGATCTTGGCGCCGACGCGGTCGAAGAAGGGAATGATGAAATTGAGGCCGGGGCGCAGGGTCAGCGTATAGCGGCCGAAGCGCTCGATGGTCCATTCACGGCCCTGCGGCACCGATTTGATGCCCATGAAGACGAGCAGAACGGCGACAAACAATACGACGATGACGAAAATGGCGAACGTGCTGAGCATGGATGCTTCCCCCAAAGCGATGATCCGGCGATTGTTACACAACCAGAAAGCTTTTGAAATGTGGGGATGATTGGCGGCGATTCAAGGATGACGCGGATCGCTGCCGCTAACCCTTTGCGACCAGCACCGGATTTGCTGCCGCGGTTGCCGCCAGCGTGACGCTTTCGGGCGCTTCCAGGCCGACGCTTTCGATCTCGTCGGCGCGCTTGATCGCCTTGTCGGTCGAGATGCGGATCTGGCGGACATCCTCCACCGCCTGGTCGAAATGGCTTTGCAGCTTGCCCACACGCGTATCGAGGCGGTCGAGGTCCTTGGCCAGTTCGCCGACCTTGGCCTGGATGACATGGGCCTGTTCGCGCATGCGCACATCCTTCAAGACCGCGCGCATGGTGGTGAGGGTCGCCATCAAGGTGGTGGGCGAGACGATCCAGACGCGCGAGCGGCCGGCTTCCTCCACCAGATTGGGGAAATTGGCGTGGAGCTCGGCATAGACGGCTTCGGACGGCACGAACATCAGCGCGCAATCCGCCGTCTCGCCGGGCACGATGTACTTCTCGGCGATCGCCTTCACATGCACGCGGATCGCCACCGAGAATTCGCGCCGCGCCTGGGTGAGCGCCACATCACCGTCCGCGTCACGGATGGCGCGGTAGGATTCCAGCGGAAATTTGGAATCGATGGCGATGGCGCCGGGCGGGTTGGGGAGCTTGAGCAGGCAATCGACGCGCTTGCCCTCGCCCAAGGGCGCCTGGAACTCGTAATTGGCATTGGGCAGCGCGTCCTGGACGATGGCCGCCAGTTGCACCTCGCCGAAGGCACCGCGCGCCTGCTTGTTGGAGAGGATGTCCTGCAGGCTGACCATGCGGGTGGAGAGCTCGGCGATGTTTTTCTGGGCGGCGTCGATGACGGCCAGGCGCTCCTTGAGCTCGCCCAGAGATTGTCCGGCTTCGGTCGCCGACAGGGCGAGACGCTCCTGCACCCGGTCGGAAAGCTGGTTGAGGCGCGCATCGAGGCGCTGGTCGATCGCCGCCTGGGACGAGGCCTGGGTGGCGGCCAGGGACTGCAACTGCCCCGCCAACTGGTCCAGACGCGGGTCGGGGGCGGGGAGCGGCGCCGGGCGATGCCCGCGCCAGACCAGGATCAATACTGCCACCAGCAACAGGGCAATGAGGGCGAGGAGCGCCAGCATTGGGCTCGAATCCATGGCGAAACCTCGGAATCAGGGCAAAGGGAAGCGAATCGGGGTGCCTCGGCACCCCACCTCGCTTGACGATAGCCCGGGGAATCCATAGGTAAAGCGCGAAAGCAGCCCACTGTCACCGCGTAGTGGCACCACCCCTCACCCCGACCCTCTCCCCGCAAGCGGGGCGAGGGGGTTTTGAGCGTGGTCGCTATTGAGCCCCTCGCCCCTCTGGGGAGAGGGGTTGGGGTGAGGGGGGCTCGAAGACTCGCCTTTTTATGGAATGAGCATGGCCAAGTTACCGATCCTCGTTGCTCCTGACCCGCGGCTGGCCAAGAAGTCAGAGCCCGTCGCCGAGGTGAATGACGAGATTCGCCAGTTGATGGATGACATGCTGGAGACGATGTATGTCGCCCCCGGCATCGGCCTCGCCGCCCCCCAGGTCGGCGTGCTGAAGCGCGTCATCGTCATCGATATCGCCGGCGAGGACGAAGCCCCGGCCCCCTTGCGCATGGCGAACCCCGAAATCGTCGCGGTTTCGGATGACGATGCCGAATACAACGAAGGCTGCCTGTCGGTGCCGGATCACTACGCCGATGTGGTGCGCCCAGCCTCCTGCACCGTCAAATATCTCGACGAGAACAATGTCGCACGCGAAGTGACGGCGGAGGGGCTGCTCGCCACCTGCCTGCAGCACGAGATCGACCATCTCGACGGCGTGCTGTTCATCGATCACCTGACCTCACTGAAGCGCAACATCATCCTGCGCAAGCTCTTGAAGCAGAAGAAGGCCGGCGCCGGCGGCGTTCCGGCTTGACGGGCTTTCCCATGCGCGTCGTCTTCATGGGCACGCCGGATTTTGCGGCCGCTGCCTTGGCGGCGCTGATCGCGGCCGGGCATGAGATCGCGGCCGTCTATTCGCAGCCACCGCGCCCTGCCGGCCGCGGCCAGGATCTGCGCAAATCACCCGTCCAGCAATTGGCCGAGCGGCACGGCTTGCCGGTGAGGCATCCGGTGTCGCTGAAATCGCCGGATGCGCAGGCGGAGTTCGCTGCCCTCAATGCCGATATCGCCGTCGTCGCGGCCTATGGCTTGATCCTGCCGAAAGCCGTTCTTGCGGCACCGCGCCTGGGATGCCTCAACATCCATGCCTCGCTGCTGCCGCGCTGGCGCGGTGCGGCACCCATCCAGCGCGCGATCCTTGCCGGTGATGCCGAGACGGGCATCACCATCATGCAGATGGATGAAGGTCTCGATACCGGGGCGATGCTGGTGAAGGAGAGCGTCGCCATCGGGCCAGAGATGAATGCGGGGGCGCTGCATGACGCGCTGGCGGGCCTTGGCGCGCGGCTGATCGTCGAGACGCTGGCGGCACCTTTGCCGGTGGCCGTGCCGCAGCCGGCCGCGGGTGTCACTTATGCCGCCAAGATTTCCCCGGCCGAGGCGCAGATTGATTGGTCGAAGCCGGCTGCCGACACCCTACGCCAGATCCGCGCCTTCGCGCCAGTGCCCGGTGCCTGGTGCATGATGGAAGACGGCGCGCGGCTGAAGGTGCTGGCTGGGGAGATCGTGCAGAAATCGGGCACGGCCGGTTTGGCCCTCGATGACGCGCTCACCGTCGGTTGCGGCGAAGGTGCCCTGCGTCTCACCTTGCTGCAGAAGGCCGGCAAGAAAGCCATGAACGCCGGCGATTTCCTGCGCGGCCAGAAGGTGCCGGCGGGCACGCGGTTCTTCGCATGACGCGATTCAAGCTCACCATCGAGTATGACGGCGGGCCCTTCGTCGGCTGGCAGCGCCAGGATAACGGCCTCTCTATCCAGCAAGTGCTGGAGGAAGCCGTCACGGCGACGGTCCAGGAAACCACGATGGTCTATGGTGCCGGCCGCACTGATGCCGGTGTCCACGCCCTGGCCCAGGTGGCGCATGTCGATATCGAGAAGGCGATCGAACCGGCGCGGCTGATGGCGGCGCTCAACTTCCACATGAAGCCCAATCCGGTTGCGGTCACGGCCTGCGAGATCGCAGCCGACGATTTCCATGCGCGCTTCTCGGCGACAGGCCGGGCCTATCTCTATCGCATCGTCAATCGCCGCGCGCCGCTGGTGATCGACCGGGGTCATGCCTGGCATTTGGGCAGCGCTCTCGATGCCGGTGCCATGCATGAAGCGGCGCAGCGCCTCATCGGCAAACACGACTTCACCAGCTTTCGCGCCTCGCTTTGCCAAGCGCAATCGCCGGTGAAGACACTCGACCGGCTGGATGTCATGCGCCAGGGCGAAGAGATCCAGGTGATCGCCGAGGCGCGCTCGTTTCTGCATCATCAGGTGCGCAACATGGTCGGCACCTTGCGCCTGGTGGGCGAGGGGAAATGGTCGGCCAATGATGTGACCCGTGCCCTCGAAGCGCGCGACCGCTCAGCGAGCGGCCCGACCTCGCCGCCCGACGGGCTTTATCTGACGCGGGTTGTTTATTAGCTCAGGCGGCGCGCGGGCGCACTTCTTGGCGGATCTTGGCGCCTTCTTCGGCTGCGGCTTTCTTCAGATCGTATAATGCCTGAAGATTGAGCCAGAACTCGGCCGTGGTCCCGAAATAACGCGACAGACGCAAAGCGGTGTCAGCAGAAATGGCACGCTTGCCTTTGACAATTGCCAGAATGCGGTTGGCCGGCACATGCAGCGCCAAGCCTAGCGCATTGGCGCTTATGTCGAGTGGGCGCATGAACTCTTCCAGAAGAATTTCGCCCGGATGAATGACAATTGGTTTCATCTGTTCACATCAATGATAATCGACAATGCCAACCTCGATCGGCTGCTTGCCCTGCCAGCGAAAGACAATGCGCCACTGATCGTTGATCCGAATGCTGTACCAACCCGACCATGATCCCTTTAACGCTTCCAGCCGATTGGCCGGCGGGACGCGCAACTCCTCGAGCGTCGTGGCGACATGAAGCATGTAGAGCTTGCGCAGGGCGATCCGCGCAATATTGCCAAAACGACGGGAATTGCCGTTGTCCCACAGCGCCTCCGTTTCCTTGTCCCGAAACGAGCCGATCATACGCGTAAGATAGTACGCGGCGCGTATTAAGACAAGTGGCCCGTCAACCAACCTTGGCGACGGCCGGGGCCGGTTCTTCGCGTTTGGCGCCAGCCATGAAGCGGCCGGCTTTCAGGTTATCGACCCAGTCATGGGCGATCTGGCGCGCCTCTGACGCGGTGAAGGTCGAGGGGTCGAGGCAGTGTTCCAGCCACAGTCCATCGAGCAAGGCGGTGAGCGCCAGCGCCGCGATGCGCGGGTCGAGACCGAGCTTCTTTTCCTCGGCGATGCCGCTGATATAGCGCTGCAGGCGCTTGCGGTAATCGGCATAGACCTTGCCGTGAATCTCGTGGATCACCGGATCGGTGCGGGTGAGGCTCCAGAAGGTGAGCCAGACGCCGAGGAGATCCGGGTTCAGCATCGGCGTCGAGAAGCTGGCATCGACGAAGGCGCGGAGTTGCGCCTCGGGTTGATCGGGTGCTGCGGCGAGCGCCGCGCGGAGGCCTTTTTCGACCTCTTTCCCGGTCCAGCGATAGGTCTCGGCGATGAGGTCATGCATGCCGGCAAAATGATGCCGCACGAGGCCCGGCGAAACCCCGGCTTCGGCCGCCACGACGCGGACGGTCGTCCCATCGAGTCCATGCCGGGCGAGGCTCCGCGCGGTTGCCTCGATCAGCTGGCGTCGGCGGGATTCGGGTAAGTCACGGGTAAATTTGGGTTCTTTTTCAGCCACGGGCTGTGCCTCTCAACTACTCGGTCGCTAATACGAAACGAGTGTAATACGCCGTGGCCCCAGGGTTGAGCCAATTTTGGCCCCACGGCCAGATTTCTCTTGAGTGCTGTACATTTGTATAATAGTACTCCGGCGAGAAATCCACCCCAGGGAGTCCCGCCATGACCCATCTCACCCATGCCGCGATCCAGCGCGATGCCGTCGAGATCGCCTTTGCCGATGGCAGCACGCATCTTTTCGGCCTCACCTGGCTGCGCGACCATTGCACCTGCGCCAGCTGCCGGCATCCCGAAACGCAGCAGCGCCTGCTCGACACCTTCGCACTGCCGCAGGATCTCAACCTCGCCACCCTGGCGCTGGGTGCTGGCGGCACGACGCTGTCGCTCGGCTGGGCCGATGGCCATGAGAGCGTGTTTGCAGCCGGTGATCTCGCAGAAAGCCTGCGGCCCGTGGGCATCCTCACCTCCGACATCACGACCTGGAACGATGCCGAGATATCGGCCGACTTCCCGCAGGTCGACTTCGATGCATTGATGGCGGATGATGCGGTGCTCGAGACCTATCTGGAGAAGATCGAGCGCTTTGGTTTCTGCTTCGTCGAGGCGACGCCGGGAACGCCGGAGGCAACGCAAGCGGTCGCCAAGCGTGTCGCCTATATCCGCGAGACGATCTTCGGCGGCTATTGGGATTTCACCGCCAATATGGAGCATAAGGACACCGCCTATACCTCGATGGCGATCGGTCCGCATACCGACGGCACCTACAGTTTCGATGCGCCCGGCTATCAGATGTTCCATTGCCTGGCGGCGGATTGCACAGGCGGCGAGAACGTCTTCGTCGATGCCTTCCGCATCGCCGAGATCATGAGGGGCGACACGCCGCAGCTCTACCGTGTGCTCACGCAAGTCGAGGTGCCGGGGCAATATATCGACCTCGAGAAGGGCATTCATCTGATGGCGCGCCGGCCGCTCTTCCGCGAAGATTCAACGGGTCGCCTGGCGCAGGTGTCGTTCAACAACCACGACCGCGCGCCCTTCGCCCTGGAGCCCGCGCGCATGGCGCTGTTCCAGCAGGCCTATGCGATGTTCGCCAAACTCGCCAATGACCGCAGCCTGCAATATCGCCGCCGCCTGCTGCCCGGGTCGGTGGTGCTGTTCGACAATTGGCGCCTGTTGCATGCGCGCGATGCCTATACCGGCTATCGCCGCTTGGCCGGCGCCTATCTCAACAAGGAAGACGTCGAGAGCCGCCTCCGCGTCCTGCGTTTGAAGAAGGCACAGCGGGCGGCTTAAGCGGGACGCCTTCAAGCCCCTCTCACCACGAAGTGGGGTGAGGGCTGCCGGCAACGCGTTCGAACGGTCCGCCCCTCCCCCTGCCCTCTCCCCGCACGTGCGGGGCGAGGGTTGCGGAGGGGGCGCGGCCAGGGTTCCAGCGTCAAGCGCTTGATATTCTTGAACGACAGTTCAGATATTAACGTCTATTGAATTGAATTTATTTACCTAATTGTCATCCAGACTAAAGATTGCCAAGCTAGGGTCATGCTTTGGGCGTCTTGGGGAGGGTGACAATGAAGAAGCTTCACTGGGTGGCGTTGCTGTTGGCGGCGCTGTTGATTTCGCCCGGGCGCGGTCGCGCCGAGGATACGCAGACCCTGCGTATCATGACCTTCAATATCTTCCTCGGCGGCGACCAGGTGAGCTTTGCCAAGGTGATCGAGGCGATCAAGGCATCGAAGGCCGATATCGTGGCGCTGCAGGAAGCCGAAGGGCATACGCGCGAGATCGCCGATGCGCTGGGCTGGCCCTATGCCGTGGCCAATCGCAATGTCATTTCGCGCTTACCGCTGTTCGCGCCGCCGACCGCGATCGGCCCGGATGGTAACGACCTCAATTACCTCTTTGCTGAAATCACGCCGGGCAAGTTCGTGGCGGTGGCCGACGTGCATCTCCCCTCCGACCCTTACGGCCCCTATGCCTTTCGTGAGGGCAAGTCGGCCGAGGAGGTGATGAAGCTGGAGGAAGAGACTCGCCTCCCCGCCATTACCGCCTATATCGAGCCCTTGAAGAAGCTGGCCGATAGCGGCGTGCCGGTGGTGGTGCTCGGTGATTTCAATTCGCCCTCGCATCTCGACTGGACCAAGGCCATGGTGGGCAAGCGTCCCCAGATCACGGCGCCGATGGACTGGCCGGCTTCGAAGGCGCTGGCCGATGCCGGCTTCACCGATGCCTACCGCGCCGTTCATCCAGACCCGGTGGCCAAGCCCGGCATCACCTGGAGCTATGGCTATCCCTTCCCGCATCTTGACGCCAATGAGGCGCTCGACCGCATCGACCTCATCCAGGTGGCGGGGCCGGCCAAAACAACCGCTGCCGAGATTGCCGGCGATCCGAAGATGCCGGATACCGACATTCCCGTCTCGCCCTGGCCGTCCGACCACCGCGCAGTCACGGCGACGCTGGATGTAACGCCGGGGCCTGTCCCGGCGATGGTCTCGATCGAGCCGCGCTCGGTCAAGGTCGGCGACATGGTGCGCATCCGCTTCCATGCCGCGACAGAAGATGGGCGCTATGAGGGCGGGCGCATCGCCGTCATCGCCGATGGCGGCGATGTGGCGGCACCCTTGCTGTCGCTCTATGCCAATAACGGCACCGACCGGGCAAGTTCGCAGGATCTCGGCACGGCTGGCCTCGCACCCGGCGCCTATCAGGGCGTGATGCTGGGGGCTGACGGCAAGGAATTGGCACGTGCGCCGTTCTGGGTCGTGGCGCGGGATGCCATGCCGACGCTCGCCACCGACAAGGCGGATTATGCGGCGGGCGAGCCGGTGGTGGCGCGCTGGGCCAATGCACCGGGCAACCGGTTCGACTGGCTGGGCCTCTTTGCCAAGGGCGACCCGGCCGAAGACAATTACCAGCAATTCTTCTACATCAATTCGGCCGTCGCGGGATCATTGACGCTCGATAAGGACTTGCTGGGTGATGCGCTGGCCGCCGGTGATTACGAGCTGCGCCTGATGCGCGACGATGCCTATGCAAGACTCGCGGTGGCCGCGTTTACGGTGAAGTGAGGGCCCATATATTCTAACCTCCCCCCTTGAGGGGGAGGTCGCGCGGTACGCGCGGGAGGGGGGTATGGTGCGACTGGCTTCGGTCATTGTGCAGGTGGATGGACACCCCCCTCCCTGACCCTCCCCCTCAAGGGGGGGGGAAAGAGCTCATCAAAACAGGAAATCGCCCGCCCGCAGGCTGTCGATATCCGTATTCTTGATCGTCATCATGAAGGCGCCGCCGCCGTCGATAGTGGCTAGGATGCCGACATCCGCGCCGTTCTGGAAAGCGTGGTTGTTGAGGAGATCATTGAAGCTGTCGACGCTGGTGCCGCGAAAATCGAGGCGGTCGCCGTCCTGGGTGCTGAAGTCCTGCACCTTGTCGCCGCCGGCGATGAAGATGTCGGCGCCTTCGTCGCCGAAGAGGTCGTCGATGCCGAGGCCGCCGGAGAGCGTATCGTTGCCGGTGCCGCCATGGAGGGTGTCGTTGCCCGAACCGCCATCCAGCGTGTCTCGCTGGTCACCGCCGAACAGACGGTCATTGCCATCGCCGCCTTCGAGCGTGTCGTCGCCCGCTTCACCGAAGAGGACGTCGAGGTCGCCTTCTCCCCGCATCCTGTCATTGCCGCTGCCGCCAAAGAGCCAATCGGTGCCCTCGCCAGCAGACAGGAAGTCATTGCCGTCGCCGCCGTCGAGCGTGTCGCTACCGTCAGAGCCGGAGAGATCGTCATCGCCGGCCTGGCCGGAGAGCGTGTCATTGCCGGCACCGCCCATCAAATCGTCGTTGCCCGAACCGCCATTTAAGATGTCGTTGCCCTCTTCGCCCAGGAGAATGTCGCCGTCGGCGCCGCCGTCGATGAAGTCGTTGTCATCGCCACCCTCGATCCAATCGCCGCCTTCGCCACCCTCGATGTAATCGTTGCCGTTGTCGCCGCGGAGTAGATCGCCGCCGTTCTCGCCGAAGAGCCGGTCGTTGTCGCTGCCGCCGCGTACGTAATCATCGCCGAGGCCGCCATAGACGGTGTCGTCACCGGTGCCGGCATAGATGGTGTCGTCATCGTCGTATTTGGTGCCGGCCTGCACGGCGACCGGCTTGTCGAAGCCGCCATAAATCAGATCGTTGCCACGACCGCCGTCGATTGCGTCATTGCCCCGACCGCCGACGATGCGGTCGTCATTGCCCGGGCTGTTGCTGACGGTGATGTAGGCGCCATCCCAGAACACGTCGTCAACCGGCGGGTTGTCGCCATAGATGTCGTCACCATGCTCGCTGCCGGTGATGTCGTCATTGCCGGCGCCACCCACCAGCAGGGCATAATCGCCGTCGGCGATGAGGGTGTCGTTGCCGCCGCCACCGAACAGGCGGTCATCGAGCCACAGCGTATTGGCGCGCAGCGTCTCGCTGCTGTCCGTGCCGAGCACCGTCTTGTTCCAATAGGTGCCGTTCTCGTAGAGCCTGTTCCGGATCATCTCATCCTCCTCGAAAGGGCCGAAAGCGGCCCGGTTGGGAGGGAGGTGGGCGGGAATCGGAGATGTCGTTGTGAAGCCGTTCACAGGAACGCAGAACACCCCCTCCCCAGCAAGGGGGAGGGGGATGCTTGTTAGCGGGCCAGTCTGCGGCCGTCGTTTTAAGCCGGGATATCGGTGTCGATCGCCAGCCGAACCGTGGTGCCGGCGACATCGATTTTGTAAACATTGTAGTCGTTGGTGCCATCGCCGAAGACGCCTTCCAAGGTCCAGCCGGTGTTGCTGATGACATGGTCGCTGGCACCACCATCCACCCACAGCACATTGGTGTCCGACATGTCGAGCACCTCCTTGGCGGAGATCTGCAAGATATTGTTGTGATCGTTGAGGTCGATGCGCTCGATACCGTGCAGATGGTCAGCGACCTTTCCAAGGATCAGATGATCGCCGTCGAATTCCACCTTGTCGTTGCCGGAGCCACCGTCGATGTCGTCGGCGATGGTCATAAAATTCGAAACCTGGGCATGGATCACGTCATCGCCGGCGTCGCCGAACAATAGGTCATGGCCATCGTCACCCAGCAACAGATCATCGCCATCGCCGCCATGCAGGGTGTCGTCGCCGTCGCCACCGAGGAGGACATCATCGCCGGCATCGCCATTGAGCTTGTCTTCGCCGGTGTCGCCTTCAAGATTGTCGTCACCTTCGCCACCGAAGACCGTGTCGTTGCCGCGATCGCCGAAGAGGGAATCCCGATCGTCGCCGCCAAAGATCAGATCATTGCCCTGGCCGCCGTGAATGTCGTCATGGCCGAGGTCGCCCATCAAGAAGTCGTTGCCATCGTCGCCAAAGATCCGATCGTTGCCATTGCCGCCCAGCGCCGTCAAATTGCCGCCGCGGGTCGCCGTGATCGTATCGTTGCCGTCACCACCGTCGATGAGGTCGTTGCCGCCACCGCTCACCAGATAATCGTTGCCAGCATTCCCGAATATCTGGTCGTTGCCAATACCACCGGTCAGAGCGTCGTCCTTCTCGGTCCCGCGCAAGTAAAGCGGGGGCGCATAAGGAATTGTGCCCGGCGTGGTGGGAAAGTGGGGCAGATAGGGGGCGGGCTTGCTGATGATCTTGACCATGATGGATCTCCTTCCAGTTTGCAGGTTGCCTGTGGAAGGTCCGTCGCGGCGAAGAGCATGCGCGTTAAAGCGGTTCGGGTGACATCGGATGGGATGTGATGCCCGTCATGGGGCGAAAACTCCGCAATGGCGCAAACCCGCGACGGATCGCGACAATTTTAGCAATCCATCTGAGGCCCGCAGACGAGCACTTTCCGACGCTTCACGGGTGGCGGTGTGAGCAGCTCAGCCGGCGCTGAGTTCCAGCCAGGTTTCTTCGGCGGCCGAAAGCTTCTTCTTCACCTCGGCATGCTTGGTCTGCCAGGTCTGCAGTTCCGCCGTGCCGCCATTGTTGTAGAGCGATGGGTCGGCAAGCTTGGCTTCGATGAGGTCGAGGGCCTGGGTGAGCTTGTTCACCGCCAGTTCGGCGTTGCTGAGTGCCTTCTTCTTTTCCGGCGAAACCGCGACCTTCTTTGCGGCGGGCACCGGCTTGGGCTCGACCTTGGGCCCCGACGCAGCGGCGCCGGCATGGGCCGCGGCCAGCTTTGGTGCCGAGGCCTTTTCCGGCAGGGCGCCCTTCTTTTCGCCGCGATTCTTCTCACGCCGTTCGCTGATGATCTGGCGGCGGTAGTCGTCCATGTCGCCATCGAAGGCTTTGACGCCACCATCCTTCACCAGCCACAGGCGATCGGCGCTGAGTTCGATCAAGTTGGGGTCGTGGCTGATGATGATAACGGCCCCTTCGAACTCGTTGATGGCCTCGACCAGGGCCTGGCGGCTGTCGATGTCGAGATGGTTGGAGGGTTCGTCAAGCAGCAGGATGTTGGGCGCCTGGCGGCTCATCAGCGCCAGCAACAGACGCGCCTTCTCGCCGCCTGAGAGTTGCGCGACCTTGGTATTGGCCTGATCCTGGCCGAGGCCGAAACGGCCGAGATGCGCGCGGCGCTTGTCGGGGAGGAGATCGGGGGCGGCACGCGCCATCACCTCGATCGGCGTTGCGTCGAGATCGAGCTCGTCGGTCTGGTGCTGGGCGAAATAGCCGACGCGCAGCTTGTTGGATTTGCGCATTTGCCCGGCCATCGGCTCCAGGCGGCCGGCCAGCAGCTTGATGAAGGTCGATTTGCCGTTGCCGTTCGAGCCCAACAGCGCGATGCGGTCGTCGGGATCGAGGCGCAGGTCGAGATTTTTGAGGATCGGTTTGCCCGGCTCGTAACCGACCGAGACATGATCGATGGTGATGAGCGGCGGTGCCAAGGCTTCCGGCTGCGGGAAGGAGATGTTGATTCCCTTCTCGTCAGCGACCAGCGAAATCGGCTGCAGCTTGGCGATCATCTTCAAGCGCGACTGCGCCTGCCGTGCCTTCGAGGCCTTGTAGCGGAAGCGGTCGACGAAGGCCTGCATGTGCTTCCTTTGGGCATCGACCTTGGCGGCCATCGCCATGTCCTGCTCCATGCGCAGGCGCCGCATGTTCTCGAAATCGTCATAGCCGCCGGCGTAGGAGATCATGCCACCGCGCGACAGATGGATCGTGCGGTTGACGACCTTGTTGAGGAGATCGCGGTCATGGCTCACCAGCAGGATCGTGCCGGGATAGTTCTTCAAATAGCTCTCGAGCCACAGGGTCGCTTCGAGATCGAGATGGTTCGTCGGCTCGTCGAGCAGCATCAGATCGGGCGCCGAGAAGAGCTGTGCGGCCAGCGCCACACGCATCTGCCAGCCGCCGGAGAAGTCGCTCAACGGGCGGAGCTGCGCCACACCATCGAAGCCGAGGCCGGCCAGAATTTCCGCCGCACGGCTTTCGGCGCTGTGCGCCTGGATGTCGGTGAGGCGCGCATGAATCTCGGCGATGCGGTTGGGGTCGGTGGCGTGGTCTGCCTCATGGAGCAAGGCCGTGCGCTCGGTATCGGCCGCCAGCACACAATCGATCAGGCTGCGGCTCTGATCCTTCATTTCCTGTTCCAGGCGGCCCACACGCCAGGATTTCGGCACGTCGATGGTGCCTGAATCCTGATGCAGATCGCCGGAGATCAATTTGAGCAAAGTCGACTTGCCGGCACCGTTGCGCCCGACCAGACCGGCATGGTGGCCGGCCGAAACGGAGACGCTGGCGTTCGAGAGGATCTCGCGCCCGGCGATGCGGTAGGTCAGGTTGTTGATCGTTAACATGTTGTTTTAACTTAACTTCTTGAAATTCTAGGCGACCCGGCCCCGGTGTCCCAGAAGCTTTACTGGGGCTTGGTTGTGCACTGCGGAGGAGTTGTATATAAGCCAGCCCGAATTCCGCCAAGGGGCGCCGGCCATTTAGGCCCGCTGCCCGCAACTCCAGAGATGAGGAAAATCATGGCCATCGAACGTACTTTCTCGATCATTAAGCCGGACGCCACCCGCCGCAACCTGACCGGCAAGATCAACGCCAAGTTCGAGGAAGCCGGCCTGAAGATCGTCGCCCAGCGCCGCATCCAGATGTCGGAAGCCCAGGCCAAGAAGTTCTACGACGTGCACGCGGCACGCCCCTTCTACAACGATCTGGTGAAGTTCATGACCTCCGGCCCGGTCGTCGTCCAGGTGCTGGAAGGCGAAGGTGCGGTCTTGAAGAACCGCGACATCATGGGCGCCACCAACCCCGCCAATGCCGCCCCGGGCACCATCCGCAAGGAATTTGCGGAATCGATCGAAGCCAATTCGGTCCATGGTTCGGACAGCCTGGAGAATGCCGCGATCGAGATCGCCTATTTCTTCGCCGGTTCCGATATCGTCGGCTAAGTAATTCCCCTCACCCCAACCCCTCTCCCCGCAAGCGGGGCGAGGGGCTTGAGGCTGGGGCTCGCAGGAAACTCCCTCTCCCCACGAAGTGGGGAGAGGGTCGGGGTGAGGGGCTCTTCGGCCCGCTCGGTCCAAGAAATAGAAACGGCGCCGCGGGGATATACCTGCGGCGCCATTTTTGTTTGTTCCGCGTTCGGAAGGGTTATTTCCGGCTGACGGCGACGACGACGGCGATGAAGCCGCCGATGATGCCGATCACGGAGAAGATGCCAAGGCCGATCGACGGGCCGTTGATCACGTGGAGGGTGGTGATCAATGCCAGGATCAGGGCATAGATCGTGCCCCAGAAGAGCAGGCGGCCGATGCCGTTCCAGGTCTGCTGGCGGTTGGCGAGGATCTGGTCGTTAAGCGAACCGGACGGGTTGGCCATGGTTAATCTCCGAAATTGAACGCCGTTGAATTGGCTCCTTTTTACCCAAAAGCGGGCGCTTCGGCAATTTCCTCATTGCGGAAGGGGCGGAATAACTTCCATGGGCTCGGTATCCATCGGCTGCGGCTTGGTCGGATCCGGCGCGCCGGGAATGGGCTTTGCTGGCGCCGTGAACTGCGGCGCCTCGATGGTCGGGACCGTCACCTGCGGTACGACGGGCTGCGGGACCACCGGCATCTCAATGGCGGGAATCGTGCCCGGCACCTCCGGTTTGGCAACCGGGTCGGGGACCGGCTGGCCCGCCTCGGGCACCAGGAACGTCTCCGGGCAGCGCTGGCGCAAGGTGCTGCCCGGCTCCTGCCACAGCCCGTCCTTGGCCAGAGTTCGCATGGTGCCGAGCTGGCGCAATTTGATGCGCACCTCGATAAGGACGGGGATAGAGCGTTTTTTGGAGCGGGCGCAGACCAGCTGCAGGGCGCTTTGTGCTGCTTCGTCGCCGAATTGCTGGGCGAAGGCCTCGATCAGCGCGTCGCGCTTGATGCGGCTGCCGATGGCGCCGGCGATGGTGACGTTGAGCAAGGTGCGCTGCATATCCTTGGCGCGGCCGACCGCGCGCTGGAAATAGCTTTCCTCCGACAGCATCGAACAGGCGCCATAGCGCGACCAGTATTGCCGCTCGGCGCATTGCTGGGTTGTCGGCATGACTTCCGCCAGCGACCTGGCGAGATCGGGGCTGAGCTTCACAGCCGGCATCTTGCAGGCGCGGGTTGCCGCGTCATCGATCTCGCCCTCGAAGGTCGGCAGCGAGAAGGCGCCGGACATGGGGTCGCAATCTTCCAGCGGCACGGAGCCGGCCTTGGCGTCCGGGCGCAGGCCGATGAGGGTGAGGTTGCGCGCCGCCGGATCCTTGAGGGTGAGGCCTGCGCAGAACGGCAGCTCAGGCTTCTGCAGGCATTTCCCGGGCAGGAAGCCCATGACCAGCGTGTAATGATCCATCGCCTGGGCGCAAGCGACGCGCGGCAGGGCGCCTATGGCCAAAACTAGAACAAGGCCAAGCGAATGCCAGGCCCGCATCGCTCAGGCACCCAACGGGTTGAATAGGATGCCGCCGGCAAAGGCTGTGTCATAGATCACCGCTTTCTCGCCCTGCACATGGACCTTGCCTTCGGCGACGAGACGCAAGGCGGCTGGGAACAGGCGATGTTCGGCGGCAAGGACGCGCAGGCCCAGCGCGGTCTCGTCATCCTCGGGGCGCACCGGGACCACGGCCTGGGCGATGATCGGCCCTTCATCCATGGCGGGGCGCACGAAATGCACCGTGCAGCCATGGAAGCGCACACCGGCCTCGAGCGCCCGTTGATGGGTGTGGAGGCCCTTGAAGGATGGCAGCAGGGCCGGATGGATATTGACCAGCTTGTTGTGCCAGCCGGCGATGAAGCCATCGGTGAGGAGGCGGAGGAAACCAGCAAGAACCACCAGTTCGGCACCGGCGGCGCGGATTTCGGCATCCATCGCCGCATCGAAGGCGGCGCGGTCGGCAAAGGCCTTGTGATCGACGGTCTTGGTGGGAATGCCGGCGCGTTCCGCCCGCGTGAGGCCGAAGGCGTCCGGGCGGTTCGAGAGCACCAGCACGATCTCGATCGGCGAATTGGTGATGGCCGGGCCGAAATGGTCGATCAGGGCCTGCAGATTGCTGCCGCGCCCGGAAATCAGGATGGCGATTTTCATTTTCGCCATGGCCCCGTTCCTTACCAATGTCCGGTGTTGCGGACCTCGCAGCCGGCGGCACCCGGCGCGCGTGCCGTGATGCGGCCGATTTCGCTCACCGTCTCGCCTGCATCGCGCAGCACCTTGGCAATACCGGCGGCGTCGTCGCGCCCCACCACCATCACCATGCCGATACCGCAATTGAAAGTACGGGCCATTTCCTGGGCATCCGTGCCGGCAATTTTCCGCATCCAGCTGAAAACCGGCGGCAGGGCCCAAGTGGTGGCGTCGATGCTGCAGGCAAGATTCTTGGGGAGCACGCGCGGGATGTTTTCGAGGAGGCCGCCGCCGGTGATATGGGCCAGCGCCTTAACACCGCCCAGCTTCGCGCCGTCGGTACGAATGGCAGCGAGGCAGGAGCGAACATAGATCTTGGTCGGCGTGAGGAGGGCATTGCCGAGACGCGTGCCCTTCTGGAACGGCGCATCGGCATCATAAGAGAGGCCGCTCACCTCGACGATCTTACGGACCAGGGAATAGCCGTTGGAATGAACGCCGCTGGAACCCAGGCCCAGCACGATATCGCCCTCAGTGACATTGGCGCCGGTGATGGCGGCGTCACGCTCGACGGCGCCCACGGCGAATCCGGCCAGATCGTAATCGCCCTTGGCATACATGCCGGGCATTTCCGCCGTCTCGCCACCGATCAGCGCACAGCCTGCCTGCTTGCAGCCATCGGCGATGCCGGAAATGATCTGCTTGCCGGTTTCGACGTCGAGCTTGCCGGTCGCGAAATAGTCGAGGAAGAAGAGCGGCTCGGCGCCCTGGACGACCAGATCGTTGACACACATGGCGACCAGGTCGACGCCGATCGTGTCGTGGCAGCCCGCTTCGATGGCGATCTTCAGCTTGGTGCCGACGCCGTCGGTGGTGGCAACCAGGATGGGGTCGCGGAAGCCAGCGCGCTTGGGGTCGAAAAAGGCGCCGAAACCGCCCAATCCCGCATCGGCCCCGGCCCGTGCCGTGGCTTTTGCCAGCGGTTTGATCGCCTCGACCAGGGCATTACCGGCATCGATATCGACACCGGCATCGCGATAGGTGATGCCATTGCCCATGGTGTTTACTTTAAGTCCTTGTGATTGCTGGTGCCCGCGGATCCGAAACGGGTACCGCCTCTGGCTTCCTTGGACACAGATTTGCTATAAGCTCGGTCGGACAATACGCATTTCAGGGTGGTTTGCAATGGCCCCAGCGGGCGTCTCGATTCGCGGTTTCTTCGGCCTTCTTGGCCTGCTTATGGGCGTATTGCTGGCGGTTCCGGCCTCGGCACAGAATGTCTATGTGGCGTCCGGCGTGCCGGTCGACGTGACGGGGGATGCTGCCACCTTGCGCGATCAGGCGGTGGTGATGGCCCAGCGCGAGGCCTTGAAGAAGGTCCTGGCCGAGATCGCCCCGGCCGATCAGGTGGCGGGATTGCAGCTCCCGCCCGACGACGAGATCGGCGCCTGGGTCTCGGATGTCGAGATCGAAGAGGAGAAAATGGCGGCGACGCATTACGTCGGCCGCTACACGATCCGCTTCGCCGCCGCCCCGGTGCAGGAATTCTTGAGCGGCCAGGGTGTGGCCTTTGCCGAGACGCGGTCGAAGCAGATGCTGCTCATCCCGATCTATACCGACGAGACCGGGACGACCGGCCTCTGGGGTCCGAGCAACCAGTGGATGGCCAGCTGGGCCGCGCGCCCGCCCAGCAATGCGCTGGTACCGATCGTGGTGCCGCGCGGCGATCTCGACGACCAGAACACGCTTTCGGCCACCGAAGCCCTGGGCGGGAACGAACCCAAGCTCGAATTCATGGGTGAACGCTATCAGGCGGGCGATGTCGTGGTGGCGGAAGCGCAAATGAGCGCACCCACACCCGACGGCAAGCGCAGCCTGGCCCTCAACGTCACGCGCTATGGCACGGAGGGGCCGCAGAAATACGAAGACACGCTGACGGGCGATGCCGCCGATCCAGATGGCTTGATGGCGCAGGGTGTCGCCGCCGTGCAGTCGATGCTGGAAGGGGCGTGGAAGAACGCCAATCTGGTCGATCCCAACCAGCGCACCGCGGTTTCGGTCCATGTGCCGCTGACCGGTATCGAGCAATGGGTCGCCATCAAACGGCGCCTGGGCCAGGTGAGCTTGATCAAGGGCGTGAATCTGAAGGAGCTCGCCAAGAGCGGCGCCGATCTCGAGATCTCCTATGCCGGCGACGAAGCGCAGTTCATCCGCGCGCTGAGCCAGGCCGATCTCAACATGGTGCCGAGCGGCGAAGGTGTTGCAACGCTGACGCTGGGTTCCGGCGGCGGCACGGCGCCGGCGCCGTGAGATAGATCGATAGAGGACGAGACTGACGCCCCCTCACCCCAACCCCTCTCCCCAGAGGGGCGAGGGGCTTCAGGGCAAGGCGCGGTCGGAACTCCCTCGCCCCGCTTGCGGGGAGAGGGGCGGGGTGAGGGGTAGTGCCAGCAAGATGACCGACATCCGCGACATCAATATCGAGTTTGAGGAACCGACGCCGCCGCCCATGCGGCGTTGGCCGAGTTATCTCGTGGCCCTCATCGTCTTCCTGATCCTCGTTTATCTGCTGCGCACCGTGCTGCTGCCCTTCGTCGCTGGCATGGGTGTGGCCTATTTCCTCGATCCCGTCTGCGATCGGTTGGAGAAATGGGGCTGCTCGCGCATTCTCGCGACGACGTTGGTGACGATCGTCTTCGCGCTTGTCGTCGTCCTCGCCTTCCTGCTGATCGTGCCGCTGCTCGTCGACCAGATGACGGCCTTCATCACCAGCCTGCCGGACCTGGTGGAAAAGGCGCACCAGCGCCTGCTGCCGCTCTATGAAAGTTTCCGCCTGCGTTTCGATCTGCCGGCGGTCGACGATTTGGGGGCGATGCTCAAGAACCGCCTTGGCACGGTGTTCGGTTTCCTGACACAGACCGTGCAGGGTGTCGTTTCCGGCGGCGCGGCACTGGCCAACCTGTTGTCGCTCATCTTCATCACGCCGGTGGTGACGTTCTACCTGTTGCGTGACTGGGATCTCATCATCGCGCGGGTCGATCATCTGCTGCCCCGCGACCATGCCGAGACCATCCGCACGCAGATGCGGGCGATCGATACGACGCTGGCTGGCTTCGTGCGCGGCCAGGCCACGGTCTGCCTGATCCTTGGCATCTATTACGCCACGGGCTTGATGCTGGTCGACCTGCCTTTCGGCCTGGTCATCGGCATGATGGCCGGCATTCTGACCTTCATTCCCTATGTCGGCGCCATGTCGGGCTTCGTCACGGCGATGGCCATTGCGCTGGCGACCTTCGATGGCTGGCATGGGCCAGCCATTGTCGGCGGTATCTTCTTCATCGGCCAGGTGCTGGAGGGTAATTTCCTGACGCCCAAGCTGGTGGGCGATCGCGTCGGGCTGCATCCGGTCTGGATCATCTTCGCGCTGCTCTCCGGCGGCGCGCTCTTCGGCTTCGTGGGGCTGTTGCTCGCCGTGCCTGTGGCGGCGTCGATCGGCGTGCTGGTGCGCTTCGGCATCGGGCGCTATCTGGTGAGCCCGCTCTATCATGGTCATGATCGGCAGGAAGACGCCGACATCGTGCCGGAATTCCCGGACCAGCCATGACGGGTCGACAACTGCCCTTCGACCTGCCGCCGCGCCATGCGATGGGGGCGGCGGATTTCGTTGCCGCGCCAAGCAATCAGGCGGCCTTGGCTTTGATCGAGTCATGGCCGGCCTGGCCAACGCCCGCCCTGGCCGTGCATGGCCCGGCCGGCTGCGGCAAGACGCATCTCGCGCATGTGTTCCAGGAGAAGGCCGGCGACGCGGCCTTGTTCCTCACCAGCCCGACCGGTCTTCCTGATTTACCGGCGAAGCCCGTCCTCATCCTCGATGAGCCGCAGCTTGATGAGACGGCGTTTTTTCATCTTCTCAACCGCATCAAGAATGAGGGCGGTTCGCTGCTGATCCTCAGTCGCGAGGCCCCCGCGCGCTGGGACGTGACGCTCCCCGACCTTGCCTCGCGCTTGAAGGCGATCCCGAGTGTCGAGGTGTCGCCGCCGGACGACGCGCTGCTGGCGGCCGTCCTGGTCAAGCACTTCGCCGACCGCCAGATCAACGTGGCGCCGGATGTCATCGATTATCTTTTGAAGCATATGGAGCGCAGCTTTGCTGCAGCCGCTGATATCGCCGAGCGGCTCGACCGCGCGGCGCTGGCGGAAGGTCGCGCCATCACCATTCCGCTGGTGCGCCGCATTCTGTCCTGAGCTGTCAGCGTTTTGTCAGTTTCGTGAAAACCGGCGTTTCTGCGCCGCCCAACCCTTGCAGCCGCGCGTCAGCGGGACCATCTGATGGGTCGGTCAGATGATGAGGAGAATGCGCCGATGAAATGTCCGGTCTGCAACCAGGATCTGGTGATGAGCGATCGTCAGGGAATCGAGATCGACTATTGCAGCAAATGCCGCGGCGTGTGGCTCGATCGTGGCGAGTTGGACAAGATCATCGAACGCAGCGTGCGCGAAGCGCCGCAAGCGGCTGCACCGCAGCCAGTACAGCAGGCAGCCCCACAGGCGCAGCCCTATCGTGACGAACGGCCATACCAGCGCCGCGACCATGACGACGACCGCTATCGCCATAAGCACTACAAGCAGAAATCCTGGCTGAGCGAGTTGTTTGATTAGAGAGATATGAACTAGGGCACGACGCCCTCTCCCCCACGTGGGGGGGAGTGCCACCGAGGTCGCAACGACGATTGCGTTCAAGCTGGATAGAGTTCCCGCCCCCCAACGTTGGGGAGGGGGCTGCTCCGCAGCTACGCCTGAAACGCCGGGTCGTTGGCGATTTCCGTGACGAGCCAGTCGCGGAAATGCTGCATGCTGGGTTCCTTCACGCGCTCTTCGAGGCAGGCGAGGTACCAGCTGGCGCCGTGATGGACGTCGACTTCGGGGAAGGGTTTCACCAGGCGGCCGATTTTGAGATCCGGCGCCACCATGAATTCCGGCACGACCGCCACACCCTGGCCTTCGATGGCGGCCTCGATGGCGAGGAGATATGAATCGAATTTCGGCGCGGCGCGACCCTTCAAGGTCGGCAGGCCCGCGGCCTCCAGCCAGTCATGCCAATCCTCGGCTGCGGTATAGACCTGCAGCATGGCGTGATTGACGAGGTCGGCCGGCTGCCGAAGGCCCATGCCGGCGCGCTGGATGGCGGGGGTGCAGACGGCAACCAGCTTGGCGTCGAAGAGATGCGTGTAATGGACGCCGGGCCCGTGCGGGTTCCTGGTGCAGATCAGCCCCAGATCGCTGGTCATCGGGTCGAATTCCCAATCGAGCTGGCTGGTCGAGAGCCGCACCAGGATATCGGGATGTGCTGCCTGGAAGAGATGCAGGCGCGGCAACAGCCAGCGCACCGCCACCGTCACATAGACCTGCACCACCAGATCGCCGGAAATGCGTACGCGGTCGACCAGGCCCACCCCTTGCGCCATGCGGTCGAAACCGTCACGCAAATAGGGATAAAGCTGGGCGCCGGCTTCGGTCAGTTCCACCCGGCGTGCCGCGCGGCGGAAGAGGGAGGTGCCCAGGCGCGCTTCCAACCCGGCCACCTGGTGGCTGATGGCCGATTGCGTCAGCGACAATTCCTCAGCCGCCACCCGGAACGACAAATGCCGGGCCGCGGCTTCGAAAGCCTGAAGCGATTTCAGCGATGGAAGAGTTCTTTTCGCCATGCAGCATGATTTACCGTATTTTTTCAACTATACATATGAAATGAATTCATGGAAAGCTGAAGAACGGTCGCTTGCCGGGACCGGGTAGGCAAGGTGAATATCGCCACGAAAACGCGGGCTTAACCGCGGGCCAAAAGAGTTTGAGGAGACGCTCATGAGTGCCACCACCAGTGCGACCACGGATGTGACAGTGCGGCGCGGCGGTCGCGAGGCGCGGCGCGCGGCGCGGGCGGCACCCTTGCCCGAGAACATGCAGCCGGTGCGTTCCGGTCTCGAAGGCGGGCGTTACAAGCCGCTCAGCGATGCGGATGTGCTGAAGATCCACAACGCGGCGATCGATGTGCTGGAAAAGATCGGCATGGCCGATGCGATTCCCTCTGGCATCGAGGTGATGACAAAGGCCGGTGCGATTCTCAACAGCAATGGCCGCCTCACTTTCCCGCGCGCCGTGATCGAGGACACGCTGGCAAAGGCCGCGCGCCGCTTCCCGCTCTATGGCCAGGACCCGCGCCACGATCTCCATCCCTGGGACAAGAAGGTCTATTTCGGCACCGCGGGTGCGGCCGTGCACATGGTCGATCCGGTCACCGGCGACTATCGCGATTCGGTGACCAAGGACCAGTTCGATATCGCCCGCATCGTCGATACGCTGGACCATATCCATTTCTGCCAGCGCTCGGTCGTGTGCCGCGAATTGCCCGATCCGTTCGAAATGGATTTCAACACCTGCTATGCGGCCGTTTCCGGCACGACCAAGCATGTGGGGTCAAGCTGGGTCGATCCCCGCCACCTCGAAGCCAGCCTCCAGATGCTGCACATGATCGCGGGATCTGAGGAGAAGTGGCGCGAGCGACCCTTCGTCAGCCAGTCGAACTGCTTCGTGGTGCCGCCGCTCAAATTCGCCCAGGACGCCTGCCGCTGCCTTGAAGTGGCGGTCCGCGGCGGCATGCCGGTGTTGCTGCTCTCGGCCGGGCAGGCCGGCGCCACGGCACCGGCGGCGCTGGCCGGTGCCATCGTGCAGGAAGTGGCCGAGTGCCTCGCCGGCCTCGTCTATGTGAACGCGATCAAGCCGGGGGCGCCGGCGATCTTCGGCACCTGGTGCTTCGTCTCGGATCTCAGGACCGGTGCCATGTCGGGTGGCTCGCCAGAACAGGCGCTGCTCTCGGCGGCGTCGGCGCAGATGGCGCAGTTCTACGACCTCACCGGCGGCACCGCCTCTGGCATGACGGATTCCAAGACGCCGGACGCACAGGCGGGCTATGAGAAGGCCTATAACCACGCGCTGGTCGGCAATGCCGGCGCCAACATGATCTACGAATCGGCTGGCATGCATGCGAGCCTGCTGGGCTTCTGCCTGGAGAGCCTCCTCATCGATAACGACATCATCGGCGCCACCCAGCGCACGATCAAAGGCATCGATGTCTCCGACGAGCATCTCTCGATCGAGACCATCCGCAAGACCTGTCTGGAAGGTCCGGGCCATTACCTGGGGTCCGAGCAGACGCTGCAGCTGATGCAGACGGAATATGTCTATCCGCTGGTCGGCGACCGCTCGAACCCCAAGGAATGGGTCGAGCAGGGACGTCCCGATTCGGTGGCGCGGGCACAGAAGAAGTTGAAGCAGATCATGAACAACCATTACCCAGCGCATATTCCGGCCGCGGTCGACGATGCGATCCGCGCGAAATTCCCGGTGCGGCTGGAGCGGGAATTCATGCGCAAGGGGTAAAGACGGCACACAAAGAGCGTCATGCCCGGGCTTGACCCGGGCATCCACTCTCTCATTTGCGGCAGTGGATCCCCGGGTCAAGCCCGGGGATGACGCTGTGTAAGAGACTGAATGCAAGACCAGATTTTCTAGGGGACCTAAATGACGCAGCATGCGCGTGTCGTGGTGATCGGCGGTGGGGTTGTCGGCACATCGGCGCTTTATCACTTGGCAAAGCTTGGCTGGAAGGATTGCGTGCTCATCGAGCGCGACGAGCTTGCTTCCGGCTCGACCTGGCATGCCGCCGGCAATGTGCCGACCTTCTCGGGTTCCTGGAACATCATGAAGATGCAGGCTTACTCGGCCAAGCTCTACAAGACGCTGGGCGAGGAAGTCGATTACCCGATGAACTATCACATCACCGGCTCGATCCGCCTCGCGCACAGACACGCGCGCATGGAAGAATTCGCGCATTCGGTGGCGATGGCCCGTGCGCAAGGGTTGGACTACGCCTTGCTCTCGCCCGCCGAGATCCGCGACAAGTACCCGCTGATGGAGATGGACGACATCGTCGGCGGGTTATGGGACGCCCATGACGGCGACATCGACCCTTCGCAGCTGACCCAAGCCCTGGCCAAGGGCGCCAAGGACATGGGCGCCAAGGTGCTGCGCTTCAACGGTGTGACGTCGATCAAGCAGCAGCCCTCTGGCGAGTGGAAGATCACCACCAAGGACGGCACGGAATTCGTGGCCGAAAAGGTGATCAACGCCGCCGGCTATCGTGCGGGCGAAGTGGCGGCGATGGTCGGGCAGTACCTACCCATCATCGCCATGCAGCACCAGTATCTGATCACCGAGATGATTCCGGAATTGGCGGCGCGTAAAGAGAAACTGCCGCTGGTGCGCGATCCCGATGTCTCCTACTACCTGCGCCAGGAACGTGACGGCCTGATTCTTGGCCCCTATGAATGGGAGTGCAAATCGGATTGGCATGACGGCATCCCCGCCGAATTCGCCTTCCAGCTGTGGCCCGATGATCTCGACCGATTGGAAAGCTATATCGAACAGGCGGTGGCGCGCGTCCCCGTGCTGGGCACGGTCGGCGTGCAGAAGGTCATCAACGGCCCCATCCCCTATTCGCCGGATGGCAATCCCTATATCGGGCCGCAGCATGGCCTCACAAATTTCTACAACGCCAATTGCTTCAGCTTCGGCATCTGCCAGGGCGGCGGCGCCGGCAAGACGATTGCCGAATACGTCGTGCACGGCGAACCGGAATGGGACCTCTGGGGTCTCGATCATCGCCGCTACACGGTCTTCGCCGATCAGAAATACACGATCGAGAAGGCCGAGGAGCTCTATCAGAACGAATATGCGATCGGCTTCCCGAACGAGGAGCGCCCCGCCGGCCGGCCGCGCTTGAAGACGCCGCTCTTCGACAAGCTGACCAAGAAGGGTGCCGTCATGGGTGCCCGCGGTGGCTGGGAACGTGCGGCCTATTTCCCGCGCAATGCGGAAGAAGCGAAGACGAAGCTCTCTTTCCACCGCGCCGAGCAGGCTTGGTTCGAGCCGGTGCGTGCGGAATGCAAGGCGGTCGCCGAGGCCGTCGGCATCATGGATCTCGGCGGTTTCTCGAAATTCATCGTCGAGGGACCGGGTGCCGAGAAGTGGCTTGACCACCTCGTCTGTGGCGCCTTGCCGAAATCGAACCGCGTGACGCTGGCTTACACGCTGACGCCCAAGGGCTCGATCCTCTCCGAATTCACCATGACGCGGTTGTCGCCGGAGAAATTCTATCTGATGTCGGCGGGCTCGGGGCTCTGGCACGACATGGATTGGCTCACACAGCATCTGCCCAGCGACGGCTCGGTGAGGCTCTCGGAAGTCAGTCAATCGGCGTCATCGCTGGTCCTCGCCGGACCGCGCTCGCGTGATTTGTTGAAGAAGATCACGGATGCCGATCTCTCCAACAACGCCTTCCCCTGGCCGAGCTGTCAGGAAATCGTGGTCGCAGGAAAGAAGGTGACGGCCCTCCGCGTCAATTACGTCGGCGAATTGGGCTGGGAACTCCATGTGCCGATGGGCGACCTGGTCCATGTCTATGACGCGATCTCGTCAGCGGGTCAGGAATTTGGCCTCAAGGATTTCGGCATGTATGCGATGGAGTGCCTGCGCCTGGAGAAAGGCTATCGCTCGTGGAAGCAGGACATCACCCATGAATACACGCCCTTCGATGCCGGTCTCGAGCGCTTCGTGAAGCTGAACAAAGGCGATTTCATCGGCCGCGAGGCGCTCATTAAGCGCCACGAGGCGGGCGAGAAGGAACGCTTCGTGCCGCTCATCGTCGAAGGCAACACGGCCGATGCGCCGACCTGCTCGATCGTCTTCAAGGACGGGAAGAAGGTCGGTATCGTCGGTTCCGGCGGCTGGGGCTTCCGCATCGGGAAATCGGTGGCACTTTCCTATGTGCGCCTGGATCTCGCCGCCGTGGGCACGAAGCTCGAGGTCGAGATTCTGGGGCAACGCTTCCCGGCGGTCGTTGCCGAGGAGCCGATCTTCGATCCGAAGAATGAACGGTTGAAGGCGTGAGAACGGGTGAGAAACTTCAGTCGCTCCCCCTCTCCCCGGCCCTCCCCCACGTTGGGGGGAGGGAGCTCACCGAGTGGACTGAGAGGTTGACGCCAGACTGGCTCTCGTCCCCTCCCCCCAACGTGGGAGAGGGTTAGGGAGAGGGGGCTGTTGCAGCTCTCCCGATACCATCCATCGAAACCACCTATTTGCCGACCTACCAAACCGTATCCATAATCCGCCACCCCAAACCAGCGAAGAAAACGATCCCCATGTCTCTCCCCACTGAAGCCCGCGTCGTCATCATCGGTGGCGGCATTCTTGGTTGTTCGATCGCCTATCATCTGGGCAAGCTTGGCTGGGGCAAGGAGACGGTGCTGCTGGAGAGGAAGAAACTGACATCGGGTACCACCTGGCATGCGGCGGGGCTGGTGCGCGCATCCCTCTATAGTGAGAGCCTGACCAAGCTTGCGAAATACACGACCGATCTCTACACGACGCTGGAGAAGGAGACCGAGCAGGCGACGGGTTTCGTGCAGCCGGGTTCGCTCTCGGTCGCAACCTCGGAAGCGCGCTGGGAAGAATTCCGCCGCGGTGCCGATATGCTGCAGAGCTTCGAGGTGGAATGCATCGAACTCGACCGCGCCGGTGTGCAGGCGAAATGGCCGCTGCTCAACACCGATGACGTGATCGGCGGCATCTTTTACCCCAAGGACGGCAAGTGCAACCCGGCCGACACCACCATGGCACTGGCCAAGGGGGCGCGGATGAAGGGTGTGCGTGTCTTCGAGGATACGAAGGTCGAGGAAGTACTGGTCGAGAACGGCCGTGCCGTGGGCGTGCGCACGCCTGACGGCATCATCAAAGCCGAATACGTCGTCTGCGCCGCCGGCATGTGGTCGCGCGAGATCGGACAGAAGCTCGGCGTCAACATCCCGCTCCATGCCTGCGAACATTTCTACATCGTGACCGAGCCGATGGAGGGGATGACGCCCGATCTCCCCGTCATGCGCGATATGGATCAATGCGCCTATTACAAGGAAGATGCGGGGAAGCTCCTCCTCGGCGCCTTCGAGCCGAAGGCCAAGCCGTGGGGTATGAACGGCATCCGTGAAGATTTCGCCTTTGACGAGCTGCCGGAGGATTTCGACCATTTCGCGCCGATCCTGGAAGGCGCCATGCACCGCGTGCCGTCCTTGCAGAAGGTCGGCATCCGCAAATTCTTCAACGGTCCGGAAAGCTTCACGGCGGATCAGCGCTACATCCTGGGGCCGGCGCCGGAACTGAAGAATTTTTTCGTGGCGGCCGGCTTCAATTCGATCGGCATCCAATCGGGTGGTGGCGCCGGCATGGCGCTGGCGCATTGGATCGTCGATGGCGAGCCGCCCTACGATTTGTGGGAAGTCGACATCCGGCGCCTGATGCCGCATATGAGCCGCAAGAGCTTCCTGGTCCCCCGCGTCTCGGAAGCGCTGGGCCTGCTCTATGCGATGCATTGGCCATATCGTCAGTTCGAAAGCTCAAGGAATGTGCGCCAGACGGCGTTCTATGAAGACTGGAAGAACTTGGGCGCTTGCTTTGGTGAAGTCGCCGGCTGGGAACGGCCGAACTGGTATGCGCCCAAGGGTGTGAAGCCCGAATACGAATACTCCTATGGCCGCCAGAACTGGTTCGACTATGCCGCAGCCGATGTGAAGGCGACGCGCGAGGGTGTGGCACTCTATGATCTTTCGACCTTCGCCAAGTTCCTGGTCGTGGGCAAGCATGCCGAGACGTTGCTGCAGCGCGTCTCGACCGCCGACATCGCGCAAGCTGGCAAGGCCGTCTATACGCAATGGCTGAATGCGAAGGGCGGGATCGAGGCTGATCTCACCGTCTTCCGCATCACCGACACCAAGTTCATGGTGGTGACGGCGGCGGCGACCGCGACCCGCGACTGGCATTACCTGAAAGATCACGTTCAGTCGGGTGAGGATGTGGAACTGGTCGATATGACCACGGCCTATGCGACGCTCGGCGTCATGGGGCCGAAAAGCCGCGAGCTTTTGCAGCGCATCACCGATGCCGATCTCAGCAACGAAGGCTTCCCCTTCGGCGCCACCAAGCATATCGAGATCGGCAACGCCAAGGTGCGCGCGACGCGCATTTCCTATGTCGGCGAATTGGGCTGGGAGCTCTACATCCCGGCGGAATTCGCCCGCGGTGTGCTGAATGCGGTGCTTGAGGCCGGCGCCGATCTCGGCGTGCGCCCGGCCGGCATGCATGCGATGGATGCTTGCCGCATCGAGAAGGCTTTCCGCCATTGGGGCCACGATATCGGCATCAAGGACACGATCCTGGAAGCAGGCCTCGGTTTCACCTGCTCCTTCGACAAGAAGGTGCCGTTCATCGGCCGCGAGACGGTGCTTCGCCAAAAGGAATCGGGCAAGCTCGGCCGCCGCATGGTGCAGTTCAAGCTGACCGATCCCACCAAGCTGCTCTATCACAATGAACCGATCTACCGGAACGGCGCGCTGGTCGGCCTGGTGACGTCGGCCAATTACGGCCATCATCTGGGTGGCGCCATCGGCATGGGCTATGTGCACAACAAGGCCGGTGTCGATGCGGCCTTCATCGCTGAGGGCAAGTTCGAGATCGGCGTGGCACTGGAGCGGTGCGAGGCGGAAGCAAGCCTGACGCCGATGTATGACCCTAAGTCGGCCCGGATGCGGGCGTAAGCAGGCTCGACTGACTAACCTCCCCGCTTGAGGGGGAGGTCGCGCGGCACGCGCGGGCGGGGGGTATGGTTCAGCTAGGCCCGATCCTGCCGAGAGACACCCCCCTCCCCGACCCTCCCCCTCAAGGGGGGAGGGGTGTATGGCCAATGCCGTGCTAGGGAAATTTCCCTGCCCCTACCCAACGCTTCCGGCGATAATGTGCACCATGATCGACGGATGGGGTGCAGAGCATGGCGCAATCGACTGACAAGCTGACGGATTCAGTCCGCGACGCGGAAGCTGGTGCGCGGACGGTGGCGGCCTTGTTCGATGAGATCACGGCGTTGTCGCAGGAAGATCAGGCGCTGCTGCGCGATCTCAGGAAGGCGCGTGCGGACAGGGCGCCGCGCGACGTCGGCCCCGCGACCCTGGGTCAGCGCACGGCCGACCGCATCGCCGGGATCGTGGGCTCGTGGCGCTTCATCATCATTCAATCCGGGCTGCTGCTGGGCTGGCTGGCGGCCAATATTTTCGCCTGGACGCAAGCCTGGGACCCCTATCCCTTCATCCTGCTCAATTTGATGCTGTCCTTCCAGGCGGCCTATACGGCACCCATTCTGCTGATGAGCCAGAACCGCCAGGCCGAGATCGACCGGCAGAGCCAGCGCAACGATTACGAGGTCAATCTCAAGGCCGAGCTGGAGATCGAATTACTCCACCAGAAGATCGACCTGCTGCGCGCACGCGAGATGGAACGGCTGATCGGCGTCATCCAGCAATTGCAGCAGGAATTGTCGGCAGAGCGGCGCGGCTAACCGGCCGCCGGTACCGTCTGCACGATGGCGCCGTACCAGCCGAGGCCCCGATAGGTTTCGTAGCCGGGGGTGAGGGCATAGCCGATCATGCGGCCACCATCGGCGAAATAGCCGGTCTTGTCCTTGGGCACCAAGGGGAAGGTCTCGGTGAGGATACCTTGTCCGTCCGAAGCGGCGATGATGCGGTGCTGCGCATCGAGCAGCAGGCAGCGGGTGAAGCTGCGTTCCTCGGCACTGAGCTGGCTCCCTTGCACGATGGCCTGGGCCTGTGGCTGCCAATCGAAGAAGATGCCGAGGGCACCCAAGGGCTTGCCGTCGGCCGCACCGCCTTCGCGGATGGCGGTCGTGTAGGTCGCGACCTGGGCATTGTCGAGCAGGGCCAAGCGCTCGACATCGAAGGCGGCGTAATCATCGCCCGATGATGTCGCCATTGCTGCCTTGAACCAAGCGGTGTTGGCGACATTGCTGCCCAGGACCTTGGGGTATTTCTGCGGCCGGCCGCTGGCAACCACGCGCCCGGAGGCATCGGCGATCCACAGATCGAGATAGACGGTATAGGCGTTGAGAATGACACCGAGGCGCTGGGAGGCGTGTGCCGCGCTCTCGACGCTGGGGCTCGCCAGCGCATCCACCGCCGCGGCATCGGTCGCCCACCAGCGCACGTCGCAGGAACGCTCATAAAGATTGCGGTCGATGATCTCGATCATGTTGAAGGCGAGATCGGAAAGCCGCTGGCCGCGCACCTGATGCACCAGGCCCTGGCCCAACGACACCAGCTCGGCGATGGCGCCGGCCAGTTCCGAGGACAGCTGGCGCGAAATCTGGGTGATGCGGTCCGAGATCGTCTTCACCTCATTCGCCACGACGCCGAACCCCCGACCACTCTCGCCGGCACGGGCCGATTCGATGAGGGCGTTCAAGGCCAGGATGCGCGTCTCGCGCGTGATGGTGTTGATCTCGTTGATCTTGCTTTCCGCCACGTCGCTGACTTGGCGGGAGAGTTCGATGATGCGTTCAGGCTGGGTCATGATCCGTTTGCTGCAGTCGTGGTATGGCGTTTCCAGCCGCGACCCGAAGGCGCAGCTTACCCAGCAGCAGAACGATCTTTTTGTATGACTTTTATTTATTCCTTTCTGTCTAACATCATTGTGCACTGCGGGAAAGAACCAATTTGTGGCGGTGGCGCATTCGCCTGCCGTAAACTCCGCACTTCATCTGTGCGCAATTCGGCGGCGGGGGCTTTGAAATCTTGGTGATTGGGCGTGACGCGGGGGCGATCCAGCCGAGCTTTGTCGGCCGCTTGTGGCGTGCCTTGCGCCGGCCAACCGGCATCATCCGTTGCGGCAAGGCGCCGGCCTTGGACGCGCCGCTCGGCAATCTCCGGGCGCTGGTGCTGGATACGGAAACAACCGGACTTAATGTGCGCAGCGACCGCATCATCTCGGCTGCCGGCTATCATCTGGCTGACGGGCAGATCCCGGCCCAGCCCGCTTTCGACCTGATCATCGATCCGGGCCGCCCCATTCCCGCCGCCTCCACCGCCTTTCACGGCATCGTCGACGCGATGGTGGCGGGGCAGGGCGATTTCGCCACGCATTGGCCTGAAATGCACCGCCATCTCGAAGCCGGCCTCATCATCGGCCACCAGATCTATTTCGACATTGCCCTGTTGTCGCGCGAGGTGCGACGGCTGGGCGCGAAACTGCAGCCACCGGTGGCGCTCGACACGGCGTTGCTTTATGCGGCCCTTCATCCCTCGCACCGTCACCGCGATCTCACACCCTGTTGCGCCGAGTTCGGCATTACCATCCCCGAACGGCACACGGCACGGGGCGATGCCGCCGCGACCGGTGCCTTGTTCCTGAAATTGGTGCCGCTGCTGCAAGACCACGGCATCCATACATTGGGCGAGGCCCTGGCCTTCGAGCGCGCCGCTTTGCTGCATCATCCGCGGCGCTGGCGTTTTTAGGGCGAAAGGAGGCGGCAGGCATGAGAAGGCGCTGGGCATGAACGAGGAAATCCTGCAGCGCATCGACGCTTTCGCCTATCGCCATCGCTTGGCAGAGGTGATGCGCAGCCCGGTCATGACCATCGATGCCGCAGCGCCGCTCACCGAGGCGGCCCGGCTGATGGCCGAACGGCATGTAGGGGCACTTGCTATCCTGGACGAGAAGAAGCGCGCCATCGGCCTCATCACCGACCGCGACATCGCGCATCAGGCAGCCGATCCCCGGAAGCTCACCCGGCCGATCGCCGAGGCGATGCTGCGCGACGTCCCGCAATTGCCGCCCGATGCCTTCGTCTTCGAGGCGTTGACCGATCTCCGCCGCAATAATACGCGCCACATCATTGTTGCCGATCGCGCCAGCGGGGCAGCCCTTGGCGTCGTCAGCATGAGCGCGCTCCTAAAGCTGCGCGCCGACGATGCGCTGCTGCTCGCCACCGATGCCGAAGCAGCGCCGGATGCTCAAAGCCTCAAAGACGTGGTGGCGGCCCTGCCGCGCCTGGCCAAGTCACTGTTGGCCGAAGGTGTGCCGCCGCGCCAGATCGCCGGGGCGATTGCCGCCGTCATCCGCGACATCTATGCGCGGGTCGCTGTGCTGGCCGAAAGCTTGATGCTGGCCAGTGACGGCCCGGCGCCAGCGCGCTGGTGCTTCCTGGTGCTGGGGTCGGGAGGGCGGGGCGAGGCGCTGCTGGCCGCCGATCAGGACCATGCCCTGGTCCATGACGGGGCCGCGGATGATTACCCATGGTTCGAGAAATTCGGCCTGCATTGCGCGGGCATACTCGACCAGATCGGTATCCCCTATTGCCGCGGCGATGTCATGGCCAGCAACCGTGAGTGCCGCCACAACCTCGCCGGATGGCAGAAGCGCATCAAGACCTGGGTCGCCAGCGATGACGATGTGGCACTGCTCAATGCCGACATCTTTTTCGACTTCCGCGCGGCTTATGGCGATATGGCCCTTGCGGTCGATCTCAGGGCGCTGGCGTCGAAACTCGGGCGGGAACGGATGTTTCTGAGGCGCCTTGCGGCAACCATCGGCCAGATCGAGGCGCCCCTGGGGCTGTTCGGCGGGGTGAAGACCAAGGGCGGACGCGTGAACTTGAAGCGCGGAGCCCTGCTGCCGATCGTGTCCGGTGCGCGCGTGCTGGCTTTGAGCCTTGGGAGCACGGCGCTCGAAACCGAAGCCCGCTGGGCCGCGGCGCGCAAGGCCGGCCGCGTCAGCGCCGACGATCTGGTGCGCATCGCCGATGCCCATGACATGGCGCTGAAACTCATGCTGGCGCAGCAACTGGCCGATATCGAAAAAGGCCGCAGCCCCGGCCCCGACGTCGAGGTGAAGCGCCTCCTTGATTTCGACCAGGAACGGCTCAAGGACGGACTCAAGATCGCCTCGGTCATCGACCTCATCGTTCGCCACGCGCTTGTCTAGCGCGGTGACGCCCATCACGCCGCGGTCTGGCCGCCGCTAGGCGGCATCTCCGCTTTTCCGCGACAAGTCCCTGATTTTGCCACATTTCCGGCACGCCGCCGCCATGGCTTTCCGCGATGAAGGGAAGCCCGGGATTGGTGAGCCGCGTCACTGCGCGAAACGCAACTCCCGGCCAGATTAAGGGCAAGTCGTTTCCACCAAACACTCGCGTGACCATCAGGGGACCATCATGTTCGACAGTTTCGTCACAGTCAGCGCCCGCCTGACACTGCTATCGCTTTTCGTGCTGATGCTGGCACTGGCCGGAGCGGGCGCGTGATGCTGGACCTGTCGCCTTCCGGTCGCGTCTTCCTCAAGCTCACCATTGCGGCCGAGCTGTTGATCGTTATCTCGACGCTGTGGCTGGCGGTCGCTTCCGATCTTTTCGGCTAACTTGCGCGGCACGACATGGCTGGGGTCTAATCAGACCTCACAGAGCCAAATGCCCAGGTGCCGCATCATGCCTCGCCAAACCGATTCAGATCCACTGCGCCAGTTTGGTGCTGCACCCAGTGCCGGCGAGATCGAGGAAATGGGGCGCCGGGTGCTGGCCGCCTTGCCACCCGAATTCCTTGCCCAATGCGGCAATGTCGCGTTGCGGGTCGAGGATTTCGCCGATGAAGAGACGCTGGCCGCCATGGATATCGAAGACCCGTTCGAACTGGCGGGCCTCTATCGCGGCGTGCCGTTGACCGAGCGCGGGGCTGACGACCCGACCGGCCTCGATATCGTCTTCCTCTATCGCCGCCCCATCCTCGATTGGTGGGCCGAAGGCGAGGACACGCTGGAACATCTCATCCGCCACCTCGTCATCCACGAAATCGGCCATCACTTCGGCTATTCGGATGAGGCGATGGAAGCGGTGGAGGAAATGGGGGAGTAGACAGCCATCGTTTCAGTTGTCATGGCCCGCGCAGGCGGGCCATCCACGAATTGGGATGTGGCTGAAGAAAGTCACTCGTGGATGCCCGGGCCAAGCCGGGGCATGACATTGAGAAATGGACCTACCCCAATATCTTGGCGTGATGCCGCAGGTGATCCTCGACGAAGGTCGAGATGAAGTAATAGCCGTGGTCGTAGCCTTCATGCCGGCGCAGGGTGAGCTTCTGGCCCGAGATCTTGGCGGCCGCTTCCAGGGCATGGGGGTGCAGCTGCGTGCCGAGGAACTGATCCGCTTCGCCCTGGTCGACCAGGATCGCGTTCGGATGCGCGCGTTGCTTCATCAGCTCAGATGCGTCATGAGCGGCCCAGGCTTTCCGATCGCTTCCCAGATAGCCGGTGAAGGCCTTCTCGCCCCAGGGGCAGTTGATCGGGTTGGAGATCGGCGCGAAGGCGGAGACCGATTTGAAGAGATCCGGGTTCTTCAGGCCCAAGGTCAGCGCCCCATGCCCGCCCATGGAATGGCCGAAGAGGCCGAGGCGCTGGACATCGACCGGGTAATTCGCGGCGATGAGCGCCGGCAATTCCTTGGTCACGTATGAATACATGCGCCAGTTCTTCGACCACGGCTCTTGCGTGGCATCGACATAGAAACCGGCACCGACACCGAAATCCCAATTATCCGCCTGGCCTGGAAAATCGGTCCCACGTGGGCTTGTATCGGGTGTCACCAGTGCCAGGCCCAGTTCGGCGGCGGCGCGCTGCGCCCCCGCCTTGATCATGAATGTCTCTTCCGTGCAGGTAAGGCCGGCAAGATAGATCAGCCAAGGCACCGGCCCCTTGACGGCGGCCGGCGGCAGATAGACCGAGAATTTCATCGGCAGCCCGATCTCGGTGCTGTCGTGCTTCCCGAAGATCTGCCAGCCGCCAAAGCCATGATGGCGGCTGGTTTCCATGACCACACTCATCAATACATCACCACGCCGCGGATCGAGGTGCCAGCCTTCATCAGCTCGAAGCCCTTGTTGATATCGGCAAGCGGCATGGTGTGGGTGATGAGGTCGTCGATGTTGATCTTGCCGTCCATGTACCAGTCGACGATTTTCGGCACATCGGTGCGGCCGCGGGCACCACCGAAGGCGGTACCTTTCCAGACGCGGCCGGTGACCAGCTGGAACGGTCGGGTCGAGATTTCCTGCCCCGCACCGGCGACGCCGATGATGACCGAGACGCCCCAGCCCTTATGGCAGCATTCCAGCGCCTGGCGCATCACGGTCGTGTTGCCGATGCACTCGAAGCTGTAATCGGCACCACCCTTGGTGAGGTTGACGAGATAGGGGACGAGATCGCCCTCGACATCCTTCGGGTTCACGAAATGGGTCATGCCGAATTTCTCGGCGATGGCCTTCCGGCCCGGGTTGAGATCGACACCGACGATCATGTTGGCGCCGGCGAGGCGTGCGCCCTGGATGACGTTGAGGCCGATGCCGCCCAAGCCGAAGACGACGACATTGGCGCCGGGCTCGACCCGGGCGGTGTTGATGACGGCGCCGATGCCGGTGGTGACGCCGCAGCCGATATAGCAAACCTTGTCGAAGGGCGCGTCCTCACGGATTTTGGCGAGGGCGATTTCCGGGACGACGGTGAAATTGGCGAAGGTCGAGGTGCCCATGTAATGGTGCACCTTCTTCCCGCCAAAGCTGAAACGGCTGCTGCCGTCCGGCATCAACCCTTGCCCCTGCGTCGTGCGGATGGCCTGACAGAGATTGGTCTTCTGGCTGAGGCAGTACTCGCATTGGCGGCATTCCGGCGTGTAGAGCGGAATGACGTGATCACCCTTCTTGAGGGACGTCACATTGGGGCCCACATCGACGACGATGCCGGCACCCTCATGGCCCAGGATCGCCGGGAAAAGACCTTCCGGATCGGCCCCGGACAGGGTGAAGTAATCGGTGTGACACAGGCCCGTCGCCTTGATCTCGACCAGGACTTCGCCGGATTTCGGGCCTTCGAGCTGTACCGTCTCGATGACCAGGGGTTTGCCGGCTTCGACAGCCAAGGCAGCGCGCACGTCCATGGGAGATCCTCCGTCAGATTTGGTCTTTTGGGTGCTGGTGTTTTAAGGCGTTGCGAACCCCCGCCCCGAAGGGGCGCAAGCCCTGGTCATATCGTAAGTTTACCCTGACAGGCTAGCGGCGATTTCATGACTGGCGATGGCCGGATACTGACTTTCTTTGTGTCGCCAATGAACTCGTGGATGGTCGGCCTGCGCCGACCATGACGGTTGGGGATGTGGCGGCGAATCCAGTCTCAATCGTCATCCCCGGGCTTGGCCCGGGGATCTACGAGTTACGTTCTGAAAATTCGTGGATGGTCGGCCTCCGCCGACCATGACGGCAAGAACGACTACGCGATGATGTCGGGAAGCAATTTGCTCTCGAGCTTCATCATCTGGTCCTTGATGGCCAGTTTGCGCTTCTTGAGGCGTTGGATCTGGAGCTGGTTGAAGGGCGAGGCCTCGGCCATGGCACGGATGGCCTCGTCCAAATCGCGGTGTTCGGAGCGCAATTCCTCCAGCTGCACCCGCAGCTCATTCAGGCCGATCATCACTGGCTGACCATCTCCCCGCCCGTAAGCGTCATTTGCTCGTCGCATAGTACCGCAAAACCCTGGCGGCGTCACGGTTTAGCGGCGACGGCCACCCCATCCCGTGCAATCTGTCGCAAGCGGGCGGAAAGCGAGGCGATGAGGCCTTGCGCCCTTTCCGCTCAAGGGGATAGAGATCAATCCAGCAGGACCCATTGCCGTAAGGAGCCCCACCATGGCGGAACCGTTTGACCTCGTGATCAGGAACGGGGCGGTTGCGACCCCCAATGGGGTGGAGATGCTGGATATCGGGGTCCGCGAGCGGCGAATCGCTGAACTTGGGCGGATCGCCGCCACGGCCCCGGCGGCGGAGGTAATGGACGCCACGGGCCTCACCGTCCTCCCCGGCGTCATCGATACCCAGGTGCATTTCCGCGAACCGGGCCTGACGCATAAGGAAGATTTGGCGAGCGGCACGGCGGGGGCGGCGCTGGGTGGTGTCACGGCCATCTTCGAGATGCCGAATACCACCCCCAACACGCTGACCGAAGCCGACCTCAACGACAAGCTGCAGCGCGCCAAGGGCCGGGCCTGGGTCGACCATGCCTTCTTCATGGGGGCCTCGGACGAGAACGCGGACAAGCTCGGCGAACTGGAGATGCTGCCCGGCTGTGCCGGCGTCAAGATCTTCATGGGCTCGTCCACGGGATCGCTGCTGGTGGCCGATGACGAGACGCTGGAAAGCGTGTTGCGCCATGGGCGTCGCCGCGTCGCCATCCATTCCGAGGACGAGATGCGCCTGCGCGAGCGGCTGGCGCTGGTGAAGGACAGCAATGACCCGAGCCTCCACCCGCATTGGCGCGATGTGGAAACGGCGGTGCGCTCCACCAAGCGGCTGCTGAAGATCGCGCGCAAGGCCGGCCGCCGCGTGCATGTGCTGCATATCTCGACCGCCGACGAGATGGAGATCTTCAAGGACCACAAGGATATCGCGACCGTCGAGGTGCTGACCAACCACCTGACCCTGGCCGCCCCCGATTGCTACAAGCGCCTGGGAACGCTGGCGCAGATGAACCCGCCGGTCCGCGATCAGCATCACCAGGACGGCATCTGGGCGGCGGTGCGGAACGGTATCGTCGATGTCATCGGCTCGGACCACGCGCCGCATACGCTGGAAGAGAAGGGGCGACCCTATCCGCAGAGTCCCTCCGGCATGCCGGGTGTGCAGACCTTGCTGCCGCTCATGCTCAATCATGTGCATGAAGGGCGTCTGACCTTGGCAAGGCTGATCGACCTCACCAGCGCCGGGCCGCAGCGCATTTTCAACATCCGCAACAAGGGCCGCATCGCGCTGGGCTATGACGCCGATTTCTCGGTGGTCGACTTGAAGGCCAAGCGCACCATCACCAACAAATGGATGGCGACCAAATCCGGCTGGACGCCCTATGACGGCATGGAAGTGACGGGCTGGCCCATCGCCACCATCATCCGTGGCGCCATCGTCATGCGCGATGACGAGCTGCTGGGGCGTCCCGATGGCGCGCCGGTGCGTTTCCAGGAAACCATCCGTCCACAGGAATGAGCCACATGGAAAAGGGCGTCATCATCGGCTGGCACCATCTGCCTTTCGTCAAGGAAGATGCGCGCAGCCTTGAGGAGATGATCGTCGCGGCCGGCACGCAGGCGCTGGACCATGCCGGTGTCGGGCCGGAGGAAATCGACGCCGTTTATCTCGGCCATTTCAATGCCGGTTTCTCAACGCAGGATTTCCCGGCCTCGCTGGCACTTGGCATCGATCCCGCCTTACGCTTCAAGCCGGCGACACGGGTCGAGAATGCCTGCGCCACGGGGAGTGCCGCCGTGCATCAGGGCCTGCAGGCGATTGCTGCGGGGAAGGCGCGCCATGTGCTGGTCATCGGTGCCGAGCAGATGTCGCGTGTGCCCCCGAAAGAGGTCGGCGCCAATCTGCTCAAAGCGAGCTATGTGGCGGAGGAAGGCAGCATTCCCGGTGGTTTTGCTGGTGTTTTCGGCCGTATCGCGGAACTTTATTTCCAGCGCTATGGCGACCAGACGGAAGCGCTTGCGGCCATCGCCGCCAAGAATCACAAGAACGGCGTCGCCAACCCGCTGGCCCAGATGCGCAAGGATCTGGGGCGCGATTTCTGCCGTGCCGTTTCCGAGAAAAATCCGCTGGTGGCAGGTCCCTTGAAGCGCACCGATTGCAGCCCGGTCTCGGATGGGGCGGCGGCCCTCGTGCTGGCTGCCGGCGATGTGGCGGCGACGCGGGCGATTGCCTTCCGCGCTGCCGTGCAGGTCAATGACTATCTGCCCATGTCGAAGCGCGACATTCTGGCCTTCGATGGTTGCCGCCTTGCCTGGCGCAAGGCGCTGGCGGAGGCGGGTGCGGCGCTCTCTGACCTGTCGCTGACTGAGACGCATGATTGCTTCACCATCGCCGAACTCATCGAATATGAAGCGATGGGCCTGGTGCCGGCGGGGCAGGGGGCACGTGCCATTCTGGACGGTGTGACGGAAATGGGCGGCAAGTTGCCGGTCAACCCATCGGGCGGCCTCAAGGCCAAGGGCCATCCCATCGGCGCCACCGGCGTCTCCATGCATGTGCTGGCCGCGATGCAGCTCGACGGTACAGCCGGCGATTTCCAGGTGAAGGATGCCGAGCTTGCCGGCATCTTCAACATGGGTGGCAGCGCGGTCGCGAATTATGTGAGTATTCTGGAACGGGTAAAGTGACGCGAGAGTCGTTCCTTCGTCATCCCCGGACTTGATCCGGGCATCCACTCTATCAGCTGCTGCAGTGGATCCCCGGGTCAAGCCCGGGGATGACGTGATGAGAGAGCAAAGGGGAGTTCTTAAATGTTCAAGGCGCTGCTGTTGCAGGAGAAGGACGGCAAGGTCACGTCCGCCATCGAGGATTTGCCGGATGATCGGCTGCCACCGGGCGATGTGCTGATCCGGGTGCATAACAGCACGCTCAATTACAAGGACGGCCTGGTCCTCAATGGGCTGGGAAAACTGGTGAAGACCTATCCGCATGTGGGCGGTGTTGATCTTGCTGGCACGGTGCTGGAAAGCCAGCACGCCGATTACAAGGCCGGCGACCAGGTGATCCTGACCGGATGGCGTGTAGGCGAGGTGCATTGGGGCGGCTATGCCGAGAAGGCGCGGGTGAAGGGCGAATGGCTGGTGCCGCTGCCGCACGGCCTCTCGACCGAGCGCGCCATGGCGATCGGCACGGCGGGCTTCACGGCGATGCTCTGCGTGATGGCGCTCGAAGAGCATGGACTGCGCCCCGATCATGGCGACGTCCTGGTGACGGGGGCTGCCGGCGGCGTCGGCTCGGTGGCGACCGCGATCCTCGCGCGGCTTGGCTATCGCGTGGTCTGCTCAAGCGGCCGCGCCGACCAGGCGGATTACTTGAAAAGCCTGGGTGCTGCCGAAGTGATCGACCGCGCTACCATCGCCGCCCCCTCAGGCAAGCCGCTGGAGAGCGAGCGCTGGGCGGGTGCCGTCGACAGCGTGGGTGGGGCGACGCTCGCCGCCATCCTGCCGCAGATGAAATACAAGGCCGCGGTTGCTGCCTGTGGTCTCGCCGGCGGCACGAAGCTGGAGACAACGGTCATCCCCTTCATCATCCGCGGTGTGGCACTGCTCGGTGTCGATTCGGTCATGGCACCCTTGATGCGCCGCAAGGTCGCCTGGGCCAGGCTTACCAAGGACCTGCCGATGGACAAGCTCGACGCCATGATCCACCGCGCCAAGCTGGAAGAATTGCCAGCGCTGGGCAAAGCGATCCTCGACGGCAAGGTGCGTGGGCGCGTGGTGGTGGATCTCGGGGTCTGATCGTCGCGGCCGGTTCTAAGCGGCGCGGCGCAATGCTTCCGGCATGGCGCTGGCGCCGACCAGGGCAATGCGTGGGTCTGCGTCGGAGATGCCCGTCACGACGCAGTGGGCAAGGCCGATGGTGTTGCCCTCCAAGAGGTTCACCGTGATTTGGTCGCCGGGCCGCAGCATCTCGGCAGCGGCCGAGAAATAGGCGGGCGCCAGGATGCCGTGCAGCGGATCGGCCGAGCGGTAATGCCAGTGGGTAAAGCCGTTGGCGTAGGCCAGCACGCTTAACTGGGTTGGATCGAAGCGCATCTATCCCCTCCTTTGCCGGACGATAAACCCATTCTAGCTGAAGATTACGCATTTTGTCAACTCAAAATGCGTTCTCGCAATGCAGCAAAAAGCCTCACGCGCCGAAGCTTGCGGTGAGGCCTTGGGAAAAGGCGCGGCTGCCGGGTTAAAGGGGCGGCGGCGCGGTCAACCGGCTTCGCCGGCCCCGGTGATGCGGTAGATCCGTTTCACATCAACGGCCTTCAGCGAGATATCGCGCGAAGGGTTGAACTGGTGGAGGACCACTTCCTCGTCATTGCGGCGGAGGAACTGCTTGATCAGGCCCTGGCCGTCGGCAAGCTCGACAGCAACGAAGCAGTTCTTGGTCAAAGGCCGGTTCGGATTGACATAGAGCAGTTCGCCCGCGAAATAACGCGGCTCCATGGAATCGCCGTCGACATAGAGGGCAAAGGCATTGAAGGCGCCTTTGAGATTGGCGGGCCGCTCGACAAATTCCTTGGCCTCGCCCTCGTTGAAATAGAACCCCTCGCTGCCGCCTTTAACCGCGCCAATCACGGGCAAGTCGCGCTGGCTCTGCCCACCGCCCAGGGCGCTGGGGCGCGGTGTCACCGGCTCACGCCGATGGGTCACCGACTGGCCCTGCTCGATACCGGCCAGTTGCAGCACGCCGCCGGGCTCGGTGCCGTGCTGGCTGAAAAGTGCATCAAGTTCGCGGGCCAGTTCGAAGGGCAGGAAACGGCGCTTGTAGCGATCCTCGTAATGCTGATAGCGGGTCAGGCTCCAGCCCAGCGCCTCGGACACCGAGCGCATGGTGAGACCGGCCTGTTCACGCAATTCCTTCAGCCGCCTGGCGGCTTCCGAGATCTCTGTCATAGGAAACTCCTTATCGACCATCCAACTGCTGGGCAGCGCAGGCGCGCGCACCATCGGGTCGACTGATCACGGCTATATATGTACGAAGAATACGTTTTTAAAGCTTGACAGCGTAACCAAAATATGCGTATTATCGCATAATCATATAACGCGCAAAGCCTGTCAGCGGCGGGGTCAGCCGATCGGGGAGGAAAATAATGGAACAAAAAGGAAACAAAGATCAATCAGGCCACTGGGTCGGCCTGCGGAACTGCCTCTCCTGCGGCGGCCGATTCGTGGCGCTGAGCCCCTATGTGCGGGTTTGCGACCTGTGTAAGGCCGGCGAGGAATGGCAGAGCGGCAATGTCGACGTCGTCCGTCACCACCCGGCGCCCGCCAATGACAACTAAGCCAATGATGACGAAAACAGAGGAGCAGCGCCCTATGGCCGAGATCGTCGACTTTCCCCCGAGCCCCACGATGCGACCCGAACAGGCGGTCGGCACCTGCCTGAAGACAAGGTGGTCGCAGTTCCTTGGCATCGGCATCACCGAGGCGGGCGAGTTCGAGGTGGTGAACAGCGACATGACCGCCGAGCGCGCGTTGTGGCTGGTGAAATGGGCCGAGCGCTGGGCCATGGGCCTCGACGAGGTGGAGGAGGTCGAGGGATGAGGGCGTTCATCGCGACCAAGCGGGGCCGGCCGCGCCAACTCGAGGCCGCCAACGATAACACGCCGGATCGTGGCACGATGGAGTTGCAGATGAAGCGTGCGGTCTTGGCGCGCGGTGTGGCGGCTGAGGCGGCGACGCATCCCTTGGACCTGCTGCTGGCGCATGGCCGCATCAATCTTGCCGAGCATCGTGCCGGCTGTCGGTATGCAGCGCTTTACAAGCAGGTGATCGGCCCCACCGGGATAAGCTACGGCCGGCTTTACGCGGGCCTCGCCGGCGAGAGCCGCGGGCGGCGGACCGATGTCGCCATCGACCCGGCGGTGGATGACGCAGAACGCGCCGACGCACAGCGCCAGTTTCGCACGGCGCAGGCGGCATTGCGCAGCGAAGGCGCCGTGGTCGCCGGCATCACCGAGCGATTGGCCGTCTTCGGTGCGTTTCCGGATTGGCTGCTGGCAGAACATGCGACGGCTTTGCGCGCCCGCGGATTGCTGCGCAAAGGCCTGCGGCAGCTGGCCGAGGCGTTTCAGCGCAACGCCGGGAGATGCAGATGAGCAAGGCATTGGCGCTGCCCGTTGATGAACTGGAAGACCTCGCCCGCCGCTATGCGAGGCGTGCGGTCGAGACGCTCGCCGAGGTGATCGACAATGCGGAGGCCACACCGGCAACGCGGATCTCGGCGGCGACGGCGATCCTGCAATGGGGATATGGGCGCCCAGGCGGCAAGCCCAAGCCGGGTGAGGCCGGCGAGCAGGTGATTCGCTTGACTTGGGGAAATGACCCATGAACGCAAAATAGGCCTTGACGATCTAGGAATATTTTGCTAATATGCAAATATAGACTGCGATAAAGCGCCCCGGAGAGCCCCACAGGCTTTCGCGGGGCGTTTCATTTTCGGGGAGCATTGAACGCAAGATGGCCAGGGCAGTGCAACGACGGGCGGCCAACCCAAGGTCGCGCGACGTGCATCTTTATAGTCCGCGGCCGCACCAGGCCGATCTGCATCGCGCGCTGAAGCGCTTCAATGTGCTGGTGGCGCATCGGCGCTTCGGCAAGACGGTTTTCTGCATCAACGAGCTCATTGCCAAGGCCGCAGTCAATCCGAAACGGGAAGCACGCTATGGCTATGTGGCGCCGCTGCTGACACAGGCCAAGGATGTCGCCTGGGTCTATCTGAAGCGCTTCACTGCGCCCATCCCGGGCATCGAGGTGAGCGAGACGGAACTGTGGGTGCAGCTGCCCAATGGTGCCCGCATCCGCCTTTACGGCGCCGACAATGCCGACCGGTTGCGCGGCCTCTATTTCGACGGCGTTGTGCTTGATGAATATGCGCAGATGAGCCCGCGCGTCTGGCCCGAGGTGGTGCGGCCGATGCTGGCCGACCGCCAGGGCTGGGCGCTGTTCATCGGCACACCGATGGGGCGCAACCATTTCTGCGCGCTTTATGAACAGGCGATGACCGATGCCGATTGGCTGGCCCGGCGCTTCCCGGCGAGCGAGACCGGCATCTTGGCGGTGGCGGAACTGGCGGCAGCCCGGCGCGCCATGTCGACCCAAGCCTTCGCACAGGAATTCGAATGCAGCTTTGCCGCCGGCGTGCCGGGCGCCTATTACGCGGCGCTGCTGGAACAGGCGGAACAGGACGGCCGCATCGGCCGCGTGCCATGGGAGCCGCGTCTGCCGGTGACGACGGCCTGGGATCTGGGCATCGGCGATGCGACGGCGATCTGGTTTGCGCAAACGCTGGGCCAGGAGATCCGCATCATCGACTATTACGAGGCGAGCGGCGCGGCGCTTGCTCATTACGCCAAGCATCTGTCCGAGAAAGACTATGTCTATCATGAGCACCTGTTGCCACATGATGTCTCGGTGCGGGAGTTGAGCACGGGACAGACGCGGCTCGATACCCTGCGCAGCCTCGGCCTCAAAGTGCGGGTGCTGAGCGCTGATTCAGTCGAGGATGGGATCGAGGCGGTGCGGAACCTCATTCCCCGCTGCTGGATCGATGCGCAGAAATGCGCCCGCGGCCTCGATGCGCTGCGGCTCTATCGGCCGGCATTCGATGCCAAGCGCGAGACCTTCAGCGCGCGGCCGGTGCATGACTGGACCAGCCATGCCGCCGACGCCTTGCGCTATCTGTCGCGTGGGTTGAAGCGCCCGTTGCGACCGGCAATGGAGTCGGCGCAGACAGGCGACTACAGCCCCTTCAGCTGGTAGGCCCATGCACGTGAAGCCCTTGACGCGCGACGCGCTCTTGAGTGTCGCCGCTGGGATGCGCGCGCCCGATCGGCACGAGATCTTTGCGACGCGGTTTGACGAGGACGTCGCCGCGCTGGTTGCCGATCTGGCAGAAGGCCATCCTGTCGGTGCCGTGATGGCGGCTGCGGACGGTACGCCGGTCGCTGTCCTCGGTGGCACGGAAATGTGGCCAGGCCTGTGGTCGCTTTGGATGTTCGCAACGGATCGCTGGCCAGAGGTCGCTCGCGCCGCAACGCGTTTTGCCAAGCGCGAATTGTGGCCAGCCTTGCTGGCCCTGGGTCTGCGGCGCGGCGAATGCCGCTCGGCCGCGCAACACACGATGGCGCATCGCTGGATCCGGCATCTTGGCGGGGTCCAGGAATCCATCCACCCGGCCTTCGGCAAGGGCGGGGAGACTTTCATCGGCTTTGTCATCTATGGAGAGACGGAACATGTGCGCCACCCCGAAACGTCACAGCAAGAACAATGTGGGCAGCAGCGGCAATAGCAGCACGGCAACGCCGTCGGCCAGCGACGCTGTCGCCGACGCTGCCGCAGAAAAGGAATTGCGCCGCTTGCGCTCGCTTTATGGCCGCCGTGCCACGATCCTGACACCGGAGCGCTCGGCCATGGGCGAAGCGCCGACGGTACAGAAGAACCTGCTGGGTTCGTGAGCGGATCAGTAGCTGACATGGACAATATCGCCGACGACCTCATCCGCCGCCAGGAGGCCCTGGCCGGCGAACGCGCGACGCTCGACACGCTGTGGCAGGAAATCGCCGAGCTGATGAAGCCACTGCGTGCCGACTTCACCTTTCAGCGCGTGCCCGGCGACAAACGCACGCAGAAGATCTTCGATGCGACCGCTGGTCTTGCCGCCGACAACCTGGCGGCTGGCCTCTGGGGCATGATTACCAATGCTGCCAATGACTGGTTCACCCTGCGCTCGGATCTGCCCGAGAGCGAGGAAGCGCAAGCGACCAAGGAATGGCTGGATGACGTGACGCGGCGCATGCAGGGCACCTTTGCCGCCAATGGGCAGCGCTTTTATGCGCGCGTCCTAGAACTCTATGCCGATCTGGTGACGTTTGGTACCGGCGTCTTCTATTCGGAAGAGGATGCAGCGACGGGACGGGTTCATTATTCCTGCCGGCATCTCGCCGAATGCTTCATCGCCGAGAATGAGCGCGACGAGGTCGATACGGTCTTTCGCCGCTTCAGCTTCACCGCGCGCCAGGCGCACAAGCGCTGGGGCGACAAATGCCATCCCAGCCTGCTGCGCGCCCTGGAGAAGGAGCCGGACCGGCGGTTCAGCTTTTTGCACGCAGTAATGCCTCGCGAGGACGTGGCGCGCGGCCGGTTCGATCCGGCTGGCATGGCGTTTGCCTCCTTCTACATCGATGTCGAGAACCGCCTGCTGCTCTCGGAAGGCGGCTATCACGACTTTCCCTACCAGGTGCCGCGCTGGTCGACGGCTTCGCGCGGGCTTTACGGCGACAGTCCAGCGATGCTGGCCCTGCCGGACGTGAAGATGCTCAATGCCATGTCGAAGACGACGATCGTCGCGGCGCAGAAGGCGGTCGATCCACCGCTCCTGGCTGTCGACGAGGTGGCGGTCCGAGGCCTGCGCACGCATCCCGGCGGCATCATCTATGGCGGCCTTGATGAGAACGGCCGCCGCCGCTATGAGCCACTGCACAGCAACAGCAATGTGGGCCTGGGGCTGGAGCTTGAGGAGCAGCGCCGCGAGGCGGTGCGGCAGGCCTTCTATTTTTCGCTGCTGCAGATGGTGCAGCAGCCTAACCAGACGGCCACGGAAGTGCTGGCGCGCCAGGAAGAGAAGCTGCGCCTGATGGGGCCGCATCTTGGGCGTATCCAGGCGGAATTCCTGGACCCGTTGATCCGCCGCCAGTTCGGCATCATGCGACGCGCCAACCTGTTGCCGCCGCCACCCAAGCAGCTGCGCGCCAGCGGCATCCGCATCGAATATGTCTCGCCGCTTGCACGTGCACAAAGGGCGGGCGAAGGGGCTGCGATCGTGCGGGCACTCGAATCGCTGGCGCCGCTCGGCGGCATCAAGCCGGAGATCTACGACAATATCGATTCCGACGCTGCGGCGAGGCTGCTTGCCCAATCCTTCGGTGTGCCCAACAACCTGCTGCGTACGCCTGGCGCGGTGAAGAAGCTGCGCCAGGAAGCGGAAAAGGAAGGGGCTGCCGGCGATGGCGCCATGCCCGCCGGCATGCAAGGCGATGCAACGGCTGGGTTGGGCGATCTCGGTGCCATGCTTTCGGGCGGTGGCCAATGAAGGCCGGCATTACCTGGCTGTTGCGCCTTCATGGGCGCGCGCGGGCACAGCGTGTGGCAGAAGCCTATCGGCGGCAGCTTTCCGCAGATGAGGGCGCAGCGCGGCTGATTCTCTCTGACCTCGCGCATTACTGCCGCGCGGGGCAGAGCAGTTTTGTGCCTGGCGATCCGCATCAGACAGCGTTCAACGAAGGGGCGCGCGATGCCTTCCTGCACATCGCGGAAATGTGCGGCGTGACCCCGCGCGATTTTACCGAGCTTCTGGAAGAGGTGATCGATGATCGATGAGAAGAACCGGCCTAGCGAAAATGACGCGGCAGATTGGCGCCTGGGACTGGAGGACGATCTGGCGGGCCTGGTGCAGCAAAAGGGCTGGCGTTCGGCCAAGGATGTGCTGACCTCGTATCGCAGTCTCGAAAGGATGCTGGGCGGCGACCGCGTCGCCTTGCCCGGCAAGGATGCCGGCCCGGAGGATTGGGGTCCCGTCTGGGAAAAGCTCGGCCGGCCGGCCGATCCCGCGGGCTATGCCCTGTCGGCGCCGGGTGGTGATGATCCGGCGGTTGGCGAATATGACGGGCCGACGGCGCAATGGTTTCGCGATACGGCCTTCGAACTGGGCCTGACCCAGACGCAAGCGGCAAAGCTGCACGATGCGTTCCTGGAGCGCTTTGGCAAAGAGCCACAGCCGGCAATGGTGCAGGAAGAGGAGCCCGACCTCAGAAGCGTGTGGGGGCGGCGGTATGATCGCAACATGGCGGCGGCACGGCGCGCCTATGGCACGTTCCTCGGTGACGAGGCGCAGTTCAACCAGATCGCCGATGGCATCGGCCTGTCGGCGCTGCTCGACCTGCTGGCAAAGGTGGGGCATGCCACGGGTGAGGACAGCATGACCGGCCGGGCGGATGCCAGGAACAGCGGCCCGCGCTCGGCCGCCGAAGCGATGGGAGAAATCGGCCGGCTGCAGGCGGCGGCCAAGGCCGATCCCAAGCATCCCTATACCAACAAGACCCATCCCGATCATGCGGCGGCGGTGAAACGCATGGAGGATCTGTTCGCCCTAGCCTATGGGAAAATTTAGCATTGCCGGCCCTTGCATCTTGGAGGGGTTGTGGCAGTCTCCCGCGCCGTTCACGTGGAGGGGGTGACATGAGATCATTCTGCTGGCTGCCGCTTGCGGCTGTGAGTCTGGCTCTAAACCTGGCTGGGTGCATCAACATCGACACCAGCTTCCTGCCGAAGACCAGCTCGGTCGTGGTGAAGGACGTCGAGATCGGCGCCAACACCTGGGCCGCATATCAGCAATATCTGGCGGCCATCTCACCCGCGGGGCAGGGGGTCTTTGCCATCGCCAGCGATGGGCAAGGTGGCGAATCATGGGTCTGCAAGACCGCGAGCTGTGCCGATACCAGCCAGTTCGCAGCCAACGCAATCCGGCGCTGCGAGGAGAACAACCCGGGCTATACCTGTGTTGTCTTCGACATTGATCGCGTACCGCAGATCAAGTTCCAGCCGCCCCATTGAAGCGGTGCCATTGCCCGATCATCCAACCCCGCTCCGGCGGGGTTTTCTTTTTCTACGATTTTTGAAAGCCCGGAGAACCGTCTCCTCGTTGGCGACGGCCCGGCTGACGGCTCGGAAAGACGGCCGCTGACGGCGCGCGCTTGCGCCGAGAGGTCTTGTTTGAAGGCGCCGCAGGCGCCAGCCGCCACGCCAACCCTGCCGCCTGCGGCGCGTTGGTGCCAGCCGACGAGGCAACCTCGCCGATCAAAGCAGTCACTTCCGACAACAGACGAAAAGGAGTCGTGGACCCATGTCCTCGCAGATCCAGGTTGCTTTCAACAACCTTTACAGTGCGAACATCATGCTGCTGGTGCAGCAGAAGGGCAGCCGCCTCAAAGACGCGGTGCGCCAGGAAGTGGTCGAGGGCGAAATCGCCTATTTCGACCAGATCGGTGCGGGCAGCGCCATCAAGCGCCAGTCGCGCCATGCCGACACCCCGCTTACTGAAACGCCGCATGCCCGGCGCCAGGTGATGCTGGAAGATTACGAGTATTCCGACCTCATCGACCGCCTCGACCAGGTGAAGACGCTGACCGACCCGACCAGCGCCTACAGCCAAGCCGCAGCCCACGCCCTGGGTCGCGCCATGGATGATGTCATCATCGCCAACGCCAATGGCACCGCCCGCACCGGCAAGACCGGCCAGACCAGCGTTGCCTTGCCGGCGGGCCAGAAGATCGCCGTCGGTGGTACGGGCCTCACCTTGGCCAAGCTGCTCGCCGCCAAGGAAGTGCTGGACGCGGCGGAGAATGACCCGGACGAGCCGCGCTTCATCGCTTGTCCTGCCAAGGACATTACCGTGCTGCTCTCCAACACGCAGGTGACGTCGAGCGACTATAACACGGTGAAGGCTTTGGCCGCCGGCCAGATCGACACCTTCCTCGGCTTCAAGTTCATCCGCACGCAGCGCCTGGGCACCACCAGCGGCGGCGACCGGGCGTGTCTTGCCTGGCGCCAGTCTGCCCTGCTGCTGGCCATCGCGCAGACGCCGAAGGTCAAAGTGACCGAGCGCCCGGACAAGTCCTATGCGACGCAGGTCTATTGCGCGATGTCGGTCGGTGCCACGCGCATGGAAGAAGAAGGCGTCGTCGAGATCGCGACTGTCGCTTAAAGGGTCGTGGGCATCGCGGCCGCCCGCCAACCTCGCGATGCCCACGACTGGTTTGCAGACTGAAACTCACCAGGAGAAAACATATGGCTACTCAATACGGCACCCAGATGGGGCGCCTGCGCAACACATTGCCGGTGGACCTGCCGATGGCAGGCGATATCCATGGCCGCGTGCGCGTGTTCAACGAAAAGGTCGTGCTGGCCGCCCAGCCGACCAGCGACATTGTCGAAGTGGCGCGCCTGCCCAAGGGTGCGCGCGTGCTCTATGGCATCGTCAACAGCACGGTGTCGCTGGGCTCGTCGACGCTGGCGATCGGCATTGCCGGCAATACCGGCAAGTATCGCGCCGGCGCCGTCTTCACCGCGGTCGACACGCCGACCCTGTTCGCACCCGCAGCCGTTGCCGGCGAGGCGCTGACGGCCGAGGAAATCGTCATCCTCACCATCGGTGCCGCGGCACTGCCGGCCACCGGCACGCTGCGCGTGATGCTGTTCTACACGCTCGACTGATCTGGACGCGCGGGCAACAGCCGCCCGCCAACGCTGTTGCCCGCGCGACAAGAAAGAGAGTGCTCATGACCGTCTCGACCGTATCGATCTGCAACCGCGCGCTTGATCTCCTCGGCGCCGATCCCATCACCTCACTGGAAGACGGGTCGAAGGCAGCCAATCTGTGCCAGCGCAATTTCGAACCCTCGGCAGATTCGGTCCTTCGGCTCTATCCCTGGAACGCGGCACTGCGACGCGCACGCCTGCCGGCCCTCGCCGAGGCGCCGGCCTGGGGCTATCGCTATCAATACCAGTTGCCGCAAGGGCCGGAGCCGGCCTTGTGCCTGCGCCTGCTCGAGGTGGACAACGGCACCGATTACCGCGTCGAAGGCCGCCGGATCCTGGCCGATTACGGCGCGCCGCTCGACATTCTCTATATCGGGCGCATCATCGACAGCGCCAGTTACGATCCGCTGCTGGCCGAAGCGATCGCCGCAAAGCTTGCCGTGCATCTTGCCGGCAATCTGACTGAAAGCGCGTCGCGCATTGAAGTGGCGCGCGACTATCTGCGCAGCATCATCGCCGAAGCCAAGGCCACCGACGCCCAGGAGGGTGGCGCCAGCGATCTGGTGGTCGATGCCTGGCTGGCGGCACGGAGCTAAAGCCATGCCTCGCGCCTCGCTCCTGCTCTCGACCTTCAATGCCGGCGAATGGTCGCCGGAACTCTATGGCCGCATCGATCTCGACAAATACCGGAACGCCTGCCGGCGCATCGAGAATTTCGTGTTACTGGCGCAAGGACCGGCGACGCGGCGACCCGGCACGCAATACGTCGCCTCGACCAAAGATGATGGCGTCGTGCGCCTGATCCCTTTCGAGTTCTCGACGGAGCAGGCCTATATCATTGAAGCGGGTGCCAACTATTTTCGCTTCTACATGAATGGTGGACGTATCGAAACCTCACCGGGCGTCGCTTACGAGATCACAACACCATACGGGGTCAACGATCTCTCCGGCCTGAAATGGGCGCAGTCGGCCGATGTGCTCTATTTGGTTCATCCGCAGTTCCAGCCCCACAAGCTGGCCCGCAGCGGCCACACCAACTGGTCGATGACCCCAATCGACTTTTCGGACGGGCCCTATCTCGATGAGAATGTTGCCGCCGTGAACATGACGCCGGCGGCGGCAAATGGCAGCAATGTGACGCTGACGGCTTCGGCAGCAACCTTTGTCGCTGGTGACGTCGGGCGCCTCGTGCGCATCAAACATGGCAGTACCTGGGGCTGGGGCAAGATCATCACCTTCACGAGTGCCACACAGGTCAAGATCGACATCAAGAGCACCTTTGGCGGCACGGGTGCGGTCCCCACCTGGCGGCTCGGCGCATGGTCGCCCGGCACGGGCTGGCCAAGCACGATCACGTTTCATGAAGAACGGCTGTTCCTGGCCAATACCAAGTACCAGCCGCAGACTCTGTGGGCGTCCGTCTCCGGCGCCTATGAGAGCTTTGCGCCGACCGGCACGGACGGCGTTACCAAGGACGATCACGGACTGAACTTCACCATCGCCGATGACCGCGTCAATGCCATCCGCTGGATGAGTGCCGGCAAGACCTTGGCGCTGGGGACGACGGGTGGCGAGTTCAACCTTACTGCCAGTTCGCTCAATGAAGCGCTGACCCCAAGCAATGTCACCGTGCGACGCGAGACCACCAATGGCAGCGCCGACCTGCGCCCAGAGCGCATCGGAGCTGCCGTCATCTATGTGCAGCGCGCCGGGCGCAAGGTCTATGAAATGGCCTATAGCTTCGAGAACGATGCGTTCAATTCACCAGAACTGAGCCTGCTGGCACGGCACCTGACACTCAAAGGCATCAAGGAGATCGCCTATCAGGCGGAACCCTGGTCGGTAATCTGGGCGGTGCGGCAGGACGGAGCCCTGCTGGGCCTTACCTATATGCGCGGGCAGGATGTCGTCGGCTGGCATCAGCATCGCGTGGCTGGCACGGCCGCCAAGGTGAAATCGGTCGCCTGCATTCCGGGCATCGCACAGGACGAGGCCTGGCTGGCGGTGGAGCGGGTGGTGAATGGGGTTGTGCGGCGCTCGGTCGAGCGCATGGCGCAAGCCTTCGAGCCGGAGGATGCCTTCGACAAGAAGGGCGCCTTCTTTGTCGATGGCGGCCTCACTTTCAATGGTGCCGGGGCGACAGCGCTGACACCCGATGCCACAGCGGCGGTCGTCGGCAGTACCAACGTGCCATTTGCCGCAGCAGCGCCGGCCTTCACCCTCGACGACATCGGGCGCGAAATCCAATATTCCTATCCGGCACTGGAGGGCGAGGGCTATCACGTTGCCCGCGCGCGCATCACCGGTTTTATAGACGCCAGCCTGGTGACGGCAACGGTCCTGGCGCCCTTCCCCGGTGTGGCGCCGATCGCCGCTGGTGCCTGGTCGCTGGGGGCGACCACCATTCTGGGACTTGGCCATCTGGTCGGCGAGACGGTGACGATCCTGGCGGACGGCGCCACGCATCCAACGCGTGTCGTGGCACCCGATGGCAGCATCACCCTGGAACGGCCGACGGCCTATGCCCATGTCGGACTCGGTTATACCAGCCGTCTGGCGACGATGGATATTGAGGCCGGGGCGCTGGATGGCACCGCGCAAGGGAAGAGCCGCCGCATCCACCGCGTCATCGTTCGCCTCAACAACAGCCTTGGCATGCGTGTGGGCGCCGAAGAGGCGGGCAGCGAAGACGTGGTCTTCCGCGAGGCTCGTACCGCGATGGATCAAAGTCCGCCGCTCTTCACCGGCGACAAGGTGGTGGCCTTTCCCAAGGGTTGGGCAACGCAGGCCGTTGTGACGGTGCTGCAGGAACAGCCGCTACCCTGCACGATCGTTGCCCTCATTCCGCAACTCACCACGATGGATGGATGAAATGTGCAGTACAGCTGCAGCGATGGCTGCGACCATGATTGTTTCGAGCGCGGCCAAGATGGCCGCCGATGCCCAGCAGGCCAACCATGAATCGAACGAACTGGAACGCGAGGCGAAAGTCGCCCGCGCTCAGGGAGCTGAGCAGGAGCGCAAATTGCGGGCGGACCAATCGCGCGAGCAGGCCAAGCGCCGAGTGGCGATTCTTAAAGGTGGCGTGACAACTGAAGGGTCGCCAACCGACATGCTCCTCGATGCCGCACGCGAAGATGATTCCGAGGCGCGCTGGGCCCGCTTCGGCCAGACCGAAGCTGCCCGAGCCAAGGAGCGCGAGGCGCGCTATCGCCGTCGGCAATCGATACTGGACCACCTCTCAGGCACCAGCAGTCTTGGTACCAGCCTCATAAATCTCAATAATTGAAAGGAAGACGCAATGGCGACGGCAAAGACACTGGAAGCGGCCATGCAGGAAGCATTGGCTGCGCGCGGCATGCAATCCGTGCCGGCAATGGGCCTGGCAACGCGGCCGATGCCGACCGGCCCCGATGATCTTCGCAATGCGCTGTCTGCACCCGGCACGCCGGAAAATTACCAGATCATGGTGCCGCCGGATTTCGACCGTGATGCAGCGCTCGAGACCAAGGCACGCCAGTGGTTTCATCGCGCCGGCCTGCCGCAGGGTGCGGTCAATGGTATTGTCGATGCCTATTGCCGCCATCTTTGCGACGGTGCCACCGGCAATGAGGGTAAGCTCGCCCAGGCAGAGACAGAACTGAAGCAAGAATGGGGCGCGGATTATCCGCGCAAAATTGCGGCGGCTCAGTCGCTCATTGCCAAATGTGGTGGCGCTGAGGAACTGGCCGAGATCTGCGGTAGCACAGGGCTTGGCAACGATGCCTGGCTTATCCGCACCCTGGCGGCGATCGCCGAGATGAACCCGCAACCGGGTGTCGCCCAATGAGCGCCCTTGTCGCGGAGAAAGCGGGGGTGAAGCCGGCAGATGTCCCGCGCGACCTTGCCGGATGGCTGTCCTGTGCCGCCGACCTCCGCGCCAAGCAGGCCGACCAGGCTGCTGAACGTGCGGATATCGCGATGCGTCGTCAGGTACTGGCATTGGCGGCGGCGACCGGCGACGGGCGCGCGCAAAAGCGGGTCGAACAACTGGCGGCGCGCGTACAGGCGCTCGATCTCAGCGCCGCCAACGTGGCCGCGGCCCTGGAGCACGCTGGGACCGCTATCGCAGCAGCGGAAGCCGACTTGGCGCGTGAGGCAAGAATAGAAGCGTTGGCAAGGCACGAGAAACGCCGGACAGAGCGGTTAGCGCTGATCGCCACGATCGAACAACGCCTGCAGGAGATGGCACCGCTCCTCGACGCGCTCGGCCACAGCACGCACGACCTGGTCGCGAGTCACGCGGGCCTCGGCGGGGCGGCGGCACCGCTGCCGCCCTTGGCATTTGAAGCCGTCGGCGGACGTCTTGCGGAATTCATGACTGGTATCGGCTTTGCGCAATGGCTGCCGTTGGCGCGACCGGAGATCCGGCCGCCGCTGGCCTCGTGGCTGGAGGCAGAAGCAGCGGCCCAGGAGAGCTACGCGATTACCCTTTAGGCGCCCGAGCCGAGAGGACAAGAGCAGACCGATAGGACAAAAGATGACTCTTTCCACAACCACGTCCCGCATCACCTATGCGGGCGACGGCAGCACAGTATCCTTTGCTGTTCCTTTCAGTTTCTTCGGCGCCGACGAAATCGATGTCATCGAGCGCAATGCCGAGACAGGCAACGAAACGCCCAAGGTACTGACAACGGATTATACCGTCAGCGGCGGTGGCGGCGCCACCGGCACGGTAACGGCTGTTGCCGCACCCGACGCTACCAAGAGTTGGACCATCGCCCGGCGCACCAAGCGCACCCAGATGATCGACTACACTCCGAACGATCCGTTTCCCGCCGAAACGCATGAACGTGCCCTGGACCGACTGACGGCGCTGGTGCAGGAGCTAGACGAGAAGCTGGGGCGCGCGGCAGCGCTCAGCCCGACCAGCCCTTTGATCAACGTCACCTTGCCGACACCGGAAGCAGGCAGATTGCTCGGCTGGCGCGGCGACGCGAACGGGCTGGAGAACAAGAATGTTCCCACCGGTATGACAGTCTATACCCCGATCGACGTGACGCGGGCGGGTGTGGCCAGCAGCGAATCCGTGACGCCCCGCGGGCTCGCATCGCTGTGGCGCAAGGGCAGCGACATCGCAAGCGAAGCGGTCCTATCGAGGCCGGCGGATGTCAATCTTGGAGGCTATCACGTTGTCACCGGTAGTACGACGGTCACCGGGTTGTGGAGCGGCGAGGTCGCTGGCAGCGAGATTGAACTGCGTTTCGCCGCGGCGCTGACCCTGACCCATAACGCCAGTAGCTTCATCTTGCCAGGCGGCGGCAATGTCGTTGCTGTTGCTGGAGATGTCGCACGCTTTCGCGCCGAGGGCGGCGCCAATTGGCGCTGTGTCTCGGCACCACCGGGCTGGTTCGGGCAGGCGAGCGGAATTGGCCTCCCGGCCAACAACAAATCCACGACCTACACCATGCTGGCGACCGACAAAGGAACCGAGATCAACTTCACTGCCGCCGGCGTCGCCTTGAATCTGATGGCGGCGGCGGCGGCCGGCAATGGCGCGGTCATTGGTGTGCGCAATGCAGCCAGCAGCGGCGACGTGACCATCGACCCTAGCGGTGCCGAGACATTGGACGGGCTGGCAACGCGCCTGTTGCGGCCGGGCGATAACGTGCTGCTAAGGTGCGACGGGGGTGCGTGGCGAACGATAAGTGGGTCGTATTCTTTCGAGAGTGCCGAACAGACGGTTGCCATCGGTACAGTGATCGTGGTGGCGCATGGCTTGGGCGTCAGGCCCAACTACATCCGCGCTGCTTTTCGCTGCAAGGCGACCGATGCGAATTGGGCCGTGGGTGATGAAATCGACTACACCTCAGTGAACTGGACCTATGGCGCGTCGCTTGCGGCCGATGCCACCAATGCGGTGGCGACAATGAATCAAACCTATGCGCCGTCGATCGGTAACAAATCGACCGGCAGCGGCGGTGCGATGACAGCGGGCAATTGGAAGCTCGTCTTCTTTTGCAAAGACATGCGAGGTTGAACATGCAGACATTCTATGTCGACCAGACCGGGGCTTGCCTGGGTAGTTTTGACGGACCGCCGGGGGAATCCCCTTGGAGCGGTGGCGCCATCACAACGCCACCCGAGGATGCCACGCTGCAGCGCTGGGACGGATTGACCTGGGTCTGGCCTACCGAGGCCCTGCGCGAGAAGTTGCTGGCGACGATCAGCGAGCAGTATCTGCTGGCGTTGCAACGTGGCCTCCCCTATGGCGGCAAAGTCCTGCAGATCCGTGAACAAGACCAGCCAAATCTGACGACGATGGGCAGTGAGGCGCGCTGGGCAAAGGCGGTTAATGCGGCTTGGGCGAGCGATTTCGCATGGCGGATGGCTGATAACAGCTTCCTTATCCTTCCCAATGTAGATGCCATGATTGCTTTAGCTGATGCGGCTAAGGCCGAAGTCTACCGGTTACAACGGGTGAAATGGGCGCATGTGGATGCCGTACGTGCCCTTGTCCAGTCCAGTGATATCGCCGCCTACAACTTTGCAGCGGGATGGTGAGGCACGAGATGGGTGGTTTGCATGAGACATCACAAGCGATTGGTCGCTTGCAGGCGAGCGTTGAAAAGCTGGAGCATGCCGTAGCGCGATTGAGCGAGCGCATCGAGGAATTACAGCGCCTGCGTTGGCTGATGGTGGGTGCGCTGGTGGTGCTGTGCAGCATCTCCGGCGCCAGCAGCGGCTGGCTTGCCAAATTCCTGGATGTCGGAACCTGAGAGTCGACGGCTGATGAGTGGCGTCACAGCGCCGATGATGAAAAGGAGCGGATAAATGATCGAATCGCGGGTTGCTGCACTCGGCACCATCAACAAGGCCTGGGCCGCCGCGATCGGCGCGCCGATCGCGGAATGGTTGGTTGGCCTGCTGGCCGACGCCCTTTGGACGAACTGGCAGATCAAGATGCCGGACAGCGCCGAAATGGCGGCCGTGTCCTTGCTGGTCGGCCTAGCCGTCTATCAAGTACCCAACCTGCCGGCAGAACCCGTGCGTGACGACACGCAACAAAAGGGAGCGTGACATGGGGTGGCATAAGGGAAAGTTCTCGATCGTCGCAGCCCTCGTCGCGGTGGCCTTGCTGGTGAGCTGTGCGATGCCAGCCAGCCGGCAACAAGCGGGCGAGCATCAAAGCGGAGTGGATGTCGACCTACGCAGCCGGCTGACCGCCGCCAATCTGATGGCCGGTAGCCTGGCGGAAGGGTTGAGCAGTGCCATTCGCCTACATGCCGTCACTCCCGGCAGCGAACGGGCGCTGCTGATCGCCGCGACCCTCGACGCAGTCGATCGGTCGCTGGACGGCGCCGGCACGGCGCTGCGGGCGGGTCTATCGGACCTCGCAACGCGCCAGATCGGCGCCGCTGAAATGCAGTTGTACGGTCTGCAGCCCCTGCTGCCCATGCAAGGTCAACCAAAAGTGACGGAGGATGCACCATGAACGCGGCGACGGTTACGGCGATCATTCAGGGTGTTGCTGCCCTGGCGCCCTATCTGGCCCAGCTGGGTGCCCTGGCCACGAAGGTGCGGTCCGGTGACACGGTGACCGACGGGGATTTGCGGCTTGCGGAGGAAGCGCGCCGCCGCGCCTTTGCCGCGTTACGGGCACAGCTTACCGAGACGGCAAATTGAGATAAATTGCGCCTGTCGTGCTGTGGAATGTTGCCTGGGCAGCCTCGATCCTATAATGACGGTGGCGAACATTGAGAGCGTTATCCTAGGGGAGCGATCGGCCAGCGTCATGGACCATCTCGACCAGCTTGAGGCGCAAAGCGTCTATATCCTGCGTGAAGCCTTCAATCGCATAGAAAAGCTTGGCATGCTCTGGTCCCTTGGTAAGGACAGCAATGTCATGGTCTGGCTGGCTCGCAAGGCATTTTTTGGCCACGTACCCTTCCCGGTCATGCATATCGATACCGAGAAGAAATTTCCGGAAATGTACCTTTTCCGGGAGACCTATGCGAAGGAATGGGGGCTCAACCTCATCGTCGAGAAGTGCCCGCCGGTTGAGGCAACCGACCCGACGTTACCGCCCGCGGCCCGCTCGGCGGCGCGCAAGACGTTGGGCCTGCGCGACACCATCGCCAAATACGGCTTCACCGGCATCATCGCCGGCATCCGCCGCGACGAGGAAAGCGTGCGCGCCAAAGAGCGGGTGTTCTCGCCGCGCGGCGAAAGCGGCGCCTGGGATTTCCGCGACCAGCCGCCGGAGTTCTGGGACTACTTCAATACCGACCTGCCGGCCGGCACGCATTTGCGCGTGCACCCGTTGCTGTCATGGACCGAGATTGATATCTGGCGCTATGTGCAGCGCGAAGGGATTCCGATGGTCGAACTCTACTTCGCCAAGGACGGCAAGAGATACCGTTCGCTGGGTGACCAGGATATCACGTCGCCCGTGAGCAGCCAGGCTGCGACTATCGCGGAGATCATTGCGGAACTTGAGACGACACGGGCGCCGGAGCGCGCCGGGCGTGCCATGGACCGCGAAACCGAAGATGCCTTCGAGCGCCTGCGCGCCGCCGGATATATGTAATGACGACCGAAGCCAGAGCCGCGCGCGAGTTGATGCGCATCGTCATCGTCGGCCATGTTGATCACGGCAAGTCGACCTTGGTCGGCCGCCTGTTTCACGATACGGGCTCGCTGCCGGATGGCAAATACGAGGCCATCAAGGAGATGTGCGAGCGGCGCGGTATGCCGTTCGAATGGGCCTTCCTGATGGACGCTTTCCAGTCCGAGCGCGATCAGGGCATCACCATCGACACGGCGCAGATCTGGTTCAAGACGAATTTGCGCGACTACACCATCATTGATGCGCCGGGGCACCGCGAGTTCATCAAGAACATGATTACGGGCGCTTCCAGTGCCGAAGCGGCATTAATGCTGATCGACGCCGGCCAGGGCATTCAGCAGCAGTCGCGCCTGCATGCCTTCCTGCTCAACCTGCTGGGTGTGAAGCAGATTGCCGTCCTGGTCAATAAAATGGATCTTGTGGATTTCAGCGAAGCACGGTTTGCTGAGATTTCGCGCGAATACAGCTCCTATCTGGAATCGCTCGGCATCAAGGCCAACTACATCATTCCAATGGCCGCCCGCGACGGTGACAACATCGTCACGCGCTCGCCGCGAGCCCCCTGGTACAAGGGGCCGACGCTGATCGAGGCGTTGGACAGCTTCCGCCCAGCGGCGCCGCTTTCGGCCTTGCCACTGCGCCTGCCCATCCAGGATGTCTACAAGTTCGACGACCGGCGGATTCTAGCTGGACGCATTGCCAGCGGCCGCCTGAAGGTCGGTGACAAGCTGATGTTCTCACCTTCCAACAAGACGGCTCAGATCAGTTCGATCGAAGTATGGTCGGCGCCGGCCCGTGATGCTGCCGAAGCCGGAGAATCGGTCGGCCTGACGCTCGACGAGCAACTGTTCATCGAGCGCGGCGAGATCGCGAGCCATATCGATTCGGCACCGATCGAAAGTCATGTATTCAAGGCGAAGCTGTTCTGGCTGTCGAAGACGCCGCTGAAGCCGGGTGCGATGTATCGGCTGCGCCTGCAGACACGCGAGGTCAATGCCACCGTCGAAAACATCGTGACCGTCTACGACCCGGAAAGTTTCACGGCGCAGCCGAGCGATACGGTCGTGCGCAACGACATTGCCGAAGTGATCCTGCGTTCGCCCGCCTTGCTCAGTCTTGACTCCGCGCAGATGTATCCAAAGACCGGACGCTTCGTTCTGTCGGATGGGCGCAACATCCTGGCCGGCGGCACCATCTCGCTGGAGGGGTATCCGGACGAGCGGCGCATGGTGACGGTGCGCTCCAGCAATATCACCGAGGTGGCCCACGGTATCACTGCGGCGCAGCGAACACAGCGCAACGGCCATCCCGGCGGCGTGCTGTGGCTGACCGGATTGTCCGGTGCTGGGAAATCAACCATCGCCATGGCGCTGGAACAGGAGTTGTTCCGCCGTGGTTTCCAGGTCTTCGTCCTGGACGGCGACAATGTACGCCGCGGCCTCAGTGCCAATCTCGGATTTGCCCCGGAGGATCGCGCCGAGAACATCCGGCGCATCGGCGAGGTGGCAGCACTTTTTGCGGAATCCGGCCAGATCGTCGTTACGGCGTTCATCTCGCCTTATCGCAGCGACCGCGACCGCGCGCGCCAGGCGCTGGCGAAATTGCTACCGAGCGGCGTCGCCACCGGCGGCTTTCATGAGATCTATGTGAAGGCGGATCTGGCGACCTGCGAAGGCCGTGATCCGAAGGGGCTCTATCAGAAGGCGCGGGCCGGCGAGATCGCCGAGTTCACGGGGATCAGCGCACCTTACGAGCCGCCGGCCGAGGCCGAGCTCATGATCGATACGGAAAAGCTCGATATCGCGGCGGCGGTGGCTCTGGCGGTGAGTTATGTCGAGCGGCATTTCCGCAAGGTCTGATGGGGTCCTGCCGAGTCGCGCTAAGGTATTGAAAAATATAATATACCTGTGACAGATGGGCGCGCCGGGCAGCCTCCAGGCTGATTCGGCTTGCGCCGTTTTTTTTGTCCGCCTAAGTTACTTCTGATAATAATAAATTAACGATTGGGCGACTCCCGGCAATGGGTGGTGAACCAATCGTCAGGGGGGCCAAGGATCGCTTGGTCCGGTGTGTGTCACGCGCCAGTCGGCGCCGATGGATCTGAGGGGTTAGCAGATCATTCGGTGGCAGGGTGGCGGCTATGGGTCAATTGAGCGTCCTACCGTGGGGATGGGATCGTGGTAACCGGAAGAAGTCCTGAAAAATTGTCATTGTGTAATGTCGGCGCGCGTTTCGCAGCCGCTCTTTCGAAGCATTTCTCGCCGCGCGAACTCATCGTGCGCAGCGACGGCAAAATCAAATATGTGCGCCTGTCCACGCGCAGTCAGTTGGTCGGCGCATCGCTGATCGGCGGTATTGCGGTGTTGTCGCTGGCGACGTCGATAGGTCTCGCCATGCAGCAGGTCACGCTGCACGGCCGCGACATCGCCGTGCGCGAGGCCGAAGGCGCTTATACCGGGCTCCTTGCCGAAGTGGCCGATTACTTCGACCAGTTTAAAGGCAGCACCGGCAAGCTCGGCGACGACGAGGCCTATCTGCTGGGCCTCTCCGGCGAGAATGCCGCGATGCGTGACGGCCTGCGCTCGATTGCGACGCAGATCGAAGGCCCAACTCCGCTCGAAGGTGCCGCTGCCGGTCGCGATCTGAACAGCCGCGATATTGCTGGCGACGATCCGCTGCGCGCCAAGCTGCGCGATGCGTTGAAGAATCGCCTGCAGGCATTCGACAGCGACCTAAAGCGCATAGCCGCGCGCAACCAATCGCTCACCAACCAGATTGCCGATCTGAAGTCGGAAATTCGCGGCATCGAGGGCGATCGCCGCCGGATGGCCGCCGAACGCGATGAGCTGACGGCCCTGCTCGATCAGAGCCGGCAGAGTAATGGGAGCCTTGCGAGCCAGGTCGCGGACCTGACCGGCCGCTTGACCAATTTGCAGCGCGACCACGATACCGCGACGGCGCAGGTCACGGCGCTCAATGCGCAAGTCGCCTCGCTGCAGGGTGAGTTGCAGGTGGCGCAGGCGAGCAACGCAGACCTCTCGCGCCAAGTGGCGCAGACCAAGCTAGCGCTCTCCACAGTCATCAACCAGCGCAATTCGTTGCAGCTCGGCCGCTCCGATCTCGGCCGCACCATCGACGAACTGCGCGACAAGGTGGCCTCGGTCCAGGAAAGCCAGGCCAATTTCGTGGCCAGCGTCACCGAGCGCACCCGCAACAGCCTCGAGGAAATGGAAAAGACGCTCGAGATGACCGGGCTCAATGTCGAGGGCATGATCTCGGCTGCCGAGCAGAGCGGCATCGGCAAGGGCGGTCCGTTCATTCCCGATCCCGCCACCGGCGCCGACGAAACCGAGCAGAAGCTGCTGGCCAATGTGGCGACCCTCGATGACGAAGTGGCACGCTGGGAGAAGATGCAGGTCGTGCTGCGCTCCGTGCCTTTGGCGGCACCCGTCGATCACTATTACATCTCCAGCGGCTTCGGTGCCCGCGTCGACCCCTTCAACGGCGCCCGTGCGCGCCATGAGGGCCTCGACATGGTGGGCACGCTGCGCTCTGACGTGCTGGCGACGGCACCGGGCACGGTCGTTTCAGCCGGCTGGAAGGGGAATTACGGGCGCGTCGTCGAGATCGACCATGGTCTTGGCATACATACGCTTTATGCCCATCTGGATTCGGTTGCCGTGAAGGTCGGGGATGTGGTGGACTATCGGCAGCTGGTCGGCAAGCTCGGCTCTTCCGGGCGGTCGTCCGGTCCGCACTGCCATTACGAAGTGCGTTACAACGATAAACCGCTCGATCCCATGGGCTTTCTCAAGGCAGGTCGTTATGTTTTCAAAGGTTAACAAGTCCGGTCAACCCGCGACGGTCCATGATACCCCGCGCCCCAGTGTGAAAGCCGGGATCCCCTCCATCATCAGTGCTGATCTGCGTATCACCGGCGATCTGGTCTGTAGCGGCGACGTGCAGATCGATGGCTGGGTCGAGGGCGACATCCAGTCACGCAACATCACAATCGGCGAAGGCGCCACTGTGCAGGGCGGCCTTCAGGCTGAATCGGTCCGCATCTGCGGGCTGGTCAATGGCGAGGTCCGCGCCGACATGGTGGTCTTGGAAAAGACGGCCCGCGTTACCGGAGACATTCTCCATAAGTCGCTGGCGATCGAGCAGGGCGCCTACCTTGAAGGGATGTGTCGCCGTACCGACACGCATCCCGTGACGGCCGTTGCCACCTCGACCGAGGCACCGAAAGACATCGCCAAGGAAATCGTCGGCGAGAAGAAGGCTGCGACGGCCTGATTTTTGGCTGAGTTCGTGTTTTAGAGAAGCGGGTCGCCCCTGTCGGCGGCCCGCTTTATCATTTCCGGATCGGCATTGCCGCCGGAGCAGATGACGACCGCCGTCCGGCCCTTGAGTTCCCCTCGCATCGCCAGCACCGCGGCAAGGCCGGCAGCGCCGCCTGGCTCCACCACCAATTTCAGGTGCCGCTGCGCAAAGCTCATCGCATCGAGCACGGCATCGTCGCTGACGACTTTTGAGCCGGCGAGCAATTTGCGGTGAATCGGGAAGGTGAGGGCACCAGGCGTCTGGGCCATCAGCGCGTCGCAGATCGAGGGCGCTGTCGGTTTGTTGGGAAGGCGCTCACCGGCCGCCAGCGACCGGTTGAGATCGTCATAGCCGGCAGGTTCCGCGGCATAGACCGCAGTGTTCGGGAAGGCGTCTTTCACGGCGGTTGCGACGCCGCCGACAAGGCCGCCACCGCTGCAGGGGGCGATCACCAGATCCGGCACAGTACCCAAAGCCTTGACCTGCACCACGATCTCCAGTCCCGCCGTGCCCTGGCCGGCGATGATGTAAGGATCGTCATAGGGCGGTACGATCAGCGCACCATCCTTTTCCGCGATCTTCCGCGCGATGGCTTCGCGATCTTCGGTATGGCGCTGATAGAGCACCACCTCGGCACCATAGCCTCTGGTATTGGCGACCTTGATCGCGGGCGCGTCGGAGGGCATGACGATGGTGGCCTTGAACCCGAGCAGCTTCGCCGCCGCCGCAACACCTTGGGCATGATTGCCGGAGGAGAAAGCGACAACAGCGCGCGCGGCCGGATCGGTGTCCTTCGCTGCCAGCAGGCGATTGCTGGCGCCGCGGAACTTGAACGAGCCGGTGATCTGCAGCGTCTCCGCCTTGATCAGCAGGCGGAAGCCCAAGCGCTCGCTTACCAGCGGATAATCAAGCAGCGGCGTTGTAACGATCACCCCGTTGAGCCGCGCGGCGGCGGCGCGCACATCCTCGATACCTACCGCCAGTTTCGCGCTGGGCTGGTTCAAGATGATATCCCTGCTCTGTCAGTTGATCGCTGGTCGATTAAGATCGTCTTCAAGCGCGATGCGGGCGCCCTTGTCCGAGAGACGGCTGCGATAGATCTGCAGATTCTCCATCACGCGCTGCACGTAATTGCGCGTCTCGTCGAAGGGGATGTTCTCGACCCAGTCAATGGCATCCGTCTCGGCCAAGCGCGGGTCGCCATAGAGGATGACCCAATCGCGCACCCGGCTGGGGCCGGCGTTGTAGGCCGCCACCGCCATGATGTAGGAGCCGTTGAACCGGTCGATCAGCTTTTCGAGATAGAGCCGGCCCAGCTTCACGTTGAATGCCGGATCGGCGGTGAGGCTCTTCTCCTTCAACTTCTTGACGCCGAGTTCCTTGGCCAGCGGTCGCGCGGTCGAGGGCATCAGCTGCATCAGTCCCATGGCGCCCGCCGGCGACGAGATCTTGGCGTCGAAGGCGCTTTCCTGCTTGATGATGGCCAGCACCAAAGCGGGTTCTGGCTCCTTGCCGGTCGGCAGCTTGATGGTGGGGAAGAGGTATTCCGACAACTCGAAGCCCTTTTGCCGCGCTTCCTTGGCGACGGCGATGGCGAGATCGTCGCGCTTCACCGATTTGGCGAGGCCCGCCAGCAAGGTGTAATCGGTGGCTTTGGTGGCGCGCGATGTCATGGTCATTATAAAGGGGCGCACGCGGTCCTGCTCGCCGAGCTTGCCGAGGAGGCGCACCACGCGCACCATCTCGCGTTTGTCGAACGCCGCTTTTTCGGCGGCACTGGCGCGGATCCCGCTGTCGAGCACCAGATGCTTGGGGTCGGTGAGACGCGCAGCAGCCAACTGGCCGTAATAGATCGAGAGATTCTTGGCGGCATTGCGATACCAGTCGGTGGCCGCCGCCATGTCCCCTTTGGCCTCGGCCGAGCGGCCGATCCAATAGGCGGCCCGGGTCTTGCTGATGACTGATTTCGCGCCGTTATAGAGATTGGTGAAATGCTTCATCGCCACTTGCGGCTCTTCGAGATAGCGCAAGGCGACCCATCCGGCGAACCATTCCCCCTCGACGAAGGCGTCGCCAGTATCGGCGTTGTGCGCGGCGGCGAGGCGGTAGGCGGCGCTGACGTCGCCATTGCCGAGCAACTCGCGCGCGGCGCGATAGAGTTCGTCCCACATCAGGTCTGGCCGTGCCACCTTGGCCGGCGGCGGATCGAGGAGTTGCAGGGCCCGCTCGATCTGGCCGGACTTGCGCCAGGCCCGTGCCATTTCATAGATGAGTCCGGCATCGTCGCGCAGTTCCAGCGGCACCAGGCCACCAACCGCATCTGGCGTTACCTTGCGATCCTGCAGGCGCATGCGCGCACTCGCCAGGGCGGCGTGGCTGGGGTCGACGCGCTTCAGCATACGCAGCGCCTGGTCGCGCTCACCCTCCCATAACAGACGATCGAGCCGCACCACATGATCGGCCATGGTGAGCATGTCGCCAAAGCGGGCGAGGAAGGTATTTTCCTGCTCCTGGCTGAAATCCTCGGTGGTCCAGGCAACGACGGCCACCTGCCGGGCGCGATCGACCTGCCCATCGGCCCGCAACGCGCCAAGAAGCTTGATTGCCCCTTGCGGGGTCAGCGGATCGCGCGTCCCGAACCAATCGAGGACGGCGGCCGTGGGATAGATGTCCGGCATGGTCCGCTCGGCCTGCGCGGTGAGCGTGTCGCGGAGCGGCCAATCGGGATTGCCCTTAAGGAACGCTGTCATCTCGTTGAAGGATCGTCCGGGGCCGGGACGCGACAAGTCCAGCCAGCGCACGACTTTGCCCGGCAAAGGCTCCTTCGCCATGTCGGCGAGGCGCCGCGCTTCCTTCCATCGATCGTTGTCGATGGCGCGAAAGGCTTCCTGGTAGAGCTTCTTATCCTTGGCACTGAGCCCGTCATCGGCGCGGCCTGGCTGCGGGGTTCCGAACAGCGTGCAAGCGGCCAAAAGCCCTGCCATGGCCAGCCGGCCAACGGGGCGGAAAATCTGACGGGAAACAACGGAAAGACTGGGCCGCGCGGCATGTGCCGTGGCCCGGGTGAGGATCGCCGGGGCGTTTAACGCAGGTATATGGTGTGCCATTTTCTCGCTCGGGCAAGCCGCGAATCGGCGGTCGCAATCACAGCATTGTATGAGCGCCGCGGCCCCCACTCAATGGATTCAATGCGTTGGTTATCACACACTGATGCAGCACCTTCGCTTGTCGGGCTAAAGTATCGCCGATTTGCCACAGGTGGCGAATCGCCGGTTTTAACGGCAGAACGCTTGCGGCCAGGCCCAACTGCGGCTATTTTCCGGGCCCGTTTGCAATCGCCCAAGCTCTTAACCGAGCGGGCATTTTATGGAGTCAGTCATGTTCAAGGGTTCGATGACCGCTTTGGTCACCCCATTCCGCAACGGCGCGGTGGACGAGGCTGCCTTCCAGAAATTCGTCGACTGGCAGATCAAGGAAGGCATCGATGGCGTGGTGCCCGTTGGGACGACGGGCGAATGCCCGACGGTCAGCCATGAGGAGCATCACCGCATTGTCGAGCTGGCGATCGAGGTCGCCAAAGGGCGCGTCCCGGTCATCGCCGGCACCGGCTCCAACTCGACCCAGGAAGCCATCGACCTGACACGCCATGCCGAAAAGGCCGGCGCTGACGCGGCGCTGGTGGTACTGCCCTATTACAACCGCCCGACGCCGGAGGGCCAGTTCCAGCATTTCAAGGCGATTCACGACGCAACCAACCTGCCGATCATTATCTACAACGTGCCCCCGCGCAGCGCCGTCGACATGTCGATCGACACGATGAAGCGCTGTGCCGAACTGCCGCGCGTGATCGGCGTCAAGGATGCGACGGCGGATCTGGCGCGGCCGGCGCGCACCAAGCTCGCGATCGGTGCCGATTTCTGCCAGTTGTCCGGCGAAGACGCGACGGCGTTGCCCTTCCTGGCGCAGGGTGGCGTGGGCTGCATTTCCGTCACTTCGAATGTGGCGCCCAAGCTGACCTCCCAGATGCATGCCGCCTGGCGTGCCGGCGATTTGAAGAAAGCCATGGAAATCAATGAGCGGCTGATGCCGGTCAACGATGCGATGTTCTGCGAGACCAGCCCCGGCCCGGTAAAATACGCGCTCTCCGTCATGGGTCACATCCAGGCGGATGTTCGGCTGCCGCTGGCACCTATTTCGGACGTTTCGAAGCAGAAGGTCGAAGCGGCCTTGAAAAAGGCAGGCCTTATCGGGCAATAACATCGCCATTATGGCCCGTGACATCTCGACCAACCGCTTTGCCGCCCAGAACCGTAAGGCGCGGCATGATTATTCGATCAACGACACGATCGAGGCCGGACTCCAACTGATGGGGTCGGAGGTGAAGTCGTTGCGCCTGGGCCGCTGCAGCATCAACGAGGCCTTCGCGGCCGAGCGTGACGGCGAGTTCTGGCTGATCAACGCCCATTTCCCCGAATACGATGCGGCCAACCGCTTCAACCACGAGCCGGGCCGCCCGCGCAAATTGCTGCTCAAGAAGCGCCAAGTGGTAAAGCTCATCAACGCCACGCAGCGCGACGGCGTCACCGTCGTGCCGCTTGCGATCTATTTCAACGATCGCGGCCGCGCCAAATGCGAACTCGGCGTCGCCAAAGGCCGGCGCCAGGCCGACAAGCGCGCCGCCATCAAGGATCGCGACTGGAAACGCGACCAGGCCCGTATCGTGCGCAACCGCGGCGGGGATTGACCCGGGCACCGACTGCCGGCGTCAGAGTCCAGCCACTTCCTTCACATGCATCATCGCTTCGCGGAACATTGCCGGCGTCAGCACGCCGGTGTTCGTGTTGTAGCGCGAGCAGTGATAGCTATCGATGAGGATGCGGTTACCTGAGAGATCATGGCGGCGGTTATGGCCGAATTTGAAGGCGCTGCGCTTTTCACCCATTGCCATCAGCGCGGCGTCATGGGCGATGGAACCCAGGGCCACATAGCAGCGCGCGGGTGAAGCTTCGAGTTCGCTTTTCAGGAACGCATTGCAGGTCTTGATTTCGGCCGGCAGCGGCTTGTTTTGCGGCGGGACACAGCGCACGCCGTTGACGATGCGGCAACCCTTGAGCGCCAGCCCGTCATCTGGCCGTTCATCATAGGTGCCGGTGGCCAGGCCCAGTTCGAGCAGGGTGGCAAACAACAGGTCGCCGGCCCAATCACCGGTGAAGGGGCGGCCCGTCCTGTTGGCGCCATGCAGCCCGGGCGCCAGGCCGATGATCAGAAATTTCGCCCGCGCATCGCCGAAGGCCGGCACGGGCGCGTTGAAGTAGTCCGGCAGCTTCTTGCGGTTCTCGGTGCGGAAATCAGCGAGGCGCGGGCAGAGCGGGCAATCCGGTGCTGGCGACACGATGGCAGCTGGCATGGGTGTCAAACGTTGCCGGCCGGTTCATCGTCGGGATGCTGTTCGCGTGGCGGCTGGTCCTTTGCCGCATCGCGCGGGCGCGGGTTATGGGCGCGGGCAACGACCGAGGCCAACTCTTCCAACTCAACGAACATGTCTGCCTGGCGCCTGAGTTCGTCGGCCACCATGGGCGGGTTGGAACGCACGGTGGAAACGACCGAGACGCGCACGCCGCGCCGCTGCACGGCTTCGACCAGGCGACGGAAATCGCCATCGCCGGAGAACAGCACGACGTGGTCAAGATGGGCCGACATTTCGAGGACATCGATGGCAAGCTCGATATCCATATTGCCCTTGATCTTGCGCCGGCCCATGGCGTCGGTGAATTCCTTGGTCGGCTTGGTCACCATGGTAAAGCCGTTATAGTCGAGCCAATCGACCAGAGGGCGGAGGGGCGAATACTCCTGGTCTTCCACCAGCGCCGTGTAATAGAACGCGCGGATGAGGCGGCATTGCTCCTGGAAATGCTTCAGAAGGCGCTTGTAGTCGATGTCGAAGCCGAGCGCGCGGGCAGCCGCGTGGAGATTGGCGCCATCGATGAAAAGACCGACCCGTTCCTGGGCGTAGAAGCGAAGGGGCATAATGAACCTCGTCGGAGAATATGACTGAAAGCTATGATGAACATTCACGCCGGAACCTATATGAGGCACCGCATGCTGCGGACCTTAGTGCCGTTGGCCGGTGGGGAGCAAGGTCAAATGGGACAGCCTGGCGGCAAGGAAAGTCGGCGTGACTGAGGGAATTTTCATCGGCCTTGGCGCCAACCTGCCGAGTGATGCCGGCAGTCCCGTGGCGACGCTGGAAAAGGCGGTGACCGACATTGCCTCGGCCGGAATCACGATCCGGCGGCGCTCGCCGTGGTTCGAGACAGCGCCCGTGCCGCGCGCTGCAGACCAGCCCTGGTATGTGAACGGGGTCATCGCGGTGGCGAGCGATCTTGGGCCGCAAGACCTGCTTGCCTTGTTGCAGCGGCTGGAAGCGGGGGCCGGGCGGGTGCGATCTGTCGCCAATGCGGCGCGGCCGCTCGACCTCGATATCATCGCCTATGGCGACCGGGTCGAGACCGCTGCCGATCCCTTGTTGCCGCATCCGCGCATGGCAATGCGGGCCTTTGTTCTGCTGCCCCTGCAGGCGATTGCCCCACGCTGGCGGCACCCGGTTTCCGGGCGCTCGGTCGCAGACCTCATCGCGGCACTGCCCCCTGACCAGGAAATCCGTTTACTTTGAGGGAGTTGGGTCGAAGCCGGTCGCCATGCGCGGGGGGCATATAGCCTGCTCACTCATGTCGCGGCCCCAATCCTTGAACCCCCAAAATCAATAGAGTAAGTTCAGGCAATTAGACGAATTCTTGGAGATTATCGAAAATGGCCCGCGTTACTGTCGAAGATTGCGTAGACAAGATCCCGAACCGCTTTGACCTGGTCATGTTGGCCGCTCAGCGCGCACGGGAGATCTCGGCCGGCGGCCAGCTCACCATCGAGCGCGATAACGACAAGAATCCGGTCGTTGCCTTGCGCGAAATTGCCGAAGAGACCGTGGTGCTGGAGCGCCTCAACGACAACCTCATCACCGGCCTGCAGCGTCATGTCGAGAACGACGAGCCGGAGGAAGAGGGCACGGGCTTTGGCACCGGCGCCGGCGACCTTCTGGCCGAAATGCAGCAGGCGCAGATTTCCGACGACGAAGCCGAAGAGGCCGACATGGCCATCGACGGCGAGTTCGAGGATGCCGCGGAGGCCGATGACGGCAAGTGACCCGGCGTCACTGTCGGCAGTTACCTTATTCCTGACACAGGGAAAGGATTGGTTTCACCCTTACGCTGAAGCGGCCACCGGAGATGCGGCCGTGACATTGAGGACCGCATGATCCGGCAATTTGAACTGGTCGAGCGGGTGAAATCTTACGATCCAGGCGCGGATGAGGACCTCCTCAACCGCGCCTATGTTTTTTCGATGAAGGCGCATGGCTCGCAGTCGCGTGCCTCGGGCGATCCTTACTTTTCCCACCCGCTCGGCGTCGCCGAAATCCTGACGCGCCTCAAGCTCGATTCCGCCTCGATCGCCACGGGCCTCCTCCACGACACGGTCGAGGATACCGAGGCGACACTGGAGCAGGTACAGACCGTCTTCGGCAGTGAAGTGGCGCAGCTGGTCGACGGCGTCACCAAGCTGTCGCGCCTGGAACTGCAATCCGACAACACCAAGCATGCGGAGAACTTCCGCAAGCTGGTGCTGGCAATGTCGAACGACATTCGCGTGCTGTTGGTGAAGCTGGCAGACCGTCTGCACAACATGCAGACGCTGCACTTCATCAAGAACGCCGACAAGCGCCGCCGCATTGCCGCCGAGACGATGGAAATCTATGCGCCGCTCGCCGAGCGCATGGGCATGCATCAACTGAAGGACGAGCTGGAGAACCTGGCCTTCGCCGAGCTCAATGCCGACGCGTACCAGTCGATCATGCAGCGTCTATCCTATTTGCGCGAGCAGGGTGCCGACATTTGCGCCAAGATCATTGCCGAGCTCTCCAAGACGCTGAAGGAAGCCGACTTGCACGCCGAGGTCTCGGGCCGTGAAAAGACGCCCTTCTCGATCTGGCGCAAGATGCAGAAGAAGCGCATGGAGTTCGAGCAACTTTCCGACATCATGGCCTTCCGCGTGATGGTCAAGGATATCGGCCAGTGCTACCAGGCGCTGGGCGCCATTCACGGCAAGTATTCGATGATCCCCGGGCGCTTCAAGGATTACATCTCGACCCCAAAGCCCAACAATTACCAATCGCTCCACACCGGCATCATCGGCCCGCAGCGCATGCGCATCGAGGTGCAGATTCGCACCGAAAACATGCATGAAATCGCCGAAATGGGTGTGGCGGCGCATTGGGGCTACAAGCAGGGTGCCACCAAGATAGATGGTCGGCAGTATCGCTGGCTGCGCGAGCTCCTGGACATTCTCGAGCACGCTTCCGGCCCGGAAGAATTCCTTGAGCACACCAAGCTCGAGATGTTCCAGGACCAGGTGTTCTGCTTCACGCCGAAGGGCGATCTCATCGCGCTGCCGCGCGGGGCGACGCCGGTCGACTTTGCCTATGCCGTGCACTCTCAGGTCGGCGATACCTGTGTGGGTGCCAAGATCAACGGCCGCATCATGCCGCTCCGGACCGAGCTGCAGAACGGCGACCAGGTCGCCATCGTCACCTCGAAGGCGCAGACGCCGTCGCCGGCCTGGGAACGCTTTGTCGTCACCGGCAAGGCGCGTGCCTGCATCCGCCGCTTCATCCGCACCCAGCAGCGCGCGCAGTATCTGGAACTCGGCCGGGCGATGCTGCAGAAGGAATTTTCCCATGCCGGTTACGAGTACACGGAAAAGGCTGTCGATGGCGTCCTGAAGAAATTCAAGGCCGAGGAGATCGAGGACCTGGTGACGCAGGTCGGCGAGGGCCTGGTCGGTGCCCGCGAAGTCGTCAACGCGATCTTCCCCGGCAACAAGACGCAGGGTCTGCCGGGCGACAAGGTCAACGACAAGGCCGGGCCGCTGAAGCGCGACCCGAAGAAGGGCAAGGGCGGCCACGCCATCCCGATCCGCGGCCTCATCCCCGGCATGGCGATGCACTTTGCCGGCTGTTGCCATCCGCTGCCGGGCGACCGCATCGTCGGCATCGTGACGACCGGGAAGGGCGTCACCATCCACACCATCGATTGCGAGACGCTGGAGAGCTTTGCCGACACGCCGGAGCGCTGGCTCGATGTCGCCTGGGACCAGGACAAGAATTCGGTCGAGCAGCATACCGGCCGCCTCGACGTGGTGATCGCCAACCAGCCGGGCAGCCTCGGCTCACTCACCACGGTGATCGGCAAGAATCAGGGCAACATCTCGAATTTGAAGATCGTCAACCGCTCGATCGACTTCTTCGAGATCATCGTCGATGTCGAGGTGAAGGACCTGAAGCACCTTTCCAACATCATCGCCGCCTTGCGCGCGACGCCTTCGGTCAATTCCGTGGACCGGGCGCGGGGATAGGTCACGCGTCATGATCCTTGGCATCGGCAACGACCTCATCGACATCCGCCGCATCGAGAAATCGATCGAGCGCTTCGGCGACCGCTTCATCCAGCGCGTCTTTACCGAGGTCGAGCAGCAGAAATCCGATCGGCGCGCACAGCGCGCCGCCTCCTATGCCAAGCGCTTCGCCGCCAAGGAGGCCTGCTCGAAGGCGCTGGGGACCGGCTTTCGCGACCAGGTCTTCATGAAGGACATGGGGGTGGTGAACCTGCCCAGCGGCAAGCCCACCCTGAAGCTCACCAACGGGGCGCTCCGCCGCCTGCAAGAGATCACGCCCCCCGGCATGGCGGCCCAGATCGACCTCACCATCACCGACGACTTCCCCTTGGCCCAGGCGATCGTGATCATTTCTGCGGTGCCCGGCCCCGCTAAGTGAGGGGTGTTAGCTAAACTGGCGGAATATCTCGCAAAAATCCGGGTGCCGCAGCGCTCAATCGGGGTTAAAGCCTTGACTTTGCTGGGGTTGGCTGGCTTGATCCGCCCGAAAAGCATGCTGCAAGGGCATGCCTGACGCCCCACCCGATTCCGTCGAAAAAAGGCCGCTTTACCTACCATGGCGCGAAAGACAGAGACCGAGCCCAGCCAGATCCTCGAGACCGTCAAGACCATCTTCTGGGCCGCCGTGATCGCCGTGGTGATCCGGACCTTCGCTTATGAGCCGTTCAGCATTCCCTCGGGCTCGATGATCCCGACGCTGCTCATCGGCGACTACCTCTTCGTCTCGAAGACGGCCTATGGCTATAGCCGCTTCTCGTTTCCCTGGGGTGTCGTGCCGCTCGAAGGCCGTGTGTGGGCCGATGAGCCAGAGCGTGGCGACGTCATCGTCTTCCGTCCGCCAGGAGAGCCGCAGACCGATTTCATCAAACGCCTTATCGGCCTGCCCGGCGACACGGTCCAGGTCAAGGAAGGCTTGCTCTATATCAACGGGGAACCGGTGAAGCGTGAGCGCATCGAGGATTTCGTCAATCTCGATAACGGCATCGCCTCGCCGCAATATGTCGAGACGCTGCCTGGCGGTGTCTCCCATCACATCATCGAGACGCGCGGCGACCAGGGCGAACTCGACAACACGCCGATCTATGTCGTGCCGCAGGGTCATTACTTCATGATGGGCGACAACCGCGATTCATCGAGCGACAGCCGCGTGCTGGCGGGGCTGGTGCCGTTCGACATGAACACGCGCATCACCGATCCCGCACAGCTCGGCAATGTCGGCTTCGTGCCGGCCGAAAACCTGATCGGGCCGGCCAAGGTGTTGTTCTGGTCCTATGACAACACGTTGAAGCTCACCAACCCGATTACCTGGGTGACGGCCCTGCGCTGGCGGCGTCTCGGCGATCTGGTGGAGTAGGCAGGGTGGCGAAGGCTGCCCATAGCGAGCTTGCCACGATCCTGGGTCACGTCTTCTCGCGGCCGGATCTGCTGGAAACGGCCATTACGCATCCCAGTGCCACCGGGCGCAACCGCACCAAGCGGGTGCGGCGCACGACCAAGGCGGCGGATTCGCGTGTCGCCGACAATCAGCGCCTGGAGTTCCTGGGCGACCGGGTGCTGGGCCTGATCGTCGCCGAAATGCTGTTCGCGACTTTCCCCGAGGAAGACGAGGGGGCGCTTGCCAAGCGCCTCGCTTCGCTGGTGCGCCAGGACGGCCTTGCGCATGTCGCGCAAGATCTCGGCTTTGGCCGATTCCTGATCCTCTCCAAGGGCGAGGAGGAAAGTGGCGGGCGCGAAAACCCAGCGACACTGGCCGATGCCTGCGAGGCGATCATCGGCGCGCTTTACCTGGATGGCGGCATCGACGCGGCGCGCGGCTTTGTCGAAAAGCACTGGCGCACCATGATGTCGGCCGACCTCGCCCCGCCGCAGGACGCCAAGACGGCACTGCAGGAATGGGCGCAGGCAGCCGGCCTCAACCTGCCGCGCTACAAGGTAATCCGCAGCGAAGGGCCGCCCCACGATCCCGTCTTCGAGGTCGAGGTGGCGGTGGAAGGCTTTCCCGCCCGCAGCGGGACCGGCCGTTCGAAACGTGCCGCCGAGCAGGCGGCCGCCAACCTGCTTCTGGTGCTGGTACGCACGCAAGATGCAGGGCAAGATCACAAGGTCGCGGCCAATCCGGCGTGATGCCGGAAAGCTCGGAAAGCAGAGTTCCATGAATATTGAAACGGCATGCGGCTTCATTGCCGTGCTGGGCGCTCCCAATGCGGGGAAGTCGACCCTGGTCAACCGCGTGGTCGGGCAAAAGGTCTCGATCGTCAGCCCCAAGGTGCAGACCACGCGCGCCAAGGTGCTGGGCATCGTCATGGACGGTCCAATTCAGATGATCTTCGTCGACACGCCGGGCATCTTCGCGCCGAAGCGTCGCCTGGACCGCGCCATGGTGACGGCGGCCTGGTCGGGTGCGGGCGATGCCGACCAGATCCTGCTGATGGTCGATGCCAGCCGAAAGAATATCGATGACGACACGCGTCGCATCATCGACGGCCTGAAGAAGCACAAGCGCAAGGCCGTGCTGGTGCTCAACAAGATCGACCAGGTGAAGGAACGCGAGCGGCTGCTGGCCAAGACCGCCGAGCTCAACGCGCTGGGCGGCGGGGACGGCGAGACGCTGTTCACCGACACCTTCATGATCTCGGCCGAGCATGGCGATGGCGTCCTTGATTTGGTGGCTGAATTGGGCCGCCGCATGCCCAAGGGGCCGCATCACTACCCGGAAGACCACATCACCGATGCGCCGCAACGCTTCCTCGCCGCCGAAATCACGCGCGAGCATCTCTTTCGCCAGCTGCATGAAGAAGTCCCCTATGCACTGACCGTCGAGACCGAAAGCTGGGAGGAATTCAAGGATGGCTCGGTCAAGATCACCCAGGTGATCTTCGTCGCCAAGGAGGGCCAGAAGGCCATTGTCATCGGCAAGGGCGGCGCCAAGATCAAGACGATCCGCGAGGCCGCACAGCGCGAGATGCAGCAGGCCTTCGAACGCCAGGTGCACCTCTTTCTCTTCATCAAGGTGCGCGGCTCATGGGCCGACGATCCCGAACGCTACCGCGAAATGGGCCTCGATTTCGAGGAATAGGGCGCGGTGGATTTCACCGACACAGGCTTCGTCCTCTCCGCCCGCCGCCATGGCGAGAGCGATATCATTCTTTCCTGTCTCACGCGCGCGCATGGCCGGCATCTGGGCCTGGTGAAGGGTGGCGCCGGGCGCAAGAACCGGCCGGCCTTCGAAATCGGCAACCAGCTTTCGCTCAACTGGCGCGCGCGCCTCTCGGAACAGCTGGGGCATTTCCAGGCCGAGGTCATTGAGGCGAATATCGCCCATGTCATCGACGATGCCGACCGGCTGGCGGCGATGAGTGCGGCGGCAGCCGTGATAGATGCGACGCTGCCGGAGCGTGAGCCGCATCAGGATGTGCATGACGATTTCGCGGTACTGGTGCAGGGCCTGGTTGCCAGCGTGCCGGATTGGGCCGGGCTCTATCTGCGCTGGGAGCTGAAGTTGCTCGCTGATCTCGGCTTCGGCTTGGATCTCTCGCGCTGCGCCGTGACGGGTGCCACCGAGGATCTCGTCTTTGTCTCGCCCAAAACCGGCCGCGCCGTCAGCCGGCTGGGCGCCGGGCGCTATGCGGAACGCCTGCTGCCGTTGCCGGGCTTCCTCCTTAAGGATGATATAGCGACCGATCCTACGTCGTTGGCGCAAGGGCTGCGCCTCACCGGCCATTTCATCCACGGCCATGTGCTGCCGACGCCCGCCGCTGAAAAACGCCTCACCGCCCGCGATCGGCTGATCGAACGGCTGACACGATAGCGGGAATGCTAGTTCTCATTTCGTTCTTGACATAATTACGCTTTATGTGTTATGCATAAAGGTGTCAGGGCAAAACGGAGCGACACATGCCGCCGGGTGCAACCCAAAAGCAGGTACCGACACGGTCCGAGGGCGTTCTTGGTGAATGGCGCGATGGCGCCTTTCACTTCCATACGCCCGAATCCGAGCAGCGTTGGCTGGTCGAAGCCTATCGCAGCGGGGTCCATCCCGAGAATTGGCAGCGCGGGCAGGTGCTCGACGACAAGACCCGGGACATCGTCTTGAGCGGCCTGGGCGGTGCCACCGCGCCGGTCTATCGCGGCCCTGACGGGCAGTATCGTTTTGCCAATGCCGAGACGATTGAACCCGCCGACATTCGGGCGCTGCGGGCGAAATCCTTCCAGGGCGTCAAGCTGCAGGACCTTAAAGGGCCGGAAATACCTGGCGAGGACGTGATTGCGACGCGCTTTGCTGCGGCTCGTGCCGCGAATGACAATGCCCCGGCGGTCGCTGCTTCGGCCGTGGCGCCTGTTGCACCGCAGGCGAAAGCGGGCCTTGGCCGCTTCGCTGCGATGGCCGAGGCACAAAAGAACGCCAGTCATCCCTCGCCGCAAGAAGCGCTGCAAGCAATTGATGACGGCGTGCGCCTGCTCGCCAATGGCTTGACCATTGGTTACGCGGACAACGTCGCGGCGGCCGGCGATGCGCTCTTCGGCGATGGCAGCTTTGCCGAGGATTATCAGAAGAATCTCGCTGAGCAGAACGCGCTATCCCAGGCGGCACTGGAGCGGTCGGGTATAGCCGGTGCCCTCGTTCAATCAGCGCCGCAGTTCATTCCGGGAGCGGGCGATGCCATCGGCCTTGGCAACGATATCAAGATGTATCTTGAGGATCCCAGCCAACGCACATGGAAGAACTATGGTCTGACCGCCCTCGGCGCGCTGCCCTTCGTCCCCAGCGTCGCCAGTTCGATCAAGCGCGTGGATGACGCGCTGGAGATCGCGGGGAAGGTAGAAGCGAAGGTCGGCAAGGTCGACGATGTTCCGATCCAGGCAATCGACCCACATGAAACGCGCTTCTCGCAGGAAACCGTGTCGTATCAGAAGCGAAGGAGAGGCAGTGACAGTTATACCTACGATGACATTGCCAACAGTATGAAGCAGAATGGTTGGCATGGCGAACCAATCGATGTTGTCCGCATGCCAGATGGGAAACTCACAACGGCCGACAATACACGCATCCTGGCAGCGCGGAGCGCCGGTATTCAGGCACAGGCAAGGGTCCGAGATTTCGATGCCAAGATCGGCGCCACGGATGCCACTCGGTTCAAGCATGGCCAACCCGGCAATCCAACGACCTGGGGCGAGGCGGTACAGCGCCGTATCAACGACCAATCCGGCAAATTCCGGACGGCTACTCCTTATGGATCGGGCGAGAATCCACGCCTCCGATATCCTAAATCACCCGACAAGGGAGCTTTGAAATGAAATTTGGAACAATCACGCCGGAACGGCTGCCCAGGGGCTTTCGCTATCCTGTGAACTTCGAGAAATTCTGCACCGCCACGCCGGCAGCGGACATCAAGCCTTGGTTCATTCTTGATTCGCGGGAGGATGCGGACATCTGGTTGGATATCGTTCAGGAATGGTATCCAGAACGATGCCTTATCCCGTTCGCACAGCACATTGTAACGGGTGATGATATCGCCTGCTTCGACGGTAACGATCGGACAGGTAACCCCGAGGTTCATCTCGTGCACAGCTTTGCCAGCGCTGGCTGGGAAGATCGCGGTTCGGTTTCCAATTTTGAGGCCTGGCTCGCTCTCATGGAAGAGGACCGCGAGGAATATCTCCAGCAGCGGGCGGAAGATGCGGCCTATGAAGCAGAACGCGCCGCCGCCGAAAATGGCAAGAAGAAAGAGGAGCTTTGAGCCTCTGTGTCGAAAGTGAGATCACGCCTGGGCGAAGACCGTTTGACGGCGTTGAGCCGGATTGCGTCGCACGCCTTGCGGCACGAACCCGCGCGGTACGGGTTGACGCTGGATGCCAACGGCTGGGTGGCGATCGATGCCTTCATCGCCGCGCTGGGCCGGACGGACCCGCGCTGGCAGGGGCTCGTGGCTGCCGACTTCCAGGAGATGATCGCGGCATCCGCGAAGACGCGGCATGAGATCGACGCGGACCGCATCCGCGCCATCTATGGTCATTCCGTGCCGGGACGGTTGACCCATGATCCGATCGCACCACCCGCCATTCTGTTTCATGGCACCAGCCCGCAAGCGGCGGAACTCATCTTGCGCGACGGGCTGAAACCCATGTCGCGCCAGTACGTCCATCTTTCGCCGACGCGCGAGGTGGCGCTTGACGTTGGTCGGCGCAAGGTGAAAGCGCCAAGTCTTCTCGTGGTCGACGCGGCCGGCGCTTTTATCGCCGGACACCACTTCTATCGCGGGAATGACCTGATCTGGCTCGCCGATGCCGTGCCGCCGCCCTTCATCCGGCGAGACGAACCCACCCGCCCTTGATTTGGCGCGTGCCGCGCGCCATGCTCCGGCCCTCTTAGAAATTCGGGGACTTTCGGGGAAATCATGGGTAATCGGCATTTCATCGTCATCGGTGCGGGGATCGTCGGCGTCTCGGCGGCTCTTTATCTGCAGAAGGACGGCAACCAGGTCACCGTGATCGATGGGCGCGATCCCGGCGAGGGGACGTCGAAGGGCAATGCTTCGGTCATCGCAACCGAATCCTGCATTCCGGTCGCGACTCCCGGCATCCTGTGGGATGTGCCGAAGATGCTGATGGACCCGTTGAGCCCGCTCGCCATCCGTTGGTCCTATCTGCCGCAGATCGCGCCCTGGCTGATCCGCTTTGTGGCAGCCTCCAGCGAGAAGCGGGTGGAACAGATCTCGATCGCATTGCGATCGGTGCTGGTGCATGCCTTGGCGGCGCACAAGGAACTGGCGGGGCTGGCCAACCAATCGCTGATGATCAAGGACACCGGCTGGCTCGGCGTCTTCGAGACCGACAAGAAGTTCGACAGCTATCAATGGGACTTGGCGCTGCAGAAGCGCCGCGGGGTCGAGTTCAAGATCCTGAAACAGGAAGAAATCCGCCAGTTCGAACCCAGCCTCAACCCGATCTATCGCCACGCCGTCTACTTCCCTGAAAATTCCTACGTCACCGACAATTTCGCCCTGGTGCAGCGCCTCGCCAACCAGTTCGTGGCGGGCGGCGGCAGAATCGTGAAAGCCGATGTCACCGGCTTCGAGATCGGCGCCGATGGACCCAAGGCGGTCAAGGCCGGCGGCAACACCTATCCTTGCGATGCCGTCGTCGTGGCAGCCGGCGCCTGGTCGAAGAAGCTTACCGCGATGCTGGGACACAAGGTGCCGCTGGATACCGAGCGCGGCTATCACGTGACCCTGCCCAACGCGCAGAAGCGGCCGCGCATGCCGATCTATTCCGCCGATCATTCCTTCGCCATCACACCGCTCGATGTGGGTTTGCGCTTTGCGGGCACGGTGGAACTGGGCGGGCTCGATCTGCCGCCCAATTACGATCGCGCGCAGAAGCTGATGAATCATGGCAAGCGCATGTTCGGCGATTTGGACGAAACCGGGCGCAGCGATTGGATGGGCTTCCGCCCCTCGATGCCGGATTCGGTGCCGGTCATCGCCCAGGGCGAGCGGTTCAAGAACACGTTTTTCGGTTTCGGCCACGGCCATATCGGCCTGACGCTGGGGCCGGTGACGGGCCGCATCATCGCCGATCTCGCCGCTGGCCGCGATCCGGGCGTGGATCTTGCGCCTTTCCGCATCGATCGGTTCTGACCGTATCATGCGCGCGCCGGACAAGCCGTCGGTTGGTGATTTTTCGCTGCGGCTGCTGCTGCCTTCCGACGCGCCGCAATACCGCTCGTTCCGGCTCAACAACCTTAAGCGCTATCCGACCCTGTTCCGCGCCGATGCGGCGGAAGAGGCGCTAAAGCCCCTCGCCACGTCTGAACGGCGCTTGAAACCCACGCCGCTCAACCGCTGGCAGGGTGCCTTCGACGGCGGTGGCATTCTCATCGGTGCCGTCGGCTTTCGGCGCGAGCCCGGTGCCAAGCGTCAGCATATCGGACAGGTCATCGGCCTGTCCGTGGCGCCCGACTGGCAGGGGAAGGGCATCGCCACCGCCTTGATGCTCGATGTGATCGACTATGCGCGCCGGCTCGACGGCATGCGGCAGCTCCAACTGACGGTTACCATTCCGAACCCCGCGGCCGAACAGCTCTATGATCGGCTTGGCTTCCAGGTCTTCGGGCTGGAGGAGGATGCGCTGAGGATCGGCGGCGAATCGCATCCAAAACAGCACCGCCAATTGCTCCTCGACCGCTAAGCAATTGATCCATAAAGAAAGACGGCGGGAGTCGCAGGCTTGACGTAAGGCCAGCGCCGCCTAGGATGGCGCCCGATTCACGCCTTTAGCCGAAAGCCGATTCCCCTTATGGCCAAAAAAGCCACGTCCACCACCCCGCCCCCACAGGGCGAGATCAAATTGACCAACCTCGCCGAGGCTCTGGGCGAGCGGTATCTCTCTTACGCGCTCTCGACCATCATGTCCCGTTCGCTGCCCGATGTGCGCGACGGGTTGAAGCCGGTGCATCGGCGCATCCTCTATTCCATGCGGCAGTTGAAGCTCGATCCGGGCTCAGGCTTCAAGAAGTCGGCGCGCGTGGTCGGCGACGTCATGGGTAAGTTCCATCCCCATGGCGATGCCTCGATCTATGACGCCATGGTGCGCCTGGCGCAGGATTTCGCCGTGCGTTATCCGATGGTCGAAGGCCAGGGCAATTTCGGCTCGATCGATGGCGATAACCCCGCCGCCATGCGCTATACCGAAGCGCGCCTGACCGAAGCTGCGGCCCTCATGCTGCAGAACATGGACGAGGACACGGTCGATTTCCGGGCCTCCTATGACGGCGAGAACCAGGAACCGACCATCCTGCCGGCGGCCTTCCCGAACCTCCTTGCCAACGGCTCGCAGGGCATCGCGGTCGGCATGGCGACCAGCATTCCGCCGCATAACGTTGCCGAGATCTGTGACTGCCTCACGCATCTCCTCAAAACGCCCAATGCGCGCATCGAGACGCTGGTGAATTTGATGCCGGGGCCGGATTTCCCCACCGGCGGCATCATCGTCGAAAGCCGCGAGACCATCGTCGAGGCCTATCGCACCGGGCGCGGCTCGTTCCGTGTCCGCGCCAAATGGGTAAAGGAGGATCTGAAAGGCGGCGGCTTCCAGATCGTCGTCACCGAGATTCCCTACCAGGTCGCAAAATCGCGCCTTATTGAGAAGATCGCCGAGCTGCTGCAGGACAAGAAGCTGCCCTTCCTCGACGATATCAACGATGAATCGACCACCGATATCCGCCTGGTGCTGACGCCGAAGTCGCGCAATATCGAGCCCGAGCATCTGATGGAACAGCTGTTCCGCCAGACCGATCTCGAGACGCGCTTCAGCCTCAACATGAACGCGCTCGACGCCAACCAGACGCCGCGCGTCATGCCGCTCAACGAGGTGCTGCAGGCCTATCTCGACCACCGCCGCGTCGTGCTGCAGCGGCGCTCGAAGTTCCGCCTGGCCGAGATCGAGCGGCGCCTTGAAATCCTCGACGGCTATCTCGTCGCCTATCTCAATATCGACGAGGTGATCCGCATCATCCGCTTCGAAGACGACCCCAAGGCCGTCATGATGAAGAAGTGGAAGCTCACCGACACGCAGACCGATGCCATCCTCAACATGCGTTTGCGCGCGTTGCGCAAGCTCGAGGAAATGGAGATCAAGGGCGAGCACAAGGAACTCAGCGCCGAGAAGAAGACCTTGCTGGCATTGCTTCAGTCGGACGACAAGCAATGGGAAGCGATCGGCACGGAAGTGCAGGAGCTCAAAAAACTCTACGGTCCGAAGACGGCGCTGGGCAAGCGCCGCACCGATCTCGGCGAGGCGCCCTCGGCCGTGGTCATTCCGCTCGAATCCCTCATCGAGCGCGAGCCGATCACGGTCGTCTGCTCGTCGAAGGGTTGGATCCGCAGCATGAAGGGTCATGTCGAGGAAGGCGCCGAGATCAAATTCAAGGAAGGCGATTGGGGCAAGTTCCAGCTCCATGCCGAAACGACCGACAAGCTGGTGATCTTCTGCACCAACGGCAAGTTCTATACCATCGGCTGCGACAAGCTGCCGGGCGGGCGTGGCCATGGTGAGCCGGTCAGGCTCTATATCGACCTCGGCAATGAGCACGACATCGTCGCCATGATGATCCACAAGCCCGACGAGAAGCTGCTGGTGGCCAGCCATGACGGGCGCGGCTTCGTGGTACCCACCAACGAGATCCTGGCGCAGACCAAGAACGGCCGCCAAGTCCTTACCGTGCCGGAAGGCGAGGAAGCCAATGTCTGCGTGCCGGCCAATGGCGACATGGTCGCCGTCATCGGCGACAACCGGAAGCTGCTCATCTTCAAGCTCAATGAGATTCCGGAAATGACTCGCGGCCGCGGCGTCATGCTGCAGAAATACAAGGATGGCGGCCTCTCCGATGCCAAGGTCTATACCAAGGCGGCGGGGTTGACCTGGCGCCTCGGCGACAAGACCCGCACCGAGACGCACGCCAATCTCAAGGATTGGATCGGCGAGCGGGCGCAAGCCGGCCGCCTGCCGCCCTCCGGCTTCCCCAAGGCCAATAAGTTCGGCTGAACCTGGCAAATCCGCGGTCGATGCTTGATGACCGGCGCCGACCGCGCCATCGCCTGATCAACGGCGATCCGTCCTTCGGGCGGGTCGCCGCTGAAGAGCCGCCGCCGGCAGATGCCTCGCTCCCGCCGCTGCCCCCATCATCTCGCATGAATTCGCCGTGCAGTCGCTCCTGGCGTGTAACAAAGCCCGGCCAAGCCTCGAATTCAATGAGGCAAGCCGCCGTGGCTTAGATGCGGTGCCCGCCGACCGGCAGGCGCCCGGGGCAGCCTGCGATCAAAGCTCGACAACCATAATAGAACGAATTGGGAGAGATTCATGACTGCGATGACAAAGATCACCGGCGCCACTTTCGCCGCCGCCGCCATGGCCTTGTTGGCCGGCGGATCGATCAGCCTCACCACCACGCCGGCCCAGGCCGATGCCGTGCATTGCGCCGGCATCAATGGCTGCAAGGGCCAGGGCTCCTGCAAGAGCGCCAGCAACGAATGCAAGGGGCAGAACACCTGCAAGGGCCAGGGCTGGATCGAGCAGCCGAGCGCCGACGCCTGCACCGGCGCTGGCGGTACGGTCGTGAAGTAACGCGGCCGTTGGGTTGGGCGGGCGGCCTCATCCCCGTGGCTGCCGCCCGCCCGCATTCTTTCAGCACCCGAAACTTCCGGCATGGAGGGGTGATCTTGCGCGATGCGGTGACTGGCTTTGGCCTGGGCCTCAGGCCGACACATTATGCGGCGCTCAGCGAGCACGCGGCGACAATGGCGCGGCGTGTCGATTGGCTCGAGATCATCTCGGAAAACTACATGGGCGTCGGCGGCAAGCCGCGGCGCCACCTGTTGGAGTTGCGGCGGCACTATCCGATGGTGATGCACGGCGTCTCGCTGTCCATCGGCAGCACGGCGCCGCTTGAGCGCGACTATCTGCGGGCGCTGAAGTCCCTCGCCGACGAGATCGAGCCCGCCTGGATCTCCGATCACCTGTGCTGGACCGGCATCGCCGGCCGCAACATGCATGACCTGCTGCCATTGCCCTTTACCGAAGAAGCGCTGGACCATGTGGTGGGGCGTGTCATGGCGGTGCAGGAGCATCTCGGCGCGCCGATCCTGCTCGAGAACACGTCGAGCTATGTCACCTATCCGGAATCGGCCATGCCCGAATGGGAATTCATTGTGGCACTCGCCAAGCGGACCGGCTGCGCACTGCTGCTCGACGTCAACAACGTCTATGTCAATTCGGTCAACCATGGGTTCAATCCGCTGACATTCATCGACGCCCTGCCGAAGACCTTGGTGCGCCAGATCCATCTGGCCGGGCATGAGGATCACGGCACCCATATCATCGACACCCATGATCACGACGTGGCGCCGCCGGTCTGGCAGCTTTATGCCGCGGCGGTGCGGCGCTTCGGCAGCGTGCCGGCCATGATCGAGCGCGACGACCACATACCGCCTCTCTCTGCCTTGCTGGCCGAGCTTGACCAAGCGCGGGCCGTCGCCGCCGATGCCGTCCGCCAAGTCTTGGTGGCCTGATGTCCCTCGAACAGCTGCAGCGTGCTTTCCAAGGCTATCTTCTGGGCCGCACGGCGCAGATGCCGTCCGTGAACGAGGCACGAGAGCGGCTGGACATCTACCGCCTTGGCTATGTCTCGCGCCTTGTCGAGGCGCTCGGCAACGATTATCCCGGATTGAAGGCCCTGCTGGGCGCCACGGCATTTGCCGATGCCGCGCGCCGGTACATTGCGGACCATCCCTCGGCGCACTACTCGCTGCGCTGGTTGGGACAGGGGTTGCCGGACCATCTCGCGGCGCAGGGTGAGGCGCTGGCCGCCGGCATGGCGCGTTTCGATTGGGCCGTGGCTCTGGCATTCGACGCAGCGGATGAAGCCATCGTCGGCTTGCCCGATCTACTGGCGCTTCCAGCAGAAGCCTGGGCGCATTTCAGTCTGCGCTTTGCCGTCGCTGCCAGCCTCATCACGGCCGACACAGCGACAGGCGATCTGCGGCGCGCCCTGTTGCACGATGAGCCGGTCAGCGAAGCGGTACCGGGCTTGTCGGTTGCCTGGCTCGTCTGGCGTTCGGGGGAAGATGTCCAATATCGAGCCCTGCCGGCAGACGAGGCCGCCTGCTTTGCGTGGATGCAAGGCGGCATGAGCTTTGCCCGGATGTGCGAAAGCCTGGCGCAGGATTTCCACGAGGCGAATGCGGCGCAACGTGGTGCCGAGATGCTGCAGGATTGGCTGCAGCGCGGATTGGTGTCGGAGATCGTCTGCTAAAGGTCGCGGGCGAGGCGGAAGCCGACGATGTTTTCGCGGCCCCAACCGTCCACCGCATAGCGGCGCGCGAAGCGGAAATCCCACTGCCCGTCGATCCAGCTGCCGCCGCGCGCGACGTGATCGGGACAGACATCGAGGATCACGGCGCTGCCGTCGCCGGGCGCGTCCTTATAGTCCGCTCGGTAACAATCCTGGACCCATTCCCAGACATTTCCTGCCATGTCGAACAGCTTGAAGCGGTTTGGCTGATAGGATCCCACCGCGGCGGTGTGAACGGCACCGTCTTCGCAGGGCGAGGCCTCGAGACCGGGATATTGCTTGTGCCCGCTGGCATCGAAGCTGTTGCCGATATGGCAGGCGTCGGCGGCACTGTTCTCTTCCCAAGGCAGGAAGCCCTGCCGGCCCGCGCGCGTGGCGTATTCCCATTCGGCCTCGGTCGGCAGACGATAGGTGGCGCCGGCCTTGTTGCTGAGCCACTCGGCATAGGCGATGGCATCGCGCCAGCTGACGCAGACGGCCGGCTCGTTGCCTTGCTGTGCGAAGCCGGGCTGCAGCCAGTTGGCGGAATCGTCGCTGCGCCCCTCCTTGTCGTCAGCCAGATAACAATCCCCATCCGACATGTCGCGGCCGGTCGCATCGACAAAGGCCGTGAACTGATCCCGCGTGACTTCGGTGGTCATCAGCGCGAAGGGTGCGGCGATGCTGACCTTGTGGACCGGGCTTTCATCGGGCCGACGGTCTTCGTCTTCCTTCGGCGCGCCCATGACGAAGCGGCCGGCTGGGACGACCACCATGTCCGGGCAATCGGGGCAGTCGCGAAAGATCGTGCCGGCCTGGGGCGGTCCGGCCTCGGTCTGGCTGCGTGTGGTGGGTGCTGCCGTCTGGCTCGGGGGTGCCGCTGCCGCAGCCTCTGCCTCTGCCGGAGGGGCAGGTTGGGCGCTTTCGCGGAAATAGAAGGCGCCGGTCAGGGATGACGAATCCCACGGGATTTGCGCATCACCCGTGGCCTGCATGACCGCCACACGCACATTGCGGAACATCTCCTCGATCGGCGCCGGTGCCGCGGTGATCGCCTGGGCCAGGGCAGCGGCATAGGGGCTGTTGCCGTTGCTGCCATCCTGGGCGACATCGCCGGGTGCCGTTGAATAAGCGATGAAGCTGCCTTTGGGCGCGTCCATGCGCGCGAGGCCATTGCTGGCCGAGCGCAGGCTGCGCGGCAGCGGATTGTTGCGGCAGGCATCCAGGATGACGACATTCACCCGGTTGTTGGCAAATTCCATCTGTTTGAGCACCCAGCCGGCATCGACCCCTTCGATCTCGGCATCGGCCTCGTTCTGGATCCGGGCGGCGAGGGGGATGAGGTAATTGGTCCCGCCGATCTGAACGCCGTGGCCGGCATAATAAAAGAGCCCCGTGGCTTCGGGCCCGGCAGCGACCAGGGACTGGCCGAAATCCGAGATGGCCCGCTTCATCGCCTTCTGGTCGGCATCGACCAGGGTCGTGACGACAAAGCCGACTTCGGTCAAGGACTTGGCCATAAGCTCGGCGTCTCGGCCCGGATTGGGCAGGGCGCCGATGCCCGCATCATAACCGCCATTGCCGATGACCAGGGCGATGCGGGGTGAAGCCTCGGCCGGCGACGGCGCCAGCAGAGATATCCACAGGATGAGAAGCAGAAGGCTGCGCATCACACCACCCCCCGGATTGATCCGGCTCCAGGCTAATCACCTGCTCTATGCCAAGACAAGGGCAGCCGATTCTCTCGTTTCGCCCGTTTACGGTAATTAAATGACCAGTTGGGCTGCCACGGCATCCCGGAAACACCGGAAACTCCCACAATTGGGGGCAGGCTCGCCTTCCAACCCCATCGTATGGTAGCTATGCGCGCACCGTCCCATTGGCGTTAAGTCTTTGAAAAAGACTGATTTCAGGCTGGATTCTTCTGCTTGACCGGGGGTGGGGGAATCAATATATTCCGCCCGCCTTTAAGGGGGCTGGTGGTAGACCTTTGGCGCGCAAGCGCCCCTTCAGTCTAGACGCTGTCCCCGCTTAAGCATCCGAACGACATAGGGCTCCTCTGCCTAAGAGCATGAGCAATCTGGCGTTTTTAGCGACCGCATCGAGACGCGAAAGCGTCGGTAGTTCGATGAGGTCGCGTTTGCATATGGCACATTTGCAATGCGCAAATCTCGCGCCAATGGGCTCGGCCCGGACGCGCGAATGAGGTGAGGAAGAAGTAATGCCGACGATTAACCAGCTGATCCGCCAGGGCCGTGCGCCCTTGAAGGCCCGTAACAAGGTC